>CAWDVW010000001.1:0-35482 GCA_963805855.1 Candidatus Dadabacteria bacterium
TCATAATATATATTATGTGAATAAAAACCTTTTAATGAGGGAAACACACAAATTTTAATAGATTTTTCTAAAATTCAATACAATCTTCCAACATCTAATAGGTTTAGACCCTAGGGTGATTTTTCTTGACGAGAAATCTTCTTTGTCTTATGATATTGGGAATAGAATAGGTCTATGCATAAAATGGGATCATAGGTCTTAATGAATAGGAGGTGTTACATGCATTATTTCAAATACATCCCTTATTTTCTCCTGTTGATTATATTCGCTTTCCCGGTCTCGACTGATTTAGCTTACGCGAAGGAAAAAATGAACAAGAAATGCAGAGCCATGGATCGGAATAATGATGGTGTCATCACTCGTGAAGAATGGCGGATTAGTATCGATAGGTCTTTTGATAACCACGATTGGAATCGTGACGGTGTCCTCTCAGGTAATGAAGTGGAGGAGGGGTGCGCCATGTGGTAAGTATGATGACGACCAGAGTCGTCATTCCGACCCATTTAGTGCATTCGATCGCAACAACGATGGCGTGATTTCCCGCAGCGAGTGGACGGGTACGATCGAGGACTTTAATCGTCTGGACGATGATCAAAATGGCGTTTTAAGCCTTGAGGAGTTTCATGAACGCGCCGGGAAAGATAATTTTCGCGAGCTCGATCACAATAACGATGGGGTCATTGCACGCAATGAATGGAATAACACCAGTCGGTCATTTGAAGAGCTGGATCGCAACGGCGATGGAACATTAAACCGTGATGAATTTTACAATCGGGAGCAGGTTCGAGTTGCTGTCTTCTATGAGCTCGATGTTAACAACGATGGTAGGATCTCACGCAGCGAATGGCGTAGCGATACCGAAACCTTTAACAGTCTGGACACCAATCGGGATAACCTGTTGAGCGAGAATGAATTCTACTCTCGTCAAAGTGAAACCGGTGACCTTATTGAACAAATCTTTCAGGAGATATTTAAAAAGCGGTAAAAATTCGCCTGCCGGGAAGGACAGGCTTCACGAGGTTGGGTGCATTATGCCTTCAATTGTATATTCAAATAGAGTACTTTGAAGAAAATGACGAAAAGCTGAAGTAGGACGGGCATATCCAAATGGCCGATAATAAACACTCTCCAAAAACTAAGTAAATTTAGACCTATCTATGATAGCTCAGTCGTTTTCCATTCTTTAATAAAGGTTATAAATCCAATAACTTTTCTTGAACATCTTTTTCAGAATATCCAGATTTACTAACAGCCATCATAAATCGCAATAAAATTCATTGAAACGCTGCCAAATTCTGGTGGTGCTTGTCGCTTTCGTATTTGTCGTTTCAAAAATCCAATCTCTAACTCTCCTTACCAGCATCTCAGGAGATCCATAATGAGATTTTATATCATTTCCTGAAATATCTGATAAAGTTTGTTGATATCCATATTGTTCTTTTTCGAGAATGAGACATTTCTTTTCAGCCAATTTACGAGGCCGATAGGCTTTACATCCTAAACCTGATCCTAGCTCAAAAGGCATATTGAGTCTAGGAAGTTCCTTTCTTCTCAATACCGTATAGCAGCCACTCAATCCCTGTGGGACCAAGCTCAAACTAGAAGAAATATATTCTATTAAGAAAAAATTATGTATATTAGATGACAGCTACACATAATACTCTGCGATTTTCCTCTTCGGGAGGCAAAATGTCTATAGAAAATGACGACACTCAAATTGACATTAGTGAGAAGGGAAGAGCTAAAGACGGCGCTCCTATAAAACTTAACCGTAGGCTGTTTATGCAATTTCATGCCTTCGGAAACTGTAGCGACACCTCACCTCTAATTGAGGCCGTGGAGCATTCAACAGTAGACGGCACACTCTATTTGGATATCAACGACCCCACTGGGGTGGGCATTATATCAATGGAAGAAGACCCTGATCTTTTTATAACTAAAACCCGCGCTTTGCTGAATCAATATGCCTTTCGTAAATTGGTTCCCAAGCCAGAGTATACAATGCTTGGCCGGACTTACTCGTTCGGATACGAACCCGATCTGGAGGCAACGCTTATTAATGAGCCACGCCGAAGAGTTCTAGACCCCGAATGGCCATGGGCTATATGGTATCCACTTCAAAGAGGTAAAGAATTTGAAACACTCTCGGAGGATATACAGCGTGCGGTACTGGGAGAACACGGCAAGATTGGCTTCAAATTTGGCAAAGCTGGCTTTGCCAAGGACATTCGCCTCGCCTGCCATGGATTGGATAAGAATGACAATGACTTTGTAATTGGCCTTCTGGAAAAGAACTATACCCGCTATCCTGCGTCGTACAGGCGATGAGAAAAACAAAACAAACCGCTATGTACCTTGACTCGTTGGGTCCATTTTTTATAGGAAAGGCAGTATGGCAAAGCAAATTGTAGGAGTGCTACGTTGTTTAGTTACGCATAAGGAAAACAACATCTTCTATTTTAACTCTCCTCCGTTATCCCCTATCGTCTTATAAATATTTGTTTACTGTGATTTGTCCTGATTGGGCGTTGATTTAATCTTATCAGCAAGATCCTTTGCCAACACATTTTGAAACTTTATAAATAATTGAGGATTTATCTGATTTAAATTCCTTAATTTCTCCTGATTCCATACAATATACTCAACCGGTCCATTCGCAAAGACATCCGCCGACGCAGGATTGCCGGTGAAAAAGCTCATCTCTGCTATGAAACTTCCCCTGGTTAACTTTGCTATTACTTCACTACCCTTCACCACGTTGAAAGTGCCGGATAGGATAAGTACAAGTTCTCTTTGATGCTCTCCCTCTCGGATCATCTGATCTCCTTCTCTCCTTTCAGTTCTTCCCATATTCCAAAACGTCAAAAATTCTCTCCTGCTCATCGAGCTGAAGACCCGTTCGTATAAATCCGTTAATTCTGCAGGTAGTTCGATCTTCGTCCGCTCCCTTAAGAGTCGGGCTATTTGAAATGAATTTATGCCGAAAAACAACACATTCCAAAATGAAACATATAAGTTATCAGAGAAATAACCGAACGAAACCAGGCTCAATTGCCCCAATATTAGAATACTCCTTAATAAAAGGATATCCTTAGCCGTCAGGGCCAGGAACATGAAAAAATACCCCAGATTTACGAGTATATAAGTCATGGCAACACCCCTTTGAAGTTTTGATATGCATATGACAGGTCCACATCAAAATACAATATTAAGATTAAAAAAAATACTTACAACATTCGCTATTTTAACTCATCCTTGAATTTCAAATTGTGGTTGGTTAGAGTATAAAATAATTTCGATTGAAGGGGGCATATTGATGCGCAGATCATATTTTTTAAAAGCATTTATATATTCTGTGTTTATTCTGGCAATCGGTTTTGCTACTACATTTGCTGTAGGAATAGCTGAGGAAGAACCTGCTAAGGAGACTCAGTCAGAAGAGAAAGTTGTCACAGATCACAATCAAGCCTCAGATATGGAAATATGGAAGGAATATGCAACTCCCAATGAAAACCATAAAGTTTTAGACGCATTCGTAGGGAATTGGGATTACGCGGTAAAGTGGTGGGCTTCTCCGAATTCTGAGCCCGAGATATCGCAAGGAACCAGTGAGGCCAGATGGATAATGGACGGACGATTTCTGGAGAAAACTGCTCATGGGACATCAATGGACCAGCCCTTTGAAGGAATGGGAATTACCGGATACGACAACGCTAGAAAGGAATATGTTTCTGTGTGGATCGACAATATGGGTACAGGTGTAATGGCGTCGAGTGGTAAATATGTCACTTCTACAAAAACCCTTGAAGAAAAGGGGGAATTTACACAACCTAAAATGGGTGAAACAACATTTAGGGGTGTGACAAAGATTATTAACGACGATAAATTCGTTTATGAAATGTATACAAAAGACAAAGACTGGCAGGAGTATAAAGCCCTAGAGATTACTTACACAAGAAAAAAGTAAAATAATGAATAACCCTGCAGAAAGCTGCAGGGGATCAGCGCATAGACAGAGAGGCACTTCACTCATCGCATTAACGGTTGCTTCTCTAGAAGGATCACAGGTATGAATGCAAACTTATTAAGTAAATTTCTAATTACTAAGTCTAGAGCGTGTCGCCATCTAAACGCCTATATTACAGAATCTAAGATAACAATTAAGTGAATGACTAAAGTCCTCTGCCACAACTCTTCTTCACGGCCGGAAGCTGTTCATAAATTACATATCCGGAGGTTTCCAACCTCGGATCCTGAATAATTCAGAATATCTATAACTTCTCTCCGCAGAACTTGCAATGCTTCGCATCATCATCATGTCCTTCAGCACTGCAATACCTGCATGCCTGGGTTGAAATGCCTCGTGTAAATACCTGTGATAATTCTACACTAACGATTCCTGCTGGAACTGCAATGATACTGTACCCTATCATCATTACGACGATTGAAACTGCCTGACCAAGACTAGTTTGGGGAGCTACGTCACCGTAACCAACCGTTGTAAGTGTTACAATAGCCCAGTAGATGCTAAAGGGTATGCTAGTAAAACCATGCTCTTCTCCCTCAATCATATACATTATAGAACCTAAAATTACTACAATCGTAATAACTGCAAACAGAAATACCATTGTCTTCCTGCTACTTGCCCTTAAGGCTTTTACAAGCGAATTGGCCTCCCCAATATACTTGGCAAGCTTTAAAATACGAAATATCCGTAGAACCCGTAATATCCTGATTACCAAAAGGAATCGCGTGCCAGGAAAAACCAAATCCAGATAAGTTGGTATAACTGTCAAGAGATCAACCATCCCAAAAAAACTTGTAGCATACTTAACAGGCCGCCTTACACAAATTAATCTCAGTACATATTCAATACTGAATATGATAGTAAAAACCCACTCAAGGTAATAAAGTAATCTTTCATAATCATCTCTAATCCAGTCAATACTATCGAGCATGACAACAATAACGCTGAGAATAATGGTTAGTATTAACAACTCATCAAATAATTTTCCTACAGGTGTATCTGCTTCAAAAATTATTTCATGAAGTTTCTCTCTCCATTCATTAATCTTTCCTTGATTATTCATATAAAGTCCTCCCTTGGTTTTAACCTATTACTTAATTTAAGTTTATTATGCATCAGAAAATAGGGACAGTAACTAATTATTTAGTTAGCAAAAAGTATCACTGAAAGATAAAAATCAAGTTATTCAAATGAGTCCTCAAAAAACACATAAGGTTATTAGTGGGTTAAGTGAAAAAAGTAATCAATTCAAGCATTGTGGATTCAAAATAGAAAAAAAGTCTCTGTACTTTTTTTATAATGCATTTACTCTTTTTTAGAATTAGACAATCATTTCTCGAGTACTTATCCACCGTTTTCTATATTGACGTTTTGAGTGGTAGAATATAAACGCTTAGAAAATGACTGAGCTCGTAAAAAAGTTAAATGATTTTCTCACAAGGGATCTTTGGCACATAGATCTCTCTTCTCTAGATAAATTTAAAGCCTTTCTGATTCAATCATTAAGATTAATTTACACAATAGTGCGTGAATCAATTGAAAGTGAAATCACCCTCAGGTCGATGAGTCTCGTATACACGACACTTTTATCGCTCATTCCCCTTATAGCTTTAAGCTTTTCTATCCTCAAAGCGTTTGGAGTTGTCGACACCCAGCTCGAACCACTTCTTCATAAATTTTTGGTGCCGCTTGGGCCAAAAGGGGCAGAAATAAGCCAGAAGATACTGGAATTTGTGAAAAATACGAAGGTGGGTGTGCTCGGCATAGTCGGTCTCCTACTGCTCATTTACACAGTTATATCACTGGTCAATAAGCTTGAGAGTTCATTAAACCACATTTGGCGAGTGAAGAAAGGGAGAAGCATCTCTAGGATATTTAGCGACTATTTAAGCATGATTCTTATAGGTCCTGTCCTTATATTTGCCTTGTTTGGCCTTACTGCCAGTCTTCTCGGAACGACAATCATACAAAAAATATCATCTATCGGACCGATTGGAGCCTTTATAACTCTTTTCGCCGGGAAGCTGCTGTCATTCATAATTGTCATGGCAATCTTTACCTTTCTGTACATCGTTATTCCAAATGTGAGGGTAAATTTTAGATCCGCCCTAATTGGAGGTTTGGTAGCAGGAATTGCCTGGCAAGCTGTAGGATGGATTTTTGCAACGTTTGTTGCAACATCGGCAAGGTATGCAGCAATTTATTCTGGTTTTGCAGTGCTAATACTCTTCATGATCTGGCTTTATGTAAGCTGGCTGATACTTCTCATTGGATGCGAAGTGTCTTACTGTCATCAAAATCTAAAGACTCTTTCCCTGGAAGAACAATCATTCAATTTGAGTCACAGGTTAAAAGAAAAACTTGCCTTATTAATAATGTATCTGATTGGATACAACTTCTATCACAACAAACAACGATGGACCCTGAATTCACTTGTTGATCATCTGCAGCTGCCACATCAGCAGATTCAGGATTGCCTAATTCAGCTGGAAGATCAACAGCTAGTTACCGAGACCGGGGACAAAGAACCGGCATACTTGCCGGCAAAGAGCATCGATACGATAAAAATCAGGGAAATCATAGCAGCGGTAAGAAGCGGCTATAGAGATAATGCTACTTTTGAGAAGCAAAATCACAGCATTCCAGAAATTGATGAAGTGACTGATAGAATTGACGATGCTATTCACAGTGCATTGGGAGAAGAAAATCTAAGAGATATTGTCATTTCAAAAAACGATATAACATAAATGTTAAGAAGTTTTTCCTATTAATTCACAACCATTTTTTTCTCTTAAAATAAAGAATCATCGAAATTGCCACAATTAACATCAACGATAAAGTGAAAGGGTAACCCCAGCTAGCGTGAAGTTCCGGCATACCCTCGAAGTTCATTCCATAGATACCAGCGATAAATGTGAGTGGAATAAATATTGAAGCCATAATTGTTAGCACCTTCATTACCTCGTTCATCCTATTGCTGGCGCTGGTCAGGTATATGTCAAGCATCCCTGATACCATCTCACGCATAGTCTCTATCGTATCAATCACCTGAACGGTGTGATCATATAGGTCCCTGATATAAATGGACAGAGATTCATCAATGAGGGCAGATTCCGACCTTTCTAACCCGTTTACCAATTCTCGAACTGGCCACACCGACTTTCTCAAAAAAACCATCTCCCTTTTCATTCGGTGTATTTCTTTTATAGTGTTCTTATTGATACTATTAATTAACTCATCTTCTATGGCTTCAATCGCATCCGAAAATTTCTCAAGAATTATGAAGTAATTATCAACAATGGTATCTAATAGTGCATAAGCTAAGTAATCAGTTCCTGACTTCCTTAGCCGCCCTTTCCCTTTTCTTATCCTTTCGCGCAAGGGATTGAATACATCCCCCACCCTTTCTTGAAAAGTAAATACAATATTGTTACCGACTACGATGCTCAACTGCTCTGCTTTTACTATTTTCTCAATTTCGTCGTAGTAGAGCATTTTTATCACCATGAAAATGTATTCACCATAATCCTCAATCTCAGGCCTTTTATCTGTATTCAAAATATCTTCCAGCATAAGCGGATGAAGATTAAAGTGCTCCCCAATCTTTTCCATCACGCCGACATCGTGAAGACCATCTATGTTTATCCATGTAACATTATTTTTATCTCTGTACGGGAAGATATCTTCAATTGTATTTACCTCCGTTTCCTCGAGTTGATTCTCGCTATAGTCAATAATGCGAATCCTCGTTTTATCGACCTTTTTTTCACCAACGTGAATCAATGCGCCCGGATGCAATCCGATTTTCTCAGTAGCTTTTTTTATGAATCTAGTCACGACATCTTTTCCGCCATTACTTTTAACGTTGATTATAATAAAATATATAATCTCAATAAATTACGAAATGATGTATTACAAAATAAGCCCCGACCGTATTACCGTCGTGATGACTTGAATTTATTTCATCGATAGCGAATTCATGTTTCTTTAGCTTCATCTTCCATCGTAGCTAACTCATCAGATAATTCTTTTTTTAATTCGATCTGCAGATTATTCTTAAACCACACGTCCCTCTGCGGAAATGGTACGACTATTCCCTCTTGCTGCAGCTCATCCCAACCCTTGAAGTAAATTTCACTCACGATGGGATTAATCTTCCACAGCATCCTAATATTAACCCATATCAGCAATTCAAAGATCAAAGCGCTGTCAGCCATCTGCGAAAACCAGACACCCGGCGTCGGATACTTCAGTATTTGAGAATTTTCTTTAACAACTCCCAAAAGAATCTCCTTTACCTTCTTTGGGTCGGAGCTATAAGATACGCCAAATGGAATTCTCACCCTTATATAATATCAGATAAGCGAGTAATTCACGATCTCTTGCGTTATGAATTGCGAATTGGGAACAACAACCTCAATTCCATCGGTCGTGCTTACAATGGTACTCAGCACATCTATGCTGTTGACCCTTCCATAAATGGTCTCTAAGCTGTTTCCGATCGCCCTCCCGGCATTACCCTCTATTTCAACTATATCCCCTACCTTTAGCTTTTTACTGAAAAGTAAAATAAAACCGCTTAGATAGTTATTCATTATGCTCTGAAGACCAAAACCAACTCCTATGCCCAATGCCCCCGCTACAGGTAACAATGCCTTCCATGTAAAACCGAGGTTTGAAAGACATATAACCACAACCATTAGGAGACCCAGATTTGATACTATAGCCCTTAATGATCCCGCTTCCACCTCCTTATTCCTGCTGATGTAATAGTAGTAGACCCAGTGTTTCGCAATAACTACTAATGAAAGTAGAATGACAAAACTAAAGATCGTAGAAATTGCTGAAAATAGAGAAATACCAAAAAGATCAGTCTTAATGATGTACAGATTACTGAGATAATTAACTGCAAATCCAATATAAAAAAATACTTCAAAAACCTTGAATAGGACGTACGCCAGAATTAGTGTAAGAAAGAGGTTAATGTTATTCGATAGACCCTGATATCTTTCCTCCCGCTCTTCAATCTTCGGGATAAGATAAGTAGTAATGTATGTTTTTACAAAGGCATAAAATGTGATTGCTACAAAGCATAGAACGACACCAGTTATGTACGATGATGCGAAACCAGGCAGTTTCAAGACCCAGAGGGCAGCTATGATAATATAGATGACGGAGAGGATGGAAATAACATTGTCTAGTACACCTTTTGTGATATCAAGCTTTTCCGGAATGATTTCCCTTATAGACCTCAGACCCCTGAACAAGATAATGTATATCAATGCAATTACCGAGGCCTTGAATATCAATAAAAAAACCTCTTCAAGCTCGGGCGAGACAAAATACTTATCATTCAAATTCAATAGGGCCAGGCCCAAAGTAGCAATTAAAAGTAAAATATAAGAACTTAAGTTCCAGGGAAGATTATCCAAACTTAGCGGTCTTAAAAGATTACGAAACAACATGTAACCAAGATAGAGAAAAGCAATAGAATTAAATATGATTAAGGAAACGGCACCCCTTGAAACGTCTTTTGCAATATAAATTATGATCAGATATAAACCAGGAAAAACCAAGTCATTTAATAGCAGAATCAGCGATTTATTTTTCTCTACCCTCTTGGAGATTAAATTGCGTACTTTCTTCTGCGCTACGATTAAAAATGCTAGAATTATGACAAGGGAGGCAGCGGTGACTAACTCATGAACTAAATTTTGTTCAAGAATTTTAACAACCGCTAAGACGAAGTCATCGATCTGGGTTACAAAATCAAGCATTATTAAAAACCATTATATCAGAATTTGAAGCCGTCATTTATAAAACAATGATAAAGGATAAAATAATATGACACGGGAAATACCAAGATTAGGCTATCAAACCTGTCCAGAATCCCTCCGTGACCGGGGAGGATCGCTCCAGAATCCTTTACACCCACAATTCTCTTTATCTTAGATTCAAATAGGTCGCCGAATATTGCACTAATAGCCACAATCAAACCTAAAAAGAAAACCCATGAGTAAGATAGGGGAGAACCGAAAATAAGGTTCACAACTACTCCAGTGATTATCGATGATATGAACCCTGCAATAGTTCCAACCACGGTCTTTCCTGGACTTATACTTGGCGAAAGCTTTTTCTTCCCCTTCCACTTTCCGATGTAATAAGCGCCTGTATCATTTAAAAAGCTACAGGTGACGACGAATATAATATAGAAAAATCCCGAATCCCTTAGACCTTGATTGGATTCACCGAGAACCCTCATATATTCGCTGTCGCCGATATTCCGCAACAGGATGGCGTGACTGAGAAACCACCCGAGATATATTATCGCCAAAAGATTCACGGCTGTTTGTGCAAAGACGTCACCTTCTTGCTCTTGCATCAGCATAAGAAGAAGTGTGATAATGATGATGGCAGTAGAGACAATGCTAAAATAAACAAAACCAAAATATGCAGCCGCAGGCAAAATTACCCCGGATAAGAAGATTAGTCCCTTTTGGAGAGGGTATCCTTTTTTTTTTAACATAACAATGAGCTCAAACTCTGCCATAAGAATCACTATTAGAAAGAGTAAGAGAAACCATACTCCTCCAAGATAGAAAATTAAATAGAGAATGGGAATCCCGATTACGGAGGTTAGAATTCTCTGGTAAGGTTTGTCCATTGCAGTTAAGTGGATATAATTTCCATGATAATAAGGGCTATTGCAAATCGAAATTTTCCAGATGAGTGATCTAGAATTAATCCATAACCCGAATAACAGCGCAATGAAAGTCGCAGTCTTGCTCTCTGGATCTGGTACAAATTTCTTGGCGATTTATGATGAGCAATTAAGATTGGAAAGATTGCGGGTGGGGAACTATGGGAAGGTCGAGGTAGTTTTCACGAACGTTCCAAACTGTGAGGGGGCGGATAAGGCGAGAGATTTAGGTGTTCCAGTTGTAAGCCTCAGTTCTAAATCATTCTTTGAAATCCTGAATAAAAACCCTGGTGATGCCGGGCTAAGAGACTATTACGATGCGGCAACAATTTCCCTAATTGAAGGCATATGCAAACCCGATATCGTGGTGCTTGCGGGTTACAGGAGACGAATCGGAGGTCTATTCTTAAACCATTATAAGAATCGAATTGTAAACCTGTTCCCTGGAGATGTCACAAAAAGGTATCTGGTCAGAGGAGTCGATGCATCGATTCAAGCTTTACGGGCTGGCGAAGGTTATATCAAATGTACGGTATACCTAGAGAAACAGGGTGAGCGATTCGGCCCATCAATTGTTCAATCAAAACCCATTTCCTTGGAAGGGTATGAAGAACGAGACGCGCCAAGAATGCAGGAGAAGATCAGAAACGAAGGAGAATGGAGAATCTATCCCTTCGTCGTGCACCAACTCATTGCTAAAGGAAGATTAGGAATTGACGAGAATGATAATCTATACATCGATGGGAAAAGAATGCCAGAGAGAGGATACCAATTTAAAGACACTGATTTAAACTCAATTAGCCTAAAACGCGATTCAAACAAAGAATAATAATATTCGAAAATTGTAATATCAGTCTGGGATACAATCCTAATAAAACAAAAAAATTTATAACGAGGTGACAATGGCAAATTTAATAGAGGTAGCCAAAATAAATGAAATCAAACCGGGAGAGGGGAAACTTATTGAGGTCGAGGACCATGAAATTGCCCTTTTTAACTGTGAGGGGAGCTACTATGCAATCGACAACACGTGTACTCACCAGGGTGGACCGCTGTGTGAAGGAGACCTTGAGGGAAATAAAGTCATCTGCCCATGGCATGGAGCAGAGTTCGATGTAAAAACCGGTAACGTAGTTGCTCCCCCCGCAGAGGAATCAGTTAAATCCTATAGAGTCGACGTAGATGGTGATTCAATAAAAATAGAAATATGAAGTAAAGCCCAAGAAGTTATGACCTATAGATGGAGCTCCTCATATAATTCACCAGACGGCCTCTCCCTGGCCAGATCTTCAGCACTCTTCAATTCCGGCCTGAGTTCAGAATCTAATATTAAATCCGAAAGCGCAACCCCAGCCCCATACGAAATCATAAGGCCTCTTCCGGTGTGTGCGACACATTCGTACACATTCTTTAACCCGCTCACTCCCCCAAGATAACCCGATCTGTCAGGAGTTTCAGCGTAAACACCAGCCCATCCTCTCAAAAGCTTAACGTTTTCAAACTTGCTGATCCGTTTCGACAATGGCTCCCAAATATACTTTACAAATTGACTCTTCTCATCCATTCCACCAAAACTGAACTCAAAATTATAACCATAGGGCTCATCCATATTTGAATACCCGGCAAGAATGTTCTCTCCCTCTTTATGAAAGTAGATATCAGAAGTATCAATTATCATTCCATAATTCGTAAGATCGAGATCACGAGAAGAAATAAGCACCATTTGCCTTCTTCGAGGCATGATCTTATCATCGCTAAGACCATATAACCTTGAGATTGTGGGCGACCATGCGCCTGAGGTGTTTATGAGAGTCCCGCACGTAAAAGTAGTTAGATCCTGAAAAGAGCGATGAAAACCCTTCACAAGAATCTCTTTGACAATCTCTGAGGAGTCCACCACCCGCTCAAAGAGCTTTGTTAAATCGTATCCTACGACTCCAGTAACAAATTCATCTTTCAAAACCACATCCTTTACGTAAATCCTATCAATGAACTGAACGCCCATTTTCCTCGCTTCTCTTCTATAATGTTCCCTCAGAGAATAGTGATCAATCAAACCTGCTTTTCGTGAAATGGAAAGACCCGCAACACCTTCTAAGTTATCGACAAATGGCAGGAGGTCGGGAATTTTTCCTCTGGAATGCAGTTCAACATTCAAATCATATTCTTTGTAGAGAGGATGATTATTATTGATCTCAAGCCATGACTCTACATCATGCATCCAGTAGTAGCCAAATTCCCTAAACTGGATATCATTCTTAATGGTTCTATAGAAATCAATAGAGAATTTGCAGAGTTCAATGTTTGCACGATTCCGCCAGGTTGCCCTAACTCCACCAGCATTCTTAAGGGTCGAAGAATGCTCACCCTCGAGATCTAGATCGATAACGCCGATATTGACCGGCCTACCCCTTTGCTCGAGCCCTTTAGCTAGAGCCATAGAACATGACGAGCCCAGGATTCCTCCGCCAACTAATAGAATGTCAAATTCATAATCCGTCATCGCTAACTTCTTAAATTGAACATCACCAAGTACCGCTTAACAATTATTGAAACATGATGCCATCTATAATCAGTTTAAGTTTTTTTACGCAATAACAAAATTTATCATTGACTTTAACCATAATCGAATGGATTATTTCATCATTTTAGTGACGGCAAAATGAGCAGCAATTCAAGCATGGCGTCCAGGAGTCGAAAGCCTTTATTTCTTCAGGAAGCTGATGGAAAGGGACAAGGGGTTTTTACGCTGGGGCGTTATGAAGCGGGGGAGAAGATACTTTGTTTTAAAGGAAATATAGTCGACCTTGATGAGGTTGAGGACCACGGGAAGTATCTCCAGGTCGGAAAGCACCTTTTTCTTGGTTCATCCGGTGAAATAGACGATTTTGTAAACCATTCCTGTGAGCCAAACTGCGGTGTTGCTCTAAGGCAAGGGAACATACTACTCATTTCAATACGAGAAATTCAACCAAACGAAGAATTGACCTTTGATTATTCGACCTGGATGGCATACGACTACTGGGAAATGGATTGCATATGCGGAAATACCCACTGTCGTAAGAAGATTAAGGATTTCAAATATCTTCGTAGAGAATTGAGGCAAAAATATATTGATCTCAATGTAGTCCCCGATTATGTTCTCAGGGAAATTCAATTTCAAGTGAAGTGCTAGTTTTTAAAAAGGACCTCGTAAAGGTCGTGCCGCCTGTGCTGCCAGTTTAGCACAGTGCCGCTTCTTCTGTAACGATCCAGTAATTCAAGATCCACGTCATGTATGACTAGAGTTTCAATGTTAGGTGTGCATTCAGAAGCAATTCCATCCCTTGAAAACCCAAAATCAGAAGGTGTGAATATACCTGATTGTGCATACTGAATATCCATATTCTCCGTAAAAGGTAAATTGCCCACGGTCCCAGCTAATGCGACAAAAACCTGATTCTCTATACATCTTGCCTGTGCGCAATAGCGTACCCTCAGATAACCGTGCCTCTCATCTGTGCAAAAAGGGACAAAGATTATCCTCGCTCCCTTGTCAACTG
Source organism: Candidatus Dadabacteria bacterium (assembly GCA_963805855.1). Taxonomy (GTDB): domain Bacteria; phylum Desulfobacterota_D; class UBA1144; order Nemesobacterales; family CSP1-2; genus DASWID01. Next base: position 14,270 of record CAWDVW010000001.1, read on the forward strand.
CGATACGACTTACCTCTGGAAACTCTATGTCATAACAAATCTGAATCGATATGTTGCCAGAATCGGTGTTAAAAACTTCAATCTTAGTACCTGGCTGTACGCCCCACCAGCGCTTTTCGCTCGGAGTGATATGGAGTTTATACTGTTTACCAATCTCACCGTTTCTCTTGAATAAGTAAGAAATGTTATACAGATCGTCTTCCTCGAGTGTAAAATGCGAGCCGCCTATTATGTTGACGTTATATCGAATAGCAAGTTTAGAAAACAGCTCGAGATATAATGGGGTGAAATCGCTAAGCTTTCTAACAGCTAGAGCAGGTCTTTCAGCCTCTGCAAAAGACAGTAACTGCGTAGTCAAAAGTTCCGGGAACAATATAAAGTGAGAATGGTATCCTGAAGCCACATCGACAAAATATTCGCACTGCTGGGAAAATTCGTCAAAGCTTTTGATTGGCCTCATCTGATACTGTATTACACATATCCTGACGGGACGCGATGGGAGTAATTTCTTATTGGTCGTAGGCTGATAATCCAAATTTATCCATTCCAGAAGGGTAGCCCATCCATCGGACTCGACGTCAGAAGTTAAATACGACCGAATCAATCTCTTTAAAACAAAACCATTTGCAATCTGCATTGTAAGTACCGGGTCATAAAGTTTCTTAACTATAACCTTTTCCACATACTCTCTGGCCGACATTTTATGTTTATGCTTTCCATATCCAGAAATCCGTCCTCCCACGATTATCCTTTTTAGATTCAGTTCCCGACAAAGCTGCTTCCTGGCATCATAAAGCCGGCGAGATAGCCTCATACGCCTAAAATCAGGATCTACCATGATTTCAATACCATATAACGTATCACCTTCCGGATCGTGGTTCCTGATGTAGCCTTCATCAGTAATTTCATTCCAGCTATGACCTTCCTCATATTCATCAAAGTCAATAACGAGACTACTCGATGATGCAACTATCCTACCATGGTATTCAACGACAATTTGGCCCTCAGGAAATACTCTCAACTGGCTTTCAATGTGCTCCTTTTTCCATGCTTTCATATCTGGAAAGCATCGTCGCTCCAACTCTACCAACTGGTCAAAATCGTCTATTTTCAAGGGTCGAACTAAAATCCTTTTTTCAAATTGCTTGTGATTTACTCTTACCATTAACAATTTCTCCTGATTAAGATAATATTTAATTGAAATTGTAAGTTAGCTGCCCTATCTCGTCAAATTACCCACAGGGAATCGAAGGAACTCGTTACGGACCAGGATATCATTCTTAATTGAATATGGGCAGCCCACCAGTTCCTACCCTCCCCCCCACGCGGGTAGCACACCAGTCTTGCTGGTGGGACTATCAATTGTCACGGGATTTTTTTATGCCTTCTAATAGCTTCCTTTGTCTCTTTAACCATCTTTTCAAGTGGGAATGCAAAAAGGTACTGACCACTGTCGTCTAATACCTCAATCGTGCGAGATGAAACCTTATCAAAGAACTGGACCTTATTTCCGTCCGTAAATAAGACCCAGTTTTGGGGTTTTTTTAGAACATCGGGCATTTTCTTCTTTAAAAAGTCAACCACCTCTCTAAAACGCTTTACCGATATCCCCTTCTTATGCAAAACAACAAGCCACCTGAGAAGAATAAAATCCTCTACCGAGTATAGCTTTGGAACCCCCCTACCCTGAGCACTTCTTATGCTCGGAACCACAAGCCCGGTGTGTTCATAATAAAAGAGCTGATCAAAATCGATTACAACACCCTCAAGGGATTCGATGAGCTCCATTACTTCCTTACTCTTTAATCCATGAAGAACTTTCGGTTTCGCTTCCCTGGATCTTTTCCCTTACTTTTTATCGCTCACCATAATGTCAGTGTTTCATCATAAAAATATTAGCCAAGCAAATGACAATACCTAATGATTCCAGCCCACTTGGTTCAAAATAGCACAAACACTAAAATGATTCAACTATTATTGACACCCAATCCATATATGAGTTAGCATTTTGTCACCAATTACCCCATTCCCTTTTTCCATGGAGATCGAGTCATGGTGAAAGCACAAGAACTTAGGGCAATCTTATCAAGACCATATTCTCTGGTGGTGCCGGGGATCTACGATTGTCTTAGTGCTAAAATAGCTGAGAAAACTGGTTTCGAGGTCATTTTTACAAGCGGATTTGGTATTTCAGCATCAACCCTCGGCCTTCCTGATTTCGGCTTCCTTGGCGAAAACGAGATGATAGGTCGAGTAAGCCAAATTTCCAAATCCGTAAATATTCCAGTTGTTGCTGACATAGATACAGGATATGGAAACCAAATAAATGTGATAAAAACAGTATCGGATATAGTCGATCTTGGAGTTGCCGGAGTTATTTTGGAAGACCAGATGTGGCCAAAGAAATGTGGCCACTTTGAAGGGAAGCAAATCATAAGCATGGAAGAGCATGTTGCGAAAATACAAGCCGCGATTTACGCCAGAGGAGACAGCGGATTGGTTATTTTTGCCCGCACAGATGCGAGAGCACCGTTGGGTCTTGATGAAGCAATTCGACGGGGGCGTTCGTATCTTGATGCGGGGGCTGATGTATTATTTATCGAAGCTCCAGAGTCGGTAGAAGAACTGAGGGAGATCTCAAGTGCCTTTCCGGACGATTGGCTCTTTGCAAACATGGTTGAAGGTGGGAAAACACCGTTTCTCTCGGCTGAAGAGCTAGAAGAGCTGGGATACAAATTTATTGTCTTTCCTGTCTCTGCTTTATTTGCAGCGACAGAGGCCATGGAGAAATGCCTTTCTCATATCAAAAAGTACAAATCAACCGCAGGCTATTGTGATGAGTTTTCATTGAAGGATTTTGAAAAAATTATCGACGTTCCAAAATTTCGGATGCTCGAAAAAAAATTTGGCGTAAAAAACGAGGGTTTAAAAACGTAACCTTTGCTAAGTCATGAACTGCCCCGCAGCAAACTACAGGAAATTCGCGGTTTAAACAGCTAACAAATTAAAAGGGTAGGCAACGAGTCTTGCTCGTTGTCATCCTGCAGGATATCAGCACAACCCGGGGGAGATTGCTTCAATTTGCTTCACAAATTTCGCAATGACAGCAGGACGGTAGGGCTGTGTGTCATCTAAGACGGCGAAGTGTTCGCAATGGCAACTTCTTTTCGTTATTGATAGCAAACTAGTTTCTGTCACGAGCAAGCCTGTACGAGCCAGTCGAAGTATTCGCAACAATAGTGGAAACCCTTCAGCAAACTAGAGGGAATTCGTTAGCTAAAATGGGAACCCAAAAACAAGGATGGAGCATTAAGGAGGCATAAAGGGAATCGGGATCGCTTGTCCATTTAATTCCAAGACCCCTTTGCTGTAAGCTAATTTTAGTTCATACTTGTTATCGTTAAAAGCAAAAATATTTAATTGAAGTAGACTTTTGATCTTTTCGTTTGAAGCTGATTCGGCTAAAAGACTTAATTGATCCTCCGCAGGTATTTCTTTACCTTTTTGCTTCATTGCTTCTTTTAGTTCCTCTCTCGCAATTTCTTTAATTATAAGTTCGAACATAGCCTTGGGAACAGATACCATCGCATCGGCATTTATAGCCTCAATCGCATAAAATGGATTTAGCTTTAACTGCGAACCTTTCCCGTCAATATATACTTTCGCGTTAGCCATGAATTCACCATCGGGGGTTCCGAGCCTAAGTTTTGTGATTTCAAACTCCGCATGATCATCCGCCAGCCGGGGTAAATATTTCATGATTCTACCCAATGTTCTCAATCCCTTTTGTTGAGGGGTAATTACTTCTCCACCCAGGCTATCAATTGATTTGTTTATCTCATGAAATGCATCGGAAGCGATATTACGCACCGAAAACTCAAATGCGCCCGGCCCGAATTTATTCGACTCATTGACGATCAGTTTATCAAAACCAAATTTTTGAGAACCATTTATCAATCCGTCTTTCACCACACTCGACCATGATGACTCCAGCCCGTTTAATGACAGTAATTGAATTTCATCCGAACCTAGGGAGAAATTGTGAACTTCAACATTTTTTGTTTTGAAAGATATTGAGTCAAGCTGACCGTTTATTTTGTTGTTCGCATCCTGTAAATTTAAAGCAATTTCGGCGTTACTAAATGACAACGAGAAATCCTCGTCTATAATCTCCAATCCTGGAAAATAAAGATCCATCCTTAATTTATTGCCTTTTGGAACAAAGCTTGAATTGCCACCTAAGCCTTTCCAGGTTAAAAACTCTTTTAGGTTCTCATGCCTGTAGGAAAAAGACTGCATTGAGATATTACTCGTACCATCGCCCTGAAGCGAAAAGACAGTGTCTATCTCAAGAGGAGGCAGCAGCTTGAGCATATCGGCAAGTTCAGATCGGTTATTCAGTTGACCCCTCACCTCTGTCTTGATATGAGCCAAAAAAGGTTCCAACTTTATCTTGCGCCGTAAAATACCCTTGAGAGATATTGGTCCGTGGACTACGTAATCATGTTCACTCAATGCCAGGATCAGTCTATTCCCCTTTCTATATTCAAAGATTGTTTCGGCATTGGAACTAAACCATCCACGATCATATTTCTTTGAAACCACCCTCAGATTACTCACTTCTGCCCAATGTTCCACCCATTTGCTATATGCATTCTCAGCCTTGATGCCAAAAACAAACGTTGTGACTCCAACAGCAAGGATCAAGATAAATACAATAATGGCCAGAATGATAGAAAATTTTCCAATCATGCCAACAATAATAAAACAGCTTCCCTGTCAATTTACAATACTGCATCAATATATATTGAAATCCAAAAATTATTAGGCTTAATATCCTTAATCGAGATTAATTAAGTATTCAAGGAATAAATGGCAAAAATATCATGGCTCTCAAAGCAACCACTCTAATCATTTTATATTTGATTACATTAAGTTCTGTTACATCTAATGAAGCATGGTACGGGCAACGAACCAGACGGAATGGTGTTTTTTCGGGGTGATAATTGACAAATGCTTTGGAGCCAGGATTTATCTCGAAGATAATTTAATGAAAGAAAAAAGCCTTTTAAGGGAGATTTTCCCTTTAATTTTCGGCAAAGACCAAATCGAATAAAATTGTGATTAAACTGTTTTAAAATTTTCCGTAATACTCATTAAGGGTAAATCATAAGCCTGAGCTATATGACAAAACAGCAAATATTCACCGGATTCTTTGTCCTAATATTTATCTTCTTATTCTATCTGTTTTATCAGGTACTTAAGCCTTTCCTGATTTCACTTCTCTGGGCGGGAATACTTGCCTTGATTCTACATCCAGTTTATGAACGACTAAAAACAATCCTTAGAAATAAGTCGGGTATATCATCGTTGATTATGACGTTTTTAACCGTATGTATAATTGTGATACCATTAATCTTAATAACCGCTTCATTATCTATTGAAATCTTTGACATATACAAGTCTGCACAATCTAGTGGTGAGTTTGAAAAGTTAGGACGAATAGCGCAAAAATTTACAAGGCTAGATACATTAAAAGATTTTGTTCCCTCAGGAATTTTAGAAAAGGTAGTGAAGAATTTCGATTTAGGGCAGTTGAACCTCCAGGAAATCCTTATTAAAGGAGTTGGCAAAGCGAGCAATTATCTATTAGGGAAATTTCAGGATATCGCTCGAAATCTAACCAGCTTCATATTTAATTTCGTAATTATGGTATTTGCGCTATTCTTCTTCTTTCGGGATGGAAAAGGAATCTGTAAAGAGCTAATAACACTAATACCAATGAAAGAGAGCGAAAAAACCAAAATTTTTGCGATTTTCTCTAATACGATTGATGCCGTGATAATGGGCAGTCTGGCAATCGCCGTAGCCCAGGGTTTACTGCTTGGGCTCATGTTCTGGATCTTGGGGATTTCATACCCGGTTATTGCCGGAGCGCTCTCATTCATCTTGTCCATTTTGCCACTCGTAGGCGCGGTGGTTGTGTGGGCACCTGTCGGAATTTACCTTCTTTTTACAGGGTCGATCGTCAAGGGGATAATACTTCTTCTTTTTGGTGCATTGGTAATCAGCACTGTCGATAACGTGCTTAGACCTCTGATAATTGGAGGAAGGGTAAAACTGCCTACACTTTTTTTGTTATTAAGTATAATTGGGGGCATACAGTATTTCGGTTTTTCCGGAATCGTACTCGGTCCTGTACTTCTCGCAGTATTCATAAGTTTTATAGAAATATATAAGCAGACCTACAAAGAATTAGCCTAAACAATGAACCATGTCGACGATCGAGGACATTTTCATATCCTAATGCTGAAGTAAAAAGTAGGGTATCAGCAGATAACCAAACAGTTTCTCATGTCATAACAAATTGCCGGTCATTTGTATGTTAACTGAGTTGGTTTATCCTGAAATCGAAGGGCAAATGACAAAGAAAATTTGCGACTTCAACCGGAAATCGGATTTCGTGAAGACAAAATGACCAGTTAAAATGGTTAGTGAGGTCAAATTTTAAATTTAAACCAATTAAGGGGGTGAAAAATGTCAGTAGATAAAACAAACAAAGGCTCCGATTCTGGAGAGGAAAACTATACGGAGATAGATTTCGATAATATTAAAGAAGACATAGCAAGATTACGCACAGATCTGGCTGAATTATCAAAACAGGTGAAAGATAGGGGCACAGGCTACGCGAAAGCTACGACCGATAGAATACTCGCATCAATTAGTCAGGAGTTAGAAGACTTAGGAGATGACAAAGATAGGGTCCTCCACAAGCTGCGTGCAGAACTAGAAAATGTTCAGGAAATGGGTAAACAAAAGGTCGAAACCGTTGAACAGAAGATACAGGAGAATCCTTTGAAGAGCTTAGTGATCGCATTTATTGCGGGGCTATTTCTTGGCAAGCTATTTGACCGGAAATAGGTATGAACGCGTTGATTGATGCAATTTCCACAATAGTTAAGATAATAGGCTACAGGTCCTCTAGAGAGTTTTCTTATTTTGTAGATAAGTTACAAACAAACCTGGCTGTCTTAGCTTTGGCCAGCATATCTGTCTTCATTGGGCTTTTATTTATTGTCTGGGCAATCTACTTATCATTTAATTCCATTTTAAGCCCTCCGCTTGCCGCTCTGGTGAGCGGAAGCATTACAATAATCTTTTCCATTTTAATAGTTTTGATCATGCGGTTGTTCAATAGGCGCAAAGAGAAGAGATTAATAGAAGATGGTAATATCGAAAATATCAGCCTTAAAGACTTTACAAAAAATATCACTTTGGTCAAAGATAACCCTCTTTTATCGATAGCTTTAACAGTCATCGCAGGTTACTTCATAGGGAGTTCTCCGTCTGCAAGAAATGCTCTTGCTGAAGTCATAGTTAAGTTATTGGATCAAAATCTTAAAACAAAAAAATAAAAAGATTAGAGCGAGAGTGCATTACTTTCACTTGAAATACATGACGAATTATGGAGTATAATCTAACTAGATTCAATATAAGGATTCTATTCAATACAGTCATTTTGCTACCTTACTGACGTCATATCATAGGATTTAAAAGGAGGTTGACTAATGAGAAGACTACTTGCTGAATTCTGGTGGGCATTTTTATTGAGGGGTATTCTCGCGGTAATTTTTGGTGTGGCGGCGATTATATGGCCGGGAAAGACACTTGAGCTGCTGATCTTTATCATAGGCGTTTATTTCTTTGCCGACGGAATAGTAATAATCTTCACGGCTTTTGGGAACAAGGAAGAATGGTGGATGCTCTTAATTGAAGGAATCATAAGTATGTTGTTTGGAGTCGTTATTTTCTTCTTACCCGGAGTGACTACCTTAATCCTTCTTTACCTGATTGCAATGTGGGCTCTATTCACAGGCATATTTGAGCTGATTACAATATTTCGCCTGCCAAGAGGGCATTCCGGTTTTTACTCCCTGCTGATCATGGGAGTTCTTTCAGTGCTATTGGCAATATTGCTTATAGCTTTCCCTGGCGAGGGAGCACTGGCAGCAATATGGCTTGTAGGGATATACGCTATTTTGTTTGGCATTTCAACCGTTATCTTCGGATTGAAATTACGTAGCTGGATAGAGCCTTCCGAAGTAACTGAGCAACAGTTATGAAGTTGGCTGAATTCTAGATCTAATTATCAGCGACAATATAGGTACCAGAATTCTATTCATTGAATCGTGATTTTGTAAATTAATACTTTATTCAAACTGAACGGGATCACGGCAAGAAATCTTCAAAACTGGTATAAAAAGAGAATTTTGATATCTTAGAGTTCTGATCACTTAAGATGACTCCTTCTCAAAATAAATTCATAAGAATTCTCTTGATAGTTTCTATTTCATTTCTGCCTTTATTCATAGTCAAAGAGTATTCTGGTACATTCATATTTGGATCAGACAAAACTCAGGCGAATGCCAACGCCTCTACTCTCGAGGATGCTACACAATCGACCAGTTTAGAAAATGCGGAGCCCAACCCGAAGGATCAAACTGAATCGGAACAGCATGATGCCGGACATTCAGACCCATTCTCATTTATCCTCATAGAACTCGCAATAATAATACTAGTGGCCATCATTGGTCGCTGGGCAGCCATAAGGTTTGACCAACCTGCTGTTCTGGGAGAACTACTGATCGGGGTAATACTTGGGAATGTGGCTTATTGGCTGGGCTCACCGCTCTCATTTTTCATCATGCATCTCAGTGATGCCGGGCAGATATTTGACAGAATCTGGCTCACCGGGGGTACGGCTCTTGATGCTGCAAAATACATTTTCCCTGCAGGTGAATTAGAACCGGGCGGAATGGGTCATAGATTGGTACAGATAATGACAGGCCCCGGTGCTGACAAATTTATTATTATGGGATTTTCTTTATGGCTATTTTCCAACCTGGGTGTGATTCTTCTGCTTTTCATGGTCGGCCTCGAGTCAAGCGTTAAAGAAATGCTAGAGGTTGGTCCAACGGCAGCTAAGGTTGCAATTGTCGGGGTCGTGTGCCCCTTCATTCTTGGACTTATGGCAAGCATCTGGCTTCTTCCAGATTCCGGGAGCCCCGTACACCTGTTCCTGGCAGCTACTTTTTGCGCAACAAGCGTGGGGATCACCGCCAGGGTATTCAAAGACCTGAATAAGATTCAGACCAATGAAGCAAAGATCATACTTGGAGCAGCCGTAATTGATGATATCCTTGCCCTAGTCATTCTCGCAATAGTCGTTGGGATCGTAACAACCGGAGGTGTAAGGTTTTTTGAAGTAGGGCGTATCCTGTTATTTTCCATAATCTTTCTTGGAGTAATAATAAAATATGGAGAAAGATTCATCCGCTGGGTCCTCCCATATGTGAGTGTACTCGATCGCAACAATAGCAAGTTGCTTTTCCCTTTGGCTCTTGCCTTCCTTTTGGCGTGGTTATCTAATCTAATCGAACTGGCTACAATAGTTGGAGCATTTGCGGCAGGCTTAATATTAGAGGATGATCAGTTTGCCGTGCATGAAGATACAAAGAGTACGATGGAAGAAACGATTAGGCCCCTGGAGACTATTTTCGCACCGATCTTCTTCGTATTGATGGGCATGCAGGTGAATCTAAGCACTTTCCTTCAGAAAGAAACGCTGTGGTTATCGCTCGCTTTCATAGCTGTCGCGATGCTGGGGAAAATATTGGCCGGGATACCGGCCGGCAAGGGGACTGATCGGACGACCGTGGGGATAGGTATGCTGCCTCGTGGGGAAGTTGGACTCATCTTCGCAAGTATTGGGAAAGGCCTTGGGGTAGTTACCGATTCGATATTTTCGGCGGTGGTAATAATGGTAATTGTCACCACTCTAATAACGCCACTCCTGTTGAAGTGGTCGCTTACCAGAAATATAGTTTCAGATAAATGAAATCCAGTAATCAACTAGCCTTAGGAGCCGACCGGGCAGCAATAGAGAGCATTACCATGGATATACCACTAAACAAGATATAGAAACCGACAAGCAAACCAATAATCACAATGCTTGTCGGCCATTGGGCCCAGATCAGTATTGCAAGTACTAGTGATATAATGCCGCTCACGAGAACCCAGCCCCAGTTCTGTGTAGACTTCATTTGAAAGGCATAGATGATCTTAAAGATTCCCTCCACCAGTAAAAATGCAGCTAATATAAGTGCCAGTGTAAGCACCCCCTTTAGAGGATTTGCAACCAATAATACTCCAGCAATTACAAATATGATCCCGCTCAATAATATTAAAAGAAATTTCCCCCAATTACCGGAGAAAAAAGCGCTCACGATTGAAATGATTCCGCAGATGATAAGGATCCATCCTAGCATTAAATCAACAGCCAGAGTCAGTGCGTATGGACTTCCAAGCGCGACAATACCCAGTATGATAAAGACCACACCGAGAGCAAGAAGCCATCCCCAACCCTTCTCCAAGGCACGAGCTTCGAGGGATTGCTCCCCAACTTGAGTGGTTTCTGATGTCATTATACAGTTCCTCCTTCTATATAAGATTTTCAAATAATCATGGAATCAGAAAACACTTGTACAATCACATGCTCTTTTTAGGACCTCATGATAAAATTTTTGATCTGCGAAGTCAAATAATCATCCAGTTTTAGCTTTATAATTCCTCTGGGACGACAAACTAGATGTCATTCCCCGTTAAAGTCATACGGAGACAGGCGTAAGCGGAAATCCATGCTCATGCCATTCCCAAATGCCGTTATTGGGAATCCATGTGTTTATCCCTGGATCCCCGATAAAAGTCCTCGAGGATGACAAATTACATGTCATTCCCGCGGATCGTAAGCGGGAATCCAGGCTTGCTCCCATTCCGCCTTTTGAGGAGTTTTATTCCGAAGCAATCTCATTTTTATTCGTGTTCTAGATTGCTTCGTCCCCTTCGATCTCTTTAGGGGTTTCCCTCAGCACCATGACACACCGATTTTGTGGTTACTAAAACTTTGCGGCTTGCTGTAGGGAATTTCATTGATTTGTAATTTCGGTTTAAATCAATAAAACTAAAGAATTTGATCAAACAAATGCTAAATTCATAAATTCATGTTTTTAAGGATCTTAAAAAAATGAAACTCATATTTTTCACAATCTTCACCCTGTTTGTAAGCGTAGGCCCCGGGTATTCAGTCAACTGGGAATTTGTTACATCTGATAGGGCGGACGATGGAATAGATATCTCATATTTCATTGACGCGGATGAAATCAAAATTATGAATGGAATTAGAAGTTATAGAGAGAAGCGTCTTTATACTAGAGGAAAATCATTAAAAAATATTGGGATGGTCGAAATTATGGGCTATTACGATTGCGCCAACGGGAATTATGTATATGGAAGCATCTCATTTTTGAGCCCCGAAGGAAAATACCTCGAAGGATATTTCCTGAAAGAGGATGATTATAAGTGGGAAAATATTGGTCCGGGTCCCAACAGTGTAAAGTATGAATATATTTGTAAATTCAACAAACGTTGAAATGAGTTGGCCCAAGGAACATGATCTAATTTACTGCCTATCAATTTAATCAATGTTCTATTACCATTTTCCGAATCCATTTTTATCGATGAAACAGGTCACAGATTATACCTTATCCGGCCTGAGCGTTACATGCCCGATTCGAATCGCGACTACATGAAAGCTATATTTAAAATCGTTCTTATCCGATGGCGAGAAATTTAGTCTGCATCTTTTTTTATGTTCTTTCCAGCTTCTTCCATCTTTTCGCCCAATTTTTTTTGAGCCTCAGCACCCTCTTCGCTTACTTGCTCTTTAGTTTCCTCCAACTCCTCAGCTGCTTTCTCAACAGCCTGGTCGATCTGCTTGCCAGCCTTCTCGGCTGGCCCCTCTTCGCCACCTTTGCAACCACCGAAACTGAGAACATTAAAACAAATGAAAAGCAGAAGCAAACACTTTTTTAATAGTGACATTGCATCGATACCTCCTGTCATAAATGTTATTTTTCTTCAATTAAAGCTTGAAAGTCCCATATCAAAAAAATAGTAAATTACGTTACCGAACCCAATCGTTCTCCTCGCTTTCAATTCACCGGTTTTAAATCGAGTCGACTAAGATCATTCTCAAAATCTATCAACACCTCTCTCAAGGCCTCATTCCATCCATTTACTAAGGTTGTTGGGGATTTAGAAATTATCTCGACATCTTTACGGTAACTCCTACTGAAAACAATGATATCCTCACCAGAATCCTCCTTAATCAAAAAGAACTGCATTGCCAGTACGGCCTTTGGTGACCCCTCATCAATATAATCGCCATATATGCTATTTATATACCCGCTCAATACATAGTCTGGGGGTATTTCACTTGGCGCGACTACGACATGTTCAAACATGTTAGATTGTGAAAACCAACCGAATACTTCCTGGGTTATAAGTGAGGCCGGCGCCTTAAAAAATTGGTTGTAAAAGTCTGATTGGTAACCATCAGGACTCACGCGGTACACAAATTCATGTCCATTGTATGCTGGAGAAACACGAAAATTACGAATTTCAAGAACCACTTGCTTAGAACTCCCATCGTAATTGCTTGATCGCGTTACATCGAAGACATAGTATCTTCTTTCTGGAAAGTTCTTTTGCAAACTCACACATCCCAAATTTAGAATCAACAGATAAAAGAAAATTAAAAAAATATATCCGCAGTGTTTAGGTGTCATTTAGGTGCCTCGTTCAACTCTGGTGGAGGATTGCCAAAAAGAATCCACGACGGATAATTATTTGCAATATTCATGAACCGCCTAAGATCTTCCGAAATTACAGAAATATTCTCAAGAATAGTTGTAATTTCTTCTTGACGACTTGATACCAAGCTATCAAACCTATTCAGGATGGTATTCAACTTAGACACCACATCTGGCAAATCCTCAGAACCAGTCTTTATATCCTCTAGGGTTCCACTAAGATTCTTCAGACTCTGTCTTAATTCTTCACTACCGGTTAAAGAATTCAAATTTGCCGCGACCTTATTAAATTGCAATATTGTCTTCTGGAGATCCTGGCTCACGCTAGCAATCTTCGCATCCTCGACCGACTTTGTCACAGCCTGTAACAGATCTTGAATATCATCCGCAATTTGCTGAAAGTTAATCTTATTTATGCTTGTTGTAAGCTCGGTAATTGAATCAGTAATGGTAGTGATCGTGCTCGGAGCAGATGGTATGTAAAAGTATTTGGGTTTCCAATCTATTTCATAGCGAGGATACTTGTCTGGCTCAAAGTAAACGCCGTTTAAGAAGGCTACGCCTGTAACACCCTGCGACGACAGTTGAAGCCTGAATCCCTTTTCTACCTGCTTTCCCGCCCTTTCAGCAAATTCCTCTTCAGTGTCCACGTCCTTGCCTAATGTATCCGGGAAGTAGTAACCTCTGACAATTATATAATTTAGGTTAGTTTTGTATATCTGTCTTACAAAGGTTATCTTGCTTACCGATCCGACTTGCACTCCCAGAACCTTTACCGGAGCACCTTCTGTCAGCCCCTGAACGGACTGGTCAAAATACGTCTCAAAGTAGATCTTCTTGCGAAAATATTTGCTTCCGCCAAAAACTATAATACCTATAACTAGAATCACCAATCCGATGATTACAAAGACGCCGACTTTGAAGAAATTGGGTTTTCTACTCATATTTAGTGTCCATCAATGTAAACGAACAATATTAAATCAGGCCGCTGCCTCCGATTCGACTTCCCTGTTAAAGAACTGACGGACCCAGGGGTTATCGGAATGGTCACGCAGGTAATGGGGTTCGCCAGTAGCGACAATTCCCTTTACCCGTTTATCCAGCATGATGACTCGATCTGCTATAGTGTATATACTTGGCAACTCGTGTGTTACGACAACAAACGTTATCTTAAGGCTACGTGCAAGTCTTAGAATTAGCTGGTCAAGTTCAGCAGACGTGATAGGATCCAGTCCGGCGGAAGGCTCATCCAGAAAAAGAATGAGCGGATCGAGTGCCATTGCCCTTGCTAACGCACCACGCTTCTGCATCCCTCCACTAAGCTCAGAAGGCATTTTATTTTCAGAGCCCGAAAGCCCCACCAGCTTGAGTTTCATGAGAGAGATTAGATCCATCGCTTCAGGCGAAAGATCTGTATATTCCTCAAGGGGCAACCGAACATTCTCAAGTATGGTCATGGAGCCGAAAAGCGCCCCACTCTGATAGGCAACACCGATCTTCTTTAAAACTCTGAGAAGATCGTCTCCTTCGGCAGTGGCAATGTCATCTCCATCAATAATAATTTTACCTGCTGCAGGTTCATATAGTCCTATCATGTGCTTCAGTACCGTACTCTTCCCGCATCCGGAGCCACCAAGAATCACAAAAACCTCCCCAGGATAAACATCGAAGGATATGTTATCTATTATCACATTCCCCGCATAAGCAGCGGTAAAATTTTCAACTCTAATAATTGGATCCTTTTCTCCACCCATCTCAATTTAAATTCCCAGGAAGTAGTAAATAACTCCAAAAATACCGTCTACAAATATAATCAAAACAAGGCCAATAACAACCGCGGAGGTAGTAGAATCTCCAACCGCCGATGCGCCGGTCTTGGTTCTGAGCCCCTCCATACACCCGACACCCGCAATAATAAATGCGAAAACAACCGATTTGACGAGGCCTGCCAGAAGCATAACAAAGGTTGCGGCAGATACTATCTCATTGACATATGTGACAACAGTAAACCCTAGAGAAAGCATGACTACCAATCCGCCTATGAGACCAAATAGATTTCCAAAAATCGTAAGCACCGGTATCATCACGAGTGACGCCAATAACCTCGGGACAACTAGAAATCGAACCGGTTCAAGCCCCATTGTGGTGAGCGCATCGATCTCTTCGTTTACCTTCATAGTGCCAAGCTCCGCCGCAAAGGCTGACCCGCTTCGGCCATTAACCACCCAGGCTGTCATTAGAGGCCCAAGTTCTTTAAACATGGCAATTACAATAAGGTCTGCCACGAATAACTGTGCGCCGTATTGCTCCATCGGTATCGCGGATTGAAAAGCCATCACAAGGCCTATAAGAAAACACACGAGGGCCACTATAGTAAATGCATTAACACCAATCAATTCAGCGGTAATTAAAAAATCTTTCCATCGAACACTTCTAGGATTAAGCATTGCATAAAATAGAGCAACCACGATTTCCCCTAGAAATGATATGTTAGCCGCCATCCCGCGAAACATATCAATTGTTTGCCTGCCAACATTCACAAAAACGTTCGATGCTTCAAGCTCCTCTATATCAGCTTGGACGAAGTCAGCGGGTTTGAATTGGTCAAATAATTGTTGAAACTCCCCCGCAAGTCCTCGAATTTCAAACACTCCGCCCCTTTCGGCTTGTTTTAATTGAAGATTAAACAAAAAGCCAATACCAGTGCCGTCACAATAATTTACCCCGGAAGCATCCACAATCACCCGCTTAGGCGAAGATTTATCAATCGAAAGTAATGCCTGTCGCCAAACTTTTCCGGTCGAACTCGAATCAAGTCTTCCATTTATGATTAGCTTAAGAGAGCCTTCCTCGGTAATATCCGTATGGAGAGTGACAGGATTAATTCCTCGCAACGCATTATTCATGAAGATGAAACCCCAAACTTAGCTTGAGTCAGTATAGTACTTTTTGCAAAATCAATGAATCCTGCATTCAGAAAATCAGGCTTTAGTATAACCAAAGCCCTTGATACCACAAGAGATTTTGGAAGCAATTCAAGGAAGTCTTAATAACTGTGTTGAGGGTTTCAATCCCCTTAATATGCGCAGGATGTTCTTATATCCCGCGTATTGCAATCGATCTGATGCCAACTGCAGCGCATAAAGTTATGTATGGGGTATAAATCTTGAAGTGGAAAACTATTTTGAATTTATATGATGTAACAAATTACCTAGACCCTCGGGAGGCCAGGACCTCCCGAGGTTTACATTTCTTTATCACGGTGCTATTTACTTGGGGAAAATTCCTTTACCGCATCGGTGAAAACCATCAAAGCCGGAGGGGTCTCATTATTTTCCAACAAGGCTTGAAGGGGTGTCATCTCCTTGTTGTAGGCTTTATTATTGGCATCCTTATTAAACTGGATTGAAAGTGACCCTACATCAAGGCCCGCAAATACACCGCCCGTGGCTCTAGCATAAGTATAAAATGGTGCTTTAGTACTCGCGCCACCAGTACCAGTTTGTGCTCCCGTGCTGCCAGCCACTGCGGTTGCGCTGCCTCCACCCAGAGTAACTGCGCCCGAAGTCAACGCATTTTCCGCCATTTCGTTCATGGCCAGTATCACTACATCGCTTGACGATCCTCCAAGCGAAATACCAACGCTCGGACCTTTAGCGTTATAAAAAGCCGGTGCTCCCCACTCGCCGGTATCTGCATGACGACAGATCGCAAAACCTTTCCCGCTCTTATAACCTACAGCTACGCTAACCTTTACTAAGCCTGGAATCACAACGATACACTGTGCCTCTTGTAAAACAGAGGCAGGAATCTGCTTGTCAGGGGGCTGGTTCATAAAAGCCTTCAAAACATTAGCGGCTCCCTGTGCCCTTTTATCAACCTCTTGTGCCCAGGAAATATTGATTAAACTCAATCCCACCACAATAACAATGGCGAAAGCCATAATAAAAGTAGATCTAAACTTCATCGTAAGTACCTCCTCAAAAATGTTGGTTTATTTTTTACCCCTAATGGAACTCTAAAACTTCGTAAGGATACGTCTCCTGCTACATATGTCAACCCTTCGCACATGATCGAATGTCGAAAATGAGTCAACTTGAAACCCTAATTTTTTTCGTATATCTTACCTACTCTGGTATAAGTGATGAAAAATATTATCATAGTAACTCTGATCCTGTGCGCGAATGCTCGGACATCTCATATTTCTCAGTTCACGAACTTCGTAAAGACCGCTATTGGATTTTATGACCTATCAATCAGAGACAACAATCTTCAGGGATTCAAGCTACAAAAATCGCATCAATTAGTTCAAGAAACTTTTCCTGAGGAAGAACCTTACGCGGAGGAAGAAGGCCCGGCACCGCCCGAAGAACCATATGTTCCAGAAGAAGAGCCCTATTTACCCGAGGAAGATCCTAACCTGCCCGAACAGCCCTACATACCCGAGGAAGAACCACTTTTACCAGATGAGCAGCCGTCATTGCCAGAGCAGCCATTCGAAGGGGAACCAGAGAGCTGGTGAGGCCCCTGAATCTCCAAAACGACCTGAGTAACTGAAGCTGTCCACGTAGTTGCTTGTTAACTCACCGCAAGCACATACGGGAGATTATTTGACCGCTATGAATCATAACGTTGAAAACCTCAAACTGGCTTAAAAGTGAAAAGAATTGAAGTTTATTTAGCGATTACCTTTGTATCAATAACACGTCTTATTAATTTATTTTATTTCTCCGATAATTAGGAGCCATCATCCGGCACAATTCATAGAAAGAGCAATGGATTCAAACTTGCCTTTGTTATATAATCCGTTTCAATTAATTAAAGAACCTTTTTCTTTCTCCATCTTCCATAAATGAAAGCAACGAAAAAATTGTTTCTTTTGTTCATAGCAGCATTGGCAGTCGTTCTAGTCATTATAATTTTCGGCCTCTTGTTCCTGTCCCATTTTGTCAATCTCGATTCAACCAAGAATACGATCATAACTAAAGTTTCCGAAAAAACTGGTGCTCAAGTAAATTATGCAGACTTTGATTTCTCGTTATTTCCTCTTCCTCACGTGACAATTCGCGAAGGAAATTTTCTCTTCGATCAGAAAACAGGTGGAAGCTTTGAAAAACTGTCAGTGTATCCTGAATTGCTGCCTTTATTTAAAGGTAAGGTGAAACTTCACAGGGTCAGTATCTCATCCCCAGAGATAACATTAAGTCTGCCAGAGAGGGCCGAGGTAAAAGACAGCACAAAAATACAATTTTCGATTAATGAACTATGGAAGGTTATTACTTTGGGCTTGGTTTCAATGGCGTCAAAAGCGCCTGATCTGGTTTTCGAAGTCAACGATGGACTAATAAACCTTACCAAAAATGACGAAACTGTATTTTGGTTCAGGGACATCGAGGCACGCATCGCAGTACCATCAGATGAAAGAAACATCGCAATTACATGTACATCTAATCTTGGTGAAACGGTATCAATAACGGGTTCGGTAAATCTAAAGGAATTCGCTGGCGACGGGCGGATTAGACTCCGTAAATTCCGACCGGAAGCACTTTATAATTACCTTCTACCGACCTCGAGTCATCGAATTCCCGATTCAATAATCAACTTGGACATTAACTTTGAGGCAAATGGCCAAAAATACTTAAACGCACTGTTTACTGGCTCAATTCCGAAACTCTTCCTCCAAGATCAAAAAAGCAAATTTCCTTTTAGGGCAAGCAACATAGAAGGTGATTTCCAAATTGCTGATGGTAAGACTAGTATTTCATTTGAGAACATAAATCTCGATAATCCGCAGCTAAACCTGAAGGCACGCTTTCTAGAAGATAGAACAACAAATAGGGTGGAATTAGAAATTCAGGCAAAGGAAGTCGATATTAAATCGGTTCGAGAGGCGGCCCTTTTCTTAGTTGGACGATATCGTAGTACGCAGAAGATTTTTGAAATCATTAAAGCAGGATATTCACCTCTAGCAGAGTTTTCATCGAACGCCAATTCGATTTCTGAAATAGGAAAAGAAGAAAATTTTATAATTAAGGGCCAAATGCAAAATGCGGAGATATACATTCCGCAGGCTGATCTGGATTTAAACGATGCCAGTGGATATGCCATCGTTTCAAACGGTATATTGGAAGGTGAAAATCTTGAAGGTAGTGCGGGGAACTCTCGAGGCTACAATGGGAATCTCAAATTAGGTCTTAGTCGAAAAAATGACATATTTAAACTCGATGTCCTGATCAATGGTGATCTTTCGGAACTCCCACCATATCTATTACGCTATATTAAAAATGAAAACGTTAGGAAAGAGATTTCTCTTATCGACAATTTAAGCGGAAATGCGCAGGCGCACTTAATTTTAGGCGATACGAAAACTTCTATAAAAACCAAGATCGAAGCACGGAATATTAGCCTCTCGGCTAACTACACTCGAATACCCTACCCTATTGAAATAAAAGGGGGGCAATTCTTATTCGATAAGAATAGGATTGATCTGAAGAAATTGGGTTTAAGTTTGGCAAAATCAAACCTTTCAGGCCTTTCTGGATGGATAGACTGGCACAAAACGACTGATTTCAGCATTCAGGCCGATGAGTCCAACATCTTCCTTAATGAAGCAATTTCGTGGCTGTCATCAACTGACTACATTGCCAGTTACACTAAGTACCTGCGACCCTTCAATGGTTCGCTAGTTTTCTCTTTATTGAACGTCCAAGGCCCCGTATTAGAACCCGGAAAATGGAATGTCAAGATCAAGGGTGAAGGAGATCTGAATGGCCAGACTGGTCCAAAACTTTTTTTAGATTTTATCAGAACACCTGAAGAATTTGTTGTTCATAACCTAACAATCGATGACGAAGGATCCCATGCCACCATAAGAGGAAAAAAGAATAAAAGGTTTTTGGAAATAAATTTTATGGGTAGTTTGAAAAGAAACACTCTGGGCAAAATCTTTTCAGACAAATTCTTATCCGATGGTTGGGTCAAAGGAAATATCAAAGCACAGTTTATGAAAGATCAATCTGCGACATATACGGCTGAGGGAAACCTGGAAGGTGAGAATTTAATATCCCCGATGATATTGGATGAGTCTTTTAAGATAAATAGAATTTCCCTTGAAGCCGATAAAAATCAACTAAATGTGGAATCACTCGCTCTTTCATTGGGAGACACCGACTTAGCCATCGAGGGAAACGTAACCTCAACGGAAGAGGGATTTCAATTTCTGCTCGATGCTTCTTCTGATCGCATCGAATGGGAAAACATAAAAGCTGCTTTGGACAGATTTAATGGAGAAAGAAATACAAACAGTGATGATGAAAAATGGGATCTGCCACTCAAAGGTACTTTTGGGTTAAAATCTAAAAACTTTCATTACGATAGGTTCAACTGGAGCCCATTGAATGCCGAAATAAGATTCGATGATAATATGATAAATATCATTATATCGGATGCCTCCCTGTGCGGAATTGATACACCCGGTGTCATAACAATCACCCCATCCGATAAAACTCTCGATTTCGAGCTAACCTCCAGGAAACAACAATTGAGAAAAACTATACGGTGCTTGTTTGAAAAAGAGAATATTATTTCCGGAGATTTTGACTTTGACGGTCACGTCACGGCAGGTGTCAAGAATGAGCTGTCAGCAGGGTCATTACAGGGAAATGTGGGCTTATCCGCAAGGGACGGAAGGATATACCACCAAAAACTTCTATTAGAGATCCTCGATATAATGAGAATCGTTAATTTGAGGTTGCCTGATTTTGGGCAAAAAGGGTTAGCTTATAAATCATTAGAAGTCAGAGGTAAGCTCAAAAATGGCACCCTAATTCTACAGGATTCGATATTAGATAGCCCTACAATGGCTGTTGTTATTGATGGTGATGTTGACCTTGCTGACAAAAAAGTAGATCTAAAGCTAAAGGTTGCTCCAATAAAGATCATGAACTTTGCAACAACCAAAATACCGATACTAAAAAGGATCAGAGGAGGACATTTACTTTCAGTCCCTGTTCGTATAAAAGGGGATTGGGGTAACCCGGGGGGTCAAAAAAGAGGAATAGAACAGACACACTGGTCGGCTATTATCTAATATGTGGAACCAATAAATTTTTTGCTCTTTATCCGCCGATCCTACATACATTCTTAATTTACTCGTGAATGCCAGAATAATTTTGTTTTGATGTTCCCCCGAGCAGCGTGGAAGTAGAGGCTCTTATAAACATACCCGTTACAATACCCCGTAGCTTGTACTACGGGGATGAAAACAGGTCCCCAACTCGGGCAGAAAAGAATATAATACACGGATATGACTATGTAAGAGGAATCATGACGCTTCTAAAAATTGCCAATAAGGTAGGAGCGGCTTCCAGCCGCGATCGCGCCAAGATGGCGCTCCTACAAAGGGACTTGGGTAGTTTTGGGTGATTGGTATTGTGGAGTGTATGGTATTAGCTAACAAAGGAATTGATAAGTAAGCATGTAGAATATCTACTAAGGAGAAATT
>CAWDVW010000002.1:0-192500 GCA_963805855.1 Candidatus Dadabacteria bacterium
CGCGAAGTTCTTCAGGCCGACGTAATGCACGTCCACGGCGCCGAGCTCGTAATCGGTAAAGCTGAGATAGGCCAGAACGCAGAGCGGCACGATGATGAGGAGGACGAGAAGGATGAAGGCGGGCAACGCGAAGCCCCCCGCCGCGAGCCGCTCCGTCAGGATCGCGCGGCGTCCGGGCGTAAAGCCGCCCGCGGGTTCTGCGACGACGGTCATCAGGCGTTTCCCCCTGCGGGGAGATAGTGCGGCCTCAGGCGGGAAACCGTGCAGCCCGGAGACGCCTCGCTGACACGCGTCCCGCCGAAGTTCGAAGACATGGCAGGCGGCGGTGTCGAAGACGAGGTCGGCGCGTTCGACGTCCGCGTCGGCTACGTTGGCGGGCACGCGCGACGTCACGATTGTGCCGGGCAGGTTCTCGGGTTCGAAGTGCAGGATCTTTTCCCGGCCCGAGATGCTCGCTGCGCCAGAGCCGGGCGGACACCGTGGCGCTCGCGCTCTTGCCAGAAGCCTGTTCGACCGGCTGCAGCAGTTCCGGCCGGATCCCGAGCGTGACGGCTTCGCCCTCGTCCAGCTTCGTCCGGATATTGAGCCGGACGCCGAAGAGCTCCACCTCCCCCCCTGCGGCGATCGTCGCCGGAAGCAGGTTGATTGAAGGGCTCCCAATGAACTGCGCGACCTGGATGTTCGCCGGGGACGTGTAGAGCTCGTCGGGCGTCCCCGAGTTGCAGGATGTGACCGCCCTCCATCATGGCGACCCGGTCGGACATGGTCATCGCCTCGACTTGGTCGTGCGTGACGTAGATGAAGGTCGCACCGAGCTTGCGGTGCAGCTCGGCGAGTTCGGAGCGCATGTGCACCCTAAGCTTGGCATCGAGATTGGAAAGGGGCTCGTCCATGAGGAAGGCTGCCGGATGACGCACCATTGCCCGGCCGGGCGCAACTCGCTGGCGCTGGCGGCCCGGAAAGCTGGGCGGGCTTGCGGTCGAGCAGGTCCTCGATTTGCAGCTGCGCGGCGATTGCCCGGACCTCGCGGCCGATATCCGCCATCACCCTCCTGCGCCGGAGTGAGAGCAGGCGCACCAGCGGCAGCCGCTCGTGGAGACCGAGATTGCTCATGGTCAGCGGCAGGGCGATGTTTGAGAACACGGACATGTGGGGATAGAGCGCGTAGCTCTGGAACACCATCGCCACGCGACGCTCGTGCGGGCGCAGATGGTCGATCGGCGCGCCGTTTACGCGGATGGCGCCGGACGATTGCGGCTCCAGACCCGCGATGATCCGGATCAGCGTCGACTTCCCGCAGCCGGACGGGCCGACGAGGGTCAGGAACTCGCCGTCCGGAATCGACAGGTCGATGTCCAAAGGACCTTTAGGGCCCCGAAGGACTTGGAGATTTTCTGCAGTTCAACGGTTGCCAACGCGCTGCTCCAATCCTCCCAGCCTAGGCGGCCCGGGGATAAACCTCTTTGATGACGTCTTCGATGCGAAAGGTGCGAAGACCGGGGACGTCCTCGATGGTGACCGCAAAGCCGTCGTCGCCGAGTTCGACCACCACTGCGCCGAGACGCAATTCGCCAGCCATCTCGGGGTGGAGCGAAGGACCGACGATGAAGCCCGAGGACGGCGCCCATACATAATGCACCCCGTCGCGCACCTCTTTGTGGGCGCGGTGCAGGTGCCCGCTCGAGATCAGTCTGACGCCGTGTTGCCGCGCGAGCCCCAGGAGGACGGCCCTTTCGGCCGGCGGCGCGGCCCAGTATCCGACCTCGCCCTCCTCGGGATCGGAGATGAACAGGGGGCGGTGAGAGAACCAGGCGATCTTTCGGCCGGCCGCGCCGCCCATCGTCTGCGACAGCCAATCGAGTTGCTCCTTCTCGACGGCGTCGCCGCAGCCGACGAGCATGGCGTTCAGGCCAATGAGCCGCCACGAGCCGACGTCGCGGTGCCAGAAGTCCGGACCGAAATGCCTGCGCCACCGGGCGAGCCGTTCAGCATTGACGGGCTGGTGCGGGTTCCCTGCCTCGCCGACGTCGTGGTTGCCCGGCACGGCCAGGAGCGGGACGTCGATCTCGCGCAGCAGACCCGCGCAATGGAGCATGTCCTCTTCCATGTCCGCGCCGTCGACGGTCACGTCGCCGGTATGCACGACGAGGTCGGGCTTGCTGGCGGCAATCCAGGCCCTGAGCGGCTCCCAGTTGTCGTGGAAGTGACGCTTGGAGGGACTGAGGTGGGTGTCGGAAATCTGGACTATGCGGACCATGCGGCGCAAATCCTTGTGAAAACGAGGGAGTATCCGGCCCCTGCATCAAAGGGCAGTGCAGCCGTGGCGACCACGGCCGGACATGCGGGCAGATCCCTCCCGGGGCGCCCGCCTGCGTGACGATCAATTGGCAAAGCCGTCTCCTCTCCACCCCGGACCGCCGCCGTTGCCGGCCGTGTCCTCCCGCGCCGTTCCCGCGACGCCGAGCCGAAGGTAACGACAGGGATTTACATATGTCAACTGTCTGTTACAAAAGTTTTCACGATGACTTGCCGCCCGGCTGGGCCGACGCGCGGGCGGCGGGCGAGGAGGACGAAGAGATGGCGCATGCTACGGAGGCATCGACCCCCGCGTCTTGGGACGAGCAGACGCAGATCCGGGTGCTGTGGATGTATTTCATGGAGGGCCGCACGCAGGCGGACATCGCCCAGGCACTGTCGACCAACCGGTTGCGCATCAACCGGATCATCAGCGAGGCCCGGCGGTCCGGCCTGGTCAGCGTCACGCTGAATTCACGGCTGGCGTCCTGCGTCCGGCTCGAAGAACAGCTGGTGGCGACGTTCGGACTCAAGAGGGCCATCATCGTCCCGACACCTCAACAGGACGACGCCGTCCCGGCCCTCCTCGGCCAGGCAACCGCGGGCTACGTCACAGAGCTGCTCGCCGAGCCATCCATGCGGGGCATCGGCGTGGGATGGGGTGCCACGCTGCGCGAGATGGTGCGTCACATGCCGACCATGCGGCAACCTCTCCTGTGCGTGAATTCAGTCATGGGCGGCTTGACCCGCGGGATCGAGATCAATACGTTCGACATCGCGAGCGATCTGGCGCGCAAGCTCGAGGCCGAGTGCGCCTACCTTGCGGCTCCGATCTATGCGGGAAGCCCCGAGTCGCACGACGCGATCATGACGCTGGACGTGTTCCGCGAGGCGTTTGATCGCGTTGCTGCCAACGATCTGATCCTGCTCAGCATCGGCGATCTGACGGAGCGCTCACTTCTGATGCGCTATGGGCTGCCGCGAGACGTCTCGATCGCGGAGCTCGTGGCCGCCGGCGCCACGGGCGACATCATGGGCCAGTTCATCAATGCGGAGGGGCGGCCGATCGACCACGCCATCAACCGGCGAACGATCGCCCTGCCTCTGGAAACGCTCCGGAAGGTTCCAAACGTGGTGCTGGCGTCCGGCGGCGTCAACAAGGTCGACGCCGTCGCCGCTGCCCTGAGATCGGGCCTCGCCACGGCGCTCGTCTGCGACGAGGACACCGCGCGGGAGGCGTTGCTGCGTTCCGGCCGAAGCGCGAATCCCGATTTGGAGGCGACCTGACCGATCCCGAAGGGGCTTCCCGCCGTTTTCCGGCTTGAGACGGGTAGAATTCTCCGAATGCCCTTCAATAGCTGCGGGCGCTAAGCCTTCGCCGCCGAAGCGGCTAAAGCTCAGTGAGAAGAGAGCTGGCCTCCGGAGCGCTGGCGAAGATCCAATAGGGTTGGCTTCATTCGCCCTGGTGCATCAGCTTCTCTCGGGATCGAAAATGGCAAAGTGCGTCGATCCGCGACGTTTTCGCTGATGCGCCTTCGGAAGCAGGCGCAACTCTGACCGCACTGGCTGCCGATGGCAGGCGAGCCGGGCCGATGGGCTCGGATCTCTTGTAGATTAGGATGAACTCACGATGGCCGAGGCGTATTGCTGTGCGCGCCCGACGCGACGCCTTCGATATACGCGATGATCTCCCGGCCCACCTCGTCCAGACTGGCCTTTTCCTCAAGGATCCGGCGGGCATTGACGTCCATGTCGCCGGCGAGCTTCCTGTAGGCGCCGGGGTTGACGCAGAACTTGATCACCGGCGAGATCGTCGGGCCCGACACCGACCCGCGCCCCGTGACGAACAGGGTCAGATGGCAGCCGGATGCGGTCATCTCTACGATCTCGGTATTGTCGGAGATGTTGGGGAAGCCGAAGCGCACCTCGCCGTCGGGCACGACGTCCATCAGGAAGTGTCCCTCGGGGTGGTATATCGTGTGGCCGAGCAGGACAGGCTTCTCGGCGTCGACGCGGCTACCGCAGACGCCGAGGCTTCAGCCGCTCCGATGGCCTTTATCGCGACGAGCACGTTGTCGCGACCGTCGAGCAACAGCAGCCGCGGGTCCTCCACTCCGGAGGCCTCGGAGCCGGACACGCTCCTGTCTTCGCCGATCATCACAACACACCGAAGGTCGAAAAAGCTTCGCAGGCGCTCATGCCATTTAGGATGGCGATAGCCATCTTGCTCTCGGTGCGTGCCTTCTCAAGCGCGCTACCGATTACTTCGGCCTCGGCCGCCCTCGGGATGACGAACTCGCCTTCCCGATCGGCAAAGACAAGGTCGTCGGGCATGATGACGACGCCGCCGATCTCGATCCGGCAGCGATAGTCGATGACCTTGCCGCGCGGCCCCTGGTCCTAGGCGTAGATGCCCCGCGAGAACACGTTGAAGCCGAGCTTCTCGATCTCCCAGCTGTCGCGCAGGTAGCCGTCCACTATCGCGCCGGCCGCGTTCAGATGCAGCGCGCGGGTCGACATGAGGCCGCCCCAGAGCGCATAGCGCAGCGACCCCCCGGTGGCGATATAGACCTCGTCCTCGCGAAGGCCGTCGAGCGCCTCCATCATCAATCCGAATGGCTTGTCCGCGAGTGTCCCCCGCGACGAAGGTGATCCTTCGGCAAAACCGTCGGCCTCCAGAACCGGCATTGCATGTCCGGCGAACTTCATCTCAGGTTTGAGCGGTGCGATGCCTGCGGGAAGGAACTGGCGCTGATGGCCCATGGCATCGAGGACTCGCCCACGACCGCAGTGAAGAGCCCGCTTCTCAAGGCTTCGAAAATCGCCTTGTGGGAGGGGACGGATGCAGAGCTTGCGGTCCTTTGACGGGAAGAGTGGCTCGGTGGCGGCTTAGTCGATAAGCCGACCTCTTTCATCAAAGAAGGGGTGAGGGCCATCGAATTCCCCTACGAAGCTGATATGCGAAACCAGCCGACTTTCGCTCGTCCAGGCATGTAAAAGACATCCCGGCGGATCCATGGAGAAGCGCGAAGGGCCATCGGGAGCCAGATCAAGCGCAACCGCGTGGGACGTGCCGGGACATATCAGCATTTCCATCTCGGCCTCGCGCGTCGCCACGAAACGGTGCACGTGGCCGCACAGAAGTGCCCGCACCTGCGGGTGCCGCGCCAGCACGGCGATCGCGGCATCGGCGTCCCGGCAATTCTGAGCGTCCATATGGGTTATGCCGGTCAGGAACGGCGGATGATGCATGAACACGATGGTCGGCTTGCCCCGCTCCAGCGAGAGCTGATGGTCGAGCCACTCCAGTCCTTCGGCCCCAACCTCGCCATGGGGTTGGCCCGGGACCAGCGTATCCAAGGCTAGGAAGCGGAGCGGGAAACCGTCGATCGCATAGTTCAGCCGTCCGGTCCCGGGCAGGTATGAGGCGGCCTTCAACATTCGCCGCAACGCATCCCTGTCGTCATGGTTTCCTGGCACGACGTAATAGGGAATGTCGAGGCGATCCATCAGGGTCACGAAGTGGGCATATTCTTCGTGACGGCCAAAATCCGCTAGGTCGCCGGTGACAAGAACGCACTCCGGTCTCGGCGCGAGTGCGTTGAGGTGATCGACGCATCGTTCAAGAGCTGCACCCGTATCTACCTTGCCATAGGCGAGGCGCCCCGGCATTCGAATATGGGTGTCGGTAATTTGTGCGAAGATCATATTCTGGCAGGACCATCTGTTGCAGGTAGTGTAAAGATTTCGTCGGCCTTTACCGTCAGGCCGACTTCCTCGCCGAGAACGTGGACGTGGCGGGCGCGCGTGTCGGCTGTTACCAACGTGCCGTTCACCACATCGAGGACGACGCGGGTGCGATCGCCGAGAAAAAGGGCGTTGACGATGCGACCGCGCAAGTGCCCTTCGGAGACGGGGACGAGTTCGACGCTCTCCGGCCGGAAAAGGATTTCGGTCGACCCTCTGCCCTGTCCCTTCCAGGGGAGGTTTCCGGCCAAGGTCTCGAGGACGCCGTCCCGTGCCTCTCCCGACAGGCGGTTCACCGTGCCTATGAAGTCGGCGACGAACGGGCTGCCAGGACTGAAGTAGATGTCGCGCGGGCTGCCTACCTGGGCGACCAGGCCCTTGCTCATGACGACGATGCGGTCGCCGAGCGCCATCGCCTCGGCCTGGTCGTGGGTCACGTAGATCGCAGTGATGCCAAGGCTGCGCAGCAGGCCGTCGATCTCGACGCGCAAGCTCTCCCGCAGCAAGGCGTCCAGCGCGGTCAACGGCTCGTCCAGCAGCAGCACGCGCGGGCCGCACCGCGATGGCGCGCGCCAGCGCCACGCGCTGGCGCTGGCCGCCGGAGAGCTGGTCGACATGGCGGTCCCGCCAGGTCGCCGATCTGCATCATCTCCAGCATCTCCTGGACGCGACGGCGCTTCGTCCGTCCGTCGGGCGTACGGCGCACGCGTCAGGCCGTAGGCGATGTTCTCCGCGACGTCCATGTTGGGGAACAGCGCATAGGACTGGAACACCATGCCGACGTTGCGCTTCTCGATGGGCAGCGCCGTCACGTCCTCTTCGGAGAACAGCACCCGGCCGCCGTCGTCGGGCGATTCCAGCCCGGCGATGATCCTGAGGGTGCGTGGTCTTGCCGCAGCCCGACGGGCCCAGGAGGACCAGGGTTTCGCCCGCCCGCGATCTCCAGGTCGACGGGCTCCAGGGCGCGCGTCCGTCGGCGAAGGTCTTGGCGCAGGCGACGAGACGCGATGCGGTCAGTGCCGTTCCATGGCTGCACGATCCCCGCGCAGCGCCGGCATCGAGGCGCGGCCGCCGCGACTTGCCCGGCTGCCGAGCAACTGGACAGGACGAGCAGCGGCACCAGCATGATAAAGAAGACAAGCGTGTAGGCGCTGCCCACCTCGAGCCGCATCGAGGCGTAGCTGTCGGCGAGCCCGACCGGCAGGGTCTTGGTCAGCGGGCGTGTGCAGCATCCAGGTCAGATTGAATTCGCCGATCGACAGGGTCACCACCATGAGGGAGCCGGCGAGGATGCCGGGCCGGCAGTTGGGCAGCACGACGGTCGAAGAAGCGCTGGCGGAAAGATGGCGCCCAGGCTGGCCGCACCCTCCTCGAGGGTGCGGAAGTCAAGCGGACAGGACCGCCAGCACGGAGCGGACCATGAAAGGCAAGGTGTACAGCACGTGGCCCACCAGAATGAAGAGCCAGCTCAGGCGGAAATCGCGGAAGGTCCCGTAGGTGATGATGAGCGCCAGCGCGATGGCAAGGCCCGGGATGGCGATCGGCAAGACCAGGGTCTCCTCGATCATGCGGGTGACCGGGCCCGGCCGCTTGGCCAGGACGTAGGCCGCCGGCACGCCGATCACAAGGTCGCAGACGAGGCAGGCGATGGCGATTTGCAGCGAGAGCCGGATCGTGCCGCATAGAGATCCCAGACCTGTAGCCGACCCAGCGCAGGGTGACGCCGCTCTTCAGGCCCTGCAAGAAGTTCTCGGTGACGCCCGGCCAGGATCGACATGACGACCGGGACGATCAGGAAGGCGCAGATCAGGAGCGTGAGGCGCCAGTGCCGATCGAAAACAGGCCACGGGCGTCGCATGGCGAGACCTCAGCCCGCCGCCGCGACCGTGGCGCCGGCCAGCGAGCGCGACACGTCAGAGCGCGATCCAGGTGATGAGCGCCGAGGACGATGCTGAGCGCGCCGCGGTCGCAAATTGGCGTCGAGGGTGAACTCCGTGTAGATGGTCATCGGCAGGACGTCGATGTTGGTGGCGAGCGTGAACGCCGTGCCGAAGGCGCCCATGGACGGTGGCGAAGCAGATCGCGCCGGATGCGATCAGCGCCGGCCGCAGCGCCGGCAGGATGACGTCGCGCACGACCCGCCAGGTCGACGCGCCCAGGGACCGAGCCGCTTCCTCCAGCGCCGGATCCAGCTTCTCGGCGGCGGCCATGATGGTCAGGATGACGCGCGGGATCGAGAAATAGACAGGTAGCCGACGAAGAGGCCGGTCATGGAATAGGCGAACACCACCTTGGTGCCGAAGAGCGCCTGGGTGAGCTCGCGCACCAGCCCCTGCCGGCCGGCCAGCATGATCACCAGGAAGCCGATCACCACGCCGGGGAAGGCGAGCGGCAGGGTCAGCATCGAGACAAGCAGCGAGCGCCCGGCAAAGCGGTTGCGCTCCAGGAACACCCCGCGCCACCGAGATCGCCAGGGTGGCGACGGTGACGACCGCCGACAGCAGCACGGTGGCAACCAGGCTCTCGAAGTAGCGGGGCGTGGTCAACGCGAGGTTAGGTACTCTGCCATCCCGGCCCGCTGCCTCCGACAACGATCAGGCGCGCCATCGGCAGCAGGAAGAAGGCGAACACGATCGCGAGGGACGGCGCCAGGAGCGCAGCTCCAGTCGACGGCGTCTCCTTGCTGGGCGGACCGCGGCGTGTGCCCATCGTTCAGCGCACTTCGTCCAGATAGCGGTCTTGAAGCTCTTTTCAGCCTCCGCCATGCTCTTGTAGTCGACCGGTGGTGGCGCGCTCGTACTCCGAGGCAGGCAGGAACTTGGCCTCGGCCTCCGGCGACATGGCGCTGGCGCGCACCGGCCGCAGGAAGGCGTTGGCCCACACCGCCTGCCCCTTGTCGGACATGATGAAGTCGAGCGCCTTCTTGCCCTTGTCCGGATGGGGCGCGTTTTTCACCAGGCTCATCACGTAGGGCACCACGACGGTGCCCTCCGCCGGAATGACGAAGGCGACGTTGGCATTGTCCTTGTATATCGCCCGATAGGCGTTGAAGTCGTAGTCGAACAGGATCGGGATCTCGCCGGAGAGCACCCGGGCATACGAGGTCTGCTTGGGAACGATCGGGTGGTTCTTCTTGAGTTTCTTGAAGTATTCGATGGCCGGATCGAAGTTCGTCGAAGCGCCGCCCATCGCCCGTTGACCGCCACCGCGCCGGCGTAGCCGACGAATGCGCTGGACGGATCAAGATAGCCCGACCATGCCCTTGTATTCCGGCTTCAGGAGGTCCGCCCAGGACTGCGGCACCGGCTTGTCGCCGAGGGCGTCCCTTGTTCACGAACAGGCCGAGGGTGCCCGAGTGGATGGTGAACCAGTAGCCGTCGGGATCCTTGAGCCCGCCGGGATCTCGTCGAAATGCTCGGGCTTGTAGGCGCCACCACGCCGGCGTCCTTGGCCGGGATGCCGAAGGAGACGCCGTAGTAGGCGACGTCCGCCACCGGGCTGTCCTTCTCGGCGATGAGCTGGGACAGGGTCTGCCCGGAGTTCTTGTTGTCCTGGGGGACCGTAGCCCAGGTATTCTCCTTGATGGCCTGGAGCTGCGCAGCCCAGTCGGCCCACTCGCGGCGGGCAGTTGTAGCAGATCGCCTGCTGGGCTGCGGCGCCCGGCCGACGACTGCGGTGCGAGCGCACCGGCGATCGCGGCTGCCACCGGGCGCTTGGGATCGTTCAACATGCATTATTTCCTCCCAGTTTCATGGCCGGCTTCCCAACCGGCCGGCCGGTGCACTGGCCAGGCGTACCGCCCGGGCAAGAAGGTTGTTCGGGAACGATCGGCGCATCGTCGATGCCGGTCTCGAGCCGGTCGAGGAGGAGTTCGGCTGCCTGGCCCATGTCGCGACGGCTGGGCGATGGTGGCGAGTCGCGGGACCGATCATGCCGCCCACGGCGATGCCGTCGAATCCCATGACCGAAACGTCGGCGGGCACCTGGATCCCGATGTCCCGCAACGCGCCGATGACAGAGATCGCGAGGATGTCGGTCGAGCAGAACAGCGCCGTTGGCGGGGCCTTGCCGGATGTCAGCACGGCGAGCTTTCTCGCCAGCTGGCTGGTCGAGAAGTCGACTTCGACGAGACAGGGAGGTTCGACGCCGCTTCCCGAGCGCCGCTCATGAACCCTCGATAGCGCGCAGCCGACCGATCGGAGGCCGAGAATTCGCCAGCGACCATGCCAAAAAGACGATGCCCGCGCTCGGCGAACGCGTGCGCGACTTCCCGCCCCGCCGCCTCGTTGTCGACCGTCACGGTCGACCGGGACGGGGACGACACCGAATTGTAGATCAGAACGTAGGGCACCCGGTCGTTGTCGAGCTCGTCGAGCAGCCGGCTCTCGGCCGGGTCGGCTACCGTCAGCACGAGACCGTCGATCCCGCGGGTCCTGAGCACTTCCACCGCATGGTCTCTCGCCTCGAGATCGTAGTTGCTTGCCGCAAGCAAGAGGCTGTAGCCCTTTGCCTTGCTGGCAAATTCCAGGCCGGTGACGGGCTCGGCAAAAACCGAATTGGCGAGGCTCGGGATCATCACGCCGAGTGTGCGTGCGCGACGTCCGAAGGCTGCGACCAATGCCGTGCATACGAAATCCAAGCTCGGAGATAGCCGCTTGAACGCGCTCGGCCGTCTCCGGTCTCGTGAGATTGAGCCCATTGATGACACGCGAAGCGGTCGCCACCGAAACACCAGCGCGGGCGGCGACATCCTTTAGCTTGGGTGCTGTCCTCTCCTCCATTTGACTACGCTAGTTCGCAATACCTCCCCATGCAAGGGAAAATGAAATCGATTACATCGACGAATTTCATGCGGAACACCAAGGGACGCCCTTCTCGCTGCTCGGCGGCAGGCTGGGGATCGCGTCCAGATCGATGTAGAGATGGCTAAGCGACCAGCTGCGCCCGGGAACTCGCCGTCCGGCACCGCAATCTCGCTCTAAACGAGCGCCCATCGCCGCGGCTCGATGCCGTGGTATTGGTCACCACCAAGGATGGAGGATAGTCAGCCAGCGAGCGTTGAACGTGATCTTCGTCGTCGTATGGTTGCCCACGTCTCGGAAAGGGACGCGTGGGCAGCGATTGGAAGAGTGCTGATTGTATGGATCGGTCAGCTTCAATTCATAATGTTTTGTGCGCGAGGCTTAGGGTTGGAACGCCCCAATCACGCCACCATGGTCCGCCAAGGCGGTCGGTCGATCAGGCCACGCAGCCAGCCAGTCCCGGTAGCTGCAGGAGGCGAACTCGACCTCCGCACCACTCACCATCTCAGCGAAGCGACCGATCTCCAGCCGATGCGCCTCGATGTCTGTCACCGGAATCGGCACGCCATTGCGCTGGCTCGGCTCCGCAAAGAGATAGAGCAACGTAGGCCGCTTCGATCTCCGACGGCCCTCGGTCACAAGCCCGAAAGCGTGCTTGACCAGCTGGGCCGCGTCCATATGCTTGAAGACCTCATCGCCGGTGCGCAGCCGATCCCTCATTCTCTCGAACGGCCCCATATGATCGCCCCAGACCGGACGATTGTATGCCTCAGATAGCGACACCACTTTCTTGTCACGGAAGGGCTCGAACCGCTTCGAATTCGATGCCGATGATTGTCTCGCGCGTTTCCACAAGCGCGTCGAGCCAAGGATGACGACCACCGGACCAGGGAAACCGAGCGCAGTATTCCACTTCGACCGAGATCGGCGGCCAATCAGATGCATTGAGACCGGGAAAAGGCGGCAGATCAGACGGTCTCGGAATGAACCACCCTATAGCGTTGATCGCGAGCGCAGCCGAGCTTTCCGGACTCGCCAGCTTGCCGCTTTCTACCTCATTGCCGCCCGCCCTAGCGAGCCGTTCCAGGATATGCTCCTCTGGCACGCCACGGCAGAAATACGTCCGACAAGCTATCGACCTCCCTCACCGCAGTTTCAAGGTGATCACTGCAAGCTGATGACCTGTGCCGGCGGAACAATTCCAGCTTCTTGACACCGCTTACCATCCCGTCAGCCGTTCGTGGAGCGATAACAGATCCTTTCAGCCAGCACTCGGTCTTTGACCGCACATATGTGAAGGCGACACATCGATCGTTCGCCACACAGTCCAAACGACATTGCTGGGCGGTGTCGCCCCGGCTGTGGGGGTAAGATGTCAGATCGCCGCCCGGCAGATCGACATTGTCAAAGACGCCAGCCTCGGGTCTATGACGCCCATCGTAAGCGGCGGGGGATCTGTGTCGGCGCTGGTAAGCAGTTGACCAGAGATGGCGACGGCATTGCCGTTTTCCGGCCGCGATCGCCTTTGAGGAAGCAGTTTGGTCCACGTGACAGGTTCGGATTAGCATTGAAGGTGAATGCCTGGCACTTGCCGCCCGTCGAAAGGCAGGCCCGCGCGCAAGCAGCAGCGTCCGGCAAGCGCTCGGACGACAGATCATCGCCGAAGAAGTCGAGACCGGTGTAGACGGCCATCCGCGTTGGACGCTGCGCATATTGCTGAAGAGCTGAGAGCTTCGACAGTGCGTTGCGTCCTATGTTGGGAGTGTTCTCCTCCTGCAGCGAAGACAATGCTGAGGTCGAGGCGTCGGGAGGAGCGCCGTTGCTTAGTGCTGGACTATTTTGAGGAGGCGCCGCAGTAGCCGCGACGGGCGCTTCGTCATCTGCCTTGCGGTTGATGCCATACTCAGCAATCTCCGCGGGCGTGAAAACATGGATCTGGTCCGGAGGCGTCTTGAACATGACGGTCATCACGCCGATAGGCGTCTTGAAGCGCGTCAGCACGTCCAAAATATCCGAGATCGAGGATTGAGCGCTAACCAGCCCGTTCGCCTTGTCCGGCTCGACCTGCGAGATCTGATGCACGCCAAGCTTGCCGTCTACCTGGCGCTCAGCGCCGGCCAAAAAGATAAAGGAGCACGCAGAATAGCAGCCTTTGTCAGACGGGATGTAGGTCGATAGCTTTCGCTCGTAGACATCCTCCGCGATCAGCAGCGCGATCTGGACGAGCCCGCCTGCGCTGTTCAACACCAGGATATTCGCCTTGGGATCGGCCTGGATGGCGCGGTGAAAGTTGAGCGCCGTGTCGATATCGATCTCGCCGTCGAGCACGATTGCCATGGGGTGGATATCATCCACCTGGAACGGGCCGAACTTCCGCACCGCCGCATTTGCTGGCGAAGAAAGCGCCGCAATGGCTGATACGATGAATGCCACAAGAACGTGGCCTATGAAAAGGAAACTCTTCACGATCGCCCCCCCTGGCGACTTGAACGCAGGAAAATCAAACAGGAACAAGCCGTCGCTTGCAAGGCCTCAACCAACTCATGGTTGAGGATTCCTCGCGCACCCCTGGGCAGTCCTCCTGTCAGAGTCCGATCTTTGATCCAATGCAGATCGGCGCTAACTCGAACCCATTAAAACAATCGCGGAAAAGGTGCGGCTGCGTGGCCCCAGACCTCGCGCCAGCGTTGTCAATTATCTTTGCTCGCAAAAGATAGCCGTCTTCATTAAAAAAATCAGAGATTGCATCGACTGTGCGCAATTCGGCTGCTGTCAAGGCATTGACGGATATGTCGAAACTGCCTATGGCGGCTGAGCTTGGGCAGAGGAGGGTCTGAGGAAATGCAGAAACTTTCGCTTGTGGTAACGATGATGTTGGTCCTTGCCAGCTGCGCGTCTCCGCAACAGATCAAAGAGGTTATGGCAACACAGCGTCCGCCGACCGCCGCCGAAAAGGCCGCCATAGTGCAGGCCGCCAAAGACTATCTGGTCGATCCATACTCCGTTCGCGACGCGGAAATCTCGAATGTGGTGCGTTTAAGCGACCAGGGGCTAGAGGCGCTTTGCGTTAAGGCAAATGCAAAGAACCGAATGGGCGGATATGTCGGTCGTCGGGCGACCTCAGTCCGAATGCTGCACGGCAAGCCGATTGGGACCCTGGACGACGCGCCGGCATGTGATCTTCCGCAGCTGCAATATCACCCATTTCCCGAGCTCGAAGCCCTTTAGAAGAGGGTAGCAGAAGCAAGGTTTGGTTGCCTACTGCGATCGCTTGGGTTCGGCAACATGACTTTTCGGAGAAATCTGGAAGCCTTTTGGCCCATCGCCAAGGCGGGACTTCATCATGTTTGCATTTGCCGGCTCCACTCACTCGGTGAACGCCTCTGGTTCCAAGGCCTGAGCCTCGCCATCATAATTATCAGCTTGTCGGCGCCCGAAAAGCCCGAACTGGTGATTCTCTATCTGCTCGGTGCTTTCGCATGGCTCACTCTGCTTTTTTGGCCGGGCCAGAAGGAAACAAACAGGTTCGGCCCAGCCCTCGCCGGCGAGCCATAGCATCTCTCACGAGCCACGGCAGGCAATCAAGAAGATTCCGTCGATTGGCGTTTGTGACGCGGCTCCTACTGCCCATTTCTATCGCGACTTGAGAAAGGCTCTTACCGTTGCGCTAACGCTCGCTCGCGCTTTGAGCAGATCCCGCATCACCCCCCCGGAACCGGCCGTCCGCGGATTGGCCTAACTGGAGCGTGACGCGATTTTCCGCCTTAAATCGGTTGCCGACCTACCTGAGGCCCTTTACTCCGACCTTGTCGTTCCGGCTCATCTTGGTGAGCGCATCAGGGCGGAGCTAATCCAACTCGGCTACCCGCCACATCGCAGAGGGAGCGCCGGAGGCGTATGACGAGGCGAGAGAGATCATCCATGGGTTTCCTTGTCTACATATCTCAGGTTAAAGGAAAATGTTGACGCTCAACCAAGTTCTGTCAACATAGGCACTGGTCCGGACCCCTCCAGGCCCGGTGCATGTCAACATCGGTCATCAAAATCACCGGATTTTCATGGTGAATGTTGACAGATGTTTACGCCATGTTTCGCCAAAAAGCCGAAAACCGCTTTTTCCCGAAATTGTCAACATCGAGACCGGAATTCGGCCTTTCCCGAATTCGCGAATAGAAGCTCACCAGAGCGCACCAGACACCAAGACGTCTCCGACTATCAGAACAGCTATGGAGTATCAGCCCAAGAGCTCCGCCGCGAACGCCAGCACAGAGCGCGCAAAGACAGACTGCACAAGCATCCGATACATATGCGGAAAGAGGGGCGCGAGAGTGAACCGGCACAGGGACCAGAAAACAGACAACGCTAAGCGAGGAGAGGCAAAGGCCTGCAAGCGGCGCATAGGCGCGTCGAGATAAGGCCAAATTGCGTGAGGGGGGCAGAACAAAGGTGTGAGTTGCAGAGGAAGGTAGGTGGGGCGATCCAGGCTGAGGCAAACCATGGGCGATGGCTGGCACCGTGAGCCGCCTGGTAAGCTAGATGGTGAGTTCGGGCCAGCCACGGCGCGCCGTGCTCGGCTGACGGTCCTTGGACCGGCGCTGAGCTGCGGCGGTCATCATGCCGCCGCAGCATTGCCGTCTCGCATTTCTCTTCCTTCTTCGGACGTCACCCCTGGTGCTTGTCCAGCCAGTCGTTGCATGCCGAGAACCGTCCCCCAAAGGACCGGATCCCCGCGGGCGGCGCTCAGGTCGACACCCTCGAGCAACCATCTCCCCTGTAGTGAAACGGGCTCCCGGTTCGCCAAGAGATTTTCGAGATCCTGCCAAAGCTCCGCGTCGGTCCAGCGATGGAACTGACGCCGCACGCGCTGGACAGGCCCGAACTCATCTGGGAGCCCAATCCATGGCCGGCCGCGAAAAGCGAGCCAGCGGCAGGCCTCCAGGCTCCGGCGCGGGTCGATCGGCGGGCGACCTTTTCGCCACAGGACCTTTGGCGCCATTGCCGCCGCGAAGAAACGCCATTGTTCGTCGCTAGTCGTTCCGCCCCCACCTCTGGCGTCGCCGGACATGATTTGGCCGGGCGGCCGCCGCAGGCCTTCTTGGGTGCCAGCGTAAGGCCGGCCAGCGATCCGAACTTCCGGATGGTGGCACCTCTGTCTTCGCTATCTGGCCACTTCGTCTGCGACCTGTTCAGGCGGATCTGGAAGCCTTGGCTCGTTTCATAGCCGGCCAGGTAGGCACAGAGGTTGTCAAAGAACCGTTCGTCGTTCATTCGCTGCAGACGCCGGTAGATCGTGTTCCACTGGCCAAACATGCTCGGCAGCCGACGCCAGGCTGTTCCGGTCGTCGCGATGTAGAGCCCAGCATCAATTGTGGAGCGCAATGATGCGATGCGGGGCCCGCGGCGGAAGTAGGTGTCGTCCAGGAGCGGGGACAGAAACTGCCATTCGGCGTGAGTGACGACTGGGATTTCAGCTTGAGGATTCATGGGCGGCTTCGTAGGCAGTATTTTTCAACACGTTTATTCCCGTATCAATCCTACGAAAACAGGTATCTATGAGGAGTCTCACAAAACGCGGAGACACCCCATGAACTACGTTGTCCCCCACGCATCCCTCACTGTGAACGAGCTTGCCGTTTGCGCAATCGAGGATGTCCACGCGGTTACCCGCAAGGTTTGGGGACGCGGTCGAATGCGCCTACTGGCAGTCAATCCCGAGGCAGCACTTCTCAATCAGGTCATCGTCAAGCTGGCGCGCAACAAGCTTCAGTTCTGCAGTCGTTCGGAGGTTCGGACCGCTTTGCCAGCAGGCTCTCGCGCGCGCTGGAGAAGCTGGAAGGTGCCAAGTCTCCCAAGCTCAGCGTGCTCGACTTTGTCGTCGAGAATTTTTCGCCAGAGGTGCTTAGTCATCGATTTGTTCGCGACGAATGTGCCGTGGGCTTCGTTCCTTGGAGGGAAGCATTCGGCAGTCTGGTCAACAGCTCGTCGATCTATATCGACGTCATCAGGAGTTGGGGTGCGCTTGGAGCTGAAATCAGTATCGGCAGCGACGATCTTCTCCGTCTTCAGGCACTCATGGTCGCGGCGGCGGCTGCAAGTTTCATCCGCCAACAGGGGCGATCGAAGGTCCGCACAAGATATCAAGCTGCGCTGTATAGCCTGTCCGCCTTCTGGGACCATCAGAATCGCGCGCACTTCTGGTCGCCACAGAAGGATGAACTTCTTAAGCCCGCCTCGTGGTGGGTTAAGCGCCATCCGAACCTTCTGCGTCTCCATGCTGGCAGCGTTCTTCTGCAGGAGCCAGATCGCTTCAGCTGGATCTTTGGACGGGCAGTGGCAGCGACCCGGCGGGGCTGAAGTTTCGAACAAGCGCGCATGACCGCACCCGATGCCACCTTAGACACCCTACGACGTCGTCCGAGGGTCGCGGGGAGCCTATGAACATCGTGGGAATGACAGCCTCTTCACTCAACGAGAAAAGGCGTGCGGTTATCGAGGATCTCGATCTTCGTCGTGCCGAAAACGGGCGGCTGACATCGTCGTCCACATCGCTTCAAAGATGTCGGCCTTCCCGTCTTTGTCGCCAACGAGATCCGGGAAGCCGGGGATCGAACTCGCAATCGCCACGGCAACATCGTCGAAGACATTCTTGCTATCGGTAAGGATCTGTTCACGGTGAAACAAAGCTCGGCAGGTGGGTTCGGCGATTGGCTTAGGGCGGAGTTCGGGTGGAACAGAGGACCTGTCAAAACTACATGCGCGCTGCACATGAGTTCGGAGATATTCCGGAGATCGCTATCCGGCTGCAGCCGGCCGTTCTCTACAAGCTGGCGGCAAAGAGCACTCCGGAACAGCTGAGAAGGGACATGATCGATGAGATGAAGGCCGGCGTGGAGATGTCACCCGAAGAAATCAGCCGGCGAATACGTCGAGCTAGGCCGAGAAACCGCAAGGAGAAGGGCAATGTTATCGAACCTGAGAAAACCGCGGATGAGAAAGCCAACGCCTCCACTGATGTCTCTGACCAGGAGCAGGACGAACGGTGGGTGACGTTCGCAAAAAAGGCAGTTCAAATTCTGCAGAAGCGTCTTGGAACGGACTTCCCGAAATTCCGAAAGGTCCTCGGGCAGCTTCCCATGAGCGCGTTTTTGCAGGCGCTGCGCGATGCTGAGGCCGCGTCCTCGGCCAAGAAGCTGGACCATCGAACTCGACCGGACGGAGTATCGTGAGACGGGCTGAGGCGGGAAGAAAAATGACGGGGCACAAGCTTAACGCCGGACCGGGCATCATCCGAGTCTTGGGCGGCAGCGCTATCCAAGAGAGTATCGCTGCCGGGCTGCCGCGATCTGTTGGTTCGATTCCTGATGAACATGCCAGTGCCTTCTAGCATGGTCGGGAGGGGGGCTGGATATGAGCAACTCTAAAAGGGGTCGTATACTGTTGCTCACGTAATATCCCGACGTCTATTTATGGATGCACACCGTCATGAAGACAGACACTGTTCACAAGCAAGCAATCGGATACATGCGCGTCTCTACGGTCCGACAAGGAGAGAGTGGCGTAGGCTTTGAAGGTCAGCTCGCGGCGATCAACTCCTACGCAGCAAGCACCGGCTACGAACTCGTCAACGTGTTTCGGGACGTGGGTTCAGGTCGCGGCAAAGACAATGTTAGAAAACGCCCCAATCTCCTCGCGGCAATTGAGGAAGCCGCTCGGTTGAAGGTGCCGATCATGGTGGCAGGCCTCGATCGACTGTCTCGTGAGAAAGCGTCAATCGAGAAGCTAGTTGGTCAGCACGGACTAACAATGATTTCTGCGAGTGAGGGTGAGCTCAATCCCATTGTTTTGTCCTCACGAGCGGCTCGAGCGGAAAGAGAAGGTGAGCTGATCTCCGAGCGCACTACGGGTTCACTGCGGCAGAAGAAGCTTGAGGGGGTGCAGCTAGGAAACCGTCGGAACCTTGACGTCGCGCAGACTTGCGGTGCTGCGAGCAACCGACAGCGCCACGAAAAAATCGTGAATTCGATCGCGAATGTCCTTTCTGCCGTCCCAGCCAGAGTCACATTCGGCGCAAGCGGTTGCTGACCTTCTCAACAAAGAGGGTATCAAAACGGGCCGCGGCCTCACCTGGACTATTGGTGCCGTCCGGCGGCCATTGAAGGCTGCAAGGAGGCTTCTTGAGGACAGTGCTGCAAACGGCTTTGCTGACCACCCTCTCTTTGGCGATTTTGAGCCAGTTTTCGCCTTTTGCGCGGCGTCAGATCATCTGACCTCTGGCGCCGCGTTGGCCGCCCCGGTCTTGGCTTTGCACCGGTCGTGGCCTTCAGTATCAAACATGGCTCCAGAATGAGGTCTTCCGGCCATGCTGGCACGCAGCCGTGCAGCATCGGTCTCGTGAGTCTCGATTTCTCCGAAGCTGCCCACGGACGCTGCAAGGCTTCCGCATTCGAGAAAGTGGCGAGCCGCGTGGCGGTAGCGGCTGGACCGGCCGGTCTGCAGTAAGAAATCGATCATGGCACGCAATAGCAGCGTCGCCGCCAGCGGATGTGATCCGGCCACAGCATCCGCCGCCGGCGTGCAGGATCTCGTAGTGTTCGCCGTCGAGCTCTCCTGCGCGCCGCAGCACCAGACCGCCGCTCTGTGCAGAGCATTCCAGTTGATCAGGAACGCCAGCGCGCTGTGCACGCTGGGACGGGCAGCAACGAGGTCGAGTGCTTTTGTCTCGGCCTCCACGTCGTCGAAGTCGGGAAGCCGATCGAGGAATGCGCGCAGGTGCGACGCCGAGAGCGATCGCTCGAAGCACGACCACCGGAAGGCCTGTGCCTCCTCCGTGCGGCCCAATGCCTCCAGCACATCGAGACGCACTTCCTCCCACTCATAGGGCAGCCATCCGGCTCTCTGTTCTTCGACCTTTTCAATGGCAATCCAGGCCTCTTCTACCCGGCCAGCTGCG
Source organism: Candidatus Dadabacteria bacterium (assembly GCA_963805855.1). Taxonomy (GTDB): domain Bacteria; phylum Desulfobacterota_D; class UBA1144; order Nemesobacterales; family CSP1-2; genus DASWID01. The sequence goes on from CAWDVW010000002.1 coordinate 19,795, forward strand.
AGCAGGCGCCTAGCGATCGCGGCCGCGATCTTCGGCATGTTGCAGCCACGCGTGCGCGCGAGCGCCTGTGGTTGTCTGCGTGTGATCCAGCTTCCGAGTTTCTGGAAGACCTACTGGAGTGATCTGAGGCCGTGCCAGCTACTCAGCGGCCATCGTGCCTGCCTCTGGTCAGCCGTTCGCCCCTCTGACTTCGGAACCGTGTTTCCGCGCTTCGTCCAGTAGCGCTTCAAGCTCGTCGCGAGTGCTCTGCTTCAGCCTGCTCAACCCAATCTTTGAGGCCATGGCCCCTGCGAGGTCCCCGCTGCTCCGCGACCCGATGGTCTGGAGCGCGAGACCAGTTTTTCCGGGTAGGGAACATGCTGCCAATCTCTATGCTCACCATTGAGCTCAGACCCTCTGAAGGCGACAGCGGCTGCCGGTTGGCTACCACGGGGCCAGAATATTACTTCCCCGTTGGGCGCCCGCGAGCTCCGTCGATACTTGGAGACAGCGCTCCAAACCTGCTTCTTGATCTGCGAACCAGTTCTCTGGAACCCATGTGCCCGAGCCACGCTCTCGCTGAGATGGCGGAAAGTGATGGGACCCATTTCGTCAACGATCTCGCAGGCAGCCGGTGTGAGGATCTTGAGGTATCCCGGTTCATAGAAGCGCTCGGCGTCGAGCGACAATCGGTTTCCCTTGATCTTTGGAAACGGGATGACCGCCTGTGCCGGGGGCTCGCTGAACAGGTTGCCATCAGGTCGCTCGGAGCCCTGGCCATCTGCTTCTACGTTATCAGCCCGCTCAGAATTACTCGCGGCATCAACGCCCTTGGTAACGCCTTCGACAACAACCGGGCGCACCGCATGGCCCGTCAAGACCTCGATTTCCTCGCCGATCTAGCACCGATCAGGGCGATCGCCAATGGTTCTCGCATGTGCACGATGCCGTCCTCCGGCTTGTTCAGCGTGTCGCTTAGTGTGACCTCCCTCGTGCGCTGCTCTCCTGGTCAGGTATCGGACGCGAACGGTATCCCTGACCTCGACGACTTCGGATTGACGTGTCCCCGGCCTCGTGAGCCGGTTGCATCTGCGCCTGAGGTGGGCTCGGGCTTTCCACTTGCCTCAGGTCGGCATCTATTTGATCCTGTGGTTTCTGGCTCGCGCCGCTTTTAAGGAAGCTTGCCGCCGGTTTAGCTTCAGCGCCCTCCTGGAGTTTCGACAGCCCCTCCACAGCCGCCCGCAGCCTTGCCGTTGCTTATTGGGATCATTGAACCAGTCGGTCGACCAGATGCGGTGAAACCGCCATCCAAGCCTTCGAGAACCTCCTGGCGAAGGCGGTCGCGATCGCGTGCCGATTTTGCCGAATGGTAGCTTGCACCATCGCATTCGACGCCCAGAACGAAGCCGTGGGGCCAGTTCGGGTGATGCACCCCAATATCGATGAAGTAACCGGCCACGCCGACCTGCGGCACCGGCTCGTAGCCCATCGCCCTGATCTGATCCATGACGAAGATTTCAAACTCTGAATCCGGTTCGCGGTCGGATTTGTCGCCTCCTTCGAGGATGCCGCTCGCGCAGTATTCAAGCCAACGCTTGAGCATATAGGCGCCAGCGTTTCCCCCTTCGTCGGCGACGATGTCGGCTGCGGTCATGGAGGAGAACGTGACGATCTTCTCCTTCGCGCGTGAAAACAAAACGTTGAGGCGCCGCTTGCCCGCTAGCCCGTTGATGGGGCCGAAACGCTGCGCAACCCGCGCCCCGTAGTCTCCGGCCCATAGACAGTCGCGATGAACATCACGTCACGCTCGTCGCCTTGGACGTTCTCGAGGTTCTTGATGAAGAACTCTTCCAACCCGTCGTTCTTCTCTTTCCAGGCCTCGACATACGCCAACGCGCTGCTGTCGCGCCCCAAAGCGTATTCGAACTCCTCGCTGATAAGGTCGCGTTGCTTCTGGTTCAGCGTCACGATGCCCAAGAGCGCCCGGGATCATTGCGCATGAACGCCAACGCGGCATCGACGACCGCCCGCGCTTCGATCGGATTTGTGCCAGCCTTGTAGAGGCCAGGGACGGCCCGCAGCTCAACGCCCATCCGCGCCATCGACTCCGTGGCCGAGGGGAAGACAATGAGATTGTCGTCATAGACCAGCCGGTTGGAGAATTTGATCAGGCCGGAATGACGCGACCGGTAGTGCCAACGAAGCCGCCGCGCCGGGCGGAATGTAGCGTTGGCCATCTCCAGGATGGACTCATTCAGCACGGCTTCATCTTCATCGGCATCGTCGTCGTCGATCATCTTCTTGAAGAAGCTGCTTGGAGGCAGCTGATTGGTATCGCCGACGACCATGGTCTGCTTGCACCGCAGAAGAGCCCCGATGGCCGCCTCGGGAGGCATCTGCGATGCTTCGTCGATGATGCATAGATCAAACGTTACAGCGCTCTTGGGGAGTACTGCGCGACGGCGAGTGGCGACATCATCCAGCACGGCTTGAGTTCCAGGAGCGCGTCACCGGCACGACTGCGTCAGGTCTCGCACCGAGATGTATCGCTGTTGCTTGTTAATCTCGTTGTCGATGAGGCCATTTGCGTCCATGTGGATTTCCGGCCCATGCCGTTCCCTTGTGGTGGAATTCGCCATCCGGCCGATCTCCGCCCGAACATGTCGGCGCGTCAATTCGATGATTTCCCGGTCCAGTTTGGCAAGACTTGCCCGAAGCTCATCGAGCTTCGGGCCTGGATAGCGTCCGAGCACAGATCCGTGGGCGTCGAATACTCGCATCGCCATCGCGCGAAATATCGCAGCCTCCAGAACTCCAGGTAGTTCGTCCAACGACCGATCGTTCTTCTCCAACTCATCAACGACCCAATCGAATCCCAGGTCGCCGATCTCGTCGCATGCAGCCTCGAACCGCGAATGAAGAAACATGCCCTCCTCGTCCTTTGATGCATCGCGGAGGTATTGCGCTTTCTGTTGCAGCGACATGCCGGCCATGGCGTCAGCAATTGCGGAGCCGCCCTTGCCAACCAGAGCCCTCAATGCCTCTGCAGCAGCCCGATCCTGCCGCAGAACTCTGCCAAGGACGTCCACAGCCTCCGCGAGCAAATTGTGTTGGATGATAGAGTAAACGACCGCAGCATCGCAGTCTCCTCTATCCAGAGTGGCCAGCACGGAGAGTTCGCTAAGGAAGGCCTCTGGATCGGTTTCTGAACCGTTGAAGCGGCTGTCCAGCACGGCAGCTGCGGAGGAATTGTCGTCCAGTTCCTGTTTCGGCAGCACGCAGCTGGACCAACTGCTCGGCGGTCGACATCAGTTCGGGCGGCGACAGCGCCTCCGGATGCCTCAGCACTGCCAGGAGCGGTTCGAGCCGCTTGAACAGCTCACGCCGGTGATCAAGTGCGGCCTGCCCTGTAGAGATATCGCGCTCAAGCTCAGCGTAGGAGGTGGAAGGTGCTTGCCCAGACAACTCGGGAATCGAGGTCACAAGATCTATGTCGCCCGTCTTGAGCAGCGCGCGGACGTCCCTGTTGGCCGGTCTTGCAAACTGCTCATCCACCCGACGATAGAATTCCGACAGCCGCGCAAATGCGTAAAAGTCGGTGTCAACCCCCTGGAAATGCAAGCCAAATACAGCGCGCGCCTGAGGATCTTCAATGAATGCCGGCAAGCCTCTTTCCACTTCGCCAAATTCCGCAGGGCCGTCGCAGCCTCTACCTTCCGGAACCCTTCGCCGCGCGCTAATGCCAAGTAGAGCCCTTCGCTCTTTTGAAGGACGAAGAAAGCCACGCGAACGCACCGGAGCCGCTGATGGTCGCCGCCTGCACCCGCAGTTCGGCTGCCGATAGCTCCGTAGTAGTTGAGATGAACTTCTCCAGCCGGTCTCGCTGCCCTTGAAGCTCTCGCCCCGTTTGGCAAAGTTTATCCAGGAGGCCAACTCCGGCAGGAGCTGCCGTCAACTCACTACGTAGCGAAAGCACATTGCCATCAGTCAGGCGCACTGTTTCGGCGGCCTTTGAGAGCACGCCGAACGGGATGGTCGCCGCGGCAGGGAAATACTCGACGAACATTGCCGCTGCCTCCGAGCTCCTCCGGAGCCCCTCTAGAGAGGCCTCCAAGTCGTCAAGCTCCTCCGCCCATTTGGCGCGGTCAAGCACGTCAATTCCATGCTCACTGCAGAGCTCGGCGATTTCCGGAGGGTCGCGGGGACTCCCTCTCCGTTAGGGTCCGTGATGACCTCGGCTAGGGCCTCTCTACGGCGCCTCAAAGCTTGGCAAGCTTGTAAGAATTCGGCGAGAGCTGGAACGGCTGACTGTCGGTAGGCACGCAGGATCAAGGGGACATCCGCCGTCTCCACCAGCGGTGTGAGCTCGTTGAGCACATCCGACAGACTTTCGAGGTCATGCGAGTAGGTCTCGGTATCGACCTCAATCTCGTTGAGACGCAGTCGCTCGCGGGTGGCACGCTCAAAAGCTTCGCTCGTGTCCCGGGCGAGCCGCGTCAACTCAAAGACGGTGAAACGGTCGATGTTCCGCTGGTCGATGCCGCTCCAGTAGGGTTTTGCCCGCTTCGCCTCCCGCCAAGTGGCAGCTAGGCGATCGTGCCTTCTCCAGGATTGTTTCAAGTTGGACAGCGGTTATGGCCTCGACATTAGGGACCGACGGCGTTTGAAGCTTGCGAGGCGCGTCCGCGAGCCTTGTGGATGTGGCCAAACTCTTTCCGAGCACGTCGTAAACCTTCAGGCCGGTCTGTCCGAAGAGGTCTCCGATTACGCCGATGTATGCAGCCAGCTCGGAACGAACCTGACGGAACTTCTCGATTCGCGCCTCATAATCGAGGGGAACGGAAGGCATCTCCGCTTCAAGCCTGTCCCGCACGGAGCTGAAGACCTGCTCCCGAGAAGAACGCACGGCCTGCAGGGGGAGCAGGAAATCCCCCAGTCCTATCAATTCAAGGCGAGATTCGACAACCTCGAGGGCTGCCATCTTTTCGGCAACGAAAAGCACCTTCTTGCCCTGCGCCATCGCATTGGCAATTGTGTTGACGATTGTCTGAGATTTGCCCGTGCCGGGTGGCCCCTCGACGGCGAGATCCCTTCCGTCGGCCACATCAACGACGGTGCTGAACTGGGATGAAGTTGGCGTCCATGACCAGGTAAGGCACTTTGGATTCGACAGCGGGGTCGTCGACTTCATATTCGTCCGCGAATGGTGCGGCCGCACCAGTGCTTGTTCCTCCGAACAGGCCGGCAATGACCTGGTTCTCCTCAAAGCTGCGCTTGCTCGTGTCGAGGTCGCGATACATTGCCATCCTTGCCGATGGGAAAACGCCGAACACTACCTGCCGGCGGACCTTCCAGCTGAGGCTGGATGGGGCTGAAGTGGCCACATCCCGGAGGTAGTCCTCAATCGATCCGCCCTCGTAGCGGGGCAAGTCGATGCCGAAGTCGAGGCGCATCTTTTCGGCGAGAACGACATTGGTCTCTGGCTCGTCGCCGTCGGCGCTGACCCAAAATTCGGCGCCCTCTCTGGTCTTCTTCTTCTCCAGCTTGACCGGCATCAAGGCTAGCGGCGAGAAGGACGAGTCCGTGCCGTTTGGCTCCTTCCACTCAAGGAAACCGAAGGCAGCGTGGAAGACGTTGATGCCCGTTTCTTGCTCCCAGGTCTTGCATTTGGTGATCAAGGCATTGAGCCGCCGCTCGAGGTCTTCCGGCAGGAGAGAGTTCTGAATGCGGTCGTCCCCATGGCGCCCGTCTTCGTGTTCGTTGTCCGGATCCGGTAGTTCCCATTGAGGCGCTATGCCGTTGTTCAGTGCATGCTGTTGAAGTGAGACGTCGGCTTTCCGTTGGCGTGGCGCCATCCCCAGCATCTCTCTGACCCGATCCCTGAGCTCGCGCTCGATGCGACGCTCTTCATCGAGGCTAGCATCTGCATTGGGGTCTAGCTCCGAGATGGCAGCCAGATACTGCTCATCGCTCAGTCGAGCACTCGACAGGGCGTCTTGGAACGTGATCGCTTGCTCGTCACGCGGGTCCTCGTCAAGCGCCGGCAGTGGAATAAGGTGCATCGGCACCCTGTTGGCGAGATTGAACCTCAGGACCTCCGGGAGTTCATCGACGATCCGCACAAGGGAGTTCGACCGCGGAGCGAGGCGGGTGGCGATCAGAGGATTGCGCCGACCCAGATCAAGTAGTTTGGGCCTTAGGTTCTCGAATCCGTGTCCGGATCAGGTCATGAAGCTCCCCAGCTCTCGCGCTTCCGTTTCCCACTACGCCCGCTCCAAGATTATGCGCTTTTCACCGTTCCCATTTAAGGGTGCACTAACTTCCGAAAGATCTTGCCGTGCAAGACTATGGTCGTCTTCTTATCTCTGCAATGGCGGCTCGAACTCTGTGACCTCGCAATCTCGAACCGTTTGCATGAGGCTCTCGGAGCCAAGCTCCACCTCGACAGCACTAACAGAAGAAATCCACTCGCGAAGGCTCCTAAAGCCGACACCGGAGCATCAAGACGAAGCCTCGTCCAGTCTGGCGCTTGCCGGGGAAACTCAAGCAGGCTCAGGCGGCTGCTTGCTTCTCTCTTTCCCGGTCCGGCAGTTCATGAATCCGGACGCCTGAGCAGATCTCCGCCGCCATCTCACAAAGGTGACGGTGATGCGTGAGATAGATCACTTGGCCTGCCCGCGCCATTTCCTCGAGCAGCCGGAAAGTCTCCGCAGATCGCGGATTGTCGAAGCTCTCCATGATGTCATCGGCAATGAACGGCACCGGTCGGCGCGAGCGCGCGAATTCGAGATAGCCCGGCCATGCGAAGCGCCAGATAGAGCTGGAAGCGCGTGCCGCGGGACATCTCCGTCGCCAGTTTCGATCCGCCGTCGGCAGCCTGTGCGATCAGAAGCTCGCTGTCTCCGTCCGGCCGCGTGGAAAGGCCGGTGTAGTCGCCGCGGCTGATGGTGGCGAAGGCCTTCGAAGCGCGCTCCATCATCGAGCTGCGGTGGCGCTCCCGGTAGGTTCTGAGCGCAGTCTCGGCTGCAATCGTGCCTGCACGCAGGCGCATGTATTGGCGGGCCCTGTCTTCGATCTCGAGAAGGACAACCCGCCGTTCCTGCTCAAGCCTGGCGACCGCGTCGTCGCCCCCGATCGCCTCGACCCGTCCGGCGGCTTCCGTGAGGGCCGCATATTGCTCGCGCACATAGCGGTCGGCGTTTTCGAAGCGCGGCTCGAGTCTCGGCCTGTTCGCGCTCGAGTTCCGCACGATCGCAGGAGGAAAGGACTTCTTCCGCTCCCTCAAGATCGTCCGACCGCGTTGCATCGACGATCTCCCTTTCCAGCTTGCGGATCCGTTCCAAGAGCTCGTCGCGCCGGTCAAGCTGGCGCAACTTGCCGGCAACTGCCTCGAGATTTTCGACCTCGAAGTGCTCAAGCATCGTCTTCGCCAGCTGCCGATCGACGGCCGCGGCATCCTGCAACTCTTTCAATCGCTCCGCGTCGGCCTTTCGCTTGTCCCTCAATTCGGTCAACGCTTTCGCTGTGGTGCGCGCCTCCTGAACGGCGCCGGTGCATAGCTGGTAGAGCTCTGCAGCATCGAGACCTTCAGGCGGACTTGTTGCCGAGCCGGCGCCACACCGATGCGAACGGAAATCGCTGAGAGCGATTCGGCGAAGGCGGCCTGGTCCGCCTCCATCTGCGATATCCGATCCGCCAGATCGTCATGATCGCGCAGAAGTGGCTCCAGTTCCGACAGAAGTGAAAGGATCTCGCGGACCACAGCAATGCCGGGAACAGTGTCTCGCGCGCCGAGCCAGGTTCGGCCGATGGCGTTCGACCAGCTCGTGTTCCAAGTCCTCTGCGCGTCGAGAGCTTCCGCCAACGTCTTCTTCCTTGCGGCAATCTCATGCTCGACCTGGTCCAGCTGCTCCCGCAGGGAGCGAAGTGCTGCCTCCTTGTCGAGGACCGACTGGCCGGCGGCTATCGCGAGATGCAGCGTGAGATCGCCCTTTGACGTTGGAACCGGCAGCCGACAACGCTTCAACGAGTTTCTTGCGCAGGAACTCTCCGTCCTTCTCCGCGTCGGCACGTTCGTCCATGGCCTCCCGAAGAAGCCGGCCCTTCTCAATCGCTTCGGAACGGAGCGCCATCCAGCGGCGGAGATCCGATAATCCTGCGCTGACATCCGTAGCGTCGATCAGCGATTGGAGAGCTTCCGGCAGGCTGTGCCTGACCTCGCAGGCAAGCGCGTTCTCCTTATCGACACACTCCTGTTCGGCCTCTTTCGCTTCCTCAAGCCGAGTCTCGTTCATTCGCAGCGCACGATGCAGCTGCCCGATCTTTTCCGCCTCGCCGGCATGGCCGAGCCGTGCAGCGCTGGCGATATCATCCTCGCGAAGCGCCGCCTCGAAGACATCTGCCGACTTGTCGTCCATGGCCTGACGATGGGCCGCCCAGGCTTTCTCGCGCTCGCTTCGCAGCCGGGCAGCGGAGGCGTCGTCCACAACACCAGACGTTCGCTCGATGCCTTCGATCTCGGCCCTGCCCAGCCGACAGTCCGATGCAAGGCGGGCAATGTCGCGCCGATGGCCGGAAAGATCATCCTTCAGTTCGGCCAGACGGCCCTCCCACCGATCGAGCGCGGCTTCATCAGGCAATCGCAGGCTTGTGAGAGCGGAAAGATCGCCGCTCCAAGGCTGGAGGCTCGCAAGAACATCGTCCAGCTCACGCCGTTGGGTCTCGGCTTGGCGAGCGGCCACTTTACGACGCGCTTCATGATCGCTGTCGCGAGCAGCATTAACGGCGCTCGAAAGGGCGTTTAGCAGTGTCTTCCTGTCGGATATTTCACCATCAGGCGCGATTTCGCCTTCGGCTATCAGATCATCGCGCCGACCCGCCTCGAGTGCGTTCGCCTTGCGACGCTCGGCCTCTTGCAGTTCGTCACGTGCGCTCTTTACGGCGGCGTCCACGCCCGAACGCGTTTCCATGAGATCGCGAAGCGTGCCGACGGCGGTTGCGTCAATTCTCAGGCCCGCGATCCTTTCGATCGCGTCGAGGTCGGCCGGGTCGAGATTTGCGCACCGTTCAGGTGATATACGGCCGGCAAGCGTGGCGAGTTGCCTCTTGATTTCGGAGAGGCGTTGCCGGCGGTTCGGCAGGTCTTCCTCCGCGCTGAGGAAACGGGCGTGCAGGATCTTGAGGTGCTCCAGCGCCTCCGCCTGTGCCAGCGCAGCATCGTTGACCTTTGTCTCCGCCTTCTGCCGATCATGGTCGGCAATATTCGAGCGGAGCGTCTCTTCCTGGACAGCTGTTTCGATCGCGGCCCGCTGCAAACGAGGGATTTCCGTGCGCCAGTGCAATGGCGCGTCCTTGAGCCCCGAAAGGGGCTCGAGCTGGCCGCGAAGCTCCCGGAGTTCGTCCAGTCTCGGCAGGGCCTGGAGCAGGCGGACCAACTCCTCCCGGCGGGACTGGATTTCGGCGCGGTCTTTATGTGCCGTGTCATACTTTCCCCGCGCCACGTCCGCGCGCCTCGACCAGCCGCGCAAATTCCGAAGCCACAGTGTCCGTGGCTTCCCGCTTCTGCTTGAGATCCGCCAACCTGTCCTTCAGAGTCGACAATTCAGTATTGCGTGCCCTGTAGCGGTAGAAGCCGTCAGCGTCCTCCCGGATCTTCACAAGCGCCCGGCTGAGATCGGCCAAACCCGCACTCGCAGAGAAAAGAAGTTCCCCCAGTTCGCCCTTGCTGGCGAGTATCGTCTCACCGCCCTCTTCGAGAGAACCCTCGTCGAGCGAGAACATGCTGCGGTAGGCGTCGCGATCGATGCCGCCGAGCTCGGCAAGCGCGACGCTCTCCGCGACCGCTCGCCCATCGGCACCGCTGAGGCTGTTCTGGTTGCGCTTCACGCGGATGAGATCGCTGTTCCCGTCGGCAGTCTCGATGCGGGCGCCGACCTGCATGGCACTGTAGCTGTGGAGGAAGTTGTAGCGGCTGCGGGGCTCAATCCCGTAGAGAAGATCGAGCCAGGCGGAGAAGCAGGTCGATTTGCCGGCCTCGTTCGCGCCGTAGACGATATGAAAGTCCGGCTCACCCGGTCTTGCTTCCCCGAAGTCGAGGCTGAAATCGGTGAACTTGCCGTAGCGGGTGAGGTCGAGGCGACGCAGGCGCATCAGGCATCCTCCTCCGCTGCCTCGGCAGCGCGCCCCTGCAAGCGCGCCAGAACCTCCTGCATACCCTCTTGCGCGAGGGCATCGAGCACAGAACCAGCGGTGACCTCGTCATCCCCCAGTGCCGCGCGACATTCGGGCGGCAGATGGGCGCGCAGCTCCTGCGCCAAGTCCTCAACGCCTTGCCTGAAGCTCGGGTCCGAACTGACCGTCTCGCGCATGAGCGATTCCAGCTCCCCAAGCGGATAGCCGCTATCGCCATCTGACCGCTCATCGGTGCATGAAGAGCCGGCGGCAACTTGTGGGTGGCAGTCGACCTCGATCCGATCGATCCAGGTGCGGCCGATGCCGGCCGCACGATCTTCGGCTTCTGCCCTCAGCAGGTCGGCGTCCCGCCGAAGGCGCCATGACAGAGGCGTTGCGCCGGTGAGGGCGAGGCGACTTACGAGATGATCCGACCCGGCCTGCCGGCGCGCCTCCCCGAGGGCGCTCTCCATTCTCAGGACGGCTTCCCGCCAGTCCCCGACGTCCTGCATCGTCTACAGGGACGCGGACGAATTCCGCTACGCTGACCGGACGTTCTTCCAATGTGATGGACCGGTCGTCGTTGATGGTCACGAGCGTCACGGACTTCGTGCCGCCCTCGTTGATGTCGCGCCCTTGCGGAATGCCGGCCATGATAACGCATGGCGTGCTTCCGGGCTTTCCCTGGTGCTCCGCACGCTTGTGGATGTGCCCGAGCGCCCAGTAGTCAAATCCTGAAACGGCGAGATCGGCAAGGCTGCACGGGGCATAGGGATCGTGGCCGACCGCCCCTTCCAGGCTGGTGTGCATCAAGCCGATATTGACGGCATCCGACACGGGGGCCCGATACTTCGGGAGCAGGCTTTCCGGCGCGTGCGGCTGCGAGAAGCTGAGCCCGTGGACGACAACCGGTAGGGCGCCCCGCTCCCGTTCGAGCGAAACGGCGTCCGCTCTGCCCCCGAAGGTGGTCACGCTTTCAGGCAAGGTGAGCTCACGCGTGATCCGGGAGATCGCATCGTGGTTGCCTCGAATGATGAAAACCCGGATGCCGGCCTCGTCCAGCCTGCGGATCTGCGCGGCGAGAAAGCGGGCGGTCTTCATCGAGGTCTGATCGCCGTCATAGAGATCGCCGGCAAGCAGGAGAGCATCGACCTTTTCGTTCAGGCAAAGGTCGACGATGTTCATGAGAACCTGCCGGCTGGCGTCGCCGATCAGCTCCGCAAGGTCAGCGTTGCGCAGTGCAAGCGAACGCAGCGGCGAGTTGAGATGGACGTCCGCCGCGTGAACGAATTTGAAAGCCATGCCCCCTCGTCAGTCTTATCTCGTCAGCCCTCTGTCCCTGTAATACCCGTTGCAAGGCGGGAGGAAAACCTGGATCAGTGCGATATAAGGTTTCTTCCACGACTACCCGACGTGAGCAGAAGATCGTCCAAATCCGCAGTGAGCTGAGCCGAGAGCACCTACCCCTGTCCGCGCCGGAAGGGGATGATCAATGCCCTGCGATTACCGGACTCCGCTCTCGGCGAAACAGCCGCTACGAGCGCTCTTTTGGTTTTACACTCTGCCCGTAACCCATTGATACGGTTTAAGCGGGGAGGGCGCTGTTTTACAGCTAAGTGCCTATAAAAGCGCTGAAAAAATAAGCTTCCCAAGCTTGATGTCGTCGGTTCGATCCCGATCACCCGCTCCAATAATTCAACAACTTAGCTTTCTCCTTCGTTGGTGGCGCACGGAAACGTCGGTGACGTGCAGGGTGCCATCATGGGCGCTTTCGACGAGATCCGCCTTGAATCCGCGCAATCCAGTCAAATTGCGGATGGCGGGGAACGGCGAATGGCGACGACTGCGCCATCATTTGCCATCATGGAAATCCCCACGATCGGTCTGATGGTGCTGACCATCACCGCCGCGATCGCAATCACACACTGTCCAGGATGTTCATCGTGTCCGGCATCCGCTTCAACGAGTTGGCAATGTGGTCGCGCCAGCGTGGCCCTACCTCCTTTGCGGTGACGTAGGCTCGGGACAGATCGTCGGGTCGGTCCTCGGCCATCGCCTCGATTAGAAACGCCGCCTGCTCCCGATCTTTCGACGCCTTCAGGGTGCCCGCGCCATCGCGCCGCCGATCGGCGATGATGAGCTTGTGAATTGCATATCTTTCGGGGCGTGGCACCTGCACGAGAACACCAGACCTGTAGATGGCCGCTGCCTGGATCGGCTCGGCGATCAGGAAGTTGAGGTAATTCAGCGCTTGCGCGCTGACGCGCAGTGCGGGCAGGTCACGGATGGTTTCCTCGCCGAATGCCGGTGTGAGGAATTCGACCAACTGGCCACTGCCGCCTTGCGCCCAACGCCACGTTCGGGCTGGGTCGAGCCCGGGCAGGGGGGCGAACTTCAGCGCCGAGAAGGTTTCTGCCAAGCCCGGATTGACCTGATCCTCCAGGGCGACGCTGAGCTTCTCGAATTGGGCGATGTCGATGTCCCCGGTGCTTGCCATCCCGCCCAAAGGCAGGCGGATGCCAAGTTCACCTTCGTACAGGCGAAACGCATTCGTACCGACGACCGTACCGCCCAGCCGAAACGTCCCCGCGCTCGCCATGGCGGATAGGATGGAACCGGTCGCTCGGTCGGTCGGCGTCATGCCCTCCGCCCGCAGTAGCCGGATCAGCCGCGACCGCTCGTCCTGCCGCTCCTTCGCGGTCGCACGCAGGTTCTCGATGCGGTCGATCCGAGCGCGCGTCTCGTCGGTATCTTCGCCGACGTAGAAGAAGCGCATCTCCGATCCGACGCGGCGCGCAGCGTACCAGTAAGCCTTGTTACCGCGCTGTTTGAGGATCGGTTGGCCCTCGACGCCGGACATTGCGTCGTCCTTCAGGAGCCGCACCAGATCGGTGTACGCGCTCATCGCGATGCTGCTGAGTGGAGTCATGCCTATCATTTTAAGGTTTTGCTTGGCACGCATATACCTATCAAAATTCAAAATTGCTAGGCATGTTCGGGGAAAACGCCTCCGCGGCGTGGAAGCGGCGTGTCGTCGGTTCGATCCCGATCACCCGCTCCAATCATTTCAAACGAGCTTGAAATTTCCCGGTCTTCGAGACCCGAGGTCTCGCAGGAGGTCGAGTACGCCGACGGGGGTGCTGGAAACGGCGGACTCGGACCTCTTTGGTGGCTTTTCCTAGGTCGTTGACCCAGTGCGAAGCTGTTGACGCGCTGCCTCCATTTCCTGCGACGTAGATCATTGCACCTATATCGCGAGCAACACGCAAACGCCGGACGATCCTCTCAATCGCATTAAGGTCCATACTATGCAAAAGCATTTCGAAAGCTCGCAAATAATCGGCAGCGATTTGCTTTACGGGAAATTCTTGCCCATCATTCCTCATATCAGATATCCTCTATTATTACCGTTTCAGCGAATTCGCTCTTATGACCCATCTCTGTGGCTTTTTTAAATTCAAACGCATTAATCTCATTGGGGGGCATTAGCTCTGCTCAACCGTGACGCTCAATCTGACTGGCCCGGGTAGATCTAGATAAATTTAGACATAAGGAAGGAAATTGGCTTTCGAAGTGGATTATGAATAATCGAAGAGAATTTTCCGTGTAGCATGCGATACCAATTTGGCTGTGGTTGTTTGAATAAAGTAGTTTGGATGATAAATTGTTCGGACGTAACGTCAGGCGCTATATAGGGTGGGTGTCTGAGTGGGAAATCCATATCCACGCTCGGAAGATTAGTCCATACACCTTTAGGCGATTTCGTGTGTGTGGCATCCACCCCAAAACCGATGTTGCTAACAAGGTTTTTACTGGGCGAGATACAAAGTCCGTTCTGCGCCCAAAGCGCAAAAAGCCACTGGTAGTCCCAAATGTCCTTCACTCCACCATAGGTTAAGTCAAATCTGCTTCGAAAATATTCAGCAGCACGATCGTTTCCTAGAATATTTAACAGTAAAGGTGTTTCACGGAGTGTTGGCCACAGCTTCATTCCCATATCAAAGTACTTCCACGCCCTGCGCCAAGTAGCCCAGCCCCATACACCTTGAAAGCGCTGAAAGTAGTAACTGTATCGCGCATCATTCTGACCAAATAGCAAATCGAACCCACTTATAGACATGACCCTAGTATCATTACGGTATCTTTCCAGGAGCTCCTCACAAAACTGAAAAAAAGTCTGATTAGGTACGCAATCATCTTCAAGGATGATTGCTTCCTCTACCTGTTGTAAAGCCCAGCTTATACCTGTGGCCGGTCGTATACCACACCCCAAATTCGCATCAGAGGAGTTCTTAAATACTTCACACTCCCAGTCCACACGATCGATTATTCTCCGAGCTGCCGCGCACTTTTCCGCCTCTCCAGGTCGTTCCTCACGTGGGCCATCTGCAACAACAAACAACTTTGACGGCATGGCTTTGGCGATTTCCGCAAAGACTCGCTCGGTGGTGTCTGCACGATTAAATATTATAAAAACAATAGGAGTTTCCAATACCATCCCCTAATTAATATTTACGAGTTTTACAAAATTTAAACTGAAACCACCAGTATCCATATCTATCCGCATCACCTGTTCACCGCCATTCAATTCTACCCCTTCCACTGTAACTGTCTGCCAGTTCTGCTCTCCACCCGTATTAGGTACTGCTATTGCCCCAGTCTTATCTACTCCATCAAATCTGATTCGAAACACCTTTCCACTCTCCTCCGATGCCACTCGTGCCTCTATCCTGTAAGTGCCAGAGTTCATGATATTCACCGTGTATTCAAGCCAATCTCCAGGTTCTGTCCCTTTAATGTTAAATCCACCCCCTACGTCGGTACTAACATCAAGATTCAGATCAGATGCATCTACCCGATATACTGGCCATGCTGTAGGAAACGTATTCTTGAAAGCAAAACCTTTACCTCCCCAGTCAAAGTCTTCCGCCTCAATCACTCCTGGAATATCTCTAGGTCCACCATTAAAAGGAGCCTGTTGTACTACTTCTCCACTATATGCAGCAGGGTCCGATAGAGCTGCCACCATTCTTCCGTTGCTATAGATTCACTAGCGCTAGTAACTACCAATGCACTACCATTAGGATCATCCTTAAAAGCAGGTACCTTCATGAATGGATTACCAAATGAGTTAGGTATATCTATCCAGTGACTGAATGAAACCCTTTTGGTTGTGATCACATAATCAGGCCTCATTAAAGATATGGGAGCAGGACCATCTCCATCTATATCTCCAGGTAGATCAACACCCTGCTGATCCTTATCAACCATAAAACGTTTCAGCTCATTTTCGGGTATTTCTGTCCCAGCCAACCTTGATTTTGTAACCTCTGGAGGAGAATGCGGGCTCGGAAATTGCACGTACCTAAATTTCTGAAGCACAATATAAGCAGCCCAACCGTCTAGCTTTCCGTTATAGTCATTCATATTGTCCTCTCTCCCAAGAACTGAAGCCACCACTACTTTGTCAGCAATGCTATTATCCAATAGATAGGCATCCGCCACAGCGGTCAGTGGGCCCCCGGTTACTATAACTAAGGGTTTTTCTGCGGTTGTCTTATTAGCCTCTTGTACGATCAAGCAACTACCCGGGGTATCAATAGGTTCCGTATCCTCAATTACATCAGAGGCAGGATGCGCAAGTGGTCTTGCAGGGCCTGGAACCGGATCAAGAATATTAATCATCCCGCTGCGTCGGGCTTTGCCCACTATATCGTTGTACATAGGAGTGTCCCAGATGTCAGGGTCATCCAGTCCCCCACCTCCCGCATCCGGAACGATCCCTACTAGATTAATGTCTCGAGCACTGGCCAATGCCATGAGATACTCTAATGTGTAAGTATCGATATTCCCGTCATTGGTGTGTATGACAGGACTAGTGTTATCGTATGGTAATAGCATAGCGCTTGGTGTCGGAGTAGAGACTGGAGAGGGTTCCAACTTTGAACTATCTCCATTGTTATCTGCTCCCCCGCTACACGACATTAACATAACAAACAGTTGAATTAAAAAGATAACTTGTTTAATCCGAGCCATGATAAATCTAATCATTGAAAGATGGCGAATGCCATATTTAAAGTTCTTGCTTTTAAGATAATAATTTAGGGCATCCGGAAATTAATTTGATAAAAAAACAAAATTTAGTTAATGATCCTTAGATTCCAATGACTTGTCGGGAGAGCACATTACTCCCATCGAATTCCTTTTAAATTAGCTTTGGAATATTGCTGGCTTAAGTTCATCGAATTTAACTCAGTACACCACTTTCATAAATCAATAGTACGGCCAGCATTGCTGTATGAAATTAATATACTAGCAAGAACTACTTTAATCTTGCAGTTTCAGCTTCCGATAAATGTAAAACCTCATAGTTTTTGGAAGGTTCAGATAGCTTCATTTATTTAGTTCATACATTGATTTCGAGTTAGCCAAACCTTTAGTTAAATTGGAACAAGGTTAATGTTTTTGTTTGACGATTGGCTTAGTATCTTAGGTTGTTCCAAGTCTTGATAGTCAAACTAAAACGCTGCATTTATCTCAGCTGAAATTGAGTATACAGCTTTCCCAATTTCGATACATGCTCAAATGTGTTCTCGTACACATAGTTCTGAATAAAGGGATATTTTGTACGATCACGCTTGAACACAGCAAATATAAGGCCATTGACTAACGCCAGGATTATCCTAATCGAACCCTTAAATAGTTCGCGATGGCTGATTACACGTGAAGTGTTATCAAACACACGATGGGTATAACCACCTTCTGAAAATCGTTGGCGCATAATCCAACGTAGTGTCATCCTTCACTTTGTACCAAGTGATATACATACAGATTAGGGTCATAGTAAACTAGTTGATCTGGCAAAGCACTACCTATCAACTTTAGGAGCGCAGCTTCTTCACCATAAGCAATTTTCTCTCCGCACATACCTAAGTCAGGATCAAATCCCCCCAAGGCTTGAAGCAACTTAGTGCGAATAACCATATTCATTCCATATATATTTATGCATTCTTTCCCGTTCAAAATTCGAGCTTCTTTATATGGCTCGTGTGAACTATAAGAATCCTTGTACCACAGTGGCTTACGTGAGTTGTAAAAGCTATAGGACGGGCCACCAAATACATCCGGTGCTAGACGTTCAATTATATCCTTGGCTACGCATAACCAGTGTTTGGGCGCCTTACAATCATCATCAATATAGGCTACATATTCTCCACGTGCTTTTTGAAAACCTGAATTTCGCGCGTATGAGAGCCCTTGGCGGAGTTCTAAATAATAGCGTACATTAGCATAGTGGTTACAAAATTGCTGCGCTACGGCACGAGTTTCATCTCTGGAATTGTTGTCTACTACTAGGATTTCGTAAGCCCGTTTATCCATGCTCTGTTCGCAGAGCGTTTTAGCACTCCGGTCAGCAGGTCTGAGCGATTGTAGGTGCAGACCACTACGCTTATTAGTGGAAGGCTCATGACACCCCTATACTCTGAAAGATTTCGTTGAAACGATGAACATACGTGTGCTCGCGTAAAGTCCGTTGAAAGCCAGCTTCCGCGATGGCTGCCCTCTCATCTTCGTGTTGTAGGTAATACGAAGTTTTATCTGTCAGGTCGTCCACATCTTTGTAGGTCGTAACTTCCCCGCCCATTTCATAGTAGTCTGCAAGTCTTCTACTTGTTCTGTAGAAGGAAGCCACCACAACCAGGGATTTCAAAGTTTCTTCCCTTGATTTGCTGAGGATGCTGCTCGGGAGTGATTTTGTTGTGAGGTGAGATCGCCGGGATACGTACAAAAGATGCGAACTTCGATAGCCACCGCCTACAAGTTTTTTCCTGCTTTGATCCAAATGGTATGGCATCTAAAGAGCGAGATACCCGTCTTCGAGCAATTTTTCCTCTCCGCGATTGATACGGTAACACCGGGCACGAAGCGTTGGAAAGGTTAAGGTTCATGCGGCTCTGATTGAATACCTGGATCATTTCTTCTTGTGACAAACAGCCTAACTCCCAACCATTTCCCCACACACGAACTCGAATGCCTCCATTTCGAAGCGACTGAACAACTCTCGCCGGTTGCTATGCGGCTGGCCAACAAAAGTGACATCATACTTGAATGGCAAATCTAGCCTTTCGTATAAATAATGGTTACACGCCCACTGACTCTTGATGACATTATAGTATCCCGTCCGTGCACCTTTCGGCAATGCATTTTGATCCGTCGTGACCACCCAATTGAAGCACGGCGCCCAATAGCGAGAGTAGCTATCAAAGCGATAATGGTCGCTCACAAAACCAATTCAAGGTAATAGTCTCGGTGTACTCAGAAATCTCCCGCACAACACCAGGGTTAATCTGGTCCTCAAGTGCTAGAACCGTAAACATTAGGTCCGGTTTTTCTCCTTGTACTACCTCCAACAGGTGACGGTTCATCCAGTCTCGCCCGTGCTCGTGGACCAGCGTCATAAAATCGAAGTAGAAGATGTCGTGACCCATAGTACGGAGACTATGGTAAAAGTTGTAGTGCTCGTAACTATAGCCTCGTTCGGGTTGACCGTAATCATATTTTAGAGCAACATATAATATATGCATGTAGTTCACCTCGAAGCTCTGGACAAGCACGATCGAAAATGATTGCGAAAATCTCTGCACTTTTCGCGTTTATCTGTGGCACCTTAAGGTCGACTTTTCCAAGCCGTTTGATCCACGAAAATCGAATTGATGTATCTGTCACTAAAAACGAAATAACCCTTTGAAAGCATATAATCGATCGTATCAGCTATGTTTACCAGTATCTTATCTTCTGTACAAGTCACGGTCTCAATGCAAAAAATCTCTGGTCGGAACGGACCGAAATCAGTTGTCTTTAATATTTCTGTTTCTAATCCCTTAACATCTAACGATACAATATTAGGACAATGGTCGCACTGTTGCTTAATTATATTATTAAAAGAGATCAAGGGAACTTGGATCGACTGTTCAGTCTTAACTGTGCCATAACTTTGATAGCGTTCGCTTTTTTCCTTGGCAAAAGTGTTTAGTCTCTTCGTAATCATCACATAACAATTAGCTTTGCTAAATTTGCCACTTCCTACGCCAACCTTTAAACAAATATCTCCTTCCCGCCTTGCGGTTATATGAGCAAAAAGTGTCGGATCAGGTTATAAGCAAACCTTTTGACATCCTTTCTGGTAAAGTAAACAGGTATTACTTAGATTCATGGATGCTATGATCCTATATCGAGAGAAGATGGTTTGGAAATATTTATAATGTTAAAAATATGGACGATGAGAAGGTTCTATCCACACTGAGACTTGCTTATCTGACGAACTTTCTGATCTCAGTTACGGAAGGAGACTTATTCTATTCTTTTGGAAGAATAACTTACTCTAGAGCCAAAGTGCATAATGATGTATAGCTTTCTTCAAAAGGTTAACCAATTTCAAATGCATGCTCTGAACCCCACAAGCAGTCCTGAATTTAAAAATAAACATCCGGATATTGATCCCCCTCGGTTCCGAGTTTTTCAGAACAAAAAGCGGCTGAAAATGCTCGCTGGCTTTTGGGCAACGTACACGTCTCGGGAATATGTCAAGCACTCTCCATCCGGACAAAAGCTTCGGAAGCCGAAGCGATCCGTAGACTCGATGAGAATTCCACACGATTGTATCCGCGCCCAACGGAACGGCTAGAAAAAGTAGCCCCCCCCGGCTTGACTACCCCTTTCATTTTTGCCATTGCTTCAATATCTCCATAAGGGTTCAATGGATCTCCATACCTACCCAAACCATCATGTTCGAAAGTAGAAATTGAAAAAGCTGCGTCGAATATTACGGGGTGTTCGGTGAATTCATCCACGGTCATCGTTCTGATTCGTGGATCTTCCGAAATCACTCTATTGTAATCTATTGTGGTTGGCCTGCCACCGTAAAATAAGCAAATAGACTCGTAGAGAGGAAAAACTGATCCGATGACCGCCACTTCCATATCTCTAATAGAGTATTTATCTAACGCCTGATATAGCCATAAGTCTGTGTCACCGTAGTAATGCGTCTTTTTGTTCTTTATCCCATCAAGGTAGGAATCGATATCGGATTTTTTGAAAACGTTCTCATTTCCAGATGAACTGGTGTCATCAAGGTACCAATAATTAACGGGAATTTTTCCATTTAATGTATAACTATCTAACAAATCACCTGGAATCTGTTTTGGAGGAGACGCATTTTTCATGTTTTCTGAGAAGGGTTGAGTGGGATAGGCGCTTTAGCCGTAGACTAAAATATGTTTCTGCTCATGTGTACGAATTTGCTACCCACAAATTATTAAGTATAAGCCTTTGAGGTAAATTCTACCAGCTGATGTTGCGAAAATGCGAACACACAGAAACTTGTATTGTAGTATTCTTTGAAGAAATGTCCTATGAATTCATTCGCTTAGAATAGATTCAATCCAAAGAAGCCGCGTTTCTTGTTACCTTTTCGTGCTGAACGCATTTCAAGAAGTAATTACGGCAAGGTCAATCACTGCGGTCAGAAGGCTAAATCGATTTTAAATCGTGGCGATACGCACAGATGTACCAGACAACCATTTAGAATCTTACCTCTTGCGTGCTCGAATGTGCAAACCATAGGTGAGCAATTGTTCTGAGCCGGCATTGTTCTGGGAGAGTCGATTCAAGAGCCCCAATACGATGTTTATACAATTTTTCTCAAGAAAGGTTGCGGCCATGCCCGAATAATCCATACCAATCTCGGGTAACCAGCGCAACGCCTGCGCCACCCAATCAAAATAATTACCGTTAAACTGCATATCCACGATCTCAAATCCTAATTCACCTAGCCAGTACTCATAGAAATACGGGCTATAGCCAGTATAAAAAAAATGAGGAGAAAAATGGGTGAAAGAACAAAAGGGGGCAGTGATAATCAGCGTACCGCCGGGTTTAAGAAGACGCCTCAGTTCATGTAAGGCAGCGACGGGATTAGGCAAGTGTTCAAGAACTTCAATGCACATCACTGCATCAAACGAGACATCGCGCTCGGGAATGTTCGTTATGTCGCATACAATATCTAACTGCGACTGATTCCATCTTCTGGTTTGAAAGCCCACACCATCGCCCTGCCCATCATATTGGGCAAAATCCTGACTGACATAGTTCAGATGAGCACAAAAGCGCTTATATTGCAATTCCCCCGCTCCCGCATCTAAAATACGACTCCCGGCTGGGATCTTCGTTAGGGTCTTCTCTAACCAGACTTCGCGATTTGCTACGTTTAATGTTCCACATTCTCCTCCCCTACCTGAGGTGAACGCGAGCAGAAGGTGTGTCGCTTTGCGTTTAAACTTGGTTAGAATATGGAAGAACGGGTTATGGATCATCTAAACATTGCATCTTTTGCAAGCTTCGAGATCATCTGCTTCAACTGAACTCGCAAATTCTGACCCACTAGACTCAAACCCTGATTAATCAAGGTGCATCCCTGCTTAAATGAAGATGCGTTTAAATTTTTTACATACTCGTCCCATGCTTTCGTATTTATCTTTTGACAATATTCGGAAACGGGTCCTTTCGCATACTCAGGGAGTGCAATAATTAAGTCTTCAATTAGTACAACGTAATATTTGTGTGTCGAAGATTTAACTGCTTCAATTACCTTGTCAATCGATGGCCACTGCTCTATGTGATGAGGCATTGGAGGAGGCGAAGTGAACAAGCGTGCATCATCTATAAACAAAAAATGGGTATGTGTAGACTTGTTTATCTCACCGATTTCCTCAATAAGTGGACATTCATCATTCTCTCCGTAAGTTTGGCCACAACTCCAATGGCCATCTAACCAGAACATGGATGGACGCTTTAATTTTGGGACAAATTCTTTAAGTACAGACCTCGAATCGCCAAATATGAAGTTTACATTTTGCATGCTATCAAGTCTGGTCTTTGTTCGGTCATAAATCGCTTTCGAACACTCTACGGTTATAACATTGTCGAAGTTAGATGCTGCCCAGACAGCTGTGTTTCCATAAAAAGTGCCGGTCTCAATAAAGTCTCTTAATTTATATCTATCCCTAAGTTGCAGCATCAGCTCTTTAGGAGGTCCCATGGTCACTGATCTGGCATAATGGTGTATCGTTCTTTTCGTCATAATACTGATACAGATTCACTCATAGTGGATACTGACCAAGTTGGAAAAGGTTGGATCAATGCATTATTAGTAGACGCTCCCACAACAGTAAATACATAACTCTTTTCATGAAAGGCTAGGATATTATTAATCTCATCCTCTGAAAGAAATACAGAACATAAGTAATTAGAAGGTTTAAAAACCAATTTATTTATACAGAAGTCTATGTATCCAATACCAGAGAGCGAGGAAAAATTGTAACCATCTCGATTAGAATAACAAGAACAAATACAAATATCCGATGGACCGTAGATATCTACATGAAAGATAGGATTCGTCAAAGTTCTCATACAATCAAAATGAATCCTTAATTTAAAATAATCCCCGATATTAAAAATATTACAATTCCTGTCATTAGCGTTTAAAAACTCTATTTTAGTAACTCTTATGGCGGGGTCGAAATTCAACTGAATTCCAGTGTCTGTATAGTGATCTCTATCTTTGTTTAAGTTCGTCGTTTCATACCGATCACAAACACTCTGTGCTTCACCGGTTTCTTTCACACTCCCATTCTCTAGCCACAGACCTGTTTTACAAACATTCCTAATCGCTTGCATGCTGTGGCTAACTAAGACAGTCGTTCCACCGTTTTGCCTAAATTCGCTCATTTTTCTATGGCATTTTAATTGAAAAGCCAAGTCTCCCACCGCCAGCACTTCATCCACCAACATAACATTTGGCTCCAGATGCACCGCCACTGCAAAACCTAATCGTACCGCCATGCCTGAACTATAGCTCTGGACTGGCATATCTATAAATTCTTCAATTCCTGAGAAATCAATGATCTCATCAAACCTGCGATCTACTTCCGATTTTGGAATTCCCAAAACTGCGGCATTGACATATATATTCTCCCGACCGGTAAGTATCGGATTAAATCCCGCCCCCAATGCAATTAAAGCTTGCATCCGGCCTCTAACTTCAATTCGGCCTACATCTGGTTTTATTAAGCCATTCAGCATCCGCAACACGGTGGTTTTACCTGCACCGTTGGGACCAATGAGACCCAAAGTTTCTCCACGCCTTAGTTCAAATGAAACATCCTTAACAGCCCAAAACTCTTCCTTACGTAAGCTCCTATTACCGTTTCTGATTCCGACAAGTTCAGAACTTAAATCTTTGACACCATACCAGAGAGATCGTTTAAGGGTACGACAAAATTTCTTGCTTACATTTTCCACTACAACTAAGGTATCCGACATCAGGCACTCATTCTCTCTATAATTATAGGTAAAGAGGTTCGATAAATTAGCCAGGCGATAAACACCCCGATTATCGTTAAACCGCTTACGATCAAAAATGGCTCTACATTTGTCAGAACACCTTTTGTAGCTAGATCTCGTGCACCTATGAGGAGAGGACTCACAGGATTCAGCGTCGCTATATGCGAAAAGGGAAAGGATTGAGGCGTAGGATATACGACCGGTGTTGCAAAGAACCATAATTGTATGCCGAACGTCAATCCAGAAGAAACATCAGTGAATAGCGTCCCAAGGGGAGTGAGGAGCAATCCGAGGGTCATCCCTAAAAGGATTAGCATGAGTATAGCCAGGGGTGTTAAAATTAGCCCCCAGGTAACGTGAATTCCGAAATATACAAAAATACCCACAAGAATGACCAATTTTATACTCAGATTGAAAAGCATTTGATAAAATGCAGAGACTATGAGGGCTTCCCGAGGGAAGTTGATTTTGGCCAGCATGGCTTTTGCACTTCTGACTGAATTCAAAGGTCCGTTAAGGCTCTCGGAAAAGAGTTGCCATAGCGTTGTCCCGACCAAAACAAAAACTGGATAGGGTATATCGGTCTCTCCGAAATTTACAATTTTGTTTGATTGCAAAACTATAAAGACTAGTCCAGTTAGAATTGGTGGCAGAAATGCCCAAAACACACCAAGAATACTCTGGCGATAGCGTGCAGAAATATCTCTTACAAAAAGCCGCCACGCCAACTCACGGCTGTCTTTAAGATCTTGCCACATAGAGGTCAAAAGAATCCCTGGAGTTCGTAACTGAGACTCTGGGGTATACACTACAACGGCTATCCTTTCAGTGTGATTGGTCATGATCTAATATTTTGCTCCAACCAATTATCTTAGGGATTTGCGGCTTGCGTAATTCTGTAAGGCAACGTACACGGCATATATCCGAGCGACTTCAGTGCCACGATGATCTTCTCGATGCTTTCTTCGTGGGTTTCTACATTGGTTTCAACTATGACTTCCGGATCATGTGGCTCTTCGTACGGATCTGAAATCCCCGTAAAATTCTTGATCTCCCCATTTAGAGCCTTTTTGTACAATCCCTTAACATCTCTTTCCATACATTCATCAACAGGGCACTTTACATAGACTTCAATAAACCTTCCAATCTCTTCCCTTGCTTTATCTCTTATCTGTCGATAAGGAGATATGGCACAGGTTATGGCAACTCCTCCAGACCTTGTAACAAGATTTGCTACAAACGATATTCTTCGTATATTTTCATCTCTATCTTCCTTAGAAAATCCCAAACCCTTGGAGAGCCTTAATCTTACTTCATCGCCGTCTAGTACCTCAACATGAAAGTCTAACTTATTCAACTCCGTCTCAAGCATCCTCGCAAGAGTGGATTCTCCTGAACTAGGTAAACCAGTAAACCAAACAGTGAAACCTTTCATCGTAACGCTCCTTTAACCAGTCATATTAATTCCGAAATCGTTAACATTTTGAAGGTTCAATTGCGATCGTAAAGTTAACTTGGAATAGATAACAGAAGAACTTAAACATCAATAAGTCTGAATTTAAATTCTTAGTTATACATAGTCGTTTGTTTCCAAATATTTTAACACTTGCTTAGCTGCTTCTTGAATGGGTTGATTTTCAATATCAATTCTTATTTCTGGGTTCTTAGGTTCCTCATACTTGATTGATACCCCGACGAAATTATCCAGTTCCCCACTCATGGCTTTATCATATAAGCCTTTGTTATTATTATTTCTTATACAATAATCAACCGACGCATTTATGTATATTTCGATATAAGTTTTTAGGCTATCACGTAAATAATTTCTAGATTCTTCAAAAGGACTTTCAAATGAACCCACAACGCTGGTGTTATTATCCTCAAGGATCTTAATCAAGCTCCCAATCTTTTTGATATGATCTTTTCTATCCTTAGGTGAATACCCAATTTCTGGAAACATATCGCGTATTCTTCTGCCGTTAAAATACTCAGCCCTTATTTTTCTCTTAAGAAGATGCTCATAAATGGCCTGTGAAAGTTCGGATTTTCCACAACCCGATAGGCCAGTAAACCATAATACCAAGGGTTTTTTATCTTCAATGCCAAAATCAGCTTTTGTCCAGATCCTTTCATGGATGTAATACACTAACATTTTTAGAATAGCTTCAATTAAACCAATTTGAACAGCTATATCTACTCTTTTCGTAATAGCAAAGGCGACTACCATAGTGGTGAAGGTGGCGGTAAGTCTCCATGATAGAGTCTTTAACAAGGTCCTTATTTTGGTCTCTATCCGCATCGTATAATTTTACAATCTCTTTCCGAATTTTTATCTGCATTCAGCACCTGTATATAAGGGTTCGGCTCGTTCAACTCATTCTCGACCATCCTAGTAACAGTAGAACCTCCTGAAGTAGGTAGACCGGCGAACGGAATTTTAAAATCTTTAAGGTGGAATGAATCCCCAAGCAGCAAGCTGCAGTGTATCATAAGAGAAACTGAAAGTCTCAGATGTCATGGCGAGAGACTTAAAAGTCTCGATGCAATCTCCTTCGGCATTGGCAGAGAGTTTTATGATCCATTCCATTATGGCATTTACCCAGCAGATTGCTTCGCGATAAAAACTCCTCGCAATGACACGATTGCGGAACGCCTATAGCAAGCTATAGGGGATTTGCTCGTTAATCGGCTACTAATTTCGAATTTTATGGACAAATTTTATGCTGATATTCTAGTCATTATGTCCAGGGCTAATTTTTCTTTAAAATAACTTATTGTCTTTAATAAACCTTCCTCAATACTAACCCTGGGCTCCCAACCAAGGAGTGTTTTTGCTTTAGAAATATCTGGTCTTCGAACTTTCGGATCATCAACTGGTAATGGTTTAAATTCAATTTTGCTTCTGCTTCCGGTTAATTTAAGAACCATTTTGGCAATGTCTCGAACTGATAATTCATGGGGATTCCCAAGATTTATAGGGTAATGAATCAATTCTTTCTGATTATCCAATTTGCTTAATTTAGTAGAATTTGGTTCAGCAAATAGAAGCGAAATGATTCCATTTACCATATCTGAAACATAACAGAAGCTTCTGGTTTGATTACCGTCTCCATAAACTGTTAGAGGTTCGCCCTTCAATGCCTGTACTATAAAATTAGAAATGACTCTGCCATCATTTGGTCTCATCAGTGGTCCGTAGGTATTAAATATCCTCGCAATTCCTGTATCTAAATTATGATTTCTATAATAAGCCATCGTAATGGCCTCAGCAAAACGCTTTGCTTCGTCGTAGACTCCTCTTGGTCCCACGGGGTTTACGTTACCCCAGTAGTCTTCCGATTGGGGATTTAACAGTGGGTCGCCATACACTTCAGAAGTGCTCGCGAGCAGGAATCTTGCACGCTTAGCTTTAGCGAGTCCCAGTGCTTTGTGAGTTCCTAAGGCCCCTACTTTAAGAGTTTGGATGGGGTATTCGATATAATCTGCCGGACTAGCTGGCGACGCAAAATGGAGAACGGCGTCAACGTTACCCTCAAGATGAAAGAAATGAGTTACATCATAGTTAGTAAATTTGAAGTTTATGTTTCCAATTAGGTGTTCTATATTATCAGGATTGCCAGTTATTAGATTATCTAAACAGAGCACCTTATGACCCATTTCAATTAGATTTGTACATAGATTGCTACCAAGAAATCCAGCTCCCCCAGTAACAACTATAATCCAGCGCTTTTTAAGATTATAACTGTCTGACATTTTCACTACCTGCTGTAGCTTTTGCCGATTTGCATACATTTTTAAAATTTCCACCCTGAACGCCCACACCGAAATATTCAAATCCAAGCGTTTCCAGTTTTTTTGGATCATACAGATTCCTTCCATCGAATATAACGAGACTTTTCATCAGGCGTTTTATTCGTTCGAAATCAGGTTGTCTATACTCATTCCACTCAGTATGGATGACCAGCGCATCCGCCCCAGAACATGCATCATAATTGGATTTTGCATATGTTACCCTATCCTTTAGATATTGCTTTACCTTACCAATCGCTATCGGGTCATGCACTGAAACATCAGCGCCAAACGATAAGAGTCTATCTATTATGAACAGGGAAGGGGCTTCTCTTAAATCATCAGTTTTTGGTTTAAAAGATAGTCCCCATACACCAATCTTCCTACCTTTTAATTTTCCCCCGAAGAA
Organism: Candidatus Dadabacteria bacterium; assembly: GCA_963805855.1. Taxonomy (GTDB): domain Bacteria; phylum Desulfobacterota_D; class UBA1144; order Nemesobacterales; family CSP1-2; genus DASWID01. Next base: position 47,543 of record CAWDVW010000002.1, read on the forward strand.
GATATTTATCTTTCTCCAGAATACCTCTCTTTGCATCGTATTGACTTCATCCGTGGCTCTCGAGACCTTAAGATCATATCCAAATGTTTCAGCAGTCTTGACAAGCGCTCTGACATCCTTTGGGAAACACGAGCCACCATACCCAATCCCAGGGAAAAGAAATGAATGTCCTATCCTATTATCAGCCCCCAATACTACTCTTACCTCGGATATATCAGCACCAACGAATTCGCAAAGATTTGCAATTTCGTTAATGAATGAAATCCTCGTTGCGAGTATTGCGTTTGCGGCATATTTAGACAACTCAGCAGACCTTATACTCACATTTATGATGGGGTTGCTGGTACGAACAAAAGGTGAGTAAAGTTCTTTTAGAATTCCAGCAACTGCTGGGTTATCTGACCCGATTACAACTCTGTCTGGTTTCATAAAATCATCGACAGCGGATCCTTCTTTAAGAAACTCAGGATTTGACGCAACATCAAACGAAATATCAGTGGTTTCTCTTACAGCTTCGGCAACCCTCACCGTGGTTCCCACTGGAACAGTACTCTTTGTTATGATTATTTTGTAATCATCCAAACTCTTTCCTATCGATCTGGCAACATTCATGACTGAATTAGTATCTGCAGTGCCATCTCCATTCTGCGGGGTGCCAACTGCTATAAATACTATAAAAGAATTTTTCACAGCCCGAGGAAGCTCAGTCGTGAAATGGAGTCGACCTTCCTTGAAGTTCTTCGATATAAGGCCATCAAGTCCGGGTTCGAAAAAAGGCGTTCTACCTTCTTTTAGGGCAACAACTTTTTGTTTGTCATTGTCGACACATATAACGTTATTTCCACTTTCCGCAAAGCATGCTCCTGTTACAAGGCCAACATATCCTGTTCCTATGATTGAAATGTTCATTTATTACGCCTATGTAATTTGTGGATAATGAATTGGGGCCATGAATAGAATGGTCCGAAGCTTCCGCAACTCACTTGCAAAGGAGTGATCTCTCGAAATTTTTGATTTCTATAATTCTTAACATCTTAGGAAGGTAATTTCTGTTGGACATCGGTTTAATTCTAATTAGACCTTAAGTATTACCAAGGATAGGTATTAGGACTTGAGTACACAGTGCTTGAATATACTAAAATCCTAATATACATAGTCGCGGCGATACAACAAAAGAAATATTGCTTCGCGGAGCCTGTACTGAGTAAATCGAAGTGTTTACACTGAGTAGAACCGATTAACTCGCAATTGTAAGTCTTAGATATTTAGTGGACAAAATCCTAAAGATAATAAATTTCCTGGAAATTTGCTCATCCGTCATCCTCGAATGTTCCTTGCCAGAAACATCCGGGGAGAAGCGTAATCGGGGATCCATTGTTTAATTTTTTATTTTCTTTGTCTTGATACTGAAACGAGTTCAGCACAGGTACAAAGAAGCAATCCTTCGATAGTTCGGCAGGCTCACTACTCAGGACAAGGCTGTCCAAATCCTCCTTTACGAAAGGAGGAAATTACCTCTTGCGTAACTTCTGAGAATGTACACTGCAATAGGAAATCCTCCCCTTTTACAAAGGGGAGTTAGAGGGGATTTTCAACGACTACGTTCCTGATTTTCTTAATACAGAATAGATCCTGCCCTATCGTCAGGACATGGTTCAGCACAGGCTGCAATCTTTGGAAGGCCATTAAAGTCATTTTCATTCCAAAAAGGATTAATCAAAATATATTTATCCATTAAATCGTACGAATTTTGTCCCCGAAATATCTAACGTCTAAAGCAATGACAGTGGGAGCCCTTTCGCGAGCGACCGGGTATTGTCAAGTTAAGACTCATATGTATCTTTTTAACAAAAACCGCAAATGGAATCTGGCTAAGAACTTAAGTGCCGAGCCACGCTAGATACACCCGAGCGCTCTTAATTCTGCTTCACATTGGGAGGGACTCTCAAATCTTATTATTTTCATACCGAGCTTAGATGCTGCCTCCAAATTTTCAGGAATATCATCTATAAAGATTGTTGTTTCTATGATGAGATCAAATTTTTCTAGCAAATGTTGATATATCTCTAACTCCGGCTTGACCATCTGGATGCGGCTGGATATAACCATACCATCGAAGACATCCCAGATTGGGTATTTCTGCTCGATAAAGTCAATAGAGTCAATATGCATATTTGACAGCACGAAAACTCGATTACCATTTTTTTTAACAGCGCGGACTAACTCTATAATTTCAGGTTTCGGAATCAACGAATAGGGTACCAGCTCCATTAGCTTTTTGATTTCAGACTGCGGGAGACCGGTCCGAAAAGCAGCGCGCTCGATAGCTGAATCTCGGTCTAATGTACCCCTGTCAAGCTCAACCCAATCCGGATGGCAGAAAATTTCGTCCATAACTATTTTTTGAATTTCTCTGTCTTTAAATATCCTCTTTATGATTCGGTCTGGCTTCCAAGTGAGAAGCACTCCACCGAGATCAAATACAACATTAAAGAATCCCGGTTCATGTCGTATGTAATTATTAACTTGGTCTAACGTTTGATTCATGATAGTAAAAGATAAACTTAGCAATCTTTGTTTACATAGAGGCCAGTCCCTTCATCTTACTTCTCTGCTCAAACGAATTGAGCAGATCGAGATATTGTTCCAAAAGGCGCGGAAGCAAAAACCGTTCCCGAACCGTTTCCTTGGCTTTCTGTCCCAGACGCATCTGCAAATCCTTGTCTCTGATCAGACTGTACTATTCTATCCGCCGCCTCTTCAACGGATGAAACGAGAAAACCGTTCACTCCATCCTGGATCTGAGAAAGGATCCCCCTACCTTTCCTCCTATGACGGGCTTTCCTTTCCACATTGCCTCTGTAACTGTAAGGCCAAAGCCCTCACCAATGGACTTTTGTAGAATAACATCAGCTCGTCTCTGGAGGGCATTTACCAAAGTAGTATCATCTCCAGAGGATAGGATAAGGATACGCTCCTCTCGGCTGCTCGAGGAGGGATTCGAATATCTCTCTCTCCTTCAGGATCGTCCGTAGCAAAATTACCCAGAAGGACAAGTGTGCAATCCACTTTTCTTCTTGCAAGTTTGAATGCTCTTATAACACCCTCCGGATCTTTCCAAGGGTCAAAGCGAGATACTTGCGCAATAAGTGGAAGGTCTGTGGGTATATTATAGCGAGCCAGACATTCATCCATTTCGCCCTCACTCAGTTCCCGATTCTTGGGGGAAAAGGGGTCAATAGCCGGCATGAAGAAAAACTGTGGTATCCTAAGTCGTTGGGCATATTCTCTGATAGAAAATATCGCCGCATCATAGCTTTCTATATGCGGAATCAGGTAATTCCAGAGTTCCTTGTTCGGGTTCGAAAGGTCTAGGTGGCATCGCCAAATCCAGGGGCAGAGTTTTCTTGTTGTAATTTATCATGGGAAGGGGTTGTGGGTCATGAACAATGACAAAATCGTGGTCCAGATGGTTTTTGACTGAATTCTCATAGACGACTTCCTCGTAAGTCCGCTTGTTGGAATCGCTAAGCTGGATATGTTTGCCCTGCAGGCCATTATGTATATTTTTGGTAATACTGAAGAAATCTAGATCTCCACTTATCGCCCTCCATTCCGTAATAATTCCCAGACTATTCATCAATGGAGTACTAGAGGATAATAGCTCGGCCACGCCTCCTGCATTAGTTGTAGAATTCACTTTGGCCACTCGAAAATCAAAAAGTCGCCTTGCCTTCTTCATGAGGCGATCGATGGGCTCCGGCCCAACGAACTGTTCATAATCTTCGACTTCGACACCTCTAGGATGACTAGCCATGGTCACAACCCGGCTCTTGGAGCAGCCCTAATAGCCTTTTTCCCCTCAATGACTAAATTAATTACCTTTATTTATATCTGTCTATTAAAAACGAAGTTTGACTGCTCGTTCGTTCCTGTAGATTGTTAATTGACTAAGATTTAAATCGTGAGACCAATCTTCTAGAGAAATTTTGCTAAAACACTCATGGCATAAGTATAGAAGCGGCTCGCATTTTATTTAAAGCTATCAATCTCAATGGAATTTCTTGACCGATGAAGTTCACACTCGTGAGTTCCTGATGGATTCTAACCAGGAGATAACAACGGTTGCCGGTTCAATTCAGCGGGCATATTCTTGTTGAAAGTACTGAATTCCATCGTAAGTAGCTAGTTCTACAGATTTTACAGGAGCCAATATAAAACCATCACTAGAAACCATATAGGGTGAATAAAGTTCTTTTATAATCCTTGCAACCGAAGGGTTATCAAATCCAATCACTATCCAGTCGGGCGTCATAAAATCCTCTATACCCGACCCTTCATTTAAATATTCCGGATTATAGGCAACGTCAAACTCTACATCAGTAAATTCTCTTATAATTTCGCGAACCAATTCGGTGGTGCCGAAAGGTACGATACTCTTAATAACAATTATCTTGTAATCATCGATACTTCTACCTATTGATCTTGAGACATTAATAATCATACTTCGATCCATGCTACTATTACCGTTCATAGCCGTTCCAACTGCTATAAAAATTATTAATGAATCTTTCACAGCCTGATGAATGTCAGAGGTGAAAGATAGACGCCCTTCTTTCAGGTTCTTTAATACGAGGCCAACGAGTCCGGGTTCCCGTAATGGAGACCTATCATCTGGAAATCCCTTGACGTTTTCTCTATCGATATCGACACATATGACATTATTCCCGCTCTCAGCAAAGCATGCGCCTGTAATCAGCCCGACATAGTTTGTCCCGATTATGGAAATGTTCATTTGGGTTCCATTTGGGTTTTATATTCCTAAATGATTCAGCCTCCAACAAGGTTGTTACAATTTTATGAATAGATTTATTTTCATTAATCTTTTTTAGTATGAAAAGAACTTGAACAGCATTACAAAAATTGCTTAACAAAATCAAAAACTACGAGTTTGCAAAAATTCGCGGGTTGGGGTTGAATTAAATTTTTTAGTCGCTATGTCATCCTCGAGCGCTCCCCGCCACACGCGTGCGGGGACAGGCTCTGGATTCCCGCCAACAGTCCGCGGGAATGACAACAAGGGGACAGCCTTGTCCTGAGCGATGTCGAAGGCCCGCTACTGAACAAGTCGAAGTGCCCGCGATCACCCATCGGTAGTTATGCAGAAAGCTAATTGGAGTATTGACAACCTAAATAACTCCAAGAACTTTTCTTTATTTTAAAGCTCAGCCTCCAAAGCCAACGCAGACCTACCGTCAGATTCATTAACAACACCCCTTTTCAAATATTCAATATCCGAGTGTTTCGTTAGTTCGGCTACACGTATAGGAACAGAAATAAATCCGTCACTAGACCTGACTAACGGTTCATAAAGATCTTTTATTATTTTCTCAGCGGAAGGGTTATCCGCCCCAATCACCATCATATTTTGATTCATAAAATCTTCTATAGCCGATCCTTCTTTGAGAAATACGGGGTTAGAGACAACGTCAAACTCAACATCAGTAAAGGCTTTTATGATGTCACGAACCAATTCTGTAGTCCCTAAAGAAAGTGTCCTCACCGTCACAATTATCTTGTAATCATCCAAACTTTTCCCTATCAATCTCGAAACGTTGAAAATTGGAGTCGTATCCACACTACCATCGCCATCAACCAATAGCCCTGTGGTTATAAAAACTACAAAAGAATCTTTAACAGCTTGATAAATATCATTAGTAAAAACCAGACGCCCTTCTTTGAAGTTTTTAATTATCAGGTCAACGAGACCAGGTTCATGCAATGGTGACCTTTTATCCCTAAGTCCTTTGTACTTTTCATGACCAATATCGACCAATTTTACGTTATTGCCAGTTTCTGCAAAGCATGTTCCTATAACAATTCCGACAAAGTCTGTGCCAATTATAGATATGTTCATGATAACCTCGCTTAATTCATTAAGGATCTAAACAAAGTAAAGAAAATTGTTGTTAGCTACAGTATTTACATCACTATGGTTTACTCGAAGTTTCAACCTTTCAATTGATCAAATAACCCTGCAGCAAGTCGCGTGAGACGGGCACATAATCAGTGATTGCAGTCAATCCCACTGCCTCCTATTCTCAAACGGCATTATATGGAATCTACTAAAAACTTATGGATCCCCGATAAATATCCTCGGGGATGACAAGGCATGAGATTGCTCGCTGCGCTCGGAATGACACTTCGCATCCGATCGCATCCCCACTGAATTACTCTACGGTTACACTCTTAGCTAGATTTCTTGGCTGATCAATGTCGCAACCTCTCTTTTTGGCAATATGATAGGCAAATAATTGTAATGGAATTGTAAATAACAATGGTGAAAGCTCTTCATTTGTATTAGGAACATAAAATACATTGTCAACCTTATCTTTTATTTCGTTATCACCTTGAGACGAAATAGCAATCACCTTGCCGTCTCTTGCTTTCACTTCCTCTATATTGCTCAACATTTTTTCATATATTGAGTTGAGAGGAATTAGAGAAATGACTATCATTCTCCTATCCACAAGTGCAATAGGGCCGTGCTTCATTTCTCCTCCGGCATAACCTTCGGCATGAAGATAGGATATTTCCTTTAATTTCAGAGCACCCTCTAATGCGATTGGATACATAATTCCTCTTCCCAAAAAGAAAAAACTCTTTTTCTTCCAATATAGATTTGCTAGATGCTGAATTTCTCTTTCCATTGCAAGCACTTGATTAATTTTTTCAGGAATCGCAGCCAATTCATCCATCATCTCACGGAATTGAATCATGCTAATAGCACCTTTAATCTTCCCAACATATAGTGCGAATAAATAAAGAGCCACAACCTGCGAGGTGAATGCTTTAGTAGAAGCTACCCCTATTTCCGGCCCTGCATGGGTATGTATTACGCCGTCTGACTCTCTAGTGGCAGTACTCCCTACGACATTACATATTGATAGCACTTTAAAACAAACACTTTTGGCTTTTCTCATAGCTTCCAAAGTATCAGCAGTTTCACCGGACTGAGTTATTCCTATTGTTAAGTTATTTCTATCCAAGATGACATCCCGGTACCTAAATTCTGATGCTAGATCAACCTCTACAGGAATCCTAGCAATTTTTTCAATAATAGATTTGCCGACAAGTGAGGCGTGCCACGAGGTTCCACAAGAAACCAAATGAATTTTTGATATATTCTTAATCTCACCGACTGTAAGATTTAACTCATTCCAGTGAATCCTACCATCATCTAGATTTACTTTTCCAGAATAGGTGTTTCTTGCCGCTTGGGATTGCTCATGAATTTCCTTTAGCATAAAATGGGGGTAACCGCTCTTCTCTGCCAGTTCGGAATCCCAAGGGATTTTGTATATATTTTCTTCCCTATCGTACCCATTTTCAAGATTGACTATTTTTACGCCATTTACCCTATCTAGAATTACCAATTCATTCTCGTTTACAAAAATAGCATCCTTCGTACATGTTAGAATCGCCGGCAAATCCGATGCAAGAATATATTCTCCATTTCCCTTGCCGATGACTAATGGACTACCCTTTCGCACTGCTATGATTTTATCTGGATCGGTACTACTCATTATTGCGAGTGCGTAGGTTCCCTTTATTTCTCTTAGCGCAGACGTTATAGCTTTCAATAGATTTCCATCTTTGAGCTTTCTTTCTATAAGATGTGCAATTACTTCCGTGTCAGTCTCCGAAAGTAGGGTATGACCGTCAGCTATTAGGGATTTTTTTAGTAAAGAAAAATTTTCAATTATTCCATTATGTACGACAGCAATTGTTCCCGTGCAGTCGCGGTGCGGATGCGAATTAATATCACTTGGTTTTCCATGAGTAGCCCAACGTGTGTGACCTATTCCCACATGACTATCGTAGAAGGAGTTTTCAAGCATGGATTCAAGGTTTTTCAACTTACCAAGTCTCTTCCGCAAAATAACGTTGCCATTTTCAATAAATGCAATGCCTGCTGAATCGTAACCACGGTACTCAAGCCTTCTAAGTCCCTCTAATAATAAGGGCACCGCATGCCTTTTCCCGATATATCCGACTATTCCGCACATAATAAATTATCTTTTAACAATATTTTATGAATCAAACAAGATACGCTGAAGAAACCTAATGACGACTCGACAAAGTATTAATGTAGAAGTCAGACCATCTAAGAATAACTCTTGACATAAATTTTCTTTCGATCCAAACTTCGGATCTCGTTAAAGCCCGAACTGATTTTGCTAATTCTGTGGAGGATGCATTTTTATTGATATATCCTAAGCAGCCTGCAAAGATGGCCCCCATGATTCTTTCCGGATCATATTTACTTGTTAGTAATAGTACTTTCAGACGAGGAGATTTTTCCTTTATAAACTGCATGATTTTTAATATATCTAAGCTGGTCATATCGGCATCAAGAATAAGAATATCCCCTGAAATCGGACCATTTAGGATTTCTTCAATATCATTGGTCGATGATGCTTGCGCTATTATTTCCAATTCTTTTTCAGAAGTTAAAATCTTTATTATTGCTTCACGCTCTAACGCATACTCACTGGCTACGATAATTTTGGAGTAGTTTGATAACACACCGATTGGCATGGGGCATTAATAGATATTTCTCGATATGTAATTTGAATCTATTAATTAGGGTTTATGATGATTCACTAATATTAGTGGAAAGAAATTTTTGACATATCTAAAAGAACTTGTTTTTACCTTCACTGATTATATCAAAATATATGAATCCCCAATGGGATATTGAGGTTAAAGAAGTTCAAACCTTAATAATATAAACATGATAAAAAATCATAATTATCCAAATGGTTTCTATATTGTACTTGAGGGGATCCACTATCAAGTTCGAAATAATTCAATCCAGAGCAAACTTGCACTATATTATTGTTATACGAAATTATTCCTTTCAGCTAATTTACTGCAATACCCTTTCGATAGCCATAAAGTATTAGCTCGGATCTGCTCTTAACAGATAGCTTCCTAAAAATTTTATACAGGTGAAACTTTACTGTCTTTTCACTTAAAAATACGTCTCTAGCGATTTGCTTGTTGGATTGACCTCTTAAAACCAATTTTAGAATTTTCAGTTCGGTTTTACTGAGGTCATATACAGAGCTGTGTCTTTTCTTACTTATTCTTTTACAGTTAGATAGGTGGGCTTCTAGAGCATTACACATTATCTTCCTTTCTACCCAAAGTTGTCCATCTTTTACAGCATGAACTGCCGTCTTAAGCTGATTTGAATTAGACTCCTTCGACAGATAACCTCTTACACCTGATAAAATCGTATCTGCAAGGTCATCTTCATCGAATTTGTCATCAATAATTAATAATACTTTACTGCCATTTTTGTTCCTAAACGACTCCAGGATCCTTGAAAGGTTTAGACCTTGTAGCATTACATCAAGCAGCAAGATGTCAAAGCGGAACTCCTCGCAGGATTGAATCAGTTCCAATAAATTAGACACTTCGGCAACTATTTGTATGCCTTCATCCTCATGTAGCATCTTAGATATTCCTTCTCTTAATAACGTATTTTCACACGCTACTACTACCCTAGCTAAATCAGGCATTTCATTCCCCCTTATTTTCGAGATAAAGTTATGAGCTGGATTAGAGGGTTGTCGCAATTTAGATTGATGATTGAATTGATCGGAGCAAAAAGAGTGTTTTAAGAACTACCAGACATTAGAAACAATTTAGCGAATCAAAGCTACCGCAATCCACTTACATATGTGATTTCCATTCGAATTTATGATGTTTTCGTATTTACCCCAATGATGTTTTACTATTTATCCCATTTTACGAGTCTGACATCAATTGGACGACAGTTTAATTATTAAGTGATCATTGGTATTAGTATTAAGGTGAGTCAAGACTTAAGTTAGCAGGCACTCATTAATCTTATAGTTTTTCTTTTAGTTTTTCTTTGCCTAATAATTTCGATAAACGGAAAAATTGAACAGTTAATAGCGCAAATGCATTCTCAAATTTATAGCAGGATTTATATAAGGATGGAGTTAAGTTGGGTAGACATTTCGGTAGAGCTAGATATTAGTTTAGATGAAGAGTTTATGTTGGATTAGCAGATTCGATCTATGAGTAAAATAAAGTTTTAGATCAAAAAAATGATTTTGGAGATCTAGATTCTTTACCGGTAGATTAGAAGAATTTCTTAGTTTTCAAAAAAACAAATTAGGCCAACTTAGGGATGTCCACCAATCACATAAATTGTTTCAATTTTTTAGTAATCGAAATTTACTAGATCACGAAGGACGACTAGAAATGAGGAGATTTTCCGGATTTTAATTCAACATTCCATTGCGAAAACAATGAAGTATTAGCTGAGACCTGCTCTTTAAAGAAAGTTTCTTGAAAACTTTATACAAATGAAATTTTACTGTCTTTTCACTTAGGTACAGATTTTCAGCAATCTTTTTGTTAGAATCACCATTCACAACCATTTTTACAATGTTGAGCTCCGCATTAGTTAAATCATATAATGTGCTTGTTCGTGATCGCCTTCTTTTAATGTCAGGATATAAGAAGGCGTCAAAAGCCTTAGCCGTGATCTTTCTTTCTATCCAAAGTTGACCCTCGTGGACAGCATTTATAGCCTTCCTGAGCTGCATTGAATTTGAATCCTTCAATATATAACCTCTTAACCCCGAAGATATAGCATCTACCAGTCCATCTTCATCGTAGTGTTTGTCAACGATCAATATGACCTTTCCACTATTCTTCTTCTTTACCAACCGCAGAATCTTTTTGAGATTTAATCCATTTAAATCCACTGAAACCAACAATACGTCAAATGAATATTCTTGACAGCTTTGAATCACTTCTAAAGGATTAGAAGTCTCGGAGACAATTTCAATGTTTTTATCCTCTTTCAGTATCGTCGCTATTCCCTCCCTAAATAATCTATTATTTGAGGCTAAAATTATGTTGATTTTTTTATTCTTTGTTGAACTAAGAGTTTCCTCTGATTCTATCATAATATATCACCAATAGTTCTCATAAAAAATTCTAAAGCATTTCAATGTCCTGTATATGAACTTCAACGCTTACAGATCTTTTAATCAGATCAACAGATAATACAACAAGATGTTTTGATGACCTTTTGTCTATAACTTTCCCTACGATGCCTGCGAGAGGACCATTCTTTATTTCAGCCTCTGCTCCAACATTAATATAGGGGTAAGAATCATATTTGAGATCGCTGTTAACGAGCTTAACGACCGATTCAATTTGCTCATTAGGAATTGGGTAAGGCACTCCATTTATGCCAACCATTCTTAATACGCCCTTAGAATAGATGACATTATGTACATCTTTTTGAAGTATATTTACAAAAACGTAGGAGGGGAAAAGAGGCACAGTAATTAATTTTTTACGATCTTTCCACCTGGATAAAACGCTTCTTAAGGGTAAAAAGGTTATAATACCCCCCCTCACGAGAAATTCGTTGGTTAACTTCTCGTGACGACTTTTCGTATAAACTGCATACCAGCGTAGTAAATCAGATTGTGAAGTATTCACCCCATCTCTCGTTGTAATGAAAATTCAAGTCCCCCATCTCATATAATAAAACAGATTTATAAGTATAACCCACAATACAAATATTTTTCTGTCAGATATTCACTGATTCTGTTGTAGGTGTTTGCCCTATAACCCTATGGGATTAAAGCGAAAAAAGTGTTGGCGGAGATTAATTTACTTAAATACCAGGTTCAATCTACAAGACCGTTTTTCATGCAGTAACGTATAATTTCCGCGTTCGATTGTAGATTCATTTTTTGCAGAATGCGTGCCCGGTATGTGCTTATGGTTTTAACACTCAGATACATGTTTTCAGCTATTCCCTTTAAGGTCTTCCCAGAAGCAATCAAACACAAAACCTGGTACTCACGGCGGGACAATTGATGATGGAGAGGCTTTTCAGTATCTGCTTCTAATTCTAAATTAATTGCCAATTTCTCAGCTAATGATGAACTGACGTATTTACCTCCAGCAAGCACTTTTCTTACTGCTTTTGCCAACTCCTTAGGAACACTATCTTTTGTTACATAGCCAGCTCCTCCTAACTTCAGAGCACGCACAGCAAATTGATCTTCAGGATGCATACTCAAAATAAGCACAGGAAGATTTGGACGTAGATGCTTCACTTCTCTTAGTACATTCAGACCGTTATCGCCTGGCAGGGTAATATCCAATATCAAAACATCCCAATTCTCTTCCCTTAGACATTTGAGTGTCTCTTCGGCATCTTTAGCTTCGCCAAAACTCTCAAAATCCGGCTCCCCTGCCAGAATTTGTTTTACCCCTTCCCGAACGACGGCGTGATCATCTGTAATTAGCACTTTTGCCATGACTTTTACCCATACTCTTTAGAGGTACCTTTACTGTAATTGTTGTACCTTTTTTTGGTACACCATTGATTTTGAGCTCTCCTCTCAACAAAAGTGCTCGTTCTCTCATTCCTATCAACCCAATAGATTTAGGATCTGAAATCTTACTGTTTCTAATTCCTTTTCCATTATCCCTAATTTCGAGAATCAGATGTCTCGCATTCTTCCTCAATTTTGTGCTTACCCTGGTTGCATCTGCATGTCGAGCCACATTTGTCAAGCTTTCCTGAAATACACGAAAGATCGCTGTTGACTTATCTTCATCCAATTCGACATGATCGACATTTGAGCGAATATCACAATTTATTCCGGTTCGCGTATTGAATTCCTGGGCTTGCCATTCCATCGCTTCGATAAGACCAAGGCCGTCCAATATCCCTGGTCTTAATTCTGTGGCAATCTGTCGTACCTTACGAATAGAGCCATCTACCAGTTCGGATATACATTTTGTCTTATCCGAAACGCGTTGCTGTACCTTAAGAGTTTCAGAAGATAATATTCTTTCTATTAGAGACAGCTCCATTTTTAATGCCGTCAATTCCTGACCCAGCTCATCGTGAACTCCACGCGCAATTCTGGTTCTTTCCTCCTCCCGCACGGACTGCAAATGGCCGGCAAGTGCTCGCAGTTGTTCACGAGAATTTCTTATTTCTTTTTCTGCTCGCTTGCGCTCGGCGATTTCTTTTACTAGTAGCGCATTCGCCTTTGCGAGGTCGGCGGTCCTTTCCTCAACACGCTGTTCCAGGTCGTCGTGCGCTTTTTTCAACGCCTCCGCGTGCATTGCGTAGGTTATGGATGTCTCGATTTGCTGGGCTAGTTTTACAAGCAGCTTAATCTCTTCCTTATCGAAGACTCTTTTTTTATAAGAATTAACACCTAAGACCCCGATAATCTTACCATCATTTCTCATGGGCATAGTCACATAGCTCTTGATTCCTAATTCTCTTCCGGCTTGACCGATGATTTTATCTTTATCGGTATCAGGCACGTGCATGAGCTCGCCATCTAAAATAGTTTTCCAAATAAATCCCTTGGGATAAGGAATTTTTCCTATCCGCTTAATGAACCAAGCGGGCAAGCCTCTATGAGCCTTTAGAACTGCTTCCCTACCCTCTACAAGGAAAACTCCGGCATTGTGTACTTCATCCATGTTTTCAATCATTGCATCAAGAGCGTTATCAATGACTTGTTGGAAATTGATTGACTGATTGACGCTCTTTGCCACAGCGGAAATGATTTTTTCATAACTATTCTTTCTTGAAACGTCTTTATACAACTTCGCTTTTGCAACCGCTGTTCCAATTTGATTACCTATTGAAGAAAGTAAATCTATTTGTTGCTTATTATATTTATGTTCGTTATAACTAGCGAACCAAATGACTCCCATAACCTTTTTTTCCAGAATGATCGGTATCGCCAAAGCGCTCTGATGTCCAAGTTTCTTTCCTGCGTGACCTATATCTTTATCCTTTTGAATGTTATCAATATTGACTACTTCCCCTAATTTAATTACTTTCCAAGTGACTCCAGCGGGATTGGGTATTTCCCCAGCTCTACGGATGTAATCGTCACTAAGGTTTCTATGTGCTTGGAGGACTGCTGTATTTCTATCAACATCTATCAAATAAATCATAGCAATGTCTACGTACTCTAATGCTGTGACCTCATCTAATGCGATTTTGTATACCTGTCGTAAGTCAAGTAGCTGATGGACGGCTTGAGAAATTCTATTTAATATTTCTAAGTCCTTATTCCTACTGGTTAGATCAAGGTAGAAAGCTTTAAGCTTATCAGCGTGTTCCTGGGATTTCCCAAACAACATGGCGTCGTGGCAAAATGCCTTCAACGCTTCAAATCTTTGATTCGTATCTGCTAACTCGGTTACGAGTTGATCTTTTGTCTGAGAATCAATTTTCATGTTCACCACCCCAAATCGGCTTATTATTCATATTAATAATACCTTAATAGGTCGGAGTGAAACAAGTAACGGAGTTAGATCATATAAAAATCCCTCGAAATTTGACTTAGTATCTCCTGGTTATCTAGGACTCAAGCCATTGGAGATACTACGATGATTGGAGCCTTTGAATTGCAACTAACACAGAAGCTGGCAAAGGGGTATTAGAAATGTACTAAGAGGAGGAAGGGTGAGATTCTCAAAAAGTATTCTCTACTTACGGAGGTGAGTAGAAATACCGAATTAAAGAGGCTTTGCAAAGAGATAAGGAATATTTCCCCAGAGTGTTTCCAAAAGAGAACAGTTATACGAGGCGTGGACCCAAGAATATGTTCAACGCTATCCAGAGGGAGATAATAAGGAGATGCTGGGAACTGGGCGAGAATATCTGCGCAGTGAGGCTCCATCCTATGTTATCGAGATACATAGATCAACTGGATACAAAGGGAATGCTGAAGATCTGCCTTAGCGAGGATATAGACATAACAAAGCGCATTTCCCTTGGGATATTAAAGAGGGTTATCTCCTTTCCCAAAACGGGTAGTAAAAAACACAAGGGAATTGCTTCAATTTACAAACAGACCCCCATTGCAGCCTACTTCTCTCAATTCGCAGATAGGCCTGGATACGTAATGATAGACTTTGTTGAACGGAATGGAGCTGTATCCTCAGATCTATTTGTAGTTACCGGTACGTATACAGATATCTTCTCGGGTTGGGTAGTTAGAGCAGATTGGCTGGGCAGAAATCAACATAGCGTCTCAAGCATTGGCAAGATAGGTACTAGTCAAAATAAATAATTTGTAAGCGCGCTGACGGCAATAAAGTCTACCATCCCACAAACTTGAAAAAGCGCGAAAAATGAAAAGTTGATACTACTATTTCCAGGGGGGGCTAATCGAAGATTTCTAATTAATTTGGTCAAGCATAAAGTGCTCGAAGACTTCTTAAACATTAGGCCAAGCTAGTATACAAGAATCCTTGAAACGCGTATTTCCCTATAACATCCTCATTTACTTATATGTTAAATGGAGTTATAAGTATTTGTTATAATTGCAAGTTGATGGGGCTAATAATTCATGTTTCAATTTTGGTTGCTTACGTTATCCCATTTTAATTAGGGTGGTAAAGTTTTTATCAAGCAGTTATAGCCAAGAGAAAATGAAAGGATTTATGCATAAGAGAAACGGACCTCTTTTACTGTTATAAGTTATAATATTAAAAATTAGATAAAATACCAAGCTTTTCCATAATCTATAATCTTATGATCGTTCTATGTGATTCAAAAAGCGAGAGCAGTTGTGTTAGAGTTGTAATTTTTGGGATATTTAGGTTGGCAAGTCCAGCAATTTTATCATTCACCATAATTGACTTGCATCCAGTCAAACTCGATAACTATCTCGATGTATATTCGGAAAAACCATCATAGACGAATTTCTAAAAAGGAAATGAAATAAATAAGAAGTGACTGAGGATTTTGCTATGGCGGTATTTACTAGCTTGATCGAAAAGGAAGAAAAGAACGTAGCTCAATGAAAGACTTGGAAAGTTTAAAACCTGACAAGTTCCCCGACATTACTCACCAAAGGCAGCCTACAAGAATTAGGGAAAAACAAATATCAGATACTATGCAAATCGCTCCCCGCATTGAACCAGATGAACCCAAAACTATGATAGGTATTTCAGAACATATTACAAGGCTAAAGAAGGCAGTGGAAAAGCTAACTCAAACTCAAGGTCGTCTAACAATATTGAACACCATAATTAAAACTATTGGGTCAAACAAGTCAGTTAATCGAGTTGTCAAACTAACCGTTAATAAAACTAGTGAGTATTTCAAAGATCTTCGCGTATCTTATTCAACGATTGGTTATAACGGCAAGATGAATCTGATTTATTCTAGAGAGACTCAAGGAATGTCAGTCTCGAACGGTTTAAAGTTAGACCTCTCAATGACACCAGAATATTTAGGCTTCTTACAGAGACGAGAACTAGTCATTATCGAAGATATTAATGGTGACCAGAGGTCAGCGCCCTACGGCAAAATATTTTCGGCATTTGGTAGCCGCGCATTACTTGGCGCTCCGGTCGCAGATACCAATAAAACAATAGGTTTGCTATGTCTTCACTCCAGGAAAGCTCACAGATGGAGCAATCACGAAAAAAAAACCATAAAAGACGTAGCCAAATACTTCGGTATTGCCATAAAAATTGCACGTGCAAAAATAACAAATAAAAAGAACGAAAAGAAAATTAAGAAAAACCTAAAGAAATTATCCAAAACAACTAGATATGAAACTATTATAAAAACAATAACTCGCAGGGTCCATCAGTCGATAGATTTACGAAAAGTTCTCAATTATGCAGTTGCAGCAATGAATAAAACTATTGACGGGGCTGAAAGCGTTTCAATTTACCTTGTTGAGGGAAAAGAGGCTGTTTTGAAGGGCTACAGGGGCTATCCTAAATGGGCGGTTCAGCGTGTAAAGAGGATTCCATATCCCAGAGGATTTACGTGGAAGACAATCATCGAGGGAAAACCCATTTATGTTGATGATGTGGAAAAAGATCATACAATTGGTGCAATAGGAAGAGAAATAGGGACTAAGAGTTATGCATCAATGCCGATTACAGTTAATGGTAAGCCGATTGGTTCCATAAACATTAATTCTTATCATAAAAATGCATTCAATGAAGGAGAGCTCCAGCTACTAAAACAGGTATCACGACAAATAGCAGTAGCGATAAAAAATGCCAGTCAGGCAAATAAGCTTGAAAAAGCAAAATCGGATTTAGAAAAAAGCATTTTAGAACGAACTGAAGACCTGATAAATATGAATAAAGAGTTGGAGAAAGAAATTACTGAGCGTACGGAAATTGAAAAACGACTGCTCATCACTCATCATGAATTGGAAAAGAGGAATCGATATGAGAAAATTGTTAGAGCTATTACTCAAAGCGTTCATCAATCCTTAGCCCTCCGAGAAGTGCTTCAAAATGCTGTAGAATCGATTTGTAGTCATATAGACGTGGTAGAACATATTTCAATATTTTTAGTTGATGGGAGTGAAGCAGTGATGAGGGCTCATAAGGGTCATCCTGATTGGTTTATTGATAGGGTAGCACGCATTCCCTATCCAAAGGGTTTTACGTGGAAAACTATCATTGAGGGAAAACCAATTTATTGTCCTGATGTTGAAAAAGATACTGTGATTGGCCCAGCTGGTAAGGAAGTCCGAACCAAGAGCTATGCTAGCATGCCATTGTATTGCGAAGGTAATGCAGTTGGTAGCATAAATGTACATTCCCTTTTTAAAGATGCGTTTGATAGAGAACACCTCAAATTACTTAATGATGTTGCTAAACAAATTGAGGTAGCAATAAAACATGCCAAGCAGGCGGAAGCAATCAAGGAAAGTAAAGAAAAGTATCTAAAGCTGATTGAGCAATCAAACGATTGGGTATGGGAATTTGACACAAATGGCTTTTTCACATATGTAAATCCAAAAGTGCGCGAAATAATTGGGTACGAACCAGAAGAATTAATAGGTAAAACAACATTTGATTTTATGTCTTCGGGGGAAGCAAAACGATTTTCTGATTTGGCAAACCCCTATTTTTCGGAGAAAAAACCATTTAAGCGTCTTGAAAAACAACTGATTCATAAGGATGGGCATCAAGTTACCCTGGAAGTTAGTGGAACACCTATTTTTGATAGTCAAGGAGATTTCAAAGGCTATTTGGGAGTAGTCCAGGATATTACCGAACGCAGAAATCAAGAGAAGACGATACACCATTTTGCTATGCATGATTATCTGACCGATCTTCCTAATCGCCGTCTACTTGAACAGGAATTAGCACGATTAACAAATCGAAATAACTCCAAACAAAATGATGCGTTGGTCATAATAGACTTGGACAACTTTAAAATAATAAACGATACGCTAGGTCATTTTGCTGGAGATCAGCTTTTGAAGGATCTGTCAAATGCTTTAGCAAGAATTATGCGCCCTAGAGATTTGCTGGCAAGAATGGGTGGTGATGAGTTTGCTATACTTCTCCAGAACGTTTCTCAGAAAGAGGCTAAGAAAATTGTTGGTAGGTTATTTAAGTCAATAAACAAGTTTGAATTCAATATCAAAGGTTATAATTTGAATCTTAACTGCAGTATGGGCATTGCCCTCATCGACGGCGAATCAAGCATAGAAGAAATTTTGCAAAATGCTTATTCGGCTCTTTACCAAGCCAAGACCGAGGGGAAAAACCAGATAATCCATCATATTACAAGCAAAAACATCATCAAGATTAAGCAGGCTAGCAATTGGAATATCCGCATCAAAGAAGCACTCAAATTTGATCGATATACAATAGAATTTCAACCGGTGGTACGGCTGGATACTGAGAATACGGAGTTTTTCGAGGCATTGATCAGGATGAAAGCCAAAAATGGTGAAATTGTATTTCCAAAAGCGTTTATTCATGCTGCTGAACGCTATGGCTTAATATCAGAAATTGACCGGTGGATGTTGGAGAAAATAACGCATTTTTTAGGTAACCATCCGAGTACGAATCTTTCCATAAACCTTTCAGGATCGAGCTTAAGAGATAAGTCGCTTCTTTCATTAATCGAAAGATATATCAAGGAAGGTCGAATATCTGCCGATCAATTAATTTTCGAAATCACCGAACTCTCCGCTATTAGAGATTTAAATAGCGTCCAAAAATGGATGAATAAATTGCAGATCTTAAATGCCAGATTTGCCCTGGATGACTTTGGTACTGGCTTCTCATCATTCAAGCACTTGCAGATCCTTCCAGTTGATTTTGTCAAAATAGACGTTTCCTTTATCTCTAAAATCAAAGAAGATCTGTCATGCTATGCGATTGTAAACAGTATCGCAGCTGTAGCACATGCTCTTGGTAAAGAAGTTATCGCCGAGGGGGTAGAAAATCAAGAAATTATTAAAAGCCTCCGGGAGCTTAAAATTGAATTTGGGCAAGGGAAATTCTGGAAGTCAGCGAATCTGGGTTCTCTAACATCATAAAACCCTTTCCTCTTATCGTCACTAAAAAAAGCGCGAACATAATCAATAAATGTTGGTGCAATTTATATATAGCTTCGACAGATTGATAATGCAGTTATCTAATTGAAAAGATCAAAACTAATCACATGCGCTTCGGTGGTTAAAATTCATCGTCTCTTTAATGCCTAAATTGTGCGATGCGTTTCTATCTACTTTTCACTTTTGTTCAGCCCCCCAAAACTTGTGAAACGACATCTTTAATTTCATCAATCGTAAAAGGCTTTTTTATAAATGAAAACGCGCCTTCTGAAATTAACTTGTCTACATTGTCTGCTTCAGGCGTACCGCTAATAATAACTGCAACAGAACTGGGATCAAAGATCTTCATCTCTCTTAAGATTTCAATGGCACCTTTTCCATTGATTGTTAAATCTAAAAAAATAATATCATAGTGATTCTTCATGATTAGTTCAATTACGACATCACCACTTTTGGCAGTGTCTACGTTATGACCGGAATTTACAAGTGCCTCCCTTATAAGATCACACGCAAATTCTTCATCATCTACTACAAGTATGTTCCCTTTCCTCCTCGTTCGTACGGCAGTATCCAAATTTGCTTCATCCGATGAACTGATTTCGTCAGAACTTGAGATTCGTTGGATATTTGGAAGCCATATGGTAAATGTTGTTCCTTTCCCAAGTTCACTGCTTACTTCAATTCTTCCTCCATGCCTCTCGATTATCGAATAAACCACAGAAAGACCAAGGCCTGTCCCGGACCTTGAATCATCGCTTTTCTTTGTCGAAAAAAAGGGCTCAAATATTTTCTGTAGATTTTTCTTAGGAATGCCAATCCCATTATCTGAGAATTCTATCCTTACATAGTCACCATCAATGTCAGTTTTTATCGCTATCGCCCCGCCTTCGCTCATTGCATCCCTCGAGTTGAGCGCCATGTTGATGATCACCTGTTGTACCTCCCCCACGTTCATAATAATAGGAGGAACCTTTCCATAATGACGTATTAATTGTATGCCGTCCGATTTAAAAGTATGTTCGATTAGTTTGATCGCATCTTCGATCACCTCCTCTAAAGACGCAAGCTGCTTTTTGTTATCCCTATTTTTAGAAAACGATAACAGAGTCGTTACAAGGTCTGACGCTCTCGCTGCAGCCTTTTCCACAACCTTTAAGTCCTCTCTTATACTCTCAATACTTGTCCTTGAAAAGGCAAAGCTTGTATAACCAATGATCCCGGAAAGAATATTATTAAACTCATGGGCAAGACCCGTTGCAAACTGACCTACCGCGGACATTTTGGCAGATTGAATCACTTGGGCCTCTAATTTCCTTTTTTCAGTTATGTCTTCTGTCACTACTGTCAGACCAAACTTCTCACCAGTCTCAGAATCAACCAGAGGTGAGAGAACTATTTCTAGGTACTTGTCATCAAACTTTATAATATGATTTGTGCTGTATGAATCGTAATGAAGTATCTGAGGAATAACAGTCTTGAAATTGATACCCGCGATGAGATCGTCCAGTCTCGAGCCAATACAATCCTTCCCAAAAATTTTCAAAGTCTGAGTGTTAGCACTTTTTATTATCAGGTCCATATCGGTTGTCATTACACTCTCATGGGTGCTGAACAAAATATTGTTAAGTTCTCGAGTTCTATCCCTGATCTTAAGTTCAAGATTGGCATTAATGTCTTGAAGTTCTTTCATCAGACGTCTGTTTTCCTGAAGTAGTTCATACTTTTCAACAGCATGCTTTATGATGCTTTTTAGTTTATTAAAGTCCAGAGGCTTGGATAAATAATCAAATGCGCCGTGCTTTACAGCCTCCACGGCGGTTTCCAGGGAGGCATACCCTGTCATGATGATAACAGGTATGTCCGGATCAAACGTACGGATTTTATCGAGAAGATTTATGCCGTTCTTCTCAGGCATCCGGATATCTGTAAGGACAACGTGAAAGAGATCTTCTCTCAGGAGATTGAGAGCCCTATCACAGTTCAGAGCGGTAATTACTTCATAACCTTCGTTTGAGAAGATGTCAGAAATAATTTGTAAAATTAATTGTTCGTCATCAACCACTAAAAGTTTTCTTTTCGCCTTCACTATCCCTTCCTGAAATCTCCTGAATAATGGGCAGTTCTATTATGAAGTTCGTTCCCTTTTCGGTATCACTGTAAATTACAATGTTCCCATTGTGAGCTTCAATTATTTTATAGCTCACTGAGAGACCAAGCCCGGACCCAGTGTTTTTTGTGGTAAAGAAGGGGTCAAAAATCTTGGGGAGGTCTTCTTTTTTGATACCAGGCCCATTATCCGCGAAACTTATAAATACTTTATTTGAGCTTTCTTTTTGAAATCCTGTATTAATCCTGAGTTCACCGCCACCGGGCATCGCTTGAATAGAATTCATTATCACATTAATGAATACATGCCATATGTTATTTAGATCAGCCATGATTTTGGGAACCCCGTAATCCAGATTTTTAATGACTTCGATCTTATTATCAACAATCTGTTTTCTGGTTAAGGTCAAAACTTCATTGATTAAGCTGTTAACATCAACAAGTTCAAAATTCGTCGATCCAGGCTTTGAAAACTTAAGCAAGGCATCTATCAACCTGTTTGTGCGATCAACCTCGTGCTTAATGTAATCAAGGTATTGTCCAATTAGCGGAGATTTTTCCCGGGTCAAATTTTGTGATAAATAATACCTTGCACCTTCTATGATGTTTAAAGGGTTTCGTATTTCATGCGCAATTCCTGCCGCAAGTTGTCCTACAGCAGACATCTTCTCCGCCTGGAGAAGCTGCGCTTGTGTCTCTTGAAGCTCTCTATTTTTTTCTTCTAACTTGTTTACATAATCCTCGACCAATTTAAAAGCAAATGCGTTTTCAATAGCAATGGCAGTCTGGTTTGCCAGTGTCTTCAGTAGCTTTAAATCATAGCTTGTATACATCAGTCCGGATTTCTTTTCTCCCAATGAAAGAACACCTACCAGCTCGTCCTTGAAAAAAAGGGGGATAATTAGTGAAGCCCTCAAAACAGAGAAGGTTTTCTTCAATTCTTCGCCATACATATAATATTTTGGCTCCGCAATCAAATCCTCTTTAAACACTTCTTTTTTCGAGCTATTTAATAAGAAAACTAACTTGTTATCGCTCTCGATGCTTAAGCCATTTTTCTCCAAATCATCAATCGTAGTAGAATGAATCTTGTAGCCATTTGTGCTTCGATCGAAAAGTAGAAGGGAGGCTGAGTTGATGAACATGGTTTCTGTAATAGTTTTAATAACTTTATTGGCTATTTCGTCAATATTGAGAATTGACGTCATGGCGTCGCTAAGATCAGAGATTGTTTTATTGTAGTCATACCTTTTTCTAAAGAAAGCAGTATCTAAAATGCTCTGGATTCGATTTCTGAGTGGATTAAGTGCTAACACAAGAAAAGCACTTAAGATCAGAAAGAAAGCGGGATTTTTCCAACCGCCATGTTTGGCAAAAGCAATATTGAAACCAAGAACCATAAGAGCAAAAATTCCTAACACCAATCCCGTCAGGGAGCCATAGACTAGTGTCTTTTGAATGATAACATCTATATCGAAGAGTTTATGCTTTGCGATAGCATAGCCTATTGAAAGAGGGAAAAATAAGACGAGTATTGCTATGTAGTTAATATTACTAGCTCCATAAAAAACCACTATCAAAGCGGCTAGAGCAGGCAGAAAATAACCTAATACTGCACCTATCAACACCACTTGCGCCCTCTGTTTATTCAACTCAGAATCCGGTTTTAAATAACTTACAGTTACAGAAGCCAGCATTGTCAACGCCGCGAAAATCAAATAAAACCACATGACTGTATCTACCCTTATCCACATAGTAGGGTTATTAAGATAGATCAGTTGTAAAATGAATAATAAAGATGAAAATAAAAAAGGAAGCAATATTATACGCGGATACTTTTTAAATAATTTCTTCTCATTAGGAAAAACTAAGGATAGATAAATCAAAAAAGAAGGGCTAAAAATCTGAGCCAGATAGGACATATTCACTGAATATATGAGCGAATAGTTGGTTTGATAATCAAAGTCTTCTATAAACCAAATCCCGATTGAAGAACAAAGCATCAAGAAGACCTTACTGGAAAGTAAATTCGGTTTTAAAAGATAAACTAAAGCTCCTATTGTAAGAAAAATTAAGCCAGTAACAAATTCTATCCCAAATACTTGCAAATAATCGCTAATTGTAAACTTCATGGAAGGAAACGTGGCTTCGATGAAATTATTATCTCTTGAAATTAGATAAGTTATTGGGGTACCTATCGGCTTCTCAGCGACGATATCATAGACCCCATACGAGCTTGATACTTCCCTTCCATCCACCTTTATAATTTGATCGTAAGATTCCAATCCGGATTTTCCACGCTGCGACCAACTGGGAAGGGTAACCTGACTAACCAATAAGTTATTATAAAGTAAAAAACCGGGGAAAGGCTTCCCAATCGATCTGAATCCCTGAATTAGGCTATTGACACTAAGAGCAAGGGATAAACCAATTATTATATACGCTATAACCCTAAATTTATCTCTATAAAAAAAATAACTCATTTTAATTCAAAAAGAGCATTAATCCCCCTTTTCTACCAGTTTGCCTGCTGGATATTCATCTACAAAGCCGGTTCCCCCAGTTAACATTGCTTTCATTTCTGCATCGTTTAAGACTTTGCGCTAGGACTTACATCCTGAAAATTCACATCCTTTCTTTTCAGAAGATCAAACTCTCCTTTAGCTTATTTAAAACCTCTAGTATCATATCTAAACTATATTTAGCATAGCAAAGATAGGGAAATAGCGAAAATTCCACCAGCCACATGCAGAAACATCTTAAGAAATTCAATTAGTATCATCGCCTTAGCTTTCTCATTAATTATTATGCTTTCTACTTCGGCGACCCGATTAACATCGATTATTTGATCCCTGAGGTGTTAGGCATTGGTCCCCATCCTTTCGAGTAACTCACCGTTTCGGTGGTACGAAATGTACCTCAAAAACTATTGTTTAACGACTAAATAATAATCCAATTTTCGTGACATGAAGAACCCCCGTAGCAAGCTGCAGGGAATTCGCTAGTTAAATAAGATAAGCTCAATAAATTCATTAATAACGCTAACATAATTCATCAAGAAGACCGGGCAAGAATGTTTTCATTCAGGCAGCAGATGATGGACGGGGAAAATGACAATGATCCGAATCTAGAATATTGAATTCTTTTCCAACTTTTTCTAAAACCTCTAGAGTCTTATCCAAATCTTGTTTAGTATGGGTCGCCATAACGCTTAATCTGAAACGTTCTTCTCCCTTTGGCACAGCAGGATAAGGAACGGCGCTCAGATAAATCCCTTCCTCATATATCCTTTTACTCATTTTTCTGAGCGTCAAACCATCTCCAATAATGATTGGAATTATAGCCGATTCAGTGTTTCCAACATTAAAGCGCAGGGATAGAAGATTTTCTTTCAAATATTTTATATTTCTCCATAAGTTATCATGAATTTCTGTCTCACTCTCCATAACTTCAATAGCTGCTAGTGCCGCTGCTGCTACAGCGGGTGGCAGGTTTATGGAGAAAAACCCTGATCTTGCATAGTACCTCAAGTAATTTACAACTTCACTTGAAGAAGCAACAAAGCCACCTACGGCACCTAAAGCCTTACTCAAGGTGCCCATAACTATATCTGCTTTACCCTCTATTTTAAAATGACTGGGTGTACCTTTACCCCTTTCTCCTATGACCCCGGTTGCATGAGCCTCGTCGACCATGACTTTTGCACCGTAGCGGTGAGCGACTTCAATTATTTGGTCAAGAGGCGCGATATCACCGTCCATGCTATATACACCATCAACTACTACTAATCTACCGTTATATTTCTTCTCTGTTCTTTCCAACACATGCTTCAGACTATTGATATCGGAATGTTGAAAAGTTCCAAAAAGACCGCCGCTAAGCATACAACCATCTATAATGCTTGCATGTGCAAGCCTGTCTATAATTACCGCATCTCCTTTCTTTACCAAAGCAGGTATGCACCCTACGTTAGTTGCATATCCTGTGGGGAAGACTGCCGCATCCTCACAGCCTTTCATCCGGGCTAATTCAATTTCCAGTTCTCTATGCACATCGTATGTCCCTGAAAGAAGTGCTGCACCCTCTGAGCCAGTTCCGTATACCCTGGTCGATTCTAAAGCAGCTTTTACTACTTTTGGATGCGTTGAAAGACCCAGATAGTTGCAACTCCCCATCATGATCATTTCTCTCACTTCACCAAAGTTTTTATCAAAAACCTCAACTCTATTTTTACAAGCTGTTATGAGAGGTATTCTGTATTTATTAAAGCCCTTCTGGATAATATCTTCAAGAAATTCGCCGAATGGTTTCGTCTTGTAAAATAAGTCTTTGTCTGAATTATCGACAAAATCTGCCAACGAGAAGTTATCAGAATTTATTTTTGTAGAACATTCCACTGTGGATTCCTCTAACCTCCTCCTATCTGCTTCGAACATACTCTTAAATTCAACTCCCATCCCGGAATGGTCTCCTAATCTCAATTTCGCGGCATCCTTAATCCATCTAATCTCGCAATATGCGATTAGGGCTGTAATGTCTTTGGGAAACCTAAATTCAAGGAGTATTTTTGTTCCAGGCTGTAGTAGTTTTTTGGATTCAACAAACATTCCATAGGGAGAAATATCCCTTACATGTCCACTTAATTGGCCATCGGCTCTTGACGCAACTTTAATGTCCGAAAAAGTGGTCCTTGTGCACCTTCTGCGTTCTAAGCTCAATGTCATTTTAGATATCCCCTCTCACTCTATGTATTCTCAAACATTATAAGAGCGGTTGTTGAAAGCTATTACTCCCCTCTCCGAGAAGTCCAAATAATTTCGTCCGCTACACCTTCCTGCAACCGTCTATCATAGAAGACAAAGATTCTATATCAAAAATCTTAGAAAATTGCTTCAATTATAACTTTCTTTTAACTATCAGGAAAGTAATAATTGAAGCTTGTAGGGATATTAAACAAATAATGAAAATCACATTTTCTATAATAACGACAAAAAGTTACATTTTACCCAATATCAGACTAAAGTTGCTCTTCGTGGAACCATGCTCTTTGCCTTAGGCTACTGGAGCCGGTCCATGTCTTAATAATTGAATCCAATGTAAACACAAATCTACCTTGAATAGCAAATGGAGCTTTTGGAGGATCGGCCGCTCCTATTGATGGAACTACCCCTTCAATAAACGCTCTTTGACTTTGAAGATCATCTAGACCATCACCCGCTATCACGACGCTACCTATTAGATCAAACCAGAGGTGATCCAATATCTTCCAGGTAAGAGTACCCTCTAACTCGGTGCCCAGAAATCTATTGACTTTGGGCAAGGGTGTTACAGGATCGAGACTTAAAGCATCTCTTTCATCCACCCATGCGAATAGGGCTTGAGGCGTAAAATAAAGGGGATCAAGTAATTTCACCGTGGTCCAAGCCCTGACATAGCCCGAGTTTATTACACTGCCCTCGACCGCATATATATTCGGTATCATATGTTTAAATAAGAGGTTATCGACTGTATAAGCGTTATTGAAGAAAATTGCACTTCCTTCTAATCTATCAGGGGTTTTTGCATCATCACCACTAGCCCAACCAAATTCAGCAACAACCAGATCTATAAAGCTGGGGGCTGGATCATAACCGACCCTGGCGGCAAGAAGAAAATTTTCAGGCGATATATCGATCTCGTTACTGCCTAAGACGAGGGGTAAGGGTTCTTCCAGGTTATTTACTTTTCCAAAAAGGTCCTGGAATTCGAAAGAAGCAAAAAAGCGATCAAACTTATACTTAGTATATAATGACCAATTTACAGTGTTATCGAGGTCTCCGGTAAGCCCGCTACTAACATCAAATCCGTTTTGATTTACAAGAAATATGTACCCCCCAAGCTCCAGGCTCTCACCCTGATATAAAGAAGCGAGCCCGACCTCCCATCCTTTTCCGTCCGCTCCATTAGCTATTGTTTTCCCCTGGCTGAGTCTGTCCAGTACGACGGAAAAAAGTAGATTTTCCCAGCGCTTATCCAGCAGAGCAAAAGGCGTAGTGTCAAACTCAAATCTATCCACGATACTCCCAAAATCCTGATCAGGCATGCTCCCTGCATTGTTTAAGATTCCGAGCCCCCAGTCAAAAGGCTGTCTCCCCACCCATAGTTCGCCAATTTTTATCCCCCCGATAGGAATCCCGGCCACCATGTAAAGCGACCTGACATCGACCAAATCTATATCTGTATTTACCGGCGAAAGTGTCTCTCCCGTGAACGTATCTGTCACCTCCCTAAGAATTGAACCGCGAAACGAATCTCCCGGGCTCGGGGCTTCAAAAAATTTTCCTGACACGCTATCATCGCCCAAACCACCCCAAATTATATTTTTTGCAATATCGAACTGACTACGAAGCGACAGATTATCGGTTATTTCGATCATGGGAGAAAGAAGCAATCTTGAATCGACAAAAAAAATGTCATCGTCTTGACCGGGAACTGCGCCCGCAAATGTAGCATCTTTAAACACAAACCCTCTCGTTCGATAATAGCTCGGAAAATCGGTGTTAAATTTTATTCTTCTCAACAATGGACTCAGGTAATCTAACTTTCTTTTCACAATATCTTCGACTTTTTTCTCATCAACTCCCTTTTCGGTTTCCAGATCTTTAATCTTTTCTTTGTCGGCTTCTCTACTGGCTTCGAGTTCCTCAATCTTTCTACGAAGCTCTTCGATCTGCGCCTGACTCCGTTTCTGTATTTCTTCGATCATCTTCTGATTCTGCTTCTGAATTTCTTCCACCTGCTCTCTAAGAGCATCGATTTCCTCTTTCGGAGTTTGTGCCTCTGAGCTTCGGTCACATATCGTGATTATTAACAATAAACTGACGGCTAATATTAAAATTACCTTCATGTCTAAATGTTCTAATCTCTTAAAAATATAAGCCACTATAATATATTTATTGTATGATTTCAAGCAATACTTTGGTTTCAGTTTTGAATCAATATAGATGCACAACAAATTTTTGTTTAAGTGCAAAGAGCATGATGCTTTGAGAAACCTCCAGGGTTTTGGCCTTGTGTTAATCATATTTGTGTTGATAAATTATATAATTCATGGAAGCACAGGTTAGAAACGCGCTAGATTACAAAATCGATAATGATTTTAACATTGATTCCTGCGCTCCCATTGTTACAGCAACCCTATAGTCTTAAATGCCGGCAAAGCGAGTTTTTATAAATCGGGTTTCTTTCCCGTCAGAATCTTAGTTGATCCTTAATGCCCAGGGAAAAGAGTTTAATTTATGAATTGGTAAGGTTGAATAAAAGATTTTTCAGATAATTCGAGCCAGCTCGTTCAATATTAGTTCGAGCCTTTGTCCATACCTCATTGGGGATACTAATAAAAATTTCGATTATCTCTGGATCAAACTGCCTACCGGAAGATTGCTTTATCAAATCTATCGCCTCTTCGTAAGAAATTGCTTGGCGATAAGAACGGCTGGTAGTCATAGCATCAAATGTATCAACAACTGAAAATATCCTAGCACCTAATGGAATTTCCTTCCCGGATATTTTGTGGGGATAACCGGTTCCATCAAAATTTTCGTGATGACTCAATACTATTTCAGCCGCTTGCTCCAAGAACTTGAACTTTTTCAAAAGATTATACCCGTCAATAGGGTGTTTCCTCATTATTTCAATTTCCTCGTCCGTAAGCTTTTCGGGCTTCAATAGAACATGGTCTGGAACTCCTATTTTCCCAATATCATGGAGAAGAGCCCCCTTCGCTATACTCCCCAAATCCGAATTCGGTACGCCAAAATTCTCAGCAAGGATTATCGTATATTCAGTCACTCGATATGAATGGCGACCCGTTTCACATTCCCTCATATCGAGAGCCGAGATCATTGCTTCAAGTGTGTCTGCATAAAGACTGATCAATTGATTTGCCTGTGTTGTCACCCTTCTCTCAAGATTTTCCTGATAATCCTTGATATCACTAATCAATCTCGATCTCTCAACCGCACGATTTATTACCGACTTTACACTACTATTATTAAAAGGCTTGACAATATAATCATATGCCCCTTCCTTAAGTGCCAACCTTGCGTATTCGAATTCTTTCGATGCAGTTACAATTATTATCGAGATATCGGGATAGAGTTTTTTAAGACTCCTCAGTGTCTCAATTCCACTCAGTTTTGGCATATGGATGTCCAAAAGAACTACCTCGTAAAAGTGTCCATCTCTGAACTTTTCTAGACACTCGATTCCATCCGAGACACTTTCACTTGCAAAACCCTCCTCGGCTGCAATTTCCTTCAGCAAATCTGCCAGGACCTTTTCATCATCAACGATAAGTATTTTCTCTCTATTCTTATGTCTTTCGTTTGTATGATTTATTTGATACATTGCCGAACATTCTATTTCATATTATCAATATAAAAATTTAGACGCCCCGTGCCGTGTATTTATAATCTGTTACTCGGGAATTTAAACGTTACCCGCTATCATAAAATGTGAAACGTCAAGCTCCGTCCCGTCACAAATATAATAAGTTTAATGTAAGATGGACCTGATTGCTAAGAGACCATCAAGAATATAAGCACCCATACCTCAACTCTTCTTTTCGAAAAAACTAATTTGATTTTTCCCCTTTCTTTTTGCATTGTATAGAGCCTCATCAGCCCGAGCTATGATTTCATCCATGGACTGTTCAGTTGCCATTAATGTGGCTCCAGCAGAAGCTGTAATGTTCACGACAACTTCTTCATCTAGTGTGATAGGCAAGGAAGACAATCCCATCTGTAACCGGGTGATAATTTCTTGAGCGGTATCCGCGGTTGTTTGCGGTATGCAGATAAGAAATTCATCGCCCCCATATCGACAAATAGAATCATATTTTCTGAGGTTGCGGGTAAGGTACTTCGCCGCCTCTTTCAATACTTTATCACCCGACAAATGACCGTATGTATCATTAACATCCTTCAGATTATCCAGGTCAATTAACGCAACTACGCACGGCTCTCCTTTTCTTAATGCTCTCGCATGTTCCCTTGAAAGGGTTTGGAAAAACGGTTGACGAGTAGGAACGCCAGTCAGAAAATCAATCTTAGACATATTTTCATGGAGCTTATCTTTTAACTTGAGGAGTAACGTAGTCAATTCTTGTTCCTTTTCACTTAAGACATCGTAATCTTCTTTTGTGATAGTATCATCGAGTTTTGATTTTAACGCCAGGACTCTGGCAATATCATGCATTTCTTGATGGGCCTTATTCACCAAGAGAAAATCTTCATCGTTTCCAAAGTATGTAGAAGTTTCGTCACGATGCCATATGCCAAAACCGCACTTGAGATAGCCATCTTTCAATAGATACAAATCGCTTATCGGTAATCCGCATAAAAGACTACGGTGCCAATCCTTAAGGCATTTGCTGTGTTCCGCAAGCCCGTGCTCGATTGATCGAATATGAGATCGCGCTGCATCTTCATTCAACTGATTATCAGAGAGTTGCGGGATCATTGCTGATGATACCTAATTGACAATAAGAACTAAGACCATTTTTGTTTGACACCCATACTATATTATAAGACCTATATCCTCCTCCGATCAACTAATTTGATAAATCTGTTATTACGGTTTCAAAAAATGAGTACATAATATAGTTTCCCTGAGATGGCTCGTATTCTGGAGGAGGCGAAACCGCGTGAAATAGCATACCCAATAAGAGAAAAATTAGAAGAATAGAAACAGACAGTCAGCTCTGTCGGCCGCACCTACATTATTCGGGACGACACCAACCATGTTGTCATTACAGATAATTCGATTCAACTGGTCCTGAGCTCAGCGACGGATCGAAGGGCTCATACTTTCACATCGCCTTTAATTCGCGAGGATTATATATATTTATTGATGGGTACTTTCCGCAAGTCTGTTACAATCAAATCTGCCGGATAGTTTTGTTCATTTTGATCTCTGACTAAACCGATGCACTGCATTTTTGCCCGTTTTGCGGCTATCATACCGCTGACAGCGTCTTCAATAACAACGCAATTCTCAGGCTCAACAGATAATCTATTCGCGACTAACAGAAAGAGATCCGGTTCTGGCTTACCCTTGTCAACTTCTTCCGCACTCGCGATTGCATGGAATCTATGCCTAAGGCCCAATTCTGCCAACACCATCTCTATAAATGCAAGACGAGAGGCTGACCCTACGGCTAAAGGCAACCCAAAGTTTTCTAGTCGTTCAATGAATTCTCGGGTGCCTGGAATTTCTTTTACATTTCCTCTTACCAACTCGTCCATTATTCTCCATTTCTTTTCTACCAACTGCTCAATTTCGGGAATTTCTTTTTGCGCCTTGCTAAAAATTTCTCTGAACATTTCCTCATCTCCTACCCCTGCGTATCTCCTTGTTATTTCATCTGGGTGCATCGCTATTCCATAACTCCTCAGCAATTCCGATTCTGTCTTTGCATGAATACCTTGCGTGTCGGAAATAACACCATCCATATCAAATATTATTGCTTTTATTATTGGCTTCAAGCTCATATTTTTATCCCGGGCCCGTGATCGCATAAAATTGCCTTCGGCAATCACGAAGCATAACACTTTTTGAGATGGATCCCGGTGCCTGCTCCACATAAAAGCCTGACGGGTCAAATATTGATATTACATGAAAAATTTAACGTTGCTCATTTCAACATTATAAATTTGAACACACTCGGGTAAGTGAATCAATCGATGAATCGATGTGAAAAACAAAACAAAGGGGACGTGATAGTATGAGAGGTGACTCCTCGTAATCTGTTAGACTTGGATTAATGGCAAAAGGAGTTAATCCAAAACAGAAGGAGGAATCACCATGAACTATGTCGGAGTAGATCTGCACAAAAAAACATCGTTATTCTACGTAGTAGATTCCAGGTGCAGGAAACTTGATAGTAGAAATGTAACAAATACTGAAGAGGAATTAAAGGGTTACTTTGAACAGATACCTAAACCGTATATACTCGCAGTAGAATCCACCTACAATTGGTATTTCTTCGTAGATTTAGCCGAGCGATACGCCGAGCAGGTATATTTGGCCGACACATACGAGCTTAAGGCATTTGCTAAGAGACATAAGAAGACAGATAAGATAGATGCCAGGCTTATAGCTACAGTATTACAAAAAGGGTTTTCACCAGCTGTAACTATCCCAGATAAACAAACTCGAGAGATTAGGGAATTACTCCGTTACAGGATAAAACTTGTACGGGATCGTACCCGCAATATCTCTCGACTCAAATCTTTATTGGACAGGTTAGGGTATCAAAGCACAGGAGACTTTACTACATATAAACATCTAAAGGCGATTGATACAAAAGACTTACCTGCCATCTACGCCTATATTATAAGAAGGCAATGTGAGCAAATTATTGAGTTAAACAAAAGGGTAGCAGAGATAGAAGAGCACTTTAATGCTATAGCCGAGGGGGATGAAGACATGCGGAATTTACTCACGATTAAAGGGATCGGGGCTTTTTCAGCTGCGTTAATAAAGACAGAAATAATAGACATATCCCGTTTCAGGACATTTAATCGACTGTGTGCATATGCGGGGTTGGCGCCGAGAGTGAGTGCAAGTGGAGGAAGGGTTTATCATGGGCCTTTAAACAAAAATCGTAGAAAGAATCTGCAGTGGATATTATTGGAAAATGTTCTTCATTTTATTAGAGCATTACCTAAGTCTAAAGAGAAGTTTGATAGGATAGAAAGGCGCAAGGGATACAATACAGCCAGGGTAGCATTGGCAAGAGATATGTTGAAGATCATTTATCATGTTTTGAAAGAAAGGAGGGCGTTTTATCACAGACCAGCAATAGATAAGAGTAAAAGTGGTAGAATTAGAATCCAGTCGGTGGCGGCTACTGCACTCTAAAGGGTTTGAAGGGTTCAAGAAAACTATTGAATCGCTTCGCTGGACGCGATTAGTGAGTAGCCGCTTCCGAGATTATCATGCAGGTCCTAGAGAGTGGGATGCTGCCGATAGGTGACTGAAGACTGGTAAAAGAAAATCCGGTGCTTCTTAAGATAGAGAAACCGACTGTGCTTAAACAATGTTTGAAAGTAGTTTAATAAAAAAACTAGAGGAGTCACCTTATCTTCTATTGACTTTCACCTCTATAGGCAACCCTTTGATTCTTTAAATGGCGCGCCCGGAGGGAGTCGAACCCCCGACCTTCGGATTCGTAGTCCGGCGCTCTATCCATCTGAGCTACGGGCGCACAGGGTTATTAGAATATTGGCGGAGAGGGTGGGATTCGAACCCACGAGGGAGTTTTACCCCCCTACTCGCTTAGCAGGCGAGTGCCTTCGGCCACTCGGCCACCTCTCCCAATTATAACTTCTCGGAGAAAAAACTACTTAAACTATCAGTGGGTGTCAATGAGGCTTCTTGTAAAAGATTATCAGTAGTAGTGGCGACCTTTAGGTCGCCAATAACAAATAAATATGTGGAGGTCTAAAGACCTCCGCTACCTTTAATGAAGCAGGCCCCTGAAAGTCGCGGAGGAGTATCGTATTAAATCAACGCCCAGAAAGTAGCAGGAGATTGCTTCGGGACTTTTTCAGTCCCTCGCAATGACGGTAGAAACTTCTAGCAAGCCAGCGGGAAGTCGATTGTTCAAATTTACGGCAACTTCTTTCCCCTTATATTAGCTCGAATCAGGGAATACTTAGCGTTTCCTTTTGGAGATTTATGTTCATGATAAATAAGACCCACACCCTTCGCATAAACATCCTTAAACCAGAAAACATCATTTTCAGGAATTGTTACTATCAGAAGGTCATAGAACTTACCAGCGGGTGTTGTAAATTCTGTTTTTTCGAAACTCTTTTGAACATCAGGGGTGTAGAATGTCTTTACTTCCTCGTCGGTTGAGACCAGTATGCCGCCTTCAGGGTCGATCCTCATGCCAACGTTTCTCTTCTCGAAGAAATCATCGAAAATCGACCAGCCGTCGGTTAGCGAAATAATTGATTGAGTCTCCTCTTTAACATCTTTTCCAGACTCAATCCTGTATGTCCAAACGTTTCCCTTGTCAATAGGGAGATAATCTGGAAGACCCATGCCCTCAAAACCTTTCAGCACATTTGAATATTCGGGGAGCTGCCCCATTCCAACGTGAGAAGGAATAGCAGATGTCTCGGAATCTTCAAAGAACTCGCATTTTAAATTCGTCACATTCGGATGATCAAGTTTTGCAATTAAATAGTGGGACGAGTTTGCTTTCTCCTTATTAGATCCTTCCTTAGTAAAACCAACCCTGTAACCTATTTCAACGACATTTTCTTCTTTGTTTTCAACCTCTGAAATATCAATATTATTCCCCTTATTACCTGGTTGAATTATCAGAAAAGCAATCTCTTTATCGAAATCAACCCTCGGAATTGTTTCCTTAATACCCAGGACACTCCAAATCTTTTGGAGTTGACTTGAGTCTCTGATAACTTGATTCTGGCTATTTTGCTGAATCCCTGTCGCACCTTTTGAGAGTACGGAGTAGTTCAGATTAGAAGAAAGATTTAAGACTGCAAAAATCATTAATATTAAATTTACGGGCATACACAATCCTCCCTTTGTCGATGTTAATTATACCGGATAAATCGACTATCTCTTACGAAACATGAATGAATAATGGTATCATTTGATGATAGAAATAACTTATTGATAGGAGCGTATAATGAAAGAGTTATCCGTTATATTCTTATCCCTTATCCTGACGGTTCTGTTTCTTAATATTGGATATGCCGAAAACGACCAGACAGATTCGGAGACTAAGCCTCAAATAATCAAGAATATAACTGTTGAAGAGGCCCATACGATTATACAGAATAACGAGAACAGCAATAACGTGGCAATAATTGATGTACGAACACCTGAAGAATTCAATCAAGAACATATTCAGGATGCATCGAATATTGATTTTTATTCCGATAATTTCAAAGACGAACTTAACAAGCTTGATAAAACCAGGACCTATGTGATACACTGCCGTTCAGGTGGCCGCAGCTCTCAAGCCTTAGACATAATGAGAGAACTCGGGTTCAGAGAAGTCTACAACATGGGCGGTATAATACAGTGGAAGGAAAAGGGGTTTCCCACTACCAAATAAATAATCAGTTATCTAGAATCTCGCTTTTGGCATCAGAATTAATATCGATATAGTAGGGTATATCATCGGCCTCAAGAGATGCTAATTCATCCGGAAGTTTTCTCTGTCCTAGCGCCGACAGGTCGCCCCATCGGTTTATAAACTGCCCTGCCCTTGATGCATCACCCGCCGCAAACAATTCCAAGAGTGTGAAGGTCATTTCTTCTATATCCGTTTCCAATTTTTTTGTATCAATCTCGAATTTATTTGATTTAGCATTAAAAACTATTGAGCCATGTTCCTTAAAGTAGCTGTAGGTCAGAAAGGCAGAAGCCGAATCGGGATAGTTATAAAATCTCCCCCTTCTGATATATCTTAGCATCTCAGCAATACAAACAAGGTAAGCCTTCAATAGACTTTCGCCTTCTAATAGGCTATCCGTAAGGTATCTCATGATATTCAATGAGATTAAATCGGACTTAAGCTCATACAGGATCAGATATTCCCTCTCGTGCTGGGTCATGACTTTTCCAAGATTATCCTCTCCACAGAAATGTCCTATGTCATGGCCTCGAAGCCATATGAGCAATAATTCCCCAATCTGTTTATATTCGAGACCCTCAATTACTGAATATCCATCGAGGAGCTGTTTTGCGATAGCCATCGTAATACATTGAAACCTAAGTATGTACAAATTTATAAAAACGATTAGTTTTGTAAGGGCGGAAGTATTGGCATTATCGGTCCCTGAGAAAAAAACACATATTGGCTTATGCTTCTGATTCAGCTCACCTGCAAGGGCAAAAACATCAATGCACCTCATATCGGGAAATTCTAATTTATCCGGAAACTCGTCGGCAACGTTCTTAAATGGCAACTTCTTCAGGCACACTCTAAATTTATTATCATATCCCTTTACGAGGTCGTCATAAATATTATTCGCAACTCCGACAGCTCCAGAGTAAAGTCTAAGATCATTTTTTTCGTATGAGAATATCTTCCCTAAAATTAAATTTACATATTCTTCCCCATTCCTATTCAACGATAACGAACACAGGTCATAGATTCCCCGGGAAATAGATTCCGCCTGTCCCAAATAATCAGCCCTCTCAACCTCCGGTAAATTATCACCTCCTCGTCGTAACAAATCTATCATTTGCTGGAAAATTTCGTTTTCAAGTCTTGTGTTCAATTCTCCAGCTAGCTGGAGATCATGCATGGCCTCAGTCAACCGAAGCACTTGAAGAAAGTAACGGACCGGGGCTTTCGACCCGTCGTCTATTCTCAATGAAATATCGACAACAGCGGTTATCTTATAGCTATTCATAAAATTTCGATTAACTTATAAAAGAAGATACTAGAAATCTTGATGCTCTTTCCTTACCAGGTCCAGTATCGTTTTTACAGGATTGAACGTCACAATAGGCACTTCTATCAATATCGTGATCCAGTTTGCCATCGATCCATTCCAGAGACCAGGAAGCTCAAGTGCTTTTAAGTAGTTGCCGTCCTTGGATCTTGTCGATATAAAAGCGTTCGAGGGATCCCGAAAGGCCCTTAAATCAAACTGTCTACCTTTGTAATCTCTGACCCCGCACACTATATCAACCGGGTTAAAATGAGTCGATGATTCCCATATTTTCTTCTGCTCAGGGTTTTCCATATCAACTTGTGATGATTCCACAATTTGCAAGGAAAGTGTACCGTCACCGTGTTGAACCCAGAAAGGGCCACCCCCGGGCTCACCCTGATTTTTAACAACCCCACAAATTCTTATCGGTCGATTTAGTTTTGAAAATATAAAGTTCTTCATTTTGTCTCTGGAAAGCTTTTCAAAATCGTCTGGCACAAATATAGAAAGCTTTTCCTTTAAAAATCGCACTATATTCCCCATCATTTTCTGATCCAAATCGTTACGAGCGATTATTCCAAGATAATAAAAAATCTCTTTTTGTAATTCAATCAAATAACCAGCCAGGGCCTTTTTATAAAAATAAATCTCATCTTTAAACGTATCAGGAACCACGTTATCTATGTTCTTTATAAAAATAATATCCCCTCTGAGATCATTGAGGATTTCCAGGAGGGCACCATGACCTGCTGCCCGAAATAAAAGTTTATTGTCTTCCGCTCTAAAAGGTTTGTTATCCAAATCGACAGCAATAGTATCAGTTGAAGATCTTTGGATAGAAAAGGCAATATCAAGCGTGACCTCTTCATTCTCATATCTAGTCCTTACGTTTTCTAAATGGTCACCTATTCGCCTCTCATGCTCCTCTGCGACAGTAAAATGAACTCTGGCAATCCCACTCTTATCCCTTACATAAGCAGCAGCCTCGACGAGATGCTCTTCAAAAGGTGTTCGAGAGTGGTCGGCGTATCGGTGAAATTTGATCAGACCCTTGGGAAGATTCCCATAGTTCAATCCCCTGGGGGTTAGCATATATTCCATTATCTCTTTAAACTGTCCTTTTGATATATGATCTTCTACATCCTTTCCGTTAGCTTTCATTTCAGATTTTAAGTCCTCATAGAAAGCGAACCTCTTTAGATTTTCGATGAAATTCAGGAAGGATTGATGAGCAATATCACCCTTTTCAGCCTCAGCTCTGATAATCTTATGGTCAATTTCATCATAATGATTGTAAAAGGAATGCGGCAATCTGAACATACGACTCGCTTCACCGGACGCCGGAACAAATTTCATCAATTCCCTTTCCGCGGGTGCGCCTGCAAAAATGCCCGCCAGTCTTTCAAGCTCGTATTCATTTATTTTGAGGATACCATCGCCAATCGTGGCAGGGCGATTCAGAATCGTAAACGGCAATCCTTTTCTAAAAGTCTCGATTTGCAACATGACTCTATCAAGAGTTAATCCGTGGGACTCAATCTGTTTTATGTCATCTTCAGAAAACATTAGCTCACCTATAATCCATATCCCTCTTGGCCGCTAAAAACGCTACAAAGGTTAGAGATTTTTCAAGTCTAACCCTATTCAATCTAGATAAGTATACATAACCGATATGAAGTTTCTTTAATTTTGAACCTAGTGTAGATTTCACATTCTAACTCTCTTAATATCTCCTTCGACTGGCCCAAGGAGTCAAGGACAGGCTAGCCGCGAATAGACATGTAGCGGAGGACTTCAGTCCTCCACTTATCTTCGAATCGATAACGAAAAGAGAGAACAAGAAAGAGGAAGGACCTGATACCGGAAGTCTGACAGATAATTCGCGAAATAGCGAGGGAGAGCAACAAAAAGAAAAATAACTCATTTACTCACGCCTGACCCCATCTACTAAAGTCGGTTTTAAGAGTGAAGAAAACGCCACACCGGCTGATTTAACTTCCTCATATCACACAAGTATTGTATGGCGGGGCCGACGGGACTTGAACCCGCGACCTCTGGCTTGACAGGCCAGCGTTCTAAACCGGACTGAACTACGGCCCCCCATTCAACGGATACATGATGCATGATGCAGGATACATGATAAAGAATGAAACAGAATCATTTACCCTGCATCGTGTATCGTGCATGTGGTGGGCGGTACCGGTTTCGAACCAGTGACCTCTTGCTTGTAAGGCAAGCGCTCTCCCGCTGAGCTAACCGCCCAAAAACAACCTATTTAATATATGCAATATCTCCTAATTTAAAAGGGCTTATTCTTATAACTGAAAATCCCCACTTTGTCTAACACTTTACCTGAGAGGAGAAAGATTATATTCATTTTCGCCGAATCAGAGCCTTTCTCGAATTTTAATAAATTCGGACTTCCCTCTAAACAGAAACTCCCTCTTTGTTTTCCAAACAAAGAGGGAGTTCAGAAATTATCTCGTAGTAAATCAATTTCCCTTACGACAGATTTACATTGGGCCTGACCTCACCCTGCGGTATAGTGGTCGGCGGCGGCACGACGATATCGTGAAGTATCGGCTCCTCTGATATTATCGCCTCTCTTAGAACCTCGTCCATGTGCTCTACCATCGTTAGCTCTACGTCCTTCAATATATTAGTGCGTATGTCCCTGAGATCGTTCTCGTTCTCCTTTGGTATTATCACCTTCTTCACCCTTCCCCTGTGCGCTGCCAGGATCTTCTCCTTCAACCCGCCTATCGGTAACACCCTCCCCCTTAACGTTATCTCTCCTGTCATCGCTATATCATGACTTATTGGCTTCTTCACCAATGCACTCACTATCGCCGTCGCTATCGCTATTCCCGCTGATGGCCCATCCTTCGGCGTCGCTCCCTCCGGTACGTGTATATGTATATCCACCTTCTGATAAAATAACCTCTCCAACCCCAGCTTCTCCGCCCTACTCCTTACATAACTCATCGCCGCCTGCGCACTCTCCTGCATCACCTCTCCTAACTTCCCTGTCACCGTAAACGTTCCCTTCCCAGGCACTATCGATACCTCTATCGTTAATAACTCTCCCCCTACCTCTGTCCATGCCAGCCCAGTTGCTATCCCTACCTGGTCCCTCTCCTCTATCTCCCCATACTTGAACTTCGGTACCCCTAAGTACCTCTGCCCCTGTATATTATTCGAATTTATCCTTACCCCATGCTCTACCCCCTTCTTCACTACCTCCTTTGCCACCTTCCTGCACAACGTCGCCAACTCCCTCTCCAATGTCCTTACTCCTGCCTCCCTCGTATACCTCCTTATCACAGCCAATAACCCACTGTCCGTTATCCCTATGTTCTTACCCTTCAGCCCATGCGCCTCTATCTGCTTCGGTATCAAAAACCTCTTCGCTATCTCTACCTTCTCGTCCTCCGTATACCCAGGCAACCTTATTATCTCCATCCTGTCCTGCAGCGCCCACGGTATTGTGTGCAATACATTCGCCGTCGTTATGAAAAATACATTCGATAAATCATAATCTACCTCTATATAATGATCATTGAATGTCTTGTTCTGCTCGGGGTCCAATCCCTCTAGCAATGCCGACGCCGGATCCCCCCTGAAATCCACTCCAAGCTTGTCTATCTCATCCAATAAAAATACCGGGTTCACCGTCCCCGCCTTCCTCATCCCCTGTATGATCTTCCCAGGCAATGCTCCTATATACGTCCTCCTGTGCCCCCTTATCTCCGCCTCATCTCTAACTCCTCCAAGAGATACCCTCACGAACTTCCTGCCCATCGCCCTCGCTATAGACTTCGCCAACGATGTCTTCCCTACTCCGGGCGGCCCCACAAAACACAGTATCGGCCCCCTCAGCTTCTTCGTTAGTGCCCTCACCGCCAAATACTCTATTATCCTCTCCTTCGGCTTCTCCAACCCATAGTGATCCTCATCCAGTATCTTCCCTGCCTCCTCTATATCCAGACTGTCCTCTGTCATCTCATTTGTCCACGGTAGCCCCAAAAGCCACTCTATATAGTTCCTAACCACAGTAGCCTCTGCCGACATCGGCGACATCATCTTGAGCTTCTTTAGCTCCCTCTTCACCTTCTGCTCAACCTCTTCCGGTAATACCTTCTTCTTCAGCTTCTCCTCAAACTCCTGTATCTCCGACTTCAGATCGTCCTTCTCTCCCAGTTCCTTCTGTATAGCCCTCATTTGCTCAGTAAGATAGTATTCCTTCTGGGCCTTTTCCATCTGCTTTTTCACCCTTGTCCTGATGCGCTTCTCTATCTGAAGAATTTCGACCTCTGACTGAATCTTTTCGTATAGCTTCTCGAGCCTCTCGGCTGGGTTGAGTGTCTCCAGTATCTCCTGCTTATCCTCAAGCTTCAGACCAAGATGCGATGCAATAGTATCCGCAAGACGATTCGGCTCCTGAATCGACGAGACTGTGACCAATACCTCGGAGGGAATCTTCTTATTGAGCTTCACATAGTTCTCAAAAGCCGTGACAATTGTACGCATGAGAGCTTCGCTCTCAACACCGAGTTTCCCCTCGTCGGTCAGCACCTCAGCGTCAACCAGGAAAAAGCCGGGATTGGGAACATAACTTATGATCTTTGCCCTTTTCTTTCCCTCGATCAGTACCTTGACGGTCCCATCTGGCAGACGGAGCATCTGAACTATGGTCCCGACAGTGCCAATCCTGTAAATATCCTCTTCTTTAGGATCGTTTGTGTTTGCATCCTTTTGAGCAGCGAGAAGTATCTCCTTCTCCTTCTTCATCGCCTCTTCGAGGGCGCGTATAGACTTCTCACGACCCACAAAAAGCGGCGCTACCATATAAGGGAAAATTACAACATCCCTGAGGGGTAGAAGTGTAATCTTAATTACTTCTTGTTTTTTTTCATCATCAATTTTAAAGAACATTGGCATTCTTCACCCCCTAAGTGACTTAGTACGCAAAATCTATGTCCCCAACCGCCTCTCTTCTTCATAGAAGAACAAAGGAGTCGCTGTACCGTGGATCACCTCCTCCGTTATGATGCATCGCCTAAGACCATTTAACGAAGGAACCTCATATGAGATATCGAGCATAATTGATTCTATAATTGCTCGAAGACCCCTCGCACCAGTCTTTCTCTTAATTGCCTCCTTAGAGATGGCCTTGAGTGCACCCTCCGTAACTTCTAACTCAACACCCTCCAGTTCCATCAGCTTCTGGAACTGCTTAATAACCGCGTTTTTCGGCTTTGTAAGAATCTCAAGGAAGGTTCTTTCATCCAGCTCTTCAAGAGTAGCTACAACCGGAATCCTACCAACAAATTCAGGTATCAAACCGTAATGAATGAGATCTTCCGGTTGAACCTCTTTCAGTAACAGCCCTAAATCCTTTTCCACATTGTTGCCTATATTAGCCTCAAAACCTATAGACTTTTCTCCTATTCTCCTCGCTATCAAGTCCTCAAGCCCACAAAATGCTCCTCCGCAAATAAATAGTATATTTGTCGTATCTATATGAATAAACTCCTGCTGTGGATGTTTTCTTCCGCCCTTCGGAGGAACATTTGCCTTGGTCCCTTCCATAATTTTTAAAAGAGCCTGCTGAACACCCTCGCCCGATACATCCCTCGTAATCGAAGGGCTATCGCCCGTCTTGCGGGCAAGCTTATCAATTTCGTCGATGTAGATTATCCCCTTTGAGGCCTTTTCTATATCATAATCAGCAGCCTGGAGAAGGCTTACAATCATATTCTCAACGTCCTCTCCGACATAACCAGCCTCGGTATAACATGTAGCATCGACAATAGTAAAGGGCACATCGAGAAACTTTGCCAGAGTTTGAGCCAATAACGTTTTTCCACAGCCAGTGGGACCAATATTCAGTATATTACTCTTTTGGATCTCAACATCCTTACTTCTCTTCCCACTGAATGCGGTATGCTCGACCCTCTTATAATGATTATAAACCGCAACAGCTAATACCTTTTTTGCCCTCTCCTGCCCGATGACATATTCGTCTAAAAAGCTCTTTATTTGGGAAGGCGTTGGTAGAGCCGAATAGCGTTTCTTAAGTTGTCCCTCTTTAGCCTCTTCATCCGCGATTATCTCGTTGCATAGTTCGATGCACTCGTTACAGATATATACCGTCGGACCTGCGATCAGCTTCCTAACTTCTTTTTGGCTCTTGCCGCAGAACGAGCAAAAAAGCTTACCTTCTTTTCCGTCACGCCTGGTAGTCACTTTATAGCCTCCTGCCTATTAGTTATTATAGCATCCACTATG
Organism: Candidatus Dadabacteria bacterium; assembly: GCA_963805855.1. Taxonomy (GTDB): domain Bacteria; phylum Desulfobacterota_D; class UBA1144; order Nemesobacterales; family CSP1-2; genus DASWID01. Next base: position 90,858 of record CAWDVW010000002.1, read on the forward strand.
CCATATTCACAGGCATCTTTAGCCGTCAGAAAAAAATCCCTTTCTGTATCCCTTTCAATCTTGTCTATGGGCTGACCTGTGTGCTCGGCGAGTATGTGATTTAATTCTTGGCGAACCCTCAAAATCTCTCTTGCATGTATATCGATTTCAGTAGCTTGCCCCTCAAACCCACCTAAGACCTGATGTAACAATACACGTGCGTGTGGAAGAGCATATCTTTTTCCCTTGGTTCCTGCCGCGAGAAGTACTGCACCCATGCTGGCGGCTTGCCCGATACACATAGTCGCCACATGTGGCTTTATGTATTGTATAGTGTCATATATTGCAAGACCCGCTGTGACGTGCCCGCCCGGGGAATTTACGTACAGATAAATATCCTTCTCGGGATTCTCCGACTCCAGGACCAGAAGCTGAGCTATTACGGTATCGGCAACCGCGTCTGTAATTGGTGATCCCAAAAAAACTATTCTATCTTTTAGGAGTCGAGAAAAGATATCGTATGCCCGTTCACCCCTACTGGTCTGCTCAATAACGATGGGCATAAAATTGGTCATATCGTAGTTTTATTATACAGATACTAACTTTTATTGTCAATTTGATTCTTTTCCCCTAAGACCTCTTCTATCCTTGCTTTTTCGATTAGAAAATCGACCACTTTCTCTTCGAGAATGCTTTCCCGTAACCCGTCGAGCATACTGTTTGATCGATAGGCTTCCCTCACCTGCTCATAAGGGACATCGAACGATTTGGAAATTTCCGACAGTCTTCTGTCAACCTCGCCACTGGTGACATCTATTCCCTCCTTTTTTGCGATTGCCCCAAGAACAATGGATGACTTAACGTTAACACTAGCCCTATCAGTGATCGACTTTTCAGCCTTTTCATCGAATTTAGGAACCCTGAGCCCCTGTCTCTGGAGATTAAACAGAAATTCGCGCTTAAGCCTCATAGATTCTTCTTCAACCAAACTATTAGGAATATCAAAGGCCTTGTTCTCGATAAGTTTATTGATGAGATCTGTTCTTAACTTATTACTGGAATCTGCTTGGTGCCTCTTTTCCAAATCTTCTCGAATCTTTTTTTTCAACGATTCAAGGTTCTCTTCGCCGAGATCCTTTGCAAATTCATCATCCAGATTTGGCAAGATCCTCTCCAGTATATCCTTCAATCGCAATTCAAAATTGACCGTTTTCCCAGCAGCCTCACGTACCTGAAAATCCTCACCGTACGATACATCAAAGTTCTTTACTTCCCCTTTTTTCAACCCGATTATAGCGTCTTCAAACTCTGGAATTAATTGACCCTCTCCGAGTACAAACTGAACATCTGATTTTTTAAGATCTTCTAATGACTTTCCTTCAAGGGTTCCTTCATAATCAATCATTACAACATCACCTTTTGCAGCCTCCCTGTCATTTTCAATTGGCTTAGCATCTGCAGAACGGTTTCTGAGTCGATCCAGTACAATGCTCACCTCGTCTTCTTCGACTTCCACCTTTTCCCTCTTTAGTTCAATACCGATATAATCATCAAGCTCAAAATCCGGGATTATCTCAAAGACCGCGGAATAGTGAAATTCTTTGTCAGTCTCTACCTTGTCCGTAGTCAAATTGGGCCGGGATACCGGAGTCACAGAAGCTTCCTGAAGCGCTTCTTGAAAAGAATCGGAAACCAATCTGGACGAAACCTCATTAAATATCTGCTTTCCATATACTGATTCTATGACCCTTCTAGGAACCTTTCCGGGGCGAAATCCCCTAACCTTCGCAGATTTTTGGAATTCCCTAAATACCTCTTCTAACTTCTCTTTCACCAGTTCAGGTTGAAGAAAGACATCGAGCTTTCTTTCGGTACTGCTGAGCGTTTCTAAATTTACTTTCATGGGGATTGATCCTCTTCCGATTTATTTTGTTGTCGAAAAATCCAATCATCTAGTCATACACAAACTATCGTGCATCCTGCATCGTACATCCTACATACTGTATCCTGTATCATGGATCTTGCATCATGCATCCGGCATCCTGTACATAAAACTTGCGAGAGGGGGGAGTTGAACCCCCATGAGCAAAGCTCACTGGATCCTAAGTCCAGCGCGTCTGCCAGTTCCGCCACTCTCGCTGTGTATGGGCTGCGAGGGAATCGAACCCCCGACCCGGTGATTAAGAGTCACCTGCTCTACCTAGCTGAGCTAGCAGCCCTTATTTACAAATGAATTTCTATAGTTATTAGCTCCCAGTGGAGAATTTTATTATAAATACGATATCTTCAAAATCAAATCTATGCTGTCCTTCCAGAAGTAATGGCGGTTTGGATTTAATAACGAGAGTGAAAGTATTCATAGACTGGTGTTAAATTTGCTGAGTCGAGATCCGCTCCAAAGTTGTTTAGGGCCTAAAATTATATTAGAATGCCTTTAAAGAACCGGGAAGTACTCTCGCGCATGGCCTTAAATTCTCGCAGTATAATGATTACTGCCCCTTTATTTTACTTAATTTCTGATCGAAACTTATTTAAATGAGTAAAAATAATTGGCTTAGCATAATCGGATTAGTTGTTTATTGCGCCCTCATATTTTATCTGTCTACATTACCTGGCGACTCCATACCCGATTTGCCGCTATCTGATAAAATTTTTCACTTTTTCCTGTACCTGGGTCTTGGGTTACTATTTACATACTTTTTCTATGGCCTGAAGTTTTTCACTTCCCGGCTGAAGATTGTATTAATAACTCTGGCGTTCATAGCTCTTTATGGATTAAGCGATGAGATTCATCAGTTATTCGTAGTAGGACGGGATTTTGATGTCTTGGATTTATTTGTGGATATAATTGGGGGGTTCTCGGGTTGTTTAATAATGTCCTATTTATACCCGCATGTTCAAAGTATTTTGTTGTAGTTCTATTAAGACTCATATCTGAAAGGGTGAAAAGGGTGGCGAAATATGTACTTCTTCACCACTCGAATTATCAGATGCTTACATTTAATATCGAAATGCGAACTGTCAGCAGTGTCAGTCCTTGACCTTTTCCTCTAAACGCTTCCTCAAGTGATTTCATTAAATAAATTAGATCTCAACCATTTTTGGAGAACCAAGCACCACTTTCATTCATTACGGTACGTCTCTAAGTCTTAAATTAACATAAAGTTTACAGGCTAACCCCGAGACGTATTTTTTACGGAATGTCAAATTAAGTCTTGATTAACTCAGATAAATTGAGTGACATGTGGTTAGTTCATTTCCAATAATCTAGTTGCAACGTGTTGGAAGTAGGGATTATAGAAAGTTATTTCAAAGATTCGGTATAGATAAAAAAAGCGACCCCAAGTGACCTCGAACTTTTTTGATTACCGAATTATCTACTCGACTTCCCTCTTTCGACTTTACCCCATTCGGCTATCAAGTCAGCCTTAACCTCTTGGAATCGCTTTGTACTATTTATATATATGCTGACAATTTCATCCTATGTCAAGAGCAATTTTTGAATTTTATCCCAATCTATCCTTTTTTTCGTTCGATAGCTTTGTAGGAAATTTGTCAGATGCCGGTTGAAACAACCTGGACGGGTTGTTCCAGAAAGTACCGACCTTCGGGATTTGTGATCGATCCACGATCTTACCGATGGGCGAGGTTTTCAAGCTAGTTTAATTCTCATACTATTTAGCGGATCCCCCATGAAAGCCCTCGGGATGACAAAGCACATCGACTGTAACCACGGTGCAAATAACATATCCACTTCTAGAAACCACCACTATCAAAAAGAGCACCCATGATTACAAAGTGGACCGTTTAACTACTCCCCTCAGGCTTGACGATCGCGAGAGTATATTTGTCGAGATCTATGTACTTATTAGCAACCCTTTTTACATCCTCTCTTGTCACGGAGAAAATCTGCTCAGGATATCTCTTATATTCATCCCATCCTACACCATAGATCTCATCAAACGCCATTTTCCCAGACTGGGCAGAGTTTTGCTGCAGACCTATTTCAAAATTGCCGACAAGATAATTCTGCGCCCGCTTTAGCTCATCTTCGGTTATGCCTTCTTTTAATATACGCTCCAGCTGTTCCTTGATACCTGCTATTGCATCATCCTGCTTATCCGGGGCACTTCCGATATAGACGCCAAAAAATCCCGGCTCCAGACCCGCGGTCAGAAACGACGTAACCGTATATGCCAGGCTCTTCTTATCCCTGAGTTCGGTAAACAGTCTGCCCCCTTGACCGGAGAGCACAGCATTCAACACTTCAATGGGATACTGATCTGGATCTTTCAGGCTCGGCGCACGAAAGCCCATGATCATATGGGTCTGGGCTTTTTCCTTCTGATCAACTACTTTGGTCCTTATGTCAAGAGGCGGAGCTTCAGGCTTTACATCAGGCGCCGATAATTGTCCCTTTTTCATCTTCCCGAAATGCTTCTCAACTTCCCTCAAGACTTCCTTTTCATTTACATCACCCACAATCGCAATAACCATATTTTCAGGACGTGCGTATTTTTCATAAAATGAAAGCAAATCCTCTCGATTTATCCTGTTAATTGTCTCCGGTGTGCCAAGGACATTAAATCTATAGGGATGAACTGTGTAGAGCGTACTGAGGAAGTAATTAATAGTAGTCCTTACGGGGTCATCCTGTTCACGATTAATTTTTGAGATTATGTCTCTCCTTGCACGCTCGATTTCAACCGGGTTGAAAGAGGGACTCACAATAACATCGGCAAATATATCCATAGCCTGGGCGAAATATCGACTAAGGGCTTCAACAGTCACGCCGAAGCTGTTTCTCCCGGAAAAACCGCTTACGTCACCCGCAATTGACTCGATTCCCCGCGCGATATCCTCTGCACTTCTCGATTGAGTTCCTCTCGTCAAGGTCTCCGACACAAAATTCGATACGCCGTTTGTGTTCTCATCCTCATATCTCACACCGCCAAGAAAAACCGCCCTGGCTGCAAACAGAGGCACTGAATGATTTTCTTTTACCAAGACTGTTATACCATTATCCAGAATGACTTTGCTAACCTTGTCGGATGGTTCGGTAGTCATAGGTGACAACTCTTGCGCAATAGCCACCGAAGCCTCATCTGCTACTTCTTCTATCTCGTTCTGATTCAGCACGACCTTACCGGTGGGGAATAAGATCCCTGCACTAAGATTTTGGTCATCAAAATATGTCTTAGCCACACGGATTATATCTTCCGGGCTCACCTGAGAAATCCTATCCAGGTATTCATCCTCGTATTTATAATCCCCTGCCTCAACCTCAAAGTACCCAAGCTTCTGCGCCTGGCCTTGCATAGTTTCCTTAGCGTAGATGGAATTGCTTTCTATATTTATTTTTGCCCTTGAAAGCTCTTCGAGGGACACAGGCTCATATTTCAGCCTGTATGTCTCCTTGATTATTTCCGACAAAGCTTCCTTACTCTTTTCGGGTTCTACGGTGCCACCGACCCCAAAAAGCCCCGGATGTTTCGGGGTAAAAGAATAAGCATATACATTAGTCACGAGTCCATTTTCCTCTTTAATCCTCCTATAGAGCCTCGAACTTTCTCCGCCACCTAAGATATTGGAAATAACATCAAGCACCGCTGAATCTTCGTGTCGGGCATCCGGAATATGGAAGGCGAGCGAGAAGTAACCCTCCTGGATATTCTTATCGAGCACAAAAGTCCTAATTTCTTTCTGCTCAGGCTCTTTAGAAATCACACACTCGGGTACGGGCCTTGCCTTAATCTTACCAAATGTATCTTCGATTTGATTGGTTGCTTCCTCGGCGTTGAAATCTCCGACTAAAACAAGCACCATGTTGCTTGGCGAATACCACTTATCGTAAAAGTTAATGACCCCTTCACGTGTGAAACTATTAACGCTTTGCTTAGTACCAATCACAGGTCGCTTATAAGGATGAACACTATATGATGTCGAAAAAACCTTCTCACTCAATACTCTCGCCGGTGAATCCTCGCTCCGTCTTATTTCTTCCATCACAACCTCAAGCTCCTTGGTGAGCTCGTCGGGATCAAATGTAGCATTTTCCATCGCATCAGACAGCACATCGAGAGCAGTGGGAAGAAACCTGCTTGCAATGGCAACAAAATAAACAGTCTCATCAAAGGAAGTAAAGGCGTTGATGTCTCCGCCATCCCCCTCTATCACCCTTGCGATTTCCCCTACATCCCTACGCTTTGTTCCCTTAAAGACCATGTGCTCATGTACATGGGCGAGCCCGTACTCTCCCTCCTGTTCACAAGCGCTGCCGGTCTTTACCCATACATTCACAGCGACCACCGGTGCAGAGTGATTTTCTTCGAGAATCACCTTTAAGCCGTTTTTAAGTTGAATCTTCCGTGCCCCTGTAACTATTTCACCTAGCGAATCATTTTGAATAACCTGCGCTTCGTTTACATTTATACTCATACCATTCTCCGGATTAAAATTTAGACCTATCATTATACCTGAGAGAATGATGAGGAAATATCTCATAAGGAGCCTCCTTGCAGTATTACAGATATAGAATCGTGGGATTACAGTAACTTACAAATATTACGGGCTGCTTAACTTAGCTTTAATAAGGTCAATTTTATACAACCTTCCTAAATAATAAACGATAAATATGTGTTTAATCCGCAGTAGCATCCTCTGAAATAGCCGACTTCCTACTCAGTTGCTTCGCAACATATAGAATCAGACCGGCGATACCATAAAGATAAACAATCAAGATAACCATTATTTCAGGATTAGTCACAACAGCAGCTATGATGATTGAAGAGACCACTAGGGCATTAAAAGGACCTGCCAACAACCTGAACCTTGGATATTTCCAGTATGGAATGTTGCTAACCATTAAAAGTCCCACAAATGGGGCAGCTATTAAATAGAACCAGGCCATAAATTGAGTGGGCGCAATCCTGAATTCCGAAAACAGCAAAATAGGTGAAAAGATCAGACCGGCAGCCATCGGGCTGGGTAGCCCTGTAAACTTGTATTTTTCTAATTTTGTCGATTGAACATTAAACCTCGCTAATCTTAGTGCAGTGCATACCATATAAAAAAGAACGGCCATAAGGCCAAGCTTGCTAGCATTCATCAGGGACCATGCATAAATTAAAACACCCGGAGCCACCCCAAAAGAAACCAAGTCTGATAGAGAATCATATGAAAGACCAAAGTCGCTCTCGGATTTAAGCAATCTCGCCAGCTTACCATCAAACATATCAAGAACCACGGAAAAACCTATGAATGCCGCTGCCCACCAAAACTTGTTGTAAATAAACTCCTCTGAAAACTCCGGCGATCCCTGAATAGACACTATTTCGATAGAAGTCATTATAGAATATAGACCCAGGAACAGGCTTCCCGTTGTGAGAAGGTTTGGCAATATAGGTATGACTCTCTGTCCTCTGGTCTTCTTTTTCTTCATTCTTCTCTCTCTTTCAACCATCCAATTATCGTTTCTCCACCCCTTACAAAATCCCCAACATTGCAAGTCACTTCACAATTGAGCGGCACATACGTATCGACCCGTGACCCGAATTTGATCATGCCAAACCTCTCACCCCTCCTAATTTGATTCCCGATAGCAAGATATGACACAATCCTGCGAGCCAGGAACCCCGCAATCTGAACGAGGACTATATTCTCTTTTTTCTTCAGACTGGATCAGCGTAGAAAGTCTTTCGTTCTGGCCCGAAGCAGCTTTCGAGTAAGCCAAACTAAATTTCCCTTTAATATATTTTGTGCCTAATACAACCCCGTTCACGGGAGACCGGTTTATATGGCAATCCGTTATCGATAAAAAGATACCGATCCGTTTCATCTCTTTACCTAAAAATGTTTCTTCAAAGGCGGCCGATACATCGACAATCCTTCCATCCGCCGGGGCAACTAGTGCATGTGGATTCTGGGGCGTAGACCTATCGGGATCTCTAAAGAAGTATGTGATAAGCACAGTCATTACAAAGAGGATCACAGAAATTATCACAAATCCAAAAAGAGCCGTAAGCCAACACAGTATGCCAAAAACGGCTATGTAAGCGAGTCCTTCGGAAGCTATTTTTACCCTATTTACGCCCATCAGTTTTTTGCTTTGTCCACAAGCTTCTTCTTAAAGAGGGAACTCATCATCCCCCGGAGTCGTTCCCCTATATCTTCTATAGGGTGTGCTTCTCCTTGTTTAAGTAGAGCATTATACACGGGACGTCCAGCGCGGTTCTCAAGAATCCATTCTCTTGCAAACTCACCAGATTGTACGTCTTTGAGTATCCTTTTCATCTCTTTCCTTACGCTATTATTTATAACCCTTGGTCCCCTCGTTATGTCACCGTATTTCGCAGTATCGCTTATCGAATATCTCATATTCGATATCCCGCCTTCGTAAATCAAATCCACAATTAACTTTACCTCATGAAGGCATTCAAAGTATGCCATCTCCGGCGGATATCCGGCCTCGACGAGTGTCTCATATCCAGATAGTATTAACGCCGTAAGCCCTCCACAGAGTACCGCTTGTTCGCCAAACAGATCGGTCTCAGTTTCATCCTTAAATGTAGTCTCTATTATTCCCGCGTGTCCGGCCCCTAGAGCCCCCGCATATGCAAGTGCAAGTTCCTTTGCCTGACCGGAAGCATCCTGCTGGACTGCCACAAGCACAGGAACTCCCCCACCCTGAACGAATTCGTTTCGGACAGTGTGTCCCGGGGCCTTCGGAGCCACCATAAAGACATCTACATTCGGGGGCGGTACAATTTGACCATAATGGATATTGAAACCATGACTGAAGGCAACCGCTTCGCCGGCCCTAAGGTTAGAACCGATGTGGTCTGAATAAATTTGCGGCTGGCTTGTGTCCGGGGCCAGCATCATTATAGTATCAGCCCATTTACTCGCCTCATCAACGGGAAGCACCTTAAATCCAGCGCTCTTGGCCTTTTCCCAGCTACTGCTTCCCTCCCGGAGGCCGACTACAACGTTCATACCGCTCTCTCTGAGATTTTGCGCATGTGCATGACCCTGGCTACCGTACCCAATAATCGCAATATTCCTTTTCTTCAACATTTCAATGTTTATATCTTTGTTATAGTAAACCTGCATTTTTCAACTCCTTGGTTTAGTGATTTGAGTTTCTCTTATCATAGCAACGGTACCGGTCCTGGCAATCTCATTTATCCCCAATGGCGTTAAAAGGTCTATAAATGCAGTAACCTTGTCTTTATCACCCGTTAGCTCAAGTGTATATGACTTGGCACCAACATCAACTACCTTTGCCCGAAAAATATCGGCAGTCCTGAGTATCTCTGCCCTTGTTTCGTGGGTTGCCTCCACCTTGACAAGCACCATCTCTCTTTCAACACGTGTTAGAGGAGTGAGGTCCCTCACCTTGATAACATTAACCATGTTGTTAAATCTCTTTATTATCTGTTCAATTATCCAATCATCGCCACTGGTGACAAGCGTGATACGGGAGGTATCGGGTTCCGTCGTTTCGGCAACGTTTAAGCTTTCGATATTGAAACCCCTTGCGCTAAATAATCCGGCTATTCTTGAAAGAACACCGGGCTCGTTATCGACAAGAATTGAAATAGTATGCCTCACTGATTTTGAACCTCCGATACTTTACGAGGGAGTTGACCAAGGAATGAATATAAAGCTGGTGATTCCCCTTTCTAAGAATTGGATATCATTACGCCATGTCGACAGGATCTAGAATCATCTCGTTCATTGCACCGCCCGGAGCTATCATCGGATAAACCATCTCCTCACAGTCTACGACAACTTCGATAAGCACAACGCCTTCAGAAAAGATTCCTTCCCTGAGGGTGGCTTCTAACTCGTCGGGCCTTGTAGCCCTCAATCCCTTAGCACCAAACGACTCTGCAAGCTTCACGAAATCTGGAAGCACTTCGAAATAGGATCCTGAATAATTGCTATTAAAAAACAGCGTTTGCCATTGCCTTACCATTCCATGATGACGATTATTAAGTAGCACTATCTTTATATCCATCTTGTTTTCAACGGCTGTCGCGAGCTCCTGCATGTTCATTTGAAAGCTTCCATCCCCTGCCACACATATAACTAATTCATCGGGTTTTGCAAACTTCGCGCCCATGGCAGCCGGAAAACCGAATCCCATAGTACCGAGTCCGCCGGAGGTGATGTGGGTTCTGGGCTTTTTAAATTTGTAGAACTGAGCCACCCACATCTGATGTTGACCAACATCGCTGACAATGATTGCGTCGCCATTAGTAATCTTACACAGCGTATCTATCGTATATGTTGTTAAGATCTTATCCCCATTTTGATTATAGGTGAGTGGATGATTCTTGGCCCATTCATTGATTTGGCCCAGCCACTCTTTCCTATCGAATTTCACCTCGCCGGGCAAGAGATCCAAAAACTGCCTCAGTATATTTTTTGCATCTCCAACTATTGGACAATGAACCCTAATATTCTTATCTATAGTCGATGGATCGATGTCGATATGAATAATTTTCGCATTTGGTGCGAATTTCCCGAAATTCCCTCCTGTTGCCCTGTCATCAAACCTCGCACCGATCGACAAAACCAAATCACACTCGTGCACTGCCATGTTAGCGGCATAAGAACCATGCATCCCCACCATACTGATAAAAAGAGGATCACCAGAGGGAAAGGCACCCAGTCCCATGAGTGTTAGAGTAACCGGAATTTGAAGCCTATGAGCCAGTTCTTTAAGCTCTTCAGTTGCTTCACCCCAAATCAAACCACCGCCTCCAAAGATCAGTGGACGTTTAGCCGAGAGTAACATTTCAACGGCACGCTTAATCTGACCTGGATGACCCTTTATGGAAGGTTTATAACCCCTCAAACTTATCTCATCTGGAATTACAAATTCGTCCTCACCGATTAGAACATCCTTTGGCATATCGACAAGAACGGGACTTGGTCTTCCTGTAGTAGCGATATAAAAAGCCTCCATCATTGCACGCGGCAGATCAGCGGTTTTCCTAACAAGATAGTTATGCTTAGTGCAGGGACGTGTGATCCCGATATGATCAGCTTCCTGAAATGCATCGCTCCCAAGATAAGGGGTAGGTACCTGTCCGGTAAATACGACAACAGGTGAAGAATCCATCTGAGCTGTGGCAATCCCAGTAACAGTATTCGTCGCGGCAGGTCCCGAAGTGCAAAGCACAACCCCTGGCCTTCCAGATGCCCTTGCGTATCCGTCCGCCATGTGTGTTGCGCCCTGTTCATGCCTTGCCAGCACATGTTTTATGCGACCATTTGTGTACTGAGGCATTATGTCATACACCTTGAGCACGTAACCTCCGGGCAGACCGAATATGACCTCGATCCCCTCATGCAACAGGGTCTCAAAAAACATCTGCGCTCCCAACATTCTTGCCATTCTATTTCTCCCTAACAGACTTTATAACAAATAATTATTTTAGCTTACTTATCTTCATCTCCATCTGATCTTTTAGCGATAACTTCATCTTTTTCAACTTCTTAATCTCTAATTCATCGTCAATGCTGATCGCATCCTTTTCTTGCAGTCCTTTAACTATATCATCTAATTTCCTGTGTTCAAAATATAGTTTCTTAAATTCCTCATCTCCCTCCAGCAACTTTTCGACTATATTTGAATCCTTCATGCTTTCACCTCTCTTTTGATATTTCGGCGTCCGCCTTACTTAAATATTGAGGAGAGAACTGAGAAATCTCCCCTTTGTTGTCGCTACTCATTTTATTTATGGCAACTTGAGCACAATGAGATGCCTTTGGCAAATTAAAACTAGATGTGCAAAACATTGCATGATCTCCCAGAGACTTCTCGATAAGATCCCTATATAGCAACGCTCCATTACCAACAAACATTGTCTCCTCACTTATCATCTCGATAAGTTCAACCGGATTAGTAAGACAATCTTCTTTAAGCCTTATGGGCTTATCGCCAGTAAATTTGAAAAAAGCCGCATAGACCTGTTTTCTTCTTGCATCAATGACAGTGCATATTGCATATGGCGTATGAAGTAGATTTCTCGATAAGACCTCGAGCGACGAAACCCCAACAATAGGTATCCCAAGAGAAAATGCTATACCCTTAGCAGTTGAGATCCCAACCCTGAGCGAAGTGAATGAACCCGGACCACTCGAAACAGCTATTCCCTCAATATCATTCCTCTTCATACCTGTTGCCCCTAGAAGCCAATCCACCATTGGCAGGAGCTTTTCGGAATGAGTTGGACCGACATTCAAAAAGATCTCTCCAAGAATCGTATCGCCGTCTATTATAGCGACGCTCCCGGAATGGGTTGAAGTCTCAATACCTAAAACTCTCATCTATGACGAAGAATACAAATAAGCTTAACATAAATTAATATTTCTTTTTAGGTTTATTGGGCAGAACTCTTTTCCTGTTCAAGCCTGCTTAAGGAAGCGGAGCCCGATGTAACACCGCTGATTCTGAGCGACAGATCGTCTTTATTTGTTGCCTGCCTCATAGCTTCATCATAGGTTATTAGATTCTTTTTATAAAGATCATACAAGCACTGATCAAAGGTTTGCATTCCATAATGTAAGTTACCCTCTTCAATAGCTGTCCTTATTTCATGTGTTTTTTCAGAATCAGCGATACACTCCCTTATTCTAGACGTTGCGATCAATACCTCGGCGGCCGGAACCCTGCCCTTGTTATCAGCCATTAGCATCAATCTCTGTGAAATTACCGCCTTTAGAACCTGGGCAAGCTGATAGCGAATCTGGTTGTGCTGGTGAGCAGGAAATATAGCAAGAATACGGTTAATGGTTTCCTGTGCATCGAGTGTATGAAGGGTGGTTAGCACAAGGTGTCCTGTTTCGGCGGCTGCCATAGCTATCGCCATAGTCTCGAGATCGCGCATTTCTCCAACAAGAATCACGTCCGGATCTTCCCTGAGAGCAGACCTTAATGCATTTGAGAAAGAGAATGTATCAATCCCGATTTCACGCTGATTTATATAACTCTTCTTGTCTACCTGCAAATATTCTAGTGGATCCTCGATCGTGATTATATGCCTTGCTTTCGTAGAGTTAACGTAATCTATAATAGCGGCAAGGGTGGTTGATTTGCCGCTGCTGGTGGTTCCGGTGAGAATTACCAAGCCCCTTTCTTCTTCTGCAATCTTCTCTAGGACAGGGGGGAGGTTAAGCTCTTTAAAGCCCCTTATCTGGTATGGGATTGATCTAAGAGCGCAAGCTATATTCCCTCGTTCCTGAAAAACATTTATACGGAACCTTGAAAGGTTTGGAATGCTATAAGCAAGATCCAATTCCTTGTCTCGCTCAAATCTCTCCCTTTGCTTATCGTTGAGAATGGAGTATATCAGCTTCTGAAGTTCTTCATTTGAAAATTCGGGTGCATCTTTTACAAATATCAATCTTCCGTCAACCCTTAAAGCGGGCCTGCTCCCTGCCTTCAGATGAACGTCCGAGGCACCAATGTTAAAGGCACCTGTAAGCAATTCATCAATTAATGATTCAGCCATTATTCCTCACTCAACCTGGTTTCGTTTTTTATACCATAACTCGAGAGGATCTGTGATCTAATCTTTTCTGAAACCTCAGCATTCTCCTTTAAAAAAGCTCTGGCGTTCTCCCTCCCCTGACCCAGTCTATCATCATTGTAAGAAAACCAGGTACCACTCTTATCAATCACCTTTAATTTAGAACCGATATCCACTAGCTCACCTTCATGAGAAATACCACTTCCAAATAGTATATCAAACTCGGCATCTCTGAAAGGGGGTGCTACCTTGTTTTTTACGACTTTAGCCCTCACTCTGTTTCCAGAAACCTCTTCCCCATCCTTTATAGAACCGATCCTTCTCACTTCTATTCTGACAGATGCATAGAATCTTAACGCCGTACCTCCGGTTGTTGTCTCGGGATTCATGTAAGACGGGACTCCGATTCTCATACGGGTCTGGTTAACAAATATGACTATCGTGTTTGATCTGCTAACATTAGCTGTGATTTTTCTCAAGGCTTGAGACATGAGTCTCGCCTGGAGTCCGACATGGGAATCTCCCATCTCCCCCTCTATTTCAGCTCTCGGAGTAAGCGCTGCAACCGAATCAAGAACTATGAGATCCACTGCTCCACTCCTTATGAGCGTGTCAACTATCTCGAGTGCCTGTTCTCCAAAATCCGGCTGGGATATTAGAAGATCATCTACTTTTACGCCCAGCTTTGCTGCGTAATGAGGGTCAAGAGCGTGTTCGGCATCGACAAAAGCCGCGATGCCGCCGAGTTTTTGCGATTGCGCCAGGGCATGAAGAGCAAGAGTTGTCTTCCCTGAAGACTCTGGTCCAAATATTTCTACCATTCGACCCCTTGGGAGACCTCCAACACCGAGAGCCAGATCCAATCCAATGGAACCAGTCGGGATTACAGATATCTCAGGAAGCGGTGAATCTGAACCTAAGCGCATTATGGAACCCCGACCGAACTGCTTCTCAATCGATGAGATGGCGAGCTCTATCGCTTTGTCCTTATTGTTCATTTCCTTTAGGGATGCTTCTTTAGCCATATAAGATATACTTCGAATTATACACCATTTGAAATAAATTTTCTAATCAAATCGAGTGCAGCTTCTGAAGATAAGATTTTTATTTCCTCCCTTGTTCCTCGAAATTGACACCTGTGAGAGAATGTCCCTCTGTTCTTACACGAGATCCCTATAAAAACAGTGCCGACCGGCTTTTCGGAAGAACCTCCGGTCGGCCCGGCAATTCCAGATATCCCTACTCCCAAATCCGTATTTGCAAGTTTCCTTACTCCCTCTGCCATCGATTGTACAACTTCGGCACTAACAGCTCCTTTGGATTCAATCAATATGTTATCTACGCCAAGTACATCTACCTTAGACTCATTACTATAAGAGACTACACCCCTTTCAAAATACTCAGAGCTCCCTGGAACATTTGTAATTCTATGTGCTAAAAGTCCTCCAGTGCATGACTCAGCTATTGCAAGTGTAAGCCCTTTCTGTTTTAATATCTCCCCCACCACTTGCTCCAGCTCCTCTCCTTTTGTTGAAAAGACATAATCGCCAATCCGTCTCGAGACCTCTCTTTCAATCCAATCCAGAAGGTCACGAGCCACTTCATCTCTATCAGCTTGAGCCGAAATCCTCAAATGAATCTCGGGGAAATGAGATCTATAACCTATATAAATACCATCTCTAACAATTCCTTGAAGTTTTTCGGCAACCTCAGACTCTCTTAATCCAAACGTTTTTACCAGCATGGTTCTAATATTGGGCCGATCTATGCTTCTACTATCCAGCTCAGGTATTACGTACTTGTCGATCATGGACCTAAACTCTTTAGGTACCCCGGGTAGAAAGAAAAATACACTACCGGACCTCTCGTATCGGAAACCGGGTGCCGTTCCCCAGAAATTTTTTAGAACCTCTGACCCGCGGGGCAAATATGCCTGCTTTTTATTGATTTCTGACAACTGTCTGCCACGCTCTCTAAAATTCTGTTCTAACATCTCCAGTGCAAGATGATTAAGCTCGAGTTCTACTCCAAAATATATCGACGCAGCCCCTGCGCTTAAATCGTCAGGGGTGGGACCTAGCCCACCTGAAACTATAATAGCTTGAGCCCTGTTTTCCGCATTGCTGAAGGCCTGCATCAGATCTTCTTCGTCATCTCCAACAGTAGTATGGAACTTAAGATCCAAGCCCATGGCGGAAAGCCTATCGGCTGCCCACCGGAAATTTGTGTCCAGTGTCAGCCCGCTCATCAACTCATCACCTGTAGTAATAATCTCTATTTTCATCCAAATACACTTTAATGATTAAGTTAAGGCTAAATTCTTCACGTCGATATCATTACAGTTTATTTATCCTGACACTCTGACAAATATTTGAAGTAATATATTCGCATAAATCCCAGCAAGCACATCGTCCGCTACAATGCCCAAACCGCCCGAGAGCTTTTCCGACATTCTTATCGGAGGAGGTTTTAAAATATCAAAAAATCTGAACAACAAAAAACCCATTGCAATATTAATCATATTCGGAGGGATCAAAATCATTGTAACCAAAAAACCGCAGACCTCATCTATCACTATGCTATTCGGGTCTGAATCCCCTAGTCTTATCCTGGCAATTTCAGAAACCCAAACTGAAAATATTATTAATGCGATAATAAAAAAAAGATAGAACAGATTTGAAAAACCAGAAATGACATAATACAGAATTACTGCACCAAGAGTGCCAACTGTTCCCGGAGCGACCGGTGAATAGCCTAGATAAAAGAAGGATGAGATTAATATTGAAAGCCGCTCTTTCACCTATGCGATTAACCCTTCAAGCCTAAGAAGCTTCTTTTTTATTTCAATACCGGAAGAATAACCTCCGAGCCCCCTCGACGAAACGACCCTGTGGCAGGGGACAATTATCGGTATCGGATTTGCGCCAACTGCATTCCCCACAGCCCTTGCTGAGTTTGGCTTCCCTATTCTCTTTGCTAATTCATTGTACGAGATAACCTGTCCGTAGGGTATTTGCATCAACCCCTTCCAGACTGAAACCTGAAAAGGCGTACCCACTAATGCAACCGGATTGACTTTGAAACGTTTAAGACGGCCATCTAGGTATAACTCTAACTCCTTCGCCGAATCTTCCGCTCGCCCGCCTTCAACCAGTAATTTTTCGTTTAAATCCTTTTTAAAACCTATAAACCTCTTTTTTCCAAAAATTAGATTTGTTATGCCTTCCTTTCCACTAATGATGAAGATATCTCCGACCGATGTGCTAATATTCGAATAACTTACTATGTTCATTGATTTGCCTATCGCGAAACAGTAATCATAACTGACAAAGCGCTGTCAATATACAATGAGGATTCAAATGTTGGGGGAAATTTATATCCTTGAATTTCATCATAAAGTGCGTAGAATCTGTATGGCTAAAATGTATTCTAAACAAATTCCGAGCAAGATTAAACTTGAGGTTGTCACCGGTAGGAGGATATGTTTTGACAACTGACGACACTCTTATGGATCAGTGGGCGCTCATCCTTGGCGCATCAAGTGGTTTTGGTGAAGCAACGAGCCTGGAACTGGCCTCCGCTGGATTGAACATATTTGGCGTTCATCTCGACAGAAGATCCACATTACCCAAAGTAGAAGAGATAAAAAATCAAATAAAAGATATGGGAAGAAAGGCTGTTTTTTTTAACATAAATGCCGCCGATGCAGAAAAAAGAAAAGAGACAATAGACGCTATAGAAAAAAATATAAGAGAAAGCGGGGATCACAGGGGTATCAAAGTGGTTCTTCATTCGTTGGCCTTTGGCACTTTAAAATCATATATAGCCTCTGATCAAAAAGATATGCTGACCGACTCAAATATGAACATGACTCTAGACGTGATGGCTCACTCCCTGGTCTATTGGGTTCAGGAACTTGTTCTAAGAAATCTGGTTATGGAGGGCGGAAGGATATTCGCCATGACAAGTGCCGGAGGGCACAGGATCTGGCCTACCTACGGTGCTGTATCAGCTTCCAAGGCAGCGCTGGAATCCCACATAAGGCAGCTTGCCGTAGAGCTCGCTCCACTAAAGATAACCGCAAATGCGATCCAGGCCGGAGTGACAGAAACACCGGCCCTCAAAAAAATTCCCGGAAACGAAATAATCACGAAGCATGCCCTTCAGGTAAATCCTGGAAGAAGGCTCACAACTACGAAGGATGTCGCTCAAGCTATAGCTGCCCTGTCGGTGTCAGCCACTCATTGGATTACGGGGAATGTGATAAGAGTAGACGGTGGTGAAGACCTGATTTAATTTTCAACAAACGAAACCCCCAAGGTAAAATTCATTAAAAACACTCAGTAATCATGGTCAATAAGATAAGGCTCTTTAATACACTTACTGGCAACAAAGAAGATCTAGTCCCAATTGAAGATAAGAAGATCGGCATATATGTTTGCGGCCCAACAGTCTATGATTCTCCCCATCTTGGTCATGCCAGAGCTGCCGTGATGTTTGATGTCATGACAAAATTCTTAAAATTAATTGGTTATGATGTTACTTATGTAAGAAACTACACCGACGTTGATGACAAGATCATTAATAAATCGAAAGAGACGGGAATACCATCTGAAGAAATCGCTAACACGTACATAGCTGAATACAAGGAAGCGATGGAGTCCCTTGGTGTCAGGGCTCCAAATTACGAACCAAAGGTCACCGAACACATACCTGAAATAATCGAACTCATAAGAAAGATCATTGATGCTGGTTACGCATATAAGTCCGGGGGAGACGTATTCTTCTCGATTAAGGAATTCAAAGATTATGGAAAGCTATCTAAACGATCCCCGGATGATATGCTCGAAGGTGTCAGGATTGATATAAACGAGCAGAAAGAGGATCCACTCGATTTCGCGCTCTGGAAAGCCGCAAAACCCGGAGAACCATCCTGGGATAGTCCGTGGGGAAAGGGACGGCCCGGATGGCATATAGAATGTTCGACGATGAGTATGAAGTACCTGGGCAGCACCTTCGAGATACACGGGGGCGGCAAGGATCTGATTTTCCCACACCACGAGAATGAAATAGCCCAATCGGAGGCTGCGACAGGTTCGCAATTCGCTAAATATTGGTTGCACAATGGCCTGATTCAAATAAATCGAGAAAAGATGTCCAAGTCCCTCGGGAATATAATAAATGTCAAGGATGCAATAAAGAAATGGAGCAAGGAAGCGATTAGGTTATTCTTTCTTTCACACCAATATCAAAATCCGGCGGATTTTTCCAAAAAAATCATGGACGAATCAGAGGCTGCTCTTGAAAGACTGTATCTAACGGTTAAGCGACTGAGGGATTTGAGGAACGAAAATGATAAAAAGGATAACGAGCTGGAAGAAAAAACCGTCACATTTAAACAACAATGGATGGAAGCTATGTGCGATGATTTCAATACTGCGGAAGCGATAGGCAACCTTTTTGATTTAAGTAAAGCGATTAACAGATCCATTGACACTCATGGATGGACAAAAACATTAGATCTAGCACTGACAGAAATCAAGAATATTGGCGGCGTTTTCGGCATCCTTGAAACTGATCCTGACGAATACCTAACGATAGAGAAACTGAGCAAGATCAAATCGGACATAACAGAAGAGGAGATTAATAATTTAATTGAGGAAAGAGCAGAGGCAAGAAAGGATAAAGACTGGCAAAGAGCCGATGAGATCAGATCGTATTTACTATCAAAATCAATAGTACTGGAAGACAAATCTCACGGAACAATCTGGCGAATTAAAAATTAAATCCATATACCCATATACTCAAGGCTTCTCTTAAAATTAATAGGAGTTTCGGTTTCTCCCCTACAACTGTACCAGCAAGCGGTACATTTTGTTTTATCATACAGCCCAGGGCGATATTCACTATAGTGTGCGGTAACAGGCATCTCCGAGCAACGTTTCAGGTGGCCACTTGGCGTTACCTGAATCATATTAATCCCGGCAAAGCAGTTAGGAACACCACCCCTCTGAAAATAATCAGGTATCTCTCGCAAATAATCTTCCGTGGAAAGAATCGTACCCTTCCATTTTCGTCTAAGGCCAATGATTTCTTCAACAACTGCTCTCACCCTCTCCGCTTCCTCTCCCTTAACGAAATGAGATGAGTTGTTCGTTTTCATGACAGAATAAGAACTGAATGAAACGCATATACCCCACTGCCTCGCTCTATGGGCTATATCAACAACCTTGTCCAGATTATCATTCATGATGATCGTGTTCAGGGTTATCCTCTTTCTGCCAAACGCTGTGCCAAGCTGTGGTAGCAGTGTCGAAACATGATTCCATAGTCCGGGTATCCCCCTGTATTGGTCATGTGTTTCTCCAGGAAAGTCAAGGGAGACAGCAATCTGGTTGATACCTGCATCAAAAAGTTGTTTGGCCTTTTCATAGTCCAGAAGATCACCCTTTGTGACCATAGATACGAATACACAGGAGGAAGCTTTTTTTATCTGCTTTACTATATCAGGAAGATCTTTCCTCAGCATCGGCTCACCACCGGTAATAACCGTCACAAGGGGATTTAATTTCCTGATAACAGGCGTATAATCCGTGAGCCTTACCTCGTGTTTGGTTTGCCAGTAATCACAAAAGTCACAGCGGGCATTACAAAGCTTCGTTACTTCCAAGTTGACCAGCTTTGGTCTCTTCGTAACCCTATTGTATATTAACTTCCCCCCACCTAGAGCAATTTGACGGAATGTGAGCATCGAGAGATTATATACCTACACTGAATAACTAATCAAGTGCTGTGAAAAATTAGTCTACTGTAAGTTGCTTATTGACTTAGCTATAATATTTTAGTTTAATTTGTACCAGTTGCTATTTACGCACGCTTTCTGGATTCTTAAACAGTGTTGAATTGCACATCTAAAAAGGAGTAAAAAAATGTCAAAGAAGACGATAACCGTCGAAATGTACCAATGCGATCATCTAGATGAAAAAGGCAACAGGTGCGTGAACGAAGGCGAGAGGCAGGCAATTAAAGAATGTGCCATGTGTAAGAAAGACCTGTGCAGTAGGCATTATGAGATGCTAACGGTCTCCAGGATGGGAGGGAGAACCGCACTATCTTATTTTTTCTGCAGTGATCATGCGCAAGAATTTATCAAAACACTGGCAAAAACATTTGGAGACACGAGCCCCGTTCCATATGCCGGCATGGCTAAATAAGAAAACTATTTACGCACTGGTCAACCATAATATTTCCCTTTAAAAAACAGGTAACGATTTACGACAGAGCCGTGACTGTCCTTTCAGCCCTGGCAATTTAGCCAACCAGGGATTGGGATGGGGTACCAATCAAGGAAATATTTGAGAGTGATTAGATGTTATTAGCAATGATATTGTTATAATTCCTTGTGAACTTTTTCGTTTGCTCACCGATTCAAAAGCGTTAACTTAATAATTCCCCCGTAGCTTAAAGGGTATCTGGATTCCCAGTAATAATCCACCCGAACGACAAGAGGGGCCAGCAATGACTGCTCAATGGGAATGACATTGGCGTGTCATCCCCGAGTTCAGTAATCGGGGATCCAGAAACAAAAACTGGATTCCCGCCAAGAGTCCGCGGGAATGACGTGAGAGACTCATTACCTGGGTATTTATTCGAGGAATAATTTTGTAATCATTGATATGTATTTATGTGGGATTATACTGATCTTGTAAGCGTAAAAAAACAGAAACTCGGATAGTACTTCAAGTTTAGTGCTAAAGGATTTACTAAAAATAGGGACGAAGATTCTTCTTTATCCTATCATCACACCGAATATCAGAGAAGAAATAGTTATATGGTAGAGAAATGTGTTTTTTATTCTTCAAGTGAAGAAGAAACAATTAAAATAGGTGAGGAGCTAGGAAAATCACTCAAGCCCGGTACTATTATTGGTTTAAACGGTGAACTTGGAACCGGAAAGACAGTTTTCGTAAAGGGGATTGCTAGAGGGTTGAATACACAGGAAGAACCTAACAGCCCAACCTTTGTTATTATGAACAAGTATGAAGGAAGGATACCTCTTTACCACTTTGACCTTTACAGGATTTCCTCAGCAGAAGAACTCGAGGGAATAGGCTATGAGGATTACTTCTATGGAAATGGTGTAACGGTTGTAGAATGGTCAGATCGAGTGAAGGAAATTTTTCCAGATAGGACTATTAAAGTTGAAATAACGATTCCAGTTGAACCCGATGATAAAGCCGAGACTATAAGAAAGATTAATATTGAAGGTAAGGATATATGGCTCTCATCGTTCAAAAATACGGTGGAACAAGCGTCGCGACTGTAGATAAAATAAGGCGAGTCGCTAAGCACATCATAAATTCCAGGGAAAAAGGCGATGATATTCTCGTTGTGGTATCTGCTATGGCAGGTGAAACCAATAGATTGATAGAGCTTTCCAAATCGATCATGGACCCACCTGACGAGAGGGAATTAGACGTAATCACATCGAGTGGTGAGCAGGTATCTTCAGGATTATTGACAATGATGATAAAATCTATGGGATATAACGCTATTTCGTTTCAAGGGCACCAGGTAAGGATTATAACAGATAATGCACATTCGAAAGCTAGAATAGTAAGGATAGATGACGAAAAGATAAAGAAGGCACTCGGCGAGGGCAAGATAATTGTGGTTGCCGGATTTCAAGGCGTAGAGGAAGAAGGCAACGTAACTACGCTTGGAAGGGGGGGGTCGGACCTAACAGCGGTCGCCCTTGCCGCGGTACTAAATGCTAGTTGTGAACTTTATAAAGATGACGTGGACGGAATTTATACTATCGATCCTGGGATTTGTGAGAATGCTAGAAAACTAGAGAAGATATCTTATGACGAAATGTTAGAAATGTCGAGCTTAGGTTCCAAAGTGCTCCAAGCTAGAGCAGTGGAGTTTGCGAAGAAATACTATGTGCCTATCCATGTACGTTCTACGGCCAAACCGGACGAGAAAGGAACCTGGGTTATAGAGGAGAAAGAAATGGCGGAACTGGAAAAAATCGTTATATCTGGTGTAACCTATGATAAGGATCAAGCGAAGATTACAATAATTCATGTCTCTGATCAGCCGGGTATCGCAGCTAAGTTATTCAATCCTCTTGCCGACGAAGGCATATTGGTAGATATGATTGTACAAAACGTAAGCACCGAGGGATATACAGATATGACCTTCACGGTCCCCAGGACGGATTTCAAGAAAGCCATAAGAATTACCCAAGGCGTAGCAAATGAATTAGGTGCCAAGGCAGTAACATCTGATGATAAAATTGCCAAGATATCCTTAGTAGGAGTGGGTATGAAATCCCACTCAGGTATTGCATCAAGGATGTTCACTGTACTTGCAAGGGCAGGAATAAACATTATGATGATAAGTACGTCTGAGATAAAGATTTCTTGTGTTCTCAATGAGAAATTTACTGAACTTGCTGTACGCGCACTTCATGATGAGTTTGAATTGGGAGATTGAAGCAGGACACACGATGCACGATGCAGGATGCAGGATGCAAGATATCGATAATTCGTGAATCATGTATCGTGATCTATTGTTTGGTAAAACGAAAATGAAAGAAAGATTAGTGAAAATTTATGATGTGACTCTAAGGGATGGTACGCAGGGAGAGAACATTTCATTTTCCATACACGACAAGATCCGGATAGCCTCCAAACTCGATGAGTTAGGAGTCCATTTCATCGAAGGTGGTTGGCCGGGTTCGAACGAAAGGGACGAAGGCTTTTTTAAGCAGGCAAAAAAACTTCGACTCAGAAAATCGAAGATCACGGCGTTTGGTAGCACAAGGAGGGTAAATAAAAAACCAGGTGAAGATGAGAACATTCAAGCCTTACTCAAAGCTGAGACACCCGTAGTGACGATTGTGGGTAAGAGCTGGGATTTTCATGTGAAAGAGGCGTTGAGAATTACACTCAAAGAGAATTTGGATATAATTCATGACTCTATTCAGTACCTGAAAAAAAGAGTAGATGAAGTCTTCTTCGACGCAGAGCATTTTTTTGACGGGTATAAAAAGAATTCAAAATATGCTCTAGAAGCCATTGAGTCGGCTATAGACGCCGGGGCAGATGTTGTGGTTCTGTGTGATACAAACGGAGGAACACTTCCCTGGGAGATAGAATCAACCGTTAGGGTTGTGAATGCACAACTTCAAAATCCTCCTCTAGGCATACATACACATAACGATGGTGAGTTAGGTGTTGCAAACACGCTCTACGCAGTTAGAGAAGGCGTTAATCAGGTTCAGGGCACTATAAATGGATATGGCGAGAGATGCGGCAACGCTAACCTATGTTCAATCATCCCGAACCTGAAGCTAAAGCTTGGCATAAAGTGCTTGGGCGACGACGAACTTAAGAAAGTTTACGAGGTATCACACTTTATTCACGAACTTACGAATCTCCCCCCAATCAAACATCGTCCATTTGTCGGTGAAAGCGCCTTTGCTCACAAGGGAGGACTCCACGTCAGTGCAGTCATGAAAAGCGCAGAAACGTATGAGCATATAAACCCTGAGATTCTCGGCAACAGGAGGCGTGTGCTTGTCTCTGATCTTTCAGGTAGGAGCAATATAATATACAAGGCCAAAGAGCTTGGAATTGACTTAGACCCGGGTGATAAAGGTGTACACAAGATACTTTCCGAGCTGAAGAAGTTAGAAAATCAAGGATACGAATTTGAGGGCGCGGATGCGTCTTTTGAATTGCTAATAAGGAAGACACTCGGTCAATACAGGAAACACTTTGAGCTCAATGGCGCCAGAATAATAGTAGAAAAGCACCGAGACGATGAGGAGCCAATCTCAGAGGCCACTGTGATGGTGCAGGTCGACGGAATAACCGAGCACACCGCAGCTATCGGGAACGGTCCTGTAAATGCCCTCGATAACGCTCTTCGAAAAGCCCTTGAGAAGTTCTATCCCGTATTAAAGGATGTGAAACTGAAAGACTATCGCGTAAGAGTAGTTTCAAGCCAGAAAGGGACAGACGCCGTAGTAAGGGTCTTAATTGAATCCGGTGACGGAGAAAGCGATTGGAGCACAGTCGGTGTTTCAGAAAATATAGTTGAAGCAAGCTGGAAGGCCATGGTCGACAGCATCGATTATAAGCTGTTTAAGGAAGAGGCGAGAAAGACCAAAAAAGCCAGAGGGTGAGAATTAATCACCATACTAGAACCCGCAGCGAATCATCAAATTATAAATAGACACATCCCTAAAAAATAAAATTACCTCTATCCACACTTCGGCTTGGCCCTTCGGTTTAAGTCAAGCGCAGGTTAAGCGTGATCGGATATTGATATTTAAAAATCACGAACATATATCAAACCGTGCATCCTGAGCAGAGTCGAAGGATGTTATCCCTTTTATATTTTCACGCTTCGACAGGCTGTTATGTAAAAAGTCAAGGGTTATGTTAGGGAAAACTTTAACTTTGAACAAACGAATCCCTTCGTGCTTTTTTATGTAATGTATCTCATGTGTAAATAAATCCTATCTTGAATCAATCTGTTATAAACAGTCAGCTGCCTCTTTGCAGTGCTGCATTAAATTCATTAAACCACTCAAACCTGTGGCCGCACTCTCAGTAAAACATTTTCTTTGCAGCCAGTCGATAGCGGTCCACACTTTATTGTTTGAGATTTCATAGATCCAGTCCCTATTACTTATCAAATCAATCCATAAGCATAACTCTCCTTATTCTTCCACACGTATCTTATCCTGTTCAATAACTTCTTGGCGATCCGAACTATCGCTTTCTGCTTGGTCATCCGCCTGATCAATTGACTAAACACATGCCCCAAAGCCGGATCTTCTCGTATCGCTACCCACGCTGCCTCTATCAGTAAGTACCGTAAATACCGGTTACGCCGAAAGCTGAGCCCCAGAGTGCTCTCCCTCTCCCCAGAACTACTTACCGATGGCACTAACCCCGCATAACTAGCAAGATCGTCTATACTCCTGAACCGACTCATATCCATCAGTTCCCCATATAATGTCATCGCTGTTACAAAACCAACCCCTGGCACACTACGCAGATTCTTTACCTCTTCCCCAAACCCGTATTCCCGATAATACTTCCGCACCAACTTCACTACCTCTGCTAAACGCCTTCGATGACTTTCTAGCTCCTCGAGACATAGCCTAAGATAATCCCTACCCATCCCGTATGAAAACTCTAATGTCTTTAACCACCTTATAAATCCCCCAGACCAGTGACCAATCTCATCATGGCGCGGTATGACATAACCATAGAATGCTAAATACCCCTTGATCCGATTCTTAAGCCGAGTTTGCGACTGTACCACCTTAAATCTGAGCCTGCACAATGATCGCAATTGTTGGTGAAATTCATCCGGTACATATATCCCTCTCAATGACCCATTCTCTAGCTCTCGTGCCAGCTTACGGCTATCCACCTTGTCGGTCTTTGTCGATTTCTCCTTCTGGGTACTAGGCACATCTGCCGGATTGATTACTATATTGTTAAACCCGTACCTCTTTAACTCCCGATCAATCCAGTACCCACAGAATCCTGCTTCATACACACTGTGATAGTTTCCTCCCGGATAACGCTTGTGCATATATCCGTACAGTTGCTCCGGTGATGGATCCATGGAGAAAGTCTTTAACTCCATGCCGTTAGTCCTGACTGTTACTTTCCAGCTCTTCTTATGCACATCTATGCCTAGAAAAAAATCTTGATTTGTGTAATCTATACTTTGTCTATTCATTACGGTTCCCTCCTTATTTTTTTCCTTTTAATTATAAGAAGGGAACCGTTGTACCTAACCCCTTTTTAACATAATTCCTCAGTGTGAACGACTTCATTTGTTGCATTATTAATTGATAGGCAGGGTTTTCTAACCCCGCTCCCAGCCTGACCCGCAGTTCGGCGAGAATC
Organism: Candidatus Dadabacteria bacterium; assembly: GCA_963805855.1. Classification (GTDB taxonomy): domain Bacteria; phylum Desulfobacterota_D; class UBA1144; order Nemesobacterales; family CSP1-2; genus DASWID01. Next base: position 117,325 of record CAWDVW010000002.1, read on the forward strand.
GTATTTTGATGCCTGATCGGGGAACAGGCACTACACTCACTTAAATTTATGAATTTTCGTCTTTTTCAGTTTTAATTAGTTTCAATGCTTCATCACCCTCTTCGGGGGCAATCGGCAATCCTTGTTTGATTCTGGCATTTTCTATCTTTTCCAATGGGCTTTCGAGCTGCCTCCTTCGAGTGGTCATAAGGTTCTCGTATTCCTTCAAAGCATCCCCGATCCTCTTACCAAGCATTTCTAGTCGATAAAGGAATTCATCCCACTGTTTCTTGAAACGCCCAAATAGGGATAGCAATTCCGCAGATGTTCTCTCAAGGGCAAAATTATCAACAGCCTGTCTGATGACTGCTAAAACAGTGATAAAATTAATCGGGGAGCAGAGTACGACCTTATTTCTTAAAGCGTTATCAAAAATCGTGCTATCCTGCTCATGGATAAAACCATAGATCTGCTCATTGGGAATAAATAGGATCACGCAGTCGACAGTGTTTTGTTCAGGATCAATATACTCGCGGGTTGTCACTTCTTTGATCCGCGCCCTCACATCTCTTAAGAAATCATTTCTGAATTTTAATCTTTCAGTGTCTGACGCTGCTTCTAAAAACTTCATGTAGTTATCTAAAGGGAATTTAACATCCATGTTAAGTCTCAGGCCCCTGGGCAAAAGGAAGGTGAAATCCGGTCTCGATCCCCCACCCTCTATGGACTTTTGCTTTAAATAATTAACATTCTCGATAAAGCCCGCTAAATTTAACACGTCCTCCGCCATACGCTCACCCCATTGGCCCCTTGCCTTTGAACTGGCAAGCGCCTCACGAATTGTACTTGTCACTTTCATTAATGAAGTAGTCTGCTCACTTGCCGTTTTTAGCTGACTGGCGAGCTCACCAAACTTCTCAACCCGATCCTTCTCGAGATCCTTCATCAGCGTCGAAACATTTTCAAGCTCCTTTGACATACGTTGCAATTGCTGATCGATCAATCCTTTCTTCGCATCCAATTCCTTAACAGTCGTCTCGCGTTCAGGCTCCAATGTCGCCTTGGCTAATTTCAGGAATTCTTCGGTCGATTTCGACAATGCATCTAAAGATAAACTGCCAAAACTAGCCTTTATATTTTCGATAACAGTATTCAAGTTCTCCCGTCGTTGACCCTCACTTTCAGCATACAGCTCTTCCGCGAGTTCCTTTCCAGTCTTAGCCTGTATCACCCTCAGAATTAAGGCTAGGCCAAAACCTATAAGAATGCCGACTACAACCGCAATAAGGATTGGTAGCCAATTAATAAGATCTCCAGATAACTTAGCTACATCTAGCATTTAGCCACTTTCTAAAAATAAGTTATTTCTCACAAAAAAGGGTAATTAATCAATTCAACCCAATGTAAAGATTTAGAGTTTTAGGAATATTTATATCAGGCTGACGCTAGTGGAAAACCAAAAACCCGAAATAGCAATAGGACCACCAACAATTGAATAATCCAGCCTATGACACAGACCCCCACAGCCCTTAAAGTACTCTTGTAATCCAGGGCCTGCCTAACCGCTATAACCATTGCGACAAGCATCCATATTCCTCCTATAGCAAACACGATCGTTCCTATCAATGGTATGATACCCAATACCCTTATAAGGCCAGGAGAACTAGCGAATCCAATGGTTCTAAGAAGCTCACCATAGTCAGATTTCGTCTCCGGTTCCGGCATTAATCTGGTGCCGATATAGAAGGTTAGAAACGCCCATACAAGCCAACCAATAAGTGCGGCGACGGTCACGAACACCAAACCGGAAATCCCATTGGTACCAATGGACCCAATACCAGCAGCAACGCTTGACAGAATAACAACGGTTGCCGCCTGCCCCATAGAATCCTTATCGGCCTCTACTTCTTCGTAAATATTAGGGTCCAACAGGGCAGATTTTATTATACGATCCTTAAAACTAGACATTCGGTCACCCTCCTTTAATATCAATCTTCCTCTAAGGAAATTATATTATTTTCAATATTAAAACAAGAACTTATACTAAGAATGACGCAGAGTTTGAGTAATTAATCATTGAATGAATCACAAAAAGTATTTACAAATTGCAAGCGTCACTTTAATATGAATTCTACAATGTCGGCCAATCTGTGTCCAGTAAAACGATCGATTTTATGGCAGTCCCTTTTGCTAAAGAAGGCATCGTCTGAATGGATAGCACCTTAATTAGTTTTGCGAAACAATCTATTATTTTCCCTTAACAAGTTCAACACCGGGGGGAAAATTTCTTTTTTATATCCACTCATCAATGAAATCTGAATCCAGTTCCTTTTCATTAGGTACCGACTTCTGTAGCTTAAAAGATATCCTTTCTCTTCGAGAAGTCGCCCCAAGTTCTCTGAACTAATCCAACGTGGCAAATCGATAGTAATCAGGGCAGGAGAGGAATGCTCATCCGCGGCTAAAATATTGAAACCAATCTTTCGTAACTCACCTCTAAGCCAAGATGAGATTTTTTCTAATTCTCTGTATCTATCTTCTGAGTCGAATCTCTCGAGTGCTTTCTTAAGCGCGGATATCAAGTTCGAAGATATTGTAAAAGGAATACCTTCTGAAATTGAATATAGGCCAATGTCAAGGTATCTCGGTATGTCTTTCGAAAGTGGGAGTATCTCGTGATTATAAAAAACCATCGACAAGCCCGGGAAAGCCCCGAGTCCTTTCCCACTGACTCCTGATGCAAGGTAAATACCATTTAGATCGATCGGTATCGTTCCTATGGAGCTAACGCAATCCAAACAGAGACGTATACCCCTATCGAGGCATAGTGATTTCAACATCTCTAAATCATTTAGAATCCCTGTTGATGTCTCACAGTGGACAGCCCATAACCACTGGATATCGGGCTCTTGATCCAACAATCTAAAAATTTGATCGCGATCGAAAGCCATTCCCCAGTCAATCTCAAGAGTCCTGAAATGAAGCCCAAACCGACGCGCATGATCTATTAACCTGTTTCCGAATTCACCATTACTAAGAACCAAACCCGTCTTCAAATTTGAAGACAACTGTGCAGCTATACAATCATTTGCAAGAGAACCAGACCCCATAAGTATTTCAACGCTACGAGAATGTACTAGGCCGCAAAGAAGGTCCTTCGTTTGTTTAAAATCTTTCACGAAGCTCTCTGAACGATGTGAAACAGGAATCTCATTAAAGGATTCATGTACAACCTGATCTATATGAACCGGACCCGGAAGTAAATTGACTAAACTCTCGCTTAAGGAATTTTCACGAAAATCGTCAGAAAAGAGTCTAGTCCGGTTCCTAAATTCTTTATATGCATTAAAAGTGATGTACATGGGTTGAAACATGGCTACATCATTCCCGACCAGCGGACCAAACGGAACGAAACCGAGATGCTTATAAAGCTTCATTTGATTTAATGTTGCCGAAATAATAGCTAAATCGTATCCATGGGTCTGGACCTCCTCGATCAAGGTAGTGAGCAAACCTTTCAGAACATGCCCTCTTCGGTATCCCTTTTCTATCGATAACAATCGAATTTCAACCATAGAACTGCATTCTGGAAGGTAAGAATCAAGATTCTTCAACTTTTGATCAAGCGAAAAAGGTCTCCTATCCTTGATGGAAACCATAGCTATAAGCCTGTTATCACGCAGACAGATGATGTATTTATTGTCTCGATGGAATTTGTCTATCAGAGTTCTTTCAGGATTTGCTTCATGCTGCGGTATTTCTTCCACAAAAGTTCTGTAGTTGAGTTTATGTATTTGCTCAAACTCCCATTCTTCGGTTGCGATCCTGAATATAAGGTGAGGTCTTGGAATCATCTCATAAACATTTCGTAATGGAATTTAGAGAAATCTATTTCTTATATCAGCAGAAGGGATGAAACATTCTTTCTTTTTTCCAAACCATCTGTATCTGTTCCGAGCGACTATATTATAAATAAAATCCCTTATTGGAGCAGGTATTATAATCAATAGGTATACCAGTGGCCACAGCCCCTTCAACTTCTTACAAAGGCGCAGTACCGCCGTCGACCTTAAGAAAAATCTATCTCCCTCGATCAGAACAAAGGAATCAAAATCGTCAGTTGAAAGACCAAATTTATTTAAAAAAAACTGGCCAGCGTCGGACTGCAGGGATGTAAATCTGAATATTCCATCCGGATCCCCTGAAATGGCGAATCTCACCACCGAGCTGCAGAAGTTGCAAACCCCATCAAACAAAACAATAGGGTTAGGCGCGACCTCTTTGTTCTGGTATCCGTTGGTTCGAATTTCTTGCATTTGGTTTAGGCAATACCACAAATAGTTATCTTATCAGCTGAATTAATAAATAAATAAACCATTAATTACTGAGGCCAGGAAATAAAATGCTCATGCAATAGGTATCAAGTAGAAACTGACCGACCCCATGTTACGTGCTCCAGATCATCATAATTATTCTAACACAACATTCGAACTAACTGCTTCGCGGAAAAGTGCACCCTAAACTTATTGAACAAATTTATAAAACCCTTGAGTATCAGGAAGTTTAATATTTAACTGTGAAGAGTAATCTACATCGGCCTTCACATCCTGCGTCTTGCACTCGAGCACGTGCCCGCCCGCTTTTCTATCATCAGTAATAAAGTGAAAATGGTAGCCCGGAACATTTAGTCCGTTAATGTACGAGGGGAATCGAAAGCCCACAAGAGTGCCCTTTACGGAACGAAGCTCAAATGAGGTTTCTCCATTCAGAGCTTGGACAAGTGAAGGAAATGGTTCATGCTGCTCAGAAATACTACGGGCCTTAACGTTTTCAAATAACCCCGAAACCTTTATTGCATAAAAAATATTTTTCGTTGGAAGAAATTTATCTATGACTTTCTCTAGTGTGTCGCAATCTAAAGGACTTCTTACATTAATCCTCCTATCTGTATCGAAGTATGTGACCACTGAAAACGGCGTTTTCATTGTATCCTTCACTGGATATGCTATCCCATCATCCCTTATTTGATATACCTTACCATCCAGTTCGACCATCTCTCCATCGAGTTTATTAAAGGTTCCTAAGCCAAAGTCCCCGTTTTTCTTTAACTCTCCGACAGATAAATTTCCCTCGAATCCACCCTCCGAAAGAGCGGTAATTGTTGAAGCTTGAAATATTGTATCTTTATCTCTATGGATATTTTTCTCGCCGTCACTCGAACAACCATAACATACTGAAATAATCACTATTACTAATGAAACTACTCGACTAGATAACTTGTCCAATGCGCCATTCACATTATTTTAAAATGTTTCGTTACTAAGCCTAATCTTCTATTCTCTCCACAATATTTCTGATGTGCTTCTCTATTCCGGAAAGGTAGTCAAGCATTGCTAGATAAGACGAAGAAGCCTTGGGCATACACACACCTTCGATCATACGATCGTAATGGGATAGGGAATATTCGCCTATAATTTCTTGAAATTTTCTCCCTTCCTCTCTGACGTTAACTAACTTTTCCTTATCATTTGTTTTCAATGCATCGCCAGCGGATTGAAGGATCTCAATAACCTGATCAAACAATGTGTTTATCTCTTTAATTGCCCTGTCACTAAAGCATACGCCCTCTTTTATGATTGTTGAACTGCATCTTGAAAGCAGCTCAATATTGTCTCCAATTCTCTCAAGGTGAGATGGAATATGACCCATGCCTATGTGATCATTCACATCCTCTCCACTGGAATATCTTGTCATTATTGACTGTGTGAGGATCTTTTCTTGTTCATGCAGCTCCTTACCAATCTTCTCAGCCTTATAAAGTAGTTCTTCATCCAGCTTTTTGAACCCTTCCCAGCTAAATACAAACATCTCCTTAGCTAGGTCGAACATTCTTGAAATCTCTTTATCAATATCGACATCTGATAATGTAGCCTCTTTTTCCATTGATTCTCCCCTCCTACTATGGATGTGTAGGAAAACCGTACCTGAATTATTATTACACCAAACAATTTGGAATGTAAGTAGTTAGATACACAAAGATCATCACTTTTTACGAATAACCGTGCAACAAGCTGCCGGGTATCTTTAAATTAAAATAGTCCTTGTAGGCATTTGTGAGGAGCCCTGAGCTCAGCCGAGGGAGGCGAAGCAACAAAAAAGAAAAAAACGAGATCGCTACGCGAAGCCTGAACTGAGTCAATCTAAGTGCTCGCGATGTGTAGATGTTAGATATTTCGTGGACAAAATCCAAAAAATAATAAAATTCCTGGAAATTTACTCATCCGTCATCCTCGAATGTCATTATCGGGGATCCATGGTTTAATTTTTTATTTTCTTTGTCTTGATACAAAGAAACAAAAATCAAGGGCTTACAAAAAACGCTTGCGTATCGAGCGAATGCGAGATATCTATTGCTATAATTAATTAGTTCCCTCAGTCACTTTGTTCCTTCGAGATGACAGTAATGATTGTCACTTTTTTTAACGCTTCCGGAATTGATTTTGGCAATTTTTTGAATGCCCATTTAAAATCTAAGATACTTTCCCCGAATTATCTAACATCTAAAGCGACAGGTACGAACAAATTGTTTTGCGGAGTTAACACCGATTTATAGAATAATTACAAATAATTTCGTAAATGATTAACGGCAGGTCCAAAATTCAGTCGACTCGTACCAGCTTGATCTCATATATCTTTGGCCATAGCTTTCCGGTCACAAACAATCGATCACCCTTATCGTCGTAAGCAATTCCATTTAAAACTTGATCGCCTCTCCTGGAACCGAAATCATCGGAGAGGCCTCTCAAATCTATCCATCCCATTACTTTTCCGCTCTCGGGTGATATCCTTGCGATAATGTCAGTCAACCAGACATTCGCATATATCTCGCCGTTAACATATTCCAATTCATTTAGTCTGGTAACCGGTCGGCCTTCATATGTCACCTTTATCCTATTTAACTCATTATGTGTTATTGGATCCAGAAAGTATAAGGTGTCTGAGCCATCACTCATTATTAAGTACTTACCATCATCCGTAATACCCCAACCCTCAGTCGTATAGCTAAACTTATTAACTAGTGAAAATTTTTCTTTATCATATACAAAACCAACATTTGATCTCCAGGTCAATTGAGTTATCTTGTCGCCATGAATTGTCAGTCCTTCGCCGAAATAACGATTTGGCAAATTATGACTCTTCAATATACGACCGGTTTCCAGCTCGACCTTTCGTAGTGACGACCTTCCGTGCAAACCCGTTCCTTCATACATAAATCCATCTTCGTATACCAATCCCTGGGTAAAGGCTTCGGGATCATGCGGATACGAATTAACTATCTTATACCCGTAAACCGGGACGTCATCGGTGGACTCATTTTTATTCGAACCTGCAATGCCTACCGACCCACGAATGTTTGAGAAAGAACAGAAAAAGAATCCAAGTGTTATTAATCCAATCAATGAAAAAGGGCGATTCATGAAATTATTCCTAAAACGTTTTTCAACAGCCGATAGTAGACCGGGACTGGAAATAGTATAAAACTCCTTTGATTTTCTAACGAAGGGGAGCCCTCAGAAGGCTTATATCATCAACCCAGACCGTACCCGAGCCGTCGATTACAAGATTTAGTTTTACATAATCTGGTTTTTCCCCTTTTTTCAAAAAGAATGGAGTCTCCTCAGTCGTCCAATCTGTTGTCCCTGTGAGCGGGGTTGTTAGTCCGCGGGAGAAAAATTCTCCCTTTCCTGGAAAGTGGCACCACATCTCCAGGTAGGCCTTTCCATCCACATTTTCTGTCTTGAGTTTAGCCCGATAAATAAGGGTCGCGCTCTCCACATCAATGTCATCAATCTCAAAAAGCCTCACTACGGTAGGTTTTGCGGCAGTAATTTTTAGAGAACCCTTTCCATCACTCGAAACTTTGCTGTCAATCTGCACCCCTGATTTCGTAATTACATCATCCAGTGTATCAATGGGAAATTGCTTTATCATTTTAATTTCATCTGAAGAATTTGAATGACAGGAAATAAAGAGGGCTACCAATAAAAAAAACACAACGCGCTTGATTCTCACTGACTTATCCTCCATTTCTCATGAACCATCATCCATACATGATAGCTCTTCGATCTTTTATTGCAATGCTGTTTATGTTGAAGCGCCTCGAAGTCATTGCGTCGCGGTGGTTATCCCTGTTCAACGGCGAGTTGCAGCAAATAATATTCTGCGATATGGGAAAAAAATCGGACCCTTCGGCCACTTCTCCAAAAGTCTTTTTCTGTATAATGCAGTAAAGCTTTCATGTATCTCCTTCGGCAAACGACCAAGATAAGGAACCAACACCGACCCGCGCATCCAATCTATAACGGCATCAACATCATTCAGAACATGAGGATATACCTTTTCATAGATAACAATATTCGTTCCTCCATTTTTGAAAAGTAACTCAGCATACTCATTAATCGAGAGGACTGGAGAAGTTCTGACCCATCCTTTAAGCGCTTTTCTAAATGGTTCATACTCAGCTATCGCTTTGAGAAGTGTTTGAGTCGGATGATGATGGTTTGAAGGAACCTGGACGACTAGTTGGCCACCTATTTTTACCTTAGAGAATAGTCTTGTTACTAAATCATAATGGTTATCAATCCAATGCAGGGCTGAATTAGAGAAAATCAGATCCCACTGGCCTTCTATTCCATCTATTGAACATAGTTTAAAGCGCAGCCCAGGCCTTTCCCTTATCTTAGCCATTTGCAACATCTCTCTAGAAGAATCTATGCCAACCACACTGCTTCCTGGTAATTTATTTACCAACTTTTCCGTTATTTCACCAGTGCCGCAACCCAGATCTATAACGCTTATACCTTCCCGTATTTTCACCAGCTTTAATAGATCCCTAAACGGCTCCATTCTCTGTTTTCGGAACTTATTGTAACAATCTGGATCCCATTTCACGTTTGCGTACCACTACTGTGTTTGGCAATTTTCTTCGGATAATAAGGGGGGCAGTCGGGACAATAAAAGAATTCTAACATTACCTCCATCAAAATCTGAAGCCCTCAATTGAACATTGATACGTGAAAATATGTGAAAAATACACGTTGGATAAAAATTGATTAAATTCATTAACCAAAAAAGGCATCTCGCAATGAATTACAAGCTTCATCCATTGCATCTCTAGCCCTATCTACTAGTCCCAGCAAGAGAAAAAAGTCGTGGATCATTCCATTATACCTTGAGCACTGGACTGGAACTCCATGACTCTGAAGTCTTTGAGCATACTTCTCAGCTTCGTCCCTCAAAAGGTCAAATTCAGCAGTTATTATCAGCGAAGGTGGCAGGCCACTAAGGTCACGGGCGAGCAACGGTGAAACCCTAGGGTCATACACATCGTCCGGCTTTTCAACATACAATTCCTTGAACCATTCCATCTGACTTAAGGTTAGAAAGTAACCGTCGGCATATCTTTTACAAGAATCTCTATCAAATGAAGAGAGATCGGTAACAGGACAAACAAGCAATTGAAACGCTATCCTCGGCTTGCCAATATCTCTCGCGGTAAGGGATACAGCGGTCGCTAAATTTGCGCCGGCACTATCACCCCCAACAGCAATTCTCAAAGGGTCTACTTTTATTGATTCAGAATTCTCTGAAACCCACTTCGTGGCTTCATAACAATCTACAACTGCAGCAGGGAACTTGTTTTCGGGGGCCAAACGATAATCGACTGAAACCACAACGCACTCGGCACCACGGCATAGGGATCTACACACGTGGTCATGGGTGTCAAGGTTGTCGAAGACCCAGCCACCACCGTGGAAATATAGGACTGCTGGAAACTGCTTATTTCCAGAAGGAGAATACGTCCTGAGTCGAATTTCACACACGGGGCCTGGAATCTTAAAATTTTCAATACACGATACCTCTTCCCTTGGGAAATTCATGCTTTTAAAACCCTCTATAGCTGATTCTCTGGCTTCTGATGGAGTCATAGATTCTAAGGGCGGCAGATTCATCTGTGTGAGGAGGTTCAAAAAGTCTTCCACTTGCGCGTCAAGAACACCCCCTTGCTCATACTTATCTAACTTTTTCACTTCAAAGGGCATAAATATAAACCAACTTTTATTTTTTTATTAATCGAAGCCGTTGTCATATGAGGCAATAAGAAATAACTAAGAAAGTTCTTAGTTTTCAGGGTTCATAGGAATAATAATCCAGCCTACAATATAAGCTATTACAAAAGGTAAAACTCCCGTTACTAATCCGATGAACACAAGTCCGAGCCTTATAAGCGTCGGATCAATTTCGAACATTTCACCCAGGCCGCCACATATGCCGGCGATCATTTTATCCCTTTCTGACCGATAGATTCTCCTCATCGCCATAATGTGCTCTATTAATGCCGTTGAGATTAAAGAGTTTGTAACTTTAAACTATTTGCATAAAATTATACGATTTTTGCCGGAAAATTCAAAAGGCCGGTGGTATTGTAAATCAACCATTCTTGACAGCTGGGAGAGTAACATTTATTTGAGGAGCATTTCGAACACACTATATGAATGAAACTTTATGGAAATTAACTGTTGGTAATAATCCCCTCGTGGCAGCTGCTATTCACAACGGTCATGACACAAGAGAAGAGATTAGGGAACTGCTTGCACTGGATGAGTCTTCAAGACTTCGCGAAGAAGATCCCTTCACAGGAGATTGGACCGTAGTAGCTGAGACGCGAATCGTAGCCTTTCGATCGAGATTTGAGGTAGATCTGAACCGTCCGCGGGAAAAAGCAGTTTACATTCACCCGGAAGATGCATGGGGATTGAAAGTATGGAAGAGCAAGCCATCAGATGAATTTGTTCAACGTTCACTGAAAGAATATGATACCTTCTACGAAGAAATGAAGAATCTATTTTCTGACCTGGTTAGCAAATTCGACCGCTTTATTGTATTTGACCTGCATACCTACAATCACAAACGCAATGGGCCAGAGGGACCGCTATCGAACCCTGAGGAAAATCCAGAGGTCAACATTGGTACGGGAACTATGGATCGAAATTTCTGGTCTCCAGTAGTGGATCGATTTATCTCTGATCTTAGGACCTTTGATTTTTTAGGGAGAAACCTCGACGTACGGGAGAATGTTAGGTTTCGCGGTGGAAATTTCCCGCGATGGATCCATGAAAACTTCCCAAAAAAGGGATGCGCCTTGGCAATCGAATTCAAAAAATTTTTCATGGATGAGTGGACAGGTATCCCTGACCGTATACAGCTAGCTGCAATTAGTGATGCCTTAAAATCGACAGTGCCGGGAATCTTTGAGGAGCTTGAGAAATTTTGACCGGTCTAATAGCACCCAAGACAAACATAATTACCGATCATTTTATTAACTCGATATGCGAACGGTTGGCGAACAACAAGCCTGTTCGTCGTAAACTACCTCTCAATGGTCGTATTCACATTGACAGGCAGCTTCCTTTCTTATGTGTCTATCGAATCCCACCTGCTTGGACTGACAAAGGAACAAGACGTCTCGTATTGGGAGAAGCTTCATACTTGATCGCCAGCGGGGATCGTCAATTTTATCCAAGCTTAACAAAACTTCTGTCAAAAGTGGCACGAACGCTCTTCTCTGAGTTTGGAGCGTTTCTTATAATTGAGATATGGTCCTCAAAACATAGCTCAAATGACACCGACTCCGAGCTGGCAAGGTTAAAACCGGGTTTTAGGATATTTACAAGCGAACTCAAGTTGGGAACCCTAATGTCCACCATTGAAAGCCTGGAGGCTGGCCTCAGAAAAGTTCGAATACTCAAACAGCCAGCAACAGTTGATGTGATTGACAAAAGAAGTGAGCGCCCTCCAAGTCTTTATCCTATCTTAAGCAAACTGGAAGCCAGCGAGATTGGATGCAAAATAATTGGAATTGAGGTCAAGCCATTTTATAGAAGTATGAAAACGGGTGAGACTTATCCCTTAGTACTTCAAACTCTCCATCACGGCCTGGCAAGGGCCTTGAAACAGGCATTCTTTGATTTCACAAGAACCAACACCACACGTCGTCCTAGACACTACCATGCTATGGGTCGTACAGCAGTAGTAAAATCAGTGAGAGACGTAGACCATCAATTAGCCGGTATTAGCAATTCTTTTGACTTCTTGCTTCAGGTTACTCCTATAAATTCTGAACAAGCATGGTCTGTTTTTAGAAGGAAGAAATATGAGCGGGAGCCGACATTTTATTACAGAGCTCGGCCCTTTGACCCCGATATATTGAAACGAAAACTTTATTCTATTCTTATCGAGAGAGTCGAGGACCCCACTCTTGCACAACTCTTCAAAGATAAAAGAGCTGAACTTGACAGACAAATTTCAATGATTACGGACCGTGCGACAAAACGATTTCTCTTTGGTAGTATGCAACTTTATGGCGGTGTAGACGACCAACTTTCGAAATTCGCAAACATCATCCTAAATCGCATACCACCAAGAAGCCGCGAAAAATCGTCAGGGAGAATTTTAGATGCGGAGGAATTTGCAAGATACGCTTCTATTGAAATCGAATACTACCGTCGAATTTACCCGGAATTTGCTGCCAAGGTACAGATCAGAGATGATATATCCCCTGGACTTATGGTCTCTCGGGGTCACTTGCTCGTCGGCAGTAAAACCGGTATCCCTCCGGCTCGAGTTGAGGCCCTAATACAGCATGAGATTGGTACCCATCTTCTAACATACTACAATGGCAAGGCCCAGCCATTCCACCAGCTCTATACTGGCTTACCTGGCTATGAGGAACTCCAAGAAGGTCTTGCGGTAATCTCAGAGTATCTCGTAGGGGGATTGAGCAAGCCGCGTCTAAGAATCCTTGCGGGTCGAGTGATAGCGGTGGGGTGTTTAGTAGAAGGTGCAACGTTTGTTGATACCTTTAAAAAGCTTTACATCGACTATGGTTTTGAGCAACGAACCGCTTTTATCATTACCTTAAGGGTTTACAGGGGTGGAGGCTTAACTAAAGATGCGATATATCTCAGGGGCCTTAAAAACCTGCTGGATTACCTGAAACTCGGCGGCGAGCTAGAGCCCCTGTTTGTCGGCAAGGTTTCGGCAAATCATCTCCCCATTATCGAAGAGCTTCAATATCGTAAGGTGCTTAAATCTGCTCCACTGAGACCCCGATATTTAACTGATCCAAAGGCAAGTGAACGGCTTGAGCGTTTACGAGGCGGCCTTTCACTGCTAGATCTTATTGAAAGGAGGAAAACATAATGAGAATCGGATTTGTCGTTAATGACATAATGACTGAAGAGGCTGGATATACCACAACGCGGTTGGCAATAGCAGCCAAAAACCGCGGTCATGAAGCCTGGGTGATGGGTGTTGCCGATTTAGCCTACGATCCCGACGAGAAAATCCACGCCAGAGCCAGATCGGCTCCAAAGCAAAATTACAAATCCAGGGAGATTTACTTATCTGAACTTCAGGGCAAAAAGGCAAAGTCTGAGCGAATAACAGTAGACGATCTGGATGTTCTGATGCTTCGGAACGATCCGTCGTCTGACGCCATTTCTCGCGCCTGGGCGCAAAACGCTGGAATCATATTCGGAAGGGTTGCCATGAGGCATGGTGTAATAGTTCTAAACGATCCTAACGGCTTGTCAAAGGCAATGAACAAGATGTATTTTCAACTATTTCCTGCCGAGGTAAGGCCACAAACATTGATTACTAGAGATGGGGACGAGATCAAGAAATTTGTCAAAGATCTCGGCGGTTCCGCTGTTCTTAAACCCTTACAGGGCTCTGGTGGTGCAGGAGTTTTTCTGGTTAGACCCGAAGATCGCCCAAACCTAAATCAAATGATCGAGTCACTTAATCGAGACGGATATGTAATCGCACAGGAATATCTACCCGCAGCAATAGAAGGCGACATCCGTCTCTTTGTGATGAACGGCCGCCCACTTCGTTATAAGGGTAAATACGCTGCATTCAGACGCGTACGAACCGGCGACGATATGAGGAGCAATATTCATGCTGGAGGAAGGAAGCGAGAAGCAGAGGTAACCAAAACACATCTTAAATTGGCGGAAATGGTTCGGCCTAAACTTGTTCAGGATGGGATGTTTTTGGTCGGCCTGGACATAGTAGGTGATAAGTTGATGGAAATAAACGTATTCAGTCCGGGCGGGCTAGGCAGTGCCCAGACCTTTGAAAGGGTGAATTTCAATAACGCCGTGATCGAGGCCTTAGAGCGAAAGGTAGACTATATGAAATTCTATCGTCGCAATTTCGACAATGTTGAGATGGCAACCCTTTGAATGCAAATTCAAAATCTCTTTACTCAATACATCGAAGGCGAATTGTCGGATTCCGAGATTTTATTGTTAATCTTCTCGACAAGAAAGACAGATCCGGACCGAGGGGATAGCGTAAGTCCGTGCATAAAGCCGCCATGAACGCTAACTGTAGAATTATCCCAAATTTTACGAAGTATAGCTCCTTCGGGGAGAAGGTCATCTATTTGCATCTTGGGGGCACGCGTTACCTTCGCAACATTAAGAGCCACGATTAAAGTCTCATCCTCAAATCGCCGAGAAAAGGCGTAAACATCTTCTTTTGCGTAAAGCTTTTCGAAATCACCACGGCGAAGTGAAGGATATGTAATCCTTAGTGATATACAACGCTTAAAATAATCCAATAAATTATCGTTCCATTTAGCCTTGTCCCATGGAAATGATCTACGACAGTCGGGATCACGGCCGCCCTCCATCCCGATTTCATCACCGTAATAAACGCAAGGAACCCCAGGGAAGGTCATTAAGAACAGGACCGCCAGACGCAATGCAGAATCATCCCCCCTGGCAAGTGTCAGGAACCGAGCTGTGTCGTGAGAACTCAGCAGGTTAAGCAGCGAAAGGTTAACTTCATGGTCATATAGATTCAGTAGGCGATCAATTGTTTCTGAAAAGCGCTCAGAGTCAAGGTGCGGTACAGGTGCATAGCCCATACCCCTTACAAGAGTCTCATCAACTTCTTTATCAATAAAAAAGCCGACGCATGCCCGGTTTAAAAGGTAGTTCATCACCCCATCGAACTTGTCACCCTCAAGCCACCCTTTTGCTGCATGCCATATCTCGCCCACCAGGTAAGCATCGGGATTTAAAGACTTAACCGTTCTCCTGAATTCCTGCCAAAACGAGGGGTGGTCAATCTCCTCAGGAACATCGAGCCTCCATCCGTCGATACCAAAACCAATCCAGTACCGGGCGACACTGCATAAAAATTCTCTAACCACGGGATTCTTGACATTAAATTTCGGCAGGGCATGTAGCCCCCACCAGGCTGCATAGTTTGGTTCTTGATTTTCGTTGTAAGCATCCACGGGAAACTTCTTTATAATAAACCAGTCGATGTATGGCGAACTGGGGCCATTCTCAAGAATATGGTGAAATTTGTAAAATCCTCTACTGGCGTGATTAAAGACTCCATCTAAGATTATTCTGATCCCGCGTCCATGAGCCTCGTCAAGCAGGAAACGAAGCGATGCATTGCCGCCAAGAAGTGGGTCTACGTTGAAATAATCATACGTATGATAACGATGATTTGCAGCAGACTTGAAAACAGGGTTCAAAAAGATTGCATTGATTCCCAAATCCTGCAAGTAATCCAGTTTTTCAAGAACACCCAGGAGATCGCCCCCTTTGAAACCGCGTCTTGTTGGTTTCGAATCCCATGATTCGAGGTTGGACGGTTTTAGAAGTTTTGAACTCTTTCGAAAGCGATCAGGAAATATCTGATAAAAAACGGCGTCCTTCACCCAATCCGGGGTATGGAATTTGGTCATGTAAGATGAGACTCGTTAATTGTGCGATTCATTTCAACTAAGCCCTTCCGTATGTTTCTGTAATCTCCCTAAGCTTGTCAGAAAGTAAAGAAGTTATCTGTCTCGGGTCAAGCCGCCATTGCCAGTTTCCATCGGAAGTTGCCGGTAAATTCATCTTTGATTCCTCGCCGAGGCCGAGTATATCCTGCATCGGTATAATCACGGTATTCGCCACTGACCCCATAGCAAGTCTTATTAGTTCCCAGTGTACATTCTCTTCTTCCACCTCTCTTCCAACGTAGCTAAAGAGCCTTTTTTTATCCTTCAGATTTGCTTCAGACCTGAACCATCCTTTTGCGGTATTATTATCATGAGTCCCCGTATACACAACGCAGTTCCTGGAGTAATTATGTGGCAGATATGCGCCATTTGGGAAATCGTCTCCGAAGGCGAATATAAGTAATTTCATGCCAGGAAGATCAAAGCGATTCATAACCTCCCTCACATCTGGCGTTATGATGCCAAGATCCTCGGCAATCACAGGAAGATTTGGGAACCTCTTTAATAATGCTTTGATGAAATCTTCCGCCTGGACATCAACCCATCTCCCATTGACCGCTGTTTCCTCTCCAGCGGGCACCTCCCAATATGAAACAAGACCCCTGAAATGATCGAGTCGAATTATATCAGTCAACTTAAGGTTGTGTCCCAATCGCTTTATCCACCATGAATATCTGGTTTCTCGTAGGTATTCCCAATCATACACCGGGTTACCCCATAGTTGCCCGGTCTCACTGAAATAATCAGGGGGGACTCCTGCAACAAATTTGGGGCGCATTTGCTCATCTAACTTAAACACCTCCGGGTTAGTCCAGACATCCGAGCTATCAAAGGTAACATAAATTGGCAAGTCCCCTACTATATTAATTTTTCTAACATTGCAGTATTCTTTAAGAGAGGACCACTGATCAAAAAATAGATATTGATAAAACTTCGCCATGCTTATTCTATCCTCTAATCTCCCCCTATAATCTCTTAAGGACGCCTCAGCCCTATCCCTTATCTCTTCTGGCCACCCTGTCCATGCTACATTGTTAAAACATTCCTTCAGTGATACGAACAAAGCATAATCCTCAAGCCAATACGAATTGACATTACAAAACCTCTCAAACTCGGAATCTGTTGACAACCTGTTTTTGTTTTTTTCAAAGGCGATTCGAAGAATGCCTTCTTTATAGTTTGCAACATTTTCATAATCAACCCTTCCCCCATTGAAGGAATATTTAGGATTAAGATCCGACTCAGATATAAAACCCCTTTTTATGAGAAGCTCAGGGCTAATGAGCAAAGGGTTTCCAGCAAAAGCAGACGGGCTGTTATAGGGTGAGTTACCCAATATAGAACTCGTTGGGTTCAAAGGGAGAATTTGCCAGTAACTCTGCTTCGTTTCAACCAAGAAATCTATGAATTTATATGCTCCAGGTCCCAGGTCTCCGATACCGAAAGGAGACGGTAAAGAAGTGATATGGAGTAGGATACCGCTGCCTCTGCATTTCATAAATCACCTATGCCTTCACTCAAAAGTAAAGAAACCGGAAAATGCTCCAAGATGTTTCCGACTCGTAGAATTGATACGCCCTTTATGAGTTTATCGCTAAGAGCGTCTTTCCAGAAATCGGGGGATTCTTTCGGGAGTAAAATATGAGTATCTTCCCATACCCTTTCACCGACTGGAAATTCATCCTCGTTGACCAAGCTAACCAACAACCTGGGCACCACGGTTATTGACCAGATTTTCCCCTTTCTCCTCGCAAAGGACACCACATGGTCTTTGAATTTACCCCTTACCACTAATGGCATGTAGTCGCTTTCTTGGAAAAAATCTTTTCTGTCATTTCTTGCCTTGAGTGATTTGTGAATAAGAAATAGCTTTATTCTTCCATCTTCCCTTTTGGAGATCAGTTCATCAATTAATTCAGCATGGTCTTCTTTATCCTTATATATGATTTCATTTAGATTTCTATACCTCTGGGAAAAATCCACAGGTCGTCGATTATCTGGGTCGACAAGGCTCAGATCCCAGAGCTCCGTTCCCTGATAGAAGTCCGGCACCCCGGGCGAGCTTATCTTCAGAAGTGTTTGTGAAAGAGAATTAAATACTCCATAGTGAGCAACCTTTCTTTGAAAAGGTAGGAATATATCCATAAACTGATTTTCCGGAGATAAGTCCAATATCGCATCTATGAATGAAAGAAACGAATCCTCGTAAGCGCTATCAGGTTTTAGCCATTCAGTGTGAACCTTAGCCTCTCTGATAGCCTTTATTATGTATTCCTTAATCCGGTCTACAAAGCTCGGGAACTCATTTTCATCGAAGGGGTATGCTCCTAGTAAAGTCTGGTACAAAAAATATTCATCATTATGGTCTGGGAACACCCTGCCATTTGTAATCCTTTTTTTAATTCGATTAATTCTTGAACTTGTTTTAATAAATCTCTCCCATTCCTTGGGAATTTCTGAGAGCACATTAATTCTTGCCCTTACATCCTCCCCTCTTTTCGTGTCATGGGTTGAAGTAGCATTCATCGAATCTGGCCACAGGTCTACTCGCTCCTTGTTGAAATCGTTAAATTCCCTAACGGTTATTCCGAACCTATCGGGGCTCCCTCCGACCTCATTAAGCGACAAGAGTCTCGTGTAGACATAAAGAGTAGTATCCTCAAAACCCTTTGCCATCAGAGGCCCGGTAAATTGTTGAAATCTCATGATGAAGTCCATGTATTTCTTTTTTTCTTCAGGATTCATCTCGCCTTCAAATCTTAAA
The DNA here is from genome assembly GCA_963805855.1 of Candidatus Dadabacteria bacterium. Lineage (GTDB taxonomy): Bacteria > Desulfobacterota_D > UBA1144 > Nemesobacterales > CSP1-2 > DASWID01. Next base: position 135,942 of record CAWDVW010000002.1, read on the forward strand.
AGAAGAAAGCCTTCTATAAAATCCAATTCGATGAGAAGACCCGGACTTGTGTGCTTTGCGCCCTCTATTGCCATACTAATGTAAATTTGATCCCTCTCTCTCATAATTTCATTACTTATGTATGTGCGATATACCGGAAATAAAGCCATTACCTCAACTAACGCTCTCTTAAGACCATAAAGAGTTATGTCACTTCCTTTAATATCCTTGCTTGATATTACCTTTAAGATATGAGCAAGGTTATCAATATCACCTGCCATATGTTTTCCTATGATCAACCTTTTCTTCTCAGCAACGAGTTCATAATAGGGTATCGTAAAGTTTGTGAAAGTTTTATATATCTTGTCGAAAATCTTTTCATTCTTTTTATTACAAAAAAGACCGTTAACATAGCTCAAAAAATCATAACCGGTTGTTCCTTGCACAGGCCAGAACTCAGGAAGATCTTCATTAAAATCCAGGATTTTCTCGACAACCATATACAATTCGTTATCCTTTGCCTTTATTCGATTCAGATACATGGTTGGATCATAGAGTCCGTCAATGTGGTCAATGCGCAGCCCATCGATCTTCCCTTCCTCAATCAGATTAAAGATAAAAAAATGGGTTTGATTAAAAACTTCTTCGTCCTCCACCCTCAAGGTGATGAGCTTATTTATATTGAAGAACCTTCTATAATTAATCTCTTCAGTCGCAACCTTCCAGAATGATAGTCTGAAGTACTGTTCGGAAAGGAGATTATGTAATAGATTAAAACCCTTACTCTCTCCCCATCCTCGGTTAAATATATCTATATTCTCATCTAAAAAATTCTTTATAGTATTGTTTTTTGTGTATAACTCCCGCAGCAACCTTTTTATAAAATTTATCTGCGCATGATTATCATCAGGTCTGGCTTCAGAAGATGAAAGACTGCGCAGGACATAAAGGACCCCAAGATACTTTATGTAATCAGGATGTTCCTCACCGAGACGTTCCTGTAACGTTCTTAACCTATATGTTAAGACATTGATGTATGTTTCTATCTTTAAAGGAAACTTCAATTCGTAATAATTTATCGTCAAACCATTGCTTCCATATCCTAGTGTAATCTCACCTTCCTCAAGAGACTGTGCATACGTCTTCCCTAGAAACGGCGCTAGCAGCCGCTCCTTTAAGCTTTCATAGGGATGATGCCAATCGATGTCAAAAAAATTAAAATATCGTGATCTTTCGCCCCTCTCCAAGATATCCATAAGCATATGATTTTCAGAGACGTAAGCCATGTGGTTGGGTACAATGTCCTGAATCCACCCGATGCCAAAGCCCTTTAAATCCGTTATTAGATCTTCGAAATCCTGAACCGAGCCTAATTCCTGATTTAACTCATCAGGATCAACGACATCATAGCCGTGTGTACTCCCTTTTGCTGCCTTAAATATTGGGGATGCATACAAAGTGGAAATTCCAAGCTTTGAAAGATATTGCACTATCTCACGGGCTTCTTTGAATCCAAATGAAGGAGTAAACTGAATCCTGTATGTGGCGGTAGGTATATACATATCATAAAGGTTACCATATACGCTCGGCTGGCTTACACTAGCCAATCATCTTCGTTACGCGTCGTCGAACCCTCAGGGCTTCTTAGTCCGAAAATGGCTAGAGATCTTCCCTCAAGATTGTATGGCACCCCTCCTCCCATTGGTCTATGAGGCCTTCTACCCGTCGCTTCTCTCGTATCAACTAAAACCCCCCAACGCATTTTGGGTCTATGTGCCGGTAATACGAATTGAACAGGCTCATAGTGGGCATTCAGAAGGATTAGAAGCGTGTCGTCTAATATCCTGTTTCCACGGGCGTCAACTTCTTCAATAGCATCTCCGGCCAGGCGCAAACCTATGCACCGCGTCTCAGGGTTTTTCCAGTCCTCTTCAGCCATTTCTTTTCCATCTGGCCGAAACCAGGTGAGATCCTTTACCTCAGAGCCTAGAATCTTTCTTCCCTGAAAAAAGTGGCGCCTATGGAGAACCGGATGTCGATGAAGAATCCCTATAAGCTTTTTTGTAAAGCTCAACAGCTCCAGCTTTGACTGGTCCAGGTCCCAATCAATCCATGAAATCTCGTTATCTTGGCAGTAGGCATTGTTGTTACCGTGCTGAGTGCGTCCAATCTCATCTCCGGCCAAAATCATTTGCACTCCCTGAGAAAAAATTATTGTGGCGAGAAGATTACGTTGCTGGCGGGCTCTTATTGACAGTATGGCAGGGTCATTAGTTGGACCTTCTACCCCGCAATTCCAGCTCAAGTTATCCTCGGTCCCATCTCTGTTCCCTTCGCCGTTGGCCTCATTATGCTTGTGGTTATAGCTTACGAGATCATGCAAGGTGAAACCGTCATGGGCTGTCACAAAATTGATACTGGCATAAGGGAGGCGGCCCCCATGTTCGTATAGATCGCTGCTTCCTGTCAGACGATATGCCAGTTCGCTTACCTGGCCTCCGTCACCCCTCCAAAACCTCCGAACCGTATCCCTGTATTTTCCGTTCCACTCGGCCCATAGAACTGGGAAATTACCTACCTGGTATCCACCCTCACCAAGATCCCAAGGCTCGGCAATCAGCTTCACCTGGGAAATTACGGGATCCTGATGTATTATGTCGAAAAATGCCCCGAGACGGTCCACCTCATGAAGTTCCCTTGCTAGCGCCGATGCAAGATCAAAACGAAAACCATCTACATGCATTTCCGTTATCCAATACCTCAGACTATCCATAATTAACTGCAACACACGCGGATGCGTCATATCCAGAGTATTCCCGGTACCTGTGTAGTCCACATAGTATCTCTTTTTGTCAGCTATTAAGCGGTAATAAGCGGCGTTGTCAATACCCCGAAAGCAGAGGGTTGGACCCAAGTGATTACCCTCAGCGGTGTGGTTGTACACCACATCCAGAATAACTTCAATACCTTCTCTGTGAAGTGTCTTAACGAGTGTCTTGAACTCAGACACCTGTTGACCCATCACACCTGAACTTGAATACCTTGCATCCGGAGCAAAAAAGCCAATAGAGTTATAACCCCAGTAGTTGGTAAGTCTCCGATCAACCAGAACTTTGTCTGCCACAAATTGATGCACCGGCATTAATTCCACCGCTGTTATGCCAAGATGCCTCAAATACTTCAATACGGCTGGGCAACTAAGGCCGGCGTAAGTGCCCCTCAGATCTTCTGGCACATTGGGATGACGCGCCGTATAGCCCTTTACATGTAGCTCATATATGAATGTCTTATGCCAGGGGATCCGTGGAGGACTATCATCTCCCCAACTGAATGCCGGATCTACAACGACGCATTTCGGAATTCCCGAAGAGCTATCCCTTTCGTCAAAAGATAGATCAGCAGCAGTATGACCCACAACGTAACCGAATAAGGCTTCACTCCAATGAACAGTCCCGGCAATCGCTTTCGCATAGGGATCGAGCAAAAGCTTGTTTGGATTGAAGCGGCTACCACCCTTTGGTTCATATGGTCCGTAAACCCTGTAACCATATAGTTGACCCGGACGGGCTTCGGGTAGATACAGATGCCAAATCCGATCTGTCTGATCCTTTATAGGTATCCTTGCTATTTCCTTTCTCCCTTCAGGGCCATCGAACAAACATAACTCCACAGCCGTTGCATTTTCGGAGAACAGGGAAAAATTGACCCCAGCGCCGTCCCACGTCGCCCCCAATGGATAGGGTTGGCCAGGCCATACATTCATTGAATCGTTAATCAACCTGTTCCTCCGCATATAGGTCTTCTATAAAAATATTAATATGCTTATTTACTGAGATTGGGCAATAAGATTATTTGGGAAAGATTTTATTCAAAAACTGCCGTTTGTCCAGAGTAATAAATTTGGGAAACAATGACTAGAATTGAAGAAAAAAAATTTAAGCATCTATCCGACTCAAAGACAAACACAAACTTTATTAAACTATATTTTCGCGTCAGGGAAGAAAATAAAAAGCAACGGCAAGTATAAGATAAACTGCCAACAATTGAACCCCTTCCATCCAGTTCGATTCACCATCATGGGCTATCAGACTGAGAATCCAGACGGAAATGCCGACCGAAACAACCTCCAAGTTAGTAAAGATAAGATCCATAGGCTCACCAAAAAGATAGCTCACAAATACAAGTATTGGTGCAACAAAAAGTGCTATCTGGATACTAGAGCCAATTGCGATGTTCACTGCGAGGTCCATCTTATTTTTATAAGCGGCAAGTATGGCTGTGCTATGCTCAGCAGCATTCCCTATTATGGCAACGACAATCACACCTATAAAAACGTCCGTCATTCCGAATGTTTCGGCAGTAACTTCGACAGCCCCAACAAGGAATTCACTCAGGAGCGCAATCCCCACCACTGCTAGGATCAATATCACGATGGACTTATTCTTTCCCCACTCAGGACGCTCTTCTTCAATCAGGGCAGCCGTACCCAAATAGAGATGCCTGTGGGTGTAAAGTGAAAAAATGAGGCTAAGAAAGTAAGTTATAAAAAGAACTATTGCAATTAATAAACTCAGCTCGTGTTCAATCGCTGGTTGCCCTATAACAATCATATGAAAAAGAGCTGGTATTACCAGTCCGATAGCACTCAATGCCAATAAAGTTGAACCAACGCTGGATGCTGTTCTATTAAAAACCTGTTTATCATATCGAAAACCCCCTACTAGGACACTCGCTCCAAGAACCAGGAGAATATTCCCGATGATGGAACCTGTCAAAGACGCTTTGACTATATCGAATAATCCCCGGCGCAGCGCGATTAGAGCAATAATCAATTCCGCCGCGTTACCAAATGTAGCATTCAACAAACCGCCCAAACCGGCACCAGCGACCTTGGCTAATTCTTCTGTAGCTTTACCCATGAGTCCGGCAAGTGGAATAATTCCCAACGCGGATGTTGCGAAAATCCAAATTTTATCTACGTGCAAAAACTCCAAAGCAATACTAATTGGAATGAACACCAATAAGACGCTAAGTGGTTCAATTTTATATTCGCCAAGTTTCACTAGATTATCCCAGAGATCGGTTTTGGAATCATCACGACACCTAAAACTAGCAAGCAATTACGTAGGAATAAACCATAACTCCACGAGGTCGGGACCTCCCGGAGTTTATTCTTCTCTCCTGAGTGGGCCGATAAGAATTTCCGCCCTATATTCTTTTGAAGAGACTCAGGCCAAATCCTCCGATACCAGACTCCCCTCCAGACTCAACGATTTCAGGCATTAAGCTTCCAGGCCCATTCCATTTTTCTTCAGAAGAATCTATTAACTTCTTCCATCTCCCATCTGGAAATTGGCCATGGATATCTAAATTTGATTCGTTCAGATTAAAGATTGAGAAGACATGCGTGACCTGTTCATCATCCCATCGCCTCATAAATACGACCTTCTCCTTTTCCAACCCCCATACTTCAAGATTGTCCCTATCCAGGTTAGATAATGCGGGAATTTCTTTCCTGAGCTTTATCAGCCTTTTATAGTAATTTAACAAAACCTTATGCGAACCTTCATTCCTCTTTTCCCAATTTATCTTTGAATTGAAAAAGGCCCCAGAGCTCTGGGGATCAGGCGGCTCCCCCTTCCAGTCGAAAGATTCAAATTCCGCCCTTCTTCCCTTTCTCACCGCCTCTATAAGAGTGGGATCAGAATGACTTACGAAGTATAAGAAGGGCGCGTCTTCGCCATATTCTTCTCCCATAAATAAAAATGGAATGTAGGGGGCAAGCAGCACTATACCGGCAGCAAGTTTTAATCCTTCAAATGAAATCAGAGTGGAGAGCCTATCTCCGTGGAACCTATTACCTATGTGGTCATGATTTTGCGAATAGACTACAAATTTCTCACCCGATCTTTCCTTAGGTGAATTACCGTGTCTTCTCTTCCTGTATTCTGAGTATTGTCCGGAATAAGCGAATCCTTCTTTCAAGGCTCGTATCAGATGCTCCGTCTTTCCAAAATCTAAGTAATAACCTAAACCCTCACCTGTAAGTAGCGTGTGAAGCGAATGGTGAAAATCATCACACCATTGTGCATCGATTCCATACCCTCCAAATTCTCTTCTCTCTATTATCCTAGAATCATTTAAATCGCTTTCAGCGATTAGATAGAATCCCCTCTTTTCTTTTTTCGAAAGTTCCTCAACCTTTTCGGAAAGCTCCGCGAGGAGGTGTTTTGCACTGAAATCATATATAGCATGAACAGCATCCAGTCGAAGTGCGTCTACGTGATATTCCCTAAACCAGTAAAGTGCATTTTCTATGAAAAAATTTCTCACCTCATCGCTATAAGCGTCATCGAAGTTTAACGCATTTCCCCAGGGTGTTCTGTATTTATCTGTAAAATATGGCCCGTAATCCCAAAAATAATTTCCTTCCGGGCCGAGGTGATTATAGACAACATCGAGTATAACGGACATTCCCTTACTATGACAGTCGTTAATAAGCCTCTTTAGTCCCTTTGGACCTCCATAGCTATTTTGAGGAGCATAGGGGAATACCCCATCGTAGCCCCAATTTCTTTCGCCTGGAAACTGTGCAACTGGCATTAGCTCGATTGCATTTATTCCCAGATCAAGGATTTCGTCGAGCCTTGGAATTATCGCCTCAAAGGTTCCCTCCGGAGTAAACGTTCCAGTATGAATCTCATACATCATCATGTGCGCGATATCCACCCCACTCCAATTGCCGTCATCCCAATGGAATGAATTGCAGTCAATTACCTGTGATGGTCCGTGAACCCCCTCTGGCTGAGAATAGGACGCCGGATCGGGCCTTTCGATTTCACCGTCGAGTCTGAATGAATAGAGTGTATCGGGATAGACATCTTTCAAAACGGTTTGCCAGTAGCCCAATTTATCCCTATTCATCGGTACAGTTCTCTCGGGAGGCGAAATGACTTTTAATTCAACCTTCTGCCGGAAGGGAGCCCAGACCACAAATTCGCAATTACCGTCCCCTAAATAATGTGCACCTATTTTCATTTCTTTGCTAGACTCAAAAATAATGATCTGTTGCGAGTCAAAACAATTCAATTGTCGATTACGGAAAGATATTATTGTAGCGGAAATCTCTAGATTTCCATAAGAATTAGAAAAGAAAATATGAAATCCAGCATTCGAAATTAGATATTAAATAAGCGAGGAATTAGGAAGTAATGAGGGGAAACGGAATCCCAGACACTTGCTGGTCGAGACTAATGTGGCGGAATGATGATGCAGAAGGAATTATGATCCCTAATAACACACTTCGACATGCTCAACCACCTCCGGAGTAATGGCATTTAGTTAACGGGTCATAGGGAGTTAACAAGCTTCCAGGAGTAATGTTTTGCTGGTGTTAACCCTCACTCTTAAAAAACAGCACACCCAAAGGTGGCAGGGTTAGCGAGATAGAATTGTATCTCCTATGGATAGGAATAGGGATGGCTTCAACTCCACCCACATTACCATGGCCACTTCCCCCATATATGGCTGCATCACTATTTAGAACTTCCCTCCAGAAGCCACCTCTCGGTACACCTACCCTGTAGTTGTATCTCGGAACCGGTGTGAAATTGCATACTATCAAAATAATGTCGTTTGTACTTTTACACTTTCGGATGAAACTAATTATGCTGTTCGCCGAATCTCTAAATTCTATCCACTCAAAGCCTTCTATACTGAAATCGAGCTCATGCATTGCAGGCTCATTTCTGTAAAGGTGGTTAAGATCTTGAACCCATTTTTTTACCCCCTGATGGGGAGGATACTCTAAAAGGCGCCAATCCAGACTAGCTTCATGATACCACTCATTCCACTGTCCAAACTCACCACCCATGAAAAGGAGCTTTTTACCAGGATGTCCAAACATGTAACCAAATAACGCCCTCAGATTTGCAAACTTTTGCCAATCGTCTCCTGGCATCTTTCTAAGCAGAGACCCCTTTCCATAAACAACTTCGTCATGAGAAAGGGAAAGGAAAAAGTTTTCTGTGAATGCATACCATATGCTAAATGTAAGCTGGTTTTGGTGATACTTTCTATTAATTGGATCTGTAGAGAAATAATCAATAGTGTCGTGCATCCACCCCATATTCCACTTCATCCCAAATCCAAGGCCACCCACATACGGCGGCCTTGAGACCATGGGCCATGCAGTGGATTCCTCGGCAATGGTCTGTACATCGGGATGGCTTGAGTAGACTGCCTCATTTAATTTTTTAATAAAATCTATCGCCTCAATATTCTCCTTTCCACCGTATTGATTCGGTATCCATTCTCCTTCTTTTCTACCATAGTCCAGGTAAAGCATGGATGCGACAGCATCAACCCGCAGTCCGTCAATATGGTATTTATCGAGCCAAAATAGGGCGCTGCTGATCAAAAACGCCCTCACTTCATTCCTTCCATGGTTGAAGATATAACTATTCCAGTCCGGGTGAAATCCCTTTTTTGGATCCGCATGCTCGTAAAGATGACTCCCGTCGAAATAAACAAGACCAAACTCATCGCTAGGGAAATGAGAAGGAACCCAGTCGAGAATGATGCCTATCCCATTCTGATGCAGATAATCAATCAGATACATGAAATCCTGCGGTGTTCCGTACCTGCTTGAAGGGGCAAAATAACCTAGAGTCTGATAGCCCCAAGAGCCGTAAAAGGGGTGCTCCGTAACGGGTAAAAATTCCACATGGGTAAATCCCGTCTCCCTAAGGTACTCAGCGAGGTGAGGTGCTATTTCTCTATAAGTAAGGAATCTATCACCCTCCTCTGGAACCCTCCTCCATGATCCGAGATGTACTTCATACGTAGAGATCGGGGAATTTAATGAATTTGATTTATATCGATTTCTCATCCATTCATCATCACCCCAATCGTAATTTAGATCCCACACTTTAGAAGCTGTGCGTGGCGGAGTCTCCCAAAAATATGCAAAGGGATCGCCCTTTTCTACCTTGTAATTCTCTAACTTTGAAACTATGTGGTATTTATAAACCTCGCCCGTTGCAATTTCCGGAGCAAACCCCTCCCAAATGCCAGACCCATCCCATCTCATAAAAAGCGGGTCGGAATCGGTATTCCAGCCGTTGAAATCCCCGACCAAAGAGATCTTTTCCGCGTTTGGAGCCCAAACTGAGAAATAGGTACCTTTCTTGCCGTCAACCTCCATCGGGTGCGATCCGAGTTTGTCATAAAGCCTAAAATGGCTACCCTCTTTAAAAAGATAGATGTCGTGTTCCGTAAAGAGACTTATGTCTGATAGAACATTTGTAGGTCTATTCTCTTCTCTATTCACCTTTCCTGACATTCTTATTCAACCTCCAGAAGATTATTGATTCCCTCTATGGGTATAATCAACCAATTCGGACGATTGTTCAACTCGTAACCAAGTTCATAAACCGCCTTTTCCAAAAGGAAGGCCCTGAGCATTGTACCTAACTCTTCATTGTTATTCGGTATAAACGGCGCATTTCGAGCGGTATCGATGTAGGATTTTAAAAAAATTCCAGCGACTAGTTTATACCAAATTTCAGCCCATGGTTTGATCCCTTCTATGAATTTCATATCCCTCGAGGAGTATTTGAATAAAGAATTGAAAACAGCATAGTGAAATGATCTGATCATTCCCGCAACATCCCGTAACGGCGACCTTTTCAGCCTTCTTTCACTCAATGGCCTTGCCGGTTCACCCTCGAAGTCTATTATCACGAAGTCATTCCCGGTAAACAGAATCTGGCCGAGATGATAATCGCCATGGATTCTTATCTTCATTGCAGATAGCTTTTTCCTGTATATTTCCCTGAACTGATCCAAAATTACCTTTTCATGACCCAAAAGCGAAATCAATTTGTCCGTTGTATCTTCAGGCAGGGTATTCAAATTAGTCCTTACCATCTCCATCACCCTTTTGGTCAGACTTTCCATCGATTGGTAAAGGGACCTCTGATAAAGGATCGAAAAAGGTTCAGGCGCAAAATTGGGATCTTCTACTTCTGTACCAAGGGCTACGTGAAGCTCTGCTGTTCTCTTGCCTAAGAGACTCGCCATCTCAAGATAAATTCCACTAATTAATTCCTGAAAAACAACCGGTATATCATCGAAAGCTATTTGTAAGAGTGACTTCGATGTTTTTGGAATTTCCTTCACATCAATCTTCTTAGAACGAACCCTCTCAAAATAATCTTCAAGTGAATCCAATGTATACGTCCATGCGTCACCCTGATTTGGCACCAGTGCTTGCAGGATTCCTAACACGATTGGTTCCGACCCGCGTCTTTTATATTCAATGGCACCAGCGAACGGCGGCACATTAGGGAAAGAGTTATGCTCCGTGAGGAATCGAGCAATCTCAAGATCGGGATTCATGCCCTCGTCCAGTCGTCTGTAAAGCTTAAAAAATAGCTCATTACCGTATACAAAAGAGGTATTACTCTGCTCTGCCTCTAACACTCTGGACTTCTCCAGAGTAAGCTTTTTTGCTTTATTGAATCTTCTTAAATATTTCCCTGGATACGCATTGAACTCTCCCTTTATGCCCTTAAGACTTAGACTTTTAGAAATCGTAACAAGTATATTTCTACGGAACTCCTCATTATTGACACAATCGTATAATACTCCATCGTCCTGTTTCGATTTTAATTCGGCTATCACAGCTTGAGGAATTACTCTTCTAATGTTTTCTGCTTCCGCCCCCGATAAGAAAGAAACGGGTAAAAGGTAGGTATCCGACGAACCCTCGGTGTATTTAACCTCGATCAACAGTATATTCGCGATGAATGAATTCACCTGCATCCTGATATTTTCAACAATAGTGGAAACCTGTATCTTTCGGGCTTTTCCGCCAAACCACCTGCAGCTTCTTAAATATTTTGGTATGATCTCTTCTTCAAATTTTTCTCTAGATTTTCCCTTAAAAACCGACTCCCAACTGCCGTCAAAACGCAGTTGGGGAATATCCTCGCGATCCTGCGGACTTACTGCCTTCTCTCCTTTTTTCAATAAAAACCAGAAATAATCATAAAAGCCGAGTGTAAAAACATATGGAGATTCTCCGATAGTAGGGAATTTGTTTCTACTAAACAACTCCTCAGGTATATAGCCGGCATATCTGGAAAGATCAATATTTGCTACCTGTGAAAAACGTGAAAGATTTACAACGACAAGTATTGTTTCGTCGTGATATTGACGCGTAAAAGAAAGCACCTTCGAGTTGTCGGTATGTAAAAACTCTATATTCCCTCTGCCAAAGGCTTTAAATCGCTTTCTCATATCCAGAACACGCCTCATCCACCACAGAAGAGATGATTGGTTCATCTCCTGATTCTCGACATTTACAGCTTCATAGTGATATTCGGGGTCTATGATTACCGGAAGGTAGAGCTTCTGAGGATTCGCCTGGGAAAACCCTGCATTTCTATCAGCACTCCATTGCATCGGGGTCCTGACTCCATTTCTGTCTCCGAGGTAATAATTATCGCCCATGCCTATCTCATCACCATAATAAATTATGGGCGTTCCAGGAAATGAAAAGAGAAGGAAATTCATGAGATCGATCTTCCTTCTATGATTCCCTAATAGTGGAGACAAGCGTCTGCGAATCCCTAAATTTATCCTCGCAGTAGGATCCTTCGCATATATCCTGTACATATAATCCCTCTCTTCATCCGTTACCATCTCAAGCGTAAGTTCATCGTGATTCCTCAAAAAGAGTGCCCACTGGCATTCGTCAGGTACTTGCGGAGTTTGGTCTAAAATGTTCGTTATCGGAAATCTATCTTCCATCCAGCATGACATAAAGATTCTAGGCATCAAAGGGAAGTGATACGCCATATGGCACCTATCACCATTTCCGAAATATTCAATTACATCCTCAGGCCACTGATTCGCCTCGGCAAGAAACATTTTGTTCTTATACTTTGAGTCAACATGTGACCTAAGTTCCTTCAAGAATTCAAAGGTTTCAGGTAAATTTTCACAGTTCGTGCCTTCTCTCTCAAAAAGATACGGGACCGCATCCAATCGCATCCCATCAACCCCCATATCCATCCAATAATCGATTACCTTAAACATAGATTTTTGCACGTTGGGATTCTCATAGTTTAAATCTGGCTGGTGGGAATAAAATCTATGCCAATAGTAAGCCTTTGCCACGGGATCCCATGCCCAGTTCGAGGTTTCAAAGTCTTTAAATATTATCCTTGCGTCTTTATATATTTCTGGCGAGTTGCTCCAAACGTAATAATTTCTCCATTTTGAGCCGGGGTTATCTCTTCTTGAGTTTTTAAACCATTCATGCTGATCGGAGGTATGATTCAGCACAAGCTCGGTGATTACTTTAATTCCTCTTCTATGAGCTTCTTTCAATAATTCTTTAAAGTCTTTAAGGGTGCCGTAATCGGGATGAATATTGTAGTAGTCGGCTATATCATATCCATCATCCCTGAAGGGAGAAGGATAGAAGGGCAAAAGCCAAATCGCAGTTATCCCTAGATTCTCGAGATAATCCAACTTCTGCTTTAATCCTTTAAAATCGCCAATCCCATCACCGTCGCTATCATAAAAGGCCTTTATATGGAGCTCATATATGATTGCGTCTTTATACCATAATGGATCGTCTTCCCGATTGTTATCGTCACTACGCATTAAATAGTCTCCCTATTTAGAACAGTCAGGCCCCCTATCACACTATGCACGATGCATGATCCATGATTCATGATGTAAGGTACGGGATCCATGGTAAGATAACTCCGTTTCATTCTTTACGTGTATCTTGAATCGGGCATCCTGTATCGTGTATTCGTGCATCCTGGATCAACCGCCAAAAGCATCGTGAACATGTTGTATTATGCTATGTTAAGACATTATCAATGATATGACTGATAGGTCTAGACGAAATAGTCAAAATCCGTCTCCCTTTTAAGCTTCTTCCTTAACCTGAAAATATGAGCAGGGATTACATGAGGATCGAGTTCCACATAATTTCGCTCACCATGCCAAATATACTTGTCCTGACTCAAAAGATCGTGAACAAGGTACGGCTGCTCCGGATCAATACCGAACTCATCAATCGGTACAGTCACCCATCCCGATTGTTTATGAAAAGGGTCAAGATTAACCACCACTAGTATTATGTTTTCTAGGTCATCTGTGGCCTTTCCATAAAATAGGAGATACTCGTTGTCCACCTGGTAGAATTTTAAGTTTCTTGTCACTTGTAATGCCGGATTCTCTCTCCTGATCCCATTAAAGATGGCTATGAGATCCCTTAGATTGCCCTCCTTATTCCAATCCCACTCCCTAATCTCATATTTCTCAGAATTCAGATACTCCTCTTTCCCGGTCAACGCCTCATGTTCCAAAAGTTCAAAGGCAGGACCATATATTCCATAATTTGATGAAAGGGTTCCAGCTAAAATCAACCGCATCACAAAAGCTTGTCTACCTCCATATTGTAAATGTTCTGGAAGTATATCAGGGGTATTGGGCCAGAAGTTAGGTCTGAAGAATTCACTCGTCTCGGTGCGTACCAGCTCAGTGAGATACTCCGTAAATTCTCTTTTTGTATTCCTCCAGGTGAAGTACGTGTAAGACTGGGTGAAACCGATCTTCGCCAGCCTGTACATGACCTTTGGCCTCGTAAATGCTTCGGATAGAAAGATCACGTCAGGATAATCCCTCTTTATATCTCCTATAAGCCACTCCCAAAATGGAAATGCTTTTGTATGGGGATTGTCAACCCTGAAGATCTTGACGCCTTTATTTATCCAGAAAACCGTCACGCTCTTGAGCTCTTCCCAAAGCCCAAGGATATCATCTGTTTCAAAGTTTAGAGGATAAATATCTTCATACTTTTTTGGTGGATTTTCGGCATATTGAATAGTTCCGTCCGGACGTTTTCGGAACCACTCAGGATGTTCTTTTACATATGGATGATCAGGGGTGCATTGAAACGCCAAATCCATCGCGACTTCCATGCCCAAATCCAATGCCTTCCCAACCAGAGATTCAAAGTCTTTCATGTTGCCAAGTTGAGGATGAATCGACTTATGCCCCCCCCCTTCAGAACCTATTGCCCATGGACTCCCCACCTCATCGGGCTCTGCAACAGGAGAATTGTTTTTCCCCTTTCTATTAGTCTTTCCGATCGGGTGTATCGGGGGTAAATATAAGACATCAAAACCCATCCGCGCTATTTCGGGCAGTAATCTTTCTAAATCTTTAAAGGTACCCCGCTTTCCCGGGAGAGAAGAAGAAGACCTGGGAAAGCGTTCGTACCATGTGCTAAAGAGCGCTTTCGGCCTTTCCACAACCACCCCGAGCTCTTTTTCAAAACGCGTAGCAGACTTCTTGTTGGGATTCTTGTTCATTAGCTCCGCGAGTTCGTCACCTAAGGCAATAGATATGGCTTCTTCCAAATTGTTGCCCTTTAAAATATTGCCTAACTCCTTAAGTTTTTTTCTATCTTTTCTTGAAGCAATACCCGACGAATCATCAACAAGATCGGCGCCAATGAGAAGTTCAACTCTTGTATCATAACCAGCTTCGAATTTCTTCTTAAAACCCTTCTGCCATGTCTTAAAATAATCGACCCAACCCTCAAGCGTATAATAATAGGTGCCGATTCTTTCAACAAGAAACTCACCCCTCCATTTGTCGTTTTCAAGGAAAGTCATCGATATCTCACTCCAGTCTTTCTCGTTTTGGGCCTTATAGAGAAGACTTGCAGAGACTGCATCGTGTCCGTCGGAAAAGATATCGGCTTCCACTATAACCTTTTCACCCACTACCCTCTTTATAGGGAAGGAACCACAATCGATCTCGGGTTTAACGTTTTCTATTACTACCCTTTTTCTTAGCTCGTTTGTCATGACTGGATTGTTTTTTTTGATCGACCCAATGAAAAAGCTATCTTGACTAGAAAATCTATTCTAACAGTATGGCTAGAATTTTAGATGTTTGAAAGTATAAAACCCTACGTTGAAAGTTAGTTGAATCTTCTTTTATTTTACTGAATTCGACTATTTATTCAAAATTCAGTCATGGAACTAAATTGGCGTGAGACTCCATATATTGTTGGTTATATAAAGCAAACCTATCAAACCCAACGCGTGTCCCTAAGATTCGAAATTAAATCAATGATGTTCAACTCAAATACCTTAAGACTAAACTCAATGCTCATTTGCTTAAACATAGAAGCTATAAAAGAGGGTAGACTGAGATGCGCTTCTCCGTCTAAGAGAACCGTGGTCTGGAATCAATGAATCAAATCCAAGGACTGGAACTTACTCTCTTTAAATAAGTCCCGCAAGAATATTATATCCAACCTTAATGCCAAATCAGACAGCAACTACCGAATCATCGCTACCATAAATGTTCCGCTCGTATCTGTCAGCGTTCCAATCATTTTCCCACCTGTAGCCATCGACCAGATATCTAAATCTGTATTCCCTGCCGGATTTCAGATCCAAGGTCAGCGTGAATTCCCCACTCTTGAGTTGTTTCATTGGATTAGCTTCGATCCTCCAATCATTAAAATCTCCGACAATATTTACCCGCTGGGCACCTTTCACCGCTTCTTTCGGGAGTCTGAAAGAGACCTTACACACGCTGCCGGATTTAATGTACTGCTTTTTCAAGGCCTTTTCCTTGGACTGCTTCTTAGGTTTAGCTCGCGGCTTTTTCATCTACTGATCCTCTTTTTAAGGGATTTTTTCAAACTATTATAATCAATATCCCAGATTTTAAAATATGATTCAATCCCGTAGTGTCGAGTAAGAAATGATGACCTTATCTCAAACCGTCCATCCTGAAACGATAGGCGGGGTTTTCCAACCCCGCTTCAATGCCTTTGACAGGCTTAGTGTGAATGGTTTTAAGAATATTTTTTTCTTGCAGTAGCAGGATCTAGCTGCGAATTGTAATGTAGCAGAGGACTTCTGTCCCCAAATCTATGTCGTGGAGACCTAAAGGTTTTTGCTAGATTTAAGACACCCCAATTTTTCATCCCCTTTATGAAATTTGATTTATTAAGCATAGAACAACCAAACAGGGTAGGCAACGGGTCTTGCTCGTTCTCATCCACCAGCAAGACTGGTGGACTACCCGGTGTTTAGGCAATTGGGGAGCATCTTTTCCCCCGTTTATATATTAGGTTTTTTGTCTTGCAAGCAATACTCACCACATTGCTGTATGAGCTTGGCAACGACACCAGTCCATCCTGTTTGATGGCTTGCGCCTAATCCAGCCCCGTCATCACCATGAAAATATTCATTAAACAGGATAAGATCTCTCCAGTTAGGATCAGTTTGAAACCTTTCGGTTCCTCCAAAAACGGGCCTCCTCCCCGTCGAGTCCTCGAGAAATATCTTCATGAGCCTATGAGAGAGTTCAGTAGCAACCTCCCACAATGTCATTTCATTACCTGAGCCAGTCGGACATTCCACCTTGAATTCATCGCCTAAATAATAATGAAATTTTTGAAGTGATTCGATAAGCAGATAATTCACTGGAAACCATACCGGCCCCCTCCAGTTGGAATTGCCTCCAAACAGACCGGCATTAGATTCTGCAGGTTCATAGTCTAACCTATATTCAGCGCCATCAATGTCGAATATATAAGGATGATCTTTATGAATCTTTGAAACAGATCTGATACCATAGGGGCTCAATAGCCTTGATTCGTCAAGCATCAGTCGTAAGATGCGCCTTAATTTATGCTCATCAACTATTGATAGAAGTCTCCGTCGAATAGCCCCGCTCCTCTCCTTTATTGAACAGCCTTGAAGGAGGTCGGATCGATTTTCTAAAAACCAGTTAACCCTCCTTTGAAATCCAGGGAGCTTTGATAATACATCGGATTCTATCGTCATAACAGCGAAAAGGGGTATGATACCCACCATGGAATGAATCCTTATCGGTATGGTATTTCCATTCGGCAGATTTATGATGTCATAGTAAAAACCATCCTTTTCATCCCATAGGCCCTGATCCTGACTCCCCATTTTATTAATCGCATCAGCAATGTATAGAAAATGCTCGAAAAATTTGCTCGCTATATCTTCATAACTGGGATTGTCTTTTGAAAGCTCAAGTGCAATTGTAAGCATATTCAGGCAATACATCCCCATCCAGCTCGTTCCATCTGTTTGTTCAAGAAATCCACCTGTCGGAAGTTCCGCGCTTCTGTCAAAAATTCCGATATTGTCCAATCCGAGAAAACCACCCTCAAAGACATTATTTCCTTTAGCATCCTTTCGATTAACCCACCATGTGAAATTAAGCAGCAACTTTTGAAATACCCTTTCAAGAAAAAGGATATCCCGATTACCAAAAATCTTTTTCTCGATCTGATATACCCTCCACGCAGCCCAGGCATGCACAGGTGGGTTCACATCACTAAAAGCCCATTCGTAAGCGGGAATCTGACCGTTCGGGTGCATATACCACTCCCTGGTAAGCAGAATCAGTTGACGCTTTGCAAATTCAGGGTCAATCAGAGCAAGGGGTATCGTATGAAATGCCAGGTCCCAGGCTGCGAACCATGGATACTCCCATTTATCTGGCATTGACAGAATATCGTCATTATAGAGATGAATCCACTCATGATTTCTTCCCCTTTTTCGCTCTTCGGGAGGCGGAGGTCCTGCAGGATCACCGATAAGCCAATCTTCAACCACGTAATTATAGAATTGCTTATTCCAGAGCATCCCGGCTAACGCCTGCCTGTACACCTTCCTCATATCATCCGTCAAGGGAAATGGGCAAATTCGTTTATAAAATTCATCCGCCTCATTTTTACGTACCTCAAAGATAGCCTCGAAAACCTCTCCAAGCGGATCGACAAGACCATCTGAATTGCTAAGCCTGATCCTTAAAGCCTTTGATTCGCCCGATTCAAGTGTAAGCAAATAATGCGCTGAACCCTTTGTTCCAACCTCTTCTGAGTTAACAACGCTTCTCCTTCCCTCAACAATATAATCGTTTATACCATCTTTCAGGTAAGAACATCTATTACTCACACCAAACAATTTTTCATAATTTGTTTCGTTCTCGGTAAAGATTAATTCATCGGGAGTCCCACAATATAACCACATTTTACCGAGAGATTCGTGAGATGCTTCAATTACGCTAAATTGACCGGTAGATTTCGTTGACCTTAGCAAGGGTTTATTCGAGGATTTATGCCAGGACCACGAATTACGAAACCAGAGTGTCGGCAGTATATGCAATTTTGCTTCTTCAGGCCCTCGATTTATAACGCTTATTCTTATGAGAATGTCCTCTGGCGAATTTTTGGAATATTCTACAAAAACGTCAAAGTATCTGTTATCATCAAATAAACCTGTATCAAGAAGCTCATATTCAAAATCTCCCCTGCCTCTACCCCTATTTACCTCTACAAGTTGTCTATACGGATAAGATCCATGCGGATATTTGTACAGATACTTCATGTAGGAATGTGTGGGAGTATTATCCAGATAAAAGTAATATTCTTTCACATCTTCCCCATGGTTACCTTCACTCCCAGTCAGACCAAATAACCTTTCCTTAAGGATCGGATCACTCCCATTCCACAGCGCGATGGCAAAACATAGCCTTTGATGGTTGTCGGAAATACCAGCTATTCCGTCCTCCCCCCACCTGTAAGCCCTCGAGCGCGCTTGATCGTGCGAAAAATAGTCCCATGCCGTTCCGTAGGGACTATAATCCTCTCTAACCGTCCCCCACTGGCGTTCGCTCAGGTATGGACCCCATCTTCTCCAGTGAGCCTTGCGCAACCGGTCTTCCTCTAATCTCCTTTCTTCAGCGGTCATTAGTAATATATCCTCCAACTGAAAGGTGTTACTTAAAGTTAGATTCTTTAAAACCACATCAGCTCAAGCGCAATACAACCGTAACTTCTCATAATCACTATTAGATAATCATGGAATACAATCTGGTCTCGATGAGCTCCCAATTATTAATTTCATAGGATAACGTTAATGCAGAAATAAGCGGGCAATTTCAAAGGATAGCTTAAGTTACGGGGTTACAAATACAAAAAACATATTCAAATATTTTGTATGAAATTATTCGTGAAACTATTTCTTCTTCATCCTTTCCAGGTACTCTCCCGTCCTTGTATCAACCTTTATCGTATCTCCCTCCTCTATAAAAAGGGGTACTGAAATTGTTGCCCCTGACTCCAGTGTAGCCGGCTTGGTACCCGCCGACACCGTATCCCCCCTCATGCCAGGCTCTGTCTTAATCACTTCCATCTCAACAGCTACGGGAAGATCTACCCCGATCGGTTCATTCCTATAAAATACTACGATTATCTCCTGCTGTTCCTTTAGAAACCTAGCCGAATCTCCAACCAATTCATTACTCAGCGCAAGCTGATCGTAGGTTTTCGAATCCATGAAGTGATAGCCTATGTCATCTTTGTAGAGAAACTGCATGGCTTTTCTTTCCATGTCTGGCACTTCAAATGTCTCACCGGAACGGAAATTCTTCTCCTGTACCGAAGACGTGATTATATTCCTGAGCTTTGTTTTAACCACAGGGCTTCGCTGAGCGATCTTGGAGTGATGGTATTCCAGAACCTCCCATATTTCACCTTCATACTCTATCTTTAGGCCTTTATAAAATCGACTAGTATCGACCACACCCATCGTTTTAATGCCTCCTCCGTAACAATTGTTTTCTCCACCAATTTACGTGCTTTTTCTCATCATAGATTATGAGATCCAGTATTTTCCTGTCATTTCGGTTCTTACAAACACCCGATGCAGCCATCAGGAATAACCTTTCAGCTTCTTCTCCAAATTGCATAAAAAAGCACAAACTTCTTGACCCCAGCACCGCTGATAACCTACCCACTCTCTCTCCAAACCTCTCTGCCAATTCTCCACCCCTCTTTGGAGTTTCTATTCCAAGTTCATCAAGCATCTTAGCGGTCATCATCGTATGCTTCCCCTCTTCTCGCAATAACACCACTATTTCTAGGTCATGCGCATACCTATTGGTGGCTAATGCCTCGTACACCCCCATCGTCATTCTTTTTGAAATATAAACAAGCTTTAGAATACTACCTGATTTCATTGTCATCATTGTTCTTCCATCTCAATTTCTCTTTCAGAATCGTCTCCGGTTTGGATCCTGTCATTAATTACATATTCCTCGGAGATCCAAGAACCTAGATCTATCAGTTTACATCTCCTTGAACAAAACGGTCTCCATTCATTTCCCTGCCAGGTAGTAGACTCACGGCATCTGGGACATTTCACAATCATGTTATGAAATTATGTCATATGCTTTGTAATTTAAAAGAGACAAAAAAACCAGAATGGCAACTTCTGATATTATGAAACTTTCAAACGGAGTCAATCTAGAGCCATGCTTACGGCTATTTCGCTGTTGTGATGAGACATATTGATCTTTACCATTTTTTTATCTCAAGAAATCAAGGGGTCTCCTTTTTACTAGACAATTCTCCTTCAACCAATTCGCAAATGATATGTGCCACGGTGATATGTAATTCCTGTATCCTGGGTGTTGATTTCGAAGGAATCTTGACTAAACAATCAACAGTATCCCCTATTTTACCTACCTCGGAACCCGTCAATAAAATTGTTTTGAGCCCTGCAGATTTTGCCACTTCTAACGCACTAACAACATTTTTTGATTTTCCACTTGTGGATATCCCCCAAGCCACATCGCCTTTCCTTCCAAGCGCTTCAATTTGGCGAGAGAATATATTGCTAAATGAACGATCATTACCTATTGACGTAATTAGCGACGTATCTGTAGTGAGAGCAATTGCCGAAAACGCTTCCCTATCTTTGGAAAACCTATTGACAAACTCCGAAGCAATGTGCTGTGCGTCTGCAGCACTTCCTCCATTTCCAAATATTAAGACTTTAGCCCCCGACTTGATTGATTTTTGAATAATTTTGGTAGCCTGAGCTATATCATTTACAGATTCCTTTGCGAAACGAAGTTTCAGCTCAGCGCTTTCCCTCAGTCTTGAGATTATGTGCTCTTTCATCTCTCACGTTCTCTTAAACATTTTATCTAACTCCTCAAATGAAATCTCCCTCGCAACTGGCCTCCCGTGAGGACAGGAATGTGGGAAATCGGCCTTATCGAGCTGTCCCAACAATGAAATAATCTTTTGATGGTTCAACTTCTCACTAGCACGAATCGATGAGTGACAGGCAATGGTAGCAATGATGTTGTCTTGCCTATCGGTTAGACTCTTTTCCTTATCCATTGACGCAATCTCCCCCAAAATATCTTTCATAAGTCCCTTGATATCTTTAGTTTCAAGCATGGATGCAATTGATCTGATAACAAAACTATCTTTACCAAACTCCTCAATCTCAATTCCTAGGTTCCCTAATTCCTCCAAATACTCCTTCATAATACGCGCCTCATAAGGCGATAATTCTAGAGTGATTGGGAGTAGTAATTTTTGTCTTTCCTGTCTGCCATTTTCTGACTGAGCCCTTTTTAGTTTTTCATAATTTAACCTTTCGTGTGCGGCGTGTTGGTCAATCAGTATCATCCCTTCTCCAGATTCACAGACTATATACAGTTCCCCGATCTGTCCCACAATCTTTAAGCTGGAGAAATAGCCTTCCTCCTTTAATGCGCCCTGTGTAAGAGGTTTTAGGGGGCGAGTCTCAGCTCTCCTATGGAACGTAATATTTTCTGATTCTAATTTTGGCATTTCTCTGGGTTTCGGCCGATCCTCGACCCCTTGACGATGAAAAACTTTTCTGTCCCTATCTAAAACCCTCGCGTCAAAATGCTCTTTCCTCTCATAAAATCTATTTACTGCATTCTCGATCCTGTTATGATAACCCTTGATCCAGGGAGCACCCCTGAGCATTTCAAAAATTGCAGCCTTGATCGAGTCCCCTATGAAATTCGGTCTCCGAAATCTGACCTCATTCTTGGTTGGATGCACATTAACGTCAACCTCTTGATAAGGAAGATCAATTGATAGCACCCCCTGCGGGAATTTACCCTTTTCCAAAAGCGTTCCATATGAGTCGATGGCCATTCTTGTAAGTATCCTATCTTTAACCGGGCGGGAGTTTACGTACGTGTACAATCTTTGTGTAGTCGATCGAGCGTCATCGGGCCCGTTTAAAAATCCATGTATCAATATCCCATCAACTTCAAAATACACTCTATGTAGCGCGGTTGCAGGGAAAATGTCAGGTAATCTATCTTCAATAGAAGCCCTTTCAGAAAGACAGATAATAGCCTTGCCATTATGCGATACCTCGAACCTTACGTCCGGTCGGGACAAAGACTCCCTTTGTACAACATCAAGAACATTTCGGAGCTCTGTATCAGTGGTCTTCATGAATTTAAGTCTAGGTGGCGTGTTATAAAAAATATCTCTTGCTTCAATAGAAGTGCCCTGCGGACAGCCAGTTTCTTGGACACTTTTTATCGTTCCCCCCAAGACAGATATCCTGACACCGACAATCTGTCCCTCTGTCCTCGTTGTGATTGAGAGTCGAGAAACCGCTGCTATGCTCGGGAGCGCCTCGCCACGAAACCCAAGCGTACTCATCGTATTAAGGTCATCTATTCGTTTGAGCTTGCTAGTCGCGTGACGTTCGAGTGAGAGAAGCGCATCATCCCTGCTCATCCCTAAACCATTGTCCGATACCCTAATAAGCCTTTTACCCCCTGCACCTAATTCAATATTTATGCTCGTCCCCCCAGCATCAAGAGCGTTTTCTACCAGCTCTTTAACAATAGACGAGGGTCTCTCTACTATCTCACCCGCAGCTATCTTCGAAACCACAGAATCGGGCAGAATCCTGATATTTCCCATTACTTCATTGCCATTTTACATAATAGAAATTTATGAGTCAAAATGAATGAATATCCTTATATGATTCGAGATAAAATGACCCCTTAAATCTGAAATACAGCACGCGATCATTAATTGAACTGGATCCTAATATATTACTGCTAAAAGGAAAAATTTTATTGACCGTGTTTATAAAAAGGCAAAAACGATGCTCTTGACACACGACCGGTACCAAGTGAAAAAACCCTATTAACATCGATATCGGTACAAACTAGCGAGTTCAAGATATCACATCTGTTTACCCGGATTTTTACCCCTTTATCCCATCACCGGACTATGGCTATTTATACGTCGTCAACCGAGATTGCTATTTAGCTCTTTTAGTAGCCTTTGCTTTCTTTGCTTTCTTCGCTGGCGATTTTTTCACTTTCTTCAGCGAGGTGATAAATTTATCTACGGAAATTCCCGCTAGTGTCATTATTTCTACTGTACCGCGTGCGCATAAATCCACCGACACTTTGCTTATAGTTTCGTTATTTGGAGCCTCAACTATGCTCACAAAGTCGTAAGGACCAAGAGTAGCAAATTGTTGAAGAACCTTTGCTCCCATCCTCTCCATTTCCTTATCGACCTCTTTAATCCGTCCTGGCCTTTCTTTTATGGTTCTTCTTCCATCCGGAGTCAGCTTGCTCAAAAGTATATAGGTAGCCATTTATTGCACCTCCTTTTTATGTAATTTACCGTTAATCATACTTATAACATTTTTTTGCACCCCGAATCAAGCTTTTTTTGGTCTGATCATAAGCTCCCAGACCTATAGTACTTTTGGATAAATTACTATTTCGGCATGATTTATGTATACTCTAGATTTAATACTTAATGCATGAGTGGAGAGTTTATGAATTACTTTGATTCAATAACTAAATTTAAAGCAAAATTTATTAAATTAGCCTGTTTTCTCGCACCTTCACTGTTTCTTACAATACTCCTTTCCGCTAGCTATGATCAGATTGGATTTGCTAAATCAAAAGATCAGGAATCTCCAAAGAGGGTTTTACAGGTTAAGGATTATAAATGGGCATCCGGTGGCATGGGACGACCGGGGATACTCGGTGAAATAACATTGGAAAACATAGGCAATAATGATTACGAAAACATTGAGATCGAGGCAAATTTTTACACAGAAAACGACATCCCTCTCGGCTCTCTTCGATCTACTATAAATGATGTCCTTCAAAGCGGAACTACAAAAACATTCAAAAATATCAAGTTTGGATTAATGCATTCCGAGCTTCAAAAAACCGTAGTCAATGTAGTAGGTGCGGAGATGTTAGAAAAGGGGATTCCGGGACAGCCCAAAGACGTAATAGTTGTTAAGGATTGGCAGTGGTCTGGGGGTCAGTATGGCACCGAGGGAATATTAAAGGATATAACATTAGAAAATACCAGCAAAAACAATTATTCAAACGTAAAAATAGAGGTTCAGTACCTTGGAGTACCCGGTCCGGAGACTGGGACTAAGGGATATACGAGTAGAGCGGTGATCCACGACATTCTGCCTGCAAAGAACACCAGAACCTATAATGGTATAAATGTCGGATTCAGACACCCTGACGCAAAAGAAGTAGTAATCACAGTGATTGACGCTGATAAGATTTCGGTGAAAGAAGCAAGGTACAGACTTGCTAAGAAGGGAGAATCCATAAATATTGAAGGTGAAGAAACCGAGCCAAGAACCAGGAAAAAATCACTTGCCGAAAGGTACAGGGAGGAACGCGGGCTCACCGAACCCTCAGAAGAAACCTCTGAAGAAGAAACTACTATATCCCAGGTGCCTGATTCAACCAAGGTCGATGAAGGGGAAAGATTGTCACTTGCCGAGCGCTACAGGAAAGAGGTTCTCAATAAACCAACAATAGACGATGCTCCCCAGATTTCATTGGTAGAAAGGTATAAACAGAGAATACTGAGCGAATCAAACGAAGAATTCATATCGCCGACATACAGCGGTGCCACTAGAGCGCCATTGGGGACAGAATACTCTTTTCAGAGTGGTCCCGGGGCAGCCTCAAGGGACAACCAGGAAGAGTCCTCCGGCTCTAAGAAGACTTCGGAAGGTGAAGCCACGAAGGCCGCCAAGAGCGGTAAACGAGCAGAAGCTGAAAATCAGGAAGAAGTGGACTTCGTTCCCGTTCCTGAAAGGGATATTGTCGTAAAAGATTTCAAATTGGCCGGAGGCGGAATCCCCCAAACTATGGGGAGACTTAGCACACTAACTCTAGAAAACATTAGCGGAATAAGCTATTCAAGTATTCAACTTGAGGTTGCCTTCTTCCTTTATCAGGGTAATACGCCGATGGGTTCGCATAAAGTCACACTTTATGAAACACTTCCGCCTCATGCCACTCGAGAATTCAAGAACGTTAAGATCGGCATGTTAAGCGAAATACCACAGGAGATACAGGTAACCGTAGTAGGTGCCACAGCAGTCGACTAGGGTTGAAGAATGGTGGGCGGTACTGGATTTGAACCAGTGACTTCCACCGTGTGAGGATGGCACTCTTCCACTGAGTTAACCGCCCGTGATATTAGATACCAACAGACTGCTAATGTGAGATAAGACCCCGTGCCACTGCTTTTCCCATTTCTCTGGTCGGATACTACTCTTCAATATCAAGAAGCTTATCGGCTTCGTCTATGATTTCTACCAGCCTTTCTCTAAAAAGCTTTATTCCACCAAGTGGTATCACTATGCACGACCTGCCGCCACTCAGCTCCGTTATCCTTAAATACTTTCCTTTATGGTTTTCCTTGACGTCAAAGAAAAACCTTTTAGATTCGATATCAACATGCTTGCTGACGTGTTCCTTCTCCATTTTTTCCATCTCGTAAACTACCTCCGCCTCTTTCCTTATCCTTAGGAATTTTTATTTTGTGTAGGAATAATAACTCAACATTCTGGAAAATCAAGCAAGAATATTTAATCGCGAATTCCTGAAATAGTGTATAATAATGTTTTCAAAATTGTCAATGGAGCACTCAACAAATGTCAGGAAAAATAAATTTTGGAGTAGCAAGCCCCCTGCCCGGACAATCGGTCGAAAATCTTATCCGAATAACGAATAAAACCGAAAGTTTGGGTTTTGACACGGTTTGGTTCCCCGACCATGTGGTCTTCATGGCAAAGACATTAACCCCAGAAGTATGGTCTGTCATCACAGCCGCGAGTATGAAAACAAAAAAAATAATTATGGGTTCGATCGGTGACGCCCACAGGATCCATCCGGCCATATATGCGCATCGCCTTGCTACGGTTGATCACATTTCACGAGGGAGAATATTTGTCTGTGTAGGATATGGAGAAAAGATGAATCTCGATCCGTATGGTATTAAATGGAACAAACCCCTAACTCGTGTAAGGGAATCAATAGAGATTATGCGTTCACTATGGAAGGGTGATCAAGTGAATTTTGATGGTGAAATTTACAAACTATCCAAAGCCGAATTACGTATTAGGCCATTTAACGATAGGTCAATTCCAATATACGTCGCTGCTACTGCACCGAAGGCTCTTAAATTAGCGGGTGAATGTGGTGACGGGTGGGTTACAAATGCGATGCCCCCTAAGCTTTTTTCAGACAAGCTAAGTAAGGTAAAGGAGGGGATGAAATTAAGGGATAAAGCTATTGCGCCGCTTGACAAGTGCATATATATATTCCTGTCAATTGCCGATGATAAGGACAAAGCCTATGAAACGCTAGAACCTGTAAAGCATGCCCTTATCTGGCCTGAGTTGCTCAAGGAGGCGGGATACGATATAGACATATCGGAGGAATATGGAGATCTACAGTACACAAAAATAATGCCAAATGATACGGATATGATCAAAAGATTCAGGGAAATGGGAGCAAAATACTACTCGAGGGATATAGTGGAGGATTTCGTTATATCAGGCTCGAAGGCAGATGTGATCAAGAAAATTGAGAGGTATATAGTAGCCGGTGTGACACATTTTATTTTTAGAGACTTTAGTCCGGACCGACAGGCTTCGCTCAGAGCATTGTCAACAGACATTCTCCCCTATTTTAGACACAAGGGCTAAGGTATTAGTCAGGCTTTAAAAACCATTATTAAATAAAATCAAACAGAACTAATTATAAGCGGACCTAGTGCTTAATATTAGAAATTTGAGTTGCGAAAATCGATAACGGATCGCCTGCTTTTTCTGCCTTAAAGTACACCCTCCGCATGTAGTCGAGGGCACCAGAGTAATATTCGAAATTCTTCGAGAGTTTGCTGAACACGATCGGATTCCCTCGCCCCCTCTCAAGGTCGAATCTTGAGACAAACCGGTAGGATTTAGCGCCCTCATCCATGTAATAGTTAAGATAGGAGCCACTACGGACATAATCTCTGAAGATGCCCGATATAAAAAGGGTAAAATCTCCGATGTGTTTTCTGATTTCCCTCTCCCATTCGGGTCTTTCCTGTGATTCAGCTTGATCTTTAATTAACATCTCCACTACAGTCTGAATTTGTCTTCCCTCAGAATCCCTGATCTTATATAGCCTTTCTGGCCTTGCAAAGTCCGAGAGTAAATCAGTTAAATATGTAGCGATGTTCGCTTCATTCTCAATTCCGAGATCGAAGAAACTTATTCTCACAAGCTTGCCGAAAAAAGCCTTTAGGGATGAGAGGCTCATTCCTTCCTTTTTCATAATTTACCCTCCTTATAAATATTAATAATTTTAGTATCAAATTTAAAATAAAAAAACCCCCCGTTTTCAAGATTAAAAAAATAATGATTCACCACAGTTTTAAATCAGGATAAATCGTGTATGATTTTCCGCCATTAAAAAAAAGGTAAAAATATGTCAAGGGTTCAATTGGATTTACCAAAGAGGTTTGTTTTCTCCACAAACATACCGTTGCGTGTAGGCGATATAAACTACGGTGGGCATCTTGGTCATGACTCCGTCCTAAGTTTGACTCATGAAGCAAGGGTAAGATTTTTGGCCAAACACGGATTTACGGAAATGAATGTTTTTGGAGCCGGTCTCATTATTTCCGATGCCATCATCGTATATAAGTCAGAGGCATTCTGGGGCGAAGTAGTAAAAGTTCAAATAGCAATTAGCGAATTCAATAAATATGGATTCGATCTGGTCTATAAGATCACGCAGAAGAAGACAAAAAGTGAGATCGCCAGAGTCAAAACCGGAATGGTGTTCTTCGATTATAAGAAAAGAAAGGTAGCCCGCGTACCAACTAGATTTAAAAAACTTTTCTAGAGCAAATTTATTGTAGCCAAAAACATGTAATAACCTTTGGAATAGGGTCACTTCAACTCTTCTATATTAAGTTGTCTGTTTATTGGTTTAAATGGGACCCATTTTTAAATATAGCGACATTCGTTCATTGGCAGATCAATTGTAGGCACGAACTTGTTCGTGCTAATATCGCACAGACAAGTCTGTGCCTACACATGCTATCTTCCCCAAATTATTAACTAAATATCCAAGTTTGTAACGTTCAGGGCATTCTTCTCGATGAATTCCTGTCTGAGCTCAACTTGATCAGCCATTAGAACAGTAAATATCTCATTAATTTCAACTACATCGTTGATTTGGATCTATGCTATGTTCGGCTCTTCCAAGTTTTTGGATCTCTACTGCCGTGCAATACTCCAATAACAACAATCCTATCTGGCTCATCGATATAGAAAACACCAAAAGGGAACCGTCTCAGCAATGATCTTCTGATATTTTTGTGCACTATGGGATATAACAAAGAATTTTCCGAAATACTTGCGAAGCCACGAATAACTTCATCCAAGAATTCATAACCTAGTCCGCCATGCTGCCGATTGTACCATTGAGCAGCATCCTCAAGGTCGAGTTGAGCTTCCGGTCTTAAAAAAACCGGCTTTGTCATAATCGGTTTCGAATCTCTGCAATGACTTCCAACGCAGGTTTACCGGGATCACCAGTGACTTGGTAAGCTTTCATCCGCTCATCAAGTTCTTTCCTTTGCTCTTGTGTCAAAGGAACAACTACCTGTTCATCAGCAATACTATCCCAAATGTCTTCCACAAGCTTAATACGGTCTGATAAGCTTAGGTCCTGAATTTTCATATACGTACCCTTCCAATTATCAAGATATTAAAACATTAATAATAGTATTTCAATTATTAATCCTGATTGTAAGAAAAGTGAAAGCCTGATCCATCGACCGCTGAGCGCTCAGCCTCTGCACAGAACCCAACGGGCAACGCAAAAAGTGGATGTATAATTTATTATAACTACCTCAATCCACCTAAGAAGAGGAGGAAAGATAAAAATTATCCCTTCCCCCTTTGATGAAGGGGGAAGGCGAGGATGGGGGTCATAGAGAAGGACTAGTAACATAGCAACGAATTGGGTTGTGGAGAGGTTTAGCCCCCACCTTAATCCTCCCCCAACACGTTGGGGGAGGAGGTATTAAAATCACCAAATTGTCAAACCTTCAAATGACCAATCACGTGCATCGAGGTATGGCGCGAGCGCGGAAGGACAATGGCTATGCCCTTAGTCTAACGATCAAGCTTACCGCAATAGCCGTATTCCCCAGCGTTTATTGATAGGCTATGCTGTAGCAGCCTTGGGATTGGGACCGTATTGGTTCGTGTCTGGCTGGCTGTCCTGCACCATAAAGACGATGAGAACAATAGTGCCGATGACCGGTACCAGGCTAATTAACAGCCACCAACCACTACGATTAGTGTCGTGGAGCCTCCGAATTCCCACGGCAATCCCGGGAATCAGTACGGCTAAGCCGTAGATACCGCTAAGCACGCCCGATATGCCAAGAAGCCGGTCGATCAGACCGAGGGCAATTGTGATAATGACGTTGAAGAGAACAAACATCCAGTATTCCGTCCGATGTGCTCGCCCGTCGAATACTGTGTATTTTTTCAATACCTCGATGTACCAATTCATATTTCCTCCTTTATTGTGTTTCCCTGAAAACAATTACAGACGCTTTTCCTCTATCCCTTGTTATAAAGAAATGTCAAAATTGGATGAATAACCCTTCAACAGGCTGCAGGTATCAGCGAGACAACTCTCTGCCTACTTATGCAATATTCTTACTTATTTACTAGATATCCAGATTGGTAACGTTCAGGGCGTTCTTCTCGATGAATTCTTTTCTGGGCTCTACCTGATCACCCATCAGCACCGTGAAAATTTCATCGGCCTGAAATGTGTCTTCTATATTAACCTGCTTAAGTATGCGCGTTTCAGGATTCATTGTCGTTTCCCATAGCTGGGCCGGATTCATTTCTCCGAGTCCCTTGTACCTTTGTATGAACATCCCCTTCTTACCCAAAGATAGCACATATTCCGTAAGTTCTTTAAGGTTGTCGACCTTAGTTTCTTTCTCATCCTGGAGTATTGTAAAGGGCGGTTCACCCAGTTGGTGTATACCGTCGGCGATATTTTTGAGTTCAATAAAGTCAGGAGAGTTTATGAAGTCAAAATCTATTACAGTTTTTCCTCTTCTGCCGTTGTCTTTGAAGCTATAAATAATCCTTGATGCATTATGCTCTTCATCTTCTGCGAGTACCCAATCGAGTGACTGAATCTCAGGATATCGCTTTTCAATCCATTCCTTTATTTCCTTCAAATGAAGATCGAGTTCAGACTCATTACCGACCTTCAGATTCGTCTTTCTGAATCCCTTTTTTCGTGCGAATGCGTCAACAATTCTTCTATCCCTTCCCCACTTACCAAGCCTCTCAAGAATCTTTCCGTAAGAAATGGACTTCTTTATTATTTCAAGTAGACGGTTACCCTTTATCTCCCTGAAAGTGCCATTGTCGCTTACCCTAATCGACACACCCTCTGTTCCAATCTGAAGTAGGTAATCCTCAAATTCGATATCGTCGGTCAGGTATCTCTCTTCTTTTCCATGCTTTACCCGATAGAGCGGAGGTTGTGCAACGAAGAGATGCCCCTTTTCAATAATCTCAGCAACCTGTCTGTAGAAAAAGGTAAGTATAAGCGTTGTGATATGCGAACCATCAACATCCGCATCACTCATGAGTATAATCTTGTGATAGCGCAACTTAGATATGTCGAAGTCCTCACTTCCTATACCAGTGCCCAGCACGGTGATCATGGTTCTTATTTCCTCATTGCTGAGCATCTTATCGAATCTCGCTTTTTCGACATTCAATATCTTTCCACGAAGCGGAAGGACGGCTTGATTATATCTCGACCTAGCCTGTTTGGCAGACCCGCCGGCAGACTCTCCCTCTACTATGAATAATTCACAAAGTTGAGGGTCACGCTCCTGACAGTCGGCAAGCTTTCCCGGAAGTGAACCAGATTCTAAAGCGCTTTTTCTTCTCGTAAGCTCCCGAGCTTTCCTGGCCGCCTCTCTTGCCCTCGCAGCCTCTACTGTCTTCTCAATGATTTTCCTTGCTACCGAAGGATTTTCTTCAAAAAAGGACCCAAGTTTATCGTTAAGCAGTGTTTCTACTATGCCTTTAACGTCTGTATTTCCGAGCTTTGTCTTTGTCTGTCCCTCAAATTTCGGATCACGGAGCTTCACGCTAATAATCCCTATCAGTCCCTCCCTGGTATCTTCACCACTTAGTGAAACCTTTGCGTTCTTAAGAAGTCCTTTGTCTTCAGCGTATTTATTTATGGTCCTTGTAAGAGCTCCTCTAAACCCAGTTAGATGGGTACCTCCCTCGATATTGTTGATATTGTTTGCATAGCATAATACAGTTTCCGTGTAACCATCGTTGTACTGGAGTGCCACCTCTACTATAGTGTCATCCTTTTCTCCAGATACGTATATAGGATCGGGGTGAAGTGGCTTCTTATTCCTATTTAGCTCTTCTACAAATGCCCGGATACCACCCTCGTAGTAAAACTCCTGTTCCCTAGCATCCCGCTCATCAGTCAACTTAATCTTTAAGCCGCTGTTTAAAAAGGCTAATTCTCTTATTCTATGGGCAAGTGTGTCATAATTAAATTCGCTAATCTCAAAAATCTGAGGGTCTGGCTTGAATCTGATCTTTGTGCCACTTCTGCTTGTCTTTCCCGATTCCTTAAGATCCCCTAGGGGTTCTCCACGCTCATATTTTTGATACCAGACATGACCGTCCCTTCTTATTTCAAGAATCAAATACTCTGACAACGCATTCACCACTGTGACTCCTACGCCGTGGAGCCCGCCCGCGACCCTGTAAACCTTTCCCTCAAATTTCCCACCTGCATGCAGCCGGGTCATTACTACTTCTGCGGCCGCCTTTCCGGTTTCCTCATGTATATCTACGGGGATTCCCCTACCATTGTCTTCAACCGTAATACTTCCGTCTACATGGATGGTGGCGGTGATTTCATTGCAGTAACCCGCGAGCGCCTCATCGACGCTGTTATCAAGGACCTCAAATACAAGGTGATGGAACCCCCTCGTACTCGTATCGCCTATGTACATATCCGGCCGTTTTCTAACAGCTTGTAAGCCGGGAAGTACCTTTATTGATTCAGCGGTATAAGCGCTATCTTCCTCTATATATATCTTGTCTTCGGATTCTTTTTTAACTTCCAATCAGGCTAACTCCGTAAGTAGGACAAAGCGTTTTTTAAGTATACCATGAAGGGTTATAAAAGTACATAAAATAAGGGAGTTTGATTATAAAAATAGAAGTGAATTCTATTTCGAATAATTAATATCCAAAACAAGAGTCGTTGAAAAAAAGGTTGCAATTAAACGGCTCTATAGTTTTGGTGGGGTTATGCCTATTTGCTTCTGGTATTTACCCTTTTTATCTGCATATGAAACCTCGCATATTTCATCGGCCTCAAAGAACAGAACCTGAGCTATTCCTTCATTTGCATAGATCTTTGCCGGAAGGGGAGTCGTGTTTGATATCTCCAATGTCACGAATCCCTCCCATTCAGGCTCAAATGGAGTAACATTCACAATAATTCCGCAACGTGCATACGTGGACTTACCCAAACAAATAGTTATCGTGCTTCTTGGTATTCTGAAATATTCGACTGTCCGCGCCAATGCAAAAGAATTTGGGGGGATCATACACGCATCTGATTTTATTGATACGAATGACTTTTCATCAAAACCCTTTGGATCAACAACCGAGTTGTAAACATTTGTAAAAACCTTGAATTCATCGCTAACCCTGATGTCATAACCGTAGGCTGAGAGTCCGTAAGATATGACGCCTTTTGACATCTGTGCCTCGACAAATGGCTCAATCATCTTATGCTCTACTGCCATTTTTCTGATCCAGTGATCCGGCTTGACTCCCATATGAGACTCCTTTTACAGGGATAAAATCAAATTATGGGGATACTACCATAGTAAATTACGTTACTCAATTTAGCGGTAAAAAGGGGTTGGACAACCCCGACGACTGTGATTGGTTGTGATATTTTATAAATTCGGCACTCGGGACTTTTAAGCCCCCAATTAAAGCGCCAAACAAGCTCGATCACAATATCAAAGAGGTGGTTAATCATCCAGATTTGATTCTCTTGTCACATTCTTTCGCAAGAAATTCTCTGACAACCTTCCTTTTATCCAGTTTCTTATTCACGTGCGGACGCCTTTCCAAAAGAAAATTCATTGCTTCATTTGGCTTAATTTTTTTTGCCTTAATCAACCAGCACAATACTATCGTTGCGCTCCTACCACGTCCAGCCTTACAGTGAACATATACTAGATCACCCCTCGAAACACACTTTTCAATAAAACAAACCCCTTGACGAACCGTTGATAAACTAGGAGAAGTATAATCAATCGTTGGTAGTCTAACCTGTTCTATGCCCGTTGCTGCATATGCCTCTTGGGGACCCGAATACTCCTCGCAAACGTTCAGCACCGCCCTGACCCCCATCTTCTTGAGCCTGGGTACGTCGTCCTTACATGGAAGCGCACCAAGAATTACATATTCGTCAATCCGGTCATACCAATTTCTGAGCCCAAAAACCTTACACAGAAGTATATTTAAGATAAGCGTTGGATAGAAAAAGAATCTTGCATAGACCCAAGAGATAACTCTTAACATGCTACATCATGACTTAAGTTAAATTCTAAAAGCGAAGATTCTTACGCATGCTTCGTGAATTCTAATCGTATTTACCGACCCCGCACTTCCAGCATTCCATAAATTGGCCCTCTATCTCCTCGCCACAACTTCGACATTTCCAAAGGCCATCTTTCTCCTGTTCATTCCCTTTTAAGGCCGATTTAATAATCTCCGAAGCGATCTCATGTTGGTGGTCTTCAAGAACCCAAAGCTCCACCCAGCACTCAACTGGAGGAAGTCCCCCGATGGTTCCCAAGAGATGATCCCGAAGAATTTCACATGAAATCCCCTCATTTTCAAGGATATTACGTAAGTGTCCGAGGAACATCGTGTCGCTTGAGCTATAGACCTTTTTCATTTCGGTATTTTGCTCTAAAAAATCTCTAATTTAATCGATATGACATTGAATAGAATGAACCCTTGCTCTTTAACCAGTGATCCCTTTCTTCACATATTAAAAATTACTCTTCTTTTTTAATCTGTCGCGCTAATTATATAGGAGAAAGTTATCAAGCTAGAATACTGTTGATAAGAAAGCACAATATTAAGTAAATTGCCTGAGAAACCTGATGTCATTCTCAAAAAATAACCTTATATCGTTTATTCCAAACTTTAGCATAGCTATCCTTTCTACTCCAAGGCCAAATGCAAAACCGCTATATTTACTCTGATCATAATTTACACTCTTAAAAACCTCAGGATCAACCATGCCACATCCTAATATCTCAAGCCAACCAGTATCCTTACACACCCTGCATCCCTTTCCCCCACAAATTACACATTCTATATCCAACTCAGCACTAGGTTCGGTAAAAGGGAAAAAGCTTGGTCTAAACCTGACGCTTAGATCTTCACCGAACATAAGTCTTGCAAATTCGGTTAGAACTCCCTTTAAATCTCCAAACGTAACCTTTTCATCGACTAGAAGACCCTCGACCTGATGAAACATCGGTGTATGAGATATATCACTATCACATCTGTAAACCTTTCCCGGGGCTATTATCTTCACAGGAGGTTTTTGCCTTTCCATCACCCTTATTTGTACCGGTGAGGTATGGGTGCGCAGAACTATACCTTCAGAGATGTAAAATGTATCCTGCATATCCCGTGCCGGGTGATCGCGGGGTATATTCAGTGCTTCAAAATTATAATAATCCAACTCCACCTCGGGACCCTCCTCAACCTGAAACCCCATTCGTTCGTAGATGCAAATGATTTCTTCCATTACCTGGGTCACCGGGTGCTTTGCACCTATACGAACACCCCTACCTGGTAGAGTCACATCCAATCGCTCTTTAAGAAGTGCCTTATTCCATTTGTCTTCTTTTATTGATTTTAATTTTCTATCGAATAATTCCTCAAGATATAACTTGACCTCATTTAACAGCTTACCCATGTGCCGCCTGTCGGATGGAGGAACATCTCTCAGTCCCTTCAGAAGTTCTGTAATGATCCCTGACCTGCCAAGATATTTAGCCTTCAATGTCTGAAGAATTACCTCTTCACCTACCGCTTCAAGGTCTTTTTCGGCTCGTTGTTTTATTTCTTCTAATTTTTCTCTCACGCTTTTTTAACGCCTAATAAAGTCTGTTTTCCGAAGCAAAGGGCCATAAGTTACTTCCATAGTTTATTCTTTTATCTTTTCTACTGAATTCTGACTCCTGACTTCTTGATTCGTCTATTGCTTCCCAATCACCGAAAAAACCGCTATTGAAATCATCGTTATTGCGATTATCCCTTTTGTAATCGTTCCACCCACTCTTCCGACGAATGCGCCCCAGCCTGATTTCACTGCTTGGTGGATATTTCTTATCCTAACATATTCTACAACGAAGGCACCCGCAAAAGCACCAATGAAAGCACCTATTATAGAACCCACGCCAAAAAGAAAAGCGGCACCCCAAACTGCACCCACAATTCCCCCTACTATTGATCCAACTATCGCCTTGGTGCTTGACTTGTGTTTTTTCGAGCCTATCACACCTAGAACAAATTCAAAAACCTCTCCTAAGACCGCTAGCACAATCAAGACAATTACAATCTTAACAGTAATCTCCTTAAAGCCACCATACCAGCCGTATAGCACGGAATTGGCAAGTATAAGAAAGTTCCCCGGGAACCCAAATAAAATTGATATCAGGCCTATAAACATTACAAACAAGAAAATCGAAAAAACCAGATATTCCATGCGATTGGATTCACCCGCGAATCGATCGATTCTCAGAATACCGTTTTTACAATATCACTTTCTTATGTTTCCAATAGACCACAAAAGCGCTGGCAACGAATATGGAAGAGTACGTTCCAACCACTACTCCAACAATCAATGCAAAAGCAAAATCATGAATTACGGAGCCACCAAAAAAGTACAGGGGAAGCAATACCAAAAAAACGGTAAATGAAGTAAGCAAGGTTCTTGAAAGGGTCTGATTGACTCCCTCATTTACAACCTGCGAAAACCCAACCTTTGCGGCTTTCCTTAAGTTTTCCCTAATCCTGTCAAAGATTATAATTGTATCGTTTACAGAATATCCAATTACTGTAAGTAATGCAGCCACAATGGTAAGTGTAAACTCCTTATTTGTGATAGAAACTGCTCCCAACGTGATCACAGTATCGTGGATTAGCGCGATAACAGCTCCCATCGCGAATGCGAACTCAAACCTAAAAATCAAATAAATAAGTATGCCGACACAACCCAATAAAATTGAGAATACAGCCTTCTCAATAAGCTCCTTCCCGACCTTAGGGCCTATGAAGTCTAGTCTCAATATCGAGGCTCCGTTGAAGATTGTGGGCTTTTTGGACATATCGACAAGCTTGGATTGAAATTCCTGTATTCTTTGAAAATCAACGACTTCTGGAGAAAATCTAATCAAGTACTCATTATCGCCAGGTAGCCCTATACCCTGAACAGATTCAGCCGGATACCCAGCGTCTTCTAAGGCCGACTTTAGCTCCTTAGACTGAATTGTTTTGGGAAATTTAACTTGCAACTCTGTTCCACCAATAAATTCAACACCCCAATTCGGTCCCTTATGATACATGAGCGACAGGAGCGATATTACAATTAAACAGATAGAGACTATTAAAGCCTTCCTCATCTTTACAACAAAATCTACATGTGTCTTAGATAGTATCTCCAAATTAAGTCGACCTCCGATGTGTATCTAAATACTCAACGCGACAGCCTTCCTCTCGGCGTAGAAAAAATTAGTTATCATTCGAGCCACTATAACATTACTGAATACAGTAGATATGATCCCTATGGACAGAGTAGCCGCAAAACCCTTAATGGGGCCGGTCCCGAACCAAAATAAGATAAGGCCGGTGAGAAGCGTAGTAATATTAGAGTCCAATATGGTCCATAAAGACCTGCTGTATCCAGCATCTATTGCCGCCAGGGGAGACTTCCCTACCTTAATTTCCTCTTTGATTCGTTCAAAAATGATGATATTCCCATCCACGGCCATTCCCAAGGTGAGAACGAGCCCGGCGATACCCGGTAGCGTCAATGTGACGCCAAATGCCGAGAGGAATCCCATTATAAAGAGCATATTAAGGGCAAGCGAAATATTTGCGATTATACCCTGAAACTTGTAGAAGACGATCATGAAGACCACAACCAGGGCTGCGCCAATCATCATAGAAAACCTCCCTTTGTCAATCGAATCTCGACCAAGCGAAGGTCCAACAGTACGCTCCTGCTCTACATTTACGGGAACAGGGAGTGCGCCTGAACGAAGAACCAGGGCGAGATCCTTTGCTTCATCAAGTGTAAAACTCCCTCTGATTATACCGCGAGATGTAATCCTTTCCTCGATCACAGGAGCCGACTTAACAACGCCATCAAGCACGATAGCCAGTCTACGGTTTTTATTTTTTTCAGTTAGAGCTCCGAACTTAGTCGCACCCTCTCCCCTAAAATTAAAACCTACAGATGGTCTTCCAAATTCATCGAATGTCAATCTTGCATCTGAAAGATATTGTCCAGTAACTTGGGCCTCATTTTCGGCAACAAAGTATTTTTCGTTCTCGTTTCCCGTCTCACCAGTATGCAACTTAAGTCCTTTTTGGACTAACTCCTCCGGGGTGGAAACTTCATATTTCGCAAGAAGCGTCTCCTTAGAAGGCCCGGCATCTTCAACAATCTTAAACTCCAAAACCGCTTCTCGTTTAATGATATTGATTATCCTTTCCCTGTCAGATGCAGATGCGCCCGGAACCTGGATTATGATTCTATCGGTGCCAGCCCGCTGGATTGATGGCTCAACCAGGCCAAACTCGGTTACTCGATTTTGAATAACCTCTCTAACTTGATCTATTGCCCTCCTCTGCAACTCCGTAATATAACCGTCTTTGAGTGTTAGTTTCAGCGATAAACCATCCTCATCGATGTTAGCTATATCTTTATAGTCATCTTCTAATTTTTTCGCCCTTTCAAGATCACTTTTTGAAAAGAACTCGATCACGAGAGTTTTATTGCTCTTTTCATATCCTTTTACGAGAATCTTATCCTTATTCAATCCCTCACTTATTAAATCTTTCATGTTGGTCAGTTCGTGATCGATAGCTTCATCTGCTCGAACGCCAAGGAGTAAGAAAACTCCCCCCTTAAGATCAAGCCCTAGCCTTATGCCTTTATTCGGGAACACCTTGCCCCACCATTTTGGAAGGCTATCACCTAAGAACGTAGGCATTAAAAGTATTATCGAAAGCACTGCAATCATTAAGATTATGGCTATCCACGTTCTTGATACCCTATTCATTTTTGAGATCTCTCCTATTTCGCCTTGTCATCTTCACCGTTCGTTCCCGCTAGACCTGAAATCCCCGCCCGCGAGACACGAACGCTTACGCCTTTAGCAATCTCGAGTGTTATTACATCATCGACGATATTCAAAACCTTACCATACAGTCCACCGGACGTAATAACGTTATCCCCCCTCTTTATACTTTTAAGCATCTCCTGTCTTTGCTTACTCTGTTTCTGCTGTGGTCTAAGTATCAGGAAATAAAAAATAACGAATATGAGAATGAAAGGAATAAACGCCGCAAATTGAGAACCTCCCCCTCCCCCTGTACCTGGCTGCATTGGACATCCAATAAGAAAAACGGCCATCGATGTAATCAGTATAAAATTTATCAAGATACTCGATCCCCCCTTGACTTAAGTTCAGTTTTAAAACTATGAAATTCGCCTCTTATTAATGACTCCCGGATCTTTTTCATCAAAGTGGAATAATAATAAAGATTATGAAAAGTCAGCAGTCTCATAGCTAGTATCTCTCCAGTCATATATAAATGCCTCAGATATGCTCTTGAAAATGTCTGGCAAGTGTAGCAATCACATTCTTCATCAATTGGGGATTTGTCTTCCACGTATCGGGCATTCTTTATAACCAGTTTTCCGTGATTTGTAAAGACAGTACCATTTCTAGCATGTCTTGTAGGTACAACGCAATCAAACAAATCAATACCGATCGAAACCGCTTCAACCATATCCTCAGGTGATCCTAGTCCCATGAGATATCTTGGCTTCTCATACGGGATGTTTGTAGCGGTTATCTCAGCCATTTCAAACGTTTTATCCTTTGATTCACCTATACCCAAACCTCCAATCGCATAACCGTCAAAATTAATTTCGAGGAGATCATCCGCTGATCTCCGCCTAAGTTCGGGAAAAACACCTCCCTGGACTATCCCAAAAAGTCCGTTCTCACAATCACTTTTTGCCTCCTTACATAGCCTAGCCCAGCGCGTTGTCAACTCAACTGAATTGCGCATATATTCATAATCAGAATCGTACGGCGGACATTCATCAAGGCACATCATTATATCAGCATTAAGTGCCCGTTGTATCTCTATTGACTTTAAGGGCGTTAAAAAATGTTTGCTTCCATCTATATGTGATTGAAAAATAATTCCATCATCTGTAATCTTCCTTACCTTTGAGAGGCTCAACGCTTGAAAACCGCCGCTATCCGTTAGAATCGGATGTTTCCAGGACATGAATTCATGCAGTCCTCCAAGTTTCTTGACTAAGGAGTGTCCTGGCCTTAAATATATGTGATAAGCGTTTACAACCAATATATCAAATCCGATTGATTCAATCTCGCTTGATGTCATAGCTTTTACAGTTCCATGAGTTGCTACGGGCATAAATGCCGGAGTCTCCACAGTTCCGTGACTGGTATGAAACATACCATTCCTGGCTTTTGTGAGTCTATCCTTATTGTGGATTTCAAACCTGAACATTGGATGAGAAGGAACGGTCAAATAGGTTTTGTGAAAGGAATCATTTAAAAGTAACGCGCCTCAAAAACGACTGTTATAAACCCAATACATTTCTCATCGTGTAGACACCGGGAGGTTTTCCTATTATCCATCTCAAGGCTCGGATAGCACCTCTCGCAAAATTATCACGATTAGTCGCTCTGTGAGTGAGTTCAACCCGCTCTCCATTGCCACAGAACCAAACAGAGTGTTCACCAATGATGTCTCCACCACGAATGGCCTGGATCCCGATTTCATTCAGTCCTCTTTCCCCGACATGGCCATGCCTCTCAAACCTTGCAACGTTACTAAAATTCCTGCCCGTAGACTCGGCAATTATTTCTCCTAGTCTCATCGCTGTACCACTCGGGGAATCCTTTTTATGTCTATGATGAGCTTCTATAACCTCTATATCGAATTCATTGCCCAACAATTCAGCCAGCTTCTTCGTGATTTCAAACATCACGTTAACTCCAATGCTCATGTTGGGCGAAATTACACAGGGAAACCCGGTGGCAAGTTTTTCTAGCCTCACTTTCTCATCGGGGTTAAAACCCGTCGTCCCTATGACCATTGGCTTTCCCTTCGAAGAGGCGTAACTTGCAGCATCAAGGGTAGCATTGGGATGAGTAAAATCCACGACAACATCGGCCCTGGAGGCTGCTTTATCAAGATTGTCCGAAACAAGGACACCAATCTTTCCTTTGCCTATGATTTCACCAACATCTTTACCGACGGAAGGATGGCCATCAATTTCTGTGGCACCCACCACTTCTATACCATCTTCTTCGAGCAGCAGTGAAATTATCTGTTTACCCATCCTCCCCGCAGCACCCGTTACTAAAACATTGATCATTTCTGAATCCTAAAACGAATTGTCAGCGTTCGGAGTCTCACTATCTTTCCCAACTAAATCGTCAGAATTAATTTCCCATTTATTATCCATTGAAGACAGCACATATTGAACTTCAACTGTTTTGTTTACGAGTTCATCATTTTTAGGGATCCTATAACTCACGTCTAATTCCGCGGTAACATACGCCTGTTCACCAAATATCTGAACGCTTTCTATCCGATAATTCGATAAATTCCAATTAGATTTATCAACAAGTGTCTTTCTCATATTCAACACCCAGCTCTCCTCGTCAAGGTTTCCCGCGTATAAGACGGATATATAAGAATATGCCTTATTAAAATTTTTGCCTTTCAAAGCATCCAGGTATCCACTGACAGCATGAATAGGTGAGGTCTTAGGAATCCTGGGACCGGACTTAGGCTTCGTACTGGTATAGCACCCCAATAGTCCGAGAAGCACAATAGTAAGAAGAAAGAGCTTTTTCATTATGAATGGACTGTTACTATACCAAGATCAATCTGGGAAATAGGATATTTGCAAAAGGGTAAAATATCAAGGAATTCTCCGGGAAAATGCCCTGAATCGTGTTCGTTACAACATTATATCAGAATTTTATTCTTATTTGAGTCAACATTTCAGTAAATGTTTATAATATACTCAATTTACTTGACAAATTCTCCTTCTCCATAATTCTTGTTACGGTGAGCAAACTCGAAGAAGCAGTTCCAGCAAAGCTATTTATGGGCATTATCTATAGCAAAAATGCTCAAGTTTACAAATGTATAAAAACATTAGAAAAACGATTAAGTAAAACTGATTTCGTAAGTGAACGACTCCCTTTCCACTATACCACATATTATGAGAAGGAAATGGGTACGGAACTATCAAGGATTGTAATCACTTTCAAGGCACTAATAAAAAGAGATAAGCTAGTAAAGATTAAACATTTTACAAACGAACTGGAAGAGTCTTTTTCGACAAACGGCAATAGACAAATAAACCTAGATCCCGGCTACATCGCTCCTGAGCACCTGATTATTGCCACGGGAAAAGGATATTATCATCGTCCGTATTTAGGCAGAGGTGTCTATGCAGATCTAACACTTGTGTACCAGAAAAAAGACTTCAGACCACTAAAGTGGACTTATCCTGATTATAGGACAAATAAGCTACGGAGAATTTTCAAAAATTTACGAGAAAGATACATGCTGGAACTAGGGGAGACAAAACTCCCATGAAGAGTATGACAGGTTATGGAAACAGCGAAGTGGAAACCAACTTGGGGAAAATAATAGTTGAAGCCAAGTCCGAAAATTACAGATTCTTGGATATCAACATGCAGCTCCCCGAATCGGTTCTATCTATCGAGCCGGACTTAAACGAAATTATAAAACAATATGTTAGTCGGGGTAAAGTAAGAATTGTGTTCGTGTCGGAAGAACTAAAGAGGAGGACCCCGGTTATGAACATCGAACTTGCCAAGGACTCATTTCGCATGCTGGAAAAATTAAAGAAGGAATTGTTGATTCAAGATAAAACGAGACTCGAACATGTCTTACTCTTAAAGGAATTCTTCTCCTATGAATCCAAACCCGCACTGAACAAGGTCTATTTAAACAATATAAAAACTGCGCTAAGAAATGCTATGAGAAGGCTAGATGAGGCACGGATTTCCGAAGGAACGAAGATCGAGAAGGACCTTAGAAGTAGAATACAAAAATTAGAAAAAATCATGAAGCAGGTTAACGCGAAAAGAAGCGGCTTTAAAAAAACATTTTCAGAGAACATTAAAAGCAGGATAAATAAGTTATTGGATGATAAGCAACTCGATGAAAGCAGACTTAACCAAGAAATCGCATTGATGGCCGAACGAACCGATATCACAGAAGAAATTATAAGGCTTAAAGCGCACATAAGTAAGTTTAATGAAACGATCAAAAAAAATCATTCCATAGGTAGAGAATGCGATTTTCTCTTACAGGAGATGAATCGAGAGGCAGGGACTATCTCTGCCAAATCAAAGGATGCATCTATTTCGCACCTGATAATCGATTTTCGTTCAGAAATCGAAAAAATGCGGGAGCAAGTCCAGAACATAGAGTAAATGTGGCTTTTACTTCGTTGATTATTTTAAGATTGTAAATACTATTATGATCCATTCTGTTGAATGTGCACAGGTCGTATGTTAACATTCGTGACCATTTCGCTGCTAACTGTATTGGTCCATAAAAATCAGACAGGAGTCTAAGTATGAGTATACTTGTCAATAAAAACACAAGAGTAATAGTTCAAGGAATAACTGGTAGTACTGGTATCTTTCATGCCACTCAGTGCCGTGAGTATGGTACAAAGGTAGTCGGCGGCGTTACGCCGGGAAAGGGAGGAACAGAAATAGAGGGTTTCCCGGTATTTAATACCGTTTCAGAAGCCGTAGAACAAACAAAGGCAAATACATCTCTAATATTTGTGCCTGCACCTTTTGCAATGGATTCTATCGTAGAGGCAGTCGATGCGGGCGTCAAGCTCGTGGTATGCATTACCGAAGGCATTCCGACCCTCGATATGGTTAAGGTAAAGAATTACATAAAGGGAAAAAATGTGAGACTAATCGGTCCTAATTGCCCTGGTGTTATTACCCCGGGCGAGGCTAAAGTTGGAATCATGCCAGGATATATTCATACCCCGGGTAGAGTCGGAATTGTATCACGGAGTGGAACATTGACTTACGAAGCGGTCTGGCAGTTAACGGAAATTGGCATAGGCCAATCCACCTGTGTGGGAATCGGTGGAGACCCGATTATTGGATCAACTTTTATTGATATATTAAAGCTCTTCGAAAAGGACAAAAATACAGATGGAGTGATTCTGATCGGTGAGATTGGAGGAAGCGCTGAAGAAGAAGCTGCCGAATTCATTAAAGAAACATTTAGCAAACCTGTAGTTGCATTCATTGCAGGCGCAACGGCGCCAAAG
The DNA here is from genome assembly GCA_963805855.1 of Candidatus Dadabacteria bacterium. GTDB lineage: Bacteria > Desulfobacterota_D > UBA1144 > Nemesobacterales > CSP1-2 > DASWID01. The sequence continues at coordinate 179,982 of CAWDVW010000002.1, forward strand.
GGTAAGAGAATGGGACATGCGGGAGCCATCATCTCAGGAGGTTCTGGCACCGCTAAAGAAAAACAAGAGGCTTTAGGACGCGCTGGCGTTACCGTTTGCCCAAGCCCGGCGGAAATGGGTAAAACCCTCAAAGAAGCCCTAAGATTGATTTGAAGAAAATCACAATACAATAATAGTAGGCGATCGCCCACTATGACCAAAATCATTCACTGCCAAACCGATATTGCATACCCAGTAGGGAACGCATATATGCGTTCCCTACATCGTTAATCATAAATTCTTGCAAATTATGGCAAATCCGGACGACCAAAATCGTCCGGCACAATAAAACCGTGTTACAACGACAATGCACTGGCTATAACTATTCGATGTTTATAGCTTCCTCAATCAGCATTATGGGAATGCCGTCCTTGATTGGGTATAAAAGCTTACATTGTTCGCAAATAAACCCAGACTCATCTTCTTTGAGCTTTAAATCACCTTTACACTTCGGACATGCAAGAATCTCTAAAAGCTTTTTATCGATTGGCATTCTAACCTCCTATTTGAAGAGTCTTAAAACAGTAGCGGAGGTCTTTAGACCTCCAAAAAAAATGGAATCCTAAAGGATTCCGCTACGATTATACTCTTAAGACAAACTCAAGTTCCGTAAAGATCTAAATTCTCCTTTAGCCAATCATAATGTCTTCGTAAGCCCTCTTTAATATCAAACTTGGGAGCATACCCGAGATCTCTCTTGGCATTTGATACATCAGCATAGGTATGCATTGCATCTCCTCTTTGAGCCTCTATAAATTTCAGGTCTGCCTTTTTCCCTGATACCTCTTCAATAATATTCAAAGATTCAATAAGCTTCACTCTGCTTCCGCCTCCGATATTGTAAATCCCTCCCTCTTTCCCATTGAGAAAGGCGCGCACATTCGCATCAACAGCGTCATCTACATACGTAAAATCCCTTGTCTGCTCCCCATTACCATAGATTTCTATTTGTCTTTCATCAAGAATAGCGGATATAAATCTATGAAAAGCCATATCCGGTCGTTGCCTTGGTCCATAAACTGTAAAATATCTTAGAGAAACTGTCGGTACCCTATAACATTCGAAGTACAGTGATGCTAAGTTCTCGCCGGCAAGCTTAGTAACTCCATAAGGCGAAATCGGCGATTTAGGATTTGATTCTCGTACGGGAAGCTCCATAGCGTCTCCATAGACTGATGAGGAAGAGGCATAAATAAACTTCTTAATCCTTTTATCCTTGCATGCCTCAAGCAAGGTTTGAGTTGCGTTTATATTGTTCACGGTATATTGTTCAAAGTTCTGTCCCCAACTTGATCGTACCCCTGGAATCGCAGCCTGATGATAAACCACATCAACCTGGTCAACTATTTCGCTAAGATTTATGTCGCCTATGCTTGCTTCGACAAATTTAAACTTAGAACTCTGCAATAAGCCCTTTATGTTGTTTTCTTTGATATGCTTTGGATAGTTATCGACAAATGAATCAATACCAATTAATTCATATCCTTCCCTAAGTAGCCTTTCAGCAAGATGTGATCCGATGAAACCTGCTACACCTGTTATAAGACACTTCACTATGTTCATTACCTCCAGCGCTATTTGTCGCTTGTAAAATAACTAACTGATTCATGCTCCCCCGTATAGGCACCAAAACACTCGGTCTCGCAGTTCATCGCTGTAGATGCTAGATAATTAGCAACAATCGCATAGATTTTAAATGGGCATTCAAAAAATTGCCAAAATCAATTCCGGAAGCGTTAAAAAAAAATTTGGGGTTGTGGTTAGATTAAATATTTTAGTCTTTTTGTCATCCCCGAGGATAGTTGTCGGGGATCCAGATGTAAAAGCATGGATTCCCTATTAAGACATTAGGGAATGACAACAAGGGGACAGCCTTGTCCTGAGCACAGTCGAAGGGTTGTTTCTTTGTATCAAGACAAAGAAAATAAAAAATTAAACAATGGATCCCCGATTGAAACATTCGAGGATGACGGATGGGTAAGTTTCGAGGAAATTTATTATTTTTTGGATTCTGTCATCTAATTACGAGACATTTACAGCAATGACAACTCAAACCCTGTAGCAAGCCGCAGGGAACTATCGACTTCGATCCAAAAAAGCTAATTATCCAGGATGATACACCAAGAGCAACAGAGATGTAAGTGCTGAAATCGCTATTATTTAATCGGGTTGACAAAAGCCCAGGTTTTTATAAGATAAGAATCTACTGTGGATCAAATAAAACAGAATCATATCATATTTCAAGTTGCTACGAATTAAGATGCCGTTAAGTCCATTTGAACTAGAGATATTTCGAAATATTTTAAGCTCGATCGCCGAAGAGATGGGCATGATACTTGTTCGAGCCGCCTTTTCACCTAACATAAAGGAAAGAAGAGATCTCTCTTGCGCAATCTTTGAATCAAACGGAGAGATGATCGCGCAGGCTGCTCATATTCCGGTTCATCTCGGCTCTATGAGCTTTTCAGTAAAATCAGTATTGGAGCAATTGGATATACGGGAAGGAGATATATTTATTTTGAATGATCCATTCAGGGGCGGAACCCATCTACCAGACGTTACATGTATCGCACCTGTTTTTATAGACAAAAAACCCGAATTCTTCATAGCCGCACGAGCCCATCATGCCGATATTGGCGGATCCGCACCGGGATCAATGCCCCTTTCCTCATCAATTTATGAGGAGGGTATCATCATACCTCCATCCAAGCTTTACAATAAAGGTCGTCTAAGCCGATCCCTTTTTGAGAAAATCATCTATTCATCCAGGGATCCAGAAGAGAGGGAAGGAGATTTCAGAGCACAGGTAGGTGCCCTTAAACTAGGAATAAAGAGGATAAAAGAGGTCGCGGAAAAGTATCAATTAAAAAGGGTAAGAGAGGCTGGAAGCGAACTCCTCAATTACAGCGAAAGAATGATGAGGAAGGTTATAAGGGATATACCCGATGGTGCGTATAAATTTGAAGATCATTTAGATAATGACGGAATAGGAACAAATAACATCAAAATAAAAACCTCTGTTAAAATCGACGGAGAAAAAGCAAATGTCGATTTTGCCGGGAGTTCAATACAGGTAAAGGGTAGCCTGAATGTCCCGCTTAGTGTTACAACCGCGGCGGTTTTATACGTATTTCAATGTCTGGCACCCCAAGATTTGCCTTTGAATTCCGGCCCCCTGAGAGTAATTAAAATTATTGCGAAAAAAGGAACTATTCTCAATGCACAATTCCCTGCCGCAGTTTCGGCCGGGAATGTAGAGACATCGCAGCGCATCGTGGACGTCGTATTTGGAGCACTGAGTAAGGTAACTCCAAAAAGGATTCAAGCGGCCAGTTCCGGCACGATGAACAATTTTGCTTTCGGCGGTAAAAATCCAACAACGGGAAAAACATTTGCATATTACGAGACTATTGCTGGCGGGATGGGAGGCAGATATGGAAAAGACGGGGTAAGCGCTGTACAAACTCATATGACGAATACACTCAACACCCCTATAGAAGCCCTAGAAAGAGAACTCCCCATCAGAATCGATGAGTATTCCATTCGAGCGGGGAGCGGCGGTAGTGGCAAATACAAAGGCGGAGATGGCATTACCAGAAGATACAAATTCCTTTCAGATGCCAAAGTATCTCTAATTACAGAGAGGAGAAAATTTGCCCCTTATGGAATATATGGGGGAAAACCGGGAAAGAAGGGACGCAATTCCCTGATCAAAAATAACAAACTAAATATTCTTCCGGCTAAAGTTTCGCTAGACGTGAAAAAAGGAGATAATTTAAGAATAGAGACCCCAGGTGGTGGAGGCTGGGGAAGGAAGTAAGACGTTAGAATTTAGAATTCAGAATATAGACGCAAGAAGATAAACCGCTGAATTCTGACTCCTGACTTCTGTGTTCCGACTACTTATCCTGGTGCCTTCGTGGCTTGGAATTGATAAAATTAAGAACGATGGATTATCCCAAGCTAAACAATATAGAAGCCTTTCCGGTCGAATACCGAGGGCAAAACCTTATCTGCCTCAGAGACCCCCGTAATGTAAGGGGAAATGCGTTATTTGTATCTCCTACAACCCTTTTCATAATCCAACATTTCGACGGAAAGCATTCAATAGTTGATATTCAAAAAAGTTATATGGAGAGATTTCGATCAATACTTTTCAGAGATGATATAACGAAGCTCATCGAACAACTGGATGAGTCACTTTTACTGCAAAGCGAGCGCTACCAGGGGTATCAAAAGAGAATTCGAGAAGAGTTTGACAAGTCAATTTTCAGGGAGCCGAGCCATGCCGGACTATCCTACCCTCGGGAAAGAGAAGAATTAGTAAAGTGGCTCAACAGTTTCATCGACAATGCGAATCAACAACCTCCTACAAATTCAGAAAACGGAAAAATCACTGGTCTTATTTCACCTCATATAGACTTCAAGCGGGGCGGACGTTCATATGCCTTAGCGTATAAGGAATTGATTGATCACACGGAAGCCGATGTATTTATAATCTTTGGAACATCTCATTATGCAGAAGTAGAAAATCCCTTCTTGCTCACTAGGAAAAATTTCAAATCACCCCTCGGCGAGGTCGAGACTGATGTTGAACTGATTGAAAGGCTCACAACATCCTGCGACTGGGATCTTTTTGAAGGCGAAATTGCCCACATGACCGAACACTCGATCGAATTTCAAGTAGTTTTTCTTCAATATCTGTTCGGTAATCGCAAACAATTCAAGATCCTGCCGATCCTTTGTAATTCATTTCAGAGTATGATTCAAAATGGAAATTCTCCAGCGGATGATGTAAGGGTATCAACTTTTCTCGAATCAATTAAAGACATCATTTCAACGCTCGGCAATAGGGTCTTCATAATTGCAGGAGCCGATCTGGCACATGTTGGTCAGAAATTTGGGGATGTCGAGCCTGTAAATGAATCGACCCTCAGGTGGATCAAGGAGAGGGATCTACTAAGCCTTTCATTCACGGAACAAATTAATTCCGACGGGTTCTATCGATCTGTAGAAGAAGAGAAAGATAGGAGAAAGGTCTGCGGCCTTTCACCAATTTATTCCCTTCTCTCAACGATAAATGCAAAAAAGGGTAAATTGATCGATTATGATCAAGCCCTTGAGCCCGACACGGGTTCGGTTGTAAGCTTCGCGAGCGTCGGGTTCTATTCCTAGATGCACGATACACGATACATGATCCAGGATATGTGAAGTTGATTTTCATCCTGAATCTTGCATCATGCATCTTGCATCATGTTAAACGACCTTTTCATCGTAGATGCACATGAAGATATAGCATTTCACCTAAGTTTCTTTAAAAGGGATTTTGTAAATCCAACCATCCCGTGCATGATAACCCTTCCCTGGTTGAAACAGGGAAACATAAGGCTCGTATTTAACACGATATTTGTTCATCCAGAATTTAAACCGAACAGAACAAGGAGAGTAGCACTAAAACAGTTTGAAATCTATGAAAAGTTATTTGACGAACACAAGGATAGCATAATGCAGATTAAAGATGCCGAGGACCTTTTAGAATTGCAGAATAACTCAAAAATCGGATTTCTCACCCTCATGGAAGGAGCAGAGCCAATCAATGAACCTGACAAATTAAACGAATTTCACGGTAAAGGGGTTCGCATCATAGGGCTTGCCTGGAATGACCGGAATCGATATGCATCGGGAACAGATTCTAGATCGGGATTAACCAATGAGGGTAAAGAATTGGTTAAACGAATGAATGATTTGAGAATTACACTTGATTTATCTCATCTTAACGAAAACGGTTTTTGGGAAGCATTAGAGATTTGCGAGATAATTCCCATCGCCACTCATTCGAACGCACGAGCTATCACGGATCATCCAAGGAATCTGAAGGATGATCAACTTCGTGCAATCACCCAAAGAGGCGGTGTTATCGGCTTAGTGCTTTATAACGATTTTCTCAGGACAGGCAGTCAAACACCCACACTTGAAGATATTTTTACCCATGCAGATTACATGGTAAACCTCTGTGGGGAAGACCATGTCGGAATTGGAAGCGATCTCGATGGCGGTAGGGTTGAGGCATTCCCAAATGACATACGCACGGTTGCCGACCTACCAAAGATCGCAGACTTTTTCTTAGAAAAAGGCTACTCAGAGAAAAGGGTGAGAAAAATCATGGGGGGCAATTTCCTTAGAGTATTAAAAGAGAACCTCGACCAGTAGAAATAAAAAATCCCCTCTTACTTTTTGACCCCTTAGAAAAGCCGTTCACACTGAGCCGAGTCGAAGTGTGAATAAAAAACCATAAGTATCTGTTCATATTCACAAATAATTCATTCTACCGGTTCGATGACGGCTTTCATAGATCCATTACTCCTGGAAAGCCGCCAATCAGGACCATAAGAGAGGATTTGATTTTGTTTCTCCTCCGCAGCCTTTTTTGTTGATGTGAAAACGACAACCCTTCCCATTAAATCTACCGTGCAGGCCATCTCAAAAGCTCTGGTGCTGCCATGTCCGAAGATTTTCATCAGCATTTCGATTACATAATCATAGGTATGCTCGTTATCATCTAACAAAACAACATTATATTGTGGGGTTATACGCAGATATCTTTTTAATTCCGAGATATTTTTTATCTTTATTCTTGGTTCGTTCCCCGATTCTGAATCAAAAAAATTGCCAATCATGTGAAATATATTATGGTTCCTCAAGTGAATATTACCATATAAATGTTGCAGAGCACCCTTACTTTCATCAATCCTAACATTTAATGTTATCTGTCTATCTCATCCATTCCTCCATCAACCGTTTGATCTGGGTTTGATATGGAGTTCCATTTACTTTTGCTTTGGCCCTGAAAGCATTGAGTAAATTGTCGGGAACCTTGATACTGAAAAGCTTAGTCCTCTGCGATTTATCGTATGAATGAAGGTTCCTGAAATCTTCGAGAAATTGAAGGATCTGTTCTGGTCTCATTGAACCACATCTTTCTAAATATTCTTTTGAAAAATATTGTACTGAATTCATTTCTTCAGACTCCTTAAGGCTTTAATATCCTCTAAGTCCTGAGGACTACCACTCTTTTGTTTCATTTGTATCAGGTCCTCCAGTGAGACCACTCTCAGCATGAAATTACCACTACGTATTTTTTTCATTTTCATATTTCTTAAATCGTCAGTAATTATGATATCAACACTATCAGCGAAAAGATGTGCGTGCCCTGTTCTTTTACCCAACCCAATTCATCAAGAGTTTGATCAATTGAAGCGATATTTCCTTCGACTTTGTTTATGGGTTTGAAGCGATGAAGTCATTTATATATTCGCCGATCTGTTGCGGTGCATCCTCCTGGAGAAAGTGGCTAGCATCCTCAATTTCGTGAGTGGTGGCCTGCGGGTAGACCTTTTGCCACCAGCGCAAGACAGAGGGGGGGAGTACCGGGTCAAGCATACCCCACAAGATTAGCGTGGGCGTTTTTGCAAATAGGGATAAACTCTTTTCGATACGCTGCATCTCGAGGTATGACGGATCAGCCTCAGTCACTGGAATATCGCGTGACCAACACAACATCGCTACACGCGATTCCCGCGTGGGGAACGGCGCTCGATAAGCATCCATCACCAGGTCTGTTAGCCGCTCGGCGTGATGGGTGGTTCCGGTCAAAGCCCGTTCGAGGTATCCGTTCCTTTCGAGAACAAACTTCTCGCCGCCGGAAGAGCGAATCATCTCGATGAGTCGAGGGAATGGTGCGCCCTGGCCACCGCGCTGAGGCCCAGGAATTGGTGATTACCAAACGCTTGATGCGGTCAGGTTGACGAATCGCAAAGCCAAGACCCACCGGGCCGCCCCAGTCATGTACCACGAGTGTAATTTGTCGTAGATTAAGTCCGATCAATAGGGCTTCGAGATTGGCGACGTGATGGGCAAGCCGATAGGGATACGGCTGCCGAGGCACTTCTGATTTTCCCATTCCCATGTGGTCCGGCACGATACAACGAGCTCTCTCGGAGAGCACTGGAATGAAGTTACGCCAAAGATAGCCCCAAGTCGGGTCGCCGTGGAGCAGGACAATAGGATCACCCTCGCCTTCATCAACGAAGTGCATGTTGAAACCATTCACATGCCGGTAGTTCGGCGCAAAAGGATAGGTATCACCGAATGTTTCGCATTCGATTATTCCGTCTTGCATCTGAAGCCATGTTGTTAAAAAAAGGGGGACATTTTTCTGTAATCTTTGATACTCAGAATACTAAGAACCTGATTTCAGGTCAAGAACAGAGATTAGAAAAAAGCCTGTAGTGATCCCCTCAACCGTTCGTCCTGAGCCCGTCGAAGGATGAACAGATTCGACAGGTCTGACCAGTTACGCAAAAAAAACTGATTAACTTACGAACAGCGAGGCTATCCGTGGAAATCATTCTTAATCGAAAAAGGCTGCGGCCCATTTTCTATTTTTCAGAATAGCATAGGAGACGAAAAAAAGATAAGAAGTTATATACTCTTATCGAAGGAATTAATTCTCGTGCCAAGGCCTGACACCTTTACTTTTCGAACCGGTCGGCAAAGCATTTGGGTAAGCATGCAACATAACGAGCAGAATTTTGGCAGCTCGATTAGCTTGCTATACGGTTTCATTTTTGTCCGGCCGGGTAAGACACTTTTTGTCCACTCAAAATGATCATTTTCTCGTCGGTTAATCTTTTTATGATGTTATCGACTTTAGCACTATCCATTTTATCCCTTGATCCGATAAATGCCTTCAACGTTCGAATACTTTTTGGCCTTCTTGCCAGATCAATCTTAAGCAGCATCTTAAGTATCTTCGCGAATATACCGTCGTCATCCACTTCCTTGCGGGTTATAAATTCCTCTAATTGAGTTATTCTCTTACATTGTATTCCGGAACTTTCCAAATATCTCACGAGCGGATCAAAACCTTTATCTTTGGATAAAATGAAAAACGATGCTTGCTTATGAATAGCAGATAACTTTCCAAGATAAAAGGAAATATGAAAATCAAGGGCATTTCTCCCACTTCCCTTAATTTTGATCCATTGAACCCGATTTCCATAAGGCTGGGTCGCTCTAACCAGGTCATAATCAATTTTATTCTGGTTATCCCCGGCGAAAATAAACACGTTTTGATTTTCATGAATCGCGGGGATTCCAGCAGGCCGAACATTTTCAAAATCGATAAGCAAATATTCCGTTACACTCATGTCATCTCTGCATTTCTTCTCAATCCCTATAGCTACCAATTAGACAGCAAAAATGCAGGATAATAATCAAAAAGAGATGCTATTCCGCAAATCATTGTCTAATCTAATTAAAATCTAGAATACAAAAAACCTGATTTCAGGTCAAGAAGGGAGAATGGAAAAAGAGCTCCAGAAGAAACGTAACTATAAGGTTCGTGAGACCAAAAGACACAAGCGCCATTCAATTCGCACCGAAAAGAGCTACTTCGCATAGATGATTGGCGATTACGTCCTTCGACCGTAGCACGGTTCTTTGCCTTACTCATCTAATCCTCCTCGCGCGGCCTAACCTCCGGCCGCGTTGAAGTCACGCGAACGCATTACAGCTGAAAACCTCTAACGACTGCTTATACCGAAAGCTGTTGTCGCTTTCTCGATGCTACAACAAGCCAGATTCCATGTCAATATGGAAAATGTAGAAGCGCCGTTAGTGGCAAGTCGAACCGTGAAAAAAAGGACCTTTCACCTCCACCCCCTCAATTCTACCAAGGGTAAGCACTCTTCAACGAAAGGGGCTTCCCGCCCAATTTCTTTTCGTATAAAACCCGTTAACACTCAGCCATGAACTTAAATCCGAGGTTGGAAAACCTCGGCTAGCGAGGCACATTAGGACCTCTAAAAGAACAGTTTAACAATTAGCCAATCGAAAAGTTCTAAAGACATCATTCAACCCTGCTCAGCATGAGCGGACTGACACCCGTCGAAAAGTGATGATAATTTAGATTTTGGATTGAAAAACAGGAATGGTCAATCTTTGACAGCTGGATATTGTGCTGACCCCGTGAGATGATTTAAGCTATCTCACAGGGCTGAGATTTTTGGCGCTACTTGTAAGGGCTTTCAAGCCCTGCAGTTAAGTCGCACGGTCAATTAGTACCCATCAGCTAAACCCCTCACAGGGCTTACACCTTAGGCCTATCTACCTCGTGGTCTTCAAGGGACCTTTAGGAACCTTACGGTTCGGGAGATCTAATCTTGGGGTAGGCTTCCCGCTTAGATGCCTTCAGCGGTTATCCCTTCCGAGCATGACTACCCAGCGCTGCCGCTGGCGCGACAACTGGTACACTAGAGGCTCGTCCACTCAGGTCCTCTCGTACTATGAGCAGATCCCCTCAAATCTCCTACGCCCGCTGCAGATAGGGACCGAACTGTCTCACGACGTTCTAAACCCAGCTCGCGTACCGCTTTAATGGGCGAACAGCCCAACCCTTGGGACCTTCTACAGCCCCAGGATGCGATGAGCCGACATCGAGGTACCAATCCCCGCCGTCGATGTGAACTCTTGGGCGGGATAAGTCTGTTATCCCCGGCGTACCTTTTATCCGATAATCGATGGCCCTCCCACGTGGAGCCACCGGGTCACTAAGGCCTGCTTTCGCATCTGATCGACCTGTAGGTCTCACAGTTAAGCTCCCTTATGCCTTTGCACTCTGCGCCTGGTTTCCAATCAGGCTGAGGGAACCTTTGCACGCCTCCGTTACTATTTAGGAGGCGACCGCCCCAGCCAAACTACCCACCTACCATTGTCCTGAAACCGGATAACGGTCCTCAGTTAGAACTCTAGAACTACAAGGGTGGTATTTCACCTTTGCCTCCACTCTGCCCGAAAGCAAAGTTTCACAGGCTCCCACCTATGCTACGCATGAAGCACCAAAATCCAGTGATAGGATGTAGTAAAGGTGCACGGGGTCTTTCCGTCCCGCAGCGGGTATCTGGCGTCTTCACCAGAACCACAATTTCGCTGAGCCTTTGGCCGAGACAGCGCGGCAATCGTTACACCTTTCATGCAGGTCGGAACTTACCCGACAAGGAATTTCGCTACCTTAGGACCGTTATAGTTACGGCCGCCGTTTACCGGGGCTTCGGTTCAAGGCTTCTCCTGGCAAGCCAGAATAACCCATCCCCTTAACCGTCCGGCACCGGGCAGGTGTCAGACCCTATACTTCGGCTTGCGCCTTTGCAGAGCCCTGTGTTTTTAGTAAACAGTCGTCACCGCCTATTCTCTGCGACCCACTTCGGCTTAATCCGCGAGGGCTTTACACCTACGTGTGGGCACCCCTTTTCCCTAAGTTACGGGGTTAATTTGCCGAGTTCCTTGGCCAAAGTTCTCTCACGCGCCTTAGTATACTCTACTCGCCCACGTGTGTCCGTTTACGGTACGGGCACCTAGCTATCAACGCTACGAGGCTTTTCTCGAAAGCATGGGCTCAGTCACTTTGTGGGGCTAACGCCCCTCGTACTCGCTCCTCAGGGTTATGAAAGGACGGATTTGCCAATCTCTTCCCCCTACAAGCTTGAACCAGGACATCCAACACCCGGCTGACCTACCCTCCTTTGTCACCCCTTCGCTCCAACTAGGTGGTACGGGAATATTAACCCGTTTTCCATCGACTACGCCTTTCGGCCTCACCTTAGGTCCCGACTTACCCTGGGAGGACGAGCCTTCCCCAGGAACCCTTGGGCTTACGGCGAGGTGGATTCTCACCACCTTTATCGCTACTCATGCCGGCATTCTCACTTCCCAACAGTCCAGGCCTCCTTACGGTAACCCTTCAACCCATTGGGAAAGCTCCCCTACCGCTACACTATAGTGTAACCCGTAGCTTCGGCACCAGGCTTAAGCCCCGATTCATTTTCGGCGCGAATCCGCATCGACCAGTGAGCTGTTACGCACTCTTTAAAGGATGGCTGCTTCTGATCCTACCTCCTGGCTGTCTGTGCGAATTCACATCCTTTACCACTTAGCCTGGATTTGGGGGCCTTAGCTGACGATCTGGGTTGTTTCCCTTTCGACCATGGAACTTATCTCCCATGGACTGACTCCCATGCTAAGCAAAACGGAATTCGGAGTTTGATTGGGTTTGGTAAGCCTTTCAGCTCCCTAGCCCATTCAGTGCTCTACCTCCGCCCGCCATCACATGAGGCTATACCTAAATATATTTCGGGGAGAACCAGCTATCACGAGTCTTGATTAGCCTTTCACTCCGATCCACAGCTCATCCGACAGGTTTTCACCCCTGACCGGTTCGGGCCTCCACAGAGGTTTTCTCTCTGCTTCACCCTGGCCATGGATAGATCGACTCGCTTCGGGTCTATCCCCAGTGACTTATCGCCCTATTCAGACTCGCTTTCGCTATGGCTCCACCTCGTTCGGCTTAGCCTTGCCACTGAAGATAACTCGCCGGCTCATTATGCAAAAGGCACGCGGTCAGGCATTCCGGTAAGGGCGCAT
>CAWDVW010000002.1:195000-733153 GCA_963805855.1 Candidatus Dadabacteria bacterium
CTTAGGTTTGGTGAGCCATTACCTCACCAACTGCCTGATGGGACGTGAACCTCTCTATAGGCGATAGCTAGTTACCTAGCCACCTTTTACCCCTCTGTCCTCGAACAATGTGGTCTTATCCGGTATTAGCCCCAGTTTCCCGGGGTTATCCCGATCCTAAAGGCAAGTTATCCACGTATTACTCACCCGTTCGCCGCTCAGTGTATCTAGGGGTTACCCCCACGATACCTTCGCTCGACTTGCATGTGTTAGGCACGCCGCCAGCGTTCGCTCTGAGCCAGGATCAAACTCTTCATTGAAACTCATAAATCTACTGCTAGCGTCTATTCGCCCGCATGTGTCTGCTATTAAATTTTCAAAGAACTCTATTATTTATTACTAACCGTTAATAAATTTTAGTCAAGAGGAATGTATTATACAAAATGCAAATTACTTGTCAATGACGACAAACTAAAAAAATATATATATTTTTTATATCGATTGAACCTAATTAATTTTAAGGACGCTAAAACATGCATATATCTTTTGTTATAATACAGGTCTATTTTCTTTTTAAATATGAAACAAGGTTAAAACTTTCAGCTATATTCAATACTATTGAAAAGTCTTAGAAATCAAAAATTGAGTTATAACTACCAATCTAACACCGGCCATATTCGTGCGTGAAATAATTGGCAATTAATGTAAATGAAAGTCCTGATTTATACACATGAGTTTCCGCCTTTTCTTGGAGGTCTAGCTAAAACAAGTTTTAAGCTAGCAAGCGGTTTTTCCGAGGCAGGGCTAGATGTGATTGTGTTAGCTCCACGTTATTCAGATAAAGATAAAGAGATTGACAGTGAATTTAAATTCCAGATCAAAAGGATGACAGCTCTATCCAGAAACCACGGCATACCCTCCCCCATACCCGAGGCAGCCGGTGTCTATTCACTATACATCGCGATCAGAAAATATCGGCCAGATGCTTTGTTGCTTATCACCAGGGAGGGACAAACCTCAGGAGGGCTTCTACGTGACTATCCCTCGAAGGTAATTGTAAGAGTCGCGGGCTATGAACCATACCGATATCTTCTTGGGAAGAAGCTTTACAACAAACTGCTCGGGAAACCCATTAAAAGACTTTATATGAAAGCATCGAGAATCGTTAGCCCTAGCCACTCTACAAGGGAATTATTGGAATTAGCGGGCACACCAAGGGATAAGATCGAGGTGATCTATAATGGTGTCGGCAACGATATGTTATCTCACAAACCAGATAACGATGCCCTAAAGCACCTAAGAGCCAATTTGAATTTAAAAGATGAAGACAAATTAATCTTAACGGTATCTAGGCTGGTTCCCTCAAAAGGACATAAAGAAATTATAAGAATCCTACCTCGGCTACTCAAGGAATTTAAAAACCTGAAATATGTCATTGTGGGAGAAGGGAGATACGAAACAGAATTAAGAAGTTTAGCCGCCGAGGAAGGTGTGCTGTCCAACGTAATCTTTGCGGGTCCCGTCACATATAATAGAATTAAGGACTACCTTGATCTCTCTTACTTATTTGCGATGCCGAACACGTCAAATGAAGAAAAAGAAAGTATCGAAGGACTGCCCAACGTGATATTTGAGGCCATGGCAAGAGGAAAACCGATTATCGCCGGAACTGAGGGAGGAGCAAAAGAAATAGTTGAACATGGCGTAAATGGATTCGTGGAAGACGGTAAAAATATAGACAGAATCTATCATAGAGTTCGCGAACTTCTCAAGAATGAAAAAAAAGCAAAAACATTTGGCGAAAACTCAAGAAGGAAAATAGAAGAGGGTTTTACCGAAGACAAAATGATTCAGAATTACTTGAGGATCATTTATGATTGAGGATAACTTTACCAAACATCAACTGTGCTGCCGATCTAAGCCAGAATAATGCAAGAAACTACACCGGCCTCTCGACCTATCCGACCTCTGGAAGAATTTCGATCAAATTACCTCGACTCTTGTCTACAACCATTTCTCCTTCCACATTTGAAAAATGAGCAAGAACCATATTTTGTTGACATTTATGGAGACCCCATTATAAAAATCCTTGACATAGGACGAAACTACCTCTGAATTAAATATCCCCTCTTTACGTAACCTGTCCTCATTCAGGTACTCTCTTACGAGCTGATGGAGTTCGCCCCTTAGCCACCTTGATAAAGGCGCCACAAAACCTTGCTTAGGTCGTTCAACTAATTCTCTTGGAACGTGCTTGTCGAGAACCTTCCTCAGAATATATTTGCTTGTACCCTGATGATACTTTAATTTCAGCGGAATGCGTGCTACGAACTCTAACAACCTATGGTCCAAGAGCGGCTCTCTGCCCTCAAGGCTTACACTCATCGTAGCCCTATCCACCTTTGTCAGGATATCATCGGGGAGGTATGCCTTGAAATCTAACGCCATTGCCTTACTTAATATTTCACTGTCAGTCATTGACTCGATTGTCTCATCATAGGCTGCATCGTATGCGTAGTTATACTTATGGTCAATAACACTCTCCAGTTCTTGTGGTGTCCATTTACTCAGGTTGCATTTGTACATCTCGGTAAGATTTCCATTGTTGGACTCGATCAGCATATCCCTCCATTTTATGTACTTATCCTTTATCTCTTTGACCTCTGGCATAACAGCGCTAAAGACTCTATAAAATTCATCAACCCTGGACGGATTTAAACTTGCCATCGATTTAACCACCGAATTAGTCAGGAATTTGGGCAATCTTAAAAACTTTTCGTATAACCGCACATAGGCCTTATACCTTGAGTATCCACAAAATAGCTCATCTCCACCGTCAGCTGAAAGGGCAACCGTTACATCTTTTCTTGCGAGCTGAGACACTAGGTATGTAGGAATTACTGAATGATCTCCGAGAGGCTCATCATATATTTCAGGAATCCTATAAATTATCTTTGCAGCTTCCTCGACCGATAGATAGTATTCAGTATGATCGGTGCCAAGGTAATCTGCGATACTTTTCGACCAATAAGCTTCGTTTAGGCGACTTTCATCAAAACCTATCGTAAAGGTCTTCAGTTTACTCCCAATATTATGTTGAAGTAATGCTGTTACAATACTAGAATCTAAACCACCGCTGAGGAAAACCCCAACCGGAACGTCAGAAATGAGTCTATACTTGAAAGAATTTACTAAGAGCCTCTCCAACTCCAATGTAATTTCATCTTCCGTGCCCTCGATGGGATCAGCGTTATAAAAATCAACTATATCCCAGTATTTTGTCTCCACTAATTTATTCTTGTATAGACAAAGATAATGGCCTGGTTTCAATTTAAATGTATCTTGAAAAATTGTGTAGGGTGATTGAATAAAACCAAATCGGAGATAATGAGGAAGTATGCTGAGATCGATTTGTTTGCTGTAGCCTGGGTGTTTCATCAGCGCCTTGAGTTCCGAAGCAAACAGTAAGACCCCATCTTTGAAATAGTAATATAAGGGTTTTACTCCCACTCTGTCTCTAACCAGATATAATTTTTTTTCATTCCGATCCCAGATTGCGATTGCAAACATGCCAATGAATTTATGGACGCATTCTATTCCCCACTCCTCATATGCTTTAACTAAGACCTCCGTGTCGGTGTTGCTCCTGAACACATAGCCTTTTTTTTCAAGCTCCCCTCTAATCTCTTTAAAGTTATAGACCTCTCCATTATATGTTATCCAAATCGTACCACTATCGTTCGCCATCGGCTGATGGCCAAGGGAAGAAAGATCAATAATGGATAACCTTGTGTGGGCTAGTCCTACATTATGTTCCCTATCAATGTATAACCCTGAATCATCAGGTCCTCTATGAGCTAAGGTATCCCTCATAGATACCAGAGTTGATTCGTCAGTGAATTTATCTTTACCACAAAATCCGACTATTCCGCACACGTTTATATCCTAAAATGACATTTGCCTAAGAGGAATTAACTCTTACGGCGAAATGAGACTAGATAATACATTATAAGTCTTCACTCTTAATAAGCAATCAAGAATTCGAAACATATATTCTGATAAAACAATGGAAACCTAGAATCCGACAAATCCATTAAGTATTTTTTTTACCCTTTCCTCCCATGTGTAACTCCCTACGTCCGCAGCGGATTGAAGGGCTATTTTGGTAGCGAGAGCTTCATCTTCCAACACCCTCTTGATACCTTCAAATAAAGAATCAACACTATCCGGATCGACTACTACAGCATTTATATTATCATGGAGTATTTCTGAGACGGTGGGAAGATCTGTCGCAACTATTGGTCGGCATGATGCCATAAACTCAAAGAGTTTTAACGGAGAAGTAAATCCTGTTGCATTTGTTCCACCCTGTATTGTCATCTCAGATGTATAGGGTATCACCAGTGTGTCAGCAGCGAAAAGATAAAGTGGCACAACATTGTGTGGGACGAAACCAACAAGCTTAAAATTTTCCAACTTTTTTTGAGCAACCTTATGTCTATACACGTTAATATCACTATCAAGTCCTCCAACGATTAAAAAAAGCACGTCTGGAAGCCTGCTTGAAACCTCGACCAGTAGATCGATACCCCTCCCTCTATAGATGTTCCCGGAGTAACAAACGATTTTTTTATTCGGGGGGAGGCCAAGCTTCCCCCGAGCTTCGAGTTTGGATGTAACACTACCGAATTGTTCTAGATCGACGCCATTGTGGGCAACGACAAGCTTTTCTTCAGGAAGACCCAAACGAGCGTATATCTTTCCCAGACCTTCAGAGTTCGTCGAGAATCTTACTAAGTATTTTGACTTCTTGAATCTGTCAAATGCTAACTTCGCGGGTCTATTCACGAGTGGATGATGGGCATCATATATAGTTGGTATCCCGAAATATACAGTGGATAGATAGGTAAAAATGATGTTTCGAGTGAGTACTAGATTGTACTCCTGTTTATTGAACCATAGATAGAATGCGCTGTAAGTACCATGAATAAAATGCCTCAAGGGACCATTTGTAGATGGAATTGTAGTTATTATATTGAAAATTGGTTCAACACCGTAACACTTAAAAATATCAATTCTTGAGTCATAAGCCTGAAGTATTAGGTCGACATTAATTCCGAGCCTTGCAATAGCCTGGCACATTTTCATCACATGGATAGGACTTGCTCCCCTCAAAAAGAGTTCGGGACTGCCCACATATGCAACTTTTAACCTCTTTTTATCTTTCAATTTTCTCAACAATACCTGAAGAATAAGAAATCAATAACGGCTTTGACTTAAGATCAAACCTCTAATAAATCAGGGGGCCGAATTATAACTGAGGCATATTATTTATATTAATTTACGGTATCAGATCTTCGAGGACAAACGCCACTGGTGTTATCGTGAAATAATAGAGGTACAACCGTCCTGGATATCTATCCACCATACACCGAAAAATAAACGAATTTATATTAAAACTAATCCATACGGTTAATCAGCATAATAGAAAAAGACACCAACAGCTTGTAGATAGCGCGGATGACGAATTACGCCTAGCCATACCTGAGTGATTCTATCGGATCTAACCGAGAGGCTTTTCTTGCCGGGTAGATACCAAAAAAAATCCCCACGATTGCGGCGAAACCAAATGATAAAAGTATTGAAGTTGCTGAAACCACCGACGGCCAATTTATGAATGACGATGAAATCATCGATGCCGATATGCCTAAAATCACCCCTATCAACCCCCCGATTACAGATAGCAGCACAGCCTCAATCATAAACTGGATGAGTATATCCCACTCTTTGGCCCCGACAGCCATTCTAATACCGATCTCTCTTGTCCGTTCCTTCACAGACACCAGCATAATGTTCATTATTCCAATTCCTCCTACTATGAGAGATATAGAGGCAATGCTACCGAGAAGGACAGTCATTATCTTTGAAATGGTAAAGATTCTTTCTATATGTATGAGCTGGGTATTTATGTAGAAATCATTTTCCATATCCTCGTTAAGGTTTCGTCGGTCCCTCAATGTCTTCGTTATCTCTAGTTGTGCGAGGGGAATATCTTCTTTTGAGTCCACCGAGACGGAGATATTCTCTATATAAGAAATGCCCATTATTCGCTTCTGAACGGTCGTGTAAGGAATCAGCAGCAGATCGTCCTGGTCCTCGCCGCTAGGGGTCTGCCCTATAGTACTCATCACTCCAATTACTTTGTAAGAGAAGTTACCTATTCTTATTTTCTCTCCCATCGGATCCTGATTACCAAATAACTTTGATGCAACTGTAGTTCCTATGACACAGACTAATTCAGCATTTCTTACGTCTTGCTTATTAAAAAAGCTCCCACTATCGGGAAACCAGTCGTTGATATAAGTAAATTCCGGTGAGACGCCTACTATCGTAGTGAACCAGTTCATGTTACCGGATGCTACTTGTTCCGCCGTATCAATTATCTCCGACACTTGATTGACAATGCTTAGACTTCTAATTGCATCCGCGTCACCGGGCATTAATGGCTTTTCCTGGTTTAGATTAAGCGTCGTACCACTTCTTGCTCTCTTTCCCGCATTAACAATTAACGAATTGCCACCCAGACCCGTTAAATTTTCTTCAATCATGAGTTTTGCACCCTGCGTAAGTGCCATCATAGTTATTACCGCCGCAACCCCTATGATAATGCCTAGAGTAGTAAGGATTGACCGAACCTTGTAACTTCTTAATGCCTTGTAAGCAATTTTAGATGCAACCCATAGATTCATGACAACCCTTTATCAATATTGCTTAAAGCATATCGATTTTTCTAACTTCAATCCAGCAACAATTGAATCAAACAAATCTTGATGAACCCACCCTTGCAATCTACTTATTGATTTTTATCCATCACAATCTCAATTGCCGTTACTTAAATATCTACTCTCCCAAATATTAAAAACTAGAAGGGAAAATATTCTTCTGTCCTGATTCAACAAATGATTCGAATGTAGACGTAAAAGTTTTTCGATATAGCTCCTCTTAAAAAATCTTTCTTCGCCGCCGAGCAGTATATCCCTTACATGTTCATCCCACTCATGTCGAATCCACTTAGCTAAGGGTGGATTAAGACCTCGCTTACGGTTTAAGGGAAATTCAGGAGGAAGAAACTTAGCCGCAAGTTTCTTTAAAAGATATTTTGTTACCCCCCCTCTAATCTTCATATTCCCTGGCACCTCGGTAAAAGCAAACTCTATAAGTTTCGTGTCCAGAAAAGGGGCTCGAACACTAATCGAAAAATTTCTACAAATCTTTTCCATCTTTGGAAGAGAATCGTTAGCAGTATCAATAAGCTCCAGGTATGTCAGTATCCCAGTGAGGGAATTTACGTCTGGTAGATCTTGTTTATCAGGCTCGTATAAACTGTTACCAAGCTCATCCAGCACCCAATCCTGGAATAACCTTTCCCTTAGGGTGGAATCAAACACTGTCTCCCTCTTTGAATAGAAATCAATTGGTGACAAATTCTCCAAAAAGATTCGCCACTTAGCTTCTTCGGGTATAAGCTTGACTAGCTTTTTCAAAATCATGTCAAAGGGCGGAACAATAAGCTTGTTGATCTTCATGTTTCTAATAACCTGGGAATGGGTTCTCATGCCCGTGAAAAGGCTGTCTGCCCCGTCGCCCGTCATAACTGCATCAACGCATTGACCGGCAATTTTACAGCCGTCAAATGTCGGGATAATAGACGGATCACCAATTGGCTCATCAAACAGGAACACGGACTCAAGAAAATCATCAAAATTGGGACCAACCACAATTTCTCTATGGTCGGTATTAAAATAATTTGCAATGAGTCTAGCGTGAGGCAACTCGCTGTATTTTTCTTCATTGAACCCGACGCTAAAAGTCTTCAGCCGCCGGGAGGAAAACCTGCTCATTAAAGCCACAACCAAGCTTGAATCTACTCCACCGCTGAGGAATGCACCCAGAGATTTTTCGCCTTTCATCCTTAACTTTAAGCTATCGATCAGCATTACCTCAAGCTTCTCCAATAGTTCATCTTCATTGCCTGATTCTGGTTCAGAAATATGAAGCTCCCAATATCTTCTTATTTCAAGCATTCCAGACTTTAAATCGAACCTGAGTACCGCACCCGGAAGAAGCTTTTTTACATTTTTGAAAATGCAAAGTTCATCAGGAACATTACGTGAAGCAATAAAGTGGTTTAAGGCTGTTAAATCAATCTCCTTATGGAACTTTGGTGTTCCAATTATCGAATCAACTTTCGATGAAAAAATAAATCTTCCATTGTAATTTGTATAATATAGGAATTTTTCCCCTAAAGGGTCTCTTACTATAAATAAAATATTTTTCTCTTTATCATAGACACAAAAGGAAAAAGCACCATTGAATTTCTTTACGCACTCTTCTCCCCATTCCCGGTAAGCACAACCAACGATCTCGGAATCGGTCCCACTCTTAAGTTTATGGTCCTTTTTTTCCAGGGTAGCTACGAGTTCCTGACGGTTGTAGATTTCACCGTCGAATGTAACACTCAGAAAACCGCCTCGCCCCTCCAGTAATTCCTGATTATTTAGAATTACCTTTCCCCCATCGTAAATCCCAAATATGTTACTCATGAAAGATTATTATGAATTATTCAGTAGCATTTACAACTTGATTATTCTCATGATATGAGAATAACTTTTGGTGAGAAACTCTCAATTATAGACGATTTTCGGGTAACATTGTGGGTCGAAAGGTCCGCAAACATCTAAAACTGTTAGAGGGTGAATAACCCTGCTAGCAGTCGAAGGGGACGGAGCAATCCCAAAAGATGAGATTGCTTCAATTTCGGGATTTATCCTGAGTAAATCGAAGGGCAAATTTCGCAATGACCTATGGTGGTAGGTTTGTATGTCATAGCAGCGGGGACGCTGCAGCAAGCTAAAGGGAATTCGCTATTTCAGCCTATTAGGCACGCAGCGTTCATCAATGATAGAAATATCACTCATAAAAGACAACGCAAATTACCAAAAAGAAAATCTGGACACAATGGAAAATTTGTTTAAAAAAAATTTCATCACACGTGAGCATAACGAGCTGGAAAAATTGTTTAAATCAGACATACCCGAGATTCGAATTCATTTGCGACTGGTGCAGGGTGTTTTACCAGTGGTAATCTTCAGAGCAATCGGCAACGACATGTTTAAAACGATTAGTAATGAAACCTTTTTGAAGGCATTTCTAAACCCCTCTTCACAGGCGACACCATCTCTGGTATTCCATTTTGAAGGAGTAACCAAGTCATTCGACTTCAAGATACAATCAAAAGATGAAGAGCAAATCAAACTCGGCTCAAAGACGGTGTTCGATGAACTTTTGAATTTTCTGAATGCTGAAAAACTACCAACTATAGACAAGGAGTCTCGTTTCTTTGAGTATCTAGACGGAGAATGGAAGGAGACGGTAAAGCGACTTTAATAACACAGAGAGGAAAAATGATTGAAAAACATTTATGACGTCATAATACTTTACCTACGTAATTCCTCAATTTGAGCACGTTTATTGAGTGTGATAGAATCCAAGCAATTATGAAAGTCAGATCAATAAGGGGCTTTAATGACATTCTGCCCGAGACGATAAAGAGATGGCAAGTCATCGAGGAAGAAGCCAGAAAGACATTTGAACTATATGGATTTTCTGAAATAAGGACCCCAGTAGTTGAGTTTACGGAAATCTTTGCGAGGAGTATTGGAACAACTACTGACATAGTAGAAAAGGAGATGTATACATTTACCGATAGAGATGGTTCATCTATCACGCTGCGCCCGGAAGGCACTGCCGGCGTCGTTAGATCGTTTATAGAAAATTCCATATATGCCCGGGCAACAATTACAAAGTTATACTACATGGGCATGATGTTCAGACACGAAAGGCCTCAGAAGGGGCGGTACAGGGGATTTTACCAGATCGGTGCGGAGCTATTCGGCACAAATGACCCGTATGCAGATGCTGAAATTATTGACATGCTATGGGAGTTCCTGAAATTAGTTGGAATAACCGGCCTGCTCAGGCTTGAGATAAGCTCTCTTGGGGATGGAAATTGTCGTCCTCAATACAAACGAAAACTTAATGATTACTTTAAACCAAGGAGAAATGAGCTTTGTGATAACTGTCAGAGGAGACTCGAGGTCAATCCACTTAGAATCCTCGATTGTAAGGAAAATAAATGTAGGGAAATTTCAAAGGATGCCCCAACCATGCTTGAAAGTCTCTGTGACAAGTGTGAGGAGCATTTGGAAAAAGTTAGAGAATCACTGGGCAATTTGGGTATTAAGTATATTTTAAATCCAAGTATTGTTCGGGGTCTTGATTACTACACCCGAACTGTCTTTGAAATCACCACAGAGAAACTGGGGGCGCAAAATGCTGTGGCAGCCGGTGGCAGATATGACGGCTTGGTCGAAGAACTGGGTGGACCCTCAACGCCAGCCGTTGGGTTTTCGATAGGAATGGAAAGACTTGTATTGCTCCACGAGATGGTGGCTCCAGACGCCTTCCAGAAGGAATTGGAAGTTTTCATTGCTTTTCTTGGCGAGAAAGCAAAAAAAACGTCATTTAAACTAGCGTATGACCTCAGGATGCGAGGCCTATCCGTAGAAATGGACTATGAAAACAAGAGCCTGAAAAGCCAGCTCAGGAGGGCCGATAAGCTTGGTTCTAAATTCGCAGTGATTGTAGGAGAAGAAGAGCTAGGCAGGGGCAAAGTGAAGCTACGAAATATGAAAGAGAGCACTGAGGAAGAATTTGACATAGAAGATTTAAATAAGCTTGCCAGCAAGATTAAGATAGAATCGAGTCATCAATAAACGCTTTCCGGCGATAAAACCCAAGCGACCATCCATCCATTCCCTGGACTAGGAAATTTTATTGAGTCATCACGATTCAAGCAAACGATAGTACCGGGCTGAAAACCTACTATTGAACGCTCTGAATCAGCTATGAGCAAAAGACTCAACAGCCTCGAAAGAAATGGTAAATGTCCTACAAGCATCAGTGATTTCTCTTCTGCGCAAAGTAAGTCTGCCACTGGATTGACATCGTCATTCGGAGCAAGCCCTTTAATCGCCTTAACTCTATCAGCTATGGACAACCCTTTTGCTATTATCTCGGCGGTTTCTCTCGCCCTTAATTTTTCACTACAGTTTATCTCTTCTGGCCAAGTCCCCAGTCTACTTAAACAGTCAGTTACTCTTTTTACACCCCGTTTACCCTCCGCCGATAATGGCCTTAAGGCGTCCTCTGATTCGCTTTGCGCTTCACCATGCCTTACTAGATAAAAGTACATGGAACTATTTAAGAAGATAAAATCACTTTACTCTCTTAATTACGCCGCATGCTATCCGCGCTCCAGCATCGCCTGCGGGATCGGTCGTTTGGTCATCCTTTCCGGCATGCATCACAAGCGCAGTCCCTCCCGGTTGAAATAGAGAGTTCTTGCCCTTCTCAAGGGTTGCCAATGGGGCTAAAACAACCGCTGAGGCAGTACCATCAGGTCCTACTAGAAGATTGGGCATGTCTCCCACGTGCGATCCTTCAGGGTTTTTTAAGCCATGCTTTCTTCCGAAGGGATTGAAGTGTCCCCCAGCAGATTTGAAATCAGGTGTTTCACACTTACCAACAGCATGAATATGAAATCCATGAAGTCCCTGAGCTATATCATGCACTTGGACAGCTATTTCAACACCGTCGGGCCCCTCTACAAAGGTTGCATACCCCACGGTTTTCCCTTGATTATTTATTAGCTCGGAAGCAGCCATTTTCGAGTCTGCCCGAGAATAATAACCATTGAAAATCAGCAAGAATATTATTGTAACAATAAAAGCTGGACCTCTCATAGAGCACCTCCTCGCATTCTCAATTTGATTCAACTTTTTTAAAACACGTAGCGCAAAATTTTGCTCCAGCATATAACTCAGCACCACACTCGCATTTTCCGATGACCATCGGCTTCGCGAGCGATTTTAAGTTGCCGAGTTCCTTCTGAGCACTTAGATGAACCATTCTCAACTCCTCCTCCCTTCCTTCAATTTCATCCTCGATACTCGAAATATCCATGCATTTCAATCTTATGCTTTCCTCGTTAAATTTATTGTTGTGCTTGAACATCCTGTATACGGCATTACCAACATCTTCTATGTTTCTTCTCCTCTTCTTCGTAAGTTTCTGTATTTGATTCTTAATCTTCAACGTTTCATAGGCTTCTTTAGACCTAATATTTACGATTCGCAGTCCTTTGTTCAACCCATATCTCAATTTGGTAATAAGATCAGAATCTTCATTTATTTCAGCCATAAATGTCTCCTTACAATTTATCGAATTTTGGATGGCTATTGAGTTTGCTCAGAAAGGATAATATATTACCACAGCCTTACCATTTATAAAAAAATTGATACCTAACAAGATACATAATCAAGCATAAACATTAGGACATATTTCCAGGTATTATTAACTCCCTTGAGCGTAATACTCAAGAACATTTCATTTATTTGAGATGTGAGATATTACTTCCATTTTGAAAGCAATTTAGCAGAAATTACAGAGAGTTATAGTGTTAAGAAAGAAAATTTTCTATGGTTGGTACATCGTTGGAGCATCCGTGATTTTGATCATCATGGATGGTCTTCTTCTTTATTCCTTTGGTGTGTTCCTTCCTTATCTAAATGAAGAGTTCAATTTTTCCAGAGCAATGGGTTCCTCGATATTTTCAGTACGATCCTTTGTCCTCGCCTTCTCTTTGATCCTGGCTGGAAAACTTGTGGATAAATATGATCCTCGAAAGGTAGTCCTTGCCGGAGGCGCAATCGCTGCTCTTGGAGTATTGCTCTCAGGATTCGCAACGAAGGGCTGGCAGCTCTATTTGACGTACGGTCTGCTGATAGGACTCGGAGACGGGGTTCTATATATTACGTGTGTTGCCGTGGTAAGCAGATGGTTTGTAAAGAAAAGAGCACTCGCGATTGGATTAATAACGACCGGGATCCCGCTTAGTGGACTTATAACGAACCCTCTCACCGCATGGCTGATCTCAAGCTTCGGAGTGAGGTATGCATTCTTCTCGCTAGCCGGGATCATCATGATCTCCGTCCTTTCGGCATTGGTGTTAAGGGGTTATCCAGAAGATAAGAACCTCAGGCCTTACGGTGAAGAGAATGGAGATAGGTCAGAATCTCAACCAGTTCATACTAAAACAAAAAATGATAACGACTGGAAGGCCCTCGAGGCGATTGGTACACCCACATTCTGGTATATGTATGCCATGTATTTTCTCGGTTTTACTACATTTCTAATTGTAGTCATACATCTATTTAACTTTGCTATTGATTTAGGAATTTCGCCTCTCGTAGCTTCCGGGGCTCCCGCAGCTATTGGGGTTGGAAGTTTGGTTGGCAGAATCATCCTTTCAGCCTTACTGACTGAAGTAATACAAACCACGAAGGTCCTATTCATCTGCTTCCTCTTCCAGGGAAGCTCTATTTTACTCATACTTGCATCTGGAGAAATCTGGTCGTTCTACTTATTCGGTCTACTGTTTGGATTTTTCTACAGCGGC
This sequence comes from Candidatus Dadabacteria bacterium, assembly GCA_963805855.1. Lineage (GTDB taxonomy): Bacteria > Desulfobacterota_D > UBA1144 > Nemesobacterales > CSP1-2 > DASWID01. The sequence goes on from CAWDVW010000002.1 coordinate 208,559, forward strand.
ACCGTCCCTATCTTCCCCACACTACTGGGAAGCTTCTTCGGGCTGAGCGCTCTAGGAACCATCTACGGATTCTTTGGCACCTCCTATTCGGTGGCTGCAATAGGAGGACCTTTAATCGCAGGATACATACACGATATCACCGGCAGCTATCTTTATCCGTTTGTCCTCGCTATAGTCTTTTGCTATATTGCAGCCTCATTGAGTTTCTTCATAAAGAAGCCCGAAAAGCTTAAGAGAGATGTAACTGCGGCCGCTTAATAATAGTAAAACTTCCACAATAGGTTCTGAGTAAGTCAGTGACGTTTAAAGTAAAATTATTCTGTAAAACATGAACGAAACTGCAATTACAGAAATTTGCGAAGCCTCCGATAGATTACTCAAGGAATTGAACCTTGAAAAATATAATAACCTTTCGGGATTGAAGTCGGACAGCAATCAAGAGGGGATATTCAGAAATTATCCCGATTTCAAAGACCCCGGGCCTTTTTTATCAATCAAGGCGATTCAGCCACACGATGGAACCGAAGAGATAGGATTGAGACTGATCCTTTCCTTCTTGGCGACGACCTTTCTCGAGGGCAGGTCGGCAAAATTAATGGATCAAATACTCAATGCGGAATCCGGGGCATCAATCAATTATGGCAAGAGATCCATCCACTATAGGTCCGTTGTGGACGACATAAAAAACGAGCCCAAAAAATCGGTGAGAGAAGAACTGGACAGGAAAAGACTGGAGGTCGTCTCAACTGTCAATCCGCTGTACCTCAAATTATTCGAAGCCTTTAATAGAGATTCAGAGGAGCTAGGATTTTCAACATACATGAAACTGTGCGATGACACAGAATGTCTAGGGCTGAGCAGACTAATGGAAAAGGCAAGGGTTTTCCTGAATGATACAGACTACATTTATAGGGATCTGCTCAAGTGGTTTCTCCTAAAGCGTATGGAACTGAAATTAGAAGACTTAACCTCGAACGATCTTCGTTACCTATTCAGCTCATTTGAATTACGAGGAAACTTCGCTCAATCTCCATTGTTATTGATCGCAAAAAGGTTATTTTCAGAAATGGGCATCGATATTATAAATAACTTAAAAATAGATTCGGAGAAGAGGCGTGGGAAGATCTCAGGGTCGTTTTGCATACCCTTAGAAGTCCCAAATAAGATTCTGTGCTCAATAAAACCGTTTGGAGGGGTTGAGAATTACGAATCCTTTTTTCAAGCACTCGGAAAAGGAATGTGTTACGCTCACACCGAACCAGGAGGATCATTCGAATTCAGGATGCTTAGAGATCCGACATATTTAGAGATTTTTTCTCATTTGTTTAAGAATCTGATATATCAACCCAAGTGGATAAAAAGATACCTGAGACACGATCCAGGGAGCGACTTTTTGGAATTCTTGTACCTAAGACAGCTAAATATCTTGAGATATTACTGTGGGAAGCTAATTTATGAGTCTTTAATTCACGAGAACAGTGAATACAAAGATAGAACAGAACATTACGCACAGACTTTAAGGGAAGCTACATTAGCTGACCACGATAAAGCAGATTACTTGATTGACGTAGAACCATTCTTCTATTCGGCTGTCTATGTTAATGCGAGCTTCATAGAGGTTAGCTTCAGATCGTTCTTAAGAGAAGCCTTTGACGAGGAGTGGTGGAGAAAAAAGGAGGCTGGACATTTTCTACTTAATTTGTGGAAACATGGTGGTAGAATGACATCAAAAGATATCGCCGAGAAATGTGGAATAAAAGAAATAGATTCGACCCCACTCGTAATCAATTTCCAAGACATTTTCAGGTTGTAATTTAGGAGTCCTGGATGAGCACTGGCATCTTCTATAGCCACATATTTAAGACAAGCCCGGGCCCCGTTGTCGGGCCGAAATTCGTCAATTTCCCCGAATTGCTCAATGGAGTTCTACGATTACCGAACGTAAGACTATTTGAGCATAAACCTGTGACAGAGGATTTGCTTCTAAAATTTCACTCTAAGGAAATGATCGAGAATCTCAGGAAAAGATCGTATGGTAAAAATGCTTTCCTCTCGGTGGGAGCGTGTATAGAGGCTACGAAAATGATTGTGAGCGGAGAATTGAAGAACGGTCTGTTATTCAACAGTGCGTCTGGACACCACGCCGGACGAATCTCGGCATGGGGAGGGACTTACATAAACTGCGTTGCGCCAGCCGTGTATATAGCAAGACAGACGATTGGTATTGAGAGATTTGCGCTGCTTGATACCGACTGTCATCATGGAGACGGTGATAGGGATATGTTTGAAAACGATAATTCTTTTCTTCATATCTGTTTCTGCGACTCGGATTTCGAGAGTGAAACAAATAAATGTGTTGGTGTGGGTTGGAGTTCCAGTGACGAAAATTATCTTGGTCTGGTAAAAAGTGAGTTTATCCCTCGGGTGAGAAGCTTCAAGCCTGAGATGATATTCCATTTTCTCGGCCATGACACTTGCCAGGGTGATTATGGAGACATAGGTTTAACTCCGGAATTCTTCATCGACTTGGTGAAAATGGTAAAAGAGTCTGCCGAAGAGATCTGCGAGGGTAGATATTTAATAATTACCGGTGGAGGCTCACGAAGAGATGTCGCGGAATTCATATTCCCCAAGATTGCTGAAATTCTAGCAAGCTAAGAGAAAGATGCACGATGCATGATTCAGGATACATGATAAAAGGACAATGAACACAAATTCTTATATCGTGCATCATGCATCTTGCATCCTGCATCATGGATCGTGTATCGTGCATCGTGCGTCATGGTTTCAAAATCACCTTTCCAAACTGACCCCTGTCCTCCAAGAGCTTTTGTGCGGAAGCCGCCTCTTTTAGAGGAAAGGTTTTATCTATCACGGGGCGAATAGTTTTCTGAGAAACCAGATTAACAACATTGATCAAGTTGTTTCTTGACGCATTAAAAACCGTTACTCCCAGGATAGCAAGGTCTTTCATAATTATTGGCCCGAAGTTAATTGTAGATGAACCCCCACCGACAACCCCCACCAGCAGAATCCTGCCATTGGAAGAAAGCGTCTGTATATTTTTTTCCCATACCGATGCTCCGATCTGGTCAAATATAACATCAACCCCCTTATTATTCGTTATTTTTTTAACTTCTTCGGAAAAATCAGATTTATTGTAGTTTATAGTTTCATCTGCCCCAAGCTCCTTTGCCTTTTCAAGTTTTTCATCTGTGCCCGCTGTAGCAATTACCAACGCACCCGTGAGGTGAGCAACCTGTACTGCGGCGCTTCCGGTACCGCTCCCAGCCGCATGCACAAGTACAGTTTCACCACGTTTCAGCCCACCCCTCTCGAATAGACCATACCAGGCAGTGACGTAGCAAATGGGGAGGGTTGAAGCATCCTCGTATGAAAGATCATCGGGAATTGGGACAACATTTGCTGCCGGGACTTTTACATACTCTGCGAATCCTCCATAAAGATTTACGCCTATTACCTTAGGCGGTCCTCCTCCCGACTTAACAGTTGGATCTATGACAACTCGCGCCCCTAAATTTAAGTCCTTAACATTCTTACCGACCTCCGCCACATCTCCGGCTATATCCACACCACCAATATGGGGTAGATCAACTGGCCTCGGGGATTTACCGGACCGCAAGCGTAAATCCAACTGGTTTAAAGACGCCGCCTTCACACTAACAAGAACTTCATCATCTCCAATTTCAGGATCGGGCACATCTTCGTATTTCAGTACTTCAACACCGCCAAACTCATGATATATTATAGCCTTCATACAAAGCCTCCCTTTTTGATATTTGGCATTTTTTATTTCAAAACTATTTAATGGCTAAGATTATATATGAACCACAATAATATATCTGATTTTTTTAGATCACTTAATTTTTTATAAAACAACGCTAAGAGAATAGGATCAATATCCTCAACTAAACGCCTCAACAGAAGATCTCTTCACCCTTGACGGGGAAGACTAAGATGGGGTGTATTAATGGTACTGTAAACGTCCATGTTTAAATGCGGGGTTGGAAAACCCCGCCTATCTAACTCGAATGACAGAATAAAACGAAGAAGAAATTCCTCTAAGTTCAAAATCGGAATCATTGAACAAAACAGACTAATGTGCTAATTTTTTGATTGGAAAATAATCAATAGCTAAAAATAACGGATTGACATAAAAGCCCAATGTTCGGTATAGGAACAGGTGAGATTCTCGTAATACTTGTAATTGCCCTTCTTGTTCTTGGTCCAAAAGAATTACCAAAGGTTGCCAGAACTATCGGAAGGGCCATGAGAGAACTTCAGAGGACTAAAGATGAAATAAGACAGTCAATCGACACGGAGTTTGAAGACCATGGTGAGGACAGCAAACCAACGGAGCAAAAGCCAGAAGAAAATGTAGAACAGAATATAGAAGAGAATAAAGATGTGAAACAGCAGGATACTCAAGTTTGAAGGCGACGACTTTGAGAATGAGCTATACTCGTTGATATTGCGGGCTTTAATGATTGACATCTATAAGTCAAAATCAACCTAAACCAAATCGCAACCAGATTTAAATGACCAAACTACAAAGAGAAGTCCCATTATACGAATTACACACAACACCTACATTATATCCGTTGTCACTCCCGAACGGGCAGGAAAAAGCGATTGAGATTACTCCGGGAATGGCATTTGGGACGGGAAATCACACTACAACCGTTCTTTGCATAAAATTGCTGGACCATTTACTGAAAGATGCAAAGATTGAAAATGTCTTGGACGTGGGATGTGGAAGCGGAATTCTCGCGATCTGCGCGGTTGCACTCGGAGCAAAGACTGCTCAGGGCTTCGATATAAAGATATCGATTGTGAATGAAGCCAGAGAGAACGTCGCCAGAAACGGACTTTCATCAAAAATAGAGGTTCACCTGGGAACTATCGAGGCGGTTGATGATAAGTTTGATCTTATCACGGCTAACATATTAATCGATTTGATAGACTTGATCAGCAACGAGCTTGCATCCAGAATGAAACCGAATGGACATCTCATCGTCTCCGGTTTTAGGAATGAACATAGGGGTGACGTAACAAAGAAGTTTATTGACTTGGGTTTAATACTGAAATACCAGCTACATGAGGGCGAGTGGAGCGCGCTATTATTTAATAAATCAAAATAATTGTTTATGGGTACCAATTGTCCATGTTGGATATTTCGCGGGAAAGATCTCTTACAATTTCATGGATACATGTCTTTGATTAGTTCTTGTCTTGGAATCAAGAACGAACTTGAACGGCCTCCCAAAAATTCGTTAAGACTAATTTCATAGGAACGTCACGACTAAAAAATTTCAATCTCAGTTTCCGCTAGACCCGAAATTAATTTTTATGACGGGTCGTGGTTGGATTACATTTTTTAGTGCTTATGTCATCCGCAACTTTTGTCGGGGATGCCAAGCTCAAAGTTGGATTCCCGTTTACAATTCCAAGACAAAGGAGAAGAAAACAAATATATCAAGAAATTCTTCCAAAGATCTCGTCCCCAAAAGGGCTGGGTTTTTCAGCAATGACACATACTACCCTCATCTTCTTACTCAAAATTTGCCAATACAGATATACTCGGATACAATTTTTGCGTACACTCAAGTAAGGAAATCCATTGCCAAAACTCACAATCGATGGAATTGAAGTTGAGGTTGAAGACGGTTTAAACCTCATTCAGGCTGCATCGCGCATCGGTGTTGAAGTTCCACACTTCTGCTACCATCCAGCCTTAAGTATCGTAGCACAGTGCAGGCAGTGTCTTGTCGAAGTCGAAGGGGTGCCAAAAGTAATGCCTGCGTGCAACACCTTTGTTAGAAATGGTCTCATTGTTAAAACAAATTCTGAAAAGGCAATCAACGCAAGAAAGGCAACTGTCGAATTTACCCTGATCAACCATCCTCTAGACTGCCCGATATGTGATAAGGGCGGAGAGTGTCCACTACAACTTACTACCTTCAAACACGGGCCCGGGTACAGCAGATTCGACGGACCGGAAGAGAAAAAAGTAAGGAAAAAGTATTACCTCAGCGAAAGGATATTATACGACCCGAATCGCTGCATAATGTGCACAAGATGCGTCAGATTTACAGATGAGGTTACAAAAACGGGTGAGCTAGGATTCGACGGACGCGCATTCAGAAAGAAGATTGTAGTTTTCCCAGGCAAGGATTTAGACAATGAATTGGCCGGGAATGTTATCGACCTCTGTCCAGTCGGTGCACTACTCAACAAAGACACGCTCCACGAAGAAAGGGTTTGGTACTGGAAGTTTGTCGATACGGTTTGCCCCCTTTGCAGTAATGGCTGCAATATAACGGTCGGGGTTGATCCACGGATGGGTCGGATTTCAAGGGTTCGTCCGAGGACTAATCTTGAAGTAAATAACTACTGGATTTGTGATAGAGGCAGATACAATTTTAAGGCTATTCAAACTGAAAGGCGCCTTAAAGACCCCATTATTCGGACAGGCGAAGGCTTCGAGATAACAACCTGGGAAAACGCTATCGATTTTCTTACAGCCGAGATTAAACGGATCAAGAATTACAACGAGGAAATAGCATTCATTTGCTCCCCAGTTCTTACAAATGAAGAACTTTATATGCTTAAAAAGCTTGGAGGAATCTTGGGGATTAGAAACATCGCTTCAAACATAGTGGAGTCTCAAGGAGAAAAAAAATTTGGACTAATAAGCGAGGATCCTTTCCCAAATAGCGCCGGTGTTAGAGACATCATTTTATCCGACAATGATGAAGATATGGCAGGCACTATAGACGCTATCGTTGAAAGGAAAATAAAGGCCGTCTACGTGATAGGCGAAGACCTATTCAATTTTATTTCTGATGGGACTAAAACGACATTGACAGAAGCCTTGGCCAGTCTTTCACTGCTTATTGTTCAAGATTTTAGACTGAGTGGTACGGCACAGTTGGCTCATGTAATTCTTCCTGGTTCTACCCCATATGAAAAGGACGGAACGTTTACAAATGACAATGGGAGAGTGCAAAGAATAAATCAGGCAATTCCCCCACCCGGTAATGCAAAACCGGATTGGGAGATTATTAAACTCATAGGAAATACCATTCGGGATGGTAGTTTCAATTACCCAAATCCCTCTGAGATTATGATTGAGATATCGGAGAAAATTCCGTCCTACAAGGGTATAAACTATGATAAAATCAGCTCACTTGGTACTAACAAGAGTAGTTAGAATTAGCGTTCATGGAAAGGTATATCGATGCCCTGGGTTGATATAAGCATATCCTTTATTAAAGTAGTCTTACTGTTATTTGTGGTGCTTACGCTCGTCGCATATCTAACGTTTGCCGAGCGGAGAATTAGCGCATTTATGCAAGACAGGTTGGGTCCAAATCGAGTAGGGCCATTTGGCCTACTTCAGCCCCTAGCAGATGGTCTGAAGTTCATATTTAAAGAAGACATAATTCCTGAACGTGCCTACAAGCCATTATACATTCTTGCCCCCGCACTCGCTCTTATCACTTCCATCGTAGCCCTTGCAGTGATCCCTATTGGCGAAGGCTTTAACACCACGATCTTTGGTTTATTAAAAGAACCGACCTATGTAAAATTGCAGATTGCTGATATCAACGTCGGTCTTATATATGTTTTTGCCATAGGATCTTTAAGCGTATACGGTGTAGTGCTTGGTGGATGGGCCTCAAACAGCAAATACCCCCTTCTAGGTTCTATGCGTTCCGCTGCTCAGATGGTTAGCTACGAAATCCCGCTCGTTCTTTCAATTTTAGGGGTTATCATTCTCGCAGGATCATTCAAACTGAGCGAAATAGTACATGCACAGTCTAAACTCTGGTATGTCGTGCCACAGGCATTGGGTTTTCTGGTCTTTCTTGTGGCGGCTTTTGCTGAAACAAATCGACTCCCCTTTGACATGCCGGAAGCGGAGCCAGAAATCGTTGCCGGTTACCATACAGAATACAGCAGCATGAAATTTGCCATGTTCTTCATGGCAGAATATACGCATATGATAGTAGTCTCATGCCTTTTAGTTTGCCTTTTTTTGGGCGGGTGGTATCCACTACCATTCGGCGGGTGGTGGGGAATAGACATTCAAAGATACTGGTATTTGCCCCCACTCGTGTTCATCGGTAAGGTACTTTTCTTTTTGTTCGTCTTTATATGGGTAAGGTGGACTATTCCCAGATTTCGTTACGATCAGGTTATGGGACTCGGCTGGAAAGTCCTGTTTCCCCTTGCGGTCTTAAACATAATAGGCACAAGCGCAGTTGTTGTTTATCTACAGTAGAGGCACGGTGCAACGTGCCCCTGCCGATTTTTGGGTTGGACTTAATGAAAAAGAATATAACCCCTGATGATTCATACCGCCAGGAGGTTGGGTCCTCTACTATTTTACCTTTTCTACAATCATAGCGATCCCCATTCCGCCACCTATACAGAGGGAAGCAAGGCCCAATTTTGCCTTTTTCCTCTTGTGTAACTCATGTATCAATTTTGTTAGAAGTACTGCGCCTGAGGCTCCGATGGGATGTCCAAGTGCTATTGCTCCGCCGTTTACATTAAGCTTTTCCTCAGGAATCGGGAAATCACTCAAGACTGCCAGAGACTGGGCGGCAAACGCTTCGTTCAATTCAACCAGATCTATATCGTCAATAGAAAGGCCAGCCTTATGCAATACCTTCTGCATCGCTGGTACCGGACCAATCCCCATTATCGCGGGTTCGACTCCAGCCACTGCATAGGCCCTTATTGAAACCAAAGGCTTAAGCCCAAGTTCTTGTGCCTTTTTCTCAGATGCAACCAGCATTGCTGAAGCTCCGTCATTTATACCGGAAGCATTCCCTGCGGTAACCGTTCCCCCAACCTTAAACACCGGACGCAAGCCTCCGAGAGTCTCAAGGGTAGTATCAGCCCTGGCGTGCTCATCCTTGACGAATGAAATTGGATCCCCTCTTCTCTGAGGAATCATTACAGGAACTATTTCATCATTAAATTTCCCTTCCTCCATAGCAGCCTTGCATTTCATCTGGCTTTTATAAGCGAACTCGTCTTGCGCCTCCCTTGAAATGTTATATGCCTCTGCGAGGTTTTCTGCCGTTACTCCCATGTGATAATCATTAAAAATATCCCAGAGACCATCATAGACCATTCCATCCGTTATCTCTTCGTTTGGCATACCCATCCTGTATCCATAGCGAGCCTTTGTAAGATAAAATGGAGTTGCGCTCATGTTCTCGATTCCACCCGCTAAAATTAAGTCTGAATCCTCGGCCTTTATCGCCTGTGCTGCCAGCGCAACACTCTGCAACCCGGAACCACAAACCCTGTTCAGTGTGAATGCTGGTGTCTCAATACTGAGCCCTGCGTTAAGCGCAACCTGACGTGATGGGTTCATTCCCTGACCCGCGGTCAATATATTACCCATTATACAGTCGTCAATTTCCTTAGGATCGATATCTGCCCTACTCAAAATCTCCTTTACCACAGTTGAACCTAAAGTTGTCGCCGGCGTATCCTTCAGGGATCCGCCAAATGCGCCTATAGCCGTTCTTAGAGGTCCACATATTACTGCCTTCTGCATGTTAAATCCCTCCTGAGTTTTTGTGAATAGCTGGGATTTTACCCAAGAAAAACGTCGTTTGCAAAACGCTGTTTTATCAAAATACATAATTGTAGCAGAAAGGTTCAGATAGCCAAAAAACAGCTTCCAATCGAGGGCCCGCCCCCGAACGGATAACACAAACCGGACTGAGCGGGCATCAATCCCTACATATGTTAATATTGACGACGCAGTGCCACGCGGTCGTTAAAAGATTATGTTTTTCATGGGCGGCGACCCTAACGTAGCCACGTGTGCAGGGCTAAAGCCCTCCTTCACATCGGGCATTAATGAATAATGCCCGATTTTCTTGACATTAAATACTCATTAAGGTAACCCATTAAAAACTCACAAAAAGGAATAATCTTGTCCAAGAAATTAGTCGGAATAGTTTTCGGTGGTAGGTCTGTCGAACACGAAATCTCTCTGCTATCTGCCAGGTCAATCATAAAAAATATTGACTCCGACAGATTCCATATCTTCCCGATATTTATTATGAAAGACGGCAGTTGGAGAAAAGCCTCGATAGAGGACTGGATAGGCCGGGGGAATATTACAATTTCTGATTCTACCTTTCTTGCTCCTTCCTTAGACCCTCAGAAGCCTGTTTTTTATGAAATTGAAGATAAAAAGATCAGACAGGAGCACAAACTCGATGTCTTATTCCCAATTTTGCATGGAACATATGGAGAGGACGGGACCGTTCAAGGTATGTTTGAGCTAATGGGAATACCATTTGTTGGATCCTCGGTACTTGGTTCATCGGTTGGTATGGATAAGATAGCTATGAAAGCAATATTTAGAGACTCCGGTATACCAGTCGTTGAATTCATTGGATTCAATAAGTCGGATTGGACAAGACAAAAAGAAATAGTTAAAAAAAGAATTCAGAGCGAAATTGGCATTCCCTGCTTTGTTAAGTCAGCAAATTTGGGCTCAAGCGTGGGGATAACGAAGGTTAAATCAGAAAATGAGTTGGAAAAAGCAGTGGATTTCGCCTGTGAATTTTCAAACAAAATAATAGTGGAAAAGGCTGTCTTAAATCCTAGAGAGATTGAAGTTAGCGTCTTAGGAAATGAAGAACCGGTTGTCTCATTGCCTGGAGAAATAATTCCACATAGGGAATTTTATGACTACAAAGCAAAATACACTGAGAAAGGAACAAAACTGGTGGCTCCGGCCAAGCTTAATGAAGAAGTAACTGAGAATATTCAAAAACTCGCAATTAAGGGATTCAAAGCAACGGATTGTTTTGGCATGGCCAGAGTAGATTTTCTCATGGAAAAAAGCACAGAAAATATTTTCGTAAGCGAGTTGAACACGATTCCGGGATTCACACAAATAAGCATGTATCCAAAACTCTGGGAAGTCAGCGGTATCAGCTATAAGGATCTTATTTCGAGGTTAATAGATCTGGCCTTTGACAGACATGAAAACTTGAAAAAGCTCAAGACTGATTTTAAAGATTAGTATGTTTTATCCGGAGCATAAAATTGCTCCCCCTTAAAAACTCAAACCCCACCTCAACAATGCTGGCTTCGAACCCGGTTTGTTTAAGATCATTTATGAGCCTGTCCATATATGGGTAAATCCTCGCGTTCATTGACTGCAGAGGGTAAATCCTGACCTCGCTGGAACACACCCTGTTTAATTCAAGGATGGAATTTAAGTGAAATTCATAGTCCAATTTATCGTCATAAATAAATAGAAAGTGTGCCGATATTACCAACTCGAAGCTTCTGTCGGGAAATGGCAGAATAGGTAATGAAGCTTTCACATACCTCTCTTCTTCAAGACCTATTTGAAAATCCTCTTCGAATAATTTCAATGCACGAGTTCTTGACTCTTTTACATCCTCTACCGAGGAATAGTAATCCCATTTGAATAGATGCGTCTTTTCAGACAGTCGTTCAATAACATGTGATATGTCCTTTAAGCCCTTATTCACCAATTGTTTCAGAGGTAAGTCATAAGAGGAGTCACAACCAACCGCTCTAATCCCCATTCTATTTGCCTCTGCCACAAATGAAGAGGGACCGGAAGGGCAATCCAGCACTTTCGAACCTTTAAGAGATTCGATATCAAGATCGAGAAACTCTTTATACTCCGATAGGGTTCTGCCCACGAAGACAACCCTATCTATATCGAGCCTGTCATTGTCCATAGCGAAAGTCAGAATTCTTCAATTGAACGAAAGGTTCTATCGAATCTAGAATGAAAAATCAATAAGAATTAAAATAACAATCCCATTATTCATGCTCGAGGACGTCAGCCTTCGCCCCCCTGAAAATAACCAGGAAAACAACTCCGGTTACTATACACACTCCACCTGCAAGTTTTACCAAAGAGGGCAAGTCCCCAAAAATGAGATATGAAAAAAGGACGACGAAAAGCGACTCCAATGGCATTACGGCGGTAGATCGAGATACGTCAAGAAGCTTTATGGACTGGAACTGACTCGTTTTTGCAATAAATGCTCCAGAAATACCCCCCAAAGTCATGAACAAAACATCTAGCAGACTGGGCATCTCAAACGTACCTGTGACTGTCAGGTAAATAAATACGACTATTGAAACGCCGAGAGCTCTAAGGCTTGCAACCGTGAGCATATTCAAATCCTGTGCAATCTTCTTTATTAGAAAAGATAATATTGAGTAGAAAAAAGCCGAGATAAGAGCCAACAACGTCCCCATTAACAGATATCCCTCTTTTTGGTAAGAAACAATGACTGCTCCCAATATTGTGATAATGATTCCAAAAAGCTCCCATCTATTTAATCTCTCACCCAAGAAGATAAAACCAAGCATCAAAGTAAACAAGGTCTGTGATTTCATTAGAAACGACGTGAGAGGAGGACCAATAATCCATATCGAGGTAATCCACAAAGCAGCACCGACGGCAGTCAGGATTGAACTGTAAACAAATATCGGGAAATACCTGCGGACCCCCCTGATCTCCAATCTTTGAGAAGGAAGCCAAACAACGACAAGCGAGGAGCATAGAAATGCGCCAAAGAACCAGAAAAAAACGGTTGTTTCGGGACTAAATTCATTATTTATCGCTTTTCCAAAGATATAGGAAAGGGAAGTGAAGAACGCCGAACATACAAGGAACAAATATCCTTTTATTGGAAACGCCTTATTATTTATTTGTAATATTATGACTGATATCCTTTGAAACCAGCTTACAAAACCTTTTCTTCTTGCCTGCTCCACCACCATGCAAGTGCGGAGCCGGATATATTATGCCAGACACTGAACATCGCAGCAGGGAGCGCTGCCAGTGCCCCGAAATATGCCCCAGCCAACGCAACCCCTAACCCTGAATTCTGCATACCAACCTCTATCGAAACCGCTTTCGCCTTTTTCATGTTCATACCTACAAGCCTGGCTAGTCCGAAACCAACAGCCAGTCCCAAGACATTATGGATTATTACAACAAGACCGGTTCTAAGGCCGACGCCGGAAATGGATTCCGCATTGGCTGCCACTATGACCCCGACAATGAAAATTATTACAGCAGAGGACACAAGAGGAAGAAATTCAACAGCGCGCATGACCTTTTCTCCGTATAAGGCCTTCATTCCAAGACCAAGCGCAATTGGTAAAATAATTATTTTGGTAGCAGTAATAAAAAGTTTAAAGGCGGGTACGTCTATCCATTGCCCTGCATAAATATATGTAAGAAGCGGAGTCAATACAGGGGACATGATAGTCGAAACTGAAGTCAACGTTACCGAGAGAGCGACATCTCCTCTAGCCAGGAAAGTGATCACGTTCGATGCCGTCCCGCCGGGGCACGATCCCACAAGCACCACTCCTGCTGCAAGTAATGGCTTGAGACCGAAAATATTGGAAAGAACAAATCCTGCCAGAGGCATGAACCCGTACTGGAGAAAAAATCCAACAGCAACATCCAGAGGCCTGAGCAGTACTCTCTTAAAATCTTGGCCGCTGAGGGTAGTATCCATTCCAAACATAATTACACCCAGGGCGACGGGGATGAGATATATGAGTTTTCTAAAAGGATCGGGATAGAGGTATGTAAAGATCGAGAATCCGATAATCCAGAATGTGAAGTAACGCGTAATCAGGCTGTTCAAAAATCTGAGGATTATCAAAGCGTTATTTAAGAGGAAGCATTTTTAATGGCTGCGAAAAACTACATAAGATAATAAATGCTGTCAAACGATAAAAAAGAGAAATTTGGGCGGGTATAGCGTTTTTGTTCTGAAAAAGATCATTTAATTTACGGGTAGATCACGAGTCCCTTCGATTGGACTCAGGGCATGCTTGCTCGTGACAATCGATCGTTTCCGGGTAGGCAACAAGTCTTGCTCGTTGTAAATTATCGCACCAGCAACCCTTCGAATTCGCTCAGGACAGGAACCGGTGGGCTACCCAATAACCGCAAAATATTTTTTTCGTTTGAGAGCAGTGTATCAGGGGTGATATTTCATGGTTCAAGCAATTTTCAGATGTCGAGAAATCCCGTCCGTCCGGGTGCGGCTCTTGCGAGAATACTTAATCGTATTTTCCCCGAGGTCGAACACCGTTCCGACTAAAGTCCTGGGAAATCACTTTTTCTCAGGTGGGGGTTGATCTACAGCTATGGCGAGCCTTGAAAAACCGTTTGTCTTTACAGTATCCATCGCCTCAACGACACGACCGTGAGTCACCGAGCTATCTGCTCGTATGATTACCAGAGAATCTTTATCCTTTTTTTCTTTCAATTTTTGTGAAAGATTGGCCAGTGTGATTACCTTATCATTCAGGTAGGTTTTTCCATCGGCCGTGAGATTTATTGTAAATTCTTCGGCCTTTACGGGCTCAGCAGATGCGGCCTTTGGGAGCTTCACATTAATTCCCCCGGAAGTAACGGCGAAATTAAGAGAAAGCGCAAAGAATATGAGCAGATTGAAAACTACATCTACTATAGGTGTTAGATCAAGTGTGCTGGCTAAACCCTTCTTTGATTCATCCTCTTTTCGAAATCTCACCCGACGACCTCTCTAGTTTGCTCCCTTCTATCTTTCGCGATAACAATCTCTTCCATAATGCTCGTCCCTTCCTCTTCCATTTCCGCTGTAATGTCTCCAGCCTTTCCAGAGGTGTATTTGTAGGCTATAAACGCTGGAATAGCAACCAAAAGCCCAAGGGCAGTAGTGTAAAGCGCCTCCGAGATACCGCCTGCAAGACTTGGAGGATTGACAATCGGTTGTTCGGCGATAACCCTGAATATCTTTATCATTCCAGATATCGTTCCTAGTAGACCCAATAGAGTGCTGACATTACTTATAGCGCCAAGGCCCTCAATATATCTCGAGAGATCGCTCGACTCTTTTCTACCCGATTCTTCGATTTTTTCCTTTAGTTCATCTTTGGGTCTGTCATAATAGTCAAGAGCAGTCGAAGCTATTCTTGCTATAGGCGAATCATTTGCACGCGACAATACCCTTGCATCGCCAAACTTGCCTTGGGAGATCAACTCATAAAGCATCCTCAAAAACTGTTCAGGAATTATCTTTTTCTGCCTGAGAATCCAGATCTTTTGCAGGAAAATTGCCAGCCCCACAACCGAGCAAAGCATTATGGGATACATAAAGAATCCACCTTTCCTAACAAACTCCAGAAAACTACTCTCCCATATCATAAGAACCTCCGTGAATCTGAACAAATATCATGATGAATATAGCTGCTCTAGTCTGAGAACGCTCTAAAAGGATATACATTGGGTATCCTTAGGTCAATAATGATTTACGGCTCAAATTTTTCCACTAGGTAATCTATCAGGAAAAAGGTTTAATACTATCCACGGCCTCTGAAATAGAACCCAATTACGAGGGATTCTGGTTAGCATCCGGACCTCAACAGGCCCACTTTAAAGCGCATTCTTCACTTGATAAATCCTGGGATAGTCTCGCCTCGAATAAGATCCTCAATCTTTTCCCTTTCTCTTACTAAAAAATATTCATCCCTATTGACCAAAACTTCAGGTACGCGTGGACGAGAATTATAATTTGAAGACATTGCAAACCCGTATGCCCCGGCACTGAGTATTGCAAGAAGATCACCCTTTTTGACCCTTGGAAGTTCTCTATCTTTTGCAAAAAAATCACCGGATTCACATACGGGTCCGACTATGTCTACCTTTTCCTCCTGGCTATTACCCTGATTTACATTCAGAATTTCGTGATAGGAGTCATAGAATGCCGGCCTAATCAAGTCATTCATAGCTGCATCTACGATGACGAACTTCTTTGTTTCTCCTTCTTTTAAATAGATGACCTTTGTTACGAGTATCCCGGCATTGCCAACCAAAGACCGTCCAGGCTCTAAAACCAGCCTATATGGTTTGTCTACTCAGCTCTCTCACTACTACTTCGGCATAATCTCTCGGTTTAGGTGACACTTCACCCAATTCATAACTAATTGCCAGTCCCCCTCCTACATCTATATACTGAATATCAATTCCTTCACCCCTCAATAAACCTGAAAGCTCTATAAGCTTTCTTAACGAATCCGCAAATGGAGTGAGATCAAATATCTGTGATCCAATATGTGCATCTATACCAACAATCTCTATACCATCCATCCTTGAAGCTTGCCCGTACACATATCCAGCCTTATCAATATCAATTCCAAACTTACTCTCTTTGAGCCCGGTAGTTATATACGGATGTGTTTTTGGATCGATATCCGGGTTAACACGAATCGCGACCCTCGCCTTCTTCTTTAAATCCTTCGCGACGGTGTTTAACGCTTCAAGCTCCTCAGTGGATTCAACATTGAAAAATAATATCTCTGAAATGATTGCTTCCCTCATCTCCTCAAGCGTCTTCCCAACACCAGAAAAGACAATCTTTTGCGGGGCACCACCCGCAATTAAAACTCGGCGGAGTTCTCCTAGCGAAACGATATCAAATCCTGCTCCAAAGCTCGCGTATGCCTTAAGAATCGCTAGATTTGAATTTGCCTTTACCGAATAACAAATAAGGGCGTCTATGGACGAAAACGCATTATTATAAAGAGCAAAGTTATGCTTTAATGCCGAAAAACTGTATATGTAGCAAGGGGTCCCGAAAGATTCAATAATTCTTCTTACAGGGACTTCCTCTACATGAAGTTCATTATCTCTATATTCAAATCCGTAGTGCATATCACTGGCTCCCTTTGACTTTCACCACACATAATTGGCTAAAAATTTCGATTTGTACAGAATAGAGACTCATTCGAGCGCCATGCCATTCATCCTTCATCATGCATCATGTATCCTGCATCATTAATCACTGAATCTACAATTCACTCTTCAAATAAGATTCGACAAAAAGCAATCTATCATTGCCCCAGAACATCTTGTCCCCCACAAAAATTGTCGGCGCGCCGAAAGCGCCCCTTCTAACCGCTTCTGCAGTTTCATTTCTGAGCTCATCCTTTATATCCTGCTCATCAATCCTCTTTATAAATAGTTCCTGGTCCATATCGAGCTCTTTTAACGCCAGGCGTAGTATATCATCCTGGCTTATATCGTCATTCCGAATCCAGTAAAACTCGAAAAGTTTGTGCGTGTAATCCCTAATCCTTCCCTGTTCCTTCGCAACCAACGCGCCCCTCATCGATTTCACGCTGTTAACCGGGAACAGCTCCGGGAAATTGAGCTCTATTCCATAATGATTGGCCCAATTCTTTACATCCTGAATCATGTACGTTTTTTTGCTGGGCACCTCCAGGGGAGCGCGGTTGCCGGTCTCCTTATATACACCCCCTACTAAAAACGGTTTCCAATCGAGCTTGGCTCCATATTTTGCGCATATCCCTTCAATTTTCGTTGAAGCAAGATAGCTATACGGGCTTGAAAAATCATAAAAAAACTCAACCTTCTTGCTCATCTTTTCCTCCGAAACACTCAATAAAAACGATCGATTTATTTTACAGCAGTTTTCATACACCCACTAATAGACTTAGTGATCTAGACCTTGACCCTATATGCAAGTGTGCTAAAATCAAAATACAATCGTCAGATTAAATTTTAGCAAACCAAGATAAGCTAAAGAAAAATGACTTGCCAAATTCGATCCACTCCCACCGTCCAAACGCATTAAAGATAAAAGTTTTTTATGAAGATTCAAGATAGATAAAAAATGACAAAGGGATTCAATGGCCTTCGAGTTACCGCTTTTGAGAGCCGCCGGGCAAAAGAGATAGAGAAACTGATCCTTTATCACGGGGGCTCTCCACTTTTGGCACCCTCCATGAGGGAGGTTCCGTTATCTGAGGCATCGGAGGCATTAGAGTTTGCAAAAAGTCTATTTGAAGGGCAATTTGATATCATAATTTTCATGACTGGCGTTGGTACTAGCGCACTATTCAAGGCTGTATCAGCAAAATATAAGCAAACCGAACTTCTAGACACACTCCGCAAAGTAAAAAAGGTGGCTCGGGGCCCCAAACCGGTTGCCGCATTACGCGAATTTGGACTTAGACCAGACCTCCTGGTACCCGAACCAAACACATGGCGCGATATTTTAAGGACATTGGATAATGAGCTCCCCGTAAATGGCAAAAGGGTTGCTGTACAGGAATATGGTCTATCTAACACCGAATTGTTATCAAGCTTGCACGGGAGGGGAGCAATTGTTACTCCCGTACCTGTCTATCGATGGGCGCTGCCCGAAGACCTAACCCCCCTTCGCTCGGCAATCCGTTCAATTGCAGATCAAAGAACCGACATATCTCTCTTTACAAGTTCTCAGCAGGTACACCATTTGATCAAGGTAGCGTCGGACGAAGGCCTGGAAGAGCAGCTTAGAGAAGGTTTAAAAACAGTGCTCATAGGATCGATTGGACCTACGACAACGCAGACTCTTCGTGAGGCAGGCTTGTCCGCCGACTATGAACCCAATAGTCCCAAGATGGGCAATCTGATCCGAGATTTGGCAAGACGCGGTGAAGCCCTTTTGCGGAAGAAAAGGATTGCGTATTCAAACAAGGTTAACACAAACAAATGGCACAGAATTAACATGATCTGGAATAAGGACAAGGGCTCCAACCCAAAAGAGGTCACCAAGAATTCGCCATTTTTAAAAGCATGTCGGCTCGAGCGCACGGACTATACACCAATTTGGCTAATGAGACAGGCCGGGAGGTTTCTGCGCGAATATAGGGAGCTCCGTGAGAAGGTTTCTTTTCTCGAACTTTGCAAAAAACCTGAAGCGGCGGCAGAGGTAACTCTGATGGCTGTGGATCGTCTGGCTGTTGATGCCGCGATCATTTTTGCCGACATATTGCTCATCCTGGAACCGTTAGGGATAAACCTAGAATTCTCCAGAGGAGACGGACCACGAATCAGAAAGCCCCTGAGATCGAGGAGGGCGGTTGCGCAGATTAGAGAATTTGATGCCGGAGAACTTAATTTCGTTTATGACGCTATCAGGATCACGCGAAGTGCGCTCGACCCCGAGGTTCCATTAATAGGCTTTGCCGGTGCTCCTTTTACCGTCGCCTCATATATCATCGAGGGAAGGGGCTCGAAGAACTACGAAAACACCAAAGCAATTATGCACGGGGATTCCCCCACCTGGCATACGTTTATGAATAAATTAACCAATGCTACGGTTTCTTACCTCAACCATCAAATCTCGGCAGGGGCAGACGCAATACAGATTTTTGACAGCTGGGTTGGTTGCCTTTCACCGGACGACTATAGAGAATATGTTCTACCTCATATGAATAGGTTGTTTCAAAACATCGTAAAAAACACCCCGGTCATACACTTTGGTACAAATACAGCCGGAATCTTGGAACAGATGAAGGAGGCCGGCGGGAATGTAATTGGGCTCGACTGGCGAGTGGATCTTAAAGATGCCTGGGCACGAGTTGGTTATAATGTTGGGGTGCAAGGAAACCTGGACCCTGCAATACTAATGACGAAGCCAGCGGAAATTCGTAGAAAAGCTTCCATGATTATGGAGAAAGCCGAGAGAAGACCGGGATATATTTTCAACCTCGGACATGGCGTGTTGCCTAACACACCTGTTGATAATGTCCTTGCACTAATAGATCATGTGCATGAATATTCAAGTAAACGTTAATGCTCGATTGGGTGGAGTAGTGCAGACTGGATCGTGGATCGTGCATCTTCCATCATGCATCGTGGATCAGGGCGGTGTCGTTAAATGTCAAACAAATATGACGCAATATTGATGATAGCGTATGGCGGACCCGAAAAGACCGAGGACGTAAGGCCATTCCTCTCTACGGTTGCAAGCGGGCGGCCTATTCCACCCGATCGCTTAGAGGAAGTGGCTCATCACTATGAGCTTATAGGAGGCAAATCACCACTGAACGAGCTTACATACCGGCAAGCTAAGGGGCTGGAGGCTCAGCTGAAAATCAACGGATATCCCCTACCGGTCTATGTTGGCATGAGAAACTGGCATCCATTCCTTTCTGATACAGTCATCGAGATGTCAAAAGAAGGGGTAAACAGGGCATTGGCCATAATAATGGCAGCCCATCAATCCGATGCGAGCTGGGAAAGGTATCAGCGAGATGTGGAGGAGGCCATTCGTACAACCGGCGTTGACCTGTCCGTAGATTACACAGAACCATTTTATGATCATCCTCTATTTATTGAGGACTCAGCCGAGCGGATAGCCGAATGCCTCGAACAGATACCGCCCGCTGATCGTGACGATACCCTTTTGATTTTTACAGCGCACAGCATCCCGACTCCCATGGCCGAAGCATCTCCGTATGTAGAGCAACTTACGGTTTCATGTCGGCTGATATCGGAGAGGCTAGGTCATGAAACTTGGGTGCTCGCATATCAAAGCAGGAGCGGTCGTCCTACAGACCCCTGGCTGGAGCCTGATGTGTGTGATGTAATCAGAGAGCACTCCAAAAAATCCACCGGTCATGTAATAATTCAACCGATCGGATTTATTTGTGATCACGTTGAAGTCCTTTATGATATCGGTATTGAAGCAGCGGAGGTTGCTGAGGAAGTTGGAATAAAAATGCTGAGAGCCAAAACGGTAAATGATGATCAGAAGTTTATTGAGGCACTAGCAGACATTGTTATCCGTCACATAAACAAGATACAGGATACATGATTCACGATACATGATTAATGATTGATGATGCAGGACTCTGGATCGATCATGCATCCCAAATCCTGCATCATGCATCGTGTATCTTGCATCATGTCATCTGCAGGAATACACCGTAGCGAAAAATGCGAATAGCTATCATAGGTGGTGGTATAACGGGACTGAGCGCCGCGCATCGGCTAATGGAGTTGAGCTCTGAGAGTAAAACTCGGCTTGAAGTTCTTCTCCTTGAAGGACGTAATAAGCCCGGCGGAGTTATATCTACCAAACGGGTAGATGAATTTTTAGTTGAAGAGGGACCCGATTCCTTCATTACCACCAAGCCATGGGCGTTGGACCTATCTAGACGATTGGGTTTGGAACCGGAACTAATCCCGACAAGTGAAGAAAACCGTCGCACCTATGTTGTGAAACGGGGAAGACTCATACACGTGCCTGATGGATTCCTTATGCTTGCGCCGACTCGCCTTGTATCGTTCTTAAAATCGCCCTTGTTTACATGGCGCGGGAAGCTACGAACAGCATTTGAGATAGTTCTACCAAGTAGATCGGGCAACGGTGATGAAAGCCTCGCATCGTTCGTTACGCGACGATTTGGTCGAGAGGTGCTTGATGTTGTCGCGCAACCATTAATAAGTGGCATTTACACAGCTGATCCGCAAACCCTGAGTCTTAAGGCCACCTTCCCCCAATTTCTAGAATTGGAACAGAAGCACGGAAGCGTAATAAGGGCTTTGATCAGAGAAAATAAAAAAAGAAAGACTCCGACATCCGGTGAGAGCGGAGCCCGTTATAGCCTTTTCTTATCCTTCAAAAGTGGCATGGAAACTTTGATAGAGAAGTTGGGTTCCGGTCTGCCCAGAAAATCTTTGAACCTCGGGAAAACCATTAAACGCTTGGAACCGTCAAAAAACGGGTGGGCACTGATGACTGAGGACGGAAAAATGATAGATGCCGATGGTGTAATAATCGCCTTGGCCTCCAATAAGGCATATAAGTTACTCGAAAAATTTGACAGTCGTCTTGCTAAAGAATTATCACAGATAAGATATGAGTCCTCTGTCGTTATCAACCTCGGTTACAACCTTAAAGACATATCTCATAATCTAGATGGCTTCGGATTTGTTGTACCGACAGTTGAAAGGCGCCCTATCTTAGCCTGCTCCTTTAGCAGTTTAAAATTCAAGGGAAGGGCACCAGAAGGCAGGGTTCTGCTCCGCTGTTTTATTGGGGGTGCAACTAATCCCGAAATTTATGAAAGGGACGATAACTGGCTGACGAAAACTGCACATGAAGAAATGTGCGAACTACTCGGAGTGAGTGATAAACCTGTCTTAAAGATGGTGAGCAGGTACCATCAATCAATGCCTCAATACTTTGTTGGGCATCTTGACCTCGTTGCCAAAATAAAAGAGCGAGTAGACAAATATAAGTCCCTTGAGCTTGCCGGAAACGCATACGGTGGAGTTGGCATACCGGACTGTATAAATTCCGGAGAAACAGCGGCAGAAAACATCTTCAATAATCTAAAAAATAAACCCAGTTAATGATCGAAAGACTCTGAATACGACTATGTTTTAAATGCCTTTTCTCTGAACAGCCTTCTATACAATTTAACAAATGCAAAACATATTATTCCAATCACCGAAATAAACGCCACCACGGGAAAAGAAATTGCTATAATTGACATTGCCACTGATCCACCAGCTTCAGCAGTTGAAACGATCGGATTAGCAAATCCCCCTGTTGTAGCGGTCGATACCAGTCTGGTTATGCCAGTCAAACCCTGAACCGTACCGGCAATTCCTCCACCAACTATGACCGCTAGTGACCATCTGAGTAAAGGGCTCATTTCCGAGACAGCTGAGGCCATGACTATCGTACCGGCGATTATTGCAGCAGGAACCGCAATCGTATCCAGGAGGTTATCGATAACCGGGACGTAATAAGAAAGGATCTCAACTATCGAAGCTATCCCAAACACTACAAGAGCTGGATATGTGCCGATCCATTCAAAGCCAGGGGCCAGGGATAGATGACCAGAAAGTGCCGAAACGCTCACTATCATCAGTGGAATGAATACTCTAAATCCACACGCGGCGCTGAGACCAATGCCTATAAAAATGCTTAGTAATGTTTCCATATCTTTAGCCCTCCTGCTAAAGTAATTATATAAACAGTGATCTCGAGATCAAGACAGAAGTAGATTTAGGATGCTTATTGCCAAACCAAATAAAGCTCTTGATTGATACCCACTAAGCGGAAACAAATATTTATTCAAAAAGTTTGATACTAATAAATGTTTGGATATCATATTAGAAACTTCGATACGCAGGTTCATAGAAAAAAAAACAAAGACTGGAACAAAGACTCGGATTAATAGTATCATGAAGACAATGTTCAGTTATAATTCAAAAAATTCTAATGGAGGTAAGTAATCGATGAAACATAAAGACAAGGTAGCGATTGTCACAGGTGGAAGCCTCGGATTAGGGAAGGCAACGGCAATTCTCCTCGCAAAAGAAGGAGCAAAAGTTGTAATAACCGGCCGTACTGAAAAGACCTTGAAGGAAACTGTAGAAGAAGCAAAAAAAGAAGGGCTAGAAATTGATTATTTTGTCAGTGATGTCTCTAAGGAAAATGATTGCAAGGCCGCAGTCGATTATACAATGGGGAAATACACCCGCGTAGATATTCTATTCAACAATGCAGGCGTCTTGTATATTTATAACACCCACGAAACACCAACAGACAAATGGGAAGAAACTTTTGATGTAAACGTAAAAGGCACTTATTTTATGTCAAAATATGTAATTCCAAAGATGTTAGAACAGGGTGGTGGTTGCATAGTCAACAACTCTTCTATACTAGGCTTGAAAGCAATTCCCGGCGCAGCCGCATACAACGCAAGCAAGGGAGCCATAACACAGCTCACAAGGAGTATGGCTCTTGAGTACGCGGAGAAAGGGATTCGTGTTAACTGTATATGTCCCGGCACAATTTGGACCCCAATGGTGGAAGGATTTTTCGCTGCTGTCCCCGATCAGGACGCGCTTAAAGGATATTTGGAAACACTCCAGCCCCTTGCCAAACATTTAGGGCGTTTCGGCAAACCCGAGGAAATTGCTCACGCTGTTTCATTCCTCTGTGACGACAATGTTAAGTATATGACTGGTGCTGCGCTTTCGGTCGATGCAGGATGGATCGCCGGATAACTAGTTAAGATTTTAATAGAAAATTTTATATCGAGGTTTATTATCGAAGAACTAGTTGTAGAATTTGATTTGAATTGATGGTATAAATATGTTTAAGATTTTTCTATTCTAAATCATCTTAAAGGAGGGTGAGGATGAAAATTAGGTTAACCATTGTTTTGGCCTTGATTTTCGCAACTGGTTTCTCCACTCTTAGCTCCTTTGGCGTGGAATACAGTCAAACGGCCTCACAAAAGCACTTCACTGCAATTATATTGAGTCTTCCCGGTGTTATTAGCGCAGAGTGGGATTCTCCAATATCATTATGGGTAAAAACCTCATCTAAAGCTGTTGGATCACCGCCAAATGCACAAAAGGCAAAACAGTTAGCCGACATACTGGCTGAGAGGGGAAGAACTGCGCTCAGGCAACCGTTTTGCGTTCACATTTATCAGAAAAAAGACAGTGAACTGGCTAGCTCTTGCGTTTATTAAGCTATTACAATCATAGAGAATGAGTCTAAGCATAAAGGATGAGGCAAGATTTCTATTCTATATATTCGCTCCGATCCTTTTTCTGTCGTGCGTGGGTCGAAACCCTGTAGAGCCTGCGCCCGAGTCTGGATATTATGAAAATGAACCCGTTGTTTTCGACGCAAGCTACGATGAAGTATGGTCCGCAACTATTGCTGCTTTAGAATCGCTCGACTGGCGAATCCAAAGCCAGGATATGTCTACTGGTAGAATACAATTCGAAACATCTTATGTTTATAGCCCCGAATTCGGTAAAAGGGACAGAGTATATGCTGAACCAACAAATCAGCAGATTAAGGATTCCAAGGTCATGGCTTATCTGAGACAAATATCATACTTCGAAAAATTGACCCCTCCGCCAGCCCCACCCAACCCACAATTCGTAAAGGAAAAATTGCGTGTCGACGTGAAAAGCCTTGCCCCCTCGGAGACTGAGGTAAAGCTAAGTTATAAAATCATGCCATTCTTTGATTATAAAATCGGATACCTGGGCACAGTTAGGTCGAGGGGCCACCTGGAAAAGATGGTACTGCAGGAGATAAATGACGCTCTAATGAAAAAACAGATGCTAGCTCAGGAACTACCAGAAGCCCCACCAGCCGCATCTTCACTTGAAATAGGATTGGAATTGAAGGATATTTTCTTCGATTTCGACAAATCTGATATAAGACCAGACGCCATAGCAGTCCTTCAAGAAAATGCCAAGGCACTCAGGGACAACCCGGATTTCACAGTAATGATTCAGGGGTATGCCGACATAAGGGGCACTGCTCAATACAACCTTGCGCTCGCATTGAGGAGGGCTAATGCGGCGAAAAATTTTCTGATTGGTCTGGGTATAGCTCCGGTAAGAATTATAGTGGTGAGCAAGGGCGCCACAACGAGATTTGCCCCGGGAACTACTGAGGATGCATATCAGTTGAATAGGAGAGATCAATTCATATCTATAAAACCAGGCACTGGCACGGGGGCATTGACTACTTATCGCACTAATGAATGAGAGTAAATCCTTATCAAATTAAATCTAATTGTTCTTATCGTATTAGACAATTCGACACCACTTGCACTTAAATTCATCGTGTTAAAGTGAAAGTATTGCGGCCAGTCCTTAATTCCGTTTATCCGATATTCAAGTTAGCGCTGTCAAAACAAAACTTTGCCACTACCAGAAATTCTAATCATGTACTACAACATCTCAGTATGTCGGAGCGGATAGAAGTGAAAGACTCAAGATTTGACATTAATAAATTAAAAAAAACCTATAAGGACATGAGAAATTATTTCAACGATATTAAGGAATTATCCAATTCCGAAGAGGAGGTCACCCACGCGCAATTTGTTATCGATATGCTTCTGAAATGGGAAAGTACACAGTTTAAGACGAAGCAGAGGATCCCAATAAGTTTTAATGAATATCTCGTCTTCACCATATTGCTGCCGAACGAGACTAACAACAATGATCCGAGCATCGTCGATGGATTGTGGGCTTATCAATATTTCTTGATAAACATAGGCGAAAAAAAAGAAGCAGACACACTTGAGTCCATCATGCGCAGCAAAATAGGCAGAGAGGAATGGAACGAGACCAAGAAGCGAAATGTCATGGCAGCAAATCTGCTCAGATCCGCATACGAAAAAAGTAAGGGATCTGATAACGAGGCTCTAATTGAAGAAGGCGATAAAATATCAAATCAGCTCGACTTCGCTTTTATGAAAGATGATAAAGAGGAAAAACAGATACTCGATCAAAAAGAAGAGCCAGACATTCAGGAAAGTGAAAAAGAAGATAAATTTGATATGCGCAAATATCTTGAAAAAGAAAGGAAGAAAAAAATACTAGCTCCATATATATGGTTTCCATTCCTCATCATTCTAGCCGGCATCGTTTTCTATACAGTCTATGGGGCGAGGTTAGGAAGATTAAATGAAAAAGTATTATTGATATTGATCGGTGTATTAATAGTCATGACTTTAGGATTTATCGTCATCAAAATGTCGTCGAAAGATAGAGGACAGGGGCAGAAAGGCCCTTAAAATATGCCGTTCTTCCATTGCAAGCCAATTCAGAATCAGAATTTAAGCATTTCGATTCAAGTATTCAATTTGAAGATCACAGTAGTAAAAGAAATTCAAACCTGAACAGCTGGCTATTCGACCGTACCTAAATTTTTATTTCGCAATTTCCAAAAAAAGAATGAAATTTAGAGGTTACCTTGAATTACTTTCCTCTTTGTATTTCTCCCTCATTTTTCGCATCTCCTCCTTCAAATTCACCGTTTCGTCATCGTCTACCCATGCCCAGGAGAAAAATTGGATTTCTGCCAGGGAGGTCGGCTCACTGCCGAAGAGGAACACAGCTCGTCTTCCATCTGTCCAGTATGGCTGGTTCATAAAATTCCTGTGTGGATTATCCTGAGTGGCAATTCCGACACCATCGACATAGCCGACCTTGCTCACAGCCTGTGAAAATAAAAGATCCTGCATCAGGTATTCCCTCGCCTCATCAATATCTGGATCAATGGCATGGGACGTTCCCCACCATGCTCTCCAGGTGAAGTACGAACCTATGTCCCGGCTTATTGCTCCAATCCAAATGTCTTTGCCCTGGTATTTCATAGGTGACAGCCAAAGGCGAAGATGGTTCCTCTCATGAATCGTAGATCTCGCCTTCTGAAGTCCCATATCCTGATGACGTTTGTAGAAATACAGACTGCTCATGGGTGACGTACGATATCTGGCACCGGAAAAGAATGCCTTGAAAGCCCTAAGACCGGAACTGAATGTTATTGGCTCGGTAACGTCCCAGCCACGGTATATCAGGGCCGGGAATATGTCATCCGCATCACCTATCAATATAAAATTAATGGGGTCATTCCTTCCGGAGCCATCTTTCTTCTGTGTGCAGCAGGGTATATTCTCAAGGGCCCTCTGTAATTCTTCCTCATCTTCTATATTCACGGTCTGGTCGTCTGACGCGATTTTTTCAAAATCTACTCTTTGGTAGTCGGTTGTGATACCCGGAACTTCAAAGAGAAATGGGAAGGACTCTATCCTTTTGGGTCCGTAAAGGGTCACATTTACAAACTTCATACCTGGATCAATGTTCGTATAAACGAAGCCCTCTGATGTGCCGCCCGGAGGAATAAAACCTTTGAGTGCTTGCTGCTGAAAGTATTGATCGATTAACTCATTTACACTGAATGCGAAATGAATGTGGTTCATATAAGCCGCCTCATTAGGAGAAAAATAATCCGAGTCCATGGCTGCAAACAATAATGAGAATGGTGTATCAGTTTGATTTTCTATCTGCAGCCAAACCGGCTGAACGCCACCCCTCGCCAGATTAACGCCGAACACCTTCTTGCTCTCATGATCGCTAAGCACCACGGCCTTAACTGTTATACCTTCCCTACTCTGTGTCTCGGCCCGTAAAAGAAATGGCAAGTCCTTGGTTGGATTGGGAGACGGTGAATAAAACTTGCACCCATTTGTTGTCTTCATGCTAAACACAGACTCGCTTTGCCCATTGGGGCTGCAATAAGATGCACAGCCTGACCACGACATGGAAACAGCACCAATCGTTAATATCAGAATTATGCTACTCAGTAATTTGAATATTTCGCAGAAGTTTAACATCTGGGTTAATCTGAATCACTCATATAATTGCTTCAATTCTTCAGGGATATGTCCGGGTAAATCCCACTTCAATATCTCTATCTCAGACAGGCTCGTATGTCTACTACCTATGAATAAGACAACACGCTTTCCGTCTGACCACCAGGACTGATTCTTAAAATTCGTGACAGGCTCTGATCGGGATGAGGCGACCGACCCCCCCACATAGCCAAACTTGCTTAAATTATCCGAGAGCCCGACGTCCTCAAGCAAATAATGCCTAGCTTCGTCCACCTCCGGATCAATTGATTTCGCGACGTACCACTTCGTGCCACGGGTAAAATCTGAACCAATATCTCGAGTGGTGGAACCTATCCACACATGCTCTCCCTTGTACTTAATTGGAGTCAGCCATACCCTGAGCTCTATCCTCTGACGGATCTTCCCCTTTTCCTTCTGTCTTGTCTTCTGGAGACTGTAATCCTGACTCCTCCCAAAGAAATACTCCCGACTCATCGGGGTAGTTCGGTATCGCGCAGTCGAAAAAATCTGTGACAGGTCTATCTGCTTCTTCCACTCCTTGGTTATCGGCTCAGAGACATCCCAGCCACGCCTGATGAAAGCGGAAGAGATATCATCTGTATCACCGACCAGCACCAGATTAATTGGATAACCCCTACCCGCTCCCTCCTCATCGGTTGTGCAACACGAAAGATCCTCTATAGCCTCTCGAAATTCCTCCTCATTATCGTAATCGATAAATTTTTCCTCTGAATATAATTCTTGCCAATCTACCAGATCATAGTCACCCTGAAATCCCGGAACCTCGAAATAAAACACGAATTTCTCTATTCTCGTGAAGCAATAAAGAGTGACCTCAACGTATTTAATCCCCGGATCCATATTGGAGAAAACGAAGCCCTTCTCCTCTTCCCGGTGAAACATACTCAACATGCATTCCGATAGTATTGAAAAGCCTGTCCATCTCTTTGTTAGCAGAGCGACCGAGTATGTAATGGTTCATAAAAGCAGCTTCATTGGGCGAGAAATAGTCGGGATCGAGTGTGATTGGCAAAAATATACACGGTATTTCAGTGTCATTCTTGATACTTAACCAAACCGGCTGAATATCGTTTGCGGAAAGGTTGACACCAAATAGATCCTCACTTTCCTCATCGCTCGGAACAGATGCAGAAACGGTTATGCCGTCTCTGCTCTGACTCTGTGCATCGTTTTTAAACGGAACCTCTTCGATAGGCTTTGGAGAAAAATTAGCACAGCCCAAAAAAATGCATATGAAGATTATTACTATTGCTCGCAAAATCATAATTAGATTGCCAAATGCCTGACTGGCAAATTACCTTTAAGAACTCTTGATTATTTAACTTTCCAAAGGCGTTCTGTCAACATCTTGCGAAGCCACGAAGCTAATCAAATCTAATATACCAAAGCCAGGGGAGGAACCTTGGGAAATGCTTTCTTTTACGCTAAGTTATTTCACCGTTCCTAGAGTGGCGGCTTCCCACGCTGAAATACCGCCTACTAAATCAGCAATGTTTGCAAAATCATTTTTCTCAAGGATGCTCGAGGCAATCGATGAACGGTACCCCGTGGCACATTGTACGACCATCTTTTGATCACGAGGTATTTCAGCAATCCTGTCTTCCAACTGATTCAGTGGAACGTTAAGGCTCCCTTGAATCCGATTTTCATTCCATTCGCTCTTTGTTCTGACATCTAGAACAAGCGGTGGATTTCTCGAAGAAAGCTGTTCGTGAAGTGTCAGGGCCGTTATCCTATCCGTTCGCTTTAGGAGATCGGGGCGGGTTAGAAGTGAATGCATCCCACCCTCAAGATAACCCTTAATATTGTCAAACCCGATTCTGCCAAGTCTCATCATTGCTTCCTCCTCACGCCCAGTATCTGCAATAATTACTACCGGCTTATCGCTCTCCAGAATGGTCCCCGCCCATGTTGCGTATTTCCCATCTAGTGGGATATTGATACTCCCTTCGAGGTGTGCACCCTCAAAATCGACAGGCTCCCTGACATCTAAAATTTGTGCACCCTCTTCTCTTAGATTGATGACCTTGTCCAAGGTGAGCGGCTTTAGTGCCTTCTTGATTGTTTTCATTAGCGTCAGGCGCTCTTTCGTATTGAGTATTGCATCATATGTGAAGTAGTCAGGTGCTTCGGGTTGATCGGCCGTAACAATCTTTATGAACTCTTCTCTACTCATTGGTTGAAGGGCGTAGTTGTATCTTCTTTGAATGCCGAGCGTTGATACAGTGTCCTCACTAAGGTTCCTACCACACATTGACCCTGCGCCATGGGTCGGATAAACAAGCGCCTTATCCGAAAGCTTTAGAATCTTATTTTGAATGGAGTCGTACAACATGCCCCCGAGCTCTTCTGCAGACCATCCGAGCGATGCCCTTAGATCAGGGCGTCCGACGTCCCCGATAAAAAGAGTGTCGCCAGTCAGAACCGCATAGGGTTCCTTGTCATCCTTTGCCAGGTCATAAACGACTATCGATATCGACTCAGGAGAGTGCCCCGGTGTTTCAAGGATCTCTAGACGCACCTTTCCAAACTCTATCGTCTCGCCATCACGTAACGGAGTGAATTCATACTCCGCTTTAGCACGGGATCCAAGACATATCTCTGCACCCACACGTTCCTTAAGCTCCAGATGCCCCGCAACAAAGTCCGCATGAAAGTGGGTTAAAAAGACATAGCTAACGTTAAGCCCTAGGGCTTTAGCATCATTCAGATACTGGTCTATGTCCCGCTGCGGATCAACTATAACCGCAGTCTTGCTCTCTTCATCCCCGACCAGATAGGATGCATGCGAAAGACAGCCGAGATAATATTGTTTAAGAATCATTGTTATAATTGGGGACAGGCACTTTCTAGTTATATAAAAGAATTACCAGAATCGTTTCTTTGAGTTTTCTGTGTAGCCATTTTTGGAAAGTGTCTGTCCTTCATTTAGTCACTAATTCAGGACCTTATATCCTCTATCTCTCATGCAGTTTCTATATATAGAGTTATAATTCTTGTTGCTCTTATACACAGCTCTACCTCCACCGCCTACTCCACCTATAACGGCACCTATGCCTGCACCCTTGCCTACCGAACCCCCGATGGCACCTATGAGTGCACCAGTCCCAGCTCCCACCCCTGCACCGATTACGGTGTCTTTAGCAGCGTTTTTCCAGTCTCCTGAGTTGTTCTTTGCAAGACGCGTACACTCTGATCTGTCACTGTAGTACTTATCCTGGTTTTTTATGCTTGCGGGGTCTACAACGGGCTCCGCCCAAGCATACGTGGCGGAAATAAGAAACAAGATAGACAAAAATCTTAGTTTTCTCATAAATTACACCTCCGTTCGGAACCGATATTATAAAAGAGTAAGTTGCGGTTCTGATTAATTTACTCTCGAATCTCCTGCTTCTCCTTAGTTACCTCTTCTGCAATTTCTACCATATCCCCTTCTATAGGTTCAATGAGCGTATATCCAACAAGGGGTTTATATTCCCCCAATTTGTAATCGCGTATAGTTAATATGCATTTAGCTTTGCCACCCTCCGGAAAACAGGAATAAGAAACCATCGAACCCGCTATTCTCACAGAACTATCTTCAATTAAAACCGATGGCATCAATCCAAAGTTATGAACGTCAAATCCTCCCTTTTCATTTTTTGATACCGAATATAATCCAGCGAATTCACTATCACCAGTATCTCTTGGTACAGATCCCTGCTCCTCTACGGATGTTTTTTTTATTTCCTCGTATACTAACGCACGCCCTCCTAAATCATTAACCCTGTCCAATATATCAATCGTTACTTTTTGGTCTAGTTTTCCATCTGTCGTTGTGGTTACCACGGTTTTAACGGGAATTTCAAAATCGCCGTCGCCGATATCGACTGCACTACCAAAGTGCCTCTCCTTTTTCACAACAGTGCCGTCTTGCTTGGTTTCGGATACGAGTGTCCTGCCCGAAAGCAAGCTATCGTAAAGCTTCTTGAATTCTGAGACATTTAAAGGTTCCTGCTTCGCCTGCGCGCTAATATATCCGGCTAACATTATTAAAAATAGGAATTTTGCTATCAAACATGCTTTTTTCATTTTTCGTCTCCTTATGATAAAACAGAATAAAATATCGACAGCTACTTTTCAACTAATACAACCTCCGGGAGGTCTTTGAATCATTCATGAACTACATGCAGATCGCTCGAACAGACACCTGCACCGGCGATCCTGATCAGGACTTCGCCGGGGCCAGGACGGCTGCGGAATGTCATCGAACCTCGCATCGGTCTGCCACGCGTGTACACGGTATGCTTTCATTCTGCCTCCTTTATCGCCGTGCGCTCGCTTGCCGTAAATTTTACACCTTTCACCCAGCATGCACATTCAATGAGCATAAAGATAGCCTCTGGGAGGCCATGGCCTCGGGAGGTCTCTGTTAAATATCGCTATTCTGACTTATGTAACCTTGCCTTATCAACATTTTTTTCACGCAGATACTTGTCTAACTCATTTATATTTGCGTCACTATATTGCTCAAACGATTCGTAACCCTTGTCCGTGATCACGGTGTCCGCTTTATACCAGACATCTATATTAACTTTTCGGTTTACTTTACGTGAAATATCCTCCTCAACCCTCTTAAGATCTTCAGGCCTAATTGCATTTATACCAACTGCTTCAACTAACACATCCCACGAATCCCCTTTATGATTGTGATGAATGTTAACCGGAAAAAGCGAATCGTATCCTTTAAATTTATCTATAATTTCCGCCTCAATCTTATTTCTCGTCTCCTCTTGTTTATCACTGAAGTCACTAGCATATCTCCAGCCGGTCAACACTCTTCCCCTCTTGTCTGACAGGGTTGTTTCTACATTCCTAACTATAAGATTCAAATTCGGTTTCCCTAATGCCTCTTGCAACTTCTGCTCAAGTTCCCCGATCTCGGGCTCGGAAAGATTTCGGTAACCCTGAATCGTAGCAATTATTGTTGGTCCCTTTGGAAGAACCGCATAGTCAATGTCTATCAGATCCATTCCCGGCCAATAGGACAATTTTTCGAGAAAAGCTTGCTCAGCCTTGCTTATAGCTCGCTCTTCATCGGTAAGAGACTCGTTTAAAAAGAATCCGTCTAAATTTTGACCGACTACTTCGCCCCCAGTCGACCCAAGAGCGGCAATATCTTGCGAGATCACATCTCTCACTATCAGTTGAGTTGGAAATTTCGTAATTCCCGACAGCGTCGTTTGTATCTCCTCTACCTTATCAGGAGTTATCAATTTGGGGCTTTTCACATTCGCTAATACATATAATTTTCCGTTTTCCTTGTCATAGATGAAGCTATCGAGTGAGCTTGAACGAAACTTTTCGAATTCAGAATCCAGGACGTTCTTAATTGAAAGTTCCATATACCTTTCCTTAACGATTGCAACTAAAGAATACGTTAAAAAGATAGCCACGATCGCAAATCCGATAAGGGCAAATCCGAAGCGCCTGAATACGTCCTTCGAAGATAACGATATCCACCACGGATTTAGACCCGCAAGCACGAAGGTTGCTCCCGCCACTATGACGATCGACAGGAAATTTGCAAAAAACAACATGAAAGAACCAAAGGCCCCGGAGTAATATCCAAGAGCCAGGCTTAACCCAGTATTCGATAGCGGTGGAATAATCGCGGTCGCAATAGCTACGCCCGGAAGGACAGGACTGGATTTCTCATCAATCATTGTAAGAGCCCCCGCAAATCCCGCTAAAATTGCAACCATGAGATCTAGTATCGTAGGCCTGGTTCTTGCAAGCATCTCGGGAGTGGCTTCGAGAGCAAGGGGTAGAAAACCCAATATTCCAGCAAATAAAATTGATAAAACTATCCCGATTACGACAGATCGAATGGATATTCCGAGCAGGCGAGGATTGCCTATTACAATCGCCAGAGAAATCCCTATTATCGGGGTCATAAGCGGAGAAACCAGCATGGCTCCTATAATCACTGCCGTACTATTTGCCATGAGTCCGAATGCGGCAATCAATGAAGCAGTAGAGAGTAGCGCATAGAATCTAAAGCCTGGTTCGGAACCGGCCGATATTTCATCAAATATTTCTTCCTTTCGCCCCTTGGATGCTCGGATCTGACTGATTGTTATCATGACCTATTAGAATACAAAAATATGATGGGATTGCTAGAATGCTGATTTGAAGAATTTCACGAGTAAATAACCCCTCCACTCCGTCGCGCAGTTATTCATTACGGAAATTCATTTCCGCCCGACTTAAAAATTTACTAAATAAACCTCCCTGCAGCAAGCTGCACGACCTCACAATAGAACCTCAAAGGCTCAGGTGTCATCTCGAAGGAGCAAAGTGACTGAGAGATCTTTATTTATTAAAAAGGAAAGATATTTCGCTTCTGTTCAATATGACAGGGTTTGGGCAGCCCTTGTCTTGAGTAGTGAGCCCTGAGCCCGTCGAAGGGTCAAACTATCAAAGCGTTGTTTCTTTGTACCTTTGCTGAACCATGTCCTGACGATAGGTCAGGATCTATTCAGTATCAAGATAAAGAAACTAAAGGTATGAATCTCAACCCTGGGCGCAATCAATGCATCGATCGGTGTAAGGAAGGGCTTCCAATCGTTTGACTGAAATAGGGGTTTCGCAGACCGCACATATACCATATGTGTTTTTGTCTATACGATTGAAAGCGTCGTAAATTTGCTCTAATTCAACGCGAACACTTTCCTCAAGCCCCTCTACCACTTTTTCATGCGCACGCTCTAGAGCCTGTTCTTCCGAGTCCTTATCATGGGCTTTCCTCAGAGACTTCTTCAGCTTTCTGAACTTCTCCTCAAGCTCGACGCGTCGAATCCGAAGTTTTTCAACCAGTTCTTTATACTCATCCATAAAAGATTCCCTCTTTTATGTTCTTATATCATTAAAACACTTTAATTATATCTAACCACTTTATAATACCCACACTTTCGCAGTTAACTAAATCCCGGGATATCAAGGAGTCATATTGGTTTTCTTCATGCCATTAGAACCAGAAATAGGATCATCTCTGAGACTATTCTGTCCGTATAATCCTTTGGAAACTGAACATTTGTTAGAACTCGTTTGTAGAGTTTTAGGTCCCAGATTTTCTGCGTGTGAATCAAATTCGAGAGCTTATAGAACCTATGGCACCAGGCACCCGGGCGGCACACTTATAATTGCACTTGCACTCTCCTGATTGATGTCGCCCCTCGGTCCAAAAATTTCACAATCAACAGGAGGCGCCAACAAGTCAACTACCACTGACGATTGGCCACCGGCCCTGATCCCAAATTCCTCAGACGAGTTTATTACGAACTCTTCACCGCTGGAAAGATTCGTAAACGTCTGATTACTGCTCCTGACTCCGCTGTTTCGACTGGAAATTTCGAAGTTCCGAGATGCATCAATTGAGATCACCGCTCTCTTATTTACATTGATACCAGCTGCACAATTTGTCGCGCTGAAGTTTTGTACATTTATCACAATAGAACTATTCTTGTTAGCTTTAATACAATCGTTTGATCTGCCGTTTATAGTAAAGTCTGCCAACTGCGGGGTCGTTATTGAGAATTCTGGTCCCGAAAATATAAATCTCTTACCGCCACCTATTCGTATCCGTTTTTGTTCTACCTGATAACCACCACCGTCAACATCATCAATAATTACCTGACCGGGACTTTCAAGTCTAACATCCAAAAACACTTGACTATCTTTTGTTATCAAGAAAAACTCGGAAAAGGTTTCTGAAAAGGGAAGAGGCGTCGTAAAAACCAATTCTATAAGTCGTTGAAGTCCCTTAGCGGGAACCTTTAACTGGTAAGCCCCAAATACGCCCGTTTCGGTACCCCTCCCCAAAGTTTTCCCGGTGTTCGGATTCATTGCTTCGATGGATATTCCAAAAACATCACCGGTATCTCCATTAACAGATGTTACCATCCCTGAAATCGTGACTCTTCCTGGCCCTCCACCACCGCCACCACCGCCGGTGACGTCAAAGCAACCTGTCATTATTAGTGCCGCAGCTATTGCCGATGCGATAAAAAAGGAAGGAGCAATTGATCGTTTAGTCATTCGATTATTCTCCTAATAATCCGAAATCTTTCAATCCGCTCATTCTAGCACATGTCATCTCCTTGTCAATTAAACCCTTTCACGTGGTCAGACGACGATAAACGGAGTTTTCCAACTTCGACAATTAGCTTTTATCACGGCACGTATAAAGGTCCATCCCCTCTCCCTACTTCAGTCTCATTCTACAACTTCTTCATTTCAGGTATCTTCATTTTCGATGCGAGAAAGGGGTGCCTTGAAGAAGTTTGTTCATACGATTACGCATTTTCATTGCGTTGAGAATCGAATGTTCATAATTCTTAAGCATTTGGATTATGTAGTTTTTTGGCGGATCCTGGCAGGTGGCCCAGACAAGCTGCTAATGATATAATTATTGACACTAATATCTAGGAGCTTAAATTGTTATACATGGTATTTTTAAGTCCATTTCAGCAGCTAGGTTTCGAATCCCATCCTTAAAAAAGGGGGTAGCATATGAAGGCTATAAATAAACTTCCGATTGTTATCATACTTCTCTTCAGCACTGGCGCACTTGCCGGTGACCTCTTTGATAGCGGTCTTGGGGATAACGAAGTGGGTGCTGGCTCCAATTATGACGCCGCACAGAATAGTTGGGACTATGGAACTCATGATGACGCTCTCAAGTACAATGTCTTTCAGGATAAGTGGAACTATGCGGGTGAAGGCGACAGTCTCAAGTACAACACCTTTGAGAACGAATGGGATTTCGCGGGCGAGGATGATAGTCTCAAGTATAACGTCTTCGAAAATAAGTGGGAGTATGCCGACGATAAAGACACGCTCAAGTACAACGTATTTGAAGACGAGTGGGAGTTTGCAAAGTAGGTGAAGGTTTGCTAAACGGCCTGTCCCGAAAATAGTTGAAAGGCTCAAAAAATTATGTGCGACCCAGTGCTGATAGCCGCAATTCCAGAAGAACTTGGCTACTTCGACGAAAAGAAGGGAAAGGACAAGAGGGAGGAATTTCGTGCCCAGCAGCTTGGCCAAGACAATTCAGAAGGCAGCACGGAATAATAAGCAAAATAACTCATTTATTCAGGCCTGACCCTCAGAATTTGTACAATTCAAATATCGGGTAGTGGGGGTACGCTGCGTTCCCTCCCCTTCTTTGTTTGCAATTTAAAGGATTTTCGTTGGTTTTGCGATTCCACTAGTATTAAAGTATAATTGTATCATAGCATTATATTCTACCTAAAGGAGAGATATAGATATATATGAAAACAGTCAACGTTCGTATACCGGAAGAAAAAAGGGATACTCTCAAGATCATTGCCAGCTTAGAGAAAAGAGACATGAAAGATATTATCTCAGAACTTGTCGACCAATATATTGAAAGACACAAGGAAACTCTTGAGATTCTTTCGAATCCCGACTGGGTAGAGCTGATTAGAAAGGGAAAGAAAGAAATCGATGAGGGTATTAAGGGTAAATCCCTTGAAGAACTGGAAGACTGAAATAAAGCCGACTGCAGAAAAGAGCTACAGAAAGCTTGATAAAAAAACACGGGGTAGGATAAAAGAAGCTTTATTAAAATTGGAAAAAAGCGATAATCCTTTTCTGGAACAACAAGTCAGAGCGTTGACCGGCGAACTCAAGGGAGATTTTAGGCTTAGGGTTGGAGACTTAAGAATTTTATTTACGCCAGATAAGAAAAGAAAGGTAATCAGCATATATGCAATCATACACAGAGGAAAAGCATATTAGTATGATTATTCTTAACATCCGCGATTGGGAACATCCCCCTTTGCCTGTCGTCCCCGAATGCTTTTTTCAGGGACCCATTATTTTGCTATCGTGAAGCGCAATATCGGCTTGCCTATTCTGAGCCACCGTAAGGGCGAGCAAGCCCATGACTGTACCGGCGACCCGCCACCTTCAGTCATTCCAAAGCACGCCCAGTTAAAGTCATACGGGGACAAGCATAATCGTGAATCCATGAATAAAAAGAGTTTCTTCTTCCCTTCGTTTTTCCTTCTATTCCTTATCACCCATTCGCCCTGAGTAGTGAGCTCGTCGAACTATCGAAGGGTGACAAATTCCAATAAACTGCCGGAAATCCCCTTACAAGTTGTCATTCCCGAGGACCGTAATCGGGAATCCACGTGGTTGGTGAAAGTAGCTCGACATGATTGTCCTGAGTTCTGCACTTTATGACGGATCGGAGACTCTAAGAGTGGGTAAATAAGCAACTGAAGAACGAGCCTGACCCGGCCCCAGCGGGGTCCAGTGTTTAGAGACGAAGTGTTCAAAGCCTTTTCACAATCTTCTCATACACTATCTTCCGGTGAATGATTCCTAAAATTTCGACTTCATTTTTAACGATTTTGAATACGATTCTTATATCTCCGACACGTAGTTTCCAGTAGCCTTTTAACGAGCCTCTGAGGGGTTTCCCATATTTCTCAGGCTCATCGGCTAATCTGGTTTTTATAGCTTCGGCGATGATCTTTTTTTGCTTCTTGTCAAGAATCGCAATGTCGTCTTCTACCTGAGGATGGTAAACAATGGTATAGGGCATTTATTTTCCCTGTAAGTGGCCAGTCCGATCCTTCCATATTTCTTCATGCGTGAGAGCTTTCTCTCGTCTAAACGTTTTCTCTCGTTCTGACGCAATTTCACCCAGAATCATGTCTTCATGAATTTCCAGTGCCTCGCGAAGGAGATCTCGTGCTTTCAGTGAAATAGATATACCCTCCTTTTTTGCAATCTTTTTAATTGCTTCATAAAGGGGTTTTTCTAACACAACATTTATACGAGGGTTTTTAGCAGGCATTATTACTCCTTAAATTTAATTGTTTAATAAAGTGTATCACAAGTGATGTACTCATTCAAAAAATCTCCCATAAAATGGGTTAGTTCCGAAACGGTCAATTCTGTAATATAATTAATACATTCCAATGTGTGATCCAGTACTGATAGCCGCAATCCTCCGCCGTTTGTCATTCCCGAGGATTCCCCGATCAAGGATTTCGAGGACAAGCGTAATCGGGAATCCATTTTTTCGTTTACCCAGTTCCTGAATCTCAAGTTGTGTAATATAATAAATAAAAGCCCATATGTGACCCAGTGCTAGTAGCGACAATCCTCAACCTACAGTCATTCCCGAGGACTGTTGTCGGGAATCCATATCGTCATCGCGAAGGGAGAAGCCCTGTGGCGATCTCCCTATCTCTTGAAAAACTGGGATTTCTAAACGAGAGAGAAAGAAAAAGACAACAAAGGGGAAGTACATGCCGAGCAGCCTCAGCAAGATAATTCAAAAAACCGCGAGGAAGAAGAGATATAAGGTAAAGTCACCGATATCACAAAAATGATCTACCTATTTATTTTCCAATCTTTGATCCCTCGAAGTTTCGCTTTTGATCCTGCATCCATGTATCATGCATCCGGTATCCTGACTAGCCGTGTATAAGTTAATAATCGCAATTCTTCTTATGCTTATATCTATTAGCGGATGTTCAAAACGAGCGGACTACAAAAACTTCTATCATGAAGGAAGGAGTCTCATTAGGCCAGGCCATGAATCGCCGGCAGAGTATGGGAGCAGCTATCGATAGTAATCTCTTCAAGGATGTTGCGGAGGTTACACCTATTATTTGCGTACTTGCCTTTCAATATCACTTATCATCAATGTTGCGCAAAGATGCTTCCCTTTAATTCCTGAAGATTTGCTCTACGCTCTTGAAGATCTATCATAATCTGGCTATAATCTAGCCAGAATCAAATACAAGATCATTTTTTCGCCGGAGGCCATTGAAGATTTTAAGCGATTATCAGCAAGAGATCGTGCTATCATGCGCGATGCCGTAGGACGACATCTAAGCCATGAACCCAATAAAACAAGTAGAAGTCGCATCAAGAGGTTGCAGGGAATCAGTCGTCCTCAATATCGGCTACTTGTCGGTGAAATTCGAGTGTTTTATGATGTAGTAGAGGCGGCAGTAGAAATATTGGCGATTGTACCAAAATCAAAGGCCGCAGACTGGCTTGAAGGGTGGGGACAAGAAGAATGAAGAAAGTACCATTGTCAGAAGTAAAGGATCAGCTCTCCGAATATTTGCACCTGGCCGAGGAAGAAGAGATTATAATAACTCGGCATGGAA
This sequence comes from Candidatus Dadabacteria bacterium, assembly GCA_963805855.1. Classification (GTDB taxonomy): domain Bacteria; phylum Desulfobacterota_D; class UBA1144; order Nemesobacterales; family CSP1-2; genus DASWID01. The sequence goes on from CAWDVW010000002.1 coordinate 248,896, forward strand.
AACCTGCCGGCATTTTGATAGGGTTTGCTTCAGAGGATGATTGGTTTGATTATCGATTGGAGCATGATCCGAGGTTTTTAACCCGAGTTGAAAGAGCAAGGAAAAGCTTGCGTGAGGGGAAAGGAGTGTATCTCAAAGATCTTCCTGAATGATATGTCAAGGTAGCACCTGGGTACGCAAGTTATCGGGAATCCATATCGTCATCGTAATTCGATGTACCCGGGATAGACTCCACTGCGGCGATCTCAGTACTTTGTCATTTCGAATACTTCGGTCGAGCTCAGCACAGGTTCCATGAGAAATCTTTCCGTTAAAATCATTTCTGGAAAGAAGAACAACAAGAGACGAAACAAAATAGTCAAACAAGCAAAGCCTGACCGTGGACACACCCACCGGTCTGTCATTCCCGAGGATTCCCCGATCAAGGATTTCGAGGACAAGCGTAATCGGGAATCCAGTATCGTCATCGCGAAGGGCAAAGTCCTGTGGCGACCTCCCTATCTCTCGAAGAACTGGTATACCTCGGCGAAAAGAAAGAAAAGAGCAAGATCGTTAAGATTTTGATTTGCGAGGTGTTTGGCTGTCCTCTTTTTTACGACTTTGGATGGAGGCAAGGCCTGCAAGCAGCACAGGGGGTCTGTTAGGAAATTCAGCAACGATAGACAGCTCCCCGCCTAATGAGTGAATATACTCGCGCAGGGTTGACAACAGCACGTCCGAGCGTGATTCAAGGCGCGAGACATTGTCCTGGCTGATCCTAAGTTTAGTTGCAACTGCTTTTTGGGTGAGATGGAGCGCCTTGCGTAACTCACGCATTGTCATCTCTTCGGCAATCAATTCCGCTGCACGGGCTTGAATCTTATCCCGTCTCTTTTTGGTCAGCTTGCTCAGCTTTTCATCAAGAGTTTTGCCCATTATTTTTTCCCTTTCTTTTTCGTTTTTCTTGCCTTAAGCGCCACGAGATGGCTGTCAAAACGGCGGTCCGCCTTCTTTATGAGCCGTTCGTAAAATCGCTTCTCCCTCGTGCCGGATTTATCGCCAGCCATGAGAAGCACCGCTTTACGCTCGGGGTCAAAGGCAAAGACAACGCGCCACACCCCCTTATCAGCCTTGAACCGCAGCTCCTTCATATTCGCATGCTTGGAGCCATAAAGCGTATCCACATGAGGCCGGCCCAGCTCCGGCCCGAAAGTCTCAAGTAGGGAAGCGTGCGCGTAAAGTTCATCCTGCACGGCTTCCGCCAGTTGATCGACCTCTGGCTCAAAATCGTCATGGAACGTGACAGTCCATTTCTTCATTTATTATGACCCTTTTCAATATGTTGTCAAGTACATATGTATTGAAAGGCATATGTCCTCGGAAAGTCGGACACGCTCTCACTCGCACGCTGGGTGATGCTCTCCGGAATGTCTGCAAATACACCTGTTCCAACCATGGGCATATACATAAAGTTTAGCACCATAAATACCCATAAAGGGTTGCCCTTCAATCAACTCTGTCATGTCGCTTACAATATATCTTTTATATAGTTTATTAATTCTATTTAGGGATCAATATACAGCAGGTAAAAGAAATAGCAGGGATAATGGCACAGCTTTGCAATGAGTGCGGTTTTAGAAGTAAAAAAGATAACTGTCTCAAGTGTGGAAGAAGGGTATAGGTTCAAGGTTGGGCGGTTCAATGTCTGCATCACCAAACCCCTCAGTTAAAAATGAGATATTAACGTCTGTGTCCCCTCTGGCTCAATTATTGGCCTGTCCCGAAACAGTCAATTCTGTAATATAATAAATACAATTATATGTGTGACCCGGTACTAATAGCAGCAATCCTCGAGGAACTAGGCTACTTTGACGAAAAGAAAGAAAAGGTCAAGAAGGACGAAGTTCATGATGAGGGAAGTAGCAATGACCCTTCAGAAAACAGCAAGGAAGGAGATCAGAAATAACTCATTTATTCATGCCTGACCCCGGACACTTTATACTGAACAAAATAATCAAACAAACAAAGCCTGGCCGTGCACATATACTATCCAAAGGGTATAATAGCTTAGTAAATTAGTAGGGAGATAAAGATGACGACGAAGGGCAAAAAGAAAGCAAGGAGAAAACATGTTGTTAGAGCTCATCAGGTGCAAGTTGTAGAGCTGACAAAGGCAGGTACATCACTGAGATTAGAAATTTACGCACATAAAGAGAAAATAGGCACGCTTGAAATTGGACGAGGTTCATTGTATTGGACTGGAAGATCTCGTCAAAAGAGTAATCGAATTAACTGGAGTAAGTTTGCTGACTGGATGGATCGACTTGCATATGACTGATAGAACAACATCTTCGACCTTGCGTTTATCACGTTTAAGTGGCAGATTCCACCAAGTTCACTCCTTTCAAGTAGACCCACTTTCTCAATTATTTTGTCTCTCTGCGTATTGCCAGATTCTTTATATATAGTATAAGATTTAGGACTGACCCCGGAGCTTTGTTAAAAAATTGGGATCAATTTAATATCAATAGAGGCAAGAAAATAAAAAAGTTTGTATTGATTTCCTGCGCTAGCAAAAAATTCCCGCGTAAATCCAAGGCAAAGGATTTATACATAGTAACTAGTGACAGACACGAATTAATTTCAACCTTAATAATAATTACTAGACGTAATCAGTTGATGGTCCCCCACCTATAAAAATAAGTGTCTGTCACTAGTTATTTATTTCTATGTTTAGTATCAACAAACGGACTGTCAAGCCAATCCGATTTTAGGGGAACTGCCCTTACTCCCTCTTGATGAGTCATTCGCAATATCTGCCTATATCTTGCAATAAAATCTTCCAATTTTCTAAAGAATATTTCAGAAATCTGTATTACTGTTTTTATTATATTGAAATGATTATATTATAGAAATGCTTGAAAACAACTTGAAAGATATGGTCGCTAAAAGATATGGCAAGTTAACTGTAAAGCACCGAGTATTCCCTAATGATAAACAAGGGGCTGCACAATATCTCTGTAAGTGTGATTGTGGTAAAGAAAAAGTTGTCAGGGGATATGTGTTGCGTAAAGGAGACACCAAATCTTGCGGTTGCTTGCGAGGACAAAATGCCCTCAAATTAGCTGGAAAAAGGTTTGGAAAGTGGACAGTTATTGAACGTGTAGAAAATAACGATAGAGGAACTTCCAGATGGTTATGTGAATGTGAGTGTGGCCGTCGTAAGGAGGTATTGGGGAATAATTTGGTTCAAAATAGAAGCAAATCTTGTGGCTGCGTAACTGTGGAAAATACAATTCGACGCAATTTTAAACATGGTTTTAGAAAACGAGACGCGGAACATCCGCTCTACACAACTTGGCTAAATATGAGAGATAGATGCAATAATCCTAAAAATAGCCATTGGAAACATTATGGAGGCAGAGGGATTAAGATATGTGAAAGGTGGAATGATTTCACAAAATTTATTGAAGACATAGGAGAAAGACCCCGTGGAGCGACCCTCGACCGTATTGACAATGATGGTGATTACGAGCCTGGAAATATAAGATGGGCTTCACATAGAGAGCAAAGAGCAAACCAAAGTCTGGTTTTTCAAGAGATGTATATTTATAGCATGAATACTAGTCTTGGGAAATCTGGGGGGAAGGGCAGATATGGGAAGGCTAGGTCTAAAGCTTATAACACTTGGAGTGGAGTGGTTCAAAGATGTACCAATCCAAAAGAAACTGCCTATGAATATTACGGAGGCAGAGGTATAAAGGTTGACAAATCTTGGAGAGAAAGCTTTTTAAAGTTTTATAAAGATATGGGTGACCCGCTCCCAGGATATGAATTACATCGTTTAGACCACGACGGAAATTATGAACCTGGCAATTGCGTGTGGGCAAAAAAAACTAGAAGGAAATTGTAATGGTCGGAATGGACTCGGAACAAATGATGTCAGTAGAAGAGGAGACATGAGAATGAGTATTATCTCAGACGCAAAAGAAATTGTGAAACTTGTGAGAAAGTTGGACGACGTCGAATTATACAGAAAAATTCTAAAACTGGAAGAAGAAATTATTGAGATTACTCGAAAAAACAACGACCTACAGCAGAAAATAGACGAACTTAAGAAAATTATCGAAACAGAAACAAGCCTAGAATTTCGTCCGCCTTTTTATTACAGAGCGGGTGATGATATACCATTATGCCCTAAGTGCTGGGAAGTCGATAAGAAAATTATTCACCTTGTTAATGTGAGAACTGCCTTTAATCCGTTGAGGTGTCAGTCATGCAGGTCTCGATACCCTCTAAGGTAATTCATAGTCTAGCAAAGGAGAAATCATATATTCGCTCAAGGAAGTTAATTAAAGAGAATATGGCGTTTAACTCAGTGCGGAAGAAAACATAAAGGTAAAGGGTATTGCTCCATACATTATCGAAGAGCCTCAAAATATGGAAACCCTTATGAGATAAGAATGAAAAGTTCCGCGAGACGCTTCAGTATGGACGGTTTTTGTCCATACCACTAGGTAATTTTAATGGCTGAATTTAGAAATAAATTCCAGTGGTCAATTTCAAGACAGAGGAACTTCGACAAATGCAAACGACTCTATTATTACAGTCACTACGGTATGTGGGGCGGATGGGACATGTATGCACCAGAAGAAGCCAAGCTATGTTATAGATTATCAAGGATGACCAATCTACAAATGCTTGCGGGAAGTGTAGTACATGCGATGATTAAGAATTGTTAAAAAGCGTTAAAAGTCCAAACTTAATGAGCCTGGATACTCTAAAGATAGAGCAAGAAATAAGCTTAATGGAGCATGGAAGCAGTCTAAGGAAAAGGGATGGCTTGAAAGCCCTAAGTGGAATATCAATCTATTTGAGCATTACTACAACAGGAACCCCTCAAAGGAATACTTAGAAAGAATAAAATCCAAAGTAATGGACTCTTTAACTAATTTTTATAATTCAGAAATATTCTTAAACATAAAAGGAGTTGATTCTCTCTATTGGAAACCCATCGAACAATTTCAACAGTTGCAAATAGAGAATTACACAGTTGGTCTCAAGATGGATTTCGCTATTGAAATCGACGGGAAGTTGGAAATTTATGATTGGAAAACAGGAAAGGAAGACGATTCAAATATTGAACAGCTGGTTTGTTATGCCCTTTATGGAGAACAAGAATGGGGATATAGTCTTGACGATATTATTTTGAAGATATTTTATCTTAATGAAAACCAATTAGAGCAACATAATGTTTCGGCTGAGCAAAAAGTTGAGGCAATTGAAAGGATAATTCAAAATAGCGAGAGAATGCTCAGTATGCTCGATGACAAGGATAACAATGTTGCCAGCAAAGACAATTTTCCTATGATTGATAACCTGAATGAATGCAAGTGGTGCTTTTTCCAAGAGATGTGCTATGGGGCTTCAGTCGAATAGGCGTTGATTTTCTAACGGCTAACTTAAATCAAAGGTACTAGAAACCGCTTGAGCTGACATCCCGTGTTATCCTTCTTTGAAGTCTCTTATCGTCTTTCCAGGTGGTTCACTTTGTACACGACCTACACAGCCGATTGATTATGAACCTAGTGTAGTAAGTGTACTTGTGTGAGAGATAGAAAGTCGTTAATTACGAATATTTAAACCTCCTACTGGTATTTTGTATACTAGTTACTGTGCAACAAATTCGGAGACTAAGGCATTGTTGAGTTTTCTCGATCGAATAATTTCAAGTCTTAACAAATCTAAATCAATTCCCCTACTTGACATTGAAGAACTGAAAAAGCGTGGAAAAAGAAATATAGAAGACGCAATATTTATAAAAGAGAAATTAATTCCTATTGCAGTTAAATACGAACATTGGAATATCGTTGTATTTGAATCATATGCAGTTATAGAATTAATTATGAAAGGGCTAATTTGTTTGACCAAGAATGCTCCATGTAAAACGCATGAAATCAAAAAGTTGGTTGAACAAATGTTGAATATTCTGTCAATGTTTTCAGCTAATAACTCTTGGTTACCTTTACTTTATAATCACTACCCAAAGAGCGGTGACGGTTATTGTGTAGACATTGATAGTGATATTATTCGTGTGTACAGAATTGACAATGACGTATATACACAGTTGGGGGCATCTAGTGCAGTTAGAAATATAAAATCTGTCGATGAAATTTTAAGACTCACAGTCAAGAAATTTAAAAATGAAATAGCTGTAAGTGTAGGAGACGATGAAATTATCAGAAGAAACGACTCGACATATGATTTCCCCGACGAAAGCGAATGGGAAAGGGGATTTAATTTAAGACCAAATTCAGAAAGACTGGGACTGTTGATAAGGTTAGGAAAGAAATTAAGAAGAATACGCGAAAAATCGTTCTATGGCGAAATAATTTATGATGAAGAAAAAGCTAAAAAGGTTGTGTCGAGTATGGACGAATGGTTAGATGCTGCAGCCTGCTTCTTTATAAGTGATTAAGCAATACTGTTCCCCATTAAGAAGCTAGTAGAATTGAGCTAGTAAAATAACGTGAAAAAGCTCTAAGGAGTGGGGGGGGGGGAGCAATGAAGCGAGGGAGATGGGATTCTAGAATAAACACTTATATGTATTGAAGGTTTGTTTGACAAAAGTGAAGCAGTACAATCTGCTTAGATGACCATGGTGAAATTTCATAGGGTCACGATGCTACATTCTTGTAATAATCCCAAAAAGAAGTTTTATTTGGGAATTTATAAGCAAAACTTTATATATAATAATATGCCAGCAGCGATAATAACTAAGATAACCCGCAGATTAAAAAAGTGTGCATAAGTTATCGAACTGCAGTGAGGACACTTTAAGGTAGCAGAGCCTATTTCACCACCACATTTACCGCACTTATCAAATATGCGGGGTTTCGCTCCAGTAGCCTTAATTTGGGTTTCTTTAACGGAAGTCGTGAGATTAGTAGATATTCTTCCTTGGTTATATCTATTATCGAAATCTTGTTCGCTCATAGAGAGATAAGATAGCCCCTCCAAGAAACCAACGATAGCTGGTATGAACGTCCAACAGAATATCAAATAAATGAAACCCCAACCAGGACTGTCCAAATAGAATTTATGTATTCCAATGCCGCCTAGAAATATTGCCAGCAACGCCGCCGTACTTTTGCTTTTGTTTGTCCGAACAACGATTGGGGTTTGAGATGTAGGTTTTGGAGAGGTGGTTTTGTTTTGGTCGAGCCACTCTCCACAGAATCTACACTTTTTAGCATCATCTTGAATCTCTTCAGCACAATAAGGGCATTTTCTCACTTAAGTTACCTCCCTCAATACCTTCTACCAATCGCTCTAGTATATCAAAATTGGGATTATATTTTAATAGTATTTTAATCTAGTTCATTTAGCACACTATCTACACAAATTTTGATTGTGAACTTTGTGCAGCAAGTGTATCTATCAAGCGAAACGAAAAGGTTCAAAACTTTTGTATACTTGTATCCCATATTAAATTCATTTGAAAACTCCGATATAATCTTGTTAACTTCATATTGAATTGCTTATTTTGTATAATTCTTATTAAACTTTAATTCAGAAGAACTTATTATTTAAAGAAGCGAGGGCGTCATGGTGACTTTGAATAAAGTTTTTCGGTCTATTGGGAAGGCTAAACGTGCTTCGGAAAGAGCCTCAAGGAAAAGGCAACGTGAACTTGAACAGCAACATAAGCAAATGGCTCGCATGGAAGAGTTGGAACGAGCAGCCTATGAGGTGGAATTGTACGAGAATTATATAGATAGATTAATTTCAGTTCACAAAGAAGCAGGAGAATCAGTCAACTGGGAAGCAGTTACAAACTCTAAACCGCCTGAAAAACCGATTCCGCAATCTTTAAATGAGAGCAAGGCACGAGAACTCTGGAGTAACTATAAACCAGGAATATGGGATAGGATGTGGAAAAAAGAGGAGAAAAGTCGGGAAACTCTTTTCGAGAATATAGAAAAAGGAAAGCAAAGGGATGAAGAAGAGTACCAAAAATTACTTAGTGAATACGACCAGAGCTATGCTGATTGGAAAGCAAGCAAAGAGTTCGCAGATAAAATAATGGCTGGTGAGAAAGATGCATACTTAGAAGCGCTAAAAGAACTTAATCCCTTCACTGAAATCAGCGAACTTGGCTCTAGCATAGATTTTGGGATAAGTAATAATAAAGTATTAACTGCTCTTGTCCACGTTCATGGTGAAAAAGTCATACCGAAAAACATTAAGAGTTTACTTAGCAGTGGAAAAATGAGTGTTAAAGCGATGCCGAAAATCAAATATTTTGAACTTTACCAAGACCATGTTTGCAGTAGCGTTGTGCGTGTTGCTAGAGAATTGTTGGCAATTCTACCAGTAGACTCGGCTGTAATTCATGCCGAGGATAAGTTGTTAAACCCACAGACTGGTCACCTAGAAGATAAGATTATTTTGTCAGTTGCAATCCCTAGAAGCACTCTGGAACAGATAAACTTTGATACGATTGACCCATCCGACTCAATGAGAAATTTCGTTCATCGAATGAACTTCAAGAAAAACAGCGGCTTTATGGAAGTAGAACCTATAGACCCCGCCGAGATTAACCCAGCATAAGCAATTATGACCATTCCAGTCACTGAAACAGGCTTATTGAAAATCTCTTCTAGTACCATCTTCATATAAAATACTATCGACTGTAAAAGTTGCTTTCATATTTTTTTTGTCTGTAGTCCTGACCCAATTGTGCTCCCACTTAAATTGATTATAGTCAAAGCCACCATTCAAGTTTATTTTTCCATTGGGAGCGATAGGCTCATCAATTGTCCAACCAACCCTCATTTTAGTTTCACCGAACAGGTCTTGCAAATTCAATGTACCCTTTATAGCACGTGCCGTCTTGTCAAGACCAGGAGCTGTGACTTCTAAATCGAAAAAGATGAATTTTTGATAATCTTGCTCAGTAAATTTTTTATCTAGAATTTTCACATCAAGAATCTCATCTTGTAACTTCGACTTGCTTTTGGAATCGGGTTGTGATGATGGAGCAGTGCCAACGCCGCTTGAGGCAACTTCTGTCTCTTCCTTTTTTATATCTTCTGGAGTAGGTAATTTTGGAAACGCCAATCCATATTTGGCGATAAGATACCTTTGCTTCAGCATTGCTAACGTTTGCTCGTACGTAGCGACCGCCGATAGTTTCATAGCATAAATTAATCCTCCAGAATATTGTTCAGCCTCTGATTTTGCATTTTGAAGCTCCTTGTTCACGCCATCAATCTCTTCCTGTATTTTCCCTGCAAGTTCGGGGTCGGCATTGGTTACAAAAGTTTCAGTAGTTACAGGGCTGCCAGACTCGATTGAGTTTATACGCTGTTCCAGCAACGCCTTGTTTGTTTTCAGTATTTCTATTCTGGCTTCAATAAGCAATTTAATTAGACCTCCCTCGTACTGCTGGTCTATTTTTTCAGCATCTACTATATCCTTTTGTACGTCTTCAAGCTCACCTTTCAGTTCATTAACTTTTGCTTTTTCTTCAGGACTAAGTTCAGCGGATTTGCAAGAAACAATGATTAAAATTATCGCTATACTGAGAGATAGATACGAATTTCTAACCATATTTTCATTCCTCTCGATTTCTTCAACCTGTAAGTGCATTATAGCATAAGTGTTTTAGCGTGGACACTATCTATTTAATCATTCGGTCGTGAGTTTGGGGTAGCAAGTTTAGTGTTTTGAGAGATTGGCGATTGAAAGAGCCTATATGGTAAAATTTATTAGAGGGTGAGACATGTGCGACTTCCTTAAAGAGCTTGCAGCATTCTATGGTTACATAACTGATGAGCAATCTTTAAGATGTAAAGGTTGCGGTTCCCAAGTGGAAAAATATAAAGTTACCAAAGCCAATGAATTGGTGGAATGCCCAAAGTGTGGAGAAAAGGAATGGGAAGAGACGAGTTTGTTGGAAGAAGGGGGGATATAGTTATTGCTTAGGAATGGGAAGAATCAGATTTAGTCTCGAATTATCCCGTTTAATCTAAGATTTCAAAGCTCCTCAAATCAATATTTGATTACAAAAACTTCTTCAGAAGTTTGGCAAATTCAATTGACTGTTCTATTTCTTTAGGAAGAAGTTTAGAGACATCAACGTGTGCAGAGCTATTCCTGACTTTGTCAGCTATTTTAACTCTATAATAACTTCTTTTGAGAAATGCTTTTAATGATGAGTTGTTCGTTTTCATTTTGAGTCTTTCGCATAATTGGTCTATATCGTCCCCTCTATAACTAATGTTCTCCTTTCTCAGCAATTCGATTAATTCTCTTGCGATATAGTTTGATATAATAATTCCTGATGCTTGAAGAATTGTTTGTTTCTTCGAAAGTTTGAGGAAAAACTCTGAATCTTGAATTGGAGAGGTATTTCTCAGAAGTGAAGGATAATGAGACCGTCTAAGCTTCTTGAATACACTTAATACTTTGTTGGTTGTTTTTATCATCGCACTTGTATAACTAGCGTAAAAATCGTCTCTCTTTTGAGGCGAAGTCGTTTTCTCAATGCTTTTCCACGTTTCGCCATTCATTAACATACCGTCAATCTCGATTTCTTTGCCAAGTTTAGACAGGCTGCGGACTTCAGGTGAATTACTCCCAGCTACCTGAGACAGCACACTCAATGACCCTTTCATTAGATTGAGATGATTGCAAATTCTTCGGAAAGTAAGCTTGCTTATAGATAAATCACGTTCTAACATTTTTATGGTGTCTTCAATTTTCTTTAACTTATCGCTCGCTTGAGACATAATCTCAATAATATACTGCTCCCCATTAAGAAGCTAGCAAGGTTAAGCTCGTAAAGTTATATAAAAGCTATTAAGGAGCGGGAGCAATGAAGCTAAGGAGAAGGGATTCTCAAGCAAGCACTTCTACGTATTGAAGCCTTTCTTGACTAGTGGGGAGCAGGACATTAAGGACTAATTTCTCTATCTACATAAGCTGTTTCCCTAAGGGCGATTGTTATAAGTGATAAAGCTATGCACGCTATTGGAATAAGTAAACCTAAGAAAGATTTTGTGAGAAATGGAACGAAATAGGAGATTAGAGAACACCCTACAATTATGAATCCAATATATGGCTTTTCTCTGAAGTAAGCTAATGAAGCTACCTTCCGAAGCCCACCAGAGAAGGTTAGCTTACCACTGAGATATTGCCTTATAAACCTTGACCCACACTTATTGCAAGTATACGTCTCTCGCTTGTTAATATTATCCCTTTCATACTTCATCAAAGACCCGCATTTACTGCAGTTCATTACGACACCAACCCAATACTAATTTACAAAATGAAAAAGTCCGAGTTCGTAAGGGTGCTATTTAGCTCTACAACAACGTCCTACGTCTGCATTATATTATGGATTATAGAATACTATTTTAATTTAACCAAGTGGCTAAGAGCGATATAGAAGAGGAGGAGCAATGAAACGAAAGAGATGGGAGTCTAGAACAGGCACCTATATGTATTGAAGCCTTGCTTGACAAAAGGGGGGCGGTACAATTAAAACACGTAAAGTAACAAACCGCTATCATTTGCTTTGACTTTTCCTTTAAGTAAAACATTGTCCTTTGGATTTCTTTCTATTTCTGAGATTTTTTCTTCCGAGCCAAATATCGAGTATATCTCCCCATTCTTTGACCTCAATACATGTGGATGGGGTGCCAATTCATGACATGGGTATGACGACAGTATCGGTTTCAGAGTGCTCTTTTTAATTTTGCTTGTTTTATAGTATGGAAGAAGACAGAAGATGTCACCTTCAATATCTCTGGTCTCACCTCTTGAAGACTCTTCGTCGGGCGAGGTAGTCGAGTCAATAATCCATGCTCTTTGGGTTCCTTTAATTTTTCCGTCAACTTTGAAGCTATCCTGCTCTCCCGATTTATACTTTCTTAGGTCTTCTTCTGAGGCTATTACTGTGTAAGTTTTACCGTCATTGCCCATCAAAATATATACCCCGTCACAGTCTTTGATTTGGTCAGTGACCTCTATTTTCTCCTGTTCACCGTTTTCGACGCACAGTATTTGACCCTCTGCACTCTGTTTCTCCTTTTCTTGACTAAAGCTGTCTTTACTCAACACAGCTAGCAAAGCTAACAACAATATTAACAAGAAGGGTACTATGCGGTGTTTGCAATATTCGCACATTTCGTGGTTCGTCTCAATACGCCGTAGATGAATTGGATATGTCCCAAATGTAAAGTCTAATTCATCCTTTGAATATCTATTGTAATTCAAAAATAGAATTTCTAGATTAATGTCTGAGTATTGACTTGTCAAACTTTAGAGCTTTTGAGATGTTTAAGGAGGTATTAAATGTTGATGTACAACCCCTCATTTAAGAACCTAGTGGAAATAAGATACAAAATCATACAGAAATCTCATGGAGTGAGGAGAAATAACATCGATAAGTATTAAAAACGGAGCCTAGGCTAGTGTATAATACTGGTAACCAATACTTCCAGTTTTGAGAAAACAGACATGAACCGCACAGCCACAAAAATCTTTATCCTATTATTCCTATGTTCTCCACTTGCAAACGCTCAAGAATCAGCTCCGACCATGTCAATGAAACAACATCCTGAGAGGTACATTAAAGTTACTGACTGGTCTTACTTTGTGGCGATGAGGGTAGCTATGATAAGTAATGTTACGATTGAGAACACAGCAGACATTGCTTATAAAGACATCCTAATAAAGCTCAACTATTACTCCACTTCATATGGGAGTGTTGGACAACAAGTAAGCAGTACAACTGCTGTCCTTCCCATCACAATTCCTCCACGCAGCAAGGGCACCTACCTGAAAGGCGGGATGCCGATTGGCTTGGGAGCACAGAGTTACCAAACGAAATATGTCCAAGTTCTAGGGGCTGTTCCTATAGGGGAGAGTTCAGTAGAAAGTTTAAGTGAGACCAAGAAGCCCATATTGACTCACTAAAGACGAGCCTACGTTATCTTTACTTACACGCACGCCCAGATGAAGATGCATCTAGTGACGAGTTTACAAATTATTTTTTTGTCGGCACCTGTAAAATTTGCCTTGACCATCGCAAGAGAGGTTTTCGAAGTCTCTCAAACTTAAAACCAGTGACTAATAATACAAGCCCTAGGGTCGCACATCCCACGGAGATTAAAATCTTTCCCCACCATTTAATATCGGGTATCAAGCTAAATACGCCAAAAAATACGGCTAACGCGATGGCAATAATCACTCCCAAAAAAGTGAGGCTGTTGGAGTCCCATTCGCTCCTCATAATTTCAGTAAACATTTTCAGTTCACTATCTGCTTGCTGAATGCGATTTTGAAAATTGATTTCCCTCAGCTCTCGACGCCAAGCTTCTTTGGAATACAATCTGAAGTATTCCTTTTTCCCCGTTTGAGCTGCACCAAAAGATAACCCCCAAGTTAGTAGTATTCGAAATAATCGGTCAGCTATTTCATATGCAATGGCCCGCTTGCTCTCTTCTTTTTCCCCAAATTTTAAAGTTCCTCCATATACACAACGATTATTTAATTCATTTAAACGTTTGCCTGTTTCTTTTTGCCAAAAGTAATGCATTTTTATACGCTTTTCTTCAGGTATTAAATTACGGTCACCTTCTATGTCATTTTTAAAGTTCTCAAAGAGTTCCCATAGAGCAGCAATTTCCAGTTCTTCATCGCTGGATAAAAATATTACCTTATCCTGGTAATGAACGGGATTTAAAAGAGATTCGGCAAAAGATGATTTCAGGGAGTGGTTAACAATTAGCTGTACTATGTTTCTTGCCTTCTCATCATCATCAGGTGTCGTTTCTAATATCTTTGCGATTTTGTCTCTGACGATAACTTCATCAAATGCCATCGAAGTCACCTGATTCTCAAAAGCATCTTTTGAACTCATCCATTCTGGAAGCTCACTTGGAAGCTTCCGTAAGATTTCCCATTTTGTTCCATAAATTGAAGCAATAAACTTCATAAGTTCATCAAGTGTATGGTCACTCATTATAGTCCATTGACCTTTCCCTCCAGCTTCTAAATCTCTTTCAATTTCCTGCTTCTGCCGTTGTCGCCAAAAATCTGTTATGGGTAGTTTTGTTTCCGTCCATTTGTATGAGCTAGAATCGTTTAGATAATCCTCTATGTTGGCTAAAATTTTCTTTAGTTCCCCTCCCCACAAGTCGGACATATTGACATTCAGACTAGTGACAGCTTTCCATTCAGAATTTCTTTTTTCCTCAAGGAAATAAATTAAATGTTCTACCGAACCCCCCAGGGGGTCATTCTGGGGTTCTTTTCGTGACGTAATTCGGAAGGCAACTAATGACGGTTTTCTTTTTTCATATGGAAGCGATATCCTAGTCACAGTTCCATTATATAATAAATGTGACAGATACAAATGTCAGGTTGTACGGACTTCTAGTTGGGAATCACTCCTCTCCCTCACCCAACCACTTGACGAGAAGGTCAGGAAACGGGGTTTCCCATATGTCAGTCTCTCGTAGCCTTTCTACAGGCACAAGCTCCTGTTCCTTAGTTAACTCTTCACATGGTCTTACCAGTTCAGCTGAATAGCCAAATGCTCGATGAGCAGTGTCAATTACTCACTTAATTGATACCTATTGAGTGCAACGCCGTTCTAACCGTCTCCTAAAACCTTCTCTCGCAAACTTTAATTCCATTTTTGCTTCATTGGCAACTGAATCCAACTGTTTAGTCTCTTCCTCAGTTAGGTCATACCTATTCTTAATCGTTCGCACCCAATAGTCTGTTTCTTCTTCATTGAATAATCAAAGGGGACGAAACCCTTAAGACCAGGATGCATGATGGAAGATGCATGATCCACAGATGCAGGATGCAAGATACAGGATGACTTATCAGGTAGAAGAGCTATTTCTTTCGAAATAACTTTTAGACAGCTTCTTCCAGCCGTGGCTCGTTTTGAATAATGATTCTTGGATTAGGATTCCTCGGTGGGACAGGAAGCCCTTGCTCTTTTAAAAGGTTTACGTGTTCCTTAATTCCCCATCTCGCTTTATAGAGACAATCCTCTATAGAGTGCCCAATACCAGTAAAGCCCTCTAGCTCAGGAGAATAAAATCCGAAATAGTCAGGTTCTTCCGTCGCCTCAATTATTAAAAATTAAAGGGTCCGCAACCCTTTAATTCGAGGGGAAGATCGCCACGGGGCTTCGCCCTTCGGGATGACAAGTAAAATTGATTCCAGATCAAAGATTTCGGGAACGCAAGATTTTTAGATTGCTTCGCTACGGCTCGCAATGGCTGAAAATTAGATTCCTCATCTTCATTCGGAATGACACTTCGTACGATGGATAACAAAGGAGCTGGATCCACGATAATTACATTCGGTGATGATAGAACCAATGTTTCGAGTCTTCACATTTGAAAAAAGGTGATGAAAAAGCGGTATGGATTTTGGGAAAAAATCTATGAAAGAAATCTTTCTGCTAAGCTAGTATTCTATTGGTATGAAGAAACTATGTACGCAGTGCTTATACATCGGTTACGAAGAGTTTACTATCTATGGAAATTTCAAAACTGAGTTAGTAATATGGAGTTGTGCTTTTTTCTTTGCTCTTTCAGGTGTTATAGAAACTTTCCTTTGGGTTCCAGCATCTATTCTATTCCTTGCCGCCCTACTCTACACACTCACACGCTACAAATTAAAATACTGTGTATGTCCTAAGTGCAAAAATGACTCTATGATCCCGGTTGATTCTCCAAAAGCCATACAAATTATGGGAGATTACCAGCTGGCTGAATATGAGATAAAGGTTCCGCCGAAGCGTACCATTCTTGGCATTCCCTTCAGAAACCTAATCCTTATACTAACAACTATCCTGATTACCATTATGCTCTACAAACACTTCAACTAAGAAAAATGATAATTCTAGATGTTTCCCAATTCTCAAGATGTTTTTCCGCTCCTACCGAAAAAGAAAATCAGAAGGTCGCGTCTCAGAATTAAACAAATCAGTTAAGTGAATGATGAGAAAAGTTGATTGTTGGGATACGACCCCGCAATTACAGAATACAGAATGATACGACCAGTTCGACTGAACAACTTGATCCGACCGCAAGCCATGTCATCCTGAATGCTGAATCGATCCTGACCTATCGTCAGGACATGGTTCAACACAGGCCGCAATTTTTGGAAGGCCAGTCAAAACCCTTTTTATGATGACAGGGTCTGAGATTGCTTCGCACCCTTCGATAGTTCGACAAGCTCACTACTCAGGGTGAACGGGTTATGAGGAAAAGAATGGGGAAAGCAAAAGTTTTTATTCGTGGATTCCCGATAACAATCCTCGGGAATGACGCAGGGGCTTCGGATTCCCGGGTTATAAAGTTTTTAGAGTAAATCGATGAACTCACCAATACTTAACCCGGCCTGCTTGAGGATACTGCGAAGTGTGCCCTTCTTCAGATCTTTATTATGGTACGGGAGAACTACCCTCTTTGATTGTAATGAAGGGTGCTTAAGCACAACATGGCTACCTGTTTGATTGTGAATATAAAAGCCAGCCTTATCGAGAGCCCTAAGCACTTCCCTTGGCTTTAGTGATGGAAGAGCAGGAGACTAGAGCAAGAAGACAGAAGATGGAAGACAGAAGACAGAAGACAGAATGATAGGACCAGCCCGTTCGACCAAGTTCAAGACACACTAGTCAGGGAGAACGGGACGCTTCTTCTGAAAAGTTGAAAGAGCGGCTATTTACTGAAATAATTAATAAACATTTAATCACAGCCGACGTAGCTCAGCGGTAGAGCAGCGCACTCGTAATGCGCAGGTCTGGAGTTCGAATCTCCACGTCGGCTCAAATGATTTAAAGGCTTCCTCACATGTTTATCTGGACTTTCTTCACTTCCCCAATTAGAATGGTTGAAACGATGGACGATAATAATTCAAAATGTATTACAGGGAGGTTACAATGGCAATAGAACATGCTGGTAAAAGACTAGGAATATATATTTTTGATGGTGCGGAGGTTCTTGACTGGGCGGGGCCCATAAGTGTTTTTGCAGTAGCACGAAGACTCGATCCGGAACTGGACGCATTTTTGGTAGGAGATTCTATGGCTACAGTTAAAGCTACGGCAAACTTATCTGTTAATCCCAAGTACAGCCTTGACCACAAACCGGATATGGATGCTTTCTTGATTCCCGGTGGTATCGGTACAAGGGTTGAAATGCACAATGACCGGCTTATTCAATTCGTGAAATCTATACCTGAAAAGACATTGCTGGTGAGTGTTTGTACCGGTTCCTGGATCTACGGCAAGGCGGGGATACTGGATGGAATAAGAGCGACTAATCGCAAGAATGCTGATCCTGGCGAAGCTGTCGTTCCAATAGATCGTTTAGCTCAAATCGCTCCAAAGTGCCAGATTGATCGTCATCGTATTGTGGACTGTGGTAGAGTAATCACAGGTGGTGGAATATCGTCAGGCATTGAAATGGGATTTTACCTGTTGGAGCGATTCGGGTACGATGAAAAATTTGTAGATAACGTTGCCTACATCATGGAGTATGAGAAACAGTGGAAGCTCATGAAGGAGGACAGGCTTGTGGATAAAACCTAACTCAATAAATTAGGTTTAATGACTTTACCTTCTTGAGATTAAGCAGCGTCTTTATATTGAAGAGATTAAAGCCAACATAAGTGTTTGCATCCAAGAATATTCCAAGAATCAATTGTAAAATAATGAAATCTTGCGCAGGTCTGGAGTTCGAATCTCCACGTCGGCTCCAACTGATACAGCCAGTTACAACAGATCAAGCCATTCGCTAATTTATCTGCCTAACCAATGCCTAACCCAATTAAAGGGTTGCATCCCCTTCAATTCGTCTCCCAACCTAATGTAATTGTCGTTTTATCAGTTTACTATAATAAAAAGACTCCGTGAGCAGTATGGCTGAGCGTTTTTGGCTTTTCCATTTTTTCCCATTGACTAGAAATTGCATTTATCTTAGTATCAAGTAGAACAGCGATTTGCAGGATAATAGCCTTCGTAGGACACTATACTGCATTTTTGCGGTCTAAATTATTCGTTAGGCGATAAAACTGACAAAATAAGGAGAATGAAGTGGAATCTCCAAAAAGGGGAGCACATTTTCTACGAGAATTTCGCGAGTTCATCGCATTTCTTAGCACGCTGTGGGGCCTCCTCGCAGGGATCTCGGTGTTTTTTCCTCTTTCCAGCATATTCCTAAAGGCGATCCCATTGAAGGCGTACGAAGCCAATGGAGTGTTTAACCATCTCTCGCCACCATTAGTCACCGCGGTTGCCACGGTCGTCACGCTATTCCTGGTTTTATCGACATTTGGCAAACGAGAGGAGTTCAAGGGGGTAAGGAGGAACAACGCACGACGCCAAGCGTGGATCTCAATGGGAGTTAGCATGATAGCTCTTATCACTTATATGACAATCCACCAGATATATGCCGAGTATGGTTATTCGGTGTTTGGATTGGGCAGCGGTGACCCTCGGAAGCTATTTTTCGAAATACCCTTGCTAGTTGCTTATACTGCTTTCTTCGCACTTCTTACGAGAGCATTCATGCTTTTGGGTATGGTGGAATTCTATAGAAACGATTAACTGCATCGCCTTACGAAGACTAAGGGGTGACCGGGTTGGGTATTGACGAATTGGGAAAAGCTGGCAGTCCTACCTCAGCAGTGAGCACGCCCTCAACTTATCTAACCGAACCTCCCCCTCTGTCATTCTAAATAGTAGTTGTTGGTCATCCACAAATAAAAAGGTTGCTTCTCCTTTTAATACCCTTTAAGATAAACGAGGTCTAAATAAGGAGGAGTAAATTTCATGAGTGTTAGAATTTCAATGACCATATTAGCTTTGTCGTTTCTTTTTATAACATTTTCGCCCGACTGGGCCAAGGCTCAACTCGATGAAAGGGCGGTAAAGTCCGCAAATATACTGTATCAAGAAATGAATGCGCCCCCAAGTCAGAAAATCCCACAGACGCTCATCGATGAGGCAAAGTGCATAATAGTAATACCCTCACTGGTAAAAGCCGGATTGGTAATAACGGTAGAAAGCGGTAAGGGACTGGCTATATGCAGGAGTAGAGAAACCGGAAAGTGGGGCGCGCCCGCTTTCTATAACGCAAGGGGAGGCTCTCTTGGGCTATCAGCTGGGGGAGGCTCCTTTGATGTAGTCGCCCTCGTGATGGATGAAAAGGGCGTGGGAGGCCTGGTATCAGAGAGTGTAACTTTTGGTTCGGCTCAGGCTTCAGCTGTGGCTGGACAAACAGGAGCTACTGCAGGCTCACATACCAAGGGAATCTCTTTTTTCACCTACACCGAATCGAAGGATGGGCTGTTTGCCGGTGCCGATCTAGGGGGGCTAAAGCTAGATTTTAATGGTAAGGGTAATACAAGGGCATATGGGAAGGGTCTTTCCGCATATGAAACTCTATTTAAGGAAAAGACTGTCCCCGATTCCATAAAGGTATTTCGAGAGGCTGTCTTGAAGTTTGCGCCGGGTCGGTAGACCGGATTTCTGAGGGCAGGCTCTTCGACGGTTCTCAGGACAAGGGCTGTCCCCTTGTTGTCATTCCCTAATGTCTTAATAGGGAATCCATGCTTTTACATCTGGATCCCCGATAACTATCCTCGGGAATGACAAAAAGACTAAAATATTTAATCCAACCACAACCCCAAATTTTTTTTAACGCTCCCGGAATTGATTTTGGAAATTTTTTGAATGCCCGTTTAAGATCTAAGATACTGTCCCCGAATTATGTAACATCTACAGCGATGACGACAAAAGAGGGGATTGATTCGCAGTAGCCCGAGATGACCCGCTTATGGATTCTCGATCACAGTACTCGAGATGGCAGGGAGCAGCTGGATTTTATTTAGGATAGAGCGAAAAGGGTTCCCCCTCATTTTTCTGCAAATTAGACCTTTTCGTAGTATTCTATCATTCTAGTGCGTGTTTTCTCAATCAGGCAACCGGCCAAATCCCGCTGCCATATTGTCGGCCATATGTTTCACGTTTGATGAGGCGGGGATGATATTTGTGACATCGGGATTTGAGGCGATGAATTTCAGGAAATATTGCGCCCAGCTCGTGCAATCAAATTCGGAAGCCCACTCCGGCAAGGGTTTTCCCCGAACCTTTTTGAATAATCCACCTCTTTGAAATGGACGGTTTATTATAGTAGCTACGTTCTTTTCCCGGGCAAGTGGCAAAAGACGTTTTTCTGCAACACGATCCACGATATTGTAGCTGAATTGTGCAAAGTCCAGCTGCTCGGTCTTCTTAATCTTTACGAATTCTTCATGGTGTCTTCCATGAGAGGTCGTAATTCCAATGTATCGTATTTTGCCCTCCTCTTTCCAATCTCTGAGGGTTTTTAAGTGTACTTTCCAGTCACGAACGTTGTGTATCTGCATAAGATCGAAGCTCTTTAAGCCCCATAATTTAAGTGAATCATTCATCTGTTTAACTCCCGATTCTCCGCCATAGGTCCACACCTTTGTTGCAGAAAAGAGATTTTTCTTATTAGTCGTTGTCCTAAGCAGTTCGCCTAGGACCCTTTCGGAAGAACCATACATTGGTGAAGAATCTATCAACGCACCTCCATCATCAAAGAACACCTGGAGGACCTCGGCTAGCTGAGCAATCTGTTCTTTATTGGAACCGACATCGAACGTGCGGGATGTCCCCATACCAATGATCGGAAGCACTTCGCCCGAAGATGGTATAGCCCTCTTGATGGGAGGTAGTTGCGTTGATAACAATGTGTCCGGGAGAAAAGACATTCCTGCCCATGTCCCTAACAGACCACCTATGAATTTCCTGCGCGAAATCATGTTAATATTCCTCCAATAGTTTTTATTTACTACTCTCGCATGTCTTTGCCAGCCAATTTTTCCCTCTTCTTACCCAGTATATACGAAACGGTAGCCCAAATTCCGGAAAGAGGAACAGCGGCAATAGCAATCGCCGATAGACTCAAACCCAAACCTGAAAGACCCGCGAAGACCCAGGCACTCACCACGTCTCCGCCCCTGTAGATCGCGGTATCTATAAAATTTTTCGCCTTATACTTTTCTTCTTTGGTCAGCACAGTGAACAGCATCTCGCGTGAAGGTCTCGTTATGGCGTAATTGCCGGCGCGCCGAACGACCTGAACGATAACGAGGACGATAAGTAAAGGGGCCAACCCCAACATTAAAAAGCCTAAACCCAGGAGCACCGGTATCAAGGCCAAGCTCCAACTCAGGCCCATGCTTTTGACTATCCGACCGGTCAGAAAAACCTGAATGACGACCGCAAGGGTGTTTACTGCAAAATCTATTGCAGCAAATACCGCAGTGCGGCGGGATGGATCATCAAAACTATCTCGAACTATCTGTGCCTGCTGAAAATACAAAAAAGTCGCAAGGGTTGTAAATAGAAAGATTAAAAGGCAAATCCCCATCAAATAAGGGGAGCTTAGGACTAGACTGAATGCAGCGACTACGCTCCCACCCATCGGCTTTTCATCGGAATCCTCAGATAGGCTAGGTCCGGTCTTCGAAAATGAGTCCGGAACCGTCGAAGCGGATTCATGCTTTTTTGAAATTAAACGCCTTATGCAGACAACGGACACGAACAATAAAATTGCCGAGATGGGCAGTAAATTTGTAGGACCTAGTAATAATACAAGGTTTCCTGTTAACGCTGGACCCACAATGGCGCCAGTCGTTCCTCCGGCGGCGATAAAGCCAAAGAGCCTTTTTGCCTGGCTATCGCTATATATATCTGCCATGAAGCTCCAAAATACCGATACAACAAAAAGGTTATATACACTAACCCATATGAAGAATGCGCGCGCGACATAAGCATGTGTTAAATCGGTACTGAATAAGAAAAAGAAGAGCAGGAGATTTGCGATAAAGAAGTAGTAGACCCAGGGAATGAATCTTTTCCTAGGATACCTCGAGGCAATCCATCCGAAGATCGGTACCGCTGCAAGCATCATAAGAAAAGTACCTGTGAATAACCATTGTAAATTCTCAACCCCGCCGGCGATCCCCATCTCATCTCGTATGGGCCTGATTATGTAGTAGCTACACAGCAGGGAAAAGAAGTAGAGAAATGACCAAATGAGAGATCTTAATTCGTCTGGTCGAACATCTACCAGTCTTGTTGCCCAAGAATGAAGGGATGAATGGGCCTGTTCGTGCGCTATATTTCGGGACATGTAATGTTATGCCATTTTATCCATTAAACTATTAAGCTACCAGTATTTCATGATAAAAATCTATTATCAACACAACATTCCGCCCTAACCACAGAATTTAATGAAAAGAAACCCAAGATGCGATTTTATATCAATCATAATTCCAACTTAAATAGAGATTGACAAAAGGGACATAGTACAACGATGAGACTCCAATTATTTCCTTTATGACAATCCCATTGAGTGAACCAAAGGGGACGCAAGCCTTTAATTTAAGATCTTTGAGCTTCTGGATCGGGTATAGACCAAATAAATTCTTTTTGGAATCACAAAAGGCGGATACTGCTTAATGTTCAATTAAGGACCAAGGTCCCCACTTCAACTACCATTCCATCTCAAATGCATTGGTTTGCTTCAAAGGTATCCCTGCCCCATAACCTGGTGAATCGCTCAGATCGCTTTCTGCGTTAGAATCATCCGGTCGTGCGGCATCCAATGAGGTCGACAGGCCTTGATAAACCTTTTTGCGTCGAGCACTACGCCTTGGTCATCTTGCTTAGGATTTATCCTCGCAACTAAACCTTTCTTCGATTCTCCGTTCTTGCTGACAAATACCTTTGCGTTGACCCTACGCGCGTCATACCCAGAGATCTAATAATCCCTTACTTGCTGATTATCTCGCCATCAAAATCATTGGGAATTGCAATAGGTTCCATACCACAAATCTAGAAGGTTATCGCAAATTTTACAGGGTTCACTACAAGATTCCAGTTTACCCTGTTATTCTCAATCTTAATCCAGAAAACCTGAACGCGCTCTGGGCATTCACTCTTTCCCTATACCACAATGCCTTTCTTACCGGTGAATGCAAAGCGGGGCAATCTTGCCCTAGCTTTGCAACGAGGAGTCTTCGTATTTCTCATTACCAGTTCATCCCCCACGGATCAGATTGCTTCGGAGGTACAGAGGTCGTAACGCTATTAACCTCCCTCACATTATCAATATTCTGTTGAACATCTGGAGGACCGTACTGTTGCGGTTGAGGTGCAGGTTCAATTTGTTGCTGTGGATTCGGATATTGATTCGGAGGAGCCGGATAAGGATACCCATACGGAGCAGGGTACGGATATGGAGCCGGATAAGGATATGGGGCAACATACGGAGCAGGATACGGGTACGCATATGGATAATACGGAGCATACGGGACATAGCCACCATATGCAAGACCACCATAAAAACCATCATAGCCAAATCCGAAAAACGGAAGTCCAAGCCCTATGGAGAAGTTCCAATTGTTGTAACCTCCACCACCTCCATGCCATCCACCGTAGTGTCCATACCGCCGTTTACCTCCATGCCAACCACCATATCCACCGCGATAACCATAATGACCACCATGTCCACCGCGATAACCATAATGACCGCCTTGTCCACCGCGATAACCATAATGACCGCCTTGTCCACCGCGATAACCATAATGACCGCCTTGTCTGCCCCCACGCCCCCCATTATATCCTGCATGCCCACCCCTATGGCCTCCTCCGTACCCCGACTTACGAGCCAGGCCTGGCTCAGCGGCCAGCGTTAACGTCAACGCAGCCAGAAATGCTACAATAATGTATCTAATAGCTTTCATGGATGTCGCCTCCTTAAGGCATCGACGTACATATATTATACATTGTGCATGAAATCCTCGAGGGGTCAACCCTCATGCACTTGCAGCTTACGCAAACTGACCACCAGTCGCATACTTAGCCTGCTGAAATCCTATACGCAACCTCTATATATCATTCGAAAGATGAACCTACATTTATAAACTTGAAAAGTAGAAATTAGTTTCACCTTCTTTTCCTAATATTTCTCCTTCCCGATGAAAGCATATTCATCATCTCCTCGTGGATCTTACCGTTAGTCGCTATGATCTCTTGATCATTTATGTTGTACTCTTCGCCTCCGAATTTTGTCACCCTACCGCCTGCTTCTTCTACAATAAGGTACCCTGCGGCGGTATCCCACGGGTTTAATCCAAGCTCCCAGAAGCCATCATATCTTCCACAGGCCACATAACAGAGATCAAGTGCCGCAGAGCCGTCTCTCCTCACCGCCCTCGCCCCCCTTATAAAATTCGCAAAATGCGTCAAATTTTCCTCAACCATCCAGTCCGCCGTGTGTATAAATCCGGTGCATAGATTACTCTCTTCCACCTTCAGCGCACCGGAAACAACTATTTTCTTATCGTTCATCCGGGCACCCCTCCCACGCTCTCCGACGAACATCTCATCCTTGATCGGATCGTATATCAGTCCAATTTTTACTTCGCCGTCTATTTCCAGCGCTATTGAAACAGAAAAGAAGGGATAGGTATGAGCAAAATTTGTCGTTCCATCTAGAGGATCAATTATCCAAAGATAATTTGACCCTTGCCCTTGGATCCCGGATTCCTCCGCAAGGATTCCGTGGGCCGGATATGCTTCTTTAATCATTTTTATTATAAGGTCTTCCGCCACTCTGTCAGCCTCGGTCACAAGGCTGTTCTTCGCCTTGTACTCAACCTCGCCGACCTTTCCCAGATACCCTTTGAGCAAATCACCAGCTTCGAGTGCCGCTTTTCGTGCTACATCAAGATAACCCACTAAATTAATATACCCAAAGTTTTGTTATCACACCTGTTCTAAAAATTTTTAGGTACAACTCGACTATTACTCTCTTCGAATTCAAAATTCTCCTATTCCGAGTCCGCAGCCGCACCAGATCCGACTATTTTAGATTCACAGCTCAAGAGGTCTGACCCTATAGTAGAGTCTTTCCTGGCACCCCCGCATTCAATCCATTTAGTGGGGCTTTTCTTATCCGCCTCGCAATTACAACTATCATCCACTTTCGGACACCTGATTGTAATGATCTCAACGCCGGTACCCCCTAACCTTTTAAACCTTCCCTGACAATACTGTATTGGCTCAAAAATCACACCGGACCCATCTCTCTTATCACCACTTTCCTCCTTTACCACATCCACATCCTCATTTACCTTCTCCCCAGATTCTTCCCCCTTGTCATTTTGAGACAATTGATATTTAAGGGGATCGTCGAATAAAGGATTTTTATTCTCGCCATCCCATACAAGTCCGCCTTGATTTAAAACGGGATAGTTGGTCTGTTGATCAATGTAACGCGCTCCACTATTCGACAAATTTGCGTCACCTATATCACCTGCGAATACTTCAGCGCCAACCCACATAGCAATAACAACAACGCATAGTAAAAGAAAAGAGAGTTTTACCACACACACTAAGTCCTTAAATTGATTCAATTTCATCTCCTTTTCCTTCGTTTTCGTCCAATTAGTTAATCTTATATTAGACAATCAATCAAATAAGATAACATATCAACATTATATACCATATATACCATTTTAATCGGCCGAAACGAATAACCCGGCAGCACGCTGCAGCGCATAAGCGCATGAACAAACAGTCTCTTCAGTCAATACTGTAAAGGCCAGATATTTCGATCATCGAATCCTTAAAAGCATGTCCTTCATATCTTACTCTTCTTTCTAACTTCTTTGTCTTGATACTGAAACGAGTTCAGCACAGGTACAAAGAAGCAGCCCTTCAATGAAACTCAGGGTTGAGGACTAGGCTGTCCCCTTGTTGTCATTCCCTAATTCCTTAATAGGGAATCCATGCTTTTATCTCTGGATCCCCGACTACTGATTTCGGGGATGACATAACGACTAAAACATTTAATTCGACCACAACCCGGACATCCTGAATTTATTTCAGGATCTAATTGAGTCCAGAGATGCTGAAACAAGTTCAGCATGACTGACTATGATATGCATTTTCTTAACGCAATTTTTGGAAGGCCGTTCAAGTCCTTTTCATACTGAAAACGCTTAAGAAACATAACTCTGATTCACGAAATTGTAAGAATTTTGTCGATGAAATATAGAACATCTACAGCCGTGACAGCATGACGCCACGGGTTCGAAAGCCTCGAGTCATTGGTAAAATCCGTGGACGGCACGCTGCGTCTTAGGATAATATTCATTTTTGTGACATCTCGACCCAGCTCAGTGTGACCGGAATTCGTGGCTTCATTTCGCATGAAAACCCATTGCTTTCCGGCGTCGCCGGGAAACACGATAATGCATCGCCAACTCCTTTATTGCGCAACACATATTATTGAGTAAACTTAGGTGGTTTCTAAAACCCCCGCATAAGATTACACAGATAATTTTCGGAGGATAAAGCAATGCCTTTACTCACTGAGGAGCATGAAGAGATCAGAAAGGCTGTGCGCAAGTTCACAGAAGAGGAGGTTGTACCAATAGCCCAGGAGCTTGACCGAAATAACGAGGAGATACCACAGGATATCATAAGGAAGATGGCGGAGCTGGGGTACTTCGGCCTCATCTTCCCCCCAGAGTACGACGGCATAGGACTTGACTACATAGCCATGGCAATCGTCGCAGAGGAACTCAGCCGGGGGTGGCTCAGCGTGGGAAGCGTCATGACGAGGAGCATCATCACGGGAACCTTACTTCTTACTCACGGCACCGAGCGACAGAGAAACAAATACCTTCCGGGAATCGCGAGGGGAGAGACAATGACCGCTGCCGCCTTCACAGAGCCAGACTCAGGCTCTGACACGGGGGGAATGAAGCTAAGGGCTCGGAAGACAAAAGGAGGCTATATACTCCACGGGGAGAAGACCTGGTGCACGTTTGCAAACCGTGCACACATCCTCACAGTGCTTGCCCGCACAGACCCCGACATGAGCAAAAGGCACAAGGGGCTGAGCATGTTCCTTGTGGAGAAGGAGGCTGGGGAGAAGATAGACCACCCCAACATATCAGGGCAGCCGATCCCCACAATCGGCTACCATGGTATGAGGTCCTACACGCTGAGCTTCGATGAGTGCTTTGTGCCTGAAGAGAACATGATAGGCACTGAGGAGAACAAGGGGTTTTATCAACTCATGTCCACTTACGAGTCGGCGAGGATACAGACTGCGGCAAGGGCTGTGGGAGTGGGACAGGCCGCCTTTGAGGCCGCACTCAAGTACTCAAGGGAGCGTATTCAGTTTGGGCAGCCGATTTGCAACTTTCAGGCAATAAGGTTAAAGCTCTCCGAGATGGCCTCAAGGCTGGAGGCCGCAAGGCAGCTTGTGTACTATGCCTGCTCTATGAAGGACACACACAAGAGGTGTGATCTGGAGGCTGGGATGGCAAAGGTAGTGGCTGCAGAGATGGTGGAGTATGTCACGAGGGAGGGGATGCAGATATTCGGGGGGTACGGATACTCCAAGGAATACCCGGCGGAGAGGTTCTGGAGGGACGGAAGGGTGATAAGTCTTTTTGAGGGGACAACGGAGATACAGCACGAGGTCATCGCAAGAAGGCTAATTGAAATGAGTTGATACACGATGCAAGATGCACGATACACGATCCAGGATATATCGTGCATCATGAATCATGGATCTTGCATCATTTCCGAATGAAAGGAGGAAAGAGAGTGTTCATACTGGACGAAGGAACAAGGGTTGTGGTACCGAGGACTCAGTTAACATACCCGGGGCATAATCCAAGACTGCATCAAAACGCCGCAGATCCGACCAAATCCCCGGTGGACCATGTGATGGCAGATCTCGAGGATGCCTGCCCCTATGAGTACAAGGGGGATAAGAGCAGAGAGGTTATGGTTGAGGCGCTTAACACACTGGACTTCGGTCGGAAGGTGGTCACTGTAAGGCCCAATAACCTTCGCTCGGAGTTCTTCAGGGGGGATATGGAGGCGGTGATGAGCGGGGCTGTGGACAGGTTTCACGGGGTGATAGTGCCGAAGGTCTGGGGACCGGAGGACATAAGGATGGTTTCTGATCTCCTGGATGAATTAGAGGCTAAGTACCGGTGGAAGACAAGGGTGGCGATTGAGTCTCTCATAGAGAGACCTCATGCGCTTGAGCACGCATATGAGATTGCCATTGCATCGGAGAGGATGGCTGGGCTTATATTCGGTATAGCAGACTATGCTGCGGAGCTCGGGGCAGACCCCGATTTACTCCTGGACAGGCAGAATGAGATCTTCTACTATGAGAAAAAAGCCGTGATCACGGCGGCAAAGGCGGCGGGGCTTCATGCTATTGATAATGTGTACCTCAGGATCTGGAGGAAGGATGATGGCCAGGAGGTGATAGATGAGATTGAGGAGGGGCTCAGGAGGAAGAATGATGGGGCGGCAGCTATAGGGATGGACGGCACATGGGTGATTCACCCCCAGCAGATAAGGATATCAAATGAGTGCTATACACCAACCACGAAGCAGATAGAAGAGGCTAAATATCAGCTCGATTTCTATCATGAAATGGGAGGTGGCTCTATGTTTGATCCGAAGACAGGGCAGATGATAGACGAGGCTACCGCAAAGATAGCGCTTATGAGGGTCTCTAAGGCTTATATGGCTGGCCTGGTAGATAAGGAATACGTGGATTCCATGGCCAGCAAAAGTAAATCGATTACAGGCTACGATATCCGCCGCGCAGGGGAGAGACGGTAAAAACTTCAGAAATATCTAAAGCGTCAAAAACATTAACCCAAAAAATACCCATACCAGAGGACGAAAACATAAAATCCTTTCCCGACGATAACCATTTCAGCCTTCGGAATAAAAATAGTTAATTTTACGATTCGACTCCTAACATCTAAGATCATCGGCTAATTTGGCCGAAGGCCTCTCATATTGATCCGGTAGATTTAATAATTACCTGGCTCTCTGCTTTGCTTTTTATTTTTACTTCTCATTGAATCGGAATTACAATCCTATTTAGTTTTATTTAAAATCAATATACATTCAGACTTTTCCGCCTTTATTATTTATTCAATATCTGATGTAAAATGGTAATGCTATTAAAACTAAACCAATTAGTATGAGTAAAACGATATTTGATATAAAATAAGGGAAAGCGCAGAGTGCTATCCCCGAAAGTAACGCGATCCCCTTTTGTTGTCTTCTAGCATATACCACATAGCCGAATCCAATAGCACCATATAACACACCAAACACCAGCGAAGTAGTATTCATTAATACGAATTCTCCAGTTCATATTTTATCCTGATTTTATTTAGCCACATAACATTAAATTTTACATATGATACTATTTTATCGGGATCATATATACAAAAGAAGTTCGCAGAATCATCCAAACATGGAGTCTTATAGCAGGAATTGTTGCAGCTTTGTTCCTTCTTGGGGGAATAATTGAAGGTGGATTCGTTAGTGAATAGGTTGGAAAACCATACGTATCTCAGATAAAATTGTAGGGGTAATTACTGAATTGCTCCCATACTTATCAAGGTTCAATTTATGTCTTTAAAACCCAAGGAACAGCCGAAAAAACGAGTGAAAGACAAACCATGGATAATGAGGACATACGCCGGACACACGACGGCAAGATCCTCAAATGAGTTATTTAGAAAGAATCTGTCAAAGGGTCAGACCGGCCTAAGCGTTGCATTCGATCTTCCCACCCAGACTGGATATGACTCCGACCATCCGCTGGCCGAAGGAGAGGTCGGAAAGGTAGGGGTTCCAATCTGCCACGTCGAGGATATGGAAACCCTATTTGAACAGATCCCGATAGAAACCATGAATACCTCTATGACGATTAATGCGACTGCGGCCTGGCTCCTCTCTCTATACATTGCAATTGCGGAAAAACGTGGAGTGGACATATCATCGCTACAGGGAACCACTCAAAATGATATATTAAAAGAATATCTGTCTCGCGGCACACATGTCTTTCCGCCAATCCCCTCGATGCGACTAACCTCTGACATGATTACCTTCACATATGAGAAAGTGCCCAAATGGAATCCCATAAACATTTGTAGCTACCACCTACAGGAGGCCGGAGCGACCCCGGTCCAGGAGATTGCATTTACTCTTGCCAACGCAATTGCCGTGCTCGATAAAACCCGCGAAAGCGGACAGATATCCGCACAAAGATTCCCAGATGTTGTCGGACGCATTTCTTTCTTCGTAAATGCAGGGATTAGATTCGTCGAAGAGGTCTGTAAAATGTTGGCTTTCACCGAGTTGTGGGACGATATCACGCGTAACCGTTATGGTGTCGAAGACGACAAATTAAGACGTTTTCGGTATGGTGTTCAGGTAAATTCATTGGGCCTTCCCGCTAATCAACCGGAGAATAACGTGGCAAGGATAATACTGGAAATGCTTGCCGTAACATTAAGCAAGCATTCTAGAGCCAGGGCTATTCAGCTTCCTGCCTGGAATGAGGCGCTTGGACTTCCGCGGCCCTGGGATCAGCAATGGTCGCTTAGATTTCAGCAGATTTTAGCCTTTGAAACGGACTTGCTCGAATATCCCGACATTTTTGAAGGCTCAGAGGTCATAAAAAACAAGGTAAATTCGCTGAAAGAACAATCCCTCAAAGAGATAGAAAGGGTAGAGAAAATGGGGGGTGCACTTGAAGCTATTGATTATATGAAAAAGGCCCTGGTTTATTCACATGCTGAACGCGTTCGCGCGATTGAGTCCGGAGAAATAAAAATAGTCGGCGTTAATTGCTTTACAGAAACGGAGCCATCGCCGCTCGTGGAGTCAGTCGATAAATCGATTCAGAAGGTAGATAGTGTTATTGTGAAAGAACAAATAGACAGGCTCCGTGCCTTCAGGAGAAAAAGGAAGAAAAAGGATGTCGAAATCGCGCTTAAAACTCTGAGAAACGCCGCCGCAAACAATAATAATATAATGCCCGCATCGATCAATTGCGCCCACGCTGGGGTCACAACCGGAGAGTGGACAGACACACTCAGGTCTGTATTCGGTGAATACAGGGCGCCAACAGGAACATCCATCAGGATTCGTGAGGATTCTGAGGAAATTAGAGATATTAGAAATGATGCGAACGAAGTACGGCATAAATTGGGAAGACCGATTAAATTCCTGATTGGCAAACCAGGACTGGACGGTCACTCCAACGGTGCCGAACAGATTGCCGTCCGAGCTCGGGACGTCGGGATGGAAGTTCTCTACCAGGGCATAAGGCTAACACCTGAACAGATTGTAAGCACTGTTGAGCAAGAAAATGTCGATATTATCGGACTGAGCATACTTTCTGGTTCTCATGACACATTAATTCCAAAGATCCTAACCAGACTGAAAGAAAAGGGTCTCGAAGAGATACCAATTGTCGTGGGAGGCATCATTCCTGAGGATGATGCCAGATACCTACGAAAGGCTGGTATAAAAAGGGTTTATACTCCAAAGGACTTTTCACTCAATCAAATAATGAGGGATATAATTGAAATCGTAAAAGGATCAAGTCAACACTATTAGAATCACCCTTTTTAAACTCCCATTATTCTGAAAGCCTTGTTAAGAGATCTAATAGCGGGATTTTATGTGAGAGATTTAACTAAGGAAAATTGCAAGAGTTGCCTTTATTCTTTAAGGCGGGTTGGTCTGCTGTAATTGCCCTCGAGGAACATCTGGCTAGCCGGGTCCTCCGGTTTTCCCCTTCGTTTTTTCTCAAACTCTTCCTCCATTTTAGTTTGACTCAATGGCTCATAGGTATATGCTATCTTAAAAATGTCACTATTCTGATCAGCGCTAAAAACTATCTTAACTCTTGGCTGCCGCCAAGTCCAAGTCATAAAATTCAAGACTTTTTCCTGACTGGCAGTCTCCCCATAACTATCGCTTAAAACTTTGTAAAGCTTATTTGCCATTTCATTGCGACTCAAAAAGTCGGCAGATTCAAGGATCAGTGTTGACGTCATCAGTTCGTCATCATAGAACTCAAGCTGGGTAAGGCTCTGAGACTCAGGGACATTTAACGGAATCTCCTCGATGGTACCTTGAATCAATATCATCCTTATATCTTTTGAATCGACAGTATTCTCCAGAATTTTCTTTCCTTTTGACTCTATAACCTGCATTGCTTGCTTCTTAGAGATCCCGAAATTAAACCCCAGTGCAGAGCTACTATCAAAGTCCTCTTTTGCGTTTGAATAAAAGGATGGTGTAAGTAAAATCAATACTAAGATTATAAAGGAAGATATTCTATCAAAATTCATTCTTACTCTTATAAATCAGCTTGATTTTGCGCATTTGCTGTTAATCAATTCTATTATAAAACATTATCAAAGTTTGCAGGAAAATCAAGTAAGATGCACTCTTACTAATAAGGGCGCTCTAATTAACGACCCAATATAAACGAGCAAAATAAACTCGACGCTATAATTGGCGTTTGATACAGAGCTATACAAGTCACATAATGAATGTAAAATAGTAAACGAATACCAAAGCATACTCAGAAAACACACTTCAAGGATTCGGCATTCGTTAAAAAATGAAAACTATAATAGGTATCATTGGAGTATCTCAAGCCTCAGATGAAGAGTACAGCGCCGCTCAGGAAGTAGGAGTAGAAATAGCAAAAAGAGACGGAATAGTTGTGTGCGGCGGCTTAGGCGGAGTCATGGAGGCCGCTTGCAGGGGCGCAAAATCAGAGCATGGGCTGACCGTAGGGATAATTCCCGGGTTCAGCAGGCACGAAGCTAATCCATACATTGATATACCAATAGTTACCGGTATGAGTCATGCACGAAACATTATTGTTGTTCGCACAAGTAGTGCTATAATAGCAATAGGTGGAAGTTACGGAACACTTTCTGAAATCGCTTTGGCATTGAAGTTAGGAATTCCTACAATAGGAATTAAAACCTGGGATGTATCATCGGAGATCAAAAAAGTCTCAAGTCCCAAAGAAGCTGTGGATATGGCTTTTGATCTCGTTCGCTCTCTGGGGTAATGAAGCCTGTACCCGGCACCCCAAAGTCTCGGTTCCCCCTCCGATCAGCATTCAAAAATGTGTAAAGGGAAACCAGCACTTCGTAGAAGCTAGAAAAATTCATTACGTTAAAAAGCAAGAAACCCTTTTCCAGATATCAAACATATACGGAATACCCGTTGAAAAAATAGCGATCGCAAATGGTATCAAAGATCCGTCCCAGATATCTGTAGGTCAGGCAATTGTTATCCCCGCAAATGCTTACTCAAATATAATATGGCCAGTCAGAGGTAACATTTCCTCTTATTATGGTAATCGGCAAGGTCGCGGGTTTCATACAGGAATCGACATCGCCGCGTCCAAAGGAACGCCCATCAAGGCGGTTGCAGACGGATTGGTAATCGCGAGCGGAAAAGGACTTGACGGATTCTCTAAATATGGAAGGATTGTAATCCTAGATCATGGCAACGGCGTAAGAACCATCTACGCGCATAATAAGAAGAATAATGTAAGGTCAGGCTCGTGCATAAGAACGGGTGATGTAATAGGCGAAGTGGGAAACAGTGGAAACGCAACGGGTCCTCATTTACACTTCGAGATACGAAAATACGGAGACCCACTTAACCCAATACTCTATCTGCCATAAGGAGACAAAAATTTGGAAAACCTAAAACAATATATCAGAAGTGTCAAGGATTATCCCAAGGAGGGAATTATCTTTCACGATATAACACCGCTCCTACAGAATCCAAAAGCCTTTGGTCAGGCGATAGACGCCATGGCCGAAGCACTAATTGATAAAAAAGTTGAATACCTAATCGGGGTCGAAGCGAGGGGTTTTATATTCGCTTCCGCTCTTGCGTATAAACTCGGGATCGGTCTGGTTATCGTCAGAAAGCTCGGCAAACTCCCGTTTCACACCATTAATGCTTCCTATGACCTCGAATACGGAAAGGACATTCTGGAAGTACATAAGGATGCGATATCTGGTGGCAGTAAGGTAGTCCTGGTTGACGACCTCTTGGCTACCGGAGGTACCTCTGCCGCCGTGGGAGAGCTGGTAAAAAAACTCGGTGGTGAAATAGTCGGATATTTATTTCTGGTAGAACTCACTGAGCTCAATGGCAGACAAAAACTAAACCCACAACCCGTATGGTCCGTTATGCAATTTCCGGCATGAAACCAATAGGATGTTTATTCAATCCATTTGCTAAATTAAACAAGAAGCAAACAAAGAAGCAAATACGAGACATAGAAACAATAATAGGC
Organism: Candidatus Dadabacteria bacterium; assembly: GCA_963805855.1. Lineage (GTDB taxonomy): Bacteria > Desulfobacterota_D > UBA1144 > Nemesobacterales > CSP1-2 > DASWID01. Next base: position 283,212 of record CAWDVW010000002.1, read on the forward strand.
AAATATGGATTGCTTCGTTCAACCGAGAGCAGTGACAAAATACCAGATGTTGTAGAAGAATTTCACAAAAAAGGGATAAAGATCCTTTGTATTAGTGGCGGCGATGGTACAATAAGCTCTGTAATTAGTCAGTACATCAATTATTGTGGAGCGGAAAACACACCTCTAATAGTACCCCTTAGAGGCGGGACGATGAATTTTATTGCCGCGGACGCTGGGCTATCATTCGATCAAAAAGCAGTTTGTCATAAAGTGATTCAACTCATAAGGAGCAATGAGCAGTTAATGAGTATAGAACGTGGATTAATCAAGGTTACCGATCCAGCGCTCAGTCAGCCGTATTACACGTTCACCTGGGCCGATGGCTTCATTTACAGATTCATGAAGTGGTACTACAAAGAGGGAGGCGGTACCTACGTTGCCTTAAAACTTATGTTGAAAGCATACTTCATCTACCTTAGGAATGGGAACCATGATCTCTTTAGACAGGAAGATTCCTGTGTTTATATCGATGACAAAAGAGTTCATTTTGCTAACCACCTTTTTATAATAGCAGCGACCGTGAACAGATTAGTGCTTGGGTTCAGAGGATTTTCAGAACAACCAAAGCCAGGAGAAAGATTTAACATATTATATTTGAGGCTCCCCTACTTCAAAAAGGTTATTTATAAACTGCCAATAGGATTTTATTGGGGGCTGAATTCCGATAAGTCGGGAAATTTCTTAAACCTATCAGCTCACTCTATCAAAATAGAAAGTAACAGAGGTTATATTATTGACGGGGAAGTTATAGATACGGAGAAACCAATTGATATAAAACTTGAAATGGGACCAAAAATAAAGATACTCTCGTTAAAAGGAAATACCTGACGAGTCTTAAAACCAAAACTTAACAGATTTGGGATAAATTTTTTAAACTGTGATGGAAAAGGTTTTAGTAAAACTTAAGAAAACAGAGGATAAGTCATACGAAATATTAATTGGGAGAAATATTCTAAAGAATATACCAACAGAATTAAAGAAGATTAGACTGGCGCATTCATACGCAATAATATCAGATTCAAATGTAGCAAATATATATGGGAAGAAGCTTCTCGATCAATTCATAAAATCAGGACTGAAAACACATCTCATCTATTTCCCGGCTGGGGAGATCAACAAAAACAGGGGAACCAAGGTTATTTTAGAGAACAAAATGCTAAGACTGGGACTCGCAAGAGATTCAGCCATAATAGCATTAGGCGGGGGCGTAGTTGGTGATGTTGCAGGATTTGTAGCAGCAACCTACAATAGAGGAATCCCTTACATCCAAACCCCTACTACACTTGTAGCATGCGTCGATAGCTCGATCGGCGGGAAAACAGGCATCGATACGCCTTACGGCAAAAACTTAATTGGAGCCTTCCATCAGCCCTACAGTGTCTACGTCGACGTTGACACACTGGCCACGTTAGAAAAGAAGGAAATACGTGAAGGCCTTGCAGAGATAATAAAATACGGTGTGATAATTGATGAAACACTCTTTCGATTAGTTGAAAATCAGATTGATCAAATATTTTCTTACAATCCAGAATTACTCATATCAATAATTAAGAGATGCTGTGAAATAAAGGGGAGTATTGTAGAAAGAGATGAACGAGAATCAAACCTCAGAAAAATACTCAACTTCGGCCACACCGTTGGCCACGCAATTGAGAAACTATACAATTATAAGATGACTCATGGAGAAGCAATATCAATTGGAATGATCATTGAAGGAAAGATAGCACTTAACTTAGGGGTCTTGGACAGGGACAGTCTTGACCGACTAGTCAGCCTCTTAAGGAAAGCCGGACTCCCGACAAGGTTGCCAAAAACGCCTGATGTAGAAATGATGATTGATACAATGAAACTCGACAAAAAGGCACGCGGCGGAGATATAGAAATGGTCCTACCGAGCAAGATCGGTGAAATGTCCGACTCCGATGGAAAATTCGCCATTAGAATTAAAAAGGATTTAATATATGATTCGCTAGAGCAAAACTAGCAACAGATTGTCCCTTAACTACTGAACCATTCCTCTTGAGATAATGATGGGCTTTTTCTTGGAGAATCAGAGAGTGAAAATATCTGAAGCAACCTCCGGTCTCTAGAATCTAAAAATGGGCCTAACAGTCATTGCATATCGGTAATCCTGTAGCAAGCTAAAGGGAAGTTGCTATTAAGTATCACCCAAGATGATAATAAAACCCATACTGGATATTACCGAGTACCGCATTCCCTTGGAAATGCAAGACGTACTCAATAACACTAATGAATTAGCCTTAGAGATTGGGTTTGGAGACGGCGATTTTCTTATACAGATGGCAAAAGAACGACCGGATTTGAATTATATCGGCATAGAAATTAAACGTAGCAGATTCAAAACGGCAGTTAATAATTTGCTGAAACAAGAGATCAGTAATGTAAAGCTTCTCCACATGGATGCAACGATCGCGCTCGATGAAGTATTTAAACCGAGTACATTTATTGAGGCTTATATAAATTTCCCGGATCCCTGGCCAAAGGATCGACACAAAAAACACAGGATTATTAATAATCCTTTCCTAGATAAGCTATCAACAATCATGAAACCGCGAGGGTTGTTAGAGATAGCCAGTGATCACAGAGATTACATAGAGCATATGCTAACGGTGTTCAATCAAAACAGTAGATTTAAAAACTCGTTCAAACCCCCTGGTTACACGAACAAACTCACGAACAGACCTTTAACAAAATACGAAATCGAGTATCGGATGGGGGGGCGAGAAATTTTTTACCTGCGCTATGCAAATCAGAACAATTCTTAGATGAATTCCCAACAAATGTATAAAGGAAACCTTTGAGAGTAACTATTCTGACAAATCCATTTTTATTGTCCATTTTCCTAGTAATATGATAATCACATCATAATGGCCATGACTTCCACTCGATATCGTCCAGATAACTTTTCACTTATTCAAATTCAAATATAAATAATGTAAGATTAAATGAGGTAAGTAGATTTGATCTGATGATAATTAGTGGACGAGCACATACCAATAAATCCAAAGGAGGACCTGACAGATGATGCATCTTACAAACACTATTAAACTTTTATCTGTGGTGCTTATTTTAGGCGGTTGCTCTGGTAACCCCCAGGGTGCCGGATACTGGTTTCATATAATATTTATATTGTTACCATTAATTATCATCGGTGTATTGCTCCTTAGAAGAATAGAGAGCTTGAATGACTCAATGTTTACAATGGAAGGTCAACTCAAACGACTCTCAGGCAAGTTAGACACCATTGATGAAAAAATAAAGCAGCCTACGGGAAAGAAAGAAGGCTAATTGATCTTATTTACCGATTAACGCCTTGCCCTGCAGTGGATTGTCTTAACACCTGAACTTGATACTTTGGAGGCACAGTTCCTAAGTCATTTGTGACATGCAATACGCCTTCTTCATCGGTCCACCGGTAGATACTCTCTTGTTTATGTCTACGAGAGGCTGAAGTAGGGGGTTGATTGACAATATCCGCTTGAGTGAAACTATCTTCCGATGCTTGATTGCTCTCGTCAGCACCTTCTTCCGGAATCTCCTTTTTGGGGCTGTTGACTTCAATATTACTGGGTCGTTTGGTCGTTGTACCAAGAGTACCAGCACTATCTCTGTAATCAACATCTTTACTTCCACTCATAGTGGAAAGTCCAAAGGGATTTAGGTTATCACGCGGGGCTACGATGTAGTCGGGGAAATCGGGTTGACCCTGGAGAACGTCCGGGGTTTGAGATCCGCCACTTGGTGGCTGTGCATTCGGTGATACTATACCTGTTTCACCACTCGTTGATTGAGAAAACGAATTAATTGGCGTGCAGATAGCAACGACTATAATAAACAATGAAAAGAATAAGGTTTGCTTAATCATAATCTACCTCCTCGGCCTACCGTAACAGTTAATTATACACTTTCACCGTCCATTCTCAACAGTTCGCTCTTTCACCATTCAGGCTATAAGCCTGTTAACACCCCTTAAAAATTGACAATAAAGTACCTTCTATGTATTATCAAAATCTATCAAAAATGTCTTACGACCGACATAACGGAGAGGCAACAAGGCTATGATTGTGGTAATGAAAAGTGATGCCAGCGAGGAGCAAATAGAAAACGCTATCTCAACAATACACGAACTGGGTTACAGTTCTCATGTCATTCGAGGCATGTTACGAACCGTTATAGGGGTTATAGGAGATGAAAGAGGAAAGCCGCACCATCTTGAAACCTTGGGTGTTCTAGAAGGGGTAGAAAATGTTGTACCGATACTCCAACCCTATAAACTTGCTAGCAGGGAATTCAATCCTGGAAACACGGTCGTAACAGTTGGCAATGTGAAGATTGGAAACCAAAAATTACAAGTAATGGCAGGTCCATGCTCGGTAGAGAACGAAGAGCAGATTCTTGAAACCGCAAAACAGGTAAAGGATGCTGGAGCAACAATTCTAAGGGGTGGCGCTTTTAAACCAAGAACATCACCATATACCTTTCAGGGTCTTGGAGAAGAGGGATTAAAACTTCTTGCAAAAGCCAGGGATTTGACTGGATTACCAATAGTAACAGAGATTCTTGACTCTGATGATTTAGAAATTGTAACTGAGTACAGCGACATGCTCCAGATTGGTGCAAGAAACTCACAAAATTACGCCCTGCTCAAACGCGTTGGTAAATCGAACAAACCTATCTTGCTAAAAAGAGGAATGTCTACAACCATAAACGAATTTCTCATGTCTGCAGAATATATCCTTTCCGAAGGTAATCTGAATGTTGTTCTCTGCGAAAGAGGCATACGGACCTTTGAAACAGCAACAAGAAATACCTTCGACCTGAATGCCATACCGGTATTGAAGGAGAAGACTCATCTTCCTGTGATCGCTGATCCAAGCCATGGTACAGGTTACTGGCAATACGTAATACCAATGTCACTAGCGGCGATAGCAGCGGGAGCAGACGGTTTACTGATCGAGGTGCATATTAGACCAGAGATTGCGGTCAGCGACGGGGGCCAGTCTTTGAAGCCTTCGACATTTGCCACCCTTATGAATAAGGCACGTCCTGTGGCGAGGGCTGTCGGTAGAGACTTATGACCTGTCTATATTAATGCCGATAAGGTACCTGTCGAGAAATGAAATGATTTAGCTTACCAAAATATATCATCTTACGAATTTTGGGATTCAATCGATACACTCCTACCCCTAATCTTTAACTTTCCCTCTGAAAACAGTCTAATTGCTTCAGGATAAATTCTGTGCTCTTCCTCATGGATCCTCTCTAGTAGACTATCTTCGGTATCATTTTCAAATATTGGAACGACGGATTGTAATATAATTGGGCCGGTATCGACTCCCTCATCCACGAAGTGAACCGTGCATCCTGTGTATTTTACACCATATTCGAGTGCCCGCTTAACGCTATTGATTCCAGCGAACGCAGGTAGAAGTGCTGGATGAAGATTCATTATTCTGTTTTTGAACCTACTGACAAAATATGGAGATAGAATTCTCATAAAACCCGCAAGGGCAATTAGGTCAATATTATAAGGTTCAATCGATCTCAGTATTTCCTTTTCATAATCCTCTCTGGAAGAGTACCCACTATGATCTATCACTAAAGAAGATATCCCATATTTCTTTATTCTCTCTATTGCGTATGCATTAGGATTATTACTAAACACTAATGCGATTTCTACCGTTGGAACCTTTGCATCAATGATTGCCTGGAGGTTGGAACCGCTTCCTGACACAAAAACTGCGAGGCGGGTTTTAGTATTCATAGGTTTTTTCCTGAATTAAAACTGAGTAAGGTAGAAAAAATAGTAAGCCATCGAGACGACAAAAAAAAGAATCAGGGCAGCGACCTACTTTCCCACATCCGTAGGGATGCAGTATCATCGGCCTTGAAGAGCTTAGCTTCCGGGTTCGGAATGGGACCGGGCGTTTCCTCTTCAGCATAGCCACCCAGATTCAGTAATAAAATTTAACAAAGAAAGCGATAATGTCAATATCGGCCCAAAACTGTATATTCTTCTTCAGAAAGTAGATGGATCAAAGACTCTTACTCGCATGAATAACATAAACGTAATGTAAGCATACTCTGATACAGGAATGAAGGATAAGAATCAAATTAACGAATTTAGTAGGCGGGATACACTAGAACTTTAAGATTTTTCTAAATAACTCTTTATCGGAAAAACTCGACCGGCTCGTTTCAATTTTTTAATTGCCTTAACTTCTATCTGTCTGATTCTTTCTCTCGTCACCTTAAACTCCTGACCCACTTCCTCCAGAGTGTGTTCCCTCTCGCCATCTATGCCAAAGCGAAGCCTTACTATGCTTTCCTCCCTCTTACTTAGTACGGAAGTCAGGGCATTATTCATGATCTCCTTTAATTCCTTCATTTCAAGCACCTGAAGTGGGGAGGCCAAATCTTTGTTTTCGATTAGATCCATAAGTCTACTATCCTCTTCGTCTCCTATCGGAGATTCAAGGGATATGGGGTCCTTGGAAATCTTAAGAACCCTCAGTACCTTCTCTAACGGCAGTCCAACCTTCGTCGATATTTCTTCCGCCATTGGCTCTCGCCCGAGATCCTGAACAAGCGATCTTGAAACCCTGATTAGTCTATTGATCGTTTCGGTCATATGTACTGGAATTCTTATAATTCTAGATTGATCGGCAAGAGACCTGGTAATCGCTTGCCGTATCCACCATGTTGCATATGTAGAGAATTTGTAACCTCTTTGATATTCAAACTTTTCAACTGCTCTCATGAGCCCGACGTTGCCCTCCTGAACCAAATCTAGGAAGGGAAGACCACGATTTATATATCTTCTCGCTATGCTAACCACTAATCTCAGATTTGACTCAATGAGCTTTCGCCTAAACCTATTAGCCCTCCTATCTCCCCGCTCTATGCCGCATAAGGCTAATTTAAGATTCTGACTTTGTTCCTGCGCTCCCCTGACCAGCTCTTCCATCTTCTTTCTGACCCTCTTTTTCGATCTAGACCCTTTGGAAACACCCCCTTTGTGAATCTCAATATATCCCTTTTGCACTAGCTCATTGCGGTTGTTGTGCTGCTTTGCGATTGCCAGTATTCTGTCCATTTGATTTCGGCTGAGATTTATATCCTCTAAATATGAAATTATTTTTTCATTATTTTTCTTAATCACCTGTTTTCGAGCTCTATCACGGTTTCTTGGAGATAAATTGATTTCCCTTTTTATCCTTTCGGTCTCCTGCCACAAACGTTTTATGGCGTTAATTGACCTACTTATACCAAACAGTATCTCCTCCTCTCCTAGATCATCAGTGTCATCATCGATCGAGCTCGTAACATCTCTTACATTGAGGGTTCCTTTCTTTAATTTATCTCCAAGTTTGATTACTTCATTCAACATTATGGGAGACACAAGAATAGATTTTGCAATCATTCTTTTCCCTTTTTTTATCTCTTTTGCGATGTTGATCTCCTGTTCTCTTGAAAGGAGAGAGTGGCCGGCTATTTCATGTAGGTAAAACCTAATCAGATCATATTCGTTTAAATTCTCACCACCCGTCCTCAGATCAAATCCATTTGTTTGAGAAGCTAATTTTGCATCGTATTTTTCATCATCTTCACAACCGTTCTCGTCTAGATTATCCTCATCAACTTCGTCTTCGGAACATAATGCCACAAGAGAACGAGTAAGATTCTCTTCTTCATCCTTTATAGGATATTCAACCCTATTCTTAATCCTCATGCATTCCTCCCCTTACTGATTTCTCATGTTCTACTAATTCTCTGCATTCTTTATATTCTTTTATGAGTTGTTTCTCCAGCACATCGTCTCTCGTGTTATTAGCTTGCTCAATTTCCACCCTGAGATATCTCATCCTTTCTTCTAGCTTCCGCAGCCTAATCTTTCTGATGCACTCTTCAATCATTTTTCTGGCAGTGTGTTCATCTGTAACATCATTGGACGAAAATACCGCCTCGGATACGATCTCTTGAGTAGCGGTATTATTGAACCGCACAAGAAGGGCCGACACTTCTATAACATCTCTTTCTAACATTTCTCTTAAAACAGACTTAATCTCACTATCACCCAGGAACTGGACAATACCCATATCCCTCAGAAGCTGTAACAACTGTGGGAACTTTAAAACAATCTTAAGAAGCATTCTTTCATGTGAATTGGGTTTTTCTACCAGACTGGAGCTTTCAGGAATCTGGGTTTGCGTTACATTTTTAATGAACGAAAATAACTCATGTTCCCTGAGCCCAAAAATTTCGGCGGTTTTTTTTATATAATGATTCCGTTCAATTGAGTCTTTCATAAACCCTATCATCTCAATTATTCCCTGAATTGCTTTATTCCTGGTTAAAATACCTTCTTTAAGTAACGCTAGTCTTTTATCAATAAAAAAGTCCATCAGGGAAGTCGCATTATCAACCAACTTTAAAAACTCATCCCCGCCACTCCTCGTAATGAATGAATCAGGATCGTGTCCTTGCGGTAGCACTACGATAGAAGGTGATATTCCTACCTTTAAAAAAACCTCAAGCGCCCTAATCGAAGCATCTTTGCCCGATTTATCCCCGTCAAATACGACCGCTACCTTATCCGTATATCGCCTAAGCAATAAGGAATGTTCCTGTGTTAATGAAGTTCCCAAGGTAGCAACAGCATTTTTTATTCCAGCGGCGTAAAGTGAAAGAAAATCCATATACCCTTCAACTATAATTGCTTTCTCTGTTCTTCGAATAAAATCTTTGGATCTATCTAGCCCAAAGAAGATACTTCTTTTATGATAAATTTCAGACTCGGGCGAGTTAATATACTTAGGACTGTCTTCACCATTGACGACACGTCCGCCAAAACCGACTACCTTCGAATCTACATCAACAATAGGGAATACTATTCTGTTCCTAAACCTGTCATAATACCCTTCTCTATTACTTCTCTTAATGACAAGACCAGTCTTTTCCGCGATTTCCAAAGGAAATTTCTTTCTTCTCAAAAAATTATCTAATTTATCCCAGCCCTGAGGCGCATAACCCAATCGAAACTCTCTGATGATCTCATCTGAAAATCCTCTCTTCTCCAAATAATTTTTGGCGCCTTTACCCTCTGCGGTTTGAGTCAGCATCTCGTGATAGTATTCACATGCTAATGCATTGGCTTTAAACGATAACTCTCTTCCCGAATTTTTATTGGGGGGAACGGGTCGATCCTCAATTTTAATTTCAGCCTTATTCGCAAGTTCGCTAACCGCTTCCTTAAAAGAGAGATTCTTATACCTCATTACAAAGCCGATTATGTCTCCACCTGCACCACAACCAAAGCAGTGAAATACACCAATATCGTCATTTACATGAAAAGACGGATTCTTATCCTCATGGAAAGGACAGAGTCCTACAAAGCCTCTTCCAGCCCTTTTGAGAGAAACATAGGTTTCAACTAGACCTGTAATACTCAGCCTCCCCTTTATCTCTCTTACAAGCGATTCATAGGAATGTTTCGCCATAAAACTCAATTAAAAAAATCTCGATTAAAAATCAGCTGATTTGGATGATAAATGGATACGAAAAAAAATATAAGGTAAATAATGCTCCAATGGTAAGTGTTCCCTCCCGGACCTTATCATGTGCAAAAAAAGTGAAACTGAGCTTGTTAAACCCTTCTGACCTTTTTCAACAAGCGTTTCTTTGCAGCGTGAAACCTCTTTTTCTTTTTCTCACTGGGCTTCTCATAGTATTCGCGTTTTCTAGCCTCAGACAATACTCCACCCTTCTCCACCTGCTTTTTGAACCTTCTCAACGCACTATCGATGCTCTCGTTATTTCCAACTGCAATCCCGGGCATAAAAAACCCCTCCTCGAATCTACTAGAGTTTATCCTACAAGCTAAAACATTAGCATCAGATTGTCAAGTGCCATCAGATATCATATCGCCAAATAAACCGGTATCATCGGTCGATGACAAGCTTTGCTTTAAAATTCTTCCTTCTTCGGGAAGTTCCCAACGTTACTGCGATTTTTCAGAATCAATTCGTCAATGTTGTCTGTGCCATCGGAATTACCAGCTTCTTTTTCTTCCGGCTCCATTCGATGCTCTTCTAATCTGGCTGTCCACGAGTCCCGTTTTTTCCTGATGTCGTCTATAAGTCCCATAATAAACTCCGTCAAAAGTAATTAATTTGAATTAGGTAATTCTACACAAGAACTTCCATCTTAACACTCAATTTAGTAAGGACGATACTTTAGTGACTTCAACATCGCCTTCTATTTTCGGGAGCATATACCTCAGAGCCTTCAGAGTTTCCGGATAGGGATGACATATACCCACTGCATATCCCTTTTCTTTTGAGATATTCACGAGCCTTAGAATCTGCGAATTCACGTAATGCTCATCCTGAGACACCTGATCTAAAAAGACATCTCTGATTGCAGTTTTCATTCCCAAAGTCTTTGCAATTTCGAAACCCTTGGAATCTGCACTTGTTTTGCTGTCGATGAAAAAAAGACCTTTCGCATTCAACTCCCTAAGAACTATCTCCATTAGTTCCGGATTCTCAGTAAATTTTGAGCCCATATGATTATTTACTCCTTTTACATAGGGAACCGCCGAAATATTATCGTCAAGCTTCTTTATAATCTCCTTCTTCGTTAAACTCTCCAATAACACTCCGTCACCTGCATCATCCCCGACATATCCGGAAATGCTTTTCGGTTCCATTGGTAAATGAAGAATTACATCCCATCCCCTTTGCTTTGCCTTCTCGGCAGCATATCGGGAATACGGCAAATATGGAAGGATCGCAAAATTGATTGGAAACTCCAATTCCAAAAGTCTATCAACAGAATCCTTATTAAATCCCAAATCATCAACTATAATCACTACCTTCGGCTTCTCTTTATCTGCCGCCGGCAAATTTAATCTTTCTCCTTTACCAAATGAGGCCGCCTTCCATTCTTCCGTTTTAATATCGGGCGCATCCCGATCCCCTATAATTTGATGTGATGTTCCCTCAGTACCTTCCTTGTGCAGATCAAAACGAATCCTATACAGGAGAGAATTGTTGAATTTAATTTCAGAAATAACATAATGCGTACCCCTTTTAAACTTCTGTTCGAAGTCCTTATTGGAAATAGTATCTCCAAAAGTCGATTCGACATCTTTATCGGACACTCCTTCGGGAAGATCAACCCTCATCTCACTGAGGTTCCATTCAATTTCTCCGGTCCCCTTCATTGGTATCTCCTTCGAGGAGACTAAGTCTCTGGAGACCCCTAATCTGAAAAAAACCACAGACAGATCTCTGTCTAGCTCTTTTTTAATATTCGAATAATCGGAAGGCGCTAATTTTTTTTGCGGGAGCGGAAGGAAAAGTCTATTCTCAATCAGGCGCAAACCATAAATACCAGCTAAAAGGAATACAATTATCGCAAGGATTGATATCGCCGACCTACGTGCATTCGAGACCTTGCGCCGACGTTTAGCACTTTTTCTACCTGATCCCTTTTGTTTTCTCGGCAAAAAGGATGGTCTCCTAACCCCTGGGAACTGTTTTGCTCACATCCGATAATTTTAAAATCTCAACTGCCCTTTTAATTTGTAAGTCGGCATATTCATTATCTTCAACAATGATATCAGGCGTTACACCAACATCGCTGATTGATCGCCCACTTGGGGCGTAAAATTTCGCGGTTGTGAGCTTAAGCCCTGAACCGTCATCGAGTTGAATGATCGTTTGCACGGAACCCTTCCCGAATGTCTTAGAACCAATAATGGTCGCTCTTTTGCTATCCTGAAGTGCCTCTGCAACTACCTCGGATGCACTCGCGCTGCCTTTATTTACTAAAACAACAAGTGAAATATCCCGTTCTGAATCTCCTTTTGTCGCATAGTATTCCTTAGACTGATTCGAAGTTCTTCCCCTCACACTTACAATAAGTCCCTTATCAATGAACTGATCTGCTACCTCTATGGCCTCATCAAGCAAACCGCCAGGATTGTTCCTCAGATCCAAGACGAGCCCGCGGAGACTCCCTCCATTGTCTAGTTCTAACTTCGACATTGCATCCTTTAATTCATCGGAAACATTCTCCTGAAACTGAGAAATCTTGATATAACCGATTTCGTTATCCAATAATTTATACTTAACACTTTTAATATGAATAACATCTCTGGTTAGGGTAATATCTCTAGACCCCTCGCCCTCTCTCGTAACAGTTATTGTCACATTGCTACCCTTTGGCCCCCTAAGCAATTTCACAGCATCATAAACAACCATACCCCCGGTTGGTTTACCATCAATTTCAGTTATTAAGTCTCCGGGTTTAATTCCAGCAAGGTCAGCGGGCGAACCTTCTATCGGCGATATAACTTTTAATACCCCATTTTCCACGGCGACCTCCATCCCTACTCCTCCAAACTCGCCTGAGGTACCAATCTCCAGCTCTTTGTAACGCTCAGGCGAGAGATATGCAGAGTATGGATCAAGGGTCTTTAGCATTCCCTCAATGGCATTATCGGTAAGTTCCTCTGAGTCGACTTTATCAACATAATTTCTCTCTATAAGATCCAGAACTTTTGTGAAGTTAGATAGTCCTCTATAAACGGCTTCATCTTCAGGCAACGCATTTAGCGGTGAAATAAAGACTAAAAGCAAGATGATCGATAATAATTTCTTCATGATATTAATTTATTAATTCAACTTTATAGGCTATCAACCCACCGACTTTCTTTTAGAATTATACGCCAAAAGCTCATGAACAGCCAGGACTATATTCTTAGAATCAAGCCCAAAATACTCGAGGAGCTCGAGACCATTACCGGATGTGCCAAATCTGTCTCTCATCCCAATTCTTTTCATAGGAGTCGGCGCGTGCTCACCGAGAACCTCTGCTATAGCTCCTCCCAACCCTCCAATGATATTATGATCTTCAGCCGTCACAACAGCCCCAGTTTCACTTGCAAGTTCTATTATAGTTTCGATGTCGATAGGTTTTATTGACGAAACATTCACCACAAAAGCATTGATCCCTTCTTTCTTTAAGAATTCTGCAGCCTCAAGTGCTTTTGACACCATTATCCCGGTTGCAAAAATAGCAACATGTTTGCCCTCCCTCAGAATCGGGGCCTTCCCAATCTTAAACTGGTAAGTATCCTTAAAAATTGTTGGAAACTTTGCCCTGGCAAGTCTAACATATGTCGGACCTTTAGCATCGATAATGGTTCTGATTACCTTCTCTGTTTCAACCGCATCTGCAGGCACAATAACAGTCATATTCGGTAGTACCCTCATCAGCGCAATATCCTCGAGTGCCTGATGCGTAGCCCCATCTTCCCCAACCGTCAAACCGGCATGTGTTGCGACGATCTTCACGTTCAAGTTTGGGAATGCAATTGATTGTCGTACATGTTCCCAGGCACGTCCCGTCGCAAAAACGGCAAAAGTACTCGCAAAGGGTATCTTGCCTGCAAGTGCAAAACCAGCCGCCGTCGCCATCATATCTTGCTCAGATACCCCCATCGTAAAAAACCTGCTGGGAAATTCGTTACCAAATAAATTTGTCTTTGTCGAAACAGTCAGGTCGGCATCAAGAACAACTAGATCCTTGTAGCTCTTCCCAAGATCAACCAGTGTTCTCCCATATACCTCCCTGATATAGGCATTATCCCTAATTTCATTTAGCACAAAATCACTTAGTTCCGATTGGCTCACGCAGCCTCCCCTAGTTCCTTTAGGGCTATATTGAGTTCTTCATCGTTCGGGGCAACGCCATGATATTGCCCCTTGTTTTCGAATATTGAAATACCTTTACCCTTAATAGTGTTAGCAATTATCACAAATGGTTTGCCCTTTACGCTTTTCGCCCTGTCAAGCGCTTTTAGGATACCATTGATGTCATGCCCGTCTTTGAGCACCTCAACCTCCCATCCAAAAGCCCTCCATTTGTCCGGTACGGGCTCTATATCTTTAATTTTATCCATAGCACCATCATTCTGAAATCCGTTTCTATCTACCAGTGCGCATAAATTGTCGAGCCGCCGATAAGATGAACTGGTAATCGCCTCCCAAGTCGCCCCCTCCTGCAGCTCTCCATCACTCAGAAGCACGTACACTCTTATATCTTTACCGTCAATTTTTGCTGCCAAGGCTATACCATTCGCTGCCGAGAGACCATGTCCCAAAGAGCCCGTGGTTGCCTCGATCCCAATACTAGGGTCGTACTCGGGATGGCCCTGCAGGCGACTTCCCGGCTTTCTTAGGGTCATTAGCTCCTCTCGGGGGAAGTAACCTGCATTAGCAAGGACCGCATAAAGTGCAGGTACTCCATGCCCTTTAGAAAGAACAAACCTGTCTCTATTACTCCATCTAGGATTATTTGGATCGTGCCTCATGTGAGAGAAATATAGAGAAACTAAAATCTCTACAGAAGACAATGAACCACCGGTGTGTCCGGATTTTGCTTTGTGAAGTGCTTTCAGGATATCAATTCTTACCTTTCTGGCAATTTCTTTAAGAGCAACAGGATCGCTAGTTTTTTTCAACATTGCATCAGTCCCCTTTTACCCTTCTCAAGCCCATTTTAGATTTTTGTCAGAATAAGAATTATGATCAAAATCAAGTATAATATAAACTTACATCTAGAGTTGTCAAACACACCAAGATTAGGGGTTGATCCCGATATAATGGCCGACCTTACTTTCTTGAACTAATAACCAAAATAAGCTATTTTTATTCTCCGCTGGCACAGGTATTGCTAAAATGAAAAGGCTAATCTTGGCGATTATCGATAAATTAATTGAAACTTATAATTACAGCGTGATACAAATCTCAAAGGACTGGTTCATTCCGCTCAGGTTACTCTATATAGGTGCGGCGCTAATAGCGTATATCTTTTCTATTCTCGTAATCATAACTGTGGTGTTAATTGTTGTTTTAATTGTAATTCCATTATCCCTGTTTACGGAAAGAGAAACCGGAACAATCCGATAGGAACTTCTTTGAATTTAGCAATCCTAAGTGTTCTCTATTAAACTAATTACTATACATCAATAAATTTATTATGAGAACGAAACTTGAGTCCCGTATAGATAAAACAAATATCCCGGCACATATAGCCATAATAATGGACGGGAATGGCAGATGGGCCGAGAGAAAGGGAATTGATCGACTTAGCGGTCACAGGGAAGGCATGAAATCTGTTCGATCGGTGGTCAAGGCTGCGAATGAGTTAGGAATAAGATTGGTGACTCTATATGCGTTTTCAGAACAGAATTGGAAAAGACCTAAAGTTGAAGTCGACGCACTCATGGAACTCTTAAAACAATATCTTCTTAGAGAGCGAAAGAGGCTTGTGAAGAACGGAATTAGGTTAAATGCGATTGGAAGATTATGGGAACTTCCTAAAGATGTATTTCTGGTTTTAATGGAAACAATAGAGATGACGAAAGAATGCAATTCCCTAATCTTAACACTCGCCTTGAGTTACGGAGGCAGAGAGGAAATCGTTGACGCTGTTAAAGAAATTATTTCGACCCGGAATATACTACCAGACGATTTAAATGAACAAAGCTTTTCAAATTATCTATACACAGTTGATCTTCCCGAGCCTGATCTTCTCATTAGAACAAGCGGTGAGTTTAGGCTTTCTAACTTTCTCCTGTGGCAGCTGGCATATACCGAGATATATGTCACTAAAACTCTGTGGCCTGATTTTAGAAAGAAACACCTGATAAAAGCCCTGATAAACTATCAAAGCCGAGAAAGAAGATTCGGACTCACTAGCGACCAAACTGGAAAGAGGAAAGTCCCGTGAAATACATATCAATCCTCGGTTCCACAGGCTCTATAGGCCGCCAAACGCTAGAAGTCATATCAAGATTTCCTGACGAATTTCGCGTCTTAGGACTGGCGGCGGGTAGAAATATATCCCTGCTTAAAAAACAAATCCGCATTTTTAAACCCAAAATAGTATCTGTCAAAGACAAGCATAAAGCAATTCTGCTATCCAGAGAATTCCCTAATGACTCGATTGAATTTCATTACAGCGATTCCGGTGCTGAAACTATTGCAACTCATCCCGAAGTCGATCTGGTGGTCTCAGCCATGGTGGGGTCGTCCGGCCTTAAGCCTACCCTAGCAGCAGTGGAATCATCAAAGAACATCGCACTTGCCAATAAAGAAGTTCTCGTAATGGCAGGAGGCTTATTAACAGGAAGGGCTAGGAAAAAAGGCATTAAAATTTTGCCTGTAGATAGTGAACACAGCGCAATATTCCAGGTACTAGACAGAACAAATAGGGAGCACGTGAAGAGAATCATTCTGACAGCATCAGGAGGACCATTACGTAAAACCCCAAAAAAATATTTCAAAGACGTAACTCTCGAAAAGGTGCTTGATCACCCCACATGGAGCATGGGCAAGAAAATAACGATTGATTCGGCAACGCTTATGAATAAGGGATTTGAAGTAATTGAGGCTAAATGGCTCTTCGAAATGGAGCCCTCTAAGATCTCAGTATGGATTCATCCCCAAAGCATAGTTCACTCTATGGTAGAATACATCGATGGCTCGATAATCGCTCAATTGAGCGAACCAGATATGAAGATTCCAATCTCATATGCCCTGGCCTACCCTGAAAGAATGCATATAAATGGAAAGGTAGTATCACCAACCGACTTTAAGAAATTGACGTTCGAGGATGTGAAATCCGACAAGTTTCCTGCACTCCAATTAGCCTATGAAGCCATAGAGGAGGGCGGCACAATGCCGGCCGTATTAAATGCGGCAAATGAAGTTGCGGTTGAATCTTTTCTCAATAATGAGTTAAAATTCACTGATATACTAAAAATTGTAAAGCGTGTAATGTCTCTTCATACAAAACTTCCTGGCGATGACATTGATCAGATTCTTGAAACTGACAACTGGGCAAGGATGACGGCATTATCACAAATTAGAAAAAAGGGAGTAAAACAATAAATGACAGTATTAGCATTCATCTTTGTAATAGGAATTTTGGTATTCATACATGAACTCGGGCATTTCCTCGTAGCAAAATGGAAGGGGGTCAGGGTAGAAAAATTCTCATTGGGTTTTGGCAAAAAACTACTGGGTTTTACGGCTGGCGAAACTGAGTACTTGATCTCACTGCTTCCCCTCGGAGGTTATGTAAAGCTATATGGAGAAGGAGGAGAGGGAAACCTCGTCATTGAAGATGTGATGCCAAATTCGAAGGCCGACAAAATAGGATTCAAACCGGGCGACAAAATACTAAAAATTGATGATATCGATCTGGCCTCTTTCCCCACCTGGAAGGAATTGGCAAACACCTTGAGAACCAACAATGAAAAGGAATATATATTCGAAATAGACAGGCAGGACGAGAAAATACAGATAAATTCCATGGCTGAGAGCTTGGACGGTCTAAACGTGTTTTCCGAAAAGGAGTATCCCAGGAGCTTTTCCAATAAATCGATCGCTAGCAGATTAATGATTGTTGTTGCCGGTCCATTCATGAACTTCCTTCTACCTTTTCTTTTCTTGCCGATTGTTTTTTTAATCGGTATCAGTGTTCCGGCCTACCTTGAGAGCGCACCCGTCGTTGGATATGTTGAGCCTAATTCTGCTGCGAGTAAAGCGGGTTTCGAGAAAGGCGATGTTGTAAAAGAGATAAATGGGAAGGCAATAAAATCATGGAGAGATCTGAACATAACATTCCAATCAAACCCTGATATACCGCTAACTGTCGTCGTCAACAGAAATGGGACTACGAAATCGATTGAATTCAAATCCTCACCGTCTTCTCAGGGTGTGGTCGAAGTTGGTATTTCAGAACCACTCGAAGCCAAAATCGGAGACGTAATAGAGGGTAGCCCGGCCGCACAAAGCGGGGCATTACGAAAAGGGGACCAAATACTGGTGGCAAACGGTAAAAAAATAACAGATTGGTATCAGATGTCTTCTATAATCAGAGATAGCGGAGAAAAAGAAATTTCCCTCCTTGTTAAAAGGGGTGATAAACAGTTCAACGTGAGTCTCATCCCTAAAATCATAGAGGGGGGCACTTATCCCGCAATCGGAATCACTCCAGAACGCGAGCAGCTCCTTAAAAAGTACGGGTTTATTGATGCGATCATCGAAGGGATAAAAGAAGCGGCAAAACTGATATTTGAGGTTACTGTCCTTCTATTTTCTTTTCTTTTCAAGCTTATTACCGGAAAAATATCCTTGGGAACCGCGGGCAAGAGCCTAGCAGGACCACTACTGATCGCTAAGGTCTCGGGGTCTGCGGCAGAAAGTGGCATAGCGTCACTCATGCAATTCACAGCATTTATAAGTATTAACCTTGCCATTATAAACCTTTTTCCGATACCAATGCTTGACGGAGGGCATGTTCTATATCTAGCAATCGAGTCAATAAAGAGAAAACCCCTGAGTCAGAGGACCCTTGAGATAAGTCAACGTATTGGATTTACACTTTTAATCTTTATAATGTTTGTAGCGATATTTAATGACATATCAAGGCTAAAGGGCTCAATCATCGAATCACTAAGCCGAGTACTTGAAGCCTTTCGTTGAGCGCCAGTATTCTTGAGTGTTATAGAACTAACTATATTAAAGCATAAAAATGACTCCGCATAGATTGACCTCTGCCAGAGATTTGCCATACTCATATCTTTCTAATATATTCAAGGTCTTCAACATCAGAAGGGCTGACCGCGTATCCACTCGTCCAACAAAAGAAGGAATAACCTTTCTCGCCCTCTCCATATTTGTAGGTGTTGCCGCCTTAAATACCGGCAATAATCTACTCTATTTGATTTTCGGCATGATGCTCAGCTTCATCGCTATATCGGGATTTATGTCTATGATAAACCTATCGAGAATCGATGTTGGATCTGTAACCCCTCAGAACGTTTTTGCCCTGACACCAATATCCATTAAACTTCTTATCACAAATAAGAAGATTTTATTGCCTTCTTATTCCATCACGGTGGAAGTCGACAAAGAAAAGGGCTTCATATCATATTTACCTGCGAAGGCTACAAAAAAAGTCAACATAAGGTGTTTCTTCAAGCACAGAGGTTGGAACGAAATTCCAGACATATTCATTTCAACAAGCTTCCCATTTGGATTCTTCAGGAAGAGGGTCTTAACAAAAACGGTCAACGAAGATGTTCTCGTATATCCTAAGATTGACGAAATTGATTTTAAAGAATCTATATTCAATCAATGGTCTGACGAAAAACAATCCGTTAAAACTGGATTAGGTAGTGATGTAAGATCCATCAGAACATACCAATACGGAGATAACCCTAAACTAATTCACTGGAAATCATCGGCGAAGATTGGCGAATTAATGATTAGAGAGCTGCACGATGATGAATCGAAAAGCGCAGTAATTCGAATTCAATCCTTCCGATGATAAAACAAAGATTGAAATTCAGATTACCAGAGCAGCCTCTCTGTTATTAGAATTGGTAAGGCAAGAATATGAAGTCGAATTTATAGCTCCCAACGTAACATTCTCAAGCTCCGACATCGGAAGATCTCCAAGATCAGTTTTGAGATACCTAGCCCTTTACAACGGCGGGGTCAGGCCTGAATAATTGAATTAATTACGGAAGCGCGGCTCCACCATCCTGCGTCGTCGCTAAAACTATCCCCCGGTCATACCCGCGGATTCCCCGTCAAAGTCATACGGGGACAAGCGTAAGCGGCAATCCTTGCTTTTCTTTTACCTCTGGATCCACGACTACTAATTTCGGGGATGGCAGAACAACTAAAAAAACTAAACCGAACAAAACCCGGTCATCCTGAGCCTTGTCGAAGGATGATTTTAATACACGAAGTTGAGTAATCGCACTCTTCGATGTACTCAGTGTGAACGGGTTATTGTAGCGACTCAATAAATAAGGGACAACGAATGACAATTTTAAGTGTTCGTTGTCCTCATCTTTTTAAAGAAGTGATCTTACGTCTGCTATGCAATCACTTGCAAGAGCCTCTAGTTCCTCTTGAGCCTCAGGCTGCCTTGCAACATTTGCTATCAGCGCGGCTGAAATCATTCCCGAAGCCTCGCCCACCTCTCCCCGAGAAACTCGAGTGCCAAGAGCTTTGATTGCACTGACTGCACCTGATAATTCTTCCAAAATAACTTCGTCTGCATCGGGATTTCTTCCTATTCCCTCTAAAGCAGCAGCACATGCCAATGCTATCCCCCTTGCAGGTCCCTCTTGGGGTATTAAGAGTCGAGCATTTGCCACTGAATTTCCCGAAATACTTACTAGCAGCACTAGAAGTGAGCAAACCACAATGGATTGTTCCAGTGAGTTTTTCAACGAATCTTTCATGATATTCCTCCTTGCTGTCTAAAAGAATGTGTTAATAATTTTTGTGCTTCTTTCCAAGAAAGAGAGCAATTATACAGGGGTTTGTAAGCTGAAATTCTGCTGCCAAACCCCTGGGTAACTACAATTTACTTCTTCTTTCCACAACTAGATTGTCCTGCCTCTGAGACTATGATGTCCTTCTCGGCTTCCGTGATCAGACCATCCGCCACAAAGTCCTCCGATGCATGGGCAACGCAGCTTACATAAGCTCCGTGGTTCTTCCAATCGTTCTCGCATGGACAGAGCTGTTCTATGGAGCAACCATCAGCGTTGACGATCTCTCCAAGGGGTGTATCGGGACATTGGTCAAGACCTCCGTCTGGCACACCGTCTCCGTCGAGATCCGCTTCGCAGACATCTCCTATGCCATTGCCGTCGGTGTCCGTCTGGTCTGGATTGGCAGAAAACTGGCAGTTGTCGGGACCATTTACGCATACTCCGTCATTTTCAGGTAGGCTAGGTAAATCACATACACCATCATTATCGTCATCCGGATCGCATGCATCTCCGCTGGCATCCCCATCCGTGTCCAACTGATCTGAGTTTGCGGTATTCGGGCAATTGTCTACATCACCACAGGTTCCATCGTCATCCACGTCGTTGTAGGGGTCGTTAGGACAGGAATCACAGTAGTCAGGCACACCGTCCTCATCGGTATCGATTTTGTCATCCCCGCCGGGGCAAATATCGACACCGTCGGCCACACCGTCCCCGTCGTCGTCAGCAAGCGTGTAGATTGTAGCTGTGCCGACACTCGCCACGCTTTCCACTGTAGCCGGCGCGCCTACAGCAAACCGCGTGCCGCCGAGGGCCAACGATCGGCCGAACCCGCCGTCCAGCTCTGCGTTTGGGGGATGAATGTCAGCCACCATCGTCCAGGGGCTCGAGCGGAGATACAGGAACGCTAGGCCCGATCTCAGGGGGGATGCACTGCAGCCGGGACAGCCAACTAGGAGAAGTCTTCCATCATCGGACATATCCAGGGACGCACCGAACTCGCCGTCGGTCTGAGCACCGATCAGCTGTTGGCTGAGGGTTCCTGGGCTGTTGAAGTCATAGATATACACCGCGCCCGTCCCACCTTTCTGAGGAGCTCCAACTGCGAGATGCGGGTTCGATGACAGCGCCACTGCTTTACCGAACCGATCACCTGCGGACCCGTCGAATGGATTGATGATCTGCTCCTTGATTAGGGGGCTGCTGCTGAGGAACATGATGGCGCGGCCCGTGCCGGCATTGTACCCGGGCGCACCGACCGCGATCCGGTAGCTGCCAACCTTCTTTATATCGACCGAACTCCCGAACTCTGAACCCGCGCTGAGGTCACCCGAGGTGAGAAGAGTACTCAGAGTAGCGGTCAGAACTGGCGGACTGCTGATGGTGAACTCGTAGGCGTCACCTGCGTCGACACCGAAGCTGTTGTCCCGCCCAGGCGCACCGACTACGAGCGTCGTACTGCTCGTCTTAGCCCAGGCAAGAGCGGCTCCAAAATTCATTCCACGGGACGCGGGAGGATTCGGCATCACTCCGAACGCCGGAGGCGAAAGCACATAGGTATGGCTCCAAGTCGGGTTACAGTAGACATGCACAGCGCCACAGTCAGCTATGGCTATGGGGGGGGTGTTAGGGTTATTGTCATCATCAGCCACGCAATCCTCGCCCGGTGCTCCCACCGCCAGGCAGGTGTCCGCGGGATCGGGATCGAAAGCAAGTGCCGAGCCAAACCCCGCACCCTCTTCTGGGACAGGCGCAACCAGCGAGGCTTCGCGCTCCCAACTGGGAGGGCTGTTTTCGACGACGACGCGGCGGTAGATATCTACCTTCTGAGCAGACGGTGCTCCCACCGCGGCCACGTCACCGTCTGAAGACATAGCCGTCGCAGCGCCGTATTCACTCCCGGTGGGGAGGCTCGCGTCGGTGAGGTCAGGGGCCTCTTCCTCCGGTTCGGGGGGTATAGTGTCGTACTCAACCACGTACGCTACCAATTGCGAGCATGCCCTGTCATTGAACCCCCCAGCCCGCAGCTCCAGGCAGTCGGAATCATTCGGGGAGTTGTTAGGCTCATTTGCATTCCAGAAATCGACGAAGGTCTCCCCTGTAACCAGCTCCCAGCCGTCGGCGGGCTCGAGGGCCACGGAGGGCTGAAACCCTCCGAGCCACGCATTACCGCTCGTCAGGTTGTTTACGATGAAGAGGCGTTCGTCCTCCGAAGTAATCGTCGCCAAGTGGCCTGGAACCCCCTCGACCATAAGGGCTTCGGCTGCCATTTCTGCATCGGACCAGCTCGCACCGGTGGTGATCAGCTGGTACCAGTGGTGATTTCCTCCGTCCCCGATTGACCACCGCACGAGTTGAGCCCAGGATGTGGATGACCACCCTAACATGCCGAGAACGATGATCGCATGTATCCAAGTGGTTCTGAAACCCTTCCTAGGTAGTGCATCCCCCAAATCCTGATTGACATAGGAGTTGAGCCCCGAAGTTGAGGCTAACCGTACTATGATTGACAAAACCTTTTTGAGCAATGTACTCATGATTTGCCTCCTTAATTAAGAGCTATTTCTTTTTAAATTCTTCTATCCTTTTTCCTTCTCTTTACTGAATAACATTTCCTTCCCAGCCAGCTTCCCGAATACTCGCATCAGGGACAGACACCTATTATTAAAAGTGTCTGTCCCAATTTTTATTCAAAATCACGGAGCAGGAGCGAGGTAGTCGTGTAGTATCTCACCCGCCGGCCAACCGAACTCCCATTGAAAGTCGAAGTTCACACCGCCAAAGACCGCGTCAACACTTATATCATCCCCAATTGGATCGGCCACTGAGCTGCCAAACTCCACCGTCGCGGGACCATACATTACGTTCGACGGCATCTGGTCGTCGAAGGGTACCCGAGTTAGCTGAGCTACATCTAAGCCGCCCACAACCGATGGAATCAGCTTTATATTCACGAATGGCGGGAAGATAAACGCCAGGTCTCCCGTTAAAGGGTTCCGAAAGGGAAGCCCAGTTGCCTGTTCGAACATGTTCAGTGCGGACTCATTTAGCGGAGCAGCGGACTGTGCGGTCAATGTTGCAAGTTTTGTCGGCTTTTTCGGAGCTTCACCCTCGATATCAAACTCCCCGTTCTCATTGATGGGCCTCAGATCCTGCCGCTCGAAATCTATTTCCACTCGGCGATGCGATTCCTTCCTTTTCACCTCACCCAGCTTTAACGGACAGCCGCCGATCATGTCACAATATTTGTAATAGTTTGGATTGCTTACGTAAGAATGTATTGGAAACATCCCTACGACATTCCCATCCTCAGGATGACCTGGAAGATTCAGCTTTACCGGCGCAAGGACTAGAGTGAATGCGCAATGGCCCAATGTGCTTCTCGGGCATGTACCACCAAAGGCGATCATGAGCCGTGTTTCCGGGGCTGCCGGCGGTTCAATGGTTTCCAGCTCATCTGGCACAAACTCCGAGAGATCAGAACTAGTCGCAAAGAATGCCGCTGTGAGCTTACAGTCTCTGAATTGAAACGGAGCGAGTTCGTACGGTGGTGCAGCTAAGGGAGGCAGTTGAACCTCATCTGGATCCGGATCCGTATTCACTTCAAAGGCAAATGCTTCCTTATAAGGAAGAAGTGCAACAGCCACTGCCAGAATGAGTGCCATGCTAGCCACAATCCATCGCGAAATTCCAGTTCGCTCCTCCAATTCTCCTGGCCAGGGCTCAGAAACGCGTCTATTGACCGAAAGTTCTCGGTTTGTTAGCACCCCTCTTAACAACCTTCTTGTTTCTGCGAAACAAAAATTAAATAAATCAATAATATTCAGATACCTCATTTTGTACTACCTCCTTGAATAGTTGATATCCAATCCCTAATAAATTAATACATTAGAATTGATCACCCTTTCATGAAACTATAAATTCTCTTCAAATTCAATAGGACTTTGGTCTGAGTTTAGTCGGAATTGAAATTAGGACTTAAGTCCTAGACTTTTAGTTTTAAAACCTAAGAAGGAGACACTTGAATCCCTCCCCAGCCCTTCTTTAAATGGTTAATAAGTGAAGTATTCTCTAAGGCGAGTTTATTAAAGAAGGATTCAGGACGATCTCGCAATCTACTGGAGCGATTAAACTCTATTCTAAGAGGAGACCGCCCTGAGATTATCTAAGCGGCAACTGCGGAGGGCCCCAATGTAGGTGGATATGGACACCGTCGGCGATGATAGAGTTCTAAGAGAGTGTGAGTGTAAATATCTAGGGCGTGAGGTTTTTTAGTTCTGGAATTTCTTGGCGAGTTGAAGCCTACTATTCACACCCAGTTTTCTATATATATTGGTTAGGTGGGTCTTAACAGTCTTCTCACAAATAAAGAGTTTCTGAGCGATAACCTTATTGCTAAGTCCGTCGGCGATGAGATTTGTTATCTCTTGTTCCTTGTTTGTAAGGATATTTTTAAAGACAAAAGGCTTCCCTTTTTGGATTATGACAAATCGGGTTATTATTTTTTTCATTATTTTAAGATCTCCCCAAATCTCCTCCTTATTAACAAATCTAATGGCTTGAATCAACTTTTCGGCTTTTGTGTTATTGGTCAAAAACCCCTTTACTCCCAGTGACAAGGCGTTGATCACAATTTCGTCATCTAGATTGCGTAATACTAGTAGAACCTCGGTTTTCAAATTCTTCTCTTTAATGGGTTCTTGAATTTCCTCTATCTCTAATTTGGATGAAGACGTATCTACGATTAAAACATCATGTATAACGTTAACAATAAGAAAATTGAACCCTTCTTTATCCGACGCCACTGCTACTATGTCTATATCTTTTTCATCTTCCAAAATTTTCTGGATTCCTTCAACAAAGATCGGTGACGAAGTTATTAAGGCGACCGAGATTATCTTTTTTTCCTTTGATCCAGAATGCACATTTTCGTCGGTCTGTGTTGCGAGATCATTTTGCAATTTATCGTCAATTGTCTCAACGATTACAAGTGATTTCTTCACATCAGTCGGATCATGCATCCTGTGAAAAGAATTCCTAGACAGGAACCTAGTACCGTCTCTACTCAGCAGGTGAAATTTGTGATGAATTTCTGATTTTCCATTCTTAAAAAAATCTTTCATTAAATTCTTCACTTTTTTTCTATCATTTACGGGTATAACTTTATTAACTTGTTTACCAACTAACTGACCTACCTTATATCCCAGCTCATCTGCACAAAACTTGTTCACAGACATTATTTCCCCTCTATCATTTATAACAAAGCACAACATTCGGCTTTCCTCAGATTGATATTGGAATCCTTGATTCGAATTCTCGTAGACATTTCTGCTTCCGGTAAAATGAATTTTTCTACTACTGGATTCAGAATCTTTATGCATTTTAATTATCTTTTCACCCATTTCGATTACTAGAAAAACTTATAGAAATCAAACGCATATCGTTTTAGCACAAAGAGAGCATATTTTCTCCACCACAAAATAAAACTCCGTGCTGGAACAAATCAATGTTCCCTTTCGATTGCCTGTAGGTTAAATCACTCTCACTTGAGAACTCTCACCTATTCAGTAGCTAACATTATTACTTTACAACACAAAAGTCAATAGTTTTTTTCGCTAATTCATTTATTAGTTTAAGCCTATTCGTCGCGTTTGGATTCATACTTTTGAAGTCCCTAATATTGTAATGCATATGAATCGAATCGTTGCAGAACTTTGAACTTGCGTAAAGTGTAAAGTGGATATGGTCATCGCTAATTTTGTAGTAGATTTATACTTATATATGACTATGGCAAGATAAATGAGATGAGAATTTCCTGGTGCGCTATATCACATTACTTCACGCGGCAACAACGAGCAGGAGATATTTTTGGATGGCGAGGGCTTCGAAGATAAAGAGGTAGATTGATACAGTAAATAAAATCGACCTAATGCCGCCAAAAAATACTCAGAAAACATAAAGTCAATCAACAACCTCACTACAACGTTACTGTCACGAGCTAGACTCGTGACCTACCCTGGTATGAGGTAAGCTCCTGCTTCGCAAAATTCGCAGGGACGAGAGCGAGCGTTGTCTGAGTCGCTAATAACACATTTATTCAGGCCCGACCCTGTTATGTCACATTCCTGGTCGCGAATAGGGAAGCGCCGTCTCAGATACAAGAAGTGGAGAACCTAGTGGGACCGTTTTCACGAACCACTCTGAGTCTTTGATAGGAATGCGGATGCAGCCATGACTCGCAGGGTAAGGCGGCACAAACAGGTCCCCATGGACTGCGTAACCATCCACCTGGAAGAAGACAGGGTTGAACAACTCTCCTAAATGGTCCTTGTGAATTCCCCAAGAATGAGCGAAGAAATCAAAGTCGCCGATTGGCGTTTTTGCGACGCCAATCCCTCCTTCGAGATCTTCATACGATTTGCCCGAACCGCTTGAAATTGGAAGGACGCGGAGAATATCGTTATTTAAATACACAGTCATGACCTGGCGTTCGAGGTCAGCCTCTGAATGTATTCCTTTATGCACCTGTGCAGGCCGGGGTTGAATGGGGTTTTTCAATGCCATGATAACTCCGGGACTAATCTTGCCATCCCTCTTCAGCCCGTTCATCTTCTGAAATGCGATCAAGGCACACTCAAATAAAGGGTCTGCATTTCCGTCAACTTCGCCAGGGTCGTAGCCCAGGCGGCTTAGCTTCTGCTCGATTGCCTTAACGTGCTCCTCATCCCGCATTGACGGTGTCTTTTCTGAATTGGAATTGGTGCTCCCTTCTTTAACAGCATCGGCATCCCTGCACAGGGTTACGGCAACCGTCTCTCCCAGAGCATGATCAACCATCAGCAGGGAAGGCAGAATAGATAAAGTTATTAGCAGACAAAATTTCATGAGGGGGTTTAAATTAAAACGTCCAGATGACCTTCTGTAATTCATAGCGTCTGTCAATTTCTATTTGTGGTAATCAAATTTAATCTTGTCAGACAAGCTTCTATGTCAGGGTCTCTCCCGGTTTTAACTCGAGAATCTCCATGCCTTTAACGTCCTTCGTAAGCTCCCTAAGCTCCGCGGGAGTTCCAGTTAGAATAGGGAACGTGGCATAATGCATAGGGATTACGTACCTGGGTGAAAGGAATCGACAGGCATAGGATGCTTCTACAGGGGACATGGTGAACCAATCCCCAATTGGCAACATAACGAGTTCCGGCTTGTATATTTCACCGATCAGCTTCATGTCGCTGAAAATACAGGTGTCTCCAGCATGATAGATCTTAAACCCGTTTTCAAATTCAATCACGTATCCAGCAGGTTCCCCGGCATAAATGATATTACCATCTTCATCTATTATTCCACTGCTATGCTGGGCGTGGGTCATTGTGAATTTAATCCCCTCAACCGTTTGAGTCCCGCCCTTGTTCATTCCAGAGCAGTTTTCTACGCCCTTAGACCCCATCCAGTGACTGATTTCAAAGGTTGCTACCACAGTTGGCTTATGCTCCTTTCCGATTGCCACCCCATCGCTCATATGATCAAAGTGACCGTGAGTGATCGCCATTATGTCGAGCCTGTCAAATTTCTTGTGATCCTCCGGGCAGGCAGGGTTTCCCTGTACCCAGGGATCTATCAAGATAATCTTACCTTTGGCGGACTTGATTCTGAAAGTAGCGTGCCCCAGGTAGGTAATTTCAACATCTCGGTTTAACTTTTCCATTTTAATATCTCCGTCAATGTTTAGCGTATTAAAATTATCCACAATGGGTGTAACAATGCAAATACGGTCAAAAATATTTTAGATAATAAAATTCATGTTAGACTTAACAAGATTGAAATATAAGTTAATAGATCATACAGCCGACGTATGCGTAAGGGTCTCCGGCAACTCACTGGAGGAAATTTTCGTTGGTTCCTCCAAGGCCATGATGGCAATAATCACTGATGTAGAGAAAGTGAATCCGTCCGTGGAAATTTCAATAAGCGCTCGGGCAGAAAATCATGAAGAGCTCTTGGTCAAGTGGCTTCAAGAGATTCTTTATCTTCACGAGGTTAAGAAAATGGTCTTCAAAGATTTCGAAATCAAAATAGAAAATGGAACCAAGGCAGTCGGCAAGGCATACGGTGAAAAGATAGATTTTGATAGGCACGAATTCTATTCTAATATCAAAGCAGTTACTTATCACAATTTGAAAATTACTTATTCAAAGGATAAATACAGCGTAGACATTGTTTTTGATATATAGTGAAAGTGGTGCCCCGTTGAGATTAATTTATCCAGGGCCACGGATTTATCTTAAAATATTAAATCAATATCTCTAAACCAAGATCATACGAATAGAATAATATGACAGGCAACTAAATTTCTCTAAAGAGACGACAGCATATGATTGATCCTAAAATTTTGGAAGAAAATATGGAATTGGTAAAGGCAAAATTGTCTCAACGAGGCCAGGGCATAGACTTTGATATGATCGTCAGGATTGATGAAGAGCGAAGGAGGGTCATCAGGGAAGTTGAAGAATTTGAGCATCAAAGGAATATCGGTTCAAAAAGAGTGGGTGAGCTGAAGAGACAAGGCAGTGATGACGAGGCAGCCAAAATTCAGAGCAGGTTAAAAGATATCTCTGAAAACATTAAAGAGCTAAACACAAAAAGAACCCAGATCGAGAATGATTTCCAACTTCTATTATTAAATATCCCCAACATTCCCCACGAATCTGTACCTATTGGCAATGACGAATCGGACAACCTGGAGATTAGACTTTGGGGCAAACCAAGGGAATTCGATTTTGTGTTTAAGGACCATGTAACAATCGGCAAAAGTCTGGATATACTTGATTTAGAAAGGGCAGCAAAAATCACCGGTTCACGATTCGCCCTCTACAAGGGTCTCGGGGCAAGAATTGAAAGAGCACTCATAAACTTTATGATTGAAGAACACACAAATAAACATGGATACACAGAGGTTCTTCCACCCTTTATCGCAAATCGTGATAGTTTTGTAGGAACCGGCAATCTGCCAAAGTTTGAACACGAACTCTTTAAAATCGAAAATACGGACATGTACCTGATTCCAACCGCAGAAGTCCCGGTTACGAATATCCACAGGGAGGAAATCCTCCTGGAGCAAGAGCTTCCAAAAAAGTATGTTGCCTATACCCCTTGCTTCAGAAAGGAGGCAGGCTCGTACGGAAAAGACGTGTATGGGATCATGAGACAGCACCAGTTCAACAAGGTCGAGCTGGTAAAATTTGTCCTTCCAGAAAGTTCTTATGATGAACTTGAAACACTAACAAATGATGCAGCTCGTATCCTCGAGCTTCTTGAGTTACCGTATAGGATAGTAGTCCTGTGTACGGGTGATATGGGATTCTCCTCCGCGAAGACATACGATCTGGAAGTGTGGGTTCCGAGCGAAAATAGATATAGAGAGATCTCCTCGTGTAGTAACTTTGAAGCCTTCCAGGCAAGGAGGGCAAATATTAGATACCGTTCAAGCTCCGGTGGCAAACCTAAGTTTGTTCACACCCTAAACGGTTCAGGACTTGCAATAGGTAGAACTGTTATTGCCATTCTGGAGAACTATCAAAAAAGTGATGGATCTGTCCAGATACCAAAGGTACTGGTTCCTTATATGGGAGGCGTTAAGAGCATCCCCGCGCCCTAGTCAATTTCTGAATCGTGCACCGTGCATCTTGCATCCTGCATCTTGCATCCTGTATTGTATATAACATAGAAACCCAATTTGTATCACCATGAAATCTTCGAGCGCGGATTTCGACGTCATAATAGTGGGTGCTGGACCGGCAGGGGGAATGTGTGCTTATGAACTGTCAAAAAACAATATCAGTGTGCTTATAATTGAAAAAGAAAGGCTCCCTCGATATAAGACCTGCGCGGGTGGCCTGACGAAGAAGGCCTACGAGATCCTTCCGAAGGATTTTCTGAGCTTAGTTGAAAACGACACATACAGAGTAAATCTTACGCTTAATTATAGGTGGGGTTTCTCAAAAATAACATCATTCCCAATAGTAAAAATGGTAATGAGGGATAAATTGGACTATTTTCTTGTAAAAAAAGCCGAACATTACGGGGCTCGGATCCTTGATAAAACAGTCATAAAGTCTATTGTGGAGTTATCAGATTGCATTCATGTGAGCACTGAAGTAAAAAACTTTAAATCTAAGCTCATCGTGGGAGCAGATGGAATCACCGGATGCGTAGCACGATCCCTTGACTTGAGGAAGCACCCGACATGCGGCATCGCAATAGAAGGTGAATTAACTCCAAGACACAACTTATCACAATTAAAGGGATTCGATGGTTCCCTTCACCTGGATTTCAACGTCATCCCTAATGGTTATGGGTGGATTTTCCCGAAGAAGGAACATCTGTCAGTCGGCGTATTCACCACTCTTCCGCAGATGAGAGATATAAAGCGGCATTTTACCTCATACCTCAAACAGAAAGGACTCACTAATGGTTATCAGACTGAATCACTCACGGGACATCAAATTCCGATAGGAGGCAAGAACCGGGAGCCACTCAACTCGACGAGAGGAATACTCATAGGAGATGCAGCAGGACTAGCCGACCCGATAACAGGGGAAGGAATATATTTTGCACTCAGGAGCGGTCAAATAGCAGCAGGGGTGATAGGCAACTTTATCAATAATCCTAATCTCGCGCTGGATGAATACACAAAAGAAGTAAACTCAGAGATCATCGAGGATTTTAAATATGCAGGTTACCTGTCAACTTTACTATACAAATTAAGCTTCTTATCGTACAACCTTGCAATAAAGATAAACAGGATAAATGATAGCTTCGTGAAAGTTGTAGCCGGGGAAAAAACATATAAAGAGCTTTTCAGATGACCGATGAATAGTAACTTCAGCGTATCAATAAGCAACATTTCTTATGAGATAAATGTAGCGGAAACCTTCAGGTTTCCATTCCATTTGTCTTATGGAGGACTAAGGTCCTCCGCTACATAAGAAAAGAGATATAATTTTCTGTATTCCACATCCAGTGAATCAAAATTCGGCCTCTTTGCTCTTGTCCCTCTCCAACTTCTGGTAAATACTGAGGAAAATAGGGGCTAAAATTATACAGATAACAAAGACTATCAGACTGTTATAGGCAAGATTTGTTTCTGTTTCACTTACGCTTGCAAAAAAATGACGGAGCAAGACCATGACTACGAAAAACCCCGAAATCGCAGACAGAACAATTGATATCATAAAAAGGTAAGAGAATAGCTTAACCAAATTTGCTCTCCTTCAACTTATTTATACCAAAATCAATTATCCCGCCACGTATTAATAAAACCCCAGTTGCAAATCGAAAAACATTTTGTAAAAAACGTGAGATTAACAAGTGAAGCCCGAGATAAGCTTTTTTTTCTGTATTTTAACACAAGACGATATGATCTTTAAGGGGATCAATCGGCCAACTATAATCTTGGTTTACATCATACCACTTGAGAGCGCCTAAATTATACAAGAGCGGAAGACATTTATCAGGAAATAAAGCTGGAGGAATACATCTAAAGGTTTGCTAACATGATGAAATGATTTAAAAATGATTACAAAGTGGGAGAGAAGCACCGGCACCAACAGTACTGTAATTAAAACTGCATAATCTCTTTCTCTTTTTTCTCCAATGCCTTATTTATTCTATCGATAAAGTCGTCCGTAAGCTCCTGAATCTTCGTCAGACTTCTCTTTACCTCATCTTCCGGTATTTTTTTCTCTTTTTCTGCTTCCTTAACTTCGTTATTTGTGTCTTTTCTAATCTGTCTTACCGAAATCCTATACTCCTCGGCCAACTTACCGACGTATTTGACAAGTTCCTTTCTTCTCTCCTCAGTCAGCAAGGGAATATTAATCCTTATTACCTTTCCATCATTGGCTGGATTAATACCAAGATCTGACTGCATTATGGCTTTTTCTATGGCAGTTAGAGCTCCCAGATCCCATGGTTGGATCAATATAGTTCTGATTTCTGGTACGGCTATCGTTGCAAGCTGATTCAGGGGAGTAAGTGTTCCATAATAATCAACACGGATGTGATCAACCAGGGAAGTAGAGGCTCTGCCCGTCCTTATCTTAGTTAGTTCGGATTCAAATACACTGAGTGATTTACCCATTCTATTTTTCGAGTTTTCAAGAATAACGCCCAAGCCCTTTTCGTCACTCATTATCCGAACTCCTTACAATTGTTCCGACATTTTCTCCCGTAACTATTTTCTTCACGTTCCCATAGTCAAAGAAATTAAACACAACTATGGGAATATTCCCCTGCATACAAAGAGATATTGCAGTGGCATCCATAACCTTCAACTCTTTTTTCAAGACATCCATGTAACTTAGATGTTCAAATTTCACAGCATCCTCATGTTTTATTGGATCCTTGTCATATACACCGTCCACCTTAGTCGCCTTAAGTATTACTTCGGCCCCGATTTCAAGCGCTCTCAGTGTTGCGGCCGTATCGGTCGTGAAAAATGGATTCCCAGTTCCTCCCGCAAAAATTACGACCCTGCCTTTCTCGAGATGCCTAATTGCCCTTCTTCTTATATACGACTCCGCTACCTGCTCGATCTCTAAAGCAGTCTGCACTCTGGTTAGAACGCCTTTTCTCTCTAGCGAGTCCTGAAGGGCAAGTGCATTTATAACCGTAGCCAGCATACCCATATAGTCGGCAGTGGACCGATCCATTCCCGCCGCCGCCGCGGCAACCCCTCTAAATATATTGCCTCCTCCAATCACGATCGCTATTTCTACACCAAGCTCAAGAACCTCTTTAATTTCTTGGGAAATGCTATTCAGAATTTCAAGACTGATACCAAATTTCTCCTTACCTTGAAGGGCCTCCCCACTTAACTTCAGAAGCAGTTTCTTATATTTCGGCTTTAAAACTGTCTTTGGTGGATTCATGGCAACCTAATCATCAATCGGTTCTCCCAACTGGTACCTGATAAATCTCCTTATTACTATGTTTTCCCCAAATTTTGCGACCAAGGATTTTAGCAGATCGGAAATCTTAATCTTCGGGTCCCTTATATAGGTTTGGTCCAGAAGGCAATTTTCCTCGAAGTACTTAACAATCTTACCCTCAACAATCTTATCCGCGACATTCCCGGTTTTTCCAGAATCTAAGACCTGGGCCTTTATCACTTCCTTTTCACGAAGTAACACGGCTTCGGGAACGTCTTCTCTACTTACGCAGCTTGGATTGGCTGCCGCAACCTGCATGGCAATTTCCTTAGCAAAATTTTGGAACTCCTGGTTTCTTGCAACAAAGTCGGTCTCACAGTTAATCTCCGCCATGACTCCGATTTTCCCACCGGCATGTATGTACGAGGTGACAGTGCCTTCAGGGGTCTCCCTGCCCATTTTTTTCGAAGCCTTTGCAAGACCTTTTATCCTTAGAATATCTATTGCCCTCTCATAATCGCCATTAACTTCTTCAAGAGCCTTCTTGCAATCGATAAAAGGGGCACCTGTCCTGTCTCTGATTTCCTTTACCATCTGCGCGGTAATATCACTCATTTTCTGTCTCCTCAGTATTTTCGGTCAGATCTGCAGAGTACACTTCCGGACTTAAGCCCGTCCCCGCTTCGTCAGCCTGACCGTATTCTTTAAACACAAAGACCTTTCTTTCCACAATAACCGGAGCTTTGTCTTCCTCAGGCTTTATGATCTCACCTGCCGCTACCCTCTGATCATAAATATGTTTCCCCTCAAGACAAGCGTCTGCGACCTTGGAAGTGAAAAGCTTAATAGCCCTTATTGCATCATCATTACTTGGAATAATAATATCAGCATTAGAAGGATCACAATTAGTATCTACAACCGCTACGATCGGTATATTAAGCTTCTTTGCTTCACTAACCGCGATATGTTCCTTTTTTGTATCTATAATAAACAGCGCTTCCGGAATTTTTTTCAAGTTTATAATACCGTTTAAGAGATATTCAAGTTTTTGAATCTCCCTCTTTAATCCCTTTGCTTCCTTCTTTGGAAGACGCTCCATCTGCCCCTCTGATTCGAGGCTTTTAAGTTCTAATAGATAGTCAATGCGAGAACGGATTGTGTGAAAATTAGTCAATGTCCCCCCTAACCACCTTGTGTTTACAAAAGGCATCGCGCATCTGATCGCCTCCTCCGCAATAATACCCTGAGCCTGCTTTTTCGTGCCAACGATAAGAACCTCGCCGCCGTCCGCCACTATATCTTTTACAAAATTGAAGGCTTTTTTGAAAAGATTCACCGTTTGTTGCAAGTCGATTATATGAATGCCGTTCCGACTTCCAAAAATAAACGGTTTCATCCTCGGATTCCAGTGGCTTACCTGATGTCCAAAATGCACGCCGGCCTCAAGCAGTTGCTTCATGCCGACAAATTCCCCAACCTGAGTCTCTTCGACCATAAATACCTCCTGATTAATTTAACATTAACATAGAGACAAAATCTAATTTTAATAACATAAAATCGCGAATCTTTCAAGCGTATGCGCAAGTTATGTACAATCTAATTTGCTTATTAGAAACCCCTTTTTTGTCAAAACCTCATTGGATTAAGGAAGAGAAGTTTAGCTAACATTTTAGATACTATCGGTTGTGACCACTGCTGAACATAGTACATTCATTCTATAGGCTCAGGGTGTCAGAATCTCAAAATAGTTTTGTTACAATAGTTTTTGTTTAATAAATTAAAAGCTGCTATATTTACTAAAAATTAAGACTCAGGGATAACAAAGAGAGGATTATCTACACATTAAATACCTGATAATAATAAATCCCATCGCCGGTAATGGAAAGACACAAAATCTTGTTCCATCAATCAAGTCCGTCTTAGATTCAAACAACATACAGTATGACCTTTGCTTCACGTCCGAACCCGGCCAGGCTGCAGAATTATCGAAAGATGGGGTCGACA
Organism: Candidatus Dadabacteria bacterium; assembly: GCA_963805855.1. Taxonomy (GTDB): domain Bacteria; phylum Desulfobacterota_D; class UBA1144; order Nemesobacterales; family CSP1-2; genus DASWID01. The sequence continues at coordinate 318,585 of CAWDVW010000002.1, forward strand.
AGGGGTACACCCATATCGTTGCCGTTGGAGGCGATGGCACGGCGCACGAAGTCGTGAATGGCTTAGCCGGCTCCCCTGTGACCTTTGGAATGATACCCTCCGGTAGCGGAAATGACTTTCCAAAGGCTGTTGGCATACCACTCGACATCCGATCATCGATAGAATTGCTCGTTCGTAACTCGACAAGGCTAATCGACCTCGGAATGCTGGGGGATCAATACTTCATAAATGGTCTCGGTATTGGTCTCGACGGCGCAGTCGCAGCTCGTTTCAGTAAAATGAAAAGACTCAGAGGGGAGATTGGATATTTGTGGGGGGCTATCATCGAGGCAATTAGGTTCCGGGGCTTCCAGATCGAGATTAGCACCGAAAACTGGAAATTCCGCGGGCCCGCTCTTCTTGCCGGCGCGTCAAATGGTCAATGCCATGGGGGCAATTTCAAGTTGGTACCCCAGGCCAGAGCAGACGACGGACTCCTAGATATATACGTATTTGAAGATATGTCATTGATTAAGAGGATAGTCAGTTTGCCCAGGGTTCTTATAGGGAAACATACTAATATGCCAGGAGTACATTTTAAGCAGGTATCCAAAGCCGAAATAACATTGGATCGCGAAATCCAGGCCCACCTCGATGGAGAGCCGCTTTTGCTCGGTGCCGGGACACACACAATAAGCGTATATCCAAAAGCATTAAAGCTGCTCTCACCCTTATATTAGAGTAACTGAAACCCCGAACTCTTAATCGTTTGGCGGGGGAAAGTCGGGGCATAAGGGACCGCCTGCTCTAATCCTTGACATCATACCATTGTCCTCGTGATTCATAATGTGGCAATGGTAAACAAAATTACCGCAGATAACAGGGTCTCTAAAATCGATGGCAACCCTCACCTCGGTCGGTGGATCTTCCGGATCATTCTTATAGGGGAGATTAACTGTATCCTGATGACCAATGAACTCCTGCGGCTCGCCATTTATTTCACAGACCTGAAAGTCAGTTTGATGTATATGGAAAACATGATTCTCCCGAGAATCATTAAGTATTCTCCATTGCTCAATCGTTCCGACTGTTATATCGAAATCTACGCGCTTTGGATCGAACTCTTTTCCATTTATAAAAAAGGTATTGCCATCGGGCGTCTCTGAAAACACAGAGGTCCTTTCCAGCGCCGGAACCTGATCACACAGATTCTCAACCGGAGGAAACTCATTGGGAAGCGGGAGCGGAATCGGTTCTTCCGGCTTACCCTGAACAACCAACGTTAAAAGGGTGTCCTCAGGATACATATCCCCTTCGGGCCCCATATTTATTGGCAGTGTTTTAAATTCATAAACTCCTTCGGCTCCGCACTGGACTACAAATTCGGTACGAGAGCTTATAGGGAGGAAGGTGTCATTTCTTGGAACTATCCTAGTATGTCTGTTTCCGTCCCTCGCAATTTCAAACATTGTATGCCCTTCGAGCTCCAAATCATAATAGATATCGGCTCCAATGTTGGAAACACGCCACAACTGTGTCTCTCCCGGCCTGCACACAATGGTCGGGTTAATCATTCCGTTTACCAACCTGTTAGTCGGAGCATCACTATCGATGTCCATCGGTACCTGCCCATCCGGATCAATTTGCACATCCTTTAGATAGATTATCTTCTCTTTAATGCCTTGAAGCTCCGGAAAAGGATCCAGCAAACCTTCAACGATTAACCCCCCCGATAGACCGCTCATCACCTGGAATTCACCCAGGCCAAATGTATGTGAATGATAATAATACATTCCCTGTGGGTGATTATCCGGAATGGGGATCTCATAGTCGAACGATTGGGTCGGCATCACCATGATAAATATATCGTCGCCTGGGCTCAGGGGAGTCACATTCATGCCGTGTGTATGGTTCTGATACATCTGATCGATCATATTAATAAGTTTTATTTTCATGGTATCCCCAGGTTTAACCCTCAGCACAGGTGGGGTATATGTGCCATTAAACATCCTGCTCGAAAATTTCTGACCGTCTATTTCTCCTTCGGCAAAATCTATGGTGAGAGTCGCATTCAAAACACCGTTTGAACTAAGGATTTGAGGAGGATTGCGAAAGGTCTCTTTCATTCCGCCACCGCCGCCATCATCGTCACAGGTTAGACTGAGTATTAAAACCGAAACTAAAATCAAGAAACTAAAGGCGTCCATTATCCGTTTTTGATTTTCTTTAAACTTCCCGGGCAATGTTCCATTCCTCCTCAATTCAGTGGTATGTAAATCTCTCGAGTCGCTTATATCAACCCTTGAGAATCTTTTTTATATCCTCCGAAATATTGTGGGGATTCAACTTATCATAAGGATAGTAAAATAGCAATCTGCCATCTTTATCTATCAAATATATATTAGTCGTATGTGACATCTGGTAACTATCCCAGGTATCAAATTCTCCCCTGCCGTACACTTCAGGGTGTTTTATAAAAAAGGCATTATATTCTTTAACAACTCGTTTTATTTCTTCTGGCGTTCCAGTTAACCCGATGAAACTATTATTAAAAGATGGAACATAAGATTTCAGTCTACTCGGTGTATCCCTTTCGGGATCAATCGTAATAAAAAGCACTTGAACGTTATCACCGCGATCCCCGAGCTCCTTCTTAACATTACTGAGCTTTGAAAGTATGAGCGGACAGATATCAGGGCAATTGGTAAATCCCCAGGATATGAGTACCAACCTCCCTTTAAAATCAGAGAGGGATACCCTTTTATTATTTTGATCAGTTAACTCAAATTCTGGCGCCTCTTTATAAATGCGAATCCCATGATAAAAATCGTCGTCTTTTAACTCTCCGGAATCGTCGCTTTTGAGTAATTGGATAAAAAACAATACCCAGCCCAGCATGAGCAATATCACAAAAGCAACGTTAGAGACGCGTTTTAGATTCATCGTTAAATAATCTGGAAAAGAATATATCATTTATAATTAAAAAAAGAAGCATCCCTTTTTCTCTTTGATTATAAACACTGTAAGTCGTATAATTTTAAGAACTCAGGGATGTCGCCTATTATTTATATTCCGGCAACCGGCTGATCCTGAGAAATGCCTTATGAATAGCCTCTGCTTTATTAATGGAAAAATAGTTCACAAAAGCCATGCCCGCATAGGTGTTGATGACCTCGGTCTCCAACGAGGATATGCAGTTTTTGATTATGTGAGGACATTCAATGGCAAGCTTTTCCACTTTCCTGATTACCTTGAGAGACTCAGAAAGTCCGCCTCGGCACTTTATCTAGAACTGCCTTATTCGGATGAAGAGATCTTCGAGATAACAACGCGGCTGATTGGAGAAAGTGATCTGAAAAATCCTGCAATCAGACTAATCTTAACGGGTGGGAAAGCCCAGGAACAAGCGGGCTTTGACCGACCGAACTTTATCATAGTCACTGAAGAGCTTCCCTATCATCCTAGCGAACTATACATTTATGGCGCGAAACTCATTACCCTCGAGTATCAAAGAGAACTACCTCATGTGAAAACAACCAACTACTTAAACTCCATTCGGTTAGACGCTCTAAAACGGGAGAAGGGGGCGTTCAACATGCTGTATTATTATCAGAATAGAGTGACCGAGTGTCCTCGGGATAACTTTTTCATTTTTGTAGGAGATACACTGATCACGCCCAAGGATGACGTCCTCCAGGGTATTACAAGAAAACAAATCTTGCGTCTTTCACGGGAGCATTTCTCAGTCGAGGTGCGCGAGGTGAGTCTACAGGAATTGAGCTTCGCCGATGAGGCATTCACCACCTCAACAAGCAAGGGTGTGATCCCGATTGTTCAGATCGACGATCACAAAATCGGCAGTGGCTCTGCTGGCGAGCGGACAAAAACTGTAATGAGGCTTTTTCAGGATTATACGGAGAGCTACTGTAATCCGTAATTAAAAAATGACTTAAAAAGGGATCCACTTTTGCTTCTCAACCCTTCATGGAGTGTACGCTCTTGATTGGTAGTGACACTGTTAGCTACGACGTCGGAACAATCAACGGCAGTGACATGAAAACCTTAAAGACCAAAATAACAATGACTCCAAGAGGTAGCAAAATAGTAAACCAGGCAATTGGTACAATCTCAGGCGAGGGCGGCCAACTTCAAGAAATGCAATCAATCACAAATCATAGTCAGCATCATCTTTATTGTTGGGCGAAAAGGGAGCAGCAGCAATGGATGTACATTTGCAAGCAATAAACCGCATCATAGTTCTACCGCCATAAATCTTGTTCTATTATTCATCCCTATTTTCTACATGGGCTTGCATCGATTAAATGTATGAACATAAAACTTTTATCATCCTGAGTGGACATTCACTGTAGTTTCTCTTTTCCAATATCCTTCATTGGAAAAGGCACGGGGGAGGCGTGGTGAAGAACAAGAAGCCATTTCGAGTCGTGGCGCTCAAAAATATTTGTAGTTTGAGCTAAACCTGTCTGAACATTTTCCTCGACTCTCTGTGTAATATGCTCTATACATGTAATCCAGGCTACATCTTCAATAATTTCAGTGTGTATGTCTGATAATTCGATTTTCGCTGGTCCCCCACCGCTAAATATAGTACTCCAACTCTCTTTTATTGAATCCCATCCACTCAGCAGAGGCCAGCCTGGATGAACACATTTTGCAATTTCATCTTTAAACCAGACCTCTGCCATCAAATCTAAATCACCCCTTTCAAGGGCTTTGTAGAATCTTGCATTCGCACTGAGTACCTCTTTAAGCTCATCAGGCATAACAGAAAACCTCCAATTAGTAAATGATAATTATCAAATCACAAGCACCAAAATTCAAGCAAATTCAAAATCCGAAATAACAAATTCCCAATTGTTTTCGCAACTGAAATTTCATATCTTGGATTTATTTGGAATTTGGACTTTGGGATTTGCAATTTGTAGTTCCGGTTCGCTCATGTTCAGAATTGATTCGATTTCTTCCCGAACCGATTTATCAGTTTCAAAATCTAAATGCTTCGATAAAGTATCGAACGATTCATTACCCGCAACCTTCCACAAGGCCCAAGCCGCATGTGTCCTTATCAGCGATTCATCATCCTGCAAAGCCTCTTTGATATAAGGTATGAAAGCCTTGTGCCCGGAATTTCCCATCGCGACCATAACGTTTCTTATGAAGCCCTTTCTTTTTGCCCTCTTAATTGGGCTATCCTTGAAAACCTTTCTAAATTCCTCGATAGATAATTGCGAGAGATACATGAGATCAGGATTATATAAAGGATTCCTTGGTTGAAATGATTCAGATTCTGACACTTTTGCTTTCCTGTTCCAGGGGCATACGTCCTGGCAAATGTCACATCCGTAGATGTTATTATCCATCTTCTCCCTGAGACCAGATGGAATCTTTCCCCTGAATTCTATTGTGAGATATGAAATGCATAGATTCGAGTCCAATATATATGGCGCTCTTAGCGCACCGGTGGGACAGGCATCTATGCACATGCTGCATGTGCCACATCTGTCAGGAACGGGACTGTCATAATCCAATTCAATATCCGTTATTATTTCACCGAGAAAAATCCAGGAACCTATATCCTGGTTTATTAAACACGTATTCTTTCCAGACCAACCGATGCCAGAGTACTTTCCATAAACCCTCTCCAGTACCGGCCCCGTATCGACATACACACGTGATTTTATACCTTTTGGAACGATTTTCCCGATATGTTCATCAATTAAGAATAACCGCTCGTTCATAACTTCATGATAATCGTCACCCCATGCATAACGTGAAATCCAACCTTTTTTCTTATCTGGCTGATCAATCGAATAAGGATAGTCGGTGTTGTAGTTCATCCCACACGAAATTACAGATTTTGCCTCAGGGAGTATGTTTTTTACATTTGCCCTTTTTTCGGGAGCCCTCTCCATATATTTCATCTCTCCTGCGAAGCCCCTCGCTAGCCACTCTTTGTAATACTGATTTTCGGGAAATGAATCTACTGGAGATATACCCACCAGATCAAACCCGACTTCCAAGGCTTTATCTTTAATGGATTTTGTAAGACTCACTGTATCCACAGAGGTTTATTTTATCATGGCAGCTATTCGACAGCTAATGCTTGTCATCTATTCATGCAATTACCAAACAATAAATTTAGCGGTAATGAAACTCCCTGCAGCAAGCTGCAGGGTATCATAATATAAACTGAACGTCTCAAGCGTCAATTGCGGGGAGCGAAGCGACCAAGCAATCTAGAAATAAGATTGCTTCACGGAGCTTGCACTGAGCAAATCGAATGTGTTCAAATTACAGGCAGGGGGAAATCCTGTAGCAAGCCACAGGGAATTCACTAGTTAAGAAAATCAAATAGGCACAACATGCATCCCATCTGGACTTTTAGTGGAGCATTATCAAGAAGATGCAGCGGAGGGGTCGCAGTAGATAGAAAACTAACCTTTCAAACACTTTACCTTTGTGATCAGCTCTGCCACCTCCCTCACAGCCTCCTCCCCAATTCCATATGTCACATAATATGAATTCGCCTTTACCTCAAGAGGGGCGTCCGCAGGTGCTACAGAGAAGTTAACTTTACTCACCATATCGAGGTCAGAATGATCCCAACAGAAAAATGCTATGTTTTCATCTAAAACCGAATGTCCGCTTTTTAACTTAGAGTAAAAATTTAAGTTTTCTGATATACCGTGATAGAATATATCAATCCCAAGACGATTGATGATCGACGAAATCTCATTTGATGTCTTATTTGAGAATACGACACTCTCAATTCCGACTTTTTTTAAAGTATGAATATGGTGACCATTCCTCATGCCGGGATTGTTCAGGTATAGCGAGATCAAATCCTTTGTAATAAACCCGTCGGCATTAATTAACAAGAGCTTAATTTTGCTGAGCTTATTGATAAGATCGGTTCTTAGCTTGATCAACATAAAATTCTCAAATTTCCATTGCCGACTTGAATACCATTTTAAGTGCTAAACAGTTAAATAGCAAGTACCAAATATAAATGATAAAACCTTGAAGCACCAAAGCCGGATACAAGACTCTGGTGCACTTTATGGGCTAACGAATGATCCCACTTCGTGATACAACTCGATCCAGCAGTTTTCCTGTTGTCAACACCATCTTAATAATATCAAATGTCATAGTGTTCTTGTACGAAATCTCTTTAGGCCAAGGTTCCGACCGCTTTATTTTTCAACATGGGCTAATCCCGGGATTACTATTTTCATCCACAGACATGGGACTTGTTGAACGTTTTTCACCGTTTTTTACATCACTATTTATTCATGCGGGTTTTCTACACCTTCTGGGGAATATGTTGTTCCTTTACATCTTCGGAGACAACGTAGAGGACAAAATGGGACACTTTAAATATCTGGTCTTTTACATTATGTGTGGTTTCTCTGCTGCCATCTTTCAGACGCTGACCAATATCCACTCCACGATTCCCATGATCGGAGCTAGCGGAGCCATCTCCGGGGTGCTCGGAGCTTACTTAATCTTCTTTCCCAGATCCAGGATACTCACCTTGCTACCAATACTTTTCATTATTCCGCTCATCCATATACCCGCTGCGGTTTTTATAATTGTCTGGTTTATTTTTCAATTTCTCAGTGGGCTGGCAACCCTTCCAGCCAAGCCCGGAATCGGAGGTGTTGCGTTTTGGGCCCATATAGGAGGTTTTGTTTCGGGACTAATCCTGGCTAGGTTTTTTCATAAGAAGGGAAGTATCCGCATAAGTCGCTTCAGTAAATATTATCATTAGATATGATACTAACAGATGTGTTAGTATAATATATATAATGAGAATTAGAGGTCGAGACATCAAAAGATTCGCTAAAGGATAACAATAGTAGATCTGGAAACTCAGATCGGGTTTAACTGAAATCACATCAAAGGATAGTAAAAAATAAAATTTTCAAGGTAGTAATCCAAATTGGTATACAAAAACAAAACTAGGGATTCCAAAAATGTCCTTGCCATCCTAGCCGGGGGCGGCCCAGCACCCGGAATCAATGGAGTTATAAGTGCTGCGACAATTGAAGCAATAAATCAAGGTGTAGAAGTAATAGGCATCCGGGACGGTTTTAAGTGGATAGCACAAGGCGATAAGAAACATATTCTTAGTCTAACAATCGAAAACACTTCGCGCATACACCTAACTGGCGGTTCGGTCTTAGGTATATCGAGGGAAAACCCGACCAAAAGTGCCCAAAAAATGAACAATGTGATAAGGACTCTCAAGGCCCTTAAGGTTAACTATCTTTTGACAGTCGGTGGGGATGATACAATGTTTACAGCCAGTCGGGTCGAGGCTGAAGCAAAAGGAAGGATTAAGGTAGCTCACGTGCCCAAGACAATTGATAATGATTTACCCCTTCCAGGCTATGATTCGACGTTCGGATTCGAAACAGCGCGACACCTCGGTACAAGAATTGTCCAATATTTAATGGAAGATGCAAGAACAACAAGCAGGTGGTACCTTGTTGTAACAATGGGAAGAAAGACAGGTCACTTAGCCCTTGGAATAGGAAAAGCGGCAGGCGCAACTATAACTATAATTCCCGAACAGTTCACTGACCATAAAATAACCCTCGACACTCTCATAACCTTACTCGAAGGGGCTATAATAAAGCGGATCAACATGGGCAGACAGGATGGTGTCGCTATTGTTGCGGAAGGTCTTGCCGAAAAACTGGAGGAGACAGATTTCGAAGACTTAAAGGATGTGGAGAGAGATGCCCATGGAAATATAAGATTATCCGAAATTGACCTCGGAAAGGTAATCAAGAACGAAACAAAAAGAAGGCTGTCGGAAAAGGGTATCAATATCACAATCGTCAACAAGAATATCGGATACGAGCTCAGATCTGCCCCGCCCATTCCGTTTGATGCCAAATACACACGTGACCTTGGCTATGGTGCTATAAAATTTTTACTGCAGGGCGGAACAGGCGCAATGATAACGATCCAGACCGGTAAAATGGTACCCTTAAATTTCAAAGAGCTACTAGACCCTGAGACAGGAAGAACAAAGATTCGCTACGTCGATATAAACACGGAATCTTATGAAGTTGCGGAGAAATACATGATCAAGCTTACGGCAGAAGATTTTCACAACAGGGTTAAATTGGCAGGGCTTTCACGAACGGCACATATGAAGCCTGAAGAATTTGTAAAATACTTTTCTAAAGCGCTAAGGCACTAGAACTATCGGACATAGGCCAAGGCAAGTCAAATCAGCATAATTAGCATTTTAACCCCTTCGAAAAGCGCATCTGAATTTTTTCGAATTTTTTCAATGTTTTCTTTTTAGTCCTCTCTTGACAATCACTCGAATTACTTTATATAATGCCTTGTACCTGACATACCGATCATAAACCACTATAAATTTAACCTCTTAAAGGAGTAAGATGGAAAAACTGGGTGGTATATTCAACGCAAGCTCCCCAGAGATGACAGAAATGGCTGGTTTGACATTGTTTATGATTGCCATTTCGATCGCAATTTTTGTAATAGTAACCGGCGCCATAGTATTCATTATAATACGATATAGAAAACGAAAGGGCGATGATAGTGAGCCAGAACAATATTTTGGAAGTCTTACCGCGGAAATCGTATGGACATTGATACCCACTATTATCGTCGGCATATTATTTTTCTATACCGTAAAAACCATGTATGCAGTCGATCCGCCAAAGGGAGATCGTGAGCCAGATATCATAATAATTGGGCACCAATGGTGGTGGGAGCTCATTTATCCAAAATCAGGAGTCGTCACCGCCAACGAGGTTCATCTCCCCGTTGGTGAGAAATGGTTGGCAAGGCTTGAGTCAGTTGATGTAATACATGATTTCTGGGTTCCTGAACTTTTCAGAAAAATCGATCTTGTGCCCGGACATCCCAATCATATATGGTTATCATCCAGCAAGCCCGGAACCTTTCTAGGTGCCTGTGCAGAGTTTTGTGGGGCGCAGCATGCAAACATGCGTATCAGGGTTATAGTACAAACAAGGGAAGATTTTGATGCCTGGCAAGATCAGCAACTTAAATTTCCAAGACCCCCGAGCTCGAGTGAAGCAACAATGGGGGCAAAGCTTTTCAACACAATGGGGTGTGCTAATTGTCATCTAGCAAATGTTGGTCCCAACTTAACTCATATTTCAACGCGCGAAACCATTGGAGCCGGCGTGCTTACAAATACACCTGAAAATCTAAAGAAGTGGCTCTTGAATCCCCAAGCCTATAAGCCTGGTTCTTATATGCCAAATATGAAGCTTTCAGACCAACAAGTAAATCAGATAGTTGCATACCTGGAGACATTAAAATGAGCAGGATTCCCCTGGTCCCAGAAAACGTCGAACCGCTGCCAGCCATCGGCGAAAGTGAAGGCCTTCTGAGTTGGATTGGTTCAATAGATCATAAACAGATTGGCATTATGTACATATTAGCCACAATGATCTTCTTCCTCATCGGTGGCACAGAAGCCCTGCTCATGCGTATTCAGCTTATCCATCCAAATAACCATTTTCTTTCGCCGCAGGCCTTCAATCAACTGTTTACAATGCATGGCACAACGATGATCTTTTTCGTGGTGATGCCATTCCTTATCGGGGTCGGGGTTTATCTCGTACCCCTTATGATTGGCGCGCGGGACATGGCTTTTCCACGACTTAATGCGCTAAGCTTCTGGCTCTTTCTTTTTGGCGGCCTAATTTTGTATTACAGCTTCTTCACCCAAAGCGGCGCACCTGAGGTGGGCTGGTTTGCGTACGCTCCCTTAAGCGAAAAGCCTTTTTCGTTGAATAAGGGACCCACATACTGGGCTCTTGGACTACTCGCAACTGGTATAGGCTCCGTGGCCTCTGGTCTTAATAATGTTGTTACAATCCTGACGCTTAGAACGCCGGGAATGACCATGCGAAGGCTTCCCCTCTTCGTGTGGATGATATTCGTAACTTCATTCCTTTTGATATTCGTAATACCCGTCATAGCGGCCGCATTCGCGATGCTTCTGCTTGATCGTTTATTAGGCGCGACCTTTTTTGCTCCAGCTTCAGGTGGATCGGCGATTCTCTACCAGCACTTCTTTTGGGGCTTTGGTCATCCCGAAGTCTACATCTTGGTACTTCCAGCATTTGCCATAATATCAGAGGTCATTCCTGTTTTTTCTCGGAGGCCAATCTTTGGTTATGAATTTGTGGCGGGTTCAACTGTAGCCATAGGACTTCTAAGCGTCGCTGTATGGGCACACCACATGTTCGCCGTAGGTCTGGGGAATGTTGTAAATGCCTATTTCTCCATAGCCAGTATGCTGATTGCAATTCCAACCGGAATTAAAATCCTAAACTGGACTGCAACCATGTGGGGCGGGAAAATTCGCTTTGCCACACCTATGCTCTTCGCCGTGACGTTTCTAATAGAATTTGTAATTGGTGGCCTTACCGGTGTCGCCGTTGCTTCCGCTCCTATAGATTGGCAATTGACGGATAGCTACTTCATAGTGGGACACTTCCACTACACGCTGTTCGGCGGAAGCGTTTTTGCTATATTCGCCGGTGTTTACTACTGGTTTCCTAAATTTACAGGCCGTTTGCTCTCGGAATGTATAGGAAAGTGGCACTTCTGGCTTACCGTGATAGGTTTTAATCTTACGTTCTTAATTCAGCACCTCCTTGGATTGGTTGGAATGCCAAGACGCGTTTATACATATCCGGATCTGCCTTATTGGGGAACCATGAATTTAATATCCACTATTGGCGCGATCGTACTCGCAATATCTGTGATTGTATTCTTATGGAATGTAATTATCAGTCTTCGCCGCGGTAAACCTGCAGGAGATAATCCATGGAACGCATGGACGCTCGAATGGGCGACCACATCACCTCCTCCAGTGTATGATTTTGATCTTGTTCCACCGGTACGGGGAAGGCGTCCACTCTGGGACCTTGCTCACCCCGATATGCCAGACGAGAAACAAACCGAGAACAGAGGAGGTTCATGATTGAATGGCAAACAATAGAATGCTTATAGGGTTCTTCGTTGCTTCTGAATCAATATTCTTTGTTATGCTGATACTTGCCTACATAAATTTCCATGTTCATGGTCCTTTTGACGGTCCATCAGCGAGGACCAGTCTGAATCCGATCACCACCGGGATATTCAGCCTCTTTCTCCTGGCCAGCAGCTTTACCATATGGCTTGCCGGACGAAGTCTAAAGAAGAAAAACCACTTTATGCTAAAGTTTTGGATACTCGTTACGATTCTTCTCGGTGCAACTTTCATCTTTGGTCAGGGCTTAGAGTGGTTTGGTCTGATAAAGAAAGGTATATGGTTACCGCGGAATGTATTTGCCACAACCTTTTTTACACTGACCGGTTTCCATGGTTTTCATGTGTGTGCGGGCCTCATTATGCTATCAACTCTTCTGGGCCTGGCCCTTGCGGGCGATTTCAAAGGGCCAAGATCAGAGGGTGTTGAGGTCGTATCAATTTACTGGCACTTCGTAGACGGAGTTTGGATCGTGGTCTTTTCAGTTATATATCTATGGGCATTTTTATGACAAGACAGAAATTGATTCTGAATAAATCATAAATGTATAAAGGGATCTTATTATGACAATATTTCAAATATTAACCTCGACATGGCATTTTGAACCATGGGTTCTAGCCGCGAGTATATTGCTTATCGTCGGATATGCTTACGCCACGCGCGCCCAATTTAGTAAATATACGATCATATTCCTAACCGGTGTAACCGTTTTCTTCGTGACACTAATCTCACCGCTGAGCATGCTGGGAAAGACGTATCTATTTAGCGCGAATATGGTACAGCATATAGCGCTTTTACTGATTGTCCCCTTATTACTGCTTCTTGGTATCCCGCCCTCCTTAATCGAAAGGCTTTCGGCTCGGTCAGCCTTAATGAAGCTAACGGGAACCCTAGGGCATCCATTAGTTGCCTGGTTCTTTGGAGTAGGCGCGATGTGGGTCTGGCACCTACCCTCACTACACGATGCCGTGTTGAGAAATGAAAGTTTATACATAGTGCAGCAGATTAGTTTCATTATTTTTGGGGCAATCTTCTGGTGGCCGGTCTTTGCTCCGATAAATCGGGCGAGATTATCACCGCTTAAATCAACATTATATCTTGCATCGGCATGCCTCGCGTGCTCAATTCTTGGAATCTTTATCACATTCGCTTCTGTTGGCCTTTACCCCGCATATCTTAACCCGGTTGACACATATGGAATCCTATCACTTCTGAGAAACGATCTATGCATCACACCCGGGGTGGATCAGCAGATTGGAGGACTTACCATGTGGGTACCAGGCTGTCTGATATACCTTTTTGCGAGCATGCTAACACTTGCAAGATGGTACAGGAATCCCGAAGACGAAGATTTCATTGAACAAGCATTGAAAAATGACACTTTAATTCACGCTACTCCTAAGAGGAGAGATTACTGATAAGGATTAAGTATGGCTGAAGAATTAAATAACAGGGACGGTAGCAATTGATGAGCGATAATAGACAGATACCGAGTGAGTTTCAGTCTCCTGTGAAAAGTAAACAATACACTTCTGAATTAACTGAAGGTTGGAATAAGCCAAAGCCAGAAGTGTTACCGAAGCCAGGTTACTGGCCATTTTTGCTGGCTCTTGGTCTTGCTTTTATTTTATGGGGCCTGGCGGTTGGATTCAATGAGGTATTCAGCACCATCATAATAGTTTCCGGCCTGGGTCTTATTCTGTTCATAGTAGCCCTTGCCGGATGGATAGGAGATCTAAGAGATGAGCGAAAACATGAAAACGAGTGAATGTAGCCGCAGGCACTTCTTCACGAAACTAAGTGTAACTCTTGCAGGCATAGCTGGGGCCTTTGTTGCAATCCCAGTTATTGGCTCATTTATCGCTCCTCTCTTCAAAAGACCGGCCCCAGTTTGGAGACCGGTTGGGGATATAAACAGCTTTAAGGTTGGACAGTTTGTGAAAGTAAACTTCGAGGACGACTCACCATTACCCTGGGCAGGTGTAACAGCAGAGACCGCTGCCTGGATAAGACGCGATGATCAGGATAATTTCACAGTATTCTCAGTGAATTGTGCTCACCTGGGTTGCCCGGTCAGATGGGTGCCGGGAGCAAAATTATTTATGTGCCCGTGTCACGGCGGAGTATATTACGAGGACGGCTCAGTCGCCGCCGGCCCACCACCAAGGGGCTTATACTCATATCCCGCAAGAACAAATAAGGGGCAGGTTGAGATCCTCGCGAGTCCAATTCCGATTACAACGGTGTAAATGATAATAGATCAATCCGGTGACTAGATTCGATAAGAGCATAAAGTAATACGTACGAGAGATATGATCCATGATACAAGATCCAAGATACACGATGAAGAATGAGAATAGATCAGTAATCATGTATCGTGCATCCTGCATCGTGGATCACGCATCATGTATCGTGCATCCTGCATCGTGCACCGTGCACAGATAGCATCTTGGAGCGAGAAGTATGTTATCCCTGAAAAGAGCTTGGACATGGTTTGATGACCGCACCGGGGTTTCAACGGTGTTTGATACCCTTATGCCCGGTCACATCGTTCCATCCAGCTCCGCATCCTGGTTTTATGTCTTTGGAAGCGCTACCCTTTTCGCATTTATCATACAGGTGGTAACAGGTGTAACCCTGGCATTCATGTATGTCCCAGCTGCCGGCGAGGCATATCAGAGCCTCCAATACATTACCGATCAAACGCTCTTCGGCAGGATCGTCCGGGGTATGCACAATTGGGGCGCCTCCGCGATGATCCTTCTGGTTGGAATTCATATGATCAGGGTATATCTGACGGCAGCCTACAAATTTCCACGCGAAATGCACTGGATTAGTGGAGTAGTGCTTCTGGCTTTGACAGTTGTCATGGGCTTTACCGGCCAAGTGGTTAGGTGGGATCAAACTGCTGTTTGGTCGACGATAGTTGCGGCAGAGCAGGCCGGGAGAATTCCGTTTATCGGCAGATGGGTTGCAGACTTTCTCATCGGTGGGCAGACAATTGGAGGCGCAACCCTGAGCAGGATGTTCGCCTATCACGTATTCCTTATTCCCGGATTACTGTTTATCTTCATAGGGTTCCATCTCTATCTGGTTTTTAAGAATGGAATTTCCGAAATGCCAAGAGCAGGAGATCCTGTAGACCCAAAAACCTATAGACAGGAATACGAAGAAAAGATTAAGAAAGATGGTGTACCTTTTTGGCCGGATGCTGCCTGGAGGGATATGGTATTCAGTTTCTGTGTTATTACCATTATTCTCCTTATCGCTATCATAATTGGGCCACCTGCCCTGGATGCTCCACCAAATCCATCCAATATAGATGCACTACCAGTGCCGGATTGGTACTTTGTTTTCTACTTTGCATTCCTTGCCCTTTCACCGCCTGAAATCGAATCATACTTAATGATTGGGGGACCTCTCATCATAGGACTTCTATTATTCTTTTTGCCGTTTATATCGAATCACGGGGAGAGAAGTCCACTCCGCCGTCCATGGGCAATCGCGATTGTCGTATTATTTGTAGGTTCACTTTCAGGACTTTGGGCTATTGGGATTACCTCGCCCTGGTCTCCACATTTTAAGGCAGAACCGCTGACAGTTGAGATAATCGGTGCGTCCAGCGGGCCAATCTACAGGGGCGGAGAACACTTCAATGAAAAGGGTTGCCTCTATTGTCATAAAATCTCAGGACATGGTGGAGAGAGAGGACCGGACCTAACATACATCGGAGATAAGCTTTCAGCCAATGAGCTTACCTGGAGAATAATGAATGGAGGCCTAAACATGCCCGGATTCGGTGGGACTCTTACGAGTGAAGAGCTATCCGATCTTGTGGTTTTCCTTAAGAGTAGAACGCATAATCATCCATAGGATATTCTCAGTCGACGGATCTTGCTTGACAATTAGATTTCCAAAACAATCGATTCAACTTTTTTGACTAAAAAAACAGTCTCTTGGATGATTGCGAGCGTTAGCGAAGCAATTTCCCGCTCCATTGGCAGAGCCTGCCAATCAATTTTATGTATCGAAATGTAGGGAACGCAGATATGCGTTCCGTACTATTGCGTTCACGTAGCAGATTGCTTCGCTGGGCCTGAACTTAGCAAGTCGGGGCACAAACGACAAAGTACCGGTAATACGTCATCCTAACATGTCTTATCTTAATAAACAGACCAAATCCATGATTCCCCGATTATGCTGGAAATCGTGCACACAACTTTGTATACTACCCCGAGTCAAACAGAAACTTTTAACACCTAAGTAAGTCTGTATGAGTCCTTTCACAGTCTTTGCGATACTGATAACACTTACGGCAGTCTTCAGCTTTATAAATGAAAGATACATAAGGCTCCCTACTACCATCGGAGTTATGGTTGCCTCCTTGGCATCCTCAATTTTCATAATCCTGCTCGGCGCGTTCGGTTTCGGAAGCATTGATTGGGCCAAGGACCTGGTAGAAAGGGTCGACTTTGACGCACTCCTGATGAAGGGGATGCTTAGTTATTTGTTATTTGCCGGTGCATTAAACGTCGATCTAACCGATCTTCTCAAACATAAATGGAGTATTTCCTATCTTGTCACCATTGGCATGGTACTATCAACACTTATAACTGGGCTTGCCATCTGGTGGGTTCTTGCCTTAGTTGGCTATGAATTATCGTACGCATACGCGCTGCTCCTCGGAGCATTAATCTCCCCAACCGATGCCGTCGCAGTTTTAGGTATATTAAAAAAGACAAAGGCAAGCAAGGCGCTCAAAACCGTCATTACCGGGGAGTCGTTATTCAACGATGCAGTGGCCGTAGTTCTATTTTTAGCAATAATGGCTATGGCGCTGAGCGGACGGTCCATTCAAAGCTTCCAATTTGGTGAGTTTTTTCTGAAAGAGGCAATCGGAGGGGGCCTACTCGGCCTTATTCTTGGTTATGCAAGCTATAAACTTATCAACAAAATTGATAACTACATCGTAATAGTTCTCATTACTCTCTCGGTGGTTTCAGGAGGTTATACTCTGGCACAATTATTGGACATTTCTGGTCCACTTTCGATGGTTATTGCAGGACTGTTTTTGTCATATCGACGAAGTGTATTCACACATTCGCTGAAGACCCATGAAACGGTTGGAAACTTCTGGGAGTTAGTTGACGAAATACTGAACGCTGTACTTTTCGTTCTAATTGGATTGGAAATTCTGATATTAGATATTGAGGGGCCATTCGTTGTTGCAGGAATTATTGCTATTCCTGTAATCATTTTCACTCGATCTTTAAGCGTAGGTCTACCGGTTGTAATATTTCAAATCTTTAAAAAAATTAAGCCGCTTGATGCAATAATAATGACATGGGGAGGACTCAGAGGCGGGGTGTCTATTGCACTTGCCCTTTCGGTGCCGGATTCAAGGGAGAGGGATCTGATCCTGGTTGTAACCTATGTGGTGGTGGTATTCTCGATTCTGGTACAAGGTCTTAGCCTTGAAAGATTAGTTAGCTGGGCCGAAGCCCGGAAGTAGGGTTACTTTTTGTTGATGCTGTGAGTGTTAGAGATTTCGGGGACAAAACTTTTACAATTTAAAGTGGTATTGACAAAGAGTTTATAAGTAGAAAGAAGTTATCAAAACTATTAAGACAGTATGCCATCTAGGACTGACCCCGCTTTTTTTAAATTATCGATTTTTAGGCTGTTTATATCCACTAAAAAACATACTATAATTTGGCTACCGGGGACACCAAGTCGAAGTAAAGCGATGCACCCCTTTTTTGGGCACACACAGATATCGAACTTTGGAGGTTATGATGATGAACACTGCTGTGTCAACCAAAGCGCTGGTACGAGCTCTCGAGCGATTCGTGCCGAAGGATCGAGTACACATCGACGATCTTACGCTGACGGTCTATTCCCGGGCCGCGGATTTCTTCGAGTACCGGCCACAAGCAGTGGTCAAAGCCCGCACCGAGGAAGAGGTGCGCGGGGTTTTACGCGTGGCGAGCGAGTACAAGGTGCCTATAACCTTCCGTGCCGGGGGAACAAGCCTCTCCGGCCAGGTACTGGGGAAGGGAATCATTTGCGACATCAGCACCGGATTCCAGGGCATTCAGCCCCGTGATGACGCAAAGTTAGTGTGGATTCAGCCTGGACCCACTGGCGACATGGTCGATCGCGTCCTTAAACCTCTTGGAAAACGAATTGGCCCTGATCCGGCTTCATTACGTGCAGCCCGCATAGGCGGCATGATCTCAAACAACTCATCGGGTATGACCTGCGGCGTAAAATATAACGCATACCACACCCTTCACTCGATGCGGGTTATGATGATTGATGGCAACATCTACGACTCGGGGATTGAATCGGACCATGAACGGTTTCAAAACGAACAGGAAAACCTAGCAAAAGGTCTGATTGAGCTACGCAACGAGGTTCTTAATAATGATGAATTGGTAACAAAAATTCGCAAGAAGTTCTCGATCAAGTGCGTGACAGGCTACGGCATTAACGCCCTTGTAGACTACGAGCGGCCTCTGGACATCTTTGTCCACCTGATGGTAGGGGCCGAGGGAACCCTCGGGTTCCTCTGCGATGTCGTTCTGGAAACACTTCCACTGGACCCGGCGCGTTCTACATCATTACTCCTATTTAAAGATGTTTCTAAATGTGCTGCTGCTGTACCAATAATTGAAGAAATGGGGGCTCAGGCCCTCGAGTTTATGGATGATCCCTCGCTTCAGGCGATGCACACTGTGTCAAATCTGCCTGATTTCGTTTACACCCATCCTGAAGGTTCGTGCGCACTGCTCATCGATTTCTGGCGTGAAACTGATGAAGAGGTAGACAAGGTTGTAACTGCTGTGGAACCAAAAATACGAAAAGTCGATGGTCTCATTAAAATGTCACCATTTACAAGAAGACCAGACGAACACCGAACGCTATGGGAATCCCGATCCAATCTCTTGGGACTGGTTGCTAGTAATGTAAACCCAGGAGAAACGACTGTGGTCGAAGACATGGCTGTGCCACTCGATGAACTGGTACCATTCGTTGAGGGCCTCGAGGCAAACTTCGAAAAACACGGATTAAAAGGCTACATCAATGGTCATGCCAGTGCCGGAAATCTGCACTTTATGATTAACGAAAACTTCAACGACGAAAAATCAATTGCTCAATACGACGCCTTCATCCGGGATGTAGTGTCATTAATAACCGATAAGCTCCATGGGTCCCTTAAAGCTGAGCATGGCACAGGCCGCGCTATTGCTCCCTTCGTGGAACGAGAATGGGGTTCTGATGCCTACAGCATAATGAAGAGAATCAAGAATCTCGCAGACCCGGAAGGTTTATTAAACCCGGATGTCATCATAAGTGATGATCCAAACATCCACTGTGAAAATTTCAAACCGAGACCACAGGTCTGGCGCGGTATCGACGAATGCATGGAATGCGGCTTCTGCGAGCATGTGTGCCCGAGCCGGCTCGCCGCACTCACACCAAGACAACGCATTCAGGCATCCAGAATGCACGCTTATTATATAGAAAAGGGTAAGACCAGGGAGGCTGAAAAACTCTGGAGCGATTATCAGTATGCTGGTATAGATATGTGTGCAGCAGACGGTATGTGCCATACACAGTGTCCCGTAAACATTAACACAGGTGTTTATACCGATTATTTGCGCCAACAAAACGCGAGCTATGTCGAAAAGGGACTTGCCACCTTTCTTGCAGAGCACTTTGGAGTGGTCGAAGAGGCTCTCAGGGGTGCGATGGATGTCGGAACACTAGCCGACCGTGTGGGGCATGGTACCGAACGCCTCACGAAGGCACTTCGTCATCTCGTTCCGTCCGCTCCCGTCTGGTCAGACGCGATGGGGAAAGCACCTCCACCAGTTGTGAACGAAACTGATTCCCCGGACTTCATCTATTACCCTGCATGCGTCTCACGTATCATGGGCTCCTCGACTGCCGGGAAGAAATCGGTCGCAGAAACGGTGCTCAAGATCGGAAGGCGGGCTGGGGTTGACCTGCTGCTTGCGAAGGACGTGACGGGGACATGCTGCAGCCAGATCTGGGAGCACAAGGGGTTCGAGACCGGTCGCGCGGTTATGGCGAACCGCATCGTTGAGCGAATGTGGGGCTGGTCAAAAGGCGGACGCATACCGATCATCTGCGACGTGAGCACCTGCACACTGACGCTCACGACAGAACTTTCCGAAGCCATCGGTGACGAGAACAAACATCGTTATTCGAAACTCCGCATTCTCGATGTGAATGACTGGCTCAAGGACGACGTGCTTCCGAAGCTCAAGGTCCGTTCAAAGAAAAACTCAGTCGTGCTCCACCCCACCTGTGGCTGCGTACAGATCGGCAGCGACATCCCCATGCGCGAGGTGGCTGAGGTCTGTGCCGAAAAGGTCACCCTGCCACTAAACTGGGGATGCTGCGGGGTTGCCGGAGACCGCGGATTCCTCCATCCCGAACTAAGCGACGGAGCGCAGCACTTCGAACTCGAAGAGGTCGCGCGCGAAGACTATGACGGTTACTACTCCGTGGCGCGGACATGTGAGATAGGCCTCAGCCAGCGCTCTGGCAAGAATTACGAGTCGATCGTGTACCTTGTGGAAGAAGCAACGCGGTGAGCGACTTCGGGAAGCAAAACCTCGCGTGAACGATGTATTCTAGTTAGTGCATGAGCGCTAATCCGTAACTCTAAATAATTGAAACGTAATTTACTTGACAAGATATTATCTTATGGGACAATAGAAGCCGAAAAGCTCAATGCATAAAATGAGATTATCGTTACTCTGAGCTTTCTACATGTGGTTCCAGTTAACCCAAGTCCTTAACGTGGAGGAGTAAACAATGAGCTACTTTAAGAATGTGTTCTGCTGCGTTGCGATTGTACTAGTAATGGCCAGTGCGCTGCTGGGGTGCGCGACGAGCCAACCACCGCCTCCTCAACCCCCGTCCGGAAAAATTGGTGAAATATCAAAATTCGATATAACAATCGCATCTCCGGATGAAATCGCTAACGCACTTCAGAGGGACGGACGTGTCGTGATCAGCGGTGGCATCCTCTTCGAGACCGACAGCGCCAAGCTTTCGCCGAGCGCGGAGAACGTGGTCACGCGGATTTCGGACACGATGAAGCAGAATCCCAACCTCAAGGTCGCAGTGGTTGGGCATACCGACAGCACAGGTGATTTCAATTACAATATCAAGCTCTCAGAGCGGCGGGCCAAGGCCATTGTCCAGGCCCTTGTCAAGGATGGCGTCGCGGCGGACCGATTAGCCGCGGTGGGTGTCGGGCCACTGAGCCCCGTTGCGACGAACGATACCGCCGAGGGGCGGGCTCAGAACCGGCGTGTGGAGCTCGTCCTGATCCGCTGACGCGAGGCAATAGACGGCATCAGGAAAACGAGTCACTGCTTTTTCAAACTGGCTTATCATTGCTTCAAGTTTTGTCATAGGCGTCGAAGTGCACAGAATAACTGCCAAGCCTTAGTGTTTCTTGCGAGTTGGTAACTCGGTCACTTGTTTCACCTCAGCGACTTTTTCCTCATCAGGGGGATCTGATCCTGGTGGTAACCTATGTAGTGGTGGTTTTTCCGATTCTGGTAAAAGGTCTCCGCCTGGGGGAAACTAGTTGACTAGGCTGAATCCCGAAAGTAGGCTTAGTTTTTGTCATCGTTGTAAATGTTAGATATTACTTGCACAAGATCTCTAAGAGTATCTCTGCACTCATCTTAATTTTTTTCTGGCTAAGATAGTGGAAAAGTGAAAGAGAGCTAAGTTATGAACTGGACAAGTGGGTTGAATATTACAACAGGAATTATCTTCATTCTGTACATGGTTACCGTACACCGGTTCGAGCGGAAAAGGATTATTACAAAAAAGAGGAAATATTCTACTAAATTCCGCTTAATTGTCAGATTGCAATACAAATATTTGTAGAATACGCTAGTTTGTTATGCTAAACTTGATTACCAAAACTAATTAGTACTTATTCGTTTTCAACATCATTGATTAAATAATATGGATAATAAAGGAGTAGAATACGATGCAAAAACTAATGTTATGCATAGGGCTCATGCTGGCGCTTATTGTCATGGCAGTTGCAGCTCACGCACAAGATACCAATAATCTGAGTCCTGAGGAGGCAGAAGCCATAGCGAAGGAAGCATTCATATATGGATACCCGATGGTGGAGAACTATAAGACCATGTACGGATATGCCGTCGACAAGGACAGCTCACAATACAAGGCGCCGTTCAATCAGATTTACAACGCTCCAGGGGTTTATACTCCGCAGGACACAACCATTGTCAGCCCAAACAGTGACACTCCATATTCGTTTCTCTGGGCCGACTTGCGAGCGGAGCCTCTGGTATTGGGCGTACCGCAAATCGAAAAAGACCGATACTACTCTCTCCAGTTCATCGACCTCTATACATACAATTTCGCCTACGTTGGCACCGCTACCACAGGAAACGGTGAGGGCAAGTTCCTTCTGGCGGGCCCCAACTGGAAGGGTGAGAAACCAGAAGGTGTTAAAGAGGTTATTCGAGCAGATACTGATTTTGTCTTCGTCGGCTATCGTACCCAGCTCTTCAACCCCGAAGACTTGGACAATGTTAAGAAAATTCAAGCTGGCTACACAGTGCAACCTCTGAGCCAGTTCCTGGATGAACCATCCCCGCCAGCGCCTCCGAAGATAGATTTCCCGCCATACAGTCCGGATAAGGTCAGGACGCTTGAGTTCTTCGACTATCTCAACTTCCTATTACAGTTCTGCCCGACTGTCACAGGCGATAAAGAAGCGCGCGCGAAGTTTGCCGAGATAGGCATAGCACCCGGTAAACCATTTAATTCTGACAGCTTCTCAGAAGATATGAAAAAAGCTCTTGAATCCGGTATGGCCGCTGGCATGAAGGCCATAAATGAGAAGGCGGCGACGGAGAAATCGTCTGCTGACCTGTTTGGTACCCGTAAGTTTATGAAGAACAACTACCTGAACCGCGCAGTAGGGGCCAAGATGGGTATCTACGGCAACTCAAAGGGCGAAGCATTTTACTTCGTCTGGCTAACTGATTCTGACGGTAATAAGCTTAACGGTCAGGGAAACCGTTATACACTTACATTCGATAAAGGCAAACTGCCCCCGGTCAATGCGTTTTGGTCGGTCACGATGTATAACGGCAAAACCCAGCTTCTGGTTGCGAACCCTATTAAGCGGTATTTGATAAATTCACCGATGGTACCCGATTTGAAGCGTGATGCTGATGGTAACCTGACCATCTACATACAGAAAGACTCGCCGGGCAAGGATAAGGAGTCCAATTGGCTGCCGGCTCCAGATGGACCTATATATATGGTACTTAGGTGCTACTGGCCGAAGGAAGGCATACTCGACGGGGACTGGAAACTACCTCCGGTCGAGCGGGTCGATTAGCTAACCACATCAATATATCACTACAATTGTTACGGGGAAAATTTACCTGCGCACTTATATTGGAACATAGGCGAAGTTAGAATAGTTATATAGTTGTTTCGGCTTGAGGAAAACTCCAGTAGTTACCAATCCAACTTAAACCTATCTTGACAAAAGGGGTGCAGTACATGCGACAACTTCAATTATCTACACATCGTTTTCGACATAACACTTAAAAAGTCCAGCCTTGAAATGGTTCCTCATACAGGTTTACAATCGAACTAGGATGACACTTCAGGATCACATAAGGACATAGAGATTCAGATACGCCATCAAAGCAACCCTTACGCCTAGAAGATGTGGAAGCTAGACTCCACACTCCTCTCAATGATCGTTATATCCTTTCTCTCCTTGTCAATAATGTCCATTCGGAAAGATATGATACAAAGATCGCAACCCCTGTTCCGATACCTGATTCCACAAACCGCAGGCCAGCATTCAGGAACGGGTTCAAATCATGCCTCATTGTTGAAACGATCATAACAACAGAAATAGTAACTCCAGTTAGCTTAATATGTTTCGGTAACCGAAGTAGGTGACAAACCGACGCCCCTATACCGATGCAAACGGAATATCCGACGACCGTGAACGGAAAATAAAACAGATAGATACCACTCACGACGGATCCGATCAATGAGCCAACAATTCTAAATTTAGCAGACCGAAGTGTATCCTCCCGTGTACTCTCTAGGACGATAATACCCGATATCACGGACCAGAGGCCACCTATTGCAGATGTTGCCTCGTTGAAAAGTCCTGTAAAATAAAATGCACATAAGTAAGAAAATAGGGCAATGACCATATTCCATATGCTCACAGAAACGATGCTTTTATTTATCATAGGATTCTCCAAATTAGATATTTTAAATTGATGATCTCCTGAATTTAATTTGGGGCGTAAGTCGCTACACGAACTATGTTATGTTGATAATGACTACTGATTAAAAGATTTTCAACCAATCTTAGCTTGACAAAAGTGGAGCAGTCCATACATTACCCCCGCTGAGCCCGTATGAAACTTAAAGGTCTAAGGTCAATGCTTGGCAGCGGAAATATTAAATACACGGCAACCTATTGGTTGCTACTCATAACCTTTATCATAATCGTAGTTATCTTTTACTATGTCATGCTCGACCATTACACCCCATATACACGCACCCCTTACGTCCGGGCTTACGTCACACAGATAGCACCACAGGTAGAGGGCCCTGTCACAAAAATATATGTAAAGAATGATTCATATGTCGAGAACAGGCAACCCCTTCTTGAAATAGATTACCGTCCCTACAGCTATAAGGTAAAACAATTACAGGCAAAACTCGTAAAAACCAGACAGAATGCCGAAGTGAGCATAGCTTTATACCCTGGTAAGATATTTAAGGCAAAGGTTGAGAGTCTTGACTGGGGAGTGAGCGCTGGTCAGGGAACACCATCAGGCGAGCTGCCGCTGGTTAAAAACCCCCAAAATTGGTTCAAGCTTGCTCAAAGATTTCCAGTTCGTTTGCAACTCACAAACCTGGATTCGGATTATGCATTACGGATCGGAGGTTCAACAAGTGTAACAGTCGATACTGGAGGGGGATTCATCTTGAACGGTTTAGCAAGACTATGGCTTCGAATCGGAAGCTACGTGAATTACATCTACTGATTATGATGAATATTAAAGCAAGGTGTAAGTTTTCAGACTGTAAAGAGATAAGCCTAGCACTCGAATGTTTCAGCCGAGTGACATGTGGGAACAGGGACTGGATTCCCGCCAACACTTGTCCTCGAAGTCCTTGATCGGGGAATCCGCGGGAATGACCGTCCGTTTGTCATCCCCGAGGACTTTAAGCGGGGATCCACAAACAAAAGCATGGATTCCCGCTTACATACTGCGGGAACGATAATGGAATGCTCGTAGCAAACTATATGAAGATATTAAGTTAAGTATAATAAAATAGTATTCGAATTTAACGTTATGCAGAAACAATTAAATAGTTCAAATATTGATCCTAAGAATACGAAAAGACTGCTGATTCCGGACATGAGCTGTGCAAGCTGCGTTGAAGCGGTGGAGGGCGGATTGCGGTCTGTCCCCGGTGTTAAAGAGGCGAATGTGAATTTTGCCGACCGCACGGCGATGGTAACCGGTGATGCCTCGGCTGAAGACCTTGTTCAGGCGGTAACTAAAGCCGGATACACGGCTAGCCTGATCGAGGATTCTCAGGGAGACTTGGATAAGGACGAGGCAGAGATAGAACACTACAGGCAGCTTTTGAGAGAGACACTAGTATCAGCGGCTATTGGCGCAGTAATTCTATTTGTAATGTTGTTCGTTCTGCTTCCACCTCTGACTGAGCCCAGAGGTAAGCTTGTGGGCGGTGCGCTCTCAATATTAACTCTGTTTGTCCTGGTATATGTTGGCGGCAACTTCTTCACAGGGGCGTGGAAATCCTTCAGGAACCGTTCAGCAAATATGGATACATTAATCGCCCTGGGGACCGGCATAGCCTGGGTATATTCGACCTTTATCATCATTTTCCCCTTTGCCGTTTCTGAGGGGGCGCGGCATCTTTACTTCGACACGGCCGTTATCATAATCACGCTGATCAAGCTCGGCTCAGCGCTTGAGATGCGCGCAAGGGGCAAGACCTCTCAAGCCATAAAGCGACTCATAGGACTTCAACCAAAGACCGCACGCGTGATCCGGGAGGGTGAGGAAA
The DNA here is from genome assembly GCA_963805855.1 of Candidatus Dadabacteria bacterium. GTDB lineage: Bacteria > Desulfobacterota_D > UBA1144 > Nemesobacterales > CSP1-2 > DASWID01. The sequence goes on from CAWDVW010000002.1 coordinate 344,827, forward strand.
GAGACATAGCTATCGATCAGGTCCTTGTCGACGATATCGTTCGAGTCCGCCCAGGGGAGAAGATACCGGTCGACGGCGTTATCGTTGAAGGTCGCTCCACTGTGGACGAATCCATGTTGACGGGCGAACCCATCCCCGTCGAGAAAAATTCAGGCGACGAAGTCGTCGCAGGAACATTTAATAAGCTTGGAACATTCACGTTCAAGGCTACCAGGGTGGGGAAAGACACCGCTTTAGCTCGCATAATCGAGCTTGTGCGAAAGGCACAGAATACCAAGCCGGTGATTGGCCGTTTGGTCGACAGGGTAGCGAGTGTTTTCGTCCCTGCGGTGTTGATCGTTGCGGTGCTAACGGCGATGATCTGGCTTAACTTCGGCCCTGATCCAAAATCTACATTCATGCTGGTCACGGCTATGTCGGTTTTAATCATCGCGTGTCCCTGTGCACTGGGATTGGCTACACCGATCTCTATAATGGTCGGGGTGGGAAAGGCGGCGGAGTACGGCGTTTTGATACGCAAGGGCGATTCATTGCAACAATCGGGTCAATTGACCACGATCGTCCTGGATAAGACCGGAACCATTACCGAGGGAAGACCTTCCGTCACCGCAATAGAACCACTATCCGGCTGGAGCGAAACGCAAATCCTGCAGATAGCGGCCAGCGTGGAGGTCGGTTCCGAACACCCCTTGGCGCAATCTATCATAGAATCCGCAAGAAACCAGGATGTAAAGCTAGAACCGGTTGAATCTTTCGAAGCGATAGCGGGACACGGCGTTAAAGCAAATCTAAAGGGGCAAACCATACTATTCGGCAATCGAAAACTTATGGAGGAAAATGGCATCGACCTATTCTCTTTACCTGAGAAAGCCGATGAGCTGGCGAAATATGGGCAAACGTGCATGTATCTGGCAGTAGACGGCACTGCCGCTGGAATTGTAGCCATATCAGATCCGGTCAAGGCCGATTCAAAGGCGGCCATCAGGAGATTACATAATCTCGGATTAAAGGTCGTAATGCTGACGGGAGATAATAAAGCAACGGCAAGTGCAGTGGCGAAGCAAACAGGCATTGACGAGGTGATTGCAGACGTATTGCCGGAAGATAAATCAAAAGAGGTCACAAAACTGCAGCAAAGGGGGGAACACGTCGGTATGGTCGGCGATGGAATAAACGATGCGCCCGCGCTGGCGAGTGCAGATGTGGGTTTTGCCATAGGTAGTGGGACCGACGTCGCTATCGAAAGCGCAGACATCACATTGATGCGGGGATCATTACACGGTGTTGCAGATGCTATCAACATATCTAAAGCAACGCTTCGAAACATAAAAGAAAACCTTTTTGGGGCTTTTATCTATAATGTAATAGCGATTCCAATTGCAGCGGGGTTATTATATCCATTCACAGGTTTACTACTGAGCCCGATTATAGCAGGCGCTGCAATGGCGATGTCATCGGTAACGGTAGTGAGCAACGCCAATCGTCTTCGCTGGTTCAAGGCATGAAAAAATGAGCGCATTTTTAATAAATATCGCGGGCATTATACTGATAGTTTTTATCGTATGGTGGTTCTGGCTATCCAAAAAGGGCGCCGGAACCGCAGTACAGGGTAATTCAATCGATATAATAGTCGATGGCGGAGTTTATGACCCCGGTGAAATACACACTAAGGTCGGGAAACCGACTACTTTAAGATTCATAAGGAAAGACAGCAGTCCCTGTGCCGAAAAGGTAATATTTTCCGACCTGGGTATAAGCGCCGATCTACCCATTGGCAAACCCTACGAACTTACCATAACACCCAAAAAAGCTGGTGAGTTTGATTTTACATGCCAGATGGCAATGTACCGCGGAAAGCTAATCGTCGAGGAGTAGGAAACACACCCCTGCGTTTCCTACCTTTTGACAGAACAACAACAAGACCAGTGAACAACCCTACACAAATTTTCATATCCTATCTGGGGTGGGTCACGAGTCTTGCTCGCGACATCATAGCCAGACACTAGCAAGACTCGTGGTCTTTGCAATTCATATTATCAAATTATAATTGCAGCGCCGCACCTCTGTGTTCGCCCATAAAATGGGGCACAAGAAGGAGTCTGTGCCTACATTTTCCTATATCTATAGCAGGATAAAGGTGGGGGTAAGTCTCATGGCAATTTGTGAAACGATCCATTTATTAGTGGAGGACTGAAGTCCTCCGCTACATTACTGAGATTGCCCAGACACGTCTGTTCTTGCCTAGACATATCTTTATGCTCTATGTCTAAATATTGGTACCGCAGTTTTCTGGGCTGCTGCTCTTAAACCTTTGTCTAAAGTAGCAAGTGGAAGTCCTTTTCTCATTGCAAGATCAAGATATGAAGCATCATAACTTGAGAGTCTGTACTCTCGCGCTAATGTAAGGGTTCTTAACATCATCTCTTCTGATTGCCCTTCCTCCACTGTAATAGGTAGTTGATTTAAAAGCGTCAAAAATCGCACGCTATCAGCTTCGCTTAGACGCTTCGTCCGTTCAGCTACCAACAAAACGTTTACAACTTCCAAGGGCCAAACAGTAGGAACGACGGCACTTGATTTCTGCAGACTGTCCAAAACCATGTCAGCGTATTTATTGGATTCGTCTTTAAAACACCAAGACATAACCACAGAATTGTCAATAACAAGAATTTCAGCCAATTATCGCCTGCCTGCCTCGATCATTTCACGGATAGTAACACCTCTAAGGACGTGTTTGTCACGAAACTTACGTAACTCAGCGATAATAAGTTTGGGATCAGCTTTTTTTAAAGCCTCAGCAGGCTGCAATATAGCGACCGGTACTCCATGTTTTGTGATGACAAATCGTTCCCCCTTGATAACCCTATCGAGTAATTTGGGTAAATGTGTTTTAGCCTCATATGCTCCGACTGTTTTCATGATATACCTCAGACTAGTTTTAGACTAGTCTATCGGTCTTATCATGATTTGTCAAACAAGTTAAATGTATGGGCTGATGACCCATGAGCCCAGCTTGTAGGCACGAATTTATTCGTGCACCTTTTAATGCACGTGCAAGGGGTAGGTCACGAGTCCCCTCGACTAAACTCGGGACAGGCTTGCTCGTGACATCATGAGCATCGTTAAAAAGAGACCAGACGCAATCTGGTAACTCTTTTCGTCAACTAACAGATTTCTCCCCCTTATTAATAGGGTTAGCAGATGGCATCATGATACCTCCCTCGCCACCAAGCATCTCCCCTCTTCCCAATAGAAACCAGCGCCCGACCAGAGCTGCGCTCACCGCGTCCAGCTCGTCGCTTGTTGTAGTGTCTGCCAATCCTTTGATTCCAAGCCGCACCAGTCCAACTCTTAGTCCAGCAATGTTCTTATGCTGCCTGGGAATCCTCCACACATCTTGCGCTCCACCTGGAAGGCATTCGACCGCGCGATAGCCCATCGTCTCAATCTTCGATTTCAGCGCCATGCCGCGCTCCGTCAACATTCGCATTGGACCGAGCGTGATCGGAAAGAATCGGATACCACGCCGTAGTAATTCGCGGTCGCAATCACGAAAATGCTCACCCTCGCGGTCGTGGATTGTCTTTCGTCCGTTGGGCAAACTAAGCGGAGCGTCTATTGTAACCAGAACTGGCTTTGCGAGATCTATTGATTGTAATATCTGTTCATCGGTGAATGCAATGAATGTTTCCGCCTTCATTCCACGAAGGACGCACACACCCGTTGGACGACGCAGAGATCCCGCAAGGTCTACTCCGACAACGATAAAAGGCTTCCGACTCGACATGATGATTCTATTTTAGCCCCGCACGTAGCACGAACTGAATCCAAATGACATCCGCTAATTATTCAGCCCAAGGCCCAAAACAATTATATTTCTAAATCTTGTTGTATTATATTCACATGTAGATTAAGCTTAAGTCAAACCTTATAAGAGACTGTATTGCCTTACTCCTGTCAAGGCCGGTTTAAATGGAGAAACTACTTCTTGACATTACATTATCTTGATGAAATAATGGCAAGATAAGATTTTTTATCCATAACATAAGTTGAATAATAATATAAACGCGAAGGAAGGTTTGGGAAATCCCATCCAAAACAAGGTTCTAATGTTTAGTTATTCTCACCAGATTATCTTGCGCGTTGCCCTGTTCGTGGCACTGCTACCGTTGGGACTTCCAATATTCTCCTGCACGACAGGAGATAATACCTTAACCGAGCTAAGCGGTTTTGTTGAAAGCGGCGATCAACCTATCCACTTATCCACCATCACACTCTACAGTACGGGGACGGGGGAAGGGCCCCAAGTATTGGGTGAGGCACAAAACGACGCCAGTGGTTTCTTCAGTATTTCCTACCGTACGCCATCAGATCCTAACGCGGTTTTGTACCTGATTGCCGATAGCCCTGTAATTAACTCGCCTCAGCTAAACCAAGTAACTAACTTAAATTTTATTCGCTTGGCCACGGTCCTCGGGACACCGCCCGTACCGTCGGAGATTGTCATCAACGAGCGGACGACCATTGCCACAGCATATGCAATGGCTCAATTCATCACCCCAACCGGAATTGATGGAACGGTGCCTGGTCTCCAGAACGCAGCTGCAACCGCGCACAATCTGGTAGACCCGACAAACGCCAACATAGGGTCAGTGCTTGACAGCTTTCCTAATGGGGCGAGTACGTCGACTCGTGCTACTTTCAATGCGCTTGCCAACATGTTGGCCTCTTGCGTGCGCTCAGACACCAATTGCGATTCGCTCTTTAACCTGGCGACACCACCGGAGGGGGTGTCACCTGCTAATACCCTGCAAGCCGCAGTGAATATTGCCCACTTTCCATGGCAAAATGTGATGGAGCTTTTTGCATTGTCACAGGAAGAAATAGTTTACGAGCCTGCCCTTACTTCGGACGCTGAGTTAAATGCATGGACGCTTGCTCTAAGATATGACGGGAACGGCTCAGAGCTGAATGGCCCAGGCAATATAGCTTTTGATGCGGCCGGAAATGCCTGGATAGTCAACAACTATGTGTTTGTATTAAACCCACTGGACCCGGAAGGTAAGGCATGTGGCGACACACACCTTCTCAGGTTTACTCCGACAGGTGAGGATTTTCCTGGAGCTCCGTATCAAGGCGGTGGTGTCTATGGTGCAGGATATGGTGTTACTCTTGATCCCGACGGGAATGTTTGGGTAGGTAACTTTGGCTTTCAGGGCACCAACTGTCCTCTCGACTTTGAAGAGCTGTCGCAAACCGTTTCAGAATTTGCGGGCGACGGCACGCCTATTTCGCCCGACAGCCAGGGGAATGAAATGGGCCAGGATCACGGGGGCTTTCAGGGAGCCGGTAACACTATTCGGCAGCCTCAAGGTACCGTTTCCGACAGGGATGGGAACATCTGGATAGCCAACTGTAGCGGTAAAAGTGTTACCCAGTTTCCGGGAGGCAACCCCGACGAGGCCTTTGCCATTTCCCCGGTTGATGATATGGACAACCCTCTCCTTTTTAAGCCATTTGATATTGCTATTGACCTCAAGGGAAACGCCTGGGTTACCAGCAACGGCAACCACAGCATTTTCGCATTTGACCCTAATGGGAATCTAATATACTCCCTTACCGGAACCGCTGCAAGAGACGCAGGTATATTTTTGCCCATGGGTATTGCAAGTGATAGCCTGGGTAATATATGGGTTGCAAACTCAGGCATTACTCATATAGCTTGCGACGGTACAGACTTACCTACAATGATTGAGATTCTCGCAATCACCCTTGACCCTGATTTCGACGGAAGAAACGCCTCTGTAACGATGATTCAGCCCGACGGAGCTCCAGCTGAAGGTACACCCTTCAAAGGCGGCGGACTCCTAGTACCATGGGGGATCGCCGTGGACGGAAATGATAATGTATGGGTGGCCAATTTCCAGGGGAGGGCTGTATCTGAAATATGCGGTGCCAGGCCCGAAAACTGCCCCCCCGGATTTAAGACAGGAGACCCCATTTCTCCAGACGGCGGCTACTTTTTTAACGGCCTGGTGCGCAACACTGGTGTGCAAATCGACCCTTCGGGAAATGTGTGGCTCGCCAACAACTGGGAAATTATCGCCGTCCCGGAAAATCCCGGTGGCCATGAGATGGTGGTTTTTATCGGCCTGGCAAAACCGGTTCAGACCCCTTTAATCGGCCCTCCAAATAAATAAATCGCCTAATTAAGGCCGTCGCTAGCTTCGAAAAAAGGGTGGGGTCGGGCTTTTATTCAGTCCAAGGCCCAAAGCAATTATGCTTCTAAATCCTGGTGTATTATATTCACATGCCGATTAAACTGAAGTCAATTCTATTTTATTCTCGGAGATGGATCTTTGAAATTAAAGAAAACAGCTAAAAAACCTCGGTTTTGAGATTTAACTGCTTTTTTGCTTGTTAGCCTTGCACTGCAGAATTTATAAATCCGTTTACATCTCTATTGAAGTTGTAAACAAAATCATATAAACTGTTTACATCTCAAGCTAAAATGTAAACGATTTCATGAATACACTTATAATTGGAAAACTCAGACAAGAAAAAGCGGGCTATAAAGCGTTTGTACCCGAGCCATTTCCGCCTAAGAAAGGTTTTTCCTTTTCGTCAAAACTGATTTCAAAGGCCGCAACAGCGTCACTTTTATTAGGCAAGCTTGATGGTATTACTCAACTCCTACCGGATGTTGATTTATTTATCTTTATGTACCTAAGAAAGGACGCTGCTTCTTCTACTCAAATTGAAGGAACGAGAGCAACCATGGTCGATGCTATTGAAGCAGAGGCCAAAACTTCGTACGATCTACCAGATGATGTAGATGATATTATTCACTATATACAAGCGTTGAATTATGGAATGGAGCGTCTAAAAGACTTTCCTCTTACCCTCCGTTTCATAAGGGAATTGCAGAGAGAGCTTATGAAAGATGGCAGATCAACTCAGTTTGCTGATCCGGGAGAATTTAGAAAAACTCAGAATTGGGTTGGGGGGACTTCTCCCGTAAATGCACACTTTGTTCCACCACCCGTTTTCGAGATGAACAAAGCATTAAATGACTTTGAAGAATTTTTACATTCTGATGACGATTATCTACCGCTTATTAAAGCTGCTTTAATTCACTCACAGTTTGAAACGATACACCCATTTCTCGATGCAAACGGTCGAACCGGGAGACTTCTTATCACGATTTATCTATGGTTAAGCGGCCTATTGGAAAAACCTGTTCTGTATCTATCCTCATATCTTAAGAAGCATCAACAAATCTATTATGAACGTTTAGACGGATACCGTGTTGGAAAAGTGGAGGAGTGGGTTAATTTCTTCTTAGATGGAGTGATTGAAACGGCCCAATCTGCGATTGAGACAGTTAGACTGATCACGGTTTTGCGAGAAGAAGACATGGGGAAAATTCAGTCACTCGGTAAAACCGCTTCGGAAAGCGCAACTGCTATTTTGCCAAAGTTGTTTCAACTTCCAATTGTCAATGTAGCCGTAATTCAGGAATGGACCGGGTTTACTCGCCAGGGAGCCCAAAAAGTGATTGATAGATTTGTGGATCTAGGAATATTAGAATTAAAGGATGAGAATAAAACTTACGGTCGGTCATTTATATATCGACGTTATGTTAATATTTACATAGATAAATAATCACAAAAGAAGCATTTTCAGATGCTTGGAAAAAGGCAACCTTGAGAAGAATCTGTTTGAAAATTGATATTAGAGCAACTCCAGAGGGAAGACAAGAGTCATATAATGAAAAACGCTTTTAAAGGGTAGCGTTGTAGATGCTCAGTAATTATGTCCCTCTTTTCCAATAACGAAGAAATCTTAATTTAACAAATAGAGGAGCTGAACTTTTATCTCTAAAAACCATATAATAATTTATTTAATCAAATAATTGTGTGTCTAAGTAGTGTGTTATCTTAAATTTGTGATTTTCATTCTTGAATTAAGTGATCTAAGAAACCTTTTTTTAACGAATAATGAATCACTTACTAATAAGTCGCAAAAAGTTACCGAATTAGTGAGCTAGTACAAGCGTCCCCTTTATTCTCCTAGAAAGTAGATATTTTATGGGATGTCAGTGAGGGAATAGCTGGCTTAAAAAGGAGATACAAATTATCTAAGTTTATTGAAGCATGTAGCTATCACGATTACGTGCGGCCAACATAGGTTTGACCTTTAACACCCCCAATAAACCATTCTTTCTTAATATTTGCCACCATCAATCATCTATAAAAGGAAAATGCTTAAGCGTCTTTTTGAAGCATTTCTCTCTTATATCAAACAATACTTTTCTATAATATTTTTATCTTTTACGGTTTGAAGTTTTAAATTAGGATAAATCCTTCCATCCTTTTACACTTGTAATTTTTTCATATTCTTCTTTACTAAGAACTTTCCAAGGCGACTGAGCAGAGTTAATAAATGACTTTCCTTTGAAGAATGCAAATTCCTTTTTTAGTCGAAATGCAACCGAAAATGATATGAAATCCTCGCACAACATGAATAAGTTTTGCCACACAGTATTCATAAAAGTCCTTATATCCTGGTCGTTTGAATACATTGGAACTTTCAAATGCTCTTTTCCGTTTTCTATGAATGAATAGACAGCGAAATGCTCAAAATTAATACCGCCATCTAAAAAGTGGTTTATTTTGTCTCTAGCGTTTATTGTATCATCAAGCCAAACCTCATGCAGATTTATAGTATGAATTATTCCTTTTGAATTATTTCTATATTTCTTTGGCAAGTTGTTGGATAGTGCTTTTACTACATCTTTTCCTTTTGACCCAAACGTGTATATATTCCAAACCTTTCTTCCCAATATAGGAGTCAATATCTTGACAACATAGTCTAGAGAACTCTTAAGTTGAGTCAGAAATTCATCAAACTCGAAAAACAATGCTTGAGGGTAATCGAGATAAATTACGGCATCCTCTTTTCTTATCGGTTTCTCCTTCGCAGAAGCAATCAACTCATCTTCAATTTTTATATAGTCTTGATAGTGTCCCCACACTGCAGCCAGTTTCTTACAAACCAATAAAAGAATATAGAATATTTGCTGCTTTTCCTCATCGTTGAGATCAGTGAAGTCCATCAATCTCATTACGTTTAAGTGTAATCTCTGATTTAAGATCCCATTAGGTGTAGGATCATCAAATAATTTGCTGACCCGTAATTTTGGACTTACCATACTTTGAAAACGTGAAGCGAATGATTGGTTTCTTGTTCCTTAAAATTATACCTTAGTAATTGCTTTCCATCCTACTCGGATAATCGCCCTTTCCTTGTGGAGCTTAGCAAAAAGCAATGAGAGTCGCACGTTCACGGGCTGCTGTTGTCTAAACTCTAAATTTAATTGCAAAGCAATGAATGGTCAGGAAGATCCTTTCTTCTTTATGAGCCTTTCCAATTTATTGAAGGCTTGATTTTATTCCGAGCACAGCTTCTCAGGTAGAGATTTATCAATTTTTGATAGGGAATATCTGTCTCTGCCGCAATCTTTTTAAAATATTCGATAGTTTCTGTTTCCAGACGAATCGTAATCTGTTTTTTGAGTTTTTTCGTATACGGGTTTTTTACGGATTTGGAAAAATCATATTCTTTTCTCATTTTATTTTTTCCCTTCATATAAATTTGTTTCGTTCTTTGTTGCTTTCCTGGCAGATATAATCCTTACGACTTTTTCTTTTTCCCCATAAATATGAACAACTACCAACATTCGAAGTTTGTCGCTTAAACCCAACAAAATGAAACGATCTTCCTCCAGAGAATGGTCTGGATCGACAATTAGTCTGGCGTTATCATCATAAAAAACACTTTCCGCCTCCTCAAAAGAAACTTTATGCTTTTTCTCATTCTTGCGATTCTTGTTATCGTCCCATTCGAATTTGATTCCGCTCATAATTATATCATAATTATTTTAGCAATATGAAAGTGCCGGGTGCCCGGGATGCAAGTTGGGGCAACAAAAACCGGGGGGGATGTCGACAATGTATATCCGGCTGCGAGGTTTGTGCAACATGCCGTTGAGACTTAAAGAAAGCGTAAGACGCTAAATTTTAAAATCTCTCTGAGCGTCTTCAGGGGTTATTTGAATCAACTCTGGTGGACCGCCGCCATGTCCGTCTGCATATGGAAAGTATTCTTTCCAGAAAGTATTGGTAATTGGACACTGGTACAATGTTTCCCAATTGTCAAAATTGACCACGATTTCCTTAAGGTGGGATCTGGCATAACTCTTCGCTTCAGCGCCGTGGATAAATTTTATGTCCTTACATTTACACTCATTCATGGTACCACTCTAATAGTGAGATTCTTAGTCTCCGCACGCCGTAGGTTGGGCACTACAAACTCTCTTGCTCCCCCTTTAGTCAATCCTCGTCCAACGAAACCAGGATTCTTCCGAAGGATTGGTGAAGCAATACCAGTCGGTGTCTCGAATTCGAAAATTGCAAATGGCCCTGGAACTAAATTTCCAGACTCATCAATTAACGTCAAGCGTTTAGCAAGATCCGTCGAGTTAGTTATATCTGCAATGTCATCGGCTGCTGTCACAAATACGTCATATACACCAGGACGGCCAAGTGTTGGTGCATTTGTATATTTAATGTCAACTACACGGGCGACTCTTGATGGTACGGGATTGTTAATTCTAGTTTTAGTTAGGAGGGCCTTACCCAAACTCTTTGACATAACCGCGGTCTCAAGTGCTATCGGTCCGGGAATGGCACCTGATAATATTGCTCTTGGGTCTACCGGTAAGACAATATCAAGTAGAAAATCCGGAACGAAATCGAGTTTGTTACGTATACGATTATTACGTTCTATCTGCCCTCCAAAATCGACTACCTGCGCCCCATCGGGATCTACATATTTCAAAGGATTGTTCTGTACATACGCATACCGATTCCAGCTCTGGGGATCGGATGGGTCAGCTCCGGCGGGATCAACGGACATGAATCGCCCAATGTCTGGGTTGTGGTATCTAGCTCCGTAGTAATAAAGCCCAGTTGCAGCCTCTAGTTCTTTCGCAGTGTATTGATGTGTGTTTTCTGTAGCCCCGGCTCCTGTGAAAGTCCCTCCATAAGGCAGATACATCCTGTCCCACACCTTCGTTGTCTCCTGATCCGTCAAACCAATCGTTGACCCAAGGTGATCGGGGTGATAAAAGGTCTTACTCACAGGAGCACCGGCGCCGTCAAAGTTTATCCGCGCTATATTCCTGCTTCCCGCATATATGTAATCAAACTTCGGAACCCCCGCCCCGCTCAATTCGGTCAGAACATTCAGCCCCACTCCATATGCAAAGATTGTGGTCTCCCCATTTATCGTCTGGCTTATCCTTCTGCCGTCTCCATCATAGCCGTAGGTGATTACATCGGCTCCATTCGTTACCTCTGTAAGCCTGTTCTCTGAATCGTATGTGTACGTGAATGTTCCATCACCTATTATGTTTCCGTTCGCGTCGTATGAAAATCCGCCGAGACGATTGTCAGACGTCCCGTACGTGTAGCTTATGTTCTGACCGTTTATGTCCTTGCTCGTCCGGTTTCCCATTGAATCATATGTGAAAGCTCCGGCCCCCCAGGGCCCGTCTGCCACAGTTAATCTATCCAGGCTGTCATACTGCATGGAGCAGTTATTCTGTGGATCCATGTAGTCGGTAATGCTGTCAACATTGCCGACTCCATCGTAGAAGTACTCGAGGTCTATGAATGGTATTGGTGTGAACTGGGCATAGGCATTCGATGCAAAGAGCACCGAAATAAGGATTAATATCAAGGAATCAATACAGGATGACATCCGACCTAACATTGAATTGCCCTTTGACCTCCTATCGCCCCATGTTTTTTTCAGATGGTTCGCGTCATGCTCGATATTAAACAACTGCACTAATATCTCCTTTTCTATACCACTAAGTATACGCCCAATTCTATCGTGAGTGTTTAAGTAAATTTATTCTTTACTTCTTTGGCTTGATACAAAGAAGCAAAAATCAAGGGCTGACAAAAAACGCTTGCGTATCGAGCGAATGCGAGATATCTATTGCTATAATTAATTAGTTCTCTCAGTCACTTTGTTCCTTCGAGATGACAGTAATGATTGTCACTTTTTTTAACGCTTCCGGAATTGATTTTGGCAATTTTTTGAATGCCCATTTAAAATCTAAGATGCTGCCCCCAAATTATGTAACATCTACAGCAATGACGGAATGGGAAAACTGGATTCCCGCTAAAACCTGTACTCGAATGTCTTGATCGGGTAATCCGCGGGAATGACAGGATGGGCTAGGTTCGTAATGAAGGCAGGAAGTTTTCCCAAACCTATTTTTCCGGTGGTGTGGACTGCTTCGGTCTCACCAGGAACTTTAGCTGTACGATATCCCTGGGAAGGAACATGTCGAAGAACCAGTCAATGGCAACCCTGAATTTCCTATCCCAACCCGGTATCTTCGAAAGGTAGATCGATCGCCACATAAACCATGCTACAAACCCGGAGAACTTTAACCCCAATATTTCGGCTACTGCCGACCTGTGACCAAGCGGCGCAAGCATTCCCATGGCCTTGTATTTAAAAGGCTTCCTGCCCTTTTCTTTCCCCTTAATAGCCGCAGCAATATTTAAAGCCACGCGTTTGCCCTCACGAGTCGCGTGCTGTGCGGTGGGGGGATACGGTTTACCGGTCTGCGGGTCGGGTATCTGTGCGCAGTCACCGAGAGCCCAAACACCCGGGAAGTTAGGTACCTCCATGTATGCGTTGACTTCTATCCTTCCCCTCTCGTTAGCGCAGGGGAGTTTTCCAACAGCAGGCTGGGATGCCGTTCCAGCAGCCCAGATCGGGGTTTTTGTCTCCACAAAATTACCATCCTCAAATTCAACCCTGTCGGGCGTAACCGCCTTGACCCTGGTTTGCAATAAAAATTCCATCCCCCTTTTTCGGAGTAAGTTAAGGCCATAATCTGCCAACCCCTCGCTCATCTCGTGCATGATCCGAGTCCCTGGATCCACCACCAATACCTTGACTTCATCAGGACGAATAGTTCTGTAGAACCTTTGACTCGATTCCACAAAATCATTGAGCTCGGCTGCTACTTCGATCCCGGTATATCCCCCACCAACAACCACGAATGTCAAAAGCTTACGTCGCAACTCAGTATCTTTCTCCAGATCAGCATATTCAAACATATCGATAACGTGGCTTCTAAGAATCATAGCATCGGAAAGACTCTTTAGTGGGAATGAATACTCTTCCGCTCCGGGAGCCCCATGATAACCCGTCGCGGAGCCCAAGGCTATAATAAGATAATCATAAGCAATCTCAAACAACTCGCCGGAACGATGATGAAATCCCGTTACCGTTTTTTTCTCCAAGTCTATGTTCTGTATCTCGAGTTCTTTGAAAGATGCTTTCTCAAGGCATTCTCGTATGGGTATTACTACGTGTTTGGCATCAATACTGCTTGCAACAACCTCTGCAAGCATCGAAGCAAAAACCAGGTAATTATTATCATTAATCAGCGTTATCTCAACATCGTCGTCATCAGAGAAAGTCTTCTCAAGCTGCTGAGCAGCGTCAAGCCCCGCAAAGCCGCCCCCTAATATAAGGATTCTTTTGGATCCATTGTCGGTCATTTAAAATCCCCCTCATTTGTCTATGATTCAAACCGGAAGCCGCAATTACTAACTGAATTTTCGGTAAAAGCGAAAAAGTTTTAATCTCATTCTTCCATGAATCGAGTATGTTTGTCAATAATAAGGACCATGGTATTGCAGTTGGTATGATTTCCCCCGGAAGAGGGATATCAGCACATAAGCAAACAGTCTATACTAGGTCGTTACGAGGAGGCAAACGACGAAGCAATCTCCCGCTCCATCGGCAGAGTGTTTCGTTATGAATGGTGTCATAGCATTAAAGTAGCAGATTGCTTCGGGATAAAACTCCTCACAATGACGGAATTGGGAAGCCATTGACGCTGGTTGTCTCATTGGCCTTCCAACAATCGCGTCAAGAAAATGACAATAACTATCGTCATCTAGCCTTTGCTCGATATGACAGGGTTTGGACAGCCTTGTCCTGAACTAAGTCGAATGAGACGAGGAAGCACTAAAATTCACGCTTAGCTCGCGAAGTGTCCATTCAGCGAGAATATGATCATAATGATTATGATAATCGTCTAGCAGGCTACAGAGAATAACGAAGCCAACAACTAATCTCCAACATTTAAGCCGATGAACAATGTGTTTCCTCCCCTATTAACTAGAAAGAGAGCAGAACCACCCTCTTTAACCTCATCCATCGCACTCCGATAATCATCCAAAGTTTTAATCGACTTTTTGTTAATTTCTAAAATTACATCCCCGGGCCGAAGACCCGCTTCTGCGGCTACGCTACCAGCCTCAACATTTGTGATAACGACGCCCGTACTCTCTCCGAGATTAAATTGCGAAGCGATTCGGGGAGTGATTTCATTCGCTGTTATCCCCATTTCCTCTTTGATTTCTTCCTCCTTAGATTCCGAAACGTTTTCTGGTAGTTTTCCCAGAGTGACCTTAAAATCGCTTTCCTTACCGTTCCTCAAAACCTTTACATCTGCTTCTGATCCAGGGGCCAATTGAGCAACCATACTGGTCAGTTCAGTAAGCTCATCAACCTTAGTACCATTAAGATCCACGATAATATCACCTCTTTTGATACCCGCCTTATCGGCAGGACCACCCGGTGTTACATCCGAAACCAATATCCCCTTTACATCCTTTAACCCTAATCCTTCTGCAATTTCAGGGGTTATCTGCTGAATCAAAACGCCCAGCCATCCGCGAACGACTGTTCCAGTCTCCTTCAATTGATCAATAACAGATTTTGCCAGATTAATGGGAATCGCAAACCCTATCCCTTGCCCGCTATAAACTATAGCCGTGTTCACACCCACAACGTCTCCCTCCAGATTAAATAAAGGTCCTCCGCTATTTCCGGGATTGATAGGGGCATCCGTTTGGATAAAATCGTCATAGCTTCCCATTCCAAGAACTCTACCCTCAGCACTTACGATACCTGCTGTGACTGTGTGACCCAGACCAAACGGGTTACCTATTGCTATCACCCAGTCACCTATACGCAACTTTTCTGAATCTCCAAATGTTACGGCCTGCAACTTCTTTTTGGGCTCTATTTTGATAAGCGCAAGATCCGTTTTTGGATCCTTACCAATAATTTCGGCCTTGTATTTTTCTCCATTTTCAAAAATGACTTCTATATCATCGGCTTTTTCAACCACATGGTTGTTGGTAACAACGTAACCATCCTCGCTTATAATGAAGCCTGAACCAAGTCCCTTTTGTTTAAATTCCCTCTGAGGCATTTGGCCGAAAAATTTTTCAAAAAATTCACCAAAGGGGTCATCCTTTCCAAAGGGCGACTTCCCAAAGGGTGAAGGATGCCGTCCCCCGCCCCGTACTGTGCCAGTAGTGCTTATATTGACAACAGATGGCTTTAGTTTTTCAACCAGGTCCGCAAAAGAAGGAAGCTCTTCAACCCTGACCATATCAGCCTGACTTTTGGATTCTACACCCTTTGGTTGTTGTTCCTCATTCTTACCGCCTTCTAGGTTTACCGATTCCTGAACCTCGCTCTTCTGAGTTGATTTTTCTCTGTCAACCTTCTCACATCCCGAGAATATCATCATGACAAATAATGGAACAATTAGTCCAAACATTAATATCCGGGTCATTAAAACTCCCTCCTTAAATCTCTGAATTAAGAATAATATAGTGTTAAAAACTGATTAGGCAAGTAAATCATGCCTTTTGCCATACAGGTCACACTCGATCAATAATTCAATAAGCATCTTATTTGAAGAACAGCAATATACCTAGCGGAATAAGGTTCAATGACCAGTGTGAAATCACAGAGGGCCATATAGAATGCGACCGAATCGTCATATAAGCGATCGCAATCCCGCCTGGAAGAGAAAGCATAAGCTCGAGATCGTTCTTACCGAGGTGAATCATTCTAAAGACAGCTCCAGATGCCACAATGGCAAACAGGGAAACCCAGGTGAGACCAAACCAGTCGAGGATACGATTGCTACCGGCATTCGCCGACCTCTGCGCCAACCCAAACCATCGGAGACCCTTTTCAATAAAATTCCCCTCAACCGGTTCAAAACTTATATCACTCGGCAAGCGCCGCCCCGGGAGCATCAAAGCTGTGCAGACCCCCGTCACCAGAAAATGCTCAGGAATCATGGATAGTAGAGTCATTATGTACTCCGGGCTGAGAGGGTTTTGACCGGTATCGTAATTTTTGCTGTTCAGTAGTACTATACCAAAGGGTATAGAAACCGCTATTCCTAATATTATCATCCTCAAGCCAAGGGTATTGGGCATTCCCATCCCAACATCAGTTAATTTTAGCCCCCTCAGATACAGGAGTGATGCAGGAACAATCATGCCCAAGACCACCCAAACCACTAGCCATAACGCGACTATCTGATCGTTCTCGTTCCATAATGTAAGAACGTGATCCACCCACCACGGCTTTAAGAATGCGCTCACTCCCCAAAAAGACCAAACAAAAACCAGTATGACGAAAAGAATCAGGAATGTGGTTAGCCAGCCGAGAAATGTATGCCCGACCCTGCCCCCAGTAATATCCCTTTTGCAAGATTTTAAACCCTTTTTCAATTTTATGTGTCTACTTGTGGACTTATCAACGCTTATAAGGTCTTATCACCGCTCGAGCAGGAGCTCCGTCACCCTTTTCTATTTTCATGGGTAGACAAATTAGGTCGTAATTTCCCTGCTTAACCCCCGACAGGTCGAGCCCCTCTATAATCCAGATACCGCACTTCAGAAGCACCTGATGAACTTGATTGATGTTTTTATTATATCCGCCTACCGAAAGATAATCGACACCGATTGTCCGAACCTTCCTATCGACAAGATATTTCAAAGAATCCGTCGAGATATATACAAAATCTTCCACAAATTCGTCGCTCTTCCAACAGCGTTCCGAGTTTAGAGTCTTGAAAAGTATTCTCTCACCCTTACGAATACGATGGAGGCGTAGTTCCTCGGGTTTTATGGATTCGGTGTCCACTATTTCTATAACGCGGGCTTTCCCAATCACTGCCGAAAGTGGAAGATCGTGTATTGCAGCACCTGATTTAACAAAATGATATGGGGAATCAATGTGCGTGCCGGTATGTGAGCTCATAAAGACAGTCGAGACGTTGCAGTCGTCACCGCTCTCTATCTTGAGCATCCTCTCAATCTTCACGTCGGGGTCGCCGGGCCAATGGACCATGCCGCTTCGAAGCGTTACAGACACGTCAATCCAGCCATAACCTGATAGAAAGCCATTAAGACTAGCCATCTTGCTCGAAGAATATTTAGAAATTTGAAGCTCCCGAGATTTATTTATATCAGTCAAAACTTAGAACTTCAACACAATATTAACGTAGTTATGATAAAGATCTTAGCTACCAAATAGTTCACTATTCTGATGCCACTTTCAATCTATCATGGAGATGGACTAATCACACTATGGGCGGTGCCACCCCATTTCCCTACAGCCGCTCACTCAAATTGACTATCACTTACCTTTATCCAAAAGAGTCACTTAGCTGTCCAATTATATTATCGGCTATGTTTTCGGGAGATTTGTTTTCAGTTTCAATTACTATATCTGCTTTTTCATAAAGGGGCATTCTCAAAGAAAGTAGCTCACGCACCTTTTCGAACGGTTTTTCGACCTGAAGGAGAGGGCGCGACGTATCATTTTTTATTCTATTCCAGAGGACATCAGGAGATGCTTTGAGGTAGATAGTAATACCCTCCTCTTTCATGATTTTCCAATTAGATTGGCGTAAAACAACTCCTCCTCCTGTTGCAACTATCTGCCCGCCGTTCTGAGAAACGGATCGGAGCGTCTTAGATTCCAACTCCCTGAAAAAGGCCTCTCCATGGTCCGAGAATATACTGGAAATCGTCTTACCACATTCAGCTTCTATTAACTCGTCAAGATCGCAATACTCAAGCCGAAGCTTTTCAGCGAGAATCCTTCCAACGCTCGTCTTCCCGGCCCCCATGAAACCAATTAGGTAGATGTTTTTGGAGATTTTATTTTTAATTACCATTTATATGAATTTAGCCACAAACGGTAAGACAATTTCCAAATCCCAAATAACGAATCGCAAACAATGACCAAATTTTAAATTCCAAACGCCAAACATTTGAAATTTCGTGCTTGGAATTTATTTGTAATTTGTAATTTGTTAATTGGGGCTTCATAATCCGAGGTTGAGCTTCTCTATCACAACTTCTTAACAAGCTTTCTTAAATCTTTCTTCTCTTTCTTCTCCACTACAAAGTTTTCCACATATTTCCCAATTATGTCGCATTCTATGTTAACTAAATCCCCTGTTCTCATATCACCAAAAACTGTAGCGTCCTGTGTGTATGGGATGATATTCACCGAAAATTTATCTCCGTCCACTCTGTTTACCGTCAGGCTTACACCGTCGATCGCTATTGACCCCTTTTCAACTACATATCTTGAAAGCTCCGGTATCAATGTCACCCAGACTTCCCTTGATTCTCCCTTCTGCTCAATTGAACTTATCCTTCCAACTCCGTCCACATGCCCATTGACAATATGACCACCTAGCCTATCTCCAACCTTTACCGCGCGCTCAAGATTTACCCTACTACCTACCCTGACCTTTGAGAGATTTGTCCTGTTGAGCGTTTCATGAGAGGCTTTTACCTCAAAAGCTCCCTTACTCAATGATATAACGGTCAGACAGGTGCCATTTACTGATATACTTTCGCCGTGATCCAGTTCATCAACATTAATTTTGTCTGTCGAAATAACAAAAACAACATCTTTTGCCTTCTTCTTTATCGCTTCAATCTTACCTAAATCCTCAACGATTCCTGTAAACATATTTATTTGCCTCTTTTTAGGAAGAATGTGTCAAATAGTATTAGAATGACGCCGATCGTTATTGCCGAATCGGCAACATTGAACGGTGGCCATTGATAATGTAGATTTCCGAACCAATGGAAACCAAGAAAATCGGTGACGTAGCCGAACCTGAATCTGTCAATTGAATTACCAATTGCGCCGCCAAGTATCAGCCCAAGAGAGACAACTAACACCCTGTCATTTTCTGCTACTTTCCTTAGAAATATGAATATTGCCAATATAGCTATGATCAGCACGATGGCGAATAATGGAAATCTTAGACTCTCAGGTAAATCGCGGAGTATGCCAAAGGCCGCGCCTGTATTCCTGAGATGTGTGATATCGAAGAACGGTAATACGTTGATCCTGGTATAGAGTGGGAGTTCCGTCCTGATAATCCATTTAGTTATTTGATCAACTACTATTACTGCAAGAGAAACAGCAACTGCTAATCTATATTTATTCATTGTTTTAGCAAGATTATATCGGATTAACCTGTTACTTCAACAAAGTGGCTTCCGTCCATAATTTTGTGTAGGCACTGACTTGTCTATGCAGCCTCAGCACGAACAAGTTCGTGCCTACAGGCATTAGAGAAATAAGACATATAAGCCGCTCTTACAAGCATTACGTCATTCCCAAGCAATAGGCGTCCTTCGGCAGGCCTGTACTGAGTGAAATCGAATTGCTCAGGGCAGGCTTGGCGCGAGTTGGAATCGCGGCTGGAAGCCGCTCCTACGGTGGGATAGAAACATCTCTTCGATCCTTCGACATCACTCCGGCCCAGGACAAAGCCCTCCCTGCGAGCAACGCTATTTAAATAGTCTTTAACAACTCAAAGGTCGGCGCTTTATTAATTTTATCGTGGCTAGATGCCACTCCTATGTGCGGGACTGGAAAATCCCGCCTATCTGAAGGATAGTTTAGAGAAATCTCCCTCTATCCTTCTTTTCATAATGACGGATCATTGCAGGCGCAGACTTGTGTCTGCAACCTCAGCACGAACAAGTTCGTGCCTACAAAAATAACTTCCCTTTTATCTACCCTTTGCCCACCTACCGCGTTCGATAAAATCAATAGCGTAATCTCTCGATTTACCATCTGGATCGATGAAAATAATCCGTTGGAACTTTCCTATTGCTCCATCATAGTCACCTACGGAAAAAAGGTTAATGCCGAGAAGTTTTAGATTCTCTATTTCTAGCTCTATTGAAGGCAAACCCAACCATTCGGATTGTTTGAGATATGAAGCGGCTTTTTCGAATTCCCCGTTTTTGTAAAATATCCGCCCGAGCAAATAATACGCAGGTGAATAGTAGGGGTTATTCCTTATTAATTCCTCTAATGAACTAACGTGGATCAAATCATCTGTGGTGGAAAAAGACTCCCGAATCCTTTCCTCTATCATCCCGCCAGCCGAGATCGCTGAGAGCTTCACATCTAATTCCCTCTCTAGACTGTCTGTAAGCGGACGCATGACCAGATTTCTAAAGACTCGTTCCGCTTCCTCAACTTCCCCAGTTTGCCACAGAAGATTTCCTTTCAGGTTTTCGAGAATGGCTTTATCAATATCGGGAAACGAAAAGTCATTTTCGAGAAGCTTTCTCAGCTCGTCATAATCCTTGTCAAAATAGTAGGAGTAAGCGAGACTTTCGATAACTCCCGGATCATCCGGATTTAATTCAGACGCCTCGAGAAAGAGGTTCTTTGATCCATAGAAATTACCATCGTCAAAATCCTTAACCCCCATTTGTTTTAATTCCGCAATCCTTCTCGGACACCTCCCCTGAAATATACTGGGTTCCTGAAACATGTATTTAGCGAGTATATTTAACTTCGAAGGAATCGTAATTCCATCTAAGAAAGATCTCCATTCCCGTGTGAGTTCATCCAGACTCTTCCCATAAATCGAAAAGTCTCCGGTCTTATAAAGAGCTTTGAACCTTTCAATTCCGTAATTATCAATCAGAAAACGCGAAAAAGAACCCATAAGTGTATAACTTTTTCTTGGAGGTGCGTACCAGAATCCAAAACCGACTATGGAGTTTATGTCGGGAGCATCGCCCAATTCGATCATTGCTTTTGACCATTGATGCGGTGTGTAGCTATCCCTGCTCCAATCCGAAGCTACTGCAAGCCCTTCAATCAGCCCAATCTTAGGGCTAACATGAAGGATTTTCATCCCGAATCCTGAAGCCATAACATGCGCAAGCTCATGTTTTAAGACCGGATCGGGAAATGTATCGTAAACAAGATGGATTTCATTCTTGACAGGATTTGCCACGGTGGTCTCACCGGCGCCAATCAATTTTTTCCTCGTCTCTGTATCGGGATAGATATAGGATCGGATCTTCTCGCCCGGATTGATCTTTAACAGATCTTTTAATCGCCTGAACCTCCATTCATGATCTTCTGCGATGAGGCGAATATTTTGCGCCACTTCAGTACCCGGAGAATAATGAATCACAAAATGCTCTGTTTCAAAGGATGACTTCAGGTAATTTTGAGTTATATATTCTCTCGTATAGCTTATTCCGATTTCATTTTCATTTAAGTAAACTACAACTAAGACACCAACGATTGATAAAAAAATCACGATATCCCAAAAACCCAATACTCCATGTTTAAAGCCATTAAGCAGCCTGGCGGAAAGCCTGGCGGAAATCAGGAATAGAATTCCCCAGCACAAGGTTAAAATTCGATAGACGATGAACGTTGTTGTGATGGGAATGACTTCATCGTATAGCGGACCCGGGAAGTACCCTATAACAATATTATAGAAAAAGAAGGAGGGGTCATTATAAACTTGCCATATGGAAAAACAGATCGTGGAAATAAGGATAAGCGCAGCTACCAAGAATCCCCATCTTCGGAAAAGGGTTCCGCATAGAATACCGAGCCCGGTCGAGAAAAACACCGTAACAAGAGGAATCAAAAGATAAAAATATAGTCCTTCTCTTACAAAGCAATCCTGTTTCAGCATGGAACTTGCAAGGCCTATTAAAAGGGGACAGACTGCGATCAGATAATTAGTTATGAAAATTGTAGATGCTAGATCACCGAATCCTTTTTCCGTTCCGAATTTTGTACGAAATTCGACGCCTGCAAATTTTGAGGAGATAAAAACTGATACAAAAGCTAAAATAAACGAAATCGCTAAAGAGTACTCATAGCCCAGTGTGCCAATTAAAGGTAGGAAGGTTATTGCTATTGATATCAGTATCACTAAAACAATTGATATAATGACTTTAGTCGAAAAGAATATCTCTCTAAAAAACATGGATTAGTGCTCCGCGTTTATATCAAATAAGAACCATCAATATTGGATTCGTTGAAAAAATACATCATTTCTCTCAAATAATGAATAGCCCCGAGCGAATCTCTAGATTATTAGCGCATGAACCAACAGTCTCTTCGGTAATTGCTGTAAATGTCTCGTAATTCGACGACAGAATCCAAAAAATAATAAATCTTCTCGAAACTTACTCATCCGTCATCCTCGAATGTTTTAATCGGGGATCCATGGTTTAGTCTTTTATTTTCTTTGTCTTGATACAAAGAAACAAAAATCAATGGCTGACAAAAAACGCTTGCGTATCGAGCGAATGCGAGATATCTATTGCTATAATTAATTAGTTCTCTCAGTCACTTTGTTCCTTCGAGATGACAGTAATGATTGTCACTTTTTTTTACGCTTCCGGAATTGATTTTGGCAATTTTTTGAATGCCCATTTAAAATCTAAGAAATTGTCCCCGAATTATCTAACATCTACAGCAATGACAGTGGATACCGTGTAGCTACAGGAAATTGGTATAGGACTATTCTATTCAACTATTACGACCGCGGCTGTTACTTCTCTGGATCCATCCCGTGCAAGTCTCGCCGGAGGTATTATCTATATGTTCCAGATTGCAGATGCAGCCTTGGGCCTTGGAATTACTACGAATATTTTCATTTCATCTTCTAGGGGTTTTCTTGCTCGTGAAATCAAAAGACTTGGGGTCTCAATAACGGATACACAGAAGAGTGTTATAAAAGGAATTCTGGCCGGCATTGAAATTATTAAAGATGCTAAAGAGTTTTTTAACCCGGAACTCTTCAACCGTATTATTTCAATCATACACTAAGCCTTTATGCACGGGCTCGAGGATGGATTTGCTTTTGCCGGCGCGTCAGCCCTAGTATCATTCGTGATTGCGCTGTTATTCGTTGGGCGACGTTATAGCTCAAGCTAAAATTAGATTTATCTGCCTGTGTTAGCTTTTAATGGTAATATAGAAAACCAAAATATGAAGGAGGAACACATAATGGACATTTCCTCAAAAATCAAAATTGCTGGAGTCAAACCTCTTAATTTGCCCACCCCCGAACATGCGCTACCACTTCTTACTGCTGAGATCGAGGATGGCGATGACCGCCTATGGATGAAATTAACAGATACGGTTTATAGCCGTCCATTGGCTATCTTCACATCGACGGGAGGGTGGATTGAGTTTTTTAAATCGACAACCTCAGGCTTCATGAATCGCCATCGTCATGACACACCGGTAATGGTATACGGCATCTCCGGGTCGTGGGGCTATTTAGAACATGAATGGATTGCTAGCCCCGGTTCATTCCTCTATGAACCCGTTGGTGAAAGTCATACCTTTGTTGTATATAGTAATGAAGGCATGAAAGGGCTGGCACATATGTTTGGTCCGATTACGTTCATAGATGAGAACGGAAAAGACTTGGCAAACGTCGGAGCACTAGATGTTCTTGATAAATACAAAAACCATTGTGCGGAAGTTGGATTGGGAGCCGAATATGCTGAATCTTTGATCCGGTAACCTATTTTAATCGATTAAATACGGCTATTTCAACGGATTGTCATGAAGTCAAAATTTCTGGGTCAGACCCTATCGAATTTTAATACGCTTTCCTTTCACCATTACCCGATAAGGAAAATATTAAAAGACTCATTAGTCGCCCTCTTTATCATTTTTGTTCTGATTTTAATTGCTCAATATGTGGGGGATTATATAACTCCCACCGAGGAATGGATTAAGGCTCAAGGCGTATTCGGACCGATAATTTTCATCCTTGCATTCTGGATTTGTACCATAATCTTCATTCCTGGAAATTTATTCGCAATAGCTTCGGGGCTACTCTTCGGACTCAAATCGGGATTCATATATACCAGCATGGCCGAAGTATCAGGCGCTATTATTCTATTTTTGATTGCAAGGTATCTGGCCAGGAATACGGTTGAGACATACCTGAAAAACCATCCAAAATTTTTTGAGATTGACAAGCTGGTCAGCAAAAAGGGGAAGAAGGTTATGATGCTGTTACGTCTCGTGCCATTGCCATATACTTTCTTATGCTATTTGTTTGGAGTTAGTGAGGTCTCCTTCAAAGATTACGTAATTGCTCTACCCGTCATTTTCCCAAAACTGTTTTTAATGGTCTATTTTGGATATGTGGCCAACAAACTGACAAAATTATCGGCTGGCTCAGCCAGTAATTACTCTGACATTCACTATATTTCGCTGATTTTTGGCGTTATCGTTTCGATTATTGCCATCGCATACATAGGACATTTTGTCCTTCTGGTTCTGAGAAAAGCTGATCAACAATAGTGATAATTATATTAATTCGGGTATCATTTACGCTTTATCTATCTTTTCTCAAAATAACTGAGCTTTTCGAGTTATAATATTAACGCCTTTTACTTTATATCTTTCTCAAAATCACTAATGCCAAGCTAAGACGTAATGTTACAATCACCAATTATTACATATATTGGGCATGCCACAGTTTTAATAGAAATGAACGGCATGCGTATCTTGACCGACCCTGTCCTTCGCCACAGACTAGGATTACTCAGACATCTGAGAACAGTCATAGCTCCGGCTGATTATGATAATATCGATGCCGTGTTAATATCTCATGTCCACCTAGACCACCTGGATATCCCCTCACTCAGGTTAGTTGAAAAGGGTACCCCGATAATAGTTCCTCAAGGGACCCGGAAGTTACTCCATAGGCGAGGTTTCAGAAACGTAGTCGAAATGCATATCTGCGATTCCATAAATATTGGTTCAATCAGCGTTAGATCTACATATGCACGTCATGGAGGAAAGCGATATCCGTTTGGTACGCAGGCTGATAGTATGGGTTATATCATTGATGGTTCCCATAGTATTTACTTCGCGGGTGATACTGATTTATTCCCCGAAATGGCTGATCTTTGGGATGATCTAGACCTCGCCCTCCTCCCTATTTGGGGTTGGGGACCAACGTTGAGCAAAGGCCATTTGAACCCATATAGCGCTGCGGAAGCGCTGAGACTCCTATCTCCTCGTTTCGCAATACCCATTCATTGGGGAACACTTCACCCATTGGGTATGGGCTGGATGAAGCCAAGATTCCTTTACGATCCACCCGACGACTTCGTCCGTCACGCGGCAACTATTGCTCCTGATGTGAAGATTCATGTGGTCAAGCCCGGTAGCATTGTAGACATATCTGGAGATTATCGACCCGATGCGCCTACGTAGGGAAATATCCGAATTTTTCACCCTTGCATGGTTTACCAGAGTATTGATAATATGGGCCTTGGAAGTAGCTGGTCTCCTATTTCTTGTGGCGATATTACCAGGTTTGACAGTCATAAACTGGGATACCGCCATTTGGACTATCTTATTAATAAGTCTCTTGAACGCCCTGATATGGCCGACACTTGTATACCTAACAGTGCCGTTTACCGTGCTTACATTCATACTTTTAACACTCGTGTTTAATGGCTTCATAATATGGTTATCAGGTCAGATTGATCCGAGCTTTGAATCGATAGGATACTGGAGTATATCGCTTGGAGCTTTGGGATTGACAGTCGTTAACGCATTGCTGATCGGCTTTCTTGCTATTGACTTCCACGAATCCTATCATCGCTATGTAATTCAACAATTCTCATCTAAGAAAGGAAATTCTGCAAAATTTAACACACCGGGTGTAATGTTCTTAGAGATTGACGGACTCTCGGCTCCCGTATTAAGAAATGCGATTGAAATGGGTCAAATGCCGACTTTAGCCCGCTGGTTAAACAGTGGGAGCCACAGACTGATTGAATGGGAGTGCGATTTATCTTCCCAGACTGCTGCAAGTCAGGCAGGAATTCTACACGGAAACAACTTCGACATACCCGCCTTCAGATGGTACGAAAAAGACAATGGAAAGATTATGGTATCCAACCATCCTCGTCACACGGCTGAGATCGAACAGCGTATGTCGGATGGTAATGGGCTGTTGGTGAATGAAGGAGCAAGCAGGGGCAATATGTTTTCAGGCGATGCTCCCGATGTCATGTTTACATTCAGCACACTTGCAGGACTTTCCAATGTTCATACCAAAACTTACTACCATTACTTCATAAATCCATATAATTTTGCCCGGATGATCGAGTTGTTTATCTGGGATATCATACTGGAGAAATATGCCGCATGGAAACAGAAGCTAACGGATGAACGTCCTCGAGTAAAGAGAAGAGGGGCATATCCGATTCTCAGGGCATTTACGACCATTTTCCTTAGGGAGCTCAGTATTTATATGTTGATTGGGGATATGTTCAAGGGGATACCTTCGGCTTATACCACCTTTGTCGGCTACGATGAGGTTGCACATCATTCCGGTATTGAACGGGCCGACGCAATTGATGTCTTAAGAAAGCTGGACCATCAGTTCGCAAGACTTGAGGAAGCGGCAAATCAATCCCCGAGGCGATATCATTTTGTCGTTCTATCAGACCACGGTCAAAGTCAGGGCGCTACGTTCCTGCAAACACACAATATGACTCTAGCAGAATGCGTAAGGAGATTGATCTCAGAGGAGCACGCCGTTGAAAGCACAGAACACGCAAGCGAGGGATGGGGAAGCCTAAATGCATTTCTCACCGAATTCATGAAGGATGAAGAGCGCCGAGCGTCGCGTATTCTGAGAGGGATTATTAAACCAAGGACCTACAGTGGTAATGTAGTTTTGGGACCGGATCACAGGCACTATGTGCATGATAAAAAGCCCATAGAAAAAAGGGCAGCCGAAGTGGTAGTGCTGCCCTCAGGAAATTTAGGACTCGTTTATTTTACTGATTGGAAGGAACGATTAAGTTATGAAAAAATAAGGGAAAATTTTCCAAACGTCATACCTGGCTTGGTTCAGCATCCCGGAATCGGCTTCATCATGGTTCATTCTGAAGAAAACGGGCCAATGGCGATTGGGGCTAAAGGCACTCATTTTTTAGAAAATGGAATGATCGAAGGGGAGGATCCACTCAAGAATTTCAGCCCCAATGCTCCCGAACACCTTAGGCGAAGCGATACCTTCCCGCACGTCCCAGACATCCTGGTAAACAGTCTCTATGACCCCCAAACCGGTGAAGTGGCCGCCTTCGAGGAACTCGTTGGCTCTCATGGCGGGCTGGGTGGATATCAGTCGAGGCCTTTCATATTTTATCCATCAGATTGGGAAACGCCTAACGAAAAAATAGTAGGTGCCACATCGGTATACTCATTACTAAAATCATGGGTTACACAGTGTTCAGGTACAGAAACTTAAACCCTAATACAAACATAGAAGACGGTTTAAGACCTCAGGTAGATTCGGGTTTCTTAACACCTTGTGTTTTTATACACGATAGCCGAGGTTTCCAACCTCGGAAAGAATGGGTAGGTCGCGAGTCGCTCCGACAAAGCCTATCGTGAACCCTGCCAAACGGCTCGGGACAGGCCCTTCGGAGCGAATATGGGGTTCGGAACCTACTAGAGGTATAATTTATTACCGTGCATCCTGAGCAGAGTCGAAGGATCTTATTATGTTCGCACTTCGACTTACATCCTATACCTTCCCCACACTCTCCTAATCACTATGAACAAGGGGATCAGCAGATATAGTGGCGCCGATGTTTTAGCACCAGTAAACGCGATAGAACATCCGCCTCCACCTTGTGAGGTGTTATCACTACTATCCAGGTGGTCGAATACCCCATCTCCATCTGAATCAAGAAATTCAAGAGGTGTGCCGATATGCGGATCGACGCTGTCGGCAAGTCCATCCTCATTCAAGTCTTCGGAGTCATCAAGAAATCCGTCGCCATCTACGTCCATTCCGGTCGTTTCATTTGCATCCGATACTCCATCATTGTCGGAATCGGTATCGAGGAAGTCCGGTATTCCGTCACTATCTGTATCGGGAAGAGGCAGTACATTAGCAGTCTGATCTTCATCATGCTCATCGTGGAGTCCATCATTGTCTATATCTACAAAATTATCCGAATAACCATCTCTGTCGATATCATTGGTGCCGCCGCCTTCAAAGTGATCGGGAATTCCATCACCATCTGAATCCAGATCGAGTTCGTTAGGAATCCCGTCTCCATCCGGATCATCAGGAATTTCCATCTGCTTGGACCCCGAACTTTTCCGGAGGATTATTTCACTTGAAGCAGCTTCATCTGTATTGGGTATCCCGTCATTGTCCGAATCAGCATCAAGTGTATTAGGTACTCCATCATGATCTTTATCACCATCACACCAAAATGTAACTGTATAGTTTTGACCACCGTTTGGTGTAGCACTGCTTGGGCAAGTGTATAGCCCGCCAGATAATCCACTCGGTCCAGGCGGGCTGGGAGTGTCATCGAAGGCCCAAGCATAAATTCCACCACCATTTGTATTGTTGCCACATGCCTTTTGGATGTTTTCAATATAGATTGTAGAAGATGTTTGAGTCATTGTGCTGGGATTTGTAAAAGACGGCCAAACGGCGGTTCTATTTAGTTCTTTATCACATTCCCCATAAGGGTCGCAGAATACTGCACCTAAGCCGCAAGCAGAGAGGGTGCATGTCCCTCCTTTTCCAAATGTAGAGAAGCAATTTCCAACTGGTTGGATAGGTGATATGTGATAGGGGGCGGGATTACAGCCAAGTCTAGCTTCTTCATCTGAAGTAAAATTTGTGAATGGTGGAATTCCAGGGGAAGCCGCCATATTACTTGGGGACAGGCATGTCCCTATACCCTTATCTGTATCTTTTTTTATTTCCCATTGATTAGTTGTAGGATTCCAAAGAACTTGATTGTATGGGCATACACTACTATCCAGACTTTTACACTGCCCTCCCGCAACTGTACAATCAGGATTATTTGGTTCAATATTTACTCTTAAATTGAAGCCTGCTACCGCACTTACATCATAGTTATCTAAACCTTCACACTTTTTTACTTCTCCCCCCTCAAAAGTGAATTCGGCCAGTGTGACTGGCTGAGGCTGTTTACCATTTGTACCACAATTTATTAAACCAGCGCAATCGCCACCCGTACATTCCAGGCTATCTCCTTTTTGTGTGCAACCGGTACGTGCTGCAAAAGTAGCTGAATCATAACAAAATGGAACAGTAAGACTCCTTGTCTCACCCTTAGGTATTTCCCAAGTTGCACTTCCATCATTCCCCCAAGGCGGTGGTCCTTTCCAGTTTGGGTTTGGGTTTTTACATGCGGTATCACCACCTTGAGTGCAACCACAGTCGCCAGTAACAGGTTTCCCAGCACTACTTGTAGCGCAAAGCAATGGCTGATCTCCACCGTGACCATTATAAGCAGCAATCCAAATTGATTCGGTACCGCAGCTATTGATGAATTTTATAGTTGATGGAGTTTTGGGAGGAGCAATTACCTGACAGATCATATCTTGATCCGAACCTTTACATGTTGTAAATGTGCACAAATCTTTATAGCTATCGTTGCAGCTACCGGGATTGCTTTTTGGGCAGCAGAATTGATTTGTACTGCAGCCACTGCAAATTGTTAAATTATTCCCAGAGCATGCCGGAACGGAAGCCGGTTGTTGACAATCCTGTCCTCTCACGTCAATGTGTCTCTCAACCCATAAAGAAGTAAATAAAACAAGCACAAACAACCCTAAAACTTTAATCCAATTATCTTTAAACATAATTGTCCCCCTTGTTTTTGGAAGTTATTAGAGGGTATTTACCTTCAGCTTGAGTTGAGAGGGTGAAGTCAGATACTAAAGCCTTGATAGATCTTCGAGAATCTTGCCAGCTGTCGCTAAGTTCTCGCCAGTTGATTTTAGGTCATTTTCCATCCATATCCATCTAAACAATTTCTTCGCTAATTATAACCTACGAATTTCATAAGAGTGAAGAGAGTCTTATTTGTTAAAAATTGTTTCAGCGGAACTTTTGATGCACTTTATTTGAATTGGTTCCGTTCCGCTAGATCTTACCTGACGGAATTAGCCGAGGAGTTCGTTTTTATCATCGTTCAAAATAACTTCAAACCCAGATAGAAAAAATCGTCGCACATCGCAAGGTCATGAGTCCCCTCAACTGAACTCGGGACAGGCCATTCGACGGACTCAGGACACGCTTGGCCGTGACATTTGATAAACCGGACAGCAATCCTGATCTTCTGCGCACATAGAGGAAAAGAACTATCAGACCCCATGTTTCCGGTGCCAAAGTCACTATTTTTGGTGACAGGCTCTCAAATTTTCAGTTAACTTAATACTTAGGTTCAGAAATGGAACGGAAATTTAAAAACTTTTCCGAATTTTATCCCCATTACCTCTCCGAACATAGTGATCCGGCGAATCGTAGAATACACTTTCTCGGATGCTTGGCGGTAATTATAGTAATTTTCTATTCTCTCCTTACTCAAGTGTGGCTTGCTCTTATTCTTGTTCCTTTAGTTGGTTATGGCTTTGCATGGATCGGCCACTTTTTTATAGAAAAGAACAGACCGGCTACGTTTAAACATCCAATCTACAGTCTAATGGGTGAATGGAAAATGTTTTTAGATATTATTACAGGTAGAATCAAATTTTGATAAATTCCTTATTTTAGACTTTATAGTGTCCAATAGGCAGCAAATTAATCTATTCCTTAGAAATGTCTGACCTAAAATCATCTTGATATTTATCCATAATTTGTAATCTAATATGATTTGATATGATAATCTTAATCCACTAAATTTAAAGGCAATTTGGAAACCCGCGGATTGAATTATTGTGTAAGCGAGTTTATACATTAATTGAACATTTGAACTCACGGCGAAATAGAGTTTAACGAAGATTAAGTAATGATTTCTGGAAGCAATAAAGAAGATGGCGCAAAAGAAACCTTAATAATTTTGAAGGAATGTAACGCCATAATTGAGAACGACCACTTCGTCTTCGTTTCCGGTGACCACGGAAGCAGTTGGATTAATAAGGACGCTATCTTTCCTCACACAAAGTACATTAGCAGGCTTGGGCTACTTTTAGCTGAAGCTATTATGGAATTAAAGCCAGAGGTGATATGCGCTCCCGCGATAGCAGGCATCATTGTAGCACAGTGGACCGCTTATCATCTTGGGGTTTTATCCGTTTTCGCAGAGCATGACCGATCGAGGCAAAGTGAAGGAGAAGCTGGACAGGGCGGTGTATTGAGAGCACCCTTTATACTGAAGCGTGGCTACGACAAATTGGTGTCAAACCGCAGGGTAATCGTTGTGGATGATATTATAAATACTGGTTTTTCCGCTTTATCCACTGTAGAAGCTGTTTCCAGGTCCGGCGGAACTGTAGTTGCATTAGCTGTCCTAATAAATCGTGGGAATATTCGTGCCAGCGAATTAGGAGTGGATGAGTTTATCTTTCTCCTTGAATATGACATCCCTGTATGGCCCGCATCGGAATGTAAATTATGCTTGAAAGGGGTGCCGATAAATACCGATTATGGCCACGGACGCGAATTTCTCAATGCCAAGTCTCGTTGACCCTTCAGGAATGATGAAAATGAAAGTTCGTCTTGGAGCCCATCTCTTTAACCCTAACATGATCAGGATCAGGGTTCGGCGAACACATCATTTCCGCGACTATTCCTAGACCAAATGATAGATGAGCATAAATATATATTTGAAGTTGGTAATACTTTTCTGCAACTCTAATTTCGGACTAAGTGAATCCACGCGTGGAGTGAGGCAATCGTTATAAATTTCCGCAATCGCTTTGAATTCGTCAAAGGTTATAAATGCCGGCTCATACAACTTAAGGGGCCTAACATTTTTATTGGCGCTTTCAATTCTTATCCTCTCTCCATCCAAAGTGGCTAAAAACCAGCGTTCCGTATCCGGCAAGGGCAATTCAATCCCGTCTCCAACCTTTACCCTAATTTGATTCCATTCTTCCTGCTTCGAGTCGCTAAAGGCGAGTTTCCTGTCAAATAACATCTTTAGTATCCTCCGAGGTCAAAGATTTCCAAATATAATATATGGTCTGTACTTAAATACTATCAGGTTCCCAAAGAATTGAATATTTTCTTCAAAACTCCATAAAACTTGCAAACAATTTTAGCAGATATTGCTCCTGGTTTTTTATTAGCCTTTAGCTGCATCAGACAAGCAATCATTAAGGCTTTATTGGAACCCGATTTTGGATGTGAACTAAAAACTTGTATAATTTTTTAAATACTCCAATCTTAATCATCAAGAGTCTGAAAAGGGGAAAGCAAGATGACATCAATATTGAGAAGTGAAGGAAAAGACTTCGAAATACCACCTATAGACCTAAAAGCGCCAAGCAAAAAAGAGACTGCGACATTGGCGCTGGGATGTTTCTGGGGCCCTGATGCGCAGTTTGGTGTCACTCCTGGGGTGATAAGAACACGAGTCGGATATGCCGGAGGACAGCAACCCGATCCGACATATTATAATCTCGGTGATCATATTGAGACTGTGCAGATTGAATTCGATCCGAAGGTCACCTCGTATCAGGAATTATTAGATATATTTTGGCATAGTCATAATCCACATAAGCCAGGGTGGCTGAGGCAATACATGTCGGCAATCTTCTATCACAATAATGCTCAAGAAAATTTAGCGCGGGAAACATTAGACAGAGAGTTTAAACGGACAAATAGAGAGATATTTACAGAGATCATGCCCTATACGAAGTTTTACATGGCAGAAGGTTATCATCAGAAATATAATCTCAGGCAGTACCGCGATTTAGTGAAAGAATATATTAAGATTTATCCTGATGAAAATGATTTTATAAATTCAACGTCAGCAGCCCGTGTGAATGGCTATGTAACCGGTTACGGCAATTTAAGAGTTCTAGAGGAAGAGATTGAAAGCCTTGGCCTATCGGATAAAGGAAATGGAGTGCTGAAAGAAATTGTCTTAAGAGTTTCCAAGTAGGACTGATATTCAGCTCATTAAAATAAGTATAGTTGGTCTACTCACACTTAGATGTAATAGTTATGATTGTTAAAAGTTTGGAAGATCACATAGGCTCCAGGAAAACACAAATCGCGTGTGATTAGCGTACCCCCATTCCATGAAAATGACGAACATCTTTCTAATCGGATCTGGATCAACCCGAACTCTTACCCTACTTTAAGTGGAGGACTCGTATGATTGATATTGATAAGGCTTTACATAATCCCGCAACTGTCTTCGAAACACCGGATGAGGTGCTTAAAGCTGAGGAATTATCTCGAGAACAAAAGATCGAGATACTGAGACGGTGGGAATTTGATGCAAGAGAGCTTCAGGTAGCTGAAGAAGAAAATATGATTGGTACCAATGCTGATATCTTAGGCCAAATCATGAGGGCACTACTCCAACTTGACGAAAAATCAGAAGTAGAGCGCCTAGAGCGTTCGACCTCGTCAAAACAAGGTGGCGAGTGATCAGTGCTGGTATGACGTTTGTTACTCCCTGTCACTTAATGGCTTTTTCTATGTTTGAAACTATATGAGAATGCACGGAGTCAACCAGTGAAGGTAAATACTCTAATTGTTGTTTTTCTACTTTTCTTAGCGGCATGTAGAAGAGATGATCCTGAAATGATGGATAAGATGGTAAGACACACACTTACCTCCGCCAAAGTTAATATTTTGAAAACACCTGAACCCCGGGATCCTAAACTTGTTGAATTAGGCAAAAATCTTATGTTCGACAGAATATTGAGCGGTAGGAAGGATATCTCGTGTGCAACCTGTCATCATCCGTCGTTATATACAGGCGATGGGATTTCGCTATCTATAGGAGTCGGAGGAAAAGGCTTAGGTACAGCCCGCGTGCCGGGTCAAGGCCGGATTTTTAGTACCCGAAATGCCCCAGATTTATTTAACAAAGGCATGTCTGAGTTTAAAGTAATTAATTGGGATGGTAGCATATCTTTAGCGAAAGAGAAGTTAGAAACCCCCGCAGGAAAAGATCTTCCACCCGGCCTTGATGGTCCGTTAGCCGCCCAGCATCTATTTGAATTGGCCTCTCGCCGAACAATGCGTGGACAATCCGATGACTCAGTTGCCATCGACAAGACACACAATGAACTGGCATCCATTCCCGATGACGATTTCAAGGCAATATGGAAAGCTTATATGACTAGATTAATCGGAGATCCTCCTGGTAAGGGCGGAATCCCCGAATATATAGAACTATTTAAAGCTGCTTATCCAAAAGTCGATCTCGCCGAAATTGGGATTCAACACGCTGTCAACGCAATAGCTGCTTGGGAAATAGATACATGGACCTTTACAAATTCTCCATTGGATCGCTATTTGTCAGGAGACAACGACGCCCTGACTATAGCACAGAAGCGTGGCGCCCTAATCTTCTATGGAAAAGCACGGTGTTACGAATGCCACTCGGGAAACCTATTGACCGACATGAAATATCATAACATTGGAGCACCACAGATTGGTCCCGGAGTTGCGGAAGTAGCTCCACTCGATCTAGGTCGTGGAAGCATAACCAAGAAACCTGACGACAAATTTAAATTCCGCACCCCACCCCTAAGAAATGTTGCACTAACAGGTCCATGGATGCACTCGGGTGCATATACAAATCTCGAGGCTGCCGTTCGCCATCATTTAAATCCTAAAGAATCGCTAAGAAATTATGATTCCAGCCAGCTTGATCAACAGTATCAGGATATGGTTCATAATAAGGAAATAATCGAGACTGGCGTATTAAACACGGTTGATGGAGTAGTGGCTAATCCAATAAATCTGAGTGACCAAGAATTTTCCGACCTTATGGAGTTCCTTCAGTCCCTTACAGACCCGAAAGCGCTTGATCGGTACAATGAAATACCCAAAAAAGTACCCAGTCGCCTCCCGCTATATGACTAGACGGAAGTCACCCTTGGTTATTCAAATGGATTTATCACCGTCAATTGACAGGAAGGACTGATAAAAGCTTAAAAAATGCAAACGGGGAGAGTAGACATACTCTCTCCCCGGTTATCTTTCATAGAAAGTTAAAACTCACTTTACGAATAGCACCCACGCACCCTGCTCACCTTGAACCTGGCCCTGGAGCTTAACCTCTTCTCTGCTGGACATGCCTTCAATCTTGGCTATCGATTCTTCGGATCCCTCCAAAGCGTAGACTTGTCCACTTTTTGTCTTTATGACATGCAAATGCGGCTCAAGTTCATTACACGGTCCACTTGCTACAACCTGTTTAAAGTCTAAAGACTTATAGTTAGGCAGCAAACAGACTATCGTACCTGTGATTTCGGTTTCCTCTGCGGGCGCTGGTTGTGCCGCTGATGGCGACGCTAGGACCCAGCCTCTGGTATTGCCTTGCACTATCCCTTCAACTGTCTTGGTTTTACTAGGCTGCTTCATCATCATCGCGACGTCTTCGGCTGTCCCTTTTATTACATAGGCTTTGCCGTCTTCCCCAATTTCAACCAAGGAACCTTTGCACATTGCTACATCTTCCTTCATCATAAGATTCCCCTGATCATCTTCCTCAACGCAATACACCTTCCCGGTAATGGACTCCGTGTCCATCTTGTCCATCTTGTCCATTTTTTTCATCCCTTCATCGCCCTGCATTTCACCTTCCTGTGCCATCACCGTATTGGATAAAGAGATTGAAAACATAAATGCAAACATAAGGAACATTAAATACATTATCCCTTTTTTCATACTTAACTACCTCCTTGCTTTTAGTTTCTTAATTCAAATTCATTCGACATCTAGCGTTTCGTTATATTATACAGGAAGAAAAACAATTAATGAATACCCCCATAGCCTTTCTGTGGTTATCCGGCTGAATCATGGCCCGCAACATAAGCTATACACCTAGTATTATAATTTCAAATATAAACTTATCAAGTATTATAAAAGTTACAAAAAATAGTATCAATCGCCACTATTTCTATAAAAAGCCGTACTTGTCGTTTTATGAATCGGGTGTATAATCTTTTTTCTCATTGTCGGGGCGTAGCGCAGTTGGGAGCGCGCGGCGTTTGGGACGCTGAGGTCGGAGGTTCAAATCCTCTCGCCCCGACCATTTTCCAATGCAGGATGCAGAAAGAAGGATGCAAGATACAGGATTCACGATGCAGGATACAAATATGGAAAAAAGAACGTGGATCGTGAGTCGTGCATCATGCATCAGCATTTACTTATCATGCATCTTGTATCATGAATCATGGTTTATAGGCGCCCATAGCTCGGTTGGATAGAGCAACGGCCTTCTAAGCCTGTCAGACCTCTTTTCTTAATCCCTGGCAATCATTAAAAACTCTTCAAACATAAGGGGACTAAGTACGCCTAAATGTTTTAGAATGTGTCGGATAAATTTATTGTGCTAACTGCATTATAGACACCTCAGTAGCAAACCCCGTGCTTGCAAGGATAGCCGAATATAAACAACTGATACCCGAGGTGGATTTATTTTTTTACGTAATCTACCGAAAAGATACTCAATTCTCAATACTCAACAATTAAATCTATTTAGTGTCCAGACAGGTGTCTATGACTCCCATTTATTGGGGGTTATTTTTTTTAGGGATTCATACATCTGAATAGTATGAATTGAAGAGTTTCTTCTGAATGTGGAAAAAATATTTTAAGCATTATGTTAAAAAGTCGATCTTCTTCCCATAAGGGTGGAGTCCGTGAATCTCGAAAATCAAAAATTTGCACATTACCACAATGATCACAGGCGTATATTCTTAAGTCATGACCACGGAGCTTACAGGGAAATTTTAATTCAGGATCAATGAGGGAAGCGTTTTCTTTAATTACCGATTGGATTTGATTTACTTCCTCTAGAAGCATTCCAACATTCGCGGCCGGTACGTGAGGTTTGTGGACGAGGGGTATTGGCAAGAAAGTTGAAGCGTTGAACGTTCGACTCCAACAGGTTTGAGAGCCGTCAGATGTCCCCTGGCGGCTCAGTTGGCTCGGCAATCCAGACCCAGGTTCTGCTGGATGATCGACTGGTCGGCAGCGTTGGTCAGCCCGTCGAGGTTCAGGTCGTAGACGCTCGAGAGGCCGGATGACTCGCTGTAGAAGCGCCAGTCGGCGAGGTCCTTGCCATCGACGACGAAGTCGATGTTGCCGTCGCCCGGACAGGGCGGAGCGGAATCGAGAATCGCCTCGAGCTGTGCCGAGAGCGCATCATAGTTACGCTGCTCCTCGGGCGTCAGTTGATCGAGTGGCAGCTCGTCGCCCTCTTTGTCGAGCTTCGGAACCGGAACGGCCTCGTTGATCTCGTAGAACTCGGTAGTGACAGTGTCGACGCACGGCTCCTGCTGCGACACGTACTCCTTAAAGGAGTTCTGCACGATCTTGTAGCGATCATTGCGGATCGCGACCGCCGTCAGAGGCGTAATATCGTAGGGATCGTACCCATTCTCGACGACGAACGCGTTCACCTCACAGCAGAACTTGAAACCCGCTTCCGGGGCCCCCTTGGTGATCTCGGCATCGTGGCCGGCGCCCCACCAGGTGCCATTGTTGTCCTCGCAGACGCTCTGCGAGACCGGGATCTGCGTGCAGCCATTGCCGATGGTGCAGGGGCCGTTGATAGCGCCGCCGACCTGCAGGTTCACCCCGATCTGGGTGAAGTTCCACTCGCGGATGCTGCTCTGTGTCGCGTTCGTGAGGTAGGGCA
Source organism: Candidatus Dadabacteria bacterium (assembly GCA_963805855.1). Lineage (GTDB taxonomy): Bacteria > Desulfobacterota_D > UBA1144 > Nemesobacterales > CSP1-2 > DASWID01. Next base: position 382,782 of record CAWDVW010000002.1, read on the forward strand.
GCATGGGCATGGCGTCGATCGGCCGTGGCACCGCCTGCTGCACGTCGTCAATGCCGGCGATCTCGCCGAATAGCGCATAGAGGTCCGCGATATTCACCATGTCCGATACGACGCGGCCGGGCTCGCGCACCAGTGGTCCGGCGACGATCAGCGGCACCCAGACGCCGGTCTGATATACCGTGCCCTTGGTTCGCATTCTATCGAATGGCTCCTTGACCGTCGGGGCGAAGCTGCCGTTGTCGTCGACGATGATCACCATCGTGTCGCCGCCCCCCGGTTGATAGACAAGGCGGCCGTCTCCGCCGCGCTGTGCGATCCCCGTTTCCACCAGCAGGCGGCCCACCTCGGTGTCGATGTACTCGATCATAAGGTTCGAGAGCACCCGCTGCGCCGGAATATCGGAGCAATCCAGGTTGCTGCTCTCCACATTGCCCGACTGTGCCTCGTCGACCGGCGGCTGCACCAGCGGGGTATGGTCCGACGAGAAGCTGACCGTCGCCATCCACGGCTGATCCCCCGGGCGGTCGTTGATCCACGCGACTGCCTCATCGACGGCGAACGTGTCGCGAAATCGGCGCGCGCGCGGATCGGAGAGTGGCACCTGCTCGACCGAGCCGTCCGGGTAGTTGAACACCATCGGCGAGACATAGTGGCTATTCAGAGTCGTGAAGTTCAGATAGTCCGGTGGCGGCATCTGACAGGTCTTGTTCGGATCCAAGATGCCGCCCTGATCCAGGCAGGTGCGCCCTGGCGGGACCGGTCCGCTACTTGTAAGCTCGCGGCACGTGCCGTCCGCCATGTAGCAGGCGCCCGAATCAGCTCCGCCGGTGGCGCTTGCCCCGGGGACGAAACCGCACGAGTAGGAGGTGTCGGGCGGTGCCACTCCCCCGGCCGTCTTGTCGATGGACGATGGCTCACCGGTCTCGTCGAGCCAACCCGCGAAGTAATTCCAGCCAAGGTTGTACGGCATGGCGAAGCCGGCCGGATCGTGCCCCTGCAGGGCCAGGTGGAACTTGCCGAACAGGGCGCTGTCGTAGCCGCGCTGGGCAAGCAGCTTGGGCGTCGTCATCTCAAAGGGGGAGACCATCGAGTTGGCCAGGTCGTCAGGGCCCAGGGCGCCGAGCACGTTGGTGCGCAGCGGGAAGCGTGCGTCGAAGATCACCGCGCGGCTGGGCGTACAGGCCGGCATCGACCAGGTGTTGTGAAAGCGAATTCCGGCACCGGCAATCTGGTCGATGTTTGGCATGCTCGGTGGTGTCTCCCCGCCGTAGCCGAAGACCTGCATCTGGTCGATGCCGACATCATCCATGATGACGAGCAGGATGTTTGGCGTTTTGCTCGTCGCGGCGTTGTCATCGCTTCCGTCACAGCCCGACAATGCCAAGACCAGAAGTCCCACCAGCGCCGACGCGATCTTCATGGTTATACTCCTCCTATTGGCTGAGCCGTTCTCTGGAAAGCCCTTCGGCCCGGGGTCAATCATCTGTCGCCGCAGCCACCTCGTTGTTGCGCCTCAAGCGTGAGCGACCGGACATTCCTCCCCGTCTAACTACTGGCTATGCGGAAATCTTTGTGCGCCCCTAGTCGTATGGGAAACATAAATCCATTTATGCATAAAACTTCTTTATCAATTTTCATACCGTATCAAGAAAATAGATTTGTGTCAAGTATTGTTTCTAACATATACGTATTAAAAATCCACCGAGGGCAATATCATCCACAATCTACGAATTGAGTAGGTTTAAATCTTATAGACTAACTCATAACCCCATTTTCAATTTTCACTTTAGATATATATTTTAATCATGAGACAAAGATCGGCGCAATTCCTTGTAAGGCTTGATGAAAATATTCTTGATAGGCTAAGGGTACTAGCAAAGAAAGAGCGTAGAACTGCCAACGAGTTATTGAGGGAAGCGGTGGCAGACTTATTAAAAGAGAGGGAAATGCATAAATCTTAAGAAATCAAAATTTAAAAGGGGGGTAAATTGATATGGCTGTGTATAAAAAAGATAGTCGATGGTATACGGTATATAGATTATTATTTGCCAAATGGCAAAAGGAAAAGGTATTAGACAGGGTGAGATATTCGATCTTAAATGGCAAAACCTACATTTCAAAGAAGGTTATATCTTAGTGAGAGAGAGCAGGAACAATCACTCAAGGGTAATACCTATCAACAAAGTATTGATGGACACTTTAAAATCAGTTAAAAATAATGGCTCAGGCAAATATATATTTTCCCACAATTACGGGAACGACCCTGTTAAGACTTTCAAAACAGCATTTAATTCAGCAATCAGAGGATCAGGGGTAGAGAAGTTTAGATTTTATGCTCTGAGATATGCCTTTGCAAGTAAATTGATTATGGCCGGCGTAGACATTGTTACGGTTCAAGAGCTAATGGGACATAAGAGTGTTAACATGACAAAGAGATATTCTCAACCCTACCCCTGAGCACAAAAAACAGGCTGTAGAGAGGTTAAATTGGTCTGCTATGGACACCTATTTGGACACTGATTATACTAATAAGAGTGTCCGAGGGATTGTAAGTATCTGAAATTATTAGATTGCGCCCATAGCTCAGTTGGATAGAGCAACGGCCTTCTAAGCCGTGGGTCGGGGGTTCGAATCCCTCTGGGCGCGGAAAAAATCAATGGTGGGTGTAGCTCAGGCTGGTTAGAGCACTGGGTTGTGGCCCCAGAGGTCGCCGGTTCAAGTCCGGTCACCCACCCTCTTTTCGCTAGTATTTTCAGAGAGTTATCCAATAATTAAAGGATATTCCGTCACGTAGGAATCAAATCACAATAATAAAAGCGGTTATTCCTCAGGACGACTCCCCCCTTAGCAAATATTATGGGAATTTCAAAAATATGCCCGGCATATACGAATGTATGGAATTCTCCGTTTTCTCCACAAGGATCGACCCCAGCAGGAAGGTCAGATAAAAATTGCTCATCGTATTCTCTGCCTGCGAATGATTTGTCTAATGCTTCTGCATCTACGCATGTGATAACCGCCTTGAATCCCGACGCTATAAACGTGTTGGCGAGGTCAATGGAATTTTTCCCCCAAATAGGGAATAAGCCCCTCATGCCTATTCCGCTTAGAAAATCTTCCCGGTACGTTCTTATATCTTGTAGGAAGATATCCCCAAATGCTACAGAACTAATGCCCATTTTCTTATATTCAAGGACTACTTCACTGAACTTTGATTCATATTCCTCATTTGAAGCCTTGTGTGAGATAAAAATCTTTTCCAAGGGTATACCAATGGAATCTGCCTGCTGTTCGAGAAGGATTCTTCTTATACCGTGCATGCTGACCCTGTCATAATCTTTGGTGATAGTCGTTATCAAGGCGACTATCTCAAAATTGTCGTTTTTTCGAAGCTCACGTAGAGCTAATACACTATCTTTTCCACCACTCCAGGATAGAAGAACTTTTTCGGCCATTGCGATTCTCCAAATTTAAGTATTGATCATTAGAGGATAAATCATTAAGAAAAGCGCGTCACCTTTTTAGGAGTCGGAAGTCAGAATTGAATGTATAATTATATAGGCAGGTTTGGAGATTGAAAGTAAGAATTTCAAATCGATTATGCCTTCATTCTCCGGGCTCCGATTTTCCACCTAATCTGTAGGAGCGGCTTCCAGCCGCGAGAAAGGAAATACATGAGAAATACGCAACCCCATCAAAAAAGCCTTCGAAACGGTCGCTATATCGAGGAAGGTCTTTTCTACTTTGTTACTTCAGTAACAAAAGACCGTAGTGCCTAGTTTCTTAAATCTCACGCCGCGCTAACCGTGCTGGATGCCCTGAAATGGCTGGACCAAAAAGATCGAATAATCTTGGTGGTTGCGGTGGTTATGCCTGACCATCTTCACTTCATTGCTCAACTTAAGGACAAAACACTGTCTCGGCTGATGCATTCACTGAAAAGCTACACGGCAAATGAAATTAATAAAATCTTGGGTAGACGAGGTCATGTTTGGGAACACCAGTATTACGAAAGCGGCATAAGATCTGAGCGGGCCTTGAAAGAGAAAGTCGAATATTGCTTAAAGAACCCCGAAAGAAGAGGTTTGGTGGAAGACTTCAGGAAGTATCCATATTGGTATTGCAGGTATCAAGTCTGATCGCGCCAAGATGGCGCTCCTACGGAAGGGGCGGAACTTGGATTGTTGTAGGAGCAGCTCCCAGCCGCGATAATCAGATCGCACAAACGGTAACCCTGAATAAATCATTGGATTACAAACGAGGGTAGCTTCGTTTATTATTGGGTAATATATATCGTTCATTGAAAATTAAGCGCTATTTACTTAAATGTATAAACAAATAATAAGACCGATACTAGATCGGTTGGACTCAGAGACATGGCATGATATAGCCCGCGAATCATTGCACTTTGCAGAGGTGTCTCCCTTTACCCTTAAATTATTGGAGAAATTTGCTTACAGAGGAAGTCGATTTGTCGATGATAGGCTTCGAGTTTCACTGGGCGGGGTAGAATTGGAAAACCCCCTTATAGTGGGCGCAGGATGGGATAAAGCCGGCCGTGCCGTGAAGGGACTATGGCAATTCGGGTTTGCCGGCGTAGAGGTCGGGTCGGTCCTCGAGTATCCACAGGCTGGAAATCCTAAACCCAGGATGTTCATGCTGTCATCGGGTGTTGCTCTAAATTGGCTAGCCTTTAACAGCCCTGGGGTTGATCTTGTCGCAAGAAATCTCGAGAAGTATAAGGATAGCGGCATACCCATTGGAATAAGTATAGGCATCAACCGGGACGTTGACGCGAAGGATGCCCCAATTGCCCATGCTGTAGTGGCAGAGGAGTTATACGATCATGCGAGTTATTTTGTCATTAATATTAGCTCGCCAAATACACCGGGGCTCAGACGACTCCAGGTCAAAAATTCTGTTACAGATATAGCGCGAGCCGTTAACCGAGAAATGGATGAGAAGGGCGAAAGAAAACCCCTGTTCGTAAAAATAGCTCCTGACCTCAATCAGAATGACCTGGATGGCATTATTGACGCAGTCGTTGATAATGGTTTGACAGGAATAATAGCGGCAAACACCGCCGATATTCCTGAGCTAAGAGCGAAGTACGGTGAAAGATGGAGGAATGTTAGTGGCGGAATAAGCGGTGACGATGAGGATTATAGGAGGATGACGACCGAAAAAATCACCCATATCTACAGGCAAGCTGGCAAATCGGTGGAAATTATAGGGGTCGGAGGCGTAAACGATACCGAGACAGCCATTGAAAAAATCAAAGCAGGGGCAAAAGCGCTTCAAATCGTTACAGGCATCAGGGGAGAAGGCCCCACCCTGCCCGGCAGGATCAACCGCGGGCTTGTCGAGTATATGGAGAAAGAGGGCATCAAAAACCTTGATGAGATAGTGGGAATTGATGTTAGGAAATAATATAATCAACGATAGACGGGACTTTTCCAGCCCCCTCTTTCGTTCCCCCCCAATTCATTGGGGGAGAGTATGATTGTATGATTCGAGGTGATTTCTGAATGTAGCGGCGACCTTAAGGTCGCCATGCTGGATTGGAGAACACTTGCCGTACCTTAGGTCCTATAATGGGCATTTAGCTTCAAGTATTCCATCGTTATATCGCTGGCTATGACAAAAGAACTTGCCTTGCCACTTTTGATGTCTAGGGTAACTGTAAAATTTGGCTGTCTTATAACATGCTCAAATTTATTTCCATCCATAACCTCGACACCGTTTCTGACTACCTTATAATTTCCAAAATAAAGGTCCACCTTCTCAGGATCGAATTTAACCCCTGCCCTTCCAGCGGCGGCAATTATTCTGCCCCAATTCGGGTCTTCGCCATAAAAAGCGGTCTTGACCAGCAATGAGGACCCGAGTGTTCTGGCAATGAGATTTGCTTGACTCTCGGTTTTCGCATTCTTAATTATGATCTTTACAACCTTGGTAGCCCCTTCCCCATCTCTCACAATCATCTCTGCGATCTCAGTGCTAAGTTCGGTCAATGCCCTTTCAAACTTCTTATACATCCTATCTCCCTCAGCGATTGCCTTGTTTCCCAGTATCCCGTTTGAAAGCATGATCACAGCATCATTAGTTGAGGTGTCACCATCTACAATTATCCGATTAAACGATGTTTCAACTGACCTCTTCAGAGATTTCACCATGGCCCTTCTTGTTAGGTTGATATCAGTTAGGATAAAACACAGCATGGTAGCCATCTGAGGGGCAATCATTCCCGCCCCTTTTCCAATTGCGCATATTGTCCCCAATTTCCCATCTACCTTTAACCTTGAAGATGCGTATTTAGGAAACTGATCCGTCGTCATTATTGCCTCAGCCATATCTACCAGTCCATCGTGCCTTAAACTAGAAATCAGATTCGGGACTGCTTTCTCTATCTTTTCCACGGGCAGAAACTCGCCTATTACCCCTGTCGAAGAAGGTATTACTAGTGATTCCTCAATCTTGAGCCTATTTGCGACTATTCTCGTTGTAAGTTCAGCATCCTTGATACCTCTTTTAGCAGTGCAGGCATTTGCATTGCCGCTGTTTACGATTACTGCCTGACAGAACCCGCCCTTAACGCGCTCCATAGCAATTACTACAGGTGCAGCTTTTACAACGTTGGTTGTAAAAACCGCCGCAACTCTTGCCGGAATCTCAGAAAAAATCAGACCCAAATCTTTCTTCTCTTTCTTCTTTATTCCTGCATATATTCCCGAGCTAAGAAATCCTGGCACCTCGATCATTTACAAAGCTCCTCGACTAATTTAAATGACTTAAATTCTTTCCCAGTATGATATTCGGTGAATTTTCGAAATAGATTTATATACTTAAAAGCCCTTCCATGGTCCTCATCTATTAATCGTGAATCTAGCAAAAAATCCCTCGATAAAACAAGTCCAACGGTCTTACTCGAATTACAACTTGAGCAAATAAATCCTCCCATTTTGATGCTGAAGGACGATCTTTCATCAATAACCTGACCACATTCAGCACAGGAAGTGAGGTTAGGCATTAACCCTGACAATTTAAGAATAGAGAGTTGAAACCTCAAAAGTTCTGGAAGAGCGGATGTCCCGGAATCAAGAGACGAGAATGTATCCACCAAGAGGCTAAAAGTTTTTTCGTTGGGTTCTTCTTTTGGCACGAGGATTTCTATATTCTCCATAATGAAACTCCCCAGAGCAAAGAGGTCTAAATTCCGCATTAAACTAGAAAAAACATTTATAGTCTCGCAGTCCTCAACGAAACTCATTCTGCCCGATCTTTCCCGAAAACGAATGCGAAGATGTATAAATGGCTCGAGCCTTCCACCAAACCGCCTACTGCTCTTCTTAGCATTCTTTGCAAACCCGGTAATTTTCCCGTAATCCCTGGTGAAAATCGAGAGTATGAAATCCGCTTCACCGTAGATATTCTTCTTAAGTATAAATGACTCAGAGAGCTGCATTAACAATATTATTGTCTAAAAAATCATCATAGCAATAAAGAGATAAACAACCGAACCAAATAAATCATTAAACATCGTCAGAAACGGACCAGAAGCGGCGGCGGGATCAAACTTTAATTTGTACAGGGTAAGGGGTCCGGCCACCCCAATGAATGAGGTAGCGATGGTCGCCGTAACCATCGCTACGAAAACCGCAATGGCTAGTTTTCCAACTTGTGGCTCGTTCATGCTAATTACCGAGCCAACAACCGCCGCAACTGAACCACAAATCAAACCAATAATCAATCCCACTTTTAATTCTGCAAGAATCAACGTTATCATTTCTCCAAAGTGTATCGTTCCCATGCCGAGACCCCTGATGACAATCGTTACGGTCTGAAGCCCGACATTTCCACCGGTAGCCATTATAGCAGGCATAAATGCAGCTAGGATCGCAACCTTTTGTAGCGTCGGTTTGAATGTATGAATTATCACCAAGGCTATCATAAGCTCTCCAAAGAGTGTTAAGATAAGCCAAGGTGTCCTCAATCTTACTCTTGTGGCCGTTGGTGTGTATATTGGATGAAGATATTCTTGAACGCCTGCTAATTGATACATGTCTTCAGAAGCTTCTTCTGTTATGACATCGATGATATCGTCTGCAGTGATCCGTCCAATCAGTTCTCCGTTTTCTCCTACCACCGGGAGAGAGAAAATATCGTACTTTTCGAACAGATTGCCAACCGCTTCCTGATCCATAGACGGGGTAGCCGTTATTTCAACAGGCTCCATTATACTCTTTACCGTTGCTCTGGGATTTGAAAGAAGCAGTTTCTTTGGCGTGACTACTCCGAGGAGTTTTTCATTGTCATCTACCACGTATATTTCATGAAAATCTTCCACATCTTCAGCAATCAGACGAATCCAATTTATTGCTTCTGCGACGGTGGAATCCTCTTGTACCTCGACCAGTTCCTTCTGCATAATACCACCGGCGGAATCTTCAGCATATTTGAGAAGAGTCTCTACCTCTTCTACCTCTCGAGGCGGTAACTTTTCAAGTACCAATCTTGCAGTTTCATCGGGTAATTCTCCAATCAGGTCAGCAGCGTCATCTGAATCCATTTCTTCAACCAATTCAGCTATTTCACCTAGGTCAAGTGTCTTTAGAACCTCCTGCCGAACCTCTGGCTCGATCTCTAAAATCACTTCAGAGGCCGTTTTCTTATCTAGGCTATTGATTACCCTCGATTGATCTTCAGGTTCAAGAGCTTGGATCAAGTCAGAAATTTCGAATGGTTGAAGCTTTGAGAGCAATTCCTCAATCTCCTCTGCTTTTCCCTTCAAAATTAAATTGGAAAATTCCTCTTTATACTTTTGTTCTTCCATGATGCCGATTTGACATTTTAGGGTCTAATCAAGCTAGTCTAAGTGAGAAACCTAAAATGTAAAGCAATATATGTTCTATTCAATACAAAAGAATAATAACTGCATTATGCTCCTTTAAAATTCATGATATCAGATATTGATTCTGCATATGTCAAAGCCAGTGATCCAACATCTAAACAACTACTTATTCGAATAATAATATTTAGCCACCCGAAGAATTTCTTTATTTTATAATTCATTAAGATAATATAAATAGATCGAGAAACAGACGGTGTAAATCATTTGAAACTTGGTATAGTTAAGAAATAGTCAAACAAAGCAATCATTTGTTGTTAATGGAGGTAGTTTGATGAATGTGGAACAAAACAAGTCTATTGCCCTGCGTTATATAGAAGAGATGCACAATAAAAGGAATCTAGACGTAGCGGATGAGTTATTCTCGGATGAATGTAAAATCCATTTGGGACAAGCATCATTCAATAGCGAAAATTATAAGAATATCATACTCAGATCCTCATCTACTTTTTCAGATATAACAACAACCGTAGACGACCTCATTGCTGAGGGAGATAAGGTTGTAACAAGATGGACGAGTCGATTTACTCATCAAGATAAATTCATGGGGGTTGATGCTACATATCAGCAAATCAAGATATCTGGTATCTCCATATACAGGATTAACCAAGGCAAAATTGCCGAAATCTGGATCAGCTGGGACAGGTTATCATTGATGCAGCAAGTGGGCATTATTCATCCCTAGACAGTCCATGATTCCGATCGGATCTTTTTATTTTTCCTGATTATTACTAGTAAAAGCCCCGTTGGGAGTTTGTTAAACCTAATGACTTTCCGATGATCCTATCTCTGGCACCGAAAATTATTTTTATTGAACGGGACAGGAATGTCCCACCTATCGTATGAACTTATGGTTTGGTCGTTTCGTAATACCAAATATCATATTATAATATATTGTTGATGGATGTATTTTAAACTTTAAGATAAATTATCCATGTCTAGTAATAAATATGATTTAATTATTTTCTTGTCTCTATCTTGTCTCATAGCTCTTAACATTGCATCCAAAATAAATACATTTGCTTCGGGAGGAAATAGTATGGAACTTAAAAGCCCTGCGTTCGAAGAAGGGAGTATGATTCCCCAAAAATACACCTGTGATGGTCAGGATATATCTCCTCCTTTAACATGGACATCAGTGATAGATGGCACGAAGACTCTTGCTCTAATATGTGATGACCCAGATGCTCCGGGTGGAACATGGGTTCACTGGGTTATTTTTAATATACCCGGCGACACAAGAGGCTTGGCCGAGAACATACCCCCTCAGAAAGAACTTCCCAACGGTGCTAAACAGGGAACTAATGATTTTAGAAAGATTGGCTATGGAGGGCCTTGCCCTCCCGGGGGGACTCACAGATATTATTTCAAAATTTATTCCCTCGATACAGATCTTGATCTAGAAGCCGGTGCTACCAAGGCTCAATTACTCCAAGCAATGAAAGGTCACGTTCTTGGAGAGGACCAATTGATTGGTAAATACAAGAGATAATAGTTCTATATAACATTCTAGCCACTCAATTAGAGACGAGAGCAATAAAGAATATAAGCTTTGCCGGTAGCTTAAATAATACTGTTTTAGTGAAGTTCCTCACAAGTTCTACTTATTACATCGACAGCACGATCCACTTCTTCCATAGTGTTTTCAATGGAAAAGCTAAATCGAATACTCGAATAAGCTTCCTCGTCTGTACGACCCATTGCCGTTAACACGAAAGAGGGATCAGGCTGTGAATTGGTGCATGCAGAGCTTTGCGAGCACCTTATTCCCTTTGCGTCTAGTTTCTTTAATAATATTCTTCCGTCTATGCCTCCAAATAAAATGTTTGTTGTGTTGCAAATCCTATTTGAAGGATCCCCGTTTATACTCGTATTTGGCACCATTTCAAGTACTTTAGACTCAAAGTAGTCGCGCAGTTCTCGCATCTTCCCAATATGCTCCTTAAGATTCTTCCGTCTGAGTTCCGCTGCCTTACCCATTCCCACAATTCCAGAAACGTTCTCGGTACCGGGACGGAAGCCGTTCTCTTGAAAGCCCCCGAAGAAAATGGGCGCTAACAAGAACTTATCCCTACAGAATATCGCCCCTATCCCCTGGGGCGAGTGAAATTTGTGCCCAGTCAAAGAGAGAAAATCTACCGCAGTTTCATCCATGTTTACCTCTAACTTTCCCACGGCCTGGGCTGCGTCCGTATGAATGACTTTTCCATGTTCATGGCATATAGCGACAATTTCTGCCAATGGCTGAATTACTCCCGTTTCATTATTCACCCATTGTATCGATACAAGGTCTATGTCCTCGCTAACAAGTCGTCTCAGTTCCTCAAGGTCTATATGTCCCCTTGAATCAACGGGGAGCAAAATAATATCAACACCCTTAATCCTTAGATGACTGCACATCTTTCGGATCGAGGAATGCTCAATGGTAGTCGTCAGTATACGACAACGCTCATATTTGCCACGTGTAGCGGAGTAGAAAGCCATGTTATTAGCTTCTGTGCCAGAGCTTGTGAAGACAACATTGTTAGGATCAGCTCCTATCAATTGTCCCAGTTGCTTTCTAGCTTCTTTAATACACCCTCTGACCCTCTCCCCTGCCGAATGAGAGCTAGACGGATTCCCAAAGCCACTGCTGAGGATCGGAAGCATTAATTTAATCACATCCGGTAATGGCCTTGTGGTTGCATTATTGTCTAAATAAATTTCTATGTTTGCCATAGCCTCTTACATTACATAAACAGTATAATATACAAACCTATAACCTGTACAGTAAATATTAATCGCTAAAGAACAACGGATGAATCATAAGCAATAGGCATTCGGATAGGTAGTCCTCGTTCGGTTGATAAGGTCAGGATTGACTTGTGTTTACGCTCTTACGGATATTATTTTTCTGCTCATAAGCAAGTTATAATAAACATTCAAATAATATGGCTATCATCACAATTTCAGAAAATCTGGATGGCTTGGGTGGCGAAATTGCAACTAAGGTGTCACAAAGACTGGGTTTTTCTTTAGTCGACAGTACCTTAATACTCAGGGATTTGATCGAGACGGGCTCTATAGACAGTATGAGCTTATTCGATTATGTGGCAAGGGAAAAAATCCCGCCCGAAATAATAAAAAATCTAATCATAGAAAAAGCACTTAGGGACAATGTCATCATACTTAATCTAGGCGGAGAAGTCTTGTTTCGGAAATTGCCAGGGACATTACACGTAAAGGTGCGGGATATTAACAGCTATAGGGCAGGCAAAAGGGCTTTAAGGCAAACGAGAAAAAATTATTTAAACTTCATGAGAACACTTTTTCGAAAAGTAACAATAGGAGCTGAATTTTATGATTTACAGATAATGTTAAAGAGACTGGATACCGATTTTGCAGTGGATCTAATACTCACTGCAGTTGAAACCAAAGGTATAACCCTGAAGGCTGGAATTACGTGGAAGGCTCTTCAGCTACTTAAGTCAAGCCTGAGAAAAAAAGAAAAGCGTTCCAATACAGCCAAATATGTTAAAAAATTGACAATGCCTTCATTTGCCCACCCTAGCGAAAAAGAATTTGCAAAGGTTCTGGATTTTTACAGGATAAAATGGGAGTATGAGCCTAGAAGCTTTCTTCTTAAAGCCGACAAAAACGGGATGGTTAAAGAGGAGTTCACACCTGATTTTTATCTTCCTGAGCTAGACCTTTACATAGAACTCACAACCCTTAAGCAAAAGCTTGTTACAAAGAAGAATAGAAAATTGAGAAGATTAAAAAAGCTCTATCCCGATGTAAACATTAAGTTATTCTATGGAAGGGATTATAATAAGTTACTGCAGAGGTTCGGAATTAGATAAAAAAATGCGACCCCAAGTGACCTTGTTCCTCCATTGAAAACCCCTTTCTCTACTCGAGTCTCCTCTTTCGATACTCTTTTTAATTAGTTTTCAAAGTAGCCTCAGCCCCTTGGAATCGCTTACTTATATTTATACAAAATATAATTCCCCGTGTCAAGAGAAAATTTTTATACATAAAAAATTACTGAAACTCAGCAAGTTATGATACACTTAATCCTGGTAATTAACGATAACTCTCGTATGGGATGATCCAATCCTCTCCATTAACAGTGCTTGAAGATATACAAAAAATACTAATTACTGAAAAAGAGATTGACGATAGGGTAAAGCAGCTGGGCGCCAAGATTTCACAAGATTATAAAGGAACAAATCCTGTTTTAGTCTGCGTGCTTAGGGGTTCAATCGTATTTATCTGTGATTTAATAAGACAGATTTCCATACCTATCACCCTGGATTTCTTATCTATTTCAGGTTACACAGGTAACAAACCGACCGGAATCGTACGAATATTAAAGGACCTAGATGAGAACATTGAAAATAAAAGCGTCATCTTGGTTGAGGATATTATCGATACGGGTTTAACCCTCAACTATATACTGAGGACTCTAAAAGCAAAGAAACCGGACAATGTCCGGGTATGCGCTCTACTTGATAAAAAGGTAAGACGAATCGTCGATATACCTATTGATTATCGTGGCTTTGAAATACCAGATGAGTTTGTTATAGGTTATGGAATGGATTACAGGCAGCGATACAGGAATCTACCATTCATCGGCGTTCTTAAGGAAGAAATTTTAGGAAGTTGAGCAGCTAAAAGCGTCAACTTTACAAAAAGTTGCGAAATTCGCCCATAGGGACCGGATTGGAAACAATTTTTAGGTGACTTACGATCTCATAGGATCATATATCCCCGATTGAAACCATAGACTTGTTTTCAAATGAAAAGGGTAATTTTGTTAACTTCACTTTCCGTTGTAATTATTTCATACGGGTTATTTACGCTAAATTCTTCGGCTCAGTCTGGCGTACTCACTTTTAAGCGACATGGAAATGATTTCAGAACGATACCTCTTGAAAAACTGAAAAAACTTATTCCACCACTTAACGTAGAAGTGTTAGAACCTCTAGAATCTGTAAAACGAGAGTACGTTGGGTTTCCCGTAAACCAACTCCTGACGATAGTTTATGGTGATAGCTGGAAAGATGCCGATGATATTTTGTTTACATGCAAGGACGGCTATCAGGCATCTATTCCCACCGAAAACTTTATAAGATTCAGTAGCTATCTTGTATATGATCGTCCTGACAATAAAGGATTTACATTAATAAATAAACTACAGGGCGATGAGTTTGTGAGGCTTGGGCCGTTTTACCTCATATGGGATGATATTAAATTTCCCGAGGTCCTAAAAATGGGTGCTGTGCATTGGCCTTATCAAATAACAACAATTGACCTTATAGACTTCTCCGACCGTTTTCCCGGTATGGCTCCTCCGAAAAATAGCTCACATGATGTAAAGAGCGGATTCAACTTCTTCCGAACGTACTGCTCGAGTTGCCACACTATAAACGGGGAAGGCGGAAAGAAGGCCAAGGAGCTTAATTACCCGGTTAACGTCACTGAATATTTCAAAGAACCCTGGCTAAAGAAATGGATCAACAACCCAAGAGACATCAGCTACGATTCAACTATGCCAGCACTAGATGCCGAGGCTAAGGACAGGGAAAGAATCATTGAGAACATTATTTCGTATCTTAAAGTCATGAAGGATTACAAACATAAACCCGAAACGTGATATAAATACAGCAGACAGGGAATAACCCATACTGCCAATTTAATTTTTATGAGGGATGAGAGCGACGATCCGGAGCGGTCCTCCGCTACCACCTTTGATCTTCATAGGCAAGGCAAAAACGATTGCCCCTTTCGCCGGCAATTTATCCAGATTAGCCACGTTTTCAAATGCCGGCACGCTGTCTTTAAATAATGTGACGTGTGATTCAAATAACTGCGATTGACCATAATCGATGCTCGCCGTATCCAGTCCTATTGCCTTTAGTCTTCGATTTTCAATCAACCACTTTGCCGCTTCCGGATCCAATCCTGGGAAGTGAAGATTCTTCACGGCTTCTTCACCGCGATTTTCTGTTCCCAGATATTTAACCTTATCCGGCCAATACTTTGAGTAACCGGTGTACAATAAGATAATCGAATGATCCGGAATCCGACCATTTTCATCCTCCCATTCCTTGAAATCATCTATCCCAATCTCGTAATCGGGATTCTCGTCTGCCTTCCTGGAAACATCTACGACGACGGCTGTGCCGATTAGCCGATTTAAGGGTATTTCATCCAACGTTTCTTTACCTTCAGCAAAATGAATTGGCGCGTCAACATGTGTCCCACCATGTTCAGCAGCTGAATAATTTTTCGCTTCATAAAAGAACCCCTTATCTGTGATGCCCTCAAATACGACTTCGGATTTGAAGGTTTCAGAAGTTGGCCAGTAGATCGTTTCCGATGAGAAATTATGTGTGAGGTCGACCCATTCCCCTTGGGGAAATGAGTCTGATTTAGAACACCCTAGAATAGTAATTAGGGTTGATAACAATAAAGCCGGTAAATTATAACTGGACATCTTTTCTTCCTCTGTATGTGTAAGTTATTGACAAGATTATATAGTGGGTGTGATAATATCAAGAAATCACCGGCCAGAATGGAGGAATAATTTTATGACAAGAGCGTGGAGCAGAATAATACTAGCTTTTTCTTTCGCCATATTTATATTGCTGAATATTTCATGCCAAGACCAGACTACAGACACCAGGATACTAATATTTCCCGGTGGGTTGGCAGTGGCAGAAGATGGCAATATTTTTTTAACCACGGTAAATCCACCAACAGTATTACGAGTCGATCCCGAATCAGGCGAGGTTACAACAATCTCGGGAGCTGGCGTTGGTAACGGCCCTGCATTTTCTGCTCCAAGGGGTCTTACAATTGACGATGCAGGAATTCTATTTGTCACAGACTCCGATCTCAGGGCTGTTTTTAGCGTAGACCCCATTACCGGTAATCGGAATATCATATCCAGTTCCAGCGTGGGCTCTGGTGATGATTTAAGAAATCCTGTCGATGTTACGGTAGTGTTCGATGGAAATCTAGTAGTTGCCGATCCAAATCTTAAGGCAATCGTCATGGTAAATCCCATAGATGGCAACCGAAGCATAATATCCGATAGCAACACCGGGAGCGGAACAGAGTTCAAGGCACCGGTGGGTGTGACCGTCGATGACCAAGGAATATTATTGGTGGCGGATGAGTTCCGTAGAGCAGTTTTTGCAGTCGATCCCGATACGGGAGACCGAACTGTGATATCGAACAGGAAGACCGGCAACGGTCCGTCATTCGTTCAAATCACGGGTCTAGCCCTTGATCAAGATGGAAATATCGTGGTTATGGACACAGGCGGTAATAGTGTAATTGGTGTAGAAATTCTGACTGGAGATCGTGTTACGATTTCATCAATTCTAAAAGGTTCGGGTCCATTTTTTCAGTTTCCCAGGGCAATTGCTGTGGAGGATGATGGAAATATTCTGGTTTTAGACAGCGCTAATTTTAGACTCTTGCGCGTTAACCCAGTAAACGGCAATCGTACGGTACTGGTACAGGCTGGGTAATAAATGTGCATTGTATGTAGAATAAATTCACAGTTGCTTAGTTAATCCATAACCAAAGAAAACAATTATTATTCACGGAACAATTTTATGTACTCTTTTTCGGTAATCACCTCACTTACTCTCTCCAAACGGTCGAGAAATACTATCCCCTTAAGATGATCGTATTCGTGTTGAAATATCCTCGCTATGAAATCAGATAATTCTTCTGTCTTCTTATCCCCATTCCTGTTGGTATATTCAACAGCGATGGATTTGTGACGCGATACCAATCCCCTTATTCCTGGGATGCTTAAACATCCTTCCCAGTCCTTAATCATTTGATCGGAGCTAGATAAAATCTTCGGGTTGATTACTTCTATCGGTTCCATTTTCGGTGCATCCGGATATCGAGGGTTTGGACTGGAGGCAACTATAAAAATTTGATAGGATTCATTTACCTGTGGAGCAGCAATCCCCACACCATTTACCGCTCTAACAGTCTCGATCAAATTGTCGATTAGTACCTGAATATATTCATCACCGATATTCTCCACATGTTTGGCATTCTCCCTTAATATGGGATTGCCCAGCTCTTCAATTTCCAATATCTTTGCCATTTCCCCCAATTATAATATTAAAATGAATTTAATAAAGGACTCATTCTTAACTGTCTGAATAGATCCACCAATAATGGGAGAATCTTTTGAATGGATTTAGTTTTCCGTAAATAGTAATTAAACTCTAATATCTAACTTAAAAAAACTCAATTATGTTGACAAAGGCTTTCCAATTGTGAGATAATTGGGGTTGCTTAAGTAGTTGGCTTTATAGTTCTTGTCACTTTACCAGAATCCTGAAGGGGTCTCAAGCACGGTATGATGACAGCAGTTCCACCTTCCCAAGCTGCGCCCACGGAGTCTATGCCAACGCACGACGAGGGTGGACACATATCCATGTCGAAAGCGGCTGGAGTTTTTATCATTACCTTTGCTTTCCTTGCAATATCAGTCTGGTTTACCAACCTTTTTGTGGAACTCAGGCTCTGGTAGGAAATCATGAAATGGATAAAAAATCTGGTGAGTAGCGACAACATGATCACGGGAATAGACCACGTTGCGATAGTTGTAAGCGATATGGACAGGTCTATTGAGTTTTACAATGAGGTGTTAGGGCTGAGAATACTGAAAGACGGACGAAATGAAGGAGGGAAGAAAAAGTCCTTCCTCGGAACTAAAGACCACACTTTAATCGCTTTAACAGAAGATAAAAAGCTCAATAGTGATAAATCTCAAATTGTGGAGAGTGTTGCTCACGTGGCTTTTAAAGTAAATGATGTGGAAAAATCGAGCAAAGCCCTTAAGGGCAAAGGGGTCACATTCATAGAAGAAAAGGTCGAAAAGGACGGAAAGATAAAAGCATATCACTTCCTTGATCCAGATGGTCTCGAACTAGAGATCTATGGCGAAACGGGAGAATCTGTCCCGCCTTACTAAATTAAAGTTGAGCCTTAACACATCATTTTCTGACCTCAAACGTTAAATTGCTCACAACGCGTACAGTAGTTATGAAAGGTGACCGGGTCATTGATGAGCATATTCCCTTAAACCGCAAAACTAGTAAAATCAGTCGATCAGGTTAACCGACTTAATTTGCGAGCCGGAGAGATTTTGGGTATAAATTCCTGACTTCACAACCACTCATGAGGTTTTGGATGAACCTGAAAAAACTCGCCCAACAAGTGTCAAATAAATCAAAGATCAAGGTTACCTTAAATGATATAGAAAGGTTGCTGGGTACGCTAAGAAAGAGCAAGAATCCCTGGGATGTTATAGACAAGTCTGATTTTCCGGTTCCCGCAGTATTCGAATCCATTAAGGCACTGGAAAAAATCAGACTTGTTTCAGTATCGGGAAATGGATTTTACCTCACGGATGAAGGAAAAAATGTCGCAAAACGTTTACATCCGGTGGACGATCTCTCATGTAAAACTTGCGAAGGAAGGGGAATCATTCTGGAAAAATTCTCGGAAATCAAAAATAAATTCCTCAAGATTCAGAAGAGACGTCCGGCTCCATTGAGAAAGTTTGACCAAGGATACGTAACCCCTTCCACTACTCTCTCACGTTTTGCCCTTGCCTATGAAAGGGGCGACATACATGGAAAGGAAATATTCGTCCTTGGAGACGATGATCTGATAAGTATAGTTCTTGGAATCAGCCGTCTACCGAAGAGAATAACAGTAGTGGAAATTGACAACAGACTAACAGATTTCATTCAGGAAATCGGTGTAATAGAAGGGTTCAAAGTGGACGTTCACACTTTCGATCTACGACGTTCTATTCCCCGCGATCATAGGAATAAATATGATACCTTTTTCACCGATCCTCCTGAGACATTGAAGGCGGCGGACGCTTTTATTGGCAGGGGAATTGCGACACTTAGTCAACCTGGTTCCGCTGGATACTTTGGTTTTACAAGGAGGGAAGCGTCTCTCACGAAGTGGTATGAGCTCCAGAAAATGCTACTTAAATACAAGATCGTATTCACTGATATAATTCATAATTTTAACGAATATATAAACTGGGGTTACGAAGAGGAAACAAGGGCTTGGAGACTGTCTCCCTCAAAAGTCAAGCCCAATAAGAACTGGTACAGATCGGCGCTATATAGACTTGAAACTCTTGAGGGCTTCAGGGGTAATCACAAGGAATACATCAAAGAAAATATATATGAGGACCATGAGAGCTCGACAACCTGAATATGTTAAATCATACTCCTTAGCTAAGAATCTAACATAGATTAGCCGGACTGAAGTTAACTTAGATGCAAGATACATGATGCATGATACAGGATATAAAAGGCCAAATAATCTTGCATCTTGTATCCTGGATCATGGATCCTGCATCCTGCATCATGCATCATGAATAAATGCCTAAGCGAACCGACATCAAAAAGATACTCCTGATTGGCTCAGGGCCCATTGTTATCGGGCAGGCCTGTGAGTTTGATTATTCCGGAACGCAAGCCTGTAAAGCACTTCGAGAAGAAGGCTATCAGATCGTACTCGTAAACAGCAATCCAGCAACAATAATGACAGATCCAACAGTCGCGGAAAGAACCTATATAGAACCGCTCGTACCCGAAATTGTTGAAAAGATCATCGCGAAGGAACTTCCTCAAGCATTGCTGCCAACCCTTGGAGGACAGACAGCCCTGAACCTCGCCGTTCAGCTTTCCGAGACAGGGGTTCTGGATAGATTCGGAGTCGAATTAATTGGGGCGAAACTAAGCGCAATAAAGAAAGCCGAGAACAGGAATCTATTCAAAGAATCAATTAATAAAATCGGGCTAAAGGTTCCACCAAGCGGAGTTGCTCATTCCATAAACCAAGCATGGGATATTGTAAGCGATATTGGATTCCCCGTTATCATTCGCCCTTCATTCACGCTGGGAGGTACTGGAGGAAGCGTAGCCTATAACAGAGAGGAGTTTGAGGAATATGCAAAAGCCGGCCTAGATTTAAGCCCAGTAAGCGAGATCCTGATAGAACAATCAGTATTGGGCTGGAAGGAGTTTGAGCTTGAGGTCATGAGGGATGGAGAGGACAACGTAGCCATAATATGTTCGATTGAAAATTTTGACCCAATGGGTGTTCATACCGGAGATAGCATTACTGTCGCGCCGGCCCAAACCCTGACTGATAAGGAGTATCAGAGGATGAGAGACGCCGCTATCGCGATAATCAGGGAGATAGGGGTTGATACCGGTGGGTCAAATATTCAATTCGCAATTAACCCAGAGGATGGCGAAATCGTCGTGATTGAAATGAACCCGAGAGTCTCAAGGAGCTCAGCGCTTGCTTCCAAAGCGACCGGGTATCCAATCGCTAAGATCGCAGCCAAGCTTGCTATTGGATATACACTCGATGAGATTCCCAATGATATAACTCGTTATACCCCTGCTTCGTTCGAACCCACAATTGACTATGCTGTAGTAAAAATACCTAGATTCGCGTTCGAAAAATTTCCACAGACCGAGCCTTTACTGACGACCCAGATGAAATCCGTCGGCGAGGTTATGGCGATCGGAAGAACATTCAAGGAAGCGCTACAAAAAGCTATCCGTTCTCTAGAAATCGATTCTTCAGGGTTGGAGCCAATCACCACCAACTTGGAGTTGATTAGAGAAAAATTATTAATACCTAATCCTGAAAGATTATGGTATATAGCAGACGCAATCAGGTGTGGACTTGATATCCAGGAAATTAACTATCTAACTAAGATCGACCCGTGGTTCCTTGAAAATATAAACCATATCGTTGAAACGGAAAATCAGATAAGGATATTCAATTCAGATGATTTGCCAGGTCCCATGCTGCGACATGCAAAGGAAATTGGGTTTTCAGATATAAGATTGGCCGAGCTTACGAATACGAGCCAGGACGAAATCCGAAAAAAGTCCGAAGAGCTCAAAATCAAAAAGGCATACAAAATGGTGGATACATGCGCCGCCGAATTTGAGGCATACACTCCATATCTTTACTCAACTTACGAAGGGGAAGACGAAGCACTTCCAGACCAGAAAAGAAAGATTGTCATTTTTGGAGGGGGCCCAAACAGGATAGGACAGGGTATAGAATTCGATTATAGCTGTGTTCATGCATCCATGTGTTTAAAGGAAGAAGGATTCGAATCCATAATGGTCAATTGTAATCCAGAAACCGTGAGTACAGATTACGACACCTCAGATAGATTATATTTTGAACCCCTGACTTTAGAAGACACATTATCGATTATCCAAAAGGAAAAACCATCGGGTGTGATTGTACAGCTCGGGGGTCAAACACCTCTTAAGCTCGCAATTCCACTTGCGAGTAGGGGCGTAAATGTAATCGGGACATCTCCTCAAGACATTGATCTTGCAGAAGATCGGGAAAGATTCAGAGATCTAATAATAGATTTAGGTCTCAAGCAGCCTAAAAGCGGTATCGCGAGAAGTGTGGATGAAGCGAAACGTATCGCTTTCGAAATTGGATTCCCCGTAATGGTTAGACCCTCCTATGTACTTGGCGGCCGAGCCATGGAAATTGTCTATAGTGAGGGAGCCCTAATAAGTTACACGAATGCAGCTGTAAAGGTATCGCCCAATCAACCGATACTCATAGACGAATTTATAAAGGATGCCAAGGAACTGGATGTGGACGCCATTTCTGACGGGGAACTAGTAGTTGTAGGAGGTATTTTGGAGCACATAGAAGAGGCCGGTGTCCATTCTGGGGATAGCGCCATGGTGCTCCCCCCCTTTTCTGTAGAAGCTCCTCTCATCGAGGAAATCATTCGTCAGACTAAAACTCTTGCATTAGCCCTCAATGTAAAAGGCTTGATGAACATCCAATTCGCGATTAAAGATCAAGATGTCTATGTGCTCGAAGTAAATCCGAGGGCAAGCCGCACAATTCCATTTGTTAGTAAGGCCATAGGAATTCCACTCGCTAAACTGGGAACAAAGGTAATGCTAGGGAAAAGTCTGAATCGACTAGGCTTCACAAAGGAAATTGTGCCAAAACACATATGTATAAAAGAATCGGTTTTCCCCTTCATAAAATTTCCAGGCGTAGATACTATTCTGGGCCCTGAAATGAAGTCAACCGGGGAAGTGATGGGGATAGACACCGAACTCAGACGTACATTTGCAAAGGCGCAGATCGCAGCAGGCACGTTCCTCCCCCTCGAGGGCACAGCTTTCGTAAGTGTCAAGGATGAGGACAAACCTAAGGTAATATCCATAGCTAAGAAGCTAAAGGATCTTGGTTTTAAGCTGATGTGCACAATGGGTACTGCTTTATATCTAGAGAAGCATAAAATTAATTGCGATACGGTAAACAAGGTCATAGAAGGAAGACCTCACATCGTCGACCACATAAAAAATGGCGATGTACAACTAGTTGTCAACACTACCTTTGGCGAAAAGGAGATTTCACAGTCTTACTCAATAAGAAGGGAATCTCTTATCAAGAACGTTCCTTACTTTACAACAATCGCAGCCTCAAGGGCTGCAGTAGACGCTATAGAAGTATTAAAAACGGAGGGATTAGAGGTAAGAGCACTTCAGGATTACTATAACGATACTACAAATCCCAAATTACAAGCACCAAATTTCAAATAAATTTAAAGCACCAAACTCCAAATCAGAAGTATTTATATCTGGAATTTGAAATTTTGGGTTTGTTTGGGATTCGTAATTTGATCATTGGTGCTTGTTAATTTAAAGTAAAAGGAGGAAAAGATAATATGTCTTCTGATAGGGTCCCAATAACACCGGACGGCTTTAGGAAGCTTCAAGAAGAGCTAAATAGGTTAATTTCTGAAGAGCGGCCACGGGTCATAAAGATGATAGAACATGCGAGATCACTGGGGGACCTCTCCGAAAACGCCGAATATGATACTGCAAAGGATCGACAGGGTTTCATCGAGGCAAGGATACAGGAGCTAAAGAGCAAGGTAGCACGGGCTGAAGTAATAGACCCTGAAAAACTTCCTCGGAAAGACAGAGTTATGTTTGGCGTTCGCGTGAGGCTTGAGGATATTGAAACCGGGAATACCGTTGCATACCAACTCGTAGGACCGGATGAATCAGAACCCGAGAGAGGGCTTATTTCCGTAGCGTCCCCCATCGGTAGAGCATTACTTGGAAAGCGAGTTGACGACGAGGCCCGGGTTCACACACCCGGGGGCATACGGGAATTTGTGATCCTGGAGATCGAATGATTTACCCCCTAATTTCTGCTGAATCGGCAAGACCTTCGGTTGAAAGTGATCGCGCGGCTTAAATGCCCACAGGCAACCCCGATCATGACCAGACGGTGCTTGGGAGTCGATCGTAATGGCAATTTGTCGCATATCATCTTCAAAGCCAATTCTGTTTTCTATATCAGTTCCATTTTCGACCCGATCGTGCTGAGCCAGGTTGAAGCACGTAAACGGTAGTCTTATCATCTTTTGAGGATTCCCGATTCACTAAATCCAATCTAGCCTTTTGCCATTTAAGCTAATTAAGATTCGGTCTTGACATATTTGTTTTATCTTCTCGTTGTGAACCTAAAATCGTTTGATTTTTCCTATTTGTAGAGGAAAAAATCTATGATAAGGTAATACACCCAAAAAAAGGAGTTAATGAGTGATGCAGGATAATCTAGTAAAAACGCTTTCCGACATAAGCGGCCTTATCTGGGGCATGCCTCTAATCATACTTCTTCTGGGCACCGGAATATATCTCACGATAATACTAAGAGGGATTCAATTTCGGGCTCTAATACCCTCATTATATCTAGCTCTTATCAAAAGGAAAGAGAAGGAATCATCAGAGGGAGATATTACACACTTCCAGGCGCTCATGACCGCCCTTTCCGCCACAGTCGGAGTTGGAAACATTGCCGGTGTTGCTACGGCTATCGCGTTAGGTGGGCCAGGCGCACTTTTCTGGATGTGGGTAACCGGTCTATTCGGAATGGCTACCAAATACTCTGAGGCCGTGTTAGCGATTAAATATAGAGAGGTAGACAAGTTCAACACTATGAGCGGCGGCCCGATGTACTATATATCTAAAGGGCTGGGAATCAAATGGCTCGGAGTAATTTTTGCAGTTTTTGCTTCAATCGCCGCCTTCGGAATTGGCAACATGGTCCAATCAAACTCAGTGGCAAAGGGACTGGAGTCAACTTTTGGGATTTCACCATGGGCTACAGGGGCTGTATTGTCTATTGCAACTGGGATGGTGATTCTCGGAGGGATTAGAAGTATAGCAAGGACTGCAAGTGCTATTGTCCCGTTCATGATAATCCTGTATATCGTTGGCGCGATTTTGACGCTGATCGCACACTATACAAACATTCCACAGGCTTTTAAATTGATTTTCGTTCATGCATTCAGCCCCACTGCCGTAACTGGCGGATTTTTAGGAACAGCTTTGTCACAAACGGTCAGGATCGGGGTCGCAAGGGGAATATTCTCAAATGAATCCGGGCTTGGAAGCTCTCCCATAGTCGCCGCCGCGGCAAAGACCCGTAACCCCGTCGCACAGGGCCTAGTTTCTATGACACAAACCTTCATTGACACAATCGTAGTATGCACATTTACCGGGCTCGTCATTATCTCCAGCGGCGCATGGACAAGCGGAGAGACGGGAGCCGCGCTTTCAACGCTTGCTTTCGAAAAGGGTGTGCCATATAAATTAGGTGCTAAAATAGTTTCACTAAGTCTTGCATTCTTTGCTTATTCCACTCTACTTGGATGGTCTTATTACGGAGAGAAATCTATAGAGTATCTGTTTAAAGAGCGTGCTGTGAAACCGTATAGAGTAATTTTCACGGTTGTAGTTTTAATTGGTGCAGTCGTTCAACTTGATTTAGTCTGGACTTTCGCAGATATCATGAACGGACTCATGGCATTCCCAAACCTTATCGGCCTCCTCGGGCTCTCGAAGGTTGTTGTGGAGGAGACAAAGAAATATCTGGATCTCGAGATATCAGGAAAGTAGGATCACTTCCTTTTTAATCAACAATGCATGAAGAATGTTGCCGTTGCTAACGATAGCGAAGTAACCTCTATTTTCTAGATTGCTTCGCCACGGAGCTTGCCGCTCACCCTGAGTGATGTCGAAGGGTGAACGGTTCTTTTTATTAAAACAATGCTCTTCCTCCGAAGTAGCCATTAATAAGAAATCAAAGTGAATTATTCTTAACCATTTTTCTAAAAACCTATTTGACTTTATTTCCTAAAGTTAATAAAATGTGGAATATAGTTAACGCCTAATCGGGGAAAGAATGTCGAAATATATCATTAAAATCGCTGAAACTGATGATGAACTAAAAGAATATTTTCGTGTTCGCAACGAGGTTTTTGTAAAGGAGCAAGGGATATTTACCGAGACAGATGTTGACGAACATGATCCGAGCGCAACTCACATAATCGCAGTCGAAGCCTCAAGCAGTAATGTAGTAGGCGTTGTCAGATGCTACAGTAAGGATGGAAACACATGGTTTGGCGGCAGACTGGGAGCCTTACCAGATTACCGCAATGGCAGGGTTGGGTCTCGTCTTGTGCGATTTGCTGTGAGTACTGCTAAATCAAAGGGCTGCAAAAAATTCCTGGCATACATACAGCCCAACAATGTGAGATTCTTCCAGAGACTTGATTGGGAAAAAATAGGAGAGCCAATTATCTATGAAGGCATGCCACACCAATTGATGGAAGCGAATTTGGATTCGTACTAATATCACGATGCACGATGCAGGATTCAGGATGCAACTATGAAAAAAAAGAACTTACATCGTGCATCATGCATCATGGATCATGTATGGTGAATCGTGCATCCGCAATTGTTGACGATACCGTGTTATTAAAAAAGAATGGGAATCCACTATGGATGAGCTAATAACTGCTTTACGCAGCTCCACACGTTTAGCCGAAAAGGTAAATTTAAGGAACCTCTGGGACATCATACCGGGTGTCTGCGAAGTTGACGGTAGAAATGTGATTCTTGGTGACGATGCGGCTGCTATAGAGACAAACGATGGTTATCTATTGGCGGCGGCTGAAGGCGTTTACCCCGAACTTCTGAAATCAAATCCCTACCTTGCAGGGCGCACCTCAGTCCTCACAAATGTGAGCGATATTTACGCTATGGGTGGAAGACCAATAGCGATCCTGGATGTACTATTTTCACCCAATTTAGAAGAAGTCAATGATATAGTGCGAGGTATAAAGGATAATGCGTACCGATATCATGTACCACTTGTAGGAGGTCATTTAAATCGCCGAACAAATTTCTCTTCCCTCTCAGTCTTTATCATAGGTAGGGCTACAAGCCTACTCTCCAGTTTTAATGCCCAAGAAGGCGATGACTTGGTTTTCGTTTGCAGCCTAGATGGAAAATTCTATTCGGGATTTAATTTCTGGGATTCCTCCAGCGAATTGAGTAGTGAAGACGCTCTCAGACAATTGGAATTGTTTCCGCGACTTGCGGAAGAAGGAAAGGTTGATACCGCGAAGGACGTTAGCATGGCAGGTTTAATTGGATCAGTACTGATGCTTTTGGAGTGTTCCGGAAAAGGTGCGGAGATACAAATAGAGAGGATTCCGAAGCCTGATGAGATCCCATTGAGGGATTGGTTGATTACCTTCCCGAGTTACGGATTTATTCTATCGATAAGACCGCAATACACCGCAGACGTTAAGAAGATATTCGATTCCATTAATCTCACGTGCGAAGTGATCGGTAAGATTATCGGCGGCAGTAATGTCTCATTTGTAAAAAATGGCGCTGAGAAAAGACTATTCTGGGACACCGAAGTCCAGCCCTTAATTGGTATTGGAAAAGATAGATTTAATAAGGTGAAAAATGGGAAATGAACAGAATCAGATAGAGGACATAGTTTCCAAACTAGGTGAAAAAATCAAACGAATCCGATTGGATAGGGGCCTGTCCCTTAAAGACTTGTCGGTAAAATCGGGGATCTCCGCAGCAGCCATCCACAAGATAGAGTCTAATGGAATAATCCCGACTATAACGACCATGATGAAGATCTCCGACGCCCTGGGAAAAGAAGTAAGCTATTTCATCGAAGAAAAACGGGGGAAAAAAGATGTCTTTTACGTACCTGCTCGAAAACGTGAAAGCATTTTCACATTTAAGAAGGGATTAAAGCTTCGTGGCATTTCCGCAAAGAAATACGGAGATTTCATGATGACGGCCGCCTATGCGGTGGTTGATGTAGGGGCCTCAAGCGGTAGAAAACCAATGAAACATAGAGGAGAAGAGCTCGTATATTGCCTTAAAGGAAAAATGGAACTGCGAATAGGTAATGAAACATATACCCTTGGACCCGGCGACAGCATTCACTTCAGGACTGACATCAATCATAGCTGGAAAAATACCGCCGACACTCAAGCAGAGTTAATTTGGGTGCTAGCCGTCGAGCCTTCATGAGGCAAGATACATGATGCAAGATGCAGGATACAGGATACAAGACAGTAGAAGAAAATATAAGTTAATCGTTAATCGTGAATCGTGAATCATGGATCGTGGATCATGCATCTCTTATTAAGAACATGGTTGCTAAAATAAAAAGTCAGAAAAAAACAGAAACTAGGACATTAACGTATCTAGGTCAGCGAATTAATGAAGCCAACACACTTGCGGTAGACAGGATCTTATCGGTTGAACCGGTTCTTCATTGATGTTGATACCGCAGTTAATGTAATACCGGGCATGACTCCCGATACTGTACTACATGCAGGTCCTCCGATTGAATGGGAAAGAATGTGCGATCCGATGAAGAGGGCAGTTAGAGGAGCTTTAGTGCTCGAGGGCCTTGCGGAAAATGACGAGGCCGCGGACCAACTACTAAAAAGAAAAAAGGTAAAGCTCTCGCCAAATCATCACCATGACGCAGTGGGGCCTATGACCGGAATTATCTCGTCTTCAATGCCTGTTATTGTTACAAAAGACTCAACCTTCGGCAATAAAGTCTATTCCACGTTTAATGAGGGCGCAGGCAAAGTCCTATGGTTTGGGTCATTCGGAAAAGAGACCCTTGAGCGTCTCAAGTGGATTCGGGACATTTTTGGTCCCGTAATGAAGAAGGTTATCAAAAAAGCACAAGGCATCCCAATATGGAGCATCCTGGCCCAGGGAATTCAGATGGGAGATGAGTGCCATAATCGTCACGCGGCATCATCAAATCTTTTTCTTAAAAGAATCCTAGAACCACTCGTTTCAATCGATCTTTCAAAAAAAGTCTTGTTGCAGGTCTATAACTTTATTGCCGGAAATAGCCATTTCTTTCTGAACATGACCATGACTGCATGTAAACTCTCGATGGACGCGGCAAGGGATATAAGAGAATCAACCGTTGTCACAGCAATGTCTAGAAACGGGACTGATTTTGGTATTCGAATAAGTGGACTTGGGAATGAATGGTTCACGGCACCTGCTCCTTATCTCAAGGATGCCCTTTATAACCCTGGATATAACTTCAATGACGGAGCCCCAGATATAGGCGATAGCTCAATCATAGAAACAATGGGACTTGGAGGGTTCGCCATCGCAGCCGCACCTGCAATGGCATCGTTTACCGGAGGAGGCTTTCAAGAGTCCATAAGAATTACAAAGGAGATGGGTCTAATAACTCTCGTAAAGAATCAGAAGTTCGGGATCCCGGTTTTGGATTTCGAGGGAACTCCCACAGGCATTGATTTACGAAAGGTCGTCGAAATTGGCATTAGTCCAAGTATAAACAGCGCCGTAGTACATAAAAGCTCAGGCGCCGGTCAGATAGGCGCGGGAATCGTAAAGGCCCCATATGAATGTTTTTCGAAGGCGCTAAAGGCTTTTGGAAGGAAATACAGATGATGCACGATACAGGATGCAAGATGCAGGATAATAAAAGAAAGTATGGGTTCATCGTGAATCATGCGTCATGAATCTTGAATCATTAAGAGAAAACCATGGCTATAGTCAGCACGGTTAAGAAAAACTTCTATCAGGATTCGATGAAGCTTATGCAGATTAGCCAAAAGCTAAGCAATCTTAGCGGAATCAAAAAGGCGGCAGCAATCATGGCAACTAAAGCTAATCTAGCTATGCTGAAGGAGACGGGATTACTTAAGAAAGAAACTGATTCAGCCAGTCCTAACGATCTTATAGTAGCAATTGAAGCAGAATCTGAAAAAGAAGCAAATGAAGCTCTAAAGATGTTGGACACCCTTCTTGCCCCTCATCAAGCCGGCATTACCGCAAAATTTGAATATAAGGATCTTGATTCAGCCCAAAATGATTTGCCTCAGTCGAATATTGCAGTCATTTCCGTTCCCGGAGAATATGCAAAGTTGGAGGTCGCGAAGGCTGTTGACAGGGATCTCCATGTCTTTCTGTTTAGCGATAACGTATCAATCGGTGAAGAGATTGAGCTCAAGCTTAGGGCAAAAGAGAAGGGCTTACTAATGATGGGTCCTGGTTGTGGAACCGCGATCATCAATGGAGTAGGACTTGGATTTGCAAATGTCGTCAATCGGGGTCCAATAGGGGTTATCGCAGCCGCCGGGACTGGAATGCAAGAAGTTACTAGCCTGATAAACAATTGGGGATCAGGAATTTCGCACGCAATCGGAGTCGGCGGTAGAGACCTGTCTGACAAGGTGGGGGGAATAATGACGATAGAGGCAATAAGGATGCTTCAGGGCGATGAAGGAACAAAAGCCCTTCTTCTGGTTTCCAAGCCCCCTTCAGATAAGGTAGCAAGAAGGGTCATAGATTTTATTCGCAAAGGTGGCCTACCAGCTGTTATATGCTTTCTCGGAATGAAAAACATTAAGGCTAAAGATTCAAAAACGCAGTTTGCCACAAATTTGGACCAATCCGCGCTTGACGCAATTAAACTGGTGGGAGCAGGGAATACCGCTCCCAAGGTTCTTTCTCACAACAAGTGGAAAAAAGCCGCTCAGAAGTGTCAAAGCCTTTTAAATACCGATCAGATTTATCTTCGCGGTTTATTCTCTGGTGGAACCCTTTGCTATGAAGCCCAGCAAATCCTGACGCCAATGCTCGGCAAAATATATTCCAATGCCCCACTCGATAAGCAAAACAAATTAAGACATTCAAACGTTAGCAAGCAGCACACATGTATTGATCTGGGCGAGGAAGAGTTTACGAAGGGACGCCCTCATCCGATGATTGATGCGACACAGCGAAATGAACGGTTACTACAAGAGGCATCCAAGCCCGATGTTGCCGTGATCCTATTCGACGTGGTACTTGGATATGGTGCAAGCTCTGACCCTGCCGGTGATCTGATTCCGGCTATAGATGAATCAAACAGATTAGCGAAAAAGAAAGGCCGTTCTATCGCATTTGTAGCACATGTTTGTGGTACAGAGCAAGACCCTCAGGATCTAAAATCGCAGGTCAAGAAGCTGGAAAAAGCCGGAGTCATTGTTCTTCCCACAAACGCTTTAGCGTCCAGAGTAGCAGGGTTAATAGCAAAAGGCATGAAGACTAAAATATCCTAATAAGCGGAGGAAATGTAATGAAGGTAGCTGTAGTAGCATTTGGCGGAAACGCCCTCATGGGGCACGAGGGTAAAAGCAATTATGCAGACCAGATTAGGAGAACAGATACAATATGTAGAAAACTACTCGGCCTGTTTCAATTGGGATATAGGATTATAATCACCCACGGTAATGGTCCGCAGGTAGGAAATATCCTGATGCAGCAGGAATGTCTAATAGATTCTCTACCGCCAATGCCACTTGACGTATGCAACGCAATGACACAGGGACAGATTGGATATATGATAGAACAGAGGTTACGAAACATATTGGAGGAAAAAAAGATCAAGAGGTCCGTTATAGTTTTAGCTACACAGGTAGTAGTGTCAGAAAATGATCCCGCATTTAAAAATCCAACAAAGTTCATCGGGCCTTTTTTCAGACAAGAGGAAACCGAAAGACTCGAAAAGGAGAAAGGTTGGGATATGAAAGAGGATTCAGGTCGGGGTTACAGACGTGTAGTTCCATCTCCAAGACCAATAGATATAGTAGAAAAGGACGAAATCTCAGACATGGCAAACAGAGATTTAGTCGTAGTAGCATGTGGGGGTGGAGGAATTCCAGTGCTTAGAGACAAAAAAGGGAAACTAAAGGGCGTTGCCGCCGTCATTGATAAAGATTATGCAGCTGAAAGACTCGCGAGTCTCATAGGCGCGGATTCGCTGATTTTAATAACGCCCGTCGACAAGGTATCAATATTCTACGGAACATCAAAACAGAAAGACCTTGGAAGAATATCACTCGAAGAATTGAAAGGTTACTACGATGAAGGGCATTTCCCGGCAGGGAGCATGGGGCCTAAGATCGAGGCCACTATGAAGTTTATCAGCGAAGGCGGAAAAAGGACGATTATTACCTCGATAAAAGGTCTCGATGATGCGATAAAAGGCAAAGATGGTACAGTAATAACGCAATGAAACAATGTCAAAAACCAGGAGCAGTTTGTAGAGGATTAATCTATAGAAATAATCTAAAATCGTTATTTGAAATGAATTTGGTAATCGACTAAAGAGCTTCAGGGAATTTGCGAGTTTTCGGAATCTACGAGATGATTTGCTTTATGGGACATCTAATTACCGAGATTCTTATTCATTAAAAATTTACTTGTTGCTTTTGTTGAACTTTTGTAATATGATGGGATAATAAGGGGTATGAGTGAACCGATTAAGCATCAGAATTAACTACACAACAACATTAGGAGGTGATCTAAGTGAAAGTAAACAGAAAGGTTTTTGATGCCCATTCACATATAGGCGAGCTAGCAGCATATAAATTCTATGATTTGGCAGAACCTGTTAAACCCACCGTAATCGAGTATCCAACTTATAAAGAATATCTAAAACATATGGACGAGTATGGAGTTGATCGAGCGATGGTGATTTCTAATTATGGAGTGCCGGACTCAGGTCAACCATTTACATTGAATCCAATTGTGATTGATGGTGTCCATCAGGCAGACCGCCTTGTTGGAGCTATTTGGGTTTCTGGTCTTGCAAAAGACAAAGAACGGACGGCTGAGGCATTAAAACACGTTAAAGAAAAAGGTATAGTTGCTCTAAAATCTACATGCCTTCTTGGGGGCACATACAATCCTGGAGAATGGGATGATGAAGCGCGAGCATTATGGGAAAGCATCATTAACGCCGCCGAGCAAAATCACCTTGTATTACATATTCATACAAGCCCTGGCGGAGGTTCAGACATCTCAAACGCACTCGAGCTAGTTAAACAGTATGGGAAAAGAATCAAAATACATCTGGTACACATGGGTGGATTTGTCAGCGGACATATAAAGCTGGTGCCAAAATTTATTAATTTGGTGAAAGAAGGTTTTATGGTTTATACGGATACAACTTGGGCAGTTGGCTTTGGGTCACGCTGGTTACTCAATGAGATTGAGAAAACCGGAGTTGGTTCTGATAACGTCCTTTTTGCATCCGACACTCCGTGGAGTGACTTTCCTTCGGAGTTCTGGAAGATTGAAGGCGCAAGTATTTCTGAGGAATTGAAAAATAAGATCTTTTGGGAAAATGCCCAGAAACTTTATTCTAGATAAAAAATATCATATAAGGAGGTAGTAAAAATGGCAGTCGACAGAGTAAAAGGAGAGAAACCAACTAAAGGAAAGGCGTTGGTAGATTATGAGGAGAAAGTATTTCCAGATCATAAAGCAAAGGAAGGGGAAAAGGCGTTATTCCTTATCCACTCGGTGCCCTATGAAGGATCTGTGGCTGGTATTAACATGCTTACAGCTATAAGGGCTAAAAAGAAGGGTTATGATGTTAGTGTACTGTTTTACGGCCCCGCTTCCGGCATACCAGTATATCGGGGCTGGCCCAACGTTGGGGACGACGGCTATGGTGCTGGGATACAGTTATACCCAAACCTTGTCGCAAGATTGATTAATGAAGGAATAACGGTCTATGCATGTCGCTTCTCAGCTGCTTCGCTTTGCGGTCTCAGAGAAGATGACTTTCTGGAGGGTGTAAGGCCGATACATCCGACCGACATTTTGGACATAGTAATCGAACACCATAGAGCCGGTGCAATGATGTTCAGCACTTGGACTGTTTGAGAACAATTTATTTATTAGCAGTTAGCTGTTTTAATATTGATTTTTAGAGATACAATAAAACGATCATTCTTTGGTATGCAAGGCCATAGAGTGGTTGAGTGGGTAATATTGCCAAACTTATCCGGGGGTGATAAATGGATCCTAGATCCCTGAAAGTGGAGTTGCAGAGTTACGGCGTTAGAATTCCTGATACCAAAGATATAAGGAGGGGTGGAGCAGGACCTACGGGCGGATTACATCTAAAGATTCTTCCCGACAGTGAAGCGAACATTCCAGTGGTTGGAGGTTTCCTGGATTCCTCGCCCTATTATCTCGACCAGATTAATGGAGAGTACTGGGTGTTTCGAGATGATGTAGCTCTAGCTCAGGTCGAGCTGATGAAGGACGCTAATTTTTATAACCACAAAACGTCAAACGGAATTCCGATGCAGAAAATTGGGCTACTTCACTGCCCGACAACCTTCGCGACTACCCTTCTTCAGACCTGCGACTTCTGGGTAGATGAGCGGAGATGTAAGTTCTGCGGTATCGAGCTTACACTTAAGGATAGGAGCACAGTTGGTTTCAAGAATGCAAAAAGCCTTGTTGAGACGATTTTGCTTGCCAGGGAACTAGATGGAGTTTCGAATATCGTTTTTACCTCGGGAGTTGCTCCGGATGAGGAAAAGGCATTACGAAAGTATGCCGAAATCTGTTCGGAAGTGAAGAGATTCACGGGTCTGCCAATACAGCTTCAAATTATTCCCCCTGAGGATCTGACCTGGCTTAAAAGACTAAAGGAATCCGGAGTTGACGCCTTGGGGGTTCATATAGAGACATTTGACCCAGATGTATTTGAAAACGTTACCCCTGGTAAAGCGAGAATTGGAGTTGACAAGTATGTGGAGACATGGAAGGAAGCGGTGAATGTTTTTGGCAGGTGGCAGGTAAGTACATATGTTTTAGTAGGGCTCGGGGAGAGGATAGAAACAATAATCGAAGGAGCGTCATTATGCGCTGATTTGGGAGTGTATCCCTTTATAGTCCCGTTCCGACCAATTGCCGGAACGCCAATGGAGAATGTAAAACCCCCAGAGCCAGAGATTATGAACTACGTTTATACAGAAGTCGCGAAGGTTCTCGCAAAATACGATGGGGGGTCAAAGAGCAGCGGTGCGGGCTGTGTGAGCTGCGGAGAGTGCTCTGCACTTCCCGAGTTTGAAAGGGACTTCAAACCTAGCAATGTAAGTTTTAAAAAATTTATGAAATCAACTAAGGTAAGCTGATTTGTTCTGAAGACTTAATCGGCTAGTGAGCACATGGTAATCGAAGATCGTAGGGAACGCATATATGCGTTCCCTACTTTTACCTGTTGAGCAAATCAAAGTTGGATTTATGACTTGAGTGAGGTAACTATATAATGGCTCAAAACAAGTTACGTATTATTGTTGTAGGAGGAGGCGCCGGTGGGATTTCGTCTGCCTCAACCTCCAAGGTTATCGCCCCGGATTCCAAAGTTACTCTATTCACAGAATATGAAGATGTAGCCTACAGTCCGTGCGGTATCCCTTTCGTACATGGAAGAGAAATTCCAGATTTCAAAAATCTGTTTCTCCAGACCTCAGAGCACTATGCAGAGGTAGGGATTGATCTAAAACTCGAAACTACTGTTACGGGCATAGATGTAAAAGATAGGACTGTCAACGTCGGTTCAGATGTCTTCGAATGGGATAGGCTGATTCTCGCAACCGGTTTTGAATATGAAAAGCCGGAAATTCCAGGTGTGGGACTCCAAGGGCTTCACTATGTTAAGAACATCCGTAGCGCAATGGAATTTGACAAGGTTCTTGATCAGCTAAAGAAGGCCGTTGTAATGTCTGCAACTCCTCTAGGTATTGAAATGACCGGGGCTCTCGCCCAGAGGGGTCTCGAGACTCATCTTGTGGAGGAGGGTGCATGGATAATGTCTGATGTGGCTGATCCTGATATAGTCGAACCAGTACAGCAGTCTCTCGAAGAGCTCGGTGCAAAACTCCACTTTGGCACTAAGGTCTTGGAGTTTAAAGGCTCTAATGGAAAGGTAACATCTGTAGTTACAAACAATGGCGACATCGACTGCGATGTTGTAATCGTCGCAACTCATAAGGTGCCAAACAACAGACTCGCTAAGGCTGCAGGCTTAGACATTGGAGCAAGCGGGGGAATCCTCGTAGATGATCATATGCGCACATCCGTCAAAGATGTCTATGCAGCAGGAGATTGCATAGAAGTCGTCCATGGCGTAACTGATTTACCAATACAGGGCCTTTCCGGGAGCCACGCCTATTCTCAGGGAAGGGTTGCAGGTGCTAACGCCGCGGGTGATGACCGGGCTTATGATCCGGTCTACATACCCTGGGGTATGGTAGGAGGGCACGTTCAGTTAGGGGGTGTTTCCCTTGGCGAAACGCTTCATAAGGCTTTAGGAATTCCTCACTTCGTTGCCTTTGCTCAAGGAATATCCAGAGCCAGATACTATCCGGGAGTTAGCAGAATACGTGTTAAGCTCATCGCTGATCCGAAAACACTTCGAGTCATGGGTGCGCAGATGTCGGGCGGCGAGGGAATAAAGGAACGAGCAGACTTCCTCGCATTCACGATCAAACGCGGAGCCACACTGCATGACTATGCCTGGATGGAAAATGTTTATTCACCCCCGATTGGAGCGCTGATGGAGCCAATAGCGCTCGCAGCCCAAGCGGGACTGGCAGAATTGGCAAAGAGAAGATACGAAGCCCCCGAATTTGCCGGTACATAGACAAGAGGTAACAAAATTGGCAGAAAATAAGTCGTTCAGTCAATGGTTGAGAAAAAACGCTGAAAAGTACCTGCTGGAGGCAGCGGCTGATGATCTAATAGCCCGCTATCCCAATCTTTGTGCAAAGCCTTACCGCGAAGAAGGGCTTGGTCCACTTTTTTGGAGGAAGGTATTCGTTCCACTCTATACCTCTATTCCCTGGAGCGTACGTAAAAAAATTATTCTTCTTACCTCATACCCTGGTGGAAAACGCCCGCACTGGAAGAGTTTTACTTAATTCCGATGCTATTAATTGCAGAATCCGTAGGTTATAAGGCCAAGAAGGCCCTACAGAATCCCGGCACAAAATCTAAGATACATAGCGTATTCGATCATGCGTTTTATATAGAAGTTAATGAGAACAAATTGATTAATGTCATAACGACTATATCGTACATGAGTTCAACCTCTGTTCTGATAAAGAATACAAAAATGAAGAGTTTTAAACTATTGAATATTAAAAAAGGTATGCAAGTTACCTTAGACGATCGTCATATTGTGATCGGAGACAGTCTTGCAGCTATAAAACTTGATGGCTCCTCCACATATTCAAAACCCCCAGTCCCAAAAAAGGAATCAATAGAAAGTTTAGGTATGATAAGTTTGAATCTCAGGGTGCTTCGAGATGAAATATATAAATGCAGGAGCAGGGACGGTCTGGTCGATGTGTTAGAAAAGGTGGAAGTCACGGGCCCGCTCAACCTTTTTCTAAAACCTCAAGAGATAAACCTTTCAGAGAGAGCAAGGCCTTATATTGAAAGGCTAATGTGGGGCCTCCACTGGGGCAATCCCGAGATGGTATTATCGAATGCGCAGTTGCTTCTAGGATTAGGCCCGGGACTAACACCTTCATGTGATGACTTTTTAGCAGGTTTGCTAATGAGTTTAAACTTCGCGGGCAAAGCTATCTTAAAAGATATTAAGCAGGAAACGGAGTTTTATAAGCTGATTTCTAACCAAATCTACAGGTCCGCAAAATCAAAAACAACTATATACAGCCTAAATAATTTAGAAGGTGCTTGTCATGGTGAAGGACCTAATGCAGCTGTGGATTTAATGCTCAGTCTACTAACAAAGGATGCAAATCAAGTTGCAAAGTGTACTCGTATCGTGCTGAAGATCGGAGAGACAACGGGCGCCGATATCGCAATTGGAGTTTACTATGGAATACGTTATTTGATTTCGCGATTAGAAGGTATAGAAGGCTATGATGAGATCGCTTAAGATAGCCTTATTTACATATTCAACTAAGCCGAGAGGAGGCGTCGTACATACGCTCAGATTGGCCGAGGAATTAATCGGTCTAAAACATGACGTACATGTTTATACCCTATCCACCGGGAATGGTTTTTATAGAAACGTAGACGTTCCCCATACACTTATCCCCTGCCCGGTGGTGAACTATCCAAGCATCGATGAAAAGATAGAAAGCTACATCCGAATCTACTACGAATATCTCTCGTCCGTAAGAGATCTTTACGATATCTACCACGCTGAGGATTGTATCTCAGCAAATGCACTATTAGAACTGCGCGATAACGGATTTATCAAGTCGTTTGTAAGGACCGTCCATCACCTGGATGATTTCACTTCTAAATCCTTGATTGAATGCCAGTCGAAAAGTATATTGAAACCGGATTTTGTTATGGTTGTTAGCAGATACTGGGAAAGAGAACTGCGCTCGCTATACTCCTTAAACCCTATACTAACTCAAAATGGAGTGGATCTCGACAGGTTTTCAAAAGCTAAAGGAGACAAATATTCAAAAGAGTTAGCGAAAAATAGGTTTTCGGTCAATGGTTACAGGGTAATTTTGAGTATAGGGGGAATCGAACCCCGGAAGAATACGTTAACCACGCTCAGGGCGTTTAACATTGCAAGATCGCATTTTATGAAAAAGGGTGAGCGGGTGATATGGTTAATCGGAGGCGGAGAAACACTCTTTGATTACAGGGCATATCGCGAGGAATTCTTTTCTCAAGTCGAGAGGCTAGGACTCAAAATGGATCAAGACATAAGAGTTCTTGGGAATATACCAGAAGTGAATATGCCATACCTTTACGACGCGGGAGATATATTTGTATTTCCGTCCCTCAAAGAAGGATGGGGACTCGTGGTGCTTGAGGCCATGGCATCAGGAGTTCCGGTTATCGCTTCCAATATTGAACCGCTGACCGAGTATTTAAAGGATAGTGAGAACGCTGTTCTTATTCCTCCCATGGACCATGAAGCTCTGGCTCAAAAGATAATAAGTGTTTTGGAAAACGAAGACCTTCGAGAAAAACTGGCAACAAATGGACTGAGAACTGCCAACTCCTATAGCTGGAGCAAGACAGCGTTAATGCACTCGGAGTTTTACCACCGAATTTCCAGACCCGTCATACCAGTTTAATCTTCTGGCTAAAATGTGAGGTAACGAATCTCGCGTGGAACGAGATAAATGGCATCGACTTCTACGGATGGCCTCCATTCTTTATAGCCCGGCCATCAAGAATATCTCGCCGACCGTGTATAAGACTGCACCTCCATTTAGCGGATGCGCATTAACCAGCTAGGAAGCTGCGATCTGCTGCATCGACCAGATTAGCGCGAGTACTTCTGTGACATTGACAGGCGGTCCGCCGCCGATATCTGCCGCGTGGACCTCAATGGTCTCACCGAATATGTTGTAAACGTGGCGCTCCCCAACCCCGCTCAGGCTGTCGCTGACCAGATCTATGGCTCGCTCAGCATCTGAAAAGTCCTCGTGCCAGGAGTTAAATGCAACTAAGTCCCTTGTCGTCACATGCTGAACAATTGCTCGAGCCCTGTATTTATTTTGATCAACTACCCATTCGATCGTTGAAAATGGCCATAGCTGATACACGGTCACACCCGGTTGAAGATTGTAATTTTTCTTCTCACCGATAACTCCAACGGAAAACCTCAAACCACCTATCGCAAGCTCGGTGCCTGGGATGATCTTAGGTGGCTTTCGTGCGGGATTCTTTTTTTTCATATCGACCCTCCTTAAAGATCGGTGTTGTTCCGATCAATGACGTTGTAAAATATGAACAAATGGTTGCGCATCCACGTTTTAAAGAACACTAATCAATAACTCTTTCAGCAAGCTGCAGAGAATCTTCGAGTTAACACGCTTAGGACATTCATCATCTATTTCAAGTTTAATCAAACACTAGTTCTCAAGTCAATAGGGAAAGTAAAATAGTGGAAAACCCGCTGAAGAAGAATATTCTTATTATATAGAAAGAGCAGTTAGTCAAACAACCTAATTAATATTTACCGTTCAACAGGCTCGCGGCTCGGTGTGAAAGGATTTATACACTCTTAATATTATAATGTAAGTCCAGACCGTACATCCTGAGTCGAGTCGAAGGATGATATCTAAGAAATTAAATCTGAGAAAATCGCCCTTCAATCATGTCCTTCAACAGGCTCAGGACGAACGGGTTTTTGACCACGCTCAGTAAGTTTCTTTTTCTTTAAAATAAAGCTACTGATTGACCGGATTCGGCATCACGGCTAAACTAGAACGAGCATTTAGGTTAGAATTAAGTAAAAATCATGTACTTAACGATTGTTCTTATTGATTGAGGCTAATAAACGAGTTCTATGGTGAAACTTCATGGAAGTTCAGGCTGTCTGGAAAAGAAATTATCAGGTCGAGGTAAAGGCAAGGCAATTCAACGTACCCATAGATGAAGCGCCGGAGTTCAATGGTGAGGACACAGGTATGATGCCGACTGAACTATTCCTCTGCTCGCTAGCTTCTTGCTATTGTCTTTCTCTCGTATATGTTGCTAAAAAAAAACAATTGAAGCTTAAGGATATGCGGGTGAATGTAATAGGCAAAAAGGACAAAAAACATTTCACGTTCTCAAGACTGATCGTAGAGGTTGAGAGTTCGTTACCATCACGGGATATAGAAGAAATTATCGATCCTGCGATAAAATATTGCTATGTGAGTAATACGGTGTCCAAATCATGTCCGATTGAATACGTAGTTAGTAAGAAGACAGGGGACAGAATGCAGGAGACAGGAGACAGGAGAAAAAAATCTCTTCGTAACTTGTAACTTGTGTATTCTGAATACTTTTGGAGGAGAAATATCTTGGCGATAAAGTTCAAAATCAAAAAAGGCTATTTTCAAGATGCGCTGCGTTTGATGCGAATTTCCAAGAATATAAGTGACATCGAAGGAGTCGAAAAGGCCGTTGCAGTAATGGCCACGGAAAAGGCCAAATTTGCGCTGAAAGACGCCGGTCTGATGACCGCAGAAATAAATGAGGCAAGTGGAAGCGATCTGGCGATGGTCGTCCAGGGTAAATCTGTAGAAATTGCAGAGAAAACGTTAGAAAAGATGGAAGAGATGGTATCCTCGGGTGGTGCTCAGGCCAGGAGGCCGTCCTCATCTAATATACTTAACGATGAGATTCAAGCCATAAATATCGGACTTGAGACCTTTAAGGACGCATTAGAAGCTCAGGGGGTAAAGGTAAAGCACGTCGACTGGCAAGTCCCCGCAAAGGGAGACGTGAAATTAATAAACATTCTGAAGAAGTTATATTAATTTTTGAACCACGACGAGAAAATACTAAGAATTCAGAAGGCAGAAGTCAGAATTCAGAAGAAAAAATTTTGGCACATGGATTCTGACTTCCAAATCCTAGTTAAAGCTTTGGCGCCGCTGCGGTATAAATAATGAGCATTAGAAATCCTGAGAGATTAAGAGAGGTTCTGTCTAACCCTAAGGGGCTTGCACGGGCGTTTAGCCGTCACACCTATGGGATGCTTTCCTGGGTGGATTTGTTCGGAGCAAAGTTAAAGTCAATAAGAGGGATCGAAATGAAGCTGATCACGTCTAGGATAATTGCCGACAATGCGAAGCACGCGAAGCTCTTTTCCGAAAGAGCCAGAGAACTGGGCGAGAATCCTGAAAAATATAAGCCGCCTCAAATCGGGCAAAAGATATATGATATCCTCGAATCCTATACCGATCCAATTGACGAATTTGCTTACGCCTGGGGATCCCTGATACATTTTTCTGCCTTACTAGAGATATATCGCAGCGTCGCAGATCCAAGGAGTCGAGAAATAATTGAGGAGATTCAAAGGGATGTTAAAGAGCACTTAACCGTACTTGAGAGATATTTTGAAAAAGAATTACTCACACCTGAAAGGCAAAAACGCGCCGAAGAGGTTAAAATGATAGCTGACAAAATCTACACCGATAGAGAAGATGAGGAGATAATTTGGTATGCAGCATAGGTTGACGCCAACTTTGGAGGAGTTGCTTACAAACCTGCCCTTCTATAGTCCAAGGAGATGGTATTTTGACTTGGCTTCTCTTTTTCTAAGGTCAATCGGGACGTGTTCCGAAGGGATAAAACTAGGGTTTAAACATGGTTTCGATTCAGGAATGATCATGAACTATATTTACAATAATACGCCGACTGGTAGATTCTACGTGGGTAAACTCATAGACAGCATTTTTTTAAATCAGATTACCTGCAAGGCTTTCAGAGCGACAAAAGATATACAGAAGAATATGATCAAGGATTACATTCAAGAGAGAAATGGCAACTCGACCTTTGTAGTTGATTTGGCATCGGGAAAGGCCGACTACGTCTACGACGTTCTCCGTGACACTGACGCATCTGTTAAGGTTCTTCTTCGTGACATTGATAAAAGCGCGTTAATGGAAAGCAGAGAAATCGCTAAAAATTTTGATTTAGAAAACGTTGTTAGCTATGAACTTGCAAATGCTCTCGACTCTCACAGTCTGAGCAGGATTAGTCCGAAACCCAATCTTGTAATCGAGGTAGGACTTTATGGAATTATCCACGATGACGAGCAAATAAGATCGCATCTCAAGGACCTTAAAAATATACTTGATCCAGATGCAGTTCTTTTTAACGTTCAAACGTACAATCCCCAGATCGAACTGATAGCTAGGACGCTTAAGAATCAAGCTGGAGAAAGATGCGTATGGCATCTACGTTCTGCAGGTCT
Organism: Candidatus Dadabacteria bacterium; assembly: GCA_963805855.1. Classification (GTDB taxonomy): domain Bacteria; phylum Desulfobacterota_D; class UBA1144; order Nemesobacterales; family CSP1-2; genus DASWID01. The sequence goes on from CAWDVW010000002.1 coordinate 424,699, forward strand.
TGTGATAGATTGGGCAGAGGAGGCCGGATTCAAAGATCCGAATGTCATCATGGATCCATATGGAATTTACGCGGTTGTCATGATGAGAAACGGCAATTAAGAAGAAATTCCAGCCACAGAGTTCACTGAGAAAAAAATATTTAAGTAAATACTCTGTGTCCTCTGTGGCTAAAGAATAAAGGAGATCAAGGTGGGCAAAGAGAGATTCGTACTAGGATGGGAAGGTGGAAGCGAAGATTCATTTGATATCAAAGATATTGTATCTGATAGGGTAAGATCTGTTATAGAAAGTCCGCATGGAATGTGGAACTACATGACATACAGGGATGCAATAGGGATATTGGGCTTAGATGCCGGGGAGATATACAGAGAAGGAAGGATTGATTTAGATCCCAAAGAATGGGCTGATTTTGGCTGGATGTCTTGCTACGCTGGACCTCCCAAGAGCGCCATCAAAGAAATGAAATCCAGAACAAAGGCATCAAACATTAATCCCTATTCACCTGATCTTATTAATCCGCTCAGGGATGCGTGTGCTTTATTGAAATTCAAACGACCTAGAGGAGAAGAATTTGAAGTCATAGGAACGGAGGGAGGACAGGCAGGAATTTCTTACTTTCTCCAATCTACTCTAAATCCCGGAGATGAAGTCATTATCACCGATCCGGGATATTTCCATTTTGAATCTGCAATTCTTATGGCCAGGGGCGTGCCGGTGAGGATTCCTCTTGATTCTAAAAATGGGTTCTGTTTAGACCCCGACGAGGTCAAAGATTGTATCACTCCCAGGACAAAAGTTTTGATTATCTGTGACCCGATTAATCCTTTCGGAACCATTCAGTCCAGAGAGAGTCTATTAGATCTAATCGAGCTTGCGAATAAATCCAATATTTTGATCCTTAATGATATTACCCATAACACGCATCAAATCGACCCGACTGCACAACATTACGCGATGAGTTCACTGTGGAGGGAAATTAATGTTGACAGGGTGGTTTCGGTCTTCAGCGTGTCGCATGGGTATGGAATGGCGGGTGTCCGCATCGGATTCCTGGCCGGCCATCCCAAGCTTATGAGAACATGTTTGTTGACTAAAATTTCTTTAACCAGGCTTAATACCAATTTAATTGCTCAGTACGGCGCCATTGCAGCATTAAATGATCATGCATACATTCAGAAATCAGAAAAGATTATAAGACGCAACTACCGGGTCATAAAGGGCATAATCGATAATACCGAAGGGTTATCGATTCCGGTAGAACCCAAGTACGGATTTTCAATGGTCTTGGATGTTTCTGGAACCGGGGTAACTGCCCAGGAATTGACCGTGGCTTTATTTAAACACCGAGTAGCTGTATATCCCGGAGACGGGCTGGGAGATATTGGTGCAACTGACTACATAAGGCTTAATATTTCCCGTCCGGACATTTGGGCATTTAGGCATTTTCGCAATGTTCTGCCGATGGCTGTCGAGGAAGCGAAATCGGGTATTTATCGCAACAGCGTCGCCCAATTTTTTAAGGGTAAGAAAACAAAGCGTGCTCGCAATATCTTACAGAAAATGAATGATTTGCATCTGGCTCGAGAACCTTAGATCGGTAGTCGGCTATCAGAAAGGATTAACAAGTTATAGAATAATTGATAGATATAACTTACGACGACGTTCTGTAGGTAACGCATGCCTGCCCTGAGCGCGGTCGAAGGGGATGCGTTCCCTACGCAATAATTACCCGATTAGGTTCTTAAAAATCATTCGAGACGATCAATCTCATCACAAATGGAAAAGATAGAAGGAGTTTCAGTAGAAAAGCTTGTCAATGATTTCGGTTCCCCCCTTTTCATTGTTTCTGCTAAGACTATCAGAGAGAATCTAAAGAGGTTTCGTAGCGAATTTTCAACTAGGTATCCAAAAGTTGAAGTAGCCTATTCCTATAAAGTTAACTGTCTGAGTGGGGTGCTGGAGATAATACACAATGAAGGGGCATGGGCCGAAGTAGCCTCTGGCTTTGAATATGAATTAGCAAGAAAGATCGGAGTTCCTGGTAAATCCATTGTTTTTAACGGTCCCTACAAGAAAAAAGAGGAAATTAACAAGGCAATTGAAGAAGGCGCCTTAATTAATGTTGACAACGAAATTGAATTAAAGCTGTTGGAGGAAATTGCATCCGAATTTCAAAAGCCAATTGAGGTGGGTATCAGACTAAATACCGATGTTGGGATAAAGCAGTTGCCTGATAGATTTGGATTTAACATTGAATCAGGCAGAGCCTTGGAGATCGTAAGCTACTGTACAACGAAAACGCCAATCAGGATAGTAGGGGTCCACATCCATCTGACAAGCTACATCATTTCCCCTGAAGTCTTCAATAGTCAGACCCCTGCAAAGAGTATAGAACTTATCTGGCCGAAAGACTCAAATTTGTACAGGCTAGCGGCGGATAAAATAACTGATTTTGCCGACGAAATAAGAAAGAGATTTGGCATAAGCTTAAAGTACATTGACATGGGAGGCGGGTACCCGACACTTGATTCTATCACAGCCTATGCAGACGCGATAGCTGAGCCGATTCTGGAGGCTTTCAATCACATCCACCCCCTATTGATACTGGAACCTGGAAGAGCAATTGTAAAGGATGCTGTACAGATGATAACAACAGTAGTAGGCGCTAAAGAACTCATGAACGGAATTAGGTCAATCGTGGTTGATGCGGGAATTAACATGATTCCGACATCTTCTTGGAAGTTTCAGGAGATCGAACCCGTGGCTAAAGGTCGCGGCAACCTACGAGAAACGATTGTCTATGGGCCACTTTGCCTTCAGACAGACATTTTGGGTATAACAAAACTCCCACATCTGAACGTGGGAGACAGGCTTGTTATAAAAAACGTCGGCGCATATAACATTTCTCAATCTAGTTCGTTTATATTCCCGCGCCCTATTATAATTCTTATTGATAAAAACAAGGTAACAGTTCTAAGACGTTCAGAAACAATAAAGGAGATTTTATCTTACGAAGACCGCATATCGTAAACTTTTATGAGGGATCACCAATCAAGTACATTTCACCTGTAAGTTGTGGTGCGCCGCTGGCATGGTCAAGGGTAAACGCGAATTCTTTTATCTGACCGGCGGCAGGAAGTGTTCCCAAATTCATAACGTTGTCTTCCATTATATTCCACAGTAAGAAGACCAATTCTCTCTTTGTCCCGGACCAATCTATTCAGCATCCCAGGATCAATTAAGTTATAATAAATTTTGCTAACTCCAAAATATTATCTACTCGAGGGTTATTAATTTATCCAGAAGTTAGCAAGGATGAAAAAAATCAGACTGAGAACTTTCGTAATATTATCTTTGGTCTTGCATATTATCCTTATAACTGCTTTAGTGGCAATTTTTCTACCAGAGCGAGGAATATTGAGAAATGCGCAAACTCCGATTTCGGTCGGTATTCTGACTCAAAGCAATGGAATTGATAACGCAAAGGATAACTCTTTAGATTCTATTGCACGCAATGTTTCAAAACGAAAAGAAACCCAGAAAACAAACGAGCCTAGAGAAAAGGGGAGCTTCCAAAGAGATGATAATGAAAAAACAATCAAAAAGATTGATCAGGAAAAAGAAAAAACAACCGCAAAAGAACACGTCAAAGAAAAAGCTAGCGTATCTTCTGGTTCAAGTGCAATAGACACTGAAACTGCCAGTAATGAAATTGCTTTTAGTGACACTGACAAGGAAACAAATAATCAAAGGACAGCTAGATTAAGCGGTAACGAGAATATGAATCTTGAAAGAGATTTTGGCACCGATTCTCTAAGTCGAAATATTGAGCGCGCTTTTCCCGATTATAAGGTAAATCCTAAACCCAGGTATCCAACGTTAGCCAGGAGGAAGGGATATGAAGGAACCATTCTCTTGAGAGTGTTCGTACTAGAGACCGGCGGGGTAGGAAAAGTAGAATTAGAGAAATCCTCTGGGTATGAGATTCTGGATGAGTCAGCGCTTAAAGCCGTAAAGAAGTGGGTTTTCATTCCGGGGAAAAACGACGGAAAACCAGTTCCAAGCTGGGTAACAGTTCCGATTAAGTTTCAACTAAATAGCGGTTAATCATCCAGCAACGTTCTAAATTTCTTGACAGACCCACCTGTAGCTATAGGAAATTTCATAATTATTGTCTTTTTTATCTCTAGCCTGTCCGCAAACCACTTCTGCATTAAGAATTAACTTATTATCTTGGCTCGAGATGATATTTTTATACTGTGGGCTGCATTGGCCGCTGCACCTCTCGTACAGATTTTTACCATCTTCTCCCTTACCCTGCGAAAATTTAGACAACCAATTCTCGAGAGCTTGCATCGTGTCAAATTCCTTTTCACTGTACGTAAACGGAGTTTTTTCAGTTTCACCCTGCAACGTTTGGCACTTTTCTTGTTGATCATAACCAGTTAAGAAATTATTCGGTATAGATTGGAAAACAATCAGAGGCTTATCGGGAAGTTGGCAATCAGATGGGCAAAGATCAGTCGGTTTTTCCGCATTCGCTAAATTGGTCTCGGCTTTGTTTAACATCTCTTTCGTTTCAAAGCGAATCGATCCTTTTTTATTTTGAGCGTTTGCCAACATGGAAGCTGAAGCGAGGCTTGACTCTATTTTAGCATCTCTGATATAAGACGAGCAATCTTTATCCGCTTCGGCTTTTACGAGGATTGAAATAGACATTATAACCATTAGATAAAGTGATATTTTGAATCTCATATCATCCTCCTGAATGTTTTTACAATTACTTATGCCTTTATTTACAGAACTGACGATCTCTTAAATTGTAAGATACTTTCCTTTTTGGCGAAACGGAACTTTAAGAAAATTTTAACAAAGATAATATTCACTCTAAAGGATCAATTAGCACACAATTTCTTTAATAAATTCGTTTAACTTCTACCATATCACCAACCCCCTCTACCTCAATAAGAAACTTATCACCTTCCTGCCATATTGTCACCTTAGGACGATAATCATATACATACTTGTATTTGTCTTTGATCTGTTGCCACTTCTCTCCGTTTTCCAGCGAAAATATTTTTTTAATCTCAAACCCTTCAAAAACGTCTTCCATACGACTTTCAGTTACTTTCTTCATAAGATTTGTGCTACCTTTACCGAAAGGCTCTTCCTATATTCAGTGAATTAAATTAATTAAAGAGTACAAAGATTTTAGCATAAAAAAAAGGTAATTAAAGAACGGATATCAAATTAAAATCTAAGCGGGTCGTAAGATTATGAGCAGGCTCGACTCTCGGGCACTTGCGTTTATTTCTGAGAATCGTTTTATCAGATAAAAGGTGCCCGGTATCAGAAAACCAAAATTCCCGAAGATTTATTACCTATCGAGGCGGCCCGACTGCACTATCGATATATAGGTAGACGCGCAATATTACTTTAAAACCGGAACGGCGCCCAGCACCTCTATTTCCTTCGGATACATGAACATCGAGGCCGCACCCAAAGTGCTTCCATTTCTCAAGTACGTGTCATTGCTATGGGGAGGCAACGTTACGGGTAAAACACCGGTCTCCTGAGCGATTTGAGTTCCAGCCCGTGGGGCAGAAGTCTGGTAGTAACGCACCCTTACCATGACATCCTTATAGGGTATATCGCTGGTGTTTTCAATTGTAACGTGATGTATGATTGCCACAGCACTCCAGGTTGAGTAAATCGCCCAGTCAGTGATCTTAATGTACCACTCCGGATGATCAAGCATCTGTCTATTGTAGCTAAATGAGTTAGCGCTCGGACTGAGAAGCATAATGGCAATCAAAGTAATAGTAGTTGCTATCTTGGAAATTCGCATTATGACTCTCGGCCTTATCCGCGTGGGGTTGGACTTACAAGCAAAAGTACAGTCACATTATAGACCATTTAATCATCAATCTCCAATACTTTTGGTTTGTTCGGGTCAAATTTGAACTCAGATTTCATTGCGTTGCTAAAGAGCTCTCGGATTCACACTCCTCGAAAAAGACATCTCAGGTCTTACCACCAGCCCCACGGTCCACCCAACCAATCCCAGGAGTTCATTTCCATTGCTGCTTCTTCGTTCATCAATGCAGCCTGCTGCTCCTCTTCTGCAATTGCAGCCTCCTGGGCTAACTTTGCGTAACGGTCGTAGGCAGTCTGATCGCCAGTATAAACACACTTACAGTTATAAGGATCCGCATAGAAGTATAGTGGATTACCATCCTTCACACGGTAGTGAAGCTTAAGGGGCGGCAGTGAATTCAGCATCTCCTCCTTTTCAGGGGTGTCCGCTGGAAGTATCTTGAAGCCGGCCGCAGCTAACAGGCTATCAACTTGTTGCGCCTCGCTCGTTCGTATTGCGGCACAGCTCAAATGCATTAATATCATCGTGCCAATTGTTATAAGAACTGTAATTCTCATCATTAGCTGCCTCCTATTTCTATTAACTCAACCTCAATTCGATTTTAATTAACTATATAGAGAAAATTATCAATTATCCAGAAATAAATGATTAGCAATTTACATATTCAATTGAACACTAGACGCCAAAGTAATCATAACAAAAAACTTTAACGTTCGTCCTCTGCACATTTTTCTATTGGTAAATTTATTCCGAGGTCTTGGGTCTGGGAAAGAAGTTAAGCGTAATCCAATTAGAATGATAACGCCAATTGAATAATGAACGAACATGTAAGGAAGGTAAGGAAATTATGAAGTTAAGACTTGAATTGAGAAGATACTTCATCAAGATATTCCAGATCTTGCTTATTTAGAGCAAATCTCATAGAATCTGCGTTAGTTATTGCCTGTTCATCACTTGTTGCACCAGGTATAGCGACCACTCGATCTCCATTGAAATTTATCAACCAGTTGAGCGAGATTTGAGACATCGATACCCGATACTTCCCGGCCAAACCTCTGATCACACTAATTACAGGATAGCTTTTTTCAAGCCCCTTGCGCTTGAAGGCACTTTGGTATTTTCTAAAGCCTTGCCGCGTGTTGATTAGATCAGGATCATCATGAAACTTGCCAGTTAACAATCCCCTGGCTAAAGGTGTATGAGCTATAATAGTAATGTTAAGATCTCTAGCCGCATCTAAAATGCCATTGGTCTCAATCTTCCTATTCAATAGGCTGTAGTTTACTTGATTCGAGACAAGGCCCAGTCCATGTTTTAAAAGTTCCCGATGAGCTCTTTTCATTTGATTTGCCGAAAAATTGCTTACCCCTATGTAACGGATCTTCCCGTCTTGTACAAGTCCTGCCATAGCATTAACTTCGGACTCAATCGAAGAAAATGAAAAGGGGTTATGTATTTGATATAGATCGATACAATTGGTCTTCAGTGCATCTAATCTTTTTCCAATCGTCCTGGTGATTGATCGAGCTGTCCTAAGCACAGGCCACCACTTAGTGGCAACAATTACATCATCACATGATTTACCGCAATTCTTTAGAGCGTCAGAAAGCGCTTTCTCGGATTCCCCCCATCCATATACCTCGGCGGTATCAAACCAATTTATACCACGATTCAAGCTTTCTTCCACAATTCTTGATATTTCATCATCATCTAACGTCCCCCAATACTTGCCCGATAGGCCCTTCCTCTTACTAAATTGCCAACTACCGAGCCCAATCGGTGAAACCATCAATTCCGAATATCCAACTCTTCTGAAAGCGAATTCAGTTTCCAAGTTATTATCAACCCACAATTGTAAAAAGAATCAACGGATAATTAATTGCTATTTTATACAATCTCCACAGGGCAGTGTGACTTTTGATCAACTTTCACCAGCCCAACTCCCCTTTTTCGTCTTCCTTTTCAATGTAAGTTTTAGCATAGCTAAGAATGATTCACGGTCGACCTCTCGTGCTCCAAGACTCTTCATGTGATTTGTCGGAATTTGAGAATCAATGAAATCGAATCCCCATGATTTTAATTTCTCCACCAAGCAATATAAGGAAACTTTCGAAGCGTTGCTCATCGAGTAAAACATAGATTCTCCAAAAAAAGCGCCGCCTAAAGAAATTCCGTATAATCCTCCAACTAGCTCGTCTTGGTAGAACGTCTCAACTGAATGAGCAAAACCCTCATTGTATAATTGTACAAATGCATCAGTCATATCATCTGTAATCCATGTCGCATCCTGATTTTTCCGTTTAACCGTGGCGCATTTCATTATCACCTCTTCAAAGCAGTTATCAAATCTTATTTCAAAATCTTCTGAATTTATAATCCTTCTTAAGCTTTTGGAAACTCTCATTTCATCGGGGAATAATAATAATCGCGGATCAGGTGAAAACCACATAATCGGATTCCCCTCAGAATACCACGGGAAAATGCCATTTTGATAAGCTAATATCAACCGCTCCATTCTTAAGTCACCCCCAACTGCAACCAAACCATCGGGTTCAGCACATCTCGGATCCGGAAATACCAACGAGTTATTAAGTAGAAACACAGTCATTAATATACGAAAACAATATAGGGGTCAACGAATATATTGACCTTACGATTAATCGTGGATTAAAATTACCATGGGCATTATCAAAGTTTTATCCATCCGTGTGGCCCAGGTCCTTTCCGGGAGCAACATGGTCCCTAATCAACTGTTTTAACTCCTTAATATCGGGAAATCGCCCTCGATCTTTACGAGACCAGATCGTTGTCTCGCTTACTCTAACTTCGAATATGCCGCCCGTTCCCGGTATAAGAGAAACACCCCCTATCTCCATCTCGAAGGTTGACAGAAGCTCTTGTGCCATCCAAGCCGCTCTTAACAGCCATCGACACTGAGTACAATATTTAATCTCGACAATTTTCGGCTTTGTCATGACTAAGATACGCCGCAGTAATGAACCTGCGTAAAAAATTAAATATTATTTTACATAATTAGAATATAATGTCTCTGAACTTAAATTATTTTGTCGTGCTCCAAACTTCAAAATTCTAACAGTTTCAATAATGATAAATAATGAATAATAAGCGATTAATACGTCACGGAGAATAATTTATTGACAAAGGATGAAAGAGTATTAGTATATAGAAGGTAAGTTGCCACACTTCCTGCCAAGACCTATCAAAGGCTCAGAAATAAATATTAAAACAACCCATGCCATAGGAGGGGAAAAATGAGATATGTAATTTTACTGTTAAGTGCAGTTATGATTTTTATAGCTAGATTTCCTGCCATCGCGGAAATAAAAGGGGAAGAAGTTCAGTATAGTGATAATGGCACCACGCTCAAGGGATACCTCGCGTATGATGACAGCATCGAGGGTAAACGTCCGGGGGTTCTTGTGGTTCATGAGTGGTGGGGACACAACGATTATGCCAGGAAGAGAGCAAACATGCTTGCAGAATTAGGGTATACCGCGCTGGCTGTAGACATGTATGGTAATGGTCAGCAAGCAGATCATCCTGAGAAAGCGGGCGAGCTGTCGAGCAATGTAATGAAAAATCTTGATAATGCCCAGAAAAGGTTTGAAGCTGCTATGAATCTTTTAAAAAAACAAAATACAGTTAATCCAGAGCAAATTGCCGCCATAGGATATTGCTTCGGAGGCGCTGTGGTATTGAACATGGCTCTCCGAGGTGTAGACCTTGACGGTGTCGCAAGCTTTCATGGTATTCTTCCCACAGCGGCGCCCGAAAATGCAGATATAAAATCCAAGGTCATAGTATTCCAGGGAGCGAAAGACCCATTCGTCAAAGATGAGCAGGTAGAGGAGTTTAAAAAAGCGATGGACAGTACCAATGCTGATTATGAAATCATTATCTATTCCAATGCAAAACACAGCTTTACAAATCCTAAGGCCGATGAGTATGGAAAAAAATTCGACCTTCCCTTGGAATATAACGCTGAGGCTGACCAAAAGTCATGGGATAGGACACAGGAATTTTTGAAGACAGTATTTGCGGAAGAGAAAAAGTAACATTTACTGACGACTCCTGGAGGTTATTACCTCCAGGGGTTTATGTCGGTAATTTTATAACGAACGGCCGTCTCGCTTAACCTGGCTTTACTTCAGCCTTATCAATTCAAACGCCTTTTTGGCTTCGGATAAAAATGCCTTTACGAATTCCGTAGATTTTCGCCCGTTTTTTAGTTCTACACCGGTATGGACGTCAACCCCTGACGGTCTGACCCCCGTAATCGCGCTGTAAACATTATCTGGCTTTAGCCCCCCCGCTAAAATCAAAGGTTTAGGCGATATCTCAACAAGGGTCCGGCTTATGTCCCAATTATGTGTCTTACCTGTTGCTCCATAGGCGCCCGTAAGCGGCTCGTATGTATCGGTTAGAAAGGCATCAACATAAGGACTGAAAATTTTCATCTTACCTTCTAGTTCCACCATATTATCATCTTGTACTATCAGGCTTTTTATAATTAACAGATTTGGCGAGATTCTCCTTAGTTTTGATAGCTCCGGCTCATCGATTTCACCATGGACTTGAACAATATTAGTTCCAACAAACTTGCAAAGTGCTGAAATATCTGCAGCATCTCTTAGATATGTTATCAAAACCCCGCAAACTGCAGTGGGGAGATTTCGAATAATATTTGCCGTCATGTTCTCGGAAAGATCTTCTTCATCGGATGAAAGCTTGAGTGGAAATCCTATAAACCTTACACCACACTCGATAAGCATCCTTGTTTCTTCTTCATCAATGACCCCAGCTATCTGGATATAATCCTTAAAGATTTCCATATCACAATCATATTGGCTGCAAACATATAACGGGTAGGAATGCCGCTAACTTTTCAAAGCTGGTCTTCGTAATTTTCAGATCCGCCCCGAGTATTCTCTTCGAAAGAATTCGAAATGCCTTCGGGTGTTGAAAAGCGTATTTTGAAATCACACTCTCAGCCTCCTCAGACGTGATTTGAAACGCTATTGCTTCAAACCTCTTACCTCCGATATTGACGACGACTTCGGGGTTTTTCCGAATATTCATAAACCAGTCAGATTTATCTCCCCAACCGGACAATACATAATATTCGCCGGATGTTTTGTTATGGTAAAGTACCTCCAATACCACCTGGCGCTTGAGTCCGCTCTTACGTCCTATGTTTGTCAACATTAAGAACCGACCGCCAAATAGCCAACCCAATCCGATCTTATAAAGCAGTGTTGGAAAACGAAAGATAAGACTTAATAGACGACTCGGTCTTTTCCTATTTTTCTTCCATAGGGTAGACATGATTTTCGGACACCTAAAATTTTTCCAACCACGGACGCAACTCAACTTTGAAAGACCAACTGCTTCGATGCTGCCGATGGACCTGAAGGTATGTTTCAGCGATGGCATCGGGATCTAATTTGCTATCTTTCGAGTCACGCCCTATAACACCATCTATAATGAAATGGGCAACATGAATGCCCTTAGGCTGTAGCTCTCGAGCCATACTTTCAGCGAGAGCTAACAAACCAAATTTCCCCACGGCAAATGCTGCCGAACTCGGAAACCCTTTAATACTCGCAGTAGCACCGGTAAAAAAGATGCTACCTTTTCCTCTTGGAATCATGTATTTCGCGGCCTCCCGACCCACGAGAAATCCGCCATAACATGAAAGCTTCCAGGCATTTATAAACTCATCGGAAGAGATTTTAAGGACTGGCTTTCTAATCCTGAGACTGGCATTGTATACGACGATCCTAATAAGCCCGAGTTCTTTTTCTGTCCTTGCAAATAACCTTTTGACATCCGATTCGCCAGTCGCATCCGCTTTAATCGCAATCGCTTTTGTACCAAGAGACTGAATCTCACCAACAAGCGGTAACAACTTTTCCCGGTTTCGAGCAACAAGTGATACCGAGAATCCCGATTTTGCAAAGCGTCTTGCTAAAGACGTTCCGAGCCCGGAACCTACACCAACTATGACTACACTTTCATCGTGCATGCTTTGAATCCATATATACGAATTAAAAATGCTTGAACTAAAATCGACACATAAACCTCAACAATCCCCACGCAGGTTAGAGAAACACCGCAATGCTTTAATCCTTATAAGTCCTTTTCACACTGCTAATATGTCATATCATTCATAGACTTTCAAGCTTATCATGAGAACTGATTACTAGAAGTGTCTCTCTTTTTCGAATTCTGAACGCATCCTTACCCCATGGTAATTTCTTCTGTCTTCCGGTAGGTCACGAGTCCCTTCGACCATGCTCAGGGCAGACTTGCGCGTGACAGAAACGAGTGCATCGGTCATTACACAACTGGACTCGGAATATAAAACTTGTTAGTATTTACCCTGAAGATCTTTAGGAGGATAAGCCTATGAAAATTCAATTTGTCAAACTATCATTCATATCAGCCTTATTTGGGGGCTTATTGTTTTTTGGATTAAATATTGAAACCCTAGATACCTTAGCTTGCGGCAATATAGAGTCATGCGACAAGCTTATAGCACAAATGGATCCGGTGGAATCTGAATCGGTTGAGCCAGAAACCGAATCACTGGATTCCGTCTTTGAAACGGCGGAGGAAGCCTCAGAACCAATTGGAGACGAAATTGAGCCTACCGAGCCACTAGATGCTGTTTCGGAAACGGCAGGAGAGGCAACTGAGTCAGTTAATTCATTGACGGAACCTACGGAATCACTCGGATCAGTGTCGGAAACCGATGATGAGGTTTCAGAACCGATAGGCGCGGTATCAGAAACAGCAGACGAGGCTTCTGAAGACTTACCGTTTGCCCCTGAAGGAGAAGAAACAACCGAACAATTGGGAGCACCCCAAGAACTGCCTCTCGGGGATAGAGAAGCAGAGGGAAGAGGTATAGGAGAATAATATCGGTCGATTGCTTGTTTGATTCGTGATCTAGAAATTATCACACATGTTGTTACCTGGAAGGAAGTCTGTGCCTCCTCTGCTTGTTTCCAAAATTCTTAATGAATTCGCCGAACACGATGTCGCTCAACTTTTCAAGGCGGTCGATGCGTAAGATAGTCTCGTTCCTTATATTCTGAGGATCAATCTTTCCTTTAGTTTTCTCAATCTCCACTTTGTGATGAGGAACCCGTAACCAACGTTCTATCATTTTTTGGTCGACTTCGAGATGAAATTGAAACCCGTATACGTTGCCTTTATATCTGAAAGCCTGATTGCTGCATAATGGTGAGCTTGCAAGATGAACCGCCCCATGTGGGATATTAAACGTATCGCCATGCCATTGAAATATTCTCTCACTTTTCCCAAAGTAACCGATCAACGGATCCTTTTTCCCATCTTCGGTTGGCGAAACATCGTACCAACCAATTTCTACTTCTCTGTTCTTCCTGATCTTTGAGCCTAGCGCCTTGGCTATCAACTGCGCTCCAAGACAAATACCCAATACTGGAAGTCCCCTTTTTATGGCTTCTTCTATTACATTTATCTCAGTCACTAAATGCTTGTACTGGTCGACCTGATCGACATTCATCGGCCCGCCGAGAATAATGAGACCGCGATAACCGTCAAGGCTTGGCTGTGAATCGGGAAATCTTCCAAAATTTACGTACTTTATGCGGATTCCGGAACTTCTTAAGAGTGGATCGAGCGTTCCTAGAACCTCATAAGCTACATGCTGAAAAACCAGAATCTTACTCATGTTCCGAAAACCCCGCTTAGAACCCTGCCGAAAATTGACACAGATTTTACTCAACTTTGATCAACGAATAGAAATAATATTATCTTATTCCATGTGAGTCAACATAAAGCAGCAAAGTCACAACAATGAGGGAAGGGTCAAGCGCAATTGCCGTTAGCCCTGAGTCCTCCGATCCCGCGCCCAAGCTCAGGATAGTCGGAATTTGGAGTTTAAATATTGTGATTTGTGTTAAACCGTGAACTCCGAAACGATAGGCGGGGTTTTCCAATCCCGCATGAATGCTGATTCACCCCAACCCCTTCGCCCTCAGTAAATCGAAGGGGCAAACGACGATGAAGACAAAGACTTGAAACGAATTTTGTCACCCTTCGACTTTGCTAAGGACAAGGCTCGGGGTGATCGGGAATTCCTATTCACACAATACCTTTACCCAAATAAGCCCTAAGCTTGGGTGAAACCCTTCTTTGAACAAGGGTCTTATGGATATGCCATCTTTCCTCAGCCCCGAACTCTTTCAAAAACCTCAATTCTTTCCCTTCTTTGATTGCCACGGGCTCGCCGTCTCTGTAAAGAATGCGGTTGTTGAAAAGTGAGGGCACACGCCTGCCCGGCGTTATGATGCCCGTAAGATTGACTGGATCTGCTGCACTGATTGAAATAAGCTCCCCGGTTTTGGGCTGTCTTCTTATTGCGCGAAGCTTCCCCACCGCCTCGGGCAAAGCGAATTGCTCTCCCCAAACCCCCTCAACAAACCTACCCCCTCTTATTTCACCCCGTGCTTCAAGTATCCTAAAGACCCTGACCAGGTCTCTCCACGGGGGTACCAGATTCTCACGGTCAACGAGTCTTCTAAAGACAACCCCATACCTCCGTAGTAACGCTCTGGCTACCACTATCAAGGACTCCCCGTCAGTTTTGATATCATCTTCAGTAGTTGTTCCGTAATGAATCAGAGACCAGCGTCCAGCCTCTTCCATTCCAAAGCTGATACCCTGTCTCCGTCGCCTGCCCTTACCCGTCCGGTATTTCGACTCTACCAGAAGTGACCTTAGCCCAGAAAAGCTATCGGATGTCAACAATCCGACTGCAACCAGCTCCGCCAAAGCTACTTCGACCTTTGACCTCAAGAGGCCTGTCTTTGAAACTACATCCTCGAAAAATGATGCCCCCCTGGTTCTTAGAAGCGCCAAAACCTTCACCGTGTCGTTTGACAGCTTGTCGATGTTCTTGGCGGACGAGAAATTCAGTTTCTTCCAATAATCAAAGTTTGATCTTGTTACAAAGGTAATGGGACTGCTTTTTACAGGGCTAGGATTCCTATCACCATTCTTTTCAGCAGCTCGATTTCTGAATCTCCCCCATACCATATAGCCCGATAGACATAACATATCCAGCCAAAGATGATCATAATCCGTCATACGAGAGGGTAGTAACTCACCCTCCCACGAAGCCGCAGGAGCCTCAAACCCTTCGAGCTGATTCAGCACTTCCTTCAAAGCCTCCGGCCCCTCGGGCTTTTCATCTGATCCCAGTGCGTGCCACGAAAACAAGAACCGCATAAAGTCTACGGCTGGTACTGGTTCTATCTCCTTCCTTAGGCTTTTCAACGTGTATTTATGAATTCGCGCTAAAAGCCTCCGCTCACACCATTCAAGATCATCGATGCCAGGGGTAAAATGTCCTCTGAAGACAAAACCCTCATTCTCCAGCGTAATCAAAGCCATTTCTATCTCCGATACTGGCATCCCCATTGAACTGGAAAGGTCGATGGATCGGATGGGCCCGAGTGCTTCCAATCTTCCCCTCACAACTTCAACCAGAGCCCTCTCCTTCGAAGTAATGCCCTCTGACAATTTGTCAGGTATTTGCAGCAACGGATCCATATCCGAATTCGGAAAGATTAAATTCATCTGCGGGATTCTCTCTACCGCCACCCAGAACTCGTAACCACTCTCCGTACTTAAAACGCAAGCTCTCTTTTCATTCTTCAATTCGGTAAAATATTCCTCCCAACCACCGTAACCATCCCCTCTTATCCCTTCTTCAGCAGTCAGAAAACCCGACAAAACCAATGCGTCGTGCAGCTCATCTGCATTTCCTACCTGTGGCCATGCCTCGTTTTTCACAGCATTTATCGCGTCGGCACTCAATTTGCCCAAATCCGCTGCTTCAACTGGGTCAAGCCATCTTCGGTTCTGCACAGCATTTGAGCGACGTTCTTCCAGCGGGGCGTCATCCAAGAATGAGTATGGACGAGCGCTTAATATCTGGCCTGCAAGCGGTGAAGGTTCCTTTAGATCCATTGTTACAAGCTTTCTTTCACCGTTATGTATCGAAGTAAATAGATTCTCAATTTCGTCAATATCCATCGCCTCATAAAGACAGTCGTGAATGGTTTGATTCACCAACGGATGATCGGGAATCTCTCTTTCCCCCGTGATGTTTTCTTGACACGCTAATTGATCGGGAAAAACCAGAGCGAGAAGGTCTTCCGACTGGATCCGCTGGATCGCCGGGGGCACTTTACTTCCTGCTCGACGCCTCAGCACTGCAAGCGCTCTTGATGCATTCCAGCGCCAGCGTACCCCAAACATAGGAGAGTCAAGAAGTGCCTGGGTTAAAACATGTCGAACAGTGTTAGGGCTTAGATAATAAAAGACCTCATCCAGAGGGAAACTATGAGTCGCTCCCAGTGATAGAATTATTGAATCTTCTGTTGCAGCCGCCTGAAGCTCAAAATTGAATTTCCTGCAAAATCGCTTTCGAAGGGCCAGTCCCCATGCGCGGTTGAGCCTGTTCCCGAATGGGGAATGAATGACTAGATGCATCGCTCCAGCCTCATCAAAAAAACGCTCCATGACTAATGTATCTTGTGAAGGCATTACTCCGAAAGTAGCCTTCACAGCCGCAAGATAGGTCACCAATTGATCGGCTGCTTCTTGACTCAAGCCGACTGCGGGCACGAGCCAATCGATAGGTTCTTTTTTCCACTCATCATTTATCGGTCTCTCCGCATTGTCACGGGTATTATTTAACTTATCCAAATCCCCGACACGACCTGAGATTTCTTCCCTAAATCTGGACACTGCAAATGAGAGTTCAGCAGTCCTCGCAGGCGCTTCCCCAAACCAGAACGGAATCGTCGGAGGCTGACCCTGTGCATCTTCAACACGCACCTTGCCCCCCTGGACGCCTAAGATCCTCCACGAGTTATTGCCCAGGAGGAATATATCTCCCGCCACGCTTTCGATCGCGAAGTCCTCATTAACCGTTCCGATAAATGTATCCGTCGGTTCGAGAATCACATCGTAATCGAAGTTATCCGGAATGGCCCCACCTGAAACGAGCGCCGTGAGCCGTGCTCCCCGTCGAGCCCTCAGCCTCCCATTTACAATGTCACGATGAAGGTACGCACCTCTTCTTCCCCTCTGCGTGGCGTAGCCTTTGGAAAGCATATCAATCACGGCGTCAAACTCTTCACGCGATAGGTTTCTGAATGGATAAGCACGGCAAACCAGATCAAACAACTCCGATTCTTCGCACTCCCTTGAAGAAACCTCCGCGACGATCTGCTGGGCAAGAATATCAAGAGGCTTCTCAGGCATGACTGTGCTGTCCAGCTCCCCACGCCTTATGGCATCCAGAAGGGCCACGCACTCAACCAGCTCATCCAGCGACAGTGGAAAGAGTCTCCCCTTTGGAATTCCTTTTACGGTGTGACCAGAGCGCCCCACTCGCTGTAATAATATGGCTATAGATCTGGGTGAGCCAATCTGGCATACGAGGTCTATCGAGCCAATATCTATCCCAAGCTCTAATGATGAAGTCGCGACCAACGCCCTAAGCGAGCCTGATTTCAACCGCTGTTCCGCATCCAAACGGATTTCTTTTGATATGCTTCCGTGATGCGCCGCTACGATCTCGGTGCTAAGCCTCTCCGTTAAATTATGAGTCATCCTTTCAGCTAAGCGCCTTGTATTAACAAATATCAGTGTGGTATTGTGCCCATTGATTAGCTCCTCCAGCCTTTCATAAATTTCACCCCAAACCTCATTCGACATTACCGCGTTAAGTGGTGAGGCAGGAACTTCAATCTTAAGATCTAAATCTCTCTTGTGTCCAGCATCAAGGATGCTGCAATTCAAACCCTCGATATTCTTTGCAGGTCCGTTTCCTATTAAAAAGCGTGCCACCTTTTCAATCGGCTTTTGGGTCGCCGAGAGTCCTATCCTGATCAGATCCTTTTTAGTTAAAGCATCCAACCTTTCAAGCGATAGTGAAAGGTGTGACCCGCGCTTATTCCCAAACAGAGCGTGAATCTCGTCAATAATTGCCGTGTCAACATTGGAAAGCATATTTCTTCCATTTTCACTGGTAAGTAGCAGGTACAGAGATTCCGGCGTGGTCACGAGTATGTGAGGCGGGTGCTTGATCATCGCTGTTCTTTCAGAGGTTGAAGTATCGCCTGTGCGGACCAAAACCTTTATCGTTATCTCGGGCAAACCTGATTTTTTCAACTCCTCGCCGATCCCTCTGAGTGGCATTTGAAGGTTACGTTCAATATCATTACTGAGTGCTTTAAGTGGCGAGACATAGACGACCTGTGTTTTCTCCTCGAGTCGCCCTTCGAGACCCTGCTTAACCAGATCATCGATCGTAGATAAGAAAGCGGCAAGCGTTTTCCCTGAACCTGTAGGAGCCGATATCAGTATATTTCGACGCTTCTGAATCTCAGGCCAGGCCCTAACCTGAATATCGGTAGGCTCCTCAAACGTATTTCTAAACCAATTTGCAACAGAGGAATGGAATCTTTCTAAAGGCATGATATTTCAAATTGTATGATAGATATGTGAATCTTTTCCAACATTATAAATGAATATTTCTTTTTCGCTTATTATTGAAATCACGGTGCCCAAAATCTGTCCAACATCCTGCCAATTTTTTTGCAGGATTGCCTGTAATGTACCTATACAACATGTCATCTCTGTAGATGTTAGATATTTCGTGGACAAAAATGCAAAAACTAAAAAAGTTCGCGAAAATATGCTATCCGTCATCCTCGAATGTTTCTATCGGGGATCCATAGCTTAATTCTTTTATTTTCTTTGTCTTGATACAAAGAAACAAAAATCAAGGGCTGCAAAAAATTAGGAATTATTAAATCAATTCCTTCAGCTAAAAATATTTAATCCAACCGCCACCCCAAATCTTTTTCTAACGCTTCCGGAATTGATTTTGGCAATTTTTTGAATGCCCATTTAAAATCTAAAAAACTGCCCTCGAATTACTTGACATCTACAGAAATGACAACCTTCTCCTGTCGTCCTGATACCAAAGTCTGTCATCTCGAACCTTGTCCTGAGCTACCGCGAAGGAGCAGTGAGAGATCTTGTAGTTAGGTCGGTCAAGGCAAGAGGGAAAGGAAAGATTTCTCCTTGCAGTCGAAATGACACAAGTGGTCGAAATTGCGAGGGACCCAAAAAGTACCGGAAACCTTCAGGTTTCCATTCCATTTCTTTATGGAGGACTAAAGTCCTCCGCTACATTTATGTCGAAATATAAATATCCTTAACACCCTCTAGGAAGCCAACCAGTGGGCTCGGGGCAGCCATAGTCGCTCCTACTTAAATACTCGAAGTAATAGGAAACCGAGGGCTCCGAAACTCTCGAAGGACATACGCTTTTATAAAAAGGTAGCTTGCGCCACTTCTCTTATATAATAAAAAATTTGCACATTGATCTTTTTTATGATATTTAAGGATACTGTTCTACCTTCTTTCAATTCTTCGAAGTACCGAAAATACAACCTACAGAGAGGTGCCAAAATGTCGGAGCTAAAACGTAGTAAGACTCGGGTCAAGGGCTTCAATGATGCCGAGATGGACTTTCAGTTAATACGTCAGCTCGGTTCTTCGAGTTACGGTGGGGCATCGGTTGGTGAGTGCTTATCTACCGCCGCTCGCATTGAAGATGGCGATCCCTCAAGTTGGGTGAGTGAATTTACGAAGCTGGCTGAACATCAGGAAAATGACGCGTTAAAGCGCGCCTCCAGGGGTCATTTTATAAGCGCGCGTGACCAGTTCCTGAAGGCCGGTAATTCTTACCGGGCGGCTGAGTACTATAGCTATGCCTATGAACCAAAGCACCAGGATCTCGGCATGAAGTCCAGAGATTGTTTTCAGGAAGCCATGAAGTACGTGGGACATACGTTCGAAAGCATCTTGCTCCCGTACAAAGAGATGCGACTGCCCCTTTATTTCATGGCTCCGGAAAGTGAAGTCAAAAAGAGAAAGACGCTATTAATTGTGAGTGGGTATGACGGGACAACAGAAGAGGAGTATTTGATGAGAGGAAAGGCAGCCTTAGAGAGGGGTTTTAACGTAGTCCTATTCGCAGGACCCGGGCAGATGGATACGCTACGTTTTAACCCGGATGCACACTTCGAACCAGATTTTGAGAATCCCGTGAAGGTAATTATAGACTTTTGCGCGAAACGTCCCGAAGTGGATCTGCAAAGGTTGGGACTATTGGGGATAAGCTTTGGAGGTTACTTCGCCATACGTGCGACCGCGTTCGAAAATAGGATCAAGGCGCTCATTGCCAATTCCCCGATCTTGAACCTTCATGACTATATGACCGCTTTCGGCGGAGAAGATTTCGCCAAAATGCCGGAAGAGGAGAACTTTCGACTGGAGGATATACCCGACATCCCTGAGAAATTCATGTCAAAGCACGACAAGCTTATGTCAGCAAACTTGATAAAGCGATTCGGGCAACCGACCTTCAAGGATACCTTTGAATATCTTCGTGAATTCGCCGCTGAAGAAGCCGTAAGCAATATTCAGTGTGCGTGTCTTGCAATGGCAGGAACCGGAGAAGGCAGTGAGCCCGAAAAGCAGTTCAATTCCTTCTGCGAAAACGTGTCTGGCCCGGTCGAATCCCGCCTTTTCACCGAGCTTGAGGGTGCCGATACCCATTGCCAGGTTGGCAATGTATCCTTTGCTGCATCCGTCTATCTCGATTGGTTGGATGAGCAATTTGATTGAGCATCTGAAGATTCGGGTTGTTTTTGATCAATAATAACGAATAACAGGTCAAGCCTTGGACTAACATATTAATTCATCACATCCAACCAAACTCCTGGAGATTCTGTCGTTAAAAATCTTGCCCCATGAAACGTTTATCGCTTATAAGAGGTGTTGTCAAAGGCTTGACCCATCCTCCACTTTATTCATTATGATGAACCTGGCGGCCACTGTTTCTTATGACCATTTTCGTCGACGATCAGGCTATCAGTCCCTGGTGGCAAAACCTGAAGTGTCTTCAAGAACTCAATGACCGCATCCTGTTCATCTTCCTCCAACATTATAAATGCGTCAAGTGACGCCTGGGCTTCACCAGCGTGAGCCAGCACCGATTCCCGCAAAGTTGTAAACTGACCGTGGTGAAAAAAAGGCGGCTCATTTGCGACCCCCCAAAGCTTTCGTGTGATGAATTTTGAGTTTCCCGCAAAAAACATCGCAGATCCGGCAGCCTCATTCATATCGAGAGGCTCTATGTTTGGATCCCCCGGCCCACTCGTGATGTCGTGTAGCTTGAGATCTGTGTAGGCCGGCACATTCACAACACCATGCTTAGGTTTTAGACGCGGATGCGGAAGCTTTCGATCAGTTAGATCAACACTCAGTGTCGGGGCATCACCCTCCTGCAGATTGCCGGGCGGATTAAAAGGATCAGGCTCCTTAAAGACCCAACCCTCGTTGTCAAGTGGCAAACTGGGCACATGACACGACGTACACCCGATCTCGTCAAACTTCTGTTCTCCCAAAAGTACAGCCTCCTCAATCTCCGGATCATTAGGGATGACCCGTCCCGGTACAGCCAACGTCGCCTGGTGAATTGTACTCGCGGTCACGTCGGCCCGCGTAAGCTCGTTTTCAAAACCATCACCGTCGGGATCCGTATTAAGTCCGAACCGCTCCGTCGACTGAATACCATGATGATGGTTGAATGCATTATTGGTAAACTGACGGATTGACACCACAGCGCCAGCCTGATGGAAAGGCCGGATTATCAAACTTGGCGCATCGTCAGGACTAGTAGCTTCGAGGCTGGGCGCCGGAAGCCCCACAACTGACGACACGTCCCAGGTGCCGTCTAAATTCCGGGCTATTGTGCCAAAAGGGATTCCTTTAGAAATCAGCGGATTCTGCTGTCCCGGCGCCGTATCATCGCGAATAGCCTGTAAGTCAGCGGTCATCTGGCGAGCAAGCATCTCTATGAAGCCCGATCCAAACATACCTAATGTAGCTCGCCTATTGGCGATCGTCTGTTGCGTGACAGGTGTACCAGCTTCGTCCACCGCACCCTTCGTCGGAAGCGAGTCAGCCTGATCGAAGGTTGAGAAGTCAAAGCGCTGGCCAAGAACAAACACACTGGTCACAAAGTCGCCACCTCCCCCCGCAATACCGAAGGGTGCATTGTGGCATCCGGCACACGAGTTGGAGTCCGGCGCTGAGATACGGTTATTGTTCCTTGGGAAAACAAGTGGGTCACTAGGATCCGAAAGCGACGCGCCTGTTCCCTTAGTCAGAGGCCGTCCACCCCCTTCTTGACTCGTCCAATTAGCCTTAAACAGCTTTTCGCCGTGCACAATCAGGTCCTCTGATTGAAATCTCAAATTCATCGCCATCCTGCAGATGATCGGGTACTGAAACCTCACGCCCGATTTCGGCGGCCACAGCACTATACAAAAATCCAAGCGAAAAAAACAATAAACCGAGTGTAACTAAGGTTTTCATAGTTGCCCCCTCTGTTTAGTATTAGAGATTTCTTCATTATAGCAAAACATAAAGTCTAAAATCAACATGAAATTTAGCTACGTCCACAAAAATCAAAGATTTGTTATAGAACTGGTACCTGTGTAGAAACCGGGAACGCATACCAACGAACTTCCTCTTGATCAAAGTATTGTCAATTTTCCTTCGCGGAAAGATTAATCTTTTAGAAACTACTAATACTCGAGTGAATGCAGAATGCCAAAAAATGGCACCAATTTATTTCAGCCTTCGCTGTCGTCCGAATTCTCGAAAGTTATCAAGTCACCCACATCACAATCCAATGCCTTACACAATGCATCTAAGGTTTCCCGTCTGATTCCTTTCCAGGTGTCATCGTAAAAGGGCTTCAGGCTTGTAAGAGAAATGCCGGACTTTCTCAATAATTTTGTTCTTGTCATCCTCTTCGAGCCGAGGATCGTTGACAAATTGCACTTAATCAATTATCACACCCCCTGAGATGATCGGGTATTTATAATATATATCTGATGGTTTGTCAAATATGTCTTGTAATAATAAAAAAAATACCTTGACTTTTAAAAAGGAAAGTTTTAATATGATTCTTCGAATAACTAAAAGATGTCTTTTAGTTATTGTTTCTATTAAAGGAGGATGAAAGGATGTCAAGCTATGCCATTGCGACGGCTAGTCCGTTTTTGCAATTTGTGTCAAAAGGCGACAACCCACTCCATATATTAACAACAGAGCTCCCCGGACAGTGTTATTTATGCAATCATGCATCCAGGTCATTATTCATATTGACGTTCAATAAGCTCGCCTGCCACGTATGCTTCGATTTCGCGCTAAGTTGCAATTTTTTCAACGACTTAAGTCCCATAGATCATTATTAATCCTTCGATCCGGCTTAGGGCAACTGGGTCATTGCCGCACATAATACTTGTTTTTTGCTATTTAGACTCTGGTGAGATCAGTAGAAATGCGGCTCATTGATTATTAATTGAAGTTATTTAGAATTTAAATATTAATCTAACGATTTGAGGAGGCGTTCCCTATGGCGCTGTACGGTGTATATGGAAGTCATACGACTGAATCCTGTCCTTTAAATAACAAAGAAATAGCGACAAGGGTAGTCCAGTTATCAAAAATGGATTTATCCCCATTATTGACTAAATATAAAATCAATAAGGTAGTCGCCCAATATCACTCGGCTTTAGAACACACATTGGTTTGGGTGTTTGAAGCCGAAGACCCGCATCTAATTCAGGGATTCTGTGTCGAATCAGGATTAGCCTCTTTTAACAAACTCACTATCGTACCTCTCATGACTTTTGGAGAAGGGGTTATACCTACTCTCAAAAAGATTCATAATCTTTGATTTAAAGTTGCGAGGCTCACCTCTCAGTACATTATAGGAGGGAGTGCCAGCAAAAAGGTTGAAGTTTTCTTCGAACAGGTTCTGTTTAACTTCGGGAAGGGACGCATCAAGCTGTTAAGTTTTGTAACCTTTTCGATCATTATTTGGTTAATAATAAACATTGACTCATGAATTTTTTATTTTACACTTGAAGAAACCAGGAGGTCATACATAAATGAACACAAAACTAAATATATTCTTGTTGGCTTTGGTTTTGGTAACATTGTCAGTTGGGGGAAAATCTGATTTTATCATCGAACCCGCGGAGTCGCATGAGTCCTTAGACCTTAATCTAGTTGAAATAGATTTTGACCAAGCTCCCCTCGCATTTTTAGAACAGGAATCGAACTCCGAAATCATCTTGGCTGAGAAGAATTGTGGAAATGAAAGCTGCTTTGACAGAGAATGTTGCTGTCTTAACGTTGAAACTGGCGCACAATGCTGCAGGCCCCGCGGCAACAGCGCAAATTGCATTGAAGCATGCAAAAAAAGCAAACCGTGCTAACGTAAAAAAGTAGTTCGGTAATGAGTCGGGTCCTAAATGACAAAATGAAAACCAACAAGAGATTCACAATGAGAGTTAAAGAATTTTTTTATACTATCTATCAGCTAAATTTCTGAAAGTGCAGTTTATCCGATTCTTTTTGCAATTATAGTAAAATACTTAATCAAGTTCAGCGGGTGACATATTTTTTCCTTCATGATCTCAAAGCCGGAACTTTTCAAGCTTTCAATAAGGTCCATTCTTCTATACATTCTTTCATAGGGATGTTTAGTCAGTTTTCTCAGGATTCTGCCGGTCGTCGTTTCAAATGTCTCTATTGAATAATCTTCGATCATTAACTCTCCACCTATTTTTAGAACCCTTTTCAATTCGTTTATGCAATCCTCCCAATTCGGTATATGATGAATAACCCCAAAATCAAATACGGCATCAAACTGTTCATCTATAAATCTCAACTTCGTGGCATCACCCAATTCGAAAACTATGGAGTCATCGGCATTATTCATTTTAGCTATATCTACCATCCTTTGATCTAGGTCTATTGCATAAATCTTTTGTGGAGAAAAATATTTTTTGATCAATCTTGTTCCAATCCCGTTACCGCATCCAATTTCGAGTACGATTTTATTTGAGGGCAAAGACGATAATCTTCTAATTTCCTTTACCTCGAATTTATCTTGGAGATAAGCCCTTACACGACTATTTATCACTAAGAACTCAAATCTATTAAGTATCATTATTTATCCAAACTCGCCGAAATAAGATGTGACACCCGAAGGGTCAACGCATTAGTTTGCCAACATCTCTACCGTGCCCCTCCCCGACGGTGAGCTCAAAATATAGGTCTCAGGACTATCGGGCAATATCAGCGGGTAATTAATACCAAGCAGCACACCCACAAAGGAGTTATCTGCAGCTACCAGAAGAACGTACTTACCATCCTCAGGAATCTTCGTCTTCCATAAACCCTCATAACTTAGCCCCGTCAATATAAAGTCGTGTTTTCTTTCCCATTCCCTAGGATCGGACGTTAATACATTACCGTTGTAATCCAATACGTAAGCCACGGGATAGACAATGGTTTCTCTAAAAACCGATATACACTTACACGAGGTCGTAATCTTGAATGAAGCCATCCTACCAGCGCTTCCCGTGAATTCAAACAATCTATAAAACGTTCGGTATCGATGACCGTTAGAAAGCTCAATAATAGAATTTCCTGTACCAAGCTCAAACTCTACAATCTCATTTGGAAAAATCTCCTTAGCCTGACTGAACTTAATCGCTTCTCTGAATTTATTAGCTACATTATTAGACTCAACAGACTCGATAGAATCATATAAGCTCTGCGGTGAAGCGGCGCAGCCTAAAAATATGAATAAAATTATGATGCACAATCGATTCTTTGATGTCATAATTTCTACTCTGTCCTCATCCTTTTCGATCCACAAAAAAAACACTCAGTTAAAATTAAACGGATCCACATCGGTTTGAATCTTAACATTACGCGATATTCTGCTCTCTCTTAAGATCATCGAAAGCTTTTTTGAAAAATTATGAAGTGCCCTCACGTTCCTCGATTTGAGTAACATTTGATAACGGTATCGATTTCTTATCTTATAGATTGGAGCGGGTGAAGGTCCGAGTATTTTTATCACTCCAATAGGCATCTTCGACACCAATTTTCTCGCCAGTTCTCCCGCAATCCCGGCCGCGTTTATAGTGTCCGATTCCACTCTACCCTGAAACCTGAAGTTTACCAGCTTCGAGAATGGAGGGTATTCTAAATCGTCTCGAAGCTTCAATTCCTCTTTTAAAAATCCAACACTGTCCTGTTCTAAAGCGAATTTAATGCTGGGATGCTCCGGATTAAAAGTCTGAACAATTACCCTTCCCGGCTCATCCCCCCTTCCCGCCCTGCCGGCAACCTGGGTAACCAATTGAAACGTTCTTTCTCCAGCTCTAAAGTCGGGTATTCCAAGGGACTGGTCCGCGGATACTACTCCCACCAGGGTTACACCAGGAAGGTCGTGTCCTTTAGCAACCATCTGGGTTCCAATAAGGACATCCACCTCGCCCTTTTCTAATCTATCATAAAGACGAAGCAGCTTATTTTTACCCACGACCGCATCACTGTCCATTCTGGATATTGCGGCTGTTGGTAAAATGCTTTTAACCTCATCCTCAATCCTTTGTGTACCCATTCCCAAGCCTCTTAGCTCCTTTCCACATTTCAAACAATGGTCAAACAACTGCTCTGAAATCCCACAGTAATGACATTTAATCGAATTATCCCTCATATGATATGTCAACGAAATACTACAGTTAGGGCAGGAGACTATCTCCCCACATGCCTGACATGCAACGAAGCTTGAAAAACCCCTTCTGTTGAGGAAGAGTATGGTCTGTTTCCCATTATTAGCGTTCTCTATTATCGCTCCCCTCAGAATTTTGGAAAACACCTTCCGCTTCTCGTTTCTCATGTCAACGATCTCAAGGGCTGGAAGCGTCCTGTCTTCAACCCTCAGAGGAAGTGAAAGATATGTAAACCTCTGTTTTTCTGCATTTGCATAAGTTTCAACAGAAGGTGTGGCGGAACCGAGTATCACGACTGAATTTGTCATCTTTCCCAAAACCAGTGCTAAATCCCTTGCGTTATAACAGGGACTTTCATCCTGTTTATATGATGCCTCATGCTCCTCATCCACCACTATAATCCCCAAATTTTTAAACGGAGCAAAAATAGCAGATCTTGCACCTATAATTACACTCACGCTCCCTCTACTTGCCTGCCTCCAGGCGTCGAATCTATCACCTTCACTAAGAGCACTGTGAATAACCCCTACCTTCTTACCAAACCTTCCGCGAAACCTCTTTACAAGTTGAGGCGTAAGCGAGATTTCAGGCACCAAAACGATTGCCTCCTTTCCCCTTCCGATAACTTCTTCTATTACTCGCAAATAAACCTCTGTCTTCCCACTCCCTGTGACACCGTGCAGCAGGTACGGAGCGAACTTTTCCCTGGCTATAGAGTCAGTTATTTCCCGAAACGCCAATTCCTGATCCGGATTAAGGATCGGTGGACTCTCATGATTTAAAGGGATTACCGAAAACGGATCCCTCGAGATCTCTACCTGTTCTATCTTAATAAATCCGCTTTTGCTTAATTCTCTAACATGACGGCGGACATCACCGAAAACCTCTTTGATGCTCGTATAAGGAACCTGCTCATGAGAGAGTACATATTCCAGGATCTTTGCCTTAGCCGGACTCCTCCTCCCAAAAGCTTCATTCATGTTTGAACCTTCTATAGGCGAAAGAATAGTTTCAGTCTTAATCTTAGGGTCCGAACGAAGTTCATAATCAAATTCGATGAGTTTCTTTCTTCTAAGGGAATTAAGCGTCTCATGAGTAAGTCCATCTAATATGTTAAAGAGCCTTTCAACTGTAATTCCAGGAATACTGGTTAAAGTTTTTAAAACAACTTCCTCATACTGGCTTAATCGCTTTTTATGTGCGACGTCTTTCTTATATTTGCATAACTTCACAACCCTCCTCAGGCTAATCCCAAGACCCCCGGGATGTGCTGCTTTGAGCACAATTCCAAGCGAAGTCATGTAGTACCTTGAAACCCACTTCAGAAAATCAAGCCTCTTTTCGTCAAAGAGCGGCTCCTCGTCAACAATATCACTAGCATCTCTTAGGCTTATCCCCTCCGGAGGCTCGGCAAGTCCAACTATGAAACCCAGCATCTTCCGATTCTTAAACGGCACTACCACCCGCTTCCCTATCTCAATTCCCCCTCTGAGGTGAGAAGGAACTGAGTAAGAAAATGTATCTTCATTTGGTATGGGTAAAGCAACCTGTACGACTTCTTTCATGCTCAATTTGAGAGTCTAAACAGTTTAGTTCTTACTATCAATAATCCTGATTTAAAAACGGAGGGGGTTTCTTTTGTAGGGGCGGTCAATTGAACGCCCCTACTCTCGATGCCAATGACAGGGATAGGCGGGGTTTTCTAACCTCGTATATCAATTGGATTGGGACATAGTCGTCACGTAGTTGCCGTCCACCAGCAAGACTGGTGGGTCACCGCAAGACGCAACTTAGAGGGTTAGCCGATAGGATCACAATTGAGAAGTAGCTAGCCCCATCTATCATCATTCCATAGGGCGGAAGAACCGGGAATAGCAGAGGCTCTTTAAAATCCTAATCAATAGGGAATGAATATGTCTATTTTACCGGGTAGCACAGAGATAGGCAGTACTTTCCAGTGCAGGATGAGAACCTGAAGAGTCGCGGCGACGTTCTAAAAAGATGAAATCCCTGCTGTCTGGAATAAAACTTTATCCGTCAAGGACGGAATAGTAGCAAGTTCTTTGACAAGACCTACCCAGCGTTTATTACCGAATTAGATGTTCAAAGATCATAATTCGTGCTTTGTATTTGTAGGCACAGACTTGTCTGTGCTATTTTTGGCACGAACAAGTTCGTGCCTACAATGATTGTATACCGTCGGAACTGGGCCCGGTTGAAATGCGCCTTTGATTTTTCAATCAAAAATCTACAATTTCATGCTTCGACAGGCCTGTGCTGAGCTATGCCGAAGTGCTCAGTGTAAAAGGGTTTTTGAACACTCCAACGTCGAACGAACAAAGCGCCTCCGGGAGGTGAAAAATCTTTATATCTCTCATTTACCTAGTAGCCCTGAGATTCATATTGAGAAGCCAGTTATGAATTGGCGACATATCTCGAAAGATATTGAAGCAGTAACCGATAAAATCTTGCGAGTATATTTCCCCGGGAAGGGGGTTTTCGCAATATACGCCTAATCCATTAAATAACAGCCAGTCGGCGTTTGGATGCCGGGAATCATAACCCCTGGGTACCTTCTTATAATACCTCCACCCAATTGTACATGACGGATTCTTTGTCGCTTCTCTTACAGCGTTTACCATTTCAGCACCGTATTTGGGGTGGACGACGGATTCTCTATAAGCCTCTAGTAAATGCCTTGGAAAAATATGAAGACCGACTCCGATAAAGAGTTTCGATTTACTTAAATGCAGATAGAATCCGGAGTTATCCAACTTCTTTCGTGGACCTTCCCAAAAGAAAATCCCGAGGTGCGTCTTATAAGGCGTCTTATCTGCACTAAACCTAGTATCACGGTTGAGCCTGAAAATTGATCGGTCTCTCCTCGGATCGGCTACCACTCTCGGCGCTATTGACCGAAGCCTTTTCCCCATGTCTACAACAAACCCCTCCGCAGGTTTCATCACATATTTATCGAAACGCCCCCGGTTCTCCTCAAACCAGCTTTTGTCATTGTGCTTTTCGAGATCGCTGAAAAATTTAAAGAATTCTTTACTAAAGCCATGGAAGCTTAAATCTTTGAACATAAATTCCTCCACTGCTCGCCTTTAAAGGTCGGATTGCAAAGATTACATAGGGAGTGGTATAAACTTCATTTGAATGCCACAAAGATAAACAACGGGGGGATATTCAAAAAAACAAAATCATAGCTAATTTGACTGAAATATTTTTTCAAATAACCTACAACGGTTAGTGTAAATTGGTAGACTAAAAATGTCCCGTTGGTGGACAGAACCTTCCTGGTATTCCCCAATATCTTATGTTTTTCTTCCTTCTTGATAAAAGAGAATGGGATACCAGATATGATATAGTCTGCAGTTTCTTCACCACACTGACGTAAGATGTCTTCCACATTTTCCGCCGTATCATTAAAAATTAAAACCCTCGGATCCTTGATCTTCTTGAGAACTGAAATCATATCTGTATTTGTTTCAATCAGGATAAGCTTTGACTCAGGACTCATTCTTTCCAGAAGTATTTTTGTGAATACGCCAGTCCCCGGACCGTACTCCACAATAATCTTCTTTCCGCTGAAATCCAATTTGTTACAGACCCGCTTGACGGCAAACTTAGACGAGGACACGATTGAGCCTATCTGTTTGTCCTTTAAAAAATTCTTAAAAAGGTATTTCTTTTCCATTTGTCAGTCCTTAAAAAGTGTTTGGGTAATTAAACAGTATCGTAAAGAAATGCTTGATTTTAAACTAAATATTCAGAAAATTCAATCAAACCTGTCAAATAGATTGGAATTTCATAATTTAGCGCCTGATTGTCATTTGAAAGGACTAATGAAAACTATGATAACTGTCCTATTTTATTAGAACAGCTTAAAAATAACTCATATTTTTCTTACCAGGGAGCTCACGACCTTAAAGGAATTTTTCGCTACAACAGGCATAAACCTGTTAAAATCCTTAGGCGCAGTCCCATCTGCTTTGTCCGAGATCGTCCTGACTACAAGAAAAGGAACTCTGTTCAGAGTGCAAACCATTGCTACCGCTCCTCCTTCCATCTCAATTGCATCTCCTTTTAGATCTTCTGTAAGATATTTACGACGTTTAGTTTCCTTTTCAGTCATGAATTGATCACCTGTTAAAATTCTTCCTTCCATAATCTTCTTACGACTCAGCCTGACCTCCGAAGCAATCGTTCTCAGTTTATCGTCTGCCGCGAAAACCCTATAATCTGTGTATGGTATAGTTCCGCGGGAAAAACCAAGGGCCTGGACATCCATATCGTGCTGAATACAATCTCAACTGATTACGACATCTCCGATCTCTAACTTCTCATTTAAAGCACCGGCCACCCCAGAAAAGACGATAGCCTTCGGGTTATATTGATCAATCAACCGTTCACAAACCATTGCCGCAAAGACTTTACCTACTTCAGATTTCACTATTACAACCCTTCTCCCCTGTAATCTGGCCTCATGGAAAGTAAAGCCGCTCCATTACTTTTGCTTAATACCTGCCGAGTGCTCTAAAAACTGATCAATTTCAGCATCCATTGAACCAATTATGCCTATTATCTGACTTTTTCGAATCATCTCATTTTGTAAAGTAATCACTTGGATTTACAGGCTAAGGTCAATATTAAGGGTTTATAAAATTGCCTGACTACTTCTGTGGCTCGATTATGACCTTGATTGACTCTTTTGATTCAGCCACTAATTGAAAACCTATTCCGGTCTCCGCCAAGGGAAGCCTGTGAGTAACCATGTCTTTCACATTAACTCTTCCACTCCTTATAAAATCTATTGCCATTGCAAGATCATAAGGGGCCGCAGCGTACGAGCTTGTTGTGGTAATTCCACTCCACCAAAGCTCATTGAAGGGTATCTCAATGGTTGTGCCAGGATCAGAGGGCGCAAAGAAAAGTATTGTGCCGCCCTGTTCAACCAAACCTAAGGATTGTTCGATAGCGGATTGAGCACCCGTACAAACTATTACGAGATCTGCAAGTCTTCCGTCGTTTTCATCGCGCAGTTTTGAACCTATTTCGTCATTTGCATTTATAATCGCATCCGCTCCAAAGCGCTTTGCGGCATCAAGCTTATAATCGTTGATATCCGTGGCAATAATCCTCCCCGCACCCTGGGCCTTCACAATCTGAAGATGTAGAAGGCCGGCTATACCGCATCCTATGATCAAAACACTGCTTCCTGAACGAAACCTCGCCAAACGCTGACCGCGTATAACGCAACCCAGAGGTTCAATAAAGGTACCTTCATCGAACGAAACGCTCTCAGGAAGTAAAAATACACCCCTATCGACATTTATCGCGGGAACCCTTATAAATTCAGAAAACCCACCGGGGTCGAAACTGGTCATTCTTAGAGTACTGCATGCTGAGTGATTACCCCTCAGGCAAAAATAGCACGTGTTACAGGGGACGTGATGGGTTGCCATTATCCTATCGCCCTCTTTGAAATGCTTCACCCCATCACCTACCTTTACGATGTCGCCGGAAACCTCATGACCGAGAACTATAGGCGCCTTTGGAAGTCTATACCACTCCATTACATCGCTCCCGCAAACACCGCTGGCATGCACACGTAATAGTATCTCACCCGGCCCGATTTCTGGGACTGACACCTCCTCAATACGTATATCCTGATTGGTATAATACACCGCTACTCTCATGAAGGTTCCTTGTTTATGAGAACACCTGAATGAAAAATTTCATTGCGAACACTTAGATATCCCCACTTTAAAGGCTGATGAGCAATATCTTGAGGCCCAGGCAGGGTTGCTTCATTTTCCTTGCGATGACTCTCAGTTAGATAGAGGTCTAAAACTAATCGGTAAAATGGTTGAAGGTTGCTATTATTGCACACTCTATGCGCTGGCTAGCTTCTTACTTTCTTTCTCCTTAACATCCCTAAAAATATCGTGCGCCTGTTTGGGTTTTAGGCCCTCATGAACTATTGAACGTATAGCCCTGATCATAGCCACCGGATGATCGTTTTGCCATATGTTTCTACCCATATCTACACCAACAGCCCCCTGCTGTAGGGCATTGTAAGTCATATCGAGCACGTCCATCTCAGTTTCTAATTTTGGCCCACCAGCAATTACAATAGGAGCAGGACAGCCAGAAGTGACTTTTTCAAAATCCTCACAGTAATAGGTTTTGACTATATGTGTGCCCAGCTCTGCGCAAATCCTGCAGCAAAGTGATAGAAATCGCGCATCTCTTTTCTCGAGTTCTTTGCCCACAGCAGTGATTCCCAAAACGGGGATTCCATACTCTTCGCCAGTGTTCACTAGCTCCGCAAGATTCAGTAGCGTTTGCCGTTCATGTTCAGTTCCAACAAATACCGAAATCCCGATTCCGGCAACATTAAGCCGTATCGCATCTTTAATTGAAGTTGTAATCCCCTCATCCGAAAGAGCAGGACCAATTATACTAACCCCCCCCGATACCCTTAAAACCACGTTTGTCGCCGACTTAGGATCAACAGACGTTCTCAATACACCCCTTGTTAACATAATCGTATCCGCGTAGGGCAATAATGGCTCAATCGTCTTTCTAGGCTCTTCTATCCGATGGGTCGGTCCTAAAAAGTAACCGTGATCTAGAGCAAGCATAACAGTACGGCCGGTGTTAGGGTTGATGATTCTGGCCATTCGATTTTCCATACCCCAGTCCATTTTCAGTCACCTCTCATCTGTTTTTTGAAAAAACTTTAAAATAAGGAGGTTCAAATGTCAACCTAAGCGATTTGCGACTAGGAGCACCGTACCATCATCACAGGAACGCCAGTACAGTGGAAATGCGAGTTCTCTCATGCCGCAAAGTAGGGTTTTAAAAAGTCCACACTTCGACTCTGCTCTGTGAACGGAATATTCTAAGCCCGATACACGACAAACGAAACCGTGATGCATCATGGATCCTGCATCGTGAATCATGCATCTTGAATCATGGATCCTGCATCGTGAATCATGCATCATGAATCATGCGACATGGAATCATAGGCAGCCTTAAAAGCGCTTAAGGCCTTTTCAATTTGCTCCTCAGTATGCGTCGCCATCAAGGTTGCTCTTATACGGCATTTACCCGGCGGCACGGACGGAGGCCGGACAGCAGGGGTATAAACCCCATTTTCTCTTAACCTTAGCGCAAAACCCAAGGCCGGTTCTGCTTCACCGATCAAAACTGGGACTACAGCTGAATAAGAAGGAAGTACTTTGAGACCAATCTGTTCGAGTCCCAGCTTGAATTCCTTGATAACCCTCCAAAGGTATTCTCTTCGCTCCGGTTCATTCTCGATCATATCTATCGCCGCTAATGACGCGGCAAGGCAGCTCGCGGGTAGAGAGGTATCGAAAATGTAACTCCTAACCCTATTTCTTATAAAATCTATTAATCTGCTACTTCCGGCAATGTATCCGCCAAGTGATCCGACCGCTTTAGACAGCGTACCCATGACTACCGGGACCCGGTCTTCTATTCCAAAGTGTTCCGTAGCACCACTTCCCCTGTTGCCCAGCACACCTGTGGCGTGCGCTTCATCGATCATGAGCATACATCCATTCTTCTCTGACATTTCCACTATTTCAGGTAGGGGGGCAAGATCCCCGTCCATACTGAAAACGGTATCCGTAACTATAAGTTTTTTATTACACAAGTTTTTATCTGATTCAAGAATTGATTTTAAGTGCGCAATGTCACAGTGTTTATAAACCCTTATTTCCGCTTTAGAAAGCCTGCACCCGTCAATTATCGAAGCATGGTTCAGTTCATCACTGTATACAATGTCGCCCGGGCCAACTAGAGAAGAGATCGTCCCAACATTCGCAAGATATCCTGTGCTAAACAGAATTGCGGATTGGGTTTTTTTGAACTTGGCTATTCGTTCTTCAAGCTGCCTGTGCAGGTCTGTGCTTCCACTTACTAGGCGTGATCCGCCCGAGCCGGCTCCATATTTCTCTAAAGCTTCCATTGCAGCTTTTTTTACTTTAGGATCAACGCTGAGACCAAGGTAACTGTTAGATGATAAGAGGATATAGACTTTTCCATCTATTTCGATCTCAGGGGATTGTCCAGTCTCGAGCTCAGTAAGTACTCGAAACAGGTCTTCGTCTCTTATGTTTTTTAACTCCTCTTCAATCCACAAAAGCGGGTTTTGCATGCCTATATTTTAATCGAACGATATATCAATGGTTAATAAATAACCACGTATGAATTTAATAATCAATTTAAACGACAAAGAATTGTAGCGCCCGTTCCCCGAACGGGGATTATTGATGGACTGATGAGGGCATCAGTCCCTACATTTTTTCTGCGGAAATAACTTAGGTTTCAGTCGCCTCTTTAATCGCTTTGTATGTCACATTGAGTAGCTTTTTTAGGTGTTCAATATCTATCCCCAATGGGGGCATTAAGACCACCACGTTTCCGAGCGGACGAATGAGAACCTCGTTTTGGATGGCAATCTCGGCGACCTTCCACCCCATTTTCTTTGAAAGCTCATACGGTTTTTTCGTCTCTTTATCTTCAACAAGCTCAATACCGGCCATAAGCCCCTTGTTTCTTACGTTCCCTACATGCTTTAGTCCCTCAAATTCCTTGAGCTCCTGCTCAAAGCATTCGATTTTTTCTTGCAGATACTCTAGGGTTTTATATTTCTTGAAAACTTCTAAATTCCCAAGAGAGGCGGCGCAGGATATTGGGTTTCCGGCATAGCTGTGTCCATGAAAAAATGTCTTAAATTCCTCATAATCACCCAAAAAGGCATCATATACCTTTTGATTTGTGATCGTTGCCGAGAGCGGAAGATAGCCTCCGGTCATACCCTTTCCCAGGACCATTATGTCAGGCGTAACTCCCTCATGCTGGCATGCAAACATCTCCCCGGTTCTGCCGAATCCGGTCGCTACCTCGTCAAGTATCATGAGGACATCATATCTGTCACAGTATTCCCTGATCATCTTCAGATAACCCTCTGGCGCAACGATCATGCCTCCAGCCGCCTGTACGTATGGTTCAAGAATTACGGCACAAACCTCATCGTGATGTGCCTTTAAAATGTTTTCGATCTCTTTCGCGCAAGCGATTTCACACGAAGGATACTCTTTCCCTAAAGGGCATCTATAACAATAATATGAAGGGGCTTTGTACGTTTCGAAAAGTAATGGCTTAAAGGTTGAGTGGAATAAATCTATTCCGCCAACCGACACCGCGCCGAGCGTATCTCCATGGTACCCATTCTCGAGGAACACAAACTTTGTCTTTTCTGGCTTACTATTATGCTGCCAGTATTGGAATGACATCTTAAGCGCCACTTCGACAGCGCTTGCTCCATCACCTGAATAAAAGACCCTTTTCAACCCCGGGGGACATATATCGATCAGTTCTTTGGCAAGTTCTACTGCTGGAGGATTTGTAGCCCCAAGTAATGTACTGTGGCTAAGTTTATCCACTTGCTCTTTTATTGCTCTATCTATTTCAGGAACTTTATGGCCGTGAATATTAACCCAAAGAGACGATACGCCATCAATGTATTTCTTGCCCTCGGTATCGTAAAGATAAACCCCTTCTCCTCCCTCAATAACAATAGGATCGGTTTCCTCGTACTCCTTCATCTGTGTGAACGGGTGCCACAAAAACTCCCTGTCATACGCGCCCAATTTCTTCGTCTTATCAGCCATAGTAATGACTCAGCGCAAAATTAACCAGGATCCACGATGCATGATGCACGATTCACGATGAACGAGAGGTCAATAATATCCTGGATCCTGCATCATGTGCATCCTGTACCATGCATCTTGCATCAATTATGAGTGCGCTCTGTGGCTCAAGCAATAAAGCTTGGAGTTAATTGTTGATATCTTTTCTGACCGGGAGTTCCAGATCGTCCAGCATTCTTAGATCTTCTTCGGGAGAACGACCGGGTGTCGTTAGGTAATTTCCAAGTATCATAGCATTCGCTCCTGCCATCAAACCCATAGCCTGTAAGTCCCGGAGGGTTACTTCTCTCCCCCCAGCCGTCATCAGAATCTTATCTGGAAGAATCAACCTGAAAATCGAGATAGTTTTAACAGCTTCTAAGGGATGTAGCATCTGACGATCAGCAAACGGGGTTCCAGGCCTTGGGTTTAAAAAGTTAATTGGAACCCATGTTGGATTTAGTTCTCGCAGTTCAAACGCAAGTTCCAGCCTCTGCTTCATTGACTCCCCCATACCAAGAATACCTCCACAGCAAAGGTGCATTCCCGTTTGTTTTACGAGTAAGGCCGTTTTCAGCCTATGATCATATGTATGTGTAGTACAGATATTCGGGAAATAACTCCTGCAGGTTTCGAGATTGTGGTTGTATCTCCACACGCCATGATCCCTAAGGGTATATGCCTGTTCCTCCGTGAGATCGCCAAGAGAGCATCCGACTTTGAGATTTGTTTCTCTCAACAAAAGATCCACTGCTTCCAAAACTTTACTAAATATTCTTGGTGTTGGCCCTCGAGAACTGATTACGATGCAAAAATCCATCGCACCCATCTTTTCGGCCTGTTGAGCAGCCTTTAGTATCCTCTCAGCAGCCATCAGTGGATGCGCTTGAACCTCTGTATCGAAATGCGCTGATTGAGAGCAGAACGAACAGTCTTCAGGACAATTGCCGGTCTGTGCGCTTATGATGGAACGCAAGAACACTCCGTCACCCTTATATTTAAGAGTAACCTTTCTTGCTAATGAAATAAGGTCTGGCACTTCCGGTTTCGGAAGCTCAGTTAGCGTAACCGCCTCTTCGAATGTTATCGGTTCTTCTCTCTCTAATAGCTTTTCTCTTACTATGTCTAATGTATTAATTTCTATACCCCCCAGGAATCACAGGTTAATTCATTTAACTGAAAGCATAATTCTTGTCAACTTTAGGATGAATCCAACCCTATAAGTAAACTTCAAGCTGATTAAGCGGCGCCCGAAAAATTTTCTCTTAGTCTACCCTTAGAAAGATGAGCACGCTGCTCCGATACTTATCTTAATGGATCCACGAGGACACCGGGATTTAAAATTCCAGCCGGGTCGAGGACTCTCTTGGCTGATTCAAGAATGCGTCCGAAACCCTCGGGCCGTTGTTTCAGATACCATTCTCTATGATAGCGACCAACCGCGTGATGATGAGTAATAGTTCCACCGAGTCTGAGGAAGGCTTCCGATATGGCCGACTTTATCTCCTGACCCATTTCCAACAGACTGCCCTTCTTTCCTGGAGCGGTTATCGAATAGTAAGGCGCAGGCCCGTCAGGATATGCATAGGTGAATCTGCACGAAACAAACCCGCCGCCACAAACCCTTTCCATTACCCGTTTTGCTTCACTCATTACCGACTGATGAAATTCTGGAAATCGATCCCATGTTATTGCACTCTCATAAGTCTCCGTGATCATACCCATCGCGATTAACGCCTCCCAGATATATGGCATTCTAATAAATGCCTCCCGCCATGCATTAACCATGCCAGACCGATCCTCTTCTCGCTCTGGGATCGTACCGCCATGATCCTGGCAACATTCAAGGGCGCGTTTTATCCATGCGTCTAGGGTATGATCAGCGGACTCAAATCCAAGTACCATAACGGCGACAGATCCGTCAGCAACTCCATTAAACCATGCCTCACCGGCGTCCAGAATTCTAATATTCGAGGGATAAAGCCCGGCCTGAGAAATTGCCCTTACCGCCTCTGAAGCCGAGAGAAAATCGGGGAATGTCAACGCTGCATTTTCACGGAATTTAGGTCGGTGCTGAAGACGCATCCAGGCAGATGTGATGACTCCCATGGCCCCCTCTGACCCGATGAAAAACCTATCCGGACTTGGCCCCGCCCCTGACCCAGGCAGTCGGCGTGTTTCAATAGTTCCGGTCGGGGTAATGATACGTAAGCTTTCGACAAAGTCATCGATATGCGTGTAAAGAGTTGCAAAATGCCCGCCGGAGCGTGTTGCAATCCAGCCGCCGAGAGTAGAGTACTCGAAGGACTGCGGGAAATGACGTAGTGTCAAACCATGGGGACGAACGCCATTCTCCAAGGCCGGTCCGTAGATGCCGGCCTGTATATTTGCTGCTCGAGATATACTGTCTACCTCTAGTACCTTGTCCAGCCCTTTCATATCGATTGTTACAACACCTTTATAAGCGTCTCCAACATCGGGTTCGGTACCCTTGACCACGCTCGAACCGCCCCCGTATGGTATGGCTGCAATCCCCTCGGATGAACACCAGTCAAGTACATCAATAATGTCCTGTTCGGTCTCCGGAAACGCTACCAGGTCCGGAGCGATCGAAAAATCCCTTTGATAGGCCCTCACTAAATCGGGAAATCCTTTACCATATGTGTGTGAAGCACGCTCGAATGGTTCAATTGAAAATATGGACGAAAGGCTGCGAGGCGGTTCTATTCTTGACCTTGGGAGATCAAGTTCTTCCAGCCGGGGAGGTGGCGTTACTTCCAGCCCGCTTAAAGAGAATTGTTCTTCCATCCTCTTAGCCAAATCGCTCTTCTCTTGAGGGCTGATATCGGCCTCCTCTATGCCCCATCCCCAGAATTTTCTATGCGTGTTAGCCATCGTATATTTCTGCCCTCCTAGTCAAAGTCAGCGTATATTTCGCCGAAGTTTATCGTAGAAATATAAGAACCCTCATATTTTTCCTTATTTGAAATTATTGATTTATGTAGCTCTTTACTGCTAGCACCATTCTGGACCGCAGTGTAAGCCTCTATGAAAGCCGCAAGATCATCCAGCGCTTTAATTAGCTCTCCATCTCTAGGATTAAAGTCATCCTGATTATATTTCACGCCTATCTCCTGGCTAGCAACCCTCCTTCTCCTTCCATTTACAGTCACAATATTCTCGAATTCATTTTCCGTAAACATCCTGATTTCCGAATGAAAACTCTTTGGAATTAATCCGTAAACCTCATTCTCCATCTGCTCCTTTTCGTATTCTTTTATCAGATCGCTCAAACCTTCTATTGATCTCTTCACCGGCGATATTATATCTCTCGTAAGAACCTCCGGAAGATCATGAAATAGTCCAGTGAAGTAATTATTGAAGCATCTCCTTTCACAAGCTCCTATCTTCAATGAAAACAGGTAAGACAGTATCGCTACGAACAACGTATGTCCCAATACCGACGTCTTCGGTATCCTGTGAAGATGTGCCCACCTGGTTTGAAATCTCAGTTGTCCGCACAGGTCAATAAAATCTTTATAGCTTTTATGCTTTTTCAATTGCCCCATGCCTTTCAAATCGTGGTACCTCTCTTCTTTCAATTTCAAATCTTCTCTGATCATGTCAATCTCATACCCGTTGGGGTCAGCGCGTTCTATTATGTCAAACTCCCACTTTGAAGCGTAAAAATGGGAGGCGTATAAGATCCTTCTATTTATACCATCTGCAGTACCGGCAAAATAATCCCTGAATCTCCCGCAAAACTCCGAACCTAACGGTGCTATAAAAGGCTCAAGCTCCTTAAAAACCCAATCGTTTAGCAGCTTATACTTACTGGGATCTTCTTTTATTCTATAAAAAATAGGCGGTTTCAGGTCGGTCACTACAATACGTTGTAGAAGTTCGAATAACCCACCCTCAATTATGTCAATCCAATTGAAATCGGGGGTTCTCTCTTCAAACTTTCCGAGAAAATATGCGATTATCATTTTATGAGCCTGTTTGTCTAACTCTATGAACTCTATAGGACGGAGATGGTCATTCCATCTGTGCATGTAGGCGGCATCAAATATCTTTAAAAGCAAGGCCTTCCTTATCATTTATCCTCATACTTATACCACCGCTGGTATCGTTCAGTCAACCTTTTGAAAAATCTCTCTTCGTGATGATTTGTAACGATAGATAAGGTAATATTTGAATAACCAATCATATTTATCAGTCCTGGAGGAAAGAGATGGCTAATACACTAAGAAAATACGGCCTTTTCATTAATGGCAAAGAGGTCAATTCGGTGAGCGGTAAGACATTTATCAGGGAAAATCCTGCAACCGAAGAACCGCTTGCCGAGATAGCCGAGGCACAGAAGGGAGATGTCGAGAAAGCTGTAAAGTCCGCAAAACAAGCATTTGAGAAATGGTCTCATTTACCTCCAAGGGAGCGTGCAAAGTTTATCTCTCGCCTAGCAGAAGCGCTCGACAAGCATACGGAGCAAATAGCAATGACAAACACGCTTGAGACCGGAAAGCCCATCAGGGAAAGCCGTCTAGTAGAGGTTGGAAATTCCGTCAAAACTCTCGAGTATTACGCTGGAGCCGCCGGCAAACTGAATGGTGAAAGCATGTCGATTTCGGATGATCAACTTACCATCACCCTTAAGGAACCCGTAGGCGTTGCCGCGCACATTATTCCGTGGAATTTCCCTCTTCTGCTTTCTTTCTGGAAGATAGGAGCCGCGCTGGCCGCAGGATGCACGATAGTTTTAAAGCCGGCAACTGATACCTCGTGCGGCATCATGGATTTTGCCCGGATAACTGAAGAAGCGGGGTTACCGGAGGGTGTCTTCAATGTGATACCCGGAAAGGGAAGTGTAGCGGGTCAAGCTTTGATTGAGCATCCGGACATTAGTAAGATCGCCTTTACGGGTTCTACTGAAGTAGGAAAAGGTGTAATGAATACCGCTTCTCAGGGTATAAAAAGGGTATCACTTGAACTTGGAGGCAAGGCTCCCTGCATAGTTTTCAATGATGCAGAAATCGACGAAGCGGTTGAAGCAAATCTTAGAGGTGGTTTCTTCAATCAGGGTGAGAATTGCACTGCTGTAACCAGACTTCTTCTCCATGAAGACATTTACGATGAATTCCTTTCCTCCTATATCGAAAGGGTTAAAAAGATACGCATTGGCGATCCCACCCGGGATGACACGGAAATGGGTTCCCTTGTTTCAAAATCTCAGTTCGATACAGTCAAATTCTATTTTGATAAGGGGATCGAAGAAGGTGCCAAGGTTCTAGCGGGCGGCGGTCGCCCAAAGGGATTTTCTAAGGGCTACTTTTTTGAACCGACAGTCCTAGCGGATGTGAAGCCCTCAGCCACAGTTGCATGCGATGAGATCTTCGGACCGATAGTGGCCGTCATGCCATTTAAGACCGAAGAAGAGGCCGTAAGAATAGCTAATGACACAATCTACGGGCTTGCAGGAGGGATCTGGACACAGAATTTAAAACGCGCCCTGAATGTGGCAAAGGCCGTTAAAGCAGGCTATCTATGGGTGAACACCTATGGAGGAATTATTCCCGAGACACCCTATGGGGGGTTCAAACAGAGCGGTATTGGAAAGGAGCTAGGAACCGAAGGCCTGGATATGTACCTTGAGACGAAGGCGGTGAACATATACCTGGGAGATAAGATTCCGAGATGGTATACGGGTTAAGTCATCATTTTGGCGATCTAAAAGTCGCCGCTACATCCAAAAAAAATAAGACCCCATCTTTTATCTTCCTCCATCAAGGGGGGAAGTAAGTTTTAGTAGCGGAGGACTTTAGTCCTCCAAATTCTTTGTCATGCCCGAGGCCGCAGTCGGGCAGCCAAGTATGTTTTCTGGATTCCCGCTAACTATCCGCGGGAATGACGGGGCGTGATACGTCAGAACTGGAGTTGCCTATTCAAAATTTAATTCCTGAACGCTTGGTTATAATAAAGACCATTCCAACCCTTTACTGAACCTGGTCCTCATAATAATCTTTGCAAGATAATTCACATACTATAGATTGTAAACAGAGATGTATAAGAAAACATGACTGACCCCAAACAATCTCCGAAACAATATCGAAAGGTGATCAACTCATGGGTGATGTACGATTGGGCTAATTCTGCCTTTGCCACAACCGTTATGGCCGCAATTCTTCCTGTCTATTACAGTAAGGTCGCCGGTGCAACTTTGAGTGGCAATAAACCGACATTTTATTGGGGTTACACCATTTCAATAGCCCTCCTCATCACTGCATTTCTATCGCCGATAATGGGTGCCATTGCCGACTATACAGGAGCCAAGAAGCGATTTCTCATGATGTTTGCCGCAATCGGTATCTTCTTTACAGCGCTTTTATACTTTGTTACCACAGGGGATTGGTTGATGGCATCTGTACTCTTCATCATAAGTAACGTTGGTTTTGCCGTATCGGATGTATTTTATAACTCCCTTTTACCGCATGTAGCAAAGCCCGAGGATATTGATCAGGTATCAACCAGGGGGTATGCGTTTGGATACATTGGAGGCGGTATACTCTTAGCTATCAATGTCCTCATGATTCAATTCATGGCAGACGGACAACTTGCCGCCCGTCTCTCCTTTGTAAGCGTTTCTATCTGGTGGGCGGCTTTCACTACCCCCTTGATCTTAAATGTTAGGGAGCCTTCACCCGCTTCAAACACTTTCGAAACGTCAAATCCTATATCAGCCGGTTTTAAAAGGCTAGATAAAACATTCCGCGACCTCAGACAATATCGACAATTGCTCATATTTCTTTTCGCATTCTGGATTTACAACGATGGAATCGGCACCATAATAAAGATGGCTACAATATACGGAGCCGAGATAGGAATTGGTGTTAATACACTTATAGGTACCCTATTAATGACTCAATTTGTCGGAATTCCATTCTCTTTCGGATTTGGCTGGTTAGCAAAACAAATCGGTAGTAAGTCCTGTATATACATAGGCTTAATCGTTTATACCTTAATTTCTATTTGCGGTTACTTCATTTCGACTGCATGGCATTTCTGGGTTTTGGGTTTCATGGTGGGTACAGTACAGGGGGGAACACAAGCCCTGAGCCGCTCTCTTTACGGGTCTATGCTTCCTAGGGCTAAGACGGCTGAATTTTTTGGATTTTACGGAATGAGCTCCAAATTTGCGGGAATATTTGGACCACTAATTTTCTCGATTGTAGCCCAAATTAGTGGAACCAGCCGTTTGGGCATCATCTTCTTGGTCATATTCTTTTCAGTTGGAGCAATACTATTGAGCAGAGTGGATGTTGAGCAAGGCATACATAGAGCCAGGGAGGAAGATATGAATGGAGCGACTTTATTAAATGAGAATTAGTATCCGTCAAACAACATCCGACTTAAACCTATAACCTGGGAGGGGGTTGATACCGCGGCAATCGAGATGATATAATAGAGAACATGGAGGAGTTAAAATGAACAATGACAACAGCTTAGCGAAACGGCTTCAGGCCAATGAGATTATCCTTATTGCATTAATAGCCCTGTCTGCCATAGGAATCGCCGTAACCGACTTCTCCCCTAAATATGGTTTTTGGTATTGGATGGCAATGGTGCCCATATTTGGGGGCTTCAGCTTATATACCGGGTGGTCGAGGGCAACCAGTCAAGGCATAAGTGCATCAGCAGTAATACGAACCCAATTGCTTCACTGGATTGGTTTACTGATTGCCATAGTCCTGGTTTTCTTCCTTCTCAGAACAGGAAGGATTAACAATATCGAGGCTGGACTTGTAGCACTATTGATGTTTGCATTTGCAACTTTTCTGGCCGGGGTCCACTTCGATTGGCGATACATGGTGGTCGGAATAATCCTTGGAGCGGCCGTAGTCGGCGCGGCTCTGGTACAAGAGTTTATTTGGATGATAATGATTCCCATCGTTGCAGCCGTTATACTCGCGATAATCTGGTGGTGGCGGACAAAAAAGAGGGTTGAGGAGATTTAATGTGGACCAATTTAAGCGTTTTTATAACAAGTTATGCCAATCGGGAGCTCATGTTTTGTAGGAGTTAATTGATAACGATCTCCGTTGCAAAAGATGGTGTGACAGATGAAAATATTAAACACCATTTCCGTCATGCCAATAAACGTTTTAACAAGGCTATTGATTTGCCGAATCTGTATAATTTGCAATATCAACTGGGCACATTGCAATGTGCCCCTACTTAATCGACAACAGGTGTTGCACCTATAACCTCAACGTATTTAACCCTGTAGTTTATTGATCCTGCCCCCATCGTGATACCATTCTTAAGATAGGTGTTATTGCTGTTAGGAGGGACTGTGACTGGGAGGGATCCACCCGTACTGGTAACTATCTGTCCGACACTGCCTGGAAACGTAGAGTAGTAGTAGGCCTTTACCTTTATATCCTTGTAAGCAATATCAGCCGTGTTCTCAATTTCAAAGTTACTGAA
Organism: Candidatus Dadabacteria bacterium; assembly: GCA_963805855.1. GTDB lineage: Bacteria > Desulfobacterota_D > UBA1144 > Nemesobacterales > CSP1-2 > DASWID01. The sequence goes on from CAWDVW010000002.1 coordinate 469,567, forward strand.
TATCGCAACCCGGGCGGCAATAAAATATGAGAAGTCAACTACTTTGAGATACCACTCGGGATGAACAATCATTGACTTTGTAGGTTTGACTTCTTCAGCTTCAATAAACGGATAGTACAAAATAAAAACCATTAAAAATAATATGGCTTTCCATCGCATCACAAATCTAAGTTTATGCGAAATAGGCAACCTTTCCAATTAGACCAAATATCATTGTTCATTCTGAAATGAGTTATCAATAATGTTTAGCTCCTCTTCTAATCTTGAGGTCACTTGAGAGATTTGCTCCTTTAATTGTTCGTACCTAAATTTAAATGAATTCCAGACGTCAGGCATTTCAAAGAGTGGATCTGATGCACAAGATTGCATGAGCAACAGCAACATTGCTTTTCTCAGAGCAAACAACTGAGAGAGCAATTGACTATACTTGAGGTATACCCTGCCCGGCTTTACCGATCCTATATTCTTCCCCAGGGTGCGAATTGTCTTATAAGAAGTTTTAGATTCCTTGCATAACTCAATAGCAAGGTCGACATCTGGATATTCAATTAATTCATTTATACGTGCAGACACTTCATTAAAATGAGTTGTCGCCGCAATTATCATTGGCAGAACCTTGAACTGGTACTGTAAATCGTTTTGATCCAATTCTTCACAATAAGAAAGTTCCAGATTCGATAAAATAAGGAATAAAGGTATGGCCACAATTAAATTCTTGTTAACCTTCTTCATCTAAACTTTTGCGAAGTTCACATGGATGTATCGTGCTCGATTGAAAAGACACAATAAACTATAAATAAATTTCTGACGTTGTAAATTAATAGACCGGATTGTATCTGGTTGCAAAACTTTTAACTTCTATGTTTAGGAAAAGGCGGTAATGGAAAAAAGTTAAGGTTATACGACCACCGATGCTTTTGCGATCAGCAGTTGCGATGTCAATATCTGCCTTATTATTTGGTAAATGATTTTCCCCGTCCAGTATCAGCCGTTGAAAATTTATCCAACGGGCTGATATTGAGGCTTGACAGTCGATTCAATTGAGAGTTGCATCTTCTCTGATTTACTATAGACGTTGGAATTGTAATACAACGCTCCCTCGGGGAGCCACTCCCACAAGGGGCCCAGGTCATTTCGAATTCGATCCAAATAAAATTGTGGAAGTTCTGTTGTCTCCTGTTCAAAAAAGTCCCTGAACTTCCTATCATTACGGAGCCTGTTAAGCACTTCGGTGTGGTACTTGACGCGACCAGTGCCTTGCGAGGAAAATGCCCTCAACACGTTCATACACCGCCAGAGCATGGGTTTAATCACTCTGAAGCGATTGGTTATCGCTCGCAATGAAAATGTGTGCTGTGTAACATCAATCAGATGTTCGTAAAACTCAGGCCAGGAATAGTTTTTCGGCTTGACGTTCATGGCCTGTTGAGTATTTAGGAAATGGAATGGAAACGGAAGAATGCGATTGGCTCGCTCGTACTCGAGATTGAGCGGTGCTGACTCTCCAAATGCGGAGAGCATGGAATAGGCAGGGAACGCCCCTGGAGCGATATCCACAAATCGCTTTGTGAGTTCAAAAGGTTCCGGTCCTTCGTCTACGTCGAGCCCGAGCACAAAATTGGCCTGGAGGTATGGTATGTAGCTCAAGATCATGTTGATGTGCTCTGAGACCTGCAGGACTTTATCCATTCCACCCTTCTTGCCTGTCTTTGATTTGTTGCCCATTTCGTACCACGACTCAATCCCCGGCATGATTACCTTGAATCCATTTCGTTTGAGTCGCTTGAGATGCGGTTCAGATAGCAAGGAGAGACTGCTTTCTGCATAGAAATCAATACTACCGGGAGGTACGACTTCCTCGATAGCACCTATGCATTCGTCAAACCGCACACCAAAATTTGGATCGAACCAGCCCACGCGCGGCCTCTTGAACTTCTGTAACAGGAAGCGAAGATCTTCCTTCATCATATCCAGGCTAAGCTGCTGAAACGGTACAGTTGAGTCTATACAAAAGCTGCATGTGTAAGGACACCCAAGACTAGATATCATCGGAACAACCTTGATAACGGGTGAGTTATGGAGGTTTTTCTCAATAAATTTCCAACGCTGCCGTACACCTGGAAGCATCGAAGGCTGCTGATTAGCGCTGATACGCAGACCAAGCGGTCGATGCTCCGAGCAATCCTGTAAGACATCGCGAATCATATCCCTGTCAGTTAAGCCAAAAACATAGTCAAAGTATTTGGACGCGTCCTGTGGGTAGCTACGCGCATGGGGGCCACCGAGCGCGGTGACTGCACCTTTCGATCGAAAAAGGCTGCTTAGCGCATATGCCAGTTGAGCACACTGGGTATACGCGCCAATGAACACGATGTCGAAGTCATTTTGGAATTCTTCCGCCAAGTCTTCAAGGCCTCGGTAACACAGGTATGTAACGTCATGACCCCCGTCTTCACACCATACGGCTATCGCCTGTGGCATGATATTTGCGAAATTCGCATACATGACGCGCGCCCACAATGAACGAGTAGGGGCATTAGTTACGAGTTCAATGATTCCAATTTTTAGCTTTCTTATCATGGCCTCCTTAGCACTATTTATAGCCCTGCGCTCAGCTACATATTTTAGCAATCACCAGGTTGCTTTTTTAAAGATAGAGTGCCGAAATCTTTGAATGGTAAGCCTAGTATACTACTACGATTGTTTCTCCTTCGTGTTAAGCGCTCTCCTACGATATCTGGATCTTAATAATTTTCCCCTACGACTTTATAGCATACTTTTATAAAGTTATTTCAAGAAATCATTTTTTTGTTGGTACATACGATGCTAGATTAAAATCCCTTTGTCAATGCCTGGGACTAATATTCGTCAAATTGTTGAACAACAAATATTAGTCAAATGAGAGAATATTCAATGATCATGATAAAATACACACGCCTCGTTTAGATTGGTTGTCTTTAAGATTTGGAACCAACTAGACCTTTTAGAATAGAAACCGAAGGAAATTGTATCACCTAAAATCGATCAATATATGTACTCTAATTAATAATCGCATTCGTAAAATATATTAGGGCCAAGGCTCAAAGTCATAGTTTTTCCGTGGGTATGTAAATCTCACCGCCCGATTCTGTGAATTCTTTTGCCTTTTCTTTCAAACCTTTTCCCACGGCCTCTTCATCGGAAAGCCCGTGCTTGGCTGCGTACTCTCTTACATCCTGTGTGATTTTCATAGAGCAAAATCTCGGGCCGCACATGGAGCAGAAATGCGCAACCTTTGCACCCTCCGCGGGCAATGTTTCGTCATGATATTTTCTTGCGGTATCAGGATCCAGTGAGAGGTTGAACTGGTCGTTCCATCTGAATTCAAACCTGGCCTTACTTAAAATGTTATCCCTTAGCTGAGCGGTGGGATGTCCCTTTCCGAGGTCCGCTGCGTGTGCCGCTATTTTGTAAGCTATAACCCCTTCTTTTACATCCTGTTTATCTGGCAATCCCAAATGCTCTTTAGGGGTGACGTAACAGAGCATAGCGGTCCCATACCAGCCAATCATTGCAGCACCAATTGCCGATGTGATATGGTCATAACCCGGAGCTATATCCGTAGTTAAAGGACCAAGGGTGTAAAAAGGCGCTTCATTGCACAGATTAAGTTGTTTATCCATATTTTCTTTGATCAAATGCATGGGTATATGTCCTGGTCCTTCGTTCATTACCTGCACATCATGCTTCCAGGCAATCTGGGTCAGCTCTCCTTGGGTCTCGAGCTCAGCGAACTGAGCTTCATCATTAGCATCGGCGATGCACCCGGGACGCAATCCATCACCCAAGGAGAATGCTATATCATAAGCCTTCATAATCTCACACATCTCTTCAAAGCGCGTGTATAAAAAGCTCTCCTTATGATGCGCCAGACACCACTTCGCCATGATCGAGCCACCCCTGGAAACGATTCCCGTAATTCTTTTAGCAGTCAGCGGTATATATCGTAACAAAACACCCGCATGAATCGTGAAATAATCTACCCCCTGTTCCGCCTGTTCGATCATAGTATCTCTAAACAGCTCCCATGTTAGTTCCTCCGCCTTGCCCCCCACCTTCTCTAAGGCTTGATAAATAGGAACGGTACCAACAGGAACAGGTGAATTTCTTATGATCCATTCCCTTGTTTCATGTATATTTTGACCCGTGGATAGATCCATGATAGTGTCAGCACCCCAACGGCATGCCCAAACAGCCTTCTCCACTTCCTCCTCAATGCTTGATGTTACAGCAGAATTTCCAATATTAGCATTTATTTTCACAAGAAAATTCCTGCCGATTATCATTGGTTCAGTTTCTGGATGATTGATATTGCTTGGAATAATCGCCCTCCCGGCAGCAACCTCCTCTCTCACAAACTCAGGAGTTATATAACTTTCCGGAATATTAGCACCGAAATTCTCCCCCTCATGATAACCAGCCAGACCATTTAATTGCTCCCTCAACTCGTTGATTTGCTGATTCTCTCGAATAGCGATGTATTCCATTTCCGGGGTAATTACTCCGGCCCTTGCATAATGCATCTGTGTCACATTTTTTCCTGGCTTTGCCCTAAGGGGGGCCCTGATTTTTTTAAATCTGATACCTTGAAGTTTTGAGGATTTGAGGCTTTTTCTAGAAAATTCCGAAGAAAAGCCCTCGAGCTTTTTCACATCTCCCCGATCCAAAATCCATTTCTCGCGCATTGCGGGTAATCCAGAATGAACATCAATCTCAACTTTCGGATCGGTATATGGCCCGCTTGTGTCATATATGGTGATTGAGGAATTTTTCGCAATACCACCATTAACAGAAAACATAGAATCTGAATCGTCCAACTCGACCTCGCGCATGGCCACTCTTATATCATGGATAGGGCCCTTGATATATACCTTCTTAGACCGTGGAAATGGCTCGCGAGTGATTACACTCTGGTCCGGAATCCTTTCCTTTTTGGCCACTGTTTTCATTTTTCACTACCCCTAAACAATAATTGAAATTTTTTACTCACCTCACACTGAATTCTGAAATAAGAGGCGTTTATCATGATCATTCTTTTCTTTAATCACCGAAAACAAAGGTGCACGGGAAATACCCTCCGCCAATCTATTCCCCTTTCAATGACGACACCCCCATTTTTTGCCATTGAGAGCAATAGCGAAGCTATGTACCCAAATTCAAAAGCCTATTGCCACGGGTGAAAATTCCCCATTTTTGCAATGACAATTAATTATACTATCTAAGAAAAGGATATTAAAGAACGGAACTATGGATGTCAATGAGTTTATAATTTGTGAAAAACCCTTTATTTAGTAAAATTACTCTGATGAACCCTCTGGTATTGGGAATAGAAACCTCTTGTGATGAAACAGCAGCCTCAGTAGTTAAAGATGGGAAATATGTGCTTTCAAATATTGTTTCGTCCCAAATTGAAATTCATAAGAAATACGGCGGGGTAGTGCCTGAATTGGCATCTAGAGACCACCTCGAAAAGGTCATCCCCGTAATCGAGGAAGCACTAAGAAAGGCCGGGGTTTCACTTACCGATATCTCGAGGATCGCCGTTACAAGTGGGCCCGGTCTTGTTGGATCTCTGCTCGTGGGTCTTTCAACTGCAAAAGCCATTTCATTCGGCTTGGGCATCCCATTTATTGGGATTGACCATCTTGAGGCGCACATCACTGCAGCTCACTTAGAACATGATGTGCCGTTTCCCTTTCTAGGTCTCATAGTATCCGGCGGACATACAAGCCTCTATACGGTTAATAGTTATACTGACTTTCGTCTGCTGGGAAAAACGAGGGACGATGCGGCTGGAGAGGCATTTGATAAAGCATCGAAGCTCCTTGGGCTTGGCTACCCCGGAGGAGTAGAGATCGATAGAATTTCCAAGGAAGGAGACCCGCGATCAATTAACTTTCCGCGGCCTTTTAAAAACGCTTCCTCATTTGATTTTAGCTTCAGTGGTATAAAGACATCTTTGGTTTATTTTCTAAAGAAAAACCCTATTATTGATGAGGATAGACTACGGGATATTTGTGCAAGCTATCAGGAGGCAATAGTCGAGACACTCGTCAGCAAAACCCTGAGTGCTGCGAAATTGAACGAAATTAGAAATGTTGTGATATCTGGTGGAGTTGCAAGCAATTCGCGGCTCAGGGAGCTTGCGAAAGAAAGATTCGAACAAGAGGGTATCTCGCTTTTCATCCCCTCGCCAGAGTATTGTACGGATAATGCGGCGATGATAGGGGCCTTGGGCTATCATAAAAGCAGAAATGGAGAGTCTTCGCCTTTGGGCCTAGCCCCATATTCGACTACGAGACCAAAGTACGTTCGGGGGAAGGGATTCGTCTCTGACAATTAGTAGCCGACGACATCGGTTCTAGGGAAAATGTCACGAGCAAGCCAGTCCTGAGCACGGTCGAAGGGACTCGTGATCTACCCAGTGATGGCATCGCTACCCGGGTAGCCGGCCAGTCTTGCTGGTCGGTTATTATTGTGGAACGAGCAAGCCTTCCCTGAGTCTTAATCCTTGGGCAAATCGAAGAATTCGCCAGATTTTGACGCGATTATATCGCAAGAAAAATCTCCCAAAATAATGAAAGGCGTGGTTTTTCAACCGCGCATGAAAATCCATACGTTTCCTTGTCTAAAAATTCAACTTTTTTTCACGATCTTATTGAGATGATAAAATATTAGGAGATGACTGAATTACGCTTTATTGCAGACTCCATGCTTGGAAAGCTTGCAAAGTGGTTGAGACTAGCTGGCTTGGATGTAAGTTACAAAAATGATATTGAGGATAATGTATTGATCGATCAAGCATTATCAGAGGACCGTATAATTCTCACAAGGGATAGAAATATAAAGAAGAGGAAGATCGTAAAAAAGTGTCTCCTTATACACAGCGACCATTTAGAAGAACAAATCAGACAATTCTTTGAAACCTATAGAATAAAAGGCACCGGAAGATCGTTTTGCAGATGCATACGTTGTAATACTCTATTAAAAGATGTAGATAAACGCGCATTAAAGGGCAAAGTTCCGGCTTATGTGTTGGAAACAAATGATAGATTTAAGCAATGTGACTCATGCAAAAGGATATATTGGGCGGGGACGCACAGGGAAAACGCCGAGGGGTTCTTGAGAAGAATGATTCCCTAAGGATTAAACTTCCGCATCATTCTGATAAATTCATCAAAAAGATAGGACGAATCGTGCGGTCCTGGTGATGCTTCGGGATGATACTGGACTGAGATTATTGGATATTTTGTGTGTCTTAGTCCTTCTACTGTTTTATCATTAAGATTGATATGAGTAATCTCCACATCTGATCCCAACGAGTCTGGGTCAACCGCAAACCCGTGATTCTGTGACGTAATTTCAACCTTCCCGGTCGATAAATTCTTAACCGGTTGATTTGCTCCCCTGTGACCAAATTTCAATTTAAAGGTTTTCCCACCAAGTGCTAATCCGAGTATCTGATGCCCTAAACAAATTCCAAATATCGGTTTCTTGCCCACTAGTTTTTCTACATTCTTTATTGCGTAGGAAACGGCAGAGGGGTCTCCCGGCCCATTAGACAATACGATACCATCCGGATCCATTGAGAGAACTTCCTCGGAGGAGGTTTGAGAAGGAACTACCTTCACATGACAACCCACGTCAACAAGCCTTCTTAAAATATTCTGTTTTATCCCATAATCGTAGGCTACGACTTTGTATCCTTTCAATAATTTCGGCTCCGTATTTAGAGACTGAGCTAAAACATCACTTCCATTTTCCCAGGTATAAGGCTTCCGGCAGCTTACCTCTGTTACAAGGTCTACATCCAATATGGAAGGAGACGAACGCACTTTCTTCAGTAAGCTATCATGCGAAAAGTCGACTGTAGAAATCACTGCACGCTGGGCTCCCTGAGAGCGTATTCTCCTCGTGATATCCCTCGTAGCTACATCCTGAATACCGATAATGTTATAATTTTTTAAATAGGATCCCAGATTCTCAGATGACCTCCAGTTACTGGGTTTACTGCAGTATTCACGAACGACGAAGCCTCTGACAAAGGGTCTTCTTGATTCTACATCCTCAGGATTTACTCCATAGTTTCCAATCTCGGGATAGGTCATTACAACAATCTGCCCGTTGTAAGAGGGGTCGGTGAGTATTTCCTGATAACCATACATTGAAGTGTTAAATACAATTTCTCCATAGGATTCGCCATCGGCCCCGAAACCAAGGCCTTCGAACCTTGTCCCATCTTCTAAAACAAGTATCGCTTTTTTCACGGGATCGTTGGGAAAATACACATGAAAAGGATCACTGTCAAATCTCTGTTTCTTCAATACAATAATAAGAAGTAAATGACGCTAAAACGCGAGTTAATAGAGGATTCATTCTCTCCTTTCAACTAAACCTACACGCCCCAGCAATCAACGAGGGAGCGTCATTGCTGTAGATGTCAGATAGTTCGTGGACAAAATCCAAAAAGTAATAAATTCCCCGGAAATTTACTTTTCCGTCATCCTAGAATGTTTCTATCGGGGATCCATTGTTTAATCTTTTATTTTCTTTGTCTTGATACAAAGAAACAAAAATCAAGGGCTTACAAAAAACGCTTGCGTATCGAGCAAGTGCGAGATATCTATTTCTATTGTTGATTAGTTCTCTCAGTCACTCTGTTCCCTCGAGATGACGTTAATGATTGTCACTTTTTTTAACGCTTCCGGAATTGATTTTGGAAATTTTTTGAATGCCCATTTAAGAACTAAAATACTGTCCCCGAATGACTTGACATCTACAATGCGAGTGCTGTCTAAGTGACCACATGTTGTTTTATGGGTTACGGATAAATCATGCCGCAGTAGAGATTTAGTTCTCTGATAGAATTCTCTTTAAGGTTTCATTAACGATTTTTGGATTCGCTTTACCCTGCGTTGCCTTCATAACCTGACCAACGAAAAAGCCTAGCAGCTTATCCTCACCAGCATTATACCTGGCTACTTGGTCGGGATTTTTTTCTATAATATCCTTTATCAACTTCTCAATTTCACCCAGATCGGAAATTTGCTTTATCCCCTTCTCGCTTATTATCTCATTTGCTCCCTTTCCATGTATGACCATTTCACCAAAAACCTCCTTTGCAATCTTTCCGCTTATCGTTCCATCTTCAATAAGATCCAATAAGTCACAAAGCATCTTCGGCGAGACTTTAAAAGACTTAATCTCATCCTCAGACTTTAATTCCCTTAGGACCTCGGTCATGATCCAGTTACTTACTAACTTTGGTTTGTCACAATACATCAAGCATTCCTCAAAATAGTCCGCAACGTCTCTCGATGCAGTTAAAACCCCTGCATCATATTGTGGAATTTCGAAGTGCTCAACATATCTTTCAAACCTCTGATCCGGCAGTTCTGGAAGGGATTTCTTAATTTGTTCAACCCACTCCCTGTCTACGGTCACAGGAAGAAGGTCAGGGTCAGGAAAATACCTGTAATCATGCGCTTCCTCCTTCGACCTCATTGAAAAGGTTAAATTACGATTTGAATCAAACAGTCTTGTCTCCTGGAGAACCGGCTTTCCGTTTTCCAAAAGCATTATCTGCCTTTTTATTTCATACTCGAGTGCCTTATATATAAACTTAAAGGAATTTACATTCTTAATCTCGGTTTTCGTCCCCAACTCTTCAACACCCGTGCGCCGAACGGAAACATTTGCATCACATCTCAGGCTCCCCTCCTCCATATTTCCGTCACACACGCCAATATACATCAATATGGACCGAAGCTTTTTCATATATGCTACAGCTTCATCGAGCGTACTTATATCAGGTTCACTCACAATTTCTATGAGAGGAACACCGGCACGGTTGAGATCCACGTAGCTCATGCTTTCAGAATTCTCGTGAACCAGCTTTCCAGCATCCTCTTCGAGATGAATTCTCGTTATTCCGATCCTTTTTTTCGAACCGTTGGTTTCGATCTCAAGCCAGCCCCTTTCGGAAAGGGGCTCTTCGTATTGAGAAATTTGATACCCTTTAGGCAGATCTGGATAGAAATAGTTCTTACGGGCGAATCTAGATTTATCCGACACCTCACAGTTCGCGGCGACTGCCGCACGAACGGCATATTCGAGAGCCTTCTCGTTTAGAACGGGAAGAACTCCTGGCATCCCGAGGCATATCGGGCACACCTGAGAATTAGGTTTCGCGCCAAATTTTGTCGAACAAGCACAGAATATCTTAGTCTCCGTTAATAACTGTGCATGAACTTCCAGTCCAATTACAGGTTCGTATTCCATTTTCTATCTCATAGATACGTTAATCAATTAATGTGATTTATCAAAAGAAGGTTGTCAAGGAAATAGATATTCTGCCGGGCAATAAGAAGATCCCCATGTCTTGATACTTCCTACAAAAACCGATATTCAAAATCGGAGATTATACGGGCAACTTTTCTCATTTGGGAATGTGGCCAGTTCTTCGACTCCATAGGAGCAGATCAAGTTCATCAATGCTGATCTCAATAGTGTCGGCAAACTGCTTCATTCTATTTTCTGTATCGATGTACTTATTTCTTTTTGTACGAGGCTTCATATCTTCAATTACTCCTAATTCATAAAGAGATCTTAAAACGTTTTTATCAAGCAGTGCATAACCAAAAAACCCGACGTTCCTTAAAAAATGGCTCGCCTGCAAGTATCCTATCCCTTTAATATCCCTGTTTGATGCGAAAAAGTCCCTCCTATCTATAGGACTTCCAAATGATAAGATCAAATGCTTTAATTCAAAGTTGTATTCACTCTTAAGATACTCTCTTGTATGCACGATATATACGGCTCTTTCAGGATACTTGTGCTCATCTTTAAGCTTCATATAAAGCTCTTGCTCACCCCCTTGGATTAATGCATCTTTTATGGCATTAATAGCTTTGAATCCTATTCGGGGTCCCACTGCTGAGGTCAAGATACAAAATGTGAGCTCTTCAAAAATTCTTCTGTCATCGCCTTTTTCAAATACCTCTTTGAACTCATCAAGACGAGATTTGATTATATCTTTCTTCTCTTCATAACTCGCTCTCAGCTCATAAATAAGTTTACTCTGTTCAGATAACCTAGACAGCATTTATCAAACGCAACAATAGTCAAATAATTATTGATTTTTTCTTAGCGACTGAATTTACTTAATTATTTCACCTGTCTTCTCACTCCATAGGAGCAGATCCAGTTCATCAAAATCTATCTCCAACAATGCCGCCAATTTTTTTAACTTCCTTTCAATCCTCATATAATTAGACCTCGTCGTAGGAGGTCTTGGGTCGTCTATTAATTCAAGTTCATGAAGTGATCTCAGTATATGCTTATCGAGAATTGCATATCCCCCAAAACCGATATTCCGCAAAAAGTGGCTTGCCTCTTTATAACCTATTCCTTTTATACCCCTGTAATTTGCGAAAAAATCCCTCCTTTTTACTGGGCCATTCAAATAGAGTATCAAATCCTTTAGTCTAAAATCGTAATCTTTCCTGAGCCATTCCCTGGTGTGTAATACATAATTAGCCCTGCTATTTGGGAATCTATGGACTCCCTTAAGCCTCCTCGAAAGTTCCTGTGAGCCCGCAATCATCAGCACCCCTTTGACCGATTCTACCGATTTGACAGCCATCCTTGCACTTGCACCGGCAGCAAATATACAGAACGCAAGCTCCTCGAATATTCTTACATCGTCCCCTTTCTCAAATGTATTTCTGAATTCACCGAGACGGTATCTGATGAGCTTTCTCTTTTCTATGTAACTCATCTTCAGTGTCAATAAGAAGTTATCATTCATAAAGAAAGTATAATGGGAGGGAATAAATAAGATAAGAGAATAATTACAAAAGAGCCTAATCTACATTGATACTCAGCTTTTCGCCTGCAACAAGCCTACTGGTCTTGAGGTTGTTCCACCTTTTAAGGTCAGATACGGATACATCATATTGGCTTGCAATCTTCCATAGCGTTTCACCCCTTCTAACACGATGGGAAATTGCACCGCTTCTACTGCTTGTCGAATTCCTAGCAACAATTTTTCCGTTTGGTATATTTAGGCTTTGGCCCACCATTATTGTGGAGCCCTTTAAACCGTTTGCTGATTTTATCGAGGCTACACTCACACCATTACGCGCTGCTATTGTCCCAAGTGTATCCCCACTCTTAACTTTGTATTTTAATGGTTTAGTCCCCGCCGAACTCGAATAACTACCACCAGAACCACCTCGTATAGTAAGTGTCTGACCTACCAATATCTTCGACCCGCTGATATTGTTTGCACTCTTAATGGATGAGACGCTCACTCCATGACGTCCAGCAACTGAACCTATTGTGTCCCCACGCTTGACCTTGTACTTTATGGTTGCTTTGCTATTGCTGGTCGTCCCAGCGTTTGAACCATTAGCACCAGGAATTCTAATCGTCTGACCAGCCATTATCGTCGAGCCGTTAATATTGTTTGCAGATTTTATAGCAGATACACTCACACCATGGCGCTGGGCAATTTTTCCCAAAGTATCTCCACGACTTACCCTGTACTTACCGGGTGTGCCACTCCTCGCAACATATTTTGGAGCTACTGCATCCGGTATGCTAAGAAATTGGCCTACAAATATTGCAGAACCCCTGATGTTATTTGCTCTCTTGATTGTTGATATACTCACCTGGTGTCTGGCAGCAATTGCCCCCAGGGTATCGCCACTATTGACCCTGTATCTAATTTTAACTCTATCATTACTCGCATAGCCATAATCGCTTCTAGAAGTATAGCCCCTACCCGGTATCGTAAGCATTTGACCAACCCTTATCGTTGAACCTTTTAATCTGTTCGCCTTTCTTAACGATGCGACACTGACATTGTAACGGTTAGATATCCGACCAAGTGAGTCACCCCTCTTAACCCTGTATCTTAAAGAATTTCCAGAACCAGAATAACCGACCGACGCAATTGTCCGAAGTGATGCAATTTCTAACTGTCTGGAAGCTACAACTCTCCCATAACCAGGTGGAACCTTAATCTCGTATAAGCCCCCGGGGGGAGTGACACTGTGCTTCAAATTAGGATTAAGTTCCATAAGAGTATTACTGCTGGCACCGATAATCCGTGCGATATCATTAAGATTCTTTTGCGGAGGCACTGAAACCTTTTCGTATCTTAGGGGCTCACTGTAATATATGCCGCTAAAGCCATACTTTTGGGGATCCTTTGCAATTATCAATGCCGCCATCAGCTTTGGAACATAGTCCCTTGTTTCCTTGGGAAGGGCAAGATCCGATATAGCCCAATAATCGTATAGGTTGTATGTATCAATCGCCGCCTGAACCCTCTGTTCTCCACAGTTATAGCCCGCGGCGGCAAGCTCCCAGGACTGGAACATTTCATATAGATCGCCAAGATAATTTGCCGCTGCGATAGTGGATTTTTCAGGATCCATTCTCTCATCAACCCACGAATCGACCCTGAGCCCGTATCGCAACGCGGTAGGCCTTATAAACTGCCATGGCCCCACCGCAGCCGCGTGTGATCTGGCCTTCACATTAAACCCACTTTCAATCATGGCTAGGTAAACTAAGTCAGGCGGTAATCCCTTTTTCTGCAAAATCTCAGACATCATGGGTATGTACTTCCCAGACCTTTGAAGCCATTTCTCGAAAAACTTGCGACCCGATGTTTGAAAGTAACCCATATAGTATTGGACTCGGGAGTTTAAGACCACAGGAAGCTGCTTCCTTTTGGGATCATACTCAGGATAATTTTCAAAAATCTCATCCCTGAGATAGAAGAAATAATAATAGGCTCTCCAGGTTTGGGAATTAGCTTCGAGAAGAAAAAAACGCGAATCCTTCTGTTTTGCAAATAAATTCTCGCTCTCCGGTGGAAGAGCGTATTTCCTCCCTAATGAATCCATTCCAAGAGGAATTTCCTGTTCTTTCCCGTTAGGAACTCCATAGAGAGTAATACCACTTGATAGTGATGATTGATTATAGTTAGTACGCGCGCAACCTAACAAACTCAGTATTATGAGGCTTAAGAGACAGGAATACCTTAAATGCATTGGCTCTTTTTTTATCACATATTAAATAGTATGTCAACAATTTTTTTTATTAGTTAGATAAAAAAGCTGAAAAAATCGTTGAACTCTCCGCGGAGATTTAGGAAAATTACCTAAGCAGGTCGTTCAGGTGTATTATTCCGATATTCCGAACCATACGAAGTTTTGTCTCTTCATTTATCTTGAATCTTACAGTCATCCATGGATAATTTAGGTTCAGCCTTGAGAATGTGAGCCCGAATAACTCGTGGTTGTGATCCTTTAATGTACAAACTGCTGAGAAATTCTATTTTATTGACCATATTTTTATACCATCTCTCTTTTTTTTCAAACAACTCGCTCGCTCAGAATGACTCCCTCAATGATAACTCTGAAGTAACCAGAATTTCAGGAATCAAAATTGAAGGTGATAAAGTCATTTCCGCAAAAAAAATTAGAGAAAGTATTGCAACCGAGTTTCCCTCTTTAAAACCATGGGTAAAAAAACCCGAGTTTGATGAAGAAATCCTGAAAGACGACATGCTGCGAATTAAATCCCTATATGCAAACAACGGATATTATGATGCGACGGCACAATACGAGCTAAAACTGAATAAAAAGGAAAACAACGTAGATATTACGATCATCATTAAAGAGGGGGAACCTGTCATCCTCACCGTATTAGAATTGATTTATCAAGAGCAAATTGAAGATAAAACCAAAAGACTGATTTTAAAATCGGTACCACTGAAGGTAAATGGGGTATTTTCAGCAAAGAAATACGAGGCAACGAAGGATGTTATATGGAAATATCTATCTGACGATGGATACCCAAAGGCGCAAATCAAGGGTGAGGCACTAGTAAACAGAAAGGAAAAATGGGCAAGGGCTAATTATAAGATTAACCCCGGACCACTTTACAGATTTGGATCAATAAGGATCGAAGGTAACGAAAAAGCAAAAAAATCATTGATAGAGAGGAGGATCTTATATAAAAATGGCGAGATATACTCCGAACAAAAAATAGACGATACACAGAGCAAGATATTTCAATTCGGTTTATTTAGATCGGTGCTGATAGATACGAATTTCAATGAAGATAACAAGACCGCTGATACAGTAATCAGAGTGTCTGAAAGAAAGTTTGGAACAGTGAAAATAGGTGGAGGCTTTGGCACTGAGGATAAATTAAGGGGGCAAATTGTTTGGACTCAGAGAAATTTATTTGGCAGTGGAAGAACTCTTCAAACATCTGCTAAAGCCTCTTTTATAACTCAAAGGTTCCAAACGGAATTGATTCAACCCTATATAGTTGGCAGAAATTCCGAACTCTCAACAAGTATTAACATAGCTAGAGACGACGTGCCGAGCTTTAAAGGCACAACACTAGTTAGCACGACTACGATGAGAAAAAGTTTTAAAAGGAAATACAGTACATTTGGGTCTTTTAATATACAATATGCAAAGATCGACAGCAGTACAACCAGGACACCCCAAGAACAGAGTAGTGATAACGTCTTTCTAACATTTTTCAACTTCGGATTTGATAGAATCACAACTGACAATCCACTAAATCCTACAAGAGGAACTTCAGTCTCTGTAGGTCTAGAATCGTCATTCAAAGCTCTTGCTTCTGACGTAAACTACATAAAGGGTATAATCGACCTCAGAGGGTATAAGACTATTTCAAATATAGTTTTTGCAAAAAGGCTTAGCCTCGGGGTAATTCAACCATATGGATCTACTGGCACGTTCGATGTGCCAGTATTCAAAAGGTTTTTTGCAGGTGGCAGCACCACCATGAGGGGGTTTCCTTTCCAAAAGCTTGGGCCCCTTGCCCGAGACGATGACCCACTTGGAGGAAATTCGTTGCTGATCGGAAGCGTCGAGGGAAGATATCCAATTTACAAGGGTTTAGGCGGGGTGGTCTTTTTCGACTATGGAAACGTATATGCAAGACAATGGAACTTTAAACTAGATGAGTTGAAATACGCACCGGGTGCCGGTCTGAGGTATGACACGATAATTGGGCCGATCAGATTTGACGTTGGTTATGCACTCAACCCTGAGCCAGGGATCAGGAGGGTTCAGTTTTGGATCAGCATAGGTCAGGCATTCTAAACACAAAACTAAGAAATGAGGATCTTTAAGGAAAGTCTTTAATCAAAAGGCTATTCAACGATTGATTTCATGTTAAACTTCAAATCAGATTTAAGATGCGTTCAAAAATCCTGAAGACAATTGGCATATTCTTTTTATGCTTGATTATCCTATTTATTGGCTTCCTTTTATTTACTCAAACAGATTTATTCAGAGACACTATTAAAAAAGCCGCGGAAAAGGCGGTAAGGTCCCTCACGAATCAGAAATTCACAATTGGCAGCATCGAAGGAAACCTTTTTAATAGAATTAAAGTTAACGATATTAAATTCTCAATCGAAAATGAACCGTTTTTATACATAGCGGAACTCTCGATCGATTATTCACTCCCGATAATTTTCAATCGATTTATGTCATTCGACAGGGTGCTACCCGTAAATAAAATCCAGATAAGTGGATTAGATGTGAACCTAATAAAGTACGAAGACGGCGATTGGAACTTCCAAAAGCTTGTTCCGGAAAAGGAAAAGGCGGCTGATAAAAAAGAAGTTAAAAAGGACAATCTCCAAACTAAGTGGAGCATCATTCTTTCAAACCTCATACTTCGAGACTCTAAAATAAATATTGACGAGCGGAGAAAAAGCGAAGTCACCGAGATTGACATTCCTGAATTGGAGTTCGCGGTAAAGTTATTTGGAATTACCGAACAAATTGAGCTTGACTTGAAAAAGGCAAATGTAAATGCACCCAAACAACATATCGAACTCAAAGAACTATCCGCAAAAGCCTTATATTCGAAAGAAAAGGCAAGTATAAAAAACCTAAAGGGAATAATAAACGGAGCGAAGGTTAATTTCGATGGAGAGGCGATAAATCTCAAGCAGCCTGAATTTACCTTTCAGGCCTCCGCCTATGGCTACAATTTCGAAAAGATAGGTGAAATAAATGCGGAGATAGAGGGTTCCGGTAAGTATATAAGCCCTGAGAACATCGATGCCGAGATAAAAATAAATGTGCCGGAATCAAGGATTTTCGAAAGAAAGGTTCGGGGCTCTATAGAAAAAATTAAAATGAGCGGTACCAGTATTTCAATAAATAATGCAAACGTGAAAACTGAATTTGGAGAGGCGAAATTCAGTGGTAATGCTGACCTAAAAAGGTTATTGACTAAAAATGGAACGAACGACTTTGGCATCAAACTCTCTTTGCAAGATATAAACACATCCGATGTGCTCACAATATTAGACAAAAAAATTAACAAATGGCCGGATATATTAAACAACGATCTTAGTGCAACTCTTAATACCAGTCTAGATATCGAAGGATCTTGGAAGGAGGTTGAGGACTTTAAGGTTAAAGCCACCACAGAGAGTTTCACCATTATAGGTGACAGTCTGGGTGAGATTAAAACAGAGGGAACGGTGGATATTACAAAGTCGAATGCAAAATTAGATCTGGTTTCATCACTGACAAATATAGATATCGCAGCTGTATTGGTTCAGGAAAATCTTAAAAGCAATATATCAACGAACCTTGCAACTAAAGCGTCAATACCCATTAAAGGGGTCTTTTTAGATAATTTTGTAGCGAGTGTAAAGGGAGAGATTCTTCCATCGAGCTTTTCAGGCTTAAGAATATCGGACGGAAAGATAGACGCGTCATTTAGCGATAAGACATTGGATTTACAGACACTTTACTTAAACTCAGATTCCTTCACAGTTAAGACAAAAGGGGCAAAGGTAAAAGGTAAAGGCGTGGATTTGGCATATGAATTAAAGGTCAATAATCTGAATCTTGTTTCAGAATTCGTTCCCAATACTAGCTTCAAGGGCACACTAAAAGCTGAAGGAAAGGTTCAAGGAGAGATTAACAAACCAAATGTTACAGTTTCAGCAGATGTTTCAGATTTTGAGTTCGACGAAAGATATAAAGCGAAATCTATAGAAATCAGGGGTGAGGGAACTTTAGATCTTAATAACCCGAATCTTGATGGAGAGATAAATGTCAATAAAATCTCAATCAAAGACAATGTCTTTGAAAGTGTAAACCTAATCGTAAAAAGCAAAGGAAAGGATATTTCGTCCGAACTTTCAATTATAGAAGATGAAACCCGAAATTATGAAGTTGGGTTACAACTGAAAGACCTTAAATCAAAAGATAAGAAAATAGGGATAACCAAATTAGAGTTAAATCTTGACGACAAGGTTCTAAAAAATAGGGAAGATATTTTAATTACTTTAGCACCAAAAAAACTTATTGTAGACGAATTTAACATTCACTATAACGACAGCTCGGTTGTTGCAAATGTACTATTGGATTTTAATGGGTTAATCGACGCTGATTTAAATGTGAGTAATCTAAATCTAAATGAAATTTCGGGCATCTTGAACCTTGAACCTCCATTAACAGGTATTGCTTCCGCCAACATTGCCATGAATGGAACAGTAGATGTACCAATTATTAAAGCAAATATTAACACTCAAAACCTCGCTTATAGTAGGTTTGAAAGCGACGACACTAACTTAGGTATCAATTACCTGGATAAAAGACTCGAGCTTAAATTTGATATTGTTAAAGACAAAAGAGAGATCTTTTCGGCAAATGGCATCATCAATACAGATCTTAATCTAAAAAACATAGTCCCTAACATTAAGAGGGGCACTCTGAACCTCAAAATCAGCTCAAACGGGGTTGACCTAAGTCCTCTCGCTGGTCTAATTGAAGAAATCAAACAAATAAGTGGACTCCTAATCGCTGATTTAAGTGTCACCGGAAGCGTTGAGCGTCCCAGTATGAATGGCCAGTTAAAGCTTGAAGATGTTGATTTAAGATTACATTCACTCAGAAATGAATTTAAGATTGCCAGCTCAATTATTGAATTCCAAGGACAAAAGGGGTTGCTAAGGTCCGCTGAAATATTATCAGACGGAGGCAAAGGCACATTTAGCGGCGAAATCTACCTTGATACGCTATCTTATTCCATCACTGGAAACCTGGATGATCTTCTTATCAAACCGAAAGCTGTTTCTGCGAACATCGATGGAAACATAGAACTCAAGGGAAGCGGAGGGAAAATTAGCATTGAAGCCGACCTAAAAATTCCTAGGGCTCGTATCATAATACCCGATGAGCCGAAAAAGAAGTTGCCAGAAATCAAATTTGTAGATGAAGATGAGAAAGGAGAGTTTGTAATTCAAGATACAAAGGAAACAGATTTCTTTGAAGACAATGTCGCGATCAATGTTCAAGCATCCATTCCCCGGAACACTTGGATAAAGGGGAGGGGCGCAAACATCGAAATAAAAGGGACATTCGATATAAAAAAGGAATACGGTGGACATATAAAAATATTCGGTACTGCAAACACAGTTAGAGGAAGTTATAAAATTTTGGGAAAGCTATTTACAATTCGGCGAGGTACTGTGAGTTTTCGCGGACTGGATGAAATCAATCCCTTACTTGATATCCAGGCACTTTACGAGGTATCGAGTGTAAACGCATTCATTAATATCGTTGGTACTGCCAAGAAACCCGAAATAAAGTTTAGCAGTGATCCTCCGATGCAGGAATCCGATATTTTATCTTATATCGTGTTTGGCACTTCTACAGACAAGATCGGCTCGGGTGAGCGAAACTCACTGCAGGGTATTGCAGCAGGAATTGCGGGTGGTATAGCAGTAAATAAACTCAAGGGCGTACTTGGTGAGGATTTATCGCCGGATATTTTTAGAATAGGTAGCGGAGAGGCGGGTACCGAAGTCGAGGTAGGTAAGTATTTGACAGACAAGTTGTACGTTTCGTATCAAAGAGGTTCGCAGAGCACGACACTTGGAACCAGCGCCCTTACCACCGATTGGGTTTTTATCGAATATGAAATTTTTGATTTTTTAACATTGGATAGTACAGTTGGAGGTGAAAATTCAGGTGCAGATCTATTTTATAATTTCAACTTCTGACCGATAACGAATATTATAAATATTTAATTTTGGTGTGAACATAACTGTAACTACTAGATACCACTTGATAATACCTTTCTAATCCCTCTGACAGCCTGCATTATCCGCTGCTCGTTTTCAACAAGGGCAAACCTCACAAATCCTTCACCATACGTTCCAAAACCGATACCTGGGGATACGGCAACCTTTGCTTGCTCAATGAGTAACTTAGAGAACTCAAGAGAGCCAATGTTTTTGAATCTCTCAGGGATCTCTCCCCATACAAACATCGTTCCCTTTGGCTGTGGAATTTCCCATCCGGATCGACTAAGACCCTCAATGAGCTTATCCCTTCTCAACATGTATCTCTCTCTAATCTGATTAACGCAATCCTGCGGGCCATTCAGTGCCAGAATCCCGGCAATTTGAATTGGTTGAAAAATGCCATAGTCAAGATAGCTTTTAACCCTCTTTAGAGCAGATATTACTTTAGAATTTCCTACCATAAAACCAACTCGCCATCCAGGCATGCTATAGCTCTTTGAAAGCGAGTAGAATTCAACGCCTACCTCTTTTGCACCGGGCACTTGAAGAAAGCTCGGAGCCTTGTACCCATCAAAGCATATGTCAGCATAAGCAAAATCGTGAACTACAATGAATCCAAATTCCCTGGCTAGTTCTGTTACATCCTTGAAGAAACTTAGGTCGACAACACGGGTGGTTGGATTGTTGGGAAAAGATATTATCAATACCTTGGGTTTAGGCCAGACCTCTTTAACCGTTTTTTCTATAGACTCAATAAAATCCTCACCGTCTATCAGCGGCACGCTTTGAACTTCTCCCCTTGCTATGATTACCGAATACGAATGAATCGGGTAAGACGGATTGGGGACTATCACTGTATCACCAGGCGCGATAATAGAAAGGATTAAATGAGAAATACCCTCTTTTGAACCAATTGTTACGACTGCTTCAAACTCAGGATCGAGATCAACCCCATAGTTTCTCTTATACCAATTACAGATAGCAAGTCTCAGTTTTGGAATACCTGCAGAAGCAGAGTACCGGTGATTTTTTGGACTCCGAGAAGCCTCAATTAGTTTGTCAACTATGTGCTTTGGGGTTGGTTGATCGGGATTGCCCATCCCCAAATCTATGATGTCTTCTCCCCTAGCCCGCGCCTTCGATTTAATATCATTTACAATCGAAAACACATAGGGGGGCAGCCTTTGAATCAAGGAAAATTCTTCAACTGTATCTTGCATAAGCTCTTACCATCAATAATTTAAATAATTGAATAATCTTATTATAATCATAAATAAACTCAAGAAATATTGAAAAAAACTATCATCTTATGTTAAATTTAAGGCCGATATTATGCTAAGATTAGTCTTGCTAATTTTTCTCCTTTCTGTTCCACTGCATTACGATAAGGGTTTTGCTCTTGAGCATTATTCAAATATTGGACTTGCATCCTGGTACGGAATAAAGTTTCAGGGGAAAAAAACAGCAAGTGGAACGCTCTTCGATATGCACGAATTTACGGCAGCCCACAAATTCTTACCATTCGGGACAATAGTTAAAGTTGTCAATCTGCGTAACGGTAAGGAAGTCATTGTAAACATAATAGATAGAGGTCCATTCTCAAAAAAACGGATCATTGACCTTTCACATGCGGCCGCAAAATCTATCGGATTAGTAAAGAGGGGAATTGCAAAAGTGAAGATCGAAGTAATCTCTACTCCATAAGTGAATATTCAAGGATACTTTAAAAAGTATCTTCAAAATCATTTTTCATTATGATACAATCCTAGCAATTATGGATAGAGGAACTGGTCTCCTCCTGCTGGCCCTTCCCCTCCTTTTTTCGTGTGCTGCATTTTCAAAAAAAAGCGCCGATTCTGCAAAAGGCATAAAAGAGCATCCAATAGGTGGCAATTCTCAGATAGGAATAGCATCATGGTATGGGATTGATGAACACGGTTTGCCAACCGCTACGGGCGAGCGATTTAGTAAGAACGCATTGACCGCAGCTCATAAGACCCTTCCGATGGGGACAATGGTGAGAGTGACTAATTTAGAAAATGGTAGGGATGTCATTGTTAAGATTAACGATCGGGGACCCTTTATCGAAGGCCGTATGATAGACCTTTCGTATACGGCGGCAAAGTCAATCGGTTTAATAAGAAATGGAACCGCTAACGTGAAAGTAGAAGTAATCTCGGCCCCGGGAAGGTCTAGTAATTTCTTTGATCCCAAATACACCATACAGGTAGCGTCCTTCAGCGATAAAAATAACGCTTTGATGTTGAAAGACGAATTGGCTAATCGAATTGACGAAGACGTCAGGATAGAGACTTTTTATATAGAAGGAAAACACTATTACAGGGTAAGAATCGGACATTATGATCAAAGAGTAACGGCTGAAGAACTTTCAGTTAAATTAAGGGATTATGGATTAACAGGAAAGGTCATTTTGGAGTGATAACCTTGAGATTACCGCTCCAACCAACCTCAGACTTTTAGACGATTATAATATCACTTCAATCAATTAGAGAAGATAAAGCACAAACCTTTCGTGTGTGGAGAAAAATGCGAATCATGAGATGTTGTTTAAAACCGCCTAAGAAATTCATTTGATTATCATAGCCATCGTAACTATTTGACTTTTTTCTAGTGTTCTTTACTCTATAGTGTGAATTCTTACATTAGCTAAGTGCATTCTCGCACTTGAGAAGCAATTTACAATCCCGCTCTGATCACCAGTGGTGACCGAGACGGAGGCGCGGTTTGAAAAGAATGAAAAAAGGACGGAACAAGGTCCGTACCTGGTTCAGAGGTTTAATTACAATGCCAGCAAGGGGAATATTTCCCATTGCTGGTTTTTTTATATCTTGATCACTCAAATGTCAAAAATAACGGTTCCAATTATTGTTGAGAAGAAAAAACGTGATGAAAAATTAGTTGTATTGACCGCCTATGATGCTTCTACCGCAAACATAATCGACGAAACAGGGGTTGATATTATATTAGTAGGCGATTCTCTTGGCAATGTTATTCAGGGCCTAGGAAACACTCTCCAAGTGACGATGGATGAAATGCTTTATCATACAAAAATTGTCGCAAGGGGGGTTAAGACTGCACATCTATGTAGCGATATGCCTTTTATGTCTTATCAAGCCTCAAAACACGATGCTGTAAGAAACGCCGGCCGAATTATTAAAGAAGGCGGAGCAGAATCAGTAAAGATTGAATTAACGGACGCTTACGTTGAAAGCGTATATGCTATACAAAAGGCCGGTATACCTGTAATCGGCCATATCGGACTCTGTCCACAATCGGTACTTAAAATGGGTGGCTATAAAATACAAGGAAGGGAGGAAATAGAGGCACAAGGTTTATTTGAACTTGCAAAAAAAGCGGAAGATGCTGGCGCTTTTTCGATTGTTTTGGAGAGTATCCCGCAGGGACTTGCAAAAAAAATAACAGAATCTATCAAAATTCCAACGATAGGAATTGGCGCGGGACCCTTTTGCGATGGACAGGTGCTAGTGATAAATGACATGGTTGGACTGTCACCAGAGCCGATTCCAAAATTTGTCAAAAAATACGCGAACCTGAGGCAGATTATGGCGAGGTCGGTTGAAGAGTTCAGAGACGAGGTGAGGAGTGGAGTATTTCCGAGTATGAATCACTCTTACGACTAATATTGGTTCGATGAAAGTTTTAAGCTCCGTAAGCAAAATGCAGGAAGCAGCAAATGAGTTAAGAAAAGAGGGGAAAACTATCTCCCTAGTCCCCACGATGGGGGCTTTACACGAAGCCCATCTACGCCTGGTAGGGGAAGCAATGAAAAGAGCGGATGTATGCGTCGTCAGCATTTTTGTAAATCCCACCCAGTTTGGCCCTAACGAAGACTACATGAAGTATGCACGGGATTTAGACGGTGATATAAGAAAATTGGACAGATTTGGTGCCCATCTTGTCTTTGTACCCGAGACCGAAGAAATTTATCCAAAAGATTTCCAAACATTTGTGGAAGTAGAAAAACTCGACAACCATCTGTGCGGACTCCACAGAAATGGCCATTTCAGGGGTGTTGCTACCATAGTTCTTAAGCTATTTAATATCGTGAAGCCACACATCGCAATATTTGGAGAAAAGGACTATCAGCAACTAAAGGTAGTTCAAAGGATGGTAAAAGATTTAAATATTGATCTCGACATAGTTAGCTGCCCAATTGTCAGAGACGAATCTGGTTTAGCATTAAGCTCTAGGAATTCATATCTTTCAACCGATGAGAAGAAATCGGCCACGTGTATTTTCAAAACCCTTCGTAAAATGAAAGAAGAATTTGATATGGGTTCGAACCTATCGAAAACGATAAAGCAGGCGGGTGGAAAACTTCTAAAAGAGGCTAATATTTTTGATATAGATTATGTGGAAATTTGCGATCCGGAAACGCTGGAGAGTAAGGATTTAGCCGAAAGCGGCGACTTATTAGCCATTGCGGTGAGGCTAGGTAGTACACGACTTATTGATAACATAAGGCTCTAAGGAGGAACAAGAAGATGGAGAGGATACTCCTCAAATCAAAAATCCATAGGGTTACGGTAACTGAAGCTGACGTCGAATACGAAGGAAGCATAACTATAGATAAAAACCTAATGGATGCTGCTGATTTAAATCCCTACGAAAGGGTCGATATATTTAACGTGACCAATGGCCATAGATTTTTCACGTACGTTATCGAAGGGAAGAGGGGATCTAATGAAATATGCGTGAACGGAGCGGCTGCGCATTTAGCAAGAAAAGGCGACTCTCTAATAATTGCAAGCTTCGCAACGTATGGTGACGAAGAATGCAGGCAACACGAGCCACGATTGGTTTACGTTGATCTCAAGAATAGGATAAAAGGGACAAAACCTGGATTACGAAAGCTGAGTGTAGCAAAGAGCTGAAGATCTTGTAATCCAAGACCTTGATTAAATTTTTGAAGCCTTAGAGTGAATTAAGGCTCTAAATCTTTTTGAATCTTAACTCGCTAAAACTTAACTAAACTTTTCATTAAAATAGCATAAATAAATTCACTAAGCTCGAAGATCTTGTGAAATACTACACAGAGAACTGCCCAATTTGACACAAAAAATCAGAAAAAACATCAAATATATTGACATAACCCTTTTGGGAGGTTATAAATGTTAGCAATAAAAGGAGGAAGGACAAGGGTGTACCTTGATGGCTTATTTCTCTCTAACGACCTTCTAATTAAAATCATAAGGTTCGAAAAAAATCACACTAAGGATGGAAAGATTATATGAAAGCAGTGATACTGGCAGCGGGCAGAGGCAAAAGATTATATCCCTATACAAAATATATACCAAAGTGCCTACTCGACATCGGTGGCGAAACAATACTTGAGCACCAAATAAATCATATAAGGGATTGTGGTATCGACGAAGTAGTGATAGTGGTAGGATTCGGCTTTGAAAAAGTTGAGAATTTTCTGAGGAATTACGATGGGTTAGGAATGAAAATAAAGACACTCTATAACCCCTTTTATCAATCTACCAATAGCCTCATTTCACTTTGGATAGCCAGGGGAGAAATGGATCATGACATCGTTGTTATGAACGGTGACGATGTTTTTGAGATCGAGGTACTCGAACAAGCTCTTGGGGCAAGGGAGGAGAAGGTCTGTTTGCCCATCAAGGTTAAGAAAAATTATGAAGAGGAAGATATGAAGGTTCATGTGCGGGGAAAAAGAATTATCGAAATTGGGAAATCCCTAACAAATCGTTCATCCGCTGAATCGGTTGGTATTAGGGTTTTTAGAGACACCGGAGTGGAATTTCTTAAAAGAGCAATCGAAGAAGAAATGAGGATAGATGGCGCGGAAAATAAGTGGTATATTTCTGCTATACACAGACTAATTAAGAAAGGATATAAGGTAAAATCACTCGACATCAATGATTTGTTCTGGATGGATGTAGACTATCCTAGTGACCTATTTAAGGCACGTTTCAATTCTAATAAATTTATTAAAAAACCATTTACAGAAAGGATACTAAGGGTTGTAGATTCGAATTAATCAAGATGGACCATGCAATAGTTGTAGCAGCCGGCACTGGCTTCGATGGGGAAAAGCTAAGCCAATTTGGTCAAATAGTATATGGAGAAATATCCCAGTTTAAACGTCTCATCATTACGGCTCAAAAGGCCGGTATCAAAAGATTTTCTATTATAATTGAAAAGGACGATACATCCTTAAAAAACCTGGTGGTTAATGACAGACGGATAGACAGCGATATCGAATGGCACTCCCTGGGAACACCTGTCAGTTTTAGTTCAAATCCCTCATTGATACTGCAGTCAAATCTGGTAACTACGCCCAGTGCACTATCAGATTTTATTAGCAATAATATAGTCAATCAAGATGAAATCTTACTCCTGATAGATCAAACTCGGGATGCATGGGTAAAATCAATAGGCGACCGTATAGAGGATCTATTCCCAAGCGGGGGTAAAGCGGTTGGAGCCTTCATGGCTTCAGGCAAACTTCTCGAAAAAGCTATAATGGACTCTATGGATCTTAGGTCCTGGTTCCAGGAGCTAATCAGTAGAGATAAAGTAAGATTCACAAACTTTTCAGATGGCTACTGGATGAGACTTACCTCGGATGAAAAATCACCCAAGATGGCAGAAGATCTATTATTTTCGCACGTCGGTAAAACAATGACCGGGTGGATATCAAAAAACATAAACAGCAAAATTTCTCTGCGCCTAAGTCGATATCTTGTTCGCACTCCGCTTTCACCAAACATGATCAGCATTTTAATTAACGTAATCGGGATGCTCTGCGGTCCGTTTTACGCCATTGGACACCCAGTATGGGGTGCCGTTTTTCTTCAGATCGCAACTGTCCTGGACAGATGTGATGGAGAGGTGGCTCGGATAAAGCTCATGGAGACAAAGAAGGGTCAGTGGGTAGATACCGTCTCGGATCAGTTGACGATACTTTCATTCATAATTGGCGTGACCATCGGATATTATAACATTACAAGGAGCCCTTTGGTTTTAGTTTTCGGGTTCCTGAACCTGGGGATTTTTATATTCTTTTTAATCTGGTCATTCTATTTCCTGCATAAATATACAAACTCAGGCAGTTTGGTATCATACTTCAAAGTGGATAAAATGGTAGGAAAAGAAAACACATCAATCGTTCACAAATTGATTTTGATCATTCGTCCGATGGGCAGGAGAAATTTTTACTCTCTCGCATTTCTAGTAGCCGCTATTTTAGTAGGTTATCCTCTTGTCTTTCTGGGTCTTACAATATCCTTGATACTATTTCTGATACACCAAGTCGAAGATATTATCTTGATTAAAAGACTAAAACCTGCTACCTCAACTGATTGATATAGGGTTACTTCGGAGTTTTCTTTGATGAACGAACCGACAAAACACACAGGCACCGGTGAGCATTTAAAAGAAAACTCGTCAAGCATAAAACAAAAAGAGCAATATAACCCACCTAAGAATTATGCGCCTAAGTTTATATCAGCGATTATAAATTGGGCTGAGGGTCTGATTGAGCGATATTCAGTGTATGGCAACCCTCCTATCTATGACAATTCTATCTTCCCCTGGGTCAGAGAAGTAGATGAAGAATGGATGAAAATTAGAGCCGAGCTTGAAAATGTAATGCAAAGAAGAGAGGAGCTTCCTAATTTTCATGAAATAACAAGTCAGGCAAAACCCATTACAAACGACAATCAATGGAAAACATATATGCTCGCAGGTTATGGATTAGAAGGCGAAATGAATTCTAAGAGCTGCCCCGAAACAGCTCGTATCCTGAAGAAAATCCCTGGTATGAAAACTGCCTTTTTTTCTATACTTTCGCCAAATAAACATATCCCTGCTCATAAGGGACCGTATAATGGGGTGCTTCGCTACCATCTAGGTCTGATAGTGCCCGAACCCCAGGAGCAATGTCGTATTCGCATCTGTGATGAAATAAAACATTGGGAAGAGGGGAAAAGCCTGATCTTTGATGACACGTTCAATCATGAGGTTTGGAATGACACATCTGGATTCCGTGCGGTTCTATTCGTTGACTTCGAAAGACCTCTGAAATTTCCTATCAATATCCTGAATCAGTTCATATTAAAAGCAGCTATATTCACACCTGTTATAAGAGAGGCTGCCGAGAACTACAAAAGGTGGGAAAAGAGGTTTTACAAGCAGTAGGGCCCTTCGAGAAATCGAATGGTTTTTAATTTATACTTGCGCTACTTCTTTTTTCATCGCTCCTCATTGCTATTATTGTCAACTAAAACAGCTGCAGAATCGGGATTTCTAAACAGCATCGTGAAGCAAAAAACAAGTATCCCAATTATAAGACCCCACGAGGAAATCATAAATATGAAAGCATCAAGCTCCATAACCTTCTTTCTTCTTCCTCCTTTCTGCAACGAATACAAGTACTGCTAGAAATATAAATAGCCCTATTAAATATACTCTAGCGACCCAGATTGTCCAGTCAGGCTTTTCAATTAATTTGGGAAGTGCTTTGTAACCCCAGGTTCCAAGTAATATCATTAGATAACAAGGTGTGACATATCTTAGTATGTAATAGAATACCCTCGGGATTTTAATTATTCCCTCTCTATTTATCTCTTCCCATGCCCTATTACCGCCGAAAACCCACATAAATATGATAAGCTCTAAAAATCCAAACAAAACGATACCTATTGTACCAGCCCAAAAGTCCATCTCATCAAGTGTTTTATTTACGAATATTATCAAGGGTGCGCTTATAAGAATAATAGCCCCAGTGAACAGAACAGCAGTTCTCCTTGATAGCCTAAACTCGTCTTGAAAAAACGATATTACTGGTTGGGTAAGAGCAACGGAAGAGGTCAATCCCGCGAAAAAAAGCAAAAGAAACCATAAAAAGCCTAAAAATTTACCGGCCGGAATACTCGCAAATATTGCCGGAAGGCTGATGAACCCCAGGTTGAACGCCCCGGATTTCGCAATTGATACAGCTCCTGCGACGCCAAAAAAAGCAACCGCTG
Organism: Candidatus Dadabacteria bacterium; assembly: GCA_963805855.1. Lineage (GTDB taxonomy): Bacteria > Desulfobacterota_D > UBA1144 > Nemesobacterales > CSP1-2 > DASWID01. The sequence continues at coordinate 498,766 of CAWDVW010000002.1, forward strand.
CAGGAATAGCAATTGATCCACCGAGCACCACCTCTGCAGTCTCATTAAGGGAGGCGGCAGTAAGTCCGCTCAGGGTTATATCCTGGTCCTGTCTCACGTATGATGCATATGTTATGATAGCTCCAAAGCCAAGGCTAAGAGTAAAAAATATCTGCCCCGCCGCTGCAATCCAGACATCTGGAGATCTAAGGGCAGCAAGGTTTGGGTTCCACAAAAAATTTAGCCCCTGAATCGCAGTCCCATACTGAGTCTTTAAGGTCAATACACGAACAAATAATACCAAGGCCAGGACAAAGAGAGAAGGCAATGCTATCTTTGCCACGATTTCAATTCCTTTTGAAATACCCCTTATAAGTATTGAGATATTCAGTGCGTACGTAACAATAAAGGCTGAATAGGCCATTAGGGACGGATAGAAAAAATTCCCTCCTCTGACGCCTATATAATCGTTAAGGAAATCACTGAAGGGCTTTAGGTAACCCTCGACATGCAAAGCTGGACTATTCGGCAACTCTGGACTATAACCAATTAGAAAGGATATAGAATATCCCAGCGCCCAGGACTCAATATAAATATAGTAAACCGCCACTACGAGTGGTATCCATAAGCCAAATACACCCACAAATTTAGCAATCGGACTATTCCACAATAGACTAAAAATTGCCGGAGAAGTGCCATGTCCCCTAGCCCCTCCATACCTTCCCATTCCCCATTCAACCCACATAAGCGGAATCCCAATGATAAAGAAAGCGATAATATAAGGTATCATGAAGGCACCGCCCCCGTTTTCTGCGGCTTGGACGGGAAACCGCAAGAAATTTCCCAAACCAATTGCATTGCCAGCCATGGCTAGAATAAGTCCAGTCCTGCTTAGCCAAAACTCTCTTTGATTGGTATCTCTTGTTGACACGTTGTTTTCTCGAAAAAAACCTTCTTATTTTAAGTAAATATTTCCCATATGCAAGAAGAACAGTCACATAGATAAGCACTCTAATTCACAATAGTTTCCTGCTGTCACAGCCAAATTTCTCGTTTCCTTCTTGAACATCTCTCTTAAATAGGATCTTATTTTATAATTGCTTCAAATTCCCAGAAAGAAAATAAATGAGTCTAATTCAAAAGTTAATAAATACTCTTGACAAACCTATGAATACCCTTATCTTAATATCCTTCTTATTGATAGTGTACGATTGCCAAATCCAGAAAATCTAAATAAGTCAGGATCAGAACTTATGGCCCAAAAGAAAAATCTCAGAAAACCTAAAAAAGTAATGAAAGATAAGCAGATTCCAAAAAAAACATCTAAGAAAAAAGCTACGAAACCACTTTCCAAAATTAAGAAAGTGGCCAAAGCAACTACCAAACAGAAGAAAAACAAAGGAAAACCATCACAATCGCGATTCAAGAATCAAATCAAAGACATCCTCTTCCAGATGAGAAAGGAGCTCATTGAGGACGTTTCTCAATCTATCAAGGCAGAATCCGATTATCTCAGGTTTGACGTAGGGGACTTTTACGACCATGCAACGAGCGATAGGGCTCGAGAGTTGTCTCTCATGCTCACCGACCGAGAACGTCAGAAGCTCGTACAGATAGAAGAAGCCCTTAAGAAAATCGATGAAGGAAGTTACGGAGTTTGCGAAAGCTGTGGTGACGACATAGACGATGAGAGGTTAATAGCAATGCCATTCGCAAAACTTTGCCTTTCATGCAAAATTGATTTAGAAAGGCAGGGCAATCTATAGTCACTACAGCAGCGCTTTTAGACTTACCGTATACGGTGCCATTGCTATACCCTTTTCTGTAATAATAGAAGTTACATTCTCATTTGGGGTAATATCAAAGGCGGGGTTTAATACGTTGACTTCAGGAGCAATACGACTGCCCATTATATGGGTAATTTCCTTTTTATCACGTTCCTCAATCGGGATTAGCTCCCCACTCGGGCAATTAAAATCTATTGTAGACGTAGGGGCGGCTACATAAAACGGAATCCCGTGAACCTTTGCCAGAACAGATAGTGCATAGGTCCCGATCTTATTGGCAACATCTCCATTTGAGGCAATCCTATCTGCCCCAACGATAACAGCATCTATCATGCCTTTGCTTATGACATATCCCGCCATACCATCCGTTATTAGTGAAACCGGCACTCCGTCTTTATCCAACTCCCATGCGGTAAGCCTGGCGCCCTGGAGAAACGGCCTAGTCTCCGTCGCAATCACCTTAATCCTTTTTCCACTTTCGAATGCATTCCTCACAACCCCAAGGGCGGTTCCATAATCTGCGGTCGCTAGAGAACCGGCATTGCAGTGTGTAAGAATAACGGAGCCATCCTCAATAAGCTGTCCGCCCACACTGCCGATCTTCTTACATATGTCTACATCCTCTTCATATACCCTCTTTGCCTCTTCAACCAACCTCATTTTTATAAAATCAATATCCTCTTCATGACTCTTGTCTACTACATCCTTCATTCTACTCAACGCCCAGAAAAGATTCACAGCCGTGGGCCTAGTTTTTGACAGTTCAGTGGATATTTCTTCGATCTCTCGAAGAAATTCGGCCTTATTCTTCCTTTCGCTTTTCAATGCGCCAAGCGCAACCCCCATCGCGGTAGCAACACCGATAGCGGGAGCACCGCGTATAACCATTTCTTTTATCGCCCTAGCTACATCTTTATATGTTAGACATTCTACGTAAACTTCCTCCACAGGTAATTTCGTCTGATCTATCATCACTACCCTATCATCTTTCCATTCAATTGTTTTAAAGGAAGACATCTCGACGACCTCTCGTACAAGACTGGTTAACTCATGCAAATTTTTCTTAAGTTTACGCCAGTCAAGATTTTAATCAACACCGAAAACCAGGGCTATCCAATCTCCATCCCTGAACTCTTCCCGTAAGACTAATGAAGTCGTCTCCATTCCAGAAAGCAGCTCATCCCTCCTCGAAAACGGGATTCCCGACAATATCAGTAAGCCCGCCTGGCCCAACCTAGATTCGAGCTCATCCCTCATATGTAGCAACTCCTCCACTGATATATTCGCGATCATCAAATCAAATTTTCCTTTAATGCTTTCTATGTATCCACAAACCAGATTCACCTTGTCAGAAATCGAGTTTCTTTTTAAATTCTCTTCTGCCTCCTTCACCGCAACTTTGTCCATATCAAAGGCGACAACTCGCTTCGCGCCAAGTTTCGCCGCAACGATCGAAAGTATTCCGCTTCCACAACCCGCATCGAGTACTCTCTTAGAATAGGGAGCGTCAAGTAATCGCTCGATAAGCCTTATACACAGTGTTGTTGATTCGTGATGACCGGTCCCAAAAGCCAGCGAAGGGTTAATTTCAATTACGATTTCCGAATCGGTGGGATGATATTTTTCCCACGGAGGTCTTATGATTATCCTGTCGCTGATCCTTACTTGTTTCAATTTCTTCTTCCACAAGTCCCAACTCGATTTATCAAGCTCCTCTGTTTTTATATTATCAACAGAAAACCCCTCCATAATACTTTGCAAAAAGCCGACGTAATCCTCTAGCCTCTCCATGACATGATTAATATCAATCGCCTGCGAGAAATATCCAGAGACCTCGACTTTCCCGTTATCCAGTAGATCCTCAGCAACAGAAAATGCATCGAGTCCGAGAAGAAAATCGGAAAGTAATGACTTGCCCTCTCCGCGGACAATGATAGACAATTTCACCAGCTTAAGCATTATTCCTTCTCAACAGCTTATGTTTATTTAAATTAATTATACACGAGTAAGGAGATCACTTTTGCCTCTATTTGCGGGTAACGATACTCTCTTGCGGCTTGGATGAGAGAAGGATTCTAAAGGTTAAGCCTTTTGGAGATTGAGAATATGTACATTTACAGATCATCCTGAAATGATATAATTTCGTCATGGAGTTTTCGAAGCGCCTGTTTTTCAAGGACCTGTTAGAAGGAAAAATAAATCAGCTTTTAGGCTCTGCTGGAAAAACCATGAGTCAAATGATCAAAGAAGGTGACCCTTTTCCCGACCCAGTCGACAGAGCAATGTCTGAATCCGGAAGAAACATTGAGCTAAGAAAACGCGATCGAGAAAGAAAGCTGATTCAAAAAATTGCCAAAGCAATTCAAAAAACCGAAGATGGAACCTATGGTGTTTGCGAAGAATGTGGAAACGAGATCTCGGAAAGTAGGCTTAGAGTGAGACCGGAAGCGACACTTTGCATTAAATGCAAAGAAGAACAAGAAGAAAAAGAAAAGCAGTTTGGTTTATAAAGCAATTACGTACCTTCATCTTTTCCCACCAAAAACAAAACCATCAAGGAAGTCGGCATCCGATTCTTTAATTATTCTCCATTTACCGTCAATCTTCTCAAATACGAGGTTTTCACTAAGCCTGAAGGCACCCTTATCTTTATCAATTCGTAATTTCACGTCCGTTCTCTGTGCGACATTCGCCCTATTACCCTCTATATATATGCTTTGATCCTTGCTACTTATTTGAATATCATCAAAAAGCGATACGTTTGTCTCAAACTGCTTCTTTAACTTATCAATATCAATGACCTCGCCATTTTTATCCACGCGGTAGCCAGGCGAGATACATTCGAGATAGAGTTCGAGGTTCTTAGTTTCTAATGCCCTCTGCCTTTGCGAAAGTACTGATTCTATCTCTTTTCTATCGGAGTTACCGCAAGAACCGACCAAGACTATCAAGCATATAAAGAGTAAGGATATTCTGATCATCCCTCTTTCGATTCTTCTTTAGCGTTGGTGTCAATTTTCTGAAGTAAAGTTTCCGCCTTTCTGCGGTATTCCGTATCGGGAAATTCATCTACAACCCGCTTAAGTGTAGCTCTAGCCAGGATATTATCACCCATTCTGAAATAAGAATTTCCTAAAAGATACAGCGCTTTTTCAAACTCTTTTGTATCACTATACTGGCTCACAACCACATTATATCTATTTGCGGCAGCTTTGAAATTTTTTCTCTTCGAATAATAATTACCTATGTATATTTCACGCATTGCGAGCCTGTTACGACATTCTGAAATCTTTTCATTAGCCTTGCCTATCAGAGGCGATTCCGGATATTTTTCAACAAAAAATTCAAACCATTTCAGTGCTTCTCTGGTACTGGTAGGATCCCTATCCGGCTTTTTCACCTGCCTATAGTGCGAAAGCGCTAACCTGTAGGTCGCATATGAGGCTTCATCGCTTCCCGGATGGCGTTTTAAGAATTCTTCGTATTCTATAGCCGCTTGCTCATACTCCTCTTTTTTAAAATAGGCGTCAGCAGTCTTAAGTTCGGCAAGAATAGAGTACTTGCTATATGGATCTCTTAGTTGTATTTCCTTTAACATCTTGAACAAGGTTTTATAATCCGTTCCGGTAAATATCCAGGGAAATCCCCTCTTTTCACTTTCAAGCATCTCAACAGCCTGCTGATACAGTTGTTCATCACTCAGCCCCTGATCAATTCTCTTTTTCCCACAGCCGAATGATAAGAGGACCAATAGTGTTAAAGCTATGGATAGGACCTTAGACGAATTCATTTTATTAATTAGGTTTTAAATTGTTGGCGTGGTAACAGTTTCGTAACAATATACCAATTATGAAGGTATTAAACAACTGGAGCTTGTGCCCCTTTGCACCATGACGTTTACCGTGTTGGGTGTAACGGGAACCCTATCTCATGGATCTTTCTCCCTTTTGGTACTCCAATTGTCAAATTAACCAAGTATAATCATTAGATTTTCATAAACATAACCTATTAGAATTATTAATACTAATTTTGCCTAAAAATTCGAACGCCATTTTGTAACGGGATCAAAATTTCATTATATTTCTGTTAATTACAGTCCGTGAATTCAAACCTTTATAAAGATTACGAAATAGTATAGATAAGTAGCTATAGAATGGTCAGATTTATCGACGAGGCAAAAATAAATGTTCGATCAGGCAGAGGTGGTAATGGATGTGTGAGCTTCAGGCGTGAAAAGTTCGTCCCCCGAGGAGGTCCAAACGGGGGCGACGGAGGTAATGGTGGAGACGTTGTGCTCAAAGCCGCAGCAAATAAGAATTCCCTCCTTGACTTCAGATATAAACAGCACTACAGGGCAAGAAATGGTCAGCATGGAAGGGGCAAGAATCAGCACGGGAAAACAGCTCCATCCCTGACAATCCCGGTTCCGATGGGCACCGTCGTCAAGAACTATGAAACGGACGAAATCATGGGGGATCTTGTATCAGACGGTCAAGAAATAGTAGTGGCGAAGGGTGGACGGGGAGGAAGGGGGAATTCACACTTTAAAACGTCAGTAAACAGGGCCCCAAAGTATGCTGAGCAGGGTGGAGAAGAGGAAGAAAAGACCATCAAGCTCGAGCTCAAACTCCTTGCCGACGTAAGCGTGATTGGTTTCCCGAATGCGGGAAAATCGAGCCTGATCACCAAAATTTCTGCAGCACGTCCAAAAGTCGCAGACTATCCCTTTACGACACTCATCCCAAATCTAGGAGTCGTAAGCTACGACGAAGGGAAGACATTTGTAGTAGCCGACGTCCCCGGTTTGATAAAAGGGGCACATACGGGCGCTGGTTTGGGCATAACATTCCTAAAACACATAGAAAGAACAAAGATTATTATTCACCTTATCGATATATCACCCCTTACCAAACGAGATCCTGTAGGAGACTACAAAATCTTGAACAATGAGCTCGAAGCGTATAGTCCCGACCTTAAAAAAAAGCCTCAGATTGTCGCCTTAAACAAGATCGATCTCAGGGAAGCAAATAAACGACTGGTGGAGATAAGAAAAAAATTTAAAAAAATTGGAGTCGAAGTCTTCCCCATTTCAGCCGTAACCGGCGAGGGAATAAATGAGCTTATAAAACAGACGGCCAGGGAATTAAAAGTCGTTGAACCAGATAATTCTAAATAGTACAACCTTCACTCAATGCTATTTTTTAATGGCCTTCCAAAAATTGCGTTAAGAAAATCGCGAACGAAGACGTATAGAAAAATTTGCGGGATGCGGTTGAATTAAATTTTTTAGTCGGAGTTCATGATTTTCAGCAAATTTTTGGGCAGCCTTGATTTTTGTTTCTTTGTATCAAGACAAAGAAAGAAAAAAATAGGCAATAGAAGATAGGTGAATAGCCCCGTGGGAAGCCGGGGCGGATTCGCGACTTCATTAAGCCTATTCTGAGCTATTCAAGAAAATTTACATCTCTCTTTTCAGGCCTCTATTTCTTTGTTGATCCTCTCGGCTGTTTTTTTCGCGTCTATTATCGCATAAATCCACAATATAAGCCCGGCCACGGTATAACCTAGAACGATGTATAATGCTGACATGTCGGACATCGACCCCCCGGACTCCATAATAGCCTCGAGCGGGCTAATTAAAAGGTAATTGATAATCAAATTGAGAACGATAAGAACCACGCCCTTCGGTATCTGCTTGACATATATCTGACCAAGACCAGGAAATATCGCAGAGAGAATAAGGGCAATTGTAGGATTCTTCCTTTTTTGTTCGTCAGCCATTTTTTTTATCTCCATATGAATAATGATCTCTATTTTCGCATTTTTTAAGACATATTCTAACACATAAAGAGAAAACTTTATCCGTTATACTCTGCTTTGATTATTTGTCTGATAAGACGTACAATAAATAGCATCCCCAGTCAAAAGGAATCCTAAGAGTATCTCAAAAACTGTCACGCTCACCGTAGACCCTATTATAATCACAAGCGATAAAAAATTAATCCTGGTAAAAAGGAGTTTTGACCCCTACAAGGACTGCTGGGCATTTCCGGGAGGAATCGTTGAATATGGCGAAACTGTCGAGAGTGCGGCAATTAGAGAAGCAAAGGAGGAAACCGGTCTCGATGTAAGAATAGAAAGACTTCTGGGAGTCTATTCCGATCCAAAGAGAGACCCCAGGGGTCATTACGTGTCGGTTTGTTTTCTATGCGAACCGGTGGGTGGAACATTAAAGACCAGTGAGGAAACAAAAGAGGTAAAGGGATTTACAAAAGAGGACTTGATATCCGTAAAACTCGCATTTGATCATAGAAAGATCCTGGACGACCAAAATTTAGTCTGAATTATCAAAATCATATTTGAGAATTGTTATTTAAACCACATAATTTTAAATTCAACCTTACCTACTAAATTATGCGACAACCCACCGTTCATCCTGAGCTCCGTCGAAGGATGGTAAGCCCTAGGTATCATCACACTTCGACAGGATCAGCGTGAACGGATTTACCTGCTAACAGACCAATCGATAGGCGGGGTTTTCCAACCCCGCATCAACGCCTCTGCACCCTTCGACGGAGCTCAGGGTGATCGGGTTGGATGATGACATTTTTTTGGAGGCACTGACACTAGCTGATAATTGCAATGTAGCGGCGGACTTGAAGGCTCCAAATCTATCTTGCGACGATGGCGTGAACCACAGAACAGGCTAAAGAGGATTAATTGCACTCAGAGAGCAGCTTTCGGAGCTCTTCACCAGGCTCAGGAGCCCTCATAAATGTCTCTCCGACAAGTAAAACATTTATACCCGCGGCCTTCAGTCTTTTTATATCATCACTAGAACTAATTCCACTTTCGCTGACGATGATTTTTTCCCTTGGGATTAGCTTGCAAAGTCTTATAGATGTCTCAAGACTCACGTCGAAAGTCTTCAGGTCCCTATTGTTTACCCCAATTATTTTGCCGTCCGCTTCAATTGCTTTATCCAGTTCCCGTTCGTCATGTATTTCGACGATCGCATCCATATCCAACGAATGTGCGAGTTCCAGGAGTTCTCTTAGGATTGTGGAATCGAGGGCCGCTACAATAAGAAGGATAGCATCGGCTCCATATAATCTTGATTCATACACCTGGTAGGGATCGATGATAAAATCCTTTCGCAAAAGGGGCAATACTACAGCAGATCTGACATCGCTCAGGTGATCTAAGCTCCCCTTAAAAAATCTAGGATCCGTAAGGACTGATATCGCACTGGCTCCCCCTCTGGCATAGCTTTTAGAGATTTCAACAGGATCAAAATCCGGCCGTAATACCCCCTTCGAAGGAGAAGCGCACTTAATTTCAGCTATAACCTTCGTACTCCCATCAGGACTTATGCTTTCATAGAAGCTCTTTGTATTGTCAAGATTTTGCAACTCACTTTTCAAGAAATCGAGTGGTTTGGATTTCTTTGTCCTCTCAACCTCGGATTTCTTGTTATCGATGATCTTATTAAGAATCATTTCGGAGAGAATATCCGGAATTTGCCGCTATTTAATTATCTTTCCAAGAAACTGTAAATTTGGTCAGGCTATTCAGTTTGTTCAGTGCGCTGCCCGTGTCAATCGACTCTTCGGCCAAGGCAACCCCCTCTTTCATATCCGATGCTTTTCCCGCTACCACCAGAGCCGCTGCTGCATTCAAAACTGATATATCCCTTTTTGCTTCTCTCTCCTCGCCTTTGAGGACTGAAAGCAAAGTCTTCGCATTTTCGACTGTATTCCCACCCCTGAGCTCTTCCAGTTTCCTCCTTTTAAAACCCAGATCCGCGGGATCAAATTGATATGATTTAACCATTCCATCCTTTAACTCAGCTATGTCCGTCTTTCCGGTAACGGTAATCTCATCGAGTGAGTCGGAACCGTGAACAACCATTGATCTGACGCATCCCAAGTTCCGAAGCACCTTAGCCATAGGCTTTAGTAAAACGCCCGAATATATCCCCATAACCTGATGTTTAACACCGGCAGGATTCGTAATTGGACCCAATAAGTTAAAAATTGATCGGATGCCTATCTCCTTCCTCGGCTGCGAGACAAATCTCATCGCCGGATGATAAATTGGAGCGAAAAGAAAGACAATCCCCACTTCATTCAGGCAGTTTTCAGCTCCCGCCGGCGAAATATTTATATTGACACCCAACTCTTCTAACACATCGGCGCTACCCGACTGACTGGATACTGAGCGATTCCCATGTTTTGCAACTGGAACCCCAGCCCCCGCAGTGATTAATGACGCAACTGTTGAAACATTAAAAGTCATTTGCTGATCGCCCCCGGTGCCACAAAGATCCACAACAGTTTTGTGCCTCGATATAATCCTCTTTGATTTGTTGATCATTACCTTGGCCGCACCGGTAATCTCTGGTATGGATTCACCTTTCATCCTCAATCCGACAAGCAGTGCAGAAATCTGGCTCGGAGTTGCTATCCCTTCCATCATCTTCTCCACCACCTCAGACATCTCATCCTCTTCAAGGTCAATTCTCTCAACAACTTTATAAATCGTCTCCTTCAGCATTTCAGAGCTCCTGTCTTTCTAGTGCTATCCTAATTCTATCCAGAATTCCGTTTATGAATGACCCAGACTCTTCGGTCCCAAATTTCTTTGCCAGTTCCACGGCCTCGTTTATGGTAACAGGGGGTGGTATATTCCTCAAGTATGCCAGCTCGTAAGTCGCCATGCGTAGAATATTCCGGTCGATGGTTGGCATTCGCGATAGTCGCCAATTCTTTGAATACTTACTTATTATCTGATCAATCCCTTCCATATTTTCACATGAGCCCGTTATAAGAACAGTCGCGAACTCTTTTACATCTTCATTGATTGAAGCATCTTTCGCCGACCAGAATAGATTGATCTGTTGTTTTATATCTGAGTCTTCTAGGCAGGTTTCTCTTTGGGAGTCATACTGGTAAAGAAATTGAAGTGCAATTTCTCGAGCTCTTCTCCTTTTACCCATGTCGGCGGGATACTATTTCTTCCTTGGAAGAACCTTCTTAAGATTTGCCATCTCTATGGCGCTAAGGGCAGCCTCTCCACCTCGGTTTCCAGACTTAGTCCCCCCCCGCTCAATAGCTTGTTCTAGGGTTTCTGTGGTTAATACACCAGAAACAATTGGGATGCTATATTCCAAACTCAGTGAGGCAAGATTATTGATGACCGTCGAGGATAAATAGTCGAAATGAGGGGTTTCTCCCCTTATTATTACCCCTATAGCAATTATTGCATCGTAAATTGAAGAGCTAGCAGCTACCTTCACAGCAAAGGGAATCTCGAATGAACCTGGAACCTTAATAATATCAATGTCTGACTCCGAAGCGTTATGCCGCTGGAGCACATCCAATGCCCCATAAACCATGTGATTTGTAATGAAGTCATTGAATCGGCTCGCAACAATGGCAAATTTAAGCCCTTTTGCGTTGAGTTTTCCTTCATAAATTTGAGGCATGCGTTTTCCTTCTCAGTCTACCATAGATAAAAGGTGTCCGAGTTTGTCCTTTTTTACCTTGAGATAATTAGAGTTTCTTTCATTAGGGGGGATCTCGATGGGCACCCTTTCAACAATCTGAAGACCAAAGCCCTCTAGTCCCTTTATCTTTTTCGGGTTGTTAGTCAAGAGCCTCATATTTCTCACGCCAAGATCATTCAGGATTTGTGCGCCTATGCCGTAATCCCTCAGGTCAGGTTTAAATCCCAAAACTTCATTAGCCTCTACTGTATCAAAGCCATTATCCTGAAGCGCGTACGCCTTTATCTTGTTGATCAGGCCAATCCCCCTTCCCTCCTGACGCATATATAGAATGACACCCATTCCCTCCTCTTCGATTATACGCATCGCCTGACGAATTTGCGGACCACAATCACACCTCAGTGAGCCAAAAACATCACTCGTAAGACACTCGGAATGCACCCTCACGAGTATATCCCTATTCGAATCGATTTCACCCTTTACGAATGCAACATGATGCTGAGGATCTATTTCATTTTCGTAGACTATCGTATTGAACTCCCCAAAAGAGGTCGGGACAATAGCCGATGCTGCCCTGCTCACCAGGCATTCAGCCCGGAGTCTATAACTGATAAGCTCTGCGATTGTTACCATCTTGATACCATGCTTTTCAGCAAATGTTTCCAGATCAGGCAATCGCGCCATGTCACCATCATCCTTCATGATCTCGCAAATCACAGATGCGGGTTTCAATCCCGTAAGTCTAGCGAGATCAACTGAACCCTCGGTATGTCCTGCCCTGACCAAAACACCTCCCCGCCTGGAAATAAGTGGAAAAACATGCCCGGGCCTTACAAAATCCTCTGGCTTTGCGTGGTCTGAGATTGCTAATTGAATAGTTGACGACCTGTCGTATGCGGATATGCCCGTTGTAATATCCTTCCTTGCATCGATTGGAATGGTAAACGCAGTGTACTGAGGAACGGAACTATTTTCGGGTTTAATCGGCTGGAGGCTCAAAGAATCTGCTTTTTCCTGGGTAATCGCCAAGCATACCAGCCCCCTTCCGTGTTTTGCCATGAAATTTATTACCTCGGGCGTGGCAAACTCGGCAGCGATCACGAGGTCACCCTCATTTTCCCTGTCCTCATCATCCACGAGGATGACCATTTTCTTGTTTCTTATGTCTTCAATAACTTCTTCAATCGAAGAAATTGCCATATCACTGCCTTCTCATCTCTTGAAAAAAAAAGAAAAACACCTAAATTAGTAGTCTAAAATAATAAGCTAATAAGGAATTTTGTCAACTAAATCATCCAACACGAAAGATACCTATCTTTAACACTATAATGCGATAATCAGGGTTCTTTAATACCATTGCGCACGTAATAGAACCGCCTAGTTGCATTTTACTTAAATGGATACTAGGGGCCCCTGCGCACGATAATCAATTTATTAACCTAAATTCTGTCACAAGCTGCTCGAATGTCTCGTTGTAGAAAATCCCGCCGTCAGAGAAAACAATGAAAGCCCCGACCATGCTGTGGTTCTCCAGAAAATTAATGGCCCTTTTCCTGCCCATAGCAAACAGAGCGGTCGAATATGCATCGGTAAGGGCACTATTACCTTCCATAACCAAGGTTATACTTTGAAAGTCAGTCCCGGATGAACCGACTTCTGGAACAAGGATGTGGTGATAACCCTTTCCACCCACCTTCACCTTTCTTTCATAATCACCGCTTGTTGAGACTGATAGATCCTTTCCTCCGTTTGTAAAGGAGGCTATAAATCCCTCCCTCCTAGGATGTTTAACATATATAATCTGATCATCTCCGAATACCCTTAAGTCACCTGAGATAGATACAGAGCCCTTCGTAATGCCCCGCTTCTTAAGCAGGTCTACAGCCTTATCGACCGCAAACCCTTTTCCAATTCCACCCAGGTCGAGCATCATTCCTTCCTTTTCAAGAAAAGCCTCATTATCATGCAAACTTAGCAGCCTGTAATCAACCAATTTCTTTACCTCATTTAAGCCAGTGAATTTTCTCGGTGTAGGATACTCCCTGCCGAAACCATAAAATCCAATCGTGAGTGCCCCGATTGTAGGGTCAAAAGCCCCTTCGGTTTCCCTGGCTACCTCAATAGAAATCTCGAGGACCTCTTTCAACTCATTACTAATATCGACGGGATTTTTGCCTGCATAACGGTTAATTCGAGAAAGTTCGCTTTTCTGATCATAGTCAGACATCAAACCCTCTAAATACCTCATCTTTGAAAATGCATTATCTATGTCATCGTTCGTTCCATCGTATAATACGATTCTGGCGTGTGTTCCCATAAGAAATTGAACCCTGTCAAGCGGTCTCTCGCTGAAACAGCTGGATAGCATGCCCAGATAGAAGCATAGCGATAGAAATATTCGAATTCTCTTTAACATTTTAATACTATTTAATTTAGGTCTGCTTTGTATACCGCGGCGTCCTAGTTAATAATAAAGCATGGCTTGACTTTTTAATGCAAAAATGTAATGTAAAGTTTGAATTTAATTATATATGGGAGAAGCTAAATGGTCATTTTCTCATGGTTAAATACAAAGGACGACGAATGGGATAAAGAGGACGAAGAGGACTTCGACGAAGATGAGGAAGAGATCTGGGACGAAGATGACGAAGATTTAGACATTGAAGAGGAATGGGAAGAGGAAGAGGAAGAAAATGACGATCAAAAAACCATAAATTGATAAATCTTTAATTAAAGATAGTTACACCGAAAATTAAAACACCTGCATATATCCACATTTATCCACCTTTTTCTTGATCAATATCCTCTTGTTTCAAAACCGCTATTAGAATAGCCAAATTTTACTTGAGTATTATAAAATAATCTGAATTTTCCTTTTTAGCATGCCCGGGGCCGGGGTCGAACCGGCACGGGCCGTAAAGCCCATTGGATTTTAAGTCCAATGCGTCTGCCTATTCCGCCACCCGGGCTAATTCATGTAATGCATGATTCTAAATTAGAGTAAAAAATAATTGTTGAACCCCGATTAAATCTTTATAGTGGAGGCGGCGCCCGGATTCGAACCGGGGCATTGCGGTTTTGCAGACCGCTGCCTTACCACTTGGCTACGCCGCCCTGATCAATGATTGCGATAGTATGAATAATATTTATCGGCTTTTCAAGTTGGATATTAAAAGTGACATTAAACAAAGGGTGATGTACTCTAATTAATCAATGGTTTTAATTTTGAAATAAGTTACTATATAAGACTAAAGCAATTGAGAAAGATTTAGTAAATAATTCGACTCGGCCAAAAAATAACTGACGTTTGCGGATTCGTTGATCTGATTGAGAAAGAATATGAAACGAAATGTCGTAGTTACCTTCCTTAACATCGTGCTGGGGTCGCTTCTTTTTGCGGTCGTCGCCGTATACAGCGTCGCCCAAGGCCAGCCGACCGCGGGCACGGGCTACCCCATCACCATTGGCGTGGGCCAATCGGTAAGCATCTGCAAGACTGGCACCGTCATCTGTCCGGTAAGGTCCCCCATCTGCGACGATCTCTCCGTCGCTACAGTGCAGGGCGGAAAAGACGGCCTTGAGATTGTTGGCGTAAAACCGGGTAGCGACTCTTTGCTCCGTGGTGTCAGCAACCGCGTTGCGGACGATCTACACCATCACTGTTCGCTGATATGCATCGGATGGCTTGACATGGGGTTTTCCCTTGTGACAGAATAAAAAAGTAAAAACCTACGTGCCTTAAATCTGCTTAAAAAGATTATGGACGAAAAGAGAAAGTCCTTGCCCGTGGATTCAAAAGTATCGAAAGAACCGGCAAATCTTGTCATTCAAGACTGGCGCGGCGGAATCGATTCCGAAGGCATAAACCATGCAGTCCCGAGACGGTGTTTCGGCTTCGACCATGTGATTGATCCCACAGGGTCCGGACCATACGCGGACATGCCGAGCGTGGCACGCTCCGGGAAGCTTTCGGGCGATCACGCCATCCCGGAATACCTAGCCACGATCTTGGAGGTGGAACCATGCCCCGTGCCGTAACAAGCAAATCCAACAATAAGGCAATGATCTCACCTCTCGCAGGACGACCAGCCCCCAAGGAGATGCTGGTGGATCCCGCGCGTCTCGAACGTGAGTATTTTGAGCATCGGCCCGACCTCAATGACCCGAACCAGATGGTCAGCTTCGGGACCAGCGGACACCGGGGCTCATCCCTCCGCGGCACCTTCACCGAGGCCCACATCCTGGCCATCACACAGGCTATCTGCGACTACCGTCGAAGTCAGGGGACCGATGGCCCAATTTACATGGGGAAAGACACACATGCGCTCTCGGCACCTGCGCAGCGCACAGCACTCGAGGTCCTGGCGGCAAACGGTGTAGATACCATTATCCAGCGAAATGATGGAGTGACTCCTACGCCTGTGATATCACGTGCCATACTGGCATACAACCGTGACCGCAAGAAGCGCCTTGCTGACGGCATCGTTATCACTCCGTCACACAACCCGCCTGATGATGGCGGCTTCAAGTACAACCCGACTAACGGCGGCCCTGCCGACACGGACGTCACCACGTGGGTAGAGGATCGGGCAAACGAACTATTGAAACGTGGAAACGCAGGCGTAAAGCGGATCCCATTTACCGCTGCCATGAAGGCGCCAAACACGCATGAGGACGACTTCATTATCCCCTATGTCAACGACCTTCGGAACGTCATCGACATTGAGGTAATTAGCGCCGCGGGCCTGAAATTGGGCGTGGACCCGCTGGGCGGAGCCACGGTTCCCTATTGGGAGCCTATCAACTCCATCTACCAGCTCGATATAACGGTCGTGAACCCCGTTATTGACCCTACGTTCTCGTTCATGACGGTCGACCACGACGGCGCGATCCGGATGGACTGCTCTAGCCCCTACGCCATGGCCCGGCTCGTCGACCTTAAAGATCAGTACCGCGTCGCATTCGCCAACGACCCAGACGCAGACCGGCACGGGATAGTCACACCTTCTGCGGGGTTGATGAACCCTAACCATTACCTGGCCGTAGCCATCCGGTACCTGCTGAACCACCGACCCCACTGGCCGCCCCACGCATTTGTAGGCAAGACGCTTGTCAGCAGTACTATGATTGACAAGGTCGTCGAAAAACTTGGCCGCCGAGTGTCGGAGGTGCCGGTGGGCTTCAAGTGGTTTGCGCCCGGGCTCTTCGATGGCTCCTATTGCTTCGGCGGAGAAGAGAGCGCCGGAGCGAGCTTCCTGAGACAGAATGGCACTGTTTGGACAACCGACAAGGACGGGCTCATCATGGACCTTCTGGCAGCCGAGATCACCGCCCGAACGGAGAGCGACCCGGGCGAGCACTACCGAGATCTCACGTCAGAGTTCGGTACTCCGTACTACACGCGAATCGATGCCCCTGCGACGCCCGAGCAGAAGGAGAGGCTTCGGAAGCTGTCGCCCCAGGATGTCAAGGAGTCAGTCCTGGCTGGCGAAGCAATCACGGCCAAGCTGACCCGGGCGCCGGGTAACAAGGCGCCAATCGGGGGTCTGAAAGTGGTAGCGGCCAGCGGCTGGTTTGCCGCCCGCCCCTCCGGTACCGAAAACATCTACAAAATTTACGCTGAAAGCTTCAAAGACGAGACTCACCTGAACGCTATTGTGAAGGAAGCTAAAAAGATCGTGAGTCAGGCACTGGAGGGAATATCATGATCTCACAAGCCCGATTAGTCTTACAGGCCTCCATGGCGTGCATCGTGCGCGCGGACGACGGCTATGCGAGCAACTTTACGGGTTCGGCAGCCGGAGCCGCATTCATAGGCTTGTCCGCGAGATACGCGAATTTCCAAATGCCTCCGCATCGCTCGAGGGCAGGAAGGTTACGTAAGGAGAAAGCGACAATCATGAAAAGACTGCGAGGAGAGACAAACCAAGCAGTGAGCTAAACTCAAAGGATAGAATAAACTGGATTAAAAAAAGGAGGGAGTAATTATGCAACTCGGAATGATTGGTCTTGGAAGGATGGGTGCAAACATGGTGCGACGACTTCTCAAGAGAGGCCATAAGTGTGTGGTCTTCGACAGAGGACCGAAGGCGGTCAAGGAGCTAGGTAAGGAGGGAGCAGTGGGAACCTCGTCGTTCCAGGATCTTGTTAAGAAGCTAGAGAAGCCCCGCGCGATATGGCTGATGATACCTGCCGCAGTCGTGGATAATGCCATCGGCGATCTCCTGCCCCATCTCGAGAAAGGAGACATGCTCATCGACGGTGGAAATTCTTATTACGTGGATGATATCCGGCGCGCGAAGGAACTCGCGCCAAAGGGAATCCACTACGTGGACGTGGGGACGAGCGGCGGGGTCTGGGGACTGGAACGGGGTTATTGCATGATGATCGGTGGTGAACCGCGAATCGTCAGGCATCTCGATCCAATTTTCGCAACGCTGGCGCCCGGCATAGGCGACATACCGCGGACGCCCGGGCGCGAGAAGGTCGGCGGCACTGCCGAGCAGGGTTACCTTCACTGTGGTCCGAATGGCGCGGGCCACTTTGTGAAGATGGTGCACAACGGAATCGAGTACGGCATCATGGCAGCATACGCCGAGGGATTGGGTGTGCTGAAGTCCGCTAATGTTGGTAAGCGAAAGGATGAGATCGATGCTGAGACGACGCCATTGCGCGATCCCGAGCACTACCAATACGACCTCAATCTGCCTGACGTCGCCGAGGTGTGGCGCCGCGGAAGTGTGATCGCATCATGGCTGCTGGACCTCACGGCAACGGCTCTGCTCGAAGACCCGGCTCTTTCGGGCTTTGCGGGACGAGTCTCAGACTCAGGCGAGGGACGATGGACGATCAAGGCTGCAATCGATGAGGCGGTACCAGTCCCTGTTCTTGCCACGGCACTCTATGAGCGATTCAGCTCGCGAGGCGAAGCAGAGTTTCAGAACAGAATGCTTTCGGCGATGCGTTACGAATTCGGCGGACACCTGGAAAAATCAAAGAAATAAGGACGAAACCATGGACGTGCCCCATTCGGATGCGCTTGTCTTCTTCGGTGCGACAGGCGACCTGGCCTACAAGAAAATCTTTCCGGCGCTGCACGCGATGGCGAAGCGCGGCCACATCAACGTGCCGGTCATAGGCGTGGCCAAGTCTGGCTGGAGTCTCGACCAACTCCGGGCCCGGTCTCGCGACAGTATAGAGAAACACGGGGGTATCGATCCCCCGGCTTTTGACAACCTTAGCGGCTTGCTCCGCTATGTCGACGGGGACTACAAGGATCCTGCTACATTTCAGGCCATCCGTAAGGAGCTGGGCTCCGCTGAGCGGCCGGCTCACTACCTCGCCATCCCCCCTACACTATTTGGGTTGGTCGTTGAACAACTAGCGAAGGCAGATTGCACCGATGGCGCCCGGGTCATCATTGAAAAGCCCTTTGGCCGGGATCTCGCCTCGGCGCAGAACCTCAACCGGATCCTGCTCGGAACCTTCAAAGAGAAAGCCATCTTCCGCATCGACCATTATCTTGGCAAGCGCCCGGTCCACAACATGCTTTTCTTTCGCTTTGCAAATGCATTCCTGGAACCGTTCTGGAACCGCTACCACGTTGAGAGTGTACAGATCACCATGGCGGAAAGCTTCGGGGTTCAGGGACGGGGTGCATTCTATGATGAGGCCGGTGCTATCCGGGACGTCGTCGAGAATCATCTATTCCAGGTTCTAGCAAACCTGACGATGGAGCCCCCAGTCAGGACCGACAGCGAATCGATTCGGGATGAAAAGGTCAAGGTCTTGCGGGCGATCCCGCCGCTGGATCCAACGAACCTTGTCCGCGGACAGTTCCGCGGGTATCTAGACGAGAAGGGTGTGGCATCAGACTCGCGGGTTGAGACCTTTGCAGCACTGAAACTCGAGATCGATTCGTGGCGCTGGAGAGGGACTCCATTCTACATCCGGGCGGGAAAGTGCCTGCCCGTCACTTGCACGGAAATCCTCGTCCGGCTGCGACAGCCTCCCACTATGTATCAAAGCTTCAACCTGAGACCGAACTACTGCCGCTTTCGGATCAGTCCTGACATAACGTTTGCCCTAGGTATTAACGTAATGGGCCCGGGGGCGGAAACGACCGCCGAACCAGTGGAAATAGTGGGGAACCGCCACCCCCGCGCGGAGGAGATGGATGCCTATGAAAGGTTGCTCGGGGATGCGATGGCGGGAGACGCAACTCTCTTTGCTCGGGAGGATTACGTAGAAGAGGCATGGCGAATAGTCGAGCCAGTACTGAAGACCAGTACTCCGGTCTTCGAGTATGACCCCGATAGCTGGGGCCCCAGGGAGGTTGATGAAATTGTTTTGCCTCCCGGAGGCTGGCAAAATCCGCAAGTTACAGCATGATACAGGCTTAAGTGGAAGATTCGCAATCAGGATACTAATTGCAGACAGGATAAGGGGTCGCACCAGTACGGGATCATTGCCATTTCTCGACACTCCGAGGTAAGCACTTCTTTTTGGAGATATAATGAGTCCAATAGACTTATAGAATCCCGACCCCGACCGGATATTGAGCATTCTAACCGCGGGGTCTAACCTTGAAATAATTGATTCATTAAATATACTTTAATTATGGCACGACCAATACGTATCGAATACCCTGGCGCAGTTTACTACATCACTAGCAGAGGCAATGCAAACCGACCAATCTTTAGAGACGACCAGGATCGGAAAGACTTTCTTGAGTTGTTGGGTTTATTGGTTGATCGTTTCAAATGGCGTTGCCACGCTTACTGCTTGATGAATAATCATTACCACCTTCTAGTTGAAACCCCAAAGGCCAATCTGTCACAAGGAATGCGTCAATTAAATGGTATATACACTCAGAATTTTAATCGGAGGCATCGACGAGCGGGTCATGTTTTTCAGGGAAGGTTTAAGGGTATATTAATTGACAAGAAAAATTATCTCCTTGACCTCGCCACCCACATCGTCTTGAATTCAGTTCGCTTGAGAGTGGTGAAAACTCCCGTGAATTACAAATGGAGCAGTTACAAAGCAACCGCCGGTATTGTCAAAGCACCTTCATTTTTAACTACAGAGTGGATACTTTCACGGTTTGGAAAGCAATTGAAGACCGCTCATGAAAAATACAGGTCTCATGTTAAGCAGGCGATCAAAAAGCCAAAGCCATGGGGTAGAGTAAGAAGACAGGTTCTCCTTGGGGATGAAAAATTCGTATCGGGCCTTGAGCCTTACCTTAAGGGAGTAAAGAAGAAAGAGAAATTGACACAGAAAAAGAAGGTCGCAAAACGTCCCTCCTTGAGAAAATTATTCGACAAAGTTGGTAGTAAATCCAAGGAGGCGAGGGACCGTATTATAAGAGATGCTCACCTGAAATATGGACATACGTTAGCAGATATTGGAAAGCGTCTCGGACTACACTACAGTACAATAAGTAAGATAGTAAATGAAACAAAATAAATATCTATTTTTTCAACCTAAACGAAACAGCAGCGGGTTAAAATGCCATCTCTCCGCTTAAGAATGTGACAGCCTTTCCTAGAAGTAAAACTCGCTTACCACTTATAGTAACGCGCATGAACCCTCCGCGCGGTGAGGCTTGATAGGCAAAGAACTCATTTTTATTTAACCTTTCCTTCCAGAAGGGCGCTAGGCAACAGTGAGCCGAACCCGTAACATGATCCTCATCAATTCCAGCTGACGGCGCGAAGAACCTTGACACAAAATCATAATCACCGGACTTGGCAACGCTTGTTACGATCAATCCCCTAACCGGCATCTTTTTAATAAGAGATAAGTCAGGTCTCAATTCTCTTAAGGTCTTCTCAGATTTGACTTCGACCAAATAATCAAATCTGTTTTTACCAACATATGCAGGAAAAACACCCAACGCCTTCGCAATAAAATTGGGAGTAGTTACCTTTTTTGCAGGCTCGGAGGGAAAATCGAGCTCGATCCAATCATTTTTTCTTTTTGCGGTAAGTAATCCGCTATTCGTAAAAAAGCGTGCCGACCTATTAGGCTTTAGATAACCACGTTCCCATAGAACATGTGCGCTGGCAAGTGTGGCATGGCCGCAGAGATCAATTTCAACAACAGGTGAGAACCATCTGAGCCTGAATCCTTCACCCTCCTTTTGTAAAAATGCAGTCTCTGCAAGATTTAACTCCCTCGCAACATTCTGCAACCACTTATCATTTTTGGGCTCAGATAAAATGCAGACTCCTGCGGGATTTCCTGAGAACAGTTTGTCTGTAAACGCATTCACCTGAAAAATAGGCAAGACCATTTGAATTCATCTACTAATATGAAAAGGAAAACATAAATACTCAATTGATTTTGACGGGTCGGGTTTTAGTTTTCAAAACCTTAATTGCATCCTGAATCCCGGCTAGTGTGAGAGGGTACATTCGTTTCTCCATAAACTCCCTTAGCATTTGAATAGATTGCGTGTATCTCCAATAGTCCACCGGGACTGGGTTTAGCCAGACCATGCGGGGATATTGATTTTTAAGCCTTGTCAACCAGGTAAAGCCGGCCTCATCATTGTTATGCTCAACGCTTCCATTTGCATACAGCAACTCATATGGAGACATGGACGCATCGCTAACCAAAATGACCATATAATCATTGTTGTATTTATGCAGAACCTCAAAGGTGGGAATTCGCTCATCCCAGCGCCTGGTATTATCCCTCCAGACCGATTCATATAAGCAATTATGAAAATAGAAATACTCCAGGTGCTTGAATTCGTATTTTGCTGCTGAGAAAAGCTGGGCGCAAATCTCAATGTGATCATCCATTGACCCGCCTACGTCGAGAAATAATAAAACCTTTACATTATTCTTTCTGGATGGGATCATTTCTAATTCAAGCACACCTGCATTTTTAGAAGTTTTTTCGATGGTTTTATCCAGATCAAGCTCCTCTTCCCTGCCCTCTCGTGTGAGTAAACGCAATTTTTTTAAAGCCATCTTCATATTTCGTGTATTGAGCTCAACACTGTCATCGAGGTTTTTAAACTCTCTTTTATCCCAAACCTTCACTGCACGACGGTTCCTGCTTTCAGTCTGTCCGATTCTGATGCCTTCGGGATTATAGCCATAAGCTCCAAAAGGAGACGTCCCACCCGTTCCAATCCATTTGCTCCCGCCCGCATGCCTATTTTTCTGCTCGTTCATAAGCTCCTTAAGACGCTCCATCAATTTATCCAACCCACCCATTGCTTTAATCAACGCCATATCTTCCTCGGTTAATATCCCCTCCATACCCCTTCTGAGCCATTCTTCGGGGATCTTCATAAATTGCTCGTTGTCAATCGTCTCTATGCCCCTGAAATACCTTCCGAATAGGACATCGAAACGATCTATATGCTGTTCATGCTTGATTAAGATAGAACGACTCAGGTAATAAAAGTCATCTACGTTATATTCTACTATTTCGCTGTCTAACGCCTCGAGAAGGGTTAGGTATTCATTTATTGTAACCGGCAAGCCGTCGTTCTTCAGCAGCAGGAAAAAGTCTAAAAACATCTTCTATAATTTGCTTCTAATTTAAAAATTATAAAAACTATCTTCTGAATCGATACCCCATATTTCCAAATAGTTCATGATCTTGCTCATTCTTGAGCAGGGAACCGGAATAGGGTGGCATTCCCCTAGTTAGATCAATAGAAGACAACTCCTTTGATGTAATTTTTCCGAAAATTAGCAGCTTCAACCAGTCAATCAATTCACTTGTGGATGGCCGTTTCTTTAATCCGGGGATGTCTCTGATTTCATAAAAAAGCTTTAGGGCGCTATCGACCAGTTTATTTTCCAGACCGGGATAATGAACATTTACAATCGCTGTTAAGGTTTCTTTATCTGGAAAACTAATATAGTGAAAAAAGCACCTCCTTAGAAAAGCATCTGGGAGTTCCTTTTCATTGTTCGACGTTATCACAATAATAGGTCGGTGCTTGGCTACTACCGTAAGTTGCAATTCATAACAATAGAATTCCATCCTGTCCAGCTCTAAAAGCAAATCATTTGGGAATTCTATATCCGCCTTGTCGATCTCGTCAATCAATAAAACCACTTGGTCCTCGGCTTCAAACGCCTCCCAAAGTTTTCCCTTCTTTATATAGTTGGCGATGTTTTCTACGCCCTCGTAACCCAATTGCGAGTCTCGCAGCCTCGATACAGCGTCATATTCATAAAGGCCCTGCTGGGCGTCTGAAGTCGATTTTATATGCCATGAAATGAGATTCTTTTTTAATGCCTTTGCAACCTCGAACGCTAGAAGCGTCTTGCCAGTACCCGGCTCACCCTTTATCAATAATGGTCTCTGCAGTGTTATAGCAGCATTCACCGACAAGTCCAATTCCCTGGTTGAAATGTATGTATCAGTACCCTGAAATTTCATCTAAGCGCTTTTCCTCTTTCTTTATAAAAGTATTTTTAATAAAACCGACATGAGTATGTTTGAAAATGTAAATTATACTGTCGAATATAACTATAATCAAATGCCGGACTCTGAACATATCGAAAATAGAGACGCAAAATTTTGCGTCTCTACATGAAAAAAAAGAAACATTCAGTCCTGGACCCTTCGAACTCACTCAGGGGTCTGGATGCACGGGTGAAAACGCGAACCCCAACACGGTATCATGATCTTATTTCAAACCGTTCATCCTGAGCTCCGTCGAAGGATGCCAAGCCCGGCGTAGTTTCACATTTCGACACGCTCAGTGTGAACGGCTGTTCCAAAACTGTTTCATCCTGAATACCGAGTTTATCCGGCGCCACAGGCAGGAGATTCGTGTCCCGGAATCCGATGGGATAATTTTCTTGGTTTCCGGGGTTGGAAAACCTCGGCTGTCCGCCACGGTATGTTGGCCTTATCCACCTTTCGCCAAAAGCCCAGATATAGCCTCCGAGATTAGCTTCTGAACCTCGCCTTTATGTTCCTCACTCGAATACTTTTGCCGGGGCCAGAAAAATCCCCTCAGGCCGTCACCCTTATTCCTGGGAACAATGTGAATGTGAAGGTGGGGTACGCTTTGGCTGACACGGTTATTCACAGCCACAAAAGTGCCTTGAGATTGCATTCCTTGCTCAACGGCTTTTGACAGTAATTGTACATTTGTAAAAAATACCCCGATTAAATCTTCCGGCAGGTCTCCGAGTGTGATGTAATGCACCTTGGGAATCAGAAGCACATGCCCCGGAAAAAGTGGGCGATGGTCCAGTATTCCGACTGAAATGTCATCGTCAAAAACTACAAACGAATCGAGATCGCCTCTTACAATCCTGCAGAACTTGCATTTCTCAGCTGAACCCACAGATGCCAGTTCCATTTGCTTCACTACAGTTAATTCTCCAGTTCAGTACCATGTTAGATAATTTCGATTTTATAACTTCCTTTCTAAATATTCCTTTAATGCTATAGCATTATTAAATCGAGTTTCTTTAGTGCCGTATATTAACGTAATTTGCCCTTTCTTTGCAGACTCAATTAAGTCAGCGACCAATTCAGAATTATTGTGCAGTTCAGAAAAATATCGTGATTTAAACTTGTCCCACTTCTTAGGATCATGGTTAAACCATTTTCTCAGTTCGTTGCTGGGTCCAATATCCTTAAACCAAATATCAATTGATGCGTCCTTCTTTGAAACACCACGGGGCCATAGACGATCGACTAGAACCCTTAAGCCATCCTCTTTTGAAGCTTTGTCATATATCCTCTTTAATTTAATCCTCATAACACAACTGAAAAAAATGGGGACTGTACCGTCGTGGACTGTCCCCATTTTTTTGCAATAGCTAGTTAAACACTAACGTTCGGTTATCATGAATCAGGATCTTTCGTTCGAGGTGGTAAGAGATCGCCCGCGAGAGAACCAACTTCTCAAGGTCACGCCCCTTTCTGATCATATCTTCAACCGAGTCCTTGTGACTGACCCGGACTACATCCTGTTCTATAATCGGACCTGAATCCAAATCAGCAGTTACATAATGACTGGTAGCTCCGATAATCTTCACGCCACGCTCATGAGCCGAATGATAAGGCTTTGCGCCTGGAAACGCAGGTAGAAATGAATGATGTATATTAATTATCCTATTCTCAAACTTTGATACAAAACCTTCCGATAGGATCTGCATATATCGAGCAAGAACCATAAAGTCGATCTTATACTTTTTCAAAGCTATCAGTTGTTTTGCTTCCTGTTCAATCTTGTTTTCTTTGTCAATTGGAAACACTTGATAATCGATCCCAAAATTATTGGCGACCGATTCCAAGTCGGGATGATTGCTTATGATCAGAGGCACTTCGACGGCCCATTCATTCGATTGATATCTTGATAAAATATCATACAAACAGTGTGGTAGCTTAGATACAAATATAGCCATGCGTGGCGTTTCATCCGAGAAGTAGAGCCTCCACTTCATTTCAAACCTTTGTGCAACCAGAGTGTCGAAATATTCTCCGATTTTCTCTCTAGGAATTGCAAAACCCTTTAGGTCCCACTCAACCCTCATGAAAAAGACCTGCTTCTCGGAATCGACATGTTGGTCGAGAGTGAGAATATTTCCGTTATTTTTAAATATAAATTCCGTCACCGATGCAACAAGCCCTTTCCTATCCGGACAATCAATTAAAAGGATAACGGAGCGAGGTCTATTCATTTCCTTATTTACATTCGGCATAGAGCTTCGTCAGCAATAAGTTGTTTTTGTACATTCAAATATATAATTTTTTATCACTTAATAAAAGGTTTATTTAGGAATTACAATCTGAATGGATTAAAAAACTTGGTAAGGAAAAGGCTTGCTAAAAAGATTCATTCCTGACCTATTATTCTTAATAAAAATAAATATTACATTATTCAATCTTCTTGGGAGTCTTAAGAACCCATGTCTAGAGCTCACTCACCCTCATTTTTTCTCCAGAACAAGGTTAAATACAGATGAATCGATTTCTACCATATGCCTAAACCTCTCATGGACAGCGATATGAATCCTGTCCCCGTAACGCGAAAGCCGATTCAATAGGCCATGCAGATGTTGACGCTGGGTTTCGTGGAACTCTTCAATGTTTAGAGTAATTGAGGAAGACGTGTTTTTTAGGAACTGTTCAAGGTGAGGAGCAGCATTTACAAAGAAATCACCGTCCATCAGGCCCTTTATTGAAATCGAAAGGTTCGACGCGGCATTTCTCACCTTTTTCAGCGACACCTCAAGGGCGCCACGGGTAAGATAGCCCTCAAATGCATTTTCCAGCGCACCTTTATAACCATCAGTCAAGCTATGGGCGCTTTCAAATTCTTTAACAAAATGGCGATCTATATAACTTCTCATACTAATTCCCACGACCCAATCCTGAATAACAACCGAAAATTGACTGGGTTTAGTGAACGGAAATGATCGAATGAAATGGTAGATTCGGGAGAGACCCCCTGCCATAATGCCTCTTATCATGAACTTAGTTAACGAGCCCAACTGATTTCCGAGCGGATACTGATTTCTGTATAATGGGTCGTTGAGGTAGCGCGTTTTATTCTTAATCTTATCGGCTATGCAACGGTCATCCAACAATCGATAAAATAGATCGTGGTAGCCATTAACCAGCTCATCATAGCTCATATTCTTGGGTATGACGTTCGTGGCTAGCTTCGTGTGATCTATATATTTGTCGTCGTTTTCAAGAACGAGCCTTCCGTCCTTCTTTAACCTATCAAAGAGCGGAGTTTTGGGGATAGCCATCAGTAGACCGACCATAGAAGATTGAATCCCTGATTTAGTTATAAAGTTATACTGGAGGTCGAAGGTCTTAATTGTGTCATTATCGAACCCAATGATGAATCCAGCAAGAACCTCTATTCCATAAGAATATATTTTCCTTACAGAGGTCAACATATCGGCACGAGTATTCTGGAATTTAAGGGTTTCCTTCAAACTATTTTCATCGGGAGATTCGATACCGGTAAAAACCCATCCAAAATTAGCCTCACGAAAGAGAGTCAGAAGCTCATCATCCTGCGCAATGTTTAAGGATACTTCCGTTCCAAATGAGAAATTATAGTCATGCTCTTTTTGATAATCCCTTAAATCAGCGGTAAGCTTTGTCGCAACGGGCTTATTTCCTATAAAGTTATCGTCAACAAAGAATACATTTTTGACATTAAATCCCCTTAGCTCATCCAGCTCCCTGCGCACCTGTTCTAAAGACTTAGTCCTGGGTTTTCGTCCGAACATGATAATTATGTCGCAGAACTCACATCTGAACGGACAACCCCTTGAAAACTGCAGACTAACGGCCTGATATTTTTCCAATTTCAACAGATCGAATCTTGGCACCGGAGAATCTTCCAGAGAAACCTCTCCAGTTTCATGGTACAACTTTTTTGGATTACCATTTTCAAAATCTCTGCAAAACTGCCTCCAAATATACTCCGCCTCACCGGATATAACAGAATCGGCCAGATTCTCATACTCTTCGGGACATAATGAAGCATAACTCCCTCCGGCGACCGCATAATATCCTTGTTTTCTATAAAAGGTAAGTAATTCCCTCTGTCTACTGAACTGTATCGCCATCCCACATATCCCGACAATATCGGCATCCGGCTTAAGTGGTATCGTCTCAATATTTTCATCAACTATTTCAATTTCCCAATCCTGAGGCGTCAACGCGGCAATAGTAGCTAATCCGAGAGGAGGATTTATAGTCCTTATCTGCTTCGGCATTATATTGTCCACAGCCCACTTAAAGCTCCAAAAGCTCTCGGCGAACTTTGGATTTATGAGTAGTAATTTCATAGAATTATTTCTCCCCCTTGTGTTACAATGAATCGGGCTGTTCTATTTATGCCCCAAGTACAACATATTAGTACATTTTGTCCATAGAATCAAATCTTAGTCTAAATCGTTGAGAAAATGATTACAATTCCAATTTCCGACCGGACTTGTAGGAATTTATCAAGATGAGTAAATATATGGGCAGGTTATAAAGATTGAAAACAATATAATATTAGCAGTGGCTGGATTTAAACAATGGAAATCTCCGACGATAAGGCCCGATATGCTGCAATTCCATCTGTTTTTGTTCTCGTTATAATGGTATCCGTCGGTCCATTTGGAGATATCATTCAAGGCTCAGCATCATTTGTTTTTAATGCGTTCTGAAAACCCTCGATAGCCGAGATTTTCAAACCTCGGATTTAAAGAAAGTCATGTCACTAGAAGGCGGGACAAGAATGTCCCGGCTATCCCGTGTCGTGTCGATATGATTTTTCCACCTATGTAGTTTTCGATTGCTGATTCGTAGAATCCCAACAGACAATTAATCTCAAGACCAGGGCTCCCTGTAGTAATAAACGAAGTTAGCGACTTTTGGTCTCTCTGTCCAGCCTAGTTTTTTGTAGAATCCCCTCTTATACGAAGGTTTGTCCTTACCGTTTGTGACCATCAACCTCATGCACCCTCGTTTCTTTCCTTCCTGCATGATCTTTTTCACCAGCAATTTCCCTGCGCCCTTTCCACTGGCCATAGGACTTACAAACACATCGGATATATAACCCTCAAAGCTTCCTAACATGATAAACGGAACCCAATGGACACTCGTAAAACCTACGACCATACCCTCTTCAGCAACCGCTACTAGTACCATATGGCCGTCTTGATCTTTAACCGCATGCCGAATCAACTCTTCTATTGGCCGTGAAACTTCGTCAATATTCAAGGCATTCCTCTTTTCAGACCAGCCTATTTCCCGTAGTATCCTTGCCATATCTTCCGCATCCTCAACCCTAGCCGCTCTTATTACGATTTTTGACATATTCTAACCAGCCTCCTGCAAAGAAACCACCAAGTGTGGTCCCAATTGTGCTATGTGTTATGTTAATTGTAGACATCTATTATATTCAAGGAGAGTCGCAATATGAAAAAGCCTGCACGGACAAACCATCAGATTCACGATCTACTAACCCACCGGTGGAGCCCTAGGGCCTTTTCAGACCGAATGGTAGAGGAGAAAAAAATACTAGCTATGCTAGAAGCGGCCAGGTGGGCGCCTTCAAGTTTTAATGAACAACCGTGGAGTTTTATAATTGCTACTAAGGACGATCCAGAGGAGTATGAACGGCTTCTGAACTGCCTGACGGAAGGAAATATTCGATGGGCGAAATTTGCACCACTATTGATGATTAGTGTCGCCAAGTTAATTTTTGAACGAGATGGAAAACCTAACCGACACGCATTTCATGACGTCGGATTAGCCGTCGGCAATCTTGTCATACAAGCTAGACACCTGGGATTACATGTGCACCAGATGGCGGGTATACATGTGGACAAAATACGTGAGACGTATAAAGTTCCTGAGACACACGAGCCAGTTGCGGCCATTGCCATTGGATACTATGGTGAATTGGACCAACTGACGGAAGACCTCAGGAAACGCGAACTGGCGGAACGGGCGCGAAAACCCTTGGAGCAGTTCGTATTCTCAGGGCAATGGGACAGGCCGCATGATTTGGTCAAAAAATAATAATCCGCCCGATAACACAATCTATACTCGTTGAAGAAATCAAAAATAGCATTTAACCTGTAGCAATTTTCAAACATTTAATCAGCACAACTCAAGTAAAACGGGAGGATACCAATGAGTATAAAAGAACTATTACTCGGAGGAGCTAAAATTAATAACACCTATGCAAATTTTGGACTGTTGATCTTAAGACTCTATGCAGGGCTAGTCCTCGCGTCGCAGCATGGTATCCGAAAGATTCCACCCCAAGAAAAATTTATACAGGGGGTCGGTGAATTAGGGTTCCCGCTCCCAGAGTTTTTTGCCTGGGCGGCGGGCTGCGCCGAATTCTTTGGTGGAATCCTGCTGGCAGTGGGACTGCTCACACGTCCCGCAGCTTTCTTCATTTTGCTCACTATGCTTACAGCCGTATTCGGAAGACATGCCGCAGATCCATTTAACATAAAGGAACTGGCGTTAACTTACGGATTTATAGCCCTTTGCTTCTTACTTTCAGGTTCAGGCCGATACGGCATCGATGCCATAATTCAACGCCGCAGATAAAACAGCAGACTTGGTGGTTAATTACGCTTTCGCTTTTTGGATTTTTCATGTAAGACGGGGAAAACACGATGTGAAATTGACCTATTTTAACGGATATGCTACCAACATTTTATAAATGGAGGATCTGAATTTGACCGACGAACATAGAAAAGAAGAGCCTAAAAAAGAATTGATATTCCCACCACTTCCTATTGAGGAGTGGGAAGAAACCAAGAATACGCTACATTTATATTTACAAATAATTGGCAAGATACGCCTCAAATTATTTCCTAAGCTAAATCACTGGTGGCATGTCACCCTATACCTTTCCCCTCGCGGTCTTACAACGAGACC
Organism: Candidatus Dadabacteria bacterium; assembly: GCA_963805855.1. Taxonomy (GTDB): domain Bacteria; phylum Desulfobacterota_D; class UBA1144; order Nemesobacterales; family CSP1-2; genus DASWID01. The sequence continues at coordinate 529,456 of CAWDVW010000002.1, forward strand.
TATTCCCTATGGCGATCTCATTTTTGAGATAGAGCTCGACTTGATCGATCACAAGTTGAGTGTTCGCTCAAGTGATGGAAGGGAAAAATCATTTCCTCTTAACAATCTTTCGGTATCACAGTTTTATGAAAAAGTTTTTTCTTCTCTGTCAGAACTTGGTATCGAGGTTAAAATCAATGCATTACCCTATGACGTTCCGTTTAGCACCGAGCCCTTTGCTGCAGACACAAAGCACTCCACGTATGATAAAGCATATGCAAATAGATACTGGCGTATTCTTTTGCAGGTCTATTCTATATTTCAGGAATTTCGGGGTAGGTTTATTGGAAAAAGCACCCCCGTTCACCTATACTGGCATCATGCAGACCTTGCGGTAACGAGATTTTCGGGTAGGCGTGGACCCGAAAGAAAAGAGGGAACCCAGGCTGACAGGGAAGCTTATTCACATGAGGTAATAAGTTTTGGTTTTTGGGCAGGAGACGACAAGGTTAGAGCGCCAGCATTTTACTCTTACACGTATCCAGAACCCGAGAACCTTGCTCAGGAACCCTTAAGCCCAAAAGAGGCTTTCTGGAATACGGAAGGCGGTAATTCCATGGCAGTTATTATGTATGATGACGTGCGTAAAAAGGATGAGCCCCGAAAAGCATTGTTAGATTTTCTGGAAAGTGCCTACCAAGCGGGCGCGAAACGCGCAAACTGGAATATAGAGGAATTTGAATTAAAGTAACGGTAGAAAAGCAGCGCAGTCGCTCTGCCAATGCCCTCGCCACCTCCTGTTATAATAGCGGTTTTGTTTCTTAGTCTCATCGATATGATCTCCCCCAATTGGCTAATATTTCCCATACTTCAGGGTTCCAATGAAGATCTTATATAGCCGCACCCTTTCTATTTGTTAGAATGGACCTTATCGTAACTATAATTAGGGTCAAAATTGTAAGAGGAATTGCAAAAACCAGCATCACGAAACTGAATATAGGCAGTATATCATGATGCTTTGAACCAATGATCAAGTAGGCTACATAAGCTAAATAGTAACCGAAAAATAAGAACCCCTCCCAGCGAGCAATAACATTTCCGGTAAAAAATATCGGTAGGCAGGCAACTGCAACAGCTATCATAACCGGAATGTCAAAGTGAAGAGCCGAAGAAGACACATTAACTCCCCCAGGTGCGAATACGGCCGATAAACCCAGAACAGCAAGAATATTAAAAATATTGCTACCCACCACATTTCCCACGGCGATATCCCTTTCACCGCGAATAGCAGCGACAATGGAAGTGGCAACCTCGGGCAATGACGTCCCCGCTGCAACCAAGGTTAAGCCGATAACAAATTCACTAACTCCAAAATTCCTTGCAAGGGATACAGCCCCATTCAAGAACCAGCGTGAACCAATTATCAGTAACAGCAAGCCACCTGCGATTAAAACGATATTTATTGCCGAGCTACCACCGATCTTCTTTTGATCATGAGTTCCATACTCTCGTATATATTCCTGCTGAACAAACTCCGTCTCCTCCTTTCTACCCTGGAAAATCAGAAAGCCAGTGTAGCTCACAACCCCCAAGAACATGATGATTCCCTCGATACTACTAATCTTTCCACTGAATGAAAAAATCAAAGTTAATATTGAAACCAAAATCATAATGGGGACATCCAACCTAACCAGTTGTTGAGATACCGTTAGTGGAGCAATCATCGCTGATATTCCCAATATAAAAAGCACGTTGAAGATATTGCTTCCGACTATATTCCCTAGGGCGATATCTGACTGTCCTATAATTGAAGACTGAAGGCTAACAACGAGCTCCGGTGAGCTTGTTCCAAACGCAACAATCGTAAGACCAATAACGAGCGGAGATACGCCCATCAGAGCGGCAAGCCTTGATGCCCCGCGAACCAAAGACTCTGCTCCCAATATCAATAGCCCAAGCCCAATAACAAACAGCATAATTGTTGTCACCATGAAATCTATTACTCCTCAGCAACGAGACCCAATAAGACTCTAGAGTGTATATCAGATTAACCTTATAACCCGTTGAATAATAACAAAATCCATCGAACGTCAGAAAAAAGAGTTTTTATGCCGATGAACGTCAAATTAGAAAGTCCTGTATCCGTTATTTTTGCTTCGCCAGAGGCGAATGAAAATGACAATGTGCGAGTAGATTATGATCGGCACAATAAATGTCGGCAGGAGGCTCAGTGGAAGCTTTGTAAGCGCTACCATAGAATCGGGATCCGCCATTGCCAATCTACCCGCGGTTTGAACGACGAATAAAATATCAATGAATCCAAGCAGATTCCAAATCAAGTAAATCATCCAACCAACAAATCCGATCAAGGGCGAAAAAATTACAACCACTAAGGCTGCGGTCGCCACAAGGATATCACCCCAGCCTCCAGGAACTGCAAAATCATATGGTAGGACCCCACTGGAGTAAAGAATTAGAAAATAAATCCCGACAAGGCGAGTTAGATGAAACAGCAAAAGTACTCGGATGTCGATACTTAAGGACCAATTGCGAAAGACGTTGGTTTTCCAGAATAAGAGTAGCAATAAAATTACAAGACAAAAAAGTACTGCCTGGGGAAATGGAGGAGGAATCGAAGCGAGAAGTTTGGTTGCGCCTATAATCAAGGCTAATAAGAACCAGGCGAAAGTAAAAAGGATAATTCCAAGCATGTGTCTAAGGCCACCGTCTGAATAAGGAACCCTACAATGTATTTTCTTATCCTAGAATTTTTGGTCAAACCTGGGAGGGGTTCCCTTTACCTGCCTAAACAAGTGTTCTGGCCCCTCTTCTTTTCGCCTCTTCTTCATCCACCGATATCTCCCTGGATTTGGGAACGTTCTTTCCTCGTTCGACCGCCGGCCGTTTCGCTATTTTTTCGACCCACCGCTTCAGATTTGGCAGGTCTTCAATATCCACTCCGGACCAATTATGGATATAGACCCATGGCCATGTTGCAATATCCGCGATAGAGTACTCATCCGCCAAGAAATTCATGATCCTGAAGGCGGGTATCTAGAACTTTGTATATGCGTTTTGTTTCCCTCTGGTAGCGCTTGATGGCATATTCAATTTTCTCGGGAGCGTATCTATAAAACACGTTTGCCTGACCCTGCATCGGACCTATACCGGCCATCTGAAACATAAGCCATTGAATGACTAATGAGCGCCCCTTCTTGTCAGCGGGCAATAATTTCCCAGACTTTTCCGCAAGATATATTAGGATCGCGCCAGATTCAAAAACGACAAAATCATCTTCATCATGGTCGACAATCGTTGGAATTCTCCCGTTCGGATTCAGCTTTAAGTAATCTGGATTTCTCTGCTCCAATTTATGGAGCTTTATGTGTATAACATCATATGGGACCCCAACCTCCTCAAGCATTATTGACACCTTTCTTCCATTAGGAGTTGCAGCCGTATAGAGATCTATCATGTTCCCTCCAGGATGATAATAAATTCATTAACATAAATAGTATATTCACTGCGACGCGATGCAAATCTATTTCTCCTTTCTCATAAGGGAAAGATCGCAGACATCAGAAATTGACTGTTTTTCAAACATTGAGAGTGAGAATTGGAAAAGCCCCCCCCGGATACCAATTTCATGGACATGTGAGGCTCATTATGGAAAAGAGGCTTGTTGAATTCCGGACTTGAAGAGGGGACTCAGGGATGATTGCTGCTCAAACATTTGACGAATGAATACCAAATCGCAGCCAAAGACCCCATCACACAAGAAACGAGATGTGAAATAATTGATTTGGGAACTTAACTACTGACTTTTACGAAGCCGGAGAAGAGCTATTTGCCATTTCCCTGTCCAAAATAAGAAGCGCCGAGCTGTCATCTCCAGCCATTTTCAGATCGTCAACGATATCCCGAGCGCTTTTCTCCTCTTCAACCTGCTCCTTAATAAACCACTGCAATTCAACAGTTGTCGCATGATCTCCTTCATTCACGGCTTGGTCGTAAAGCTTGTTGATCATGCTCGTAACCTCTCTTTCATGTTCGAGAACCTGTTGAAACATCTTTAAAAGCGAATTATATTTCGCCTGCGGCTGCCCAATTGCCTTTAAAACTATCTTGCCATCACGATCTATCACATAGTCGAAAAGCCGCATAGCATGATCTAGCTCCTCTTTACTCTGACGCCTGAGCCAGGATGCAAATCCCCTCATGTTTATCGACTCGCAAAAGACACTCATTGAAAGGTAACTATATGACGAGAAGTACTCATTATTTATCTGGTTATTCAAACCATCCTGCATTTCTTTACTTAACATCTTTAACCTCCATGTAATTTATTAACGCAAACTGAACTGCGACTGAGAATCAACTCTGTACTTAGCTCCGAAATTAATAATAAGTATTTCATTAAAATAGACTAAAATCAAGTAAATACCAGATGATAGTTATTACCATCTGGTGAAGTACGAGTCGAATCGTCATTAGCATCACTAATATGGAATGGGCTTTCGAATCCTTGGAAATATCTAACGTATTGACAAAATGCTTTTAGAACGATATTATCATACTAACTGGTTGGTATCTTTTCAGAGAATGAAAGAAAAAAGTAACATCAAAGAGCGGTTCATCAAAGCTGCTATAGATCTTATCTGTGCGCGTAGCTACAACACAGTGGGTGTCCAGGAATTATGTGACAATGTCGGGGTGACTAAGGGAAGTTTCTATCACTATTTCCCATCAAAGCGTGATCTTACACTGGCGGCTATAGATGAAATTTGGGCAATCATACCAACGGAATTTTCTAGAGCCTGTGTTCAGCTCGGATTTACCCATTTTGGAGAAGTTTCATCGACTCCTAGACTCAGTTTGTGATTACTATGATTCAGAGAAAAAAATTACCGGGAGAATGGCAGGCTGCAAATTGGGAAACATGTCCTTGGAGCTGAGCACACAGGATGAAGTTTATAAGGAAAAGGCTAGACTTCGTGTTCAAACAATGGATCATGTACCTAAACAGCGTCCTCGAGGAGGCAGTCGTTGGTGGAGAGTTACCGGATAATACAGATACTCACGCCTCCGCACAGTCTATCCTGGCTTATTTAGAAGGTCTTGTGCTCCTGGGAAAGACCTTTAATGATCCAAGTTTTATGAGACAGCACGACTGGGGTATTCCCAAGTTAATTCTGTATAAATCAGAACATGCCGATGATGTGGGTTAAGATGCGTAGGAATATATTTTTCCTTCTTTACATTCCGACTGGTCGGTATCATCGCGAGATCTGAGTCTGAGATTCTAGGAAGGAAATTGTTAAAGTGTCATGGATGAAATATATGTATGCAAGAGTGATCGCTGGTGATTTTGAATAAAAAATTTCCTATGTTTGCAAACCTAAATAAATAACGGAGGTGTAAGATGAATTTACAAAGATGAGCTACAGGAGGTTTTCAATAGGGCTTCCCAAAAGTTTCCGCCAGATGTATTAGACACCATGCTTGGCACGACGCGCAGGCTAGTGGAAAGCGGAATTGCCGAAAAGTCTCTTAGGGTTGGAGATAAAGCCCCTAATTTTGATTTGCCAAACGCTAGTGGTGAGGCAGTAAGACTCAAGGAATTGCTTGACAAGGGTCCGGTCGTTCTAAACTTTTACCGTGGTGGCTGGTGCCCGTATTGCAATCTTGAATTGAACGCGTACCAAAGGCGCCTTCCAGAGATCAATCAGTTAGGAGCATCGCTTGTGGCAATTTCACCGCAAACTCCCGACAACTCATTATCCACTGCTGAAAAGAACGAATTGAAATTTCAAGTGTTAAGCGATGTCGGCAACAAAGTAGCAGATCAATTTGGACTGGTTTTTAAAGTGCCTACCGAACTCCAGGAACTATACAACAAGTTCGGTATTGTGTTGCCAAAATTCAACGGAGACGAATCCTGGGAACTTCCAATGCCCGGAACATACGTCATAGATAAAGACGGTTCGGTGTCATATGCGTTTGCAAATGCCGATTACACAAAACGAGCAGAGCCTGATGAAGTAATAGCTAAGCTCGAAGAGATAAGCAATAAAGAATAGGCCACCGAAAGGGTCTTATATAGTACTTCGTTAAGGTGGAATTTATGACTGCCAGCATGGTTTCAATTGATGGTGGCCCAGCCCCAACATAAATCGTATTCGCTTATTATTGCCATTGCACATTGCATGATGGCTGAGGCCAATTCAACAAGTTCACAGGTGATGCAACCCATAGAGTCTGATACATCAAGATTTTAGCTGAGAATTATTGGGGAGCCACACCAGATGGGTTCTTCATCCTTCTCACGGGCTGCGTTTTCGCAGAACGGTAGCCTTGAGACGCTATGGAATCAAGGAGCGAAATATGGAGTCAAACCGTCACCCGTAGAGGTTAAAGTCAATAGAACAAGGGAGGGAAAATCATGGAATTTAGAGAAGTTGTTGGCAATAGGAGATCAATAAGAAGCTACGCTGATAGGCCCGTCGAAATGGAAAAAATCCAGGTTATACTCGAAGCGGCTCGCCTTGCACCTTGGGTACTGCCTCCCCTTTGTCAAGCCCGGTTTAAATTGGAAAACATGAAGAATTCCATTCTTCTGACTAAATCAGATATTCGTACCTTGACATTACATTGCAAAGTCTAGTAGAGTTTTATTAAAGATGAGTACAGGAGGAGAAATATGAGATTTATTTCAAGTTCAACAATATTCCTTTTAGTTCTTGCTATATTTTTGTCAATAATTAGCACTAACCTTAATATTGCAGTAGCGGATGATTCGTTGGATGGCAAATCTTTTTTAGTCGAACTGTCTGAAACGAAAAAAAATGAAGTTACTAAAGATGAGTTGATTTTTAAGGATGGGACTTTCTTCTCTGTCGAGTGTGACCAGTACGGCTTTGGTCCCGCGTCGTATGAATCGAAGTCAAAAGGCGACACTATTTTGTTCGAATCCACACTCGTAAGTGATACAGAAGGAAAATCGGAATGGGAAGGTTCGGTTCAAGGTGACAAAATTACCGGAACGTCTATATGGTCAAAGGAAGGTCAGGACCCGATTATATATACCTACGAAGGTAATATGAAGAAATAGCTTTGTAGTCCTCATAAGTGCGGCTCGTTTCCACTGTGCTTTTAGGATTTCACCTGCTTAATTCCGCGAGTTCTTAATGGGAAGCAGTATACAAATGGTATGATGCATGAGTTATATAATTACTGTTGATCCTTGTACTGGTCCCCTCTTGTAGACTCGCTTTAAGTTGAAATTAGGACGTGCTAAGCACTTACTGGATATTATTCTCAGCTACTCACGCGTTATGCTAAATAAGTCTTATCTGTTCTTAGAGTATAGACTTATTTTAGGTAGCTCAGGACACCGCGCCGTCTACTCATCCGCGATTCGCAAATGTTCCTCGCTAGCGACATGTCGGGACGGGCTTAATCGGGGGATCCACTGTTCGATTTTTTATTTTCTTTGTCTTGATACAAAGAAGCAAAAATCAAGGGCTGATAAAAAATTAGGAATTGATCTACCCTTTTGTAAAGTAAAGCAGCCTTTGTCAGGCCTTGCCATGAGACCAGATATGCGCCGAGATTAAACAACCTCTTGAAGTCCGATAAATCGCATACGGAAACTACGGTTTGAAAAATCGTTATTGCTCACGGTTTACTTAAATGAAAACCCTCCATATAATAAGTAGTTAGACGCTATCACGCGATCGGAGTCATTTCAATCTGCCGAACCATCACGAAAGGAGATGAGCATGTCAACGGATCACAAAGAAACATCAAGGCAACTTCTCGAGTTGTGGGGTGACAACGACGTTGCACAAATCAGACGACTACTTCGCTGAGAATTACGTAAACCACCAAATGCCCGACGCCGCGAGGCGGCACGTCTGTTATCTCGCTGGAAGAATGGAAGTCCTTGGTGGCTGACTTCCACCAAGGATTCTCCAATGTGAAGATGGAGGTTCTCGCTGCAGGTTGCCGAAGGTAACTACGTCTGTTCGCGGTGGCGAATGACGGCCGAGCACACGGGCGAAGTTTCGAGAGTTTGCAGCGACCGGCAAAACAACCACTTGGACCGGGACCCACACCGATCGCTACGAAGGTGGCAAGCTTGTCGAGAGTTGGGTCGATTGGGACAAGTACAGCTTTCTTGAAGGCTTGGGATTGCTACCCTAGCGGTGAAACCGGCAGAGCCTGGCCCTTTAGGTGTCATCGAGTGTATCAGAGATATTGCCACCAGAGAACGACACATAATGTTCACTTATTATGATGATAAAAGAACAAGGAATTCGGCTCGAGTTCTCAGACGGACGTCAAACCCTGAGCTCACTAACTGAAATCAACAAAGCCTTTCAGGAAATAGGCTCACGAATTTGGCCTCTCGACCTCAGGGCCGAACCCCACGACATCAAAAAACTCCTTAATAAGCCAACCCTGACAACGGAGGAGTCGGATAGGCTTTTGAATCACTTCCTTTTGTCCCGTGAGCGCCTCCTTGAAATCATCATTAGTGCAGGCAGGGAGGCTCACGTGCCAGGCGGCGGCTTCGTGAATCACCACCGTTCCCCAAATGGAGAGATACTTTCGCTTTACGTAGATTGTCCTGGAGAAGACACCGGTTGGATATTGACATACGACGGCGGGTATCCGCACGTCGGGAGCATCAGCGGCGCCCAGCCCGGGACTAAGGCACTTGTGCAGGTCATCGGACCAGAGACTTGGGTAATGAGATATGATGTGTGATTCACCGAAGCTCTTCTCATCTGAAATTCACAAGAAGTAATTCTGATCAATTTTATGTGGCTTTAACTGATCCCAGCTTGTGAACAACAAGGACGCGTAGAAATTACAAATTGGAAATGTATTCTCACTTTAATCGTACTGAATTTCTTATTTAGCTACCGGCTAATTCTAATCCTCGCTCGTTCAAAATTACCTGCGCTGCATTTCTTCCAGGCATGAACGATATTCCGGGTCCGGGGTAACTTCCTGAACCGCAAAGATAAACATTATCTAGAGGGGTCTTATACTGTCCCAATTCAGGAATGGGCCGCATCGTGCCACTCTGATATGGTAATAATGCGCCATGAATCCAGGTCCCATGAACAGCGCTACTGACCTTGTTTTCCTGATCAATAGGGGAGTGCACCACTCGTCTCAAAATGGATTTTTTCAGATTCTTAATATAGCCGCGATTAAGTATGTCGATAATGCGGTCGGCAAAAGCCTCTTTAACCTCAGCCCAATTTCTTGCGTTTATGATTCCCGCAGCGTCGCCCCGAATTTCATAGGGAACAGTATGTACCAATATTTTGATCAGCCCCTTACCCTTGGGTGCTCGCCCTGGATCGATGACGGATTCATTACATATCACCAAGAATGGTTCTTTCGGGAGTAAACCGGCCCGACATTCGGCTGCCGTACGACTTGCGTAATCAAGAGTTGGTTGGCTTGCATGAACATAAGCAGCAGAAGCAGCACTTTTACCAGCTATATAATCCAGGGGACTATTTAGCGAAATATACATGACAATATTTGATAATCCCCAGTCATAATTTTTCATCTTCTCCACGATAGTTTTTCCAACGGATCTTTCCCCCAACAGCTCAACAATCAAAGTTCTGGGATCAATACTGGACGCGATGACTTCATTTACATTTATAATGTCACCATCTCCCAAGGTAACCCCCATAGCTCGATTACCTTCGGTCAAAATTTTCTTGACACCGGCCTCGGTAATTATCTCACCACCCGCATCAGAGAATGAAGCAGACAACGCTTTGATTAGGTTGGACATACCACGCTTTATAGCCTTATTGCCATAATCCTGGACGATGCAATCAAATAACCACGCGAGTTTGCCTCCACCGACGTCGTCCGGGGACATACCAGTATGAAGAGCAAATGACCCCAGAAAACACTTTATCTTCTCGGATTCAAAGTTCTCGTCACAAAAACTCCTCAAGGTTTGCATGTCAAATCTATATTCTTCCAGACCATTTGTTTTGTTTTCCAAATATGTAATATAAGCCGAGAGCTTATCAGGCGGTGAATTCAATGCCTTGATAATGTCTTCTTTAGAATCAAGCCATTTTCGATAAAGCGATCTCCATTTTGATGCATCGAACTTAGACAGTTTCGAAAGAACGTCACAAGTATCTTCAAAATTACGACTCATATGGAGCGAGTCACCATCTGGAAAAGCGTGAGCAAAGGGGATATCCGGTGTAATAAATTCTAAACCATAATCTAAAAGGTTTAACTCATTTGCAGCTGGCGATAAGCTCGCAAACTGATAACCAAAAGCGTGCACATCAGAACGAAACCCCGGCTGCGTAATTTCTTCCGTGATTGACATTCCTCCGATCATGCTATTCTTTTCCACAATCACTGTTCTAAAGCCCGCTTTTGCAAGATAACACGCACACGCTAAACCATTATGACCCGCGCCGATTACAAGTGCATCATATTCTTTTGCCATTAAACGACTCCATATCAGTTCTCGCTCTCTACGGAATTCGCGAATTCGAGAACATTTACCTTTGTCAGTGTCGCGGAATTCCGAATCAAAAAAAGCTATATTCAAAATGATTTTCTGTCAAAGCCCTGGTTAATTTATTTCAAATCTCTTATAATCGTGTTCTTCGGTTTGTGACTATTGTAACAACCATATTTTGTTTATAATCTTAGAAAATAAAAAAGGATTTGAATTCTTAAAATATGAAGATTTTGATATCGTTACTTTTGACATCATTCTTGATTAACAATCTTTACGTCCCTACTGGCAACACTGAAGAACACATTAAGCATAATAATACGAATCAGGATCCTGCATCTGTTACAAAAGTGCTTTTAAACCATCGCATAAGTAATTCCGCTCCGATCGAACTTGGCAAAGTAAACTGGCTGCGTAATTTCGATGAGGCAGTTAAGCAGTCTCAACATCAAAACAAGCCGCTCCTAGTTTTATTCCAGGAGGTCCCAGGGTGCAACACAGCTTCGGGGTACGGAAAAATTGTTCTGAGCGAGCCACTCATTGTAGAAGCGGTGGAATCTCTGTTTGTTCCGATTGCCATCTACAACAATATTGGGGGACACGACTCGAAGGTACTTACATCCTTTGGTGAGCCATCCTGGAATAACCCCGTTGTTAGAATAATGACACCTGATCGGAAAGAACTCGCACCAAGGTTAAGTGGGGATTACTCAAAGCTGGGTCTGGTCACCTTAATGATTCGCGCACTTGAAAACGATAATCAGATTGTCCCTAATTATTTAAGGCTTCTGAAGGAGGAACTTAACGCACGTGTAAGTGGGATGGACAAGGCTGTATTTGCAATGAGCTGCTTCTGGTCGGGTGAGGAGACTCTCGGAAGGATCGAAGGCGTAATTTCCACAAATCCTGGATTTATGAAGGGGCACGAGGTAGTAGAAGTGCAATATAATCCTGATCTAATTTCATATAATGACCTTCTTAACAGAGCAAGACATGGCCAGGTTGCCGACCATGTATTCGTGAATGACGGAAACCAAAAAAATGTAGCAGAAAAGGTGGTGGGAAAATCTTCTGTTTCCGATATCACCGATTTTAGACCCGACAGTGATCCTAAGCATTACCTATCACAAACTATCTATAAATATATTCCGATGACTTCGCTTCAGGCATCGCGTGTAAACGCGGCAATAGGGAGTGACGCATCTCCCGATAATTATCTATCACCCAGGCAGCTTGAGCTTTTGAAATATGTTAAGAACCATCCAGAAATTAAGTGGCAAAGCACCGTTGACCTGGATTTTCCTGATGCGTGGGAATCAGCAATGACTCTGATGAATAGAAAGGTTGGAATGAAATGAAACTCTCCGTAGGTTATCAACATAGAAACGAAACGCACTTTCTTTAATTCCGAGTAATCCCGATTAGTGCCGAATGAAACCAAGTAATTAAGCTTTTAGGAAGGAGATCGCTTCGTTCTACTCGCGATGACAAAAAACCGCCTCAAAAAAATGGGGACTGTACCTTCGAGGACTGTCCCCATTTTTACGTAGGCTTTCAACGTAGGAAATTAATTCAGGGAAGAAATTCTCAAAATGAGCTTGAAGTTCCCCAAAGTTTAATTTCACCTCTTCTATTGCACCATGCAGGTTATTTCCCCTGTTAAACCTTCTCTCCATTCTCTTGGATATCCTGTCCAACGTAACTCCAATTGCATCCAGATATCGATAAGAACCAAGCCAGTCCTCTTCAATCATCCTAGGAACCGCGAACTTCAGATCCCCAGGGAGAAGCCTCCTATACCTCTTCAGGATTGAGTATGAATTGCCAATGAACGTATCCAGATCCAGTTTGGAATATGACGACCAGTTCTTTGCCAGAAAGTGATCAAAAACAACATCAATTATGATTCCGGCAAATCTTCGTCTCTCCGAGCTGAATAGCTTTCTACCTTTCAAAACCATGTCATGGGCATCGGTAAAAGCGTCGACTTTGCGGTGAGTGTTGATCGCCGCGAGGATTCCCCTAGGGTATTGATCAACCAGAGGTCCCTTAACGAAATCCGCAATAATACTCCCAAGTATAGAATCCTCTGCGTCCTCTGAGAGATAAAGATGTGCCAGATAATTCATAATATGCTTTACACACTAATAACCAGCGATAATAACATCATTGTGAACATTCGGTAAAATTATCAACTATCACGCAGGATATGACTTCTTCTCCCTCTACATTTCTAATAGATACATTCCAGCCGTCCTCAAATTGTTCCATAGTTACAAAGCCAAAATCATCGAGGTTTACTCCCTCGTTTACCGTAGTGCCAGCGATTTCCAGCCCGGCCAGTGGTACGCTGATGGGTTGATCCAGCTCTGTCCCGCTAAAGCCGACCACGAACTGAGGAGGCGTGTCACCAACAAAATTCAACATTTCAAAAAAATGAATATGGCCCGATAACACGAGATTTATCCCCGGCTTAAGCGAGCTTCCTGTAGACTCTTGAAGAGTCGCATTTATACGAAAAAGGTCACCGTCGAATTCCCCAATTCCCCAGACCGGGTGATGAGTTACGAGCCAGGCATTATTTCCGGCAATCTCACTCAGAGCATCAATCTGCGCTGAATAAACATCCACTAGATCCTGAGGCGCATCATCATCCTGAGCGCTCGCAGAATCGAGCATTAAAAGTTGAACTAATCCTATGTCTATAGAATATGGCGGCGTAAATTCCTCACATTCCGGGAATGGAGGATTGGGATCAAGAAATCGGAACCACCCTTTTCCAGCGCGTGTACACATCTCATGGTTACCCCGCGTGAAGACCCAGGGTGCAGATTTTAACAATGAGGAAGCAGGTGAAAAGAAGTCGGCGTCCCAGGTTTCCCAGTTGTCTCCGAACGGCGAGCCCGCACAACCCATATTCCCTGCCGGACATGGTGATTCACGATACAGATAATCGCCAACATGTATAACGAGGTCCGGGCCCCACTCGGCTGCGCTCTCGGCTATTTTTTCAAACGGCCAGGCTTCTGGGTCATTACAGGCCTGAACATCGTCACCCTTAATCCTGCATCCAGCATCACCAATAACCACCAAGCGCTTAGGATTTTGCTTGGGCAATTTCAGTCTTCGATCCGCGATTGATGCGGAAGTTGTTCCAGATGGGATGATAGTCTCGCATACCAGGACAGGGAAGTCCTTTTCAGATGGTTCTTCTCGAACCTCCATCTGCTGCAACAAACCATCCAATCTTATGTCTGGGCACGTTGGGTTTTCCGTAATAACACGAGCAAATACCTCTCCCGAAGGTCCCATCTGAACCCACATGGATTGAATCCCACTACTTGATGACCCAGAATGGTCATCACATGCGAGAGTAAATAAACTAAGAGCGGATAGAAGATAGAAAAACAGAATCGGTGATCGAGACTGAATATTTAACCCAGGCCAGAATTTAGATCGCGTGTCCACTATTTATCTACCTAACCCTCTGGTATTGATTACTATCATTCCCATTTTATCAGAAAAAGTTATTCTATCCCAACCAGCTCGACATCAAATACAAGAGTCGCATTTTCAGGGATCACCGGTGGAAACCCTCTGGCGCCATAGCCAAGCTCCGGTGGGATTATTAATTGCCGCTTTCCACCAACCTTCATGTCTGCAATTCCTTCGTCCCATCCTTTAATTACTTGACCAGTACCCAGAACGAACTCAATAGGCTCACCTCTTTTGATTGAGCTGTCAAAGACCGTACCGTCTTTCAATTTCCCGGTATAATGTACCTTTACCTTTTGACCAGTTTTCGGCATTGAGCCATTTCCTTCTTCAATCACGATATATTCCAGACCGGATTCAGTTTTATGCACCTTGGGTTTCTCCTCCTCTCCTGCAAAGGTTGATTTACATACTATGAAAAATGACAGGTATACAAGAGCCAATGGTAAAACAATTCTTATCATTGTCGCCTCCGATTCTCGCTAATTTGGGTTGATAGGATAAACAGTTTGTTTTAATAAAGCAAAGATTGGAAGTTTTAATGCGGGGTAGGAAAACCCCGCCTATCGGTATTTGGGAATAATTCTACACGCGATCGATAGTCGGGACTTTCCAGTCCCGATCCAACTGCGGCAAGAAACCACTCATAAAATCCCTCTACTTCTCCCTTTAAAAAAGGGAGACTTTATACGGCTTCCTGCTTTTATAGAGGTGGGGTGAGGGCTTTTTATTCATTACTTTGGGCTTATCTCATACCAGATGGCTGAAATATATCCGGCGGCATCCGGCTTATTGATCTCTTTCACAATTGTAGGTTCACCACCTGTGCATTTCCACTCATAGATCGTTGAGCGCCCTGAAGCATACGCAGGTATGAAGTCAGAATCCGGATTCGATTTGCACCATTCCTTCATTCCTTGATTGGGTTCACGTGACGTATCTGCCTTTTCAGTGCACGGCAGATTTGCCCCAACGTTGCAGGCATATACCCTCCCATCCATGCAGCGCCAGTAAGTGCCTCTTTCGAACACGTCTGACGGAGCGCCCTCAGGTGTCCCAAAAGCCTTCTTTAACCCGACTACGATCGCCTCAGGCATCTTCGGCCCGACATACCTTGAATCAGGCGAGTCAATTGTACCAACCACCTTGCAGTAGGCAAAAGGATTTTTATACGTGGCCTCTTCCTCAGAACCTGATTTCGAGACATTAGATTCATCATCCCCCTTCTCGCCTTTGCATGATAATTGGATGAACGATATGAGCACAAGTGAAGCAATAATTACAATAGCACCTTTGGTAATCATATTATCTCCTCGTTATAAAGTTTGAGTAGGCTATTCGTCATATAATAGCATTAACTATCTCATTTTAAAATGAAACATGTTTGGCCAAACCTACCGAAATGTCTGCGAATAAAGGACACCGATATCATAATTCACCCTTGGACCTTTTAAACGATTGTTGCTTGTACAGAAGAAGTCATTAAAATAAAGGTCGCGTTAAAGTCAACATAACTAGACCCTTTCGCCCTATGATGCCGCTTCTATTGATCGTCAGTGTTTTAACAATACTTCTGACTATATTCTTGCTAAAACTACTCCAAATAATTAGATACCACGATGAAATACCCCATGTGGAAAGTTTAGATGGGAATGCACCAATGGTATCCATTATCGTTCCCATGAGAAATGAAGAAAGGAATGCAAGGCAATGTATTGAGACCCTTATGTCTCAAAAATATCGAAATTTTGAGGTAATTGTTGTAGACGATAGATCGGAGGACAACACACTCACAATACTCAAGGAGTTCGCCTCGAAACACAGCGACTTTAAGCTCATTGAGGGTGCGCCAACCCCGGAGGGATGGATCGGGAAAAACCACGCACTCTGGCAGGGCGTGAGAGAAGCAAAGGGCGACTGGATCCTTTTTGTTGATGCAGACACGATTTCCGAGGACTACATGCTTCCCTCGACAATCAAATTCGTAGAAGACAACGGTGTAGACATGCTTTCACTCTCCCCTTTTCAGATATTGGAAACATTCTGGGAACGAGTGGTCCAGCCTGTTATTTTCTCCTCCCTCTACTATGCTTTTCCGCAGAAGAAGATAAATGATCCCAAGAGTAAGTTAGCGGCGGCAATCGGTCAATTTATATTGATAAAGCGATCGGTGTATGGGGACACCGGCGGACACTCTTCCATAAAAAATAAGATTGTCGAGGACTTTGCCCTGGCAAAACTCGTAAAAGGTTCCGGTTATCGGCTATGCGTGATGAGAGGTATAAACCTCATTAGAACCCGAATGTACACAAATTTTAACGAACTCTGGGAGGGATGGACAAAAAATCTCTTCTTCGGACTAAACAAGAGATGGAGAAATCTTATATTTCTTGTATCTGTTCTACTTTCCTGGGGCATCATTCCTCCCGTCCTCTTTATCTGGTCCATATTCATCACAGTTTGGGGACAATCGTTATCATTTGTCCATCTGGCAATCGCTTTTGAAAGCACCTTTTTACTGGCCTTAGTCATATACACAGCCTGGCAGACTAACCGGCTCTTTTCTATCCCCTGGTTTTACTCTCTAACCGTTCCATTGGGTGCGGCGGTATACGTAGGAATGCTACTGTGTTCCGCCTACAAGGTGGCGAGTGGCGAAGGAGTTTCCTGGAAAGAGCGGGTATACAGGCTCTAAATAAAATTACTACGATTTCATGAGAGTTTTGTGCTCATAAGTCCTTTTCAAATTGAAAAGGACTTAAATGGCATTCCAAACACGATGCAGGATCCAAGATGCACGATTCATGATGCAGGCGAATCAATTTATCCGTTCGCACTGAGTCTATCGAAGTGTGAACACCTTGAGTATTCTTTAAATGTAGTGGCGATCTTCCTTCGACACGCCGGACTCAGACTGGTGGCTACCCGTATTAAATGAGCGATAATATCACTGGGTAGGTCACGAGTCCCTTCGGTGTTGCTCAGGGCAGGCTTGCTCGTGACATTCGGCAGCGTTCTGACCTGACTTGCTCTCCGGAGTTCTCTCCCCTTTAGATGAAGCGGGACGTGGGCGGAGTCTGTTCTAAGAAGCTTCGCCAGAATATAACTAGGAATAATGGTAATCTCTTTCCCACGGTTGTATAATGGAACAAAAGCCTTCAACCATGAAAAAGCTCCTCGAGTTAATAACACCGGCAAAGAAGCTACATACCGTGATATTCTTCGTCACTTCACGCTGTAATGCCCGCTGCAGGACCTGTTTCTACTGGGAGGAGCTGAATCAGAAAGGTGACCTGACATTCGAAGAGATAGAAAGATTGTCGGAAACAATGCCCCCGTTTCAGGACCTCTTGCTCAGCGGTGGCGAGCCGTCACTTAGAAAGGAACTCCCTGAGATAGTAAATCTGTTTTACAAAAATAATGGGATAGGAAGGATATACTTCCCAACGAACGGGCTTAAGCCGGAACGCATGAGAGACCTTACTGAGAGAATCCTGGAAGAAAATGGGCATCTTGAGATCTATCTCAACAATTCGATCGACGGCCTTCCTGAAACAAACGACAGGATCCGAAGCGTCCCGGGAAACTTCAAGAAATCCCTTGAGACGATAAAACTCCTCAGGACCTTGAAGCCGACATTCGGCCACAGGCTTCAGATAAATGTTAATTCCGTGATCTGCGCAGAAAATTACCGCGAGCTAGCTGATCTTGGCGTATATTTCTTAGAAAATGAAAGGCTCGACTATCACTTCTTTCAGATAATACGCGGTGATCCCCTCGATAAGACCCTGAAATTAGTCCCTGCAGATGAACTCAGAAATCTCTACAGAGATATAACAGAAATTCAGCACATATATTCCGAAAGACAGGCCGAGGATCGTGGAAGGGCAGAAGGGTTCATAAGAAAATCAGTGTATAAAGGAATTTTTAATTTTCATCACCAGACCCAGTTTAATAACTACACAAATAATACTCACTGGCCCATGCCCTGCACCGCCGCCGAGACGGCGATGGTCATCGATTATGATGGAAATATAAGGGCCTGTGAATTGCGCGGGTCTTTAGGGAACCTAAGGGATTATGAGTGTGATTTTGAGGCATTCTGGAATTCAAAAATTAGAGAGCATGAAATTAGCTCCATCGCAGAGGATAAATGCTTCTGCACACATATTTGTTTCTTACACGACAGCATGAGGTTTTCTAATCGGGTAAGGTTCTGGGAGCTTCCAAAAAGCTACCTTACAAGACACACCTGGTGATTCTCCTAGATCGACGGAGAATAGATGCCTAAAGTCCATCACCAAATATTATTTGAGCCCTTTATAGGGTTTTGTCATTCCCGCGGATTACCCGACAAAGGCATTCGAGTACAAGCGTAAGGGGGAATCCAGCTCGAATCTGATTTGGATCTCCGCTCAAGGCACGTCAGGATCACATTGACAAGGAACATAGAGCACTACATTCCTTAGATACAAAAGATATAATCTTAATTTGGTGTCGGTTCCGAAAATGGGCATTATGGACTCATGAAGGCGTCAGTCCTTACATCGAAGCGGGGTTGGAAAACCCCGCCTATCTTGATTCATGGACGCGATTACTCAGGCTCGATACTAATGTTTGCTCTTAGAATATGCTCCGAACTAGGCGCCACTGTTATTAGATCTTCTCCTGCATTTGTGGTTTCAACGCACACAAACCTCCTATAATCCTGATCTCCCAGATCCTTCATTTGACGGGCTTTAGCAAGCCAGGGATTCCAGATTACCGTCGATTTGCTTCCCCCTTTCTTGATTCTTATGTTCCTCTTGAAACCCGGATCATGAACGACGCAATCATTCGCAGCATCAAGATAGATTCGGTCGGTCTCTTCCATTATCTCGACTCGCCCTTCTTGATACTTCTCTTTAAAACTATCCACCTTATCTATGTAATTACAGCCCTCGAGACCCTGAACGTAAATCTTATCGATTTCGCTAACGTGATAGTATGAGTGAAAAGCCTGACTGATCGTAAAATCTTCCTCTCCGGTATTCCTAGCAATCATATCCAGATGTAACTCATTTCTAACCGTCATTATAAATTCCAGATCAAACGCATGGGGCCATAGCGACCGCGTATACTGACTATCACTTAACCCAAGGCTAATCCTTGATGCTTCTCCCTCAACTTCTGTGCCCCTAACATTCCAATTAGATATGCGTGCGAAGCCATGGGCTGGTTTACCTTTCTCTGTAGGGTGATCTGCAAACCACGGCCAGCTTATGGGGATGCCACCACGTATTGCTATGCCAGGCTCGAATCGAGAAAGTCCGCTAAGAAATAAAACTTCCTCCCGACCCTTAGGTTTAAACGAGGTGACATGCGCGCCGTGCAGAAACACTGTCGCAGCAGCATGTCCACTATTTATCTCGGCCATAGTCGAACCACCAGGCCCGCCTTTAAATGCAATTTTGCCCGGAATCCCAAATCGCTTATTAAGATCGTCTATCGAATCCATTTCCATCTATTATATTCGAAAATTGGATTAATACTGTTACCGGCTCATAGGTTCAAACAGTTTTTATATAGCAACATACAACACTGCAGCAAGCTGAGGTGAATTCGCGAGTTGAATCGGCATTCCAAAAATTGCGTTTAGAAAATCAAAAACAAGACGTGAAAAAAAATTTGCGGGTTGTGGTTGAATTAAATTCTATTGTTGTTCTGTCATCCCCGAAATCAGTAATCGGGGATCCATTCCCGCCACAAACGTGCGGGGACAGGATATGGATTCCCGCTAACAATCCGCGGGAATGACAAGATACAAGGTATAAGATTGCTTCAATCTCGGAGTCTATCGTTCGCCTGAGCTCACGATCATATCCTGAGTGCATCGAGGGGCAAATTTTGCAAGGAATTGAGGATTGGGTGCCGTCGCGCCTCTAGCGGAAACCCTGTAGCTACCGGAAATTATCAAGCCAAGTCGCCTAATCCGCGATTCGAAGTAGACAGAATCAACCATATGTAGTTAAAATAAACTCGTTCCAAGGAGTATAATCGTAATGTATGTACAAAAGGGAAAGGTCAGGATGCCCGATCTCAATAGCGCTAAGTGGATAAATTCAAGGGAGATTGCCAAGGAAGACCTGGCAGGAAGGGTGGTACTGATAGATTTCTGGGATTATACATGTGTCAATTGCATTAGGACACTTCCATACATCAGAGAATGGTATAGAAGATACCATGATAAAGGGCTGGAGATTATTGGTGTGCACGCCCCTGAATTTACATTTTCAAAGACCGAGGGGAATGTAAGAAAGGGCATAGAGGAGTTTGAAATTAAGTACCCTGTCGTCATGGATAACGATTACAAGATCTGGCAGGCGTTCGCCAACCGTTACTGGCCTTCAAAGTATCTCATCGATAAGAACGGCTATTTCCGGTATGCACACTTCGGTGAGGGGAATTATATCGAAACAGAGCTTGCAATACAGCTTCTCCTTAAAGAGATCGATCCTGATGTCGATCTTCCGGATCCTATGAAGCCGGTGCGAGATATGGACACCCCGGGTGTTCACTGCTACAGGGTCAGCCCTGAACTATATTTTGGTCACAGCCGCGGAAAACTCGGAAATACAGAAGAAGTGGAAAAAGACAAAGCGCAGGAATTTAAAAAGCCGGACATAACACAGGAAGATACAATATACGTTGAAGGCAGATGGATTAGTTCCCCTGAATATATGGCACCTGCCCTAAATGATTCGTCGAAGAAGGCTCACGTATATTTAAAATACACCTCTTCGGAGGTAAACCTCGTGATCAATCCCGAAAAGGAAAAGGACTTCAAGGTTGTTATTATGCAAGATAATAACTATCTCGATCGCGAGGATGCCGGTGACGACGTGGAGTTTGAATCCAATGGCGAAAGCTATATCGTTGTGCGTGATCCAAAAATGTATAACCTGATAAAAAATAAAGACGTCGGGTCACATCTCCTTCAGCTTTCAACCAATTCCAATGGATTTTCAGCTTATGCGTTTACATTCATAAGCTGTGTGATCTGAGGAACGCCCTTGCGCATTCATTCTACGACTGGAATAGCCCCCAATACTTCCAGAGCCCCTGCATATATCCGGCCCGGGGGTTTGTCCAAATGTGATCCCGTCCTTCAGATAAGTCTTCTTGCTTCGAGGAGGCACCGTGACTGGTAGAACGCCCACACCCTCCGAAATCTGTCTACCATAGTATCTAGAAGACGTGGAATAATATCTCAGTCTGATCAACACATCCTTATAAGTTACATCACTTGTATTCTCAATAGTAACGCTTTTTATGATTCCTACCCCGAAAGTTGAATAGAACGACCAGTCGGAAATGTTGATGTACCATTCCGGATTATCTACCATGGGTTTTAACTTTACCTGATCGTCTGCCCTGACAACTGAAACAATCGTTAAAAGAACGAGCAAGGTATTTAATTTTACACTCACGATTTGCCAATGAATTATCTGTCCTCAAAAATGTATCGAGAATTCGCTCTAAACACAATGGTCAGTAATACTGTATGCTACCTCGAAACATCTAACAAACGATGTCCTATATATCTTAAGCAAGTTTGTTAGACTCGAGCAATTTTGGAATAAATAAAGAAGATGCGACAGGTATTCGCCATTAAAACTCTATTTCTGATAGTGTTTGTTTCTTCTCTCGCTTGCGCTAGCAGGCCCGTGGAGGAGAACCATTTTGAAATTGTCAAAAGTGCTAAAGCAGATGAAAAGAGCTATGGTATATGGTATTTCGTAACAAAGGTGGAAAAGGATAGAAAATTCAGGGTGTACGTCGCGAAAGAGAGCATTTCGATAGAGAATGATGAAAGGCGATCGTGGAGCAAGCTCCTATTTGATCAGGATCAAACTGATGAGGACGGTATCAAATACAAAGAGGTTTTTATCCATTCAACCGTGAATTGCGCTAACAGAACATATTCATATAAGTCAGCCCGCTTCTATAACTCGCTGGGTGAGTTAGTTTCCAGTGAAAACATTTCTCAAGCACCTGCGCCCATAATAGCTGATACCGTCAGCGATCACGTCGCAAGATTTGTTTGTGCTTATTCAAAAGACGAATGAAGTTGCGGGGTGTTTATCACAAATTCCTCCTAGGAATACACAGTGGGGGATCGGGCCTCCATTTCTTGATCAACCCATCAGCCGCACTAGTTTGCTCCGGTGTCATTTCGGGATTGATTTTTTCGAGCAACTTCTTGGCCTGATTCTCTTCGCGAGGAGAACCCGACTCGCTTGCCAAGGCCAACCACTTATAGGCCATTACTAAATCCTTATTTACTCCACATCCTTGTCCACATTGAAATACCGAGTACGGTATCTCACCATGTGCATACATCACCCCTAGCGCATTTTGAGCCTGAGGCTGTCCCCGGTTAGCCGCCTTAGTCCACAACTCCCTCGCCTTTTCATAGCTATTACTGACAGCCCTCCCCTCAAAGTAGAGCAAACCAAAGCTGAATTCCGCATCGCAATCCCCATCCTTCGCAAGTGGTTCCCAGTATTTACGTGCAATGTCATACTCACCATACTCGTACCATCGAAGGCCGATTATGTATGGGTCTTTTTCCGTAAAATCTCGCACCGGATTCGGCAGCTGGCTCTTTATCTGTTTCATATCCTGGCACGCCGCGAAAAAAATAATCACAACGATAATAAAAAACTCGACGACATGAACATTTAAGGTTTTCACATCAAGAATTAACTGAGCCAAACAAGGATTTACAGGTTTTGTTATCTGCCAGTCCGCGAGTTCAAAGATCCAAGGGCCTTAGAGAATCCTTCGATCAACCCTGCCTGAATCAATGCGGACAAAGTCGTCACTTTTTTTCATTTACGTCAGAATCATACCCTTCTGCTTTGTTGCATCCGCTTCCAGCTCCGGTATCTGCAAATAATTATTATGTCTTAAGGATTGACGAACACGACTCAAAAGCTCTTTTCTGCTGATACGTCCCCCTGTGTCTCTCATGTGCATGCAGAAATTATAAGTGAATGCTCCATTATACGCTCCGTTGATATACGCATCCGCAGATGTCTGGTTATCTTTACAACCAGCCCATAGCACCTGATGTTCTGTACTCCTGCCCTTTGACTTAAAACCCTTTGTGGGCTTCAACTCTTCTTCCTCACCTTCCACGCGACACTCTATGTCTACAGGCGGGGGCAGGTACCTCGCTAATGTGGGATGTTCAGGACCGAGCTCGGGAGGCTGTCCGAGACTGTTTTCCCGTAATCCAGTGCCTGAATGGCAGGAATCAAGAAACACCTCTAATAGGACATTTTTGGGTAGTTTTTTAAAAATAGCATTCAGATCGTCGTCAGTAATGTAGCATCCATCCCAATCCATGTCCCACGGGCAGATTAATTCGTCCATGTGGTCAAGAAGCTCATCCCCGTCCCTGTCGCGTATCTGAGAACCATGTCCCGAAAAATGAAATACAAGAAAGTCACCGGATTTCGCATTCTTTACCATCCACTTAAGCCTGTAAATAATGTTTTCCTTTGTCGCTCTGTCATCAACCAAAACACGAATATCCCTGTTGGAAAATCCCAAATATGTCTTGAGTATATTACGCATATTCGTGACATCGTTCAGGCAACCGTTCAGATCATTAATTCCCTTATAATCATTTATACCGACCAATAGAGACCTCTTCGCCATAACACGCCTCCTTTTGATTTAACGTATTTCGATTAATCCACAATATAAATTCAATCGATTTTAAATACAATACTTACGGCGAACAATTAAAAAAACAAATCTATATACATTAGACAAAATAAACTGCTAGATAATCACAATAATTTTATAAGGCCCAAGTTTAAAGTGGGAGCCGGCTGACTTATTTTTATTATTAATCGTAGAGCTATTAACAAGGTTTCGTCTTGTAACCCCTCATTTTGCCCCTGCCAGTCGAGTGACGAATGAGTAAATTTCGAGCAAATTTATTAATTCTTCGACTCTGTCCTCGGATTACGAGACATTTACAGTGACGACAGTTCATTCCGTCATTGATATCGGAAGCCCATGTAGCAAGTAACAGGGAATTCGCGAGTTAATTATGTAGTTGAAAATTCTATAATCTGATGAATATCTTTCAAAATACATTAACGAATTTCTGTTAGCCCCATTTGAATCACGATGACATTTCAACAATAATTACATGATCTGGATAAATTAGTTAGTTATGCAGACTTATGCCCAAATTTAACAGAGTCACCAAATCAGAAGGTCTCGCTCTCAAAGAGGTATTCGACGCACTGCCCGACGGAATCATAGTCCTCGATAAGTCATTTTCAATAGTGGATATAAACGATGCTGCGGAGAACATCTTTAACATCTCGAGAAAGAAGGCATATCAAAAATCCATCGCCACCTACCTTCCCGAAGAAATAGAAGAGACCGCAAAAAAAGCGCTGGCCGAAGAAAGGACGATTATGGTAGAGGAAATTAGCCCAGTAGTAAGAGGAGGGGAAAGAATCCTGATTCAGGCATCTGCCTCACCTATATTTTCTGAAGACGGAGAAATAAAGTGTCTAATCATTCAGGTAAGGGACCTGTCGGGATCGAACTTTCTTAGCAAGAGAAGCCGCCAGCAAGCATCGAGTTCCAATTTCGAAGGTTTTATTACCGGGCTCGCGCATGAGCTCAAGAATCCGTTGAGCGGGATCAGAGGAGCTGCGCAGATACTAGCGAGTGAGACAATGAATGAAGAAACTATTAAGTGCGCCGACATAATCATAAAAGAAGCCGACAGACTACGCGATCTTATTGACAAGTTCAAGCGCCTCGAACCCTTCGCGAAGGACGCCTTTGAGTTGGTAAACATCCATGAGCTCCTTTCAGACATCACATTTCTTGAATCTAAATCCAGTTCTAACCAGGAAATAAATTTTATTCAGAATTTCGATGTGGCCATACCGCCGATCCTGGGAGATGAAAACTCACTGAAGCAGGCTTTTTTAAACATAATAAAGAACGCAAAGGAAGCGAATCCTGAAAACGCCATCATAGAGATTTCCACAAGGTGGATCACCGACTACAAATTCAGGAACGAAAATGTCATCTTGGTGGAGATAAGAGATAATGGTGAAGGGATACCAAAGGAGAATCTGGAAAAAATCTTTTCCCCCTTTTATACTACTAAGAAAAAGGGATCTGGTCTTGGCCTGTTTCTTGCATACCAAATCATAGCAAAGCATGGAGGCGCAATATTTGTTGAGAGTGAGTTAAAGAAGGGAACCAGATTTCAAGTGCACCTCCCTTTTACCCAAGTGAAAACCTTAAATAAGAAATAAAAGACATTATCGTGATCCCCGATTGATTGAGTGGATTACGGACTGATGAGATGAAAAAAAAGATTTTGGTAGTCGATGACGAGGAAAGTGTAAGGTGGGTAATCGGTAAATGCCTTGAGAAGGCCGGTTACACAGTGGACTACGGAGCGAACGGGTCACAGGCTCTTGAAAAGGTGTCATCTGAATACTTCTCTCTGATAATACTCGATATAACGATGCCTGACATAAGTGGACTCGAGGTACTCCATGACATAAGATCGAGGGGTATAGAGGTTCCGGTAATCATCATCACAGCTCAAAATACGGTTAAAAACGCGATTGATGCCATGAAAGAAGGGGCATTCGATTACATTGCAAAGCCATTTGATTTGGATGAAGTAAGACTCACCGTCGACAGGGCCATAAATAGCTATGAAAATGCGAGAAAGGTTGATTCTCTGACGGCAACATTGAACGAAGCAATGGAAATACATCAGGGTATAGTCGGAAAATCTCCGTCGATGCTCAAGATCTATAAAACAATAGGGCGCATAGCGGGAAAAGATCTAACGGTGCTTATCGAGGGCGAGAGTGGCACGGGAAAGGAGCTTATAGCCAGAGCCATACATATCAACAGTCCCCGAAAAGACGAAAAACTGGTATCGGTGAATCTCGCGGCCCTGCCAAAAGATCTTATTGAAAGTGAACTCTTTGGATATGAGAAAGGGGCTTTCACAGGGGCATCAATAAGAAAACAGGGCAGATTTGATGAGGCTGCCGGCGGAACCCTTCACCTCGATGAAATAGGTGACATGCCATTTGAACTTCAGACAAAGCTTCTAAGGGTTCTGGAAGAGAAGAAATTCTACCGGCTAGGCAGTGAGAAACCCGTCGAGGTAAATGTAAGAGTTATTTTATCCACAAACAAAAGATTAGAAGAAGAAGTGGAGAAAGGCACCTTCAGAAGGGATCTTTATTACAGGATAAATGCCATAACTATAGTGGTTCCTCCGCTAAGGAAAAGGAAAGAGGATATCCCACTTCTGGTGGATTACTTTAATGAGAAGTATTCAATTGACCTCGGCATTTATAAAAAAGCATTCTCCGTCGGAGCAAAAAAGATATTGCTTGAATACAGTTGGCCGGGAAATGTAAGAGAATTAGAAAACACAGTCAAGAGGGTTATTGTTCTCTCATCAGAGAACATGATTACATCGGATGTCCTCCTCGATGCTGCTCCTTACTTAAGGGGGGAAAAGAAAGAGACAGACGAACTCTTTGGTGAATATATTAAATCCAAGCTCGAAGTCTTTTTGTACAATAATCAAGAGGAAGCCTCAGGTGCGATATACGATCTGGTAATTCAAAAGATTGAGAAACCGCTTATCGAAGAAGTGTTACGGATAGCCAAAGGAAACAAGAAAAGGGCTGCGGCGATACTTGGAATTAACAGAAATACGCTATCGAAAAAGATAGAGGAGCATGACATACAATATGAAGACACCCTCCTGTAACATCAACCCGTTTTCTTTGAGACCCCAAGTTTATTCAGCCCCTCTTTAGCGGCTGATTGCTCGGCCTCCTTTTTGTTGCTTCCCATCCCCTCGCCCAGAACCCTCCTCATTATCTTTACCTCAACGTGGAAACACTTCTTATGCGGCGGGCCCTCTTCGTGGACAACTCTATATCGAGGAATTTGCTTGTACTTCTTTTGTGCTATCTCCTGTAGTTTAGTCTTATAATCAGTGAAAATATCTTTCTCATCGATCGAATTTTTTATGAGCTTGGATATAACCCTAAAAACCTTTCTATATCCACCGTCTAAATAAATTGCGCCTATTATCGCCTCGAAGGCCCCGGAAAGATTTGACTCCCTGTCCCTACCACCGGTTCTCTCTTCCCCCTTTCCTAGAATGATTTGCTTATCGATACCCAGTTCCCTCGTAAATTTCGCAAAGTTCACTCTGCTTACTATTGCACTCCTCTGTTTGGAAAGTTTACCCTCGGAAGCGCTTGGATGGTGGTCATACAACAGGCGCGCTACTACCAACCCCAAGACAGCATCCCCCAAAAATTCCAGCCTCTCGTTGCTCTCGATTGAAAACTCGTTAGCATAAGAACTGTGCGTCAGTGCGGTTTTAAGAAGCGCTCGATCTTTAAACTTATACCCTAGACTCTTTTCTACCATGGGCAAAAAACCCTATCATAATGAGGTAAAAAATCAACCGAAACTTCCAGTCGCAAGCACCTTCAAAATATACGATCGGTTCGCATAAGTCTATATGAGATTCGGCGTAATATTCATAGTCGATTATAAAATCCAATTTTGTAATTTTCAATGTTTATTTTTTAAAACCGCGTGCCTCTTTTTTAAGCATGATTTTGCTACACAACGAAAAAAACGACCCTATTTTCCGATTGATTTGCCTTCTGTGAAGTGGTATGTTGTTTGCTTATTAGAATGGCAAGGAGGTTTATCAGATAATGAAAAAAGTAGAAGCCATAATCAAGCCGTTTAAATTGGATGATGTAAAGGAAGCCCTTAAGGATATCGGAGTCCAGGGATTAACGGTGACAGAGGTGAAGGGTTTTGGAAGACAAAAAGGTCATACCGAGCTTTACAGAGGGGCAGAATATGTTATAGACTTCTTGCCTAAAATAAAACTTGAGATCATCGTGGTGGATGACATCGTTCCAAAAGTAATCGAAGTCATAATGGACAGCGCCAGGACAGGCAAAATCGGAGATGGGAAAATCTTCATTTTACCAATGGAAGAAGTCGTACGAATCAGAACAGGAGAGCGTGGTATTGACGCCATATAGAGTTAAAGCCAACAAAAGCAGACTTTTATAAATGGAGGACGAAGACTAATGCCCACAAAAAAGAAAGAATCTAAGAGTAAAGGCAAAGGAGGTATAAATGATATGTTTCCTGAAAAGCCAGGAGATGTTATAAAATTGGTGAAAGACCAGAATATAGAGATAGTGGACTTGCGATTTCTTGATTTCCTTGGGACTTGGCAGCATTTTAGCGTGCCAGCTCATGAGCTGGATAGTAACGCATTTTCAGACGGACTCGGTTTTGACGGTTCAAGCATCCGGGGATGGCAATCGATTCATGCAAGCGATATGCTGGTTGTGCCAGACCCAAAAACAGGAAGAGTCGATCCGTTCCTGACGGTTCCAACTCTTACCATACTATGCGACGTTGTTGACCCGATAACGCGTGAGCCTTATTCTCGCGATCCCAGAAATATTGCAAAAAAAGCAACTGCGTACATGAAAAGCACCGGGGTAGCAGACACCGCCTATTTCGGCCCTGAGCTGGAATTTTTCATACTGGACAATATACAGTACGAGCAGACTGCCAATTCGGGTTTCTACTTCCTGGACTCAGTGGAAGGGATTTGGAACTCTGCAAGAGATGAAAATCCGAACCTCGGTTATAAACCAAGGCACAAAGAGGGTTATTTCCCAACCCCGCCAAGTGATAATTTTCAGGATGTCAGATCGGAAATGGTAAGGACACTTGAACAGCTTGGCGTCATAGTTGAGGCCCATCACCATGAAGTGTCAACAGCAGGACAGGCAGAAATTGATATGCGATTTTCTCCTATCGTGGAAATGGGAGACAGGATGATGTGGTATAAATACGTATGCAGAAACGTTGCAATGAAACACGGTAAGACCGTCACATTTATGCCTAAACCAGTTTTTGGGGACAACGGCTCTGGTATGCATACACATCAGTCCCTCTGGAAAAATGGGGAACCTCTTTTCGCCGGAAACAGTTATGCAGGATTGAGTGAACTGGCAATGAATTATATCGGGGGAATCCTAAAACACGCACCGACTATTTGCGCCTTTGCCAATCCTACGACAAACTCATACAGGAGACTGGTGCCCGGATTTGAAGCGCCTGTAAACCTAGCATATTCGGCAAGAAACCGAAGCGCAGGGGTCAGAATACCCATGTATTCGCCAAGTCCTAAGTCCAAAAGGATCGAAGTGAGGTTTCCAGATCCGGCATGTAACGGCTACCTGACATTCTCTGTTATGCTCATGGCAGGTCTTGATGGGATTGAAAAGAAAATCAATCCCGGTGAGCCACTGGATAAAGACATTTATGCACTGGGGCCCGAAGAGCTGGCGGGTATCCCATCAGTTCCGGGTTCCCTTGAGGAAGCACTTAAAGCACTTGAGAATGACCACGAGTTTCTACTTAAAGGCGATGTATTCACAGAGGATGTGGTTGAGACCTGGATCGACTACAAGACTGAGAATGAGGTTAATCCCGTAAAGCTCAGACCTGTTCCGTATGAGTTTGTACTCTATTTCGATGTATAAAACAGTGCTACCAAAGTAAATACCAGAGATTAAACGTTATAAAAGGCGGCTGGCACTAAGAAAGCTATGCCGCCTTTTTATTAATTAGAACCCCTCAGGCTCAGCCAGCAGAAATTACGATATAGACAATTATGGCTAGTGCGCCTATCGCCATCGCTGCCGCGTAGAACCTAAGCATGCCTGTTTGCGCAAATCTCAAGACAGAAGCAGTCCTGATAACAACGCCCGAAATTCCGTTTACAGCACCATCAATTATATTCACATCAAACCTAGCGGCGCTCTCTGAAATGCTGTTAAAAGGTCTTACAAAAATAGTATCGTATGTTTCATCTACAAACCACTTTGCATAGGAAAACCTATAGACGGTAGATACTATATTACTCCTCATAAGACTCTGTACTGAAGCGGGATTTATTATATATAAGTAAATGGCAATCATAGCCCCAACAACCGCGGCAATTATTGATAATAATGTTGCACTCCAATGTCCCAGAAAATCATGCAGCGATGAGCCTATGTCTGTTAAATAAAGCGAGGGCGACAAGAAATCCTCGAAAATGTTTGAATGCGAGATGCCAACTACCTTGGCCATGAAATCAGGGACCCCTATATACCCGCCAAATATAGAAAGTAACGCAAGAACCAGAAGGGGAATTGTCATCGTGTACGGGGACTCATGAATATGACTCCTGATTGATTGAGAGACACGGGTGCTGCCCTCGAATGTGAGCAGATACAATCGAATCATGTATAATGCCGTTAAACCTACGGTGAAGAGTGCAATAAACCAGTGCACTATATAGCCTCTTTCGATCAAAGAAGCAAGAATCCCATCCTTACTATAAAACCCCGATAGGAGAGGAATTCCGGATATTGCAAGAGTACCAATAAGAAAGGTGTATGAAGTAAATGGAATGTACTTTCTCAACCCACCCATTTTCCTGACGTCCTGTTCGCCGGCAAGAGAATGAATTACGCTACCTGAGCCCAAAAACAGCAAGGCCTTAAAAAATGCATGCATCACAAGATGAAAAATA
This sequence comes from Candidatus Dadabacteria bacterium, assembly GCA_963805855.1. Lineage (GTDB taxonomy): Bacteria > Desulfobacterota_D > UBA1144 > Nemesobacterales > CSP1-2 > DASWID01. The sequence continues at coordinate 560,163 of CAWDVW010000002.1, forward strand.
CCGGCAGCATAAGCCCCAACCCCAATTGCCATAAACATGTAACCGAGCTGACTTATTGTCGAATAGGCGAGCACCTTCTTAATATCATTCTGAGTAATAGCGATAGAAGCTGCAAGCAATGCAGTAAAAGCGGCTATCGAGACCACCAGCATCTGAGCGGTAGGCGACTGTGTATAAAACGCACTACACCTTGCCATCATGTACGCACCAGCAGTAACCATCGTGGCAGCATGTATTAATGCGCTAACAGGTGTAGGACCCGCCATGGCATCTGGGAGCCAGACATAGAGTGGGAACTGAGCAGATTTGCCAACCGCACCAATGAATAGAAGAAGTGCGATAACGGTAATTAGGACACCGGGAATGGCATTGATGAAAACGGGATCCACGGCTTTGCCGAAAACATCGGAAAAATTCGTCGACCCAAATACATAAAAAACCAAGAATATACCGATTATGAATCCAAAGTCCCCTATTCTGTTTACAATAAAAGCCTTTTTACCAGCACGTGCCTTCTCATAATCTTCATACCAGAATCCTATCAGAAGATAGGATGCTAATCCCACACCCTCCCAACCCACAAACAAGAGCGGGAAATTGTTACCCAACACCAATACCAGCATAAAGAAAACAAAGCTATTAAGATAAGTGAAATACCTCGAATAAGAGCGGTCATCGTGCATATACCCGATAGAATAGACATGTATTAAGAAGCTTACCCAGGATACTACAAGAGCCATGACACATGAAAGGGGATCAAACAGAAACTCAATACTTACCGAAAAATCTCCTGAAGGAATCCATAAATATAGCTCCTGAACTAGTTGTCTATCCGAAGGGGACAGCCCTAGAAGACGAAGGAATAAGATCGAAGACAGTATTGCAGAGATAAAGATTACACCACATCCCAGAAAGCTGACAATCCTATTTTCTGTCTGTTCGTCCCCTCGAATAACCTTTTTCCAGAATCCGGAAGCAAACACTAAACCATTAATCGCTGCACCTATTAAAGGTGCTAGTATTATCCAAACAAGCACGCTCTATTTACTCCTGTCCTTGAATGTTAACTTCATCAATGATTTACCCTTTAAGCATTTTTAGAATATCGATATTAAGGCTCTCACGGTGCGTGTAAACCGAAACAACAAGGGCCAACCCTACAGCCACTTCAGCCGCAGCAACGGTTATTGACATTATCATGAATACCTGACCCGTCATGTCTCCGAGCACCTTCGAAAAGGCAACAAATGCAAGGTTTGCAGAATTGAGCATCAACTCTATCGACATGAGCACTATGATTATATTCTTCCGTGTGATGACACCAAAAGTGCCTATAACAAATAGTATTGAGCTAAGGACAAGGTAGTGTTCAACGCCAGTTGTCACACTAATTGAACCTCCTTTTGGCTATCGCCACCACCCCTATTATGGCAACTACGATCAAGACCGATGTGAGCTCGAAGGGTAGAATGTAATCCTTGAATAAAACAGTCCCGACACCTTCCACTGTTCCAAACCGGTTATTCGAAATTGCTTCGGCGCCATTCAAAGCTAAGCCCTTGTTGAATGCTAGACTCGTTAAATAACCGACCACGACAAGTATCACCAATAAGACACCAAACCTGATAGGACTGTTTTGATAATCGAACCTGAGCGAGTCCTCATGGAGGTTTAGATACATCACGGTAAAGATAAAAAGCACTATTATCGCCCCGGCATAGACAAGGATCTGAATTGCGGCAATAAACTCAGCAAGGAGTAAGATAAAGAGCACCGCGGTGGAGAAAAGCGTAAGAACCAGTGACAGAGCACAAACCACGGGATTCCCGTGCGTAATAACAAGAAGAGCCCCCGCCACGGATGCAGCGGCAAAAATGTAGAAAAGTATCGATTCCAACTCAGCTTCGCCTCTGTGAATTAGTTAGACGAATGGTATCTGATAATGGGAAAAATTCAACCTCAAAAAATGTGGATATAGTGCCTAAACTTACTGCCGGAAAAATAAAATATTATAATGTCGTAATTTGACGGCCGATCCAGGATCAATGGATCGAGAGATAAATTTTGAATTGAAAATTTAATGAGAATCACATATATTTGATTCGCTTTCACCGGTATTTCTTTGAAATTTAATTTTCATAATTGACTATCATCTTTGATTGAACTAAGGAGGCCCAAATATGAGACTCAAAGGCAAAACCGCTTTGATAACTGGTGGAGGTGAGGGAATTGGTAAAGCTACAGCCCTACTTTTTTGTAGAGAAGGGGCGAAGGTTGGGATTACTGGAAGAACCAAAAAGAAATTAGACCAGGTTGTAAGGGAGGCGAGAGGTAAAGGGGAAATTGTGGCTTTTTCCGGAGATGTATCGTCAGAAGCACACGTCAAAGATACAGTAAATAAGTTCCTAAAAAGATTTAAAAAAATTGACATACTGTTTAACAATGCCGGTGTGCTCGAAGCCGGAAATGTTTTGACGACCTCCGTGGATTCGTGGGACAAGACAATTGTCATAAACATCAAAGGTATGTTTTTGATGTCAAAATATGTAACACCACATATGATTAGAGATGGAGGAGGTTCAATAATAAATAACGCCTCGGTTTTAGGATTCATAGGTTGCGAAAATACTCTCGCGTACAGCGCATCAAAAGGGGCTGTTATGCAGTTCACAAGAAGCATGGCGCTGGACCATGTAAAGCAGGGAATCAGGGTAAACACAATTTGCCCTGGTTTTATAAAAACTAAGATGAATGAAGATTTTATTGGGAACCCTCCTGATGCACAAAAACAACTGGATGAAGTAGCAGCAAAATTAGTACCGATGGGAATGCGCGGAGAGCCCATGGACATAGCATACGGCATCCTTTATCTTGCATCTGATGAGGCGAAATACGTCACGGGATCAAGCCTTGTTATCGACGGCGGTTGGACTGTTTATTAAAACTAATTTTATTCCTAACGAACAAATGTCGGCTATCTGCTTTTTACCACACCTATTTTCTCGCATAACTGTTCAACGGGGCATTCGGTGCACTTTGGAGAAATGGGTCGGCAAACAGTTTGTCCAAAGGCGACCAGGAGGCTGTTATAATCTATCCAGTATTTTCTTGGAAGCTTTTCCCTTAAGACCATTTCGGTTTCAAAAGGCGTCTTTGTTTCTATAAACCCCCATCGATTCGAAATCCTGTGGACATGCGTGTCAACGCAAACTCCAGGTTTTCCGTATCCCAGGGTCACAACCAGGTTAGCAGTCTTTCTTCCGACACCTTTTAGCTTGAGAAGCTCATCGATCTCATCGGGAACCCTGGAATCATATTTTTCAATCAGAGTCTTGCAAACGTCTCTTATAATCTTTGCCTTGGTCCTATAGAATCCCACGGGGTAAATTGCCTTTTCAATCTGCCTTGAACTAATCGCAAGCATATCCGATGGGTTATTAGCCATCTTAAATAATCTTCCAGAAGCGCTACTAGTAGTCTCATCCTTTGTTCTAAGGCTGAGAATAGTCGATATCAAAACCTTAAATGGATCACGACTTCTCTCAGCCGTATGTGTAACGGAGGGCATTTTCCACCTTTTGTATTCTCTTTTTAAGATGGCAATAATCTTAGGAATATCTCGTGTTTTAAATCTTCCCATTTTCCGACTGATCAATTTTTGTTTTGACGAAATACAGAACCATACATAAAAGTTGTGATATGAAAATTTACTGCAATCAAAGTTTGGCGATACTAGCGGCTTCTTACCCGTTTATTTGCACTCATGAGTGGACTCCTTCGCCAATTTTATAGCGCTATCTAGTCCTTTTTGGAAATAATCAAAATGCTCATCTAAAAAATCGAGATATGCTTTTCTCTTTGTTATTAGTTCTTCTATACTTTCTGGCTTATCGGGCCTATATTTTTCAAGTATTAACATGAAATATTGTGTGAATGACCCAATTATATGGTCAACAACGTTTCTCAAACCCTCACTATACTTGGCTTCAATCTCTTTCAGTTTGGTATCGTTTAGTTGCTTAAGAGACTTGAAATTTTCATTGCTTACAATGTCCGGCCCTTTATTTTGTATCGCCCTAATGACGGATTGGAAATCTAATTTTTTTATTTTCAATTCAAAGGCTAAATACAAAAAGTGGGCTAATCTATCCCAAGCACTAGCTAACAATCGAATCCCATAATCAATATTGTACCAAAACATAAAATCATCATAAGTTTGTTGATTCGTATGCTTAAAATCACATGTAAGCGGTAAAAAATATTCAGCTGATGAAATAGAAACCGCAATAGTCAAGCGAATGTGTCTTATCTCCTCATAAACGTAATCAATTCTATACTTTTCAGTTACTTCAAATGGGTGCTGACCCGATAATTGAGGAAGTGGCTTACCCTCAGCTAGGTATACCACTTTCTCTAATTCTGCTTGTTTATCTCTCGTTTTTTGTATTGCTTCAAAATAAGACTGTGTAAAATTAGTCGAATCAGAGAGTAACCCCGGATATTTTTGCTCTAGTATGTTGAAAATAGCACTACTGTATTTCATTTATTCCTAATATTAATTAGGTTGACAATAACCTTAATTATTGTTTCTTTCTCTTCGGGTTTACTGACCGCAATCATGAGTGTAAGAGCGACTAATGCATTATCTGCAATACGCTTTGTACCATCATCTCTGTAAAGCAAGCCATTTTTTTCTAAGAACCAAATAAAGATAAAGGCGGCTATTCTCTTATTGCCATCAACAAAAGAATGGTTTTTTACAATAAAATAAAGCAAATTAGCCGCTTTTTCTTCGATACTGGGATAGAGTTCGCGGCCATCAAAGGTTTGGTATATAGTGTCCAAAGAACTTCTGAAGGATTGATCTTTCTCTTTGCCAAATAGTTCGGATGCGCTGTAAGTTCCTCTTAGTCTATTTATTGCCTGGATCGCCTCTTCATATTTAATACTGAATCTTTCTCTTCTTTCCGTATCCTTAATTTCCAGTTTTTGATGATCATATTTGTCTAATACGTCGAAGGCATAACTATAATCGTTAATTAAATTTATGAGTGCTAAGGCCTCATCTGAACTCTAGTGCTTTTTGATCTGAAACAGTTCCTATAAGTCTTATTGTATTTTTTAAGTCTTCTAATTGACTTTCCTTTTCTCTCAGCCGTCTTTCGTTTAATGAATAGCCCTTAACGAGATGGTCTCTTAACACATTTGTTGTCCAGATTCGAAATTGAGTACCTCGTTGGGATTTTACTCTGTAACCTACGGAAATTATTACATCTAAGTTGTAATGAATCTATATCTCTCTTTATTGTTCTTCCACCTTCTCTTTGAACTGTTGCAAATTTTGCAACAGTTGAACTTTGATCTAATTCTCCCTCCGCAAATATATTGCGAACATGTCTAGATACCACGGACTTATACTCTTTGAAATAACTCGACCATCTGGCTAAGAGAAAGCCATGCAGTATCTTGCTGGAGATTAACTTCAAGCTTCGTTTCCCCATCTTCGGTTTGATATATAACTACCTCAGATTTATTTTCCATGGTTGAATATTCTTTCAACTATCGAAAAATACGCGACAGTTGAGTTTATTTCAGTTATTGCAAAATTTGCAACAGTTGGATCTTTCCGAGTTGTTCGATATCTTCGAACAGTTCAATTCGTTCACTTGTCTGGAAATTCCGGACAACTCATTTTGTTGAGATATTTTTCCTAACTTCCTATTTTGGGATAAGCGTCAAAAGTTATTCAAATATTATAATATTTGAGCGTGCTTTGTGCTAGTTTTTGAAATTTAGCGTCCCTATTGGATACAGTCCTGCAAAATCTGTCGCTGTATCTCCCTTCTATTATAGAAGCAGTTTCTCTTGAGAAGTATATTTAGAGCTTAATGTTTTACTCGTCCGTGAACTATTACATATAAGATGTATGATTCGGAACGAAACAAAATTACAAGAAGTAAGTGAACGTAATGGCCTTATCGTTTTTGATATAATTGGCACCAATACCAAAACATTCCTTAGTGACAATTCGACCAGGTTATTTGATACATTAAAAAGGGATTATTTGGCCTTCCAAAAATTGCGTCAAGAAAATGAAAATTGCGATTGTCATTTCGACCACAAGGAGAAATCTTTCCTTTCTCTTTGTTTCCTGACTTAACTACTAGATCTCTCACATCCGTTCGAGATGACAGCGTTTGGACAGCCTTGATTTTTGCTTCTTTGTATCAAGACAAAGAAGTCAAAAAGAAGAGTAAGATAAATAGACAAAAAACGATGTCAATTTATTGATAGGCTTCGATCATACTCTTAAGGATCGTTCCGGAAGATGAATTCTTAATCTTCTCAAGTGCGCTTTTCTCAATCTGCCTTATCCGTTCCCTAGTGAGGCTGAATCTTTTCCCAACCTCGTCCAGCGTTAAGGCGTTTTCATACCCAATCCCAAATCTCATTTTAACCACCTCTCGTTCCCTGGTATTCAGCTCTGAGAGGGCGGCCTCTAGGCTTTTTGGGAGCGATGCAGCCGTAATTAGAGAATCCGCAGGTACTGATTTTGGATCTGCAAAGACATCGATAAAGCTCATGTTTTGCCCTTGGAGGGTTGTGTCGAGGCTCAATACCTTATCGTTATCCCCAAGAACCCAGCTAATATTCGCCTCAGACATCTTCGCTTTATCGGCCACCTCCTTATTCAGAGGCCGTCTCCCCATCTCTTTCGCAAGATCATTCCGTATTCTCCTGATCTTACTTGATTTTTCAAGCACATACGCAGGCACGCGTACGGTTTTTCCGTGAGTAAATGAAGCCCTTAAAATAGATTGGGTTATCCACCAACTGGCATATGTAGAGAACCTGTAGCCTCTCTTGTAATCAAATTTCTCGACAGCCTTTATCAACCCCAAATTTCCCTCTTGCAGAAGATCCAAATAGGGTATCCCCCTTCCAATATATTTTCTGGCGATGCTTGCAACGAGCCTCAAATTGGATTTGATAAATCGGTTTCTCAGCTCCGTCGCCTTTAGATTATTTGCTTCCAGAAGGTTGAAGAGTCTTTCCAGACGTTTAGCTAATTTCTCATTTTCATCTATCCTGCTTCTATTATTCAGCATATTACGTAATTCACGTATAGCCCGGTCTCCATTATTACCGAGTCTTCGGCCTATAATCCCCTCGATTGTCTTAAGAATCTTCTCCGACCTTGATTCACATCTTTCGATTTTTGAGGCAATTTCAATCTCCTCACTAGGTTTGAGGAGTGGTTCTAAACCGACTTCTTTAAAATATGAATTAACTAACCTCAAATCCTGATCCTGAACCTGTTTCTTACTGGTTGTGCTTTCGCTTTCCGAAATTCCATCGGTTCCCTGATGAGAAATCTCCTCATTCCCATCATCGGAATCCACATCTGAAGGCAACCCGGCGACAGTCTCAGTGTCCACCGTGCTGTAATCAACTGTTAAATAGTAATTTTTTGTCTTTTCCATAATCATCTTCTCTCTAATGACTTATGATGTAATATTGAGGTATTGGATGCAGGAATATTGAAAACCCTTCTAGCTTCATTAAACCATAAAAATTTCTTAAAGTTTCAATTACACGTCTTTAGAACCTGAATTAATCTTTCAATTTTATGACTGAATTACTGTTCTCTAGGCTGAACGCTAATGAAGATATTGTGAGGATCAACACTACTAGATAGGAAAACTCTTTTGTTTTTAACCGGTTAGCAACACCGGACTAACCCGTGACCGCGATCAAGATGACACAATCTTGGGTATCGGGTTCCAATTCAGCGTGGAATTATTAGATGAATATATTACTGGATGGTGGTCCTTTCCGGATCACCAGAAGCTTTACGCCTTATATCATCCCATTTTTGGGTTAACATATTAAGCCTCGAATCAGCATCCGCGATCTTCCCCCCTCTCAAGAGTGTTAATACCTCCCACAGATCCTTCACCGAATTCTCATTACGTATTGTATAAGGATGAATGAAAGAACATAGTTCTCCATAATTAAGAACCACAGATCCGGAAGGGTCAAATCCGGATAGAAGTGAATAGACCTTCCTCATACCTGCCCTAATATCGGCCAATTTATTTGATAATTGAGAACTTGACTCGTGCTTGTCTATGACAGAGCCTATAACCTTTTCTGCTTCTTTCAGTCTCCCGAGGCCTGCGTCAAGTTTAGTATCGTAGCTTATCGCATTGAATCCCCAATGTGTATAGAGGATTTTTCGCTCCTCTTCCCGAAATATAACAAACCAGTGAAGTGGGATAATATTTTCAGAAACGAAGATATGCGACTGACCCTTCGACCCTAAAGGCGCAATATAATATCTCCCACTTTCGTCCTTCATGAAAAAACAATCTTCTATCTGGTCCTCCAACATATCAAGATTTGATGAAATTGCCTTTCTGAAGCTCTCGTACTCATTTCCAAACCAAACCCCGAAAGGTGACGTCGGTCCGCCCCAATACTTTTCGTAAAAATCTATGTATGAAAGCCAGTAGTCGCTTTTATCTCCAAAATTCTCGACAGCTTCATACAGTATCAATGTGCTGTTTGCCATCGATATTAATATATCAAATCTCACAGAAAAACATAATATCTATGCCAAAATATATGTTTAATACAGTTATCCTTCAAACAGGACAATTCCAGAAGCCGGCCGATCGTGAATGAAAGAAACCAATTGACAAGCACTTAACAAAAGTCGTAATATCATGGGGTGGCCGAATTGACTCTCGAGAAATTGATTAAAAAGGCAAAAAGGAAAAAGATTGACTTGGGGCCGGACCCAGCAAAGACGATAAGGGTTTGCGTGAAGCTCGGGCTTATTTCAAAACCCAAGAGACGGATTTCAAGAATAAACAACGGCAAAAAAACCACATATTATTACCCCGACAATACTCTAGATAAATTAGAACATATAAAGGCCCTCAAATCAGAAGGCATCTCTCTGGAAGAGATCAGAGAAAGCTTTGCCCTTGTGTACGTTCAAACCGCTCTTCATGATCTTATCCGCCAGGCTGATGATGAAAAAATCGGACAACTTGCTCAAATAATCGGAAGCAAGGATAAGGAACTAGAGGCCATAGTACAGGCGCCGCTTATCTATGTAATAGAGGGTATGTCCCAGGAAGAAGCAAAAAAGATTCTTACCCTATTCTGCGGAGTAGGTTTTTATGCGCTTCTGGAGGCCGAGGAGGAATTGGAAAAACTGAAGTTTAACGAAGCCAGGAAAGCACTATCCAAAGCGATTTTTTATAATTCTATCGCAGTATTAAGACTGGCACGCACTACAGGTGACACAAAGCTGGAAGCTTCAGCCACAGATGTTTATGAAAAGGTTGTTCTTGAACCAATCAGAAAGGCGACTGAGAATGTTAGGAAAGAATTCAAAAAATCGATCGATAAGTATCTGAGGGAAAAGGGGTTAAAGATTTAACCCACCGGAATAGAGAAGGATTTTCCCAATTACCATGTAAACTTACAACCGCTTACCGATGCACTCCGCTATGCTATCTATGTTTTCAAGAAGGCTCTGATTAATATCTTCCTCGTCAATACTTATTTTAAACTCGGATTCCAATGCCACAATCAGTTCCAAAGTGGCTACCGAATCAACACCAACACCCAGCTCTATTAGAGGGGTATCATCCTTAATTTCTGACGGATCAACTTCGGATAACATTTTTTCAATCAATACTTTCCTGATTCTACTATTTACAGTCTCTTTCATTGTATCAAGCCTTAAAAGCTACCATCAAACACTCTTACTTGGAATACACCTACTTTAACAACTCAATAACCACTTTACCCGTCGGGCCCCTAGGTATCGTTTGTCTGAATTCAATTTTGCTTGGAATCTTAAAATCAGCAATTTTGCCCCGACAAAATTCATAAATCTCCTTGGCTGTTAAATCGGCCTTTGGAACTATTACCGCCTTTACCACCTCATTCCCCTCACTATCACTCACACCGAAAACCACCACTTCCTTTACCTTCGAATGGCCTGAAATTTGATGTTCAACCTCCCTTGGATTCACCTTATTTCCACTGATATTTATAAACATCTTTTTTCTGCCCACAATTCTGATATATCCATCTTTATCCATAGTTCCCAAATCACCGGTATGATAATATCCATTCCTAAACACGCTCATTGTATCCTGCGGAAGGTTCTTATAACCACTAATCATTGAACTACTCTTAACAGCTATTTCCCCCTCCTCGCCCGCTCCAACTACCGAACCATCTTCCCTAACAATCTGAACGTCCACATTTTTTACCGGTCTCCCAACTGAATCAAAGTTAACTTCAATATCCTGCGATAGATTTATGGCAATCACACCTGTCTCGGTTGACCCATACAGTTGCCTTGGATAAATTCCAAATTTTTCATGGAATCGATAGAAAACTTCTTTTGATAGTGGAGAACCGGCGGAAATGACCAATTTGAGAGACGAAAAATCTCTGGGCTTTGGAAGATAGGTTTTCGCTAATACATCGAGCATAAACGGGACTGCCGGGAAAATAGTTATTGCTTCACCTTCGATCATATCAATGACCCTATTCCTGTTGAAAGAGCTCAAAACATAAAGGGTAGCACCAACCTTTATACCACTGATAAAATTTCCAAGCGCGTACGTATGCGAAAGTGGAACGACGAATAGTATCTTATCATCCTCTGCCCAACCGACGGTCTGAGTATGATTTTCAGCAAGAGCATTAAGATTCAGATGACTCCTTGCCACACACTTGGGTTTAGCGGTGGTACCGGTTGAATAGAGATAAATTGCCTCATCATCGGGTATTAGGTCATGTTTGATCTTACTTGAAACTCCATTACTGCAATATGAATAGTCTGTTATGGCCCCTCTTATGACCAATACGGATGCGCCGGCCTCATCGGCAGATTTTTCGGCCATAGGTCTTAACGTTTCTTCAGTAAGTATAATGCGCGGGGCAGAGTCTGAGATATAATATTCAAGTTCTGTTTCCTTATAGGCGGTATTTAAGGGAACTGAAATAGCACCAATTTCAAGCACACTAAAGAAGCTAGTTATGAACTCAAGCGAGTTAGGTAGTAAAATCGCAACCCTGTCACCATGACCAACCCCCTTTGATACAAGAAACGAGCTTAGATCTTGTACCATAGATAAAAGGGTCCCATAGGTAATCCTTTTTTGTCCGTCTACAACCGCAATTCCTTCGGAATTCGCCTTTGCTGAATGTTTAAACAAATCTGGAACTACTTTCATTCTGAATTTCCTATTCTAGGGATACATACATGGAATAGTTAAACCCTCTTCTTCTGGATAACCAAACATGATGTTCATGTTTTGTATTGCCTGTCCGGCTGCCCCTTTCCCCAGGTTATCAAGTGCTGTAATGGTTATGCATACATCATCTTGAAATCCAATCCCGATATCACAAAAATTCGTAAACCTCACGTTCTTTAAAGAAGGGTATTTCCCCAAACTACATAATCGTATGAAAGAGCTTTCCGCATAGTATGCGAGATACACGTTCCATAAACGCTCCAAATCCATGGGCTCTATAAGCTCAGAGTAAATCGTCGTTAGGATTCCACGGTTAACCGGAATCCTATGGGGAACAAATGTTAGGCTTACCGGGCTTCCACTCAAAACTGAGAGCTGTTTTTCCATTTCGGGCTTTTGATCATTTTTATCGATACCAAAAGCTACAACGGTTTCATTTGCTTCCGAGAAATGACGCTCAAGAACAGGCGCTCGACCGCCACCAGCAAGACCCACCTTGGAATCGATTCTTATTGAACCATCCTCTAAGAGTGCATTAACCACGGCGGGTGCCAATCCGTATAGGACGCTGGTTGAATAGCAACCGGGGTTTGCAACGAGAATAGCATCTCTTATCTTGCCTTTATAAATTTCCGGAAGGCCATACACGGCACTCTGTAGCAAATCTTTACATGAATGATCTACCTTGTATAAGATCTTGTAGTCCTCGTAATCACTAAACCTGAAATCAGGACTCAAATCTATTACCCGGGTGCCGTTCCGGATTAACCTTTCGACAAAATGCATCGATTTTCCGCCCGGAAGGCAACTAAAGGCCAAGTCAACATTCTCGAAGGATTTAAGCTTAGAAATACTCGAACATCTTATATCGATGAATTTGTTGAATTGAGGGAAAACTTCATAGATTTTCTTGCCTGAAAATTTCTCAGATGTCAGCCAGACTATCTCAACATTTGGATGACGAATCAAAAGCCTGATTAGTTCTGCTCCGGTATAACCTGTGGCTCCCAAAATTCCAACTCTGGTCGTCATCGATTCTGAGTTTGACTAAATTTCGTAAAAATGCAAACGTATTTAGTAGTATGATTCATTCAACTAACATACAGAATATCAATAAGTGTGCCCACATTTACTAGCTTGACACATTTTCAAGGGCAATGATAATATTTCACGAGATTATTCAAGGAGGATAAGAATGATTAAACAGTTAGGCAATTCGTATCTATTATCGATCTTAACGTTACTTTTTCTCGTATCTTTTGTGGGCTGTGAAAACGACGAAAGTAAGAAGATCGTAATCAAAGGAAACGTAGATAACACATCCGCGACCGTTGAAGCGATAGTGAACGGACAGGTAGTGGACAGCGTTGACACAAATGTAAATGGCAATTACCGAGTAAGGGTTTCCAACAACGCTAACAGTGTTCAACTACGTTTTGTCACCGACACCTTTAATGTCGCTAGAGTGATTCAGCTTACGCCTGACAGCCAGGTGATCTTTGATGTATCCATCGACCCAGGGGTGATCACGATAAATAACTGGCAGGTTATTCAAGAGCGTTTGAAATTGTCTGGAAACGATACGATCACATATAATGAACCTGATGCCGATTTTTCAATCAATGGATCAGGTAAGGATTGCATACGATTGAAAGGAAGCAGTGTGCTTGATATCTCAGCCAGAAACATAACAGTCGTCGATTGCGGGGAAGGTATTATCACCGAGGGCTCGTCCACATTGACGTTTGACACAGTAGAAGATATCAACATAACCGCGAGAAGCAACGGGATCAGGTCAAGAAATGATAGCTCCGTATTCCTCTCGTCGGACAACGGAATTTTCATCAGCTCAAATACAGACAACGGTATAAGGTCAGGCGGAACTTCAGAGGTAATACTCGACCCACAGGTAACCTGTACGATTTTTGGCTCAAGTAATGCAATAAACGAGGGCTCTAGCGCACTCATAGATCCGGATGGCTGTGTTTTGATAAGTGGGTAAATGCGACGACGATAGGCGGGGCTTTCTAACCCATTAATTAGCTTTAATTGCGGAAGTCGTCCTTCACTGGGGGGTTTTTCTCATTAACAAATTCTACCTTTCTGAGGCCTCCTCCTTAATACCTCTTTTGGGCAGATGTGATTTCAAATTATGGATTGAAAATCCATATATTAGTGTGCTATTGTTTGCTTAAGTGAATACATCCGGGGGCATTAAAAAAAAGCTGGAAACGGGATCCAGAATTAATATCTGGAAGCAGGATCCTACGGTGCGAGAACCCGGGGTAAGAACCACCTTTGTCCACAACAACGTATATGCCGGACCAAGCGATTCTCAGATAGCTATTAAAGGTTTCCCCCCTATTTTGCCTGATATAAATGGAGATTTCCTCTTTCCCCCGCCGGAACAGTATATTGTGGAGGATTTATATAATCTGCCCGGAATAAGCGAAGAGGAGCAAAGATTTGATGCGGCTCATACTTATGCGGTTGTACGCAAGGTATTAACAATGTACCAGCGCGTATTGGGACGGGAATTAAAATGGGTGTGGAATAGTGAAAGTAATGTCGAGCCGCTTAGCATTTATCCACATGCTAATGTAGGAAGAGCTGCATTCTATGACAGGAGCTTGAAGTCACTTAACTTTCAATATTTCTACGTACTTGGAAAACAGCCTGTTTTCACCTGCAGGTCTATGGACGTTGTCTCGCACGAAACGGGTCATGCGATATTTGATTCATTAAAACCATCTTGGAATGTCTTAGAAGAGGGAAGGGGGCTTTCTCTGGCGATAGCCGCATTACAGGAGTCTTTATCCGATCTAACCTCTATTTTCTTTATACTGTCTCAATTGGATCTTGTCGAATACATAATCGCACAGACAAAGGCTAACCTTCGCTATGAAGATAACATACTGGCAACCTGGGGTGAAGAACTTGGGGCGATACCTGGATACGGGGCCGTCAGAAACGCTGTTAATAATCTAAAATTAAGCGAAGCCGGCACAGAGATACATAAAATCTCCCAGGTTTTTACCGGCGCTGTTTACGATATGCTTTCAGAAATGCTTAATGCTGAAAGGGAGCCAGATATTCGTGACGATGCAGAAGCGTTGTATCAGGTAAGTCAGTATATGCTGCATCTATTGGTTCAATCTGTTCTCCTTTCGCCCGATAGAAAGGCTTCTTTCGCAGATGTTGCCAATGAAATGATAAAAATAACAGAAGGAACCGGACGATTAGGCCATGCAGAAATTGTTCGGAATAATTTTATATACAGGGACATCTTGACCGATACCGGGGTAGCAAGTCCTTTCGATGATTTTTCAGATATTTTTCCAGATCTCAGAGGGTGTTGCGGTACTTTGAACGGAGCAGTGGTGTCAAAATAATCAAGGTACGCAGATACGCACGAGCACTGAAAGATGCTATTCTTGTCAATCCCGGAAACCGCAATAATCTCAGCCACTCAATCATTTCCAACCCTCTCTGGTTTGATGGCGTTTCTGTCGGAGTCTCCATCAAAGAAGGGAGGTGGGAGAAGAGGAAGTTTTTCCTTTTTAGAGGTTTGACGTTGAAGCTCTATCTCCGACACCAGTATACTCGGAGAAACAGTTGACACCGGAACGTACCCAGACTCTGCCCCGCAAAAGCCATTGAATACCGCATAGTCATCCCCTGTAGCTATTATCTTATTAATGGAAACGAGGGGCGTTCCAACGATTTCGACGTCCCTAACAAGCGTCTCCTTGCCAGTCTCGGGGTCAACCTTATAAACAACCACCGGTGTCGCGCTGAATGCCTGAAAGTCATAGGTTGAAGTATTTGTCTCTCCCCCAGTCATTTTCTCGATGATAAGACCAAACGGCTTTTTTTGACGCTTTACCTCTTCCATGAGCATCCTCTTTAGTTCCTCCTTTGGATACTCCTTTTTGGATTTAACTATAGTATTGCTCATCCTGGCCATGGGTGCTCTTCTGTATGCCGCCCTCCCATGCCCATTGGACTTTTCAAAACCATTTATCGGTGTTCGGGAAAGAAGAAAATTCTTTAAAATACCGTTCTCGACCAGCGCCACCGTTTGACCGGGAACCCCCTCGTCGTCGACAGGATAATAACCAAGAAGGCGAGTTCCATTGAAGCTCTTTAATTCAGGATCATCAACGATCGACAGAAAAGGGGGAATTATCTTTTCTCCAACCTTATCTTTAAAGGTTTGACCCTCTTTGTCATTGATCTGCCGCTCACCCTCGAGCCTGTGACCAACGGCTTCATGGAATACAATTCCCGCAGCCTCGGGCTCTAATATCGCGGGCACATTTACCGGCGAAAGCACATCAGCGGTTTTCATATCGAGCGTTTCTTTCACTAAGTCCCTCATAATAGACTTCAATTGATCCACCGAAGGAATTTCCTGTAGGGAAAAATAATACAGGTTTGTATAATTTTCAATTACTCTCCCGTCATCCGCCCTTGTCGTAGCATCAGCATCTATCGAATACAGTATCTCGTCCCCTACATCTCGGCTGCCCTCGGAATTGACGAAATAAACGGTCTCCTTTTGAGCCGTTATTGAAACTGATGCATCAATTAAGTCCTTATATTCTTTAAACACCGAAGAAACTTCCCTGATCTTCGCTTCCCAATCGTTCGGATCGAATACTAGTGCAATCTCAGGGCCGCTGTAAACATGGGGTTTTTCCCTGGAAAAGCTAGCGATTTCTTCATCCTTGACGTCATCAACATTTTCAGCCTTCTTATTGAAATACTGTGTAAGCGCATCCTTATAAGTAGCGTCAGTCGCTTGCCATAAGATCGCCCTTATAGAGTCAACGTCATTATCAATTGGAATAATCGAGGAATCAATTGCAGAGGAGTTTCCACCAGAATTGCCCAAGATCGAATTATCAAACTCATAATCTCCTACCCTCACGTCAACAAACAA
This sequence comes from Candidatus Dadabacteria bacterium, assembly GCA_963805855.1. GTDB lineage: Bacteria > Desulfobacterota_D > UBA1144 > Nemesobacterales > CSP1-2 > DASWID01. The sequence continues at coordinate 576,399 of CAWDVW010000002.1, forward strand.
ACGCCTTTTCCTGTCGTTGGACAGGTCTACAATCGCACCATATTTGCCCTTAATGCTGTAAAATGCGTTGTCCTTGATCTGATAACTTATAAAGTACGGCGCCTCATAGCCATCGAGTCGCAGCTTTTTCCATGAACGATTTAATTCCTTTTCCATCGCATTGAGCACGACAGTATCACTCCTGTCCGAGGCCGACACAGGTGTTAATGCAAATAAAAGGAATGAAAATATGATTATGGATAATACTCTTAACCTAATAGATCGATTTCCATGCATGAAAAAATGGTATCAACCGGCGCTCATATTGTCAATCGCTCTAGACAATAGAGAATTCGGGGACAGTCTCTCGAATCTTAAATGGGCATTCAAAAAATTCCCAAAATCAATTCCGGAAGCGTTAAAAAAAGTGACAATCATTACTGTCATCTCGAAGGAACAAAGCGACTGAGAGAACTAATTAATTATAGCAATAGATATCTCGCATTCGCTCGATACGCAAGCGTTTTTTGTCAGCCCTTGATTTTTGTTTCTTTGTATCAAGACAAAGAAAGAAATAAAAGATGTTGAGGTTAAAGTTTGTAAAAGCATCTTATTAGACTAAGAAAATCGCACGAATGGCAATATAGATTCCCGCTCACAATCCGCGGGAATGACGTTCAGTTTGTCATCCCCGAATGCAGTAGTCGGGGATCCAGAGACAACGGCATGGATTCCCACTTACAATCCGTGGGAATGACAGGGTATGAAATTTCCCGCCAATCGCAAGGACGTCGAACCCGTCTACTCTGCCTACGTCGACTCACTAAAATGTTAGAAGCTTGAGGGGATTCGCCGGTCAACAGTTCTGTATCAGTTCCTTGAGAAACCTATTAAGCATGCTCCTAGATTTCCTTATGTCAATTAGCACCAATTTCAAAAATGGATAAATTAGCCTCGGGTTTAAAATTAGATGCCTAAACGCATTTAGTTTTCTGAGTTCTCCACAGCTGCTGTAAAAATGTCTCATGTCAGGCAGCTCAACCCGGTTATCGTCCGATATTGACCTTACCGATATGACGGGATATCCGTAAACTTCGGCTGCCTCAACTACTCCCCATGTTTCCATATCGACACTCAGGGCACCCGTTTGGTGGTGCAGTCGCCTCTTTTCATCGGGGTCATGTATAAACCTGTTCTCCGTCAATAGCCCGCCCTTCATAAAATCGATAGACAATCTGTTTATGTCACAGAAAAGCCCTTTCTTCTCATTCCTTTTCAAGCTCAAGACCCATTGTCCGACTATAATATCTCCAACCCTGAGTCCATCGCTGAGCGCACCGCCGAGTCCGGCAGATATGATTAATTCGGGTTTGAATTTCTCGATTACGTAATTTGTTCCATTGCGCGCCCTCCTGATGCCGACGCCCGTACGGGCGAAAAGTACAGGCTTCCCATAAAGGTCACCCTTAAAAAATTGCAGATCATTCCAGGATCCTTGATCAGTTATCTGAAGATAGCTCTTATTGTCATCCAATTCAAACCAGTTAGCACAAATAACAGCTATCAAATTTGTGATCCCCCATTCTATTTTTTCAGAACGGATTCATTCTCTATTCTTACATTGTAAGCCGTCGAACAGCACCTAAACCGCGATCCAATCTTGATTAGAAGACTACCCCACCTAACGCTCTAGATATAGGAAAAAAATCAAAGCTGCCAGCGCAATCCTGTATATGACAAAAACCGTATAGCTTCCCTTCTGAACGTACTTCAACAGATATTTTATTGCAAGGAATCCAAAAATGGCAGAGCTTAATATACCGGCCAGGAAAGGGAGGCTAACAACTGTCGCGAAATCCAGGTGCCTCGATTCAAATACCGCAGCGCCCGCTATTATGGGTGCGGCGATTAAGAAAGAAAACCTTGCCGCCTCGTCCCTCTTAAAACTCCTCATAAGTCCACCAGTAATCGAAATTCCTGAACGTGATACGCCTGGCACGATCGAAATGGCCTGAAAAAGGCCTATTATCAGGCCATCCCAAACACTCATTTCTGAAATCTTCTTGTCTTTACCCGAAAATCTATCTGAGAAATAGAGGATCAAACCAAAGAAAAAAAGTGTGAAGGCAATACCGATCGGGTTTCTTAATAGCCCACTGGCCTGTTTTTCAAATAAAACCCCGGCGACACCGCCCGGAATACACGCAATAATTATTATTAAGCCTATTCTTCCATTCGGATAATCTTTAAAGCCCGAGCTAAAAACACCAGCAACAAACTCAACCACGATTGCGAACCATTCTCTCCAGAAATAGTAAATTAGCGCGAGCAGCGTACCGATATGAAGGGCGACATCAAAAGCCAATCCCGGATCATGCCATGAAAAGAACCATGGTAAAAGGACAAGGTGGGCAGTGCTGCTCACCGGAAAAAACTCTGATACGCCCTGTATAATACCGAGTATTAGAGACTGAATTAAACTCAATAAGATATCCCTAGATTCATAGGCTCCGCTTTATAGAACCCTTTTAAGAAATTTACCAGTATAAGATCCTTCGAAGTGAGAAACCTCTTCGGGCGTTCCATTTGCAACCATACGGCCCCCGTTTTCGCCACCCTCTGGTCCCAGATCAATTATGTAGTCTGAGCATTTTAGAACCTCAAGATTATGCTCGATAACCACGATTGTATTCCCCGAATCTACAAGCCTCTGAAGCACATCGATTAACCTCTTCACATCCTCGAAATGAAGACCTATAGTGGGTTCATCGAGAACGTACAACGTTCTACCGGTTGCCTTCTTCGAAAGCTCCTTTGCAAGCTTTATCCTCTGGGCTTCGCCGCCCGAAAGTGTCGTAGCCGCTTGACCGAGCCGAATATAATCGAGTCCCACCGCGTGAAGCACTTCGAGCTTCTGTCTTAGTTTCGGAATACTTGAAAAGAAATCTAAAGCCTCGCTCACCGTCATTTCCAAAACGTCCGTAATGTTTTTTCCCTTATAAAAGATGTCTAACGTCTCCGCGTCATACCTCTTGCCCCCGCACTGATCACACCTTACATAGACGTCTGGGAGAAAGTGCATTTCGATCCTTACAGTCCCGTTTCCCTGACATCCGCTGCACCTTCCTTCCTGCACATTAAAGCTAAATCGACTTGGCGAATACCCGCGCAACCGGGCATCTGGAAGTATCGAGAACAATTCCCTGAGGGGCGTGAAAACTCCGGTGTAGGTAGCCGGATTTGATCTCGGAGTCCTTCCAATGGGAGCTTGATCGACATTCACCACCTTATCTATTTTATCAATGCCCTCTATCGCCTTATGCCTGCCCACCCTCTCTCTCCCACCATAGAATTTCGAGCAAAGGGCATTGTAGAGTGTGTCAATTACAAGGGTGCTCTTCCCGGAGCCGGATACACCGGTTACGCAAGTAAAAACTCCAAGCGGAAAGGACACGTCGAGCTCTTTCAGATTATTTTCACGGGCACCTTTGACCTTTAAAAAGCCCCCGGGTTTTCGCCTTGTACCGGGGACAGAGATCGAAAGTTGTCTTGAAAGGTAACTTCCTGTGAGCGATTTTTCGTTCTTCATCAAATCGTAAATATTTCCATGAGCCACAACCTCTCCGCCCTTTTCACCGGCTCCAGGCCCCATATCGACTACAAAATCCGAATTCCTGATTGTTTCTTCGTCGTGCTCAACGACTATGATTGTATTACCACGATCCCTCAGGGACTTCAGTGTTGAAATAAGGCGCTGATTATCCTTGGGGTGCAAACCTATTGTCGGCTCATCAAGCACGTAAGTGATACCTGTGAGCCTGGAGCCCACCTGAGTTGCGAGCCGGATCCTTTGACCTTCTCCTCCCGAAAGCGTAGTGGCCGAGCGGTCAAGCGTCAGATAATCAAGACCGACATCCGCCAGGAATTCCAGCCTCGACCCTATTTCTTTTTGTATCCTCCCACCAACCTCCTTTTCCTGACCCGAAAAACTTAGATTACTGAAAAATTCAATGCATTTATCTACCGTTAGCCTGGTTATATCGGAAATCGACATGCCATCCAACAGTATGCTTAGACTTTCTTTTTTCAGCCTGGAGCCATTACAGGTGGAGCAGTCAACTGTGCGAATATAGTTTGAAAGCTTCATCCTGACCTCATCGGAAGAGGTTTCATGATACCAGTCGGACATTATTCCGATGACACCCGGGAAGGTATCCCAATATTCGATCGATCCTCTACCATTATCCCTGTAGAATCTGATTTCCTCATCTCCCGATCCATACAGTATGATTTTTTTGAATTTGCCGGGCAATCTCGAATACGGGGTTTGCATATTGAATCCAAAATGATCCGCTACACACCCAATCATGCGACTGAAGTATTTTGAATTCCTCCATGGGATGATTGCACCGTCTTCTATTGATTTTCCTTTGTTATCTATAATCAGCTCCGGATCGAAGTTTGTTTTTTGACCAAGCCCTTCGCACGCCGGGCATGCCCCGTACGGACTGTTAAATGAGAATAACCTGGGAGAAATCTCGGGATAGCTTATTCCGCATGTTGGACAGGAAAACTTCTCACTGAAAACAATCTCGTTCCCACCGGATGTTTCCACTTTTACAACACCACCTGATCTTTTCAGAGCCAGTTTGAGCGAATCCTGTATTCTGCCTCTTAAATCCTTTTCAGTAACATTCACCACGTCCACCAGGAGTTCAATCGTATGCTTTTTATTTTTTTCAACATGAATTTCATCGTCGAGGTCGAGGAGTTTTCCGTCAATTCTTACCCTAAGGAACCCCTGATCTTTGAGCTCAGCCAGTTCCTTTCTGTATTCTCCCTTTCTACCCTGGACAATAGGTGAATAGATGGATATCCTCTCTTTCTTGGCAAATTCAATTATCCGATTTACCATTCTTTCAATGCTCTGTGACGCTATCTCCTTCCCACATCTATAGCAGAACGGCCTCCCCAGTCTGGCGAAAAGGAGTCTGAGAAAATCATATATCTCGGTTATCGTGCCAACTGTCGAACGCGGATTCCTCTGAAAGGTTTTCTGATCAACTGAGATGGATGGAGAAAGTCCCTCAATCGAGTCGATGTCGGGCTTATCAATCTTTTCGACAAACTGCCGGGCATATGCGGACAGTGACTCCATATATCTCCGCTGACCCTCAGCGAAGATGGTATCGAAAGCGAGCGAAGACTTACCCGAGCCGCTGACGCCGGTGATTAAAACAAATTTCCCCCGGGGAACCTCCAGGCTTATATTTTTCAGGTTATGCTCCCTTGCACCTATAATCCTTATACTATCCACAGCGGATTTATTTTACCTGGATTATTATGGTGATAGAGACCTTTGGGAAGAAAAGTGTCTGTCACTATTATATGTATCTTAATACCGGGGATGTCTACGGCTGGTATTCAATCGCGAGTTGAAGCCTGTTGGCAATGCCTAGTTTTTTAAAAATGTTATTCAAATGTGCCTTGACGGTTCTCTCGCTTATAGACAATTTTTGTGCTATAACGTTGTTGCTTAGACCCTGAGAAACGAGTTTGGCAACTTCCTGCTCTTTATTCGTGAGTCTAGGCGTCAGAAGTACAGGCCTCCTCTTTTTCTTAGGCAATATTTTCGTTACAAATTTCTTGATTATTTCTGTATCAGAACAACTTTGCCCCAAATTCACGGTTCTGATGGCCTCGCGAATGTCTTCACCCGTCGAACTTGCAGATATTAATCCACTAACACCAATGCTCAACGCATTAGTGATAAACTTCTCGTCATGATAGTGCAGCAAAAGGAGTATCTTTGAGTCTGAAGTCTTAGTTTTGATAAATTCAATGATTCTTCCCTTGTTATCCTGATTGAGGTCGGTATCGACTAAAATAACATCCGGTTTGTTATGCTCGATAACGGGTAAAATCTCTTCGATTTCTCTTGCCGTTGTAACGATTTTTATGTCCTTTTCAGATTCTAATATTTTTGTTAAACCTTCGGAAACCAGTGTCTGTCTTGAAATCACCGCTAAAGAAATAGGATTCTCTGAAGATACGGCTGATTTAAATACATCAAACTCGGAATCGAGGCCGTTTGGACTTTCGTACGGGACTTCCTTAAAAATTAAGAGTACTCCACTTAGTTCTCCTGTTTCACTTCTAATAGGGTTAGCCTTGATTTCCATAAACAGTTCTCTTCCATACCTAGTATTGATCAACTTCTTAATAACCAGATTATCGAGATTCTGGGACTGTAATGCCAAAACGAGAGGGACATCATCATGAGAGAGTTCTGCTCCATGTTTTAATTTTATTATTTCATAAAGATTTTTATCTATGGCTTCGTCCACTCTCCACCCCATCATCCGTTCCGCGCTTTCGGACAGGAACGTAATATTTAAATCCCTATCCACCACTATAATAGAATATCCGAGTGTTGTAAGTGCATCTGAAATTGCTTTTTTTCTACTCTTTATTCTGCTTTCTGCTTTGTGTTTGTGAAGGGCTATCTCAATGGCTGATTGAATTTCCTTGACTTTGAATGGCTTCAAAATATACCCAAACGGCTCAGTATATGTCGCTCTCTTGATTGTCCCCAAATCGGCATGTGCCGTTAAGTATATTATGGGTATATCAAACTGTGATCTAATAAGTTTAGCAGCATCTATGCCGTCTATTTCTCCCCTTAAAACAATATCCATAAGGACCAGATCAGGTTGTAATTCCCTAGCAAGGTTTATGGCGTCTTCACCGGTCGAGGTAACGCCACAAACATCGTATCCCATTTTTGTAAGCCTATTTTGGATGTTTCTGGCAACTATGCTTTCATCTTCTACGACCAAAATTCTAGATTTTTTCATAGTACTAATATTATAAACGATATTATTTTCGGCTGCTCATTTTGGAAATACAATCGTAAAGTCGGTCCCAGCCTGTGTGGCGACAGTTATAAATCCGCCAAGCTGTTGAATCAGAGCCGTTATCAATTGAAATCCCAGCGTTTCTGATTTCTCGATATCAAATTTCTCAGGAAGACCTATGCCATCGTCTTTTATTATCAATGTGCAGTTTTGATCATCGGTTGATGTTTTAATTGAGATTTCACCTCTCTTATCAGGAAAGGCGTGTTTCAGACAATTTGACAGAATCTCATTGATTAACAAACCACAGGGAATCGCTCTATCAATACTTAATTCGGTTTTACAAATATTAGTGTTTATTTTTATGTCCTTCGTACTAATTCCGTATGAATCGACGAAATTACTGACTAACGTACTTATATATTCGTCAAAGTCCAAGGTTGCCATGTCACTTGATTCGTATAATTGCTCATGTATAAAGGCCATGGAAATAATGCGGTCCTGAGTTTCAGCAAGCATTTTAACCACTTTTTCATCTTCAATAAAATCAGACTGAAGTTCGAGCAAGCTTGAAATTACCTGTAAATTATTCTTTACGCGATGATAAACTTCCTTAAGAAGTACCTCTTTATCTTTTAGGGATGATTTCAATTGCTTTTCTACTTTCTTCCTCTTGGTGATCTCCCTCCTTAATTCCGTATTTGTCCTAGTTAGCTCCATTGTTCGTTCCAAGACTTTAGCTTCAAGAAGGACATTTGACTCTCGTAGAGCTTCTGCATGGGCGGCGTTATTTATCGCAAGCTCAATTTGCTGAGCTACTATCTCCAGTAGTTTTAGTTCTACTTCAGTGAAAGCGCTTTTCTTCAAGAATGAACTTATGCCTATTGCTCCTATTGTTTTACCTTCAAAGTAAATTGGCATCGAAACATAACTCTTTGTTCCCGCCTCCCTTCCGGTTTGGCCGATGACGGTATCCTGATCCACATCCGGGCAATATATAGGTTTTCCATCAATGATTGTTCTCCAAATAAAACCCCTGGGATAGGGAATCCGATTCACTTGCTTGATAAAATCGTCATGATAGCCGCTATAAGACCTCAAAACAGCTTCATCTTCATCCACCAAATAAATACCGACATTTTCTGCGCTCTCTATATTTTTACTTATTTCAACCACTGCGCTTTCTATAACCTTCTGAAGATCAAGCGACTGATGGACACTCCTGGTCACCGCGCTTATGATTTCTTCATAACGCTTCTTTTTAGATAACTCTCTATACAGATTTGCTTTCGCTATTGCTATGGCAATCTGACTGCCAATAGAGGTAAGCAATTCCTCTTCAGATTTGGTAAAGTCCTTTTCTTCATAGCCGAGCAGCCAGATCACTCCAGCGGTTTTCCCCTCTATAGCCACCGGTATTCCCAACATGCTGCGCAAGCCCAGTTCCCACTCAAACCGTTCGACGCCGGGGCCATCTCTCGCATTCTTAACGTTCACGATCTCTCCAGATTTAATTACCTTCCAGGTTAGCCCTCTGGGATATGGAATCCTGCCCGCGCTCTCCACATAACCGCTTGGGAAGTTTCTCTGAGCCTGCATAACAGCTTCACACTTTACTTCATCTACAAGATAGATACACGCAAGATCAACATATCCCAGTTCAAGAATCTTATCCAGCGCAACATCGTAAATCTCCTCAAGATTAATGGATTGATTCATCACTCTGGTTATGTAATTCAGTATCCTTAATTCCTCCTCCCGATTCTTGCGCTCTGTGATATCACGAGCAATGCCTCGATAACCTTGAAGAACGCCGTGAGTGTCGAAAACAGGAGAACCGCTGGTTTCAAGCACAACAGAGTACCCATTCTTATGAATTAGGGTTTTTTCTAGACGAGTAAATGCCGCGTTACTTTCGATAAAGGGGGCTATGACCTCATAAAACCGCGATTCCTCTTTTGGAGTCATAAAGTCGAACGTTGTTTTTCCGATAACCTCCTCAGGTCTATAGCCTATGATCTCAGATACCTGAGGACTAACGTAAATGAAAGCCCCATATTTATCGATTTCCCACACCCAGTCGTTCGTCTGCTCCACTAGATTACGAAACTTCTCCTCACTCAACCAAAGCGCTTCGGCCTGCTTCGCATTGTGGACTGCGATTTCCAACTGTTGGGTAATAACTTCCAGTAATTTTAGATCCTCCTCATCAAATGCATTTTTTTGACACGAGTTTATGCTTGTTACACCTACTACCTGTGCTTGGAAGTAAATAGGCGTCGATAAGTAACTTTTAATTCCCGATTCCCTTCCGGCATAGCCGAGAAGGGAATCTTTATCGACATCAGAGCAATAGATTGGCTTTCCGTCTAGTATTGTCTTCCAGGTTAGTCCCTTCGGATAGGGTATTCTACCGGCTTTCTCGATATAACGATCGCTCAAACCCCTTTGGGTTTTGAGGTTAGCGACGTTCCCCTCTATAATATAAATTCCGACAGAATCCACCTTATCAATGCTTTTTATCAACCCATCGACAGAGTTTTCGAGAACCTCTTCCAGGCGGATCGATTTATGGACCCATTTTATAACATCCTTTATGACGAGATCGTATCTGTTTTTTTTTGAAAGTTTATTCAGTAATTCATGTTGGGTGATTTGGGCTTGATCGCCGGAAAAACCTAAGGAAGGTGAGTCATGGCTATGGAATGAGGATCCGAATTTTTGATCCTTTAATCCGGCAGTTCTATCGTCTTTATCCCCCATGATGATACCCCCTCCACTATTTATCCGAGATCTATAATGCCTGCTACTGAAATTCTTTCCGGCTTAGTATCATTGAATATTTTGAATTAGATTTGCTATGTCGATAGTTAGAATTGGGTGAAGGATGCTTAATGAAGCAGATTTAAATATCAAGATTTTATCGGATATAAGAAAACGGCTATTTAAAGCTGCCAAAAGATTCTACACTCCATATGTAGAAATGACTTCTCTCTTTGTATAAGGAGTGTTACCTTTTCTCTTTTCACCCAATCGCCTCTACCCATCCCATTTGAAGAAAATTATATTTTATTTTGCTATTCTAAGTCAAGCAAAATTTTTGACCACGTACAAATTAGTTGAATTAAACAAAAGACTTGCACGCCGTCAATTAGTGCCCGCTAATTTGATTTATCGATATAGACTTTAGGCCGATATTTGGATCGAGAATAGAGGACGCTACTCCTGGTTTTAATCTCCTACGCGACCAACTAAAAACAAATATCTGGTTAGTGCATGCTATAAGAAAAGTCCGGAATACGTCAGTGCCTCTAGCAGTAAAAGGTATTAACTAACGACCTACTGCTTTTTTTAGAGCGTCGAGCTCATGCGCCCTAAAATATCTCCATTCTCCCTTTGGAAGATTATCCAGTTTTATGGGACCGACTGATATTCTCTTTAACTTCAATACAGGGTGGCCGAACTCAGAAAGAAACCTCTTAACCAAACGATTACGACCCTCGTGAAAGGCTATCTCTACTACTGTCTCTTTATCATCATATTTTACAACATTAATACTATCTGGCATCGCATAACCGTCCTTTAGCTCGGCACCTCCTCTCATTCTTCTAAGTGTGTCCTTGTTTACCTTACCTCTCACGGTTGCTTGGTAAACCTTGCTCAATTTGTAACTCGGATGCAGTATCTTATGAGCAAGTTCACCGTCATTGGTTAGAATCAAAAGACCCTCCGTATCGTAATCCAGTCTCCCGACAGGATAAACCCTTTCCGGTATCTCAGTTATCAGCTCATCAATTGTTTTCTTGTCGTCTTCGCCTTTTCCAAGGGCCGTGAGAAAAAACCTGGGCTTATTAAGCAACACATACCTTTTCCTTTCAATTCCCAAGGTCTTTCTTCCAACTCTTACCTCATCGGTTTCAGTGTCAATCCTGCATCCTAACTCATTCACCACTACGCCGTTAACCCTGACTTTTCCACTAATAATTAGTTCATCAGCATTGCGCCTGGATGAAATACCACACATCGAAAGGTATCTGTTAAGCCTTACTTTCAAATTTGTGGTCTCCGATTTAGCAAATTATATGTATTTAGCATGATACCATTGTTAGATAACAGTTTATCGAATCTAAGCTCTATAATTGAGCTAATAGCTAATAATGAATAATAGATGAGTTTGCTTCAATTTCGGAATTTATCGTTCGACTGAGCTCACGACGAAGTCCTGAGCGAATCGACGGGCAAATTTCGCAATGACGTTACGCCAAATGTCATTGCCGTAGATTTTGCATAATTCGGGGACAGTATCTTAGGTTTTAAATGGGCATTCAAAAAATTTCCAAAATCAATTCAGGAAGCGTTAAAAAAAGTGACAATCATTACTGTCATCTCGAAGGAGCAAAGTGACTGAGAGATCTTTATTTATTAAAAAAGAAAGATATCTCGCCGTTGCTCGATATGACAGATGAAACACAAGGAATGCAACTATATCGGGACAAGAATGTCCCGACTATCCATAATAAATTCCGTCATCAACAACGATAGGCGGGGTTTTCCATCCCCGCATAGATAAAACACATTGATTGGAAACCAGAGGGTTTCCTCTACGTCCTTTTCGATAATCCAGGAAGGAAAGACCTTCAGTCATAAACTTCAAAACCTTCGTACACGCATAACAACAATCCCTTCTTTGCCGCGCCCCGGCTTTTTTAACTGCCATTCTTACACTTCCATAATTGTATACCTTTCTTAATTTTACTCAGTCGAACAGTTTGACCCTAAGCATAGCGCCGCCCATCAGCTTATTTGCTTTAATCACGCCCACCGATAGTCGGCACCTATCAAGATAAGACTTCTCTGAAGACAGGTTCTTGTCCCAAGCCATCTTTTCCCTAACCATATCATTAAAGTCAAATTGCTGTTCAAAAGGCTCGGTGAGTCCTGTGAATTCTAATGTCTCTTCGGAAGGATTTCGGTCTTTATAAGCGTCCGTCTCATCCTTCAGATGGATGTCCTGTTTCTTTAACCACTTGTCATTCCTCTCTGAGGTTTGGGTGGCAGTTTCCTGAGCCATTAGATTTGCGGAGACGATGAGGAGTGAAACAACAGTAAGTAGTGAGATTCTTATACCTTTCACGATTCCCCCGTTAAAATAACCCTAACTATCAGGATATTATTTCAGAAATCGTTTGTCAATAGTTTTTTTCGACCGGTTGATAGGTTGCTACGAAGGTTTGCCCTGGTGGTTTAGGAATGACACTCCCTGCAGCAAGCTGCAGAATATCATAATAGAAGCTGAAACTCTCAGATTTCATCGCCGTAGAAGTTAGATATTTCGTGGACAGAATCCAAAAAATAATAGATTTCCTGGAAATTTACTCATCCGTCATCCTCGAGTGTTTTTATCGGGGATCCATCGTTTAATTTCTTTTTTTCTTTGTCTTGATACTAAAGAAACAAAAATCAAGGGCTGACAAAAAACGCTTGCGTATCGAGCGAATGCGAGATATCTATTACTATAATTAATTAGTTCTCTCAGTCACTTTGTTCCTTCGAGATGACAATAATCATTGTCGCTTTTTTTAACGCTTCCGGAATTGATTTTGGCAATTTTTTGAATGCCCATTTAAAATCTAAGATACTGTCGCCAATTATGTAACATCTAGAATGACACGCCAAGGGAAGCCCTGTAGCAAGCTACGGGGAATCCACTAGTTGAATATTATTTTTGCTCAATACGCACAGAAATATCGATTTTCGCGGAAATAGGGGGACAGACGGTTCTTCCACAAATGTCTGTCCCCATATGAACCAAGATACAACCTTAGATATATCCAAAGTCTTAGTGACAATGCATGTGGAGCATCATAAATTGGCATAACTGGCAAAGTAAAGGTACTTCCAACATATTGTAATTATTAACTTTAATAATAGTTTGTCAGTCGGGCAAAAAAAGTGCTTTACTTTAGAGCCATTTTGTGATATAAAATGCAATCAATCCAAAAACACTCTATTGGGGGTAGTCCTAATGAAAGATAGAAGGTTCGTATTTTACGCGGCCCTTATCATCGTTACGGGCGCGGTCTTTGCCGCGGCGTCATTCATCGGCAAAGCGCAAAATGGAGGTGACACGGCTCGGCAGCCTGGCACCACGCTGACTGAAAACGATTTCGTGAAGGATCCGACTTTATTCGCTATTCCAGACGCAGGAGTGGCGGTGACATTCCTCGAGAATCCCGATTCCATATCAGGGCCAGATGACACCGGGACAATTGGAATGGATATGATCCCATTTAAATACGCGAGCGGAATGAATCAAACCTTCTGCTGGCAGGACGACAACAAAGAGTCCAGGCATTTTATGACCCTTGTGGACAGCAGTGGAACCGAAGTGCTGAGGGTGGAGGCTAATGGAGACTGTGTAACTCAATTCATAAACCAGGGTAATTACGAGATGCGTATTCAGCATGACGACAGCACCGACGAGGTATCTGCCACGGTATTTTCCATCCCAGAAGAGAATGCTGACAACTCATCCGAAACTACAATAAGTACAAACAAATGCCAGGGGTGCGACCTGAGCGGGGCCGACTTCAGCAATGCAATCCTTACAAACGTAAACCTGCATGGGGCTGACCTTTCCGGCGCCAATCTTTCTAACGCCGATCTCAGTGGCGCAAACCTGAGCGATACGCTTCTGGCTAGCGCAGATCTTAGAGGAGCAAACCTGACCAATGCGAATTTGAGCGGCGCGGATCTTACGAATGCGAATCTTAGCGGAGCTAAGTTTGGCGGCGCTGTAGGTCTCGCGGTTACGCGACCGGCGGAACAACCTGAATTGGCCCAGGAAGAGCCCGAAGCGCCGAATCCTTGTCCCAATGGGATTCTGCGACCGATACCGGTGAAGGAAGACATGCAAGACCTCGTGCTAAGCCAGGCATGCATGGTACCGGCCGGGACCTATCAGTACGGAGAGATCGATATCATAAACGGCGGCAGCTTAACCTTTAAAGACGAGAAGATTAACTTCTGGGCAAAGTCTATATTGATTCAAAATGGGGGGAGCCTGATTGCGGGATCTACGTCCGATCCCATCGGCAAAGCCGGGGGACAGATAACTTTTCATCTTTACGGTAAGGACCAGGGTGCCGGGGGGAAGGGAATCACGTGCAAGAAAATTGAAATGGGTAAGCCTGTCACCGATCCGATGTGCGGCGTCGACGAAACTACCTGGAACAGCAATAAAAATCCTCCTCTTAATCCCACTTCGTGTACCCCCTCCATGAATCTTCCGGGAAGCGATTGCTTCTACCAGTATGGCACTCTTCCGGTTGACACAGGAGATACAGCTGCGTACTTCGGCTACAAGGTGATCGCCGTTTCATACGGCGGGACACTTCAATTATTCGGCCAAAAGGGCGCGACCTATGACGGTACAAATGTGCAGCCTTCTAATTCCGGCAAAAGCTGGGTCAGGCTGGCTAAGGACCTGAAAGGCGCCGAGTCCGAGCTAACGGTCGATGATCATGAAAACCCGGTTGATTGGAAAGAGGGCGACCATATCGTGGTCACGACCACGGATTATCTTCCGGGGCACTCGGAGGAGCTTACAATTACAGGCACGATGAAGGATTCAGACACCAGTAACACTATTATCAATGTGACTCCGCAGATCCAGTTTCCTCACAGCGGCACGGCATACCCATTCCCATCGGATTTAAAGACCGCCACCGGGATTGAGGCCACGAAGGCCGAAACACGCGCCGCCGTGGCTCTCCTTACGAGGAGCATACGCATTGTATCTGGCCCCAATAGCGATACGATCGACCAAAGCCTGCTGAATTGTGACACCAAAGAAAATCCGAAACCATGTTTCCCCGTGTCCGACGGCTTTATTGGCGGACATACCATCGTCAGGCAGGGGTTTAAGACCTTCCAGGTGCAGGGGGTTGAGTTCTACCAGCTCGGTCAGGGCGGACGATTGGGCCACTATCCTGTCCACTTCCATCTAGCACGTAAGACCCCGCCGGACACGTTCGTGAAGGATTGTTCCGTACATGATTCTATGACGCGCTTTATTACGGTTCACGCGACCCAGGGCGTGCTCCTCGCGAGAAACGTGGGTTACATGTCCATAGGTCATGGCTTTTACCTCGAGGACGGCACAGAGATAAATAACAAGCTCTATTCCAACATAGGAATCCTCGCCCGCTCCGCGGCTCAAAACGGCCCGAACGCGCCGAACCCCTTGAATCCCCGCATGGTGCCCGGCATTCTGTCCTCGCCAAAAATATGCTCAGGTGCGCAGACAAAGAGCTGTAAGACCGACGCCGATTGCACTGCGAGTGAGGGGACTTGCATAAATTATCCTTTGGCATTTCCCTATTTAACTGATTGGGCTCGTCCTGCTGTGTTCTGGTTCATGAACGGCTGGAATGATTTTGAGTACAACATGGCTGCGGGGGCCGGCGCCTGCGGAATGTGTTTTTGGCCTGTCGATGCCAAGATAAGCGGTCCATCCAAAAACATGTTCTGGACATCCTACGCCTCCATCCAGAGAAATCATGCCGGCACGGCCCCTATCATGAAGTTTAAGGGTAATTACTGCACGACCGCGATGAATTCCTTCAATACCACATCAGACGTAGGCGATTGTCATGGCGTTCTTGACGGGTCTTTGCGACTAGACCAAGTCCCAAATACATTTGCAGCCGTACCAAATCCTAACAGAGATGCAGAGACCTATTATCCAATCGTTTCAGGCCTCCCGGCTTATACGCGGTGTGAGGGGGAAAATACTGATTGTAGCTCAATCAATCCGTGTGCCGAAGGCAACAGGGAGAATTGCATGGTCACAGTGCTCGACACATATACCACCTCCTTCAACTGGGGCCAGAAAAACTTCTCGGCAATATGGCTCCGCCCTCGCTGGTCCCTCGTCCAGAACAGCGTGATTACAGATGTGCAGCAGGCCGGCTTGACATTCGTAACTGGTGGCGACTACACCCATTCGAGCGTGATAACCGGCAACTGGATGCTTGCGAGAAAGAATGTCTTCATAGGAACCACACAGCCGGATAACCCGTTTGCTTACGCCGCGGGACCGTTTAACCCAAAAGGCATCAAAAAATGCGATAATCCGATGGCGGATAGTAATTATTGCCTTTCTCGAGAGCAGCAAATAAGCATACAGCTTGATGGGTTCGGAACGAATCAGCGCTTCTTCAATATCTATGACGGCCCCTCCCTTCAGGACTCAAACGCCTATCTGGATATCAAGAAGACCTTCATCGACGATTGCCCGTTTCCTAATAACAACCTACAGTGCAACAACAGCGGGTGGATGTATGGAAAAGTCCTGGGCATTCCAGGTGATGAAAAGAAAAAGATGGGCTATTTGCCGAACGCTGCAATTGCCTGGAAACAGTCCAACGGATTTTACTATCCCCCTGCTTTTCACTCGAAAAACCTATTCTTCGACAATAGACCGTCACCACATGGTGTCGACATCCGCCACTTTGTCATCGAACCTCTGTTTGCCCCTGAAACAGCCAAAACGTGGTTTAAGACAAGCAGTGATGTGAACCAGCATTACGCCACATGGAATTCGACGATGTTCAACAATTTCACTGCAATAGACCGTCAAACCATACTTAACGACGACGACGGCTCCCTAACAGGACTAATCGGTACGGTATCGGTCAATGAGGATCCATTCTTCAACGCCCCCGTGGAAACCATCGAGTGCCTGTCTGACGAGACCGCGAAAACCAATCCTTACGATCATATAACAACCGTGGTTTATCCCGATTGCGCGAACACCAATACCTGTGACACGGGCAAAAAGTTTTGCGATCCAACTAAAGGACCTTGTCCTTGCAATAAAGACGTATGCGATCCTACTTGTGACTGGTGTGCTAATTGTACAATCACTGGCGAGACGGGATGTTACGGCGTCCCCCTCTACCGCCAATTCCTGACTTTGTCCGAAAAAGACATGGAAAAGGCCGGGAAAGAACCGGACACGAAGATTCGTATGATGGGGCCAGCGGTCTTTGGCCGCATCAACCTGACTGCAAACCGTGGCAAGTACTACATCTCCACCACAGACGGAACGACTCAGCAGAGCCCCACGCCGCTCAAGAACATCTTCAGGAAAGGTGATAAATATTATGTCTTCCTTGTATACGCCAAACCCAGTGCCAGGCAGACATACCAGATTTATGTCGGGGCTATGGCTAATCTTGACGCGAATGCTCCGCAAAACGTGGAGGCTGTCGGTGCAAACCTGGCGACCAAGGCCCTGGAATTTGATAGCATCTGTACAAAACTGGATTCCTCGTTATGTGAGAACGGCTTCCCAAAAAATTGGGAAAGACAATACGACAGTGCTACCGGAATATTGACCGTAACCATGAACCTCAGCGACCTTGGTGGGCAGTTCGATAATGCCAGAGAGGATATCTGTCAGCCACACACATTTTGCAAACCTTCGGGGAACACGTGCGAATGTGTTGATAGCTTAAAACGATGAAGACTGCGTTAATGGTCATATTTGCAGTGAATGGGCCGTCAAGGACATCGATTGCCCCGTTTTTGTAGTCAAAGTAGACGACAAGGAACAGAGGTTCTCCCGCTGCGTCGGGTTTTCATTCACCATTCCGCAAGACGGGGACTTTTCTGCGGATGGCACAGATCAAAGGCCAAAACCCAGTCCCATATCTAGTTTAGAAAACTGCTTCCCGATTGAAGACTGGAACTTTTCCTGGTCTTGCGCTGACGAAAAACTCGCGGGGGATTGCGGACATCCGCCGCTTCCGGCCGCGATTGGGATGACCCAGTTTTGTGAAGATAACACCGATAAGATGTGCGTTAGGGGGATCGGTGGCGGGGGCCCAGCCCCAATGGGCGGCGGGGGCGAAGGGGACGAGGGCGCCAGTTGGTTCCTGTCATTCACTTGCTGGCGCGGCGCCTGTGCAGCTAGGTACGGCGATGGCTAACATACTGATACCGCTTGTTCCAGCAGTAGCGGTCGGACTTCGAGGTGCTTAGGAGAAAGAAGAAGAAGGGGCAGAAGTAAAATAGGTAGCGCACAAAGATAGAAGGGTTTCAGCCCTTCTATCTTTGATAAGTAAGAGAAGCAGGTTACTCGATCGCAGCCGCTGGAACTTCTCTTTCGATTCCACTCTATCTCCTGGTTCCTGTTTTTCTTATTATGAGAAGGATCTGGAGGACGCACGACCAAAAGCGTAATTGATACCGGGCGTATTCGCGCGGGTCAGGTCTTGATACGACATGCTATGAGTAGTAAATTTTCGGGGTGGCAAGACCTTTAAGGATAGGAATCCCAGTGGCCTCGCATCATGTGATGACGGTGACTGATATATCAGTCCCGCGCTTCACCCGTTAGCTTGGAGATTGCATATGGCGCGAAGCAGCAGGCGAGATTTTTTGCGGCAGGCCGCTCAGGCGGGTCTGGCATTAGGAATCGGGTCACACTTGGGTGTGTTGACCGGGTGCGCAGACAGCGTTGATCAGGCCAGCGGCCGCTATGACGCAATCATAATCGGCGGTGGAACTGCAGGGGTGATTGTAGCCGCCAAGTTGCAGATTGCCAGTGGCGGGACAAAACGCATCCTCATCATCGAAGCAGGCGGACCAACCGCAGCAGCGATAGGAGGGACCGACTTTCCGCCTTGGCTGCCACTCGATCGCACCGACCTGACGATCTTCGACGTGCCAGGCGAGTACTCTCAGATAGCGAACATGCCGCTCGGAGCCCCATACAAACTCACAAATACTCCGTTCACCTATCAAGGAATCGGGATCGGAGGCAACAGCATGTTTAACGGCATGCTGTTCCAGACAAACCCTCCGCTGGTATTCGACCGTTTCTGGCCGGCGGGTTGGCGCTGGAACGATATCCGGCCCTACTTCGACCGAGTACGAGAGAGTATCCCGGTGACGAATACTCCATCGACGGATGGCATCCCCCAGAACACCGGCCCCGCGATGATCGCCCACCCACTATATGCCGAAGCCGGCTGGGTGGAAGCGGATACGAGCCGGCCTTTCATTGAGCGGGGTGTATACAGCCGCCCTTATGTCGCCACACAAGGCGGCATGCGGGCGAGCCCAATCAGCGGGTACTTCGAAGCCGTCGATCCCGGTGGGGTGGCGGTCGAAGGCCTGGAAATCCTGGAGTTTGCGAAGGCCGAACGGATCGATTTCGACATAACCGGTAGGGCACTCGCCGTGCACTACACCAAACGGAGCAGCCTGAACCAGCAGCTTCCGGGCACTCCTGGAACCGCAAGGTTGCGGCGTGACGGGCTCCTGGTGATGGCGGCAGGAGCACTCGTGACCCCTCGGCTGCTTCTCCTAAGCGGGATCGGCCCACAAGGGCGTGAGACGGAAATCTTCCCCGGTCAATCACCGGCACCGTTCGAAATCGACAACCCACAGGTCGGCGTCGGCGTGTTCGACCACGTGCTCACCATGCTGACCTATAGCTACGAAGGACCCGTACCCTACTTAGCCTACAATTACGGCGATTACTCCGCGAATGAATCAGACCTGCAGGCTTACCTGGAGGGAGGAAGAGGACCTTACGCCCAGTACCAGCCGGTGTCGATTCTGAATTACTCCTACGACTCCGATATACCGGAGGTCGAGGTCTTTATAAACCCGAACGGAGCCGGCACCCCCGGAGGTCCCTTTTATGGCCCAACCACCCTGTCTGCATTCGCCATGCTGCTGAATCCTAAGGCGCGTGGGCTCATCACGCTCGACGAAAATGGCAACGTGAAAGCGCCGGACATATACCTGCCGGATACGGAGGAAGGCGAAGCCGATACCACCCTGATGACCCGGGCGGTGTTCGACCTCATCCAGCTCTTCCAGCAGGACCCGGGACTGAAGATCGTGTTCGGGCCTGGCAGCTCGAGCCATCCAAATCTGAATCCCGACAGTCTCTCCGATATCCGAACGTATGTTACCGGCCCATCGCCGGTTGACGGCATCTTTTTCAGCCGGCTGATTGTCAACCATTTCGGCGGTACCGCAGCGCTCAGCGACGGCCCTGGAGGCGTCGATCCGGAGACCCTGATCCTGCGCGGCACGGAGAATGTGGCCGTGGTGGATGCCTCGCTCATCCCGACGGTCGTGACGGCCCACCCGGTCGGTACCATCATGGCAATCGCAGACCGCGCCGGGGATATACTTGCGGCTCGCTGGATTTAACAATGCGCGCAAAGCCACGCCATGCGGTGAGGTTGGAAAACCCCGCCTAACCATTGTTGTCATCCCCGCGGACGGTTGGCGGGAATCCAAGTATCCGCACAAAGACCCGTCCCGACAGTTCGGCCTTGCTCAGGACAAGGGACTGGGGATTAATCAATTGAGGCCTATCCCCGTACCGTCCAGTTTACTCGTGCACTCCGACGAGCGAACTTAGCCTCCTAAAAGGAGGGACGTATGTTTTGTCCCTGCGGGTTAGAAAACCCCGCCTATCGCTATTCATAACCGTATTTATTAATGTGAAACCTTTTTTCTGTATCCTAGTTTATACTAATGACATTACTTAATCAGGAGGACTGTGAAATGAAGAGATTCTTCTTATTAGCAATTCTATTCTCCATCTTACTGGTTCCAGCTACGTCGATGGCGAAGACAAATTTCTTCTTCAATCTAGGCCTGGGCTTACCGCTTCCGGTCGTAGTAGCCCCGGCTCCTGTAGTTGTCGCCCCACCGCCCGTCTACGTGGCGCCGGCACCCGTTATTGTCGCGCCCCCGGTGTATGTCCAGCCCGGACCTGTATTCTATGGCCCACCGGGGTGGTATCATGGCTCAAAGCGCGGTTGGTACAAATATCGCTGGTAGCTAGGTAACGGGAGGAAATCGTGGGACGCCATTACATTTGTTACGGTGTTTCTTTTTCTTTCTCAGCAATCTTGTTATTACAATAAATACGGGAGCCAGGAGATATAACGGTATTGATGGAGCAGAACCTATTGATGCAATAGAACAACCGCCTCCGCCTTCTGCTCCCAAATTCATTCCTTCACATGCATCTCCAATACCATCTTGATTGGTATCCGTCTGATCAGGGTTGGCAACTTCCACACAGTTGTCAATTATATTAACAACCCCGTCTCCATCGGTATCGGGACTCGTTTTCATTGCCTCAGAGAGATTAAGCGGATTGCCCTCACCAGTCAATCTAACGTCGTCTAGAAAGTCTGAGGATGCCCTGAAATTATATTGTAAATTTCTCCAGTCATCATGTCCCTTCAGTACGGCGCCGAAGCCGGTGCAGGGAGAATTACCGTTGTCGAGATTGTTTATATCAGCAGATACGTTCATATCTGTGGCATTGCCATTACGGTTCCAGTCTATTGCCATATCTGCTAAAGACATAAGAGAGGGGGAAGGCCCATATGCCGTTTTTAAGTCTGGAGCTCCGCCGATTCCAAAGGCTTCATTTAAAGAGCTCTCATCTAGCGTAGCCAAATTTGAGCGTGAATAATCCAATACTCTTCCAATAATTTTGTAGTTATCTATCTGCTGACTATAACTCATCACGCTCAGGTAGTTAGGTTTACAATTAATATTATCACCCCCACCATGGCGAAGACCGAGAGTGTGCCCTAGCTCGTGCATAAAAGTACCGGCCTGCTGGTCAACAGTGCCTACTTGATGGCCCTTTATCTTTGCCCAGCTTCCAAGCGTTACAACAAAATCATTTCCGGGTAGCTCGCCGCATCCCGACGTCCCATCGAGGCCGAGAAGGTTATGGGCAAAAAGCGCATAACGATAAACCAAGTGCTTTGCATTCAGGATATTTTCACTGTTTGGATCATTCCTTTCCGCTGCTGTCCCAAAACTCTTTGCCTTTATTTGGTCAAAATCAGGTACTTGTGGTGAAGCGTCAGTACAACCAGCAAATGACAGGTCATCGCTGTGCGCCATAGCCTCCTCATCCACCAGAAGGTGTAAATTAATCCCCTTGCAATTAGAGCCATCCGGTTCGCAATCAACCGGGGCATTTTCAAATCCTTCCTTTACCATATCTAACGCTTTAGAGTCCGGTTTATGCTGAGCCATCCAGTCGATTTCAACAAAAACGTCCTTTCGCTCGGGATCAGCCCCCATTGCCGGAAGGTCAAAATCTATTTGCCCGTCATTATTGAAATCGATGCCGTCGGTCTCCCAGCAGTCAAGAAGCCCATCGCCGTCAAAGTCCTTCGTTTCACCACCAGGGCACCTGGCCGTCGTTAAGTTTGGAGAGGGTGGAGGTTTCGTACCGCAGTCAAAGGTAACGTCAAACCCATGTGATTCCGGTGTACTTCCATCAGGGAGTTCTATAGAGTTCATGGTGACGATTGAAGACACAGCGCCGCGCCCTCGATTAGCCCCTGCAATCAACCTCATTCCTACCGAAAAAGCTGCGGAGCCATTTTCGAGTGGTACATTGACCGTTCTTTTCCCTAGGAAATATGTGCTATCTTCGGGAAATGTAGCATCATCCCAATCCAGAGCCGCTAATTCTATTTGATCCCCTCCGCATGCTCTCTGAAATAAAGAGCAATCGCCAACCACCGGGTCGCAGGCTGGTTCATCTTCGATTTCACCTACATCGATGTCAAGTATCATTAAAGCGAGATTAACAGCGTTTGATTCACCCGTCTCATCAAGGGAACAACTAACTATTCCCTCTGCAGAAAATGTCATATTTACAGAGTCTGGCAAGCTTCCTCCGCCATTGAGCCTGAGTGTGCAGCTCCACCTGGTGAAAGCCCTCGTGATTACTTCACCGCCCTCTCGGGATACATCATTATCGTCGGAACCATATGCAAAAACACTACCCGATAGCAATGTGTTTAAATCAAATCCAGCAACTGTGCCGTGAGCATCCGAGTCCAGTAAGCCTATATCAGGATTTGTAAACTGAGGACCTGCAGTCTGACAGGAAGCAAATGCAAGATCCTCATCTTCATCAGTCTCGACAGTCTGGGCAGGTTCATCTTCTTTCGCATCGCATTCAGTAGACACCTCTGCCTTAGCCATTGCTTGCTTCACGTACCCAAAATGTAACCCAATGGCCACTAATAGTATAAGAAAAATCTTCTTCAGTTTTATCTTTTCGAACGGACTCATACTGCTATATCTGGGATGAAACTCCCGTCCTTCAGTATCGAGTAATCTGTCTCATTACACATGACAGTGGAGTTTTCATCGCGCCTTGCGACATCCCAGACCTCGCCTTTCGCTATAATACCAAAGCAGCAGGCTCTTAACTTTCAATCGACCATAAGCATTTAACATTATAGATCAACATTTTTGAGTATCTCACAAAAATAAGTCCCGGTCAATGAGTAATATCCCTTCCATATAAGCGGAGAAGTGTCTGTCCAGTGAAACGAATAAAAGTCCTCAAAATACTATGGCCTACCGTAACAACATTGGACAGACACTTTTTATTCCTCGGCCTACTGTATTCGAACCATATGTGAAGGATTCATCAACTCTGAAAATCTCCCTACAAAAAGTGCCGGCCCTCAGGAAATTTGCGGCGGCACCCCTCGGATGCCGCCGCATTACTTCCGAAACCCTCGCTCAAGCGCTACTAAAGACTTAAAAGCATAGTTGTGTAAAGATATTACAACATTTGATATTAACTCCAGAGGTCCCTCCAGTACAAACCTCGTTATCGCCACAGACTTGGCATGTTCTTCCGAGAAAATTTGTGTTGCAGCACTCGCATTGTCCCGTCTCAACGTTGCACTCTTCTAACTGACTGCACGACTCCGAGACGCAGGAAGACTCCCTACAAACGGAAGAGACGCACTCAAGACCATCTGGACAAGACTTATCCATGAAAGTACTCCCAGACTGACACAGACCACACTGGACATTGCTGCACTGTGTTACGGTAATAGAAGTACACGCATAAGCTATTCCCCAGCTTAAGCACTGTTCGCCAGCCGGGCACGTTCCAGGGCAAGTACCGCCGCATCCGTCGTCAGCGCCGCACGTCGCACCGTCGCAGGTAATGGGTACACATCCGCCGCCCGTCCCCGTGCAAATGCCCTCAACGCAAGCCCCAGTGCCACACGTGACGACAGTTGTACCGCCGCAGCCGTCATCGACCCGCTGGCCACACGCCGCACCACCTAAAACGGTACGGAATGTTGGAAGACAGCATGTGCCATTAAAGCATTCGAAGCCCAGATCGCAAGTGCCACAATTAGCAAACACGCCACACCCGGCAGGCGCTTCGCCGCACGCAACAGAACACGTGCCAAAACAGCCTGTCTTTGGCTCACAGCCACCGTATGGCAGGCTGCAGTCAATGTCTTCCCCATCACAGGTAAAATCAATTCTGTTTTCCCCTGGCCGATTCGGACGAATATCTGAGTTGTTGTCGTTGCAGTCCTCGGGAGCACAAAAGCCGTCACCATCATTATCGGACTTACCCAAGTCGGAAAAGCCGCATCCACATACACCGGGCGAGACCTTCATTGGATCGCTATCGCATTGATCGCAGGGCGGTCCGCTTCCATCTCCGTCCACATCCGTCTGGGCGGGGTTAGGAAGATTAAAGCAGTTATCCGTACAATTCGGCACGCCGTCTCCATCCTGGTCAAACGTATCGTCCTCCCCTGGACACACATCACACGCGTCTGGTACTCCATCCATGTCAGCATCCTCACTATTATTACCTTCGGGACACACATCACAGGCATTAGGAACCCCATCTCCGTCGTCGTCTATTCTGTCATCCCCTGCAGGGCAAACGTCGCATGCGTCTCCGAAAGTGTCCGCGTCTGCGTCCGCCTGGTCAAGGTTTGGATCGGCCGGGCAGTTATCGCATACATCTCCGACACCATCTCCGTCCGAATCCGCCTGGTCCGCATTTACATCAAACCTACAATTATCACTTTCGTCAGGAATATTATCATTGTCATCATCGGAATCACACTCATCTCCTTGTCCATCTCCATCGGTGTCCATCTGATTAGGATTGTAAACATCAGGACAGTCGTCCACATCGCCGCACACTCCGTCGCCGTCTGAATCATTGGCTGGATCAGCGGGACAAGCATCGCACACATCGCCCAAGGCGTCGCCATCCGTATTGGTCCTGATCCGCATTGGCAGCGTCCGGGCAATTGTCCACGATCGCCGCACACTCCGTCGTTGTCTGCGTCATTGGCTGGATCAGCAGGACAGGTGTCCTCGCCATTAAGAATTCCATCACCATCCAAATCGCCATCGCAAACATTTCCTTCTCCATCACTGTCACTATCCATTTGATCAGGATTTCGATCGTTCGGGCAGTTGTCAACGTCGCCGCAAACTCCATCCCCGTCTGCATCATTGGCGGGATCAGCTGGGCAAGCAGTCACACGCATCGCCCAAGGCGTCCCCGTCGATCCGTGTTGGTCTGATCCGCAGTTTGGTCAGCGTCCGGGCAGTTGTCCATCATCGCCGCACAGCTCCGTCGCCGTCTGCATCGTTGGCTGCGATCATTAGGACAGTTATCGACATTAGTCGAGGACACCATCGTTGTCGTAATCGCAATCGGCGGTTCAATTACCGGCAGAAAATCGCCATGGGCTATGTGGCTCGACACTGATTTTGGAAGAAACTCGATGAATTGTATGAGGATTAGAAGGATTATCCGGAGGGAGATGGCACATAGTCACTTTGCCGTTATTCTTCGCCTCAGATTCCAGGACGGTTTGAGAAACGATGTAGAAGGCCAGGGCAACCGCCGTCAAAGCGGCAAAGGAAAAAATTATCTTTTGTTTCAGTTTCATTTTCTTTCTCCTTTTTTAATTTGCAAGCGTATTTTGACTATCCATGCGCTCGGGGGGGGCGAGTGGTTGAGAAAATCAATTGCGCTCAAATGTGCAAGGAATAGATCTTATTAGCTTGTATGAATCCTGTGTAATCTTGCCCATAAATGCCTCCACTAAGAAAATGCTACATACCCATAGATAGATAATGGTAAGTGAGTACCCTTCTGTCTATACAACCTTGGATGTATTTTGGTTGTATATGAATGTACAACCTTTTTACTGGTAGGAGCAGGTGATTCACGCAAGCGATGCGTGACAGATGTCCCTATTTTTCTAAGTTGCACGAATAAATTCCTGCCTACAAGCTTTTATTTGTAGGCACAGACTTGTCTGTGCCATTGAGCATAGCCAACGAGACCATGAATGAGCTTAAATGCGTAATCTACTCCCGTGTGAGGTGTGTTTGCTGTATTTCTGCTGGCGACTGCCTACTTATTTCAAACCTGAAAATGTATGGACTGATGCCCTCATCAGTCCACATCATGTTAGTTCAGGGAACGGGCGCTACAACTGGCCGGGTACAGACACCTATACCACAAGTGTTTGTTGTCATTCCTATCCTAATTAGCAACGGACGTGGATTTACTTGCACCAGCCAATAATGTGGAGAAATAGAAAAATCCCCTCTGTGTCTCCCCTTTTAAAAAAGGGGAGAGGGACATTTCCAGTTAGTCAAACGGCTCCGTCTTCAATAGGGTCTGACACTATTATTTATAAAGACAGCGTCTACTGTGCCTATTTCACACTAAGTTGGAAAGACTATCATCGCTAATGAAAACTAGTTTCTACCCCCTATTTAATTTATTAGGGAAGGAATACTCCCCCCCGCAAGCTTGCGGGGGGAGGATTGGGAGAGGATAGGGGCATGAGCTATTAAACGTAGCGTCTCTTGTCCCCATGTTCTCTGGCTAAAAAACCTAGGTAGAGCCAACTAGTCGGCATACCCACCAATCGATATTCGCAGAGGGTAGGAGCGCCGATGCACGGCCCTAGTTCTCCAATGGAGTCAGTTGGGTTCACGGGTCTTAGGATACCGACCCCTCCTGCAAGCGAATCGCACTGGTCGCGGAGTGCCGCAACGTCGTCTGGGGAGGAGAGATTGCACTGGAAACAGATGGGTACAGGTTGTGCGAAGGCGGTTTCCGCCCTATGTATTACCAGGGACACCGTGACAATAAGGAGTGCCCCTATTAAGAGCGCTAATCGTATCATGCTACTCATTTTGTACCTCCCTAAAACTTTGTTTTTTTCTCCGTCGGATTTAGTTTCAAAGCCCTCGCTCCAATGTCGACGCAACCGTTAGAGCAAGTCAAACTCTCATTTCTCCATATGTATCACCTCCCGTTTTACTGCTAAACGATCAGCTTGACTGAAACATGGAGACGTCCCCCTATTATCTAAATTGTCTGTCCCGATGATGATTATCACTCCTAAAATTGTTTCTAATCGATTCTTTGTTTTCTCTAATTCGAACCCAATTTGAACTCAATAGTCCTTAAAAAATCAAGATTCCGTCTCCATTTTCCAGAAAGTGCTAAAGGCCCATATGAATAGATAATAGATGAAATAATACTGGCCTGTCTATACAACTTTGGATATATTTTTGGTTGTACATCCATGTACAACCTTTTTGCTAGTAGAAGCGGGCGATTCACGCGACTTTTAGGAAGGAAAAGGGGTTCTTACTTCACTAAAAGCCCTATTCCTTCTAAAGAAAGAAGGAGAAACTCTTAATCCCCTCTGTTTCCCCTTTGAAGAAAGGGGTGACGGGGGATTTAATTTCATGTTTCCCAAGGAAGGGGGTTAGGCCTTGTAATAACACATCATTCTTTATAAAACTATAATTATCGTACAAATCTTTTGAGAACTGAATTTCCAGGTGCGGTGTACGACCTAGAGCAGGGCGGTGGGGACTTACGAAAAGTCATCAGAATCATGCTTGATTGCAAGACCTGACGGTATTATTTGTACTACGTATCGCGCCTTTAAAAAGGTGGGAACATCACCTAACCCTCCTTTGGAAAAGGAGGGGGAAGAAGCGGACAGACACTTGTTCCACATTTAAGTCTGGTTGCGAGCTCATACCTGCCGGTAATGCCTAACTTCCGATAAACCCGGTTCAAGTGTGTCTTGACGGTTTTATCAGTTATAAAAAGATGTTTTGCTATGACTTTATTGCTGTATCCCTCGACAGCCAGCTTAGCTATCTCGATCTCTTTTTTGTGAGATTATTATTGTAGATTGAGGCCCGATCATCTTTCCTCATAAGATAGTTTGCAATTATCGCTTTCATGATTTTTACGTCTCCAAATATTTCGCCCCTTCGAAGAAAACGTATTGCCTGAACCAATTTTGAAGACTTCGATTTCTTGGTTATGAATCCTTTAACGCCCAGGCTTAAAGAATCAACGACAAGCTGGTGATCGGGCGTGTGAAGCAGCAGTAACACTTGAGTCCAACATTTTTCTCCCTAATTGAGGTGATTAATTTACTGACATCCAAATTTGGCGTGACTGTGTCAACAATTAAAACATCCGGAATTCCGCTATTGATAAAAGACTCAAGTTCATTCAGATTCGAAGCCCTTGCGATTATATGCATGTCACTTTCTGATTCTAGTAGCTTTTGCATGCCTTCAACAAGTATTGCAGACGGAGTGAGACTATCAGGGTGATCTGGCGAGCTTTTTGGAGTCTATTGTTCAGGCCATCAAACAATTGAATAACCGAACCGGAACGACGGGTATCTGATCGTCGCTCGGAAACCATGAACAAAACCCTTCCGAACACCGAATTTTGCGTAGTGTAAAAGTGCATTTGGCCAAAAACGTGTTCCCACGTTTATCGAACATCAAGAAATCGTGGATCAGCCCTTGGGATAGGTTGCTTATATAGTCCACCAGGTAACCCTTGATTCGATTCCTGTCTTTACTGTAAATGACTTTATCGATTGACTTACCCGTAAGCTCCTTTACACTGTATCCAAGCTGATTTGCACAAAACTCATTGGCGGAAATTATTTTCCCGTCTTTATTCATAACTAAGCACATCCGTTGCTCCACCCCATAGTTTTCCCTTCCCTCTCCGCGCAACATTTCGGAAATTCTGAAGGGATTCTTCAAAGAAGCACTCGGCCCCCTCAATTTTCCGCCAAGATGTTTTACAAACATATGTCTCTTCACGCTGTGCCCCCGGACATAGTACGTTTGTAAATATTTATCCCAAAAATTGGTGCCATAGTAAGGACAATCAATCCCGTCTTCAACCGAGGACTCTGACTTTCAAGGATGCTCCATCGGTTATGTATTCAATCACCTGTTCTCAAATTTAAGTAACGCAAAGCACCCTAACCATAAATGACATTTATCAACGTACCCCATTCGGTTAAAGAATTACACTTTAGCCAGATAGTGAACTATGCGAACAAAGTGAATCGTGCTTTTTTGGTATCTTACGCGGGCACAGCTACTACATTCTGATTGGTTCTCATTTTTCATCGGTTGTTTGCTCTCAAAACAATGGACGATAAACTACCAAGGACACGGCGCATAGTTTGCCATTTGTTAGCCGCTCGATTAGATGAAGGGACACCATTTTGTTAGGGTCTATCAAGACAACTTAGGCTTTTCCCGGACCCGAAGTCTTTCGCTCGTACCCGGTTTTCTACGTGTATTCATCAAACGATTCCCTACCTTATTCGTGGATACGCAACGGGCCATGAAAAAAGGACATATCCGCCAGAAAATTTATCTAACAAAGGCGTCTGTTCCTGAGAAGTTTTACCGTTATAATTTATAAGCATTGGATCTCAAAATTTGTTCAGGAGCGTTTTATGAAAAATCCATATGAGGAATGGGTTAAGTTGATGAATCTGCCTATGGAATTAAGCGTCAAGTTCTACGACATCATTGAGAAAGGCACACGGGCAATGAATTCAATGGCTAAAGCCCAAAAGGATATGGAAGATTTTCAAAGGGCGTCGAAGGAATTCCAGGATTTAGTCCCGTTTATAAAGAAATAGGGGACAGACACTTGCTATTCTATTCTCTGAGTTTGGCTTAGACCCCCTATTGTAATTTGAGACCCTCTCTGAATCTCATCTTAGCCTCTTCCCCTATCCCATCTAAAGAGTCTTGCGTCCCTTATAGCGAAGGGGGGTTAGAGCTTGCAAAACCATATTATTCATTATCGAACTATTATTATATGTCCAAATGGCAAGGCCTTTGATGATTGAATTCCGAGGAGCGGTATACCACTGCCAGCGGGGCGGTAAGGAGTAATGAAAACTCATCAAACAGTGCTTGATTGCAAGGCCTGACGGTATAGTATTTGCACCCGGCTTTATGAGCAAGAGCCGAGAGGACCGATTCGGCCCTCCGGCTTGGGTTGTACGTTAAGAGCTGGTGCTGCCGGGGGAGACTCCGCTATTACTGCGGAATATCTGAAGTAATGCGTGTCATCCGGAATGAACTTACGTGCAGTGCAGGGTGCATTCATCACTCCGACGAACAACCCTATCAGGAGGCGTACGGGATGCAAGGAGTGTCAAAGTCGTATTGCTCCAGGCAACCGAGCGACACGCTTCGAAGTCTTCTCGTTTTGAGATCCCGTCATAGGAAATAGGCCGCCAAGGTTCCAGACCGGCCGCTGGCAAGGTGCATCACAATCAGCTCAGTATTATGGACGATATAGCATGCAGGCCGAACGGGTCGACCCGCCTCACGACTTATTTGTACGCCCGTCTGCCAGTCAATGCGTTTGCTCTCATCA
Organism: Candidatus Dadabacteria bacterium; assembly: GCA_963805855.1. Classification (GTDB taxonomy): domain Bacteria; phylum Desulfobacterota_D; class UBA1144; order Nemesobacterales; family CSP1-2; genus DASWID01. Next base: position 606,867 of record CAWDVW010000002.1, read on the forward strand.
ACGATACCTAATTGCTCGGTGAGGCGGCAGAAGTAGTCTCTCTCTGCTTGAGGTACGTGTGTACAATCCAGAGTGCGCGGGTAACTTCCCCAACGTTCTTCTGTCGTCGGGAGCTGGAGACGGGCCATACAGTCGGCTTTCATCGGCGAGCCGCCGAAATACTCGCGGTGGACACCTCGGCCCGCGCTCCCGGTGGGAGGTTAAACCCCACCTCCAGGTAGAGGCGGAGATGTAGGGGGGCGAAGGTGTCGGTGATGCAGGTACCTTGACCACCACCACCATCATCCTCGCCGCATCCTGTATAAAACATCAAACCACACATAACAATCATCAAAACGAGTGTGCTTTTCCTCATCATGCTTTGATCTTCCTCTTCTCAATAGTCTAAAAAAGCGTCTGTACCCATGACTATATCAATCGGCCCTATCCCCCATTTTATTCATACTGCCTTTGTTTTAGAGTGTCTCACAAAAATAAGCTCAAGTAAAGGAGTAATATTCCCTCCGTTTAAGCCGAGCAGTGCCTGTCGAGTGAAACGAATAAAAGTCCTCAAATATTATAGCCTACAATGTCAAGAAGATGTGAAGTTTTTTTTGACGTGTTCTAAATTGAAAAGAATAAACTTCCATGCAGGGGTCTGAAGGAACTATCGAATTAGACCTATATCAATGAGAATCATCAAAAATGCCAGCTTTTTATCACAAGAGCTTATAATCAATTAATCTGTATTGGGCGACAGGGGATTTTTCCTGATCTTTGCAGCTTGTGTAGTTCATGAGGGCCTCTTTATTTTTCTTAATGTGAACGCAGTGGGGTTTTTCCTCTGATTCCGAGATAAATTCCATAATGGAGTTTTCTTTGTCTAGACTTTTAAGACTAATGAACCTGAAGGCTGAGATTTCCTTAATTCCGGCTTTCTTTCTCAGAAAGTATTCAGCAGCTTGCACATCTTTGCTGTAACAAGAACGCCCACGGTAGTGTTCGAGGTCTATCCTGCGATTTATTGAGTCCTCTATCAATTTGTGGACACCAAAATCCCTTACCCGGCCGTAATAAACCCCAAATGGTAAATACAATAAATTTGCCGCAAACCTATGACCACCAAGATGAGTCGTTTGCCAGGCCATAAAACCGTTTTCATTTTTAGCTGCTTCCAGATACACAGAAACGCCATACTTACCACAGCATTTGTCATACGCGCCGTTAGTGCATACTAAAAAAAGCGGCTCTTTCCTCAAATGGGAATTTCCTTCCAAAATCTCATTAATATCCAAATCAAGTAATTCTTCATAGCTTTTGAACCCAAACTCAAAAAGTTTTGGCTCTAATTCATCGGATTTTGCAACGTAGAATTTTAGTGTATCGCCAGAATTATCATGTCTTTTGATTAGCTGCAATCTGGAGTTGGGAATCGTTTCGAGAATGAGATTTATTCGCTTTTTTACGTCCTCAGGAATCTTGCTGTCAAGAAAAGCCTTATCGGTCCACGCCCCTCTGTATTCCAATAAAAACCAGACGTCTACCCTTGGAGTCGTAGCAAATAGCTCCTCTTTCGCATTGAGTGATAGCTCTGAGCAGGAGAACTGTTTGTAACTTTTACCCGTCATTGAAATGTAGCGGAGGTCTTCAGTCCTCCACCTCTAGAATTAATTCTATGGCGACCTAAAGGTCGCCGCTACAAACTCAACAATCCAAGCACATTATCGCGGCTGGAAGCCGCTCCTACCAGATTCGCAAAGCAATCAAACCTCCGCAGCGCCTGTGCCTTGTGTGTTGCAACTTTACACACCAGCAAGCGTGCCCTGAGCTTGTCGAAGGGACTGGTGTGCTACCCGTCTAAACTCACCAGAAGAACAGAGCTATTTCGATAATTCCCTGACCATTATGAGTCTCTGTATCTCGTTGGTCCCCTCATAGATCTGGAGTACTTTTGCATCTCTCATGAGTTTCTCAACCGGATATTCTTCACTGTAACCATACCCGCCATGAATTTGAGCAGCTTCCGTAGCAGCCCACATCGCGGTGTCGGAGGCAAATGTCTTCGCATATGAAGCCTCTAGCGTGTTTCGCTCTCCGGCGGAGCTTTTATAGGCAGCATGATAAGCCAGAAGCCTCGACGCCTGTGTTCTCATGCCCATCTCGGCAATTTTAAAACCAACCCCCTGGAATCCAAGAATTGGTTGACCAAAGGCCTCGCGCTCTTTGGCAAATCGAATAGACTCGTCGAGGGCACGTTGTGAGAGTCCCACGCCAAGTGCAGCGACCACGGGACGGCTGCTGTCAAAGACACGCATCGCCAGCTTAAAACCTTCACCCTCTTTGCCCAGTAGGGCCTCGGGTGGAAGTTCAACCTGTTTAAAAATCACTTCGCAACAATCACAGGCACGCTGTCCCATTTTAGGCAGTTTCTTTGACACTTCAACCCCGGGCAGATCTCGATCTACTATGAATGCACTAATTCCGTGATGGCCAGCCTCCGGGTCGGTCTTGGCAAAGACGATGAAAAAAGACGCTTCGTGTGCGTTGGATATCCACGTTTTTTGTCCGTCGAGTTCAAATCCCCTGCCAACCCGCCTGGCTCGGGTACTTATGGAAGCCATATCCGAACCGGCGTTAGGCTCGGTCACACAGTATGAACCCAATCCCTCGGAGAGCATCCCAAGATACCTTTTCTTCTGCTTATCTGTCCCGACAAGAAGGATAGGCTCGGCTGCCAAACCATTAATTACGGTTACGGCTACTGTAATACCCGTGCAGCCCCATCCCAGTTCCTCAGTTACTAAAATCATCTCGACTGGGGTCAGACCATCACCCCCATATTCTTCTGGTATACACAGATTGATCAAACCCACTTCACGCACCTTTGATAAAATGTCATGAGGGAATTCTCCCGTTCTATCATATTTACTCGCGGCCGGAGCGATCTCATTTCTTGCAAAATCTCTTGCGAGATTCCTTATCATCACCTGTTCATCTGTTAAACCGTATCCCATAAATTCTCCTAGCAAAACATTTATTAGTCACAACAACCCCCTAATACAGTATTATACTAATACCTGAGTCATAACAAAATTCGCTTTTGAACTGAGAACTAATTATTCAATTTTCCGAATCACATTTGATCATCCATCATAAATACCAGCGATTTTTATGCTAAAATCAGTCCTGGGAAAGAATTTTTAAACGATGATGGAGAGCCGCTATGAGTGAAGTAGTGATCGGTGTAGATATAGGCGGAACCAACCTAAGAGCCGCCTCGGTAGATAGAAACGGGAAAATACTCAGCCGCGAGAGTAGATCATCGGATGCAAAAAAAGGTATAGAATATGTGATGGAAAACCTGATCTCACTTCTAACTGAAATCATAGGAGATGAAGACATTTCAGGTATAGGGATCGGCATTCCCGGAATAATAGATGTTAATAAGGGAATATTAACTCAAGCCCCAAATATTTCCGAAGTAAAGAATTACCCTATTAAAGAAAAACTAACACAGAAACTCGGGTCAGCTATCGATGTGACCATAGAAAATGACGCCAATTGTGCGGCCCTCGGAGAGTGGTGGCTTGGGGCAGGTAAAGACGTAAATTCGCTCATTATTCTAACCCTGGGAACCGGGTTAGGCGGCGGGATAATACTCGATGGGAAGCTTTGGCGAGGTGCAAATGGTATGGCGGGCGAAATCGGGCATATGACGATTGACCCCGATGGACCAAAATGTAATTGTGGGAACTTTGGATGTCTGGAAAGCTTCGCCTCGGCGGAGGCTATTAGAAGAATGGTGAAAGAAGGCCTGAGAAATAAGAATCTGAATACGATCTTAAGAAGAGAAATCGAGAATGTGACCATACATGATATTCCCGAGACAGTGGGCAAGGCAGCAAGAATCGGAGATAAATTTTCCCTTGAAATTTGGGCATCGTTCGGGAAGGCATTAGGAGTCGCAATCGCAAATCTAACAAATCTGTTGAATGTCGAGATGATAATAATCGGAGGTGGTCTCTCAAACTCATGGGAACTGTTTATCGAAATAGCATTGACTGAAGCAAAGAAAAGAGGCCTTAGTGCTCCAATGGAAAATGTCGAGATTAAAAAATGCGAATTAGAAGACGATGCGGGGCTATTGGGAGCCGGTTACTTGGCTTTAACGCGGGTCAAATAACAAATAGAGATGCCCCCACCTTAATCCTCCCCCACATTTGTGGGGGAGGAGATGCGATGGCCAATAATCATTCGGAAGCGAATATTGTGGGCGACCGCTGAGGTAAAATCATTGAATTAGCAATTTTTCGAAATTCGGTCTAATTAATCGAATGGTCAGGACCTTTTTCCTCTTATCACGAACCTTAAATCTCTCATCGACCCTCATTCCTCCGATCCACATTATCTTGCCCTTGCAGAGGAAAATAGGGATTTGATGTCGAATAAACCTGGGTATCTTCTCATCGATAAAATAATTCTTCAATTTCTTAAATTCATTCATACCATATGGTATGAGCCTGTCCCCCTCAGTAAAATTTCGAACCTGAATCGGAAAATCAACCGAGGCAGAATCAAAACAAGCGAGATATTTATCCGATTTCAGTGAATTTACCTTTTCGAATTGGATCTCAAACTCGGCATGTGGAAATCTGTGCAATCCAGTTGAATTAACGCTGTACCTGAAACTACATGTGAATAGAGCGTTCTTCGTAAGCACAAAGAGGCCATGGCCCTTAGCTACCACTATTTCTCCAGGAAGATAGAGCTCACCCGACGCTTGCCCGGAATCCAGGAGCTCATTCATTGACACAATATGGTTTAGTGAAATCCTCTTCAGATCACCCTTTATTTTCTCAATCGCTAATCTCAATAACCCATACTTCATCGCTTCAGAAAGCGCACTATAATACGCAAGTTTTCCCACCAACTCGCCATCTCTTAAGCTGGAAAACAGTTTGTCAAAATGGTTTTTTGCCTCAGTCCTGATGTAGTCCTCTTCGACTCCAGCTATGTAGGCAGTCCTCGCTAGTGTTTCCTTGATGTTAGGATTATATGTGATCAGGTGCGGAATTAGCTCATTTCTGATTCTGTTTCGTAGAAAAAACATCTCCTTGTTTGAAGAATCTTCCATCCACCCTATACCCTTCGATCTCAAGTAATCCTCAACATCAGATTTCGTAACCTCAATCAGTGGTCTAATTATATTATCATTTACAGGGGGGATCCCGGAAAGACCAAGCAACCCACTTCCGCGAATGAATCTCATAAGAACTGTTTCAGCCTGATCATCAAGCGTGTGGGCCGTGGCTATCTTATCGGCATTATGCTTATTTAATACTTCTCTAAGAAACTTATACCTGAGCTCTCTAGCCGCTTCTTCTAGAGACAGACTCGTGCTCCTTTTAAACTCAATCACATCGATTTCCCGGAGTTCAAAAGGAAGGCCTAATTTTTCGGCAAAACTCCGCACGTAGGCAGCGTCTCGGTTTGATTCTTCTCCTCTAATACGATGATTAAGATGGGCCACAACGAGTTTCAGACGATAATCTGCTAGCTCTGTCAATATTTGCAGCAGACCAAGCGAGTCCGATCCTCCTGATACACCTACCACAACACACTCCCCGGGGATGAGCATGTTAAATCTTTTTATCGTCCTACTTATTAGACTTAACATCTTTGGATTGATTATCGGCAAGTCCGCCCGAGATTATAATCCTGAAGGCATCCTCGGTACTGATTGGAAGCTCTTTAATATCTTCTTCTGGAAGCATTATATAATACCCACTGGTCGGATTAGGGGTCGTGGGAACAAAAATACCCACTAGATTCTTACCCGAAGTATTACGATCGGCATCCTCTTTAACCGTACCGGTAACAAAACCTATTGAATAAACACCCTTCCTCGGATACTCAAACATTACAACCCTCTTAACCCCTTTAAAACCAGTTGTTAGAAAAATACTCTCTATTACCTGTTTGGAAGCTGTATAAATCGTTCGGGCTAGTGGAATTCTTGCAATGATTGATTCGCCGATTCCCAATAACTTCCTGCCCGTATAAAACCTCGCAATACTCCCAACAAAAAGAACTATAATAATTGTTCCCACGAGCCCGATTCCAAAGGTAGAAAGCTGGAACAGAGATGGATGAAGCTTCGAAAGGGGTCTGATCAGAACCTTAGCAGGTGCAGCGCTCAAGAGCTCAACTATCCATTTCCCGAGTGTGAAGAGAATAAAAACCGTGAGCCCAAAAGGAACGGTTACAATAAGGCCAGCAAGGAAATTTTGCCTAAACGCATTACTGATTCGATTCATTCACTGACTTGTACTTCATTTATAGAGTCCCGAAGGAATCTGCTTGGCTTGAACGTGACGACAGTCCTATCCGATATTACGATCGCGTCACCGGTGGCCGGATTTCTTCCTTTTCTTGCCTTCCTTTTTTGAAGCCTGAAGCTTCCGAAGCCGGGAATTTTAATTCCTTCGCCATTAGCAAGTTTTTCTTTCACTGTCTCAAAGAAAAACTCAACAATCTCAGCCGATTCACGCCTTGAAAGCCCTATCTTTACGTGTATTACATCTGCTAGTTCTTTTTTCGTCATATATTTCCCCCTTAAATTTTACGTAATTCTGCGCCAAAGGCCAAATTCAGCTTTTCCAATGTCTTGGCCTGCACTTGATTTATATCTTCATCCGTAAGCGTTTTATCAGCCGATCTTAATATCATAGAAACAGCAACGCTTTTCTTACCCTCTTCGACCGCACCGCCTTTAAACACATCAAATACACTCACGTCTTCGATCAAGCTTGATTCTACCCTTCTTATCTCACCAACTATGTCACCCACTGGTAATTCTTCATCCACTACGATGGCGATATCTCTTCTCACGAATGGAAATCTGGGAATGGGTCTAAATTGTAACCGCTCGCCAATGTAAAACTCTGCAAGTTTATCCAGATCAATTTCAAAAACATATACACCTTGTGAGATATCCATTTTTTCCGATATCTCAGGATGAAGTTGACCCAAAATACCAATTTCCTCTTCCTGGATTAAAACCCTTGAGGAGTTACCCGGATGAAGGAAGCCGACCTGCTTTGTTTGTTCAAATCTCAGCGTTTTTACAAGCGAGTGCAATTCAAAAATTCTCTCAACAACACCCTTTAAATCATAAAAATCGAATTCAGCTTTTCCCCATAATTCGTGTTGTCTCTCACCGGTTGCTGCAACCACAAGTTTAGTGATCTCCTTCGGCAACCCGTTTCCTTCCGGGATGTAAACCCTTCCAATTTCAAAAACCCTTATATCATTTATTTGACGATTCAGGTTAAGACTCACGTTTCTCATTAATCCAGAAAAAAGGCTCGTCCTCAACACAGATCCCTCACTACTGAGCGGATTCAATATCCCTAGGGGTTGAGTCGAATTAAACAGTCCAAGATATGCTGGGTCATCAAAACTATAGTTTATAACTTCAAGAAAACCATAGGACGTTAGTATTTCCTTTATCCGGCTTTCAATGATCTTTTCTGTTTTTAATCCTTCTGTCTTCATAACAACAGAGGGTAGGGTTGTCGGGATTCTGTTATATCCATAGTGTCTCGCCAGTTCTTCGATTAAATCAACTTCTCTAGCGATATCCACCCTAAAGGTCGGGATCATGAACGTTAACTCTTCACCTTCCGCCGCTTTTCCTTCAATATCGAGCCGCTCCATGATCTCTATGACTTCGTCCGGCTGGATTTCAGTTCCGAGTAGTCTGTTTAGACCTTTCGCGGAAAGCCTAATCTCCCTTCTTCCGACAGGATTAGGATAAACGTCGATAATACCCCTCGAAACCGTCCCCCCTGCAAGTTCTCTCATGAGCTCAGAAGCCCGGTCAAGCGCTTTTACTACTCCGTTTATATCTACCTGCCGTTCAAACCTGTAAGATGACTCAGATTTCAAATTTGTCCGCTTTGAGGTCCTTCTTACGCTAATAGGACTGAAAAACGCGCTTTCAAGCAGAATATTTTTAGTAGCGTCCGAGACCTCGGTGCTTGCCCCTCCCATCACACCTGCCAATGCAATAGGCTTTGAAGCATCAGAAATAATCAAATCTTCGTTGGTTAGAACCCTCTCCAGTCCATCGAGTGTTTGTATTACTTCCCCCTCATTTGCGGATCTGACAACTATCTTCTTTCCTTCGATCAGATCATAATCAAATGCATGGAGTGGTTGACCCCACTCCAACAGAACAAAGTTTGTTATATCAACGATGTTATTGATCGATCTGATACCAGAATTCTCGAGTCTCATCTTCAGCCAGCTGGGGGAAGGAGCTATCTTTAGGTCGGTAATTACCCTGCAAGAATACCTTTGACAGCCTTCGGAATCCAATACTTCAACTCTAACCAACTTATCTATATCTTCACCCTCTTCCACTAATTGAAATTTTGGGTATCGAAGCTCAGATCCGAAAACTGCCGCAACCTCCCTGGCGATCCCGACAACACTTAGGCAGTCTGGTCTGTTAGGTGTTACGCCGATTTCCATTACCACCTCATCAAGTCCCAGGGGATTGACAATGCTGCCACCAACTTCAGAGCGTTCCGGAAGTATGATAATCCCCTCGTGATCGTCCCCTACACCCAATTCAACCTCGGAACATAGCATCCCTTCCGACAACTCTCCCCTTATCCTGGTCTCTTCCATTGTGATCCCTTCCGGGAACTTCACACTTCTTGGGAGCCTCGTACCAGGCAGAGCAAGCGCTACTTTATCATTAACCTCCATATTTTTTGCGCCGCACACTATCTCGTAGCTTTTCGCACCATCCGAGACATCGCAAAGGAGAAGCTTTTTTGCATTTGGGTGTGGACGTATTTTTAGGATTTCCCCTACGACTATTTCCTCCAACCCCTTCCCTAGATATTCAAGCGACTCAACCTCAAGGCCACTCATAGTAAGCCTTTCGGCCAATTCCCCCGGGGTGACGTCAAAATCAACATATTCTTTAAGCCAGCTCACAGTAAATCTCATTTTCTTAATTCTACAAAAGTAAATAATTACATATTGTTAGAGCCCGTGTCAATATCAAAATTCGTCCAAGCTACCGACATAACATAAAAAACAATCCTTCTGGACTCTATAATCACATGTAGGCGCCGATTTCCATATCAGCAAGTTCGGGAATCGGTCCATATAATCAAACTCCGCACATATGATTGTTGAGAGAATTGGGTTACAATTATTGAAGCGGCGTAGAATGACTCGAACATAAAGGATGGACAGATTCATTTTGATTTTTATATTTACATTATTTCTTATTCTATCCCATCAGCCCCAAGCAATATCCAGCCAGCAACCAGACAAAAACACCGATTGGAAACCTAAAGAGGGCTTGGAACTCATCGGTGCTAAAGCCCCTCCTCTAAAAGGTCTAAAATGGCTCAATACCAAGCCGTTGACTATAGAAGACCTGTCTGGAAAAGTCGTCCTCATTCGATTCTGGTTAGTCGGATGCCCGCTTTGCACAAGAACCGCCCCATCCCTAGTAGAGCTTAATCAGAAATATTCCCAGAAGGGTTTAGTCGTGATTGGGATACACCACCCAAAATCGGAGCGGACAAGAAATCCGGATCTGGTTTTAAGGCAAGCACAGTTATTTGGATTCAATTTCCCGATTGCCCAGGATAACGACTGGAAAGTCATTAAATCGTACTGGCTTAATGGTAAGAATAGATCATATACCTCGGTTAGCTTCCTGTTGGATAAAAACGGCAGAATAAGGTTAATAAATGACGGCGGAGAGTTTTATAGGAGCGATGAAAATCCAGAAGCGAATGCTGCATTTCTTGCAATCGATAAGAAGATTCAGGAACTTTTAAACGAGAATCCCTAAGTTGCCACGAATTTACACGATGCACTCTTCAGGATGCACGATACATGATGCATGATTCATGAAGTTACCAGGAACCTCCACCCCCACCTCCGAATCCCCCTCCACTGGATCCCCCTCCGCCGAACCCGCTTCCGCCAGATTTTCTGGGACTGGATGCAAAACTACTGTTCATGACAGTTAGACTTCTTCCTAGATCGGCCACGAATATCCGGGGAGCAAAAGTATCACCATATCTCGGGGAGTAGTACCATGAAGGCGGGCTTTTGTACATATCTTTAAATGCATCTGCCCACCTGTCTCCCAACCCGAAAACCAGGGCGTAGGGAAGTACCCTATCAAAGAGTGTGGGATCATCCTTGGCGAGTTTCTCAATGCGGTTCTTCTCAGCTCTCTCTATAAATTCTCTGAAGCCCAGTAGCTCCTCTTTTGCCAATGAACCCTTCTTTGTCTTCCTAGGCATGAATCTCGAAAACATGAGAACAAATAGACCCGATATGGCGATAGACAACTTTAATCCCCAGGATTGAAATAGAAACATAGAGGCCACAATTATTCCAATCCCGATCCATTTGAATATTTTCCGAATGTTCTCAGGGTTCGAGGGAAAGTATCTACTGGAAATAAGCTCCTGATAAAGCGCCTTCTTGATCGGTGGGAGCACCTTGTAAAAATTGTTTTTTAGTTCAGAAATCATTACCTTATCTTTACTCGCCCCGAAAAGCCCGGAAAACACTTTATGCTCGTGGGCCTTAAGCTCACCTTGTCCCGGATCTCTCAGTTTAATAAGCTTGTAGTCCCTGTCCGAAAAGAATATGAATTTTGGGCTCTCGGTCTCTTCGATTTTCAGAAAGCCTCTTACGGCAAGGTCTATAACAGTCGATGTTACATCAAGAATGTCCGCGCTTTCATCCATCAGTGTTCCTGCCTCAGCTGGCGTAATATCGGCAGGAGGTTCATACCTAACGGCCACTACACCCTTTCCATCGGGGTCTCTGCCCATCGAATACCAAACGTAGGATATCAGAAAGAGGGTCAAAAATGGCAAAGCGAAAAACCAGTTATCAGAGATAAACCAGGAAGCCTTGCTTAGACTTGACGGTTCCTTAAAATATCCCTTCGGAACTCCGATAACAATCGAAAGTCCCTCTCCCGCAGCAAAGCTTTTCAGGGCGTTGAATTCTATGCCTGTCGGAGTAATGTTAAAATTACATTCCTCCGCTTTAGAGCCGTAAACTCCTGTATAGCATTTAACAGTAACACCCTGGGGCACCCCTTGATCAAAGTAAACCTTTGCACTGGCTCTCCCTATCGGAACCTTCCACTCGTTGCCTGTAACGTTCCAATAGATCTCGTCATGGTCTTTAAAGAAGGTTATCGCACCATCAACCGCATAATCGATTCTATAATTCTTGACACCACTCACCACCTTATCAGGATCTCCGATCCTAATGATCAACCTTCCCCGGTCGCGACTAACTTTTTTTTCATATGGTACTCCATCAAAATTCGTAGCCCTATTAGGATGCATTCTCAGGTTATAGTTCTTGATACCAATCTGGTATTTGTAAGGGATCTCCCGCATTATTCCGTGTTTGTGCTCACTACCAAAATCGTATTCAATGTCCTCTTGGACACTTATAGACCCATCCTCTCTTATCAGCATTTCCACATAAAAATCCTGTATCTCTTCGGCATAGAGCGGAGCAAAAAAGGAGGTAATATAGATAGATAGGGCAACGAAAAAAGTGGATTTCATTAAAGCTGCAAAAAATGTGTTTTTAATTGCCAGATTAGGTTACATGATATTCATATTATTGATTTGCCTCATCGCCCGAGTAGGGGCAATTCATGAATTGCCCCTACTTTGACGCATAATTCAGCCAAAACTCACACTGGGAGCCCTTCTTTCGTCCGGAGTCTCAAGCTCAAAATATTCTCTTTTTTGGAAGTTAAACATATTTGCAACTACATTGCTTGGTACTGATTCGATCTTTGTGTTCAAATCCCGGACCACGGCATTATAATATCTTCTTGAAAGCTGAATCTGCTCTTCAATATTCGAGAGCTCCTTTTGGAGTTCGATAAAATTTTGGTTTGCCTTTAGCTCAGGATAGGCCTCAGCCAGGGCAAAGAGGCTTCTAAGCGTCGACTGCAGGATATTCTCCGTATGTGTTTTATCATTTGGAGAAGAAGCCTGCATGGCGTCATTTCTAGCCTTAACTACCTTCTCGAATGTCTCTTTTTCATGAGATGCGTACCCCTTAACAGTTTCAACCAGGTTCGGAATGAGATCATATCTTCTCTTAAGCTGCACATCGACATCAGACCACGATTGATCGGCGGTATTCCTCAGCCTTATAAGCGAATTATATATGCCGACAGAAATGGCGACCAATATACCTATAATTATGAGTATGATTAAAATCCCCGACATATTTCAATTTCTCCTCAGAATTTATTTATTTTTTTACCAGACCCCTGAACTTAATTTATAAAACTCATAAACCGATAAGTCAAGGGGAATTGATTTCTAAGAAGGCATAAGCGAGATTAGAAAACCTCACCGATCTTTACCCGATTATTTAACCGAGATAGGCGGGACACCCTTGTTGCGCTTAAATGCCTGAGCATCTCCTCCACATTCTCACCAGAGAGGATTAAAAACCAGTCCGGATAGGGTCTTCGGATAAAAATATGTTGTTTTGTGCGGTAACTTTTCATCCGCCAAAACTACTTCGAATATATCTGACGCTGTTAGCGGGGGAAGAATAAAACCAAGTATATATTGGCCACTTTTAACAAGCTCGGATACTTCCTTAATAGACTTTGTATATAATATTTCCGACTTTTCTTCGGTAATTATCTCTTTTAGCACTACATTATGGAGTAGCATTACAGCTAAATTCTTAAATGACTCAGGATAGAGGTCCTTGGGCGAAACCTTAATAACATTCCGGGTGTCTTTTGACAGTATGAGAAATTCCCGACTTCCCAGAGATGAGACCGCTTCCCTAAAATCAATTCTTTTAATATTAAACCTCTCCCCTATTTTCTGAATGAAATCCTTCAGATCCAGGGAGCCGAGATTTTTTAACACCCTGTGAGTGGGGTTGATCAAAAGTCCGTCATCTTCGGCACGAGCGAGGTACATCATCACGTATTCATACAGCCGCTCACCAGAACCGGTGCCCGAATTATTCCTCTGTTGGTTTCTATACTCGAGAGCCGTTTCATAACGATGGTGTCCGTCGGCGATAAGGAGATTAGAATCCGACATTGTTGTTTTTATTTGCGATATGATATCGCGGTCAGAAATTTTCCAGAGCTTATTCCTCACACCATCCCTGTAAAGAGAATCAATCAAGGGCTCATCCTCAATATTTTCGCCGATGGCTTTTTCTATCGATCCTTCCGGATCAGAATAGATAGAAAAAACTGGGCTTAGATTTGCCTTGCATGCCAAAGTTAGCTTCAGCCTGTCGATCTTAGGCTTGGGAAATGTCCTCTCGTGGGGGAGGATAATCTTCGAAGAAAAATCCTCAATCCTGACAGTGGCGATGAATCCCCTTCGTATAATCTTTTTCCCGTCGAGATCAAACTGCTGGTGATAGGGATAGATTGATGGCTCGGCCTCTTGAATTAGAACCTGATCCGCAATCCAGTCTCTAAATGTGGCGCCAGCCTTAACGTATTTTTGTTCACCCTCGCACTTGGAAAGGATAAGGCGAACCACATTATACGGGCTTACCCCATAGAGCTCTTCCTGCTCCTCAGGACTAATCACATCATAAGGAGGGGCAAGAACCTTAGATAAATTTTCAATTTTCTCTGGATTGTAACGAAAGCCCTGAAAACCGGTTACGACAGCCATTAAAAAAATCCCTGAATCAATTCTCTACTTATTTCACCCTCCCTGATGATTGAGGGTGGAGTTTTGGTCAAATCCACTACAGTCGAACCTTTTGATGGGTGTAGGCTACCCGAATCAATTATAAGGTCAACTCTAGAGCGAAACGCATCAATGATGTCATTTATATCATATAAATTATTCCTCCCGCTGATATTTGCGCTAGTAGCCGTTAGTGGTTGTGAGATGTATTCAAATAGCCGTTTCACGAACGGATGGCTCGATATTCTGACGGCCACCTTCCCGGTATCCGCTGTGATCAGGTCGGGTAATTTTATCTTTTGATTGAGCACAAGGGTTAGTGCACCTGGAAGAAAGCGGTCAATAAGCTTTGAGGCTTGCTCAGTTACATTAGCGACCTGATGAAACATTTCAATATCCTTTACCAGCACTGGAATGGGCTTACCGTGAGGCCGACCTTTCACAATAAAAACTCTTCTTACGGATATCTCGCTTAGCGCATTGGCACCCAGTCCATAGAGTGTTTCTGTAGGATAAACTATCGTTCCTCCGTTATTTATTATCAATGCCGCGATCTTAGGCGATTCGGGGTTTTCTTCTTTAATTACCTCAGTCAATGACTAATCACTCCAATCTCATCGTTAAGCAACAAAACGCGGAATAGCAGGATAATGGTATGATCCGGCTTTCTAATAAATGATCTTACCAATCAACACTCTCATTGCAGAATGGTATAGTTAACTCAAATTCTCCACCCGCCATAATAGAATAAGGCCTTCTCATTCCCCAGGATCCCTGAAGCGTAGTTAAGCCCTACTTCTGGATCAAACGGCATCATGTCAGAACCAAAGATAATACTAGCATTCATTTCATCCAGCATCTTTAGTGGATTTATACTACAAGCCCTCTCATCTCCCAATGCCTTCTGGTAAGTCTTCATGAATACTACATTAAAGTTAGGTTGTACGCAGAGAGTAACACACATTTCGTTGAGCCTCTTGACCTGGTCAGCGTTTATCATCTCAGCATGTTCTATCCTATGTCCTTTTAGCTTAACGTTTGCCATTTCAAAGGAATTTACGGCAGCTTCAATGGCTCCATCACCTATCGCATGCATCGAAATTCTCAACCCCTCTTTTTCAAGTCCAGAAACTATGGATATCAGTCGCTTTTCAGAGACTAAAAGATTACCCCTACTCACCCTGTCGCAATAATCTTGTTTCAGATAGGCCGTCCTAGCGCCGATAGAGCCGTCAACAAATACCTTTACCCAGCCAAGCTGTATTGACTCGTCCTCTCCATAAATGTCAAATAGCTCTAGAATCCGTTCATAATCTTCGTAGTAAGGCATTAAAACGACGTTCAACTGTAATTCTCCCTCTTCCCTTATCATAAAATATGTACGAGCAATGTTATAATCGACGAAATCATGGACTTCCATAATCCCTCTTGAAAGAGCCTCCCTCTGCGCCTGGAGCAACGGTCTCGTTATATCCTTTGGCTTCAGTGAAGAGGCAAGATGCCTGAGTAATCCCTCAAAAACATATCCCTTCTCTACATCAAAATTGTGGGATGGTTTCAAATTAAAATCTTCTATTACTCGATCGTTTATCACTCCAACATGTCCGTCTATTCGTATAAGAACTACGGGGAAAGGAAATCCATTGATGTCAACTTTTGTTATGTTCTCGCCCAGCGACTCCTCGTCCCAGCCCCAGGCAATTACAGGCTTATCCACCGCGCTTTGAATCATACCTATAAGATCCTTTTTGCTCCTGGCGTTTTCTATAGGAACAGTTTTAAGCGCAAATAGTTCTAAATGGGTATGTGCATCAACAAATTTCACAAACTAAAATATAGCCGATAATGAATCTCTCCGCAGCGAGTTCCAGGCTACCATATTAGAAATTCAAAGTCTCAGATGTCAATTTTGGAACCCTGATCGAGGGATTCGTGATCTACCCTGCGGCATGATCGTTCATTTAAGACGTGTAGCCATCAATCCCTGCCCCCCAAGCGGGTAGCCCACCAGGCTTGCTGGTGGGATAATTCAATGTCTAATGTTCGTTTTTAACTTCTTTGTCTTGATACTGAAACGAGTTCAGCACAGGTACAAAGAAGCAAAAATCAAGGCTACCCAAAAACGCGTGCGTATCGAGCGAATGCGAGATATCTATTAATATAATTAATTAGTTCTCTCAGTCACTTTGTTCCTTCGAGATGACACTAATGTG
Organism: Candidatus Dadabacteria bacterium; assembly: GCA_963805855.1. Classification (GTDB taxonomy): domain Bacteria; phylum Desulfobacterota_D; class UBA1144; order Nemesobacterales; family CSP1-2; genus DASWID01. The sequence continues at coordinate 622,834 of CAWDVW010000002.1, forward strand.
TCATTTTCTATACGTCTCCGTTTCTGATTTTTTCAACGCAATTTCTGGAAGGCCATTTAAGTCCTTTTCATTCGGAAAAGGATTAATGAAAATTAATCTATTCACCGAATTGTAAGAATCTTGTCCCCGAATTATCTACCAGAAACAAGTGGAGGACTAAAGTCCTCCTCTACATTATCAATCATCAAAATGTAGCGGCGACCTTTAGGTCGCCATCATCCTACCTGCTGGCAATGCTAAGAATTCCCCCGTCATGACAAAAACATTAATTCGCGACCAAAATGGTATAGCCAATTCATTATGATATAATGCTTTTTTAGAAGCAGTTTAATTTCGAATTGACATGAGCAAACATATCGCTAAACAATTCAACGGAGTGGAAAAACCAATTTAGAGAGAGGTTGTTTCAAATTTTAGGCAAAGAAGGACTAATCTCCTCTCCCGATGAGCTGATCGCCTACGAGTGTGACGCGCTTACAGCATACAGCATTAAGCCAATATTTGTAGTCCTTCCAAGATCAACAGAGGAGATTTCCGAGGTTATAAAATTATGCAATAAAGAGAAAATACCATTTGTTCCAAGGGGTGCGGGAACAGGCCTCTCGGGGGGCGCACTTCCAACCGAAGAGGGAATAGTTATATCTCTAACACGTATGAATCGGATATTAGAGATTGACATTGAAAATCAGCGAGTGGTTGTCGAGCCCGGGGTTATAAACGCATGGGTTACTGACGCCGTAAGCAGTAGTGGATACTACTATGCCCCGGATCCATCCAGCCAGATTGTGTGTACTGTCGGGGGAAACGTGGCCGAAAACTCGGGGGGTGTCCACTGCTTAAAATATGGTGTTACTACGAATCATGTTCTGGGATTGGAGGTAGTCCTCCCAAATGGCGAAATTGTCGAGCTAGGCGGCAAAACCGCGGATAGGCCTGGCTATGATATCGTCGGGCTTCTGGTAGGCTCGGAAGGATTACTGGGAATTGTCACCAAGGTCATTTTACGAATAATTAGAAAGCCAGAATCGATCAAAACATTTCTTGCTGCTTTCGATAAAATCGAAGACGCCGGTGGCGCCGTTTCCGGAATCACGGCGAAGGGAATAATACCTGCTGGCATGGAAATCATGGATTACTTCAGCATCAAAGCTGTTAATATGGCTATTCAGGCCGGCTATCCAGATGATGCGGGAGCGATACTCCTGGTGGAGCTAGACGGACCTATTGATGAGATCGAAGCCGGGATTCCACTTGTGCTGGAAGTACTAAAGGAAAACAACGCAAAAGAGATAAGGATTGCAAAGGACGACGAAGAAAGAGCCTTATTTTGGAAGGGCAGAAAAAGCGCGTTCGCGGCCATGGGCAGGATTAGCCCGGATTATTATGTACAAGACGGTGTTATTCCTAGGAGTAAACTTCCCCAAGTGCTTAGAGAGATTAACGTTCTAAGTAAAGAATATGGACTCCGGGTCGCAAATGTCTTTCATGCCGGAGACGGCAACCTCCATCCCCTCATCCTTTACAATTCGTCTGTAACGGGAGAAACTGAGAAAACCGGAGAGTTGGCTGGCGATATTTTAAAGGTCTGCGTTGATGCTGGTGGAAGCATAACCGGCGAACACGGAGTCGGATACGACAAAAAACGGTTTATCCCCAGCATGTTCAATGAAAATGATTTGGACACTATGAATCTTGTACGATGCAGCTTCGACCCCAACGGACTCTGTAACCCGGGAAAGCTATTCCCAACGCCCCGCACATGCGTCGAACAAGGAGGTCAAGCCTATGAAATACATCCAATACAAAAAGCGGGAATGGGTGAGATGTACTGAAAGCTTCTTTATTTCAAAACAATCCAAAAATTTCTTCAATAATTCATGTCAGATTCAATCAAAGAAATATACAACATAGTTGGCAGCAGTAATATTTTCGACGAATCACAGGAGCTTGAAAACTATTCAGTTGAAGGCAAGGCACCTAGAATCGTCGTGTCCCCAAACACGAAAGAAGAAATCTCTGAAATCTTGAAGATCGCCAATCGAGAGTCGCTATCAGTAATACCGTGGGGCGGCGGTACAAAAATCGGTATCGGTAATAAGCCGAATAGGGCGGATATCATATTAAGTACAAATAGACTCAACCGAATCATTGAACATAGTGACTCCGACCTTGTTGCCACTACAGAGTGTGGCATCAAATTAACTGAGTTCCAGACAGCCCTGAAGGAAAAGAATCAATCACTTCCGATCGACCCCCCACATGTGGAACGAGGGGCCACAATCGGAGGAATAATAGCCACCAGTGACAGTGGCCCAAGAAGGCTCAGATACGGGACAGCGCATGGAACAATGAGAGAGCTCGTATTAGGGGTAAAGATTATTCGTCCGGATGGTGAGATAGCTAAGGCCGGCGCCAAAGTTGTGAAAAGCGTAGCTGGGTACGATATACCGAAACTCTTCGTTGGTTCTCTCGGTACACTTGGCATAATTATCGAAGCAACTTTAAGACTTTACACAATTCCGGAGCATTCTCTGTCCTGCCTTGCCAGCTTTTCCTCGATTCAGACAGCCCATGCGACAGCCCTTTCGATCTTAAACTCCTCTCTTACGCCCACATGCCTAGAATTAGTTAATTTGTCTCTATCGGAGTCTCTATCCACAAAGCTAGAACTAAACCTAAAAAAAAATGCATATATCCTGGCGATAAGATTTGAAAGTGTTGAAAAGGCTGTAAAGAATCAGGCAGCTAAATTAAAGGAAATATCCTCTAACTACAAAGGCCAGGCATTGATTGTTGAAGGCGATATTGAGGAAAAATTTTGGTATGAAATCACAGAATTTCCTTGGATCAAAGATAAAAACAATACAGTCGTTTGTAAGACGAGCGTTCTTATTAAAGATGTACCGATACTTTTGGAGAAATTAGAAGATCTTTCAAAAAAAACCGGAATCGAAATTCTTGCATCGGCGCGTGCCGGAAACGGTGTTTTAATAATATCCCTCGACGGCGATACCCCTAACTTACTTCCGGCCACGAGATCACTTCGGGAACAGGTAAGCTCCTTAAATGGAAATATGGTTATTCAACACGCTCCACCTTCAATCAAATCCGAGATTGATGTCTGGGGCGAAATTGGGTCGTCCCTGGAATTAATGAAAAGGTTAAAATCTCAATTCGACCCAAACGGGATAATGAACCCCGGAAGATTTGTAGGTGGGATCTAGATGATTAGGAGAGAACAAAAGGAAGGCTGGTTTCTAATAAATCAACATGACCATGCAGCCCTTTCGGGACAGATCATGAATTACTGGGGCAATGAAGCCTTTGAACCGCCCGACCCCCAGGATGAAGTCCTTTTTGCAATCACCGAACACGATAACGGGTGGAGGGAGTGGGATTCTTCCCCAAGGATTAACAGTCAAACCCGATACCCAATGAATTTCATGGAGATGGACTTTCCTGACCAGAAGGCTATATGGTCCAGAAGTTTCAGGAGATTTTCCGAGGATCACCACTATGCTTCAGCGTTAATAGCACTTCATTTCAGGGTCTTCAACCAAAAAATAATTGACAAAGACGAGGGTAACAGTGAAGCCAGGAGGCTAAATTTTGAAATGAATAAATTCATAGCTAATTCCCTGAATCTGGAATTCTCAAATTCTGGCTTGCCCCCTCTTCCAAAAAAGGCAAAAATAAATCTAAGGCTAGTGCAGGTCGGCGACATAATCTCTTTGGCTCTCTGCCATGGATGGCCTTCAATCGACATTGACGCAGCGCCTCTTAACTATGAGGGAACAGCTCTTAAGCTGAAATTGACATCCAGCGATGGTAAAAATTATATAATTAACCCTTACCCATTTTCTCAAGATAAACTAAGATTTCAGATAATTGGTAGAAAACTAGGTCAAAAACAATTTAACGGTGATGACGAACTACGGCAATTATTAAATGAATCCAATTTCGAAACTCTTGAAGTATCAATCAAGAGTGAATGAGAATAAAATGGAAGAAGAGACTGCAACATTTCGGGCGTTTGATGAAATAGACAGACCCAGTCCTGACCTGGTTAAGGACTGCGTTCACTGTGGATTTTGCCTGTCGGCGTGTCCTACCTATCTGGAAACCGGAAATGAACTGGATTCGCCACGAGGGAGAATCTACCTTATGAAATCGGCTTTAGAGGGCAAAATACCTATGGGTGGCTCTCTTGTAAAACACCTGGATATGTGTCTCGGATGCATAGCCTGTGAACCGGCCTGTCCTTCGGGTGTGCAATATTCAAGGCTTATAGAATCAGCTAGGTCTCAGATAGAAAGACGCTATGAAAGACCATTTTCAGACAAGCTTCACCGATCGCTAATCTTTTCTATTTTCCCCTACTCCAGAAGACTACGACTACTTCTTCCATTACTTTACTTTTATCAGGCGAGCGGACTTAAACATTTGATTCGTAAATCGGGAATAGTCCGGAGGCTTTCGAAAACGCTTTCAAAAATGGATGACATGCTGCCAACTATCAAATCTAGAGCGCTATTCCCTTCTATGCCAAATGTTGTACATGCAAAGGGGAAGAAGCGTCATAGAGTCGCACTCCTCACCGGCTGCGTCCAGAGTGTATTATTCCCCGAGACGAATGATGCAACGGTCAGGGTCTTATCTGAAAACGGTTGCGAGGTCATAGTATCCCGAAATCAGGGATGTTGCGGGGCACTCTCTCTTCATTCAGGAAGATTGTCAGAGGCAAGAGATTTTGCGCGAGCAAACATAAATATCTTTGAAAGATCAGATTGCGATGCGATTATAGTAAACTCCGCGGGCTGTGGTTCTGCTATGAAAGAATATCGACAGCTTCTCATAGAAGACGAATCATACGCAGAACGCGCCGAAAGGATAAGCAACAAAACAAAAGACATAATGGAGTTTTTGGACGAAATAGGGCTGCGTGGTGAACTAAGAGAAGTAAAATGCCGGGTTACTTACCAGGATGCTTGTCATATCGCCCAGGCTCAGAGGATAAAATCACAGCCGAGAAACATCATCAAGAAGATACCCGGAGTTGAATTCGTCGAACTTCCGGAATCGGAGCTCTGCTGTGGAAGCGCAGGCATATATAACATGGTAGAGCCTGAGATGTCGGGAAGGTTACTCGATAGAAAGATCCGCAATTTAAGGGAAACCGAAGCGGACCTACTAGTTGCGGGAAACCCCGGTTGTTTACTCCAGATTCAAATGGGAATAAAACAAAACGGACTGAAGATTAAGACCGCCCACCCGATTGAGCTCTTGGATTGGGCGTATAGCGGTATTCCACCTGGCTCAGATAGTTAAAAAACTATCCGAATTTAACACACTTAAACAAACTCCATTTAGTAGGTCACTATAGATATCCCAAGATATCCCAATTTAGAAGAAGAGCACTCAGTCGTTGCCGAAAAGTCCTTCAACTTCGCCCTGAATTAGATCAAGGAAAAAGCTGTTTCTTCGCACCAACGGCTATGACAAAACCAATCGTCATTTCGACTGTAAGGAGAAATCTTTGTGTAAAATGGAGTGAAAAATGGTTAGGAATACTCAAACTACATTCGTTATATCCAGTGATGAGGCGGAGGACATGCTTAAGAATGGAAAGAAATTCATGGAGAAAATGGTTCATTACTTAAAGAATTAAAGACAATTATGCATAATCAGAGCTTGGTGAAGATCGTTCCGTGATTTCCACAAGTATCTAGGGTGGACAAATTATGTCCGAAATTAAAAGTAATCTTAGTTTAAAAAGAGGTTAAATACCATGAAATCAAAAAACAGAATAGTTTATTCCATTGATGTCGAAGACTTGCAAAGCGTCGCTGATCAGGAATTGGACAGAGAGCTTACAGACAAAGAAACAGAATTTATTGAAAATCGACTGGGAGATTATGTCGATTGGTATGGAGCGATTGCTTCGGCAATAGGTGATCTGAAGACGTAAAAATCGAGCATATAATCTTCCCTTACTCTGATCACTTGTATAAGGTCAGCAGAACTCTCCTACCCTTTCAAATTTTTCTGTATTTTTGATAAGATAAATCTGGAAAGTTCTTCGTCCCCGAAAGTGCCGACTCTGATCGTAATTTCCGTAATATTGTCGCCTACCCTTTTAAGGCTTATTCGCACCTTCTTGTTATCGGCCGTCATCGCTTCGAGTTTTCCAGCGGTTACGTCGCTATATTTGTCGGTTACCACCAGTTGCATCTGATCGACTGCTTTTTCCGTAGCCTTCCATACTTTAGGCACATTATAAGCCTCGGTAGCCTTCAATTCCCCCTTGATGTACGCTATCGTTCCGGCACCTGCTGCCGCACCTGCTGCTCCTCCAACAGCAGCAGCAACACAACCGTTATTAATAAGTGGAATAATTCCAAGCAATGCTATTAGTAGCCATTTCTTCGACTTCATTAATTCCCTCCTTTCGGTAGAAATGATATACATTCACTGTGTACAATTGAACAAGAGACGTGACGTGAAATTCTGGATAATGATAATCTCTTTACTCCCTCGATGTCAAATCTGGTATGTGTATATTTGAAATCAATAAAAAACCCTCCAACAATGAGTATCAGCGCATGAACACATGGTCTCTCGAGTCATTGCGAGCAGCCCAAGGGGACGAGGAATCTAAAAAGGGAAGCGATCGCTTCAATTTGTTTCGCAAATTTCGCAATGGCGCGACTGATGTTCATTCTTTCACCGGCATTCCAAAAATTGTGTTAAGAAAATCGCAATTGCTATTGTCATCTCGAAGGAATACTTCGAAGTAGCTCGGTACAGGCTCCGTGAGAAATCCATTTTCCGACCGCCTTTTGTCATTTCGAATGAATATGAGAAATCTTTCCTTTGTTTTTTGCATTTACCAACTCAACTACTAGATCTCTCACATCCGTTCGAGATGACATGTTGCGTAGGTTCGATATGACAGGGTTTGGACAGCCTAGTCCTGAGCGCCGTCGAAGGATTGCTTCTTTGTACCTGTGCTGAACCATGTCGTGACGTTAGGTCAGCATCTATTCAGTACCAAGACAAAGAAGATAAAACGCTAAGCGACTGATTTCGCTAGTACAAGTCAGATTCTCTTACCAGTATTCTAAGTAACAAAATCCGATCCCGACGCAAGCCCTTAATTACATCAAACTTAACTCAAGGTAACATAATCGATGCAGCTCTATTTAAATAAGGTCGACAACTACGATATATACATCAAATATTGGAACGAAGAGAAATGAATACGATTACACTCCTTTCACCAGCCAAAGTCAATCTAACCCTCGAAGTTCTGGGCAAAAGGCCCGATGGTTATCATGAAATCAGGTCGATAATGCAGCCAGTCGATTTATTTGACGAGGTTAAAATCGATGTGCTAGATGGTAAAGGAATAGCTATTGAAACAAAGGGACCTAAGATCCCAGCCGGAAACCGCAACCTGGCCTGGAAAGCGGCAGACATCTTTATTAAACAATCTGGCCTAAGAGCAAAGGTTAAAATTTTTATCAAAAAGTTAATTCCAGCGGGAGCGGGGCTCGGCGGTGGAAGCTCTAACGCAGCCAGTGTCCTGGTGGGCTTAAACAAAATAACAGAAAAACTGAGCCAAAATGATTTAATGGATATTTCGCCAAAAATCGGAGCCGACGTTGCCTTTTTTATAGGTTGCAGGAGTGCAGTTGCCGAGGGAATCGGAGAAAAAATCACCACGATAAGAGATTTACCCCTCTTTAATTATATTCTCGTCAATCCCGGATTCGAAGTCTCGACCCGGGATATCTACAAACACTGGGATAGGTTTCAAACAGGGGCAAAAAAACTAGAAAGCTTAGGAGAAACTATAATCATTTTCAGAAAGGGAGAATTTCCCTTGCGAAATGATTTGGAGCAAGCCGCTATCGATCTTTACCCTGAGATAAAAGCCCTAAAGGAGTTATTGTTCAGCCTGGGGATTGAAGACGTGTCAATGACCGGAAGCGGACCAACCGTATTCGCAGTTTTCAAAGGGGAGAAGGAGGGATTAGACATCTATAATTACCTGAAAACTAGCACGAAATATAAGGTTTTTTACGTGAAGGGAATCTCAGGATGGCACAGGTTGTAATAACCTTAATATCTTAACCTTTCACCCGTTAAGGATTACCCTGCCGTTTTCGCCACCCAATAGTTGAGGTGACACTCAGCATGATCACCCTTCCACCTTTCGACTAAGCTCAAGCGTCAGTGTGAACGGCTTTACTTTTTCCGAATATCCCGAAACATGGTAGAGACGCAAAATCATACGTATATACCTAGAATCTCAAGTTTGCTCGGAAAGTGAAAGCTTGGTAACATAAGAAACGCTTATTTCCCCAAAATCAATTTACGTTTATAATCAATCACAAATGGGGCGTCGTCTAATTGGCAGGACTCAGGCCTTTGGAGCCTGCTATGGTGGTTCGAGTCCACCCGCCCCAGCCAAATTGCACTCTAGAATTACACACTTATTTTATATAACGACCACAGTCGGTTAACAACTTATTGCAATAAACTAACAGTTTTCTATTTCGCTCATTCAACTTTTTGAGTTTCAAAAATCCTTACGACTTGTTTTTAAATAACCTCTCAAACTCTTCTAACAGCTTAAGATGAGTATCAGAATCCGTGGGAGACATGGTATAAAATCTTTTTTCTTCGAGAGGTGTATCAACCCTGGGTTGGATTGAAAAGTAAGTTGGATATAAGGTTATATTATGAGAAATTAAACTAGGATCTTTAATTTGATAAGATATATCCGTATAAAATATCATTCCTTTAATATGAGCCGTAGTTAATTTTGATGATAATCCTTCCATCACAGTTTTATTCAAATAATTATTAAATTTATCCGCAAATATATTTCTAAAATCCACATCTAAATTCACTGAACATACCGTTTGTTCTATTTTAGTTAATGGCTTAGAACTCCGAAACACTTGATTTTGATCAAACTGAACCACAATTCCTTTAAGAGATTCATAAAAAAGATTCGCTTCTTTAGAGGTTCCGACAAAGGTGAACCATATTCTCTTTGGTTCGATGCTAAGTGAATCGATTACCTTTATGCTTTTACCTATCTTTGTTTCTCCCCTTAAAAAATTAACCTTGTCCGCTTGTGACGAGTCAACTTCTTTGATATTAAACGCCTGCCTAATCTTGTTTATTGCAGACTCGGCATTAATGGATCTGAACGGAATAAGGTCGATCGGGAATATCCTATCTTGCGAGACCGTTAAATCAGTGATATTTTTCATAATTTATTTTCAAAGCTTGAATTAATGAAGATCTTGCTGCATGACTCGTCCTCTCAATACTCCTAGGGGATTTTCAAATGGAAGATTAGAAAAAGTCGCAGATTTTCCACGAATAACGGACACATCCCTATTTGAAAAATCGATAATTCTAGCAAATGACGGATCTTGTGGTAAATGACGCACTCGCAAGGATAAGAGTTGCGATTTATTTTCCAGCTCTTTTAATAAGTCTTCTATTTTTTTTACTTGTTCGATAAGAGGTTTAATTGATGATTCTATCCTATTTCGATTATCTAATTCTCTTTCTATACCCTCCTGAATCCAATTCCTCATAAGAGTTAAATATCCGATACCTTTTTTAATAGCAATTTCCTTTGCTTTCTGTACCTGCCTTGGATTTAAACGTAAACTTATTAGCTGCTTTTTCTTATGCTCCTCCACTTTCTTTCGTAAATCCCCCGTAATTTCTACTTTAACATCTTCTAACAAGCCCTTAACTATCAGTTCAGCTGCACTGTGACTATCCCAAAATTCGGCCTCCTCGTCTTCTGTTTTAAACTTGGGTATCTGGTCAAGGGATTTTAAATTTTTTATCTTTTTCTTTTTACTTGACTTTCGTTTCATTTCTTTAACCCCCTCTTTTTTCTAAAAAGCCTTTTTTCTGATGTATTCATTTCCCTTGCCGTAATGATTCGTGCCGTTCCGTTTTTAAAAGCAAAAAAAACAGCAAGGTACTTCCCCGAATAACTACTCCCTAAAGCAAGGTATCTATCTTTCTTAACTTTGCGATCAAAGTGGTAGTTTTCAAAGACAGATTGAACCTCTTCTCTGTCGACATTATGTTTCCTTATAATTTTTGCGTTAACTTCGCGAGTACAAACAATGTCTTTTATCTTCAATGAGAGATTTTACCCCACGACTCACCCACTACCTACATGATAAAAGAGTTCACTAATTCTGAATGTAATACATCGTATATACATTTTGTGTATATTATAAGTGTAAATCTGAGTTTATCAAGTAGATAAGATATTTCGATAGCTAGCAACTAACAAATTGGCCAACAGTTTACTTACGCTTGATGGCAACCATAAACAAACAGTGATTTCAGTCATGCTACGAGCCCCGAGTACTTTGACCATTCGATACTACTCAGAACTCAGGATAAACTCCGTCGAAGGGGACAAAGCGCTTTAAAACGGGAAAAGAAGGAGATCGCTTCAATTTGTTCCACATATTTCGCAATGACTTGAATGAATCTCATTATTTCATTGGCATTCCAAAAATTGCGTTAAGAAAATCAGGAGCGGAGGCGTAAAGAAAAATTTGTGGGTTGCGGTCGGATTAAATTTTTCAGTCGAAGAGAGTGATTTTTAGCAAATTTTTGGACAGCCTTGATTTTTGCTTCTTTGTATCAAGACAAAGAAGTTAAAAAAAGTCATACATATGAAGAAAATACGTTTGAAGAGGATCACCATGAAATACTTCGCTATTACAACCAATGACCGCTAGAGTACAAGACTGGCTGGTACCGGCAATGACAATCCAAGACCTGTGGCGAGCCACGGGGAATTCCCTGAAAGCGGCATTAAAAAACTCCCGCCGGCCGGAAGCAGGCGGGGTTCTTAATTTCGCAAAATTATCAAAGGCTAACTACTTATTTTCAGAAAGGGCTACATCTATTGCCGATTTCAACCCCTGCGGGTTAGCGCCAGGAACGATCATTCCATTAACCACGAAGGTCGGAGTTGAACTTACACCTATAGAGCGCGCTTCTTCTGTTTCATTCTGAACTCTTTGGGCAGCCTCTGGGGAACCTATACATTTATCAAACTCATCGGTATTCAATCCTATTTGTTTCGCAAAACCATTAATCTCTTCTTTTGCATTCTCTGCAGTCAAATTTGCCTGATTTTGAAACAATAAGTCATGAAGCTCCCAAAACTTATCATTTCCCTGTTCGCTAGCGCACACCGATGCTATGGCCGCGTCCCTCGCCCAATTATGGATGGGAAGAGGCAACTGTTTATAAGCGATTTTAACTTTGCCATCATATTCTTTTAAAATCTGGGGAATAATATCCGCTCCTCTCTTACAGAAGGGGCATTGAAAATCAGAATACTCAACAACTGTTACTTTTGCATCTTCTGCACCTTTTACAGGGACATCTTCAAGTGAAATTTTACTCATCGTCTCTTTAAGCGGATCAACAGTTGTGTCAATGAATTCCGCCAAGATGATATATTGGCCATCTGTGCTTATGGTTACTGGGATTGGTTGATTTCCAAGTGGTACACTTCCGGTCTTGATACCTTCAATCGGCGTATCTTCAAAAGTTTCAAGTGACGCAACATCTCCCATAATCAAATATCTTCCGTCACTGCTAATAAGAAATGTTACTTCTCCAGATCCCCTTGCTGACTCGATAACGAATTGACCCTTTCGCAAACCCTCAACTGGGCTCTGCTCGAATCCTTTAACCTGTATATTTGCGTCCGCTGGCATACGAGCACCCAACCTCTTTTTTATAAATGACTGCAATCTCTTCTGTTCTTCGGGAGTTACGTTGCCCGCAGGCTCTTTCTTGGCCTCTGAAGTCGTTTCCTTTGTTTGGGGCTGTTCTTCCTTTTTTTCACCTTGATTTGTACAGGCTGTAAATGTTAAAAGGACTACTACAAAGAAATACAAAAATAGACCTTTTAATATGATCTTACTCATTTGCTTTCTCCTCACGGCAATTGATTTGGTCATTCGACCCATATACGCGATAAACCTATATTATAAACTAATATTTGCCTATGTCACAAAATATAGAACGCAGCATCGGAAAATAGACTTATAATCGGATACTTCTACCAGATTACATTCGGCATAGCAAGTTGGTCAAAATCACCGAAGAACCAAATAGAAATAGGTCGGGAATGCTTTAAAAAGTTTTATACCTTAATTCAAGACCTATCCAGATCTGGTTCTTGACATGTCAGGTGTTTAGGCTATATTCGATAGTGTACTATCTTTCCCCTAAAAGGTTTTAAACTATTGTTATAAGGTTGGTTGGTTTAGATCTCGTTAGAAAGATCATAAATTATGGTAGGAAATTGGGGAATATATTAACTATCTTCCGTCATTGAATACTCCTATTTGACTAGATAGTGATTGTTTCTTAATTAATCGGAGTGGTTAATGGGAACTGACATCTTAAATAATCTTAACCCATCCCAAATCGAAGCTGTAAAGCACACCGGCGGACCACTACTCATCTTTGCGGGAGCCGGCTCAGGCAAGACTAGAATAATTACACATAGAATTGCCTTTCTGATCAAAGAAATGAACGTTCCACCGTCAAATATTTTGGCTGTAACATTCACAAATAAGGCCGCTAATGAAATGATAGAAAGGGTGAACCGCCTCATCACCAAGGACGCCAGAGAACTGTGGATAGGAACATTTCACTCTATCTGCTTAAGGATTTTGAAAAGGGAAATAGATAAATTGGATGGTTATAGAAAGGATTTTATAATCTACGACGAAGTGGATCAAATAAAACTGATAAAAGAGTGTATGAATATTTTGGGTTTGAGTGATAAGACACTTTCCCCGAAGAACGTACGGTCTCATATTGATTCAGTCAAAAGTAGAGGCCTAAATGACGCTGATTTCGGTTCAACAATATACGACCAAAAGATTTCTCGCATTTACGACATGTACGAAAAAGAGCTAAGGCGTTCAAATGCGCTAGACTTCGCTGATCTGCTCGATGTAGCGGTTACTCTCTTTGAGAAAAGGATAGATGTCCTTGAGAGATATCAGTCCCAATTCAAACAGATACTGGTAGACGAATATCAAGATACCAACCGCTTACAGTACAACTTAGTCAAGCTGCTGTCTGTAAAACATAGAAACATATCAGTTGTTGGAGACGACAACCAGTCAATCTATGGATGGCGAGGTGCAGACATAACAAACATCCTTAATTTTGAAAAGGACTTCCCGGATGCAAGGGTTTTGAAACTTGAGCTAAACTACAGGTCAACAAAAAATATTCTCCACGCTGCAAACGCAGTCATTAAGAAAAACAGATTTAGAAGCGACAAGAGATTATGGACGGAAAACGCTGAAGGAGATCCGATTATCTACTATGAGGCTCGTGATGAAAAGGACGAGGCAAAGCATGTTGCTTCTCAAATTCAAACTGAGATAGGCAAGAACGGCCGCTCCTACAAGGATTTTGCAGTTTTCTACAGGACAAATCATCAGTCGCGTCAAATTGAAGATGAACTACTGCACTTCGGAATACCTCACACCATAGTAGGAGGTGTGGGATTTTACGAAAGGGCAGAAATAAAGGACATACTCGCATATTTGAGGATTATAGCCAATCCATCTGATGATATAAGTTTAAAACGCATAATCAATGTTCCAACCCGAGGAATAGGAAAGGGAACGCTCCAATTAATAAATAACCATGCGAATGAAAACCATGTATCTTTACTCGAATCAGTAAGACTGGCCGTAAAAGATAAATTTCCTCCCGTAAAAACCATTAAAACGCTCGATAACTTCTGGAACCTAATTTCCGACCTTATAGAACTTTCTAAAAAGTCAACAATAAGTGGTCTTCTCAAGACATTACTTCAAAAAACAAAATATTTAGAAGCATTAAACAATGATGAAGAAAGAAAGGATAATGTGGTGGAACTGTTAAACCTCGTTTACGAATTTGAAAATGAGAAAAAAGACAGTTCTCTTAACGATTTTCTCGACTGGATTTCACTTTCGAGTGACGTGGACAGATTCAATGAAAAAGCTAATCAGGTTGCTCTTTTGACGCTTCATTGTGCCAAGGGTCTAGAGTTTCCGATAGTCTTTATTATTGGAATGGAAGAGAAGCTTTTTCCACACATTCGTTCAATTGGAAATGGCAAACTGATTGAGGAGGAGAGAAGGCTCTGCTATGTGGGGATTACAAGGGCAAAAGAAAAGTTATATTTAACTAGCACATCTAAGCGAAGAATATTCGGAACCGAGCATAGATCAATACCGTCCAGATTTATTACGGAGATCCCCAGAAACCTATTACGCTGGGATAGCTTCAATCATGGGACAGGAAATACCTCTTCGCTTGAAATTAAAGGGGATGACGGCTCGAAAGGAAATGGCTACGAGCGAGCTGAAAACGGATTCGCAGTAGGAGAAAAAGTACTACACCATTCCTTTGGCAATGGTGTAGTAGCAAGAATTGAAGGAAAGGGAAAGGATAGCAAGGTTGTAATACAATTTCCGATTTATGGAAAGAAGAAAATTCTTGCAAGCTTCCAGGGTCTCAAGAAGCTGTAACGATTAGAGCTGGACAAATTATCGATGCAATCTTTCGATTGTGACCTGCTGGTGCTTAGTATTGCTCGCGCATGCTATCCGAAGCTGACCGACGCGCAATAGATGCTAGAACACTCCTAACATTAGGAGAATTTTGAAAGTTAGCTAACAACATGCCCAACCCGGATAGATCAAAATTCTATTTCTCGTATACCTTCGGGATCAAACTCCCTCAACAATTTCAGTTCATCCTCTGTCGGCGGGGATATAAAAGGGGCTGGCGACACGGGAAAACCCGTATTTTCTGCAATCTCTTGATAGCTTGAATATGGACAGACTCCATCTAACACGAGAATACCATCTTCCTTTTTGAATGCGGCAATTGGGCTTACGACGCATTTGACATTTCCAGTTGCAGTATTAACAGAACATCTATCCACGAATGACCTTTTGTCATGCCTAGTTCTCCAAAAAATGATACGTCTAGTATTTGCGGAAAGAAGCGCACTTCCGGCACCACCCGTAAGCTGCACTTTAAGCCTTTCGCCATCTGAAATGTGGCTCAGATTAAAATTCCCATATTTATCTATCTGTACACCCGAAAGGAATGCAACATCTAATTCCCCACGCGCCGACATGTCAAATACTTCAGACAAAGTCATAGACGCTCTTGCCTCCTTAGAAAGTTGAAAATCGACAGTCGAACGCGGGGGTGAAGAGGGATTTGGATTAACTCTACCGGGAATATTTAGCCATGTCAGATTGGGATTATAAACCTTTTTAGCAAGCCATATCGCGAAGAAAGGTAGATTCGATGCGACGCCCATAAAAGCATTATCCGCATCCTTTAGGAGACGGGCCATCATTACGATCATCATTTCCGCTCTTGAGTATTCACTCAGCTCATTCATTAAGTATCCACCAATTTATATAAAAGAAGCTTTTTAATTGAAGTGTCATGACGCCATTCTTAAGGTCTGAACTGTTCCAGGTACTGATTCAGGGCATCTCGGTCCTTAATTGACAAGTATCTTCTAACATGCTCTGGGGAATAGTCATAATAGGGGTAGCACGACCCCGGCAGCGAACCATTTGATACCTCGACGACTGCCGCTACTTTAAAACCCGGGATACGAGCAAGATCTCCTTCCTTTTCAATTTCAGCTGCGGAAACTATTCTCTCTGCCGTGAGAATTATCTTTTTCGCTGCCCGTGACATTATTACATCCTCAAAAACGGGTCCATATATTATGGCATTTCCATCTTCGTCCGCTTTCTGTGCATGAAGCACCGCCCAATCGGGAAAAACAGCAGGTACCGTCAATACTTCTTCATTTCCATACGGGTTGTTTACCGTCTTAAACTTTTTAACCAGATAGCTTTCACCGAGATTGGCAATAGGCATAAAAGGAACGCCGAAAGCAGCTGCCCTGAGACTCGAGATCACAGTGTAACAAGAATTCTCGTTAAAGCTAACCCGTCCCTCCTCGACAGAACGACGGAAGTTTGGCGCAAGTCCAAATTCCGCCTCAAAGCTTACGAAACCCGCAGCTACCTCTTCTACGCAATCAGCAAAACAGAGAAGATCAAAATCATAATTTGCAGCGGTTTTCATGACTCTTAAATCCTTCTTCCCCTGACGAGCAAGCTCTCTTGCAAACGCAGAGGGAAGACGCTGGAGAAGCAACCCCCCCATTGCCAGCCTGTCTCCGTCTGAGACAAGAGAGACAGCTTCTTCAATAGCCATTACTTTGCTCAATATTTAACACCACCTTTTCCACTTTTACCTATTAGCTTATCACAGACAAGACCTATGCCAAGTCATAAAGGTAAAGAAACCGCTAAAAAAACATTAATTAATCCTAATTGGAAATGAATATCAATCATGGTTTATTTTTAATATGCTTGTAAAGCCAGGGCTGAGATCCCTATCAATCGGCAAAGCAAGATGGCTATTGGGATTGGGTGGCGTTCTACTGATAGTTATAACAATTATCATAACCCTGATCTCGCCTCATTTTGGCTTAGATACGCCCCTTATAAAGCAACCTGTGATTTTGCTGGTGTCACTGATGGTTTTCTCTGGAATAGTCTATCTTGTTAGCTCTCGCTTTTCTGTCAATTTAATCCCTACAAAATGGGGCCTTAGTTTTATTATTACCGTAGGATTAGCACTTCGGATCATAACGATATTTTCAACGCCAATACTTGAGGATGACTATTTCAGGTACCTATGGGACGGAGCAGTATCTTCAAACATGTGCAGTCCTTATGAGTATTCACCTGAGGAAATACTCAATGGTAACAGTGAAAAAGCTATCCCATTTGCTCTTAAAAATCTTGCCAAGCAATCGGGAGAGATCATCCATCGAATCAACCATCCGCAACTTAAAACGATATACCCCCCAATTGCGCAATCGGCCTTTGTAATAGCTCATTGGCTACAACCCTGGAGCATACTCTCATGGAGGATGGTTCTCCTGTTCTTTGATATCATTGCATTAGTTCTTATCCTTAGAATTCTCCGAGCCCTACATCTTCCGAATTTGACTGTATTGGTATACTGGTGGAACCCACTGCTGGTTAAGGAATTATTTAATTCCGGACACCTTGATGTCGTTGCCTTTCCTTTTGTTTTAGGATCCTTGCTCCTAAATCTAAGAAAAAATTACCTCTGGTCAGTGGTTCTTTTAACATTATCCATTGGTGTGAAATTGTGGCCGATCGTGCTCATACCCCTGGTACTAAGACCCTTAACTGAAGATCCAAAGCGCTTATCCCTTGGAATTGGAATCTTCGTTTTAATCCTCGTCGCTTTAATGATTCCTTACTACACGACCGGGATAGATGAAAGTTCCGCGCTACTCGCTTTTGGACAGAGCTGGCAGAATAACGATTCAATATTCAAAATACTTGTCTGGGGTTCTCAATTGATTTTGGAAATGTTGGGAAAACATCCGGGCCACGGGCAACTTATGGCAAGGATACTAGATTTAACTCTCATCACTGGATTGATTCTTTATATAAGTTCTCGATGTGTTAAACAGCCAAAAGAGCTTTTCGAAAAATCTCTTTTGATAATAGCAGCAGTCTTTCTACTAATTCCCACTCAATTTCCATGGTACTATACCTGGATGCTCCCGTTTCTGGCCGTCGCCCCAAGACGATCCCTCCTGCTGCTCACTTCACTTCTCCCTCTTTATTATATCCGCTACTATTTGGAACCAAGGGGGATGGTATCATATTTTAATTACGCAGTCGTGTGGATCGAGTTTGTGCCCGTTTGGATTCTCTTAATACTCGAATGGCACTCTGAGAGAAAAGCAATACTCCCTGGACAAATGAGAATTGTCACGTGATTAATTTTCAGAAGAACCAGATGATCTTTTAAGATGAAATTGATTTATTATATCTTTTAACTCCTTTTTAATCTTTTCAGCCTCGTTCTTGCCTATCTCTATTATGTGCTCGGCCCGATGAAAGTCTGACACCCCTACTCCGGTAAGATCCGGTCTTATCAGAAAGTCTACCGGAAAGCGCTCCAGAACATGGCTGATCAGTTGTTTCTGATTTATTAATATACTTCTCTTTAAGATACTAACAACACTAAGCTTATCGAAAATATGTTTGATATCTTTTTCATCTATTGATTTATTCTTATCAGTCTTTGCAAATGATTTATTGATCTCATAAATCGAGCTTAAACCCGAATCAACGTTCATTGAGTCCGAATCGTTCCTTTTCCTGTGAACTCCGGGACGATCTATTGATCCGGTAATAACGTCCACACCAACAACAAAATCTGAACCAAGTTCTCTGACCGCTCGAACTGGAAGAGGTTCCAATATTCCTCCATCAACCAGAAGCTTGTTATTAAGCACAACAGGAATAAAAAGGCCGGGAATTGCAATGCTTGCGCGGACTGCTGATATAAGATCACCCTCTGTGAAGGTGATGACCTCTCCGTTATTCAGATCAGCACATACCGCAGCATATTTTTTACTTAACTCCTCTATTTTCTCCTTCTCTAAGGATTTTTTCAAAAATCTTATTATCTTCTTGCCGGTCATAAAACCCTTTTTCGACAGGGTAGGACTTAAAAGCAGTGGGATATCTCTCAATTTAATTCCAACCGCACCTTGTTGTAAGTTTCCTAGCTTGTCAGCAGCATAAAAGGCACCGACGAACGCGCCCATGCTAGTCCCAGACACAGCACTAAAGTCAATTCCTGCCTTTTCCAAAACGCTTAGAACCCCTATGTGGGCAAATCCCTTAGCCCCGCCGCCACTGAGGGCAATTCCGAGTTTCATGTTTAATATTTAACCATACTTTTTATCAAATTTATTGATTCCCCGTTAGAGGGCCATGCGCAAGGCATAGAAAAGCAATCCCCACCTTAATCCTCCCCATTAGATGGGGAGGAGGGTTTTATTCCATCCGAGGCCATAAGGAACAGGGTCTCTCATTAAAATTTTGAAGAGTACGAGCTTATTGCCGCATCGGACCCACCACCGATGCCCGTTCGGGGAACGGGGCCTACATTTTGGTAGCCCACGATCTCCTGAATGCCGAAGGGACAGCCGGTATATTAAGTTTAATTATCGTTCCAGATATACAGAGGAATCTCCTCCTGGGTTAGAAAAGACCACCAGCTGATAGGCGGGACATTCGTCTCCCAATTAATTAGATGATTCATAAGGAGCTCAAAAAATCCTTTATTAGCGGCGTGAGCTTCTCATGTTCGATAAGGAACGAATCATGGCCATAGGGTGCGTCGATGTCGTGATTTACCACAAAAACATCATTTGCCCTAAATGCCTCCACCAACTCCTTCGATTGGTATGAGGGATAGAGCCAATCAGATGTGAACGAGGCCACAAACACCTTAAGAGAACCCGCCCGTTTAAGGGATTCTTCAAGACTATTATATCCTTCTGCGGCATCATACAAATCTATAGAACGCATAAGGTAGATATAGCTATTGGCGTCAAACCTTTGGACAAACTTGCTCCCCTGATATAACAGGTAATTTTCGATTTCAAACTTGCTGTCCAGTCTAACCTTCATCGTGCTTGGGTCATTGTGGCTCCTACCAAACTTCTCCCACAGCAATCTGTCGCTAAGGTAGGTTATGTGCCCCAGCATTCTAGCAATAGCAAGACCTTTGTTCGGCGGCTCTTTACCATAGTAATTTCCACCATCCCAATTCGGATCATCCATAATAGCTCGTAGACCGACCTTATGCATAGCTATAGACTGAGGGGTTGACCTCGCGGCGGTTGCTATCAGGATTATCGAATCGACCATTTGTGGATAAAGCAGTGCCCACTCGATGGCCTGCATTCCACCCATCGATCCCCCGGTAATAGCGCGGATGCGATTAATTTCCAGATGATCTATGAGTTCCCTTTGTGTGCTAACCATATCGCGTATCGTAACCAACGGGAAGGATAATCCATATGGTTTTCCCGTTTCGGGATTAGTAGAGGAGGGACCGGTGGTGCCGTAGCAGCTACCCAGAATATTTGCGCAAATAACAAAATATTTACTGGTATCGAATGCTTTGCCCGGCCCAATCATAACATCCCACCAACCAGGGTATTTATCATCGAGGGAATGTCTACCAGCTGCATGCGCATTCGCGGTGAGGGCATGTTCCACGAGTATCACATTGTCCCGATTTTCATTTAACTCACCATAGGCCTCATAGGCGATGGTGATCGGCCCAAGCTCCTGACCATTTTCCAAAGTTAATTTTTTGGGCGGATGTGCAAAGATATATTTCTTGGTTTCGACATTTCCGACGGAACCGTGCTCAACTACTATTACAGGTGACTCACCAAATTCCTGAGAAGACATTCTTTAAATAATAAGCCCCAAATATAGTTTCATGCCTTTACCTTCTGTGACTTTTCCAAGGCCTGATCAATATCCCATAGAATATCATCAAGCGTTTCCAGACCTACCGAAATTCGAATCATGTCCGGAGTTACGCCAGCAAGTAATTGCTCTTCATCATTCAACTGTCTATGTGTCGTCGAGGCAGGATGAATAATCAGAGTTTTCGCATCTCCGACGTTTGCGAGATGACTTAACAACTGTAGGCTTTCTATGAACGCTACGCCGGCCTCCTGCCCTCCCTTAATACCAAACGTAAAGATTGATCCGGCACCCTTGGGAACATATTTCTTCGCAAGCTCATGATAGCGACTGTCTTTGAAACCGGAATAGTTCACCCAGGTAACCGATGGATGATCCCTCAGGAATTTCGCAACAGCCATTGCATTAGAGCAGTGTCTTTCCATTCTCAAGTGTAGGGTTTCTAGACCCTGGATAAAGAGAAACGAATTAAACGGGCTAAGAGCTGGACCAAATGTACGAAGCGTCTCAACGCGCGCTTTCATTATGTAGCCAAAGTCTCCAAACGTCTCATAGAACCTGATACCGTGATACCCTTTCGAATGCTCCATCATAACCGGGAAGTTTCCATTGTCCCAGGGAAACTTTCCAGATTCTATGATTACGCCCCCAATTGACGTCCCATGTCCACATATAAATTTGGTTGCTGAGTGAACTATTATATCGGCACCAAATTCAATTGGCCTGCAAAGGTAAGGCGTTGCAAAGGTATTATCAACGATTACTGGTATGCCTGCTTCGTGTGCTATATTTGCAACTGCCTCAATGTCAAGAATATTCCCCAACGGATTGCTTATCGTTTCCGCAAAGATTGCCTTTGTATTTTTGGTTAGAGCGGCTCTGAAATTCCCGGGATCATCGGGGTTAACAAATTTTGTCTCTATTCCAAGCTTCCTGAAACTCACGTCAAACTGTGAGTATGTGCCTCCATAAAGCGTGCTTGATGAAACCAAATTATCTCCAGATTGCAAAATGGTAAATATTGATACCATTTGTGCGGCCATTCCAGAGGCCACAGCCAACGCTCCCCTGCCACCCTCAAGCGCAGCCATCCGCTCTTCGAAAACCGCATTGGTGGGATTCATAATCCGCGTATAAATATTCCCAAACGTCTGAAGATTGAATAAGCTTGCAGCATGGTCAGAACTATCAAAAACATATGCAGTTGTCTGATATATAGGAACCGCGCGCGCGCCTGTTGCAGGATCTGGCAGCTGGCCAGCATGGAGACAAAGTGTTTCAAAACCGAATTTTCTATCTGGCAATTTTTCTCCAGTAGTAATTCACTCACGGATTAACAGGATGCACGATTCATGATGCATGATGCACGATACAGGATTGATGATGAATTTTTCTCTTAGATGGTGAATCCTGTATCATGTATCTTGCATCCTGTACTAAAAAGGTAACCACTTCGGTCTCTTAGACGATATGATACCTCTATTTACACCAACAAAATTAAGTCCACCGAACAGACGTGCGTGTTCTATCTTCAGACAACGATCCATCACTACATCAAGTCCGGCGCCTTCTGCAATTTTTGCTGCTTCCCAATTTATAACACCAAGTTGCATCCAAACAACCTTTGCCCCAATTTTAATAGCCTGTTCTACAATGGGAGGTACATCTTCTGGCTTCCTGAAAATCTGCACTACTTCCACAGGTTCAGGTATTTCAAGAAGGCTCGGATAACATTTCTCCCCCAAGATTTCCTGGTAGGCGGGATTAACAGGGATAATCCTGTAACCATGATCCTGAAGATACTTTGCTGCAAAAAAACTCGGACGATACCAGTTTGCCGACAATCCCACGACTGCAATGACATGATTTTCTTTTAAGATGCGCCCTATTCTCTCTATATCGTACATTTTCTCAACTGTAGTCCACACCTTAACTGCTATATAATATTTGAAGAATATTATAAATCTACCTTAGAATAATGACTATCCGCAAATTCTAATTAGAATACTGGTATGTTATTAAGATGGTCGAATGCGGAATTTAAAGAAATTTAGGTTATATTTATGGACACAATTTGGGTTGATTATTTATAATTAATGGGTAAAAATTAGTCATAATTTAATTGTAATGAAAAACGCCTTAGGAAGTTTACTTCTTACCTATCTCTCTCTAATCCCCATCCTCAACTTTGGCTGCGGCGACGTGAAAACTTCTTCATACTTCACCCCTCCACAGAGTAAATTAGACAAATATGAAGCATTAGAAATATTTGACTTTGAGACGGCAATCCCGGATTTCCCAAAAGAAGCATTAGCCAAAATACCTGACGATGTTGAAAGACTTTTAAAAACCGACAAGGATTCATTCAAAGAGGTAAGCCGTGGGAATATCGAGCAAATCCCTGCCGATAAGACCCTGGTGCTTCTTGGCGAAGTCACCAATTATGTTCCTGGCACGGATTTCAAGTTTGAAGGCGGAGCAGTCAAATTCGGCGAGGTCACTGTATCTTTAAAGCTTGCATTGGTACAAAAAGACTCGGGAATAGAAATCACATCTGGCGAGGTAAGCGGCTTCAGCTCACTTGCAATCCTCAGGTCCGGCCATCTGGGCAAAGATATGTATGAAATTATAGCCAACGAAATAGTAAAATTTATTTCTGAAAATTATTGAACAAGAAATTAAAATCATGTAAAAATATCGACTAACGGGAGGATGGACATGACACACATTAAAAAGATTCTGAAAAAAATTCACACATTACCATTCCTGGCCATATTTATTAGTACCACTGTTGTTTTCGTCAACTTAGCAAAGTCCGAGGACGACACCGGTCAGAATAAAACAGATACTAGCACCCTAAGTGCTAAGGACTATTATGAAACTGGAAGAAAAGAATATCTGAAATTTACCCCTCAGGGTTTCAACAACGCCATAGAAAATTTTAACAAAGCACTCACGATCGATCCCAAATTCGCCCCAGCATACGCAGGCCTTGGAGAGGCAAATTCATTCATTGGCTTTTACAGGCTGGAAGTAAAGGATGAGTATGAGAAATTTTTTAATCAGGCATATCAAAATATCCTCAAAGCCCTCCAATACGGCCCTAACCTCTTGGAAACGCAACGAGCTCTTGCCATAAACTATCTCCACCTTAGTAGAGAAAATGATGCCAAAGCGGCTGCTAACCGTGTTTTGCAGATAAATCCAAATGATGCCGAAAGCTATTATGTAATTTGGGCCGCTAATGGGAAAAAACCCTCCGACCAATCTATCTGGAAGGCTCTGATTCTTGATCCTAATCTCGTCATGGCTCATGTTGATCTAGCAACGGCTTACTTTTTTAACACGCGAGACTATAACAAGGCGGCCGATCATTACAAAAAGGCGGTAGATTTAGCCGATTCCCCACAGTTGCATAACTATCTGGGAACAACATTCAGGTCGCAAGGCTATTTCCCAAGGGCAATAGAAGAATACAAGAGAGCTATTGATCTTGATCCCAACTTTGCCCCGGCTCACATGAACCTTGGAATTACCCTTTTTTATATGAATAAATTTAATGAGAGTATCGAAAGAGAGAAGAAGGCGATTTCTATAAACCCAAAATATCCCGATTCCTACTTTTTCCTCGCACGCGGCTACGAAGCCACAAATAACCCTCAAATGGCAATTAAAAATTATAACCTGTTTCTTGACCTTGTAAGCGAGCAGGAGAACTATTTCAATTATATAGGAACCGCAAAGAAGAATCTCGCAAAGCTTCAGGGTGGCTCGTACAACAAATAGTAATTCACGTAAAACAGTATTCCATAGGAAGGCGAACCCTGCTAAATTTGTTTACCAATAGCCTTTCCCGCAGTCGGTAAGTAAAATGTTGTTGCGACTTTTATCGGTTATTGTGTAATATTGTTATTTAGATGGACCGTCAGATTGGTGATAATTCCAACCTAGTAAAACTTTCATTTGGATTAGAATCTAGCGCAAGTCTTTGGAATATAGTTTTTGAGGGATTCGATCAAGATGTAATCTTAATAGCTAGATTCGAGGGAAAAGATCTAAAATCCAGAGATCTACTTAACAGATTTGGCTACATACTTAACAAAAAATATCCAGACTGTGTAATCGATCCTACCGGATCCGGACTTTCAATCAAAAAGTCATTCCCAATGTATGACATATCAATCATACGTGAATGGTCAGTGCTCATGAACAGCATACGAGAAGAAATAATAGGGCTGATTGGACAATCAGGGTGTTAAACTATTAGGCTTATGAAACCTTTCTCATACCGGTAAGTTTTTTAATGCAAAGAGAAAGGAACCTTAAACTCTAAGAAGATAATAGCTATCTCTCCCTCTCTTCGACAGAGTCGAAAAAGGAAATGGGAGCTCGGGAAATAGCATTACGTAAAAAGGAGCAATCTCGGATCACCAAAGAAGATCTCAGAAATCACATTTTACACGGCATCAATGCTATCTTTTACCACTTTTGACAACAAGATACTGAAGCAGGGGGAATTCTCAGGAATATCTCACAATAGAAAAATAATCTAGGCCATCCCGGAGACGGGATTCAATCATAAACCCGTACCTTGCGACATGATAAACGATTACAAGTTCTTGCATGCTCATATGACAGTAACGTCACCTGCAATTATCCTCTCGACCTTCCCATTGTCCCTTCTTATAACTAAAAATCCATTTTGATCTAGGTCGCATGCTATACCTTCAATCAAATTACGATCGATCCTAACCCTCACCCTCTTATTCAGATCTCCCCCACCTTTTTTTCCACTCATCTATGATTGTCGCCTTTCCTTTGCTATTTAACTCCTCGTACCACTTCTCAAGCAGGTTTATCAAGTTCGCTGCAAACTCAGACCTATCCACCTCATGACCCAATTCTTCCCTCACAGAAGTAGCAATCTCTGAAACCTCGCCCATCAAATTATTCATGACCACTCGTGTCATATTCAAGTTTATTCCTAAACCAACTAAAACAAACTCAACTCGCTCTCCGCCAAGCTCCATCTCCGTTAAGACTCCAGCCACCTTCCTCCGATTTATGAGTAAATCATTGGGCCATTTTATCTGACACTTAATCCCATACGAATTCACAGCTTCAAAAAGAGCAACAGAACTCACCAGTGTCAGTATGCTAGCATCTTTCGAGGAGATGGACGGTCGAAAAATTATTGACATATAGAGGTTAAAACCAGGCGGTGAAATCCACTTCCTCTGAAGCCGCCCCCTCCCTTTCGTCTGCGTGTCCGCGATAATGACGGTTCCTTCAGTTGCACCTTCCTTCGCTAGATCAAACGCGACATCATTGGTTGATTCCACTTCACGATAGAACCTTATGACCCTACCGAATGTCTTTGTCCTCAGATGCTTATTTATAAGCCTTTCCATTTAATTATATTTATAATAAATAAAGACAATGAACGCAAGCGTTCCGAATTGAGAAGAGGTGGTTACCCATGCTGACCTTAATTTTACCTCAAATTAATAACCCTGCTGCCAGCCGTAGGGTATCGGCTCAGAAAGCATCAGTCTCTTCAGCCTTTGCGAGGAACCGTGAATCCTCAGTTTATGAAGGCTCGAACGGGTCGAAGCAATGTAAAACAAAAGACTAAGATCACAACGCTAACGGTCGCAGTCACAGAATAGGGTGCGAGCAAATTGCTTCGCGCAGTCTACACTGAGCGGGTCAAACTGCTCAAATGACAGCGGAAGCCCTGTAATATGCTACAGGGAATTATCGAGTTAAATTAAGAATTATCAAAATATTAGGAACAGGCGAAAAATGTGTTATATTATTTAGCTATCAGGAGGAAAAAATGAAAAAAACAATAATCACAATGTCAGTTGTACTAGGACTTGCCCTTGGAGGGATTTTCAATCTCGTATCTTTCACAGATGTTACAAAAAGCGCGGTAGCTTGTGGCGATAAGGACAAAGGCGCATCGGATGATACAGACACCACTGATGACTCGAGTGCTCAAACATGAATGTTTTCTAAATTATTCGGGCTTGTATCTTTATAAGATGCCCTACCCAATCCTAGGCATTAATTAAGCCATACATGCATAAGGAGTGTTGACGATAGGATTGGGTTTCATTACGAGCACTTCGAGGGTCCTGTACTGAGTAAAATCGAAGTGGTCAGTACAGGCTCTAGCGAAGTAATTTGATGTACTGTCATTGCCGCGGATATTTAGCGGGAATCCAGAAAAGCAAATGGATGCCCGATTACAGTCCTCGGGCATGACACAATATAGAGATTGCTTGAATTTCGGAGTTCATCGGTCGACTGAGCTCATGTAAAGTGTCAGTCTCGCAATCAACAGCGGCGACCTCAAAGTAAACTGAAAAGGATTCGCAAATTAAAACTGAAGCATCGCGTGGCTAGCGCTTTAAGATTACGGAGATCTGGGATGATCGATTTAACCTTAAACATTTGGAAAAGATTGCTTCAAATTTCATTAGCCTTCTTTATCGCAACTGTATGTTTTGGCAACTATCCCGCCATTATTGCCTTTAACAAAAATGCGATTGCTTCCGACAACCAACCTGAAAGCGATTACATTATTGAAGACTCTGTCTCAACGAGTTCTCAGATAGACAAAATTGATCCAAAAGCAGATTCACTGCTTAAGGAAATGAGCGACTTTCTCGGAAGCAAATATAAGTATACATTCAAGGCCGATATAATGTATGATGAGATATTAGATTCCGGAACAAAACTACAAAGATCAGCATCGGAAAAGGTTTTTGTTCAAAAGCCAAATAAAGTTTATATAGAGTATATTAGCGATGTTAGCGGACAGAAATTCTGGTATCATGACAGCAATGTGACAATACTGGATTTGCCAAGAGGTGTCTACTCAAAAATAGTCGTCGCTGACTCTATTGATCCGGCTTTCGAAGGACTTTTAAAGCAATACAATTATTCACTACCTTTTAGTGAGCTGCTTTTCGTTAATCCTTATAAAATACTCTCGAAAAATGTCGAGGCTGGCTATTATATAGGTTCGAGCGTCGTTTTTGGTGTGCCTTGTAATCACCTAGCATTTGTTGACAAGAATGTGGACTGGCAGATATGGATAGAAGATGGTCAACTGAAAGTTCCGAGAAAAATAGTTCTTACTTATAAAAAGGTTCCAGGATCTCCGCAATTTATAGCAATACTTAAAGACTGGATTTTTGATCAACCTTTTTCACATTTTCTTTTTAAACCTGATATCCCAAAATATGCTAAAGAAACCGACATGAGCAAAACGCCTAATAGTTTAGACAGCAATCTTGGAAGAATAAGGGGCTCTGTTGGAAATTCCCAAACAAATTAAGCCAAAAAAAAGACACCCTGAAATAAGGCATCACTGCTACAATTTTCATTTAAATTTGGCGACTTACAAGAGAACTTTCTCTAAATTGAGAAGCTGTAGCCAATCAATTAATAGAGTTTTATGATTGCGAAACCACTCATTATTTATTTGACAATCTTAAGGCCATGCTATAATATTCTAGGTTTTGCAATACCAAATCCTTTGGGCCCATAGCTCAGTTGGTTAGAGCGACGGACTCATAATCCGTTGGTCCCTGGTTCGAGTCCGGGTGGGCCCAAGATTCGGGATTAATTGTTGATGGGAAAAGAGGAAATAACAACACACCCAATAATCTTACAAACTCTCGATTATTTATTCGATATTTTAGTTACACATCCAAGATTTTCCAAAAACTACCCGAAAAACAAGATCCAAGGAGGTACAAATGCGAGATCAAATTGCTGCTCTCGGTGCGCTCCAGCAACTTGATTTAGAGATAAAGGTAATAGAGGAGAAACTGAGAAAATATCCTCAAGAGATCTCCCGTTATCAAGAAGATTTAGAGAATGCTAAGACTTCCATGGCTGAAGCAAAAAAAGAGCTAGAACAGATAAGAAAAAATAAAAAGGAAAAGGAACACCAACTTGAAGAAAACCAATCAAGTATAAAGAAGGCGGAGAAAAGACTATTTGAAATAAAAACTTACAGAGAGTATGAGGCCCTTCAAAAAGAAATTAGCGAAACGAAAATGACAAACGCATCACTCGAAGAGGAGATCCTCCGGTTTATGGAAGTAATTGAAAATCTCGAAAAACATATTAGCGATAAGGAAGGCGAACTTGCAGAAAGAGGAGAGGAAAGCGAAAAATTAATAACAGACTACAAAGCAAAAATGAAAGATCTTGAGATAACGCACAAAAATAAGCAACTGGAAAAAGAAAAAATTATGGCAATAATAGATCCTGACGTCTTGCCGCTTTATGAAAAGATAAAGACAAGGAATGGGATAGCGATAGCGCCGGCAAGAAATGAGGTTTGTACAGGGTGCAACATGAAGATCCCCCCACAACTGTTCAATGAAGTACTCACACTATCGAGAATGATCCAATGTCCTAACTGCGGTCGAATACTCTATAGCGAAGAATCAATTAATGGAGAGCTACAAACAGCTTGAATTGCCCATAAATATTCAACAAAAAGAAGCTGCTACAATTTATATAGATGGGGCTTCAAGGGGTAACCCAGGTTCTTCTGCTATTGGAGTCGTTATAATTGATGCCAAGGGAAACAAACGTAAGATAAAAAAGTATCTTGGAATCCATACGAACAACCAAGCCGAATACCACGCATTGATCACGGCATTGGCAGCGGCAAAAAAGCTTAAGAAAACATATCTTACAATATTTACCGACTCCCAACTCCTCGCAAATCAGATAAATCGTCTCTGGAAGGTGCGTGATGCAGAAATTAAAGCCCTTTATCAGGAAGCGAGAAGCCTAATCTCCAGCTTTAAGAAAGTAAACCTAAGCCACATACCCAGGAACTTAAATAAAGAAGCCGACAGACTTGCCAATCAAGCCTTGGATGATTATCCTTCTTAGTGAGACAAGTGGACCGGGCGATCGCTTACTTGTTCGTAGAAGAACACAGTAAGAGGAAAGTCCGAACTCCATAGGGCGGCGTGCTGGATAATATCCAGGTGCTGTGAAGCAACGGAAAGTGCAACAGAAAACGAACCGCCTAAGTTAATCGCTTATGTGGATAACTGGCAAGGGTGAAAAGGTGGTGTAAGAGACCACCGCACAGAGTGGAGACACCCTGTGGCACTGTAAACCCCACGCGGAGTAAGACCAAATAGGGAAGCGGTCGTCTCTTTTCGGTCGTCGGATTATCCGACTCCGAATACGAGATTTGGAAAGGTTGCCCGCCTGACGCTTCCGGGTAGGTCGCATGAGGCATTCAGCAATGGATGTCCTAGATGAATGATTGCTCAAGACAGAATTCGGCTTACAGGTTCACTTGTTTCATTCTATGTTTGTAGAACCAAATCTTGGATTATCCCAAATAGAAGAAGGAAATATTTTGCAGGCAATCGCAAGGACTGCCCCTACATAAACCTTACTTTCACAAACTCCCTCTTCCCTATCTTCAATCTCAGTAGATCTCGATCAGGAGTCATCGAGTTTGGATCGGTTATTCTTTCCCCGTCAATGCTGACGCCACCCTGCTCGATCAGCCTCTTTGCCTCCCCCCTGCTCTTAACCCGTTGAGAAGAAAGCGAAATTAAATCAAGGATGGTTTTCCCATCCTTTTTATCCAAAAGGATCTCCCGCCCATCCTCAGGAAACTGCCTCTCCGAGAATTTTAATTCGAAATCCTTCTGGGCCTTATGGGCCTTTTTCTCTCCATGAAACAATGTCGCAATCTCAATAGCAAGCGATTTTTTCGCTTCCATCGGATGATTCCGTGATTTGATGTCATGGATCTCTTCTATAGTTCTTGAACTAAGGAGCTCATAATATTTCCACATCAGATCATCCGAGATTGACATGATTTTCCCATAGACATCTTCAGGAGTATCTTCAAAAGCAATGTAATTGCCAAGAGACTTGGACATTTTCTTAACGCCATCAGTTCCCTCAAGTAAAGGTAAGAAAATAGCTACCTGAGACTCCTGCCCAAAATGCCTCTGCACATCACGACCCAGCAGGATATTAAATCTCTGGTCGGTCCCACCCAATTCAACGTCGGCTCTTATGTTTACCGAATCATAGGACTGAATCAGTGGGTACAAAAACTCCATGATTGTTATTGAAGAGCCCGATTCGTAACGTGCACGAAAATCCTCTCTCTCCAGCATCCTTGCCACATTCCCCAACGATGCGAGTTTAAGCAATCCTTCTGCATTCATACCACCTAGCCAGGAGGAATTGAAAACAACTTCCGTCCTTTCCTTATCCAAGATATTAAAAACCTGGTTTTCATATGTCCTGGCATTTTTTTCGACTTCCTCCCTTGTCAACGGGGGTCTAGTTTCTGTTTTTCCAGAGGGATCGCCAATCATTGCGGTAAAGTCGCCGATCAGGAATACAACTGTGTGCCCCAACGCCTGGAAGTCTCTGAGTTTTCTTAGTAGAATACAGTGTCCGAGATGTAAGTCAGGTGCGGTGGGATCAAAACCCGCCTTAACCCTTAGCGGCTCATTCCTTTCCACCGACCTTTTAAGTTTGGACAAAAGCTCCTCTTCGGAGATTATCTCTGCCGTTCCCCTTTTGATAGTTTCAAGCTGTGCTTTGGGATCTTCTTTCATCTGGTACTGGTGTTATTGAGAAATCTAAGAGATTATAGGATAAACAATTTATCACATCTGTTCAAAATTGATTCCGGGTCTCCTTTTTTATTAATCATAAGAGGTCAACATGATTTCAACTCATTTAGACTAGAAACCACCGTGTAAGATTGTCCAACCTCGTCTTCAATGCAGAAAAGTTCTCAATTCCTTCGTCTTTCTGCGTATCCAGGCCTATTCCCTGTAAAGGTTGGTTATTGGAAAGCGCCGGTCCTTACCAAAAGCTCTGGGTGTTATTTTTATACCTGGAGGGGATTGCCGCCTCTTGTACTCGTTTAAGTCTACCATCCTCACGATCCTATTCACCATTTCCTCCTCAAATCCTTGAGCTATGATTTCCCCAATGCTCAGATCCTCTTCAACGTATGCTTTGAGTATTGCATCCAGAACATCATACGATGGTAGAGAATCTACATCCATTTGATTGGGCCTCAACTCTGCTGACGGAGGTTTTAATATAACAGATTTAGGTATAATCTCTTGGCCCTTCCAGCTGTTGTAAAACTCGGCAAGCCCGTACACCAATGTCTTTGGGACATCCTTAATAACTGAAAAACCCCCGGCCATATCTCCGTAAAGCGTACTGTACCCCACGCTAGTCTCACTCTTATTACCGGTTGTAAGCACTAGCCATCCAAATTTGTTTGACAATGCCATGAGTATATTACCACGGATCCTCGCTTGGAGATTTTCCTCCGTAACGTCCTGCCCTTTTCCGGCAAATACCGCTGAAAACATCTCAAGATAAGCGCTAAAAGCCGGCTCAATTGGAATTGTACTCAGCTCTATCCCTAGATTTTTAGAAAGGCTCTCCGCATCTACTTTGCTCCCTTTTGAACTGTATCTGGACGGCATTGAAACCCCAACGACGTTTTCTTTCCCCAAAGCCTCTACCGCGATCGCAGAAACCAAGGATGAGTCTACACCTCCGCTTAAACCAATGACAACTTTTGTAAACTGGTTTTTCCTAACATAGTCTCTTGTCCCCATAACAAGTGCCTGAAATACCTCTTCTTCGAATTCCATAAATGTTGCCATCTTGGGAGTAACCGTTAGACGCGAGTTTCTACTTAACTCACCTACTTCCAATTCGAATACGTGTACGTCCTTGTCCTCGAGCCTGATCGCATATTTCTCCTTTCTTCTTCTTGGATCATGGAGTCGAGAAGGAAAGACCCTTTGAACATCGACATCCGCAATCAGTAGCTCCTCTTCGAAGCCAGATGCACGTGCTAGTACTTCTCCACGCTCATCTATAATTACGCTATGTCCATCAAAAATCAACTCATCCTGCCCTCCCACTAGATTACAGAAACCTATAACTACCGAATAATCAGATGCCCGTGTTAGCAACATTCGCTCCCTTGCCTGTACCTTAGAGGCGTAATAGGGAGATGAAGAGATATTCAAAATTATCTGAGCATCACCTAAAAGCGCTTGTTTTCTCGTCGGGTCGCCCGGATACCATATATCTTCACAGATATTCACACCGAAAACAAAATCGCCAAGTCGATAGACCGGTGTTCTCACGCCGGCTTGAAAATATCTGTTTTCGTCAAATACGCTGTAGTTTGGCAGGTAGCATTTGTGGTAAACATCTATTAGGACCTTGTTGTGAATGATTGCTGCTGAATTGTAAATATCTTGGTTTCTATTTGCAAAGCCTGCGACTACGGTTATGGAATCTGTTGCCTTTCTCACCTCATCAAGAGCTTTTAAGTTATCCTCAATAAAGCTTGGTTTAAGCAACAGATCTTCAGGCGGATAACCGGTGATCGCGAGTTCAGGAAAACATATTATGTCGACCCCAGATTTTTTTGCGAATCTTATATATTTTATAATCTTTTTGAGGTTACCCTCTATATCACCTACTGATACATTAATCTGACCCAACCCCAGCCTGACTTTACGCATGATATAATATTACCACATCAATCGCTCTATTAACCATTATACAAATTAAATGACGATCTAGTAAGCCGCAGGAAGTCAGCAAACACAAAGAGACTGCCGATGGTAGGGCTGGGGGTGTCAATTGCGGTACTTCGACCAGCTCACGGCAGGCTTGCTCGTTTGACAGTAACTTAGGGTTTATACTCCAAATGTTTTATCCGTACGGGGTTGGAAAACCCCTCCTAGCGTTATTGATGACAATGTTATTTATTATGGATAGTCGGGACATTCTTGTCCCGAAGTTTGAACATGCTTCTTGATCTCAATAAATTCGTTTCCATCGTTACCGATTAATGTTTTAATTACTGCTACGGGTAGGCAAAGGGTCCCTTCGACCAGGTTAGTGTAGGCTCCTTCGAAGTAACCCGCTACCTCGCGTCGGAATAGATATTGCTTAAGTTATTGAATTTCTTAGTCAAAATGAAATTAAGTCCTAGCAAATCGCCAGAAATACGAAATCTTCAATTATTGCGTCGAAATGTAGACAAGGTTAGAAAGGAAATGAAATATTATGCTTCCCCAGAGGGTTCCGGTCCTAACATACAGATATCCCATGACAAGGGAGGGGAAAAAAGTAAGAACACTCTGAGTGCAAATCCCGCCAATAAACCCCGATGCCACACATAGTGTAAAGAAATGTCCTAATGCAAAGAAAACACTCACAAAAACAACTCCCTTCAGGTCGTTCCCTAATTTTTCCTGCAGATAACCACGGAAAAAAACCTCTTCTGGAAGCGCAACAAAAAATAGCTGCAAGGCAATCAGTATAGCGCTGATTCTATCTACGTTAATCGTGGCACCGGTAAGCAGCAAGTCTAACAGTATATACGTAGGAAGAATGACTATTGACACGATTACTCCAATCAACAAACCACCCGGATCCCATTTAAGACCACTCATTCTATCAGTCAGTAGAAACGGTGTGGAAAACAGTATCAGCGCCGCAATAGCGAATGAAAAATCAGGGAAAAAGATTCGAGTAAGGGTTATAAGAAATATAACAACAACGTATATTGATAAAGGGGTGAGGTAACTTCTCTTCAATACGCTTTTCCTATGTTATCCTTCGTAATTGATTATGTGCTAAAAAGATTAAACGGAGTTAAAACTACATAAGTTAGATGATAAGGTCAATCAATTTCTTTAAATGAAAGAAGAAATAATCTGTTATGTCCAACTTAATGGTGGCATTTTATTTTATAGAAGATAAGACCTTAAATCTTTTATACCTTTTCAAGATGCATGCAAGAGATATCTTGTGATAAATGGGGTCCCTTCCGGCCGTAATAGATTGGTGCGAATTCAGTCCTCAATAATCGGAATCCGCCTGGATTAATAATGAATAATTTATTAAATTCGGATCATTATCGATCAAAAACTTTAAGGGGCAACGAAGTATCGGAACATGAAACAAGCCGAAAAGCACACAAGCGGCTTGACTCACATTTCTCGAAGATCTTCTAAACATTGTCCGAAGTCATTATACTATTGTGAGCACAATGAGCAATGCCCAACTCAACTACATATTCCTCCAGGTAAACCGCTTATCGTTAATTCCGCTGGTACATTAAACACTTAACCGCGATGATAAAGTCCATTTCCATGAAGAAAATTCTTTATCATAAAACACCCTCGACTCACACAATCAAACTCAATCTATCTAACACGAAATTGATGGTCTTCGTAGGTTTATTCTTAATCACATTCGGTGCTGCAGCTCTAAGAGTTAAAGACATTACCGAAAATCCACCCGAACTTTACTCGGACGAGCTTGGCAACTTTGTTTCGGCGAAGAGCATCGTAGAAGAGGGCAAAGATCTCCATGGAAGGTTATTACCATTCTTCTATGACCGGGCGGAATTAAGGCCACCGATCTATGGTTACTGCGCCTATCTTGCTTCGAAATTTTTTATTAATCCAACTTTTGCGATCCGTTTCCCTGCCATAATCTTTGGGCTCATCACAATTATAATGCTTTTTATGTTGACTCTTGAATTAACTGGCAGCCACGTTGCTGCGCTCTTCAGTGCCTTTTGCCTGGCAATAATCCCCTGGCATATTCATTATTCAAGAGTCGGCTGGGAACCGGCTTCATGGTTACCGTTTTTATTGACTGCCACAGTATTACTAATCAAAGGGATAAATAAAAACTCTAGCCCTTTAATACTTCTTGGCTTTGCATTCTTTAGCCTTACAATTTACACATATCAACCCGCTCCATTGATCGCTGCTCTCTTCCTACTCTCAATCGTCATTCTTAATCACAGATACTTTTGCAAAAATAAGAAAATATTTTTCACGGGCGCTCTGACCTCCGGCATCATCGCATTGCCTTACCTCTGGACTGCATTACATGAGCCCCATCTGTATGAAAGAGCTATAAGGATAAGCACCTTTTCAAAAGGGATCGACATCGACAGCATAAAGATCTTCTTAAATAATTACAAGAGTCATTTCAGTTTGAAATTCTTGTTTAAGGATGGCGATCCTAATCTCCGCCACGGAGCACAAACAGGAGTACTCTACTGGTGGATGTTGCCATTCATGATTATCGGTGCGATAGCAGTGGGAAAGTCTGTAAAAAGGCGCTGGTTTGTCGGACTCATAGTTTTTTGGATCGTCGTATTCCCCCTTGTCGGTGCCCTTACCAACGACGGCGTTCCGCACACTACAAGAACATTGATTGGCGCCCCTATATTCTGCCTACTGACAGGGATCGGCATATGGCAATCGGTCATTTTTTTTCATTACAGATTGAATTCGAGAATTCTGGCTGCATGCTTTGTAATCGCTATTCTCTTCATCGCTGGTATTTCTCTTCTAAGATTTTCTAAAAGGTACTATCTGGACTATCCGAAATTTTCTTCGATATGGTGGGAATTCGGTCATAAGGAAATATTTGAGAAGATCAAAAGTATAGAGAACAAATATCAGCGGGCATGCCTCGAAAATCTCAATTACTGGAACGAGTTACAGCTAAAAAAATTCTATCTTGACGAGGGAAAGCTTGATATAATAACCGATATTAACGATCCTAGATGCAGGATGAGGGATTCAATTGTAGTTGTTAGAGAAAGCGACCGTATATTTGTTAATGGAAATTTAAGATATACCGTCTACAACCCCGAAAATGCCCCGATTTATTATATCTACACAATAGACTAATTATTAGTAAGAAGATAACATTTTCCGAAATAAGTTTAATTGTAATCTAGGGCGATTTTGAAAATTGAATCTTGTTCCTGAGAATTAACAAATCATCATATGTTGATATCGTTAGTCATCCCAACATATAACGAAGCTGAGAATATACCTATTATAATTGATAAGATATTCAGCGTGCTAAGACAAAACTGCGTGGATGGGGAGGTTATAATTGTGGATGATGATTCACCCGACCGCACGTGGGAAATCGCAGAGAACCTAAAATCCAAACATAACATAAAAGTACTCCGTAGACTGGACAAGAAGGGATTATCATCCGCGGTGATAGACGGGTTCAAAATGGCCAGCGGAGAGATTATAGGGGTTATGGACGCAGACATGAGCCATCCTCCCGAAAAGATTCCGGAACTTTTAGGGCCAATCATATCAAATAAATCCGATTTCGTGATCGGAAGCAGATATATCGAGGGCGGAGGAATAGAAAATTGGCCTGTCCATAGAAGGGTATCATCAAAAATTGCTGCTGTAGCTGTTCGCGGTCTTACCGATGTTAGGGATCCAATGGCCGGGTTTTTCTTTTTTAGGCGAGGAGTCATCGAAGGATTAAGGCTCAGCCCCCACGGATTTAAAATAGGCCTTGAGATAATCGTCAAATCAAGATGCAAGAACGTAACCGAGGTGCCAATAATTTTTAGGGATAGGAGATATGGAGAAAGCAAATTGGGGTTAAGCGTTATATTAGAGGATCTCCGTCACATTGCAAGGCTCTACCTGATAAGGTATATGAAGTTAGGATAGCCTTTAATTTTCTTTAAATTGGGATAAATCGCAGGATTCGACACCGATTTAAAATTGCATCATAATTAAAATGCTATGATTCTCTAAGAATCAAATTTCGTTATCATATTAGTTGATCGAGGCATTCGTCAGGCTTTAAATCTTAGATCGTGAGAAGACTCAAATTACTGCTCTCAGAGAATACCTTTGCAATTGCTACGTCCATCCTTATTTTTTTAGTTGCTTTTATAGTCTACTATTTTTCAACTGAAGGTAAGCCCACTCCGTATAATAATTTCGTTCGGCTGGCAGATGCATTCCTTCATGGAAGGCTTTACCTTACGGAAAACATCCCCTGGCTTGAGCTGGCAATCATCGATGGGAAATACTATATTGTTCCACCTCCTCTGCCCGCGATCCTAATCTTACCAATCGTGGCCATCTTCGGCCTAACAACAAATCAAACCTTGGTATCAATATTAATTGGCAGTCTTAACGCATCTCTCGTGTTTCTCGTAGTCAGGACGATGACGAAACAAAGAAGTGTGCAGCTCTGGACCACCGCGATGTTCGTTTTCGGAACGATAAACTGGTGGCTTACGGCCTCGGGCGCCGTATGGATGTTTTCTCAGGTCACATCCCTTACATTTCTTCTACTGGCGATCTATTATGTCCTTAAAGAGAAAGGACCTTTCTTGACCGGCATCTTTCTCGGAGCGTCATACTGGTGCCGACTCCCTACAATCCTTTCCTTTCCCTTCTTCATAGCGATGTATTATGACAAATGGATTCCACGATCGACGGACGGGAGCTGGACAAGAATCTTCAAAATAAGGCCGATCCTGTACCTGTGCCTTGGAGCCGGAGTATTCGTCTTTCTAAACTTTATATACAACTATCTCAGATTCGGTACAGTAATGGATAGGGCCTATTACCTAATCCCGGGCGTCCTGGAAGAGCCTTGGTATCAAAAGGGTATATTTGATATAACCTACATTCCTCGCCATTTAAGAGAGATATTTCTTGGACTACCCAATATTAAATCAGAATTTCCGTATATATATCCCTCTATCTCAGGTCTGGCAATCTGGATAACTACGCCTGCCTTCATTTACGCCTTTTTTGCCGAACTACGAAACAGGATCTCGATCGGGTGCTGGTTGTCTATCATCTTGATCTCCTTTGTCGAATTCACTCATGGAACCTGGGGCTTTTCGCAATTCGGCTATAGATTCGCCTTTGACTTCTATCCTTTTTTGTTGCTGCTCACGGTGAAAGGTATAGGTGATGAGATAAGATGGCATCATAAGTTGCTCATTTCTATTGGGATTTTCGTAAATCTATGGGGTATAATATGTCTCAATAAGTTAGGATTGATGGGATACTGATCGAAAAACGAAAGGCATGTATCGACAAAGACAAAAAGACTTTTACCCAGGAAGCTCGATAGAATTGTGAATACTAAAGAAGCAAAATCACCGAAGTTTGCCCAAAGTGTTGGTGAAATGCCGGCAGCGGTTTTAGAAAATTGAGAATGAAAGTAACACCAGGTTATTATATGTCTCCTTTAGTCGTTGGGTGAAGCCCGAGTTCCGATGGGTGAATTTTGGCCTCAATTATTACCTCGCCACTTACATCATTTTCACACAGTGTCCTGAATATCCCATCGGCCAGGACCGGTTTATTCTGTACCTCGGCATAGGTCAGAATCACTACCTAACAATCCATCCTTTATGTTTCCGACGCTTCCGGATAAACGACTCATTAGCTCCGAGACCGAATGATCTCTGCCGACCCCCGCAAACTTAATTCCATAGTATATTTTTTAATCTACCCGGCCATCTCCTGCAGGATAATCGGTATTCTTCGTCCTTAGTCATAGGAAAGCATGACTGCCTTATGAAAAAAGGGGATTCCTTCTCTCGGCACCATGGTAAAAGAATCTTCCTAAGCACTAACTTTTCTCGTCGTCTATAAAGTCCTTAACTATGAATATAGGCCTGTTTTGAATTTCTTTGTATATTCTGAAAATATATTCACCTATTATTCCAAGAAACAGTAGTTGAATTGAACCCAGAAAGTAAATACTGAGCAAAGTCGATGACCAGCCTAACGGGGCTACTCCTGTAACCTTACTAACCACCGTGTAGATGGTTGCAATCAAAAATAGCACCACTCCTACTAAACCGGTATAAAGGCAAACCTTAATAGGGAAATCAGAAAATGAGAAAATAGCATCTAAGCCTAATTTGACTAACTTTCGGAAACCCATTTTTGCCTCGCCACCGGCTCTCTCAGGCCTGGAATAGTCGATGTATTCTCGACTAAAACCAATAAAAGATCGCAACCCGGGCAAGTATCTGTTTTTTTCCTTAATAGATAAGAAAGCATTTAAGGCCTTTCGGTTAAACATTGAGAAATTTCCAACATCTGCGGCTTCATCGCCTTTCGAAATAAATCTAAAAACTAAGTGAAAAACCCTTGTAAATAGATTCTTTAGAAGTTTCTCCTTCCGTTCTATTCGCCTTCCATAAACAATATCGGAGTTTGTGTTGATCAGTTTCCTGTACATTTCTGATAATAACTCTGGAGGGTCTTGCAAATCTCCATCCATCATCGCAATGTACTCTCCCCGTGCATAACTCAAACCCGCTGTGTATGCGGCTTGGTGACCGAAATTTCTGGAAAGTTCGAGCACCTTAAACCTGTTATCTTTATTATGGCACTCAATTAATTTACTTAAACCTTTATCAGTGCTTCCGTCATCTACGCAAATAATTTCAAAGTCGTGTGTGATCCCCTCTAAGCCAACGATACACCTTTCAAATAGTTTCTCAATCAATTCCTCCTCATTATAAATAGGGATGACGACGCTGATTTGTGTTTTGGACATAAGATTTAATTTATCCGTTCGCACGGATAAAGATAGTGTAAGACACCCTCATTAGACACGATACTAATTTTAAACGGAAATGAGTAAAAGGGAATGCGAATAAATAGACGATAGGGAAATAGAAACCACATCCGGGCGAAAGGGGTCGACATGTTCTGTGCGGCTGCAGCGATCTGGATCGTGTTGTAATTTTACCGCCCGCATTTATAATAATCGTCGATTCCTATTGCCGCTCGGGGTTTTTATTAAATCCCGGACCGACCGTCACATGCTCTCATGTTCTCTTTTCATACTTATTTCTTTCCTGTTTGGTTTTAGCGCCACCCTTTTCCTAAAGGAAGAGTTTTTGTTAGAAGAGAGGATTTTCTACGGAGCCCTAATCGGCTTCGTTGCCTGCACCTGGATTGGCTATCTTGAGTCGATATTCTTCGGCCTGGATTTAAACACACTTATATTTACCTCTGCTGTTCTACTCATATTAACTTTGATAATCCTTATCCTTAATCGCACCCTTGTCATTGAGCAGATTGCGACCCGTAGTCTTAACAACATTTCAAAATCTGAGGTGCTTCTCCATATTACCGTTGTAGGTCTCATCCTTTATCCAGTCCTTTTTTTCCTATTTAGTAGGGTGATAATATCGAAGGAGGATGGAATCTATACCGGGCTTGTGTACAATTTCGGAGACCTACCTTACCACTGGAGCATGATTAACTCTTTCCTTTACGGTGACAATTTACCACCGGAAACGCCGTTTTATAGCGGTTATCCCCTTCGTTATTATTTTATGTCTGATTTTTTCACAGCTCTTCTTATGAAATCCGGCATGGGTCTATGGGGTGCTTTTACCTTTCAGGGTATGGTTCTGAGCGTGGTCCTCGTCGCAATATTATGTCTATTCACTTATCGCCTTACCGGGAACAAAATTGCCGCGTCTCTTAGTCCGTTTCTTTTCTTCTTCAACGGGGGGCTAGGATTTATACAGTTTCTCAGAGAATTGTTCTCCTACAAAGAAAATCACATGAACATATTCACCTCTCTTAAAGACTATACCAATATTGGACACCTGGGTTATCGTTGGATAAATACCACGACCTCCCTTCTCGTTACTCAAAGGCCATTTCTATTCGGTTTTCCAATGTCGATTATGGTTCTCACATTGCTATGGCGAGGGATAAAAGAGCCAAAGAGGGGTTACTTTCTAATGGCGGGCGTTATTGCAGGTGCGCTGCCTTATTTTCATACCCCCAGCTACCTTTCCCTAGGGATAATAAGCGGAGTATTACTGCTTCTTTTTCCCTCCCTCAAATGGCTTTGGTTTTTTATTCCAGCGGGTTCGTTGGCGCTTCCTCAGGCATATTATCTCATGCCCAAGGGAGAAAGTGCCGGGCATTTTTTTACGATCCATCTGGGATGGATGGCGAACGAAGACAACGTCTTCTTGTTTTATCTGAAAAATACAGGCCTATTAATCCCGATTCTCTTAGGAACGCTTATATTCACTCGAAGCCTCTCGCTCTCTCAAAAGAAATTCGCTGTTCCCTTCATAGTCATATTCTTGGTCGCAAATCTCATTCAATTTACTCCATGGGATTGGGATAACGTGAAGATATTAATATATTTTTACATCGGATCAATCCCTTTTGTGGCTTATGGATTAGCCCTTCTCTGGAATAATACTTACAAGATAATCCCGATTCTCCTCGGCCTTACGCTTGTTCTCTCCGGAATCACAAGTGTCGTGAGTACTAGCGTGCATTATTATTCGGAAAATAATAAAGAAGAAATAGATTTGGCCGAAACCATAAAGAAGATAACTGGGCCGCACGACGTATTTCTTACAGCACCCATTCATAACCATCTTGTCTTTCTTGCGGGCCGAATCGTCGTTCACGGCTACGCAGGACATCTATGGAGCTGGGGAATTAATTCTAGTTCAAGAATGAAAGATGTAAGAGAAATGTACAAGGGACGCGAATATGAAAGTACAAAAAAACTCCTCGATAGATACGGGGTAGACTATGTAGTAATCGGACCCCCTGAGGAGAGGGAGCTGAATGCAAATTTAGAATTTTATCTGAAAAATTTCCCGATCCTTGTTACCTCTGAGAATTATCATATATTTAGGGTAAAATAAATCGCTCTCCCGCTTGCTCCAACCTAAAACAGCCTAAGCAGGCAATCCGTATGGCCATTTATTACAGCTAATTATCGTCCAGACATGTGGCCGCCAACCTATTTGAAAACGATAAATTTATATCCCACGAATGTCCACGAGATCGTAAAGACCAGAGACACGAACGCACCAAAGTTGGCCCAAAGTGTGGGTGAAATGCCGGGAAGCGGTTTTAAAAAATTTACGATAAAAGATGCAATTGCAACATTGATAAGAAAAGCACTGCCGCTTACCGCCAAGAATTTGATAAATTCCCTTTCCCATTGATCGGATCTATTGTTTTCAAACGTCCAAAACTTATTCCAAAGGTAACTATTTGTGACAGCCAATAGGAACGATATTCCCTTAAAAACAGAAAATAAGATTCCCCTGTCGGTGCTGGAGACATACATGAGAAAATTAAGCACGCCAAAATCTATAGCCGTATTTGAGAATCCAATGATTATAAATTTCCCAAACTGGTAAAAGGTAGGCCATTTTCTCCCAAGATTATACGATATGATAATCCAGGAGATTATAAGAATCGGCATTATGATTATTATCAACCACAGTGACTTTAAAAGAAAATGGGGCAATGGTATCACATATTCGAGGTTCTTGAGGACTGCAAAGCTAAAGATTGCAATAATAATCCCTAATATGATTCCGCTTATAATATCTGTTTTTCTCAACGCGATGGTTACCATGAGTTATCTTCTATAGGTTAGGAAAATATAGCCCAAGTCATTCTAATGTATCAGATGCTGCCTTATGCGTGTCAATATAAATTAAATATCACCTCCACCCGCTGAGCCAGAAGTAACGACCAAGCGAGTCATCAGGTATCGGGACAGCCGCTAAGATAGGATAGAAGTAAACAAATGTACCAGCAGCTATAAAGAGGTACAACAGAACAAGGTATTTTCCGCTTTGGAATCTCTCCCAGATCAAGTCCAGGAAGTAAGCGATAACGAGCACAACAAACACGAAAGAGGGAAGAAAATGGTATAGAAACGTTACCTTCCTTGGAGACAATGCCCACGGGAGCCAGTAGGCTAATACACTCAAGACTGCAAACGCGAGTGCTGGCAGTTCCTTACGTATCACCTGAACGATACCAACAAATAAAAAGAGGCAACCAGTCCACCATATAAACGGGTTTCCCAGTGCATATATATACCTGTGCTTATCCTCGTATTCTCCGAGATATAAAAACACCGTTCTTAGAAGAATAGGCCACTCCCACCACTGAGACTGATAAGGATGTGATTGTGTTATACTTTTGTGATACCAGAACATGCCTTCCTGTAAAGTGATAAAATCCGACAGGCCATGACCATAAAGAAAGTACGGCAGATATGTCGCAACATAAACAATGAGAGGTATGACTATAAACCCAAGAAGCAATGTTTTGAGTAATTTCAAAGTTGGCACCATATATGATTCGCCTGATTTTTTATCGCTATGAACCTCTGTGTAGTACATCACGACGAGAGCGACAGCGGCCAAAAACTCCGTCACATATACACCACTCCACTTCACAGACATGGACAATCCGCAAAAAAACCCAGAAACGTATATAAACTTATTACTTCGTGTCTTTGCGTACTTTAT
Source organism: Candidatus Dadabacteria bacterium (assembly GCA_963805855.1). GTDB lineage: Bacteria > Desulfobacterota_D > UBA1144 > Nemesobacterales > CSP1-2 > DASWID01. The sequence continues at coordinate 666,550 of CAWDVW010000002.1, forward strand.
CACAAACAGTGATGCGAGGAGAATGAAATTCATCAAGAATACATCAACCATAGTAATCCGACTCAATACAAATATGAACGAATCGAACGTGTATAAAAACGCAGCGAATACACCAGCCCTCTTGCTCTGAAAAAGCTCCTTACCTACAATGTAAATAACTATGGTCCCAAGTCCGCCAAACAGCGCCTGAAAAAACCGCCATCCGAATGTACGATCCCCGAAAATCAAGATACCCAATGCGCTGAGCTCCTTACCAAGAGGCGGGTGAGACCACTCAAAGGCAAACCCTTCCGGTGCCTTAGCACCCATCTCCCAGCTATCACTATTCCCCTTTGCCACCTCCTGTGCGGTAAATGCAAAGTAAACCTCGTCGAACATGTAACTATCTGGGTCATCAAGCCCGTAAAACTTGAGTCCGAGACTGATTACAACCAGAAAAACAGCAATTACTTCATAAATGTCTACCTTTAATAAGCGACTTAGCAACAAGCGAGACTATCCCCCTTTTTCAACAAAAGCTTTTGTAAATGAAAACCCCGAGTGAAGATGCCATTCATTGGCACGCGTGATAAGAAGAAGCCCAAACAGAAAGAGTGCTACACCATAATAAATTGAAAAATTAATCTCTTTGAATTCTTCTTCTTTCCTAATAACAGCAAAACTAAACAATAGTCCAACAATCAGCACGCATATAAATGCGAAGAGTATGAGAACCATTATATAGTACACTATTTCCCAAGATTCTACTTCCCATCATCCCTGATATCATTCCTGAGGTTCCAACATTCCCTGAACATCCTCAGTATAACCCCGAGATTAGCACCAGTCTGCTTACCAAATAAGCGAGGATAGTGACTCACAGGGATCTCCTTAATTCTGATATCATTCCTTATGAGCTTGATCAGAAGCTCGGCGCTAAACAGTGCGCCACCTGATTTTATGGGCCTTATTTTCTCATATGCGGCCCTTGGGAAGATCTTAAATGCGCAGTCAATATCTTTCGCACTCAGACCAAAAATAATCCGAATATAAGCATGGTAAAGCCAGGCATTAAGGGTTCTTACAAAAGAGTCGGCCCTTTTCTCTCGATACCCTATGACCGCTACGGAATCCTCTAAGGAAGGCAGAAAATGGTCTAGTTCTCTGATGTCGAACTGGCCGTCGCTGTCCATCAAGAATATGTAATCAAAAGAAGCCCTGTCAAATCCACTACGAAGAGCCGAGCCATACCCCTGATTCTCTGGATGATTTACGAGAATAATTCTCGGATTGGAAGAAGAAAGGCCTCGTACGATATCTCCTGTTCTGTCAGAAGATCCATCATTTACCACTATGATCTCATATTTTATAAATTTATGTTGTAGGTAAGAAATAGACTCAGTAACCGTTTTCTCAATATTCCCCTCTTCATTATAGGCAGGGAGAATTACTGAAAGGGAAGAGATTGTTTTCATTGAATATTGTCATTATTGTCCATAATCATAAATGCTAAAATGAATGAATTCTATCGATTCATTGAAGGTCCTAAACATTAATTTCTTCTAAATCACACCCCTCTTCTGAAAGCTTAAGCACCTTTCCACCATCAACGTTAACACCATTAAAAGAGCATTGCTTCCCGCTGGTCCACTTTACTAAGATATCGACTCTCTTTTCTTTTCCCAACCCGAAATGCAGAGGGAGCATGTCCTGTTCACAACATCCCCTTCCACCCGATACCTCCCTGATCTGAATACCACTTGATGTGCGAAGCTCAACCCTTGTTCCTATAGCAGAGGTATTTGTAAGTGACCCGTCTCCTCTGAGTTTTAGTATGAGATAATTTGCATTGTTCCCACTGCTTTTCATAAGCGCCGTACCAATATGACCAGTCAAAAATACATCCATGGATCCGTCATTATTAAAATCTCCCCAAGTAGCAGCGAATGCATCAATTGGAGAGTCTACTCCCACCTGCGGAGCAACATCTTCAAATTTTCCTTTCCCTAAATTTCTATATAACTTAGAGGGGTTGAGATGGTTAGTTGTGAAGATATCTATTCTGCCATCTGCATCGAAGTCGACCCAGGAGCAAGTTCTGCCATCTCCGATATCTTGAGTCCCGGTTTCAGTTGTTACATCGGTGAACGTGCCGTCGCCGTTATTCCTGTATAAGGCTTTTCGAGGGGAATTTATATTACTAAGATATAAATCTAAAAAACCATCATTGTCATAGTCGCCCACGCACGCCGCATTGGAACGCCAGCCAGGATCACCTCCTAGCCCTGACGAATCCGTAATATCCGAAAAGGTTCCATCCCCGTCATTCTTATACAATGTATTCAATCCGTCATTTGCGAGGAACAGATCCTGAAAACCATCGTTATTAAAATCAAACCATACGGCGGACCTGGTAAAAAAGGAGTTTCCGAGGCCAGCTTCATCTGAGACCTCAGCGAACGTACCATCACCCTGATTCTTATAAAGGAAAGACCCTTTGGGCTTGGCCTGAAATATGTCCAGAAAACCATCTCCTGTCATAATCGATCCACATGGCGTGAGAAACTCCACCTTGCTTGGTAACGCCAGCCTTTGTTGACTCGTCAACAAATGCACCGCCTCCTAGATTCTTATAAAGTATGGGAGGGGCATTACCCATAGCCGTTCCCACTATTAAATCTAATCGATTATCGTTATTGTAATCACCCCAAGCCACAGTTAGTGCGGCTTGATTCACAATTTCTGACCCCTCCGTGATGTCAGTAAAAGTCAACCCGTCATTTCTATAGAGAAAAACATTTTTTGCATCTTTGCTTCTTAACTCCGCGTTTGCAACTATCAAATCCAACAGGTCATCATTGTTAACATCGGCCCAAGCGCCTGACTGCCCAAACACGGCACTACTTTTTATACCGACTCGGTTCGTGACATCCGAAAATAACGGTAATGAAGTAACTCCATCTGATCCCGAGGAGCCATCATTGCTGGATTCATTCGTACAGGATGAAAAAAGAAAAATTATACATACAAGTGCTGTGCAGAAAAAGTATGATCTCGAATGAAACAAAGGGAATTCAACCTTTCCTCAGTTTTTCTACGAATAAATCCGCTGCTCTCAAACTCAGCGATTCTATTGTAAGTGAGGGCCCTTCGCCTCCACCAGAAGTGGGGAAAACGCTCGCATCAGTAATAAGAAGATTTTGAACCTCATGACTCCTGAGATCAGGGCCTACAACAGATTTCTCTGGATCATTTCCCATTCTAGCAGTCCCAAACACATGTGTTGCAGAAAAAAAATCGTACGTGGAAAATTCTTCTACGATTTCCCCAGCGCCAGAATCCTTTAGGATTTCTTTTGAGGTTTTGGAAATAAATTCGAGAGTCTTTAGCTCAGGCTCTCCCAAAAATGATTGAATCTTAGCCACAGGCACCCCATAACGATCTTTTTCGTTTTCGCTAACCTTCACAAATGTATCTTTATTAGGAAAAAATTCACCAATTCCACCTACAGCGATGGCATGGCCAAACCATTTTTGCACTTCCTTGATAAAATCATCTCCCCATCCGCTCATGTAACGTGTCGCATAGTCTACAGGCCCCACAGCAGAACCTGCGGTGGGGAATAGCCTCAATCCCCCAGGAAATCCTCGTTTCGGGTCCGGCTCATTCCAATCCCAGATAACGCTATCAATGGGTATGCCCCTATAAGAGTCGAGCCTTTTAGGATATAATGCCGCAGCCAGGTAATATAATGTTTCCATGAAGTTCTTCCCAACTTGCCCATTCTGGTTGATTTCGGAGTTTAGCAGAAGCCGTGGCGTTTCTACCGCCCCACACGCAACAGCTATATAATCCGCTTGAATGAATTGCTCGTTACCCTCTTTGTCGAAGTAAAAGACCCCTTTCGCTTTTCTTAAGCCACCCTTATTTTCAACTTCAATTCTGCTTGCAAAAGCGCTCGTAAGAATATCGCAGTTCCCGGTTTCTTCAATTAACGGGATGAACGTGACGTCTACACTACCCTTGTCCTTTCTGGGACAACCCCACGAGCATCCATTACAATAATTGCAGGGAGGTGCATCCCGATATGGACGGGACAGTATAGCAACCGAATTTGGGGTGAGTTTAAAGCCCAGTTTCTTGCACGATTTCTCAATGATTTGACTTGCGAAACTAAGCTTATGGGGTGGCAGGGGGTAGGGATTTTTCCTTGGCCGGTACGGAATGTCGTTAGGACCAGCAACACCCACGATTTTTTCAACCTCCGAGTAATAAGGCTCCAAATCATTGTAGTCAATGGGCCAATCCTCTCCCACACCAAACAGGGTTTTCATGCGAAAAGCGCTAGAATTCAATCGCTGGGATTCTCCCTGAAAATGAAGGGTCGATCCACCCACGCCAACAACATGACTGTACTGATAATACTGTCTGAATTTGGACAGGTTTAGTGCACCTGATGCTTTGTTCCATGATCTAAGATTCTCATATTTTTTGTCAAGGGGTTGCTTCTCACCAAAAGAATCTTCCATCCTGTCACGAATGGGGAATCCTACTATTTCCCAATCATCCTTGTCTAATGGATAATCCTTATAAGGGTCATACCTGGTTCCAGCCTCCAAAATTGCTACACTGAGCCCACTCTTTGCAAGTTTCCATGCGAAAGGGGCACCTCCCGGACCAGATCCAATTACGATGCAGTCATATTTCTTATCTTGTTTCATCGAGATAAATTAAGCCTGTTAATATAAACAATGTATTGAGTTGTGTCAATTTAGCTGTTATCTTATTGCCCTAGCACAATAATCAAATAATCGGAGGAATATCTACATGAGCATATTAGCTATTTTACTGGCACTATTAACCTTAATTCCTTTTAATCTTGGATGCGAAAAACAAAAAGAGGAAAAGGTCACCCCTTCGCCATCTCCAGTTACACAAACCCCTACATCAAAAGAATCTGTAGCCAAGGAAAAGCAAATAATCGCAAGAATTAACGGAACACCCATTTATAAAGAAGACTTAAGAGGAAGACGGCTAAATGACGCTATAATGAACGAAATCTTTTACCAGGAGGGATTGAGAAAGGGAGTAGATAAAAGTGTCGAAGATAAGGTAGAGCAGTACAAGAGGGAATTAGTGACAGGAATTGTAAGACAGGAATATTTAGAAACGCTTCCTGACCTAAAAAAGGTAAGTGATGAAGAAATAGAAAGTTACTACAAGGATAGACTACAAGAATATGAGTACGTTCGCATTCAGGAGGTTACCGTTACAGATAAGAAAGTTGCCGAAGATATAATGAAGAGAGCAAAAATGGGCGAAGATTTAGCAAAAATAGCGCAAGAATTGTCAGTACCGATCAAAACAACCGGCATTAGATCCAATCAGTTAGCGAAAAAAAATATTTTTAGTACAACTGAAGTCGGGTCTTTGAGCGATATTGTAAAAGATGGCGGCGCCTATAAGATTTTTAGAATCATAGCGATAGGCAACTATCCTCTTGGTCAGTTCAAGAGCGTGATAATACATAATGTTAGAAGTCAGAAAAGGTCTCAAGCACTTCAGGAATACATGGATCAGATTATAAAAGAAAATAATATCAAAGTAGAGACTTTGGTTGATAAAGATGGAAAGTGATTTAACTGTGTTAAATTACAATGAATAATTCTGCAGCAAGCTGCAGGGGGTATCAGCACATAAACAAACAGTCTCTTCACTCACTGGCTTTTTTGGCACGAGCAAGCCTGTCCAGTTGAGTCGAGGGGCCTGTCCCGGGCATTGTCGAAGCAAGGTTTCCGCTACATCTGGTCTGAGACGTCAGCGATGTCTGAATGCCACGGCTACAAAATAATTATATCCCTTTTTCTGTAGCGGATTTTATGTAGCGGAGGTCTTTAGACCTCCAGATTTGATAATCCCCCCTTTTCTGGGCTTCCCTTTTCAAAAGGGGAGGACTCTAGGCGCCGTTTCAAGCGCATAAAGGCCTTCTTAGACGAAATGAAATGGAAACCTGAAGGTTTCCGCTACATGAAGACGCGATTCGATCGGGACAGGAATGTCCCGACTATCCATGAAAAACGACATTATCATCAATCACGATAGGCGGGCTCGTCCAACCCCGAACGTACAAAACATAAGTCATGGAAACCTGTCCTGTCCTGAGTTGAGAGTCGAAGGGACTCATTACCTACCCGTGGCTACATTACGAGATTGCCTGTCATCGCGAGGACATCGAATAGCGATCCCCTACCTACATCGAACTAACAACACTGCGACAAGCAACAGCGGATTCGCTAGTTAAAAATTCTCATATCAAATGGACCTGGATAAGAGCCAATGTATCCTTTACAACCCGTTTCATCTGAATTTTTTCTTCGTTATGCTTTATCTCGTCGACCCTAGGACTAATCTTTGGATGAAGAGCCAAAATTGAGCAACAGTCCTTATACGGTTTTATAGACATTTCATAACTGCCGACATTTTTAGCCAAATCTATTATTTCCTGCTTGTCAAAGCAGATAAGTGGTTGTAGAACAGGCACTGAAATACCATCGCTAACCACCCGCAGATTGTCCAGGGTTTGAGAGGCAACCTGCCCTAAACTATCACCCGTGACAATCCCCTTATACCCCCACCTTTTGGTAACCTCTTGTGCTACCTTAAACATCATCCTCCGAAATAAGATCAAATCATATCCTCTCAGGATCCCTTTTTTCAGCAAAGCAACCTGAAAAGGATGATAAGGAGCTAAAAACAGACGGGATTCCAAACCGTATTTACTCAATAAATCTACTATGTCCTTAATCTTAGACTTAAGTACGTTTCCATTCTTTAAAAAACTGTGAAAATGGATGTAATCAACCTTACAGCCACGCTTCATCATCAAATACGCCGCCACAGGAGAGTCAAGTCCGCCAGATAAAAGGCACAAAACCTTTCCACTTACTCCTACTGGAAGACCACCCAGTCCTTTAGTTCTTTCGAAATATATAAAGACCTCATCCGCAATTTCAACATGAATCTTAAGTTGTGGATTCTTAAGACGAACCTTAAGGTTATATTTATTTTTAACTTCTTCCCCGACCATCTTAGCCACCTCTGTAGATGTCAAACTGAAACTCTTATCGGCTCTCCTGACTATGACGCCAAACGTAGGGTAAGCAGTAATCTTTTCAGCAATGTTATCTAATACCGTTTTTATTATGGAATTTGTATTTTTTTCTGCGCTATGAGAATGGGCAAACCAGGAAATGCCGAAGACATCTCCCAGGCATTCTGGACCGGCATTTTCAACGACGATCCTTCCCTCGAGTCGTCTTATATTCCCACCACACATTTTTCTAATGTTTTCAATTAGCTTATTCTCAAATAAACGCCGGTTCTTACCCTTGAGAGCAAGTTCACCGTAATGCACTAGAATCGCCATGGGGGAACTCTCCGTGTCCAAAATATTACTACAACAAAACTATTCCGCCAATATTATAAATAAACAGATTTAACTTGCGAATTCATTATTTCTTGCTGCCGCGAAAATGCAAGTTAAAAATACTGGGCTAATCATGTATAATAATTTACCTTGGTAATCTCCCGTAGGTCGCTTTAGTGTTGATCCATGAAAAACCTGTAGAAAGGCGAAGCCTATCAGCACATAAACAAACAGTCGGGAGCAAAAAAAATCTTCTGCGATTTATGATTCTTAACACTATTTAGTAAGATAATAGGAGGAAAGCAATGCAAACTCTAAGAAAAAACTCGATTTACGTAACAATTCTCTCAATTCTTCTTTCTCAGATCTTTATACCCAAAATGAGTTTTGGGGAGGTGTTCAATGTATCAAACGAGTCGGAATTGCGGCAAGCCCTGGCTACGGCAGATAGCAATGGTGACAATGACATAATTAACATTGCCGCTGGAACCTACGACACAGGCGGAACGCCCTTTCTTTACGAAGCCGAGGCCTCGGAGAACTTTTCAGTTGCCTTAATTGGGGCTGGTTCAGGTATTACCATATTGGATGGCGCCGATCTTGATCGGGTATTAATAATCAATACCAATAACGTTTCAGATAATTCTGATACGGACATAACAATTCGTTCAATCACAATTCAAAATGGCGATATTATCGGCACCGGGGGGGGGATCAGCATAATTTCAAAATCTCCAAATGCTAAAATCGAGAACTGTGAATTCACAAACAACAACGCTTCAACTTCAGGGGGCGGAGCTTCAATAAGTGCAGAATCTTTAGTGATTATGAACAGTAAATTTACAAATAATACCGCAGACACATTTGGAGGCGGTGCATTAGTTAGCGCCGAATCAGTAGCACTTAATGATAACGCATTCATGAGTAATTCTTCTGCAGGCTCTGGCGGGGGGATAAATATCTTCAGCGCGAAAACCACAACTTTATCGAACAACATATTCGAAAACAACTCTTCCATTGGATCAGACGGGGGAGGCACCTTCATCGATTCACAAAACGTTTCCCTTTCGCAAAATAATATCTTTAACAATAACTCCGCTCAAAATGACGGAGGAGCCGTTTACGCAGCAGGGGCGGTAAATGCAAATTTCTTGGGTAACCTGTTTGAAAATAACATGGCCAATCAAAATGGAGGGGGTTCTTATATAAAAGCGTCTTCGCAGATAACCATGAGCAACAATACATTTAATGGCAACGGAGCGGGCTTGGACGGAGGGGGTTCTTACGCTGATGGTGATGGAAATGTCAACCTGAACGCAAATCTCTTTATGAATAATGTATCAAATCGAAATGGAGGCGGAGCATCTGTCGACTCAAATAATGGAATACTAACCAACAATATATTTATAAAGAACGGTTCAATCAATTCAGGAGGGGCAGCGTACCTGACTGGCCCCGTCTCCAATACAACCAATAACACAATGACACTAAATTCAACTGCAGGCAATGGGGGTGGCCTTGCGGTAGATCTTCCAAACGAGACCGATACCGCAAATATTTACAACAACATTATCTTCAACAACACATCTCAGACCAGCGGTCAGGATGACATTTTTGTAGATGATGATAGTGATAGACTTTTCAGCAAACTCGGATCATTTGTAAACCTTTTTAATAATGACTTCACCGAATTCTTCAGCTCGTGCGAAAATTTAGCTGGCTGCAATCCAAGGGTAGATCGTGGAAATAATATTGATGCGGATCCGTCATTTGTTGATGCGGATGCAGGGGATGTAAACCTCACAGAAAACTCCCCCGCGATCGACGCCGGTGACCCAGACGCCCCAGACATTCCACCCGCCGACTTCGACGGAAACCCAAGGATACAGGGTCCCGCTCCTGATATGGGTGCACTAGAGTTTGTTGGGCCTCCGCCACCCGTGGATGTTTTAATTGAGAAGACAGCCAATGTAATTTTCGTACCGCCTAACCGGGAGTCGGAAATCATGTACACGATAAAAATTGAAAACATAGGAGAGGAAAACGCCACTGAGGTGTCGGTACAGGATAACCTTCCCAAGGGCTCTACAATTGAAAGCCTAACACCGGGATGCGCTGAGGCTCAGTCGGGAATAGTCACCTGTCAAGTCGGCACACTCTTGACCGGCGAGGAGAGGACATTTGAAATTACGATCACAATCACTCCAAACGCTCAAACTGTAGTCAACCAAGCGATTGTCAATTTTGAAAACAGGGTAAAAATGGTATCCTTAGCAATACCAGTCGTAAGCGCTCCAAATGTTTCAATTGAAAAGTCCTCAAATGTCTCAACCGTAAGGAGGGGACGCTCATCCCAAATCACGTACACCATACGAATCGAAAGCGATGGTGATGATGAAGCACGAGACGTAGTGGTAACTGACGACCTGCCGGAAGGTTCCACACTAGCGGAGGCTTCCCAAGGTTGCCTAGAAGAAAATCCTGGAACGGTCGTGTGCGATGTTGGGAATCTGCCTCAGGAAGAGGAAAGGGTTTTGAGCCTAACGATAGACATTACTCCTCAAGCCGCAAGTATTATAAATCAAGCGATAGTAGAATTCCTCGGAGGTCAAAATTCTGACTCCTTTACCATCGGTGTGACTGGAGGAGAAGGAGAAGGCGGAGGAGGATGTTCAATGGCAGGTGGCCAGGGACAGTCTGGCTCACTGTCGACGATTGTAATTATTCTGTTGTTACCGCTTTTGTTAACTGGGTTGAGGCTTTTCCGAAAGAAATTATCGCGGTGAGGCGAAGTTATCCGTCGAAATCCGATTCCGTAAGTCGTAATTTACCCTTCGATTTAGTGAGGACTTCGTCCTGAGCTCAGTAGAAAGATAAAATTCGAAATTCAAGAAATCTGGTGTACTATCATCTCCGAGGACTGCCCGCTACTAACATATACATATGGGGGACAACCCTTTCTGGATTCCCGTTTACTATCCACGGGAATGACACCTATTTTGTCATATCCTATGATTGTAATAGGGGTATCCATAGGTTTTCTGGATTCGCGCTAACTCCTGTCCCCGCGTGCGTTTAACGGGGAATCCGCGGGAATAACAGGCCAGGAGAAGGCTTCGCTAGAGCCTGCACCGAGCCTTTCAAACTGCTCCAATGACACTTTCTTCATGTAGCGGAGGTCTTTAGACCTCCAGGTTTTTATTGTGGAAACCTAAAGGTTTCCGCTACGTGTAGACGCGATTCTATCGGGACAAGAATGTCCCGACTATCCATAATAAATACGCTTATCAATAATGATAGGCGGGGTTTTCCAACCCCGCATGGATAAAACACATGGCGTGGAAACCTGAAGGTTTCCGCTACATTTAATAAATGTCATGCAGATCGACCACCCTAGAACCAATTTATTGTGCTCTTTTTGGCGGCCAGAAGGTCGCCGCTAGAATAATCATATCCCTTATTTCCGCCACTGGCTCCCAAAACTCCGCCACTTTTGAAGCAAATTTCAGCGATCTCCAGTCCGACGCTAGGTAGGAGATTCCTCGCTTCGCTCGGAATGACGCCTCGCTACAGCTAGCCATAGAGAACTACAAATTTTAACCCCACTATTGAGAAATCCCTTCATATCGGTTATAAAATATATCCCAATAGAGTCCTTGAGAATTCATTGACCGAATCAAAATGAGAGCAATCATATACTTTTTATCTATAATTATTATGCTGACCTCGGGATGCAGCCAGTCTAAAAAGGATGAAGGAAAAAACAGTCCTCTTGAGTCCTCAAAAGAACAAAGCGGCTCTAGTGAGAACATAGTCGCCCGGGTTAACTCAAGACCCATTTACGAAACGGAGCTTCGCGATAGGAATCTCGATGATATCATAGCCGATGAGATACTATATCAGGACGCGATACGGCAGGGCTTAGATAAGGATGTTTCGATCGAAGATCGGGTAAAAAGATATAAGAGAAATTTAATCGTAAGCACACTGGTTAAAAGTGATGAAGATGCCTTGCGCAGAGTGGCTTCCAAGTCCAGGCGCGCCGTCCAAAGCTATTTGGAAAAGAAACTGAAACCGGGTGAGGATGGTTCAAACGAGGAAGAGCTAAATAGCCAACAATCAAACCATGCCATTCCCAAGGACTTCCTTTACGAAGAAGCGGTAAGGGTAGGCCTTGATAAGGATGAGAAAATTATCGATGACGTAAATAAATTTAGAAGGAACCTGGTCACATATGAATACAAGAACAAACTCGTTCCAGACCTCTCTGCACTCGATGATATAAATCAAGAAGACATAAATAAATTTTACGAGGATAACAGGCTTAAATTTACGAAGTACGATCTAGAGTTTTTATCATTGAACGATAAAGGAGTTGCAGACGAGCTTGATAAGAGGGCAAAGGCTGGCGAGGATCTTAAGAATCTCTATTCGCAGTATAATGCAAAATATCCGGACGCTAAGATAATATATAGAAAGCTGTTTTACAATACCAAATATGCAAACCTGCTAGTAGGCAAGCAAGTCGGTACCGTCAGTGACATCTTGAATGAGGATGATAATTATAAGATATTGAAACTGAAAAACATAAGAGTAGAGCCTGTTTCAAGGGTACAAGGCAGGATAAAAAACTACCTCTTGATCCAGAAAAAGGATAGAAAACTGAGAGAGATTGCGAATTCCGTAGCGAAGAAAAACAATATCGAGGTTGAAATCTATATGGAGAACCAGAAAATATGAAATCATCAAGGAGAAGGTTTCTGAAATCGATTGGAGCCGCACTTCTAGCGAACGGTATCCTTTCCTACTTCCCTCTTCGCCTCTTTGCAAAAACCGATGATGCGATCAGCAATGGTATCGAAATTACAACTGGATTCATTGTGTTTAACGAAAAAACCCAAAGAATCATGTTAGCCCTTGCTGAAACCCTCGTACCATGGGCAAAGGAGATCGAATTCAGGAAATTGTTCATGGAGAAGATGAAGGGTGACCATGGTCTTGCCGGGGCCTTTGACGCCGGGCTGTGGAATTTAAACGCCAATTCGTTAACTATACTCAAAAAACCCTTTTACGAACTCGGGAAAGTAGAGGAAAAGAAGAAGGTTATAGACCACATAATAGATAGAAATTATCAGTTTTACACAAAGTTTCGTAGAGTAACAATCGAAATTGTCTTTTCCAACCCAACCGCTTGGAAAAGGATTTCGTACAATGGTCCTCCACAACCCAGGGGGTTTATGGATTACACTATGCCTCCGAAGGTTGGATAAGCCTACCTATTTTCCCTTCGGTTCACGTGTTCCTGCGACGAACCTCGTGGCAGGCTTGCTCGTGACAATTGATCACATCCCACCAGCAAGACTGGTGGGCTTACCCTATTTATGCGGGGTAAGAAAACCCCGCCTATGATTATTGATAAGTCTACACGTAGCGGAAACCTTTAGGTTTCCACAATAAAAACCTGGAGGTCTAAAGACCTCCGCTACATAAAAAGCCATATAATTTTTCGGGGGCGACCTTCGGACGTCAGTGATATCCCAAATCAAATGTAGCGGAAACCTTTAGGTTTCCACAACAAAAACCTGGAGGACTAAAGACGTCCGCTACATAAAAAGGCAGTATAATTTTTGTAGCGGCGAGCTTCAGGTCGCCACACAGACAACGTCAACCGGTTTCAGAAGAGAAACAAATACGCTGAAGGACTTCGAATGCGCCAATCCATTCATATATTCCGCCACTATATTCAGCTATAAAAAAAGCAAAACCTTTGTTAATAGGGACACACTCTCAGAAACGCTAAAGCATCTTGAGAAATCGGCACATAGGCATAACCTGCAGGTCCTCGCCTATTGTTTTATGCCCGATCATCTTCACATTTTGGTTGGCTCCAATAACATTCAAGGTAGCCTAATAAATTTTATCAAGTATTTCAAGCAGAAAACCGGGTACGAATTTAAGAAGAAGCATCATATTAAACTATGGCAGAAAAGTTTTTACGATCACATACTACGTAAGGAAGAATCGGTAATCGATTTAGTGAAATATATATTCAATAATCCCGTCAGAAAAGGGTTGGTTAAAGAGTTTAGGGAATACCCATTCCTTGGTTCCATGGTGGTCGATCTAGATGATATTTATTAAATGTAGCGGAAACCTTCAGGTTTCCATTCCCTTGTTTTATGGAGGCGGCGTTGGAAAACGCCGCCTATCGTTATTGACACGCTATTTATTATGGATAGTCGGGACATTCCAGTCCCGATAGAATCGCGTCTACACGTAGCGGAAACCTTTAGGTTTCCACAATAAAAACCTGGAGGTCTAAAGACCTCCGCTACATAAAAAAAACCAGGGAATCCGTTATAACAGATTCCCTGGCTCTTTAAAATCCTAACTTAAGGCGATAGGAAGGCTCAAGTGCCTTCCTATCCTTCAATTCATTCTAAAACCTACCTTACTTCTGCCCCTTCTTCTTTCTCCTGATCATTCTGAATCCAATCGCCAATGCTGGGACAAGCGGAATCAGTATGTTCGCCATCGCAGTACCTAGCTGTACAGGAGCTCCCGCAATTGAACCGCAAGTACCACTGCTACCCTGCTTGGGGTTCTTGCTTGCGGTCGGAGTCGGCGTAGCAGCTGTTGGTGTCGGTGTCGGTGCTGGTATGCACTGACCGAAATCTGGCTCAACGAAGTCACTGCAGACTTCTCCCGTCGGGCAGTCTGCATCATCCCTACACCCTGTTACGCAGATGTCGTCCACGCAAATCTCTCCAGTGGGACAGTCGCTGTCTTCTACACACGGCTGTGGTGTCGGTGTCGGTGTCGGTGTCGGTGTCGGTGTCGGTGTCGGACTTACAATTGGATTAGGTGGATCAATAAGAGGCAACGCATCATTTATTCCAAGCCTGTGATAACACGAGGTCTGGTCACCGCAACTGTTACAATTCTCAGCATCGTCACAAATGTCTTCGTCATACCTCACTAACGCGGCATCGCCAGCCGATGCACGTCCAACCCTGTATGAGAAGCCAAATGCCTCCTCCGAATACACGTCGGTTATGGCAAGCTTCACCACATCAGCACCGGCAGGTAAGGTCGGATCCGGGTCTACAGAGAAGTCCTTCCTGATGAATCTTGGAAGATAGCTTACTAGCTCGCAACCAAGCTCGCCAGTGAGACAATGGTTGGAAGGATCGAGCGCAAACCCGTCGCAACCGCTTCCGTCCAGTATACACTCGTTGTTGTCCTCGCAGCCGTTCCAAGCCTCACATGTCTCCTGAGATATTCCATTACAACCTTCATTTGAACAGTCAACTCGGATTCCATCAGGAGTTTCTTCACAGCAGTCTGAATCAACATCGCATGGGTTTATAAAGTTCTGACAGTCACCGTCAGTTATGCTGCATGTACCATAGGCCGGGGGACCTTCTGCGCCTGAGGAAACGCACGGAGTTCCCTCAAATCCCTGGTCACTACAATCTTCATCATTGAAGCACTGTGGACCATTATCCGTGTTACAGAACCCTATAACCGCGCCTTCGCAGTTATCTCCTTCGCATGAGAACTGCGGGAAGCTCAAAGCGGGATCAAACCAGCATTCCTCTCCACCTACACGGCACGTACCTCTCGAACTTATAGCAAGCCTTGTTTGAAGATTCTCGCCATAGTCAGCGGGCAATCTGGGATCAATCAATCTCATATCGCCATAGAGGAAGTTAAAGTCGCGCCCCTGCTGTCTCGATTCGCATTCCTTTACTGCGGTCACGGTGAATATTCCCTCGGTTTCCTGGACGTTATCTCCGCAGTTGACCGAACTGCCATCGATGTTTCTGGTAAGGTTAGACAGATCATAGACGAATTTATCGCGCGGGGTAAAGGCATCGCAGAAGTCGCAAACCTCATTACAGGTTTCATCCAATATCTCGACGTGAACCTCGACAGGATCTTTCACACAGGTTGCGCAATCCTCGTTACCTGCGCATGGAGCACCCGTAAGAAGACATGCGTCGTTCCGACAAATATTGGAGGTTGGCAGACAATCTATATTGTCTCCACATTCCCTGACTATTGGATCAAATTCCCCAGGACCCCTGTCACCAAACGGAGGAAGCGGGAAAAGCCCCCACTGGCATACACCCCTTGCCGTGTTTGCCACCTCAATGTATGTGTTTCTAGTATCCTTTTGATTATACTTGCTTATCAACTGTGAGCCGGTGATGGTCGTATTGAGGAAGCTTCCCCTGAAGACCAGGTCATTACCAACGATATCAATTTCTGGGATTAAATTACTGCCAGTAAAACTGAAGATCGAGGCATAGAACCAATCGACACCGCCGGTAACAAATCCATCCGGTACTCGTTCGGCTAGGAACAGGTTCGCACCAACAAAGTTCGCCCTGACCGGATTTACGGTAAGATCTAGCCATCCAACCTTGAAGGCATCACCGGCGCCCGGACAAATCGGCTCCGGGGCAAGTGGGGCTACCCCCGCCTTGGAGTCTTTAACTGAATAACCTATCATCAAGAGCATTAGTAATGCCATAATGATAGTCGAGCCTTTAAATCTAACTGGTATCATTATTTATCCTCCTTTATTTGTTTTTTGAATGTCATAAACGTTTTCTCCTTAATTTAGAAACAACTAACAAATGGCAACCCGCAGAGTGCCCTTATGAATGGCTGTATTCCGAATAGATCGAGGAAACCAACGCTTGAGAACGGGGTTGATATAACGGAATCCATGCTTCCAGTGTCTCCACCGTTGTTCAGGCCATAGAAACCGCTGAATATGACACCTGGCGGTATCGCGGTAATAAATCCATCCAGGATCAACTGACCAACTTGATCTGGCCCTGAGCAGATATTGTCTCCGTCCTGGACAAGAAGGTTGTTCCCTTCCCTGCTCGCAGGATGCGCACCATTTATACCCAGATCAAAACCAACCACAGGACTCTGACCGAAAAGACCAAATACAATACTGGCTACGGTCCCTGCGTTGTCTAAATCGCATAAAAAGGCAACCGGTGGACAGTCTTCCACCTGTTCGTTCTCATCCCATATATTAGCGCTGAAACCGGCAAATATGTTTCCCGCAACAGATACTGTCGCAGTACCTGTGGCCGTACTCAAATCAAATAGGGGTAGCACAGCAATCCCATAAACGTCAGACATGTTATTTCCATCGACACTGTCAAAAGGAATCGAATAATTTCCTGGCAGTGAGAAGAAGGCGCCTAATACGTCGCCAGCTATTGACAGCACCGAGAGGCCATTCAGGTTTGTCCTGTACTCATAACCCTCATCCCTCACAATCCTTATATTTCCAATGGCTTGACCAAGCGCTATGTCACCATTTCCATCCGCTACCGACGCTACGAATATACCATAACTGGGATCACTGAAGTCTGTAATGTCCTGACCGTCATTAGAAACCATATTGCTCAAGTCATAGACAAATGTATCATCATGAGTGTAGGTGTCGAAGAAGCTCGTCACCCTACAATTGTCCGAGACGTCAAATATCTGAACGTGAACCCTCAGAGGCAGGCTAGAGGTATTTGTAAGCTGAATCGTGGTGTTGCCCTCCCTCTGGTCAAAAACACCAAAAAGCATTAGCACTCCAGTATCATTGTCAGTATCCGCGATTGAAAGCGGAAGTATTCCCCCGGCCCACGCCCTGGCCGGAACAAATATTAAAGCTGCAAGCAACAGCACTTTGAGCTTTGCCATAACACTTTTTAAAAGCATAACGTTTATCCTCCTTCTTTGTTTTATTTCTTCTGATACAACTTTAGTCATTTATCATCCTCCTTTTTTGTTTCTCAGAAATATTTGGGGGTTGGACAGAAGCAAATTGGTGTCAGAATGCGAGCCACTTCAAATATCCTTTGGTAACCTTCGGTTCGCCCCAAACTCAATTGCTCTGGCGATTTTTCCATTTCCCAAATTACATCACACATAAATCACTTTGTCAAGACCTTTTTGTTTAAAATCAAAAAACAAGAAGTGGGTAACTCTGAGCCCTCCCTTAAGATTTTTCATATTACATCATATTCAGCATATTATGTCAATAGGCAATTTACAACTTTTTTGATTTTGCGTCAAGATGCCCATCTTTACAATTTCTTTTTGCATGATCATTAATCTCGACTTTGGTAAAGCATCCGAACATTCCGAATATAAAGTATCCGAATATATAGAAGAAAGTCAAGAGAAAATCATTTGCATATGATGCGAAACAAGAATTTCATTATCACCTTCTGGTATTCTGGTATTAAGGTAGCTTCTGTTACCTCAATTCCAGTCCTCGACAACAAGACGGTATAGGTAAATAGTTGCCGCTGAATATGATATGATGTTCCGTTCTCCATATCTCTAATATTAAAAAGTGTGTGATAGGAGAAAGGTTCAATCTCGGAGTTTATCTGAAATACATCGAAGGGCAAATGACGGAGTTGTGGGAGCCAGTGGCAGGAATAAGGAATATGATTATTCTAGCGGCGACATTCAGACATCTGTGATGTCTTGGTTTAGATGTAGCGGAAACCTTCATGTTTCCACAATAAAAACCTGGAGGACTAAAGTCCTCCGCTACACAAGAAGGCAGTATAATTGTTGTAAGGGTCACATTTAGGTCGCCACACAAAGAATGTCAACCGGTTTCAGAAGAAAGACAAATAGGCTGAAGGACTTCGAATACACCAATCCATTCATATATTCCGTCACTATATGCAGCTATAAAAAAAGCAAAACCTTTGTTAATAGGGACACAGTCTCAGAAACGGTAAAGCATCTTGGGAAATCGGCACATAGGCATAACCTTCAGGTGCTCGCCTATTGTTTTATGCCCGATCATCTTCACATTTTGGTTGGCTCCAATAACATTCAAGGTAGCCTAATAAATTTTATCAAGTATTTCAAGCAGAAAACCGGGTACGAATTTAAGAAGAAGCATCATATTAAACTATGGCAAAAAAGTTTTTACGATCACATACTACGTAAGGAAGAATCGGTAATCGATGTAGTGAAATATATATTCGATAACCCCGTTAGAAAAGGGTTGGTTAAAGAGTTTAAGGATTACCCATTCCTTGGTTCTATGGTGGTCGATCTAGATGATATTTATTAAATGTAGCGGAAACCTTCAGTTTTCCATTCCCTTGTTTTATGGAGGCGGCGTTGGAAAACGCCGCCTATCGTTATTGACACGCTATTTATTATGGATAGTCGGGACATTCTTGTCCCGATAGGTTTCCATTCCATTTGCCTTGTGGAGGACTAAAGTCCTCCGCTACATAAAAAATGTCATTCAACCAGTTCGAAAGGCTCAGTACAGGCTCCAGCGAAGCAATCTCACAACCTGTCATTCACAAACGCATTTATTGGGAATCCATCAAAATACCTGTGGATCCCCGATAAGGCTTGTCCCCGCATGTTTCCCCGATAAATACTTTCGAGGACAAGTCTGGCGGGGAATTCTCGGGGTGACAAATTAGACGTCATTCCCGCGGATTCCCCGTTAAACGCAAACGGGGACAGGCGTTAGTGTGAATCCAGAAAAACAATGGATGCCCGATTACGTTCCTCGGGCATGACAACAAAAGTAGATCCCCGATAGAGGTGCTCGGCGATGAAAGAATAGGGAATTCACGAGTTAAATCCGCATAAGAGTTGAACTTGCTTCTCCATTTTCTCATTATTTGTTATATTTTTAACAAAACCTGTATAATTGTTTCCTGCTAGGAAAAATTTCTGTTGATTAAAAAAGGATATAATGAGATACTTAATAGCAATTTGAGAATCCAGTATTCAGGAGAAGAAATAACTTGAGCAGAATATTTCATACCATTAGGAAAACACACCTCCATTTAATCATAATCGCGCTCGTATTCTATATCGGTTTCTTTTCATCCGTTTCCCAAAACGTAGAGAGTGACAACCAACTTAACAGCCTTGCCTTCTTGCCTGTAGTGACTAAATATGTGAACAAATACTACGTCGACAAAAGCGCTATACATCCCAAAGCCATGCTCGTAAAGGGCATGGAAAGACTTGAGACCATGCTAGACGAAGTTCTCGTAGAGTTTCCAAACGGTGAGAATAGCAAAACATTTAAGGTTCAGGTATTGAACGACTCAAAAACCTTTAACATTGGCGACGTTAACAATTTGGATGATGTGGGGGATAGGCTTAAAGAGGTCTTCCAGTTCATCCAGCCTCGTCTTACATCGGATGAGCCAAGCATCCAGAACGTCGGATACGTAGTTACAGATGAAATGCTTAAAACGCTCGACCCACATTCAGGGATCATCACTCCCCAGATCTACCAGGAATTCATGATCGAAACGGAGGGTAGCTTTGGAGGGCTTGGTATTGTAATAGGGATAAGGGATGGGCAGCTCACGGTGATCTCCCCGATTGAAGGAACACCTGCCTACAATGCAGGCATAAAGCCAAACGACAGGATAGTCCAGATAGAGGATGAATCCACAATAAATATGTCGCTTATCGAGGCGGTAGGAAAATTAAGGGGCCGCAAGGGAACGGAGGTAACCATTTATGTAAATAGAGAGGGATTTCCCGAGCCCAAGAAATTCAAGATGATCAGGGACACAATAAATATCCAAAGCGTCGAAACATTCGATTTAGACAAAGGGATTTTATACGTGAGAATAAGGGATTTTCAGAAGAACACCTTTGACAGCATAAAAGAAGCATTGCAAGACAAAAACGGCAGGGTCAAAGGACTGATTCTCGATCTCAGAGGTAACCCGGGGGGTCTACTGGATCAGGCAGAGAAGGTGTCAGACGCCTTCCTAAAAAACGGTGTAATAGTCATAACAAAGATAGGGGACTCTGACAAAGAATATAGTGCAAGCGACGATATTTCTGATTACACCGGTGAGATAGTAGTCCTGATAGACTCGGGGAGCGCAAGCGCATCGGAAATCGTCGCAGGTGCCCTGAAGAATAATGAAAGGGCAGTGCTCGTCGGGCAGCGAAGCTTCGGCAAGGGCTCTGTCCAACAGATATTTGATCTAAATGATGGTTCTGCCCTTAAACTCACAATCGCAGATTACCTGACACCCGGTAATATCTCGATTCAGGATGTAGGAATCACGCCGGATATAATGCTCAATCCTGTGCTAATTTCCAAGGAAAATGTCATCTTTAATCCCCCTTCGGATAAACCCCAAACAAATTCGGATGAGAAAACAAAGCCATTGGAGGATCCGATTTATTCCATCAAATATCTTGATACCTCGACCATCGTCAATGAAGAAGAAGAGATAAAGCCTGAAGAGGCAATGAGCAGGGAGGAAAAAATACAGAAACTTAACGGGGACTTTTATATCGACGTTGCGAAAGAAATCATCAATTCTACTAGCTCTACGTACAGGAAAGAGATACTCAGTCAATCGAAAGGCGATATAGATAAAATTTCAAAGGAGCAAGAGGCAAAGATGGGAGAAACTTGGAAGGGCCTCGGGGTAGACTGGTCTCCTTCGGAATCAGAGTCCGGTTCGCCTGATATATCAGTTAAGGTTTCCCCAGCATTGCCCATCGCTAAAGCAGGAGAGAAGCTCGAAATAACTGCGGAAGTAACCAATCGGGGCAAGTCGCCTATTTATAGATTGGAAGCCATAACAAAATCTGACAATCCGAGTCTCGACGGAAAGGAATTCACATTCGGCAAATTAAACCCTGGTGAAGAAAAATCCTGGACCGACACCTTTGATATCCCTGAATGGGCACTCAGAAGCGAAGATGAAATAACTCTGCATTTTGGAGACGCCGAAAACAAAAAACTAAAAGATTACACTTTCAAGGCAAGAGTAGAAGAATTGCCAAGACCATCGTTTTCATTTAATTATTCTATCGTCGACGACGGACGATACAACTCTCATGGAAATGGAAATGGCATCCCGGAGTTCGGAGAAACCATAGCCCTTTTGGTAAGGATTAAAAACAGCGGCCAGGGTGTAGCAAAGAAGGGCATTGTAACACTTAAGAATAACTCAGGGGAAAAGCTGTTTTTAACAAAAGGAAGGTTTGAATTTGAGAACCTTCAACCAGCTGAAATGAGAGAGACTCCCCTCAATTTTGAGGTTAAGAAGCCCGACTCAAAGATTGACTTGGAGCTTCAGATCCTCGATGAAGTCCTAAGAGAGGGTTTCATTAGCAAAATCAATATCCTTGAAAGCGAGAAGGAGGCGAATTTTCTCAATAACTCGCAGAATATTGTTGTGTTAAACGATAAAACGCTCATCAAGGGGGGCAGCTTCACGGACGCGCCTGTTCTTGCAATATCCGATAAGGGGGCGGGTTTCGAGACAATTGGAGAAAACGATGAGTGGGTCAAAATTAGACTTAACGAAAACACGGTAGGTTGGGTAAGAAAGGATGATATCATCTTCGTAGACTTTGTAAGCTCTTCTCCCGACACGCAGAATTTGAAAGAATATTTTGAAGGACCTCCTGTCTTAAGCATCGTAGATCCGCCACTTGCAACTGAGTCTGATACAATCACCATTAAGGGTTCGGCAGAGGACGCTGATGGCGTGGCGCTCGTTTATGTCTTTTTGGATGAAGACAAGGTTATGCTACTACCCTCAAGAGAAAATAAAGTTCCAATTTCCGTTAACTTAAAACTTCACGAAGGGACTAATATGATAACGTTCCTTGCAAAAGACTCAAAAGGGCTGATCTCTAAAAAGTCTTTTGCTATAAGGAAAGATGGTTAGGCTAAGGACATGCTAACCGAATGGTCAAATTCATTCTTGGTCGGGTCTTTACAGGAGCGTTTGTTGTCATTGTCGTATCGTCTATCACTTTTTTCCTCCTAAGAGTCCTCCCGGGCGGCCCCTTTGATACAGAAAAGAAGCTCCCACCCCAGATTCTGATCAATATAGAGCAAAAATACAGGCTGACAGAGCCGGTATGGAAGCAATACCTTATATACATGGATAATCTGTTAACCGGTGACTTCGGACCCTCCTACAAGTACGTTGACAGGACCGCAAACGATATTATCGGAGACACGCTCCCGGTATCTATGGAGTTAGGTCTAGTCGCGCTGCTAACCTCTATCATATTGGGTACATCGATTGGCACGATTTCGGCGGCCAGGCCTAGGGGATTGTTCGATTTTACCGCTGTATCCCTATCTACCGCTCTGGTATCTGTGCCAAGCTTCGTCATAGGTGCACTCTTAATCTACGTGTTCTCCGTAAAACTGGGCTGGTTTCCAGCAGCTCTGTGGGGAGATGCCAGACACCTTGTACTACCTGCACTGACCCTCGCCCTGGGTCCGGCCGCCTATCTGGCGCGTCTCGTCAGGGCAAGCATGTTAGAGACATCCCAAGCGACATTTATAAGAACCGCAAGGGCAAAGGGACTAAGCGAGACAAGGGTGGTCGTGAAACACATACTCAGAAATGCCCTGATTCCCGTGGTTACCGTTCTGGGTCCCATCACCGCCTACCTGATTACTGGATCATTTGTAGTGGAACACATTTTTGCAATCCCCGGAATGGGTAGGTTTTTCGTTTTTGCCGTATCAAATAGGGACTACCCGCTCGTGATGGGAATTACAATCGTCTACACGGTTATACTGGTTATGGCCAACCTCCTTGTAGATATACTCTATATTCTGTTAGATCCAAGAATTACCTTTGACAAAAGTAGAAGTTAGAGCTATGAGAAACATCAAACTAACAATAGAGTATGACGGGACCAACTACCTTGGCTGGCAGAGCCAAAAGAGAGGGACTACCATACAGGAAGCCATCGAGACTGCTATCGAAAAAATCACCAAAAACGGGGTTAAGCTCATAGGATCCGGAAGGACAGACAGCGGTGTTCATGCCCTGGGTCAGGTGGCAAATTTTAAGACCTCAAGCGGACTGCCCGCCTATCAGCTTCAAAAGGCGCTTAACGCTATCCTCCCTAAAGATATCTCTATCGTAAAATGTGAGGAAGCGGATGTGACATTTCATTCACAATTCGATGCTAAGAGTAAGATATATGCCTATGTAATATTATACCGCCCATACCCCTCAGCGCTGGAGAGGCTCAGGGCCTGGCACATCCCATTCGCATTGCATCTACCGAAAATGACGGAAGCCTCAAAAGCCCTTATAGGTAAACATAATTTCAGCGCATTTGGTCTATCCACGCACACCCTGAGATCAACCGTCAGGGAGGTATTAAAGCTCGAAATATCATTAAGAGAAAATGATAATCTATATTTTGAAATTGAAGCCACGGGGTTCCTAAAAAGAATGGTAAGACTGGTTGTAGGGACGCTTATTCAGGTCGGAAGGGATAGAATCCCAGTGGACGGTGTCAGGAGAATATTGGAATCCGGGGAGAGAACCAAATTTGTACGAGCTGCCCCCCCGTGGGGGCTTTATCTGAAAGAGGTCAAGTATTGAAGGCGATTCCGCATAAAACGCGAGATTGGAACGCCACCGCAATCTCACCTGTATAAATGACTTGATGCCGGGTAGGTCACGAGTCTTGCTCGTTACAATTGATCGTCCCACCAGCAAGACTGGTGGGCTACCCTCTATAATTAGATCTTATCCCCGGGTAGGTCACGAGTCCCTTCGATTGACTCAGGGCAGGCTTGCTCGTGGCACGGACGATCGTCGGTTAAAATAACATAGCCAAAATGAAATTCCTCAGATTCAGAACCCAAGATAGAAAAGTAAGACAAGGCTATCTTGAAGCAGGAAAAGTATTTGAGATCACGGGAGAGATCCTTGGTGAATATCATTCAACTGGCAACGAGTACAATTTCAATGACATAAAATTCCTGCCCCCATGCTCCCCGAGTAAGATCGTGGCAGTAGGACTTAATTACAGAGACCATGCCGAAGAGCTTAAAAAGAAGATTCCCGATGAACCCTTAATGTTCATGAAGCCATCGACCTCAATAATCGGACATGAAGATAAGATCATATACCCCCATCACATGTCCTCGCGTGTCGACTACGAAGGAGAGCTTGCAGTCGTTATCGGAAAAGAGGCAAAGTGGATAAATGAATCTGATGCAGTCGACTATATATTCGGATACACCTGCATAAACGATGTGACGGCCCGGGACCTTCAGGCAAAGGATGTTCAATACACAAGGGCGAAGGGATTCGATACCTTCGCCCCGATCGGTCCCGTTATAGAGACAGAAATCGATCCATCAGACTTAGAAATTTCGACATTACTTAATGGTGGGCTAAAGCAACATTCCAGGACATCTGAACTTATTTTCAATGTTCCGAGACTCGTTAGCTTCATCTCAAGGGTCATGACGCTTCTGCAAGGTGACATAATTGCCACAGGGACACCAGCGGGGATAGGGCCCATGAAAAATGGTGACAAGGTAGAAATAAAAATTCAGGGAATCGGGACGCTTAGAAATTATGTTGCATCATAGGTTGTGCAGGACGCAAATTCTTATACGTATATAACCGGTAATAAACTCAATTAGTTCATTCCCAATATCTGTCTGGCCCTTTTAGCAAACTTGTCACTTAGCCCGCTTCGGAGTGCATTTGCAGCATGCTCTTGAGCCTTAGGTATCTCACCAAAACGGACGTATATCTCAGCCAAATAAAAATGTGCCGATCCATAGGAACCTCTCAATTCTAAAGTCTTATTGAGATATTTCTCCGCTAATTCGAAAGACTGCTCGGCAAGTTTCAACTCAGAGCTCAGCTCTCCTGTGCTCCTCTCATGACCGCGTTCACTTTTGAGTACATTTTGTAGTATCCTGTCTCCCTTCACAAAATACATATAACCTAGATTATAATGAGGCCTTATATCGCGTGGATTAAGGTCAATCGCATTCCTAAATGATTTCTCCGCCTTATCATAGTCTCCCAAATCTATATAGACCGCTCCGATATTATTATAAGCCAGGGCCTTTCCACTTTTAGTGCCAACTTTAAGCGCACTCACATACTCCTGGATAGCTCCCTCCTTTTTACCCGCCCCCCTTAGCGCATTCCCGTAATTCAGATGGGCGCTATAAATATCCCTTGATTGACTTGTTGCTTTTTTCCAGAGGGATACACTGTCTTTCCAGAAAGATTGTCCACCTATCGTAAAATAAAAATAAGGTATACATAGGGCTAATCCAACTACCCAGGCAACTTTCTTTACCTGGTATCTCCTACCTCCCTCTACTATAAGATAGCCTGTGAGCAAACAGAAGCCCGCAGAAGGAATGTATAAGAATCTTTCTGCAAGCGGTGTTAAAGCAATTGGCAAAGCTGCGACCACTGACGGAGGACCAAGATTCACGAGAATCCAAATAATGCTGAATGCTGTTATACCGTCACTTTTTCTAAATGACACAACACAGGTAATAATTAAAACCGATATAACAATGGAAGAAATGACCGTATAGTATTGAGCCTTTGGGACCGCGGCTATTAAGGGGTTTAATTTAAACGGAAAAACAAGTTTTAAGATATAAAAAAGAAAGGAGTTCAAGAAAAGATCTGATCTCTCCCATGCTGATGAAATCAAACGAAAAGAGTGCTGCGAAGAATCATTTGCAAAAGCTGACGATATGAAATGTATTCTGCTAATTACGATCTCATCTATGCTGAAACCGAGGCTCGAAAAACCGAGGATGTCAGCAATTGTACCCCATCTATAGTACAGATATACAAAAAGCAATCCTCCGTAGAACCCATATCGTAACAAATTACTCTGTCTTGAAATCCTGCGACTGGTCAAGTCCAGCCCCAGTGCGACGAACGGGAATGTAATCGCAATTTCTTTCGTCAGTAGTGAAAGGTAAAAGGTAATCAGAGTTAAAAGCAGGAAAAACAAATTTCTGTATGATAGTAAATGAAAAATAATCGCTGAAAAGAGAAAAATACTACAGATCAAATCCGCCCTGGCTGCTACGAATGATACGGGTTCTACATGCATTGGATAAATGGCAAATAACAAGGAGGAAAGAAAAGCGGTTGCATCTGTTGCACCTATCTTAAATGCTTCGAGGGTCAGGAGAGCAAATAAGTAGAAGAGTACAACCGAAATTGAGTAAGCTATAACATTTGTAAGGTGAAACCCGAATGGGGAAAGCCCCCAAATCTTGTAATCCATGCCCCACGAGGAATATAGGATTGGACGAAAATGTTTGGGCTCTCTTTCTAACGCCTTGAAGGGATTAAGAATGTTGGAAATCATACCCCTGAATGTAAGGCTCTCATGGCTTTTTAACTGTATGTATGAAATATCGTCCCAGACAAATTCATTTCCGAGAGAGGGAGCAAAAACGCCGAAAGATAAAGCAAATAACAATACTCCAACGATAAACCGATGCCTAACAACATTCGCGAACCTGACCGCAAGACTTTCACGTTCCTTCAGATTCTTGGGACTAACCTCTTTCTTTGGTTTGTCCTTCGCTTTCTTTTTCTTCTTACCCATGGAGATTTTTATGCTTTATCTATCGGACCTTGATAGAGCATGCCATTACTTTATTTCAGGCCAAGTATCTCTATTCTAGAGTTCATCCCTGGAGATTATTTAGTATCAAATATACCTACTCATTATCCTAAGACATAAGATTGCCTCCCTATTTTATACACAATAACTCTATTTCCTTGAAGATTCACTTATTACCGAGTTGAAAATAATCCAATTATGTATAGTCTTAATAAGAATAATTGAAGCGATGAAAAGATACATAGCGATCCTCATCTGTACTTATTTAGCAATGTTACAAGTTACACTAGCGGGAGAGTGGAAACAGGTAGGAACCAGCGAGAATAAGGATGTTTGGTATATAGACATAGACAGCATATCGAAAGTTGAAGACGTAAGAACATTCTGGGCGAAAATAGACCACAATGCGCCTCAAGACTATGATGGCAAGACTTATCAAAAAACGCAGACTAAGGTAAGTATAAATTGCTCCAAGCAAACCTATGATATCCTGGGTATAGCGCGTGTGGACTCCAAAGGTGCGGTTTTTTCATATGATGATCTTACGGATAAGGATTCGAATAAAGATAGACCCATTGTCAAAAGTAGTGTATTCGATTTTATCAGTCAATACGTTTGTCGTGATGAGCAAGGTGGTGAGCCAGATATTAAGCAAGCGAAACCGAATTAACTTGATTACATGTCTTTTGCTCCCCTTAAGTTAACCGATTAAAAACGGGACATAATCTTCATCGGCAATACTAATCTAGCCTAATTTTTAGGATAGAACTCGAAACAGTTGTGTCATACAATACCAAGTATTCTACACCATTACCTAAATTTAAAAAATCCAATATCGATTCCTAAGAATCAACCGAATGTGGTAACTTATATAGCTACACGAAATTTGAAGGAGAATTAAGGTGCCTAAAATACTGGTTCTACCGGGGGACGGGGTTGGAATCGAGGTTACCGATGTAAGTCTCGCGATTCTAAAAGGAATCGGGGATAAATATGATATTCAGTTTACTGTTGAGAAGGAATTATTCGGTGGAAGCTCGATAGATGCCCATGGTATCCCTGTTACCGATGAGGTTTTGAACAAAGCTAAGTCGTCGGATGCGGTGCTCCTGGGAGCGGTCGGCGGTCCAAATTGGGACAAGCTCGAATACGAAATAAGACCAGAAAAGGGACTCCTTGCCCTAAGGAAAGAGCTTGACACTTACGCAAACCTAAGACCCGCTGTTGTCTACCAATCCCTTATGGACGCTTCTACACTAAAAAAAGAGGTTATCGATGGAGTTGATATCATGGTGATAAGGGAGCTTACGGGTGGCATTTACTTTGGGACCCCCCGCGGAATCGAAAAACTACAAAACGGGAATGAGAGGGGGGTCAACACACTCCTATACACAACATCCGAGATTGAAAGGGTAGCCAGAATAGCATTTCAGATCGCGGTCAAAAGGAGAAAAAAGGTTACATCTGTTGATAAGGCCAATGTGCTCGAGGTGATGGAGCTCTGGAGAAAATGCGTATCCAGGATCGGAAGTGACGAGTTCCCAGAAATAGAACTCGAGCATCTCTACGTCGATAATGCAGCCATGCAGCTCATCCGTAGACCGAAGAGTTTTGATGTGATTCTCGCGGATAACATGTTTGGCGACATCATCAGTGATGAGGCCGCACAGCTTACAGGCTCTTTAGGAATGCTCCCGTCAGCAAGTATCGGAGCTACCGGGGCAATTTATGAGCCAGTGCACGGGAGTGCGCCAGACATTGCCGGGAAAGATATTGCAAACCCTATTGCATCGGTCCTGTCCCTGGCAATGCTATTCAGGTTTTCACTCAATCTGGACAAGGCGGCAGATGATGTAGAAGAAGCTATCAAAAACGTCCTTCAGCGTGGTTACAGAACGGCCGACATCTTCGAGCATGGCACTACCAAGGTAGGATGCAGGGAGATGGGAAACATAATATTGGAGGAAATCTATAATTCACAGTAGCTTTGATTAAACTTATTGGTTGTGAATTCGACACAAAGAACAGAAATAAGCGATTTATTCGACAGCTTAAAAAATTCCGAAATCTGTAAACAGATTACTGACAAAATAGAGGCAGGCGTGCGCCGCCTCACCCTGACTGGGCTTACCGGTTCATCGCGGTCCTATATGATTTCGGCATTAGCTCAACTGCTCAATATGCCTGTTTTCTACATAACCGACTCAGCCGAAAGGTCAGTTGAGGCACAGGCAGAAATCTCATTTTTTAGCGGACAAAGACCGCCGCTCCTCAAAAAAAAGGAATTAGAGTTAAACGAATCGATCTTCTCATCGGTATCCAAGGAAACCTCAGCCCGTTTAGAATGGTTATACCTTGCGAGAGTGAATAAAATACTCATAGCCGAGGCGCCCGCGGTTCTCGAGCGGGTGATTCCGATGAAGGTATTTGATGACTCGGTCATATCCATAAAAACTGGAGATAATGTGTCAAGGAGTGAATTTATTTCCAGGCTTGTAGAGATGGGTTATGTACAGACAGAGTTCGTACAGAACTACGGAGAATTAAGCACAAGAGGATCGATCATCGACGTTTTTTCGCCTGCGACCCCTAATCCGATAAGGTTAGAACTCCTTGGAGATGAGATAATCTCTATCAGATATTTTGGAACGTCTGACCAGAGGTTCGTAGAAAAAACCGAAAGTGCCATAATTTTACCGGCAAGCGAAGTCATTCTAAGCAAGGATGCGATAAGCCGATCGATCTGCTATATTAAAAAGAAAGCCAAAGATCATGAGATACCAACCTCGACTAAGCTCTCACTGATGAATGACATAGAGCGAGGCAAGAGGGTCCCCTGGGTCGACATGCTACTACCATCGTTCTACCCTAATCTCGGAAAAGTCTTCGACTATATTCTCCCAGAAACACTCATAATTTTAGATCCGGCTGATGATATATTCAAGTCTCTTGCTTCATATGCTGACTCATTACTCAGAATCAGCGGAAATCAAGGAAATAGTAACAAAATCGTACCGGGTATAGACGAGCTTCGTCTCGAAGATGATAGGTTTGGAGAAGAAATTTCAAGGTTTCAAACAATTCAAGTCGAAGACTTATGGCTGAATGCGGAAGAAACCGAAGGCATTAATCTACATACCGAACCCATTAACATTAAAAGACAAAAAAACCTCGATTCCCCTTTCGAAGCCCTTGCCAATGAGATAGTCGAAGCAGAAAAGATAGGCTGCTCGGCACATATCATCATTAGCAACGATGTAACTAGAGAATTGGTAATCGAAGCGCTGGGAAGGCGTTCGATAAACAACTTCGATACGCATGTTGGCCACCTTTCTTGTGGATTTATATTTCCCGCAGCTAATCAAATGATAATCGGAGAAAAAGATATATTCGAAGATGGCAAGAGAATACGTCCCCGAAAGATAAAGGATATACCTTCGGCCTTCTTAACATCATTCAGCGAGCTCAAACCTGGCGATTTCATCGTGCATATGGATTTCGGAATCGGCATCTACGGAGGCCTTAAGAGATTAAGATTCGGTAACATGGAAGGCGACTTCCTGCAATGCGAATACCAGGGAGGCGATAAAATATATGTGCCGGTCGATAAGCTCAAGCTCGTACAGAGGTATATCGGCGAGAGGAAGAACCCGAGGATCGACAAACTCGGACATCAGAACTGGAAAAGGGTGGTAACACGGGTCAAGAAAGCGGTTGAGAACATAGCAAAGGAGCTTCTGGAGCTCTACGCCCTAAGAAAAGCAGAAAGCGGTTTTCAGTTTTCGAAAAGAGATGACCTATTCAAGCAGTTCGAGTTCGAATTCCCGTATGAAGAAACAGTAGACCAAGACTCTGCCATTGAAGACGTAATGAGCGATATGGAATCGCAAACACCGATGGACAGGCTGATTTGCGGCGATGTTGGTTTTGGAAAAACAGAGGTAGCTATAAGAGCTGCCTTCAAGGCGGTGATGGACGGAAAGCAGGTTGCCTTCCTTGTGCCAACAACTCTCCTGGCATACCAGCATTATCTGACGTCGGTTGAGCGTTTAAAACAATATCCCGTGATAATAGAGACGCTATCAAGATTTAAATCGCAAAAGAAAGAGAAAGAAATACTAGAGGCACTTAAAGAAGGCAACATCGATATAATCATCGGAACTCATAAGCTCCTGGGAAATAAGATTCAATTCAGGGACCTGGGACTATTGATAATCGACGAAGAGCACAAGTTTGGGGTATCGCAAAAAGAAAAACTCAGGAAAATTAAAAAGGGCATAGATGTATTGTCACTTAGTGCTACCCCGATTCCACGCACACTTCAACTATCACTGGCCGGGATCAGGGACATAAGCCTAATAAACACCCCGCCTGAAGGAAGGCAGGCCATCGAAACATATGTACTTCGATTCAGTCGAGACTTAATAAGAAAAGCAATCTTAAAAGAAATCGATCGGGGAGGCTCGATATTCTTCATCCATAACAGAATAGAGGATATCTACAAGACTGCCGAAGAGTTAAAGAAAACCGTACCAGAGGCAAGAATCGAGGTGACACACGGAAGGATGCACGAGAAACAACTCGAAGATAGTATCGATAAGTTTTCTCATGGTGAAATAGATGTACTGGTAACTACAGCGATAGTTGAATCCGGACTTGACATACGAAGAGCTAACACAATGATCATAGACAATTCCCATAAATTCGGACTCGCAGACCTGTATCAACTACGTGGAAGGGTGGGCAGGTCGGACAAGAAGGCTTTGGCCTATTTTCTGGTCCCAACCACAGGCTCACTAACCGCGGAATCCAGGAGACGCCTAAAGGCAATTACCGAACTCAATGAGCTTGGCTCGGGATATAGACTTGCTTTGTCAGACCTTGAGATAAGAGGCGCCGGGAATATCTTCGGCACGGAACAGTCGGGGCATATCGCCGATGTCGGACTCGAGCTATACCTTGAGATGCTCGATGAATCGATTAGGAAATTAAAAAGGGAAGAAAGATTCGTCGAATATGAACCCGAAATCAAGTTTAATTTCTCAGCCTTTATTCCAGATGATTATATCCGAGACTCCACTGAGAGGCTGTTATTTTATAAAAAGCTATCAGCAGTTTCATCAGAAGATGAACTATATTCAATAAGGGAGGAACTAACAGACAGATTTGGGAAAATCCCAGAGCCCGGTTTGAACCTGCTGAACATAGTAGAATTGAAGATATTAATGAAAGAACTGCAAATCGGGAAAATGGAGATCAAAGACGGTGATACAATAATTGACTTTCGTGAAAACTCCCCTCTGCTCAGTAGATTTAAGCCAGCCGGCAGGTTGAGGATTATCAAAAGCAATGGAAACCGATTTATAGAAATTAAGAAGAGGCTGAGGGAATTGACCAACGTTATGAATGCGAAAAAGAGGCAAAAGCGGAGAAGTTATCCCCATCTATAATAGGCGCATCTTCAACATGTTTAAATTTCGTGACAAGAATGTCCCGACTATCCATAGGAAAGATTATTGTTATCAACAACGATAGGCGGGGTTTTCCAACCCCGCATCGATCAAACATTGGTTTGGAAACCATAATGATTTGTAAGCACAATTATTTATCGGCAAGCTATTCTAATGGTATTATGTTATCTTAAATGAGGTTATTTTTCACGCAACAAATTTAGACTTTTTTGGTCTGGTAATTTATTTTAAGCAGAATATAGTATATTTCTATTTTATAAATTAGTCTCAGGAGAGTATAAGAAAGTGAAGAGAATGGAATTTTCATCTTTATACATCGGTATCTTTACACTCTTATTCTTAACCTTTGTAAATATATCTTGGGCCAGAGACGTTATAGATGGAGTTATAGCAATCGTAAACGATGACGTGATTACACTTTCCGAATTTGAGAAAAAGCTTCCGAATCAGAACGTAAAAGTTACCCCGCAACAAGAAAAAACGATTTTAGATCAGATGATAGAACAAAAGCTGTTGGAACAAGAAGCAGAGAAGCTGGGAATAAAGGTTTCGGAAAGCGAAGTAGATCAGGGCATCCAGAGCGTAATAGGAAAATTCAACCTGAGCGATGAGCAAATGAAGGAGGTATTGGCTAAGGAAAACCTTACACCCGAACAGTTCAGAGAACAGTGGAGGCTACAGATACTAAGCCAGAAGGTGATTGGGGCTAAACTCCAGGGGCAACTAGCAGTTACGGACGATGAGATTGAAGAATACTATAAGGCGAACTATGGGACCGATGAAAGGGTAGATCAGGTAAAAATAGCGCATATCTTGATAACTCCAGACGCAGCGGGTGGAGACGAGCAGGCAAAACAGCGAGCAGAAGAGGTTGCAGAACTGGCCAAGTCCGGAGAAGACTTTGGAAAGTTGGCAAGAGAGTATTCTAACGACACTATATCATCGGTTAAAGGTGGTGAACTCGGATACTTCCGGAGGGGAGACCTCGTAGAATCCCTTGAAAATGCTGCTTATTCCACTCCGGTCGGAGAGATATCAGGGCCGGTCGAGTCTCCGGCAGGCTATCATATCGTAAAGGTTCTGGACAAAAAAACGAACGAGGGCACCCTTGACGACTATAGAGAAGAAATTAAGGAAAAGCTGTATAAAGAAAAAGCGCAGGAAGAACTGAGCGCATGGATAGACGAAGTAAAAAGTTCTGCTTACATTGATCTAAGGATTTAACTCCCCTTTTTACCGAAGGCATCGATTGGCGGGCATACACACACAAGATTCTTATCCCCGTAAGGATTATTAATCCTTCCAACCGGCGGCCAGAATTTATTGATTTTTACATAGGGTAGTGGGTAGACAGCCTTTTCCCTGGTATAGGGGTGGCTCCATTTATCCGAGAGCACTTCTTCGGCTGTATGAGGCGAGTTTTTCAATACATTATCCTTAGAGTCTGCGGTTCCGGAAGATATCTCCTTAGCCTCATGATAGATCGCGATAAGGGCATCGCAAAAGCGATCCAGTTCACCTTTCCCCTCACTTTCAGTCGGTTCAATCATCATCGTCCCGGGAACAGGCCACGATATGGTAGGCGCATGGAAACCATAATCCATGAGCCTCTTAGCCACATCTTCGACTTCAATACCAAAGCTAGTTTTCAATGGTCGTAGATCCAATATGAATTCATGTGCTACCCTTCCATGAGTCCCATCATATAACACCCTATAATATCTTTCCAATCTAGATTTAAGATAATTGGCATTCAAGATCGCAACCTTGGACGCGTCTGTAACACCCTTGGAGCCAAGCATCTTAATGTATCCATAAGATATCAGAAGAATACATCCACTCCCCCAAGGAGCGGAAGCTACCGCAGTGATCGATTTCCCACCGCCAACGGGTACCAGCGGGTGACCCGGAAGATATGGTGATAAATGCTCGGCTGCGCATATTGGGCCCATTCCCGGCCCTCCACCTCCGTGCGGGATGCTGAAAGTCTTATGTAAATTCAAATGACAGATATCGGCCCCTATCGTTGAAGGACTTGTAAGCCCTACCTGTGCGTTCATGTTGGCGCCATCCATATATACCTGTCCACCGTTTTCGTGGATTAATGAGCAAATGTCCGTGATGTTTTCTTCGAAGACTCCATGGGTTGACGGATATGTAATCATGATAGCAGCCAGATTATCCCTATGTTCGGACACCTTATTTATTAAGTCCCCAAAATCAATATTGCCCTCTCCATCGCAGGAAACAACCACTACATTCATTCCTGAAAGAACCGCACTCGCGGGGTTAGTACCGTGCGCTGAGGCTGGTACTAAGACGATATTACGATGCCCCTCGCCTACATCCTGATAATAGGCTCGAATAACCATGAGACCAGTATACTCTCCCTGTGCACCGGAATTAGGCTGTAGCGACACAGAGGGAAATCCCGTTATTTCACTTAAAAACCTCTCTAGCTCCTTAATTATCTCAGCGTAACCCTGGGTCTGGTCTAATGGAACGAATGGATGCAGTCTTGAGAATTCTGGCCAGCTAATCGGTATCATTTCTGAAGTTGCGTTCAGCTTCATCGTACAGGAGCCAAGCGGTATCATCGATGTTGTCAGAGAAAGATCTCGACTCTCCAAAGTCTTTATATATCTGAGAATCTTGGTCTCAGAATGGTAACTGTTAAATACCGGATGGGTTAAGAAATCGCTCTTCCGTGCTAATTCACCAGTGTAAAAGACTTCACCTGAATCATAAGATACTTCGACTGCTGACCCTCCATATTTTACTCCCCTAGCGCCAGCGAATATATTGACTATCCGTATTATATCCTCTATACCAACCGTCTCATCTAATGATATGCCGATAAACCTACCGCTTATGTATCTAAAATTCATCTGAGCCTTTCTGGCTAGTGACTCGAACTTTTTTCGAATACGGTAAGAGGACTCACCAAGATCGACTTTCAAGGTGTCGAAATAATATCTATTTGTCTGAGTGTAACCCAATTTATTTAATTCGAATTCCAGTATCCTTGTTAATCTATGAACCCTTTTCGCAATTGATCTCAAGCCATCTGGTCCGTGATAAACGGCATACATGCCTGACATTATCGCAGGAAGCGATTGAGCGGTACAAATATTTGAGGTGGCCTTTTCCCTTCTTATGTGCTGCTCTCGGGTTTGCAGCGCCATTCTAAAAGCCGTATTTCCATGCCTATCGATCGACGCACCAATTATTCGGCCAGGAATCTGTCGTTTGTATTTATCCCTGGTGGCAAAATAAGCTGCGTGTGGCCCGCCGTATCCCAAAGGCACACCAAACCTCTGAGTTGAACCTACGACAACATCAGCACCTATATCTCCCGGCGGTTTGATGAGTGCAAGAGAAAGCAAATCTGCAGCAATAGCAACCATTGCCCGTGAATCATGGGCATAGCGAATGAAATTGGAATAATCGAGGACTTCTCCATCTGCATTAGGGTATTGTAGCAAGGCGCCGAATACTCCGCCGTCAAACTCAAATTTCACGTGGTCACCTATAATCAGTCGTATCCCTAAAGGCTCAGCCCGGGTTCTTAATACGTCTACAGTCTGGGGGAGACATCGTTCCGAAACAAAGAACCCATTTGCCCCTCCTCTTACCTTACCTTCTTCCCTGATCCTAAAGAGCATCGTCATTGCTTCCGCGGCTGCGGTTCCTTCATCAAGGAGGGAAGCATTAGCGATTTCCATACCTGTCAAGTCTATTACCATCGTCTGGAAATTGATTAATGCCTCGAGGCGGCCCTGAGATATCTCCGCCTGATATGGAGTGTATTGAGTATACCAACCGGGATTTTCTAGGATATTCCTCTGAATCACACCCGGTGTTACACAATCGTAATAGCCCAATCCGATGAATGACTTAAAAACCTTATTCTTTAAAGCCACCTTCCTCAACCCTTCCAGGTAGTGATACTCAGTTGATGGGGAAGTTAATTCCAAAGGCTTTTTTAGACGGATGGAGATCGGGATCGTCTCGTCCATCAGTTGATCTAAAGAAGTTACACCCAAAACCGTGAGCATTTCCTGTAATTCACGCTCGTCGGGACCGATATGTCTCCTCGAAAAGTGATCATGGGAATCCAACTCTGTCGGCGGAGAATTGTTTTTAAGATACGCCAAGTTATCTTGCTTATGTTTCATTGACAATAAAGCTGAGCCGCTTGAATAAATCTGTGGCAGACAAGACAATAAATAATCAAGCTGACTTTATTAGGAGCGTTTTCACATTGTTAGCCTTAGGGAATTCGAGCATTTTTTAGATACACTAATTTCCTATTTTCCTGTTTCCTTTTCAATAAATTCGGAATATTGCTCGCCATCCATTAGCTCGTCGTACTCATCGGAGTCATGTATCCTCACCTTTATCAACCAGCCGTCTCCGTACGGATCTTCATTTATGGTTTCTGGTGAATCAAGCAGAGATTCATTGACCTCAACGACCTCACCGCTGACCGGAGCATAAAGGTCAGAAACAGACTTTGTCGATTCAACGCCACCAAACGAATCTCCCTTTGTAATTTCATCACCCTCGCTCGGCAGTTCTATATAAACGATCTCACCGAGAGCATCCTGCGCATAATCGGTTATACCTATAACTACCAATTCATCCTCAACCTTAGCCCACTCATGCTCATCTGTATATTTCAATTCTTCTGGAATCTCAATCATAGCTTCGTCTCCTTCTTAAGAGGTTTGTTCGTGTAAAAAGGGGTTGAAACAATTCTTGATTTTCTCCTCGTTCCACGAATCTCTATATCAAGGTTCTCTCCAACCATTGCGTTAGTGTTCAAAAGTGCCATTCCGATGCACTTCTCAAGGCTCGGGGATAAAGTTCCACTCGTAACAGTACCCAACTGAACTTCACCCCTCAATACCGGGTAACCTTGCCTGGGTATACCACGATCGATCATATCAAATCCTATCAGTTTTTTTTCAGGCCCGGTCTCTAAAACCCTTACTAGAGCTCTCTTACCGATAAAATCGCCCTTATCAATTCTCACATATCTGCTCAAACCAGATTCAATTGGGTTTATATCCTCGTTAATCTCATGCCCATATAGCGGATAAGCCATTTCAATTCGAAGGATATCTCTCGCACTTAGCCCACTGGGTAAAATATTATATTCACTGCCTGTATCTAGAATCGCCTCCCACACTCCGGTGGCATCTCCCCATGGAATAAAAATCTCAAATCCATCTTCACCGGTATATCCTGTTCTTGCAATCATTAGATCGATATCATTCCAACGTATTTTCAGGAAATAGAATCTTTTTAGATTAGACAAATCGAAACCAAGTGCGTCACATATTATATTCTGGGACTTGGGACCTTGAAGAGCCAGTTGCGAGTACTCAAAGCTCCTGTTCAACACCTCCACCTTGAATTCTCCTTCTACGCTTCCCATCCATTCAAAATCCTTTACGGTATTTACTGCATTCACACAAATGAGAAAGTACTCGTCAGAATATTTATAGATAATTACATCATCGATCACCCCGCCCTGATGGTTGCAGAGTATCGTATATTGAGCCTGAAAATTTCTCAGTTTGCCGATATCGTTCGTTGTAATCCACTGACAGAAAGATGCCGAGTCCCTTCCGATAATTTCGATTTCACCCATATGGCTGACATCAAATAATCCGGCCGACGTCCGGACGGCAATAGTCTCTTTTCTGCTTCCTGAATACTCAACCGGCATTTCCCAACCGGCAAATTGGATAAACTTTGCGCCTAAGCGTTCATGCGACTGATAAAGCTCTGGTTTTTGCATTGTATAATAATCAGTTAACAGCAGAAATCAGAATTGTCAACAAACAAATATCGACAATTATTCTTACCCGTTCTTTTAGTTATGATATTATCAATATTAATTAAAATTACTAATGATTTCAGGTAAATCCATTGAAAAAGAATTTATACGGCCTAAACTTTATATCAAGATATGAATAAGTAAATTGGATTCAACTTCAAATACTCCGGTTCACTCTTGGTTTTTAAAATTTAAAAAATGAATGTATCTACTAGAATCAGGGAGTTTTATAAATCACTTTACAACCGATATGGACCTCAAAACTGGTGGCCAGCAGAATCCGAACTTGAATGTATCTTAGGTACAATACTCACACAAAACACCTCATGGAAAAATGTAGAAAAGGCATTTGAAAATCTGAAATCAAGGGGCTTAATCTCCGTTGAGAAGCTGGATTCATTACCAACTGAGAAACTCGCAAACCTGATCCGCCCGTCCGGGTATTTCAATCAAAAAGCGATTAAGATCAAAACCTTCATCAGTTATGTTAAGAAAACCTACAACGGGGACCTTGACAAAATGTTCGACGAGGATACACATCAACTCCGGGAGAAGCTCTTAAGCATAAAGGGCATTGGACCCGAAACAGCAGATAGCATCTTACTCTACGCACTAAAGAAACCAGTATTTGTGATTGACGCATATACGTACAGAGTCCTTTCGAGGCATTGCATGATTCCGAAGGAAACATCATATCAAGAAATGCAAGAGTTATTGATGGATTCAGTTCCCAACGATGTACAGGTCTTTAACGAGTACCACGCACTCTTGGTAAAGGTGGGAAAGGAACACTGCAAGAGAAAAGCCCTGTGCAAGGGTTGCCCTCTGGAATACGATCCGCATACAGTGTAGCTATATCCGTGCGGGGTTGGAAAACCCCGCCTATCGTAATTGATGACAATGTTAATCATTGTGGATAGTCGGGACATTCGCGTCCCAGTTGGTTTCCATTCGATTAATTTTATGGTGGACTAAAGCGGAGGATTAAAGTGCTCCGGCACATCTATGTCATAATACGATAGGTTATATCCTTAATACCCACCAGCAAGAATGGTGGGCTGCCCGTCCGGGAAGAACGGGAACTGGTACGCTCTCTTTTAAGTTGACCGGTAATTTCTTGGGTAGGTCACGAGTCCCTTAGATTGACTCGGAGCAGGCTTGCTCGTGACATTTGATAATCCTTGGTCGTTGCACAAAAACCCACCGGCACGACTGTCCTGGGTTTGTTGAGGGGATCGGTGGGCTCCATGTAGAGGCGGCCTTCGGCCCCCCCCGGCCATACGAAACCGTAAACAACATGCTTTGGGGAATTTAATTCAGATTGGCCTTTGCTATATCTATAACCGCTTTAAAACCCTCTGGGTCACGCACAGCCATGTCGGCCAGATTTTTCCTGTTTATCTCTATACCAGCCTTCGATAATGCACCGACGAGCGTGCTATATGAAATACCAAATGGCCTCGACGCAGCGTTTATTCTCACAATCCATAGCCGTCTAAAATCCCTCTTCCTCCGGCGCCTGTCTCTGTATGAGTACGCCAGTGCACGGAGCACGGTCTCTTTCGCACTTCTTAAATTTGTCCCCCTATTCCCCCAATAACCCTTTGCGAGCTTCAAAATCTTCTTTCTTCTCTTCCTGGACGCAACCGAGCGTTTAACTCTCATTTCTTTCTCCCTTAGACGTAAGTCAGTCCTAAGTAAATAGAAGCTATTTATTCTTTAGTCGACCGATACACGATACAAGATACAGAATGCATGATGAAGGAAAAAAACATTTTATCCTGAATCGTGGATCGTGTATCCTGCATCATGTATCGCGAATCATGCATCGTGAATCGTGTAGCTAGAGATAAGGTATTAGTTTCTTTATCCTCTTTGCCGCTGTCCCCTCAATATAATCCGGTGAGAGTAGCCGCCTTTTTCTCTTTCTGCTCTTCTTAACATTCAGGTGGCTCTTACCACTCCGATTTCTTCTGACTTTACCGCTCGCGGTAACCTTAAACCTTTTTGCCGCTCCCTTATTTGTCTTTACTTTAATTTTTGCCATTTTCCTTTCCTGCTTTTGGTTTCTTCTTTGGAGACAGAACCATAATAAGGCTCTTGCCGATAATCCTAGGAGGATAATCTATTGCTCCTATGGAAGATACACGCTCGAGAATCTTGTCTGCAAGCTCTTTACCGATTTCTGGATGTACAATCTCTCTACCCCTAAAAAATATCCTGACCTTCGTTTTATTTCCCTCTTCCAAAAATTCACATATGCGATTTAACTTTACATCGAGGTCGTGTTTGCCAATATTAGGCCGAAATTTAACTTCCTTCAACGGATGGGCCTTTTGCTTCTTAGCGCTCGCCTGCTTTTTCAACTCATATTTATACTTGCCAAAATCCATCAACCTGCAAACAGGTGGATTCGCATTAGCAGCAACTTCCACTAAGTCTACACCCTCCTCCTGAGCTTTCAGCAATGCCTCATGAATTGGTAACACGCCTAACTGTTTACCTTCTGATGAGATGACCCTGACCTCTCTAGCTCTAATCCTTTGATTTACCCGAATCTCAGGTTCTCTTGCTATTTTTGCTCTACCTCCCTCCAACCGTACGGGTCATTTTCTTTTGCGATTAACTCTAGGAAACTTTCCAATCCCACAGAAGATAAATTCTCCCCACCCCTCTTCCTCGGCGCCACTGTCCTGCTCTCAACTTCCTTTTTTCCTATCACCAACAGGTACGGAATCTTCATGAGTTGTGCTTCCCTAACCTTCAAACCAAGTTTTTCATTTCTAAAGTCTCTATCAACCCGGATCCCACGCTCTCGCAATGTGTCATATACGCCCCCGGCATATGAAATCTGCTCTTCCCCTACCGTCGCCAGTCTTACCTGAATAGGGCTCAACCATAAAGGAAAAGCGCCACCATAATGTTCTACAAGTATCCCAAAAAATCTTTCGAACGAGCCCAATATGGCGCGGTGAATCATTATCGGCGAATGTCGCGTATTGTCAACCCCTATAAAATTCATATTAAATCTTTCAGGCAGGTTAAAATCTACCTGAACCGTAGAGCACTGCCAAGACCTATCGATAACGTCCTTTATCTTTATGTCAATCTTTGGTCCGTAAAAAGCGCCCCCTCCCTCGTCCAGCTCATACTCTAGCCCTTTCCTTTCAAGTGCATTCTTAAGAGCCACTATAGCTCTGTCCCAATTTTGCTCGCTCCCGACAAACTTATCCGGACGGGTGGAAAGAAAAACCTTAAAGTCATCAAAACCAAAAGTTTTAAGGAATGACATAATTAGATTGAGAACTCCCAAGACCTCATCCTCGATCTGCTCGGGCGTGCAAAATATGTGTGCATCATCCTGAGAAAAGCCTCTGACCCTTAAAAGCCCATGCAAAACTCCGGAGCGTTCATATCTATATACCGTGCCAATCTCGGCCCATCGCAGGGGGAGGTCTCTATAGCTCCTGACTCCAGATTTATAAATCATAATATGAAAAGGACAGGTCATGGGTTTTATCTGATATTCCGAATTTTCCACCTCCATGGGTGAATACATAAACTCCTTATAAAATTCCAGGTGCCCACTTTTTTCCCACAGATCGAGTCTGGCTACATGAGGTGTAAATAATATCTCATAACCAAAGCGCTCATGCTCAGCTCTCCAGAAATCTTCAATAACACGCCTGATCCTTGCTCCGTTTGGATGCCAGAGAACCAGGCCAGGGCCTATATCATCTTGTATGCTAAACAGGTCCAACTCCTTTCCTAGTTTCCTGTGGTCTCGCTTTTTTGCCTCTTCAATTTTGTCTAAATAATCCTTAAGGTCGCTCTCTTTTGCGTATGCCGTTCCATATATCCTCTGAAGCATTCGGTTTCTTTCATCACCCCGCCAGTAAGCCCCGGCTACGCTCAAGAGTTTAAAGACCTTCACGTACTCAGTGGAGGGAGCGTGTGGACCCCGACATAGATCATACCAATTACCTTGCTCGTAAATGCTGATTTTCTCATCCGAAGGCAACTCGTTTATTATTTCAATCTTATAATCCTCTCCGTCCTCGCTAAAGATCCTAAAGGCCTCTTCCCTAGACACGGTCTTTCGGATCAGAGGCTTCTTCTCTTCCACAATCTCCTTCATCCTCAATTCAATCTTTTCTAAATCCTCAGGAGTAAACCCTCTTTCGTAATCGAAATCATAATAAAAACCATTTTCAATGACAGGTCCTATCGTTACCTTTGCTTCGGGAAAGAGATCCTGCACAGCCTCTGCCATGACATGCGCGGCCGTATGTCTTATAAGATCAAGTCCGTTCGGAGAATCGACTTTCACCGGTTCTAGGGTTGAATCACGTTCCAGATTAAACCAAAAATCAACCAGCCTA
The DNA here is from genome assembly GCA_963805855.1 of Candidatus Dadabacteria bacterium. GTDB lineage: Bacteria > Desulfobacterota_D > UBA1144 > Nemesobacterales > CSP1-2 > DASWID01. The sequence goes on from CAWDVW010000002.1 coordinate 709,120, forward strand.
CCATTTACCTTAGCACCGATTACGCTATCTCCGATTCCAAGAGACTTGAAAATTTCTCCTACAGTTGTTCCCGTCGGAAAGTCCTTAGCCTCGCCATCCGGTAATGTTATTGTTAACTCACTCATGTCTATAAAAGAGGATACACGATTCACGATGCAAGATTCATGATAATAATGCCTTTTTTTGCATCATGCATCGTGCATCATTTACCGTGTCAGTCCGTGGCTATTAAATGGTGAGCGCGGCAGGATTTGAACCTGCGACCTCTTGCGCGTCAAGCAAGCGCTCTCCCCCTGAGCTACGCGCTCATGCCGAATTTAATTGCTTAATTCTACTAGATAAAAGAGATATCTCAAGGAAGGAGAAGATTAACTTGGTCGGTTCTACGATTATACATAATCTTTTATCCGGTATTGTTAAGACTAAAGATATCCTTTAGATTACTTTAGCGTCATTCGACCTTCAAAATTCATGTAGTGTAAAGTTCTCAACGATGAAATATCCCGAAGCGATACTTACAACAGAGTTTAAGGAAATTGCGCCAGCCAGAAGGGGCAAAGTAAGGGATATATACGACTTTGGAGACAAACTCCTAATTGTTGCTACCGATCGAATCTCCGCATTTGACGTTGTGTTGCCTAACGGAATACCCGGCAAGGGTAAGATCCTAACTCAAATCTCCAAATACTGGTTTGATAAAACAAGCAATATCGTCCAAAATCACCTTTTATCCACTAGTGTCGAAGACTTCCCGGAAGTCATTCGTAGACATAGAAGGTTCGTTGACGGAAGGAGCATGTTGGTCAAAAAAGCTAAACCCCTTCCTGTAGAGTGCGTTGTGCGCGGTTATCTATCCGGTTCGGGATGGAAGGACTATCTAGAAAATGGCTCGGTGTGTGGGATTGTTTTGCAACCAGGCCTCGTCGAATCTTCAAAACTGCGCGGTCCTATTTTTACACCAGCTACCAAGGCCGAGGGAGGACAGCATGATGAAAACATCACATTCGAGAGGGTGGCAGGCACAGTTGGAAGAGATGTAGCGGATTATCTGAAGGAGATCAGCATAACTCTTTACGATTTTGGCAACAAACTGGCAGAAGAAAAAGGGATAATTATCGCCGATACAAAGTTTGAATTTGGCATAGACGAGATAAGCGGAGATGTCATTCTAATAGATGAAATTCTGACTCCGGACTCTTCCAGATTTTGGCCAAAAGACGAATACTCCCCCGGGAACCCTCAGAAAAGCTTTGATAAACAGTTCGTTAGGGATTATCTGATCTCTATCGGTTGGAATAAAAAACCCCCAGCCCCTGTTCTTCCTCCAGAGATCGTTGAAAAAACGAGAGAAAAATATCTAGAAGCCCTGCAAAAGTTTACTAGCTAAAAGAATAAATCATTAATAATGTTGATTAATGCTTCAGAACAGACTTTTAATTTTACATGGAAAACTCAATGCCCCTTGAATGAATAAATGAGATTACTAGATAAGAAAATTTCGATTATATTTTTGTTATTTATTGTCTCATCTACTGGGTGCGTTTATCTCAGGCTCTTAAAGGTAAAGAGACAGCTAAATGATTTTGAAAATAATTTTGCGCTAAACGACGAAAATGGTCTAAAATTTGTTTTCAAGAATCCAGTTCTCCTTTCCGACGACATCATATGGCTTATGAAAAATGATCCCCTATCAAGGGAACAAACCGAAAACGGGGAGATTTGGGTCTATGTACTCGAAAAACAGTATTTAGATGAGAATACTGACAAGGTTAATTATGACATTCCTATTCTATTTTATGTGCGTGACGACAAACTAGTTGAGATGACATTCCCAGAACGATTTCTCAAAAACCTATCTAAGCCCCTGCTCATTAAGATGTTAGGGTCCATGGGAAAATCTGAGATAAGCAAATCGACTCGCAGTGCCGGTACAGAGTTTAAGGGAAGCAATTCGGATGAGATACCAAAGAAGAGATATATAATTTCGGTATTGGGAAAACCTTACAAAGATGAAACTACCCATCACACTCAAACGTTCACTTACCTGTATAATTTAAAAAAAAGTGATATGGCTAAAGAAGACGATAAATTTGATCTAAAGATGACATTCTCATTTGGAGACGTTAACGATTCGCTCGAGAAGGCCGAATATAATTTTAACGGGCTAACAATGTCTTTGAGTCTTGTCACTGAAGAAAAGGAATCCAATGAATAAGCCTGGACCGAGCTGCATGGCTTCAGTAAATAAACAAAAAGTCCCTTCAGTCATTGCTGTAGAGGTTAGATATTTCCTGGATAAGATATTAGCAATTTCAGGAACGGATTTATTTTCATTAACCCATTTCAGAATGAAAAGGACTTCAACGGCATTCCAAAAATTGCGTTAAGAAAATCAGAAAAGAAGACATTAAAAAAATTTGGGTACTGTGGGTACTGTGGTTGAATTCAAATATTTTAGTTGATACGTCATCCCCGAAATCAGTAGCCGGGATCCAGAGATAAGAACATGGATTCCCGCTTACACTCCGCGGGAATGACACGAAGGAGGGGATCCCGAATGTCTGCCCCTGGCAATGACGGGTGGCCACCAATGACTATCCGTCGGAATAACAGCCAGCTTGTCATCCCCGAAATCAGTTGTCGGGGATCCAGAAATAAGAGCGTGGATTCCCGCTTACAGTCCGCGGAAATGACAGGCCAAGGGGAACCACTAGTTGAAACTTAAGCATAAGTAGCAGAAAATTTTTTTAGGAATGAAAAGACTTCTTAGACATTACAATCACATAATCGGCATACTGATTGGCGTATTTTTGGGAGTATTTGTAGGTTCATTCTTCCCTGAATTAGGCTTAAAATCGGGATTTCTCGGCGCAATTTTTCTAAACGCATTAAAGATGATCGTCCTTCCTTTAATAATTGTTTCAATAACGCTGAGTATTATGAAAGTCGGAAGCATTGGTTCACTGGGTATAAAAACCCTACTCTACTATCTCACTACAACAGCTATAGCCGTGTTCATAGGAATTGTTATCGTCATGATTATAGAACCCGGCCTTGGAAGTGGCTTCTTTAAAGGTACGATCCCAGAGGTAGTTATAGGAAAAGAAGCCATCACTTTTGTCGATCTAGTTAAGGGTTTGATATCTCCAAACCTGTTTGAGTCCGCAGCGGAATTTCAAATACTTCCACTAATAATAGCCTCTATCCTGTTCGGCGTAGCCTTTGCGACACTCGGAAAAGAAAAAGAATTGATCGTAGAAATCTTTAGCTTAATCGATAGAGCTGTAATGAAGATAGTTCACTGGATAATACTTTTCACCCCGATAGGCGTATTTGGACTTATAGCAAACCGATTAGCAATGGCAGGGGGTGGAAGCGAGGTCATGAATTTGGCTCTGCAGCTCGGCAAGTATGTGGGCTGCGTACTTCTCGGATTATTTATCCATGGATTTGTCGTTCTCCCATTGATTCTTTATATCCTGTCAAAGAGGAATCCAATAGATTATTTATCTAGCCTGAGTAAAGCCCTTTTAACTGCATTTGCGACTGCCTCATCTTCAGCGACACTACCCCTCACCATGGCCGGAGCGATAGACGAAGCTAAGGTATCACAAAAGGTTGGCAGATTCGTATTACCACTCGGGGCGACTGTAAATATGGATGGTACAGCTCTATATGAGGCTGTTGCAGTAATATTCATAGCTCAGAGCTATGGCATTCATCTTGGCCTGGGTAAGCTCATCCTGGTTTTTATTACTGCTTCCCTCGCTGCGATTGGCGCCGCCGGCATACCCGAGGCCGGACTCGTCACTATGGTGCTGGTCCTTCAGGCCGTGGGGTTACCGCTTGAAGGTATAGGACTGATACTATCAATAGATTGGCTGCTGGATCGTTTCAGGACCACCATCAATGTATGGGGAGACGCCGTGGGAGCCGCAGTATTAGACCGATTCGAAGCAAAAGAAACCAGAGATGAACCGGTTTCGATAGAGGTAGTGTGACAAATAGTTCTTCCATTCTATTAGGTTGTATGTTAAAAAATTACTTTGAATTCGTCATGATCTTCACAATACGGTTTTGTTCCTGCCGGCTTCGACTAGGTTGGTCTTGCTCGAGTGGATTGCCGCCGCCACGATGACGCCGCTATCGAGGTCGATCGCGTGCTCGGGCTTGTAGGCGAGGTGCGTCGTCCCATCCTTCATCCGCGCGATCTTCGCATCCGCGTCGGTCGGGCTCGTCCAGTCCTCGTTCGACAGCTTCTTGCCCTTGCGGCCGCGATCGAGCCGGACGAGATCGTCGAGCGTCGGCGTTTCCACGCCGCTTTCCTGCGCCATGCGGGTCAGCATCTGGCGATAGGTCTCGCCGCTGTCGCGCCGCACGATGGTTCGCAGCGCGGCGTTGGCTTCCATCGTCGAGCCGTCGACGCCGATCCGCTCGCCCTTCACCAGACCGCCCTCGGCGACCAGAGCCAGGACCCAGCCGAAAACCTGCTCATGCACCTCGTGCGGCAGGCGCGAGCGCGTCTTCGACAGCCAGGAGTGATCGGGAACCTTGTCCCGGGTTCCAAGCCGCAGGAAATCCCGCAAGGAATAGGAGTCCGAACAGCGCCAGACAATGCCGCGCTCGCTGTCGATCCCCTCGAAATAGCCGACCATGTGCATGCGGAAATAGCGTCCCGGCGGCAAGGACGGCGCCCCCATCCGCGGCGCATAATACGGCTTGCAGATATCCTCGACGAAAGGGTCGAAACCCGCCTCGTTCAACAAGCTCTGCAGCCGGTCGTAGAAAGCGTGCCCCGGCGAACGCGGCATCTCAGCCCAAGTCACGACCAGGTCGCCTTGAACACCCGTCTCGCGTCGCATCGCCATCGCACAAACCTCGTCCGAATCTCGATCTTCACATCGAAATCAGCCGCGCCGCACTTCGTCAACGGGCTGATAAGGGCGGTTAGCATGGCAACACTCCCTCAGGTCTCGAGAACCAACCCGCCATCATAGTGGGCCGGGGGTGTTGCACTATCACGCCGGAACTCTGCGGGCGCCGCAGAAAGAACTCGGCTATCGACCAGTCGATGCCTTCCGACGTTGCCCGGCGCAACCTCGCATGATAACCAAAAGTCCGGTGATTTCCCGTCGGGCAGGTTCTATCAATGCCGAATAAATTGGTGCTATTTAATAATTCTGAGTGGAAGAAATGGACACCATAGGTTGTTAGTCTAAGCACTCTTTGCCTGTTTGCTTATTTTTACTCTGAATACTTTTTTTCAAATTTCTTGACCGATGACGATAATATTTTCGTCCCAAAGGCGTTATTCGGAGAGGCAGAGGTTCTGTAGGACCAGCCCGGTCGATTCATTCTTATCAAGCTTGGAGGATGGGCGAATTCTGTAGCATTTGTCAAGGCAATTACTCTGCTTTTCTTTCCGATTATCGCGGTGGAAATATACGCGATATCCAGACAAGCCGGTGCAAAAATATTGCCGTCTGCTGCTGTTGCGTTATTGATCAGTGGCTTTTCCGTTGCCGTCAGGCAGCCCTATTTCATCTCCGGTGCCCACCCGACGATGGGTGCGGCGTTCGCACTTGCGGCGCTGTCGGTATTCCTTCGATCGTATGACAACAATAGTCGATTTGACAAAGTATTTGCGGCGAGCTTCGTCCTGTCACTGATCGCCGCCGCCTTCTCGCCCGAGATGTTCCTGTTTCCTGTAGCGCCGATCGCCTGGGCGGCGGCATCGCTCGCTTTCAGACGAATCCAGCTCCGCCAGCTTCTGTTGGCGACGGCGGTCGGCGGGCCGGTCTTCCTGATCGTCGGCTATCTCGCGTTCAAGTCGCACCACTACGGGCACATCGTCGGCTGGACGGATATTTCGGTCCACACGGTGCTGAAGAACTTCCTCACTGTCCTCTCCATGCCGATCGAAGCGATACGCAGCCAGAGCATCGTCCTCCAGGTGCTTTATCTAGCGCTCATCGTAGCCCTCGGCTTCTTCGCGTTCCGCGCGCTCTTTTCCGGCAGCGGGACTCCGGGGACCAGCGATCATGCCCTTATCAGGCGCTCCGCGTTGGTCTTTGTCCTCTGCGGTCTTTCCGCGGAACTCGCCTTCGGCCCGGTTTCGATCACCACCTACTTCGCCAGCCGCTACGAAGCACCGGTGTTCATTTTCGCCGCCCTGGCAATTCTCGTCCCCATTGCGACACTGTGGCCTCGCCTCGCCCCGGCCGTCGCAATGGGCGCCAGGGTCTGGCGCTGCCGGTGGTGGCGGCCTGGAACATGGTCGCGAGGATGGACATCGTTGAAGCGGAGGATGGCTACTCCCTGCGGGCGCACAAGCGGATCGAAAAGGTCGTCACGCGCAAATCGAAGACGTGGCCGCAAGATTCGCAGGTCCTGTTCGTTGTGAAGAAACCGCTTGAAGCCAGCACGCGGGGCTTCAACCACTGGAGCACATGGTACCTGCGCAAACTCACCGGACGCCGCGATCTGATCGGCCTGGTCGGACAAGAGCACAGCATCAGCCGGGATCCCTTTGTCGAGGAATACAGCGACGGAGACAGCGAATACTGGGAAATCATCGACGGGCGATCGAAGCAAATCAAGATGATCGGGCTCGAACCGGATCGCCCCCTTTTCGTCTATACGATCGCAAGAGACCACCGCCGGTCGGCCGCGGCAACGGTCGTTTTTGAGAATCAGGGTCGCGCCCGGATGGTGCCTCCGGGCGTCGCGCCGGAGACGGGGGCCGTTGTCGCCGACAACGACCCCGCCCTTTCGTCGGCGGAGAATCTCTACGTTTGGCCGAGCGCCGCGGAAACCATCGTGCCGGGTGACGAGAAATGCGACTTCGAAGCGGAATTCGCTCCAGACGCGTCGGAAATGTTGACTGTCAATGTCGTCCGTGCGAGCCCGGCCGGCATCGACCTGCCGGTGGTGCCGGACGGCTGTGTCAATGTGGTGCTCCGCTTCGAGCCCGACACGATCGTCGAGGCGCCACAGCCCTTCTCCAAGGAAGAGCCGCCGATGCCGACCCAGGGACCCGTCCTGACGATGTACCAGCGCCCCTTCGGCCTCTTGCTCACCGGGTTGAAATACGATCGAGAGGCACGGTCGCCGTTCACTGGAAAGAACCAAGCGACAACGTTCGAATTCGCGGTCGGGAACGGGCTTGGTATGACCTGCGGGTGGACGGGCGGGACTATCCGCTCGGCGTTGCGACGCTATCGGAGACCATAGGACTGGGTAATGGCTTTTTTCAGCGTTACTGGGGCGGCAAGGTCGAAATAGGTTTGTCGATCGATGGCGAGACGGCGGCGCCCGACGAGATCGGCGTCCACCCGTTTTTGGCAGCGGGAGACTAGGCGTCTCGAGCGATACGTTCCGGCTTGTTTCCCGACCTCCTCGGTCATAATCGCGACCGACGGATACGCTCTCGACCAGCGGAAGCCCGAGAACATGTGGGGTGGACAGGGCGCATTGAAACAGGTGGTAACTAAGTGAAAAGGCTTGTTTCGGACTTTAAATCGCGGCTGCGGCGCAACCCGACCGCCGGCAAGATCGTGGCGTCCGAGCACTCCGGCTACATCGTCCGTTTCGGCATATCCGGCCTGCTTTCGACGGCCTTTTACTTCGTCCTGATGAACCTCATCGTGCTCGCCTTCGGGATGGAACCAGTCTGGGCATCGGTTCTCGCATACGCGATTGCCATCGGCTTTTCTTACACGATGCAGAGCCGGTTTACGTTTCGCGTCAAGCAGGACAGTCTAAATCAGGTCACGCGGTTCGTGGCGACCTCGCTGGCGGGGCTTGCTGTCTCATACTGGACCGTTTGGTTGTTCAATGACTATCTGAAGATGCCGTATTGGACGGGCGCGGCGGTCGTGTGCGTCGTGGTGCCGACAATGAACTTCCTGATATTCAATCGATGGGTCTTCTTAAGGAGATAGTCGCGGAGCCGGAGGACGAAGCCCGATGAAGTCTGGGGGATCGGTGCTTGTCACGCTCCGCAGGAAGCCCGGCTCTCGCTCCTCCGGCTTCACGCCGGCGGCAGCAAGGTGGTTAACAGCCCGTTGACCAAGTGCGGCGCGCCTGATTCCGTCTGAAGATCGAGATTCGGACAGGATTTGTGCGATGGCGATGAGACGGGAGACGGGGGTTCAAGGCGACCTGGTCGTGACTTGGGCGGAGATGCCGCGCTCGCCGGGACACGCGTATTACGACCGGCTGGAAAAGCTGCTGAGCGAGGCCGGCTTCGACGCCTTCGTCGAGACGGAGCGCAAGCCCGTTCTACGCGCCTCGCATGGGGGCTCCCTCGCTGCCGCCGGGACGGTATTTCCGGATGTACATGATCGGCTATTTCGAAGGGATCGACAGTGAGCGTGGCATCGCCTGGCGGTGTTCGGATTCGCTATCTCTTCGCGCGTTCCTGCGCCTGGCGAACCGCGACAAGGTTCCCGATCATTCCTGGCTGTCGAAGACGCGCAGCCGCCTGCCGCACGAGGGGCATGAGAAGGTCTTCGGCTGGGTCCTGGCTCTGGTCGCCGAGGGCGGTCTAGTCGCCGACAAGGGCTATCATTCACGTGCTGTCCTGAAAGGTCTTGACGACGGTCCATGGAAGACACGCATCGCCGAGCCCACACCCGCCAACGGCTTTCTGCGCTGGCAAGGCGATGAGGAGGCACGCGCCGCGGTGTATGGGAACCGCAACCGGTTACGATCGAGCGTCGGCAAGCAGGCCATGCGCAAGCGCGGCGAAATCGTCGAACGTAGCTTCGCCCATATCCTCGATCGTGGAGGCATGCGCCGCACGTGGCTGCGCGGTCGCGAAAACATCCACAAGCGATACCTGGTCCATGTCGCTGGCTACAATCTTGGCATTCTGATGCGCGCGCTGTTCGGGTGCGGAACCCCGAGGCAGGCTGCAAGCGCCAGCAGCGCCATTTTGTTCGTCATTCAGACCGATGTTGCCCTGGCCGTCGCCATCGTGTCGCTGATCGACGGCAAAGCGGCGATGCTTGTCATTACCGTCGCCCCCGAGACAGATTGATCAAAGAGCGACTTCGTCATCGGGCTAAGCCCGTTGCAACTTCGCGGTGGAATCCACTCCCCGCTTCACCGATCGCTTCGCCCATCCACTAATTGCTTCACACGCCGTCCACGCCGCAATAAGAACGACATCGGCTCCGTGGCCGCACGATGACAATTCACCAACAGGTCGAACATCCTAAGGCAGCCTATAGATCGCGAAACATGATCGTCATGACCGACCCAGCCTCATTTCCAAAGGCCGAGAAAGAGTGAGTGAAGTTCGGTCTGCCCGGCACAGGACGCATAGCCTCGCGACAATATTGATAGACTTGGGATAGTGAACACGGCAATTCGGAATGCCTGGAGATGAGCGTTGAGCAAAAATTTTAAGCAGCGGTCCGATAAACGGAAAATGATCAGCCTCATTGCACCCTGCTACAATGAGGCCGACGTTCTTCCGGATTTCTTCTTTGCTATCAAACAATTGGCGTCGGACTTGGATGCATATGTTTTCGAGTTCATCTTTGTGGACGACGGCAGTACCCATGGGACACTTGGCCTGCTTCTCGATTTTGTTTCCAAGGATTTGCGGGCGAGTGTTGTCGAATTTTCACGCAATTTTGGCAAGGAGTTGAGCGCTTACTGCCGGTTTGAATTTCGCATCCGGGGACGCCGTTGTGCCCATGGATGCCGGATTTGCAAGACCCTCCGGATTTGATCAAAGAGATGATAAAATCATGGGAAGAGGGTGCTCAGGTCGTGGTTGCGCAAAGGATAGAGCGTTCGAGCGATACTTACCTGAAGCGACAATCGGCCCAGGCTTTCTACCGTATCCACAACGCCATTGCTGACGTGAAAATACCGGAAAATGTCGGCGACTTTCGGCTCTGGATCGCGTGGTAGTGGAAGCAATCAAACTCATGCCCGAGCGGACCCGCTTTTTTCATGAAGGGTGTTTTTGCCTGGGTTGGTTTCGACACGAAAACCGTGAAATACGTTCGTCAGCAGCGGGGGGCCGGCAAGACGAAATTTTCAGGATTTCGACTCTGGAATTTTGCGCTGGAGGAAATCACTAGCTTTAGTGCCGCGCCTCTCAAGATTTGGACCTACATCGGTTTGGTTTGCGCGCTATTCGGCATAATTTATTCGATATTTATTTTTACACGCGTCATTATGTTTGGCATAGAAGCGCCCGGCTATGCATCAACTATAATCGCTGTAATGTTTTTTGGGAGTCTGAATTTAGTAAGTATAGGATTTCTTGGCGAATACGTCACGAGGATTTATTCAGAAGTAAAGGCGCGGCCATTGTATATCGTAAATAGATATCATAAGAGAGACGCAAACGATGAAATTTAGCGCATATCTCAACATGGCTTCGGTCGAGCGTGTCCATTGGTGGTACGTCGCCAGAAGTAGGCGATCATCAATGGCTTTTTGAGGAGACGTTCAAGCCGTCTGATGCTCGAATACTCGAGGTTGGATGCGAAACCGGCGGAAACCTGGCTCTTCTTATGGGCTATGGCCATCTGAGCGCGTTGGAGATGGACGCCACCGCTCTGAATATTGCTAAAGGCACGGTCGGCGGCGACAAAGTCGACATTCGCCAAGGGGCCTTGCCCGGCCGGGATCCGTTCGCTGGGAAAGTATTTGACCTGATTATACTCCTGGATGTTCTGGAACACATCAAGGACGACGGGGGGACGCTGTCAGAACTTCACCGATGTACTGCGGCAGGCGGAAAGATCGTGATTACCGTACCGGGCTATAATTGGCTTTTCGGGCGCCACGATGTGGCGTTGCATCACATGCGCCGTTATGGAAAGCGCGAGCTGACAAGACGCGTCGAAACTGCCGGCTTTCGTGTCCGGAGAGCCACTTATTTTAATACCTTTCTATTTCCGTTAGTTGCCTTGTCTCGTCTGTGGGAAAAAATGTCGACCGGAGAGAAAATCATCGGACAGCATACGCCGCCGAAGCCGTTGAATACGGTACTCAAGGCGGTGTTCAGAGAGCGAGGGGGATCGTGCTTCCGCGATTCTCCTTCCCTTTCGGGGTTTCTATACTCTGTATTGCTGAGCGGGAAACTGGTTGAGAGCCGGAACAAATACCCCTCGGCGTTTTGTTCGCCTCTGACGTCACGGTGAAAAACAGATTGCTGTTCGCCTGCGTATACTGACCCGGGGGGTTGATTGTGATGAGCGCATATTATACCGGCGTTCGACCCAGACGGCCACGGAGGGATCGGGTTTGACATTCGAGCGTATGGACAAAGTCGCCCTGATCACCGGCGTGACCGGCCAGGACGGCGCCTATCTGTCCGAGTTCCTCCTCGAAAAGGGCTACGTCGTCCACGGCATCAAGCGGCGGTCGTCGTCGTTCAACACCGGGCGGATCGAGCACCTCTACCAGGAGCCGCACGAGGCCAACCAGCGCTTCATCCTCCACTACGGCGACATGACCGATGCGACCAACCTGATCCGCATCGTCCAGGAGACCCAGCCGGACGAGATCTACAATCTCGCCGCGCAGTCGCATGTCATGGTCAGCTTCGAGACGGCCGAATACACGGCCAATGCCGATGCGCTGGGGACGCTGCGGCTGCTCGAGGCGATCCGCCTGCTTGGCCTGGAGAAGAAGACACGCTTCTACCAGGCGTCGACCTCCGAGCTCTACGGCAAGGTCCAGGAGATTCCCCAGACCGAGACGACACCCTTCTATCCCCGCTCGCCCTACGCCGCCGCCAAGCTCTACGCCTACTGGATCACGGTGAACTATCGCGAGGCCTATGGCATCCACGCCTCGAACGGCATCCTGTTCAACCACGAGAGCCCGATCCGCGGCGAGACCTTCGTCACCCGCAAGATCACCCGGGCGGTCGCCGCGATTTCGCTCGGGCGGCAGGACAAGCTCTATCTCGGCAACCTCGATGCCAAGCGCGACTGGGGCCATGCCCGCGAATATGTCCGGGCGATGTGGATGATGCTGCAGCAGGACGAGCCCGACGACTATGTGCTCGCGACCGGCGTCACCACCACCGTTCGTTCCTTTGTCGAATGGGCCTTCGCCGATGTCGGCATCACGATCGAATGGCGTGGCACCGGCGTCGAGGAGAAGGGTCTCGACGCGGCGACGGGCCGGGTCCTGGTCGAGGTCGATCCGCGCTATTTCAGGCCGACCGAGGTCGAATTGCTGATCGGCGACGCCACCAAGGCGCGGGAAAAGTTCGGCTGGACGCACGAGGTCTCGGTTCGCGAACTGGTCACCGAAATGGTGCGCGCGGATCTCAAGGTGATGGAGGAATCGACGGTGATCCGCGATGCCTGATGCCGCCACCATCTATCCCCTCGACGGCAAGCGGATCTGGGTCGCCGGCCATCGCGGCATGGTCGGCCAGGCGGTCGTCCGCCGCCTCGAAGCCGAGCCCTGCGAGATCCTCACCGCCGACCGGCAGGCGGTCGATCTCCGCCGCCAGGCCGAGGTCGAGGCCTGGCTCGCCGAGGCCCGGCCCGACGCCGTCGTCCTTGCCGCGGCGAAGGTCGGCGGCATCCTCGCCAACGCCACCTACCCGGCGGACTTCCTCTACGACAACCTGATGATCGAGGCGAACATCATCCATTCGTCCTTCGCGGTCGGCGTCGAGAAGCTCCTGTTCCTCGGCTCGAGCTGCATCTATCCGAAATTCGCCGACCAGCCGATCGTCGAGGAGAGCCTGCTGACCGGCCCCCTCGAGCCGACCAACGAGGCCTATGCGATCGCCAAGATCGCCGGCATCAAGCTCTGCCAGGCCTATCGCGACCAGCATGGCGCCGACTTCATTTCCGCGATGCCGACCAACCTCTACGGCCCGGGCGACAATTTCGATCTTCAGTCGAGCCACGTCCTGCCGGCGCTGATCCGGCGGACCCACGAGGCGAAGCAGCGCGGCGACGCGAGCCTCGTCATCTGGGGGACCGGCACGCCGCGGCGCGAATTCCTCCATGTCGACGACTGCGCGTCGGCGCTTGTCTTCCTGCTCAAGACCTATTCGGACGGCATCGCACATCAATGTCGGCTATGGCGAGGACATCAGCATCCTCGAACTGGCCCGGCTGATCGCCGATGTCGTCGGCTACGACGGGCGCGATCGAGCACGATCTGACCAAGCCGGACGGCACGCCGCGCAAGCTGATGAGCAGCGCGAAGCTGCGCGCCCTCGGCTGGGAGCCGAAGATCGGGCTCCGCGACGGCATCGCGTCGACCTATGCTGATTTCATCAGCCAAGCGGACGGCGAAGTCACGCAGACGGCTTCAACCTAGTCGGGGATCGGCTTCCCGGCCTTCCAGCTTGCGTGTGATCCGCTGAAGCCGCGGCAGGTGGTCGGTCGGGCGCGCTTTCGGGATTTTTCGACCGCGCTGCAGGCGGCTGGCTTTCAAAGCCGTCGCTGCCCGCCTGACGCCCGGTTTGGTGCCTGGACCGGACAACCGTGCCTTGGCGACGCCACCTGATAAGCGATGGCACCGCCGCAAAAGGCAAGTGACGGTTTCCGCAACCCGAACTCTTGCGACGTTATTTCAAATGGATTCCAATCGGTTCAGTGATTCGCACTCGCCGTGTCGCAATCGGCCTTTCAGCAGCGGGACATTTCGCTTCGCCTGCTCCGGAAGAAGCGCAACTCGTGAACAGAACCATCCTGATCGTTTTCCTTACGGAAGAAGAACCGGCGACAGCCTGGGCGGTCGATTCCCTGGTGGGTCAGCTCGAGGACGGGGACACGCTTCTCCTCCTCCACAACGGCGCGGAAGACCGTTCATTCGCAGCGAAATATGCCGGATTGCCGCGCGTCCGCTATTTCGAGCAGCGCCACAACCTTGGCGTCGCCGGCGGCAGGAACTTCCTTCTCCGCCAGTCGGAATGCAAAGAGGCCGATCTCGTATTCCTGGTCGACAGCGACGCGATCGTCCCTAACGACTACCTGCGGAAGATGACCGAATTCATCAGCGCGGCCCCCGATGCAGGTGTGGTCGGTCCCATCGTGCTGAGCTTTCCCCACCTCCGGGAGAGGCTGGCGGCGGCCGGGTTTCCCCTCGGCGGCGATGACCAACAGATTTCCCCTGTCGGAGCCGCATTCGATACTGAGGTGATCAGAAACGTGGTCGCTGGACAGCTCGAACAGGCCGACCTCGATCACATCGGCACGGATCCGGAATGGCGGAAAACATACCTCTCGCAGGAGAATTTCCTGGAGATGGTACTGAGGCTCTGCGATGCCGCACCGGCAACGGACTTCTACGGCTCGCTCAAGAGAGACGGCCGGAGTCGCGCTCTCTTGTCCGGCGGCCCGGCGAAATTGGAGGTATCGAACGTCGCCGGATGCTGCAGGTCTTCCGGCGAAGCCTTCTCGACGAGATCGGCTACCTTTGCGAGTTGTTTAATCCGTATGGGCTCGAGGATGTCGATTTCAGCCTTCGGGGCATATCGCACGGGTACAAGAACTACACGACGAACGCGACCTATCTTCTCCATCGGACGGACCTCCGGCATTCCGCCCGCACTACGCCGCAAGAGTTCCGTCGGACACGCACCAACGACAGCCGGGCCCGGACGATCCTCGAATTCAGATGGGCGGGGAGCGATTTTCCGGCGGTGACGTTTCGCCAACTCCTCGGGCAGTATCTCGTCCGCAGTTCGACAGCCGACAGCGCAAGATCAGCCGATGAAGTGTTCCTGGCGGACCTGTTCGGCATCCGGACCGCGTTTGACCAGATCGCCGACGCGGAAGGCCCGGGATTCGAGGCCGCTCTGGAGGAGAGCGCCAAGCGGCTCGGCATCCCAGCGCACATCCTCACATCGGCTGACGGTGAACCGGAGCCGGCAGAGACCACGCACGAACGCATCGAGGCCAGCGCGTGAGCGGACGGATAGATCATATGGCCAGCGTGGCATCGATCGGCCCCGAGACACTCCGTGCCGAAGCGCTTAGTCGCCTCGACCGCCTGTTTCTCGACTTTGGCGACAAGATCGCCGGGATCGCGTCGAAAGAGGGTGTCGAAGCCGTCCTTGAGCGCAAGGATCGCGTGATCGCGCAACGGGATGAAACGATTGATCGCCAGCGGGCAAAACTCAAAGACACCGTGAATGAACTTTCGCGTTTGAGAGGGCGAATGGAGGCCGCCGGAAAGCAGCACCAGGCCAGGATCGCCGACAAAGACCGGATCATTGCGGATGCAGGCTGGGCGGCTGAGCCGGCAGACGGATCGCCTTAGCGCCTGGAAGGTGAGATATGCGCACCTTAAAAGCGAGGTATCCGAACTCAAGCAGGCCAAGGCCGACCTTCGGCAGAGGCTGAACAAGCGACGCGACCTGGGCTACTATGTCAACAAGCTGCTATCGAGGTTCCATTCGCGAAAAAAGAGCCGATAGCAAAGCACCCGTGAGCCTGCGGATTCCGGCCGGGCGTTAAGACGATATTCCGCCTCAGGTCAGACGAGTTTCCAGCCGCGCGGAAGGAGATCGCGCGTATCCATTGATTGCGAGACAGTGTCGGTGTGCCATTCCCGCGGCGCGATCACGACCTTGTCGCTTGCTTCCGCGAGTCCTCGTTAATGGGGACGTCGAAGAACCATGGGAATCGATTGATACTGATGCGGCAATGCCGTCATCCGTATTTGCCATTTCCTGGATTTCTTTCCGCGCGCTCCAGCGTCGCCAGTTTCTTCAACATCTCGTGGATGAGGGTCAGGCCATCGGCAACCTCATTCGATCGGGCCTCAAGCATCTCCTGTTCGTTTTCCGGCCTGCCGGCTTGTCCGTCATCCTGGCGCTGTCAGCGGCAGACCGATAGTCCCCGAATGAACTCGCGAGAACAGGGGCGCTATCGGGCTCTTTCTGTGCCTGGCTAACTCCGGTCTTTTTCCTCGGCGAGGGCATCTTTCACCAGATCCACGGCAGCGTCGCGACCAATACGCGACCCGAAAACGATTGCGACACCGGCTATTTCCGGGATCGCCATGGGAAACAAATTCGATCACTTCACGCTTGAAGAGAGATGCCGCTTGCGCGGCTTGATGGAAATGGGTCTTCGACCAGGTGAGATTGCCCGCCGGCTTGGTCGGCATCGTGGGACGATCTACCGGGAGATTGCCAGGAACCGCTGCGCCTCGGGCTATCGACCCGACAGCGCCGATCGGATGGCCTGGGTCCGCAAACTGCGCGGCTCGAAGATCCAGCGCTCCACCCGCCTTCGCGATTATGTCGGAGACCGCCTTGCCATGGGATGGTCGCCGGAAGAGATCGCCGGACGGATGGAGCTGGACACAATGAACGACACCGTCAGCGCCGAGTCCATCTACCGATACGTCTACAGCCCTGCCGGCCGGCGAGCCGGGTTGCCTCGGTATCTCGCCCAGCGCAAGGCAAAGCGGGGCCGCCGGCGACGCAATGGTCGGCGCGAGCCATCCATCCCAAATCGGGTTTCCATCGATCAACGGCCCGCCGAGGCTGACGGACGCATCGCCTTCGGACATTGGGAGGGAGATCTCATGCACTTTCGTCGTCAGAAGGACATCCTCCTGACCCTCCAGGAGCGATGCTCCCGGCTCACTTTGGCCGAGCGCCTCTCCAGCAAGGATGCGACCGACACGGCGGACGCCATCATCGATCAGCTCGCCGCCTTGCCCTCAACAGCGCTGCAGACCATTACCCACGACAATGGTGGCGAGTTCGCCCGGCATGAGCGGGTCAAGGACGCCATCGGGCTTCGCGCCTTCTTCTGCGACCCGCATAGTCCATGGCAGCGCGGCGGCATCGAGAATGCCAACGGCCGCCTGCGGCGCGATCTGCCACGCAAGGCCAGCCTCAGCGGCTACAGCGACAAAGACATCGACAGCATCGTCTGGAACCTCAACACAACGCCGCGAAAGTGCCTCGGCTTCAGAACGCCAATCGAGGCCTTCGCATCTCAACTCCGTGTCGCACTTGAACTGTGAATCGTAGCGGCGTTCAGGAATGATCCCCAGGAGATCCCTGGAGTTGACTATCGTCAACCTCCGTCGGCCCGATTTACTACTTCGCCGCGATCCGGGACGAGGCGCGTCGCTTCGTTCAAGGCACGCTGCGCATGAAGTTCATGGGCAGTTGATCCTCCGCCCGCGCACGAGCTGGCTTCCATCTGCGAGCGCATCAACATCGCCCTATTCGCCCCGCAACGGCTCCGAAGTGGCTGGGCTACTCCGAATTGGTCGTCGCCCGCAGTCAGCCCATCGCTTCCGGAGTTGATCATGAAGCCGTCGTCTTCGACGGCTTGCGGCCAAAAAGCGCAGAGCAATCGCGGCCCAAATAACCTTAAGAATTAGTGTTAATTATATAGCTTAATTCTAATTGTCATAAATATTCTATTAATGTTTCCGACTCCTCGGACGTATCATCAGGGAGGAATTCACAAGAAGAACGCGGCTTTTGCATGCCGCGTAAGGGATGCAGTCATGACCGGAACTGTATACATCGGAGCGTCCGAATACAGTGTTCGTGAAGGCGAACCGTACGTGACGGTAACCTTCCAACGGACCGGAGACATCTCCGGCGCGGTTTCGATTAACTATGCGACGACCGGGGACTCAGCCACCGAAGGCGTCGACTATCAGGGCCTCAACGACACCGCGGTGATCGCCGCGGGCGAGACCAGCGCCACGGTCAAGGTGCCGATCTATGACGATGCGCTCTCCGAGTTGACCGAGACCTTCGGCCTTTCCATCCTCACCGTCGACAGCGGGACGCTCCTCTATCCGCGTACTGCGAACATCTCCATCCTTGACGACGAGAATCCGGTTTCGGCGCCGGCCCAGCCGTCGCTGACATCGCCCTATAAGGTCACGACCACCGACATCGTCACCGGCCTCAACCAGCCGATTCACATCGAGTGGGTCCCCGGCAGCGACTCGACGGCGCTCGTCGCCGAAAAGGGGGGCGTGATCAAGGTCGTCGACACCACGACGGGTTCCACCGAATCCGTGCTGCTCAACATTAGCGATCAGGTGAATTCCGCCCTTGACCGGGGACTGCTGGACATCGCGCTCCACCCAGACTTCGAGAACAACCCCTACCTCTATGCTTTCTATGTCGTCGATCCGTCGGATACTGCGACTGCCAGCGGCCTGGCTGCCGCCGATGGCAACGGTAACCGCTACGCCTACGTCGTCCGATACGAGGTCGATACGTCGGGGTCGACGATGAAGATCGTCAACGGCAGCAAGACGATCCTGCTCGGTGCTGCCGGCCAATCCCTGTCAGACATCTCGGGCGACGGCGCTCTCGACTTCACGGACCCGGCCAACAGCTCGCAGCTGGCCTCGGACGTCGATCCGGCCACCGGCCTCTACAAGCAGGATTACATCAAGGTCGATTCCCTGTCGCATGCTGGCGGGTCGCTGGCCTTCGGACCCGACGGTGCTCTCTACATCGGGATCGGCGACGGGTCGTCCTACAGCTATGACGACCCCCGGACGGCCAGTGTCCAGGACGTGGACAGCCTGTCCGGGAAGATTCTGCGCATCGACCCGATGACCGGAGAGGGCCTCGCCGACAATCCTTTCGCCGACGCCAGCGATCTCACATCCAATGCGTCGAAGGTCTGGCAGCTCGGACTGCGCAACCCGTATGCGCTCGCTTTCGCCGACGATGGTCGCCTCTTCATCAGCGAGACCGGCTGGTACAGCCACGAGGAAATCAACACCGGCGACGCCGGCGCCAATTTCGGCTGGCCCTTTTACGAGGGCGACAATGGTGGCACGCTGATCAAGACGCCGGGATACAGCACCCATGCCGACGCGTCCGATTTCTACAATCTGGTGGCCAGCGGCGCCATCACGATAACGGCGGCTTACGAATTCTTTTCCCACGCCAATGCCGATCCCGGCTACCAGGTCAGCGCGATCGTGGGCGCCAGCGATATCTACACGGGCACGCGATATCCGGCGAAATTTCTCAACGACTACTTTTTCACCGATGTCGTCGACGGCGAAATCTACTCGATCGACATCAACGACCGCACCCAGACGCAGTTCGTGACCGATATCGGCGCCTACGGCCCGGTCAGCTTCTCGCAGAGCCCGGACGGATACATCTACATCGTCGACCTCGTGAATGGACGGATCGCCAGGCTGAACATAACCGAACCGGCATCGACCCCAGGCAATCCGACGTCGAACAACCCGACGACCAACTCACCTCCCAAGGAGGTTCTCTATTCCAACACCTCCAAGGACCAGGTCATAACGGCGACGCACGCCAACGACGTCTTCGTCGTCGGCGCCAAATCGGCCGGGTTCGAAATCGGGCCCACCGACAATGGGGCCGGCTTCGTTGTCTGGAAGGGCGACTCCGTCGACATTCTCTTCGGGTTCGAGAAACTCCGCTTCAACGACATGACGGTCGACCTGACGAAGATGAAGGGGCCTGTTTACCAGGACAGTCCGACCATCATTCAGCACCTCGAGGGCAAGACGAGCAACGACACATTCGTGGTTTCCGGGCCGTCGTCGGCCTACGCCTGGGAGCCGACCAAGGACGGAAAAGGCGTCGTGATCTGGACGAAGTCGGGATCCGACAAGACCTACGACGTCCTGCAGGGCTTCGAGACCGTCAAGTTCAACGACACCACACTCGACCTCAAGACCGTCGGCGTCACCATCCATGGAACCAGGAAGAGCGATAAGATCGACGAAACGCATTCGCCCAATGGTCAGCCAAATCCAACGGCCGGGGGAGACAAGATCATCGGCGGCGGCAACAATGACAAAATGAAGGGCCTCGGAGGTAACGACACCATCCTCGGCGGAAAGGGCAATGACAAAGCCTTTGGTGGCGCCGACAATGATCTCCTTTCCGGCGGAATAGGGAAAAACAAGCTGATCGGTGGAAGTGGCGCCGACAGCTTCCTGTTCGATTCCAAGTTGAACAAGTCGTTCAGCAAGGTGATGGATTTCGACAGCGCCGAGGGCGACAAGGTCCTCCTGGCCAAATCTGTATTTCATGCCAAGGGTCTGAAGGATGGCGACCTCTCGGCCGCGGACTTCGACAACCACTTCGACTACACGAAGCACGGCATTCTGAAATACGACGGCGAAACGATCGCCAAATTCAAAGGCGCGCCGGACCTCCATTTCGACGACTTCCTGCTCATCTGACCGTCGGCCGGGCGGTCTCCCCGCTGTCGCCACCGGATCCCGAGAGTTCTCCTGCTTCACCAGCATGGCCGAGAGCCGGCGACGAAGAGCATCCCGACAGGACGCTAGCTAACTCGGCGCATGATGTGAGGCTGATTTCCTCAGTATGAGCGAGATGCCAAGTGTAGTCGGTCGTCTATTTCCTTCCGGTGGTTCTCGCCGCTCTAGTCATGATGGGCATTTCAGCCAGAAGGGGGCATGAGCCTTTGTTCGTGGTCGGGTTGATAGTGCTGTTCAGCAGTCAGTAGGCCTGCACAGGATCATATCTAGATTGGGCCGGACCGGTTTTGTCTCCACCATTTGCCAGGCTGTCTCATGTAGGAGTATCTGCCACCTTGCTCTGACCGACTCGTCGCGGCTGAGAATGAGATTTGAGGAGGCGTCGCGGATGCGTCGCAGCGTCCAGTGCTTCTCCGTGATCCACGATAAGACGCCTATCAGCGCGACATAGTCCCAGATGCCGTCTGGGAACTCGTGCCGGTCGAGATCAAAACATAGGGCGTCCGGTTTATAGGGGAATGCATCTATCCCCTGGTAGCGCACGCCGTCCGGGAGATGATCGCGCAGCACCATTGCGCCACAGCCAACGTCGAGAAGGCTGGCATCGCGGCGAACGAAGCTGGCGGCGACCTTTGCACGCGCGGACATACTGGCGATCGACTTCGGTTAGCAAGTCGTTCGTCCAGCGTTTCGGCGTTGATGCGTCCATAGTTCCCAAATCTCCTCTTGCGCGTCGGCATCAAGACATTTTTGGCGGGGAAGGCCACTACCCCTTCCCACCCCTTTTTTCCTTCAAATGCGTGGCTATTGCGCCGCAAAGATGAGAGTTTGGCTGCCGGCGTATCAGGGCAGCCCGGCGCTACAGGCTGGATATGGCAGCAATCGTCGGAAGGTAAGATATGCTGATGGTTGCCGACTAGCTAGGGTGGTGTCGGAGACCTCGAGCGAATCGATCGCCATGAGCGTCGCGCGCTTTCGCGACGCAAGTTCGCTATTCGCGCATTCGACAACGGCGTGGCCGACTGACGGCATCCCGGGTCGGGATCAGCCCGCATCCTCCATCCGCCGCCGCGCATCCGCCTCGAGCCCCCGCATCATCGCGTGGATCTCGCGCTTGGCCTGGTGGAAGCGGGCGATCGCCGGCGGCGGTCGGCGCGGTCGCCTCGGCGTCGCGCGACATCGCCTGCATGGCGCCGGCGAGGCTGGGGAATGCCCCTGCCGCGACCGCCGCCAGCATCGCCGCGCCGAGCAGCACCGGCTCGCCGGTTGCCGGCAGGACGACGGTAACCCCGGTCGCGTCGGCAAGCAGCTGCCGCACCAGAGGGCTGCGGCTGGCGCCGCCGCTGACGACGATCGTGCCGCAGTCGATCCCCTTTTCGCGCAGCGCGTCGATCACCTCGGCGAAGCCGCAGGAGAGGCCGCAGAGCCCGGCGACATACTGGCGCTGGAGGTCGGCGATCGTCTCCTCGAGGGTCAGGCCGACCATCACCGCCCGCACCTCCGGGTCGGCATAGGGCGAGCGGTTGCCGAGATAGTCGGGCAGGATGTGGAGGTCGCGGGCGAGAAGCGCCGCGTCGGAGAGGCTGTCGAGCCCGGCGACGATGCCCCGGTCGAGATAGTCGTGGACGCTCAAGCCTTCGCGTTCGGCCTCGGCGCTCGCTGTCGGATAGGCGGCGTGGGAGCGGATCAGGTGGTCGATGCCGGCGCCGGCGGTCGACTGGCCGCCCTCGATCAGCCAGCGTTCCGGCAGCATCGCCGACCAGTAAGGCCCCCAGACGCCGGGCACGAAACGCGGCTCGACCGTCGAGGCCATGATGCAGGCCGAGGTCCCCATGATATAGGCGAGCCGGCCGGCCGGCTCGGCGGCGGCGCCGTCGATGGTGGTGCCGCCGAGGGTGCCGACGCCGCCGGCATGGGCGTCGATCAGGCCGGTCGCCACCGGCGTGCCGGGCGCCAGGCCGAGCTCGGCGGCAGCAGGTTCCGTCAATCCGCCGCCGACCGGCGCGCCGGGTTCGAGCATCTGCGAGCCGATCCGGGCATAGCCGCCGTCGGCGAGCTCCGGCATGCCGATCGCGGCGAGATAATCGTCGTTCCAGCCGCCCTCATGGGCGAGGTAGTTCCACTTGCAGGTCACCGTGCAGATCGAGCGGGCGGCGTCGCCGGTCGCCCGGAAGGTGAGGAAATCGACAAGGTCGAAGAACTGCCCGGCGCCGGCGAAGGTCGCCGGCAGGTGCCGCTTCAGCCACAGGAGCTTCGGCATCTCCATTTCCGGCGAGACGCCGCCGCCGACATAGCGGAGCGCCGCGTGCCCGGTCTGGTTGATGGCGCGGGTCTCGTCGATCGCCCGGTGGTCCATCCAGACGATGACGTTCCGCCGCGGCTCGCCGGAGGGACTGACGGTGATTGGCCGGCCCTCGCGATCGAGGGCGACCAGCGAGCAGGTCGCGTCGAAGCCGACGCCTCCGACCGCCTCCGGCGCGACGCCCGCCTCGGCCATCGCATCGCGGGTCGCCTGGCCGCAGGCCGCCCAGATATCGTCGGAGGACTGCTCGACGACGTCGCCCGCCTCGCGCCACATCTCGATTCTGTGCTTGGCCGTTCCCAGAAGCCGGCCGTCGGCGGTGAAGACTCCGGCGCGCGCGCTGCCGGTGCCGACGTCAATGCCGACGAAGACCCTCTCCATGCGTTCCCTGCCGCGTTCTCGTGACGCTTACCAGCAGGTGTAGCCCCCATCGACGAGAACCACGCTGCCGGTCATCAGACTGGCAGCCTTCCCGGCCAGGAACAAGACCACGGATGCGATCTCTTCGACCTCGCCCATCCGCGCCATCGGCGTGCCGCCGATCCAGTGCTCATACATCACCGGATCGTCGTTGACGAAGGCGTTGAGCGGCGTGTTGATATAGGTCGGCGCCACCGCGTTGACCCGCACCCCGCGCCCGCCCCATTCGGCGGCGAGCGACTTGGTCAGGTGATGCACCGCCGCCTTCGAGGCATTGTAGAAGGCCTGTTCCTGCGGCTTGTTGACGATGAAGCCGGACATCGAGCCGATGTTGACGATCGAACCCGATTTCGCCGTCAGCATGTAGTTGCCGAAGGCCCGGCAGCACCAGAAGGTGCCGTTGAGGTTGACGTCCAGCACGTTCAGCCAATGTTCGTCGGTCACCGTCTCGGCCGGCGTCATCGAGCGCGCGATGCCGGCATTGTTGACGAGGATGTCGATCTTGCCGTGGCGGGCGACGACATCGTCGGCGACGGCGTTGACCCGGCTGGAATCGGTCACGTCCATGATCGCGATCTCGGGATCGTAGCCCTTGGCCCGCATCGCGTCGCGGCCGGTCTCGGCGATTCCGGCGTCCCTGTCGGCGATCACCACCTTGGCGCCGGCCTCGGACAGCGCTTCGACGCAGGCGAGGCCGATCGCCTGGCCGCCACCGGTCACCAGCCCGACGCAGCCGTCCAGCCGGAATTTTTCGAGATACATCCCTCACTCCTGTTCAATTCCGCCGGTTCAATTCCCGGCGCCTGTCGCACCTGTCAGCCGCGGATCGCTTTGCCGTCCTTGTCGAAGCGGTGAATGCGGTCCGGATGGGGCGTCATCCGCACCGGGTCGCCGGCGGAAAGCGCGAATTCGCCGGGCGCCCGCGCGGTGATCGGGCCGATGTCGTCGGCGTCGATGTGGAAGAAGGTGTCGGATCCGAGATGCTCGGCGATGCGGACCTTGCCCGGCCAGTCGCCGTTATCGCGCGACAGCTCGATATCCTCCGCCGGACGCCGATCGTCGCCGCGCCGTCATAGCCTTTGGGCG
>CAWDVW010000003.1:0-81150 GCA_963805855.1 Candidatus Dadabacteria bacterium
CATTGGTACATCAAAAATCGATTACATGGATAGAGGATGTGATCACTATATGGCCAGAATTCGATTTTCATTCTTGGGCATGGTTCTGTTACTTTTGCTAACTGCTTTCCCATCGTACGCAGCGCAGCACCGGGTTTATTCCCACCAGAAAGATGTAATTTATGGACGAAAATTCGGTACCGCGCTGACCTTGGATGTATTCACTCCTGAAAAGGACTCCAACGGAGCTGCGGTAATCTTTGTGTTAAGTGCGGGTTGGCGGTCAGACTCCAGATACGTATTTCTAAAGGCCGAGCCGGGAAAGCTCTATCCCCAGGTGAGGGAGTTATTGGACCGTGGCTACACGGTATTTACCGTTGTTCACGGCAGCCAGCCAAAATACACAATACCCGAAATGATCGATGACTTGAATAGGGCTGTGCGCTTTATTCGTTACAACGCGCATGAGTTTAAGATCGATGCGGGCCGGATTGGTATTGGGGAGGTTCATCCGGCGGCTATCTTGCTCTCATGCAGGGTATGGCCGGAGACAGGGGAATGTGGAATTCTAAAGATCCCTTGGATCAAACATCGGGCCGCGTGCAGGCCGTAGTCGCTTATTTCCCAGTTACTGATTTCCTTAATTTCGGAAAGATTGGGGTCGAGACATCCGGAGGGCCTTATGCTGCGGCACTCGATTTCCAAGAGCTTGATGACAAATCTCATAGTTTTGTGAGAATTACTGATGAAAGTAAGATTAGGGAAATCAAGCGCGAAATTTCTCCCATTAACTATGTTAGCCCTGACGATCCGCCTACATTGATAATTCATGGTGATGGGGATAAGCTGGTCCCTCTTCAGCAGTCCGAATTGATGATATCTAAATTGAAAGAGGCTAAAGTCGACTGCAGGCTGGTAGTTAAACATGGCGGGAGGCATGGTTGGGAACCGACGAACGATGAATTGAAGGAGTTTGGCGACTGGTTTGATAAGTATCTACTGAAGCATGATAAGGGCAACAGTGATTGAGGGCCTAGTTTACGTGAGTTGCGTAACCGATATAAGAAAAAGCTCAATGTACTCGACCAGTAATAGGATCAATAGTTTATGATTTGTTTTAGAATAGTTAGTCGAGGTTCGACACGTCGGAGTGATTGGTATACTCCAACCGAAAACTAAGCTACTGCCTCCATACTTTTTAGAAAATGACTTACCGGAATATAACAAAGACAGTTTTGAAATGGTTACATTAAAACATATTGAAGAAGCAAATAAGAGATTGGAACATGTAATCCTGAGAACCCCACTTGTATACTCCTATTCGCTGAGCGAGCTTTCGGGGGCTAATGTTTATTTAAAACTTGAAAATCTTCAAAGAACCGGTTCATTCAAGATTCGTGGGGCCTACAATAAGCTCTACAAGCTGAAGGAAATTACACAAGACGTTGTCGCGGCCTCTGCGGGAAACCATGCTCAAGGCGTAGCACTGGCAGCCAAGCTCCTTGGAATGAAATCCACTCTGGTCATGCCAGGAGGCACTCCGATCAACAAAATTTTAGCGGTCAAGAATCACGGGGGAGAAATAGTTCTTTTTGGCAATACATTTGATGATGCATTCGGTTATGCCAGGAAACTCGAGCGAGAGACAGGGAAAGTCTTCATTCACCCGTTTGATGATCCTGAGGTCATAGCGGGTCAGGGTACTGCGGGACTTGAAATTATCGATTCTCTTAAAAATGTAGAGTCGGTAATTGTTCCTGTTGGTGGGGGTGGATTAATTGCCGGTGTTGCGATGGCGCTGAAGAAGATCAATCCGAATATTACGGTGATTGGGGTTCAATCAAAAGGTGCTTCTTCAATGTTTCTTTCAATGAAAAAAAACACGATAGTAGAAACCGCTTCAACGCAGACTATAGCCGATGGAATCGCGATAAAGAGGATAGGTGAGCTTACCTTTGAAATAGCAAGAAAATACGTTGATGAAGTCCTAACAGTCGATGAAAATGAGATTGAGGAGTCACTCCTTCTATTAACAGAAAGAAAGAGAATCGTGGTCGAGGGTGCAGGCGCCGTAGGGCTTGCCGGACTGCTTAAAAGAAAAAGCCATTTTCGTAAAAAGAATGTTGTGATCATTATCAGCGGCGGAAATATTGACATTAATCTGCTAGCCAAAATTATACAAAGAGGGCTCTTGAAAAATGGAAGGCTATTGAGACTTGAACTAGGATTGCCGGATGTGCCTGGTTCCCTGGGCACGCTCACAACCATTCTCGGCGAGGCAAAAGCTAATATAGTAGAAATCTATCATGACAGGTATTCAAAGGATCTTCCGATTGGCGAAGCGATTGTGGAAGTAAGTCTTGAGACGAGGAGCTTTGAACATCAGGAGGAAATTCTCAAGCTACTCAAGGAAAATGGGTACAATCCATTAAGAAAAGACTGACAAAATGTTTCTTGCCAAAGATTGTGGAGATAACGACTGCTTGAAGGAAAAACCATTTAGGTTCTTATTTGCAACTGCACTCACAGCTTTCGATTACGTAAGTTGAAGTAATTTGTTTTAGATCCTCGGTAGGGAATTTTATCTGCTGACGAGCCGGAACAACAGATGTGCTCACACACATCTTACCCTCTTGACACTTAAACCTGGCACACTCATTCTTGGAACACCAATTCCTGGCCCATTCGAGTGCCTCCTGCTCAGCTTCAAGTCGATCACTTTTTATCCCGGATTCAATAGGGAGGGCGTATACTAACATAGCATCCCTGCTGCCGCATTCACTGCATCGACAGTTGCAAGTCACTTTATTGACCAGATTCCAGAAACCAGTTTCATCCCTAACCGGCTGGTCGTTTTCACTTGTCCATTTTTCTAAAGAGCAACATTTGCTCTTGGGGTCGTCAATAGTGCAGATGCCATCTTTAGCATCTGAATTGCAACTACTCTGCCTACACAAGTCATAGCATGCATTTCGCGCATTGTCTCTGAAGTTGTCGATTGCTACTGCTTTGCTTTCGCCACTTCCGGTTATTTCACTCAGCGCCCTTTTTGATGGGCATATATTGCTGGTCTCGTTTTGTGAAACTGACGCGCATCCCAAAAGAATTAGAATTACTACGAATAAGACTGGGGAATCTGAAAGCATTATGATTTTTATTTTAAAGAGCCTCCTCTGTGTGTGCTAAAACGAGGATTTAAGTTGATTAAGTATGGGCAAGAATAATGTAAAGTTCAAATGGGTATCTTGTTTCAGCAATTTTATAATTAATGTGTCGATCCTTACTTTTGGCGCTCCAGTAAAAACAATTAAACGGGATTAGCACTTGCAACCGGAAGCTATTAAACTAAAATAAGTTTGATTAAGGCGAGACCTTGTTTGAAGGTTTTAGCGAATGCCGAAGATTAAGAAATTCGAGTCTAGTACTGTTACATTTTAAAAATAACTTTTGGGGGGAGGTAATAAATGCCTTACGCTAAATCGGATCTTCTGGTTAGTCCCGAATGGATTTACGAACACAGAGGAGACCCGGACCTGGTAATTGTTGACTGCCCGATGGCCGAAGGATCGTACAATCGTGCTCATATCCCCGGTGCGCTACAGCTTCCCGTGCACCCATACATCAAGGCGAAAGATCCCGGAGGCAACATCACCCTTCATCTACAGGGGCCGGAAGAATTCAGGGTATTAATGGCTGAGTTGGGTATTGGCGAAAATACATCTGTTGTTCTTTATGATGACAGGGGTTCTGTCTTTGCGGCTCGGCTATGGTGGGTTCTCAGGCATTACGGTCACGAAAA
The DNA here is from genome assembly GCA_963805855.1 of Candidatus Dadabacteria bacterium. Classification (GTDB taxonomy): domain Bacteria; phylum Desulfobacterota_D; class UBA1144; order Nemesobacterales; family CSP1-2; genus DASWID01. Next base: position 3,779 of record CAWDVW010000003.1, read on the forward strand.
TGCAAAGGTTCTAAATGGCGGCTGGCAGGGATGGGTATCGTCGGGGTTCCCTGTATCTTTCGAAACGTCAAAGGCTTCAGATAGGGTGGAAACGTTCTCGCCTTCCAGGAATCATGATCGTCTTGCGACGCTTGAACAAGTTAAGGAAAATTATTACGCTCAAAATTGGAGGATCCTCGATGTCAGGTCAGATGATGAATATATTGGAAAGGATGACCGTGGCAATAAAAGGGCGGGTCATATACCTGATTCAATTCAATTGGAGTGGAACAGGTTCCTCGAAAACTCAAACGATACCGAAGCCGTTCGTCGCTTCAGGTCAGCCGAAGAGATTCAGGAATTACTGGAAAATTGCAGGATCAATAAAAATCAGACGATTGTTACCCTTTGCCAATCGGGTATTCGCGCTTCACTTGTAGCTTTTGCTCTCGAGCTGGTAGGCTACCCAGTGGTTAAAATGTACGATGGCTCCATGGCTGAATGGGCTAATCTGGATGATACACCGCTTGAATGAAACACATGGGGACTGTACCTCCGTGGACTGTCCCCATGTTCTTAGAAACAACCTACATACTACTTTCTTGTTCTGATCCCAGACATAATGCTAATTGAATTTCTTTATTCCAGATATTCGCATCTCGATTTATTTGTCACAACAATTCTCCTTGACTTTTAAGGCGTTTAGAAGATATAATTTAAAAAAAGTTTCAGATGAATGTGGCTGGCAAATAACCTAAAATCAACTGGCGAAAACTTAGCGATAGCGGCGAGGTTCACGAAGATCTATTTGGTCTTCAAAACCCTTCCCCTCTTAAGTCAAGCTAAAGGTAAATACCCCCCCCCCCCATTAACATCCGAAAACAAGGGAGGAGAATCATGTGTAAAAGTAACTGGACTAAATTTTTAGGATTATTTGTAGCAGTTTGCTTTATTTGTTTAGGAACTATAGTCGGATGCGATGACGATGATGGTGGTGGAGGGGGCGGAGATGGGGGAGGTGGCGTGGGCGCACCACCACCGGCGACACCTACGCCGACACCTACGCCTCTACCTGGAGGTGGGGTTCAACCTGGAGCAATCCCCCAAAAGATACTTGCTCTGCGCCCATTAAGAGGCATGGCCTATGCACCCAGTCCTTCTGATTTCACAACCACCTGTCACGATCCCAATAGCTGTAAGTATTTCGATTCTGATTTTGCCAATGATGATTTTAAAGGACTTTGGTCATCAGAAAACCCAGGTGGCACTGGACAGGGTAGAGCAGACCTAGAATCTATGGCGATGAACCTAGACGTAAATTTCGTTCGCCTATATGATTGGTCAGGCCCTGATTTTCGCCATCACATAAATTTCTTGAACGAGGCAAACGGTCATGGAATCAAGGTGGCGGTCCCGATATCAAACTTTACACTGCAATGTATACGAGGTGACCAAGATTGCGTGTTTAATGGGGTTCCTGGAATAACATTCGCCAAGAACAATATTAAAAGTATTCTAGGAGAGCTCATAACCAACGGTAAGCCGCATGAAGCAATTGCAATGTGGACTATCGGTAACGAATTCGACATCAACAATTTTCATCCCGATGTTGTTGCGACAGCAATTCAATTCCTTATCGAAGCAGAAGAGGAACTGGGTGTTACGGATGACGCAAATAAACTTCCCATAACCGTACCCATTTCATTGCGCGCATTCTGTTGTTCTGATGACTCCAAAAATATCGATACTTGTAGATTGCCCCTGGCAGGCTGTGATTTAGTGAATAATAATTGTGGTCAAGTAGCTGGGGGATCTCTTTAACCTGTGTAAACTTGGATCCCGGAGAGCTTCAACTCAAAGTACTTTTGGATGCAATCAGTAAAAACCAAAAAGCTTCCCAGATATTAAACACGAGGTTCTTTGCTAGCCTTCAAACATTTAATGATGACACGTTCTTGAAAACATTTCCTGGAAGAGACTTTCCCGCAAAATTTTCCAGATTTAGCATTAGCTATTACGGAGTTAGGCATCGATACGGCTGGTTCCGGTGGGACTGAGCAAACTCAAGCCGAATTTGTAAAAAAACAATTGGATCTGTGCAAATCGCTAATAGCCGACCCCCCGCCCGCTACGAATCCGAGATGGTTACTTCTTAGGCTGCACCTATTTCGAATGGTTGAATTCGGTGTTTAAGGGTGGAACCGAGGCGACTTTTGGAGCCAACAAATTTGGTGGAATGCTAGGAACTGGCAAAACTGTGGACGTCCCTACTGGTGAATCTGAAAACTACCCGATTGATGAACTAGTGGAAAAGCTGGGTATTTTCTTCAATAATGGAAGCGTTTATGAATTGATAGAAGTAATTCGGCACGATTTGATTATCGCAATTATCGTTTAAAATGGCATATTGATGGACGTAAAACTTGCTCCCGCAGAATATCGATCTATAATGGCAAATGGGTATGGTGGATTGTGAGTAATATTGGCGCACCGGTTTGCTATTTTAGCGCACGCCGAGGTGGCAAATTTTACCGGGTGCGATGAAAACTTTACGGTAATGCATAAGGATACGGATCAGTGGATAGTCAGAAACTGGATCTTTTGCCTTAACAAAAACCAAAATCTAGCAAGCATGAGTCCGTTCATGAAGATAAAACTGAAGAAAACTCTTATTCTGTTATTTTTAGTGGGCATTGGGTTACTTTTTGGGTACGTGGAGCAGGCAATGGCTAAGGTCGATGTGAGTGTGGATTGCGCTTCTTCTGACAAGGGCGAGCAGCTCTCGGATGAAGATGAGGATCTTGCATTTGCTTCCTGTGACATTGCGGTTCCTGAGCCATACAGATCCTGATATAGACTTATTTGATTCAGCTGCTTACGGCACAGCTGCTGGATTCGATTTAAATGCATTGCTCTCGGGTAGTGCTTTCGCATATGGTTCCCTCGATAATGTTATAGAGAAGAGATCAATCTCTCCAATACAGGATTTGCTAAGGCTGTGACCAGGTGGAACTGCACAGTCAGGCTCACTGGCGGAAGCAATTTGCCGGAATCTGTGAATATGACCTTCTCTACAGAGGGCGTAGTTAGTTGTTCCACTGGTGAAACCGGTAATCCAAATGCTTTAAATAACGCAAGTATGTTCCTTAACTTTGTTGCGGGTAGAGAGCTATCAGACGAGGACGTAGCCTGCTGCCCTGGGGTTGAGGGCTGTGTCGCTTGCTCGCAATTTGGGAGATCCTGCACGGGAGATCAAATTGAAGCATCGGCTTTGGATTGGGACGTTGCTACATTTCCCGAAGATGGAATATACTTCTTAGGGAAAAAAACATTTAACGTATCCACTCGACAATGGTTCCGCAAGTTTTGGAGTAGCGATGACCGTGTTTGCATTTACTAATCTAGGACGCGGCGCTGTGTCTACAATAGTCAGCATGAACTCTATAGAACTCCCTGATGGAAATACACCGGAATCAAAGGGGTTTGAGGTTATTTTTGACTGCGGTACGACACCTCCACCCTCTCCAAACTTAACAACGGCCAGGTGTCCTGGTGGTGAAACGAACGACTTTGATGGCGATGGGCTTCTTGACTGCTGGGAAACCAACGGAATCGATTTCAACAACGACGGGCAAATAGATTTTGACCTTCCGGCAATGGGGGCTGATCCGAGCGAAAGGACGTTTTTGTTGAAATCGATTGGATGGCTCAGCATAAACCGAACCCTGAAGCGTTAGATATAGTAAAGGAAAGATTTGAAAATGCCCCCGTTGATGGAAACCGGATGGCTCTAATTGCAAGGGGGTTAACCTACACCTGCTGGTGGACGAAGAGGCCGTGGCTCATAGCGATGAACTGTCATTTGCTTCCTGTACTAACGCTTCATCACAGGTACCTGATTATGATGAAGTAAAGGCAAAGAGTTTTGGGACAGCAGCAGAGAGGAATGATCCAAACAGTGAAAATATCCTGAATGCAAAGCGCTTGGTTTATCGTTACGCGCTTTTTGCCCATAACCTTCTGGGCCTCGGTGGAACGTCGGGATGCGCCGAGCTACTCGGTAATGATTTTGTTATAACGCTTGGAAGCTGGACAAAGATACAAGGCCATGGAGTAGGCACAACTGACCAGCAGGCCGGTACTTTTATGCACGAACTAGGGCACACTCTCGGTCTTCGCCATGGCGGAGGTGATAATGTTAATTGTAAACCTAACTACTTAAGCGTGATGAGTTATACGCATCAGATAGATAACAACTACATCTTTGGAAGAGTATTGGATTATTCGAGCTCAAATTTGCCTACGCTAAATGAGAACTCTTTAAATGAGGTCGTTGGAATCGGCGGACAGCCAAACTTAAAAACGGCTTTTGGGCCTTTCCCCGCTCTTATGTCTTTGGCAGGTGTGGCAATAGACTGGAACCGTAATGGCAATGCCACAGATATGAATGTGTCTGCTGATATAAACCGCCTCAGCAACAATGATTTTGGCTGCGCCGGTGTAGGCGCCGTACTCAAGGGACATGACGACTGGAGGGATTTACAATATAATTTCAGGGCATCCTCAGACTTTCTAGACGAAGTTAGATTGACTGGCGAGGGCTTGAATCCGCTTAATCTCGATCAGGAAATGAAATCGAGTCCTGATACCGATGGAGACGGGGTTGTTAATATAATTGACAACTGTGCGGAGGTTAACAACCCTGATCAAATGGATACCGATCAAGATGGCCTTGGAGATGCATGTGCAAGAATGGATTCTGGGGTCGGAGGCGGCGGTTGTTCTGTTGCGTCTGTGGGTACTACATCTTCAATTCCACTTTATCTTCTCATACCGGTTTTCATTTTATTTAGAAGGGTGCTGAGAAAATATAGGTAAAAAGAAATGGACCCCGTAAACAAAGGCAAACAACGGAGACGCAACCCTTTATTTCCTTTCGTTATTTCTTTGCAGACTAGACTTAATAACAAATTATCTTAACTTTTGTTTTCCTTAAATGAAGAGGTAGGGATTGGCATATGAGAAAATCTCTTTTACTTTTAATAGTACTAACCATGACACCGCTTAATTCATATCCCGAAAAGAAAAACAGCGCCGGATGAATCTCAAGTATCTGCTGATGAGCGGGAAGGTAGTTATTCAATTTGGTTAATGCCCGAAGGAGATGTTTTTGAAAAATTTTCTAAATTGATAATAAAAATCAGCGATGAGTATAACTCACCGAAATATCAACCCCACGTTCCCTTTTAGGAGGCCTGGTTGGTTTCACGAAAGAGGAAGTAATATCTAAAGCAAGTGAATTAGCGGAAAATATTGAGCCTTTTTATAATAACACTCACAGAGGTTACATACCCTACTTCGTATCCAAATGATCACGAGGCATATTATCGATCCTTGTACATTCGTGCCGAAAGAACGCAGCCACTTATGAAGGCGAATAAATTGGCTGAGGAAAATGTTTGGAAGAGAGGGCGACCTTCATTCAACCCAAATTTAAGCATCATGTATGGACCGTTCTATGCTGAAACGAAGGAAGAGATAATTTCAAAAGTCGGGAGGGAATTAATGTAAGTTTTGAGGTAAACGGTGTTTATGTTTGGTCTAGATAAGGGACTTCCCCATGAATGGAAATTAATAAAAAAAGATCACTCTTGGGAGGAATTGACTGGTTTGCCCCATATTATTGATCCAGAAATTAGATATAGACTTGCAAATTTCGCGACCTGAAAGGACGCGTAATTTACCCAACAGAAACCTCTACACGCATAAAAGAGTGCAATTTCATACATAATTGATTGTGCCAGATTACACTTTTTTACTTTCATAAAATGACAAAACTCCATATATTAATCGTAACTGCCTAATATTATTAAATAACAATTATTTGATTTTAATGGCATCCTAATTGCCAAATCAATATGAGAGGCAATAGAAAGTGCCGGTGGGGGGTAAGTGTCTCGTAGTCCCTTTTTCTTATCCCAGGTAAAGGAATATTAATGCAAACTTAATCTAATCTCGTACTTGTTCTTTAGAGATTGTTACATCATAATAACTGGTGACAGACACGTATTTTTATAGGTGGGGTTCTCCAACTGATGATTTATAGGAGTATTTATGAAGATTGAAATTAATTCGTGTCTGTTGTCACTATTTTTCTTCACTTCTATTTTTTCATCATGGTTTTGTAAACTTGCCCACTGATATAGAAGGAGACCATTCACTAAACTGGTTTTTGTCGAGAACAGCCCGCACGCGATAGGCGAGTTGTCCTGACTGTAGCGCTAGCAGTAACTTGCGGTTGACAAAACCTTGCGATTTCTCGTTCTCACCCGCTGCGGCTTCTATACGAAAGCACCTATCGCTTTGACGGTGCAGCTTCGGAGAAATCCCTTCGCTCGTTAAGGTCTGGAGTTCGTATGCCTTCGCCCCCTGGTATCTTTCCCAGCATAACTTCCAATACGTTGACCACCTAATCCGCCCACCAGGAAGTTCGCTGACCTCATCTTCTAGCGTAGCAACTAGTCCCCTGACGGGGGAACCTACGACCTTATGAGCGCTGGACGGTGAATCACAAGAAACCACTAGTAGCACCCAGACCTGCACTGCTGAGAGCAGTGTGAGGAGGCGGAGCCCCCTCGGGTGTGGGATTTGTACTAGGCATCTCATCTTTTTCAGAATACGATATTCTCTTACCACTGGACTGGGGCGCCGGGGAGTGGGCAGTTAGTCCCGTCTCCTATTACAACCTTGTGGTCGCCAATTATAGTCCCGTCGGGACAGTCAACCTGCTGAACAAGACTCTTGTTTCCTACCGTGCTATTGTCGCCGATGCGTGAGCTGAAAAACACAGACTCTTCTCCAAGGGTGAAGTTGTCACCGGTGACAGTTGTGTTATTCGGCTCTTCACCATCCAAGGGGAAGGAAGTAGGTCCCCCATGTACGAGGCTTCGGAAACCGTAGGTACCGTTATCGCCCAACTGCAGGTGGGTATGCACAAGCGCATGAAATGTGCAATTATCATCCATTGAGGTGATGTTTCCCACCTCGAATGGCTCTCCCTCATCGGCGCGTAACGAATCATTAGAGCCCATTACCAAATCAAGAATTTCTTCCGTATCGGTCATGCGCACATCGCCTATTATTCGGTTTCGGAACTCTGGGTCTCGAGTCTCCACGCCGTTCAGTGTGGGAAGGTCACGGTTTGGGTTGAAATTCGTATTGCCCGGGTCGAAGTTTATGCCAGTGACGTTGTCCTCACCTTCATTTGCTAGCTTAGTGTACTGCTTGGCAAAGTCAACATTGACCTCTATCACCCCTTCCATAAACTCTCGGTCTGCTTCAGTCACCTGCGCAGTATTGGGCGGGTTACAGGCGGGTGGTACCCCAACATCTGCCTGGGAGGTGATGTTGTTGCCGTAAAGCACCTTGCACCCTGAGGGAATTGTTATACCGGGACCCACTCGGGCGAGATATAAGACCATGGCATCTTTCTCAATAGTGGCGCCGTCAACCTCGGCGTTAAAGCCCATAAAAGACGGGCAGACTCGCTCCCCGTCGGGGCACTCTCCCTCTTCACCGATGCTTGCATGACCAATTACAGTGGCACCGTGAGCGAGTATGGCCAGCTCCCCAAGTCCTATTGATCCTCCCGTAGCATCAAGGATGCAATTGTCTTGCACGTCGGCCTTGTTGCCAATATCAATGGAATTCCCTCCATCAGAGCCGGCAATAAGAGCGGCGAAAGGCGCCACGTAGGCGAGTTCACTGAGGTGTATGTTTTCGACGTTGATAAGAGTGGCGGTTGGGTCAACAAAACTCGGTTTCGATGATCCTCCATTATCATTACATGCTATGGGTGATAGGGCGAGCCAGACAAGGGCGATTGTTATTGCTGTGCGAGTTAGATATTTGACCAAAGCGAATACCTCCTTTTAACTTTTGTACGAATTTCGTACAAGTATAGAACCACCACGAATAAATTTCAAGAGTTTCTAGTATTAAACCTGCCTTATGCAGAAGGGGAGAGATTAGGTGTCTGCGCCAAAGCTTACACTTTAGGCGCAAGAGCAAGGCCTGACCCGCGTTCTTGTCCTTTGCCCGGACACAAATAAAATTCTGAATGGGAATGGATTTGTCCTCGGGCCTGAATAGGATGCGGGAAAAGGTTCAAGATGATGGATTAGTTATTTGGTCCCGATGAAAACAGCCTCGAAGCCGCATTGAAATCCGCAATTCTAAAATTTTAGAAATTCTAACAAAGAGTAAAAAAAATACCTGACAGGTAAATTGTCATTATTATGACAATATACTTGTCACCATTTAATATGCTTATATACAAAAAAGGCAAATTAAGCGAGAAGTTCAAATGAAAAGCTCCCGTAAAGGTGTGAAAGATAAAAAACTGGTACTAGTGAAGTGAACAAGTCCGGGTCTCGATTCATTCCTGGCGGGATAGCACCGGTGTTTCCACTGATAGCTTCAAGAGTAACAATCTAGATCAATGTTTTGTATGTTCAGGTATAAGGAGCAATTGCCATAGATTGAATAGGATTTCTTCCTTCTCTGTGAAGGTTATCTCTTTTGCATTGAAAAATCCTTCATTTATTTTCATGGCAAACGCTTGAAAATCTTTATCTGTTATATTTATTGGTGCTTTTATCGAGTCGTGAAACTCTACTAAAAAGCCGTCAGAAGTTTGAGTGACTGTATAATCAATGGTTTCTTTATTCATGATTCATATTACCCCTACAAGCCGTAAGATAATCACTATTGGGCGGATTTAAAGGTCTTTATTAAAAAAAGTTTAATCTAGGTAGTCTAGCAATCAGGATGAAAAGTTGTTTAATGATATTAATGGGTTGCGTTTAATATTTGTTTAATTGAAAATATGAATACAATTTTTAAACTTATCGCACATTTGTAGAATAATTAGAATCGTCTATTTGAAAATGTACATTATGTTATTGAATCGAAAGGAAATTCGACCTCCAGTGAAAAAATATGTGGTTAAAGTTGACCGATTTTGAATTTGCTTTAAATTCAGGACGTCAACTACTCTGAAGTTTCTGAAAATAGAGTTACCAGAGCAGTCCCACTTTCTACCGCATCACCTTCCTCGACCTTAATCTCCGTAACTTTACCATCGATGTTTGACTTAAGCTCGCTTTCCATTTTCATGGCCTCTACAACTATTACACCCTCACCGGCCTGAACATCGTCTCCAACCTTTTTAAGTACTTTAACTACTCGGCTCGGCATGGGTGATAATATCACCTGAGTTCCTGAGTCAGAAACAGAAGTACTGGACTTTTGTCTTTCAGATATGGCCTCTAGTTCAATGAGATCGCCTTCAAAAAAGACCTGAACCTTTTTCCCATTTTTAAGTACGCCCACGCAAAGGGATTTTCCTTCTAGAATTATTGAATAGATATGATTATCAATCTTTTGATACTCTACGGGAACCTTTTTCCCATTGAACTCAAAATGGGTTTCTTTCTCTTCGTCCTCTAAGCTGATTCTGTAGACTTGATCGTTATATCTGAAGTTGTAGTTCATAACATATTATTCCGGGTCACACCGAGTTTTCTAGAGAAAAGTTTCCAGTTTGAAGAAGGCCTGTATTTTGTTTTTTCAATACCTTGACCAGCATCTCTCATCGCTATCGCCGCAGCGACAAGTACTGGTTCGATCTCAACTGAAGCAGGTTTAAGAGTCTCTAAATGCCTCTCAATAAAACCGGTGTCAATGGCGCCCTTCTTAAATTCATTGTCGTCCATCACGCGTAATAAAAAACCAATGTTTGTCTTTACGCCCAGAACTACAAATTCCTTCAGCGCCGAAATCATTTTGCTAATAGCGACTTCTCTTGTTTCACCCCAGGCGATGAGCTTCGAAATCATTGGATCGTAAAATGGGGTAATTTTGGAACCGCTGTAGATCGATGAGTCATTTCTAATACCCGGACCACTCGGAGCCCTCACATAGACTATTGTGCCAGGCGAAGGCATGAAGTTCATCCCTGGATCTTCGGCATAAACTCTACACTCAATTGCATGCCCTTTCATTGTGATATTTTTTTGTTTAAAGGGTAGTTTCTCCCCATTGGCTATCCTTATCATCCATTTAACGATGTCGAGTCCAGTAACCATTTCGGTGACTGGATGTTCAACCTGTATTCGTGTGTTCATCTCTAGAAAATAGAAATTCCCCTTTTGATCCATTATAAATTCGACAGTCCCGGCTCCATGGTAAGAAACTGCCTCTGAGATTTTAATTGCTACTTCCCCCATCTTGTTTCTGGTCTTGGAATTAATGGCCGGGGAGGGACTTTCTTCGATTACCTTTTGATGTCTTCTTTGGATAGAACATTCTCGCTCGAACAAATGTATTATGTTTCCATGCAAGTCACCCATAACCTGAATCTCAACATGGCGCGGTTGCTCGACAAATTTTTCAATGTAGACTGAATCATCGCCGAACGATGAACGGGCCTCGCTTCTGGCCATGCGTAATGCGCTTTTGAAATCTTCTTCCTTCAAAACAAGCCTCATTCCCTTTCCACCGCCACCTGCCGAGGCTTTTATCATAATTGGATAACCAATTTTCTTGGCTATCACACCGGCTTCCACATCACTCACAGCGCCCTCAGATCCCGGCACTAGCGGTACACCAGTCTCCTGGGCAATTTTTCTGGCGGTTACTTTATCTCCCATCAGTCGAATGGATTTTGATGAAGGGCCAATAAATACAATCCCTTCAGTCTCACACATGTCTGCAAAGATCTCATTTTCGGCGAGAAACCCGAATCCTGGATGAATGGCTTCCGCTTTTGAAGTCTTTGCGATTTCTATTATTTTTTCCTTGACTAGGTAGCTCTCGCTGGGTGCTGGAGGACCTATATGATAAGCTTCATCTGCTAGTGCGACATGGAGTGAGGTTCTATCTGCATCTGAATAGATTGCAACTGTTTTTACTCCAAGCTCATTGCAAGCCCGTATGATACGTACTGCGATTTCCCCTCTATTGGCAATTAGTATCTTCTTAAACATTGTTTAGCCCTGATGCTAACTAGCTGGTTACTAACAGCAGCTTGTATAACAAACCGATGCATGATGCACGATTCACGATGCACGTTGAAGAATGTTCTTTTTACTTGTGTCCTTTATCCTGTATCGTGTATCCTGCATCCTGTATCTTGTCATAATGGAATATTTCCATGCTTCTTCGGTGGGTTTGTCTGCCTTTTACCCTCAAGCATCTCAAACGCACTTATCACCCTTGGTCTTGTATCTTCGGGTCTGATAACTTCATCGATAAAGCCAAGGTCGGCAGCTCTATAAGGATTAGCGAACCTTTCCCTATACTCTTCGGTAAGTCTTGCTCTCTCCGCTTCAGGATCCTCTGCCTGTTCTATTTCCTTTCTTGCGATTATGTTCACAGCTCCCTCCGGACCCATTACGGCTATCTCCGCGGTGGGATAAGCAAAGTTTATGTCGGCCCTTACATGTTTGGAGGACATGACATCATACGCGCCGCCATAGGCCTTTCTCGTAATAACGGTGACCCTTGGTACAGTTGCTTCGCAATAAGCATATAGAAGTTTAGCCCCGTGTTTGATGATACCTCCCCACTCCTGGGCTGTACCGGGTAGAAATCCAGGGACGTCAACAAACGTAAGAATGGGAATGTTAAAACAGTCACAGAATCTCACGAACCTTCCGCCCTTCACGGACGCATTAATATCGAGACATCCCGCGAGCACATTTGGCTGGTTACCTACGATTCCCACAACCCTGCCGTCCAGTCGAGCAAATCCGATAATCATATTTTGCGCAAAATGTTCCTGAACCTCGAAGAAGTAACCATCGTCTACGATGAGCCTGATAACATCTTTGATATCGTAGGGTTTGTTGGGATTTTCCGGCACTATACCTCTCAGACTAATTTCACGTCGTTCTATAGGATCGTCAGTTGAAATCCTCGGTGGGTCTTCCATGTTGTTGGAAGGTAAGAAGCTTAGTAACTCCTTGATGAGTAAAATACAATCCTTATCGTTCTGTGCTGCAAAATGGGCTACGCCGCTGGTTGAATTATGAACCATGGCTCCACCTAGCTCCTCTCTGGTTACCTCCTCATGGGTGACGGCTCTTATGACGTCGGGCCCGGTTATGAACATATAACTGGTGTCCTTTGACATAACTATAAAATCGGTCATGGCTGGAGAGTACACGGCGCCGCCTGCGCAGGGTCCCATTATGGCCGAGATTTGAGGAATAACGCCCGAGGCAAGTACATTCCTTAAAAATATGTGGGCATAGCCTGCAAGGCTTTCTACACCCTCCTGGATCCTCGCTCCACCAGAGTCGTTTAAACCGATTACCGGGGCTCCGACCTCTATGGCAAGGTCCATTATCTTCGAGATCTTGTTTGCATAAACCATCCCCAGGGAGCCGCCAAACACGGTGAAATCCTGCGCAAATACAAATACCTGTCGCCCATCTACCTTTCCATATCCTGTTACTACACCGTCGCCAAGTATTTTGTTTTTATCCATATTGAAATCGGTGCATCTGTGAACAACCAACTTGTCTAATTCCACAAATGTCCCTTTATCGAGGAGAAGATTAGCACGTTCTCTCGCCGTGAGTTTCCCCAATTCGTGCTGCCTTTGAATCCTCGCACTTCCACCACCAAGCTCTGCTTCTTTGTCCTTTTCCTCTAGAATTTCAATTTTATCCTTCATGAATTACTCCTTCACTGATCTATGGGTTCGGGGAAATTACAAGTTGGCGAGGGACACAGTAATTTTAGTGCTGAATTATGTTGCGTAGAAACTGTTATCTTAAGAATTATCATTTAAATTCAGGATGCAGTTGCTTTTGAGATTTTGTAAGTTTTAGGGGTACATGCAGAAACTAGACCCCCCTCTCCGTCTCAAAAAAGCGGAATCAACTATACCAGAAAAATTCCCTTAATCAAAACCGTAGTTAGCCACTAAGGCGCCAAGGCACAAAGGAGGAACATGAGTTTTAAAAACGTAAGTTTAGAAGTCAGAATTCGGAATCCAGAAGAATAGATACTTCTGACTCCTGAGTTCTGCATTTTAGCTCTATGAATTCGAACTTCGTGTCTTAGAGTCCTTGTGGCAACTCAGTCGTTATTTTTTCCCAAACTTCTTCAACCTGTTTTCTAGTTTCTTCTAAACTCTCCGAGTTATCAATAATATAAGTTGCATGCTTAGTCTTTTCAGATATTGGCATCTGGGATTCCATTCTTGAAAGCGCTTCATCTCTCCGGAGTCCATCTCTCGTCATAATTCTTTCAATCTGGGTTTCTGCATCAGCTGAAACGACTATCAATTCATCAATCAACTTTAACAGGCCTCCTCTTTCAACGATGAGAGCGGCTTCAATAATGACTAGCTTTACATTTTCTTTTTTATAATTATCAATTGTCTCTTTTAGTTTAGTCATTATCCTGGGGTGGGTGATTCGATTTAATTGCTCTCTCTTTTTGTCGTCATTAAAGATAATTTCCCCTAATTTTTTTCTATTAATCGATCCATCGGGGTTTAAGATATTGCCTCCAAATTCCTCTACGACCTCTTGCCATGCAGCCTCGCCGGGCTCCACGACTTCCCTTGCAATCTTGTCGGCGTCGATTACTTTTGCCCCAAGTTCTTTAAAAATCTTTGCCACCTCAGTTTTTCCAGATGCAATATTTCCAGTAAGCCCGATTATCTTCATCTCTGGGGTATTTTAATTTGTGCATGAACTTGTTTCAAATACGATGATTTGGCGTAAGTTAGACAGTGAAGCCTCAACATGTGAAGCGCTAGCCAATTGGAAATAGCACTTTGAGGTTGCGATTCTATTAATTTAGGCGAAGGTTCGATATGTATAATATGTTAGAATCGTAAGCATGGAGGTAACTTGAACCATAAAGAGTATTCCCGGCATTTTTAGGGTATCATTGCAGCTGTGCGGGTAAATAGATTTGGCCTAGAAGTCATGTTTGATTGGGAATAAAGTATATGAAAATCGCAATAATATCCGACATTCATGACAACGTCTGGAATTTGGGTCCGGCTTTGGAAGCAATCGAGGACTCTGAAGCGCTTATCTGCTGTGGGGATCTGTGCTCCCCGTTCATAGTGGACCTGATGGCTGATGGCTTTCCAAATCAAATCCATATCATCTTTGGGAATAATGATGGCGATCAATATCGTATCGCCAACAACGCAATTAAATACGATGGGCGGGTACTGATTCATGGTGAATTCGCAGAGCTCAAGCTGGATGGGAAGCGTTTTGCGGTTAATCATTATCCAAATATTGCAAGATCGATTGCCGAGTCGGGAGATTACGATTTGGTGTGCTATGGCCATAACCACATTTATAGAGTTGAACATTTTAATAATACCCTTTTGATCAATCCTGGAGCTATTATGGGATATGACGGGGTGAACAAGAAAGAGATTTCCTCCACGTTTGTTGTATACGATACTCATACTGAAAATTGCAATGGTTACGAAGTTAGATACAAGGATGGTCCTCGGGACCAGGCGAAAATTGTAGTTGAGTTTGAGGGGAAATCTTCGAATCAGCAGTAAAGGGGGTGACGATGGTGGGTCGCAATACCAAACCAGCACTATCGGTATTCCTTTGAAACTTTGACTCTTCGATAAACTCAGAGTTCACGGTCGAAGCGCTGGGATGCTGCAATAGTGTCGCGGCTGGAAGCCGCTCCTACTTAGGAGATATCCTATATGTTACATTTTTCGCGGAAAAATTCTTGCAGTTTATCGAATAGATTTATGTTCATTGGCCCTTTTCAGAATTAGACGGACTTGGATGGCATTCCAAAAATTGCGTTAAGAAAATCAGGTACGGAGACGTATAGAAAAATTTGCGGCTTGGGGTTGGATTAAATTTTTTAGTTGGAGTAGATGATTTTTAGCAAATTTTTGGTAAGCCTTGATTTTTGCTTCTTTGTATCAAGACAAAGAAGTTAGAAAGGAAATGAACCTAACGCGTCTAAGAATTCTTTCCTCGACCTACGTGACACATACAGAGATGGCAGAGCCATAAGACTACCTCTTTGAAATAAGAGAAGCAGCTCTTTTTAGTCGCTCAATAACCTTGTCCTTCCCGAGTATTTCCATTACCTCAAAAATCCCTGGGCTTACGGTACCACCAGTTAGTGCTACCCTGGCAGGTTGAGCTATGTTTACAAGCTTGAGCCCGCTTTCATCGATTATTTCTTGAAAAATCCTTTGCAATTCTTCAATAGTAAATTCATCCGGTTTGGATAGTTTATTGATGAGCTTTTCAAATATTGGCAGCGATTCAGGGGTCAGGAATTTATTCTTTGCCTTGTCTTCAAATTTTATTTCATCGATGAAGAAATAATCTGCCGAGTTGGCTATGTCTAGGAGTGTCTTTGCTCTTTCTCTGAGATTCTCGACTATCTTAATTAATTTTGAGTCCAGCTTTACCTGGAACCCCCTATCCTGAAGCATCGGGATTACTAGCTCTGCGATCTCAGCGACCGGTTTATTCCTTATGTACCAGGCGTTCAGCCAGATTAGCTTTTCCGGGTTAAATACTGCGGGAGATTTGCCGATATTTTCAAGGGTGAACTTTTCAATCAATTCGCCCTTAGAGAAGATCTCCTGATCCCCATATGACCAACCTAAGCGTGCAAGATAGTTTACTAAGGCCTCCGGCAAGTACCCGCCTTCTCTGTACGCTATAACTGAGGTAGCGCCGTGCCTTTTACTGAGTTTTGCTTTATCTGAACCTAGTATCGTGGATACATGGGCAATTTTCGGGACATCATAAGACAATGCTCTATATATTAAAACCTGCTTGGGGGTATTTGGCAGATGATCGTCTCCTCTGATTATATGAGAGACCTCCATTTCAGCATCATCAACTACTACCGCAAAGTTATATGTCGGGAACCCATCTGTCTTTTGGATTATAAAATCGTCTATTTCTTTAGCGTCGAAGATTATGGTCCCCCTTTTAAGGTCATCCACTTCTATTGAGCCCCAATCGGGCGTCGTGAGTCGAATGGCATAGGGTTTGTTTTCAGGATGGGATCTTAGTTTTCTACAAGTGCCTTCATATCTATAAATCCTTCCCTGCTTTAGCGCTTCTTTTCTTCTTGCCTCAATTTCTTCAGCGGTACAGTAGCATCTATATGCTTTTTCATTCTCTATCAGTTTCTGAGCGTGGTTTTGATAGATAGCAATCCTTTCCGACTGTCTGTACGGGCCCTCATCCCATTCTAAACCGAGCCATGACATAGCATCTATTATCTCTCTAATGGATTCTTCCGTTGAACGGCTGCGGTCGGTGTCCTCTATCCTGAGAATATATTTACCCCCGAAGTGCCTTGCAAATAGCCAGTTGAATATTGCTGTTCTGGCGCCCCCAATATGCAGGGAGCCAGTGGGGCTTGGCGCAAATCTGGTTCTAACTTTCATGGGCTTTAGGGTAAATTAGAGTTTATGATGAGTCAAAATATCTGATTGTATGTCTGGGATTTTAATACCATGGTAGAGACGACCCTTCCGGGTGTCCTTAAGTTATTTCTCGCTTACATGATTGAGGATTTTATCCAGTTTACTTGTCCTCTCAAGTGCAGCGAGTTGATCGTATCCGCCAATAACCTTATCGTCTATTATGATGATCGGTACCGTCCTCCAACTGAACTCTTCCATCATTCTCCTTTTTAATTCGGGGTCATGCGTAACGTCGATTTTTTTGTAGTCAACCTTCTTTTTGTCGAGCAGAGCCTCCGCCGCACGACAATATGGACAGTAAGTAGTTGTGTAAACTTCAACCTTGCTCAATGTATAATCATCCTGCTGTATCCGTTTTTAAGTTAATATGATGCTTGGTTTTTAAATGAGTTTCAAGTATTATTCAAAGTCACTTATAAACAGGTTACATATTTTAAAAATAAATCAAAAGAAGTCATAATCCACTCTGATGGTTAGATTTTTCCCAAGAGAAGAGAAGTTTTTTGATTACTTTAACGAGGCTTCCGAGAAAATCCTTGCGGGCATAAAACTTTTTAAGGAAATGATGCAAGATCTATCGACTGCAGCCGACCAGACGAAGAAGATAAAGGAAGTTGAACATGAAGCTGACCGTATAACCCATGAGACGATTTCCAAATTGCATCAAACATTTATAACACCTATTGATCGTGAATTTATACATTCCCTAATAAGCAGGATGGATGATATTCTTGACCTTATTTATGCTGCATCGGAAAGGGTCTTCTTATATAAAATAACGACATCAACTGCCCATGCGCTCTCCTTAATCGATACACTGGAACGGGCCATCATAGAAGTGGCAAAGGGAGTAGAAGGGCTCCGTGACCTGAAGAACTCTAAATCGATTCTTAACATCTGTATCGAGATCCATAGCCTTGAAAATGAGGGTGACAGGATCTTTAGAATTGCCCTGTCAGACCTGTTTAATTCTAATTTTGGTCCCACTGAGATAATTAAGTGGAAGGATATCTACGAGACGTTTGAAGAAGCGATTGACAAGTGTGAGGATGTGGCAAACATCTTGGAAGGAATAGTCCTCGGGAATGCATGATACCCTCTTATTGACGGTCGTAGTAATAGTAATAGCGCTTTTATTCGATTTTACCAATGGCTGGAACGATGCTGCAAATTCAATAGCAACTGTGGTGTCAACAAGGGTTCTTTCTCCCCTCCAGGCAGTTCTCTTCGGTGCTACCTTAAATTTCGTTGGTGCTTATCTAAGCACAAAAGTCGCCAAGACAATCGGTGGAGATATCACCGATCCCAAAACCATAACTCAGACGGTAATTCTCTCGGCGATGATAACTGCTTCCGGCTGGACGGCGATTATGACTCGTCTGGGGCTTCCCATAAGCGCGTCACATGCTTTAATAGGTGGAATAATTGGGGCTACAATCTCATTTAAAGGTATTGCAGCCCTTAATATAGCCGGGGTAACGAAAATACTAATTGCGCTCGTTGTGTCCCCAATCTTTGGTTTTGGAATTGGGTTCCTATTAATGTTCCTTATCGTCTTGTTATTTCATCGCTTTTCGCCATCATCAATTAACAGGGCTTTCGGAAAACTTCAGATTCTTTCCGCTGGTTTCATGGCTATCAGTCATGGCACCAATGACGCTCAGAAGGCAATGGGAGTGATCACAATGACCCTTGTCAGCGCAGGCTACCTCGATACTGTAGAGGTTCCAATCTGGGTAATTAGTGCTTCTGCAATCGTCATGGGACTCGGTACCGCATTTGGTGGATGGAAAGTTATTAAAACGCTTGGTGTAAATCTTCTCAAGATTAAACCGGTTCAGGGATTTGCTGCCGAGACCTCCGCATCTGTAGTGATTCTGGGTGCGGCGTCGCTGGGTGTCCCCGTAAGTACGACACATGTGATTGCATCTGCGATTATGGGAGTTGGATCGACAACGAGATTTTCAGCCGTCAGATGGGGGATAGCGAGGGATATTGTTATCGCGTGGATTTTTACACTGCCAGTCTGTGCCTTAGTTGCAGGTATACTTTTTCAGTTAATCAATGTAATTTCTTAGATATAAGTCAATCGGGAGTTCAGAAAGATAACAACTTGTCAATTTATCAGTAAGCAGTTCGTGATATTTATAACTTTTATTATTTTGCTTAATTCCTGCTCGATAGCGAAATTTGCAAAGTACTATGCCGGGGCCGAATCCTATTCTTCTTCCGGTAGTCTCCATGGATTGTATTATGAGAAAGAGGATACCGCCTATATAATTGGCAGCTTACCGGACACGTGGAAAAAATTAGCGATAAAGGGCGGTGACTTGGCATTTTTGAATCCCGAGGACAATTCTACAGTTACGGTGAATTCGACGTGCGACAAGAATAAGATCAAATACAATCTAAAGGCGCTTTCTAACACTCTTTTAATCGGGATAGATGATAAGAAGTTGATAGAAAGCAGTGAGCGGACGGTAAGCGGTGAGGTTTCTCTTCAAAGAATATATGAAGGCAATTTATCCGGTGTCCCTATAAAAATCAGCACTGTCGTAGTAAAAAAGGGTGACTGTATTTATGACATGTCATATTCATCGGCACGGGATAATTTTGACAATTGGTTTGGAGAATTCAACGAATTCGTTTCACGATTTAAAATAATGAGCTGATTTAAATGAAAGAATTTATATTAAATCTTGGCGGCTACTTTCTTTCAATACTTGAAAGTGTTGGAGATGTTGTAATCCTGTTTTACAGAACATTATACGCAAGTATTAGGCCTCCGTTTGATTTCCGGCTTGTGGTACAAGAGTTGGATGACATCGGATTTAAGTCAATTCCCATAGTAGTGGTCTCGTCTATAGCAATAGGAATGGTTATGGTTGTCCAGCTCGCTTGGGGATTCGCATTCTTTGGCGCTAAAGGGGTGATTGGGCCGATTGTCACTCTTGCATTCGTGAGGGAATTGGGCCCCGTACTAGCGTCTCTTTTGGTAGCAGGTAGGGTAGGTTCGGGGATCACGGCTGAAATTGGGTCTATGCAGGTAACCGAGCAGATTGATGCCATTAGATCATTGGGTGCCGATCCGATAAAGAAGCTGGTAGTACCAAGATTTATTGCCGCATTGGTCTCGTTTCCGTTTCTTGCAGTAATCGCCGACCTCTCTGGCATGATCGGCGCAATGATCATGGCCGATATCGAGCTGGGAGTTAAGCCGAGGCTGTTTCTGTCGAGCATGGAAGGTTTTGTAACCCTGACCGACTTTTTCAGCGGGATTTTGAAAACCGTGTTTTTTGGAATTTTCGTTTCGATAATTGGTTGCTACGTGGGAATTAATACTGAGGGTGGCACTGAGGGTGTGGGGAGAGCTACGACTTTAACTGTGGTTATTTCGATGGTGCTCATTATAGTTGGGGATTTTTTCCTCACAAAGCTGTTTTTGATTCTGTAATCGTTTTTCAGTTGAATGCGATGGATTGTATCGTCATTAAACCGTAATTTCGTTCCAGTCGGCGAGATTGCTTTCCTGGGAAATAACATTTGTAAAATTCTCCCAAGCAACTTTAGCCTCATTTGACAAAGGGTGTTAAATCAAGAAAATTAGCTTGACGTTTGATGCCGAATTTATTAAAAAACCAACCGGGTGAGCCTTATTTCCAGGCCGCGTCGGGAACAGATTCTTACCCTAAAGATTTAGGTCCCTGGATTCTAGTTGCGACAATTCTGGGCACCAGCATGGCCTTTATCGATGGAACAGCTATCAATGTTGCTCTTCCCGTTATACAAAATGAGCTTAGTGCTACATTTGCTGGTGTTCAGTGGATGGTTGAGGCATACGCGCTTTTTATTGCGTCATTTATCTTGATTGGAGGAACCCTGGGCGATTACTTCGGTCGTCGCCGTATTTTTGCGATTGGAGTTGTGATATTTACCCTATCGTCAATCTGGTGTGGCTTTGCGCCTAATTCGGCACAACTGATTTTGGCGAGGGCTATTCAAGGAGTCGGTGGGGCACTTCTGGTGCCAGGAAGCCTTTCTATAATCAATTCCTCGTTCAGCGGCGGATTGAGAGGAAGGGCCATCGGCACGTGGTCCGGTTTCACTGCGATTACGGCCGGGATGGGCCCTCTTTTGGGTGGATGGTTGGTCGAGAATATTTCGTGGCGCTGGGTCTTTTTTATAAATGTCCCTATTGCGTGCGTTGTTTTGATAGTCTTATTTTCTAAGGTTCCCGAGACACGTAATGATGATGATACATTAAAACTAGACTGGATTGGTGCAGTCTTGACCACGGTCGGTTTTGGAGGGATTGTCTATGGACTTATCGAGTCTTCGATTCTGGGTTTCGGTAACCCCTTCGTCATTGCTGCTTTGGTGATCGGTACAGTTTGTTTGACCCTATTCGTAACTGTCGAGCGGTACAGCAAATCCCCTATGATGACTCTTCAACTGTTTCGATCCCGTTCGTTCAGTGCAGCAAATGTAATTACATTTTTAATGTATGCGACCATGGGCGGGGCGCTATTCTTCGTACCATTCAATCTTATTCAGGTGCAGGGATACACGGCGACCGGCGCAGGAGCTGCGTGGATTCCTTTTGTATTATTAATATTTTTACTGTCCAGGTGGGCCGGTGGTCTGGCCGGTAAACATGGTGGAAGAATACCGCTAGCAATAGGCGGTACGATCATTGCCATAGGGTATGTGCTCTTCGCATTACCCGGAATAGGCGGTAGTTATTGGTCAACGTATTTTCCCGCAATCTTCGTCTTGGGATTGGGCGCCGGTTTTAGTGCCGCCCCACTGTCTACAGTTGTGATGGAATCAGTTGATGTAAGACAGTCCGGACTCGCATCGGGTATTAACAATGCCGTTTCAAGAATTTCAGGACTGCTTTCAATTGCAGTACTCGGGATATTTGCCCTTCAGTCATTCAACAAGGGACTCGATACAAGGATTGTCGGCATCGGCATGACTCCCGATGCGATTGAGTATCTCGATACACAGAGAATCAAGCTTGCGGCGGCCGAGGTGCCTCCGGGGCTTTCCGCTAAATCGAGTCTAGCATTAAAAAGGGCCATTGCAGAGTCTTTTGTCGACGCATTTCGTGTTATTATGCTTATTTCGACCGGCCTTGCGATGGCGGCGGTTCTCACTGTCTTGATTTTTATTGATGGAGGTATTCGGGAACAGAAAATAGTGACCAATGACCCTTACCTGTAGTGATTTCAAATTACTAACGGATGGGAATGGTTAGTTTGAGCGCGACGTTGTGCTTGGATATTTAAAGAAGAGTATGTCTATAATGATGTGAGAGATCCTCAGAGGAGGTGTTTTATATGCTCAATAAATTCTTCGAAACGAGGGACGATGTTGGTTTGCTTATTGCGAGACTGGCTTTAGGAATAGTAATCCTGCCGCATGGTTTACAGAAGACTTTAGGCTTGCTTGGGGGAGCCGGGTTCTCTGGTACGATGGGATTTTTCACCCAACAAGGGTTGCCCTCCACTATTGCATTTCTTGTCATAATGGCTGAGTCGTTTGGCGCGCTGGGACTTATAATAGGTTTTTTGAGCAGGCTCGGGGCGTTTGGGATAGGTTTGAATATGCTCGGCGCTATTTTTATGGTGCATTTATCCAATGGATTCTTCATGAACTGGTTTGGCACAAAACAGGGCGAAGGTTTTGAATATCATATACTGGCAATTGGACTGTGTTTGGTTGTATTGATTGGTGGAGGGGGCAAATGGTCAGTGGATAGGCTATTGGTCAAGGAATGAGATTGCTGTATATCGGTGTTTGTGTCCTGCTCGTCGATGTGGTTGTATTCGACGATGCGTTACTGATCGTTCGGTCTAGTTCGGGCCGAAATGCTGAGTTAAACCCTAGTGAAGAAATCTCCTAGCGATGGGTTAAGCGCGCATCCCTTCGCACGGTCCGGTGCCGGCTTCGATAGATTGCCACGAATGACGGAGCCGACACTGAATGCATGCGAAGTGTCAGTTGCGAAAATGCCGATATAACATAAGTTGTGGGTAATATTCTAGTTTTAACGTACTTTGTTCCAAACCTTTTCCAAGGGGGACCGTTTAAATGGGCATTCAAAAAATTTCCAAAATCAATTCCGAAAGCGTTAAAAAAAGTGACAATCATTAACGTCATCTCGAAGGAACAGAGTGACTGAGAGAACTAATCAACAATAGAAATAGATATCTCGCACTTGCTCGATACGCAAGCGTTTTTTGACAGCCCTTGATTTTTGTTACTTTGTATCAAGACAAAGTAAATATTGGAAAGCTTATGTTCAATTTGAAATAAATGCTTATGGATTCTAGCCACGGAATATCTAACATCTGCAGCAATGAGATGCTTATTTGCTCCTGTTTAAAGCCGATCCCAATGACAGAGCAAGGGTCGCATTGACCGCAGTGAACTTCATTAATCCCTTTATTTGGATTATAATTTCCCCAATTTTCAAGATGCGTCGGTAACTCCTATCAAATCATACCTATAGATCGGGTGTAGATTCATTGAGAGGGAAGTTGATGACTATTTATAACCTCGTTAGCTTTGTTGGGTTATTTGTGCTGCTTGGTGTCGCGTGGTTAATGTCCACCGATAGACGGAATATAAACTTCAGGGTGATTATCTGGGGGTTGATTTTACAGATTGCTTTTGCTACTTTCATTTTTGTAATCCCGGCCGGTGCGACTTTTTTCTTATTCATTAACGATCTCGTCATAAAGGTTCTTGATTCAGCGTCAGCCGGAGCGAAGTTTCTTTTTGGCAGGCTTGCCATATCCCCGGGAGAGATCATCGGGCACGGTGAAGGCTCATTGGGGTTTTTTCTAGCTTTTCAGGTTTTTCCCGCGATAATCTTTTTCTCAGCCCTGATGTCGATTTTATACTATTATAAAATCATGCCCGCGGTAATCAGGGGTTTTTCTTATGTGTTTACCCGCTTGATGAGGATATCCGGAGCCGAGTCACTGGTTGCGGCGAGCAACATCTTCGTTGGGATTGAATCCGCATTAACCGTTAGGCCCTATCTTAGTGGGATGACCCGCTCGGAGTTCTGTACCGTTCTAACTGTCGGCATGGCTACCGTTTCATCCAGCGTTCTGGCTATATATATCTTCAGTCTTCAGAATGTTTTCCCTACAATCGCGGGCCATCTGATCTCTGCTTCCATCCTGTCGGCGCCGGCTGCAGTCGTCATGTCCAAAATAATGTTGCCCGAGAGTGAGGTTCCGAAGACTCTTGGAGTTCAGATCAAGCCAGATTACCAGAATGAAGATACCTTGTTCGAGGCGATTATAAACGGGTCGAACAACGGAGTTAAGCTAATTGTGGGGATCGCGGCACTGCTGATCGCCGTTTTGGGACTGGTTTCACTCATCGATTTGGTGATCGGTGGAATCGGTGGGAAGGTTAACCTTTTCACCGGCCTGCATATAGATTGGTCTCTACAGGGGCTTCTCGGGTACTTGTTCTATCCGTTTACAATCGTGATCGGAGTCCCAATCTCCGACGCCTATAACATCTCGAAGATCATTGGCGAGAGGGTAGTTGTCACCGAAGTGGTCTCATACCAGGATTTGGCTGACCTAATAAAGGACGGCTTATTATCCAACCAGCGATCTATAATAGTAGCGACTTATGCATTATGTGGATTTGCCCACCTTGCTTCGATGGCAATTTTTGTGGGTGGAATTTCAGCCCTTGCCCCTGACAAAAAGGGTGTCATAGCTGGAGTTGGGTTTCGCGCACTCATAGCCGCGACTCTTGCGTGCATGATGACAGCTTGTGTCGCCGGAATATTCATTTACGGCGATTCAGCTCCGATCATTAAGTAACAATTTACTGCCAATCGTAACATTTCCTATTGACATTCGGAAAATCAGTCGCATTATAAGAACATACGTACGTTTGAAACGAATGTTTGTATTAAATATCGATTCAGGGAGGTACAAATGACTGGAATCACTACCAGGGCGAACCTGCTAGATACTGCAGAACGGTTGTTTGCAGAGAGCGGGGTGAAGGAAACATCCGTAAGGGAAATAACCAAAGCTGCGGGGTCTCACCTGGCTTCGGTTAACTATCACTTCAATACAAAGTATGGGTTGATTCGAGCCGTCATATCAAGGCGAATAGGACCACTGAAGAAGAGACGCTTTGAAATGTTGGATGAGTATGAGGCAGGCGAGGTTGGTGATAATGCTGTGCCCGTTGAGAAGATCATGTATGCGCTTGTTGCCCCGAGCATGGAGCTTTATTTAAAGAACCCTCATTTTCTCCGCTTCGCAGGGCGCATGATATCTGATCCGGATAAGACGATTCGGCGAATCTTTATTTCTGAGCTTGATCCGGTTTTTTTCAGGATTAAAGATCTGTTGACAAAGGGTGCTACCGGAAATACCGGAAGCCGAGATCATGTGGCGGATACATTTCACGATTGGAGCACTGATCCATACATGGACTAACCATTCCGATCTCGAGCTGCGATCGGGCGGTGTCTGTGATATTACGAACGAGGCGGAAATGGTTGATCGACTTGTAACCTTTTGTACTGCGGGGCTTAAGGCGCCTTTGCATAAATAATTTGGGATGTTTGAAGGATCACTGAAGTCAAATAATTCATTACAAATGCCGGTTAGGGAGAAAGTACAATGTTGAAGGATCGTAGATTAAGGGGAATTTTCTATGAATTTACCAAGATCCATTTTGATTCATTCGATGAAGCATTCTCTTCCTTCGAATCAGACGGGGTGCTCGGCAGCGAGCCGGGGATGGATGTTGAAACGTTTGATACTACGGAAAGTTCTGAGCAGCTTGATCGATTCAGGAGAAATGATCTCAGACTTATGAATGCATATTTTAAAGAGGTTGGCACGGTGCCACTGCTGAGCCATGAAAAAGAGGTGGAAGTTGCTGTCAAGATCAAGAAATGTGAAGAGATGGCCCAAGGGGTCGAGCGTCTGATACGGAAAGAACTCGGCGGTGATATTGATGCTAAGAGCGTTCAAAAGGATTCAGTGTTTCTCACTGATTCCGGTTTAGCCTATTCTGAGGTTTGCCCATGCTCCAAGAAGCTTCTAAGGTTATTTAAGCTTTTTGAGGTATTTTCGAAAAAGGCTATTCAATACAGAAATGGATTTATTAAAGCGAACCTGAGGCTTGTAGCAAGTATTGCGAAGAAATACGAAGGGCGGGGTGTTCCATTCCTTGATTTACTACAGGAGGGAAATGTGGGCCTTATAACCGCGGTCATGAAGTTTGACCACACGAAGGGCTGGAGGTTTTCGACTTATGCATGTTGGTGGATAACACAGGCCATGACCAGAGCGATCTACAATCAGACAAGAACTGTAAAGATTCCTACCTATGTATTAGAAAAATCGGCGAGGATCAGGGAAGCGCGATCTCGACTTGAGAAAAAAAACGGGAGGAGACCAGTTGCTGAAGAAATTGCAAGAGAGGCGGATATGACAGTTAATGCTGTAAAGAGGGCGATGAAGGCTAGTGAGAACGCCATTTGCCTCGATTCCCCTGTCATAGGGAGCGAAAGCACGACTTTGATGGACATTTTTAAAGATCAAAAATTCCGTCCTCCTGATTCTTTGATTGCTGAAGCTTTGATTCCAAAGAGCGTTGCTGATGCGCTACAGGTGCTTGATAGTAGAGAGAGGGAAATTATCAAGTTGAGGTTTGGGATAGGCTTTGAAACCACATGTACTCTCGGGCAGATAGGAACAATGTTAAACTTAACAAAAGAGAGGGTGAGACAAATTGAGAGACATGCACTAAAAAAGCTTAAAAGGTCACGATCAGCTAAGACGCTAAGGAGTTTGATTGAAGCCTGAGATAAGGTCTCTGTTGCAGGTTTGCAATAACGGAATCTTTGAAGCAATTGTGGTGCTAGACATTTCGTGGACAAAATCCAAAAAGAAATAAACGTGCTGAGAATTTACTAGTCCGTCGTCCTGAAATGTTCCCCGTCACTTAAATGGGGAGACAAGCTTTATCGAGGATCCATTGTTTAATTTTTTATTTTCTTTGTCTTGATACAAAGAAACAAAAATCAAGGGCTGACAAAAAATTAGGAATTATAAAATCAATTCCTTCAGCTAAAAATATTTAATCCAACCACAACCCTAAATCTTTTTTTAACGCTTCCGGAATTGATTTTGGCAATTTTTTGAATGCCCATTTAAAATCTAAGATACTGTCCCCGAATTATATAACATCTCCGGCAATGCCATGCGAGGCAAAGTGTAAATCACGGGTCCTTGGTAAGTCCATTGGGATTTCCAATTTTATCCATCTGTTCCCTTATCCACTGTTGCCTTTTGTTTACATAAGAAGAGGGATTTATGGGAGACATTCTGCGCGGGCTCGGAAGTATCGCGGCCAGTAGCGCCGCTTCATCCTTTGTGAGTTTGCTTGCCGGCTTTCCAAAATAGGTTCGTGAGGCCGTTTCTGCCCCATATATTCCCTTTCCCAACTCGACTACATTGAGATACACCTCAAGTATTCGTTTTTTGCTCCAGAATGTCTCAATCAAGACCGTGAAATAGGCTTCTGCCCCTTTTCGAAGCCATGAGCGTTCCGGCCAGAGGAATACATTTTTTGCTACCTGCTGGGTGATCGTGCTGGCGCCTTTAATCCTATCATCGCTTATGTTATTGATTGCCGCTCCCTTGATGGCATTGAAATCGAAGCCGTGGTGTTCGAAAAATTTCTGATCTTCAGCAGCCACCACTGCCAAAGCCATGTTCTCTGAAATTGAATCATAGTCCTTCCAGGTCTTAACGATTCGTCTACTTTTGCCTCCACTTTCGAGATACCGTATCACCATCAATGGGGTGAGGGGAGGGTTCACGTATCGGTAGAGAAGAACCCAGGAGGTCGTGATGATGAATAGAAGTAAGATGATTTTTAATACGAATCGAGAAACATTCTTGACGAGCTTTTTCATACGGATAAAAACCCTGAGCTTATTTTGCTCTGAAATTGAGAATTAAAATAACCAGTTCAGGTGGGTTTTGGAAGTTAATTTGCTTCATAATTATGACTCGCAATTTCCCTGGCTTGCTCCGGGGTTGCCAGTGAGTCATTGCGAAGGACTGAGAGGACTGAAGTAATCTCTCACATTTTCGTGAATCTTTAACTTTCAACCCTTATTTCAAAAACGGGTCTATACTTAGGTTAAACATGCAATGGTTCGTTATTCAAACTCAAAATATTGAGAGGAAAAGTGCAGAGATTGATTTTTAAGATGAAAAGCCTGTCAAAGCTCATTTTTGCACTATTAGCTTTTTCTACCTTCCTCGGGCCTCACAATTCATTTGCCTTTGGAGAAAACTATGACGAACTCGGGTTTAAAAAGAACAAGACCTATTTGAGATTTTCTCCCGGGGAATATGTAAATATTTTTTCTGGAAACCTATTGCTAACACATACCGACCTTATCCTACCCGGTAACGGTGGCTTCAATCTAAAGCTTCAGAGGACTTACAACAGTAAGTTGTTCGCAGACTTCACAAATATAGATAATCCCACGATCTCAGGTTTAACATTAGGTAGCTTAGGCTTGGGCTGGGACATGCATTTTGGGAGGATCAGCGACTATGGATTGACCGTGATTAATGATCCTAATGAATTTTTTCTACAGATGCCAGATGGCTCTATTCATCAGATATATAACAACAACCATCCAAACATAACTTCACATGTCGGCAGAACATACATTACCGAGGATTTTTGGATCATAGATTATGATCCGGCAACCGATCAATATACCATGATGCTGCCTGATGGAACTGAATATTCCTTTAGTCGGAGGGTCACAAACGGGTTTTCGTATAGTTTTCTGTATGTAACTTCAATAAGGGATAAGAATGGTAATGAGATTGCGATTGAATACTACGATTGCTGTAATATGACTAATAACGATCCTGATACCGGCATAATAGGTACATGTCCCGATCCAACTAATGCGGCTACAATTACACGATACATTAAAAAGGTTACTGATAGTGTGGGAAGAGAGATCAATTTTACCATGCTCAATACTATGTGTCGTGGGAACGCAATCAATTCTATTGATGCGAATGGAAATGTTTATAATTATCTTTATTTCCCCGGAGATGATAGGCCATCTACTACGTGGTTACATTGGGATGGAGGATCAGGACGTCTTTTGGCGGAGGTCCAACCTCCCGAAGGCCCAAGCTGGCAATATTTCTATGATGTTGATCCAAACGACAGCGAACCTGATGGTGAGTTAATCTCGGTTACATATCCCTCAGGCGGCGTTGCCCAATATGATTATGAAACGGTTGTATTCGACCTTTTAAATTCCCCAAGCGCAACTTCGCCCGTCCAGTTTCGGATGTTAGCGTCCAGAACCGCATCCGGACCAGATATAACCTCAGGGACGTGGATGTTTGACTATGATCCAATAAATACTCAAGACATCACGACCATTACCGATTCATGCGGCAATAAAGAGATTTATGAGTTCTTCGGCTTACGAGCGGGTTCTTTTAATGGTGGGTGGAGCATAGGTTTGCTCAATAACAAGGAAGTAAGGGATAGTGTTAATCTTATATTCGAAGCCGACAATAATATGTGGACTCCGTATCAAATCTCTAATGACGGGACTGATCCGATTGCCGAGACAGCGGGGATATTTTTACCACTTTTGGATGGAGAGACCATTACCAGGGATGGCGTCAATTTCATTACCGATTTTACATATAACACATTTTATGACTCGCCAACTCAGATTGCAGAAACTGGTGAAATGTCAAGAACCACCGACATTACATATTTTGAAGACCTTAGCGCCGGTAATTACATCATCGGAAAGCCCCTTGTTACCACGACAACGGTAGATACTGAAAGTAAAACAATTATTAACACTTACGACATTAGTGGAAACCTGCTCTCAGAAGATAACTTTGGAGTCCTGACGGAATATTCGTATCACCCGGATGGAAATCTTGAGTGGCAGCGAAACGCGAGAGGGTTCTACACCCATTTTGATCAATACAGTTTTGGTGTCGCCGGACGAATAAGATTGGGTTCGTCTGACGACCTTGCAAGCGATCCAACAATTGTTGAGTCAAAAACGATCAACTGGGAAGGAACGATTTCGAGCTTTACAAACGGGAGGGGGGATGCCACTTCGTACAGTTATGATGGTTTAAACAGACTAACTTCCATAACGCCTCCTCCGAGTGGCGAGGTGCAAAC
This sequence comes from Candidatus Dadabacteria bacterium, assembly GCA_963805855.1. GTDB lineage: Bacteria > Desulfobacterota_D > UBA1144 > Nemesobacterales > CSP1-2 > DASWID01. Next base: position 33,555 of record CAWDVW010000003.1, read on the forward strand.
GACGATTGAATACGATAACCTCAACGCTCGGTCGATGATAATTCGAAAAAGCGATTCGTCTGTCCAGCATTTTCTCGATGGGTTTGGAAGACCGATTGGCACATTTTCTACAACAAGCGTACAAACTGAAATCGATTACGATGCGTGCGGCAGCAAGGTATATGAGTCGCTTCCTTTTGACATATTTACTCCCAACGTGGGAGAAAGCTTTACCTACGATCCCCTTGGCAGAATTAAAAGCATGACACATCCGGATAATACAAAGATAGATTTATCCTATTCGGGGAATTCAGTAATCGTGAAGAACGAACGAAATATAAATACGACTTTAAATTATGCATCCTTCGGTGACCCCGATGAAAAAAGGCTCAGCAGTGTGTTAGACGCTGACAACAACACGACCTCCTATGAATACGATCTTCTGGGAAATATCACGCGGGTGGATTCACCTCAGGGAAACGATCGAGTCTTTACATATAATTCCAAAAACTTCCTCATTTCTGAGAGCCATCCCGAGAGCGGAACAACTATGTTTGGCCACGACGAGATTGGAAATGTTACATCTAAAACAAATGCCGATGGGAGCTCAATCGACTTCCAATATGATCGTCTTAACCGTTTGACGTTAGTTGACCATCCCAGTGGGGAGGATGATGTTATTCTTGACTACGATGATGCAAGCAACAGGACACTTATGGAGAGCAGCTCTGCCAGTTATTCATATGCCTTCCAGTATGACCAGTCAAACAGGCTAACGAGAGAGGACGTCAATATCGGAGTTATAAGCTATAGTGTTGACTTTATATACGACGGGGAAAATAATCTTATCCAGTCGATATACCCTTCAGGTGAGGTTGTAGATTACACCTACGATGCGGATGGCAGGATACTCGATATCCCACCGTCAGCCGGTAATTTTTCATACCATCCTTCGGGTGGTCCAACTCACTTCGATAATCAAATCGGGGTTTCGTCGGATTTCACATACGACAATCGCAGTCGTCTAAAGACCCTACAGGTATCACGAACATTTCCATATCTACTGGTAACTAAAGAGGGTTTGGGTAATGGTACGGTAACGAGCAACCCGATTGGAATAGATTGTGGCAGTGACTGTGCATTGCTTGAAGGTGCTGAAGGGACTGAAGTGACACTTACACAGACGCCTGATCCGGATTCAAATTTTGTTAGCTGGGGAGGGGATCCCGATTGTATCGATGGTGTGGTAACGATGATAGGGACAAAGGTGTGTATCGCGACATATGTATTAAAAGCGAATCAGGAAACACTCACGGTCACAAAGGATGGAAGTGGAACAGGTACAGTAACAAGCAGCCCTCCCGGAATAGATTGTGGCAGTGATTGCACTGAGAATTATGATGTGAATACCGAGGTTACACTAACTGCTACTCCAGATACCGGCTTTGTCTTTCTTAGCTGGGGTGGAGACCCGGATTGTTCAGATGGCGTTGTCACAATGGACGCAAACAAGACCTGTAATGCTACTTTTGGGCTTCAGCAGTTTACGCTTAATGTTGTAAATCTTAGTGACGGTTTTGGAAGTGGAATAATTACGAGTAGTCCCGCCGGTATTTCATGCGGCGGAGATTGCTCGGAGGCCTATGATGAGAATACGCAGGTAACTCTTACACCCATGCCCGACCCGGGATCGCAATTTGGGAGCTGGAGTGGAGCTTGTGACACTAATGGTATGGTTACAATGGATTCGGACAAATCATGCGGCGCAACCTTCGTTAAATTTTTTACCCTGACAATTCAAAAGAATGGAACCGGTTCAGGAACGATAACCAGTAATCCTCCTGGAATAGATTGCGGAGCAGATTGTTCGGAATCATATGGAGCAAATTCCATAGTAAGCTTTAATATAACAGCGGATCCTGGATCAACATTTGTTGGCTGGAGTGGACCTTCAGGATGCCCAACCTCTCCGACATCGAGTGCTTTGATGGTTTCGGACTTGGCATGCACTGCTACATTTGAATTAATTACAGTTCACTCATTAACTGTAAACAAAGCTGGGACAGGCGATGGTACGGTTACGAGCAGCCCAGCTGGTATAGATTGTGGTGCTGATTGCACGGAGAATTACAACGACGGAACAAACGTGACTCTTACTGTAACGCCAGACCCAGGTTCAGGCCTTACCGGATGGAGCGGCGACGCCGATTGTTCAGATGGCGTTGTGACAATGGATGCCGCTAAGAGTTGTACCGCTAATTTTACTCTGATCATACAGCATCCGCTGACGGTGACGAAAGAAGGAACTGGAACCGGGACGATTACGAGTAGTCCCGGGGGAATAGACTGCGGCGCTGATTGCGCTGAAAATTATGATGAAAATACTGTTGTAACACTAACTGCAACACCGGACGCGGGATCGATCTTTGATGGGTGGAGTGGAGATGCGGACTGCTCTGATGACGTAGTTACTATGTCGGCATCTACAGTTTGTAACGCTACTTTCTCCCTCTCAACACAACAATTTACACTCACAGTGAGCAAATTGGGTACAGGATCGGGAACAGTAACCAGTAATCCTCTAGGAGTAGATTGCGGATCAGATTGTGCGGAGAATTATGTGGAGAGTACCGTTGTAACATTAACTTCAACACCGGACGCGGGATCAGTTTTTGGTGGTTGGAGTGGAGGTGCGGACTGCTCCGATGGTGTAGTTCTCATGGATGCAAACAAGAATTGCACTGCGACTTTCGATTTAATCCCACCACAGCAGTTTGCACTTACTGTTGGCGTAACGGGCTCTGGGAGTGGAACGATAACAAGCACTCCTGCAGGGATAGACTGCGGCGCAGACTGTGCAGAGAATTACGACGGAAATACCCAGGTAACACTAACAGTAACGCCTGATGCTGGATCGATCTTTACGATATGGATGGGTGACGCTGACTGCGCGGATGGGGTTATAACATTGGATGCGAGCAAGACATGCACAGCCGAGATCCTGCTTGAAGATCAACCGAACCAGCTATTTGTAGAAGTTGAGAAGTTACCGTTTGTCCCATCCGCGACCGTATCCATTGAGGGAGACCTAGCTATAGTAGGCGCCCGGTCTGCGGACCCTTCGGGTAATACTGATCAAGGTTCCGCATTTATATTCGAACGTGATGTTAATGGCGTCTGGCAGCAAGTAGAGGAAATTACGGCGAGTGACGGTGCCGCGGGAGATAATTTTGGGACTACTGTTTCGATAAGTGGGGATTGGATTGTTGTGGGACTTGCAGTATCTGACATTGTTACTCCCGGTCATGGAAAGCAAGGTAAAGCATACCTATTTCAGAGAGATGTGAACGGAGTTTGGAGTGAGCAAGGGATTCTTTCTGCGATAGATGGAAAGACCAACGACCAGTATGGCGAACAAGCAATTATCAGGGGAGACAAGCTTGCGGTTCGCGCTCACTCGGCCGATGTTGGCGCGGATGTTGGGCGCGGCGCTGTTTATGTATACGAAAAGGACCAAAATGACCTTTGGAATCAGGTAGCAAAATTATCTTCGCCTGTACCTGATCAAGTCATTGCGGACCCGCCCGATTTCTTGTTTGGGATTGATAAGATGGCATTTAGTGGCGATAAGCTCCTAACTCAGTTTAAGTCAGGAAGTTTTCTTGCGACAGTATATTTTGATATCTTTGAACGAAGCACTTCTGGAACCTGGGGCCACGCATTTACCAAACTGAATTTAAGTCTCCGGCAGGGAGGGATCGATGGTGACGCGGCTATCGTTGGCGGTGAGGTTTTCAAAAGAATTAGCAGCAGTAATTGGGCACAAGTACAATCTTTAGGCTTAGCAGATGCCTACATAAGTGGTCAATTTGCACTTGTTGGATCGACAATCTATAAAAAGCAAAGCAACGGCTTATGGAGTTTATTCCAAACACTTGATAAAGAAGGGCCATCCGATATCAGAGGTGATAGATTGATTATTGAAGATGGTAACCCATACATATTTGAGTTTGGAGACGCTTTTAAACTCACCGTCACAAAGTCAGGTACAGGAACCGGGAGCGTTACAAGCACGCCTGTTGGAGTGAGCTGTGACGAATCGTGTCTAAATGACTCTGGGGATTTCTTAGCAGGTACTGAAGTAACTCTTACACCCGTGCCGGGGAGTATTTCGGTGTTTACCGGCTGGGGTGGGGATCCTGATTGTGCGGATGGAGTGGTCACTATGGACGCTAATAAAGTTTGCGCAGCGAATTTTGATACAGCCGCAAATACCTTTACTTTGACAACAATTAAGTCAGGAGAACATCAATCTAAGCTTATTGTTAGCGATCCACCGGGTATTTCTTGTGGATTTGATTGTACAGAGGATTATGCTGAAAATAGACAAGTGACTCTGTCAACTTCAGGAGACGCGTCGGTGTTTTTTCTGGGTTGGAGAGGGGATCCCGATTGTGCAGATGGTGTGGTTACTATGGATGCTGATAAGACCTGCATCGGCACTTTTGAATTTGGTTGTAGCTGCGATTTGGGGGGGGCGATAGTAGGCACAAGCGGGAACGATACTATTAACGGAACAAGCGGGGACGATATCATATGCGGCTTAGAGGGCGACGATGTTATAGACGGAAGAGGAGGAGATGACTGCATATATGGGGCCGCTGGTAATGACACGCTCAGGGGTGATCGCGGGAATGATAGCCTTCGGGGAGGACTGGGCAATGACACTATAGAGGGTGAAAGGGGGCTTGATGAACTGAGAGGCGGGGACGGTGATGATTCTCTTGACGGTGGGCAAGATACGGATCAGCTCTTCGGAGGGAATGGCATAGATACTTGTTTGAACGGTGAGAGTAATACCGATTGTGAGTTGCCGGCGACTCAACACACACTTACCGTAAGCAAGAGTGGCACTGGAGGGGGTACAGTTACTAGTAACCCTGCTGGAATAGATTGCGGGGCCGATTGTACAGAGAATTTTATCGAGAATACATCTGTAACCCTTACCGGAACTCCGGATGCCGGGTCAAGCTTCGCTGGCTGGAGTGGAGACTGCGACGTCAACGGAATGGTTACCATGAATGCAGCTAAAAGCTGCACCGCTACCTTTGATACTATACCTGTGCAGCAGTTTACCTTAAACGTAAATGCAATAGGTACGGGATCAGGAACGATAACCAGTAGCCCGTCGGGAATAGACTGCGGCGTTGATTGCGCAGGGGATTACAATGACGGAACTAACGTTACTCTTACTGCGACGCCAGACGCTGGGTCCACATTTGATGGGTGGGGTGGAGACTGCGACGTTAATGGAATGGTTACAATGGACGCAGCCAGGAGCTGTAGCGCGACTTTTACAGCTTCCTCACAGCTGTTTACCCTGACTGTCGACCTTAGTGGTACAGGCACAGGTACTGTAACGAGTAATGCCCCAGGCATTGATTGTGGTATTGATTGTACTGAAGATTATGCTGTTAATACCGACGTTACTCTAACACCGACTCCTGACACAGGTTCAACATTCGTCGGATGGTCGGGGGATTCAGATTGCTCAGATGGCACGATTATAATGGATGCAAATAAGAATTGTAGCGCCGCATTTGATATTCAATCCCAGGACCCATGTGACTGTAATAATCCCAATGCAATTCTCGGAACAAGCGGAAATGATACCCTGACCGGCACACGTCAAAGCGATATCATATGCGGTTTCGCTGGTGATGATACCTTGATCGGTGAAGGTGGAAGCGATTGTCTCTTTGGCGGTGCGGGAAATGATACCATCCAGGGTGATAACGGGGCGGATAATCTCTTTGGCGGTGATGACAATGATGTCATTCAAGGTGGTAAAGGAAACGATCTTCTGGACGGTGGGAATGGAACAGATGATCTTGATGGCGGGAGGAATACTGACACGTGTTTAAACGGTGAAACAAATACCAACTGCGAACAATTTAGTAGCTTAAAAACATTATTGCTCCGTTTAGGAGAGGTCGGATGATATTATCTGAGAAAGAAATTCCATTAAGTTCGCTGATACGTACTGGGAGACATCAACCTATAGGAGGTCGAAGGATAGATAAATGTTAGGTCTAATTTTATGCTGGATTGTTTCCTTAGTGCTGGCCCTTGTTTTGGTGTTTATTGTCTTAACATAGGAAGTTTAAAAAATAGGGACAATGGGCGTGACTACTCGTTACGGCGGATCATATTCTGTAGGTCTCACGGCAATAACATTTCCCTGTTCATTACAGCTTCTCGTGGGGACATTGATCTTTCAATTTGAATTTGCTTGACGTGTACCTCAGGGCGGTGAGGCTTTGTTTATTTGTTTATCTAGACTGTTAACGTCTTCCCTTTCTTTGACTCTCAAACCGAGGATTCGTGCACGTTGAGGCTCTTACAATCCTTTACTGCGGGGTGATGTTGCTCAGGATAACCTATTTGCGAGGCATTGGAGTTCGTTAGATTAGTAAGGAGTTGGGAATGATGTAGTATTACGAGAACATATTAGGTGTTCGTAAAAATAACTATATAAACAAAGAATCAAATAAACAATGCCGGACTCCAACTTCTCTTCTTAAAGTTTGGGCCCAAAGCGGGTTGCATCCCCTTTACTTATGAGGCGTTCGAGGTTTGATTTTATGATCGAAGTGTTTTTTGTTGAGAGATGTAAAAACGGCTGTCTCTAAGTTAACATATATGCGTAAAAAAATATAAGTGGGAGCGTTACTGCAGCTGGAGGAAACATGAGCGGAGAAATAATACGGTTTGTAACGAAAAAACTACTGGACAACAAAGAGCCTATAACATTTGATGAGGCTTACAGACTAGCTCTTCTTGGCGAGGAGCACTTACTTGACCTGGTCAGCCTTTCTTATAAGGTTATGGGGGCATATAAGGGCAAGGGTATCCATTTGTGTGGCATTATGAGTGCAAAAACCGGGAATTGTCCTGAGGACTGTGCTTTTTGTTCCCAATCCATTCACAGTGAGGGACCAACGCTTGTTTCCTCAATTATCGATCCCTCTCTTATACTCGAGTCAGCAAAAGAGGCAGAAAAATCTGGAGCCACTGAGTTTTGTATTGTAACAAGTGGTAAGGGACCGGACAAAAAAACCTTTAGAAAAGTTATCGATGCTGTCGAGTTAATCCACCGCTATACCAATCTCAGTATTGGATGTTCCCTTGGGATATTAGCAGGAGAACAAGCAAAACTTCTTTCGAAAGCAGGAGTAAACCGATATAATCATAATCTTGAAACATCGCGAAGCTTCTTTCCTCATATTTGTACTACTCACAGCTATGAAGAGCGTGTTAAGACTGCGACTTTGGTCAAGGAAGAAGGAATGGAGCTATGTTGCGGGGGGATCCTGGGCATGGGAGAATCACTTGAACAAAGAGTTGAGTTTGCCTTTGAACTTCGAGATCTCGACCCTGCTTTAGTGCCTATAAACTTTCTTAATCCACGTCCTGGAACTGCTTTAGCTACGGAGTCTCCACTCACACCGATCGAAGCGATAAAAAGTATAGCCCTATTTAGGCTTATCCTTCCACAAAGTATTCTAATATGTGCGGGAGGAAGAGAGGTTGTCCTTAGAGAACTTCAGCCTTTGGCTTTGCTTGCCGGTGCGAACGGCCTCATAACAGGGAATTATCTCACAACACAAGGACGTTCAACGAAAGAGGACTTACAGATGCTTAGGGATTTAAATATGTCTCCAGTGAAACTTAACTGAAAAATAGGTGGCAAAGATCGGAGCGAATAGGTTTCTCTGTCTCAGCCTCCTATTTTATTAGAAGATTCATAAATTAAAGGAGCTGAACCATTTATTTGGAATTTGATTTCTCGGTTAGACGTCCTTGCGATCTGTAGTCTAATATTCTCTACACTTTCTTTTCGAATGGCATAATGAATTCATCGTAAAACTGCAGGGCAATCCTTTCATTGTGTTCTCCGTTAATAATTGGGCTTTCAGGGGTTGATTACTGTCGGCTGCGTATATGTATAAAGTTTAGCGCGAAAAGGGGTTGCATTCCCTTTGATTTCTGTTTGTGAGTTCTATAACCCCTGTTTTTGGTATAAGGAAATGAATTAGTAATCTAAAACTACGAGACTATCTTTACCTCTCCGGTTTTGAGATCGTAATTTGCGCCTACAATTTTTACCTTTCCTTCCTTCACCATGTCAGCTATTACAGGAACCGACCCATTCAGCTTATTAACCCCCATTTTTACGTTCGATAATATAGAATTTTCTAGAAGATCACCAGGCTGACCTTTCACGGCTTCGACCGCGGGTTTAATTGTGGTTACGATATTATTTATGGAACCCGGGAATTTTGTACCCTTCTCGAGAGCTTCGATAGCCCCAGCAACGGCTCCGCATCTGCTGTGTCCGAGCACCATTATCAACGGGGCTCCAAGGACTAAAGCCCCGTATTCGATACTGCCCAATACCCCGTAGTTTGCGGCATTGACAATGTTTCCGGCCACGCGTACGACAAAGATATCCCCTAGTCCCTGATCAAAATAATCTCGGGGGGAACACGAGAATCGGCACATGCAAGGATCACGGCGAAGGGATTTTGCCCCTCGGCTACTTCTATTCGACGCTCTTCCCTTCTTCCGGGATGTCCTGATATAGCTTCTTTGATATACCTCTTATTACCTTCCATAAGTTTGTTCAGGGCTTGATCTCCGTTTTCTACGGAGGTCGACGGGCCCGCTTGTGCTTCAGCAATAGAAAGCGCCCCATATCAAAATTCAGTAGCCCCACGCCTAGCGTGCTCACTCCTGCGAGTTGTATAAACTTACGTCTTGAGAAACCAGAGTTATCGAGCATAGAATCTTCCTCCTTTATAACTTTATCTTGGATCAGTCTTTATGAAAAGCTGGAAACTCCTATTTTTATGATTATTGACCTAACCGTATTCGTACCATAAAAAAAAAGCGGAAGCAACCCTTTGTATGCAAAACTATAAAGGTGCACGTAACACTTTATTTAGAATTCAATTTCTCCGTTGTTATTAATTGTGGCCAAGTGGTCTAAAATTTGCGCCGGCATTTACTCACATGGCATAATGACTTTCTCGGACCTGTCCTGTAATCCTTATCTTCGTGTTAGTCGTTGTTGATTATTATCAGTCCGTCATATATATAAGGTTGACCTCCTAATAGAGGTGCAACCTGACTACTTCTTCCGGCGACGCTGATATATATGCAACGCGATCCAGGGCAGCAACCCCAGCGCGGCTATAAAGGCGGCCGAGTCGTCCAGGGCTCTTTTCCAGAGAAGGGTGCTCTCGTCTGCCATAAACAGCATCGATAGAGCGACCAACGTGTAGAAGACGGGACCTAGGAGAACAATTCGAGTGGGCTTTTTGCTTCGTCGTTTCAGCAAGATGAGCGCTTCAATAAGGAACCCAACGCCCGCGATGGCTAGCATTACCGTGCCAACTAGGATTGTGGTAAGACCATAAAATCCAATGTCGCTCATGATGCACGGGAAGTCTCGATATATATGCCTGCTATGCTTGGTAGTCTAACGAAAAATTATGCGAACTGAAGTTTTTATTAACACCTCGATATCGGATGCTATTCGAACCAGCCTATCACTATTTCTTTCGGTTGTAAATAAAATGGGGAGGCACGCCTTTATTTAAAATTTCATTTCCCGTCGGAGGCCGTTGCGAACTCTAGTCTAAATTCGCACTACAATCTTTTCACATGTCATGATGAATTCATCGGAACCACACTTCAAGCCTTTCTTGGTGTTTCTCGGGGGTAATATTCCTATAGGGTCTTGATTGTTACCGGTCATGGTATAGATAAATAGGGTTTACCCGTAATCCGCGTGGCAGCCCTTAATTCAACAACAGCGATTAGAAGACAACCCGGAAACCAATCTCACGCGATAAATAACGGTTTTCTTTACACTCTAGGAATTTGACAACAGAATAAAGGTCTGTCACTAGTTATTTCACGTTATTACAGGTTATTTTGAAACGGATCGGACCTTCATTGACCAGCATAATTGAAATAAGGATATATCACCCCCTCATATTCGCACTAGTAAATAGCTCACATCGGCGAAATAATCGGAGGAACAGTTTGTCACGGAAACGTCCCATTGCCCATTCAACTGAATCAAGTGTCAGTCTGGATGAAGAGCGTCGAGAGTTTGCTAAGCTACAAAGACGGCTTGTCCCAATTTATCGAGACATTTTCCCCGATCGGGTAGCGCCTCGCACGGTCATTATCATACCAAGCCTCTCATTAGACGAAGATGTGTTATCAAAGGTGCCGGGCGTTCACCATTATGAGGAACGTATGCTCTGCCTGCTCATTCTTTTGCGAATGCCACGCACGAAACTTGTTTTCGTGACCAGCCGGCCCATCCAAGACTCCATTATTGACTACTATTTGCACCTGTTACCCGGTATCCCCAGCAGGCATGCGCGCAGTCGGCTCACTCTTTTAAGTTGTTATGATGCGTCCCCTATACCCTTAACTCAGAAAATATTGGAGCGCCCGCGATTGTTGGAGGACATTCGCGCGGCTATTCTCGATCCTCTATCCGCCCACATAACCTGCTATAATTCGACCAATTTGGAACGCACCCTTGCCCTGCGTCTTGGAGTTCCTCTTTACGCCTGTGACCCTGACCTCATATATTTGGGCTCAAAAAGCAACAGTCGAGAAACATTTCGGTCCGCCGGAGTAGATATGCCCGAAGGGGTCGAGAATCTTCGAGATGAACAGGACATAGTCAATTCACTAACCCTATTAAAACAAGAGAATCCGTCTTTAAAACGGGCGGTTTTAAAGCTGAACGACGGCTTCTCCGGCGAGGGAAACGCCCTATTTGACTACGACATTGACGATGCCGACTTTTCTGCGAGTCATCTGACGAAAAGAATTAGCGGCGAACTTACCGAACCGAATTCGTTTTGAAGCGGCTGGAGAAACCTGGGAGGAGTATATTGGCAAATTTCGGGAGATGGGTGGGATCGTCGAGTGACTGGATTGATGCTAAAGAGAAGCGATCGCCTTCGTTTCAATGCCGGATTGACCCTTTGGGTGAGGTGGAAGTCCTATCGACGCACGACCAGGTTTTAGGTGGACCGAACGGCCAGATTTATCTCGGGTGTTCGTTCCCGGCTGATGAAGTCTACCGATTGGAAATTCAGGAAGCAGGCCTAAAGATTGCGGGGATTCTAAAGCAAAAAGGGGTTCTTAACATATTCGGTGTCGACTTTATCTCCGTTAAGTCGGGCAACCGGTGGAAGCATTACGCACTCGAGATAAATCTTCGCAAAGGGGGCACAACCTTTCCGTATCTGGCACTCCAATTCTTAACGGACGGCTGTTACGATCCTGAAACGGGCCTGTTTCGATTAATCAACGGTCAGCCCCGTTTCTACTACGCCTCAGACAACCTCCAGAAGGCACGATATAAAGGCTTGGTACCCGATGATTTGATCGACATGATGGTGTATAACCAGCTCCATTTTGACAGTGCGTCACAACAGGGTGTCGTTTTTCACCTCATGGGAGCTTTATCGGAATTTGGAAAATTCGGGGTCACCTGCATTGGAGAGAATCCTGAACGAGCCCAGGAGCTTTACACCGCGACAATGGCTGCTCTCGATCGATCGAGACGATCGTAGTAACAGCTTTGTACTTCTCAATCACCTCATTCCGACGGAAATTTTCTGCCTCAATTATTTTCCTATGCAGGCGCTACAGCAGTTAGATTAAGAAAAACGACAGCAATTAGTTTTATTGATAATATGGAATTAGACTTCATGCGCGGGCTTTCATATACGAATATGTCCTGATAATTTTATAGCTCTCCGTGGTTAGGGGGGAAACAACCTTTATTTAATACAAGCCCGAGAACACTCTATTTAGCGTTTAAAGTAACGGACCCTCGTTCTCAATTATGCTTGCTACATCCGCCAACTCTTTGCCCAGAAGAGTGATAATGTCATCAAGAGTTATTATTCCTACCAGATTCCCTTCCGCATTGACCACCGGAAATCTCCTAACCGCACTTTTCTTTACCTGCTCTAGTGCTTCAAATAACCCCGTATCTTCTCTCAGTATCAAAACAAGCTCCCATGTCATTACATCATCAATGGGAGCCGTGTTCGGATCTAAGTTTTTACTCAAAACTCTAAGAAGAATGTCTCTATCGGTTACGATACCAAACTTTTCTCCTTCACCATCAATTACCACACTACCGATATTTTTTTCCTCCATTAACTTGGCTACCTCTTTTACCGTAGTGCCGGATTTTACGGTCACAACTTCCTTACGGCACAGATTTCTCAAACTCATATCTACCTCCTTCCCACGAGATGCCACACTTTTGAAAAATTGCAATTAACATGCCAACCTTGCGCAATTTCCTGAATATCAAAGAAATTATCTATACGAAATCATAAGTGGGATAACTAGAATGTCTGAATGTAGGACATTTGACAATTTAGTCTACTAGCCCTGCTACGACGAACAAGATTCAGAGGCGGGCCAATGAATTATAATGTTTCTCCTGAGCCTATAAAACGAGCGTAGGCGATATGAATGAAATCGGGTTACCACTATCAAGCTTTCAAAAAAAAGCAAATCCAGCTAACGTCTCTTATACGTTTTTTATCAAATGAGCCGAACCAATTTGAATGTTTCTTAATATTTACTGAGTAATTATTATGCTATATTATCAGGGTCATATATGATCCAATAGGAAATCGCCTTGGATATTTCCAGAGACCTTTCGCCAGACGAACGGATTGAACTTCTACGGGTAGCCCGTGAAGCTGTGAAGAATGCATATGCTCCGTATTCAGAGTTTCGAGTAGGTGCGGCAGTTTTAACTGAAAGGGGCAATATATTTTCCGGGTGTAACATAGAGAACGCTTCATATGGCCTTACTATTTGCGCTGAGCGGGCGGCAATCTATTCCGCTGTTGCAAATGAAGGCGGAAACAACATGAAGATCCGAGCGATTTGTGTTGTGAACGACAAAGACAGTACCTGTTCCCCCTGTGGCGCATGTAGACAGGTAATCTACGAGTTTGGCCCAAATGCGATTGTTATCTTCAAAGGCCGTGACGGCCTTATATCCGCCCATGCTAAAGAACTTTTGCCGGATGGTTTCGTTTCTTTCGATCAATCAAATTGATGAATGTTAATACGGACGACAGGCACTATTTTTAACTTATCAAGACGACAAAAACATATATTTAGTTGGTGTGTGTTCACCTGCTACTAGAAAATACAAAACGAGACTCTGATTGAGTTTGGAAGAGTCGGGAGGAAATTGTTATGATGATAGCAAGATGGCAGATACAGGCAAGATTCGGACATAAGAAGGCGGCTTTGGATTCGATGACAAGATGGATCCAAGAAGTCGGGTCTCAAATAGGCTGGACTCCGGATAGGGTTAGAGTAATCACCGGTTCTATAGGAGCGCATGAATCGACTATTGAGACCGAGATAATGATCAAGGATTTAAAAGAGCTCGATGATGCCTGGAGCAAATTAGCGAAACTTGCTCCGCACAAAAAATGGGGAGAGGAATTCGAAAAGCTAATTGTTTCCGGAACAGCGCGCTGGGAGATATTCAGGGTGGTATCCGATTAGTTATACCTTTTGTCTAGATTAGATCATACCTGTTACATATGTTTCAGAAAGTATGGCATAACACCACTTTGACCGTATGCTGTATAGCGGAAAGTTATTCTTCCACCGAATGGAAGAGTATTTGAGAAAACATGCATTTGTATGCTCCCTCTTATTATTTACCTCTGCAGTGCTCCGATAAGGTAGCAGGGAAAAGTCGCTCTGTGATCCGGAACGCGATCAGAAAATGGTATGAACATAAAAATGATTCTACGGAGAGATGATTACTGGCTTACAAGGCTTGTTCTGCAGCGGGGGTTGGCATTTGTTTATCTGATTGCTTTTATAGCAGTCATTCATCAATTCAAGCCGCTACTAGGGGAAGGGGGACTTCTTCCGGTTCCGGAATTCATAGATCAGATGCGTTTTGCCGAATCGCCGAGCATCTTCTTCTGGTTTCCAACTGATTTCGCTTTTGATTTGCTAGGATGGATTGGGGTTGCGCTTTCTCTATTTGCCCTTTCGGGATTCTCGGAAAAATTCGGCAACCTTGTGTCTGCGGCTACCTGGGGCGCACTCTGGGTGATTTACCTCTCCTTTGTAAATGTAGGTCAAACATTCTATGCGTTTGGCTGGGAGACACTGCTTTTGGAAGCCGGGTTTCTTGCGATTTTTTTGGGCGCCGAAAAAACCGCACCGTCGTTTCTGGTAATCCTTCTTTTTAACTGGTTGCTTTTCCGGGTGATGTTTGGCGCGGGTCTTATAAAAATTCGCGGTGATAGCTGCTGGCGGGATTTAACCTGCCTTCAATACCATTATGAAACACAACCGATGCCGAATCCCCTTAGCTGGTATTTCCATTGGATGCCGGCATGGATTCATAAAACAGGGGTGCTCTTTAATCACTTCACGGAGTTGGTGGTCCCGTTTGCTTATTTTGCGCCTTCTCAGATAAGCGGCTTCGCAGGGCTTATAACCCTATTCTTTCATTCGTGGCTTTTCGCCAGCGGGAACTTTTCATTCTTGGGACTCCTCACGATGGTTCTGGCTTTGAGTACCCTTAGCGACTCATGGTTGAAGCGCGTTATTCGAATTCGCCCACCAGAGCTTGCTCCGGGCACCCGTCTTTATTTTTCAGCTACGGCGGGACTCACGGTGCTTGTTGCGGTCTTAAGTATTTATCCCATAAGAAACATGGTGTCCGAAATCCAATTGATGAACGCTTCTTTCGAGCCCTTACACCTGGTGAATACCTATGGTGCCTTTGGAACCATCACGCGGCCGCGGTATGAAGTAATTGTCGAGGGAACGAATGAACCCGTGGTTACGGATGCTACCAGTTGGCGGGAATATGAATTTATCGGGAAGCCCGGCGATGTGACCCGCACCCCGCCGCAGATAGCACCCTATCACTTACGGCTTGACTGGCTGATGTGGTTCGCCGCATTTTCTTCGCCGAGGCAGCATCCTTGGTTCATAAGTTTTTTGGAAAAACTTTTAGAGGGCGATAAAGCTGTCTTGGGCCTCCTTCGATATAATCCGTTTCCAGATCATCCACCGACATTTGTCCGCGCGTCATTATATGAATATCATTTCACCACTCCTGAGGGACGAAGCAAGAGCGGCGCTGTTTGGAGCCGAAAACTCGTCGGGCTTTATTTCCCGCCAGTCTCGCTTCGTAAGCAATAAAGACCTTGGTTATTTTGCGCTCCCAATGATTCCGGGTCCGCTGAAATTCACGCTTTTATGGACGCGGCATCATAGCGGGAAAAGTTATTGATCTTGTTATGTCTATAATAAATCGTTTATGCTATATGGGTCTCGTGGGTGAAACAGAAAGGTTGGGTCGCTAAAAAGTGTGGAGGCTGGTATAAGATTCCGGTGCTATTAGGAAAAAGCGATAATCTATGAAGAGTTTTCAATTAATAGCATTTTTAATAGTTCTTCAGCTGCCTTCTACTCTTTCCTATTCTGCAGAAGAAGAAGTTGAGAGCGTGCCGACTGCTTGCTCAAATCCATCCGATTGTAAAATATATCTGGCTCAAAATAATTCGACTGAATCATCGGTCAATGGATCTGAAGCGAAATCGATAGAATCGGTTTCGGTAAAGGTAGAGTCTGTTTCGAATCCGCTTGGAAAGGCTTCGGAATCTATTCAGTCGATTTCAAGGCCTATAGAATCAATATCGAAACCGCTTGGATCGGTTTCAGAACCATTGAGTTCAGTCTCAAAACCGCTTGGCTCTGTTTCAAAGCCAATTGGTTCATACTCTCTGCCTGACGATTCGCTGAGGAATCCTCAGGAATCGGAACCAAAAATTACACAGGAAAAAGATGAATCAAGAGGTTTGAACGTTAACTCTATTCAAGGTGGAATAGTGGGAATGGGAAAAGAACCATTCACCGGTGAAGAAAAGTCTGATTCATCATATTCTGAGGAAGACTTTGAAGATCCGTTTAAAGAAAACGCGAACGTAGACGCAACAGGACAGGAATATGACAGAATAAAGGGCACGAGGGAAACTTACTGCAAGTGGAAGGATGAGAATGGAATGATTCATATTGAATCAGGTGAGAAGTGTAGAAGGGACTAGAAAACATAAAACGTCTCAGGCCTTGACATTTGATATAACGATTACCGGGGTATCAGAATTACTTATTGCAAGACCCTCGGGATTCGACACGAGGGTGCACTCTAGAACGTACCAACTAAGTAATGCAAAAGACAGAGTATATATTTGGAAGATTCTGGATATTATAGGCTTAGAGATTACTTGATCCTTGTCCTATGGCTTCCCTTAAGAGTGGTTCGAGCTCTCCCCTCTCATCCATTTCCATACATATATCGCAGCCGCCGATAAATTTCCCATTTATATACAGTTGCGGTATAGTGGGCCAGTGAGAGTAATCTTTTATGCCCTGCCTTATCTCCGGGTCGGCAAGAACATCTACAGTCTCAAATGGTACGTCATAAGAGTTGATTATCTGCACCACTTGAGCCGAGAAGCCGCATTGGGGAATCTCCTTTGTACCCTTCATATATAGAATTACTTTATTCTGGCCAATCTGTGATTGAATTTTTTTCATAATATCTTCAGACATTTTCTCACTCCTTATTTTGTTTTCTTTCCCACTGATGAGGTGTGTAGGTTTTCAGAGAAATGGCGTGTATCTGTTCTTTCATTGCCTCACCCAGGGCGCTATAAACTATCTGATGTTGCTCGATCAGGCTCTTACCCTCAAAATCGCTAGAAACGACAATGGCTTCGAAATGAGTGCCATCACCCCGGACGGCAACGGTAGAACTTGGTAGCCCATTTTCTATCAAGACCTTTATTTCTTCTGGGTCCATCTACTTTATTATATAATGTTTAAATCCCCTTTCAAGTAATGGATAGCAACCCGATGCTTGAAATATTGGACTTATAATTGAAATGCGGAGACTTAAATGGCCAGTATTAGTGATAGTTATATTGACTGCTTTTTTGTTTATCGCTATTTATTCGATACTGGGAAAGACTCAGCCGACTCTCGAGGGTTCGCTAGTATTTTTGGATCTTGCTCAACCGGGCAATCGGGTGATCCTCTGAGCAAGTTCTATTCGGACAATATTCGAAAATGGGCATGCGGGGAGTATAAAACTTTGTTTTTTGACAGAAAGAGTATTGAGAGAAATAGCTGGAAGCAGCTCTGGTTGTTACCTGAATCCGGTGTAAACTAGCTTTCAATTTGATTAAATTACAATTTAGTTTAATTTTTAATCCATAATTGGAATAATAGGAGGTAAAGACGATGGCTGCGAGCTCATATGTACTGATAAATTTGTCTGGGCCACAGACAAAAAATGCGGTTAACAAGATTAGGAGGATAAAGGGTGTGAAGTCTGCTCACATCGTCGCGGGTCCTTATGATCTTGTGGCTTTTGTGGAAGGCAAGAATGAGAAGGATATCGGTGATCTTGTGATATCAAAGATTAGAAAGACCCAAGGTGTTACAAATACGGTGACATGCTTTGTAGTAGCTTAGCATAGCTTGGTGTTATTGAGATATCTTTGAAAAAATATCCCAACGTTGTATAATCTGATTCATGAGCTTAAAGGCCATAATCATCGTGCTGATTGTTATTGGTATAATTTATTTTGGCGTTTCCAAGTTCATGGACAGTCTCAATGATGTGCAGGATGTCTCGACTTCGTATTTAAGAGACACAATAGGTGCCGAAAAAAAGGCAAGGGATGTGCTCGGGAAGAGCAGGGAGCAGGTAAAGAAAAGAGAGCAAATGGTAGACCAGGAGTAGGAGTTTCTTGGATTAGAAGTTGTCTTTTATACGGTGAGGATATAGAAGTCGGGTTTTTCAGAACATACCTTTTTAATTTCGAAATATATTGAGGGAAAATTTCTTGGATTTTAATAATTCTCACTCTTCTTTTATCTTTGCGAGATACCGTAATCGTTGTCTTTTGTTATTCGCCCGATGAAACAAAAAATGGAGAGACTAAATGAAGGTTAAGGAAATTATGACAACTCCCGTTATTGTGGGTAAGGAGGAGAATACATTAGAAGAAATCGCTCACATAATAATAGATAATAAAATAGGTTGTGTCCCGATTGTTGGAACGGATGGGAAGATGGTAGGGATAATAACAGAGACTGATTTTATGGTTAAAGAGCGCTGTGTTCCTTTTTCCAGGTTCAATGCACCTCAGTTATTTGGTAAGTGGATGCCTCAAGAAGGTGTCGAGCAAGCCTATAAAAACGCAAGGGAATTGGTGGCGAAAGATATCATGAGCGAGGGTGTTGTAAGTGTCACGGAAGAGGTTGGCGTTGATGAAGTAATAAAAGAAATGCTCAAGCATGATTACCATCACATACCGGTCGTGCGCGATGGGGTTCCTGTCGGAATTGTGACGAGGCACGACATCTTGAAGATGACGTTAGATAAAGAGCTAGTATAATTTCTGTAAGACATGTAATTCTTTATGCTTTCGACCATGGCAAAGTTCGGGGTTCGACCTGAGAAGGAAGACAGGCTTCATGAGCGAATGAAAGAGTTAGGCATTATTGAAGAAGATATTAAAGAGACTTTCATCCGTTCCGGTGGTCCTGGCGGACAGAGTGTGAACAAAACTGCGACGTGTGTGCAGATTAAACACATTCCTACCGGAATCATTGTGAAATCACAAGAGGGGCGTTCCCAGGGTTTAAACAGATTTTTGGCAAGGCGTCTGCTCGTTTCGAGAATTGAAAAAAGTCTTCTTGGAAAGGAGTCTCCTGGGGAGGAGGTACGGAAAAAGATTCGCAAGCAAAAGCAAAGGAGCAGGAGACGGACCAAGAAAAAGCTATCGGGAGTTTAAGTGAAAGTCTGTGTTACTCATTATTTGCAGGCTAAACTCAAACTGCCTGTGTCCTTTAAAGACTATCCCCGGTAGTTTGCTTCATGTTCTTACGCCAATAGTCTTTTGTAGTAAGATAATTAGAAGATTAAGATTTTAGGTATACTGTAAACAAATTTGCATAAAATAATACTAGTCGATTAAGACCTACTCGATGAAATCTTGCCTAATTTAAAAAATAAGGGAAAGTCAACAAAAGTTTCAATTAAAAAAGGGTCTCATGAGGTGGAAGGCAGAGTGGATCTTTCCATTGTAATTCCAGTCCTTAATGAAGCCGGAAATCTTGATCCTGTATATTCTCAACTTATTGATGTTTTGACGAAAACTAACAAGGCCTACGAAATCATTTTCGTTGATGATGGCAGTACTGATTCGAGCTTTGAAAACCTGAAGAAACTACACAAACAGGACGATCGTGTGCGGGTAATAAGGTTCCGTCGAAATTTCGGACAATCAGCGGCCTTTTCCGCAGGATTCGACTACGCGAGGGGAGATGTAATTGTGACCATGGATGCGGACTTGCAGAATGACCCTGCAGATATTCCAAATTTATTAAAGAAATTAGAAGACGGATGCGATGTGGTTAGCGGTTGGAGAATCAATCGAAGGGATGAGTATCTCACCAGACAATTACCCTCCCGGATAGCAAATTTTATAATCTCGATGATTACCGAGGTTAAGTTACACGATTATGGATGCTCGTTGAAAGCATACAGAAGAGAGGTAGCGAAAAATATTAAACTGTACGGTGAGATGCATCGATTTATCCCCGCGCTTGCCAGCTGGATGGGAATTAGAATAGGTGAAGTTCCGGTAAACCATGCGCCTAGGAGATCTGGGAAATCCAAATACGGCATTATGCGTGCTGTCAGAGTGCTCTTGGATCTGATGACTGTGAAATTCTTGTTGGATTATTCTACGAGACCTATACAAATATTTGGTTTATTGGGCATAATATCCCTTTTGTTAGGTTTGATTGTAGGAAGTTATCTTTCAATCTTGAAGATCTTCTTTGGTCATCCGTTAAGGGACAGACCGCTCCTTCTCCTATCCATATTGCTCGTTATTTTCGGTGTGCAACTCATTAGCATGGGTCTACTTGGTGAACTCGTTGTGAGAAGTTATTATGAGTCACAAAACAAGCCTACCTATATGGTTAAGGAGATCTTGGGTGTAAAGCTTTCCGCGAATCATGGCAATGAGCAATTCTCCTGATACCTTTAATAAGGAATTCAATGTTTGGCGCAGGATGGAATTGTGATGAAAATTTTAATGATAGCGCCGGTGCCTTTTTTCGCTCCTAGGGGGACTCCAATTGCGATAATGGGAAGACTGAGGGCGTTGTCTAGTCTTGGACATGAGGTTGATCTGCTAGCTTATCATGTGGGTCAGGACGTATCTATCCCCGGTCTAACAGTTTATAGAACTCCGTCATTTAAATTTATTAAGGAAGTACCGGTAGGACCATCAAGGGCAAAAATATTTCTTGATTTTTTCGTGCTGGTGAAAGCCGTAAGGATGATAATTGGGAATTCTTTCGATCTCATTCTTACCGCTGAGGAAGCAAGCATATTTGGAACCGTGTTAGCTAGGTTCTTTAAGTTACCTCATCTGTACGATTTTCATTCTTCAGTTCCCCAAGCGCTGGGGAATTTTGGGTATGATAGATTTCCCTCGTTGATCAGGTTTTTCGAATGGATTGAGAGGATAATAATTCGCAAGAGCAATGCTTTAATTGCAATTTCTCCTGAGTTAGCCAATTACGTGAGAAAAATTGATGAAAATATTCCAATCGCGATAATAGAGAATATATTTGAAGCAGTTGATTCAAAGAGTGTATCTGTGGAATCAGTAAGAAAATTAAGGGAAGAATATTCGCTATCGGACGGTAAAAAGATTATACTGTACGTTGGCACATTTGAGCTATATCAAGGGCTTGATCTCCTTATCGACAGTGTAGAGATTGTGTCAAAACATATCAATGCAGTGAAATTCGTCTTGGTAGGGGGCAAATCAGGCCAAATTGAATATTTTCGGAAAATAACAGGTGATAAAGGCTTGTCTTCCTTTTTTCTTTTCACAGGTATACGACCTCCTGAAGAGATCCCGATTTTCAGTAATATTGCTAATGTGTTAGTATCCCCGCGCGTTAAGGGACAAAATCCACCTTCGAAGATATACTCATATCTTCGCTCCGGTAAACCGATAGTGGCAACGAATCATATATCTCATACGCAGGTGTTAAGTCCAGAAATAGCCCACTTAGTAGAGGCCAATCCTGAGGAGATGGCTAAAGGAATTATTTACATGCTGGAAAATCCAGATTTGGGTGAGAAACTGGGAGAAAGGGCAAGAAAGTTTTTCGAAAAGAATTATAACTATGATAAATTTGTAGAATCGACAGATAAAATTCTTAATTTAGCTGTAAAGTAAAGACTAATGGATTAAGCTAGCAATCCTAAGAGGCTTGGTTTCGAATTTTCTTATTTCATTATTAATTTCAAGAAAAAGTATTAAAATTTTTAATTGGTTTTAGTTTATGAGGCGAGTTAAATATCGGGGAAATTTTATGACTAATTCAGTAAGCCGCTCTTCCCAGATCGAGACCCTAAATTTAATAAGGGAATACTGGACCAAAAACCTTCATGATGTTGACATTACTCACAGTCCCATCGGGACAAAAGAATTTTTTGAGGAGCTTGAACAATATCGCTATGAAAAGCTTGAATACCTTCTTAGAATAATAGATTTCAATGCTTACAAAGGGAGAAAACTCTTAGAAATAGGATGCGGGATGGGAATTGACCTTGTTCAATTTGCAAAAGGCGGGGCAATAGTAACCGGCATAGATTTGGCTGATAATGCCATAGAACTAGCAAAGAAAAATTTAGAACTGCACGGAGTAGGTGGCGAGCTTCTGGTTATGAATGGAGAGGAGTTAAGTTTTAACGATAATAGCTTCGACATAGTATTCGCACATGGTGTTCTTGCATATACCCATGATGCAGCGCTTATGGTCAGAGAAATCAATAGGGTATTAAAACCTGGAGGCGAGGCAATCTTGATGATGTATCATAGAAATTCCTGGCTTTTCTTCTTTGCGGATTTGCTTGGATTCCGGCTTGGCCGTGAGGATGCGCCGGTTTTTAAAACCTACTCGATTGATGAGTTTCAGAGAATGCTAAAGAATTTTTCTCATTCAGAGATACTGACGGTGCGCTTTCCGGTTAAAACACGTATTCATAAAGGCCCAAAGGCAGCCATCTACAATCGGTTATTTGTCCCCTTATTCAATCTGATTCCAGAAGCAATGGTTCGTCGATTTGGAGCCCATCTGATCGCAAAAGCCGAAAAGTAAAAATGAAGCGGGAATTTGATTCAATTATATTCAAGTTAACACAATTTGCTTACAATTTGGTATGTTGAGAAGTATTTTGAGAAGGATTACAAGATCGATGCGGCGAGTTACTTGCGCCATGTTCGCATGGATGAGAGTTAGATATGTTCTTGTTGTTGTAGGATCCTAATTACAATTGTATACTGGATTCGAGAGCCGGCTCAGGTAATCGGGTAATATTATCAGTCTATCTGTTGATCCGATTTCCAAATGGAATGGCGGGGATTTTTTTCAGGTCGCGTTCTACTGCTGGCATCAGGTCACTCGATTTCATAAACGAATAGGGTATCTTAGGTAATATAGGTTTAGTTTACTAATATTTGTTCCTGTTATAATCGGAGAGTAGATAAAGCCAGTGATTGATAGTTGAAGTAAAGCTCACTTGAGTTTGATGAAACGGCAGAAGTTAATCTTAATCAAATTAGACCAGTCAGGAGAATTCAAGTGTACTCATTCTCAAAGGTATCCAGAAAGGAGCATGCGTGAGTAGGTTACTCGTTTGTTTTATCAGGGGTATGGATCTTCGTAGGATCCAAGAGCAAACAACTCCCTACATCAACGATTTATTGAAATCTTTTCCATGGGTGAGAATTAGCACTATTCCCACTCCTGAGCTGACGCAAACTATATTTACTGGGCAGTACCCACATGAGCACGGCATGTGGGAAGTCGAGTTAAAATCAGATTCCGACTTGCTTGCGAAGAATAAGATCGTAGACAAAATTCCAGATTTTCTGACAACTACTTTTCAGTGTCTAATACATCTTGCCACAAAGTCTTTCGATCTGGCGGCTATTCCACCATGGAGACGAAGGCGATTTGAGGTGAGCAGATATAAGTATTTTCGTAAGCCCTTGGATGAATTCTTTAAACATCAAAAGGTAGTGTCTATCTTCGATATCATCGGAACAGGAAAATTTATCCATTTGTGGACAAACAAATATAATGACATGAATAAATTACTCACTAATCTTCGTTCTGATAATCATGAACTCGAGTGGCTGGATCTTTATTTTCTCGACCAGCTCCAGCATTGGTATCTAGATGATGGGGTTAAGATCCGAAAATTTTATAGGGAAGTCGATCAGTTTGTAGAAAGACTTCATTATCAATGTCAAAAGACCAATGTATCATTGATGCTCCTTTCAGATCATGGAATGGAGCCTGTTAAGGGAAGTATTGATATTAAATCGAAGCTAGAAAAATTAGAAATATCGAGTGAGGAATACACTTATTTTATAGAAGCTCCGGTAGCCAGGTTTTGGTTCCATACCGAAAGAGCCCGCTCAAAGATCCTTAATATGTTGTCATCAGTTGAGCACGGGAAAGTGCAAAACTACAGGGACTTGCAAGAATATAAAATAGAATTTCACGACCCTAAATACGGCGAAACTTATTTCAGAGTGGATCATGGCTATATAATTTTTCCTCATGACTTTTATCACCCACTGGCTAATGTATTCTTGGGATTAACCGATTGGCAACAGAGGAGCCGGATATTAAATCCGAAGCATAGAGGTTACCACGGTTATCCACCGAATAATGAATCCGAAAAGGGGTTCATGATTCTTTTGGATGCTCGTTATAGGACCACCAAGAAAGAAGTAGGGATTATAGATGTTGCTCCTACTGTGTTGGGGTTGCTGGGATACCAAATGCCGGATTGTATGAAGGGTAACTGTGTTTTTGCTAGCTAAAAATCGGATTTTCCTCCACCAGTCTTCTAATTTCAATATAATATCGCATACTCTTTAGCTATTCTTATGGGCACCAAAAGAGCGTTTTTTGTAGGGATTAGATTTCTGATTGCCTCTGCAATTCTTTACTTTCTTTTCAGTCGGATACCCTTGTCTAAAGTTATCTCTACATTGGCTTCGACAAAGTTAAACTACCTCATATTTGCCTCAATCCTAACAATTCTCTCCCAAGTAATTTTCGCATACAGGCTTAGGTGTTTCACAAGTATGCAGGAAATATCTCTTACAGCGTTACAGGTCTTTGAAATTAATCTTGCAGCGGCATTTTATGGGCTTTTTTTGCCAGGGGGGAACTTGACGGGAGGAGCGATTCGTTTTTACAAGCTATCAGGAAATGATAAAAAGATTGCAGAAGCCTTTACATCACTTGCGTTAGATCGAATTACTGCAACTATCGCGCTTTGTCTGGTAGGTATAGTCTTTTGGCTGATTCATCCTCCATCGGATTCGGATTACATAGTTATCAGCATGGTGGCTATTTTGTTTATATTGATCGTATCAATCGTGATCGTAATGATTAGCAGAAGAGCAATACAACTATCAAAAATGGTTGATTTAAATAAAGTCTCGTTTATTGCTTCAACCTTGAGGAAGTTTTTTGATACCATTGATCGCTTTAGGAATTATACAATTCCGGCTATAGTTTTCATTCTTGGCATTTCAATAATTTCTCAGATTATCGGGATAATTGTTTACTATATGATGGCCTTGTCGATAGATATTGAAATATCCTTTTTTGCTATGGGCTGGATACGTTCTGCGGTCCTGCTGGTTCTGATTATTCCTATTTCAATATCTGGGCTGGGACTAAGGGAGGTGTCTCTACTATTCCTATTAAGGCCTTATGGTGTTGAAGATGATAAAGCCCTGGCATTATCTCTGGTTATTTTCGGGGTTACAACAGTATTGATTGGTTTAATAGGAGGATTACTAGAATTGAGAAAATTTTTATTACAAAGCTTTTCAAGCGCTTAGGTCAGGTTAGGTACGAAACAAGAGTGGAGGATTAGTGTGAAGATTTTAGTGACTGGAGGCACAGGATTCACGGGTCGTCATCTTTGCAAGCGACTTATCAGCAATGGCTTGCCAGTAAGGGCTTTAGTGCGGGATCTCAAACGCGCGAACGAATTGAAAAAGTGGGGAGTTGAGCTAATCTTGGGGGATATCCGTGATCAAAATTCCCTTGAAAGAGCTACGCTGGGAGTGGATCTAATATACAACATTGCTGCCGTTTATCGCAAGCAAAACGCAACACGTAGGGAGTTATGGGAAACGAATTTTCAGGGGACGAAAAACTTGCTTGACGCAGCAATAGACGCAGGAGTAAAACGGTTTGTTCATTGCAGCACTGTTGGGGTACACGGTCATATTGTAAGCCCTCCCGGCGATGAGAATAGTCCGTATGCGCCCGGAGACAGTTATCAACAATCAAAAGCTGAGGGAGAACGTATAGTAAATCAATATATGAAAGAACATAAAATCCCTATAGTCATATTTCGGCCATGTGGTATATATGGACCCGGAGACTTGAGATTTTTAAAATTATTCAAAGCTATAAAAAGAGGGATGTTTTTGATTATTGGGTCCGGAGAAGTGTACTATCATATGATATTTATTAATGATCTTATTGAAGGAATATTGTTGTGCGGTAGCAAAAAAGAAGCGATTGGAAATGTGTATATTTTAGGTGGCGAAACATATGTAACAATAAATCAACTTGTTAAGATTATAGCCGAAGTGCTCGATGTAAATGTTCCTCGCTTCCATATTCCTTTTACGCTGACTTATTTTGCCGGCATTTTGTGCGAATTTATTTGCAAACCGTTGGGTATAAATCCGCCATTGTATAGAAGGAGAGTCGATTTCTTCAGAAAGAACAGGGCCTTTGATATCTCAAAGGCAAAGCATTCGCTTGGTTTTCAACCTAAAACGGACTTGAAGACCGGGATCAGAAAGACTGCTGACTGGTACTTCAAAGAAGGTTTACTTTAATAAACATCAATGAGTCAACTGAACAAGTTTTCTTAATGAACATAAGCATTATTTATATATTATTTTATGATGCATGATAGACATTTAAAAATTCATAAGCCCAATATAAATGTATATTTTTTTTGGCACCTGATTAGTTAGGGAGTGATGAATTCCTAATCCATGAAACCAATAATTGATTTCCGAGGATTCTTAAATTAGCTGATTTAATCCTGGCCCGGTTTACCGACATATCAATTGCAGACTAATTTAAAGTTAATGTATTCAACGTCAAGGCAGTTAAAGTGCGTGGATTTGATCCCAAGAAAATCTGGGTCGTACATAATCGTATGTTTGGAGGAGATTTTAAAATCCCTGAGGTGATCCTAATTATATCTCTGAATCAAGAACTATGAAAAGGTTCTGACATTAAAATCGCAGTAAAAGTTACTAGCCTAAGTGAATAAGAAGTTAGCAGATATATTATTGAAGAAACACGGGATGTGTTAGATGTTTTCCCAATACTAGGTCTAGAGTTGTTGGTGATGGCCCAGATCGAATAGCTCTCAAGAGATTTGGCATAAGAAATCCATTCATTTTTTTTAAAGAAAATGAGAGAAGGTCAACCAATTTACACTCAGACCATCTAATATGCTCGCGCATTGGTTTGCCCTAGGCAACCCAGGAATGAGATTATTTCCGCATTGGAGGACATGGCCTGAGTTTTTCAAATGTATCTGGTGTGCTCCGATGGACTTCTAATTCAGAAAATTCAGATTTTTTAAACGCTTTTAAGGCCAGGTGTTAAGTTGAGCTAGGGACGTATGTTCTAGAACTGTTTTTTGGCTTTTGACCCCGTCTCTGATATTTTTACTGGAAAATGAAAAAGAAATTTGTTTCAGCCCGCAGAAGAAAAGAAGGCTCCCTCGAAGATAACTCCTCATCGTCAGAATAGAATTTGACATGAAAATATAAGTATGTATGTGTCAATCACAAATTTAAAGGTAACGAAAACTTAATAAAAAACAAACTATTAATGATAAGAGAAATTAAAAAGGGACTATTTGATTTTTTAATATACATCTCGGTGTGTATCAGAAAGATTGATTCTTTTAATAAGTTTTTAATGCCAGAAAGTCATTTGCGAAAAGTTTTAGTAAATTTTAGAAAGAAAATAGGATCAATGTTAGTGGGCGAAGTGTATTGCGAAGCTAATATCTATGGAACAAAGATAAAAATGATAGACAACAGGACACTTGATTATTATTACTTCTTTTCTCGAGGTGAAATATACGAGCCCTCTTTTACACTCCAGCTAAAAGCACTCTTAAAAGAATCAGAGTTTCCTACTTTCGTGGATGTGGGTGCTCATTATGGTTACTTTACCATATATGCTGCTTTTATAGTAGGTTCCCGGGGACAGGTGATATCAATTGAACCACACCCAAAATTCTATAGACGACTACTGCAAAATATTGAAATAAATCGTCTGAATGAGAATGTTCGTACATTTAATGTAGCATTATCCGAAAAGGAGGGTAAGGGAATGATGGAAGGTTTTGATGAAAGAGTTTTCAAAGAAGTAGAGACTGGTAATGTGCAGGTGCTTACATTCGATCAACTTTGTGAAAAAGAGAATATAAGGCCTGATATCGTAAAGATTGACGTCCATGGGTCAGAAGGAAAAGTTCTTTCCGGAATGTCAAAAACGCTCAAAAATGATGTTAAACATTTATTCTGCGAGCTACATAATGATATGCATGGGTATACAGTTGGAAACATTATTCAAACGTTGGAAACTGCCGGCCTAAATGTGTTCGAGTTCACAAAACACCGCGATAAATATAGTGGTGAAATTGTTGCCATAAGTGATTATTTATTTATAAGCCATAATGACAGAATGCTTTATGCACGAAGAAAGTGAAATTAATGTTCACAGTGCGAATTTACAAAACGTATCCTTTATTTACAAATCAAAGCACTACTATTATAATTACCAACGTAATTTAACAGTAAGTGTTGATACTAAACGAAGTATTCCTCTTAACAAAAAACACTCTCCTCATAGCTATTTGGGAAGGAAAGATCTCAGTATGAAAAAAGATATTATTTTTTTAAAAAGCCCTGCCTCGATAGATAGCTTTGAATTTAACTCCGAAGTCGCTGAAGCATTTGATGACATGATAACACGCAGTGTGCCATTTTACCTTGAACAACAAGAGATGATCAAGGAGATTGGTAAGAAGTTTTTTATCCCAGGCACTAAAGTCTATGATCTTGGATGCTCTACAGCAACCACCCTCATTAACCTTTGTCGAGAAATCGGACAACAAGCTTGTTTTATTGGATATGATTCCTCACTCCCTATGCTAAAGCAGGCAAATCATAAGATTAAGAAGCATGGATTGGAGGATCTCATCGAGGTTCGATATGGAAACCTTGATGAGGAAATATCAAAGTTGAATCTCGATAATGCCAGTGTTGTCACTATGTGCTGGACACTTCAGTTTGTTCGTCCATTAGGACGAGACAATCTAATAAAATGGATTTACAACTCACTGGTTGAAGAAGGGATTTTAATCGTAACCGAGAAAATTCTCACAAACGACAGCCACATGAATCGCTTTTTTGTAGATCTATACTATGATTTTAAGAAGCGAAACGGATATACCGAGATGGAAATAATGCGAAAGAGAGAGGCACTCGAAAATGTACTCATTCCCTACCGGATCGATGAGGACCTAGGATTATTCAGAAGAAATGGTTTTGAAATCGTTGACACCTTTTTTCAATTTTATAACTTTGCAGCTTTCCTTTGCATAAAAAAAACTGTCTAGATCCGATTCGTTTAAGCAAAAAAGAGGAATGCATCTTCTATTTCCGAAATATTGAAATATAGAGTTGCTTCACGACTAAAATACATAAGTTATATTAACCAGAGTCAATGCCTTTTGAGGAACAATGAGGCGAAACATATCTACTTTTACTTATACCAAGTATGATCTCATCGTCGTTGGTGGTGGTATATTCGGAATTTGTGCTACATGGGATGCTGCTCTTAGAGGCCTTTCCGTGGCTCTCTTGGAACGTGGTGATTTCGCTCACGCGACTTCAGCCAATTGCTTTAAAATAGTTCACGGTGGGATACGTTACCTTCAGCACTCCGATTTCTCCCGTGTCAGAGAATCCCTTAAAGAGCTTAACACTCTGCTCCGCATTGCGCCACACCAGGTTTATCCCATTCCTTTCGTCGTCCCAACTTATGGCCATGGAATGCAGGGCAAATTGGTGTTGAAGGCAGGTCAGCTTCTATATAATCTGGTCACTTTTGATAGAAACCAAGGGATCATCGATCCGCATAGGAAAATTCCATTAGGGTACGCAATTTCCAGGCGAGATTGCCTTGAATTGTTCCCGGGTTTGAGTGGGAATAGACTCACTGGGGCGGTGATTTTCTACGATGGGCAAATGTATAGTCCGGCAAGGCTTGCACTAGCTTATCTCAAGTCTGCCGTAGATGCGGGTGCCGACGCAGGAAATTACATTGAGGTGAAAGGCTTTCTCCGCCGGGGAGAGGCTATAGTGGGGGTCGAGGCGGAGGATAAAATGACTGGGGAGAAGGTGGAAATTTTGGGTAAAGTAGTGCTAAATGCTGCCGGCCCTTGGGCAGAGAGAATGATCAGGGGTCAGATGGGTCTGCAACAAACTCCAGAGCTTTGTTACACAAGGGATGCATTCATTGTTGTTGATAAGCCTTTAGTGAATAAATACGCACTTGCTGTACTGGGTAGGGGAAAGGATCCAGCTGCTTCGTTCAGCAGGGGACGCCGTCATCTCTTCATTATACCATGGCGGGGATACACCATAGTTGGTATTTGGCATTCGGTCTATAAAGGTGAGCCAGATGAATTTACGGTTAGTGAAAGGGATCTTCAATGGTTCGTTGACGAAATCAATGAAGCTTATCCCCCAATATCACTCAGTCTGAATGACATTTCAACGTGGAATGCGGGGATTGTACCATCTGGCGATAACGAATATGGAGCTACCAACCTTACTTACGCAAAGAGGTCACTGGTTATAGATCACGCTAAGGACCACAATGTCGAAGGTCTATTAACTGTAATAGGCATACGCTACACAACTTCCAGGAGGGTTGCAGAAAGGGTTGTGGACTTAGTGTTTAGAAAATTGGGTAAAGAGCCACCGAAATGTGAAACGGCAGTGACTCCGATTTATGGTGGTCAAATCGAAGATTTCGAAGAGTTTGTTTCTAATGCTCTCAAGAGTGGCAAACATGGTCTGAGCCCCGAAATCATTAGAGCTCTAGTCCACAATCACGGATCTCAGTACCATAACGTTATCAAGTACATCGAAGATGATCCAACATTGGCCGGTCCGGTGGGGACGTCAATAGTAACAAAGGCGGAAATATTGCACGCGGTACGGCAAGAGATGGCTCAGAAGTTAGGTGATGTCGTATTCAGGCGGACAGACCTTGGTTCCGCGGGACACCCGGGAGAGTCCGAAATTAGAATATGTGCTGATATAATGGCAAAGGAATTGGGGTGGAATGAGATAAGAATAAGAACTGAAATAGATGAGGTAAATTCCGCTTATTCTCTATTCAATCTACGAGTCCCAAGAGCGTAATATGAATGTAATCTAAAAGGACGCCATATTGAAGAAACTACTTTTCTGCTATATAGATGGAATGGATTTACGACGAATAGATCGAACTAATGCACCCTTCGTCTCTGATATACTTAAATCACAACATGGCGTGCATATAACGAGCCCTCCAAGTTCTGATTCGCTGCCGACTTTATTGACCGGCGCTTACCCATCAGAGCATGGGATGTTTGGAGTGAAATTGAAGCCCAATACTTCACGATCACGAATTACAAAAATCATCGACCAAATACCTGATGTTCTGACTACTACTGCACAATGCATGTTCCACGTCCTTACTGGGTCATACGATTTATCTGCGATTCCTCCGAAACGGCGAAGGCGTTTTCAAATTTTAAGGACGCACCAGGATAAGAAATATAAAAAAACCGAAAATCTTCTGCAATTCGGTGGTCTTAAATCATGCTTGGGAGCGGTAGGGATGGAAAAATGTCGTTATATATATAGTCGAACCTCTGACCCTCTGCAAGATTTAATACATAAAATTGGATCAGGCAAACATATCTTCGAATTTGTCCATCTCTACTCATTCGATTTATTGCAGAGGTGGGGCTTAGACAGAGCGGAAAAGATCGAATGGATCTACGAGTACTTTGACAGTTTTGTAAGGAGTGTTTATGAAAAATGTAATAATAATGACATAACGCTCCTTCTCTTTTCAGACCATGGTTATGACCAAATACAGGGTTACATCGATCTCAAGCAGAGGTTAAAGATACTTGGTTTATCCGAGGAGGAATATACCTATTTCATAGAGTTATCTATGGCTAGATTTTGGTTTTTTTCAGATAGGGCACGTAATATAATTGTCAGAATGCTCCGAGAGATACCAAATTCCGGATTTTTCTCTTGGAAGGACCTTCAACAGTTCAATATATCATTCAATGATCCACAATACGGTGAAGCCTTTATAATGAGTCACCCAGGCTTTGCGTTCTTTCCACATGACTTTCATCAACCTATCGCAAATCTATTTTTAGGTGTTACAGATCCTAAACAGAGGCCACGTTTGTTTAATCCAAGGCACAGAGGAGAGCATTGCCTGCTACCCAATTTCGAATCAGCTAAGGGTTTTATGCTACTCTTAAGTAGGGATTACGAGTCTTGTAAGAAGGAAGCAGACTTAATAGATGTTTCCCCAACTATACTCGAGATACTGGGTATTGAAAAACCAGATACGATGTTTGGATCACCCGTGTTTAAAGCTAGGGAAAATCTAAATTAAATCCTAATATTGGGAACCTCGTGCGTTCGTTAAGGTGATTGCTAGGATGTTACTGTATAATTCAGGTTCATATTTAGCTTTGCAGGAATTATTCTATAGATAAGTCATTTCCTGAATATGGATTCTAAAGCTATTAACCGGAAATTGCTTCTATGTTACATAAGTGGCCTTGATTTGCGGCGGATAAATGCTGGGACGACACCGTTCATTTCCGAATCCCTTGATCTATACCCAAAAGTATTTATCAGAAATCTTCCGAGCAATGACTTGCTTCCCACCATTTTGACAGGTACTTATCCAACCGAGCATGGGATGTGGGGGGTTAAACTAAAGAGTAAGACTACTGAACCTTTTTCTGCTAGATTGACGGATCTGCTTCCTGATATAGTAACCACTTCGGTTCAATGCCTGGTACACCTTTTCACTGGATCTTTCGATTTGGCTGCCATGCCTCCAAAACGTCGACGACTTTTTGAATTAAAGAGGACCAAATATCACAGGCGAACTAGGTTAACCGAAGCTCTTTTGGAAATTGGTGGCATAGAGACTTGCTTGGGTGTAGTGGGGAAAAGCGAGAGCCGCTATCTTTATAGTAATTCCTCGGATCCTATAAAAAATGTACCGAATAAAATAGGCTCCGGGTTGTACAAGCTTGAAATTCTTGAACTCTATTCTTTAGATCTCATACAGCAGTGGAATTTGGACAGAGTCCAAAAAATAAGCGACTTCTACTCCCGAATTGATAGATTTCTGAACAGTATTTCCGAGCGATGTAAGGCAAATGGAGTAATTCTCTCGCTTTTGTCTGACCATGGGCACGAAGAGATAAAAGGCTCAATAGATATAAATAGGGAATTAAATAGGTTAAATGTAGCTGAAGATGAATACACCTTCTTTATAGATGTTTCCGTGGCCAGGTTTTGGTTCAGAACAGTGTCAGCTCGTCGTGAAATTTTGTCAAAGCTATCTGAACTAGAAAATGTAACTTTATTAACGTCAGAAAATTTGAAGGAATACCATCTTTTATTTCCTGATTCACAATATGGTGAAGTATTTTTTGTATCAGATCCAGGGTATATTTTCTTTCCACATGATTTTTATCAACCCCTTGCAAACCTTTATTTAGCACTTTCTGACTCGAGGCAGATAAGCAGGTTAAAAAACCCGAGACACAGAGGGACCCATGGATATCTTCCGCATCATGAGTCGGAGAGGGCATTTATGATAGTCTTTGATGAACAATGTAAAGCCAGAAGAGAGCAAATCGATATAATTGATGTTGCACCCTCTGTTCTTTCGATATTGGGATATCGCATTCCCGACTCAATGGGAGGATTTTCCATTTTTTCTTGATTTCTGTATTTGTCGCCGGGCGCTCATCTCCTCCAACCTTGACTATAGGCGCTTTTTCACGCAGGGTGGCAGAATACCGTATTCTTAGTTTAAAAAAGGGGCTGTGAATTTAAAATATTTCAGTTTAGGAAAATGAAAATACTTTTTTGTAACTACGAATACCCACCACTTGGCGGTGGTGGAGGAGTTGCGACTTCTTTTATTGCACATGAACTAGCCAAGCGTCATGAAGTCACTGTGTTGACATCTCAGTTACGGGGGCTACCGTCCAAGCAGGCTACTGATAGAGTACAGATCATCCGAGTCCCCGTCATTTTCCGAAAAGAGAAGACAGTGGCAAATCTACTTTCGCTGATGACCTTTATTCCATTGGCGATAAGAACTGGCAAAAAGCTTTTGGAAAATAGTAACTATGATCTCATTAATACTCATTTTGCTCTCCCTACTGGACCGGTGGGAGATACTCTAGCTCGTCATGCCAAAATTCCGAATGTTCTTTCCTTGCATGGCGGAGATGTCTATGACCCAAGTAAACTTTTTTCTCCGCACCGAAATCCATTGCTCCAGGCTTGGATAAGAAGGCTTTTAAGAAAGGCAGATAGGGTGGTGGTCAATTCAAATGACACCTTAGATAATATGAGACGCTATTATTTGGACGATATTGACGTGACAAGGATTGAGTTAGGAATACGGGGCCATGATGTGGGAACAGCTTTGCGTGGAAAGTATGGCTGCAAGAGTGAAGAAGCCCTTCTGGTAACTGTTGGAAGACTTATCGCTCGTAAGGCTGTTGATCAGCTGATCTCGCTAATAGCATTGTTGAACGAGGAAAATGTGCGTTTGCTGATTTTAGGTACGGGTCCTCAAGAAAAGGTTCTTATAGAAACAAGAAATAGAAAAGGTCTCGAGAATAAAATCCTCTTTTTGGGGCATGTGGATGAAAACGAGAAGTTTCGAATTTTGAAAATGTGTGATATCTATGTCTCAACAAGTCAGCATGAGGGTTTTGGATTAGCTTTTTTAGAAGCGATGCAAAGTGGGCTACCTATTGTTTGTTACGACAACGGTGGGCAGAATGATTTTTTAAAAGATCAAGAGACGGGTTATCTCGTACAACTCAATGATATCAATCAGTTTACTAAGAAGTGCGAGATATTGGTTAGAAATCCAATGCTTCGTGAAGAAATTGGTGAATACAATAGGCTTAAAGCACAGGACTTTCATATTGATAGGTGCGCTGCTATGTATGAAGATGTTTTCATCAAAACCCTATTAACATTTAGAGATAATAAACGTTACAATGTTGGTGCAAAAGAGATGAGCCACGATTTCAAGAATAAAGACTACGAGTAGGCAATCAGAGATTTTTGCTATTTGTCAAGTAAGGTGAAAGCTTTAATTCGATATATTCCTTGCAATTATATTTAAATTAAATGCTAAGTTTAAAACAGAATGAAAAGACGACTGCATGGGTATTGCTTGGCATTATTATTTTACTGTCGCTATGTTTGAGGTTTTATGATTTGGGAGGTGAGAGTTACTGGTATGACGAAGTAATAATGTTGCGCGTTGCCCGAGATAATATCTGGGCGATTATTGAAGGCGGTCGCCCTCCTATATATATAATTCTGGCTCATTTCTGGATTAAGCTCTTTGGGACTGAAGAGGTCGCAACAAGGTCGCTATCAGCGATATTTGGTGTGGCATCTATTCCGTTAATTTATTTGATAGGTAAAGAGTTGCTCAACAGGAAAGTGGGTTTGATCAGCGCTTTTCTCATGGCGATCTCTCAGTTTCAAATATATTACTCTCAAGATATCAGGTATTACAGCTTATTTGTGCTAATGACCCTGGTGTCATATTACTTTTTTGTTATTGCACTGCGAAATAGAAATATCATTAACCTTGCATTATATGTGCTTACTACCGTTTTGTTATTTTATACTCATACGTTTGGCGTATTCGTAATCGCTGCTCAAAATTTGTACTTCTTGCTTAGATGGAGGTGCCATAGGAATGTAGCGGTAAACTGGATTATTGGCCAAGCAATCATCCTTTTTGCAATAATGCCTAAAATTCTTCGTTCTATCGGTAAGGTAGTAGAGGGAAAGGCTGGCTCGATGCGTTGGCTTCCTGAACCGTCGCCGTGGTCACCATTAATAACCCTTCGCAACTTTATTGGTGCCGGTCTGGATTATCCCTCATTGAACACCGTGATCATCGGGGTTAGTTTTTTTGTGGTTGCTACAGGTGCTTATATTTTGTGGGTGGGAAAGGAGCGGTGGCTAGCAAGTGTGGGAGATCTTTTGTCAGGCTTCAAAAGCGTGATGAGTAAGGGAAACGAGTTACTCTTGCTGGTATTGTGGATTACGATTCCTATATTGCTTCCCCTTCTCTTATCCAAAATTTTCGGACCTATGTATCATCATAGATATATGATTAGCGCGTCACCGGCGTTTTATATTATTTTAGCGTTCCTAGTTGCAAGGCTAGGGAAAGTGGTACCAGAATTGATAAGCCTGGGCTTAGTGGTGATCGTCGTCACACCGGGATTGCTGGAGTTTTACGCGAGTCCGGTAAGGGAGCAATGGCGGGAAGCGGCTGAATATGTGGAGGATAAGTCGACGATTGATGATGTAATAATATTCGCTGACGGTGGGACAAGCCAGAATCGCCGCACTTTTGATTGGTATTATAAGGGGGATCTGTCAAAGTGTGGCATTAACATGTACTCAAAGGACTATGCATCCATCGATAGGGAGTTTATGAAATGCAAGAAAGACGCTGGCCGGTTTTGGTTCGTGGTGCGAGAGGTGCCGTACCCGGCACCCTATTTAACCGATTACTTCTTAAACAACACGAAAAGAAACATAAAGCTGATTACGGAACGAAGGTTTACGAAAATCACAGTCTACTTATTTCAAATGATGTAAATGTCGTTGATCATCTGTGGTGTAAAGCGCTGATTCTTTTTTATTAATTGCAATTATCCAGTTTCTCTAATATCCCTGTATCTTTTTAATGAAGCGCAAGGTCTGATACCTACCGGTTTGTTTTTTGTCAAAAGAGCCATTACTAGTGTAAGATATGGATAAATTAGATTATTATTACTATTAGGCCCAAACCTTAAGAATTTGGTAGTTCACTAGTAATCTTAAGATTTTAGATAGAGGGGGATTGTTTTATGAGAAATCATTTAAATGTAATTTTTGGTACCTCAGTATTTTTGTTAGCTCTATATTTTTTATCAGCTTTGAATGCATTCTCTTATATTGATCCTGGAAGCGGAAGTTATGTTTTGCAGATACTAATTGCAAGTGTCTTGGGTATATTAACTTTGATGAAGATCTATTGGTCAAAGCTGAAAACGTTCTTCGCCAGTTTTTTGCTCAAGAAGCCGGATAATGAATCCAAGAAATGATAAATTTTTAGGCCCGAAGACGTCACCCAGTTCATTTCGTGATAGAAGCGGTTTTGTCTTCTTTCGTGATTTTCAATTATATCGCCAAGTCAACAACGATTACGCCGACACTTATGAGGCACTTATAGGCTCCGGACTGTACGACGAGCTTGTTAGAAAACGATATTTAATCGAGCATGAAGAGGTGTCCATTGGTAATGCTTTCTCGGATGATGTCTATAAGGTTATAAAACCGTGTTTGATACCTTTTATTTCTTATCCGTACGAATGGTGTTTCAGTCAATACAAAAACGCAGGACTTTTGACTTTAGAAATTCAAAGAACCGCCCTTGAATACGGTATGTCGCTCAAGGATGCAAGCGCATACAACATTCAATTTATTGATTGTAAACCTGTGCTGATTGATACACTTTCTTTCGAAAAGTATACCGAAGGCAAGCCTTGGGTCGCTTATCGACAGTTCTGTCAGCATTTTCTCGCTCCCCTCGCTGTTATTTGTTACCGAGACGTTCGCCTCGGCCAATTGATGAGAGTGTTTATTGATGGTTTGCCACTCGATCTGGTGAGCGGTCTCCTTCCTTTCAGAACAAAGACGAAGTTTTCTCTACTTTCTCATATACATCTTCACTCAAAGGCTCAGAAGAGGTTTTCCGATAAAGGGTTTAATGACAAAAAAAGAAGGATTAGCAGGATCGGCTTTATTAGTATAATAGATAGCCTGAAATCAGCAGTTCAAAGTCTCAGCTGGGATCCTGAAAAAACCGTGTGGTCGGACTATTATGATAAGACCAATTACACGGAGCGAGGGTTTGCACAGAAGAGAGAAATTGTCTCGATTTTTTTAGATAAAATTTTAGATGAGATAAAGGATGCGAAGACCTTATGGGATTTTGGCTCAAATGTTGGGGAATTTTCAAGGATCGCTGCGAGTAAGCGATTGCAGACGATCTCGTTTGATGCCGATCCCCATGTGGTTGAGGAAAATTATCTTAAAGCAGTCAGGGAAGGCGAAAAAAATCTTCTCCCCCTTTTATGTGATTTAACAAATCCGAGTCCTGATATAGGTTGGGAAAATAAAGAACGTTCATCACTCTTAAAAAGGGGACCCGCTGACATTGTACTAGCGTTGGCGCTGATACACCATCTGGCTATATCTAATAACGTACCGTTGTCTCATCTGGCAAAATTTTTCAGTAACATTTGTAACGCTTTGATTATTGAGTTTATACCAAAGTCCGACACAAGAGTTCAACAGCTTCTTTCAACTAGGCAGGATATTTTTAGAGATTATAATCAGGAATGTTTTGAACATGAATTCAAAAGCTATTTTTCAGTCCTTAATTCTGTTCATGTAAAGGATTCCGAAAGATCGATTTATTTGATGAGGAAACTCAAGCCCTTATAAAATATGGGCTAGGAGAGTTGCTTGCAGCAGGGGAAATTTGTATCGATATGTGTATCACTTTTATTTTGAAATAAGCGAGGATTGGAGTATTGTTTAGTTCAGTCCCAAGTTTCCAAATTGACCGATATAAAATACTCCAGGCATTACTCGTATCAGGTTGTTTAATTCTGTTTCTATGTTTTTTCACACCTCTTGACATATTCTTTAATAATTCTAAGGAATTCACTTACCGGTTCAGTGAGATTTATTTATACTTGCTATTAGTATCTGTACCTATTATCGCACTTCTAACCCTAATACTTATCCTCATTCCTAAATCCGTATTTGAAAGAGTACTGAGTCTGTTTCTTGTAATCATAATTTTACTTTGGGTCCAGGGAAACCTTTTTTATAAAGACTATGGTCCGCTGGACGGGAGTAAAATAAATTGGGACAAATGGGCTACTTTGGGCTATGTTGAGGCAATTGTCTGGTCGACGCTGATCATATTGGCGATAATTTTTTCGCCCTATATAAAAAACATTATCAATAAGGTCTGCATTGTCATACTACTTACTCTGATTTCCAGTTTGGCGATCAAATATTTAGGATACTCGTCTTTAGATTCCAGAAAAGTGATTTTTGATGAGTCGATTAAATTCGACTTTTCTTCGGACAAGAATGTCATTTTGATCCTTCTTGATGAAGCGCAATCAGATGTTTTTGATGAGATTATTTCCGAACATCCAGAGTTTAAGGAAAAGTTTAGCGGATTCGTTTATTATCCGGATACAGTCGCTGGGTTCCCATTTACTGAAACGTCTGTACCAAACATATTGACCGGTACATATTACGATAACTCAGTCCTATTCCGCGAGTACATTGAAAAAGCCTATCTCGGAAATTCAATTCCAAAGGTATTAAAGGAAAACGATTTTCAGGTTGACTTGATTCCAACCTATTACGATGACACTCTTCTTAAGAGTACCACCATTGCTTCTAACGTTATTAAAAAAGGTCAGATTACAAATTTTAGGCAAGGCCTGAGCGATAGTCTCCATTTAATTGATATTGCAACTTTCCGCAGTGTACCCCATTTATTGAAAAGATATGTAATGAATGATAACAAATGGTTTCTATCTCATTTTTTGCCTCCCAATAAGTCTAAACTAAGCCATTTAAACTGGTGGTCTGGGGACGATAATTTTTATGGTGAATTTTCGAAGATCAATGATTCCGTAAGAGTGCCCGTATTCAAGTTCTTCCATCTCAAAGGATGCCATGCACCATATAGTAAAGACGCCTTAGGGAAATATGTACCTAGCACCACAACGCGGGAAGCCTATAAGAACTTTTTAATTTATAATCTTAAAAGACTGGTTTCATTATTGGATGAATTAAAATCAAAAGGAATATATGATCGGTCTTTAATTTATATCTTCGGTGACCACGGTGCTGGCCGATATGAGGAGCTAAAAATCAATACTGAACTAATAGAGAAAAATGGATATATTAATAGATGTACTATTCCACACAAAATCAAGGCAAGAGCAATTCCGCTCTTCATGACTAAAACTTTTTCTTCCACCGGAGAATTAAAAATTTCAAGTAAGCCGGTATCTCTCGCCGACATTCCCCAAATGGTTTTTAAAGATCTTAATATTAAGTTAGATCAACAAGTTGGAGGTTTCTTAAATAACGAATCTGCTTCACAACATACTCGTAGATATTTATTTTGGAATTTCCCGTATACTGATCCTCTATATGAGTATAGTGTTAAAGGCAATGGATGGTTAGATAGTTCATGGACTGGGCCCAATCGGGTTTATACTAAAAAAGGTTTTTATGAAAAGGACTTTTCTGCAGTATTTGAGAAAAGCAATTCAAACAACTATAGGATAGAATCTTCTGGACCGAAGGAGAACTACGAATTCGAATCGTCCCGAGAAGGGAGTTATTCGATCACAGTTAATCGGGTAAATCGAAATTCACAGTATTTTTTGAGTCTTATACTTGATAATAATATTGAATTAGCCGGTCTTGAAATTAACGTTTATGTTGACAGGAGAATAATTAAGAAGATAAAAGTAAAAAAAAATTCCCACATTTCGCAAATCCCCATTTTTGGCGTGCGCATCCCAAGGACATATTCTCTGAAAGGAGATTTCAATATAGATATCTCATACCGGGGAGATGCCTCTTCAAAAATCGTTAACCCCTTTGAGTCCATACGATTATTTAAGCTCAAGAAAACTTAGGTGCGATCAAGGCTTAACTGTGGTATCTTATGGATTTTCATATGAAAGCAAGAGATTTCCGAGCCTGTATCCTTAGAGGTCATGGTTACGTATAGTGAAACAGTCTAATATATTCATACGTAATCTTGAAGCCTCTGAATACCTTGAGGTATTTCTTGTCTCAGCCGTATCTTCAATTCTCATTATACGTCTTTTTCTGAGACTTACCGGGTATCCTCAGATCGGTAATAGTAACCTCCACATCGCTCATATGCTCTGGGGTGGCCTGCTGATGTTAATTTCTATAATGATCCTTCTTTTTTTTCTAAGCAGAAGAATCGAGTGGTGGGCGGCGCTATTTGGCGGGATTGGATTTGGCACATTCATTGACGAAGTTGGGAAATTTGTAACTCAGGACAACGACTACTTCTTTCAGCCGGCCGTCGCCATCATGTATGTCATATTCATACTGATTTATCTGGCGGTTCATACAATTCAATCCGGTTGGGGCTATACAAGAAGAGAATACCTCGTTAACGCGGTAGACAGTCTGAAGGAGTTAGCTTTACGGGATCTCGATGAGGAACAAAAGAAAAAGGCCATAGGCTATTTAAATAGGAGCAACCCATTAGATCCTCTCGTAAGTTCTACGAAAAGCTTGTTACTGAACGCACAGGCTGCACGAGATCCAAGTCCTGGAGTGTATGCTGGTTTAAAATCATATCTAAACAAACTTTATCTTACGGTTATAGAAAAGCGTGCTTTCACTTTGACTGTCATTATCGTTTTTTTACTGAAACTAGTTGTTACTACGTCGGCTGTCGTTTTTTATATTTTCTTTTTCGGATTGGGCTGGGAGAGGATTTTAAATTCATCAATTTTTAGTCATATGGCAAAGAGATTCTATAACATTTCGTTCGTAGATTGGGCTGAGATTCTATCATCCCTGGCATCAGGGATTTTTGTTTTTATCGGAATATACTACATAAGGAAATCAAGGCTTAAAGCCTATCAAATGTTTGAAAGGTCGATTTTAATTTCAATTTTCCTCACTCAGGTTTTTATTTTCTATAAAGAACAGTTTGCTGCCTTAATCGGGCTTTCAATAAATATTCTCTTTCTCTTGGTGATTAAATTTATGATCGAACGGGAGAAATCGGAAGCTAAAATTGTTTAGTATTTCAATGCAAGCTTTAATTGGCAGCCTCTACGGGATTTGAACCCGTGTTTCTGCCTTGAGAGGGCGGACATATTTTTATATAACCTACTTCTGTCATTAGGAATTTTAAGGCCACTTTCAGGAAGGGGGATTGTAAGGGGATTGTTCGAACAAGCTATCTTGATTTAGAGGGATGACTTTTAAGCGTAGCTATGCCAGCCTTATTTCTCATAGGAAGGGCTCAGTCGATGGAGCAAGCCTGCATAGCTAGCTTCTAGCCGTCAAGTGCTGCAAGTCGGATTCATTATCATTTTGCCCTCCGTTGATTCCATGATACCTATATCATCAATTTAATCTGTGCCCCTGTGATTGTCTTTCTTGTCTTCCTTGATTCGCGTATCAGACAAAGTTCATCACCTGATGCCGACATTACAGTGTCATAAGAACTTGCCCTTATGGTTTGGCACTAATTAATATTTTTCACATGTTGAAAAAAACTACTTGACAGTTCTAGTACTAAAGTGCTAGAGTCGTTAATTGGAGAGGGCAGTTTCAAGTATTGAGGGTATGGTTTTAGTCCAAAATATAATTTATAGGAGGTGCGTTTTGATGGTTGCCACCCTTGCATCATTAGTAGTGTTTTTTGTTAGTTCTTTTGGTGTTTCCCCACCAGAACCTGGGACGAACTGTATGGACGCGGTAGCAGATGTCGTACATCAAGGCCTACAGGAACAAAGTGTGGAGATAATCGAGAATGGGATAATCGTCACCATGGTTAGGGAGGGATGGAGAGAGAAAGTAGCTATAATTGGATGCGTTCTAGATGGTGGAATTGACGAAAAATAGAAATACCCAAGGAGGTAATTAAGATGAAAGGTATCATAATTACAGTAGTGATAATTTCAAGTCTATTCTTGGGGATGAGAAGCGATGCACAAGGGGAAGAATCATCCGACTTAGAATTGGTAGTGGCCGATTATGCAGCTTCAGATTCTCTATATATGTCTATAAATAAAGGTGACGATTGTGCTAAAACTTTGGCGAGACTTATTCACAAGGGACACATGATACGGGAAATTCACGGCTCACAGTCTCAGTTCCAATCACTGTCAGCAGTAGAGGCACTTGCCCGACGAGATACAGGTATAATCTTTTACTCGCTCACTGCTTATTGGCCGCCGACATCCGTAGTTCTAACCTGTGGCTTGTTTTCAGAGTGTAATGATGAACTTGATAATGATTCAGATGGAGAGGTTGACTGCGGCGATGAGGACTGTGCAGATTCTCCATTTTGTGGTGTTGCAAGGTGATCGCGATAGTCATATTGTTGTTTAGATAATTCATCGAAGTTTACTCAGCAATAGCCCCAAGCTCTTTTAAGCATAATGTGAGTGAATTTTTGGAATGGAGAGCTTGGGGTTGAGGTGCGTTATAGCTATTACCTAAATTGGATGAAGTTTAAAAAGAAACTCGTTATTTCATGCACGGTTTTCTATAAGAATAAAGTTTCCCATGAACGTATGTGAGATATTTTAGTAAGAAACTCGTATTTCATAGACACCTCTTCCGAAATCCCATTCACTTAGCACCGGTTAGCCTCAACTATCTATGATATGTAACTTACTTGAATTGTGCTTAGACTTTTTTGGCAGCCCCTACGGGATTTGAACCCGTGTTTCTGCCTTGAGAGGGCAATGTCCTAGACCAGGCTAGACGAAGGGGCCGTGATTTTTATTTGTAATTTATCATATAGCCCGATTAATTCAATAAGAAGGTGCGGGGCTGAGAGGAAGCGCGACTGCTTCGCTAGGGCCTGGACTGAACAAGTCGGAGCGCTCGCAAATGAGCCCTTTTCACTTTCACCAACTCGTGCGGGTCCTATCATTACCGTAGACGTGAGATATTTCGGGGAATCTTTAAGAGCGGTTTCCTGATTCATCTTAGTTGTCCTTTTTAACTTCTTTGTCTTGATACAAAGAAGCAAAAATCAAGGCTATCCAAAAATTTGCTAAAAATCATAAACTCCGACTAAAAAATTTAATTCAACCGCAACCCGCAAATTTTTCTTTACGTCTCCGTTTATGATTTTCTTAACGCAATTTTTGGAAGGCCCTTTAAGTCCTTTTCATTATGAAATGGGCGCTCTTTTCTGAAAATAGGGGCATTGCTGTTCCGCTTCGCCGCTCACCACTTGGAAATCTCCTTTTTATTTTCCTTGATCATTTTTAGGACATTTTGTTTTGATGTGCCGCTTAGCGATTTTCTGCTCGTTACCGAGCCCTCTAGATTGAGGAGTTCAAGCGCTTCTTCCTCGATTTTTGATGAGAATCTTTTGAGCTCGGATATAGATAGTTCGAAAATCTCCCTGTCCTTCTGCTCAGCGTACCTGATTATTTCTCCGGTAATCTCATGAGCCTGTCTAAACGGTACACCCTTTCTGGCAAGGTAGTCTGCCAGATCTGTTGCAAGTGTGTGTCCTTCCACGGCTGCTTTTTTCATATTCTCAGGCTTGAATTTTAGGTTTCTCATCATCTCTATCATGATTTCAAGGCATGATTTAACGGTGTCGACCGTGTTAAACATCGGTTCTTTATCTTCCTGCATGTCTCTATTGTAAGAGAGTGGGAGGCCCTTCATCAATGTGAGGACTGTAATAAGATATCCATATACCCTGCCGGTCTTTCCCCTTATCAGCTCCGCAATATCGGGATTTTTCTTCTGAGGCATAATGCTCGATCCTGTAGTAAATTCGTCCCCTAGCTCAATGAAGTCGAACTCCTTGCTAGACCATAGAACAAGTTCCTCTGCGATTCTGCTCAAGT
Organism: Candidatus Dadabacteria bacterium; assembly: GCA_963805855.1. Lineage (GTDB taxonomy): Bacteria > Desulfobacterota_D > UBA1144 > Nemesobacterales > CSP1-2 > DASWID01. The sequence continues at coordinate 77,974 of CAWDVW010000003.1, forward strand.
GCATCATAAGTGAGGCTGAGGTTGAAATGAATTCGACAATGAAGTCTCTATCACTGACACTGTCGATGCTGTTTCTAGTTATTTCTGGAAATCCGAGGAGTTTGGCCACATAGTGTCTGTCAATTGGAAAGGATGTCCCAGCGCCCGCACCCGCACCGAGGGGCATGACATTTACCCTTTTGCGGCCGTCAACGAAACGACCCCTTTCACGTCTCAGCATCTCAAAGTATGCGAGCAAGTGATGTGATAGCAATACGGGCTGCGCCCTCTGAAGATGCGTGTAAAGGGGCATGATTACATCCAGATGTTTTGAAGCCAGGTTCAGCAATGTTGTCGAAAGTCTCTTAATCAGATTGAGGATCTCATCAATTTCACCTCTTAAATAAAGGCGCATGTCGAGGGCGACCTGGTCATTCCTGCTCCTTGCTGTGTGAAGTTTTCCGCCAACTTCGCCTATCTTATCAGTTAGGCGTTTCTCGATGTTGAGGTGTATGTCTTCATATTCCTCCCTGAATGGGAATGTGCCGGTTTCTATTTCCCTTTGAATTTCCTTTAGTCCTTTTACTATCTTCTCGGATTCAATTTTTTGAATGATACCTGTCCTACCCAGCATCTTCGCATGCGCTATGCTACCCTCAATATCCTCTCTAAAGAGTCTTTTATCTACCTCGATAGACGCAGAGAATTTCTCAGCTAACTCATGTGTGCCTCTGTTAAACCTGCCCTGCCATGGTTTCTTAATCAAATTCAGCTCCTCAAATTTGAGCTTCTTATATCTCTCGGAATGTTAGCATAAACAAACAAACCCCATTCATCAATAACATTTTAACATTATTGATTTTTCCTAGCCCAACTCAATCCTTTCCTCAGTGCCATAAATAAGCCCAACTATAAGTGTAAGTAGTTCTCTGAGTTGCTCTGTTATTAGAAAGTTGTTGCGTACAAATTCCCTCGCCCTTTCTCCCATCTCAAGTAGGATTTCCGGATGATGCATCAGGTAGCGTATGCGAAGCGCCGCCCCCTCCGGGGTGCTTACACGAAAACCAGTCTGGTGATTAACTACCTGTAGCCTGATGCCTCCGGTATCCCCGCCTATGACTGCTTTACCCTTCCACATAGCTTCGGTTACAGTCAGACCAAAGCCCTCTCGTAATGATTTTTGAAGCACTATGTCCGCTAGACGCTGAAGTGCGTTAATGGTACGGGGAGCGTCGGGTGGCAGCATAATTATGTGTATATCGGGATCATCCCGAGCTGCCGTTCGCACTTCGCCCAATACAATTTTTCCTTCAGGGTCATCCGTGGCTCCTCCGCCTGCGAGAACCAGCTGGATATTGGGTAAGAAGGTTTTTGTGAACCGATATGCCTGGATCACTCCAAGAGGGTCCTTAAATCTGTCGAATCTTGATACCTGCAGCATAACGGGCCTCAAAGGATCAAGCTTAAATCGCTCGTGGGTTTCCTTGATCTCTTGTTCATCAAGATCAATATTCTTCTCACTCAAGGGGTCAATACTGGGCGGTATTATGTACTGGGGGTGTGGAAGTGGTTTCGAAAAATCGGCCAACGAAAACACACTCGCGTCGTATCCGGAGACGAACTTTCGAAGATATTTCCAGACTGGGAGGTATGGATGACTCACGTCGATATGACATCGCCAAATCCATTTACCTTTTCGATTCGGACAGAATTTAAGGAGAGGCGCAGGCTGGGGGTCGTGAATAAATACGAAATCTGCCTCTTCGAGTGTGTTTCTGAGCCCCTCAGCGTTTTTTGCGTTGGTATCTTCATACACGTGTAAAAGGGATTCCGGAATGATAACTTGCGCACCTTGCAATGCGTTGTGCATATTCTTGGTGCATTGAAAAAATTCATTCTTGCCTGTGATTACTTCCCATTTGGTTTCTATACCCAGCTCATTCATTAGAGGTATAAGCTTTGCCAGTATCTCCGCAACGCCACCACCAAGTTTTGTAGAGTTTACATGTACCAACTTCATTCCTCTCAGGCGAGCGGAAAGCTGGGTGATATGTTCGATAACATCCTTACCCGCTACCTGGGCATAGGCTTTCATTAAATCGGACATCACTGGGCTCCCGTGAAGTAAGCGCTAAAGATGAGCGATAGTTGATGACGCAGTTCAGTCAGGGTTACAAAGTAGGGATCAAGCTCGGCCAGCCTGTCACAAACCTTTTTGTATTTTACCCCTGAGGCTGATAGCCAAGCACGGAAATCATCTATTCCTTCTGGGGGACGACGCCTGGCGTCTATAAAATGATAGAAAACGCTCCCAACTGAAATCCAGGGTATTATCTTTGCCAATTCCTCTGGCATTTTGATCTTGTGATGTGTGTCAAAGACGACGATTTGTGAACGTACAAAGTGAAATTGCTGATCAGAACGAGCCCGCGGAATAAATTCGTTTTCATCCAATCTCTGGTCTATGATTTCGATCAGTTCCTGGCGAAGTCCCTCGATGTCGCTAAAGTCGGTGGGGTCTATTACGCCTAATCTCTCCGCCAGTTTTGGATCATGAAGCGCATGAGAGGCCCACGCTGAAAAATCGTTGTTGTACTCTGGATCGACGAACTTTGGCCGGAGGAGACCTCCCCAAAAGTGATAATATATGCAACCAGGGTGAATGGAGCGAAGTTGAGTTTTCAGCTCCTTCAGGTTTTGCGCTCGCCTTCCGGTTGCAATAGCAATTAGATCACAGTCCTTTATTGCAAATGGTTTTATCTTTTTGTTATCCGGTCCTTTATTTTTGTTAGGTGGCTTAGGCTTATTTCTCATTTTTTGATTGGCAAGAGAATAAACGAACTCCCTAAGATCATGACGAATTCAAAGTAATTTTTTAACATACAACCTAATAGAATGGAAGAACTATTTGTCACACTACCTCTATCGAAACCGGTTCATCTCTGGTTTCTTTTGCTTCGAATCGGTCTAATACTGCGGCTCCCACGGCGTCTCCCCATACATTGATGGTGGTCCTGAAACGATCCAGCAGCCAATCTATCGATAGTATCAGTCCTATACCTTCAAGCGGTAACCCCACGGCCTGAAGGACCAGCACCATAGTGACGAGTCCGGCCTCGGGTATGCCGGCGGCGCCAATCGCAGCGAGGGAAGCAGTAATAAAAACCAGGATGAGCTTACCCAGGCCAAGATGAATGC
>CAWDVW010000004.1:0-82934 GCA_963805855.1 Candidatus Dadabacteria bacterium
CATTGTAAGCACGACCGATGGAATTGAGGTTGTTGTTCCCAACTCGCAATTCATAACACAGAAAAATCGTTAATTATTCACTATCCGATCATTATATAAGGGTGAGAATACCTTTTGGCGTGTCTTATAGCTCCGATCCAAACAAGGTAAGGGAGATACTCTTAAGTGTTGCTAAAGAACATTCTCAAATACTAAAGTACCCCGCCCCCAATGTTTGGTTTTCTCAGATGGCGGATAGCGCTCTGATATTTGAATTGCTTATCTGGGTTAACATAAGGATGCTTTGGAAGATTAATCCCATCGTGAGCGAAATATACTTTAAGGGTTGGGTACGAGCTTCAAGAAATGAGGGAATAGTCGATACCGTTTCCACAGAGGGACGTGTGGTTTAAGAATAATCTGCAGATCGAATTAAAAAAAGAATTATCTGATGAGTTAGCTACGATGAAAGATAAGGCTAAAGAAACATGAATTCGCTATCGATGAAATAAATTCAAGTCATTGCGACTGTAAGACGGTGCGGGCTTATTTGATAATACATCATTTCGAATTTATTGAGATTATATATTTTATTATAATCAACGTTAAAAGTAATGGCGGAGTAGATGTCGTGACTAGATTGATAAAAAAAGCTACTGAAAAAATCGGATTGCATCCGGGCGCATTGATTCACGTTGGTGAAAAAAAGGTCGATAAAACGAGGATTCGCGTTATTGACTATAGCGAGAATCAACTCGAGGAAACGGAGGTAAATACAATTGAAGATATCTTCCCGTACAGAGATAAAAATAATGTTACATGGATAAACATAGATGGTCTTCACGATGTCGGCGTGATGGAAAAGATTGGGGAGCACTTTAATCTTCATCCGCTTATGCTGGAAGATATTTTGAATACAGATAAAAGGCCTGAGATTGAGGATTATGGTGAATACATTTTCATGGTGATAAAAATGCTCTACTATGATGAAATTGAGAAAATAGTAAAAGCAGAGCAGTTGAGCATCGTAGTCGGTAACAATATTGTATTTACCTTTCAAGAAAGGGTGGGGGATGTATTCAATCCCTTGCGCGAAAGGATAAGAAAAGGGAAAGGGCGGCTAAGGAAGTCAGGAACTGATTACTTAGCTTATGCACTATTAGATACCATTGTTGATAATTACTTCATAATTCTTGAGAAATTTTCGGATGCAATTGAAGCCGTAGAAGATGAGTTAATTAACAATATCAATAAGAGCACTATAAAAGAAATACACCGAATGAAACGGGAGATGGTTTTTTTGAGAAAGTCGGTGTGGCCAGTTCGAGAATTGGTAAACGGGTTAGAAAGGTCGGAATCTGCCCTCATTGATGAATCTCTGTCCATTTATATCAGGGACCTATATGATCACACCGTTCAGGTGATTGATACGATAGAGACTATGCGTGAGATGGTATCCGGGATGCTTGACATATACCTGACCAGCGCCAGCAATAGGATGAACGAGGTAATGAAGGTGCTAACAATTATGGCTTCAATATTTATTCCACTCACATTTATAGCGGGCATCTATGGAATGAACTTCGAGAGTATGCCGGAACTTCACGCTAGCTGGGGTTACCCTTTCACTTTATCGTTGATGTTAATTGTAGCAATTTCGATGATTCTTTATTTTAAGAGAAAAAAATGGTTGTGAATTAATAGGAAAAACTTCTTAACATTTATGTTATATCGTTTTTTGAAATGACAATATCTCTTAGATTTTCTTCTCCCAAAGCGCTGTGAATAGCATCGTCAATTTTATCAGTCACTTCATCAATTTCTCGAATGCTGTGATTTTGCTTCTCAAAAGTAGCATTATCTCTATAGCCGCTTCTTACCGCTGCTATGATTTCCCTGATTTTTATCGTATCGATGCTCTTTGCCGGCAAGTATGCCGGTTCTTTGTCCCCGGTCTCGGTAACTAGCTGTTGATCTTCCAGCTGAATTAGGCAATCCTGAATCTGCTGATGTGGCAGCTGCAGATGATCAACAAGTGAATTCAGGGTCCATCGTTGTTTGTTGTGATAGAAGTTGTATCCAATCAGATACATTATTAATAAGGCAAGTTTTTCTTTTAACCTGTGACTCAAATTGAATGATTGTTCTTCCAGGGAAAGAGTCTTTAGATTTTGATGACAGTAAGACACTTCGCATCCAATGAGAAGTATCAGCCAGCTTAAATAAAGCCAGATCATGAAGAGTATTAGCACTGCAAAACCAGAATAAATTGCTGCATACCTTGCCGATGTTGCAACAAACGTTGCAAAAATCCATCCTACAGCTTGCCAGGCAATTCCTGCTACCAAACCTCCAATTAGAGCCGATCTAAAATTTACCCTCACATTTGGAATAACGATGTACAGAAAGGTAAAGATTGCCATGACAATTATGAATGACAGCAGCTTCCCGGCGAAAAGAGTTATAAAGGCTCCAATCGGTCCGATAGATGATATTTTTTGTATGATTGTCGTTCCGAGAAGACTGGCAGTAAGGCCAAACAAGGCAAATATAAGGACAGGACCTATAAGAATCATGCTTAAATAGTCGCTAAATATCCTAGAGATGCTTCTCCCTTTCTTCACTCGCCATATGTGGTTTAATGAACTCTCAAGCTTATTGACCAGTGATATAACTGTGTAAATGAGCAGTAGGAGACCGACTATGCCGAGCACACCCACCTTCGTATTTTTCACAAATTCCAGTATCTTCTGGCTTATTTCTGCCCCTTTTGGCCCAAGCGGCACCAAAAATTTATGAAGAAGTGGTTCGAGCTGGGTGTCGACAACTCCAAACGCTTTGAGGATAGAAAAGCTTAAAGCTATAAGGGGAATGAGCGATAAAAGTGTCGTGTATACGAGACTCATCGACCTGAGGGTGATTTCACTTTCAATTGATTCACGTACTATTGTGTAAATTAATCTTAATGATTGAATCAGAAAGGCTTTAAATTTATCTAGAGAAGAGAGATCTATGTGCCAAAGATCCCTTGTGAGAAAATCATTTAACTTTTTTACGAGCTCAGTCATTTTCTAAGCGTTTATATTCTACCACTCAAAACGTCAATATAGAAAACGGTGGATAAGTACTCGAGAAATGATTGTCTAATTCTAAAAAAGAGTAAATGCATTATAAAAAAAGTACAGAGACTTTTTTTCTATTTTGAATCCACAATGCTTGAATTGATTACTTTTTTCACTTAACCCACTAATAACCTTATGTGTTTTTTGAGGACTCATTTGAATAACTTGATTTTTATCTTTCAGTGATACTTTTTGCTAACTAAATAATTAGTTACTGTCCCTATTTTCTGATGCATAATAAACTTAAATTAAGTATTACGTTAAAACCAAGGGAGGACTTTATATGGGTAATCAAGGAAAGATTAATGAGTGGAGAGAGAAACTTCATGAAATAATTTTTGAAGCAGATACACCTGCAGGAAAATTATTTGATGAGTTGTTAATTGTAACCATTATTCTCAGCGTTATTGTTGTCATGCTCGACAGTATTGACTGGATTAGAGATGATTATCAAGGATTACTTTATTACCTTGAGTGGGTTTTTACTATCATATTCAGTATTGAATATGTACTGAGATTAATTTGTGTAAGGCGGCCTGTTAAGTATGCTACAAGTTTTTTTGGGATGGTTGATCTCTTGACAGTTGTACCAACTTATCTGGATTTGGTTTTTCCTGGCACGCGATTCCTTTTGGTAATCAGGATATTACGGGTTCTCCGAATATTTCGTATTTTAAAGCTTGCCAAGTATATTGGGGAGGCCAATTCTCTTGTAAAAGCCTTAAGGGCAAGTAGCAGGAAGACAATGGTATTTCTGTTTGCAGTTATTACGATTGTAGTAATTTTAGGTTCTATAATGTATATGATTGAGGGAGAAGAGCATGGTTTTACTAGCATACCCTTTAGCATATACTGGGCTATTGTAACTCTTACAACGGTTGGTTACGGTGACATAGCTCCCCAAACTAGTCTTGGTCAGGCAGTTTCAATCGTCGTAATGATGATAGGGTACAGTATCATCGCAGTTCCAGCAGGAATCGTTAGTGTAGAATTATCACAGGTATTCACACGAGGCATTTCAACCCAGGCATGCAGGTATTGCAGTGCTGAAGGACATGATGAAGATGCGAAGCATTGCAAGTTCTGCGGAGAGAAGTTATAGATAGCCTGAATTATTCAGGATCCGAGGTTGGAAACCTCCGGATATGTAACTTATGAACAGCTTCCGGCGGTGAAGAAGAGTTGTGGCAGAGGACTTTAGTCATTCACTTAATTGTCATCTTAGATTCTGTAATATAGGCGTTTAGATGGCGAGACGCTCCAGACTTAATAATTAGAAATTTACTTCATGGGTTTGCATTTTTACCCGTGATACTTCTAAAGAAGCAACCGTTAAGGCGATGAGTGAATTGCCTCTCTGTCTATGTGCTGATACCCTGCAGCTTTCTGCAGGGTTATTCATTACTTTACTTTTTCCTTGTGTAGGTAATTTCTAGGGCTTTGTACTCCTGCCAGTCTTTGTCTTTTGTATACATTTCATAAACGAATTTATCATCGTTAATAATCTTTGTCACACCCCTAAAGGTTGTTTCACCCATTTTAGGTTGTGTAAATTTCCCCTTTTCTTCAAGGGTTTTTGTAGAAGCGTCATACTTACCGCTAGACACCATTACACCTGTACCCATATTGTCGATCCACACAGAAACATATTCCTTTCTAGCGTTGTCGTATCCGGTAATTCCCATTCCTTCAAAGGGTTGGTCCATTGATGTCCCATGAGCAGTTTTCTCCAGAAATCGTCCGTCCATTATCCATCTGGCCTCACTGGTTCCTTGCGATATCTCGGGCTCAGAATTCGGAGAAGACCACCACTTTACCGCGTAATCCCAGTTCCCTACGAATGCGTCTAAAACTTTATGGTTTTCATTGGGAGTTGCATATTCCTTCCATATTTCCATATCTGAGGCTTGATTTCGATCTGTAACAACTTTCTCTTCTGACTGAGTCTCCTTAGCAGGTTCTTCCTCAGCTATTCCTACAGCAGATGTAGTAGCAAAACCGATTGCCAGAATAAACACAGAATATATAAATGCTTTTAATAAATATGATCTGCGCATGAATATGCCCCCTTCAATCGAAATTATTTTATACTCTAACCAACCAGAATTTGAAATTCAAGGATGAGTTAAAATGGCGAATGTTGTAAGTATTTTTTTTAATCTTAATATTGTATTTTGATGTGGACCTGTCATATGCATATCAAAACTTCAAAGAGGTGTTGCCATGACTTATATACTCGTAAATCTGGGGTATTTTTTCATGTTCCTGGCCCTGACGGCTAAGGATATCCTTTTATTAAGGAGTATTCTAATATTGGGGCAATTGAGCCTGGTTTCGTTCGGTTATTTCTCTGATAATTTATATGTTTCATTTTGGAATGTGTTGTTTTTCTGCATAAATTCATTTCAGATAGCCCGACTCTTAAGGGAGCGGACGAAGATCGAACTACCTGCAGAATTAGCGGATTTATACGAACAGGTTTTCAGCTCGATGAGCAGGAGAGAATTTTTGACGTTTTGGAATATGGGACGAACTGAAAGGAGAGAAGGAGACCAGATGATACGGGAGGGAGAGCATCAAAGAGAACTTGTGCTTGTTTTGTCCGGTATTTTCAACGTGGTGAAGGGTGGTGAAGTAATAGCAAAGTTAACCAGGGGAAGTTTCATCGCAGAGATGAGCTTTTTACCGGCGATCCTGCGTCGGCGGATGTCTTTGCGAATGGACCGGTTGAGTATATTGTATGGAATCAGGAGAAATTAAGGAATTTAAATCAGATAAATCCTCAATTATTTATAAAGTTTCAAAATGTGTTGGCAAAGGATCTTGCCGATAAGATTAAGTCAACGCCCAATCAGGACAAATCACAGTAAACAAATATTTATAAGACGATAGGGGATAACGGAGGAGAGTTAAAATAGAAGATGTTGTTTTCCTTATGCGTAACTAAACAACGTAGCACTCCTACAATTTGCTTTGCCATACTGCCTTTCCTATAAAAAATGGACCCAACGAGTCAAGGTACATAGCGGTTTGTTTTGTTTTTCTCATCGCCTGTACGACGCAGGATAGCGGGTATAGTTCTTTTCCCAGAAGGCCAATTACAAAGTCATTGTCATTCTTATCCAATCCATGGCAGGCGAGGCGAATGTCCTTGGCAAAGCCAGCTTTGCCAAATTTGAAGCCAATCTTGCCGTGTTCTCCCAGTACCGCACGCTGTATATCCTCCGAGAGTGTTTCAAATTCTTTACCTCTTTGAAGTGGATACCATATAGCCCATGGCCATTCGGGGTCTAGAACTCTTCGGCGTGGCTCATTAATAAGCGTTGCCTCCAGATCGGGTTCGTATCCGAACGAGTAAGTCCGGCCAAGCATTGTATACTCTGGCTTGGGAACCAATTTACGAAAGGCAGATTGATTCAGCAAAGCGCGGGTTTTAGTTATAAAAAGATCAGGGTCTTCTTCCATTGATATAATGCCCACCCCAGTGGGGTCGTTGATATCCAAATAGAGTGCGCCGTCTACATTTGAATGCTCCACGGCCTCAATTAGAGGTGAGGTGTCGCTACAGTTTCCGAAGGCATGAAATTGCATAAACAGCCTACGGTTAAGTTTTATAGGAGCGCCGTCTTTAGCTCTTCCCTTCTCACTAATGTCAATTTGAGTGTCGTCATTTTCTATAGACATTTTGCCTCCCGAAGAGGAAAATCGCAGAGTATTATGTGTAGCTGTCATCTAATATACATAATTTTTTCTTAATAGAATATATTTCTTCTAGTTTAAGCTTGGTCCCACAGGGCTTGAGTGGCTGCTATACGGTATTGAGAAGAAAGGAACTTCCTAGACTCAATATGCCTTTTGAGCTAGGATTAGGTTTAGGATGTAAAGCCTATTGGCCTCGTAAATTGGCTGAAAAGAAATGTCTCATTCTCGAAAAAGAACAATATAGATATCAACAAACTTTATCAGATATTTCAGGAAATGATATAAAATCTCATTATGGATCTCCTGAGATGCTGGTAAGGAGAGTTAGAGATTGGATTTTTGAAACGACAAATACGAAAGCGACAAGCACCACCAGAATTTGGCAGCGTTTCAATGAATTTTATTGCGATTTATGATGGCTGTTAGTAAATCTGGATATTCTGAAAAAGATGTTCAAGAAAAGTTATTGGATTTATAACCTTTATTAAAGAATGGAAAACGACTGAGCTATCATAGATAGGTCTAAATTTACTTAGTTTTTGGAGAGTGTTTATTACCGGCCATTTGGATATGCCCGTCCTACTTCAGCTTTTCGTGCTTTTCTTCAAAGTACTCTAGTTGAATATACAATTGAAGGCATAATGCACCCACCCTCGTGAAGCCTGTCCATCCCGGCAGACGAATTTTTACCGCTTTCTAAAGATCTCCTGAAAGATTTGTTCAATAAGGACTCCGGTTTCGCTTTGACGAGAGTAGAATTCATTCTCGCTCAAAAGGTTATCCCGATTGGTGTCCAGACGGTTAAAGGTTTCGGTATCGCTGCGCCATTCGCTGCGTGAGATCCTGCCATCGTTGTTAACATCGAGCTCATAGAAGACAGCAACTCGAACCTGCTCCCGATTGTAAAATTCATCACGGTTTAATGTTCCATCGCCGTTGCGATCCAGCTCTTCAAATGACCGACTGGTGTTATGCCATTCATTGCGTGCAATGACCCCATCGTTATTGTGATCGAGCTCGCGAAAATTATCTTTCCCGGCGCGTTCATGAAACTCCTCAAGGCTTAAAACGCCATTTTGATCATCGTCCAGACGATTAAAGTCCTCAATCGTACCCGTCCATTCGCTGCGGGAAATCACGCCATCGTTGTTACGATCGAATGCACCAAATGGGTCGGAATGACGACTCTGGTCGTCATCATACTTACCACATGGCGCACCACCCTCCTCCACTTCATTACCTGAGAGGACACCGTCCCGATTCCAATCGTGGTTATCAAAAGACCTATCGATACTAATCCGCCATTCTTCACGAGTGATGACACCATCATTATTCCGATCCATGTCTTTGCATTTCTTGTCCATTTTTTCCTTCGCATAAACTAAATCGGTCGAGACCGGGAAAGCGAATATAATCAACAGGAGAAAATAAAGGATGTATTTGAAATAATGCATGTAACACCTCCTAATTCATTAAGACCTATGATCCCATTTTATGCATAAGCCTTTTCTATTCCTAATATCATAAGACAAAGAAGATTTCTCGTCAAGAAAAATCACCCTAGGGTCTAAACCTATTAGATGTTGGAAGATTGTATTGAATTTTAGAAAAATCTATTAAAATTTGTGTGTTTCCCTCATTAAAAGGTTTTTATTCACATAATATATATTATGAATAAAGGGCTGTATCTGGGACGAACTTTCGTGCACTCAAAGGATACTGGTTGTTACCAAAGGTTTATTCGGGAAAAAGATTTGTTGACGGAGTAATGCTAGAAGATGAGAAAATTAACAGAAAAGGGAAGGCCGCCTGAATGATTTTTACACACCTATTGAAGAGATCGTTTTTTTGTGTCAAGTTTTATTGCTACTTGGAGGATTTGGGCAATAGCCCATGAATACACGACTCCAAACATTTTTTTCGAAAGGAGGTAAAAAACGATGTTTGACAACCATTTCTACAACCTCATGGCACAAATAGTCGAAGAACACAAGAGCCTCTGGCGGATCAAAAATATGTACAAAAAAGACGCTTCAGGCTGTAAGCAATGTCAAACCCTCTGGGACAAATTAGAAAAAGATCAAGAGGATCATATCAGAGAGCTTGAGGAAATTATCAAAACACATGTAAAGAAATAGTAACTTTAAAATGATAAGTCTCAGATTGGGAAGTTTCAAAAGATAACATAAAACTAACAGGTTATTTGGGGGGGTGTTTCCAATTTTGGAAAGGAACGTGAGGAGGATTTAAGGATATGGGCAATCGAAGACATATCACGCTCATAGGAACACTGGCAGCCATTTGCCTGGTTGGCGTGGCCGCTGGCCAGGTGACGGGCGAGAAGTCAATGAAACAAGAACCTCAGCATTTTGGGTTCGACCGTGTGATTAGCGAAAACACCCAACAGATGCTCGAGAATGGCAGAGAAATCTTTCGCTTTGATACTTTTGGTGACGAGGCTTTCTGGGGTGATACACTCAATCTCCATCAGGCAATCGAGGGCGCCAAGCTCGGAGGCGTGAGTCAGGGCGTAAGTCCGAAGACGGCCTTGAGTGTGGGTTGAAAGTGGATGCCGATGCGCTTCCGCTGGCTCTTGCTGAGCAAATTAAGGCAGGCAAGGTCGATTTCGATGACCCAGCCACCACCCCTTGCGCTTCTTAAGCTCAATGCAGTGGTGGGTCTTTCTGGCTTCTTCAACGAACAAGGGAGTCTGCGATCAGTCGGCATTCAGTGTGCCATTTGCCATTCCACAGTTGATGATTCATTCGCTCCTGGTATTGGCCATCGGCTGGATGGCTGGCCCAACCGCGATTTGAATGTCGGTGCAATAATAGCGCTTGCTCCCGACCTGAAGGTAGTGACTGACCTATTGGGCGTCGATGACGCAGCCGTCCGAAAAGTGCTCAACAGTTGGGGACCTGGAAAATTCGACGCAGAGCTTTTTTTAGACGGCAAAGCTTTCGGTCCTGCCGGAAAGTCAGCAGCCACCCTGATTCCGCCTGCCTTCGGTCTTGCAGGCGTGAACCTTCACACCTGGACCGGATGGGGTTCGGTCACGCACTGGAATGCCTTTGTTGCGAATCTCGAGATGCACAGCAAAGGAACGTTCTTCGATCCTCGATTGAATGACCCGGCACAATTTCCGGTTGCCGCCAAAGCAGGTTTCGGAAATGTTCGGAATAGTCCTGATCTGGTCACCTTCAAACTCGCCGCTGTTCACTTTTATCAGCTTGCTATCCCTGCACCAAAGCCACCAGAGGGTTCGTTCAACAAGGAGTTAGCTACACGTTGAAAAGTCATTTTTGACGGCAAGGCGAAGTGCGCCACATGCCATGTGCCTCCGCTCTTCACCGAGCCGGGCTGGAATATGCATACGGTCTCTGAGATGGGAATTAACGATTTCCAGGTGAGTCGTTCGCCTGATAAACGATACAGAACCGCGCCGCTGAAGGGTCTCTGGACACACCAGAAAGGCGGCTTCTTCCATGAGAAATTTTGCTTGACAAGAGGTTATTCATTGTGAGACAATACGAATGGAAAACGTTTGTGCCTAAAATCGAATCATTTTAAGGGGGTTAAGATTTGTGAATTGGGATCAAATTGAAGGAAAGTGGAAACAGGTCAAAGGCAAAGTTAAGGAAAGATGGGGAAAGTTGACCGATGATGATCTCGACGTTATCGAGGGCAAGCGAGACCAGCTCGTTGGTAAGCTCCAGGAGAGGTATGGCATTTCAAAAGAAGAGGCTGAAAATCAAGCTGATGAGTTACGGAAAATCCTCAAATAGAAGAAGTTCAAGGAGAATTGTCATGAAACATGTATCCTATTGTATTCGTTTCGTATTTGTAGTTACACTGATTGGTTATGCCCTTAGCTGCAAGGGTGAGAGCCCGGGAGAATACGTGGACGATTCTGTCATCACCACGAAAGTAAAGGCCGAACTTCTGGCTGCCCCCGATATAAGCAGCTTGCCGATCAAGGTGGAAACCGTCAAAGGGGTAGTTCAACTAAGCGGTTTTGTCAACAATAAAGAACAAGCCAGCAAGGCAGTTGAGATCGCACGTAGTGTCCAGGGTGTTAAGTCGGTCAATGATAGCCTTGTTGTGAAATAGGATGAGGCATTTAAGAACATTATGGCTGATTCATTAATAACTGGTTTAAAAAGGAGGAAAACCCAATGTCTATAGGCGCAATTTTAATTATCATCTTAATTCTGATCCTGATAGGAGTGATTCCAGTATGGCCACACGCTAAAAGTTGGGGCTATTGGCCCGGTGGGCTAGTCGGACTGATACTGGTAATATTGCTTATATTGCTCTTATTAGGAAGGCTTTAAAAATGCCTCATCACTAATCCCGTCTATGTGCACTGTCGGGAGCTAGGGTCCTACTACCTACTACTTGAAGAGAGGATTCAAAGAGCCAAGAAGCAGCCTACACTCTTTGAACTCATGGGCTATTGCTATCAGGTCATAGTGACCAATATTGAATGGATGCACCAGAGGAGGTATGGCGGTTCTACAATGGGAGAGCTAATGTTGAGAACATGATAAAAGAAGGGGTTCTATCTTAACTCTTTAGATATAAACATCTCTCATTTTTATGGGGCAAATGTAGCCACTTTCGTTTCGTTATGCTTGCTTTCCATGGGAATGGCAGTTGGAAAGATAATTCTTGTTGACATTAATGTTATTTGTGGTAGAGAAGTAGCAGGAGTGATATAAGGAGATTGTGCATGAAATGGGATAAAACCTTAAGTAAGGAGGTGATATCAGATGGCTCTTAAACAAGGAGAAGTTTACATGTGTCCGGACTCTAACTGTGGATGTGAAATCACGGTGACAAAGGGCGCCGCACCCGGCAAGGGTGGTGACCTGGCACCGCGCTGCTGCTGTGGGAAAGAGATGGTCAAGAAGTAAACACCAAGTCTGAAAGGAGGTGAATAGCTATAAGTACCAAACGCAGAATCGAGTGAGATAAGCGAAGAAGAATTCAACAAAATGAGAGAGAAAATTAAATAAATACAGGGGGCCTTACAGATGAGAAAGCTACTATTTTTATTGATTTTAATATCTTTTACAAGTCTTTCTTTTGCCCAGGGCATAATGCAGAAGAAGCAAGGACAGATGGGAATGAAGGGGCAGGGAATGATGAGCAGGCAATGTGGAATGATGCCACCTATGATGATGGGTGGGATGTCTAGCATGATGGTTCACCACGTTCTGATGAAAGCAAACACTCTCGATCTCACGGATACTCAGAAGCAAGATCTAGTCAATATTCGGGAGAAATATCTTTATCCGACGGTTCGTAAGGAAGCGGATTTTAAAATCTCTCACATGAAGATTATGGATATGTTACAAGACCCGAACTTTGATCCTGCCAAGGTAAAGGCAGAAGTCAAACTATCAAACGATATCAACCTTGAGATGGCAAATATGTCAATAGATGCACTTACGGCGGTGAGAGATGCTATAGGTGTAGAAAACTTCAAAAAGGCGAATGTGATGATGCCTATGATGAGCGGTGGAATGATGATGGGTGAGGAAGAGAAAGAAGAAATGATGGAAGAAAAACCAGCACAAGAGAAAAAAGAAGAACCTGAATAGAAAGGAGGTGAAACAGATAGGAAAAGCTATTACCATTAGTAGCAACTATTTTGCTCTTCTCCTTCGTCATAGTAGTTTATGCATAAAGTGGGAAAAGCTGGGCTATTGCCTAAATGTTTTTATCAATGTAAAATAACGGATATTAAAGGAGGTAAGTTAAATGAGATTATTTAAAGGGTCCTGGAGTAGCGTCAGAAGATTATTAATTTTAGTTGGCATAACATTTCTATTCAGCCTCCCTGGTCTATTCAACCTCCCTGGTCTTATGAGATGTGCCGGCTCGGTAGATTCAACTGCCAAGAATGAGTACAGTCAGATAAACAGTGAACGGATAGTCGAGGTTGGATTGGCTAAGAGTTTAAACTGAATTTATGAATAACCAGTAACCTTAGGTCTTTGACAGAAGAACATACTTTCTATAATTAATGGAGAGGATAAAAAAGGTTAACAAGCTAATCCCCAAATACCACTCTGGCAATCCAAGTGGTAAAAAAACTCATCTTTTAAATCGAATTGATATTGTATCCAATATCGTCCATAAGATGTTCCTTGAAGAAAATACTCCTTTCTTGAAAGTTTATAAATAGACGGGGAATAGGACTTTCGATATAGGTCTTTTTTTAACCTCGATAATTTTTGGTATAAATAAAACTGGTTAATTTCATAATACTCATAAAAAAGGAGGATTCTCATGAAAAAAGTAACCGGAAATTTAAGTCTCATTATAGGTCTTTTACTTATGATTGCGTTGATGAGCTGTGCAGGTAGCCGCACTCGAGAGACTACGGGAGAATACGTAGACGATAGCGTTATCACCACAAAAGTGAAGTACGCGCTTTTGGCCGATCCGGATGTAAAAAGCCTTAATATCGGTGTGGAAACCTACAAAGGGGAAGTTCAGCTAAGCGGATTTGTTAACAACGCTGACCAAGCCCGTAAGGCAGTCGAGATTGCAAAGAGTGTCCAGGGTGTTAGGTCAGTTAAAAACAGTCTCATTGTGAAATAGACTAAGGGATCTTAATCTAGACTACGGCTGATCCCGTAACTAATTAAAAAGGAGGTAACATCATGCCTTTAATTCAAGTTGTGGTGGTCCTTATCGTAGTTGGCGTTCTTCTCTGGCTCATCAACCGATTCATCCCGATGGCGGGTTCCATCAAGATGATCTTGAATGCCGTCGTGGTCATTGCCGTTGTCTTGTGGCTCCTGAGCGTTTTTGGAGTTCTCGGTTCGCTCTCCAGTATCCATGTGGGGAAGTAACTGTCTAAGTTCGGAGCATATGGGGCATAATCGCCGCGGCTGCATCCTATTCTGTCCCGGAAGGGGACCGACCGGAGGACGTTAATTATCTGTACAATCAGAGGCCGGCCCGACAGCAATGATTAAGACATAGGCGAACATGTCAGAAAAAGCCCAAACGGTGACAAGACATTTCGGCATCGGGTCCATACCCGGTGCAAAGGGTGTAACCTTTCGAATATGGGCACCCCATGGCGAAAAGGTTTACGTGACCGGAACCTTCAATCAGTGGAGCAAAATCTCAACACCTCTATTCAGTGAGAAGAACGGTTACTGGTCGGCTGACGTGTCAGACGCGAAACCGGGAGATGAGTACAGATATTTGATTCACGGTCAAAAGGGCCCCCTCTCTCGCATTGATCCGTATGCCAGAAAGGTGACGAACTCAACTGGCAACGGAATTATCTATGATCCTGAGGCATTCGATTGGGGTGATAGTAACTTCCACATGGCAACGGGGAATGAGCTTGTCATTTATGAGATACACGTTGGCACCTTTAACGTCAAAGAAGAGGGGCATCCGGGCACGTTTGATAGTGCCATCGAAAAACTTCCCTATCTTCAAGAACTGGGTATCAATGCCGTGGAAGTGATGCCGGTCATGGAGTTTTCAGGCGACTTTTCGTGGGGTTACAATCCGTCTCATCCCTTTGCTGTTGAAAGTATTTACGGCGGGCCGGATGCCTTTAAGCGATTTGTTAAAGCGGCCCACGAGCATGGTATCGCTATCATTGTAGATGTTGTTTATAACCACTTCGGTCCCTCCGATCTTGACTTGTGGCAGTTTGATGGTTGGAGCGAGAATGGGAAGGGGGGAGTTTACTTTTACAACGATCGCCGCTCGCACACACCCTGGGGCGACACGCGCCCCGATTATGGTCGGGATGAAGTGCGCCAATATCTGCGCGATAACGCTCTGATGTGGCTCGAGGAGTACCGCGTCGACGGCTTACGCTGGGACGCCATAAGCTATATTAAGAATATTGAGGGTAATGAAGCAAATCCGGCTAATGACATCCCCGAAGGCTGGAGCTTAATGCAGTGGATCAATGAGGAAATCCAACAACATTTTCCGGGCAAAATTAGCATCGCTGAAGATTTAAAGAATAACGCCTGGGTCGCCAAAGATGTAGGGGCGGGCGGCGCAGGCTTCAATGCGCAATGGGATACCGAGTTTGTTCACCCCGTTCGCCAGGCCGTCATCTCCCGTGATGATAAACTCCGCGATTTGGGGGCAGTCAGTAAAGCTATCGAGCATCGCTACGATTTAGACGTCTTTCAGCGGGTCATTTATACTGAATCGCACGACGAGGTCGCTAATGGTCGAGCCCGCGTTCCGGAGGAGATCTGGCCAGGTAAGGTAGATAGCTGGTTTTCCAAGAAACGCTCCACCTTGGGCGCTGCCCTTGTTCTTACTTCGCCCGGTATCCCGATGCTTTTTCAAGGGCAAGAGTTGCTGGAAGATCGCTGGTTCCAGGATAAAGTCCCGATCGACTGGTCTCGAACTGAGGACGAACACGGTATTCTCGGCATGTACCGGGATCTGATCGCCCTACGGCGCAACCGGTCGGGCGTGACGCGGGGGCTGTGCGGTCAAAACATCCACATCTATCATTTTGACGATGGGGCCAAGCTGATTGCTTTCCATCGCTGGGACAAACAAGGCCCAACCGATAGCGTCGTTGTTGTCGTTAATATGATGAATCAAAATCGCGATGATTATGTCATCGGTTTTCCGCGGGCCGGATTATGGAAAACACGATTTAACAGTGACTCATATAACTACGGCCCAGATTTTTACAATCATCCTACACCTGACGTCGAAACCCATAAGGAAGGAACCGATGGACTACCCTGCTCAGGCGAAATCGGCATTGGGCCATACACGGTCGTAATTTTTTCGCAGGATGAATAAGAGTCTGTGCAAGGAGGGAGAAAATGATTACGCTAATCATCGTATTGATCATCATTGCGGTGGTGACGGTCTTTTCGGTACAGAATGCAATGCCTGTTGTAATCTCATTTCTCTTTTGGAAATTCGAGGCGTCCCTTGCAATCGTCTTATTTTTCTCTGTTTTGGCAGGTGTGGTGATTGGAGTTAGTGCAGCATCTCTCATTAGAATGAGATTGTCTAAGAAAAAATAAAATTCTATTGACCGAGAAAATGCGCACGCTGTTTGAAGGATTCATTGAGAGCGTCTTTTATTCCTGCAAATAGTTAGACTTTGATAGGAGGAAGAAGATGGAAAGATTAATGATTGTTGTAGCGGTTTTGTTTGTCTTTAGTATTTCAGCATTTGCCCAGATGAGCACCGGTCAAGGTGATGGCATGATGGGTGGTGGTTGGGGGTGGGGAATGAACTCTGGATGGTTTTTTATGATTATTATCGCGATTCTCGTTATTTTGGGTATCGTTTATATGATGAAACGAAGGTAAAAATCTGAAAGGGCAAAACATATTTCTTATAAAACAATTCTTGGTGCATCTTAGGCATACATCGATAAGCACGGCCAATACATCCGGAAATCCGCAAAAGGAAATGGAGTATGGACACTGCCAATAAACGTGTGTGAACTCCGTCATGCGCTGAGACTGCAATTTATCACGCTTAAATGTGGAGAATATTAAAGGAGGACATATGATTGTACTGCTCCCCTTTTGTCAAGCTCGGTTTAAGTTGGATTTATGAAGAATGCAACGCTTCCTAGCTATTCTGATGACCTACTATTAAGTAAGGGTTTTTTATCAAAAATCTAACTTAACCTATGGACCTATTATAGGGGGCAGGCTAAACGACGTCGTAGATTTCTCCGGCACGACCGTATAAAGGGGTTGCGTTCCATTTAATCTCTACATATAATATACATTTATAATTAAGAAGTGGCACCAAACTTGCCAACCTAATTGGCGAGAGTAAGTGGAATCGTAAGTGTTCCAACAAGTTGTTAAAGCATGAGGCGCTTCGCTCCAAGTATCGATAGACTTGTGTGTGGAACGGTCGGATTGTTAAGGAGGTGTAGTTCAATGAAATTTAGAATCCCGAACCGTTTGGTGGTAGCGTTTGTAATCGGCGGGGTGTTGCTGGTGGGAACTAGCTTACCGTCCAACGCACAGCAGCAAGAAACTCAACAGCAGGACAAGCAAGAAAAGGTTGAGCAGCAACAAGAAAAGTGAAACAGGGACAAGCAAGAAAAGGTTGAGCAGCAACAACAGCACAAGCAACAAAAGGTTGAGCAGCAGCAACAGCACAAGCAACAAAAGGTTGAGCAGCAGCAACAGGACAAGCAAGAAAAGGTTGAGCAGCAGCAACAGCACAAGCAAGAAAAGGTTGAGCAGCAACAGCAGCACAAGCAAGAAAAGGTTGAGCAGCAACAACAGCACAAGCAAGAAAAGGTTGAGCAACAGCGTCTGTCACAGCAGCAGCAACAAGAGCTTATTAATCAGCAACAAAAGCGCCTGGCGCAGTATAATCAACAACTGCAACAACAGCAGCGTCTCGCGGAACAGCGTATAACACTCCTACAGCAACAAAAGCGTCTGGCGCAGTATCGCTTTCAGCAACAGTATTTGGAGCGCCTGAGTCAACAGCAGAAAAGTCTCCAGAATGAGCAGAACTACAATTACAATAATGATCCGTACTTCTACACTGCCCCGAATTATCGTTACTCTCGTAGCGGCAGGTACTACGAAACGAATCAATACGGTGCAAATTTGCTCAAGCAGGCCGTAAACTACGGCTATGATCAAGGCTACCGCGCCGGACAGGCAGACCGGGCGGATGGTTGGGGCTACAACTATAAAGACTCTTATGCCTATCAGGACGCGAACTACGGCTATAATGGCTTTTACGTAGACCAGAAGGATTACAACTACTACTTCCGCGAGGGCTTCAGTCGCGGCTATGAAGATGGCTACAAGAGCCGCTATCAATATGGTATCAACTCCAGCGGCAACTATTCCATTCTGGGGACGATTATGTCGCAGATTCTCAACTTGCAGTCGCTTCACTAAAGACTTATAGGCACTGGGGAATGTGGTTATTTTGTCACCTTTTTGGCTTCTGATGATATTGGGAATAGCAGCAATAATAAGATGGTTCAATGCCGAAACTCGGGATAAAGAATCACCCATTGAAATACTGGAAAGGAGATATGCCAAGGGGGAAACAAGTAAATAGGAATTGAGGAAATGAAAGAAAAAATAACAGAAAGGAGAGATTAAATATGAAAAGATTAATAGCTTCACTGTTTATATTGATATGCCTTACCAGTCTTGCTCTGGCCCAGGAAATGTCTCAGCAAAAGGGCGAGCAACAAAAAGATATGATGTCTAAGGGCAAGATGATGGGGATGGAAAAGGGTATGAGAGACCACATGATGTATGGCATGATGGTTCACCACGTTCTGATGATAGCAAACACTCTCGATCTCACGGATACTCAGAAGCAAGATCTAGCAAATATTCAGGAGAAATATCTTTATCCGACGGTTCGTAAGGAAGCGGATTTTAAAATCTCTCACATGAAGACTATGGACATGCTACATGATCCTAACTTCGACCCCGCAAATCTAAAGTCAGAAATAAAAACTTCGAATCAAATTAACCTGGAACTGGCAGATATGATGGTAGACGCGCTCACGGCTATAAGAAAAGCTGTAGGTCCGGAAAACTTTACACAGGTTATGAAAATGATGCCTATGGATTGCGGAATGATGAAGAGCGGAGAGATGATGGAGAAAGGAGAAATGATGGAGAATAAACCGGCGCAAGAGAAAGAAGAAGATT
The DNA here is from genome assembly GCA_963805855.1 of Candidatus Dadabacteria bacterium. Lineage (GTDB taxonomy): Bacteria > Desulfobacterota_D > UBA1144 > Nemesobacterales > CSP1-2 > DASWID01. The sequence goes on from CAWDVW010000004.1 coordinate 18,495, forward strand.
CCTCTAGTGAACACGAAGAACACCATCCGTATCAGTAAGAAGTCTAAATAATATTTGTGAGAAAAGGAGGATTCTCATGAAAAAAGTAACCGGAAATTTAAGTCTCATTATAGGTCTTTTACTTATGGTTGCGTTGATGAGCTGTGCAGGTAGCCGCACTCGAGAGACTACGGGAGAATACGTAGACGATAGCGTTATCACCACAAAAGTGAAGTACGCGCTTTTGGCCGATCCGGATGTAAAAAGCCTTAATATCGGTGTAGAAACCTTCAAAGGGGAAGTTCAGCTAAGCGGATTTGTTAACAACGCTGACCAAGCCCGTAAGGCAGTCGAGATTGCAAAGAGTATCCAGGGTGTTAGGTCAGTTAAAAACAGTCTCATTGTGAAATAGACTAAAGGATCTTAATCTAGACTACGGCTGATCCCGTAACTAATTAAAAAGGAGATAACATCATGCCTATAGGCGCGATTTTAATTATCATCTTAATTCTGATCCTAATAGGAGTGATTCCAGTATGGCCACACGCTAAAAGTTGGGGCTATACACCCGGTGGGATAGTCGGACTGATACTGGTAATATTGGTTATATTGTGGTTATTAGGAAAGCTCTAAACATGCCTCATCACTAATCCCGTCTAAGGACACTGTTGGGAGCAAGGGGCTGTACTTCTCCCCGTATGTCAAGTATCTTTATAATGTCAAGTATGATTCTTGTACTCAGTGCATAACTCCGATACGGGCAGGAAGGGAATGAACTTAACATTTATTATCCTAAGAGTCTTCAGAGGCCTCAGTGAGATAATAACAAAAATAATATCACCAAGTTTGAAACAACATCAAACCTTCTTAGGGGGATCAGATGATTAAGAACCTATTTACGCTAATTATCTTAGTCCAACTTTTGATATTTATAGGTTGTGACGAGGCCAATAACGTTGTTAATGATATTGTGAATGTTGGACCAAGAAAATATGTCGCAGTCGGTGATAGTCTTACCACGGGGATTCAATCAAATGGCTTGGTGATAGATTTCCAGCAGCACAGCTTTCCGTTTTTTATTGCACAGCAGCTTGGAGTTGGTGATTTCGAACAGCCTTTGATTGGTAGACCGGGCATAGGCGCAAATCCCGGGAAGACACCCTTGATGTTTAGAAATGGTGAAATTGTAGAAGACGATTTACAGGTCGAAGACATTTTTGATTTGGCAATAAATGCGCTCTTGCCGAGACCATACGACAACTTGGGGATCCCAGGCGATGCCCTTTTTGACATCGATGATAATGCAAGGATCGATGATTTGCGTTTTTTAATTTTACGAGGAATGGGATCACAGCTGGACCAGGCTATCAATTTAGATCCTGAGATCATTTCGTTCTGGATTGGAGGTAATGATGTTATAAGTGCTGCGTTACATGGGGGGGACCTAAATAGGATCACACCGAAAGAAAAATTCGATGCCGAGTATAGAGACTCATTGACAAAGTTACGAAACAACACATCTGCATCGATAGTGGTTGCTAACATTCCCGATGTTGTAGACATTCCTTTCATTAACTTTTTCGATAGGATTTTCAGAACCATTCCGGCTTTGGGGATTAACACCCCTGTCCCGGTATTGTATGATCAGAATTTTCAGCCCATCGATTTTGGGGATGGCCTGTTTATCCCAATTCTGACCAATGAGAGCGATGTGGTTCATCTATTACTTTCGTCCCGCAGGCCATATGAAAACGATGGTATTGGGATCCCAGACCTCAATGCACTTATTGACTTGGGTTTTACAATGGACGATGCAGAGCAATTGATGATGGAAATTCAAAATAATGGTTTAGTTCCATCTGGCATGCCCTTTAATGGTGAGTTCACATTAACATCTTCAGAACAAGATATCATTCAAAATACTGTGGAGGAGTTTAATTCATCGATCTCTGATATCGCATTCGATTCGAATGTGCCAGTGGTTGATGCTAATACGCTCCTATCAAAGATTAACAATGAAGGTATTGATGGTTTTACTGGAGAATTCGTACTGGTCGATAATGTGAATACTGCGTTCAGTCTTGATGGGGTCCATCCAAATAATGCCGGATATGCAATAATAGCGAATGAATTCATAAAGGTCATGAATGACTCTTTTGACATGAATATCGCACTTATAGGCACCGATCAGTTTAGAGGTCAGTATGCCAATTGAATTAATTAACATTACATATCTAAATACTCGGCGACCTTATAAACTTAATCAAAGTCTGTAGCAACTGTACTGCTTCCCCTTTGTCAAGCTGGGTTTAAGATAACGGTGTTATTCCCACACTGGCCCTGCGTGAAAATGCTCAAGCACCGCGTGAAACTCAGGTGGTGATATATAAACCCGCTTTCAACGAATTCAAACAATTGACGCTATACTTATGTAATGTACCAGAGGGATGGGCAAGTATATATCAAATTTGTAAGGTCTGCAGAGAAAAATACACTTCAGAATATGATTAGGGGAAGAATAGAATTTGTCTCGTCCTGATATAACTTTACAGTTATCTAGTAAAAGTTATGAGAAAAAGGCTCAAAAAAGTATTAGAGATTCCCCTTAAGACTTACTGCTCCTACTCGGAAAGCTTTAAGATCAAGGTAGTAAAAGAGGTAGAAGCGGGGGTAATCACCAAAGAGCAGGCCCGCCGTAGATATGGCATTGGCCTGTCCCCCTATAATAGGACCATAAGTCTAAGTTAGATTTTTGGTAAATAACCCTATATATAGGAGGTCATGCTATGGCCAGAAAGCGGTACAAACCAGAGCAGATAGTAAGGCTACTTCGTCAGGCAGATGTACTTTCGTCACAGGGCAGGAATATATCTGAGATATGCCGGGATATCGGGGTAACAGAGAACACCTATTATCGCTGGAGAAAAGAATACGGGGGTATGTGGATGGATCAGGCAAGACGGTTGAAAGAGCTTGAGGGAGTGGATTGGTAGTTTGGGTGTTAGGACAGCATATATAGAGCCTGGGTCGCCGTGGGAGAATGGATACAATGAGAGCTTTAATGGAAAGCTTAGGGATGAGTTGCTAAACCGGGAGATCTTTTACAGTTTGAAGGAAGCACAATTACTGATTGAGCAGTGGAGAAGACACTACAATGAAGTAAGACCTCACAGTTCACTTGGATACAGACCACCGGCTCCGCAGGTTATCGTATCCAGTAATAAAACTAAGACACACGACGGCACATATCTTTCAACTCATTAGAGGCTGAAAATGAAAAAATCTAACTTTAAAGGTGGACCTAAATTCGGGGGCTTGACATCGCGGGCATAGTATTCGGCGTTTTGGGTCTTGCTGGTGAAAAGGGACATGGGCAGGAAAAGGACACCTAAAAACCCCCTTGTTAAATAAGAGAAAATGGGGTTTAAGGAGAACATTGCTGTGAAAACCATGAAAGTCGCCATTACGCTCTCCCCACGGGACTATGACGCGGTCCTGTTCGATCTCGACGGGGTGCTGACCAGGACGGCGCGTGTGCATGCCGCGGCCTGGAAAAAGCTGTTCGACGGTTTTCTCAAGCAGCGGGCCACCCAGGCAGGCGAGCCGTTCGTCCCCTTTGCTATCGCCACCGACTACCCGCGCTACGTCGACGGCAAACCGCGTTACGACGGTGTGGCAGACTTTCTTGAGTCACGCGGGATCGAATTACCGTTGGGTGAATCCGAAGACGGCCCCGACGTGCAAAGCGTGCGAGCGCTGGGCAATCTGAAGGACCGGTATTTTCTGGAACACCTGGAGCAGGACGGCGTCGAAACCTATGAAGCCGGGATCGCGCTGGTGCGTGAACTCCGGGCGCAGGAGCTCAAGACCGCCGTCGTCTCATCCAGCAACAACTGCGCGGCGGTGCTCGAGAAAGCCGGCATCGCGCAATTGTTCGAGGAGCGCGTGGACGGGAAGGACGTCACCCGCCTCAAGCTCAAGGGTAAGCCGGCTCCGGATGCTTTTCTGGAGGCGGCACGACGCGTTGGGGTAGAACCTTCGCGTGCCGTCGTGGTGGAGGACGCGGTCGCAGGCGTCGAAGCCGGGCGCGCAGGAGGCTTCGGCTGCGTCATCGGCGTCGATCGCGGCGGGCACGCGAAGGCGCTGCGCGAGGCCGGCGCCGATTTCGTCGTGACCGATATGGCGCAAGTCCGGGTAGAAGTGGAACCGGTATCCGCGTGGTCACTCGTGTTTGAGGGTTTCGACCCGGCACAAGAGGGTATCCGCGAGGCCTTGTGCACTCTGGGGAACGGCTATTTCGCTACGCGCGGCGCCGTTGCCGGGGCTGTGGCGGATGGCATTCACTATCCGGGGACCTATCTCGCCGGCGGCTACAACCGGTTGCGCACCGACCTTGCCGGTCGCGTGGTCGAGAACGAGGACCTCGTGAATTTCCCCAACTGGCTCGCGCTCGAGTTTCGTATCGACGGGGAGGACTGGTTCGAGGTTAGGGCCGCCAGGCTTCTGTCGTACCGCCAGGAACTCGATCTGCGGCAGGGCATGCTGTTACGGAGCATCAACTTCGAGGACGGCCAGGGGCGGCGCAGTACGCTCAAGGAGCGGCGATTGGTCTCGATGGCGGACATGCACCTGGGAGCGCTGGAATTGGCGCTGACCGCCGACAACTGGTCGGCAGGCGTCACGGTGCGTTCGACGCTCGACGGACGCATCGTCAACGCGGGCGCAAAGCTGTACCGCAAGTTCAACAACAGACACCTGGAGCCGCTGGCAGGAAAGGCAGTCGGCGAGGACAGCGTGAGCCTGCTGGTGCGCACCTGTCAGTCGAATATTCATGTCGCGCAGGCGGCGCGAACGCGAGCGTTCCTCGACGGACAGCCTCTCGAGGTCCGGCGCCGGACCATCGAGGAACCGGGATACATCGGGCAGGAACTTACCGTCGACGTCAAGCAAGGTAAGACATTGGTGCTGGAGAAGCTGGCCTCTTTCTATACGTCGCGCGACCACGCCATTTCAGAGTGCGGGCTGGAGGCGCGAAAGGCGATCGCGCGCGCGGGCCGCTTCGATGCCGTGATGGCGGACCATGTGCATGCCTGGAAGCACCTGTGGAGCCACTTCGAGGTGCGCATCTCGCCGGCCGATCCCGGGTTCAAGTTAAGCGTCCCAATGCTGCTTCGAATGAACATGTTTCACCTGCTCCAGGCCGTATCACACAACTCTATCGGACTCGATATCGGCGTACCCGCGCGGGGCTGGACCGGGGAAGCGTATCAGGGCCATGTATTCTGGGACGAGCTGTTCATCTTCCCGTTTTTCAATTATCGAATGCCCGAGATCACCCGGTCGCTCCTGATCTACCGCTACCGGCGCCTGGGCGAGGCGCGTGCCGCGGCCGCAGCAGCCGGGTACAAGGGCGCGATGTTTCCCTGGCAGAGTGGAAGCGATGGCCAGGAGGAGACCCAGGCGTTTAACCTGAACCCGCGCTCGCAGCGCTGGGTGCCCGACAACTCCTATCTCCAGCGCCACGTCAACAGCGCCATCGCCTATAACGTGTGGCAGTACTTCCAGGTCACGCACGACGTCGAGTTTCTGCATTCCTACGGCGCGGAGTTGGTCTTCGATATCGCCCGCTTCTGGTCGAGCATCGCGAGCTTCGATGACGAGCGCGGGCGCTACGAGATCCGCGGCGTGATGGGTCCCGACGAGTTTCACGACGGCTATCCGGCTGCCGCAACGCCCGGCCTCAACAACAACGCCTATACCAACATCATGGCCGTTTGGGTGCTTTGCCGGGCGCTGGAGGCGCTCAAGCTGCTGCCCGATGTGCGCCGCGAAGAGCTCACGACGCGGCTTGGCTTGTCTGCGAAGGAGCTCGCGCGTTGGGGCGATATCACGCGCCGGATGTATGTGCCGTTCCATGACGACGGGATCATCAGCCAGTTCGAGGGCTACGAAAAATTGCATGACCTCGATTGGGAGGACTACCGGGCCCGGTACGGCAATATTCAGCGACTCGATCTCATACTCGAAGGGGAGAACGACAGCGCAAACCGCTACAAGCTTTCGAAACAGCCCGACGTCCTGATGTTGTTCTACCTGTTTTCCGCCGAGGAACTCCGCGAACTGTTCGAGCGTCTGGGCTATCCGTTCGAATACGAGACCATTCCGCGAAACATCGCCTATTATGCCGGCCGCTCGTCCCACGGGTCCACGCTCTCCCGGGTGGTGTATGCCTGGGTCCTGGCGCGTTCCGACCGGCCGCGCGCGATGGACTTCTTCGCACAGGCGCTGCGGAGCGACGTGGGCGATGTCCAGCAGGGCACTACCGCGGAGGGCATCCACCTCGGCGCCATGGCGGGAACCGTCGATCAGGTGCAGCGCGTATCGACGGGCATCGAAGCAAGAGGCGATGTTCTGCACCTTGCTCCGGAATTGCCGCAGGAGATGGAGCGCCTCGACATGCGCATACGTTACCGCGGGCATTCGCTCGATCTGCGGTTGACGCGTGACTCGCTAACGGTCCGCGGCCGTGATGGCGCGGCGCCGCCGATTTCCTTATGCGTCGACGGCAAGGTCAGCGAATTCGTCAGCGGCACCACCCGTGTCTTTCGATTGAACGACGAGCCAACGGATGACGCAATTGTCAAAAAGACCCGGCCTGCGGACGCTGCGGCGTTACTGCCGGATGTCGATAACACGGGAAGGACCAAATAAAAAAACAACCGGAGATCCGCTATGAAGGAACACGAAACCAAAGATAAACCCGAAACTAAGCCGGCGCAAGACGAGGTGACCGGGAAGGCACGCGTCATGCAGCAGAAGGCAGGTCATCCGCAAGGACACGACATGCATAATTCGTCGAAGACCGAAACTAAAATGGCGCACGCCGGACCCGACCACCATGCCCACATGGCGGCGGATTTCAGGAAGCGGTTCTGGATCTCGCTGGCCCTGACACTGCCGATCCTCGTCCTCTCGCCGCTGCTCCAGAAGCTTGTGGGTCTGAGTGAAGGCATCCGTTTTTCCGGAGATCTTTACGTCTTGTTTGGCTTTGCCTCAACGGTCTTTTGGTATGGCGGCTGGCCGTTCCTCAAAGGGCTGTTTGAGGAACTCAAATCCCGGCAGCCCGGAATGATGACGCTGGTAGCTGTCGCCATCACCACAGCCTATGTTTACAGCAGCACTGTAGTGTTCGGCCTGACCGGCAAGATGTTCTTTTGGGAACTGGCTACCCTCGTTGACATCATGCTGCTGGGGCACTGGATCGAGATGAAGTCAGTGATGGGCGCATCAAAGGCCCTGGAGGAACTGGCCAAACTGATGCCCTCCGACGCCCACAAACTCATGCCCGACGGCAAAGTGAAGGATGTGCCACTTGGCGAACTCGCGGTGGATGACAAAGTTCTGATCAAACCAGGTGAGAAGATTCCCGCCGACGGACTTATCGTGGAGGGCGAGAGTTCGGTCAATGAGGCGATGCTCACCGGGGAATCAACCCCGGTCAACAAGAAGACCGGCGGCAAGGTCATCGGTGGCTCCATCAACGGCGAAGGCTCGCTCACCATCGAGGTCAAAGGCACGGGCAAGGATTCGTTTCTGTCGCAGGTCATCGACCTGGTCAAGCAGGCGCAGGAAAGCAAATCAAAGACCCAGGACCTTGCCAACACCGCGGCGCTGTGGCTAACCATCGTTGCCTTGGGGGGAGGCGTGATTACCTTCTTTATCTGGCAGGTTCTCATGAGCAAGGAATTTGCCTTTGCCATCGAGCGCAGCATCACCGTCATGGTCATTACCTGTCCGCACGCCCTCGGTCTTGCCGTGCCTCTGGTGGTAGCCGTCTCCACGGCCTTGGCCGCAAAAAACGGCCTGCTCATTCGTAATCGCGTTTCTTTTGAAGGCGCCCGTAAAATGCAGGCCGTTATTTTTGACAAGACCGGTACGCTCACAGAGGGCCGCTTTGGCGTAACCGACACACTGGTACTTTCGCAGGACATCGACGAAGAAACGCTGCGCAAGTACACGGCCTCTGTGGATGCGAATTCCGAACATCCCATAGCCAGGGCTATCGCAGCTTCTTCGGAAAAGAAGCTGCCCGTCGAAAATTTTAGAAGCATCCCGGGCAAAGGCGCCGAGGGGCGGGTCGAAGGCAAAGACATCAAGGTGGTTAGCCCGGGCTTCTTGCACGAACAGAACACCGATCTCACGGACCAGCGCGTCGCGCCCCTGCAAGCCCAAGGCAAGACGGTCGTGTTTGTACTTGTTGACGGGAAGTTGAAAGGAGCGATTGCCTTGGCCGACATCGTCCGGCCAGAAGCCAAGCAAGCTATTGATGCCCTTAAGGCGTTGAACATCCGTTGCATGATGCTTACCGGCGATAACAAAGCGACGGCCAAATGGGTCTCGGACCAAGTCGGACTGGATGAATACTTCGCCGAAGTCCTGCCCCAGGACAAAGCCGCCAAAGTGAAAGAGGTCCAATCCCGTGGCGTGTCGGTGGCCATGACTGGCGACGGCGTGAACGATGCCCCTGCGCTGGCGCAGGCTGATGTGGGCATCGCCATTGGCTCGGGCTCTGATGTGGCGGTGGAAACAGCCGACGTTATTCTGGTGCGGAGCAATCCGCTGGATGTCGTGGCCATCGTAAAGCTTTCTCGCGCCACGTATCGGAAGATGATTCAGAACCTTCTCTGGGCCACGGGCTACAACGTCGTAGCCATTCCTTTGGCCGCAGGCGCGCTGTACGTGTGGGGTGTCCTGCTCAGTCCCGCCATGGGAGCGGTGTTGATGTCAGCGAGCACGGTGATTGTGGCTATCAATGCGCGGTTGCTGAGACTGAAGAAATGACCAAGCTATTGATGAGCTGCCAACAGCGCAGGCGAAACCTGAAAAAACAGGGGATGACCGGCACATGAGCAAATCAGGCGACGGCAAGATCGGGTTGTGGGCGGTGGTTGCCATCGGCGTCGGCGGGATGGTTGGAGGCGGGATTTTTGCGGTGCTGGGCTTGGCCGTGCAACTGGCGCACGGCGGCACGCCGGTGGCCTTTGCGCTGGCGGGCGTGGTGGCGCTGCTCACGACGTATTCGTACGCAAAGCTTTCGGTGGCTTATCCGAGCCGGGGGGGACGGTCACGTTCCTGGATCGCGTTTACGGGGCGGGTATGTTGACCGGCAGCCTGAACGTGCTGCTGTGGCTGAGTTACGTCGTAATGCTGTCGCTGTATGCGTTCGCGTTCGGCAGTTACGGTGCGACGTTTTTGCCGGAGACATGGCAAGCGATCGGCAAACATGTGTTGATCAGTCTCAGTGTGATCACGATTTCCGGGTTGAATCTGCTCAGCGCCGAGTTAATCGGCAAAGCGGAGGGCTGGATCGTGGGTTTGAAAGTGGCGATCCTGCTGTTTTTCGTCGGCGCTGGCCTTGCCGGCGTCAACACTTCCCAAGTCGCGCCAAGCTCCTGGTCGCCGCCTCTGCAGTTGGCGGCGGGCGGGATGATCATTTTCTTGGCCTACGAAGGGTTCGAGTTGATTGCCAATACGGCGCGGGATGTGCAAGACGCGGCGCGGACGCTGCCGCGCGCGTACTACACGGCGGTCGGGTTTGTGATCGGATTGTACGTGCTGGTCGCGCTCGTCACAGTGGGCAATCTCGCGGTGGACAAGATCGTGGCGGCCGAGGATTACGCGTTGGCGGAAGCGGCTCGACCATTTCTCGGGCAGGCTGGCTTCACGCTGATCGCGGTCGCGGCGGTGTTATCCACCGCCTCCGCGATCAACGCCACGCTCTACGGCGCAGCGCGATTGAGTTACTGCATTGCGCGCGACGGCGAATTGCCGGCAATGCTGGAGCGAAAAGTGTGGGGTCAACCGATGGAAGGACTGTTGATCACCGCCGGGCTGACGCTGTTCGTGGCCAACGTATTTGACCTGACGAGCATTGCGACGCTAGGCAGCGCCGGCTTTCTTCTGATCTTCGCCGCAGTGAACGCTGCCAACGCGCAGCACGCACCTCATACCGGCAGCCGCGGCTGGATCTCGGTGGCAGGAGCTGTCGCGTGCTTCCTTGCACTGGGGGCGTTGGTTTGGCAGACAACCATGACCGCACCCCGAAAGCTGTGGGTACTCGCGGTGATGGTCGCGTTGGCGATGGCGATCGAAGGCGGTTACCGGCTGGCGAAACGGGAGATCCGATTGCATGAGTAACCAACCGGCCGAGGATCAAGTTCGCGCTGTTCGAGCCGGGCTGGCCGCCGCGCCGGTTGTTGCCCGGCCGGAGACGGTTTGCCGTGTTCTTGGACTTGGCTGAAAAAAGGAGAATTGAACCATGAAGACAAAAGCTCTTTCCCCGGAACTGCTCCACAAGATGGATGCGTACTGGCGGGCCGCCAACTATCTGTCGGTGGGGCAGATTTATCTCTACGACAATCCGCTGCTGAAGCGGCCGCTGACGCTCGCGGATGTGAAGCAGATGTTGCTGGGACACTGGGGCACGACCCCCGGGCAGAACTTCATTTACGCGCACCTGAACCGGGTGATCAAGAAATATGACCTCGACATGATTTACGTCTCCGGCCCCGGGCACGGCGGTCCGGCCGTTGTGGGCAACACGTATCTCGAGGGTACGTACAGCGAGGTCTATCCCGACATCAGCCAGGATGAGGCCGGTCTTAAGAAGCTCTTTACGCAGTTTTCGTTTCCCGGAGGCATTCCCAGCCACGCCTCGCCGGAGTGCCCGGGCTCGATTCACGAGGGCGGCGAGCTGGGTTATTCGCTCAGCCATGCGTTCGGGGCGGTGTTGGACAATCCCGATCTCGTCGTCGCCTGCGTCGTCGGCGATGGCGAGGCGGAAACAGGACCGCTGGCCACCGCATGGCATTCCAACAAGTTTCTCAATACGGCCACCGACGGCGCGGTGCTGCCGATCCTGCATCTCAACGGCTACAAGATTGCCAACCCGACAATCCTCGCGCGCATCACCCGCGAAGAATTGGAACAGTTGCTGCGTGGCTACGGCTGGACGCCTCTATTCGTCGAGGGTCACGAGCCCGAGCTGATGCACGAGGCGATGGCTGCGACACTCGACACGGCCGTCGAGCAAATCAAAGCAATCCAGCAGGACGCCCGCGTTCACGGCAACCTCACCCGTCCGCGCTGGCCGATGATCGTGCTCAACTCGCCCAAGGGCTGGACGGGGCCGAAGGTGGTCGATGGCCTGAAGGTGGAAGGCACCTTCCGTTCGCACCAGGTGCCGCTCCACCCGGCCGCCAATCCCGAACACCTCAAGCTGTTGGAAGACTGGCTGAAGAGCTACCGGCCGGAGGAACTCTTCGATGAGCAGGGCCAACTGAAACCGGAACTGGCGGAGCTTGCGCCCAAGGGCGAACGACGCATGGGCGCGAATCCCCATGCCAACGGCGGCATTCTGCTCCGGGACCTGCGCGTCCCGGATTTCCGCGAGTACGCGGAGGACGTGCCCTCGCCGGGGGTGCGCGGCATCGGCGACACACATGTGCTCGGGCGTTTCCTGCGCGATGTGGTGAAGCTCAATAGTGAGCAGCGGAACTTCCGGGTCTTCGGACCTGACGAAACGCTCTCCAACGGCCTGGAAGCCCTGTTTGAAGTAACCGAACGCCAATGGGATGCCGCGATCGTGCCGAAGGACGAATTTCTCGCGCCCACCGGACGCGTGCTGGACTCGATGCTCAGCGAGCACCAATGCGAGGGCTGGCTCGAGGGCTATCTGCTCACCGGGCGGCATGGACTCTTCAACTGCTACGAGGCGTTCATCCACATCATTGATTCGATGTTCAACCAGCACGCCAAGTGGCTGGAGGTCACAGCGCACCTGCCGTGGCGGCGGAAGATCGCCTCGCTGAACTACCTGCTGGCCTCCCATGTCTGGCGCCAGGATCACAACGGCTTCACGCACCAGGATCCCGGTTTCATCAACCACGTCATGACCAAGAAGGCCGAGGTCGTGCGGGTTTACCTCCCCGGATGCCAATTGCCTGCTGTCGGTGATGGACCACTGCCTGCGCAGCCGCCATTACGTCAACGTCGTGATCGCGGGCAAACACCCGGCGCCGCAGTGGCTGACGATGGACGCCGCCCTCACGCACTGCACCGAGGGCATCGGCATCTGGCAGTGGGCCAGCAACGACCAGGGCGTTGCACCCGACGTGGTCATGGCCTGCTGTGGCGACGTGCCCACGCTGGAGACGCTCGCCGCCGTCTCCATTATGCGCGAGCATCTGCCCGACCTGAAAATCCGAGTGATCAACGTCGTTGACCTGATGAAGCTGCAGCCGCAAACCGAGCACCCGCACGGCTTGAGCGACATGGATTTTGACGAGCTCTTCACCAAGGACAAGCCGGTCATCTTCGCCTTCCATGCCTACCCGTGGTTGATCCACCGGCTAACCTACCGCCGCACCAATCACGATAACATCCACGTCCGAGGCTACAAGGAAGAGGGCACCATCACCACGCCCTTCGACATGACGGTGCTGAACGATCTGGACCGCTTCCACCTCGTGATGGACACCATCGACCGCCTGCCGCAGACCGGCGACAAGGGCATCTACCTGAAGCAGCAGCTCAAGGACAAGCTCATCGAGCACAAGCAATACATCGACAAGCACGGCCAAGACATGCCGGAAATACGCAACTGGAAATGGAGTATGGACACTGCCAATAAGCGTGTGTGAACTCCGTCATGCGCTGAGACTGCAATTTATCACGCTCAAATGTGGAGAATGTAAAAGGAGGACATATGATTTCAAAGATTCTTGTTCCGACAGACGGGTTCAATGCAGCGCATAAGTCAGCAAGTTATGCGGTTGACCTCGCAAGGCATTTGAAAGCCCCGGGAATTGTCCTGAGCGTTATTGATGAGCGCTCATTTGTGGGCCAGACAGTTCCTGCTGCGAAGACGGCAGGACATTTAATAGAGCCTGTCGAGGATTATCTTAGAGAGGTAGCCGAAGGGTATGCCGGAGAAATAAAGAAGCTCTGCGATAAAAATGCAGTCCAATCAAAGATTGTTATAACGGCAGGTCACCCTGTTGAGGATATTGCGAAAGAGGCTGTGAGGCCAAAGGTAAATCTGATTAGGGCATTAGACGTTTCACGAAGAGTGTTGTAGTGATAATGGCTAATGGTTAAATGGTTTTCAAGCAATTTTAGCTTGTCAAAAATTAGGCGTATTTTTTGTAAATGTTAAAGGGGACGTTCACCGTCCACTTGTCCCTTCTTATCGAGAGCTCAATCGGGCCTAGCCTGGCCTCATGAGTCTCCTTGTCATAGCTGAAACTGGCATACACCAGCCCCCGTCACGCCGGCCACGACCAGCACAATTTCCACAATCTTGACTGTGCTAATTTCGTCTCATCCTCTCTATTTCTTTCTCTCTAGAGCAGGATATTCAGATTCAGAATTCAGATAACGGGCGCTCAGTAACGCAAGCTGATCGTCTTATCTAGGTTTTGCCCATCGTACGAGAAGCTGGCGGCAGAGAACGAAGGCGCGCCTAGCAAGCCTTTTGCATCGTTTGAAAAACCGTAGCCTTCCTTTGGGATCCCCAGCCATTTGGTGTCAAGCTTGCCGTTCATATTCTCATCATGAATGACGACAAGCGCATATGTTCCCGGCGGGATATCTACAAAGTCGCAACGCGCCTCCTTACCCCGAATTTTTATTACCACGACATTGGTCGCATTGTGCAGAAACTCTCTAGGGAAACCATCTGGCGATTCGAAAAGCGCGCAAGCTATGTTTCCAGTGCTGTTTCTAATGTTCAGAACCTTCACGTGAATGATGGGGGGTGAAGATTGTGCCAAGGCGACGGCGGTAAGATTCGTAAGCACCAACACTGCAAACAATACTATGTGCCGAACTCCCATCGCGGAACTGTCTCGAAGCAGCCCTTACAGCGTTTACCCGTTTACTGTAAATTCTGCTTAAGTTGACAACATCCCTCCTAAGCTATAATGCTCTGATTCATACTATATGAGGACTAATCTATCATAACATACGGATCACTAGCACAATAATAACTATTATTACTATAGTACCCACAATTCCATATCCTAACATCTGACTCTCCTTATATCCGGATTCGACCCCTGTTGCCACACTTTGGGTCTCACATTCTAAGACCTGAGTGTCTTAGCAACCACATTCATCCCATAGAGATGCCTTGCTCTCTGCTAGGCTTGGTAGGCCATGCGGCGGACCGCATGATAGAGCACCAAAAGAACCACTGCGCCACCTACGGCTACACTACCAAGCTATAAATGACATTCCTACCTCCGTTTTTCGGTTGAATTTTAATATAATCTATAGCATATTTAAAAAGCAGTGTCAATAGGTATTTTAATAAATATTATTAATATCTTGACATATTTATTCAAAATAAATAAAATATATATTAAAATACTTGAGTCTGAAGAGGAGATTATCGAGAAGATAGGCAAGATAAAGTGTCATTTATCAAGAATCCTTGGAGAGCGACGAATATCTCAAGTGGAGCTTGCTAGGAAAAGCGGGCTCTCTACTTACACAATAAACAAGTATTACCATGAGAAGTGGAAAGGAATTGATGAAGCAACCCTAGTGAAGTTTTGTGGGGCTTTAAAAGTGCAAGTAGGGGAGTTATTTGAGTATCTAGATAATCGCGATGATACTGGACATCGTGCTTCTCCAAACAGGTAATGAACAGCGCATGAACAAAGGGACGCGTTGTGCTAGGAGTGTACGGCCGCGTCCGGGATTTTCGGATTCAACCCGCCGCCAATTTCGTTCCATCTGCTTATAGGAATGATTATTATGGCTTACATTATCACAGCGGAAATGACTAAGGTAATTTTTTACAGGCAGGTGAAATTATGACGGATACAGACGACAGACGACACCGGTCTATCTTACAAAGAATTGCGCGTCGGGCGATGCTTGAAAGAGGACTTCTTCCCGATTTCCCACTTCAGGTACTCGCCGAGCTCGACAGAATCCACGGGCCTGCGACACAAGTTGAAGAATCCACGCGTGATCTCAGAAACCTTATCTGGTGCTCTATAGACAACGACGCTTCGCGTGATTTGGACCAGCTTGCCGTTGCCGAAACCATGCCCGACGGGGCCGTAAAGATACTTGTCGCCATTGCCGATGTAGACGCTGTCGTCAGGAAGCAGTCAGCAGTTGACGATCACGCCCGGCGGAACACCACCTCGGTATACACCGCCGCCGGGATATTTCCGATGCTTCCCGAGAAACTCTCGACCGATCTTACCTCTCTCAACTATGAATCAGACCGCCTTGCCATCGTCATTGAAATGGTCATCGCCGGGGATGGATCGCTTCGGGCTTCGAACCTCTATGGAGCGACAGTCCGCAATCATGCAAAGCTTGCTTACAACAGCGTTGGCGGCTGGCTGGAGGGTAACGGGCCGATGCCGCAAGGGATCAGAGCGGTCAACGGTCTTGACGAGAACCTCCAGCTCCAAGACCGCGTGGCCCAAAAGCTAAAGGCCCTCCGGCACGCGCATGGTGCGCTTGATCTCGAAACAATAGAAGCACGTCCGGTATTTGATGGAGATGATCTCAAGGACTTTGAAGCCGAAAGAAAGAACAGGGCCAAAGATCTTATTGAGGACTTCATGATCGCTGCAAACGGCGTTACCGCACGGTACCTCGCGTCCGAAATGTTTCCGTCGCTGAGGCGCGTTGTCCGCAAACCCAAACGCTGGGACCGAATCATCGAGATTGCTTCAGAGCGAGGCCTTACGCTGCCGCAGGAGCCCGACTCAAACGCGCTGGAGGAATTCCTGGTATTGGCGAAAGCCGCCGATCCTCTCCGCTTTCCCGATCTTTCACTTAGCGTCATCAAGCTGATGGGCGCCGGTGAATACGTCGTCGAACTTCCGGGAGACAGCGCAGCCGGGCACTTCGGTCTTGCGGTCAGTGATTATAGTCACTCTACAGCCCCGAATCGCCGATATCCCGATCTGATCACAGAGCGGTTGCTGAAAGCGGCGATGGCGAGACGTTCCCCGCCCTATGAGAACGATGAATTGGAGGCACTCGCAAAGCATTGCACCGAAGAGGAGGACGCAGCAAGGAAGGTCGAACGGCAGGTCGGAAAATCCGCAGCAGCAATGCTGTTGGAATCAAGGATCGGAGAGCGGTTCGATACCATCGTTACTGGTGCATCTGACAAGGGCACGTGGGTCCGTCTTCTGCACCCGCCCATTGAAGGTAGACTGGTGAGCGGTTTTGAAGGCCTGGATGTCGGTTACAGACTCCGCGTGCAGCTGATCCGCACGGATGTGGAGCGCGGATATATCGACTTTAAGAGGGTGGGGTAAGGAACACTGTTTCTGGGGTCATGAATAAATGAGTTGTTTTTCTCTTTGTTGTTCTTCCCCGCCATTTTTTAAATTATTTTCATTTGTTTCCTTCGCACGAACTTCATTTTGTTTTGTCTTCTTCTTTCTTTTGATCAAATTACCCTAGTTCTTCAAGAATAGCGGTTATTAGCACTGGGTCACACATGGGAATGTGCTTATTATTATATTGTAGATTCAGGCAACGAGTCAAATCTTGAGTTAATATATTAATGACCTTCTGATATCTATCTCAAGCCGTTTTTAATTATCTATGTGGAAATTAAAGCTATCGAGTAAAATCCTATACTTATACCAATTCCTATTCAACATTTCTTTATCCTCCGCAATCTTTAATATTTTCTAATCCCACCAATCTCGGTATATTCTATTATCCTCATACACTCCTAGAGTAAGGATTGTGGTCCGTTCTTTCTAATCCGGGACATCGATTCGTCGATTGATTCCGTTACCCGAGTCTGTCCAAATTTATAATTTTGAAATGAAGCAGTATTAAATTTTTATATAACATCGAGACTTGACCCGTGAGGTTTCTTTGTTAATGGTGCTAATGTAGCTCATTTTCATTTAGTGATGCTTGCATACAATTTGTTGAATTTATTTAAGTAAGATGTGTTAGGACAAAGGATAAGAAGCGAATGGGAAAGTGGATAAGACAGAGGATTTTCTTGATAGCCGGAAAACTCATTAAGAGTGGTAGGAAGTTTATTTTAAAGCCTCAAGAGGATTGGGCATACAAGTGAGGAGTATAATGGGGCAGAGAGAAGGCTTGGGGCGATTGTCTGGATTACATAGCAGAAAGATAGGAAATGAATGGATAAACCACAATGAAAGAGTGAGAAAAGTACTTAGAAGGCGAGGTTTACTCGAGTAACAAGATGGGTGTGGGGACTAGTTAAATTTAAGGCTATGCTTGAAGGAAAAAAGATTTGTTTGCGAAGAAATATGCAGTCAGAGAGGAAAGTCTCCTTGACTTGAGCTTATGTTTGCGAGAAAATGGAAAAAGAAAAGGTTTATGTGTAAAATGGGTTTAAATTTGTTATACTGATCTCCACAGGAGAAAACTATAAGAAAGCTACGTATCGGAATCATTGAACTCGTCACCAACGCACCTACTCGTTCTTTGTGGGCGCGTGTCATGTATGCCAATTTCGCAAATATCATGCCACAGGCGATAGCCGTATGGTGCGAAGAAGAAGGTCATGATGTCAAATACCTGTGTTACAGGGGATTTGAAAACTTAGCAGATGAATTTCAAGATCACTACGACATTGTCTTCATTGGAGCTTATACTCAATGTGCTCAACTGGCTTATGCTCTGAGCAACCTCCTACGATCGAAAGGGGCAGTCACTGCGCTCGGCGGACCTCATGCACGCAGCTACCCACAGGATGCGTTAAGATACTTTGACTACGTCTTTGGATTAACTGATAGGGATGCTATTCGTGATGTTTTACAGGATTCCTCACAGCACCGCCCAATCGGGGTGCACATTAAAGCCAAACAGCAACCCTCCACACTTCCTGGCGTACGCGAGCGTTGGAAGTTTATTGAGCAAAATCTTCATAACGCACCCGTTGTCAAGATTGTTCCGATGATAGGAAGTCTTGGTTGCCCGTACACCTGTAGCTTTTGTATAGACTCCGTAGTACCGTATCAGCAGCTTAGCCTGGAAATGATGAAGGAGGATCTGCGCTTCCTACTGCAGAAGTTCAAGAAGCCGCATGTTGGGTGGTTCGATCCAAACTTTGGTGTACGGTTTGACGAATGCATAGGTGCTATCGAGGAAGCGGCACCTCCCGGTAGTATTGATTTCTATGCAGAAAGCAGTCTCTCCTTGCTCTCTGAGCCGCACCTGAAGAGATTAAAACGAAATGGATTCAAGGTAATCATGCCCGGAATTGAGTCGTGGTACGAAATGGGCAACAAATCAAAGACAGGTAAGAAGGGCGGAATGGATAAAGTCCTGCAGGTCTCAGAGCACATCAACATGATCATGAGTTACATACCATACCTCCAGGCCAATTTTGTGTTCGGACTCGACGTAGACGAGGGACCAGAACCTTTTGAACTCACAAAACGATTTGTAGACATTGCTCAAGGGGCGTTCCCCGCGTATTCTATGCTCTCTGCCTTTGGAGAGTCAGCACCGCTCAATCTCGAGTACCAGCAGGCCAACCGGGTCCTACCGTTTCCATTCCACTTTCTGAACACACAACAGGCAATGAACGTGAAGCCGAGTAACTATTCATGGCCTGAGTTCTACAAGCATCTGATTGGCGTCACCGAGTACACGTATTCAAGGCGAGCGATAATCAATCGCTTCAGAGCGATTAAACCCATCCTCTTGAGTTGTATGAACGTGTTGAGGGCATTACATGGTATTGGCCGTATCAAGTACCAATCGAGAGTGCTTCATCTGCTCAACAATGATAGGCGTTTCAGGGCCTTTTTCGAACAGGAGACAACCGAAATTCCACAATTTTATGTGGACCGAGTGCGAAATGACCTGGGTCCGCTTTGGGAGTGGCTCCCCGAAGGTGCATTGTATCACCACCCTAACGCCTACCTTATATCACAAAAAGAAAGTAGCTAAGTTCATCAAGTGACAATTCGGCTAGGAGACTACATGCCGCTTGAGCTTTAGGTGTCATACCTTGAAATAATGTATTTCTTTAGACTTAAAAATGGGGTCTTGCAGGTTAATCAACATCAGCCAAGAGCACAGTTTGAAAACTTGTTATCTGACTTTGATTTGATTGAACCAAACAAAGAATTTCTGTTTAACTGTACTCCTTTGTTTGGTAGTGGCTAGTAAAATTGTGGGAGAGATGCCCTATTGGGTTTTTGCCAATCCTGGCACCCAAAAAATCATTCTGATTATCCCTAATCCAGGATAATATTTAATAACTTTCTATATTACATTTATAAAAACTCGACCTCGGGCCTCGAACGGGTTATAAAGGGCGAATTCAAATAAAATGCTGCCGCAAAAAATATTTGTCTCTAGTTGTACTGCTCCACTTTTGTCAAGCTCGGATTAAGTTGAAATCGGAGAGAATGTAATCCTTCCTAGCCATTCTGAAGATCTTCTGTCTCTAGGGTTATTTGTCAAACAATCTAACTTATACTTTGGACCTCTCATAGGAGACGGAGACCATTTTGCTTTTTCTAATACTTTCATATTGACTAGAAATTACATTTATCGTAACATCAAGTAAAATAGCGATTTGCAGCATAAAACACCTAATAGGGAATTATACTGCATTTTCGCAGGCTATTTAGTAGTCATACCGCATGTCAGGTGGTGCTTGGGGATGGGCAAGAAATTGGCTAGCGTGACACTAATCGATCTCATATGCTCACCTGTACAACCGAAGACGGGTTTTCGGCGATACAATCCGGTGCAAGTCATTTTCAACCAAGGAGAAAAAGATATGGGAGATAAGGGAAAAAAAGATAAAGGCAAAAGGGAACAACAGAAAAAGGCCCAGCTTAATCCAAAGGAAAAACGAAAACTGAAAAAGGAAAAGAAGAATAAATAAATGCCTAGTGCTGTCCGGTGACCTTAAATCAACAAAGGAAGTTGTGTGCCAGTCGCTAGAAAAGACAATTCAAACGGTCACAAACCGTGGCATAACCAGTTGTTGCACCCGACCGGAATTGGCGGTCGGGATCTAGACCTGAAATCAACGGCGCTCGCCGCCATTCCCTGCGGGTGATCTCGGTCGCTAACCCTCTCGCCACAATTTATGGTGGCCTCCAAACTCGCAATCCTCCTGCAAATTAAGCGAAGAGCGCGGGGTAGCCATAATCCTGACCATCTGATATGATATATTGGTTGACGACTCAATAACTAGCGGCCCAGCATCCATATCGAGAACACTCGGTTCCATTCTTTGCCGGGGGGCCACTAGGGCAACTGCCTCTTTGGGTTAATTGACCACGGGGTAACTCAGAAAAAAAAGGTGATTTCATGCAACACGACTCAACCAATTTAATGATTGACCGCATTGGGTTTATCGGCAACTATTTGCCGCGCCAGTGCGGCATTGCCACGTTCACCACCGACTTGTGTGAGGCTATCGCCGCCGAATACGGTAAGACAACCTGCATTGCCCTGCCCGTCAACGACATCGAGGCCGGTTACGCCTATCCGCCCCGCGTCCGCTTTGAATTGACGGAGAAGGATATTGACTCCTATCGTCGCGCCGCCGACTTCCTCAATATCAACAGCGTTGACATGGTCTGCCTACAACACGAGTATGGCATCTACGGTGGGCCGGCGGGCAGCCACATCCTGGCGCTCTTACGTGAATTGCGCATGCCCATTGTCACCACCTTCCACACCATTCTGCAAGAACCCCAACCCCGATCAGCGCCGGGTGTTGCAAGAAGTTGCGGCCCTGTCGGACCGGGTGGTGGTGATGAGTGAGCGCGGCGTGGAATTCCTGCAGGAGGTCTATGGGGTGCTGCCGGAGAAGATCGATCTGATCCCCCACGGCATTCCCGATGTGCCCTTTGTTGATCCCAGCTTTCACAAAGACCTGTTTGGCGTGGAGGGCAAAATGGTTTTGCTCAGTTTTGGCTTGCTCTCGGCCAACAAAGGGATCGAAAACGTCATCGCCGCCCTGCCCGCCATTGTGGCTCGCTATCCCAACGTGGTGTACATCATTGTCGGCGCCACCCATCCCCACGTTTTGCGCCAGGAGGGTGAAACGTATCGATTGTCCCTGCAATGGCTGGCCCAGGAGAAAGGCGTGGCCGGAAACGTGATCTTCTACAACCGCTTTGTCAGCTTGGAGGAACTCATTGAGTTCATCAGCGCGGCGGACATTTACATCACGCCCTATCTCAACCCGGCGCAGATCACCTCCGGCACCCTGGCCTACACCCTGGGCGCGGGCAAAGCCGTCATTTCAACGCCCTATTGGTATGCGGAAGAGATGCTGGCCGAAGAGCGGGGCGTGCTGGTGCCGTTCAGCGATCCGGCGGCGTTGGCCGAGCAAGTGATTGACCTGTTGGACAACGAATCCAAGCGCCATGCCATGCGCAAGCGGGCCTATCTGTTTGGGCGGGCCATGATCTGGCCGCAGGTGGCGCAGCGCTATATGGAGAGTTTTGAACGCGCTCGTGCCGAACGCCGGCATTTCATTCCTTCCGGCTTCGCTGTCAAACCGCTCGACCAACGTCCGGGTGAACTGCCGCTCCTCAAACTCAATCATTTGCAGCCGCATGACGGATGACACCGGCATGATTCAACACGCCACTTGCACGATGCCCAACTATCACGAGGGCTACAGCATCGACGATAACGCCCGCGCGCTGATTGTGAGTACGCACCTGGCGATGGAATTGGGCAACGGCGAGGCCTTAGCCTTGGCTTCCCGTTATCTCGCTTTTATCGGGTATGCCTTCAATCGTGAGACCGGCCGCTTTCGCAACTTTATGGATTACCAGCGCAACTGGCTGGAAGAAAGCGGCTCAGAAGACAGCCACGGCCGCACCTTGTGGGCGTTGGGCACCGTATTGGGCCGCTCTAACACACCGGCCTTCCAGAGTATGGCCGGCTGGCTGTTTGAGCAGGCCTTACCCGCCATTCTCAAAACCACCAGCCCTCGAGCCTGGGCCTTTACCCTCATCGGCATCCACGAGTATCTGCGCCGCTTTGACGGTGATCGCCGGGCCAGCCAGGTCCGGGATGAATTGGCCGGGCGCTTGCTGACGTTGTATCAAAACAGCCGCTCGGATGAATGGTGCTGGTATGAAGAAGAGTTGAGCTATTGCAACGCCGTGCTGCCGCAGGCCATGCTCATGTGCGGTCAATGGATTCCGAATAACGCCATGACCGAAGCCGGGCTGGAGTCGCTCAGTTGGCTGGCCGACTTGCAGCGGGCGGACGCGCCGGGGGGCATTTTGTCCCCATCGGCTCCAACGGTTTTTATCAGCGGGGCTGGCGAGCGGGCCCGGTTCGATCAACAGCCGGTAGAGGCGCAAACCATGGTCTCTGCCTGCCTGGAAGCCTATCGCAGCACCGGAGACGAACGCTGGCGCAAAGAAGCCCGGCGCGCCTTCGAATGGTTCCTGGGGCGCAACGACTTAAACCTGCCCGTTTACGATCCGACGACAGGGGGTTGCCGAGACGGCCTCCATCCCGACCGCCCGAACGAGAATCAGGGCGCGGAGTCTACGCTGGCCTTTCTCCAGGCCTTGCTGGAGCTACGCCTGGCTGAAAATACCCTTTTATCTGTGGAGGCACAAACTCAATGAAGCAATCAACATCCCGAACTATTTCGCCGTCATAAACTTAATCCCATCTTGACCGCCGCCGATTGGCCCTATCCGGTCCATAGCGTGTTTAACCCTGCCGCCACGCTGCTACCCGATGGCACCACCCTGCTTCTGTGCCGCGTCGAGGATCGGCGCGGGCATTCCCACTTGTGTGCTGCCCGCTCCGCCAATGGCGTGGATGACTGGCAGATTGACCCCCAGCCCACACTCCTGCCTGATCCCGAACACTTCCCAGAAGAATTGTGGGGTATTGAAGACCCGCGCATTACCTACGTCCCTGAATTAAGCAAGTATGCGATCGTCTATACCGCCTTCACCCGCGACGGTCCCGGCGTGGCCCTGGCCTTTACAGAAGATTTCGCTCAATTCGAGCGCTATGGGCTGATCATGTCACCAGATGATAAAGATGCGGCTTTACTGCCTCATCGGATTGGCGGCCATTGGGCCTTGATCCATCGCCCGGTCAGTTCTGCTCGCGCGCACATGTGGATATCCTATTCGGCCGACCTGCGGCATTGGGGCAGCGACAAGCTAATGATGGAAGCCCGGCGGGGGGCGTGGTGGGATGCGAATAAAATCGGTCTCTCTCCTCCGCCCATCGAAACCGCGCAGGGTTGGCTGGTGATTTACCACGGTGTGCGAAAGACAGCGGCTGGCTCCCTTTACCGATTGGGACTGGCACTGTTTGATTTGGACACACCGGAGCATTGCCTAAAACGCAGCGACGAGTGGGTCTTTGGCCCGGAAGAGCCCTACGAGCAGCGAGGGGATGTGGACAAC
This sequence comes from Candidatus Dadabacteria bacterium, assembly GCA_963805855.1. Classification (GTDB taxonomy): domain Bacteria; phylum Desulfobacterota_D; class UBA1144; order Nemesobacterales; family CSP1-2; genus DASWID01. Next base: position 41,939 of record CAWDVW010000004.1, read on the forward strand.
GTTGTCTTTCCTTGCGGCTACACCATTGCCCCTGATGGCGACACCCTCTCCCTGTATTATGGCGCGGCGGATTCGAGCATTGCCCTTGCCACCGCCAGTGTTCGCGCCCTTCTTGAGTGGCTTGAACAACGCAGATAAGGAACCCTCTAAAATCGTGAGGACTGGCTGATACCAATTGTTTAAAAAGAATTAAAGGGAAAATTAGAGGGGACGCAATCCTTTAAGTTTCAGGCCTGCATACACAAGTGTTAAAATGCCCTCGATTACACAGTTAAAAATTATTCAATTTAAAAAAGACTTGACACACGACCATGGTTTCCAAAGATATTCTTAGGAATCAATAAAGACAGTGTGGGTTTTGATCAATCTAAATCAGACAAATTTGCAGAAAAGATGATGACCATTTTGAACTACGGCGCATTGAATTTTATGATCTTGATCGGTTACAGGATCAGTGTTTCAGGGTAGGTCGAAGCAGATTTTCTTGAAATTGCAGGAATTACACCTCCATTCGTCGTCTGTTCTCGGAAAGTCCGTTATTATCGCTTCATTTTTGATCGGATCACTGAGGTAGCTCTTCATGCTATTGATGCTACTGTTTATATAATTTTTCGCTTCAGATAGTTCCTCATGACTAAATTTGTGTATGGTTTTCTCATTTCCGATGAGGTTGTATTCGATGAGGGAAATTTTATCTGCAGGTGCGCCTAAAATCTCATTCGCGTAAATTGTATAAATCATAAACTGTAGCTTATTCGACTCCCCGGATCCTGTTTTCCAATCGACTATTTCGATTTCATCATCTAATTTATAGGCAAGGTCTAGATTTACGTAAATCTTTTCTTCGTTAAATGAAAAAGGGATTGGAGCTATCCTGTCGATGGAAAGAACATCGTCATATTCCAATTTTATTACCTTTTCCAATATATCTGACTTATAGAAGTTTTTAATGCATGTTATGACCTCTTGGTGATTTTTTTTCCATCTCTCGTCAGAAATGTTTAATCCATATTCGTGCTCGAAGAAGTAGTTTACTTTTCCCAAGCTATCAAACGTATCCCAGTACAAACCAGCACGAGAGAATTTGAACTCTTGCCTCATGAGATTTGTTACCCTTGTCAGCGAGTATTCAAGGCTAATCAACTCATTTGTAGTCACCAATTCTTTTAGTATTCTGGCAATCTCCGAGTGTACGGTTTTTCCCTTCCACATGGGTATGCTCTGAAGGTTTTTTAAGACATAAAGGGTTCTGGTTACATTATCTGCCCTAAGCTTTTCCCAACCACCCCATGAACCATAGTAGTTGTAGTAATATTTTCTTTTACATTCCTCGAATAGAGCGTCCCTTGATGCAGACCAGCTAAAGTCGTTTGTAAGTGTGGCCACATTTAAACTTTAGTTTAAAATTTGTGTTAAATAAAGTGTTAGAGGTAATTCTGATATCTATTCAAAATTTGAGATGCAAAAGCGCTGAATCTTGTCATAGTGTTCTTCATTTCAGTTATCTCGAGAAACGGGTAAATTCTTTGGTTTTAATAATAAACTTAAATTTAGCAGTACGGTTTATAATATGGAATTGATTTATTTCGCTCATTATAGAGTAAAATATAGTACTCGAATATATAGATAAATTTTGAGGATTTTCCAATGCCGCAAATAAGCGTGTCTAAGCATTCACAGGATGGAGACGACATTATATTCAGGGTTGAGGTTAAGGAGGGGGATGCTAAGACTGAACATCTGGTTGAAGTAACCCATGATTATTATAATTTTTTGGCGGAAGGAAAAATAACGATGGAGGAGCTCGTACACAAATCATTCGATTTTTTACTGGAACGGGAGCCCAAAGAATCGATACTCAGAAAGTTTAACATTAAGAAGATTTCCTATTACTTCCCGGAGTACGAAAAGAGTATTAAAAATTACCTCTGAAGGAGGTTTTCTGATGAAGAGTGTTAAGAAGTTTTTTTATTTCATAGTCATCGTTTTATTGGTAGGAGCAGTAATCTATATATATCCTGAAATTGAATGGCACCCCCCCCAAATAGATATTAAACTTGCCTCTGATTACGTTGGACTCAAACCATTTGACGTTCAGATAAAAGACAAGGGTAAGGGGCTAAAGAGGGTGACCATTTCTCTAAAAGATGAAAACGGTGAATCTATTCTCGCAGATAAGGTTTATGATTCACCGGTAAAGGAAGATACCTTCACCATAGAGCTTGATCCGAAAGAAATGGGTCTTAAAGATGGTCCCGCCGAGTTAGCGGTTAGCGCAGAGGATAGATCCCATCTTAAGCTATTTCGCGGCAACAAGACAGATGTAATCAAGAAGATTAAAATCGATCTAGTACCCCCGAAGGCTGAGATAGTAAGCGGTGATCAATATATTAACCACGGGGGTTCTGCAGTCGTTATCTATAAGACATCCGAGGATGTTACACGCAGCGGTGTTGAGCTTGGTGATTATTTTTTCCCCGGCCACAGGGGGTACTTTGAAGACCAAAATATCTATCTTGCCTTTTTTGCCTTTCCTTATACCCTGTCTCCCGGTGATAATATTTCGCTGATTGCCGAAGATGCGGCGGGGAACACGAAAACTGTTAACATTCCCCACAAACTTAAAAACGTCATATACAAGAAGAGTGATATTAATGTCAGCGAGAATTTTATTCAGGAGAAGATGGCTTCGCTCTTGGGAGAAGACTCCTCTAAAGATCAAGATTTAAAAGTCATATTTCTCAAGGTAAACCGGGATCTAAGAAAGAAAAACAATGACGAGATAAAAAGAATAGGTGAGAAAACATCAGAGCAGATATTGTGGAATGGAGAATTCCACCAGCTGACAAACTCACAGGTGGAGGCCAACTTTGCAGATGATCGGACCTATTTTTTCAATGGAGAGCCAATAGATGAGCAATATCATCTGGGATATGATCTGGCGGTTACAAAAAGATATCCTGTTGAGGCTGCCAATGATGGGGTGGTTGTGTTCGCTGGTGATCTTGGAATATATGGTAATACGGTAATAGTCGATCATGGAATGGGTATTACAACGCTATACGGTCACTTAAGCTCTATTGATGTGAAGGTAGATGATGTCGTAAAGAAAAAACAGATAGTTGGAAAAACCGGGGAAACGGGTCTTGCTGCCGGGGACCATTTACATTATGGTGTCTACGTAAATGGGGTTCCCGTGCGTCCAATTGAATGGTGGGATCAGAAATGGATAAACGATAATATTCTGAAAAAGATCAAGGAAGCCGAGGCAGAGTTTAAGACTACTAAGCGAGCGGATGGTTCAGCGCCGAGCGAAGTTTCAGAAGAAAAAGAAGTGAAAGAATAAAATTGATCATATACGGAAAGAATCCGGTAAGGGAGTTCCTTGTGCACCCCTCGTCGAACATTTTGGAAGTGTTTATATCTTCCGAAAAAAAAAGGGCTGATATTAGTGATCTTCTAAGGCTTGCCGAGGAGCGTGGTATAAAGATCACATACCTTTCGCGCGAATCCCTTTCAAAAACTGCGAGGACAGCCTCCCATCAAGGCGTTGCGGCAAGGCTGTCAGACTATGCTTATGCGGAAGTCTCCGAGATATCACGAAAAGCAAAAGAAAGGGGAGAAAGCCTGCTGGTTGTCATACTGGATCATTTAGAGGATCCGCAAAATTTCGGACCCATTATAAGGAGTGTACATGTTCTGGGAGCGCATGGAATAATTATCCCGAAGGACAGATCCGTCTCTGTAACTCCAGCGGTTGTTAAGACCTCAGCTGGAACGGCGAGCGCTGTATTAATTTCAATGGTTACAAATATCGTTAGGGTTATATCCGAGTTGAAGAAAAGTGGCATTTGGATTGTGGGAGCCGACCCTTCAGCAGATAAATCAATCACTGATCAGGACCTTGTCGGATTGGATATAGCATTGGTTATAGGGAGCGAGGGAAAAGGATTGAAGCGATTGGTCAGGGAGGAGTGCGATTTTCTTGTTTCAATCCCTACAATTGGAGCGTCATCGCTCAACGCCTCTGTTGCAGCGGGAATAATGATTTATGAAATACAAAGGCAGAGAAAGAGAAGATAAATAACGCTTTAGGAAAATGGGGGACAGACACTTGTCTTATTATCAATAAAGTGTCTGTCCCCCGTATATCTACTGACCAATCATTTTTTTAAATTCGTCCTCGTCTATAGTTTTTATGCCAAGTGACTCGGCAGATTCTAGTTTAGAACCGGGGTCCTTCCCTACGATGACATAGGAGGTCTTTTTAGATACTGATGATGTAACGCTTCCACCTTCTTGTTCAATCAATCTTCTTGCTTCATCTCGTGTAAAATTTTCCAGTGTACCTGTCAGGACGAACGTAGTTCCGGCAAGCCTGTTACCCTTTTTTACAGGTGGAGTGTGTTCGATACGAACATGGGAGGCCAATATTTTATTTATCGTCTCCATGTTTTTCCGCTCACCAAAAAAGTTAACGATACTCTTTGCCACCTCGGGCCCTACAGTTGGAATCTCCATAAGCCTCTCTTCCGTACTGCTGATGAGGTCATCTAAATCATTGAAGTTCTCGGCAAGTATTTGAGCCATCCTTTCACCAACATGATGAATACTGAGAGCAAGTATAAACCTGCCGAATGTAATATTTTTGCTCTTTTCAATCTCTTCTATAAGGTTTGACGCAGACTTTTCTGCAAATCTTTCGAGGCCGATCAAATCCTCTTTCTTGACGTAGAAGACATCAGCCAGGCCCTTTATCAATCCTTCCTGCATCAATTGGATAACTATCTTTTCGCCCAGACCCCTTATGTCAAATGCCTTTCTGGAAGCCAGATGTTCTATTCTGCCTTGTAGCTGGGCCGGGCATGAAAGGTTTGGACAATAGTAATATGCCCCATCCTTTTGCAGTCTTGTACGACATGAAGGGCAGTTCCGGGGCATGTCGAACACTTTTTCGTCTCCTGTTCTCTTCTCTGCAATTGCCTTCACGATCTGGGGAATCACATCTCCTGCTCTCTCAATCAGCACGGTGTCTCCTATTCTTATATCTTTTTGTCGTACTATTTCTTCGGTATGGAGGGAGGCGTTTCTGATTGTCACACCGCTAATTTTAACTGGTTCAACCTTGGCGAGCGGTGTTATTAAGCCCATTCTTCCTACCTGAACAATAATGTCACGTATCTTGGTGGTTGCCTGACGAGGCTTAAATTTATAAGCGATTGCCCACCTCGGGAACTTTGCCGTCGTCCCAAGCTCCCTCTGATATCGACGATCGTTTACCTTTATTACAACACCATCAGCTTCATATGGCAGATCATCTCTTATAGACTCCATTTCATGCCGATATGAAATAGCTTCGTCTATGTTACTGCAAAGCTTAAAGTGCTTTTCTGCTCGGAAATTCCAGTCACGAATCTTATTCATAATTTCCCATTCGGTTTTAAACTCGTAACCGACCACTTCTCCTATTCCCCATGGATGGAAGTCCAGGGGTCTTTTCGCTGTAATACCCGAATCTAGCTGTCGAAGAGAACCAGATGCGGCGTTTCTCGGATTTGCGAAGATTGGTTCTCCTTCCTCTGCGAGTTCTTTATTTAAGTTTTTGAATGATTCCTTATTTATTACTACTTCTCCCCTTATCTCTAATCTTCCTGGAATCCCGTTATTTGATTTGAGCCTTAGAGGTATGGATCTTATTGTTTTGATGTTTACTGTTATATCCTCACCTACTTTTCCATCACCTCTGGTTGCTGCCTGATCCAGGATTCCGTCCTCATATCTTAGGGATGCGGAAACCCCATCGAATTTTGGCTCGACGATGTATTCAATGTCAGATGATATTTCAACGATTTTTTTAACGCGTTTGTCAAATTCGTAAGCTCCCTTATCGTCTGTCACGTTATCAATGCTCATCATCGGAATTATATGGTCAACTGATTTGAAGCCCTCGGCCACGTATCCACCAATACGATGAGTAGGGGAGTCCGGTGTTATCAATTCAGGATATAGAGATTCAAGACTTTTCAATTCTTCCATGAGCTTATCAAACTCGGCATCCGAGATCTCGGGATTGTTTTCAACGTAATAAAGATAGTTGTGGCGATCTATTTCTGGTCGAAGTTTATTTATCGTTTTTGTGGCCTGCTCTTTTGAAATCTTTTTAATTTTTTCTTCCATTGGTTTTATTTGAAAATGAGCTATCCAAAGTACTATATTCAATTGCTTTGCATTCTTAAGAATTCTGAAAGTTCTTTAAATTTCATCGTATTAATGATATCTCTTTTCATGGCCCAACCCCTTCGGGCAGTGGCCACACCAAGCCTCATGAGTGTCAGGTGATCAGTGTTATGAGAGTCGGTGGATACTACTAATTTAATTCCCATATCAATTGCTTTCCTTATGTTGATATCGTTCAAATCCAATCTCAGATAGTGAGAATTTACTTCGATTGCCTTTCCAAATTCCTTCGCCGTCTTAAATACCTGTTCTAAGTCTACATCATAGGGATCGCGCTCTCCTATCAGCCTTCCCGTGGGATGAGCGAGAAAATGAACAAACGGATTCTTAATAGCATTCACGATACGCTTAGTCATCTTTGCCCGTTCCATCTTAAAGCCTGAGTGAACTGAAGCGATAACTACATCTAAATCCTTAAGAACCGAATCGGGGTAATCGAGGGACCCATCGCTCAAAATATCTACCTCAGAGCCCATAAGTACCCGAATTCCCTTGACTTTCTTCCGTACCAATTCCAGTTCCTCTTTCTTCTCATAGAGCCTTTCTATCGAAAGTCCATTAGCAATCCTTGCCGACGGAGAGTGGTCTGTAATTGCGATATATTCATAGCCGAACCTCTTAGCCATCAGAGCCATTTCCTCAATACTGCAATTGCCGTCGCTCCAGTTTGAGTGTACATGTAGATCGCCCTTGATATCCTGAAGCTCTAATAGGGTAGGCAGCCTTCCCCGGAGTGCAGCTTCGATTTCGCCCCTGTCCTCACGCATCTCAGGCTGTATAAACGGAAGGCCCAGCTTCTCGTAAACATCCACTTCCGTTTCACCCGCTATTTTCTTGTTCCCATGAAACAAACCATACTCATTTATTTTTAAGCCCTTTTTAACCGCTATTGTCCTGACTTTAACATTGTGTGCTTGAGACCCTGTAAAGTATTGAAGAGCGGCACCATAGGATTCCTGTCCAACTACCCGTAGATCTACCTGAGTTCCATTACGCAAGATCACGCTACCCTTTGTATCGCCTGATACCAATATATTCTTAACAAATGGCATTTTTGTGAATGATTCTATCACCCGTCTACCATCATCCGATTGCGTTAAGATGTCTATATCACCTATGGTTTCCCTCATACGTCTTAGGGATCCGGCAAAAATTGGCTTTTCGACTCCCGGTATCTTATTTATCTCCTTTACAATCTCCTCTGCTATCGGAAGTGCTATTCCAAGGTTTACTCTCTTCTTACTTTCTTTGAAGATTTGAATCCCACGTTTTATGTCCTCAATCTTCTTCTTACCCATTCCGTGGAGCTTCAAAATTTCTTCACCGTAGATTTCTCGCTCAAGATCCGCTAATTTTTTAATTTTCAGTTCTTTAAAGAGTTTGGAAAGCATCTTCGGTCCCAATCCCTGAATTGCAAGAAGATCCACCAGTTCACGCGGGACCTTTTCATTAAGCTCTTCATAATATTTTATTTTCCCATTTGCTATGTATTCTCTGATTTTCTCCGCAAGATCTTTTCCAATCCCAGAGATTTTCGAAAGCTCGTCCCTTTCAGATATATCTTTCACATCTTCTGTAAGTTCTCGCAAATTCCTTGAAGCATTTCGGTATGCCCTTATCTTAAAAGGATTTTCTTCTAAAATGTCTAAAGAATCGGCAATCCGGTCAAAAATATCGGCAATCTCGGTATTTGTAGTCATTCACCACCAATTATATTTTAGCTTGTTTGGAGTTCAATATAGAGCAAATCCTTGAAAAATGATTTCAAACAATCCTGGGTAAAATAATTTGCCTAGTGATAAAGTGATTGTAAACTAAAGATTTTGTAATGAATATGGATATAATTGATAGGATTGTAGTCATGAAGGGGGATATCACGGATATTGAGGCTGACGCTATTGTGAATGCGGCAAATACGGATCTGGTTCTGGGGAGCGGAGTCGCGGGTGCGATACGGAAGAAGGGAGGAGATCTGATTCAAAATGAATGTAACGAAATTGGATCAATTCCACTAGGCCAGGCGGCAATAACGGGGGCTGGGAACATTCGGGCGAGATTCGTGATACATGCAGCGGGAATGCATTTAGGAGGTCGGGTGAGTGTCCTGTCATTAAGGGACTGTACTTATAATAGCCTGCTGAGAGCCTCTGAGAAAAATTTGAAAACGATTGCCTTTTCTGCAATCGGAACGGGGGTCGGAGGTTTCCCAATGAAAAATTGTGCGCGGGTAATGGTTGATACTGTCTCAGAGTTTCTTCAGAATAAACATAGTTCGATCGAGAGGGTGTACTTCGTTCTGTTTAACGAGGAGTCTTTTGATGCTTTTGACCTTTATTTGAAGTCGAAACTTGCCAATTGAATTTAGACATTGAATGATTACCGAGAGTTATGATTTATTATTTATATATAGCTTTTTGATGCTCCCCGGTTCGCATACCCGACTACTCGGATGGAGAAATGTAATCATTCATAAATATAAGGATCCATATATTAAGAACCGATCATGACCGAATAATATATAATTCAGGAATTTGGGTTATCAAAGGATGGATAAGAAAACTGTAGAAGAATTAGAAAAAATATTAAGAAACCGGGATGTTGTTAAGATAGACAAAGAGCAAAAGTTAGTCCGAGCCGCCGTAATGGTCATACTAAACGATGGAAGTCCGGGGTACTCTGTCTTATTTATCAAAAGGACAGAAAACGAAGGCGATGTCTTTTCAGGACACATGGCTTTTCCTGGAGGGAAAATGCGGATTGCTGATAAAGGTACTCTAGACACTGCGATTCGTGAAACGGTTGAAGAGACGGGAATAGATATAAATAAGAGTGGCACTGTCATTGGGGAATTAGACGACTTTTATCCGAATAATCCAAAGGCTAATCATTATGTTGTGACACCGTATTTATCGATTTTAGAAAAAGAAGTTGAATTGACACTGGATGCAGCAGAAGTGGCTGATGCAGTCTGGATACCGATACAACATCTAAATGACCCAAGAAACCATGAAGTTAGAATCTTGGAAAGGAACGGCAGAGTGTCGGAAGATTTCGTATTCTATTATAGCGATTACGTGATCTGGGGTATGACGGGTAGGATACTCCATCAATTCCTTTTGTTATTTGGAAAACTTTTTTAGGCCTGGAGAGGACTGAATAATTAATGAATTCTTTTTGGATGATCCCTGCTAAGCAAATTAAGCTTGTATCTTCACCCGATAGAACTCTATCTGTAAAGCTCAGTGGTGGATTTTCATATTCTATGATGATACACTTTCCATAAAAATAAAATGGGACGGTAGAAAGAATGAGGGGCGTAAATAAGGTAATTCTTATTGGTAATCTCGGACGTGATCCGGAGCTGAGGTATACGGCAAGCGGTCAGGCCGTGGCTAATTTTACTATTGCTACGACAGAGAGCTGGACTAACAAGGGTGGAGAAAGGCAAGACTCTACGGAGTGGCATCGCATAGTGGCGTGGGGGAGACTTGCGGAGATATGCGGCGAATACCTTTCGAAGGGGAGAACGGTATATATAGAAGGGACACTCAGAACAAGGTCTTGGGAAGACAAGGAGGGAAGGAAGAGGTGGACAACAGAGGTCTTGGCAAGAAATATGCAGATGTTGGGTCCGTCCGGTGATAAAGCCGAGTCAACCGCTGAGGCTGGCGAGGGGTTGGCGGATGATTTTGAAGTCGCTGACACTTTTGGTTCCGAGGATGATATCCCGTTTTAGTGAGACCGTACTTATTTAAAACCGAAGATAACTTCCATTTCATTTGGTTTGAGGTTGGATGGTTGCTTGAATGATATGTTGAAAGCTACTGAGATGGCACAAGGAGAATTCAAGAGGATCTCTAAGCCCTGGGGGTACGAAATATGGTGGGCAACTACTGAGAAATATGTAGGAAAGATTCTTCACGTTAATAAAGATCACAGTTTGAGTTATCAGTACCACAAGGTAAAGGATGAAACGATTTATGTTTGCAGCGGTGAAATAATACTCGAGTTGGAGGAGGTCGGAAAACCAAAGGAGATAATAAGACTTCTGCCCGGTGATGCAAGAAGAATTACCCCCCTTACCAAGCATCGGATGACCGCTATAGTAGAAAGTGATCTGATTGAAGTGTCAACCCCAGAAGTGGATGACTTGGTAAGGCTTGAGGATAAATATGGGAGGGTTTAGATAGGTCAATTATGTGTGTGGTAGCATTGATTCTTACAGCGGGAAAGGGCAAGAGGATGAAATCCTCCGTTCCGAAGGTACTGCATACCATATTGGGACTGCCAATCATAAATTACGTGATTGAGGAAGTAAAAAAGATATCCCCGGAAAAAACAGTTTTAGTGGTGGGGTATGGATCTGACGATGTGAAAAAAGCCCTAAAATCTGATCAACTGAGTTATGTGAGACAATCCAGACAGCTTGGCACCGCTCATGCGGTCATGTCATCTAGACGAGTACTGGATGGCTACGATGGGACTGTGCTTATTTTGTGCGGGGATTCGCCACTGATACGTCATGAAACACTCAGCAAATTCATAAATACACACAAAAAGGCTAAATCCCTGCTGTCGATACTTACTGCAAAGGTTAGCAACCCATATGGCTATGGAAGAATCATTAGAAATGGCAGGGGCAGGCTAACTGCTATTGTGGAGGAAAAGGATGCGACCCCAGAGCAAAGGAGTCTGAATGAAATTAATTCTGGTATCTATTGTGTTGAAACTAGCTTCTTATGGAAAGCCCTTGATCAGATTGACAAAAAAAATAATCAGAAGGAATTTTATCTGACGGACATAGTCGGCATCGCTTCAACGTCTGGAGTAAAAGTGAATGGGTTTAACCTTAACGATGAAGAGGAGATTATGGGCATTAACAACAGGGTTGAGCTTTCTCATGCTCAAGAACTATTGAGAAAGAGAATAAACGAAAAATTGATGCTATCGGGTGTTACAATACTTGATCCGGAACAAACATATATTTCTCCACAAGTATCTATTGGCAAAGATAGCGTGATCTATCCGCAGTCGTTTATCTATGGAAAAACGAAAATAGGAAAGAGATGTAAAATAGGACCGTCGGTCTGGATTGAAGATACCGAAATAAAAAATGACTCGACGATAAAATTCTCGTCTTACATTGAAAAGTCTCTCATAGGAGCAAATGTCATGATAGGCCCGTTTGCACATCTACGGCCCTATTCAGAACTGATGGATGGCGCAAAAATCGGTAACTTTGTTGAGATTAAGAAGTCAAAAATCGGAAATTCTTCTAAGGTTCAACACTTGTCCTATGTTGGCGATGCGACTGTTGGCAAGCGGGTCAACATTGGCGCTGGGACTATAACCTGTAATTATGATGGATTACACAAATATCAAACCATTATTGAAGATGACGTTTTTATAGGAAGCGACACCATGCTTGTCGCCCCTGTTAAATTAGGGAGGGGCGCAACTACGGGTGCAGGATCGACAATCACAAAGGATGTTAAATCTGAATCTCTGGCAATCGGACGGGCAAAGCAAGTGACGATTAAGAATTGGAAGCGTAAGACGAAAGACAAAAAGAGACTATAAGACTATGTGTGGAATAGTAGGTTATATTGGCGATAGGAAAAAGACGGTTCATGTTCTCATGGATGGACTGAGCAGGCTTGAATACAGGGGTTATGATTCGTCCGGCATCGCAGTGATGCAAGATGGGATTTCTAAGGTTTTTAAGAGCAAGGGTAAACTAAACAACTTGAAGAATAAGCTAAAGGGCAATTCTCTTTCAGGAAGTCCGGGTATTGGACATACGAGGTGGGCAACTCACGGTAGGGCAAACAAGAAAAATGCCCATCCGCATGTTTCTGGCTCGGTTTCTGTAGTTCATAACGGCATAATCGAGAATTACAATGAATTGAAAACAGAGTTAATTAAAAAGGGTTATGACTTCTATTCGGAAACAGATACCGAGGTAGTCGCCCATCTAATAGAAGACCTTTCAAGAGATAATAATTTGTCATTTGAGGATGCAGTGCGAAATGCCTTCAAGCGCGTTGAAGGCTCATATGCTGTTGCTGTTATCTCAGAGAGGGCACCCGATAAGATCGTCGCCATAAGGAAATTCTCTCCCCTTGTAATTGCGCTCGGCAAGAATGAGAGTTTTTTAGCTTCGGATGTTCAAGCCGTGCTCCCCTATTCTGATGAAATTATTTTTTTGGAAGATGGAGACGTTGCCATATTGGGGAAAAACGGGTTTAGGATAACCGACCTTGACGGCAATGAAGTAGCTAGAAATATTTCCAAAATCAATTGGGATCCTGTAGCCATAGAGAAATGCGGTTACAGGCATTTTATGCTGAAGGAGATTCATGAACAATCAAGGGCTGTACTCGATACCATAAGGGGACGAATTCACGAACAAACGGGTGATGTAATTTTTGAAGGATTAGAGCATGATGTCTTCAAGAATATCAAGAGAATCATCGCTCTCGGTTGTGGAACATCTTACCATGCATGTCTCACCGGTAAGTACATGATAGAGAATTTGTCAAATATACACGTCGAAGCGGATTTATCATCCGAGTTTCGTTACAGAGAGCCCGTATTGGATCAAAATACCCTTGCAATTGCGGTATCGCAGTCCGGTGAAACCGCTGATACCTCTGAAGCTCTGTTGGAGGCTAGAAGAAGGGGAGCAAAAACCCTTGCTATAACAAATGTTGAAAGGAGCAAGATCGCAAGGGAATCAAATTTTGTGATTTATACCTGTGCGGGTCCCGAGATAGGTGTCGCGTCAACAAAAGCATTTACTACCCAACTTATGGTTATGTATCTTCTGGCAATTTTTCTTGGCAGGGTGACGAAAAAGATTAACGAAAGAGATGGAAGATATTTTATTAAAGAAGCATTAGCTGTACCACAATTAATCGAAAGAACATTAAAGATCGAGGGCGAAATACAAGAACTGGCGAAGGGTTTCCATGGCTACAGTAATTTTCTCTACTTGGGTAGAGGCCCTAGTTATCCTATTGCGTTGGAAGGGGCATTGAAGCTTAAAGAGATTACATATATACACGCAGAAGGGTTTGCCGCTGGAGAAATGAAGCATGGGCCCATTGCACTGGTAGATGAAAATGTTCCCGTAGTTTTCATAGCACCGCGTTACGGGATCTTTTACAAAAAAATATTAGGAAATCTAGAGGAAATCAGAGCAAGAAAGGGTAAGGTTATTTTTTTGACTAACGGGGAGGGGAAAGAAGAAATATTCAAACACGTTGATAGGATTATTACCATCCCTGAATGTAGTGCATATATCAGCCCGATAATCTCTGTCATACCTTTACAGCTTCTAGCATATTATATTGCAACTTACAAGGGGACGGACATAGACCAGCCAAGGAACCTGGCAAAGGTAGTGACAGTTGAGTGAGCTACTTGCATTTTTGTTATTTATCGGTATTTATCTTTATTCTCCTCTTTCAATTTTTTAGCATCTTGTACACTAAATTGAAATAAAATAAAGCGAATACGTTAGAGGCTTTTGAATGAAAGTTTTGGTCATAGGAGGGGGCGGGCGGGAGCACGCGCTATGTTGGAAGATATTACAGAGCCCACTGGTCGATCGTATTTATTGTGCTCCAGGTAATGCAGGCATCTCCAAGGTCGCGGAGTGTATCGATATCAAGCCCGTGGACATTGAGTCTCTCGTGCGGTTTTCAAAAGCTGAAGAAATCGATATCACCATTATTGGTCCTGAGCAGCCTTTGGCTCAAGGTATAGTTGATAAGTTTAATGCTGAGAAACTTAAGGTCTTTGGTCCTTCCAAAGAGGCCTCACTGATTGAAAGTAGCAAGGTATTCTCAAAGCATCTGATGAGAAAGTACGATATACCAACCCCATTTTTTGCAACATTTAATAACTTTAGTGATGCTGTTAAGTGGGTTAGAGAGGTAAAACCACCACTTGTAGTAAAAGCCGATGGTCTTGCAGGTGGAAAGGGGGTTGTGGTGTGTAAGACTGAAGATGAGATTATCGATACCCTAGATTCGATGATGAGGGGTAGAATTTTTGGTGATGCCGGAGGGAGTGTTGTGATTGAAGAACTCATTGAGGGTGAAGAGGTCTCATTTTTCGTTTTTACTGATGGAGATGCAGTAATCCCATTAGAACCTTCACAGGATCATAAGGCACTCTTAGACGGAGACAAGGGACCAAATACCGGGGGAATGGGTGCTTATTCACCCGCTCCTATAGTAACAGAAGAACTACATAGTAAGATTATGCAGCGAATCATGGTTCCGGTTATAAGAGCGCTCAATAAAGAAGGTAGAAGGTATAAAGGAGTGCTATATGCTGGATTGATGATTAAGGATTCAGAGCCCACGGTTTTGGAATTTAATTGCAGATTCGGCGATCCGGAAACTCAACCTCTGCTGATGAGGATGAAATCTGATATCGTTCCAATCATCAATGCAGTTATTGATGGAGATCTCAATGGATGTGAGATCGAATGGAAACCAGAGTCGTCGGTTTGTGTGGTAATAGCTTCGAAGGGATATCCAGGAGATTATAAAACGGGTATCGAGCTTCATGGTCTCGATGCTCTGGAAGATCTGGAAAACGTGGTTTTATTTCATGCCGGAACGACGGTCGTAGATGGGAAAGTGATATCAAATGGGGGGAGGATTTTAGGTGTTACTACTCTTGGGAATAGCATAAGTGAATCCATAGATCTTGCCTATAAGGCGATTCGAATGATGGATCATGATGACATATATTTTAGGACCGATATAGGAAAGAAGGCATTGCTGTATAAATGAGCATTGGTTGAGAAAAATACGAAAAATAGAAACATAATTACAAAAATGGAGAATCTATAAATGGCAGAGATATGGTATTTGAACACAGGTACTGATACTGTTAAAGGGAAAACGCCAAATTATCAAATATCATTTGACGAATGTGTGGAAATTTTTGAGCTTACCGAAAATTGTTGGAGATGCAAGAGTGGACAAATACCCGAACTAAAGACGGGCAATCCGATAATAGATGAAAGTGGATATGTTTATGTACTCGTAAAGGTTATGAGCAAGGAGTTAAAGATCTCGAGCTTAAAAGGGTGGAAGGCAGGATGGTACATGTCTCCGCTCACCGTTATAAATGCAGAAAAAAGATTGCAGATGAGACAACCGACCGCCCCTGAAACAGAGTGATGTCCATTTTCCGAGAACGCAATAATTTCTTAAGAGTATGATGTTATTGGGATAGAGTTTTTTGGGTCAAGTAGTCCGGACAATTAGCTAGTCTAACAGATTAATTTGACAAAAACATAGTTATTTGGGTAAATTAATCGTTTAACTTTTTTATATCGATAATGGAACGATGCCTACTATTAACCAGTTAGTTAGAGAAGGAAGAGAGCAGGTAAGGAAAAAGAGCAAGGCTCCTGCCTTACAAAATTGCCCTCAGAAAAGAGGGGTGTGTATCAGGGTGTATACAACGACACCGAAGAAACCAAATTCGGCTCTTAGGAAGGTAGCTAGGGTAAGACTTACAAACGGAATAGAGATTACCGGTTATATCCCCGGGGAAGGCCATTCACTTCAGGAGCACTCTGTAGTCCTGGTCAGGGGTGGTAGGGTGAAAGACCTACCAGGAGTCAGATACCATATCGTAAGAGGCACGTTAGATACAACAGGGGTGGAGAGCAGAAGGAGGGGCCGTTCAAAATATGGTGCCAAAAGACCAAAGTAGAAGGAAACATTGAGATGCCAAGGAAAGGATCAGTTTCTAAAAGGAAAATACAGCCGGACCCTAAGTTTAAGGATGATATGGTTTCGAAATTCATAAACTCTCTCATGTATGATGGTAAGAAAAGTAAGGCTGAAAAGATATTTTATAAAGCACTTGAAATGGTTCGGGATAAAATGGGCAAAGATTCACTCGAAGTTTTCCATAGTGCGATGGAAAATGTTAAGCCTGTGCTCGAGGTCAGGCCCCGGAGGGTAGGTGGTGCGACCTATCAGGTTCCTATGGAGGTTAACCATTTTCGCCGTCTATCACTTTCAATCAGATGGGTAATCAATGCTTCACGGAGTAGACAAGGTAATTCTATGGAAGAAAAACTCGCCGGTGAAATAATGGACGCTGCTCAAGGACGTGGCGGAGCCATGAAGAAAAAAGAAGATGCTTACAGGATGGCCGAGGCAAATAGGGCATTTGCTCATTATAGGTGGTAATAATAGGGAGATTTAAATTTTGAGTGTGTTAATACCGATAGACAAGATCAGAAATATAGGGATTGTGGCTCATATTGATGCTGGAAAGACCACAACAACCGAGCGAATCCTTTACTATACGGGACTCACCTATAAAATCGGCGAGGTTCACGAGGGGACAGCTACGATGGATTGGATGGAGCAGGAGCGGGAGAGGGGTATAACTATTACTTCTGCTACTACGACTTGTTT
The DNA here is from genome assembly GCA_963805855.1 of Candidatus Dadabacteria bacterium. Lineage (GTDB taxonomy): Bacteria > Desulfobacterota_D > UBA1144 > Nemesobacterales > CSP1-2 > DASWID01. Next base: position 58,636 of record CAWDVW010000004.1, read on the forward strand.
CTGGAATAATCATAGAATAAATGTTATCGATACCCCGGGACACGTAGATTTTACTATCGAGGTTGAGCGCTCCTTAAAGGTATTGGATGGTGCCGTCGTTGTATTTGATAGCGTCGGGGGTGTTGAACCACAGTCGGAAACCGTTTGGCGTCAAGCTGATCGATATAGGGTACCAAGAATTGCATTTGTTAATAAAATGGACAGGGTAGGCGCGGGGTTTTTTAACGTTGTAGAACAGATGAAGAATAGGCTGAAAGCAAATCCTGTTTACTTACATATTCCGTGGATAGAGAAAGATGAATTCAAGGGAATTGTGGATCTGATAAAGATGCAGATGGCAGTTTGGGATAATGACTCTCTCGGTGCTAAATATGAATTTGTGGATATTCCTAAAGAACTCGAACAAGCTGCTGAGGCCGGTAAGGAACAGCTTGTTGAGGCCATAGCTGATCATGACGAAGAGATAATGGAAAAGTATATAAGCGGTAAGGAGGTCGGTGAGGATGAAATCAAAGGGGCGCTGAGAAGACTAACGATCCAAATAAAATTGATACCTGTTTTCTGTGGCGCAGCGTTTAAGAATAAAGGGGTTCAACTATTACTGGATGCGATCGTAGATTATCTACCTTCTCCATTGGAGTTGCCCCCGGTCGAGGGTATTAACCCAAGGACAGACGAGGCCGAGGTAAGATACCCGAAAGAAACAGAGCCTTTTTCCGCACTTGCATTTAAGATAATGACGGATCCCTTCGTAGGTCAACTCACATATTTGAGGGTTTATTCGGGAAAGCTTTCAACCGGTGATATTGTCATTAATTCAGTTAAGGACACCAGGGAGAAGATTGGAAGACTTCTAAGGATGCATGCCAATAAGCGTGAAGAGATCAAAGAAATAAGCTCAGGCGGAATTGCAGCTGCTGTGGGTTTGAAAAATACGATTACGGGGGACACACTTTGCGATGAAGACAAACCAATAATACTTGAGAGCCTTCAATTTTCTGAACCTGTCATTTCAATAGCTATTGAACCGAAAACCAAGGCTGATCAGGAGAAATTGGGTATTTCGCTTAATAAGCTTGCTATGGAAGATCCGTCTTTCAGAGTAAAGTACGATGAAGAAACTGGGCAGACCATAATCTCTGGTATGGGTGAGCTGCATCTGGAAATAATAGTAGATCGTCTAAGGCGCGAATTTAAAGTGGACGCGAATGTCGGAAGACCTGAAGTTGCGTATAAAGAGACCATCAGTACGTCGTCTCGCGCTGAGGGTAAATTTATTAGACAGACCGGCGGTCGGGGTCAATACGGACATGTAAAGATCAAAGTTGACCCATTGGAACGAGACTCTGGTTTTAAATTTATTGATTCCATAAAGGGAGGAACGATCCCTAGAGAGTTTATTCCCGCGATAGAAAAGGGAGTGAAAGAGGCTATGGAGACCGGTGTTGTAGCTGGATATCCGGTAATCGATGTGAGTGTAGAACTCATTGACGGTTCGTATCATGAAGTCGATTCTTCTGAAATTGCATTTAAGATCGCGGCATCAATGGCGTTTAAGGATGCTATAAGTAGGGCAAAGCCTGTCCTACTTGAACCTGATATGAAGGTAGAGGTCGTTGTTCCCGAAGAATTTATGGGGGTTATACTGGGAGACCTGAGCTCAAAAAGAGGAAAGATTATTGGTACGGAGCTGAGAGGTGGATTGCAGGCTATAAGGGCCGAGGTGCCGTTAGCGGAAATGTTTGGATATGCTACAGGAATGAGGTCCATGACTGAAGGAAGAGGTTCTTTCACCATGGAATTCTCTCACTATATTAAGGTTCCAGAGATGCTTTCACCGGGTATAAAGACTAGGGTGGGAGGCGTTTAATTAACTCATCATTGACTAAGGAGGAAATTAGAGATGTCTAAGGCGAGATTTGAGAGGGGCAAGCCGCACCTAAACATAGGGACGGTGGGTCATGTGGATCATGGTAAGACGACATTGACGGCGGCGATAACGAAGGTATTGGAGAAGCAGGGCAGAGCGAAGTACGTGGAGTTTTCGGATATAGACAAGGCGCCGGAGGAGAAGGAGAGGGGGATAACGATAAACATAGCGCATGTGGAGTATGAGACGGAGAAGAGGCATTATGCGCATGTGGATTGTCCTGGGCATGCGGATTATGTAAAGAACATGATAACGGGAGCGGCGCAGATGGATGGGGCAATATTGGTGGTGAGTGCGCCGGATGGGCCGATGCCGCAGACAAGGGAGCACATATTGTTGGCGAGGCAGGTAGGGGTACCGTATATAGTAGTATGTTTGAACAAGGTGGACATGATGGATGATGAGGAGTTATTGGATTTAGTGGAGTTGGAGGTAAGGGAGTTATTGGGGCAGTATGGGTTTCCTGGGGATGATGTACCTGTGGTGAGGGTGAGTGCGTTGAAGGCATTGGAGGGGGATGAGGGGGCGGAGAAGCAGGTAATAGAGTTAATGGAAGCGGTGGACAGTTATATACCGGAGCCTGTGAGGGAGATGGACAAGCCGTTTTTGATGGCGATAGAGGATGTGTTTACGATATCGGGTAGGGGCACGGTGGTAACGGGCAGGGTAGAGAGGGGGAAGATAAAGGCAGGAGACGAGGTTGAGATAGTGGGATTTAGTCCGACGAGGAAGACGGTGGCGACGAGTTTGGAGATGTTCAGGAAGATATTGGATGATGCGATAGCTGGGGACAACGTTGGGGTATTGTTGAGAGGGATAGGAAAGGAGGAGGTGGAGAGGGGGCAGGTGTTAGCGGCGCCTGGGAGTATAACGCCGCACAAGAGGCTAAATGCGGAGGTATATGTATTGAAGAAGGAGGAGGGGGGAAGGCACACACCGTTTTTTCCTGGGTACAGGCCGCAGTTTTATTTACGGACTACGGATGTAACTGGTTCGATCAAGCTGCCTGAGGGGGTAGAGATGGTGATGCCTGGGGATAATATAAACATGGAGGTAGAGTTGATCTCGCCGGTGGCGATGGAGGAGCAGTTGAGGTTTGCGATAAGAGAGGGAGGAAGGACAGTGGGTGCCGGTGTTGTAACGAGCATCATTGAATGAAGGCTATGAGGTCAAAACAAATATGAGCCGGGCTGCGAAGATAAGGATAAAATTAAAATCATTCGATCATAGATTGCTCGATAAGTCTGCGGTAGAGATTCTAGATACCGCGAAGAGAACTGGAGCTAAAGTGGCTGGACCCGTTCCGCTTCCGACACATATTAGTCGCTACTGTGTGTTGAGATCTCCACATGTGGATAAGAATTCAAGAGAGCATTTTGAGATAAGGACACATAAGAGAATAGTTGATATACTGGAACCTACGCAACAAACCATAGATGCCCTGATGAAACTAGATTTGGCTTCCGGGGTTGAAGTGGAAATTAAACTTACTAGCTCGTGATTTTTCATGATACAGGGAATAATTGGCCGAAAGATTGGTATGACGGAATTGTTTATGGAAGACGGAACAGTCGTAGTTTGTACTGTAGTCAATGCAGGACCGTGTTTCGTCGTCGATAAGAGAACAGTTGAAAAGAATGGTTATGATGGTATCCAGCTGGGCTTTGAGGAAGTGAAGCCACAGAGGGTAAGGAAGCCAGTGGCAGGCCATTTTAAGAGGGCCGGAGTTCGACCATTTAAATATCTTTATGAGTTTAAGGGTGACACTGAGAAATATAAGGCCGGTGACGTTATTACTGCGGGAATATTTAAAGCGGGCGATATTATTGATGTTTCTGGAAAAAGTAAGGGAAAAGGCTTTTCTGGAGTTATGAAAAGACATGGTTTTGCCGGACAACCGGATTCCCATGGCGGAATGTCACACAGAAAACCCGGTTCGATTGGTCAGGCCTCATATCCTGCAAGGGTTTGGAAAGGAATGAAGATGCCCGGTCAAATGGGTAACAAAAGTGTTGCCATGCAGGGCCTCCAGGTTGCGAAAGTTGATCCTGATAACAATTTATTGATAGTAAAGGGATCTGTTCCAGGACCGAGAGGTGGTGTTTTATTAATTAGACATACTACCAAGGGGAGAAATTAGATTGCCCAATTGCGACGTTTTCGATTTGGATAAGAATAAAGTAGGTTCAGTCATCATCGATCCAGATATTTTCGAATCGCCGGTAAAGGAGCATCTACTTCACACCGTAGTAAGGTGGCAACTAGCTAATCGACGCTCCGGCACAGCTTCTACAAAGACAAGGGGAGAAGTGAGCGGAGGTGGTCGGAAACCATGGAAGCAAAAACATCTTGGTCGAGCTAGACAGGGGAGTATACGATCGCCACAATGGAGAAAAGGAGCGGTGGTGTTTGGGCCAAGACCGAGGGACTGGTCGTATGACATACCAAAAAAGGTCAGACGTCAGGCCCTGAAAAGTGCCCTTTCTATTAAACACAGTAGTGGAAAGCTTTTTATCATAAGGGAGTTCAACCTGCCAGGGATTAGTACTAAAAGTCTTGTCGAGTTTATAAAGAGATTTGAGCTGGATAAGACGTTGATTTTAATAAATGATAAAAATGAAAATTTGAGGAGATCAGCCAGAAATCTCAAAAGTTTGAAGATTTTAAATATAGACGGATTGAACGTGTATGATCTTCTCAGATTTGATTTCTTGGTCATTACAGAGGATTCACTCCTAAGGCTGCGGGAGGTTTTTAGAAGTTGAAGGACCCAAGAAATATAATAAAACACCCTATAGTGACTGAGAAATCAACGGATTTAAAGAATCATAGTTGGTATGTATTTGCGGTGGACAAAAGGGCAAACAAAAGAGAGATAATGAATGCTGTCGAAAAGATATTTAATGTGAAGGTCGATAAGGTTAGAACGCTTATCAAACCAGGGAAAGTTGTAAAGAGATTTGGTCGGGAAGTAGGTAAGGGTTCTCCTTTAAAGAAGGCTTATGTAAAGTTGAGAGAAGGGACGATAGAGTTTTTTGAGGGTGTCTAACATGGGTATAAAAAAATATAATCCTACTACACCTGGGACAAGATTTAGAACCGGCTTAGACTTCTCGGAAATTACGGTTAAAAAACCTCATAAGCCACTTACGAGATCATTAAAGGAGAAATCCGGGAGAAATTCACAGGGCAGGATTACTAGCTATAATCGTGGTGGTGGTAATAAGCGTTTTTATAGGATAATAGATTTTAAAAGGGATAAATTCGATGTTCCGGCAAAGGTGGCTTCGATTGAATACGATCCTAATCGCTCTGCTAGGATCTCACTTCTCAGTTACGTTGACGGTGAGAAGCGATACATACTGACTCCAGACGAGCTTAGAATAGGAGATACGGTTGAGTCAGGTGAGAATGTTGAGATCTCAATCGGCAATGCCCTACCTTTGAAGAGCATCCCTCTTGGAACGTTTATTCATAATATCGAGGTGAAAGCCGGGGCCGGCGGGAAATTGGCTCGATCTGCGGGTACTTCTGCGCAGGTAATGGCTAAAGAAGGCAACTATGCACAGATTAAGTTAAAATCTGGCGAGATCCGTAAAATATTATTATCATGCATGGCCACGGTGGGAAGGGTTGGAAATCCGGAACATGAGCTTGTAGTGGTTGGAAAGGCTGGTAGAAGCAGGCATTTGAAACGTCGCCCAAACGTAAGAGGGGTAGCAATGAATCCAGTAGATCACCCACATGGAGGGGGTGAAGGAAAAGCCACGAAGGGAAACCCTCATCCGGTATCTCCGTGGGGATGGATTACGATTGGTTACAAGACGAGAAAAAACAAAAGAACGAATAAATATAGAGTCAAACCCAGAAGAATCGGCTACGGTATGGGTTAGGAGATATCTGTATGCCAAGATCGAGTAAGAAGGCACCTTACGTGCTTCCAAAACTGTTGAACCAGATTAGGTCTGCTAAGGATAAAGGTGATCAACGAATAATCAAAACATGGTCTAGGGACTCGATGATAATACCTGATATGATAGGCCTTACCTTTGCTGTCTATAATGGTAAGAAGTTCATACCGGTCTATATTACTGAACATATGGTAGGCCATAAACTTGGTGAGTTTTCTCCTACTCGTACCTATTCCGGTCATGGTGCTGGAGATAAAAAAGCCAGGATTGAAAAATCGGCAGAATAATAGAATAAGGATGAGCAATGGTTTCACGGGCAGTTCATAAGTATGTAAAGATTTCGCCAAAGAAGGTTAGATTAGTTTTGGATTTGATCAAGGGAAACGATGTAGAGAAGGCGTTTTCTGATCTTACATCCATAAGGAAGAGATCGGCGCCCCTTATAGCAAAGGTTTTGAAATCGGCGGTGGCCAACGCTTCTGAGAAGGGACATTCAGATACTGAAACCCTCTACATCAAGGAGGCGTCTGTTTCTCAGGGACCCGCTTACAAGAGATTCAGAGCGAGAGCTATGGGGAGGGCAACAAGGAGAAAGAAGTTGATGAGCCATATTACAATTGTTCTGGAAGAGAGGGGGTTATAAAGTGGGTCAAAAAATAAACCCTATCGGATTGAGGATAGGAATTGTGAAATCTTGGGATTCAAAATGGTATGCGGAAAAGAGAAAATATACTGAGCTTCTTCATGAAGATATACAGATCAGGTCGATGATAAAGAAGGAGTTTTATCAAGCCGCGATTTCAAAGATTGAACTTGAAAGGGCGGCGTCTGAGAGGGTAAGGATTGTAATTAATGCAGCTCGCCCGGGAATGATAATTGGTAGGAAGGGTCAGGAGATCGATACACTGAGAAATAGATTAAATAAGATAACCGGGAAAAACATTTATCTAGATATACGCGAGGTAAAACGTCCCGAGATAGATGCCCAGCTAGTGGCTGAGAATGTTGCGCTTCAAATCGAGAGGCGGATCGCGTACAGGAGGGCTATGAAAAGAGCAATTTCCTCGGGTCTGAGGCTGGGCGCGCTTGGAATAAAGATCATGGTCTCGGGACGGCTTGGGGGTTCAGAAATAGCGAGGAAGGAATGGTACAGAGAGGGAAGGGTCCCGCTGGCCACACTTCGCGCCGATATTGACTTTGGGTTTGCTGAGGCGAAAACAACTTATGGAAGAATAGGCGTCAAGGTCTGGATATTCAAGGGTGAAGTGCTAGAGAGCAGAAGTCGACAATATAGTTAGTCTTGTTTGGAGGAAAGATGCTTCAACCGGCACGAACTAAATATAGAAAACAGCACAAAAGAAGAATAAGGGGTTCTGCTACAAAGGGGGCAAGCCTTGCCTTTGGTGATTTTGGTCTTCAATCTGTTGAATGTGGAAGAATAAATGCCAGGCAGATTGAAGCAGCCCGAATTGCTATTACCAGGCACGTGAAGAGAGGTGCAAAGCTGTGGATAAGAATATTTCCGCATAAGCCGTTTACCAAAAAACCCGCAGAGACTAGGATGGGCAAGGGTAAAGGTGACGTCGCTGGCTATATTTCCCCAGTAAAAAGAGGCACTATGCTTTATGAAATTAGCGGACTTCCTTTTGACATAGCGACTGAAGCCCTGAGGCTAGCTTCTCACAAGCTATCTGTTAGGACTCGAATTGTGTCTCGAGAGGGGGGTGTTCTTCAAATATGAGTACTGCTGGTGAGATTAGAGAGTTGAGCGACGACGAACTGAGAAGAAGGGAGAATGAAACCAGGCAAGAGCTTTTTAACCTGAGGGTTCAGTTGGCGACACAGCAAACTACTAATGTTGCAAGGGTAAGGATGCTAAGACGCGACCTTGCAAGAATTCTCACCTTAAAAACTGAGAGAAAACTAGATATCAGGAGAAATCGTTAGAAATGGGTAGAGGTAAAGTGAAATCAAAAGTTGGAATCGTTGTCAGTAATAAGATGGACCAGACCGTCATCGTTGATGTAAGTCGGATAGTGATTCACCCTAAATTTCAAAAGCCAATTAAGAGAAATACCAAGTTCAAAGCACATGATCAAAATAATCAATGTAAGATTGGTGATAGGGTTCTAATTATCGAATCAAAACCCATAAGCAAGACCAAGAGGTGGAGAGTTAGTAAAATTCTTGAAAGCGCTACGATTATAGAAGGTGAAATTGCTGAAGAGGTCTCAGGTGAAGGAGTTGTTGCCCAGTGATTCAATCATCGACATATCTCGAATCTGCGGATAATAGCGGTGCAAAAAAGCTTTTTTGCATCAAGGTGCTAGGTGGTTCTAAAAGGAAATACGCGAGGCTCGGCGATGTTGTTGTCGTATCGGTAAAAGAGGCTCTACCTAATTCCAAGGTTGAAAAGGGTGATGTTCATATGGCGGTAATCGTTAGAACGAGGAAGGAACAGAGGCGGCAGGATGGTTCATACCTCAGATTTGACGATAATGCTGCCGTGCTAATCACGAAAGAAAGTGAGCCGATGGGGACGAGGGTATTTGGACCGATTGCAAGAGAGCTTCGTTTGAAAGGGTTTATGAAAATAATTTCACTTGCTCCGGAGGTCATTTGATTTGGGCGCTAAATTTGCTCGTAATGCTTCTCACGGAACCAGGAAATTTCATATCAAAGCTGGTGACACCGTTTATGTGACGGCCGGGAAAGAGAAGGGAAAGACCGGCAAGGTTATAAAGATTTTGAAAAAGGAAGGAAGGGCGATAGTGGAGAAACTGAACATTGTTAAAAAACATGGTCGTCCGTCGCAGAAGAATCCGACAGGGGGAATTTCGGAGAAAGAAGCCGGCATTCATATATCTAACCTTATGCTCCACGACTCTAGCGTTGGTGGTCCCGTAAGGATAGGACGTAAGACATTGGCCAGCGGAGAGCGGGTTAGGTATAGCAAAAAAAGCGGTGAGGAAATTAAAGGCTGATGGCTGTAAATTTAAAGGTTTTATACAGAGAAAAGGTAGTTCACTCGCTCCGAGATAAGTTTCATTATAGTAACTGGCTCGCAATCCCTAGGCTCCAAAGGATTGTAATAAATTCCGGCTTAGGAAGGTTAAGCGATGCCGGAAAGGAGATAAAGGTGATCGAGGATGCTGTTCACGAGATTTCTATTATATGTGGGCAGAAACCAGTAATAACACGGGCGAGAAAATCGATAGCCGGATTTAAGTTGAGGGAAGGGGTTCCTATCGGGTGTATGGTCACGCTGAGGGGCGACAAGATGTACGAGTTCTTGGATAGACTCGTTAACATGGCGCTTCCACGTGTGAGAGACTTTCGTGGTCTTTCGACTGGTTCGTTTGATGGGAACGGGAATTATACCTTTGGTATTAAGGAACATATAATATTTCCAGAAATAGATTATAGTAAAGTCGAAAAACAAAAGGGCATGAATATAACTATAGTTACAACGGCAGAAAAGGATGAAGAAGCATTAGAGCTGTTAAAGGGTTTGGGGATGCCATTTAGAGAAAATTAAGAGAGGTAGTGGATGACACGAAAATCACTCCTGGTGAAAACAAAAAAGGAATCGAAGTACAGAGTGCGGACTAGGAATCGATGTCCATTGTGTGGTAGGCCCAGGGCATTTATGAGAAAGTTTGGAATGTGCAGATTGTGTTTTCGCGACAGAGCGAGTTTTGGGGAAATACCTGGTGTAAGAAAAGCCAGTTGGTAGTTCGATATTGTTTTGTATAGTTTTGAAGAACGAGGTGTAATAGATGACTGATCCCATATCTGATATGCTTACAAGAATTCGAAATGCATTGGTAGCAAAGCATAAAACGGTCAATATCCCGTCTTCACGTATTAAGATTGAAATTGCAAATGTGTTGAAGGACGAGGGGTATATAAAGGATTATAGGATGGTTGAGGAAGGTAATACGAAAATCATAAATATAGCGCTAAAATATACTGAATCTGAAGAGACAGTGATTAAAGAGATTCATAGAGTAAGTAAGCCAGGTCGTAGAATTTATGTTAAACACACCGAGATTCCAAGGATAAAAGGGGGCTTGGGCACCACGATATTGTCGACATCGAAGGGAATAATGACTGGTGCTAAAGCTCGTTCCCTACGCGTTGGAGGGGAACTAATGTGTACAATTTTATGAGGATATGGCATGTCAAGAATAGGCATTAAACCTATACAAATTCCGAATGGTGTCTCTGTAGAGACCAGAAATGGGACCATAGAAGTCAAAGGCGACAAGGGAAAACTTTCTAGGAGAATACCTCAGGGAATTAAGACCGAAATAGATTCTGGTGTTATAAAAGTAAAAAGAATGAATGAATTGAAGAGTACGAAGGCTCTGCACGGGCTTACACGTTCACTGTTAGCTAATATGGTTACCGGTGTAATGGAGGGATTTTCCGTCACTTTAGAGATAGTTGGTGTAGGTTATAAGGCTGAACCCACGGGTGAAAATGCTATTACTCTAACTTTAGGCTATTCTAAGCCAATCGAATTTTCACTGCCCGAGGGTATAAGTGCAGAGGTAGAAGAAAGGGGCACGAGATTGATAATAAGAGGGATTGATAAAGAAGAAGTCGGTGAAACTGCAGCTAGGATCAGAAAATTGAGGAAGCCGGACTCTTATAAGGGCAAGGGTATTAGGTATCTTGGTGAGATTCTTAAACTTAAACCTGGAAAAGCGGGAGCAAAGGCTTGATAAAAAGGAAGAGTAGAAAAGATCAACGTCAGATTAGACACCAAAGAATAAAAAAGAGATTAAAGGGCAGCTTGGCAGTGCCCAGGCTATGTGTGTTTAAATCGTCCAGACATATTTATGGGCAGATTATCGATGATTCACGCGGACAAACGGTTGTGGCTGCTTCCTCTCTGACCCCCAAAGTAAGGGGAATGATAAAAGATAAGAAAAAAAAGGTAGAGGTCTCTGCTATCGTTGGTAAGTACATTGGTCAACTTGCTGTCAGTAAAAATATAAAAAGGGTTTGCTTCGATCGCGGGGGTTACCCCTTCCATGGCAGGATAAAGTCTTTTGCAGAAGCCGCAAGAGAAGCGGGATTGTCATTTTAAGCATAGGTCTTGATATTTTTTAGGAGGTAGTTTTGCGATTTAAAGATAAGATAGGTCCCGAGGGAATTGAATTCAAAGAAAAGATAGTACACGTTAGGAGGGTAGCGAAAGTAACAAAAGGTGGGAAGAGGTTTCATTTTACGGCACTCGTTGTTATTGGGAACAATGACGGCATCGTTGGATATGGTCTTGGGAAATCAAGTCAGGTGCCCGATGCGATAAGGAAAGGTATTGAAAAAGGAAAGAAGTCTCTTGTAAGGGTTAAAAGAAAGGATAAAACTATTCCTCATGAGATATTGGGACAGCACACGTCATCGAAGGTCTTGCTGAAGCCTGCTACCCCGGGTACGGGCGTTATAGCTGGTGGCGCGGTTAGGGCTGTTGTCGAGCTGGCCGGTATACACGATATCCTGACTAAGGTTTTGGGATCAACCAATCCCCTAAATGTTGTTAAGGCCGTTGTAAATGGCCTGGGCTTGGTTAGGAGGCCAGAGGATGCTGCAAGTATCAGGGATAAAGAAATTAAGGATCTGGATCTGCCGAAGCACTTTTTGAATTAATTAAAATTTGAGAACCGATTTGCGTGTAAATTAACTTATCGGAAAGCAGGGGTGTTAGAAGATGTTGAATAAGTTATCTCCTCAAGAGGGGTCAAAAAAAAAGTGTAAGAGAGTAGGCCGTGGTCCCGGGCGCAGGGGAAAGACGAGCGGTAAAGGGCATAAAGGTCAGAGATCAAGGAGTGGTGGAAGGGTATCTTCTTGGTTTGAAGGGGGTCAGACTCCGCTAAAACTTAGATCTATAAAGCGCGGATTTAAGAATCCTAATAGGATTGAATACGATGTGGTTAATATTAAAAATTTGAACATGATCGATAAAGTAGATCAGATAACCCCCGATGAATTGAAAAAAGCTGGGCTTGTGACTGGGAAAAACCCGATCAAGGTACTCGGCGATGGTGAACTGGATAGAAAGATTAGTATAATAGCAAATCGTTTCACAAAGACTGCCATTAAAAAGATCGAAGAGAAGGGTGGGAAAGCTGAGATAATATGAGTAGCAATATTGGGGCCATTCCAAAAATTCCTGAGCTTAATAAAAGGCTTCTTTTCGCTGCGATCATGTTGATCATATACAGATTAGGTGTATTTGTACCTATACCAGGCATAGACCCAGAGCAAATTGCAAAACTGTTTGAACACACAAAGGGAACGATGTTTGACATTTTAAACCTCTTTTCCGGTGGTGCACTGCAGCGTGCTTCAATTTTTGCTTTGGGAGTTATGCCATATATCACATCATCAATTATTATGTCGCTCCTTGTCAAAGCTTTTCCAACACTTGAGGCAATTCAGAAGGAGGGTGAAGCGGGTAGGAAGAAAATCAACCAATATTCGCGCTACGGAACCGTAATCATATGCGTAATTCAAGGTTTTATGCTTGCCGTTACACTGGAAGGTGGAATGGGTACGGGCCTTTCAGTTGTCAAAGACCCCGGATGGATGTTCAGGTTTACAACGGTAATTACGCTTACCGCGGGAAGCCTATTTATTATGTGGATAGGAGAACAAATCTCTGAACGTGGCATCGGAAATGGTATTTCTTTAATAATAGCGGCATCTATATTGGTTCGTATGCCTGGAGGTTTTTGGAATCTGCTTAGGTTGATAGATACTGGGGAGATGACGGTTTTAGGGCTTTTTCTGTTACTTCTATTTATGACATTAGTGGTTGGATTCATTGTTTTTGTCGAGAGGTCCTACCGGAAGATCCCTGTTCAATATCCCAGGCGGGTCGTTGGAAGAAAGGTCTTTGGGGGGCAAGCCTCCCACCTTCCCTTGAAGGTCAACACGGCGGGGGTTATCCCTCCAATATTTGCCTCATCTCTATTGATTTTTCCCGCAACGGTTTTGACTTTTATCAATGTCCCATTTCTGAGGAATATTACCGATGCACTATTTCAACATGGATTTTTTTATAATGCAATCTATGCAGCCTTAATCATATTTTTCGCTTATTTTTATACTGCGGTTATTTATAATCCAGATGACCTTGCAGATAATTTGAGGAAAAACGGCGGGTTTGTTCCGGGAATTAGACCGGGGAAAAAGACTTCGGAATATATAGACAAGATACTTGGGAGAATAACATTCATTGGGGCAATATATGTTGCGGCTGTATGCGTGCTGCCCACTATACTGCAGCGGCAACCTTTTAATCTTCCTTTCTTTTTTGGGGGCACATCTCTCCTGATTGTTGTAGGTGTTACACTAGACACGGTACAGCAGATCGAATCATTTCTTATTACACATAGTTATGAAGGTTTCGTAAGGAAGCGAGGAATGAAAGGCCCTAGAAGGTACGGTGTTTAAAGAAATAAATAAGGAGATCTTTGATTCTGATGGTTTTAATCATCTTTGGACCGCCGGGTGCCGGAAAGGGTACGCAGGCTTCAATAATTGCAAAAAATTACAACATGCTGCACATTTCGACTGGTGATATGCTCAGGGCCGCAGTAAAGGAAGGGAGTGAATTAGGAAATCTTGCCAAATCTTATATGGATAAAGGTGAACTCGTGCCTGACAATGTTGTAATTGGGATAATAAGAGAGGTGATTAAAAGTAGCGATTCGATCAATGGGTATCTCTTAGACGGATTCCCGAGAACTATACCCCAGGCGGAGGCCTTGGATCGGATGCTGAATTCCGAGTCTCTAAAGGTCGACAAAGTGGTGTCTATAGAGGTACCTGATGTAGAGATAATAAGCAGGATTGGCGGGAGAAGGGTTTGCGAAAAATGTGGGGCTATGTATCATAAAGTATACGATCCTCCGAAGAATGCGGATATTTGCGACAAATGTGGGGGAAATCTTTATCAGCGTGATGACGATAAAGAAGATGTAATAAGAAAAAGACTTGAGGTATATAGCAGGCAGACTTTACCTCTAAAAGCATACTATAGGAATGCTGGTATTCTTGGGGAAATAGACGGACTGGGCACGATAGATGATGTAAGAAGTAGGATCAGTGATTCGTTAGATCAAAAGACATGATTATTTTAAAAAGCAAGGATGAGATAGAAGAAATAAGATATGCTTCTCAAGTTGTTATTGAGGTCCTTCGGGTTCTAAAAGAAGAAGCCAAGCCGGGCATATCTACTTGGGATCTTAATGCGATCGCCGAGGAAATGGCTGCAAGGAGGGATTCTAAACCAGCTTTTAAGGGGTACAGGAATTATCCGGCCTCCATCTGCTGCGCATTGAATGATGAGGTTGTTCATGGAATCCCTTCAAAGAAGAAAATATTAAAGGAAGGCGATATCTTAAGCATAGATTTCGGTGTCCACCGCAATGGATTCTATGGAGATTCCGCAATCACTGTCCCTATAGGTGATGTATCTCCTGAAGCCGACTCGCTACTTCAGGTAACTAGAAATTCATTATATAGAGGAATTGAGAATGCGCATCCATCAAACAGGCTCTTCGATATCTCACATGCAATTCAAAGTTATGTCGAAGCAGAGGGCTTTTCCGTCGTCACAGCATTTGTCGGACACGGGATTGGTAGAAAGCTTCATGAGGATCCCCAAGTTCCGAATTTTGTTCCGAAAAATGGAAATCGATGGAACGGCATCAGACTAAAGCCTGGAATGGTGCTGGCTATTGAACCTATGGTCAATATTGGAAGACCTGATATAAGAATATTAAATGATGGATGGACAGCCGTGACTGAGGACGGCAAACTTTCCGCTCACTTTGAACATACCGTTGCAATAACAGAAAATGGGGCGTTAATTCTAACTGAGTGGGAGTTTTAAGGAGACCGTATGCCGAAAGAGGAAAGACTGGAGTTTCAAGGTACGGTGATTGAAGCGCTTCCGAATGCTATGTTTAGGGTTAAGATTGAAAACGGTCGTGATCATGAAATCCTTGCCTATGTCTCAGGCAAAATGAGGACGCGTTTTATAAGAATCTTGCCTGGAGACAAAGTGAAGGTAGAACTTTCGACTTATGATCTAACGAAGGGAAGGATTACGTATCGTTTGAAAAAGTGATGGTACCAACAACATGAAGATAAGAGCATCTGTTAAGAAGATTTGTGATAAGTGTAAGATAATTAGGAGAAGTGGTGTGGTTCGAGTTATCTGTGAGAACAAGAAACATAAACAAAAGCAAGGGTAGGAGGTTCCAAGAATGCCACGAATAGCCGGAGTTGACATTCCACCTAGCAAAAGAATGGAGGTGGCCCTCACCTATATTTATGGGATTGGAAGAAAGGTATCAAGGAAAATACTCAATCAGGCTCAAATTGATCCAAATATAAAGTCAAAGGATCTGGGCGAGCAGGAGATAGCCAAGATAAGAGATATTATTGAGAAGGAGTATATGGTTGAAGGTGACCTGAGGCGGGATACGCAAAATAATATCAAGCGCCTTATAGAGATTGGCTGTTATAGAGGCATAAGGCATAGGCAGGGTCTTCCTGTTCGCGGACAGAAAACAGGGTCGAATGCTAGAACTAGAAAAGGACCCCGCGGTACCGCTATTGCAAAAAAGAAGAAAACCGCTAAGTAGGGATAAATTGGAGGTTACTGTTGGCAACCAAGAAGACAACTAAGAGGACAAAGAAGTTCGTCGAGCAGGGAATTGTGCATATCCAAGCAACGTTTAACAATACGATAGTGACTATAAGTGATACCCAGGGAAATGTAATCGCTTTTTCAAGCGGGGGCATGAAGGGATTCAAGGGGACAAGGAAGGGAACTCCTTTTTCGGCTCAGATTGCGGCTGAGGACGCGGCAAAAAAGGCCGTTGGCTTTGGCATGAGGACCGCAATGGTGCTTGTTAAGGGACCGGGCCCTGGGAGGGAACCTGCAATAAGGTCTATACAGGCGGCTGGTATAAAAATAACGCTCATAAGAGATGTAACGCCGCTACCGCATAATGGCTGCAGACCGCCAGGTAGACGGAGAGTGTAGAACGGTTTCAACTAATCAATATGTTAACCGGAATTCAAATATAAGAGACGCAATGAAATGAAGGAGGTCATATAATAATTGGCGAGATACATTGGTTCTGTGTGTAGGCTCTGTAGAAGGGAAGGAATGAAGCTTTTTCTAAAGGGGGACAGGTGCTACTCAGAGAAATGCGCTGTTGATAGGCGCCCTGAGAAACCGCCCGGAGAGCATGGCAATCGTCGCCCAAAGTTTTCAGAATTTGGGATCAGGCTAAGAGAGAAACAGAAGGTGAAGCGGATTTATGGACTTAACGAAAGACAGTTTAGGAAATACATTGAAAAGGCTTCTCGTTCTAAAGCCGAGACAGGTAAGCTCTTGATTTCACTTCTTGAGAGAAGGTTAGACAATGTTTTGTACCGGCTGGGATTTGCGAGCTCGAGAAAAGAGGCCCGTCATCTTGTTCGTTTTCGACATATTCTTGTCAACGGTAGAAGGGTTGATATTCCATCCTATCAGATAAAAGAAGGCGATGCGATTGAGGTAGCAGAGAAGAGTAGAAAAATTGGCAGGATTAACCAATCTATTGAATCTCTCGAACGGAGGGGATTTCCTGGTTGGCTTGAATTAGAGAAGGATAATTACAGGGGTGTGGTAAAAACATTGCCATTGAGAGAAGACGTTACATTACCGATTGAAGAGCAATTAATAGTTGAGTTCTATTCGAGAGTTTAGCTCTAACTTTAACGATTGATTTGATTTTATTTTATCATATCACGATCCCCAACAAATTTAAAAGGGAGGGCGGGAAGTTGAAAGAATTTCAAAAGAATTGGCAGGAACTAATCAGACCGAAAAGGCTTCAAAAGGAAGAGAAGACTTCTTCCACCCTTTATGGAAAATTTATTTGTGAGCCTTTGGAAAGGGGTTACGGGGTCACACTTGGAAATGCTTTAAGAAGAATCCTTATATCTTCGATCCAGGGACCGGCTATAACTTCTATCAAGATTGATGGTGTATTGCATGAGTTTTCTACGATACCCGGTGTTAAGGAGGATGTCACCGAGATTATTTTAAACATTAAGGGCGTAGAGCTAACAATGCACACATACGAACCCCAGGAGTTGAGAATTAGCGCCGCTGGTGAGTGTGATGTAAAAGCTGGTGATATTATCACAGGTCATCAAGTAGAGGTAGTAAATCCCGATCATCACATCGTGACACTCTCAGCGGGAGACGCCAAGATCGAAATTGCGATGACAGCTGAAATGGGTAGGGGCTATGAACCGGTGGAGAGACGCGGTGATATTCAGAGCACGATTGGGGTCATTCCAATAGATGCCCTATTCTCACCAATTAGAAAGGTGAATTACACAGTAACTAATGCGAGAGTCGGCAGACGTACAGACTTTGAGAAACTCACACTCGAAATTTGGACAAACGGAACCGTTAATCCCGAGGATGCATTAGCGTATGCTGCAAAGATTTTAAAGCAGCAGCTTACGGTATTTATTAACTTTGACGAGGCGCAGTTTGAGGAAGTACCCGAGGTGGAAGAGAAAAAGGAAATAGGTGGAACGGAGGAGGTTCTTTTTACTACGATTGATGATCTGGATCTTTCAGCAAGGTCTCAAAATTGTTTGAGGAAAGCCAATATAGACTATGTCGGTGACCTGATTCAGAAGACCGAAGAAGACCTATTGAACCTCGAGAATTTTGGCAAGCGGTCATTGGTTGAAATCAAGGAGATTCTAACCGAGCTTGGTTTAAATCTGGGAGCAACTCTTAATAAAGAGGTTTTCGAATCTGAGAAATCCAAGAGAACAAGCGAGAAGAGAGTTTCTCATTGATAATTTTAAACCTACTTTGGAGGCTCTAAATGAGTCATAGACGTGTTGGTCGAAAATTAGGTGTAGTCACTAAGCATAGAATATCAATGTTTCGAAATATGGTTACGGATTTACTTCGTCACGAAAGCATTAAGACAACTGACACGCGGGCGAAGGAGCTCAGAAGGTTGGCCGAGAAGATGATTACACTCGCAAAAAGAGGGACCCTTCATTCGAGGAGACAGGCCGCAGCATTCATTAGAGACAAAGCTGTCTTAAAAAAGCTCTTCGATGAGATTGCTCAAAAATATAAGGATCGCCAGGGTGGCTATACCAGAATTATAAAATTTGGTTTTAGAAAGGGGGACAATGCCCCAGTATCTATAATTGAGCTGGTAGAAGAAGAAGTGAAGTCGAAGGGAAAGAAGAAGGCGAAAAAGTCCAAGGTGAAAGAACCCCTGCCAGTAACTGAAGCTGCCGAAGCTAGAAGTTCCAAGAAGGAATCGGCTGAGGAGCTGGGATTAATAGAGAAACAAAAAGAAGCCGGGGTTGAGGAACCGAAGGCTGAAGTCGAGCCTGTAGGGAAGGAAGCACAGGAGCCCGCAGAGAAACCAGAGGAAATAACCGCCGAAGCTACAGAGGCCGAGGCCAGCGCCGAAATAGCAGAAACTCAGGTGGAAGAGACACAGGAGACCCCTGAAGCCAAAGTTGAAGAATCAGCTGAAGGACCGGAAGCAAAAACTCCTGAGTCGAGTGAAGCTTTGCCCGAAAGTACGGAATCTGAAACAGAGGAAGTACAGACATCCGAGGCAAAGAGCGAAGGATCGGAGTTGAAAGACGAAGGTGCATCTGAAGGTTCGGGTGAAGTTGAGGCCGAAGAGGAAAAGAAAGATACCTAAGAACTTCGTTTATAACCTGTAAGATTTCTCCTCAATTTCAACTTTATAAATTATATCTTCTGCTTCAGGGTCACTGCGAGAAACTTTGTCTCGAACCAATCTCAATTACCAAGAGTCATTCCCAAATGCCTTTACTGGGAATCCACATCCCTCTGTCATTCCCGCGGATAGTAAGCGGGAATCCGTTGTTTAATGTTTTATTTTCTTTGTCTTGATACAAAGAAACAAAAATCAAGGGCTGACAAAAAACGCTTGCGTATCGAGCGAATGCGAGATATCTATTGCTATAATTAATTAGTTCTCTCAGTCACTTTGCTCCTTCGAGATGACAGTAATGATTGTCACTTTTTTTAACGCTTTCGGAATTGATTTTGGCAATTTTTTGAATGCCCATTTAGGATCCAAAATACTGTCCCCGAATTACGTGAGATCTCCAATTGCGAGAAAATTCGTTTCGAAGCAATCTCAATTACTACATGTCATTCCCGAATGCCTCTATCGGGAATCCACTTCGACGTCATTGCGAGGAGTTTTACCCCGAAGCAATCTCCTGCCACCCCACCTGTAATCGGTGTAGCCTTGGCGTCGCGATCTCATGCTTTTTTTTTGCGAGGGATTTGTCCCCACCCAAGGTTTTATCCTTCCCTATCCTGAATCAATCGAAGAGCAATGAGTCACCAACCATGTAGCGGAGGACTTTAGTCCTCCACTTATGTTCTAATAGATAAGCTTTAGAAGAAAGCTGGGAGAGATCTAAGCTAAAATTAGTCAACAAAAGATTTGACCCCTAATTTTCTGAGGGAAAGGAGAGCAAATACAGAAATGACTCATTGATTCAAGCCTGCCCCCAGAAATACATAAGGATGTCATTGCGAACTCCTGCGAAGCAATGTCCTTCTTATTTCTTCAACGATTAGGATACTTCGACGAAAAGAAAGAAAAGGACAAGAAAGGGGAGGGCGATGATGGAAAAACTAACAGAGATAACTTAAGAAGCAACGGGGAAGAACAAAGATAGCATATTAGTGTCAATTTGCATGCCTGGCCCCGAGTTTTGCTTATTGTGGGGATCCATATCGGGCGCCTCCTTTTTTATTTTCTATCCATATAGACGGGGAGATGTGTAAAAAGACGCAGGGGATTTTTTGGTTGTATGCAGAATGTTTTATTTCTTAGAGTCTGGGGCAGGACAGTTATACTAATTGCAGGAGAAAATTACATGGCAGATTCGGAACTTAAGAAGGAATATGCATTGAGCGATACCGAGAACGAAAAGAAAAGGCTCCAGGAGCAGTCCCGGATTATAGTGCAGACGACCCGGAGGATATTCGAGCTCGCGGGGATCAAGAGGGGTATGAAGGTGCTCGAGCTCGGCACAGGGGTCGGGGACGTCGCGCTTCTTCTCGCAGAGATGGTTGGACCCGAAGGCGAAGTCGTCAGTATAGAGAGGAACCCCGAGATTCAGAAGACGGCGAAACAGCGTGCCGAGGAAAGCGGCTATAAAAATATCAGGTTCATGGTCGGGGATATAAGCACAACCGAACCCGAGGGGGAGTTCGAAGCTCTCGTCGGACGCGCAGTGCTGATGTACGTACCCAGGCCGGAGGAAGCACTGAAGATGCTACTGCGTCACGTCAAGCCGGGCGGAGTGGTCGCTTTTCAGGAAGTTGACTTCACTATACGCCCTGTCGCGATACCTCCGTTGCCATTATTCATGAAGCTCTGGGACTTGCTGTACGAAACGATGGAAAAGTCGGGGACGGAGATGCAGATGGGGTTCAAGCTCCTGCCGGTTTATAAAAAGGCGGGGCTGCCCGAGCCCACAATGCACCTCGATGCATTCATAGGCGGGGCGAACTCTCCGGGCATAGATTGGTTTGTTAGCACGATAAGGAGCCTCGTGCCCATGATGGAGAAGCTGGGGATAACGACCGCTGAGGAATTGAGTATCGATACACTCAAGGAGAGACTTATCGCGGAAGCGATCGAGAGCGGGTCAACGGACGGGCTGGGGATGTCGAACACCTGGATAAGCGCATGGACGAGGAAGCCTCGCGGGTAGAGCGGGTTAGATCGGGATCGTCCCCCCGATTCCTGACAGCGCGTATCGCAAGGTCATGTACTTGTGCCATTTGTTATAAGTATGCATCCTGCTTGTAAGGAAGGATGGGCTATTTAAAGGCTCACAAACCGACACAGTAACGATATCTCTGCCCTGACGGATCATCATACTGCGGAGGCAATGCCCAAATAAGGCGTGAGCATCGACCCAAGGGCGTTTTTCTCTCAAAGTACGGACAAACATCCCAGCCAGCTGAAAATCTTTTAACGTTACCCGTATGGCTGGAATAGTTTGGACATATTTATCCTACGATAAGGGTCGAGACTGGGGTTTTTCAGGTCTGTTGCCGATTGAAAGGCTGAAATCTTGGAAGTAGGAGACCCTAAGTGATCTCGGATGATTCTATACGTGTACGATTTCAACCTCACATACGCAAGCTCATAGAAAGGCGAGCAAGTGAGGAAGATATGTCGATATCGGATTATATACGGTATGCGGTAATGTTGGAGCGTGTTTACTCGGGTGATACAGAGTCCTATAAAATGATTAGTCTTAGGTTTGCTAGAGGGTTTCGTGAGTGGTTTAATGAGAAAGCTAAGGCGTTTCAAAAGAGGAAAATAATGTTATAAAAAAAAGGCTAGATAGTGGAGTCATCACTACCCAGCCATGGATTGAAACTATGCAAAACCTTGAGATTAATAATTATACTCCTTCCCGAAAATTAAATCAATCACTTTCTATTGCGTGGGGTGACTGGCTAGAGAAATTCGAGCCTTACGGCTGGTTCGTGAGTGCTACTTTTCTAAGGCAAGTCGAGGAAGGCTTTGCGGATCGTCAATATGCTCTCTGAATTCGAAAAATCAATACTGCCTTGTTCGGGCGTAGGTTCTCGCAACGTGGCAAGGGTATAACTCACGTTAAGGCTACAGAGTGGCAAAAAAGGGGTGTCATACATTTTCATATGTTACTCGGTGCGGAGGTTCGGAAATTACATCGCAAAACATGGGAAAACGTATGGCAAAAGCAATCCGAGCCTTTTTAGTAAAATCTATTATTACTTAATTGGATGAGTAAGGTATACTTATTAGCATCCTGATCAACAAAAAGCTCCAAATCTCTTTTCAGATCTGATTAGTTAGTTGAGAGACAGCTTAAAGGATGGAGGATGCCATGAATAATGGTTCTCTACATATTTCCGTGCAACGGGGAACAGTTACAATATTATTTCTTATAGCAATATCTTTGGCGAGTACACACCTATACGCCAATGAGTGTCAGACGCAAATTGAGATGGGCGATAAGTATTACGGGCAGTTCGACAATGTCGAAGCCCTGAAGGATTATGAAGAGGCTTATAAAATTTGCCCAGAGTCTCATGAAGTGCTTTTTAAATTAACACGTGCTTACAACGACGTTGGCGAAGATCTTGAGATGGCAGCAGAATCAGATGGTTCAAAATCAGGTGAAGTTGAAGGATATTTTGAAAATGCTATTAAGTATGCAAAGCTCCTGCTAGATAAATTTCCTGATGAAGCAACCACTTTTTTCCTATTAGCAGCTTCTCATGGAAACCTTGGACTCTTTAAGGGAGGGAAGGAAGAATTGATTCTTGGAAGAGACGTCGAGGAATATGCAATAAAGGCAATAGAGATTGACCCAAATTTCGACCAGGCATACGTTGTTTTGGGGATATATTATCGCGAGGTTGCAAGCTTAAACGGGTTAAAAAAGGTATATGCTGAGAGCTTCCTTGGGGGATTACCTGGCCGAACACTCGAGGATTCTATACGAGTACTCACGAAGGCGTTAGATTTAAGCCCAGAGAGTCCTTATGTTCACTATGATCTTGCAAGGACTTACGAAGAATTAGGGAATAAAGAAAAGGCAATTGAACACTATAACAAAGTCATTGAACTTCCTGCGGTCGATCACGATGATGTAAGAAAAAAATCACTAGCTCAAGATGAAGCTAAGAAATTAAATGCTGCAGATGAGACTTCTGAATCAGCACTCTTGAACAGTGTCAGAAAAACCAAAAACTAGTGTCAAGCCCCCGAATTTAGGTCCATAAGTTAAGTTAGATTTTTGAGAGAAAATCATCTATGCTGGAGGTCATGAAGGATAGTTACCTCTGTCGATATTCCCAACTTAACCCAGCTTAACTAAAGGGTAGCAGTGCAATCTTAAAATTCAATCCCAGATAATGTTGATCGAGATTCTATATTCTAGTCGTTTCAGGTATATTTATTCAAATTCAATTTCTAATATTTCGAGTTTTTCATATGCAACCGTAGCAATTTCCGTAGCAATGAAATTAATTTTAGAATTACCTGTAACCTTCTGTAATCATTTAAAAAGCCGCCGTAGCTCAGCGGTAGAGCAGCGCACTCGTAATCCGATTTTACAATCTTCCATAAGCACTTGATTCTATTAGTAAGTAGGTGATATTATTGGCTTATATTGAGGTTTTTGAGTGGTCTGGAACTGTTCTATTTGGGCTGGTTTTGGCTGTATTTTGTCCCGATTTTGTCCCGCATCAAAAGTTATGATGTATTGGCAACAAATACAGCTTGCCTAGAGCTTAATTAAACAGTTACAATTCTTCCCAAAGCAAAATCTTAAATATTACATAGATAAACTAGGCAAGGATTAACATGGTTGCAGCTAACGATATCATAATCTTAAATAGTGTTCTCGAACAAAAGCAAAAAGAGTCAGAAGATTCTATATCCCAGGCTGATTATTTTGAGATTTTCACCTTCGAACAAATTCTAAAGGATTATGATTTATCTTATGATGAGCTATTAATGGGAAGAACGAGCGGAGGCGATGACGGTGGGTTCGATAGCATATATCTTATGATAAATAATGAATTAGTAACTGAGTCCGTCCTTTCTGAAAACTACAGAAAAAATCCTTTGATTGAAATATTTCTTGTCCAATCTAAAAAAGAGAGTTCCTTTAAAGAGCAAGCTTTGGACAAGGCGATTTCTTCAATAAAAGAGCTTTTTGACTTAAAAAAAGATATGAAGGCGTTGAGAAGCTTTTATAATGAGGATGTAGTTGAAAAAATTACACTATTTCGGGAGGCCTACTTAACGCTGGCTTCTAAGCACCCCAACCTGAGAATTAAGTTTTTCTATGCCTGCAAAGGAGACACAAATGACATCCATCCAAAGATATCGAACAAGTCCGAGACTCTTAAATCAACGATCCTCGATTCATTTTCAGGTTCTAACGTTGAAGTGAATTTTTTGGGGGCGCGGGAATTATTAGACTTATCCAGGATAGAAAAAACATACACACTGCAACTCAAATTTGTCGAAACCTTTTTCCAAAGGGAAGAAGACTACGTAGTCCTGTGTTCGTTGCCGGATTATTTCAGTTTCGTCACAGACCAAAATGGGAACTTAAGAAAATATATCTTCGATGCAAATGTTAGAGATTTTGAAGGTTTGATAGAGGTAATAAGGATATAATTGACACTTTGAAAAATGAAGATTCTTTGGATTTTTGGTGGCTAAATAATGGGATTACTATTCTAGCTTCTAAAGCTAGTATCTCGGGGAAAATGATAAATTTAGATGAGCAATACGATGTATGTATGAATACATAAAAAA
>CAWDVW010000005.1:0-1086296 GCA_963805855.1 Candidatus Dadabacteria bacterium
CTTTCTCTCTTCGACAGCTCTTTCTAAATCCTGAGCCGTTATTTCTACAGTTCTATTTTCTGCCAAGGCTCTCATAATGAGGTCTTGTAGATTAACCCCTTCTAAAACAAAACCAACGATCTCTGAAATCTTTCCTCCCAGATGTTTTTCTATGATTGCTACTTTCTGCATCAGTCTTGCAAGAATTTGGCCTTCCCTAGTATCTGTAACAAAAAGGTTGTGTACTTTTACATCCCTTTTCTGTCCATAGCGATGAAGCCTTCCAATCCTCTGGTCAATGCGGTTGGGATTCCAGGGAAGATCATAGTTGACCATTATGTGACAGAATTGAAGATTAATTCCCTCCCCAGCAGCGTCGGTTGCTACCATAAGGTTAAAGGAAGGAGAGTGGAAGTGTTCTTCCGCTTCTCTTCTTGCGCCCATTTCCATTTCCCCATGTATTACCAAGGGATTATAGCCACGATCTTTTAAAATCGTGATTATATAGTCAAGGGTATCCCTATACTCTGTAAAAATAAGAATCTTCTCCTTTGGGTCTTTTTTGAGAATACCATCAATAAACTCTAAAAGAGCCTCCCCTTTTGAATCTATGGTGATTTCTTCTGAATACTTCACTAGGGTTTTAAGTACACTGATTTCCTTTTGTAGTTCTTCAGGGGTTGTAGAAAGGCTTAAAACTTCAAGCCGTTTTTCAAAACGCCCTCTTTCCCAGTCATCCATCGAATCCGGGTCTTCAAAGTAATCACGCAGCCTTCCTACTTCTTCCTTGGCAAGTGGAATAACCCCTTTCACAAGGTTAGTTAGCCTATTTTTGAGGGAGGATCTAATGGCAGCAACTGAAGATACCATCCTTTTTTGCAAAAGCACCATGGCAAAACCCGACAACTCTGTTATTTTGCATTTTGGCAAGATTATAGAATTCCTGTACATAGGAAGTTACAGCATCATATAGTATTTTCTCTTTATCACTGTAAGTTAATTGGTATAGTGACTACCTCTCTTGGACGGAATACTGGTTTTCCCTGAGCATCTATGATGCCATCCTTTCCCCTTCGGATCATGATGTTATTGAGCTTATCAGAGACGATTTTACTTTCATTCTCAAAAATGTAGGGATCAATAAGTGTAAGAAGGCTATAAAAGGCGAATGGATCCCCTTTGTGTGGGGTAGCGGTGAGAAGGATAAGGGATTCTGTTTTATCATAGAGAGACTGGGCTAGTTTGAATCTCAGAGAGCGTTCGATTTTATTTCCGTATTTGGTGGCGGAGAGTTTATGGGCTTCGTCAAAAATAATGACGTCCCAATTTGTTCTCTCTAACTCATTTAAAATATCTTCTCTTTTAACATAATCCAAGGAGGCGATAATCTTTTGATTAACCTCCCAAACATTAGCATCCTTTGGAAGGGATTGTCTCAGCGCTTCAATATAAGCTGAGTTATAAATGATAAAATTTTCGTCAAACCTTTCCCGTAATTCTCTTTGCCATTGGAAACAAAGGGGTGCGGGGACAACGATGAGTATCCTTTTCGCAAATCCTCTAAGAGAAAGTTCCTTTAGGAGCATCCCTGTTTCAATTGTTTTCCCTAAACCTACGTCATCAGCAATAAGGATTCTATTCTTATAGGTATTGAGGGCTTTATACACTGCATCCACCTGATAAGGCTCAAGATTTGTCCTTGTGAAAGACAGGGAGAGAAGATGATCGTAGGCATAAGCCAATGAGAGGCGAATAGCCTCATAGTGCAAGTCAAAATGAGAGTGCGAATCAAAAATATTGTTTTGTAGTTGTTCCAAGGGAGAGAGTAATTTGTCTATCTTGGTAGGTGGAGAAACAAAATCCTTTGCTGGTCCCTCTTCAAATGCAACTTTAATAATCGAGGCAGTTCCTCTATCCACGAGTCCTTATAATTTCACCAATTTTATCTCCAACCCTTACCTTATCACCGATTGTAAACTCAGTATGTAGCTGCATAACGACTCTAAACGCTTAAATTATCAATGCTTTCATCAAGTTATCTAATAATACATTATGCCTTTGATGAACACCAAACATCGCTTTAAGACCGATTATGTCTCTATATAAGGATAATTCTCTGGGGCCACCTTGAATAAATGATTTATTTTTCTAGTTGTTCTTCTGTCCCTCGGTTCTTCTCAATCGCCTTTGGCACTTTTCTCATCAAGAAGTTCTGCTTTCTTGTCGCCTTTTTTTTTCATTATCAATTAGGAGATGAGTGGAGGACTAAAGTCCTCCGCTACATGACTATTTGCGGCTTTTTAGAGAAGGGTTGAAACATAAGAAAAACCGATCTACAAGGGACAGTACTCTTAACTTACTCAATCATGGAGGGAGATGGCGGACTGACTTTGCTTTTTGAATATCAGTTCGAAGTTGGAAATTGGCAAAGCTATAATCGCAAATGTAATCATTTTTTCAGAAGCTTTTCTAGTGTTTTTCCATTCTTCATAATAAAGATTATAAATTCAAAAATCGATTTCTTGAAGCATCTAAGCGAGGACAGCCCTTACGATATCAATTTCTAATCTTTATAGAGGATTCCCATAAATTATCCCGGTTCGGCAACTATGACCTTACGCATTCTGATTCGCCTTGAAAATGAGCTGGGACTCTTGACATCTACTTCAATGGTCATAACTTTAAGGGGACGCAACCCTTTAAGGATATTTATGGTGCTAATCTTTATCGAGATGCCCATAAAAAAACAACGGTTCAAGCCAACTATTGACAACCGTATTAACTTATTTTTGTTCTTCCGGTCGTAATTTGAATACCTTTATTAGTTTGCTTTTCAGTAGGCTCTCCCTTCTTGCCCTCTTTCTCTTCGTGGAGACACCGTAGTTCTTCAACAATTGCGATATCAGCTTTGGGTAACACATTGGATTGAAGCCTTCATTATATTACAGAACTGAGAAATTTGGAATTGGCCAATACCTGTGAGAGTCACGATAGATCCTTTGTAAAAAAATGGGCATCGGGGACAGCTCTTAGCCAAGCACCTAACGTGTACGGTTCAAGGCGGACCCTAATCTCTCTTGTTTAGGAAATTAGCTCTTAACCGGGCTTGACAACTGGGAAGCAGTACATTCTCACTAGATAATCCCTTAGAATCCGACGAACCTTCCCTTTTTCAATATTAGCTCATCATCCACATAGACAGATGGATTCATAATAACGCCGTCTAAATGACTCGCAACCTTTACAAATCCTCCCATGCTTTTATTATCGCCAAAAGCTATATGTACAGTACCAATGGCCTTTTCATCCTCGAGTACACTACCTGTTATTCGTGCCTTGTCGTTAGTTCCTATTCCGAGCTCAGCTAAATTAAACGCTAGCTTACCCAATGGCTTCATTATCGATAAAAGTTTTTTTGCGCCGTCCGCTCCGTCTATTCGTGAAGCAAATCCATCGATTACTTCGACCTTAATTATTTCATCTCGGAGTTTTCCAACTCCTGCCATAGACCCGTCAAAAACAATTACGCCAACTGACTTGCCTTCTACTGGAGATATGTAACCCTCGCCAGCGGGTAGATTGCTGAAATCACCCGAATTGTGGTTAAGTCCAGTATCGGCAAGTCCGACCCTACCATCAATTGGCAACGCAACATCAGTGCCGCGGTCTGTTGTTATCCTAACGATACTGCCATCATGAAGAATATCGGCAATCTTTCTGCTTCTCTCAGCAATCTTATAATAGTCCGCACTAAGGGTCCTAATCATCGTTTCTTCGGTAATCCCCGGAAGCGTCGCAATCCTCACACCTTTACCACTTGCCTCGCGCCTAGCGTCAGTGTGACTGAGTGACATTGAAGTGGGTATCAAACGACATCTACGATTTTCATCAGTTCTGCTACAGCTGGCGGCGGCTCTTCACCGTTAGATCGCCTTGGTATTATCTCAGTGATTATGGCTTCTGCTGCTAGTTGTTTGGAGGCTTCCCAAAGCGCATAGCCTATTTTTCTCAAAGGCTCGTCGGTTAAAATGAGTACTTTCTCATCTTGTTTTATTGCCATACAGTCTCTGGCAGCGATTAAAGCTGCGATCCTCATTTCATCCATTAAATTTCAGTCCTCCAAAATAGTAATTCGATCGATATACTTTTCGAGTCCCAGATTGCAGAGGTATAATACAGGCGCTTACAGATCTTAAATAATTTTTTAACATAAATAGTAATGATTGAAATATTCCAGGTAGCCTTGCTATTTTAAAGCCGTCGGGAGTCAACCTTACCAAATATCAAACGTTTGCCCGTCGCATTCTTAACCGCAATTTAAAAAGTATTAATAATATGATATTACCGCTCTTTTGTTGTTAATCAACAGATAGATCTTTTTAATACTCTTTAAACTCTAAATATCAAGAAATGTAAACATTAATTCAGCCAAAGTACGAAAGTCAACATTGAAAAATTCATATAATTTCAATCAAATGATCAATAGCTTTAATAAAACATATAGATTCTTCCAAATGATCTTAAAAAGATGGGATGGTTTTGGCTCAATGACCCGGTAGATCCATGATTCAAATTATATAAAATCCCTGAGCAGTATCCCTATTTCACCCTGCCTGATTTTTTTCATGGAACGTCTCTCAATTTGCCTTATGCTCTCTCTGGTCAAACCAAAATATTCTCCGATTTCGTCTAGCGTGAATCCTTTCTCATAACCGATTCCAAATCTCATCCTTAGAACCTCTTGTTCCCTCGTTTCAAGTTTTGAAAGGGCTTCCAATATCTTTGATTTCAAAATACTTTTTTCCAATATTACATCGACCCTTGGTCGATCGTCAGTCATATAAAACTTTTTCGAACTATTACTATCTTCGAGAGTTGAAGCTGAAGCATCAATCGAAACAACACTCGTTTGAGTTAATTTAGATATTTTTTTTAATCTGCTAATACTTATTCCGGTTTCTTTTGCAATATCCTCAATTGCTGGCCGTTCGCCTTTTTCTTTCCTAAGCTTGATCATTGATTTTTTGACTTTATTAGCCCTCTCAAGAACGCGGACTGGTACTCTTACAATTCTGGTCTGGTCAAGCAATGCTCTAGATATACTCTGGAAAATCCACCAAGACGCATAAGTCGAGAATCTGAATCCCTTTGATGCATCATACATTTTGACTGCCTTAATTAAGCCAAGATTACCCTCCTGTATGAGGTCCGCTAGCGGAAGCCCTCTGTCTACGAACTTTATCGCCATGCTCACGACTAGCCTTAGATTGGCTTTAATGAATCTATGATTGAAGTCATTTGCTTTTTTTGAACAAGCTATCATCAATGATGAAAGCCTTTGTATCCTTTTTAAACAGTTTGAACTTTTCTCCCTTTTATCATAGACCCCGGAGATTTGTTTGTTCTTTCTTAACGGCACGGAAACTCTACAAGCACGTCTGTCTTCTAAATCAGATATCGATTTATGGAGAATTTTCTTTAGCTCTTTAGCCTTTTTTTCATATATCTTCATCTTCACTGAAATCCGAATTTCTTCAACCGCATTGAAAAGAGGCTCGTTACCAACCTCCCTGAAATATGTCTGTAGAATCCTTGTATCTTCTTCATTTCTAAACTTCCTACGTCTAGTGCCGGAGTATTTGCTATCTATTGTTGAGTCCGGTCTATTCACGCTCAATTTACGTGAAATGTCTTCTATTGAAGATACTGATCGAAGCCATTTTTCTTTTTCGTTAGACATCCGTTGATACCTCCTCACCCCTATAACCGCAATGAATGTGCCAAGTGATCCTATTTCTATAACTCACTGAAATTACTGGGTTACTTTTGTCTTGCGAAAGATCGATATTAGCAATTTTTGGCAGCTTTCGGATAGCTTTTGACAAAAGTTGTCAGAAAGTTGTATTTACGGTCTAAAAATCAATTAAGTGGCAGATTGTAATGTTGCAGAATAGTTTCAACGATTTTTGGGAGATAGAAAACCAATATTACTTACTCATAGATTTATCTCCATAAGAGCAATCGATTGACAATACAATGATTTATTGTATTAATATTAAGTCATTTAAAAAGATCGAGGAGGGCTGGTAATGACAGTTAAGAGAATTTGTTGGGATTGTCCTGACGCCCCTGTAAGAGAATGGAGCATCCTCTCCGAATCAAGTGCAAGGGAAGGTCATTTGATTAATATAAGTTGTCCGAACTGCAAAAAGGAATCAAGAATATTTGGCTGGATGGTAGGTTGTGATTGTGATTCATGTAAGACCCAAGTCATAGGTGCAGCCAAATAGAAATCGATTCATTGCCATTAAATGAGGATAAATAAAGATCTCATTATAATCTTTACTTGAAGAGTTTGTTATAACACGGGCTTAAAATATACAAAATGCTTTTTTCTTTTCTTGGCCAAGAGCAACCAAAATCAATTACGCGGCTACGCTGACTCAGGTCCAAATAGACAATTTAGATGAAAGTGCTTTTAACAGGTGGTGCGGGTTTTATCGGTTCCTGGGTAGGAGAGGCTCTAATTGCCAACGGAAACGAAATTTTTATCATAGATGACCTCTCCACCGGCAAGATTCAAAACATACCAAAAGATGCAAACTTTGTTAAGGCCGATATAAAAGATCGAGACCGGCTCGAAAAAATATTCGAGGATTTTAAACCAGAAGTAGTTAATCATCATGCCGCTCAAATGAATGTCAGGAACTCCGTGGAAGATCCTATATTCGATGCGCAAGTGAACATACTCGGCACGATAAATCTATTAGAGCTATCGATACAACACGAAATAAAGAAATTCATGTTTGCATCGACTGGTGGAGCCATCTACGGAGAGCCTGAAGTCATCCCATGCATAGAAGACACGCTTCCAGCACCTGTTTCTCCATATGGTATTTCAAAATATGCGGTCGAACAATATCTAAATTACTATAAAGCAGTCCACGGCCTTTCTCACGTCGTTTTGAGATATTCTAACGTATACGGCCCTAGGCAAAATCCACATGGTGAAGCAGGAGTTGTCTCTATTTTCTGTGATCGAATTAAATACGGCAATCCATGCGAAATTTTTGGAGACGGAAAGCAAACTAGGGACTATGTTTATGTAGAGGATGTTGCCAGGGCAAATATTTTAAGCCTAAATGCTAAAGATGCTATACTCAACATCGGAACAGCAATTGAAACATCTGTTAATGATATCGTAAGCAAATTGAGAACAGTCACAAATAGGGATGTGCAAGTTATATATAGCCCACGCCGCAGAGGAGAAGTAGATAGAATTGCCCTCGAAATAAAGCGAGCAGAGGAGCTCCTGGGATGGTCTCCGCACGTGAGCTTAGAAGAGGGCCTTTCAAGGACATGGGAATGGTTCAGTAGCGAACGGGCTGGCTAAACAACCTTGAATAAGTGACCTAAAGCACTCAAAGGTAAAAATGGATTTCTCGGAACTCAATCGTTTAAGTAGCGGATTTATCCTGTCTAGAATTATACAGGTTGCTGTAACGACAGGAATATTCGATAAAATTGAAGCCCGGGGAACGACCTCAGAAGAAGTAGCTTCATGTATTAATACTAGCCCAAGGGCAACAGAACTATTTTTAAATGCCTTAGTAGCTATACGACTACTATCAAAGGAATCTGGAAAATATTTCAACACGGCAATCTCACGCACCTATTTAGTCAAGAACTCCCCCAAATACTTTGGTGGGATGATTGTATTCGAACACAATTTATGGGATATGTGGGGCAAACTAGAAGAGTCGGTAAGAACGGGAATGCCTAGCAGAAAACCTGATATGTTTCAAAATACAGAAGATGAAACGGAAAAATTTATATTGGCTATGCACTCACTCGTAAAGGCGAGAGGAGACGCCGAAGTCGTAAGTCACCTATTAGATCTTGGATGGGCAAATTCGTTGATCGACATAGGTTCAGGACCGGGGACCTATCCAATTGAATTTATAAAGAAATATCCACAACTCGCAATTACAATATTTGACCTGCCGGGAACCCTACGCGTAACAAGGAAAGTCCTGGAAGAGGAACATATGATAGGTCAAATTAGCTTATTCGAAGGAGATTATAGGAAGACTAAAATACCCGACGGTTTTGATGTGGCATTTCTTTCAAATATCATTCACAGCGAAGACGAAACCACGAATCAAGATTTGATGAAAAATATCTATGAAGCGTTAAACACTGGAGGACTGCTAGTGATAAAAGATCATATATTGAATGAAGATCTTACCAGCCCCGCTGTGGGAGCTATCTTTTCTATTACAATGCTCCTAGCGACGAATGGTAGAGACTATTCATTTAAGGAAGTCTCTAGGTGGCTGGAAAAAGCTGGTTTTAAATATATAGAATGGAAACAATTATCAAATACGTTAGAATCATCGCTGATCACAGCGCGAAAATAAAACCAAAATTCGTTTATTCCGAATATGATTGAACATAAGAACTCATCTTGGTATCATAAATTTCATGGAGGTAAAGTATGGGTAATAAACCTGATTTTGTGTATGACGTGAGAACTATCGAAAGATATCTGCGTGAAGGGAAAATCACGAAAAATGAGTACGAACAGTACCTGAAAAATCTTCCAGATATGGTAGATGAAAGTTGTCCCTTGATTATAGATGATGAACCCATGGGGGAATTAGAAGTTGAATCGAATGATCATGAGGAAGAATCATCATGAATTGGGAATACAAAATAATCTCGGTAGATGAATTGTTTTCGGAACATGAAGATCATGACATAGCTGTTTCAAAGCAGGCTGCTTCATCACGGCGGTCGAGGATAGGAAAAGGTCTTGAACACAATCTGAACAAGCAAGGTGAGCTAGGGTGGGAACTAATTAACATTTTTGGCGAGTTTGGAATTTTCAAAAAACCCAAGCTTTAGCAAATTCATATTGTTACTCCCACTCTATGGTGCTCGGAGGTTTGGTTGAAACATCATATACCACACGGTTTACACCCTTAACTTCGTTTATGATACGTACAGATACGGTTTCCAAAACATCATAAGGTATGCGAGCCCAATCAGCAGTCATCCCGTCTACGCTTGTAACAGCCCTCAAGGCAATTACATTCTCATACGTTCTTTCATCACCCATAACTCCTACTGTTTTAATCGGCAGAAAAACACAAAAAGCCTGCCAAATATCATCATATATTCCCGCTTTCTTTATCTCCTCAATGAATATCGCATCGGACTGTCTAAGATCTCTTAGCTTATCCTCGTCCACTACACCGATGATTCTAATTGCCAGACCGGGGCCAGGGAATGGGTGACGTTTGAGAATGTCTGGATGGATTCCAAGCTCGCGACCTACCTCTCTTACCTCATCCTTAAACAGCTCTCTCAACGGCTCAACCAGTCTCAGTTTCATATTTTTAGGAAGACCTCCCACGTTATGATGTGACTTAATCTTCGACGATGGTCCCTTAACGCTGATACTTTCTATGACATCCGGATAAAGGGTCCCCTGAGCAAGAAATTCGGCCTTATCAATCTTGGATGCCTCCTCGTCAAAAACCCTTATAAACTCTTCACCGATTATTTTCCTCTTTTCCTCCGGATCCTCCACACCCCGAAGCTTTTGTAAGAATCTATCTTTCGCATCCACATGAATTACATTAAGCCCCATCTTGCTGTAAACATCTAAAACCTCTGATACTTCATCGAGTCTCAAGAGTCCAGTATCAACAAAGAAACAGTAAAGTCTGTCCCATACGGCACGTTGCAAGATCAGAGCTGTAACAGACGAATCGACTCCGCCAGAAATTGCACATACTACGTTGGAATCTCCGACCTTTTCTCTAATTTCTCTTATCGCGTCTTCGGCAAAGGATCTGGGAGTCCAATCGCCCTCGCACCTCGCGATCTTAAATATAAAATTTGATAGAATCTCTTTTCCATATGCCGTGTGCACCACTTCTGCATGGAATTGAATACCGAAGATCTTGTCTCTGTGACTTTTTATTGCAGCGATTGGTGAATTGTCGCTCGATGCAATAGCCGAAAACCCGGCGGGCAACTCGAGCACTCGGTCGCTGTGAGACATCCAAACAGAGGTTTTTTGGGGAATACCCGAGAAAATATCCGCATCATCGGTTATCTCAACTTCAGACGGTCCAAATTCTCTTCTCTTGGAGCGCTCAACTTTCCCTCCCAGCAGGTGTACTATTAGTTGCATCCCGTAACATATACCCAGTACGGGAACGCCTAATTCAAATATCATATGAGTTAAAGTAGGAGAACAATCATCCCATACGCTTGCAGGACCACCGGAAAGAATCACTGCCTTGGGTTGAATTTCAACAATTTCGTCTGTTGAAATATTGAAAGGTCTGATCTCTGAAAAAACACCTAACTCACGAATTCTTCTTGCTATAAGCTGTGTATACTGAGATCCAAAATCCAGGACTAATACCTTTTCTCTCATATAAGAATATTAAGATAATCTGGGTTTGGTCAAAATTTAACGTCTGGTAATGAGAAATTTGCGCTCAAAATAAATTAAGAGCTATTCAATTCTATAATTGGGAGCTTCCTTTGTTATAATAACATCGTGAACATGGCTTTCACGAAGACCTGCATGCGTCACTCTTATAAAATTAGTATTTTCCTTAAGCTCGGGGATAGTACGGCAACCTGTATATCCCATTCCCGCTTTCAATCCGCCAACAAGCTGAAAGATCACTCCACCAAGTGATCCTCTATATGGAATCCTACCTTCAATGCCCTCAGGGACAAGCTTCGCATCAATCATCTCATCCTGCGCGTAACGATCACGACTCCCCTTTTTCATTGCTTCTAATGAACCCATCCCACGGTAAACCTTGTGTGTCCTTCCCTGAAAGAGGACCACCTCACCTGGTGCTTCATCCGTACCGGCAAACAGGTTTCCAATCATCACAGAATCAGCCCCAGCACCAATTGCCTTAGGAATATCACCAGAGTATTTGATTCCTCCATCTGCTATCAAAGGAATGCCATTTTTCCCTGTCACCTCCGCTACATTTCTTATTGCCGATATCTGGGGCACCCCAATGCCAGCAATAACCCTGGTAGTGCAAATTGACCCTGGCCCCACGCCAACCTTAACCGCATCTGCACCCGCCTTTATCAAAGCCTCAGCACCCTCAGCAGTTCCTACATTGCCAGCAATAATTTCTATACCGGGGAAATTTCTTTTACTGGAAACTATGGCATCAATTACTCTTTTTGTATGGGCATGCGCGGTATCAATTACTATAACGTCACAACCGACTCTCAAGAGCGCCTCGATTCTTGCTTCTCTTTCAGTATTTATTCCGACTGCAGCGCCGCACCTCAGCCTTCCGATTTCGTCTTTGCACGCTCTTGGGTGCTTTTCTATCTTTTCAATATCTTTCATTGTAATGAGACCCCGAAGTCTAAATTCCTCATTTACGACCGGCAACTTTTCAATTTTATATTTATGAAGTAGTTCAGTCGCTTCCTCCAATGTCGTTCCTTCACTGACAGTAATTAGTTTTTTCTTTGGAGTCATTAATTTATCGACTCTGTAGTGAAGATTCTTCTCAAACCTGAGATCCCTGTAAGTTATGATGCCTAAAAGTTTACCGTCTGCGTCCGTGACAGGCAGTCCGGTGATGTTATGTTTCAGCATTATATCCAGCGCATCTTGAACACTGTGCTTAGGTCGCACTGTCAATGGATTAACTATCATCCCACTCTCATATTTTTTGACCATTTCAACTTCAGCGGCTTGCGATGTGATATCCAGATTCCTATGAATAATTCCGATACCCCCTTCCTCAGCCATTGCTATTGCTGTCTTTGCTTCAGTCACTGTATCCATTGCCGCACTGATAATTGGGATATTTAGACTTATCCGGGCAGTAAGATTAGTGGATACTTCTACTTCGCTGGGGAGAACCTCTGAATAGGAAGGTAGCAAAAGAACATCATCAAAGGTTAGCGTTTCCTCGATATTGTCCCTCGACATGTTCTGTTATCCTTTTTTTTTCTTACGCGACTTTATAATGTTATTCGTTAATTTCTTGGATCGACCCCTGGTTTGTTTCGGAAGCTTTACAACTTTGGCCATCGGTGCTTGCTTTGCAGGGATTTTAATAATTTCGATAACCTTTTTCCTCATTTCAGGTAGCGTGACTCCGAGCTCAATTTCGATTTCCTGCTCCTTTTCACCAAGATTGACGAACACTGGAAGTACACCGACAAACGTTTTAGAATCTACTCGTTCAAATCCAAGAGCCTTTAGCAGCTTTTTGGGCAACACAGGGAACTGCAGTATAGCAACATCAGCAGTTTCCTGGGGAAGCAAACCATCCTGACTTACACTTATCTTTAGCCTTGTCGATTTCATCTATCCTAAAAAAAAATTAAATTAGTCTGTAGATTTTCACTTAAAATCAATAAATCCTTCACATACAGATTTTTACCTTTTCTATGATAACAATCCTGGAAGAATCGCCGTCTTTTGTTAATTCGAGAAATCCTAATATAAGTACTTTATTATACTAGAAATATCGAAAAACATCAATAGCGATCATGACGTAGCGATATAAACATTGATGTATCATCATTAATCATCCGATGCCGTCTCGAATTCCGACACGTCTATATCATATTTCAATCCCAAGATTCTCCTTTTTGATGGGAAAACAATGTAAAAAGGGATCGATTCCCCGGGCTTAATTCCATAGTTAAGCCCGGCCAGTCTTCTTGGGTCGTTAAAATCTATATCACCGCTTTTTCTCTTTAGTTTCAATATTGTATCCTCAATCGGAAGGGTCTTGAGCTCATTTTCTGACAGTGAATTCCCCGCATAAACCGATTGCTCATAAACATTCTCTCCAGCACTCTTAAACTCGCTCTTGATTTTAACAAAATTGACTACTTTACTAGAATTATTGGTAATCTGACCAGACACGAGGTACACAAGACCATTTCTCGTACTTACCCACCTACCAACGCTGCCCGTGACCACAACATCACCGGAAGAGATCTTTGGAAGTGTAAACGCAAACTTTGATCGTAAATAATTACCATAGCCAGAAATCTTCTCACTCGATATCAACTCAAGACTCATCAATATCGTAAGAACTGCGACAATTATGATAAGGGTAAATAATAGTACGATGATATAGCTGAAAGCACTTTTTAAAATACTGCCCCCAGATTTTTCCCCTGTATAAACTCCCCGTTCGGGTTCATAGTAAGATGATCCGGACGTCTCAATATTTGTTTTTAAGACCTTCTCGCTGTCTACATCAAGCCTTTCGGAATAAGATTTTCTAACAGCGGAAACCCGTTCATGGTCTATTCCACTTTCTAACGTGTCAGAGTTAGCCTCGAATGACTCCTCTTCAGGATCATCGAATAATTTTGGATAGGTATATTGCTGATCCTCTGTTTCGCTGTCCACTCGCAACTCCCGCCAATTAAAGACTTTATGGTGATCACCTTTGTTATCAGCATCGATTTGCTTTTCCTTGTCGGCATCACTTTTTAAATCGACGCTTTCTTTGTCATCTCCAACTTTGCTTTCTTTTGAATCCATATCCGGCATATCGAAAAAATCTATCGTTTCTTCCTCATATCGAGCCTCTGATTTCCCTCGATTCAACTCTCGTTCAAGATAAAAAACTTCACCACAATTCGAGCAACCAAACCAGATGCCTGAGGTGGCTATCTTTGACTCCTCAAGATTGTATATGTTACTACAATAATTGCATCTTACAATCATATCTCTGACTATCTAAATTCATTCTCATACCACCGGGCCTAGCAAATTACCAACCAGCCATATTTTCTAGAAAATTATCGCTAATCCCGGCCGATGTCAAGATTAAAGCTACTTTCAGTATTATGAATGTGAAATACGAAAAAGTTAATAGGGAGGTCAGAAGATTTGGAAAAGGATTTTTACCATATTGTACAGAATAACACTGCCAGGTCTGCACCATGCCCTGGCAGTGTTATGATTATAGTCCTTGCCGTCAAATAGAATAAC
The DNA here is from genome assembly GCA_963805855.1 of Candidatus Dadabacteria bacterium. Classification (GTDB taxonomy): domain Bacteria; phylum Desulfobacterota_D; class UBA1144; order Nemesobacterales; family CSP1-2; genus DASWID01. The sequence goes on from CAWDVW010000005.1 coordinate 14,012, forward strand.
TAGTTTCATTATGTTGGCTCAAATCCAAACCCAATAGCTCCTCTTCTTCGGTCACCCTCAGTCCCATAGCAGCCTTGAGAATAGAGAGTATAACCAGAGTGCCAATAAAGACGAAAACCCATGTCGCAACTACAGCAATAAACTGAATCAAGAACTGTTTCGGATTTCCGAAAAATAGACCGTTGCTTCCACCGGGATTGACAGCCAATGAGGCAAATAGGCCTGTAGCCAATGCACCCCAAGTCCCCCCTACCCCATGAACACCCACAACATCAAGTGCATCATCATAACCAAGCTTAGCCTTGAAATTAACTGCGAGGTAACAGAACACGCCGCCCCCAATTCCGACGATGATAGCGGATACGGGACTCACAAAACCTGCTGCAGGAGTGATTGAAACTAGTCCGGCTACGGCCCCGGTTGCTGCTCCCAAAACCGTTGGTCTACCCGTGATCATCCATTCACAAAACATCCAAGTCAGAGCCGCAGCAGCAGTCGCAGTATTAGTCGTAACAAAAGCAAGGGCTGCTAGCCCATCCGAAGCAAGCGCGCTACCGGCATTGAATCCGAACCACCCAACCCAAAGGAGTGAAGCCCCGATAATGCTAAATGGTAAATTATGGGGTGTAAGGGGTTCGTATCCATATCCAATCCTTTTACCAAACATTAATGCCGCTACCAATGCTGCTGCCCCAGAACTTATATGCACCACAGTACCTCCCGCAAAATCCAATGCACCCATAGATCCTATCCAGCCTCCACCCCAAACCCAGTGAGCGAGAGGATCGTATATAAAAGTTGCCCACAGGAGAACGAAAACTATAAAGGTACTAAACTTAACCCTTTCTGCAAAGGCTCCCGTTATTAGAGCAGGCGTGATAATCGCAAATGTCATTTGAAAAAACATGAAAGCGTATTGGGGAATAGTTGAAGCATAGTCAGGATTGGGATCTGGACCAATCCCATTTAAACCAAACCAGTTAAGATTACCAACAATTGAACCCAGATCCGGTCCGAAAGCAAGGCTGTATCCCCAGAGTACCCATTGAACGCTTATTAAAGCAGTTATAATGAAGCTGTGCATGATGGTGCCCAGCGCATTTTTCGATCTAACAAGCCCGCCATAGAATAGGAAAAGACCCGGTATCGTCATCATCAGGACTAGGACTGAAGATGTAAACATCCACGCCGTATCCCCCGTATCGAGCCCAGCAGCGGCGACTTCTGAGACGTCGTCAGGCTTAACTTCCAAAGGCTCCTGCGCAAAGGACAAGGTCATAGGTAATATGAATGCCACCGAAATAACCAATGCTAACACCAATCGTCGAGTTGTTATCCTCTTATCATTTAACCATTCCATTTATGATCCTCCTTATACTTAATCAATATTTAGTGAAATCTAGATATCTGGTGAAATATTTGGTACCAAGCGGTAAACAATAAATAGAGATGATTGGGCTAACACTGATAGAACAATACTCTGGGAATCAACACTTTTTACGCAATGATACATCTCATACCTCTTAGTTTGGGCCGCGTTGGGCTTTAAGAATTTGCAAAATACATGCCAACATTTGAGCCATTGATTTCTAAGGATAAAACGAAAAAAGATTAGGACCATTGCTTAAGGCATAAGCAGATCTGCCTGTTATTTAGGCATGTCCATAATTTTAAAAACTTAAATACTCTGAGAGCAATAAGTAAATCAATTAATTACCGAAACAAATAGCGTCGCTTCGCAATTTCCCTGAGATTGCTCAGAAACTATTGAATAGCGCTCGGTAGCATCAAAATCTTAAGAGGAATAGCATAGTGTGGATCTACATTAGCCCTTACCGCCATATCATATCCCAGGACTCACAAAAGGTCAGATTGCAACGATGGATTTTTTGAGCAATTGTAATTACTGACTCTACGTAGATTTAAATTATCCTTCACGGAGGCGTTAATTATTTTTTGTCGTTTCATAACTCAATAAAGATTCAGGTCCTTGGTTTCATCCTGCGCGCAAATTTTGGATATCAGGCATCTATAATCTAAGGTGTATTGAAAATCTCCGTATGCTTATGTAATATTTAAAGAATAATTGTTTTGAGAAGGTAAATCATATAATGAAAGAAATTAATCCATTCAAGTTACTCAAAGAAGAGATGGACAAACTCGTTATAGGACATGAAGATGTCAAAATGTCCTTGCTATTAGGTGTCCTATCAAGAGAGCATATATACATCGAAGGTCCCCCAGGTACTGCCAAAACAATGCTTGCCGAAATTATATCGAAGGCGGCTCATTTGAAGTTCTTCTTCTACCAGTTGCACAGGGATACCAGACTTTCGGAACTCGTAGGTGATTTGGTTATTTCAAAAGAGACAGTAGATACTGGCGAATTGATTAAGCAAAAAATTGTAAAGGGTGGTATTCTAACCTCGGAAATTTGTCTTCTTGATGATATTTCTCGTGCCCCAGGTGAATCGTTAAATGTTTTACTAAGAATCCTGAATGAGAGAAAATTCCTTCAAGAGACTATTCCTCTTCTTACAGCTATTGCTACAAGCAACCCAACCGCTGATGAATATTATAACGAGCCGCTTGACCCAGCTAATCTAGATCGTTTTGTCCTCCAGATAAACGCTCAAGGGCTTTCTTACGGCAAGAAGTGGAATGAAGCAAAAGAAGTTATAAAGCTATATACCGAACGTCCATTAGATTATGAAGTGCCGACAAGGGTGTCTAAGGAGGTCTTTGATGAATACTATCAAAGGCTTAATACAGTAGTCATTCCATCAGAAGTACAAGATGGACTCGCAAACTTTGTTACAACACTTATTGAAGATTATGGTCTAAATGAATCTAATTCGCTGATCTCTGACAGGACATTTTTCGTAAAATCGCTCAAGATAATTAGATCCCACGCCCTCATCAATAACAGGGAAACCTGTAGTCTGGAAGACCTCATGGCCCTCAAATATATGACCGCATTTCGTCTACCTGAGGAAATATTTAAGAAAATCGAAGAAATCATTGAAGATATAGTCTCAAAAAAAAAACACCCAAGGATACAACAAGCAAATTAGAACCGCAGACATCTGAATTTGATCAGGATCTACCAGGAGATCAGCCAAGAGAATCTCCTGACCAAGAGCAAAATAAACAAAAGGACCAACTTTCAGAAGCCCGAAAGACATTTCTTCAAGCCCTAAAAGAACTGAAAGATAATATCCAGAAGGAAAGCGCCAGCGGTGCCCCCCCTTCAGATCAAAACCTTCCAGATGAAAGTAGTGGACACGAAAGCGGGATCGAAGACTCGAGTGATGACCGTGTGCTGCCGTTTTCAGAAAAGGTTTACGCAAGTAAATCTCCCCGCCCAGGGAATGAAGAAGAATACTGGATTGATGGTAAAAAAATCTATTCGAGTGCCGACAATGTCAAGATAATCATGAAGGTTCTTGAGGGGAACATCCAGAGGAGCATGGCATTAGACGCTCCTCATCCAGGCGGGTTACCCAGAAGATGGAAGAAAATGAACTACTTTGAGGAAATGGAAGACGTTGATCTATTTGAAGGAATTTTCTGGGCTGAACACACAACGCCGACGCTTCCAAGGGTTCATAAACGGGAAAAGGAAATCATGGGGGGGGAGATCGCAATTCTGAGAGATGTCAGTACCTCAATGATGGGTGTTTATAGTGAGTGGTCTTCCTCGGTAGTCCGAGGAGTGATTGAGCTGGCAAGGATCAAGAAGATGAAGGTTGGTTATATCGAATTCAATCACCGTTCCTACATGTACAAGCGAAACGCGAAATTCTTTACAAGAGATTACAACTGGATGATGGAACTCGCCTCGAAGAACGAGTGCTCAGGCAATACAAATTATGAAGATGCATTAAAGGGGGCACTGTCCGAATTCAAAGGCAGAGGACTCAGAAATAAACATATTCTTTTTATAACAGATGGTATTCCCACTTCAGGTGATTGCGAGGTTCCCAATGAAAGAACGAGGGCAAAAAAACTTGGAGTCCGCATTCACTCTATATTTATAGGTTCTAAGAATTATCCAAAGATACTTGAGCGGATCTCTACTGAAACAAGTGGAACTCAGTTTATCGCATCACGTGAAAGAGACGGTCTCATAAAAATAGAAAGAAAAGAAAAGAAATACTTTGCGCCTAAGACCGAAAAACAGCATATAGATCCTTTTACTAAGGCGTTTTCCCGATAGTTCCCGATCGCTTTTGATATTTGTGCACCGCCTTGACATGATCCCTGTAATTTGTCGAAAACTCGTGTCCTCCTTCGCCGTTTGCTACAAAGTACAGATAATTGAAATCGGCTGGATGTAAAGCTGCTTCGAGCGATGCTTTTCCCGGGTTTGCTATTGGCCCCGGGGGAAGACCGGAGATTAGATAAGTATTGTAGTTTGATTTCATTTTCAATTTTTCCCTCGTTAGATCTCCATCGAAATTGTTGCCCAATGCGTATATCACGGTAGGATCGCTCTCTAGACGCATACCTAGTCTTAGCCTATTATGAAATACCTCCGATATCAAATTTCTTTCTGACGGATCCCCAGTTTCCTTCTCGATGATTGATGCCAATGTTACTATCTCCTGATCACTAAGACTTATTCCATCTCGGCTGCTCTTAAGCGAATTCCATACACTCTTGAATCTTGACGTCATCATATTTATAAGCTCTTCAGCGGTGACACCCTTTTTGTAATAATAGGTTTCAGGGAAAAGATAGCCTTCAAAGCTAGTTGATGGTTTTCCAATAAATTCCGTCGCAAGATCAGCTCTTCTGGCCTTCTCAATGAATTCTTCACTGGAAACGACTCCCTTTGTCTCGAGGAGATCCGCTATCTCATAAATATTGAGTCCTTCCGGTATGGTTATTTTCCTCACTATTACATCGCCACGCACTATTTTTTCAATTACATCCGATACCGATTCTCCCGGACTAAATTCGTACTCCCCGGCTTGCAACCTATTCTGTTTCCCTTTGAACATGACGAACAGGATGAGGAACTTATCGCTTTTCACAACTCCACATTCTTCAAGCTTAGCCGCTATTTCACGTAGTCCCATCCCTCGCGATATTTCAAAAATCACTTTCTTAGTATTGGACGGAAGGAAATAGTTAAAATAGACAAAGCACACAGAAGGTATTAACAATAAAACTAACGCCAACGATATTATGACTAATCTATTATTCAGAAACTTCATTTCGAAGATTCATTCGGTTAAATTAATTCAGACTTTTCTTTCAAAATCACAACCAAATCATCCCTGTGAATTATTTCGTCGCCATACTTATATCCCAGTATGCTCTCAATACTGGTTGATTTAGCGCCAAGTATCTTTCTTATCTCGTCAGAGCCGTAACTGGCAAGCCCCCTAGCAATTTCAGATCCATTTTCATCTATACATCTCACCGACTCACCCAATTCAAAATTGCCTTTAACCCCTATGATCCCGGATGGAAGCAGACTTTTCCCCAGGGAGGCAATGGCCCTTTTTGCCCCATTATCTATTATTAAATCTCCAGATGGCTTAAGCGTAAATGCTATCCAATGCTTTCTCCCTCTAATTCTCTCGTTAGATGGTATAAAGAGCGTGCCAATCATCGCACCCGAAAATATATTCGCCAGAGCAGACTGCCTCTTGCCATTTGCTATTATCGTAGGAACTCCAAAGGCGGCGGCCGCCTTGGCTGCCTCGATCTTCGTTTTCATACCTCCTGTTGTTGTCTTTCCATAAGTCTCACCTGCCATTTTTTGAATTTTCATGTCTATTTCATTTATTACGGAAATGAATTCGGCATCTCTGTGATTTCGAGGATCATTTGTATATAGTCCATCAATATTTGTAAGAAGAACTAAAAGATCGGCCTCTATCAGACTTGTTACAAGTGCTGCAAGATTATCGTTGTCCCCAAACATAATTTCTTCTACAGCCACTGTATCGTTTTCATTAATAATAGGGATAATTCCGATTCTTAACAGCGTAAGAAGGGTTTTTCTCGCATTCAAAAATCTCCTTCTGTCAGAAAGTCCGTCATGGGTCAAGAGTATTTGGGCAACCCTCTCTCCAAATTCAGAAAAAGCGCGTTCATAATTCCACATCAAAGCGCTTTGTCCACATGCTGCGATAGCTTGCTTCATTGAAACATCCGTGGCTTTTTTCTTAAGGCCAAGCTTTTTCATTCCAGATGCTATTGCTCCAGAAGACACTACAACCGTTTCAATCTTTTTAGATTTTAATTTTGAAATGCCACTGGCAACCTCGTAAAACGCAGAATCCTGTATCTCTCCGTTTTCGTCTGTGAGTACACTGCTACCGATCTTTATTACAACTCTCTTAATCTTCGAGATAAATGCTTTTCTGCTAGTCGTTTTCATGTGAAATAGTTTGAGTTTATTCTACACTAAAAAATATCCATCGTAGAGTTCAGGCGGCTTGACAACATCAGGGGTGCTTGCTATCTTTAAAAGCTGAAAGCGGGAATAGCTCAGCTGGCTAGAGCGTCTCCTTGCCAAGGAGAAGGTCGCGGGTTCGAATCCCGTTTCCCGCTCCATTTGCTCATTCCGGCCGACATAAACCTCCAACATCTCACATATACTCACCCTATCCTATGAGGATAAACAGATTCATGATGCATGATACACGATACAAGATGGGTGTTTCTTTTCTGCATCTATCCTGCATCCTGGATCGTGCATCGTGTATCCTACTATAGGCTCCTAATACATAGGAACGTAGCCGGGCTGTGAATAGATTCGCTCGCACCAATTCCTCACCGAAGGAAAAGATGAAAGACTTATCCCGCCCTCCTCAGCCTTATCTACGTATGGGAAACAAGCGATATCCGCAATTGAATAACTATTAACGAGAAATTCGTTCTTCTCAAAGTAATCATTAAGTATCTTTAGAACTAAGTGACCTGACTCCTGGCATCGCTTGAGAATATGGGAATCTCGTAACTCCTCGCCTGCAAATCTTGTTAAAAACCTTGCCACCGCGAGATTTGGGTCTATGCTAGTTTTATCAAAGATCAACCACTGACTGATTAGCCCGAAAGCACTTATTTCTTCGGTGTAATAAGGATTTGGCGAATGCTTCTTGGCCAAATATAAGAGAATGGCGTTTGATTCCCACATTACAAAATCTCCGTCTATTATGACGGGAATTTTTAGATTGGGATTTAATTTTGTAAACTCTTCCGTCTTATTTTCACCTTTAAAGATGTCTACTGTAATCCGTTCATACGGAACACCAAGATGACTTAGTAACAATCTTACTTTATAACAGTTTCCTGACAATGGATGGTCATAAAGACTGATCATTTTTAGTCCTCAATATATCTTTGAAACCTCTCTGTGAATCTTTCTTTACCCATAATCTTATAAAGCATTTCTCTACGCGGAATAAAATATGTCACTCTACTTCTGGTCGCGAGAGCCTTCTCTCCGCTATAAATATTGACGTTCACCGTAACCCTTCTATTCCTTATTTCCTCTATCTTTCCCCTAACCTCAAGATCCCCCGGGTTGTCGACTCTTTTGACAAAATCCATTTCGACCCTCATCGTAACCCCAATCTTTTTCAGCTTATCAAACATGGCCCAGAACGCTACTTCATCCACGAGAGCACACTGAATACCTCCATGGAGTATTCCCGGAAAACCTGACAGGTGCTCTTCGAGTCTAAGTCTAGTAAACACTTCCCCCTTCTCGTCATCCGCATAAAACTTCATCCTCAGCCCCAGCTTGTTCCTTGGATCGCAGGCAAAACAACCATAACCGGGGAAGTCTAGAAAAATGTTCTCAATTTCTCGGACCATTGAAAATTCAACTGTTAAAATGGATTACATGGATTCGGAAGTGCGTCAAAAAGAATCATTCCATTTCAATATTCTTATCCTCAGGTGGAACCTTTGCAACGGCAGCGACCTGTTCATCCGGCTTGAGGTCAATCAGCCTGAGCCCTTGCGTACCTCTGCCATAAACGCTTATATCCGAGGCTTTCAACCGAATAATTTTTCCAGCATGTGTGGTTATAAGAATGACTTGAGTATCACCGGTAACCTGAAACGCACCTACAACTAGTCCATTTTTACCGGTTGTTTTTATCGTAATAACCCCCTTCCCCCCGCGCCCGGTCATCCGGTATTCAGAAACCGAGGTTCTTTTGCCATACCCCATCTCGGTCACGGTCAGAATCTGAGAATCCGGATTCTCGATAACCTCAAGGCTTACGACCTCGTCACCCCCATCAAGTCTTATGCCTATGACTCCCGTAGCGTTTCTTCCCATATCCCTGACCTTTGTCTCACTAAATCTAATTGCCTGTCCCTTCCGGGTCGTGAGCAGAATTTCGTTGGTTCCGTCGGTCATCCTAGCACCGATTAATTCATCGCCTTCACGTATATTAATGGCCATTATTCCCCCGGCACGAGGATTGGAATAAGCCATGAGTTTTGTCTTCTTTACTATCCCATTCTTCGTAGCCATGAGAAGAAATCTATCCTCCTTAAACTCTCTAACTGGAAGAACCGCGGCTACATTCTCGTTGGGTGAAAGATTTAGCAAATTCACCATGGCTTTTCCCCTTGCAGTGGGTCCTGCCTCTGGAATTGAGTGAACTTTAAGCCAGTAACATCTACCAAGGTTAGTAAAAAAAAGAACGTAGTTGTGGTTTGAAGCAACGAAAACATTCTCAATAAAATCGGTCTCCTTCGTGCTCATCCCAGTTTTACCCTTACCCCCCCTCCTCTGGCTCCTGTAAACACTAAGCGGCGTATTCTTTATATATCCTTCGTGCGTAATTGTGACGACCATATCCTCGTCGGCGATAAGATCCTCCAAAGAAATCTCTTCCACACTTTCAAGGATATCTGTTCTTCTGTCATCAGCGTAGCGATTCTTAATATCGGCGAGTTCATCCGTGATAATATTTAATACCAGCTGGTCACTACCCAGAATCTCTTTCAACTCTTTAACGGTCTTTATTAAATCCTTCCTTTCTTCTACGATCTTCTCTCTCTCAAGCGCGGTTAACCTTTGAAGCCTCATTTCAAGAATTGCCTGGGCTTGGATGTCGGAAAGTTTAAGTCGCGTTACCAAGCCTTCTTTTGCCTCAGAAGGGCTTTGAGATTTTCTTATCAGGCTAATTATCTCATCCAGGTTATCGAGCGCAATCTTAAGTCCGTCTAGTATATGAAGCCTTTCTTCGGCCTTCCGTAATTCAAACTGAGTTCGCCTAGTTACAACCTCCTTTCTGTGTTCAATAAACTGTCCGATTAGGTCTTTTAGGGGCAGTACCTTAGGCTGGTTCTTGACAAGCGCAAGCATTATAATCCCAAACGACGTATCCATGGGAGTATGCTTGTAAAGCTGATTCAATATTACCTCCGCATTCTCCCCGCGCTTAATCTCAATTACTACCCTGATCCCTTCTCTATCTGATTCATCACGTATGTCTGATATTCCCTTTATTTTTTCGTCTTTTACCAGCTCAGCTGCGCGTTCTATGAGCTTGGCTTTGTTTACCTGATAAGGGATTTCAGTAACAATAATCAATTCCCTGTCACCCTTTTTCTGCCTTTCAATAATAGCGCGTGCCCTGACCCTGATAATTCCTCTACCCGTACGGTAAGCTTCCCTGATAGGCTCTCTGCCACATATAAAACCGCTAGTCGGAAAGTCCGGTCCAGGTATATGTCGCATCAGCTCGTTAAGGGTGATATCAGGCTTCCTTATCTGTGCTACAATAGCGTCAATTAGCTCTCCCAAGTTATGCGGCGGGATGTTAGTCGACATACCTACAGCGATCCCGGAGGCGCCATTTAGCAATAGGTTCGGTATCTTTGATGGGAGGACAACCGGTTCCATTGCTCCACCGTCATAGTTGGGAACAAAATCCACCGTCTCCTTATCCAGATCATCCAGCATTTCGCTAGCGATCCTCGCAAGCCTGACTTCCGTATATCTCATCGCCGCCGGTGGATCGCCATCGATCGAGCCAAAATTCCCTTGACCATCGACCAATGGATAGCGCATTGAAAAATCCTGGGCCATCCTAACCAGCGAATCATAGATTGCAGCATCCCCATGTGGATGATATTTACCCATCACGTCGCCGACTATTCGTGCTGACTTTTTGTAGGGTCTATTCCAGTGATTTCCCGCCTCGTGCATCCCGAATAGAATGCGCCTGTGGACTGGCTTAAGACCATCTCTGGCATCCGGAAGCGCGCGCCCGATTATGACGCTCATCGAATAGCTGAGATACGATTCCTTCATCTCATCTTCGATGTTTACAGGCAATATCTTTGATGCAATCGTCACTTATAACCCTCCTAAATCTTTACGAAAACGTCTATAAAGGATATATTACTGTTTGCATGGTGTCAAAGAAGATCGGACATGAATCGCAAAATTTAATCACTAGTCCCTTGCCTTCCTATTTCGCCGGACATCACTATGCCAAATCACCTGGATCTTGCCTAAACGACAATGATTGATATTCATGTACATTTCTTCCCTCCCGCAATATTTCAAGCAATATGGAGATACTTTGAAACCCCGGGTCATGGATTATGGAAGGTTAAATACAAAATGCATGGCAAGAAGCTCGTTAATGCGCTTAACGCTCAGGGAGTTAAGCGTATTACCACGCTCATATATGCCCATAAATCTGGTCTCGCCGAGTATCTAAACAACTTTGTATATGAATCTGCTCGTCTATACCCTGAACTTATCCCTTTCGGAACCGTTTTCGCCGGAGATGGCAGGTGTGGAAAGGTAGCAAAGACTATTTTCGAAGACCATGAGTTCTTTGGGATAAAATTGCATCCCTTCGTCTCAAACGAAGAAGTGGATGATATGCGCTTTTTCCCTGTCTATGAAATAATGCAGGGCCTAGGGAAAGTACTTGTCTGCCATACTGGATCCGTACCGGTTTATAAACGCCGAGACGGCGCTACGAGGATGAGAAAAGTATTGGATCAATTCCCTAAGCTGAAAGTCGTAATTGCCCACTGTGGTGCTTACGAATATGGAGATTATCATTCGCTCGTGAAAGATTTCGAATTCGTTTATTTTGATACGGCTATGAATTGCGTTCACAATAATGTTTTTTCTAATAATTGCCCTGGCCGGGGATTTTTCATCGAACACCAGGATAGGATACTATTCGGCTCAGACTTCCCGAATATACCGTACGAGTATTCATACCAGATAGATGCTATTAAAAGATTAAATCTTGGTGAATCCGTAGAAACAAAAATATTCAACGATAACGCAGTCAAGTTGCTTGATTTATAAGAATATCGATTACTAATCCATCAAGCAGTACAAGCTGTTTACCCTAACTGTGTGATGTCCGAACGTATTTATCGGGCATCCATGCGCCTGGTCCAGATTCCCGCCCCAAAAAATAGGGGACTAGCAAGCCCCTAAATTTCATATTATGCTGGCTTTTCCGAAGTCTTTACGACCAAATTCCTGGAATGTTTGCCGAACAGCCTGGACACTTACCGTCAGTGGAAATTTGATAGTTTAAGATATTATATCCGTATCGTTCAATCAATAAACTATCGCAATTCGGGCAGTAGGTATTCTCGTAATTTTTTACTCTGCCGGGGAGGTTCCCGGCGTATACGAACTTGAGACCGGCTTCATAACCTATTTTCGCGGCGCGTATCAAGGTCGAAGCCGGAGTATTATCAGGGTCCGTCATCTTATAATCCCTGTGAAATGCTGTCACATGCCATGGAATATCCGGCGACACAGAGGCGAGAAACTTCGCCGCTTCATTTAATTCGTCATCTGAGTCGTTGAATCCGGGAACCACTAATGTTACTATCTCAACCCAATAGCCCATGTCATACAGGCGTGAAATTGTCTCAAGAACGTTGCTTAGAAGTCCGCCAAGCTTCCTATAGTTCTTATCCTGCATGGACTTTAAATCGACCTTATAGCAGTCAGTAATTGGCCTAAGATATTCCAATACCTCCTTGGTCGCATTGCCATTTGAAATGAATGCGGTTCTGAATCCCTCTTTCCTTGCTATTTTAAATACATCGGCCGACCATTCGGCTGTGATAAGCGGCTCATTATAGGAGCTACCAATTAATCTCGCATCATATCCTTTCGCAAGAGAAACCAACTGCTCTGCCCTCGCTTTCATCGGCTCTATTCCAGCCGCAGGATCTCTCAATGCCTGGGATGTCAGCCAGTTCTGGCAATAACCACAGTGGTAATCACATCCCAACATGCCAAATGTCAATGTGGAAGAACCCGGAAGCACATGAAAGAAGGGCTTTTTCTCCGTAGGGTCACACTGGAGAGCAGCTACGTACCCTTTGGGAACATAGAGCCTTCCTCCTTCATTATATCTAACCTTGCAAATACCTCTCAGGCCGTCGGATATCAAACATCTGTGACCACACGAATAACAGAGAACCTTATTGTCCTCAAATTTCTCATATAGTTCACCTTCAGAAGAGTACTCATCCAGCAATTCAGCGAGAGAGGTTTTTGCGATGGATTTGTGTCTTTTGCTTTCTGGCATGCCGCACACCCCTAATACTGTATATTTTATAGGAGATAGATGAATGTACAAATTTTGGGAAGATAAGTTTTTAGAGGTGAAATGTGCCTAATATTCTTGATTTTGGTATCCTAGGATTGGCATAAAGATATTATTCGTAGAGACGCAAAATTTTGCGTCTCTACTACCAGCCACCCCACTATTTACCGTCAGGTGCCTATCCTGTTAATCGAAGTGCTCGCAGTTACATCAATACTCTTCCGAGAGGTGCTTTAAGCTTGCCGCATTTTCCTCCCAGTTCTTCCCATCGAATGGCTCTATGATTACTTTTTTTATACCGGATTGATCAAGGCATCTCACATTCACGCTATAACCGTCCGGATTAGACCTTGGGACATAGAATGGTTTAATGCCACAGGTTTTACAAAAGGTATGTTTCGCAACCCATGTATTAAAGGCATAGGTGGTTAAGGAATCCTCACCTTTTAACATCTTAAATCTTGACCTCGGGACAATTAAGTGTAAATAACCCGTCATGCTGCAAATAGAACAGTTGCATTCTTGAGCATGTATCTCTTCAGGGGCCTCAACTTCGAATTGCACTGCGCCGCAATGACAGCTACCTTTATGTAGTTTCATATTCTTGTAGTTTAATGTAATCTGATCTCATGACAACGTAAAGGATCTCTCGTGAACACCGGTAATCTTATTTTCCTTATATCAATTGTTTCAATCCAGCTCATTCTACATGGTTGCGTGCGTACCGGGAAAACTATCAATCGAGATGCTAAAAATCCTCCAAATATGACAATCCATGAGGAAACAAAGCCGATTCAGATAGAACCCATCGCTCTAGAACTTTCAGAGGGACATAAGCTAGGGAGAATCGAAATGGGCGTCTTGTGCATTCCAATGACTGATCTAAAAACAATTGGGGGCAAGGCCCAGGTTTCAGAAAATGATTTCACGGAAATAGTTAGGACCGTCCTTGAGGATGCAGAATATAATATCGCCGAAAATTCTTCAGTTAATTCACAAAGGTCCCTACATGACGATGAGTTAATTTTAAGAGGGACAGTCAAGGATTTTAAAGCAAACGCCTGTTTTCCAAAGAGCGGTTTTAGAAGTTGGAAAATAAGCAAGGGCGAATCAAGCGTAAAAATAAATTGGCAGATCTATTCTAAAAAGAGTGATAGAATACTTTTCGAAACGATCACCGAAGGATCTGAAAAGTCGTCAGAAGCTACAGGATATGGTATCACTAAAGTAATATTAGGTTCGGTTGCAGATGCTACGCAAAATTTGATAGCCGACAAGCAATTTAATATCGTAGTAACAAACTCAATCAACTGATTGGCTTATTATCCAAGGAGAGATGTTAAAACCTAATAGTCTATTCTTTTCCGTCATTATCCCCACCTATAATCGCCGACACCTCTTCGACATCGCGCTGAAATCCGTGCTAAACCAAACGTACAAGGACTTCGAGGTCATTGTAGTGGATGACGGATCAACTGATCAGACAAACGAAGTGATCAATAACTTCAATGACGCCAGAATCAAATACCTATATCAAGAAAATCATGGCGTTTCCCATGCCCGGAATCGTGGCCTTGAAATCTCCAGAGGCAAATTTATCGCATTCCTCGACTCCGACGACAGATGGGTCCCCCAGAAACTCCGGATGGCAAAAGAACTAATCGATCGATACCCTGATATTTATATTTTTCACACGGACGAAATTTGGTATAAGGAGGGAAGGTTACTTAATCAAAAGAAAAAACATAAAAAACCGTCTGGCTATGCCTACCTGAAGGCATTGCCGCTATGTTGCATCGGTATGTCAACTGCAGTTGTCAAGAGAGAGCTCTTTGAAAAAATTGGTTTATTTGACGAAAGCCTGCCAGCATGCGAAGACTACGATTTCTGGTTGAGGGCAACTCACTCATTTGAGGTAAAGCTTATCGATGAAAAATTAACGGTTAAAGACGGTGGGAAAACAGATCAATTATCTTCGCAATGGGGGCTCGATAAACACAGGATAAAGGCATTGGAGAAGATGTTATACAGTAACAGTTTGAATGAAAAAGAATATAAGTGCACCCTCGGAGAACTGGTGAAAAAGTGTCAGATTTACGCGTCAGGAGCGGGAAAAAGGGGACGTCTGAAGGAGGCGAACCTTTATAATGAACTCGTAAGGAAGTATCTCGCCCGAAATGAAGGCCAACATTAGCATAATAACGGTGTTCGGTTTTGCAGTGAGTAAGGCGTATAATTCCGCAAAATATGTGGCTTATCAATCTCCATAAAGCGATAAGTTTCGATTGAAGCTTCGAAGTTTATTTATGTATCAGCAACTTCTTTACTCAAACATTGCAAGATTTTATGATCTATTTTTGCACATGAATAATTACAAAAGGGCTGTGGATTACTTTCTAAGGCAAATTCCGTTTGATGATAATCCAACGATTAAGCTAATGGATGTTGGTGCGGGGACAGGACTCTACACGATCGCAATCTTGGAGAGGCTTCCCCACTGCAATATGACAGCGATTGACATAAATGAAAACATGCTCAGGAGATTAAGATCAAACCTGGCAAACCGATCGTTGACGAACTCGGTCAAAACAATTCTCTCCGATGCGAGTTATCCAATACCGGAAATCGAAGGTGAAGAATATGACCTGATTGTAGCCAGTGGATTACTGGAGCATGTTGATACAGACCTTACGGTCAAAAATCTATCCAGTTATCTCAGGCTCAATGGCCTATTCTTTAATTCACCTGTTAAGAATAACTTCTGGGGTAGGGTTGTCGGTTTGACCATGGGTTTTAAGCCTTATGAAGACACCGTGAACATAAAATCTTTTACCGACAATGGTTTTGCCCATTTAAAAAAGATGACTTTGCCAATTAAATATTTTCCAATCAGTTGGGTAAAGGAAGGGGATCTATTCAAAAAAGTTCGACAAATCTAAAATAGGATTAGAATTAATAAACATTCTGCGCCTTACTCCTGATAGAAGTTGTTCAGAAAGATGACTGATCATCCAAATCACCATGAAAGTTTTAATACGGATGTCATTCCCGAAAAATGTGTCCTATTCAGGAAGCTCATCGAAATTAAAGACGAAAGAAATGATCACACAAAGCGCGCAGGAAGTGAAAATGGAAGGAAGGCACGTGAGGTTATTTTTAGTGCAGTTGAGTCTTCCACGATTCTTTCAAGAAATGTCCAAATATATTTAGAAAAGTTTGAGTTTGATTCGATCAAGCCGATCCAGGAAAAGGCCAGGATAATTTTCGACAATCAAGAAATGTCGGGAGTACATCTGTATGACAACACAGGCTATAGGGAGGGGAATTCTCATAAAGTATTGAGTACACGACCGAAAAAATTGTTGTACGTGAAAAAGAGATTAAACATTTTCGATAGGAGAAAGGCAAAAGATAAAATTGTTGTATTCGATTTGGCGACAATTTCTCCACATCGCACCGAGCAAGTTCGCTCGGCGCTAGAGGCAGGAGCAGCCGGCGTAATACTCGTGGCTCAGGGAAATTTAGAAAAAACTGGTATGGGTTACCCCTATGCAGGCTTCGTATGTAAAGAACTTCCTGATATAGGAAATTTCAAGCATTGCAATATCCCGGTTACAGGAATACTACGTGACCAGTGGAATGAAATCTCTAGAAACAAAATTGAAGAAGTAACAATACAATACGGCTTCAGGCAAGAAACGCTGATAGGAACAAACATTATCGTAGACATAACCAGAAAATACAACGATAAAGCCCACGAGGGAATAATCGTGTTAGGCGCGCATTACGATAGCTGGGACATCGGCGCCCAAGATAATTGTATATCAGTTCAAGCCCTGTTTTCTGTCCTAGAGGATTTATATAAGGACAAAAATAGCGTTCCCAATCACCGAATAAGGGCGATATTCTGGGATGCCGAAGAGCTGGGGTTGCTGGGTTCGCTTTTCCACATCTCAAATAGAGAAATCCAAAATCGTGTCCATGACTACAAATTTTATTTCAATTTTGAGATGTGCTTACCGACTAATCTCAAATTCTTTAATAACTTCCTGCTCTACAATTACTTAAAGCCGGAACCATTCTCGCATTTCAATCGCATCCATTTTGACTATTTTAACCTAATTGCCCATTTTCTGGGGTCCAGCGGATTCCCTTCAGACGTCGAGGTCTTCTTGAAAAAGAATATTTTCTCAGCTACCACCGCATGTCTGAACGAATTTTATCATACGAAGCTCGACGACGGTCACAATATAGAGTGGAAGCTCTACGAGAAGGTGGTGGCATGGATAACTAATTACATAAAGAGAATTGATGCCTCGTTATAGAGCGATAGCAAAAAAGAATTTCATCTCTTTCATTAAAATCAACTCCGTGCAACAGGCTGCAGGATATTTCAAATCAAGAATAGTTGCGTAGTCTATTTGGGGTGAAATGATGAAGCGATCCCCTGAGACAAGATTGGGTCGCTTGGCTGAGGTAACGACACATCGGTAACCCTCTAGCAAGCTAGGGGGGAGTTCACTGGGTAATACTATTTAACTTGACTATGGTGGGAATATTGAGTTAAAATGGTACCCCGATGGGTAATTAAAGTTTCTGGTCAGTATCAAAGCGATATCATATAAAACAGTAAGTTATAATGATAGAGTGAATACTTGAGGTTATCCAAGAAATGCAGGAATCAACAAAAAAAACCATCAAAGAAATAATTCGAGACCTTCCGCCATTGATAAGAGAAGAGCTTGATTATCTCGAGAAGAAAGTTCGTGAATATCAGGCCGGCATGCTAGGTGAGATTAAATTTCAAAAGATCCGTCTGCAAATGGGGACTTATGCTCAAAGGCAGAATGGCGTCCAAATGCAAAGAATCAAGATCCCTTATGGAGGGCTTACTTCTCATCAACTTAGAAGATTGGCAGATGTGACCGAAAAATACGCTAGCGGGTTCATGCATCTAACCACCAGACAGGATGTGCAGATTTATTACGTAAAACTAGACACAGTTCCAAATATGATGAGGGAACTTGCTGATGCCGGTATTACAACACGTGAAGCCTGTGGAAATACTGTAAGGAATGTAACGGCATGTCACGAATCAGGTATTTCAGCAACAGAAACATTTGATGTAACACCTTATACCGACGCCTTTGTGCAGTTCATGTTAAGAAATCCGATCTGTCAGAATATGGGACGCAAATTTAAGGTAGCCTTCGAGGGTTGTTCCGATAAAGACCATGCCGGCGTCAGGATTCATGACCTCGGTTTTCGTGCCAGAGTAAAGGAAATTGACGGACAGTTAAAGCGAGGATTTCAGCTTTATGTCGGGGGTGGTCTAGGAGCATCTCCATCCCTAGGACATCTTTGGAGTGACTTCATACCGGTTGAAGAAATGCTCCCGCTCTCAGCGTCCATCATACGAATCTTTGACCGTTACGGAGAACGAAAGGTTCGCATGAAAGCCCGCATGAAGTTTCTGATAAGGAAGCTGGGATTTGATGAGTTTCGGAAGCGTGTCGAAGAAGAAAGGGCTCAACTGAAAGTAGATCCATCGTGGAATGATTATCTCAAGACAATTGATGAACACGAAAAAGCCCCGGATAGATTTACGGATATACCCCCAGCATCGGAGGGAATCGAAAGCAACCCGGGTTACATAAAATGGGAAGAATCTTGCGTAGTACCCCACAGGGAAGATGGATATAGGATGGTGCATGTAAGAATAAAGCTAGGGGATATTGAATCTGAAAGAGCACGAAGGTTGGCAGATATAACCGAGATATTCTCCGGCGGGGAAATTCGTATTACGATTCAGCAAAACTTTGTCTTACGCTGGGTACCCGAGGATTGCCTACCGTCGCTTTATGCTGCCCTGAGGGAGGCAGATTTAACTTATCTGGGAGCCGATACCTTTGAGGATATAACTGCTTGCCCCGGCGCAGACACTTGCCGGCTGGGTATAACATCGGCGAAAGGACTCGCCACAAGGCTAAGCGACGGAATGTCAAACGGTCTATCGGAATACAAGGAAATGGCAAAGGACTTGAAGATTAAGATATCCGGATGCCCAAATTCCTGTGCACAACATGTATCTGCAAATATTGGTTTTCAGGGCGCATCCATAAATCATGAAGGGAGAACAGTTCCCGCAGAAATGGTTTGTGTAGGGGGCTCACTTTTAGGAGACGATACCCGGCTTGCCATGCCGATCAGGAAGATTCCCACTCGGAATGCCCCTAAGGTGGTAAAAAAGCTGCTGGATTTACACAGGGATGAAAAAGATGGTGACGAGGACTTTGACATGGTTATGCAAAGACTGGGAGCCGATCGGATAAAGAAAGAACTTGATGAATTTACATCTATTCCATCTTTTGAAGAAGACCCCGCGTTCTATCAGGATTGGGGACACGAGGAAGAAAAATTCGAAGTTCAACAGGGGGTCAAAGGGGAATGCGCGGGCGCGACTGTTGAGGAAAAGATCCCGACCTTTAAAGATGCTGAAAAACATTTAGAGAAAGCGCGCGCCTTTTTACACCACGGTGAATTAAAATCATCAATAATAGAATCGTACCATGCATGTTCAGCTACTGCTCATGTACCCTTGTACACAAAATTGGTCGACCCATTTACCGATGAACAAACAATATGGGAGTTTGAGAACATGCTTGTACGCACTGGAGAAGCAGACAGTAAATGGATTGATATTGGTGCGCGCCTGAAGGAAAAACTCAACGTGGAACCCACAAAAGAAATCGCCGAGGAACTGTTGGCTGTAGCAAACGACATGCATGTGGAATGCCAACAAATTAAGATGAATCTTACTCAGGCTAGAAAAACTTAGCAGATTCAAAATCTAATAAAGAATCAATTACATATTTCCCCACTAATTGTTGTGTCAGGGCTCTGATTTGGACAACTGGACAAATTAGGATGATTCACGAAGAGACTAGCTGCTTCGAATTAAAAAAATGATTCCAGCTTTTCCAGTACTTCATTGGTTTTCCCGATGATTTTATCACATTTCGGCAAGGATTCCAGAAAGAACCTCCCATAAGGCCTTGTAATAATCCTTCTATCTAAAACCAGCACAGCGCCTTTATCGACCCTAGATCTTATAAGCCGCCCAAAACCCTGTTTGAATTTTAATACTGCAACCGGAACAGTGTATTCTAAGAACGAATCAATCCCCTGCCTTTCCATATATTCAACTCTAGCTTCTATAATAGGATCTGTTGGAACCCTGAATGGCAGCCTGGTAATAATAACCAGCCTTAGAGCTGCTCCCGGGACATCTACTCCTTCCCAAAAACTATCGGTTGCAAAAAGAACAGAATTGACTTCTTTTCTAAACTTATCGAGAAGTCTGGCCCGCGGAAGGCTTCCCTGCTTTAATGGAACAAGCCCAAGACGCTCAAGTCTTTCACCTATTTCCTTATAAACCAATTCGAGAAGAGAATATGATGTAAAGAGAATAAGAGCATCACCACCAGATGCTTTAACTGCATCGAAAATCACGGGCGAGACCTTTAAAGAGTGTTGAATATCCGTTGGCTCCGGCATATCATTGGGTATCGCGAGCAGAGCCTGTTGTTCATAATCAAAGGAAGAAGGCAATATATGCTCCGTAACCCTGTTGTTATCAGTTAAACCAACCCCCGATTTTAGAAAATTAAAATTGGCTCTCACAGCCATCGTAGCAGAAGTCATCACTATCGTACTACAGCTCGAATATAGCCTTTCCCGTAAATGTGGTGATATATCAAGTGGTGAAAGACCAATACCAGAAAGGATTCCCCCTTTTCCAACCCTACCCTCAATCCATCTTATATAGCCATCATCCTCTCGATCCAGGAAAGAATCGATGACCTGGGAGAAGTAATTGACTCTATTCCCAACACCTTTAAATTCTACAAGGATCTTCGCGACATCGGTTTCGGATTCAAACTCAATGAGAACATCCATGAAGTCTCTGATTTCATCACCCAATTCACGAAGTTTCACACTCAGAATAGAAAATTTCTTGTGAATTTCTTCCCACCCCGCTGTCTCAAATATATCTTCTGTAATTCTTAATTTTATCTCAATTTTGGAACCCTCCTTTGCCTCAACAATCGGAAGTGAAAAATAATAAAGCTCGTCAAACGTATTTAGTACAAGTTCTTCAACCATATCTACCTGCGGTGAAAGCCTTGCTTCTACTCTTCGAAGGACCTTATTGAGTATTCCTTGCTTAAAAAATTTCCTGAGCCTTGTTGTAAGATTAGCAGTGTAGAAGATCAATCCTTTTATCTCACCGCTACTTCCCTTCCTCTTTAACCTTCTCAATGCCCTTATAATCCCAAATTTTGTCGCCCTCATTCCAAAATGTGACGTAGCGGCATCTACAATATGATGGGCCTCATCAAATACAATATTCTTATACGGGGGTAGGATTCCAGCTTCATTTTCCTCACTTGCCCCTTTTATTGCCAAATCGGAAAAAACAAGGTGATGGTTTGCAACTATAATCTGAGACGATGCAACATCTCTCCTCGCCTTATAAAAAAAGCAATTTGAGTAGTGGGGACACCTCACACGTAAACAGCTATCACTCTCTGCCGAAACCTTGTCCCAGACAGCCTCAGGAGGGGTAAAATTTAAATCCGATAATGAGCCGTCCTTCGTAAACTTTGACCAGTCAAGGATGTTGCTTAGGATTTTGATTTCTTCGTCTTCGGCAAATTCGAACAGGCCCTCCCCAACAGTATCAGCCCTCAGAAGACACAGGTAATTCCCCATACCTTTCACAAGAGAATGTTTGAACTCCTGATCTAAACTACTGTGAACAAGTGGGATGTCTTTCTCGGAAAGCTGCTCCTGAAGGTTAATAGTATTGGTGGAGATAACAACCCTCTCGCCATTCAGAAGAGACCAATAAATAGAAGGTATCAAATAAGAAAGCGTTTTGCCCGTGCCCGTTCCGGCTTCGATTATCGATACCATATTCTCATTAAACGCGTTTGAGACCGCTTCGAGCATGGCTATCTGTTCTTCACGCCTTTCATAATTTGCACCCAGACCCTCGGCAACTTTACCCTTAGGCATTAGTAGTCGTTTGATACCCTCAGAGTCCAGCAGCTTTATCTCGACTTCCTTAAAACGTTCAACGACAACATAAACCCTCGAAGCATCATTATTAGCTATATAGAACCCGACACCGTGATTTCCGAAAACAGAGGCCATTTGTATATCTTGATCCGAGGGAGTTAAATTTCCAGATGGATGATTGTGGATTACGACTTCACCCGATCTAGCAGAGTCGATTACAGCGGGAACAGAATAATTATTCCCCCGCGCGATCACTCTCATATTCTCTATGACGTCGCCATCCCCAAATGAGGCAACAAAAAACACCTCATTTCCATCCGCTTCCTTAACAACCTCTACAAATTCCTTCCTGGCATTTTTTGAAAAGATATCTAACTTCACAGCAAGAAAACTAACATACCAGTTGTTTTTTCCAATAAAGGACCAGCTGCAGTCCGCCCCGGACCAGACGTCTCCGAGATTTTCCTCCTGTTTACTATAGAAAACGCAGGTAAAAAAGGGTAGTTTATCACCGTACACCATGGAGGGGTGGCCGAGTGGACGAAGGCGCCGGTCTCGAAAACCGGTAGGGTCTTTGTGGGCTCTCGTGGGTTCAAATCCCACCCCCTCCGTTTATGCAACTTGAGATTAGAAATGCAAAGAAAAAGATTCGAGATTACTTCAAACAAGGTCATTTATTCCCAAACTATGAATTATGTAGAAAAGGAAAAGATATTTCTCTTGTTTAAGGGTGATCATTTAGATTCATTCATTGAATCTTCTTCTTATGCAAGCGAAAAGGGATTTAACCTTATTGGCATAAACATGAAAACACCCGGACTAAAGGACCACCTCAAATCTCTGAAAAAACACGGGCAAAGAAGGTTCGGAGTCTTTAACGTCCCATCAAAGAAGGAGGCAAGGATAGCAATTAATGCGGGTGCATCGTTTATATTTGCCACCCATTGCGACAGAGGAATAATAAGAAGATGTAACAGAGAAACTGTATTTAATTCAATAGGATGTCTCACACCAAGCGAGTTAGCCGCGGCGAATGAATTCGGAGCAAAAACAATCAGCATATTCCCATGTAACAAAATGGGTGGAGTCAGTTGGTTTCTATTCCTCAGGGAAATATTTCCAAAATTAAGATTAATACCAACCGATAAGATGAATCCATCAGAGGCAAGCCAGTATCTAAGGAAAGGGGCATGCGCTGTAGCCCCTATTATCGATTTGGACATGGTTCAAAATCCTAGAGGATTAATAGAAGATTTTAAAACAATTAAATAGAAAAGCTACCGCTACAGCTGAAACATCGGTATCATCATCGAACAATCAAATAGAAACCCATAAAATCAAGAAATTCGAAAATAATTAGGATATAATATCAGCTAAGAGGAGAACCAATTCAAACAATGATACTCACTGATAGAAAGATAACGCACACAATTTCCTTTATGTTAATCATATGCCTTGGCATCTTTTTTATAAACTGCTCAAAATCATACGCGACCCGCGAGCTCGAGGAAAACACCTTGGATATAGCAAGGAGATCGGAAGACATAGTAGTGGCAAGATGCGTATCAACTGAATCAAAGTGGAATGAACAAGGTTCCTTAATTTTCACATATGTGACATTTCAAGTGCAGGATACGGTTCAAGGTGAAAATACAGAGGATAATTTGACTCTAAGATTTTTAGGCGGACGCGTTGGGGATACAGTACAGACTGTACCGGATATGCCGCAATTTTCCGAGAATGAAGAGGTAATGCTATTTCTCGGCCCAAAAAATAGATCTGGCTATCAAACTTTAAGTAGTATTCAAAACGGCGTGCTCAGGATCAAAACTGACTCCGAAACTGGTAACAAGTTAATAACAACACCTACCACTGGATTTCAAATATATAAGAGAAATACAGATGAACCCATGTCTACACCATACGGTAATGGAGTTTTGTTGGAAGACTTCAATTATAGTCTTAAGAAGGCAATTGATTGACCAACCCGAAAGCATTGAAAAAGAGCCTCTATGACTAAAAGAAGAATAGTAACTGCGTGTCTTATAGCTGTCTATTTTCTGCCATGCATTGCATTTGGTTATCATATACTGAATAACCGAAATTCATCGGGCAATTTCATTTTCCTTAAATGGAGAGATACACCCGTAAACCTACGACTCGATCCTGGAACTTTGGGAGGTGGAGATGGAAGAGATGTTGTAGAAGAAGCATGTGACACCTGGAACAACGTGCAAACCGCGGCAAGGCTCTGCGGAAATTTTTCCACCGTATCCGAAGACATTACGGTCGACAATTATGAATCACTAATATCTACCGATGACGGTAACATTGATGTAATATTCGATGAAACAGGCGAGATACTAGCCGATTTAAATCTTTCTCCCAATTCGACTCTTGGAGTTGCTTCTGTCACGAGCAACGCGGCAAATGGCGAAATACAGAATGTGCTTCTAGTCTTAAATGGGAGTTTACAAAGCAGCTTGGGTTCGGACCTGCTTTCGACAACAATCCACGAGATGGGACATGGCTGGGGGCTAGCCCACATACCAATAGGGGGGATTAACACCGTGAGTCCGCCGTGCCGCCGGTGGGCTCGAACCGGTTGATCCCATCGGAATTCCGACAATGTATCCTTTTAACATACCGACTAATGATGCGCTCGGAAGAACACTGGAAATTGATGATGAGATTGGAATATCCGTTAGATACCCGGCTAACTGATTAAGAACTCGATGAAGGTTGATTAAGTTGCTATACCAAAACAATTTTAGACACCCAATTATTCCATTATTGTTCAGTGCAATAATATTCATTCTTTCTGTCTCATGCGATGGTGGAAGTGACGAGAGCGGCGGAAATGGATCAAACCCGGGTCCTGATATGAATCTCACGGAACCTTTATTTGATGGTGCCATTCAAGGGACCGTAACTTCCTCCCAGGGATTTCCGCTAGATGGGGTGCACGTGAGGGCTGTGAATGTAGACAATACAAACGTTCAGATTTCAGCATTTTCAGGCATCGGTCCAAACTTAACTATTCGAGATGGAGAATTCCGGATCGATGGAGTTCCAGCAGGGAACTACAGAATACTGATTGAAAAATTAGACGGGCGATCGCTCGCGTTCCAAGCACGTCGATATAGTGATTTTGTACAACAAAACAATTCTCCATTCATTTCCTTTCCCGACGAGTTTTTTAATGGAGCCGACGAATCCGCTGATGACAATCCCAAAGATTCCGTGGAAATTACAGTACGTAACGGACAGACTACAGGAGGTATAGATATCATCACAAATGACTGAACCTTCCTAAGCAACCAGATCGAGTGTGATCCTCCTTCTCTCCGTATCCGCCTCTTCAACCCTAACGTTTACCCTTTGCCCAATCTCAAACGGTCCTTTGCGACTTCTTTTTATTTTTTCTCTGGGCACAAACCCCTCAACGAAGACTTCCGTAAGCTCTACAAAAATCCCAAAAGGAAGGACACTCACTACAATACCTTTGAATTCTTTTCCAACGTGTGATTTCATCATGTTTGCGCTCTCTAGCTTTATAGCCTCTCTCTCAAGTTCGTCAGCATATCTCTCCTGCGTCGAACAGTGATTTGAAATCCACTCCAGAGACTCAGTTGTGTACGGAATTTTCCTTCCACTGAGAATACAATCGATAAGTCTATGAACTACCAAATCAGGATAGCGCCTTATTGGCGATGTAAAGTGTGTGTAATGCTTTAGCGCTAGACCAAAATGACCCCTGGCTGCTGTCGAATATAATGCTCGTTTTAAGGATCTGAGTATCAGCATATTTACTGCAATCTCCTCAGGTCTCCCTTTCGACTGCAGAATTACCCTTTGAATATCTTTAGCCTTAACGTTCCCGTCAAATTTAAGAATATAGCCTAGCTTTTTCAGATCATCGGCAAGCTCCTTCAAAGAAATAATATCGGGAATATCATGTATACGATAAATAGAGGGCGTTTCCGAGTTGAATATATGCACAGCCACACTGGTGTTAGCAGCTATCATGAACTCCTCGATTATTCCATGCGCAATGTTCCTAGTAAGCTTTACTACATCGACGGTTCTTCCAAGCTCGTCTCGGATAAGCTCTGGTTCAGGTATATCGAAGTTAAGCTCACCATTTGAAATTCGCCGTTCCCTAACTCTTTCGTAAAGCTCTTTCATTAAATGGATACTTTGAACTATCTCTTTTTTTACACTTTTTTCAGCAGACTGATTGTTTAGCAAACCCGAAGCAAGTGAGTAGTTTAATCGTGCATGACTTCGTATTACACTTTTATAGATCTTGTAGTCCTTTATGTCACCACTGTTGTTGAAATGCATCTCTACGGTCTTAGCAAGTCTGTCTTCATGGGGAACAAGACTACACAAGTCATTTGAAAGTTTTTCGGGGAGCATCGGGATGACCATGTGCGGCATATAAATGCTGGTCCCTCGCTGTAGCGCATCGTTATCAATGCCGCTTCCAAGCGTTACGTAATTACTAACATCCGCTATGGACACCCAGAGTGTATATCCGTCGCCAACGCGTGAAATGCCTACTGCGTCATCGAAATCCTTTGCAGTATCATTATCAATTGTAAAGATGCAGCGGTCCCTCAAATCTACCCTTCCCCGCAAATACTCAAAACTAACTTCAGAAGGAATTTCTTCAGACTCGCGCAACGCTTCCGTTGAAAAACCGTTTGGGATATTATTTTCTGCCGATAGCCCTTTGTACTCAACATCAAGCTTCCCGGCTTTGCCTAATACTTCAACAATATTGATTCTTGGAATATTTTCCTTAACTCTTCCTCCCTGAAGTCCAGCTATGACCAGACTACCACTCCTTATCCCTTTCACATCACCTAGCCTAACCGGAATCCTCGAACCGTTTGTATTCCGGGATAATATAATTCCCGTTTTCCCTGTTCTCATGAACTTTCCAATGATTTTCCCTTCATTTCGAACCCTCACGGGAGAAATCGATGTTTTTTCCTTTCCACTGTTGACAACCCCTTCCGGAAGTACGTACCTTCCCCCTCGGATTCTAAAGAGCCTTCCCTCATTTACCATCTTTCTTAGAACCTTCTTAAATGTCCGCCTATTTTCTTTAGTCACATGAAGCCGCTTTGAAATCTCTCGTGCTCTCGAAGGTCGATACGAGGACCTCTTCATAAATTTCTCTATCTCTCTGGGACCCGGTACCTTAGTCATGGGATTTTAATACTGAATGAGATATAATTTATCTTCGATGTTTAATTATTTTGTCGAGACTTGGGAAATAACCAATTCTCTACTGTTATAAAAACTTAGCAAATGAAACCCCCTGCGGCAAGCTACAGGGATTTTTCTAGTTAAATGAATGATAAATTGCCCAAATTACTTTGTCAATCGGTTTTGGTAATATTAAGCGGAAGAAACATTACAGACTTAAAGTATTAATTTAATATTTTAATCTTATATCGGTGGCAAGAAATTGCACATATCATGAGATAACCGCGTGTCATCAAAGGCACTTCGACTGGCCCGGTCCAGGCTCCAGCAGACCAATTTCCTGCTCTAAGTGAGAACAAAGATTGCCCCAATTCGGGTCAAAAAATTTCGCAAT
The DNA here is from genome assembly GCA_963805855.1 of Candidatus Dadabacteria bacterium. Lineage (GTDB taxonomy): Bacteria > Desulfobacterota_D > UBA1144 > Nemesobacterales > CSP1-2 > DASWID01. The sequence goes on from CAWDVW010000005.1 coordinate 41,300, forward strand.
GTGTACATCTTACATCATTTGGGGACAGTATCCTAGATTTTAAATGGGCATTCAAAAAATTGCCAAAATCAATTCCGGAAGCGTTAAAAAAAGTGACAGTCATTACTGTCATCTCGAAGGAACAAAGTGATTGAGAGAACTAATTAATTAAAGCTATAGATATCTCGCATTCGCTCGATACGCAAGCGTTTTTTGTCAGCCCTTGTCCTGAGCGATGTTGAAGGATTGTTTCTTTGTATCAAGACAAAGAAAATAAAAATTCAAACACTGGATCACAGATAATAACATTCGAGGATGACGGATGAGTAAATTTCCTGGAAATTTATTATTTTTTTTAGGATCTTGTCCACGAAAGATCTAACATCTACAGCAATGACTTCGGCACAGATGCCATTGCTACGAAATGAGACATCGATCGTTCAGATGTTGACACTCCACAGCCTTTTGTACAGAGTATCGTCACGATAGATTTGAATTTTGGTTTTTTCTCAGATAGTATTCCCCGCTGACAAGTCCTAACGGTTAATACTGCTTGGAGGCCCATGCATGCTGAAAACAAACATAATCGGGAGTACAATTATAAGTATTATACTACTTGCCATTGTGGGTTATGCTTTATCTATTGGCATGTCAATCGACTGGCATCTATACATAAAAATTGGGGCAGTTGTCCTGGTAATAGCCGCAATAATTGGCATAGCGTCAGCAGGGGGAGATAAAGCTTAAGTCATTTTCCTCACCGAAGAACTGATTAACAATAATTATAATATAAGCCTCTCCTAAATTATCCCTTTTGATGATAGAAATGCTATAATGCCCACGGATCGAGCGAATCTTCACTTTTAAATTTCAGCAGGCTAATACCAGCTGCGTGAGAATTTGAAAATCATTTTGGGACGTTGTTTCTTTATGATGCAAGAATTATATTGCCGGCACCGTGCGAAGTTTTAGCTCTTTGAGGATGATACCTGAGAATATGGATAAAATAGCTCCTTGGATTTACCTCGTTTTCGATAAAGAATTCTACTTCATTCAGAAATTCCTGTACAATCTCCCTCCCATAATCAATGGAAATTCTGGACTTCCTTAACTCTATATTATCTTTATATTCCCTGATGATTTTGATTACACGATCGGATATCTCATTTGCAAAGGAATTTTCGGATCTGTGATCATAAACTAGCCCTCTCTTCTCCGTATCAAGCGTTTTGAGAACTAGCCCAAGACCTTCTGCTAAATCAACGTTCCCGATTCTATTGTTAGTCCGAAAAACATTTACAAGCGCAATTTCGATGTCTTTAAAGATCTCGGGATTCTTGTCGTACATCTCCGCCCGCCTGATAAATGAACCAACACCCTCTTTTCTGAGCCTTTGCCTTGATACCTTTTCCTGTTGATATTTCTGCCCCTCAACATAATAGGTGCAATCAAGGGGACAATTTATCTCTACGCCTCTTTTCTCTCCACAACATACCGGACATATGTATCCATTCTTTGCAGGACAATGCCGTTTCCCCTTTCTCTTTTCACAAAATAAGCATTTCATATCTAACAAATGATAGCATTTATGGATTCCTGGGTTTTACGTTCTTCTTTACCCAATCAATTATTTCTCCAGTTGGTGTACCCGGTTCGAATATGGCCATTACACCATCCTTAATAAGTCCGACTATATCTCCTTTGGGAATAATCCCACCGCCAAAAACCGCAATATCGTCGGCTCCCTTTTCTTTTAATAACCTCGTTACCTCGGGAAACAGATAATTATGAGCTCCAGAAAGAATACTCAATCCTATTGCATCGACGTCTTCCTGAATCGCGGTCTCCACAATCATTTCGGGCGTATGGTGAAGGCCCGTGTAGATTACTTCAAATCCAGCATCTCTAAGAGCCCGCGCGACTATTTTTGCACCTCTATCATGCCCGTCCAACCCCGCCTTACCAATCAAGATCCTTACTCTTCTCTCGTCTCCCATAACTTTTTCCTTATCGCTATACTACACGATGCAAGATGCAAGATACAGGATGCAGGATAAAAGAAGAAGATAATCAGGGATCGTGCATCATGTATCGTGTATCATGCATCGCGTCTTTAAAAATACCCCGGATCTCTGTAGACGCCAAATACATCCCTGAAGACATCGCTAATTTCACCCACAGTTGCATATTCTCTAACAGCCTCAACTATAAAAGGCATCAAATTCTCTCCCTTTTTAGCCGCACCGGTTATCGCTTGTAGATGTTTTCGCACAGCTCGGTTGTTTCGATTTCCTTTTATGGCAGTAAGCCTTTTCCTCTGCTCATCTTCAACCTCATCATCAATATTCAACGTTGGGAACGCGGTTTCGTCTTCGACTTTGTAATTGTTTACCCCAACTATGACCTTTTGACCAATATCAAGCTGCCTCTGGTACTTATATGATGCGTCAGCAATCTCTCTTTGAGGAAATCCGTTGTCAACAGCCTGAATGATTCCACCTAGTTCATCTATCTTTCGGATGTAATCGAGAGACATCTTCTCCATCCGGTTCGTAAGAGATTCAATCACATAGCTTCCACCGAGCGGATCAATTGAATTTACAACTCCGCTTTCTTCTGCGATTATCTGCTGGGTTCTAAGAGCAACTGTTACCGCTTCTTCGGTTGGAAGTGCAAGTGTCTCGTCCATGGAATTCGTATGCAGGGACTGCGTTCCGCCAAGTACCGCTGCCAAGGCTTGAATCGTAACCCTCACTATGTTGTTTAAAGGCTGTTGGCCGGTAAGACTGCATCCCGCAGTCTGCGCGTGAGTCCTCAGCATCCAAGATTTTGGATTTTTCGCTCCAAATCGCTCTCTCATGATATGTGCCCAAAGCCTCCGGGCAGCGCGGAATTTAGCAATCTCCTCAAGAAAATCATTATGAACGTTGAAAAAGAAAGATAGTTGATGAGCAAACTCGTCTACTCGAAGACCGCGCTCGATGCATTCCCTGACATACCCGATCCCATCAGCAAGCGTAAAAGCAAGTTCCTGAACAGCCGTCGAACCGGCCTCACGAATATGGTAACCGGAAATAGAAACGGGGTGCCACTTGGGAACAAGCCTGGAACAAAACTCAATTATATCTATTACGAGTTTTACGGAAGGCCTCGGCGGACATATCCACTCTCTCTGTGCAATGAATTCCTTTAACATATCATTCTGGATTGTGCCATCCAACTTATCCCATTTAATACCCTGTTTCTCCGCAACTACGAGATACATCGCCAGAATTATACTGGCCGTACAGTTTATGGTCATTGAGGTTGATACCTTATCCAGCCTTATACCGTCGAATAAAGCTTCCATATCTGCAAGCGACGAAACCGAAACACCTTCTCTTCCAACCTCCCCGGTTGACCGTGTATGATCACTGTCGTAACCCATAAGAGTAGGCATATCAAAAGCGGTACTGAGTCCGGTTTGACCATGTTTCAATAGAAACTTAAATCTTTTGTTAGTATCTTCTGGAGAGCCAAAACCAGCGAACTGCCGCATGGTCCAGAGCCTCCCCTGATACATACTGTCGTAAATACCCCTTGTAAAGGGATAAGAGCCTGGATATCCAAGATTGTCCATATAATCGAACCCGTCCAGATCCAGGGGCGTAGCAAGAGGAGGCACGTCCATTCCCGAGATTGTAGTAAAATCAGCATTCCTTTTAGGGTGTTCTTGATAATTCTTTTCCCAGGTCTGCTTCCCCTCTTCTATTTTGTTACGTTCCTCTTTATGGTCTCGCATTTGTTACCTCAAATAAACAATAAATCATGTCCGTCAATGATCGGCGAAATCTCTAATCTCACGAGTAGTTTTTCAAATTTACAACCATGAGTTTTAATTCTGTCATCTCTTCGATTGCATACCTTAAACCTTCTCTCCCGACGCCCGAATCCTTTACACCTCCATAAGGCATGTTTTCAACCCTGAAACTTGGGTAGTCATTTATGATAACCCCGCCAACATTTAGCGCATTATATGCCTTAAACATCTTTTTCATATCTTTAGTAAACACCGCCGCCTGAAGTCCATACCTTGAGTTGTTTACCCAACCCAGGACATCATCGAAATCTTTATACCTCTCCACATGAACCACAGGACCAAATACCTCGTTGCAGCTCACATTACACGCAGCAGGGACGTCAGTCAGGACCGTAGGCTCGATCAAACTACCATCCCTGTGTCCCCCAGTGAGAAGCTTCGCTCCGCTTTCTACCGCTTCATCAATCCATTTCATTATCCTATCGGCGGAATCTGTATCAATGACTGGCCCCACATCTGTATCTTCGAGCATAGGGTCGCCGAGTTTAAGCGCTTTGGTGGCAGATATGAACTTATCGAGAAATCGATCAAAAATCTTATCATGCACATACATCCTTTGAACCGATATACAGCTCTGTCCGGCTTGATAAAACGCCCCCCATGCATTCCGGCTCGCAGCAAAATCCAAATCCGGAGGGTCTTCGTCTATAATAGTGGCTGCGTTTCCCCCTAGCTCAAGTGTTACCTTCTTCTTGGGGAATTTCTTCATTAGCTCCCAGCCGATCTCATCGCTCCCGGTAAAGGACACCTTCTTTATCCTCTCATCTTCCATCACCGGTTCAATTTGAGATCCGGGCAGTGTAAGGATATTCAGCACCCCTTCGGGCAGTCCCGCTTCCATGACAACTTCGCCGAGCATGAGTGCAGATAGAGGTGTTTGCGACGCTGGCTTTAGTATCATAGCATTTCCCGTCGCAATCGAAGGAGCGACCTTATGAGCTACCAGGTTGAGGGGAAAATTAAAGGGAGAAATACCCATGACAACACCAAGCGGAAATCTACGCGTTAAACCATACATCTCTTCGTTTCCGGGAACAATGTCGATTGGTATTAGATTACCCTCTGAAAACCTATTGGCTTCCCCGGCAGCAACCGAAAAGGTTGTCATCGCACGACCAACCTCGACCCTCGCTGTTTTCAACGGCTTACCCCCCTCCTCGACTAAGGCTTTGGCAAAATCATCCTTTCTTTTCTCAATGCCATCCACAATCCTTTTCAGTATGTTGCTTCTTGAATAACCAGGGCTATTTTTGAATTTGTCAAATGCCGTTTGAGCCCCATCCAGCGCCTTTTTTGAGTCCTTTGGTTCGGGGATATTTGTAATTCCTACCACTTCACCATGATAGGGGCTTTTGACCTCACGTTTCTTCTGACTTTTGACCCATTTGCCGTTTACAAGACATCCATATTCCTTTGCCATAATATTGCCTCCAAGAATTCGATAGTAACGTGAAGCTATGTAAAGTCAGTTGTAAAAACTAACAGACCAAGGTGGAAAACACCAGTAATATTAAACAAAAAGATTGGAGTTAAGTCAAGGAAAAGTCATTAAAAGCAGCGGAGGGCCTGAGTACTCCATAAAACAAAACGAAAGGAAACCTATCGGGACAAGAATGTCCCGACTATCCATAATAAATACCGTCATCAATAACGATAGGCGGGGTTTTCGAACCCCGCATGGATAAAACATAAAGAATGGAAACCTAAAGGTTTCCTCTACATATCATATAAATATTGAAATTAAACATGTAGCGGAGGACTTTAGTCCTCCCACTAGATATCCTATTTTGGTTTTCCATAAAAAATATTGTCAAAATACCAATTGTGATTTATCCACAAAAACTCGACTATTGCACGGTTACAAATATTACTGAACTCAAGGGATCAGTCATGTCACACTGATCCATCGTACCAGAATTATCAATACATCCCTGAAGGCTAACCTGCTGACCGCTTAGCGCCGTAGCGGGTATCGTTAGATTAATGACTCCAACGGCATCCCCGCCTGCATCCGCTTGCGCGCAGGCTGTACCAGCAGGCGGTGCCCCAAATGGACCAGAAATTGTTGCACCACCGGTAGTACCGTCAACGAGAATTTGAACGCAGAGCTCAGATCCTGCAGCTTGGTTAGTCATCACATTAATAAATGTATTTCCATTAGCCGGCACGAGCGAACTGGTTGCCTGGATTGTTACGGCAGCCGCCGGTGGCGGAGTCGGCACAGGGGTTGGAGTTGGAGGTGCTGGTGAAACTATTACAGTTCCAAAAGCACTGGGGTCAACGCCACCGCACCCTCCGGACATGTCAGCGTCGATGCATCCACGCACGGTTACACTTTGCTCCGTCAGCACAAGACCGCCTAGTAGACCTATTACAGCCTCACCCTGCGAAGATACCGTTATGCAGGGGCCACCCAACAACGTCGACACAGGATTGCTATCCACGACAATTTCAAAACAGATCTGGGTGGGAGGTTGCTGAGGGGGTGTTGTCATGGCGGTAATCGTGGATTGCCCACCGGGCGGAATAACAGCAGGGTTCGCTGAAAGTGAGATTGGGGAGGGCACACCCTCAGGATCGCAATCCACAAACGTACTAGCCTGTACATCGTCGGGATCACATTGCCCATTAGGCATCCCGCTATCGTCTATACAACACGTTAATTGGATTGTTTGTAATGTAACCACATTGCCACAAGTCAAAACGCTAAAAAAGTCGCCGTTTATATCTGTTACCCCGCAATCAGGGACCATTGAATCAAGAACAGAGGGAGGCATACTATCGATTGGAATATCACAACAAACATCCGTAGCTGGCGGGGCGTTCATGGTTGTTGCCATCACGATAGTACTGCCACCAGGCTCGATCGTTTCATTAAACACAGTAACGTCTATTGACGGGCCCGGAGTAGGAGTTGGTGTCGGCCCAGGAGTTGGTGTCGGCCCAGGGGTTGGTGTCGGGCTTGGTGTGGGTGTCGGGGTTGGCGGCGGCGGCGCAAGCTGATCGAAAGAAATGGAAGCCTGTATCGTCCTATCCTCAACCGGAATTGAATCACAATCGGGATCCTTTGTCGGGGGGTCCGGGAGAACTATTGTGACGATCACTGTTTGTGAACATTCTGTCCCATCAACAGGATCATACTCCACAATTGCAACACCCTCAAAAACTGAACCTAGGACAGGAGTTGGATTGCTTAGGGACCCGCATGAATTATTCGTGAGCTGGAAATTGACAACTGTCCCGGGAGGTATACCAAATGTATCGACTTGAATTGTTGCAAACGCGTCCGGGTCTGATGTAATCATGTCCGGACCGGTGATTGAAACAATCCCGACCCCTTGAATAACAACAGTAGCGAAATTAGACGCCTGTATACCATTTTGAAGCGTCGATGTAACTGCAACATTCACAAAACCGAGATCTCCAACACCTATTAACGGTCCACTCAGATATTCGACATCGGCCCTGCCATCTATGACAACGGGATCGAAAAATGTAATGCAGCCTCTTAGATTAAACGGAAGAGTTGAACCGGTCAAACCTACCTGTATGGTTGCGCCATTTGGCGTCAAGAGCGGATTAAAAATCGCCTCTAGATCGCTAAAGTCGCAGGCATTTCCGAACAGCGCTACCGGAAAGGCATTTACCACGATCTGTTGAGTGCCGCTAGGCCTACCTGACTTCTGACCATTTACACCCTCTAGGCACGAAGACGCAAATAGAATTAAAAAGAAAGCTACACAGACCCCTATTAGTCTTGAATAGTCCTTTGATATATTACATTTAATTATATTCAACAGTCCATCCTCCTTAGATATTTCTCACTGCGCATTAACCGCAAACTCAGCCACATCAACAGACCCGCTTCTGGTCGAGACCTCAAGTGATGCAGGATCAATGATATTTTCTCCGTTTTGGTTACTTATCAGGATTTCAACCCTCGAAATTCCTTGATCATCGGTCACCGTTTGCCATGGGGAATCTACAAGCGCGTCGAAAAAAAATAAATCAGACACCGACTGCTCAAGCGCGCAATCTCGCGGGCAAGCCTCAGGGTCAATAAGTTGGAGGCAGCGCTGGTCCGGTAACCCATCGCCATTTGTATCAATACAGAAAGAGCTTGGCCCGGCAAAAGACAGAGTCCAGAACACCCTAACGCCATTCAAAGCTCCAGCTTCATTCTCAACAATTGCCTCAACTTCTATTATTTCAAATGCGTTTGGACGAATCGTTATATCTCCCGGAGGGTTGAGCATGGTTACTGTCGAGCCAGAAGGGGCAAAAGGCGGGTTAGATCCACAGCCATAGTTTGTTATTACAATGGTAGCCACAATAATCGCAACAGGAAATTGATACAAAATTGATCTAATATAGTTAATATCCATTCATCTCTCTCCTTTTATTTATCGAACTATTCTAGGTGTTATGAACACCATAAGCTCCCTTCTTTGATCCAATGTTGTTTCTCTTCTAAAAAGCCAGCCCAGAAGAGGAACCCTTGAAAACCATGGGACACCAGAGATCCTTTCCGATACATCTCTTTTAAAAATCCCACCTATTACTATCGTCTCACCATCGGACGCGAGGGCTTGTGTCTCCGCCTCATTCCTTCTTATACTCGGCTGACCGTTAGCACCAGTTATAGTTGGATCAGGGGCATTATCAGTGACACGAATTTCCATCAGTATCCTGTTGTCATTTGTAACGTGTGGAGTGACCTCGAGTCTTAAAGTGGCATCGACAAATTGAGTCTGTGTACCAGCTGCAGAGACACTCAGAAACGGTATTGAGACCCCCTGCTCAATCCTTGCAGGCTGATTATCAAGCGTCAATACCTTAGGAGATGATAAAATCCTCCCATCACCCTTATTCTCCAATGCTGAAAGCCTTATATCAAGATCGAAGGCACCGGTAAGACTGCCAAGCACCAGGCCTATCGCACCACCCCCGCCCGTACCTACTGCAGCCGGAAGATCAATTATGAAATTATCAGCGGCGGTTCCAAAGGGAGAACCAACATTTACTCCACCAACATCAACACTGGAGGGGAAGGTTGCACCAGTGGGATTTCCCGTAGCGGCTGATGCCCGGTAGTTTAGACCCCACTGTACTCCCAGTTCCCTTATGAAATCGAGCGTTGCCTGCACGACCCTGGATTCAATTAGAACCTGTGGTGTCCTTGTGTCTAAACTAGTTATTAGCTCTTCTATATCTCCAATCCTAGATACGATATCCGTTAGCAATATGCTATTAGTGCGGGTATCTACTCTAATAGTACCTCCCGGCGATAACAGTGGACTAACCAGCGGTACCAACTCCTCAGCCCTCGCATAGTTTACGAATACCTGTCTCGTCTCAAGCGGTTCAAGTTTTTCTTTTGTTCTGGCGGCAGCCAGTATTTCAGTTTGTCGTTTCTGTAGGGTTGCGAGCGGAGCAATCTTCATCACATTGCCCTCAACAATTGCTCCCAACCCACCATCTTCAAGGACTACGTCTAATGCCTGGTCCCAAGGGACATCCGAGAGCTTTAGGGTTACAGTTCCCGTGACATTATTCGCAATTATAATATTAAATCCACTTATGTCTGCAAGAATCCTGAATACGTCTCTGATATCCGCATCTTTGAAATCAAATGAGACACGCTCTCCGCGATACTCTTTTTGGGCACCCGGCGTACCGGCGACACGATAATCAAATGCCCAAATTACTCTTTCCTCTCTAGCTGGTTCTGCTACTCCTTCTGGCGGTTTCTGAAATCTCAAAGTCAACAGATTGTTACTCTGATCAGTCAACATGGGTACGTCTTCTTTAAGCTCTAACACAATAATCGTATTATTCTCTGAACCGGGATCCCTGAATGAGGAAACAAAATTCAGAGGGCTGTCGAATTCACTTACATCTCGCGATACCTGCAGGTTCGCCGGAAGAACGACATTCAGCAGTTTTATCCTCGACGTATTCCCTTCCCTCGGTAGTTCTTCATATGAAGCCCTTTCAGAGGTCATGATAGTCACAATTCCCATCCCGTCCTCAGCATTAAAATTAATGCTTTCGACGGAATTTATCCTATCCGTTTGGACGGGTGCCGGAGGCTGAGACTCCATGCCTGAACCCTGATTCTGAGCAACCTTTAACTCGGAGTGATGTCTGCCTGAGCTTACCAACATACTCGGGTCAGAATCAAACCCAGGGTAATCTTTACTGTTAGTTTGATGTGCGGAAGCAGATAGGTTAAAACCAGAAACAAATACGGAATAGATTAAGAAAAAAATAATGTATATGAGATACTGTCTATCAACATTCACCAAGCCATCCTCCTCTAAAGATGTAGTAAATGTGTTAACATTTATAATTATAGACTATTCTTGAAAGCTAAGAACAACTTTTTCTACCTCCACCTTTTCTTCACCAAATAAGTCTTCGTAATGCCTAGTTTCTTTTACCAGAATGCCGCTGTTTCTGATCTCCAAAATGACTCCTCCCTGATTTCCAATTTCATCTCCAACCACCAGATAATATGTATTCTTCTCTGGATCTACGACCATTGCCCTTGGCTCACCCTCGATCCACAAGATCCCAGCTATTCTAAACTCCTGGAGTTCATATCTTTTAATAGGTGGTGTCAATGAACCATCTCCGGGCTCTTCTTCTTCGCTTGCGATTTTTATAAAAGGCCTAAATGGATCACGCTCGACAACAGGGTTACCAACTTCAGCTTTAGACTGCGGATTGTTCTGGTTATCTAATTTCTCCATAGATGGACTGGTATCCATATGTTCCTCAGTAATAGTTTCCTCTGTTCTAGCGACCAAAGAACAGACGCAGGTCAACATAAAAAGCAGAACAATAATTTCAATATACATCGGTCCTTTTGTAATTCCAGAAATCATCTCTTCCGATTTCCTCTTCCTTTTCCTTTCGGCTTCCCCGTATCCGTCGTCTCTCCAAAATCCTCTGGAACCGGAAGCACTCGGAATGTAACGCTAGTAAAATCAGCACTCAGAACAATATCATTGTCTTTGCTCACCTTGTCATCACGCTTTAGGTTTAGATCCCTCACATTGACTATCCGCGGCAAGTTGGAGATCCTGTCAAAAAAATTAGCCAACTGTGCGTATGATCCCGCGACTTTCATCTGTATAGGAACTTCGGAATATATGTCCTTTTTCACCTCTTTTTTTGGAACAAAATTGACCGGCTCCAACCCCGAGGCAGATACTTCAGCATATACCCCATCAATCAAAGCGGGTATCTCTTTCTCCTGTGGTAGCCTCATAGAAGCTATTTCAAACTCCCTATTTAACCTTTTGAACTCTAACTCAAACTTTGGCAGCTCTCGTGCAATTGATTCATATTCGTCTAATTTCTTCTGTAGTCGTTGTAGATTACCCCTAGAGACTTTAAGCTCCTCCGCCCCCGGGGACCAGACGAAATACCAATAGATTCCAGAAACTACTATCACTATTCCCGCTAGAATAGCAATCTTGGTGCGAAGGGGCTTTTCTTGAATTGACTCAATAAATTCAGTTAACTGTCCCATTTTATTCAAAGATTCGCCTTGCTTTTTCCCTCATTCGGCTTTTCTTCGTTGTTATTATCTTCTACGGCCTTTCCCGAAAAGTTAAGAATCGATTCGATCACAAAACTCCTCAATGGTAAATTTTGCATCGCCTTTCTCTGAATCTTCTGAATCGAAACAAGTTCTACGTCGTTAAAATAATTTGAAGACTTAAGGCTTTTCATGAAATCTGAAACCGTGAACTCATTCCAGGCAATCCCTTCCACTTTCGCATTATTCCCTTTTTCTGTGAATTTGTCGATCCAAGCCCTTTGAGGAATTGCCTCTGCCAATGACTCCATGACATATAATTGAGCTGCACGATTTTGTTCCAACAGCTCAATTAATTTGATCCTGCGCTCAAGCTCCGCATTCTTTGCCTTAAAAGCCTCAACCTTTTTCTTAACGTCCTCCAAATCTTTTATCCTCTTCTCAACCCTAAGCGTCGCTTTATTCACATCCCTCAATGATTTAGCCTGGTATAGGTGTAAGGCTAAAATCGAAACTATTAAGGCAAATATTACGAGGCCACCCACAATAATGTCACCAAATGCTCTAGCCTCAACTTCTCCACCTGGTAATAGGTTTATTCTAATCAAAACTTATCTCCTACTTTTCTTAGGGCAAGTCCAACAGCAACACACATTTTGGGAGCTATATCCTTAATATATTCTGGATCAAAATCGCTCACACTATACATTATGTTTCTAAATGGATTAACCGCTTCAACCTTACAATGTGTAATATTTTCGAGCTCCGACCCCAAGCTTGGGACCTTTGAAGAGCCTCCTCCAAGCATTATCGTCTCTACCTTCTGTTTTGAAAATGTCGACGAGAAAAAATCTAAGGTTCTTTTAATTTCTCCGCAAATAGACTCTCTAAAATCGTTAGCAATCCTATTCAATTCTGCTGTAATTTCTTTAGTTCCCAGGGATAATTTCAGCATTTCTGACTCCTCGAACCCAATCGCTAGCTCCTTCTGAGCCCATTCGTTAAACTGATTCCCCCCCATGGCCAAGTCCCTGGCAAAGATCGAAATCCCGTTCTCTAAAATATTTATGTTTGTGATCGCAGCACCTATATTAACTAAGGCCAGAGTCCCATTTGCTTCCGAGTAATTAGCTTCATACATGTTTTCAAGGGCAAATAAATCGATATCCACTACTACAGGATTCAAACCAACCTCATTTACAATCTGAATGTAACCATTTGTCAAATCCTTCTTCGCGGCAGCTATAAGCACCTCCATCGTTCCATCTGAATCCTCGCCCGGTAGAACCTGAAAGTCATAATTTATATCTTCTATATTCTGCGGTATAAACTGCTTAAGTTCCCATGGGATAGCTTCGCGCAACTCATCGTCACTCATAGCAGGAAGACTTACCTTCTTTATGATTACAGAGTTTCCAGAAATTGAAATAACCACGTTTTTTGTCTTAAACCTGAGATTATCGATGAGCGAAGATAAGGCATCTATTACGGCGTCCTGATCCCTGATAACCTTATCGACGATCGCATCAGGTTGAAGCAATGTTTCTCCAACATTCTTCAATTGATATCCTTGCCTTGTTTCCCTGATCTCGACAAGTTTTATTGCACTTGAACCTATATCGAGTCCTGCGACTTCTCTTTTTCCAAAAAGCAATTCATTCTCCTTTGTTACGGTTATGATTTAAACATATTCATTAAGTTTTTGCAACTACTAATTCATAATATTAAAAAAATCTTTAAACTCTACTTTAAAAAGATGATAACCAGAGAAATTATACACCATAACCAACATACAAAGCTATCTCAAAATTTAATTATAGCTTTTTTGAAGACTACATATTAAATCTGTTTCTAAGAATCAACAAATATCAGAACCGTAAAGAAAGCCTGTTAACTAAGGCATATACGCCTTTTCCTCAGATGGTGTTTTGAAATAATTACCCTGACCGTATTTTACTTTTAACCTTCTCAATAAATTTCTAACCGCCTCCGTCTCGACACCCTCAGCAATTACTTCTTTTCCCATTAAGCGAGATATTGTTAATATTGCTTTCACTATAGCACCACTTGTCGGATCTGTAGTTAAGTTTTGGGTAAAAGAACTTTCAATTTTTACGAAATCCACCGGCAGATCAATTAAATGAGCAAATGAAGAGTAACCAATTCCAAAGTCATCTAGTGCAAACTGACAACCAAATTCTTTTAATTTAGTCATCCATTCTCTCAATCGATCCATATTCGTGATGCTGGTAAACTCAGTTATTTCAAAACCAATATGATCTGAAACTTTTCTGTCTACCTTTATGGCATTAAGTATATAGCCGAGCAGAGATTCATCTCTCAGGCTTGAACCAGATAGATTGATAAAAATCTTAGCTCCCTCTTTTTTACGTATAGAACTAATAACTTTCTCCACCACCCACCTATCAACCTTAGACATCAGCCCAAAACGCTCGGCGGCCGGAATAAACGCTTTCGGATAGATCATATTTCTATCACCATCGATCATACGCACTAAAGCCTCAGTGTACAGGTGCTCACCATCAACCAAGCTTATAACCGGCTGATAGTGAAGTGTTAAGCGATTCTCTTGTAATGCGTCATTGATTCTGATGGCCCATTGACTAGCCCGATCGGACTTTCCTCTGCTGTAATATCTTGAATGATAAATGATGATTCGGTTCTTACCTTCATACTTTGCTTCAGCTAGTGCAGCATAGGCTGATGCCATGACTATTTCAGGATCCGACTTACTATCAATTAAGGCAATTCCAACACTCAGGTTGATTTGAAAATTATAGCCTTTAAGGTAGTAAGTCTTTCCTCTTATTACCTCCAAAAACCTTTCTGCTATTGATTTTACTTGACTTCGTGACACGTCCTGAATTACCCATGCAAACTCATCACCGCCGACTCTGGCTAATAGATCACTGGGTCGCATGGCATGCCCCAGGACCTTCGCCAGATCTATTAAAACCTGATCGCCTTCAATGTGACCAAGTGTATCATTTATCAGTTTAAAATTGTCTAAGTCCATGACGACCAGCGCATGTTTTTTTAAAGTATCAGAATCGTTCAGCAAACTATCTAAAGCAGCTTGAAGCGCGCGGCGGTTTGGAAGATCGGTCAAATAGTCATGCATAGCCATATGGCTTATCTTTTCTTCCTGATGTTTACGTTCTGTTATTTCAATGCTCATACAAATAAACTCGACATTAATACTGGTCGATGGTATGGGAAATAAAGTTGCATAGACCGTACCTTGTTTTCCTTCACGACTGATGAAATTCCACTCCGTAGGACCAGAAGGTTTACTTGATTCAACTACCTCTTTGAGAATTGAATTGAATTGTTTTGCTGATTCATTGTCCAAAACTAATTCATCCAAAGTTCTTCCAATCGCTCGATCCGCACTAAACCCGAAAATCTTTACGGCAGCACGGTTCCAATGTAGTACTCTTCCAACTTTGTCGAGACTCACGATTGCAACATTTGGAGTATTGTCAAAGATGTAGCTTAATCTCTCTTGGCTTTCCCTAAAAGCTTTCTCTATTTGCATTCGTTCAGTTATATCTTCTACTACTCCCATAACACCGACCACCTTTCCATCCGACTCGCGCAGCGGAGAAGCCGTGACAGATAACCATAATTTTGCATCACTGGTAGTCGGTTGATATAAGCTTTCCTGATGATGTGTGCTTCCTTCAAATGCCTTTTGTACAAAAGGTACAAAGGCCTTGTCTTTGAGCTTATTCAAGTCAAGCCCAATTATTTTGTCGTTAGAAGATTTGAAAATTCGAACCAATTGTTCGTTACAGTTAGTTATTTTAAGTTCTCTATCAATGATAAATACACCCAACGGTGATTGATCGAAAAGTATTCTATAACGCTCTTCTGATTGTCTCAAAGCCTTCGCTTGTCGGGCATTATTTACTGCTGTCTCTATCTGTTTTGCGACACTATCGAGCAATCTTAATTCTTCTTCGTCAAAAGCATTGAAATCTAAAGAATTTATAGCAATACAACCTATCGTTTTTCCTTCATGTTGAATAGGCATCGAAGCATAACTTTTTGTTCCCACTTTCAACCCCGCGGGACCGATGACCGTATCTTTTTCAGCATCGGCTACATACAAAGGTTTCTCCTCTATGATTGTTTTCCATGTAAACCCTCGGGGATAGGGTATTCTTCCAACCTTTTGTATGAACCATTCTGGATAACCCCTATATGCCTTCATGACCGCGTCTTGGCCTTCAACCATGTATATACAGACGTTGTGACAACCATGGATATTTTCATTCATCGCTTCAACTGCATTGTCTAGCACATCCTGTAGGTTTATGGACCGATGGACAGATCGGGTAACGGTACTTATGATTGTCTCATATCGATTCTTTCTGGATAGTTCTCTGTAGAGATTCGCTCTTGCTACCGCAACTGCAATTTGATCTCCAATAGCCACGAGTAATTCCACCTCACGTTGTGAAAAAACGTGCTCCGCATAGCTTAGCAGCCAGATTACACCTATAGTTTTGGTCTGAAGCTTTATGGGAATTCCTAACATACTACGAAATCCTAAGTCACGCCCGGCCGGCCCCACGTCCTTATTCTGACCTGCGTTGCTAACGTTTAAAATTTCACCAGAATTCATAACCTTCCATGTAACCCCCTTGGGTTCGGGGATCCTCGAGGCTTTTTGCAGGAAATTATCAGGAAAGCCCCTATGGTCTTGAAGAACAGCTTCATTTTTCGCATGATCGACTAGATAAATGCACGCAATGTCCACATAACCTTGTTCTACGACCTTATCTAGTGCAATCCTATATACTTCGTCCAGATCGAAGGACTGGTTCATTGCTTGAGTTATGCTATTTATTATTTTAAGCTCTTTTTCCGTCCTCTCGCGTTCTCTGATTTCTGCCTGTAATGATTCATTTGTTGTTAGCAAATCTGAAGTCTTTTCGCTAACTCTTTTCTCTAATTCGCCCTGTACCCTTTTGAGGGATTCTTCCACCCGCTTATTTTCAGTGAGATCTTCGCATACTATCATAATGAACTCTTTTTCGTCGTCTCCCACGAAGACACAAGCAGACTCTCGAACCCACAATAAAGTGTTATCCTTACGGAGCGTTCGAAAATCCCACTGATATAATTTTTCAGGATTCTGCAAACATTTTTTCAATTGCTCAGTCACAGTTTCATGCTCTTCAGGATGAAATACCATAAGAACAGACTTACCTATTAGCTCTTCGACCGTATAACCAAGTTGTTCGGCACCAAACAAATTAACAAACCTAATCGTACCAAGGGCATCAACAGTGAAATACATGCTGGGATTCTCTTCATATAAGGTACGATACCTTTCCTCGCTTTTAAGAAGCCTTTCTTTTAACCGCTCCTTCTCCAATCTCAGTTTTGCATAAGTAATTTGATCCATCGTGTTACCCCTATCCTTTGATTATCTGTAGTGTTTTTACCGTTTCTTGCCCTTACGAGTCTCATCATGATAAGACTTTACTAAGACACGTAGACCATAATAGCGTTCAAAATTGCCCCTAACGTTTAAGACTCTAAAACGGTGGAGTATATTAATGCCATGATCTCCGGGGCACCTTTCGCTCCTTGTTAGAAATGAATTAATCATGATTCAGTATACTAACTATTATAAAATAAAGGCAGATTAAATTAAACCTCAATATCCTTGATCTAAGATATTGCCTTAAATGCACCAGGAAAAGCTTTGAATTTAAGAGATTAGTTGGAGGTTATTAGATCGGGTTAAGAACCCTCTACGGGATCAAAAAATATTTCCACATTTTTTGTGACCACTTCGGAAGGGTCAGCGTTCACTGTAACCGAGAAAAACTTTCTGTCTCCTGGAAATAAAACGTCATCCTGCTCTACATCACCAACCTGCACGGAATCCGCGCCGACAACACTTCCTCCCTCGTCCATTAAGGTAATCAGCACAAAAACTGAATGAACTGGGCTAGCACCATTGTTCACTACGGAACCATTGAATTGTAGACTCCCATCCTGATTAATGCTCTCGAGAATAGGTCCATCCAATGTTACAACGCCACTATCATTGGGTGCTGCACATCCCCAAATTAACACGATTAGAAGCAAACCTGAAATTAGCAAAGACAAAGCGTTTTTCATTTATTTCTCTTATCAGCTATGTCAGTAATTGAAATTACATTCTTCCTGGATTCGTGCTTACCTGGTTGCCCCTCGCCTTCAGTCATATTATCCTCTATCATGTCTCCCAGAATCTTATGCATTAGCCTCAGTGAACCCAATGAATGCTCTTTGATATATCCCTTTTCAAACACTACCTCCTTCTTTTTCCTCAAAAGGAAATAGACAATAAACGCCTGGTTATTAAGAACGACGAGCATCGCCGCATACAATAGAAAGTTATCCGCTAATACTTTTTTTAGTATAGCCTTAGTATCTGAATCTATTTTAACAATGCCGAATGGTTCGCTATCTTCTTCAATAGTAAAAGGTACCGACACAGAAATTACGCCATTTTTCTTTTTTACCGAATAACCTCGCTCAGGATAAAAATCGTCCATAAAATAACCTGAAGACATACCGGTCTCCACGTCTTTTTTCACAACAACACTGAAAAATTTAGGGGCAATTTCAAAGGTATTAAAGAGCTTTTTCCTGCCAAGCCTATCATCAAGAAAAAGATAGAACTCGTCACTGGTTGCTTTATTACCAACATGAGTAAAGAAACTGCTTGCCTGCTCACCAATGGTTTCAGCAATTGCCTTGGTCTTGTTCACAAGCTCATTCTTTGCCCTGTCAAACTGAAAAAGAAATACAAGCCCAACAAGAGCAAATATGCAAACCTCGATCCCGATAGCTTGTGCAATTGTCACTAATTTATTCGTTATGCGCATTTCATAAACTCTTCAAGAATCTCCTGAACATTGTCATTCTCAGAACGCCTGAGAAGCATGTAAATCATCCCGGTAAAATCGCGTCTCATTTCGGAGTCAAGGGTTCTATACAACCTTACAAGCATTTTTTCGCTTTCAGTAAGCACCTGTACGGCATCCTGAAAGATTCCTTCCCTCTCCATAAATTTGTTTAACCGTTCATTCCTAGCCACATTCCAGAGCTCTTCGAATTTCAATCCAAGGATATTTGCCATTTGCTGACATCTTTCAAGGGAAGGTGCGTCGACTTTTCCAGTTTCAAGTTGATGAATAAAGACACTGGAAACATTCAGTGCACGAGCCAAGTCCTCCTGAGTGATGCTTTTCTGCTTTCTTCTATTCTTCAAATATATTCCGAATTTCATTTAATAGACCTCCGTCAAAACGGTTATTTAATGAAAAGAAAACTAAACCCTATTCAATTCTACACTAAAAAGTGATGGGATAGCAAGCATTTTTTATCTGCGATATTTAATTATATACCGTTAGGGAAATAGTGGTAACCCTTTTTATATTAACCCGAATTAGGGAGACAGGGATTTTATCCATGCTAAATTCAAAATACTCCATAATATCAGAGGGTTCTAACGCGAGCTGGAGGGGGTTAGTTGCTTTAGCGAGGCAATGCAGCTTCCAATCAAGCCCTCCCGCGAAATCCATCGTGAGTCACTGCCGGTGATAAATCTGAATTTTCCCCTAATTTATTTATCAATCAAATAAACATAGTACTGACCATCTGCGGCCAATGATGTCTTTAGAATCAATTTTTCTCTCCCCGTTAATAATTCGTGCGCTTATTTAAGATATTATGAACGGGGGTCCTTATTGTGTAATTTAATTATCGGCATATAGAAATCGAGCCACTACAACGTTTAAAATAATATATTAGTAGATTAGTCGTAAGACTATATTTGAGTTATTATGAATTCGGTAAATCTATGAGAATACTAGTTATAGAGGACGATAAAAAGATTGGCTCTTTCGTCGTAAAAGGACTTAAGCAGGCAGGCTTTGCTGTAGACCATGCGATCGACGGGGAGGATGGCATTCATCTGGCTCTGCACGAGTCCTACGATGCTGCAGTCATTGACATAATGCTACCTAAACTTGACGGTCTGAGCCTTATCGAAGAGCTCCGGCGGCAAAAGGTCAATACCCCTGTGATCATCCTGAGTGCAAAGCGTTCCGTGGATGATCGGATTAAAGGGCTTCAAACAGGGAGCGACGACTACTTGACGAAGCCATTTTCCTTTTCGGAGCTTATCGCCCGTGTGCAGGCACTTATCCGCAGAGCCACAAGTACGACAGAGCCAGTCGGCTTAGAAGTTGGAGAAATATCCATTAATCTCCTCACGCGCGGGGTGACCAGAGCGCATAAAAAGATTAACCTGCAACCCCGTGAATTTGCTTTACTCGAATACCTCATGCGTAATCCAGGAAGAATAGTTTCCAAAACCATGATTATGGAGCATGTCTATGATTACAACTTTGACCCGCAGACAAATGTAGTAGATGTATTGATTTGCAGATTGCGAGATAAAGTTGATAGGGATTTTGAGAAAAAGATGATTCACACTGTACGAGGGGTCGGGTATGTTCTTAAAGAATCCTAAACTCTTACTGAAATCAAGCGGCTTTAGACTCATAACTTGGTACACCATTTTGTTCATCGTTAGCTCGCTTGCGATAAATGTTTACGCATATACAGTCATTTCTTCTTTTATTCACGGACAAAGCCGAAAGGAAATCGAAGAAGACATCAATGATCTTGCAAAACTATATCAGGGAGAAGGATTGGAAGCTTTACACCAGGATGTTTTTGAAGACGAGGAAGAAACCTTTCTAATCCGCTTAATCGGAAGCGATTCTATTCCAATCATTTCAAGAATCCCGAAGGATTGGTCAACTTCAAGCGTTCAGCAACTTGAAAAGAGCGGCTATCTCAAAGACAAAGAGTGGAACATTCTCAAGGACGGAGATGGTGAGAATGAATTTGAAACAACTTCTCTACGCATGTCCGACGGTACGACCTTGCAACTTGGTCAAAACATAGAAGAGCGGGAGGATCTTTTGAGCAGGATTCGCAAAGTATATTTGATCGCAATCATCCCTATAATTCTGTTTGCTTACGTAGGCGGAGTATTTATTGCCGACCGCGCCCTGAATCCGATTCGACAACTTATAAATACTCTTAATTCAATTGTCTCAAGTGGCAAGATAGATGTGAGAGTTCCAGTCGATCAAACTGATAAAATGCATGAAGAATTGATTACACTTTTTAATTCGATGTTGGAAAAAATCGAAGCCCTTATGATTGGAATGCGAAATGTTTTGGATAATGTCGCACATGACTTGCGAACCCCTATGACGAGATTGAGAGGCACCGCTGAAATGGCATTACAGTCCGAGCAGAAAGCAGACGTTCTCCGGGAGGCTTTGAGCGATTGCATAGAAGAATCCGAACGGATTCTCATAATGTTAAATACACTCATGGATATATCGGAGGCAGAGACCGGAGCTATGAAACTCGATCCAGAGGAGATGAATGTCGCGCCTCTGATCGATGATATCGTCGAGCTCTACGGTTATACCGCTGAGGAAAAGGGCGTTTCGGTATATACCGGTTTTCCTAAGGAGCTTTACATAACTGCCGACCGCAACTGGGTACGGCAGGTCCTGGCAAATCTAGTTGATAACGCAATTAAGTACACCCCGAGGGGCGGAAGAGTTGACATCGAAGCGTGTCGCGGGGAGAAAGAGGTCATTATAACAATAAAAGACACCGGGGTTGGAATTTCCCAGGAAGAGCTTGATAAAGTATGGGAGCGTCTCTACAGGGGCGAAAAGAGCCGGTCCCAAAGAGGACTTGGGCTGGGCTTAAGCCTTGTCAATGCAATAGTCGGGGCGCATAGAGGATACGTCCAGGTCTCAAGCGAGCCCGGCGCCGGCTCTGTCTTCACAGTTTCCCTCCCCGTTTAACTGGGGACAGACACTTTTTTTGGTCAACCATTCTGATAATATGAAACAGATCAATAGTCTGAAGTTTTTCAGTTCAGTCTAGTTGAGGTTATTGTCTAAATGTTAGTAAAAGTGTCTGTCCCCATGTTTGAATTTTGAAGGTTGGGTATTGAAGCTTGTTTGAGATTTGGAAATTGTGATTTGGTTTTTGCTTTTCATTTTGCGACTTAGTGTGTGAACAATTACCTTTCCAAACTGTAATGTTGGGGAAAGGTTTATGCAATTTTAGCTAGATATAATCCTCAATATATCAAATCAAATTTTTGGAGGTATTAATTATGAAATGCTCGAGCAAGACAGGGCGATCAATCGCATTTATTTTTGTTCTATCCGTCGCAGTACTGATGATGGTAGGCTTTTCGACTAAATTTGCGAAAGCTGATCCTTGCGTCCTACCAGACTTTGAGCCCGGTGATTTTGGTGCTCCACTGGACATAAACAATGATTTTTTTACCCTTACGCCCGGAACAGCGTTTTGCTACCGGTCCGACTCAGAAGACGTCGAAAGAAATGAGGTTACAGTTACTCACTGCGATCCTCTAGAAATCGGGGGTATAAATACTATAGTCGTTAGGGACGTTGTAAGAGTACTTAATGATGAAGACCAATGGATTGTTGCAGAAGATACGTTCGATTTTTACGCGCAGGATAATGATGACAACGTATGGTACCTCGGGGAGGCTACAAAGACTTGTGACGGCGGCGGCGATACAGAGGGTACCTGGAATGCATACCCTGAAGGCGACTGCAACCCGCTCAACGCAGACCACTGCCCAACCGCAGGCGCAGACGGCGACGGTTATTGTCCTTGCGGGGGGGATCCCGGGATAGTCATGCTTGCCGATCCAATGAACGGCAACTGTTATCAGCAGGAATTTCTAGAGGACCATGCTGAGGATATCGCCAAAGTCCTGAGGCTCAATGCGACAGTCTCGGTTCCGTGGGAAGCTGGCAGTTGCGATCAGGAATGCCTTAAAACCAAGGAGTGGACACCGCTTTCACCAGGTGACGTCGAGCACAAATTTTATTCAAAGAACTTACTAGATACTGACATGGGGAATAATGTGCTAACTGAAGAACTGCATGGGGGGAAAACGGTCCGGGTTGAGCTGGTCGATGTAAAAACAGGTCTAGATGATGACGCCCCCCATAACGGTTACTGTCCATCTGATTTCAAGGATGCGCTCGACGCGCTTTGCAGTGAAGGTACCCCGACGACGGGTTGCGTGTTCCCTTAAGCCGATTATTTGCCAAGAACGTCGGGAAAGAAGGCAACAGTAAGCTCAGCAAAAAAGCAACCAGGAGAGTTGATTGGTTATTTGGTCCTGGAAGTAGTAGCGATCAAAAAAGCTTAGGTGCGACATGTGAGTCCTTACTCAGTGCCGAGAAAATACCTAATGATTCAGGTACGCGTAACACGCACTACGTTGCTTTAATTAATGAAGATGTGATAGAATTTGTTGATGTCAGTTCTCCATAAAAAATTCTATGGGAGGTACGTATATGTGTAAAAAGTATAAGAATCTTTTACTTGCTTTTGTTGTAGCTGTCCTGCCTTTCTTCATCGTCGGTGGATGCAACAGTAGCAGTGGTGGAGGAGGAGGCGGGGGGTGCCCCGAGACAAACGTGGGTATTGAGGTTTGTGACCCCGACACTGGTGGCCCTTTTTCGATAATTATCGACAATGGGTTCTTCCCGGTGGTGGTGGGTAGCCAGAGCGTGCTTGAGGGCGAGGACGACCAGGGAGTAATGGTTCGAATTGAATCCTCTGTTCTTGACGAGACTGAAGACATCGCTGGCGTGACCACACGCGTCGTGGAGGAGCAGACTTTCGAGGATGATGAGCTCATTGAGGATACCCGGGATTTCTACGCCCAGGCGCCGGATGGCACAGTCTGCTACTTCGGGGAGGACGTGGATATATTCGAAAACGGTGAACTCGTTTCCCACGAAGGCACGTGGCGAGCCGGGAACGGTAATCTCCCTGGAATCATCATGCCTGCCAATCCTCAAGCCGGAATGGTGTTCAATCAGGAACTTGCTCCCGATGTTGCGGAAGACGTCTCTAGCATTACCGAACTAGGTGAGACTATCGATGTTCCGGTGGGAATGTTCAGTGATACGGTAAGCGCTGAGGATTGCAATCCATTCGACGGCACAAAGGACCGCAAGGTTTATGTTGATGGAATCGGCCTGGCGATCGACGAGTTCGCGGAATTGGTCGAGTTTAATCCGTAAAACTGTGAAACCGTAAAATCGGGGACAGACACTATTTATTTTGCTTTAACTATACTGATCATGAGAAATGGATCAATAAACTGAAGATTCTCAGTTCAATTTAGCTGACCTTGTTACCTAGATGTTAATACAAGCATCTGTTCCCTTTTCTTTATTTCGTTAAGGCTCAATGCCAATCACCCCGATTATTGCAGCAAAGACTGCTTAAAGGCAAAGGAGTGGACACCACTTGCACCGGGTGACGTCGAGCACAAATATTATGCCGAGAACACCGCTTCTGACATAGGGAATAATGTGCTAACTGAAGAACTCAAGGGGACAAACGGTCCGGAGTGAGCTGGTCGATGTAAAAACAGGTAAAACTAACACCGGAGACTGTCCAACTACTTTCGACGATGCCCTGGGTTTCCTTTGCGACGAAGATAATTCACCTCATCGGATGAATTGTGTGAGTCCCTAACAGGCTGATTATTCCCCAAGAATGTCGGGAAAGAGCAAGAAGAGTAAACGAGGCAACAAACAACGAGTAGTTTTAATATGTTATTTGGTCCTGGAGGTGCCGGCAAGTGAAGAAACTTAGGTGTGTGATAGGTGGATCCTGATTCAATACGGAGAAAATACAGCATGATTTAGGTACGCCTCACATCCACTATCTTGCTTTAATAAATGAAGATGTGATAAAATTAATGTCAGTTTTCCATAATAAAATCTTATTGGAGGTGATGTATGCATAGGAAGTATAATGAGCTTTTACTCGCTTTCATTGTGAGCACCTTATCCTTGTTTATAATCACTGGGTGTAACGATAATAATGCTGGAGGGGGCGGCGCGTGCCCAGATACCAACGTGGGTATTGAAATTTGCGACCCAGAGACGGGTGGCCCGTTCAAGCTAGTGATCGACAACGGATTTTTCCCAGTGGTGGTGGGAAGTGAGAGCGTGCTTGAGGACGAGGAAGGTAATGCCCGATTAGAGATCACTGTTCCGGGTGATACAGAAGAGGTCGCAGGGGTAGATACACGCGTCCTCGTCGAGACAGAATTCGACAATGGTTTACTAATTGAAGTCTCCCGAAACTTCTTCACTCAGGTGCAGGAGGGATCGCCAGGCGCGGGCACTGTCTGCTACTACGGCGAGGATGTTGACATCTGTGATACAGGTCTTGAACCAGACGGGAATGGTGGGTTTCTTTGCGACGGTGAAGAGCCCGCTCACTCTGGTGAATGGCGCGCCGGAGTGGACGGTGCTATTCCGGGGATTTTTATGCGAGCTGACCCAGAAGTCGGCGATGTATACAATGAGGAAATCGCTCCCGATGTGGCGGAAGACATTGCTGAAGTGACAGATATAGGAGATCCTATCGAGGTTCTGGATGAAATCTTTTTCGATACCCTAACAACACTGGACTGCAATCCGCTCACACGTGAACCAAGGGACACCAAGGTTTATATCAACGGCATGGGGATTGCACAAGACGCGGATCTGTTTTTGGTCGAGTTTAATCCTTAAAATCTCAAACTGTGAAATTGTAAAACCGGGGGCAACATCCGTTGTCCCCTTCCCGTTCGGCTATATAAGCTTTTAACAAGAGGTGTCTTGGCACCTTTACCCACTAAAGGTGGTGATTTATCTAATTATCCTTATTCTTTCTCACCCGCAAAAGCATAATAAGAACCGGCAGCACAATGAGGACAAGGGGAAGTTGAATAATGAGACCTGAGATTATGGCGATTGCCAGAGGTTGCTGCATTGCGGAGCCTTGCCCTATGGCAAGCGCGAGTGGCATAAGGGCAAGAATCGTTGCAAAAGTAGTCATTGCGATAGGTCGCATCCGGTTTCTACCAGCCATTATAAGTGCCATGCACTCATCCAGGTCTTCGGGCAAATCATAATATTCGGAGACATAAAATATGGCAACTTCCGCTACGATTCCGACGATCATGGTCATACCCATCATAGAAGAAATATTAATCTCCGTCCCTGTAAGCCATAAACCTATAAACACGGCCGAGATGGCAACTACCGGTAGAGATAAAATTGCCAGAGCAACGCGAAAGCTTTCATACAGAAATAAGAGAAGGAGGAAAACCAGAAGCACCGCCGCCACGAACACGGCAATCAGACCGGCGAAAGCAATTCGCTGCTGAGCATAGAGCCCGCCTAAATCGTAATAAACTGTTTTAGGTAAAAGACCCTGAGTCTTAATGACCATTTTGACATCCGTTATTGTAGAGCCAATGTCGCGACCGCTGATGCGCCCTGTCACAGCGATCATCCTCTTAAGATCATAACGGTTGATTTGGGGCTGCCCGGTTATAATCTCAGCGGAGCCTATCCGTCTGAGGGGAAAGAGATGACCGTCGGGCGCTCGCATTAGTATGCTCTTTACATCCAATTCAGTGCCACGCGCATCCTTCGGAACCCATACCCTAACCCCCACGAGCTTGGGATCGCGTTCTACCTGAGTCGTAACTACGCCACTCAAGTACCCAGAAATTAACTGCGTGACGGACTCTGGATCCACCCCTTCGAGTGCAGCCTTAACCCGATCCACCTTGATGTCAAGTGTGTCACCTGCTATGACAATTCCGCTATTAACATCCACAACACCGGGAATTTTCCCGATCGCTTCGGCAACCTGAGGCCCCAGTTTGCCAAGCAACTCGCCGTCATCGGAATATAGTTTTATCTCTATCGGCTGCGGCACGCCCGTAAGATCGCCGATTAGATCTTCCATTAACTGCGCTAGCTCAATTTTCAGACCGGGAATGGAGTGCTCCACCCGTGTTCTTACATCGTCCATAACATCTTCTATACTTCGCCTGGGAAATGGTTTGAGACGCACAAAGAAGTCGCCCTCGTTGGCCTCGGTGAGGAATCCTCCAAGAGCCAGTCCGGTGCGGCGAGAGTAAGTATCCACCTCAGGAGTTGATTGAAGGATTAATTCAACCTTTCGAAGCAAGCGGTCCGTTTCGGTAAGAGACGTTCCTGAGGGACTTCGATAATCAAGGATGAATCCGCCTTCATCCATTCGAGGCATAAACCCGGAACCTGTATTTTTGTAGCTGAGCCAGCCCAGAAGAACCAGTGGGGCAATGCCCAGCAGCACCAACCAGGGCTGCTCTAGTATACGTCTCATCACTGATTCATAAGCTCCTTTAATCCTCTCCGTTAATACTCCTTCCTCCTTTTGTTCGGCGTCCTTTTGGGTCAGCAAGTGAGACGCTAAAAGCGGTATGGCTAACCACGCAACGAAGAAGGAAATTAAAAGGCTCGCCGCCATGGTAAGCGACAAGGCTTTGAAAAAGGCACCAGTAACTCCGGAAAGCAAGGCGAGCGGTGCGAAAATGATGATTGTGGATGCTGAAGACCCGGCAAGCGGTTTGGTAAACTCCCTGACGGCTCGCATTATTGTGACTTGAGACTCTCCCGTACTCCCTCGCAACCTTCGAGTGATGTGTTCAACCATGACAATGGTGTCATCTATTATAAGTCCAACCGCGGCTGCCATACCGCCCAGGGTCATGATATTAAAGCTCATATGAAATACATAGAGAATAAGTACGGTTGCAGCTAGGACACTGGGCACCGAAACCAAGGCTATCAAGGTGATCTTTAAGTCACGAAGGAAAATAAATAGGACTAATGAAGCGAGAACAATACCGATCAGTATCGCATCGCGTACGCTGCCAGCGGAAGAGCGAATCAAGTCGCTCTGGTCATACCAATTGGCGATTTTTATATCTTCAGGTAACTGTTTCTGAAAATCAGACAGCTTTTCTTTGACAGTTCCGGCTATCTGAACTGTATTGCCACCTGGTTGCTGGAAAATCTGGAAGATTACCGCATCGTGACCCTCTGCTGTAATGCGAATCCACTGAGGAGCCGCCTCACGGCTTACCGTTGCAACATCCTCAAGAAGCACAATTCCATTTTCCCCGGAGCGCAATACGGTCTCACGAATTTGAGACATGCTCAGAAAGCGTGTATCGGAGACAACCAAGTAGAGTTTATAGTGATCTTCCAGCTTACCCACAGCGGTTATCACGTTAGCGGCCGAAAGCGCATCGGCAACATCTTTCAGTGATAAGCCAAAAGAATAGAGACGAGCTGGATCCACAGTTACCCTGTACTCTTCTTGCTCACCACCCAGGACTCCCACATCGGCAACTCCTTTAACCGTTAACAGCAGTGGGCGAAGCTGGTAAAGTGCGATATCGCGAAGCTCGATCAGAGAGTGGGTATCAGAAGTCAGACTATAAGCGATAACGGGAAAGATGGTAGGATCCATTCGCCTTACTGTAAAACTAGTTCCCTGGGGGAGGCTGGCAAGCATCTGATTCATTGCTGACTCGACTTGCAACCTAGCAGCAACCATGTCGTCCTTCCAATCGAAGTCAATCAAGATCTCTGAGCTTCCGCGGCTTGTAGTGGAACGTACGTTTAATACGCCGGGAACGGCACGCACGGATTCTTCGACCGGCCAGGTAACCTCAACAGCCATCAGTTCTGCTGGACGATCTCCGGCGTCGAGATTTACCTGCACCCTGGGGAAAATCACACGTGGAAAAAGAGCGACAGGAAGGCGAAATCCAATTGCGACCCCAAACAATGCTAATAATGAGAGCAAGAAAAGAATCGACCGACGATGCGAGTACATCCACTGAGTGATAGTCACTTAGAAACCTCGAATTTTACGGCCATATCATTCTTGAGCTCATAATTACCAAGAATTACCACCGGGTCCCCGGGCTCGATATCCGATCCAATAACTTCGACTTCTTTGCCGTTCTCAAGACCAATTTGTACTGAGTGCTTTACGGCTCGATCATTCTTTACAGTAAACATTTGATAATGATCCTCTTCAGGGAGAACCGCGGCCCGGGGAACAATTAATCCTGTGGAGGAGGCGATTGTGATTTTGCCTACTGCAAATTCACCCAGAAGGAACGTGGTAGATTTGGGTAAAGCTTCGGGAAGGGTAACAAAAACATCAACCAGGCGTGTATCGGGATTAACCGCATTCGAAATTTTACGGATTTTGCCCGTGACTCCTGCTGATTCCGGAACATTTACGGGAGATAGCGAAACGTCCTGGCCTGGCTTTACCTGTTCTACATCCTCAGGCTCAACGCCCAAAAGAATCTCAAGGCGGTTTTGAACCACGATATCTACAAGTGTGCCTCCAACAGGAACTATAGAACCCTCCTGAACGTAGACCTTTTTAATCAAACCTGTAACATCGGCCTGCAATTTTCTGGGACCGTTGATGCCGCGCTCATTTATACTCTTAAGATTTAGCTGAGCCTGCCGGAATGACTGCTTTGCCTGCGTGAGTTGATCGTTGTTCGCCAACTTAAGATCAAACAGCCGCTGAAAATGCTCGAGACTCTGCTTGGTCGATTCATACGTATTTCTCGCCTGTTCAAGTTGAAGATAAGTATCGGGGCTGGGCTCGATTTCAAGAAGGGCTTCTCCCTTTGCAACCACTTGTCCGTCTGTGACCATAACATTCAGCACCCGACTCTCAAATGCAACAGAAATGGTTTGGAGCGCGCCCGGAGCCGGTATAGCAACTCCGTATACAGTAATGGTCTCCGTAATTGTCCCCTTCCTGATTGGAACAGTTTTTATTTGGGCTATGGGTTCATTCGAATTCAGCTCTTGGAGATCATCTTTAACGAGGTTTTGACTGTTTTCATGGGAAAGCCACCAATACAGAACTACGGCCAAAACGACCAAGAAAGCAACTTTGGTGTACGGGGGAAGTCTTTTCATTTGGTCAGGCCCCAAACTCCGCGCTATCGAAGTATCGCCCGGCGGCAATTTCCAGAGCAACCGCAAGGTCAGCTAGTGTCTGTTTCAGCTTAAAAACATCTATCTGCTTCAAAATTAATTCGTTTCGGGCATTGTAGTAGCTAATAACGTCGGCATTACCTTCCTGAAAGGCCTTGTAGTAGGTTCCGACGAGTGTTTCTAAGGTTTTTACAGTCTCCTGAGTTGTATCTATTTGTCGGTTGACCCATTGCATATCTGCAAGAATAGTTGCGATATTAGATTGAGTTTTGTAAACACGGTCAACGTATTCGTCAAATAGCTGCTTTCGAGTTGCCCTCTCGATAGCGATGTGCCCCTGATTGCGATCGAAAACAGGTAGATCAATTGTTATGCCGAAACCAGAGGTTACGACGTTACCCGTATCACGCAATTGAGAAAACCCAATATTAACCCTCGGGAACTGGGCAAGTATAGCTGCTCTCAGGCGGGATTCCTGGCTCTCGTAACCCCATTTCAATGCCAGAAGATCCAGACGGCGGTCTTCTATTCCATCCAGAATGCTATTAACGGATGGATTCTTTTTAAAAAAAGGTGGCTCAATCCCCTTCTGAATTGGAACTATTTGTTCTGGAGGAAACCCGATTGACTGATTGAACGCAATACGTTCGTCTTCTAATTGTTGCTCAATTTGTTGCGCGGATAACTGGATGATTTTGAGCGCCGACTCCGCCGCTGATAGATCGATTATGGTCATATCTCCGAAGTCCACAGCCTTTTTGATAGCCTCCACATTTTCCAGAAGCCCCTTTTCCCCTTCCTTTGCAACATCAAGTTGATTTTTAAGAAAGTACAAACGGTATACATGCTGCTTGGCACCCTCGGACACCTGCCATTCCTGCCATGCTACATCAAGATCCACCGATGCCGCATTAGACTTTGCTGAATCAATTTCGGCCCATCGCGTGATTAGGAACCTTATATCCCAACTGAAGACGAGACCAAAGCCATTAACAGTACCCATGGTCGTACCTCCCGTGGGGAAATCCATCCCGTATGAAACCTGCGGGTTGGGTAGAATGCCAGCCTGGAAAAGTTGAGCCGCAGCTATTCCCCTTTTGTCACGAACAGCACGCAGTTCAGTATTTGCTATAACAGATAGGACTGCAGCTTCGTCTGGCGAGAGGCCATCACTCTCGTCGAAATTGAGGGGCTTTAATATTGGATGTTTTATTGTACGGGCATCGACGCGGAGGACATCTACGCTGGGAGGTTTGAGCGCTTCTGAAACGGTGGCTTTGTCTAGAGGCATTGGATGGTATGTTGTACAACCTTCCAATACAAGTAAAGCTATTGCGATTAAACCGGAGTAGTGACGACCCCCAACAGTCACGCGAAGAAAGAGTTGAAAATAGTTCATCAATAGAGATCGCCAATGCACTTCTTCAATATATAACGTTCCACTCTCTTTCCGGTACGATAAGACGGAATATGTGCGTGTAATAATGAGCCTTATGAGTGGCACCAGCACACAGAAAAAAGAAAAATAAAACTAAGCAGCATAAAAAATACGATAAACTGAACATTATTTCAATCACCTATAACCTGAATTGCCGAGGTCGCATTTCGGTTTTCGCTCTAGACTGTGCATGCCCAAGATCCTATAAGTTCGCTTTATAATATAACTTGGGAATATTACAAACGCCTTTCCCGAACATTACATTTTGGAAAGCACACTAAGTAAAACCAAGCGGTAGGATCAGCGTCGAGATTGGAAGTTCGGGGAAAATTGCGTAGAAATAAATTTACCATGAAAAAGTAAGTAGTAAACCCGCTCCATTTCCATCCGTGTAAGGAACAACATGGAACCTGCTGTAACATTCATTTTTATGAATCTTTGCGATTCCCCTTCCGATCGCCGTGCCCAGAGCAGCTCCGAATATCACGTCTGATAGAAAATGTTTGTTATCCGAAATGCGTGAGAATCCCACGTATCCGGCAAATAGGTATAGCGGTATCCCCGCATAATGACCATGCATCGAATCGATGGTCGAGGCCAGGGCAAAGCTCCCTGATACGTGGCCTGAAGGGAAAGATGAGCTAAATCGATTACCGCTTCCATCGGGTCTTTCCCTCCCTACAGAGACCTTAATGATGCTTGTCATGACTGCCGTTATAATCTCCGCCTCGATAAGGGCTCTACCAGTTTCAGCAACACCCTTATTCTTTGAAATTACTCCCAGAGTATAGGTCGAGAGCGCAATCGCAGCTAATGTAAATGCACTTCCTCCTATGTTTCCTATATCTCCGAAATCCCCTAATACGCCCTTAACATCCCCCTGTATGTCATTGTCGGCACCGGTTTGAGAAAGAGCTATAGCACCTCCGGTCCCTGCCCCAAGGATAGCAAGATTCCATCCCAAGAAGCTATTCCTTGTTCCAACCAGCAAATTTTTCGGAAGCGTTTTATAAAAGTAAGTTGTGAAATTTCCTTCTTCATTCCTTTGAGCCCAGACCTCTTCCGACTTAGCATTGAGCGTAGAAAACAGAAAAATGACGATTAAAAGGCCTATACCGGATTTCCTTGTTACTCCTAAGGAACTGTGCACGCTTTTATCACTCAATCCTTGAACACGTTTTAAAACCGGAGACGGACACTTCTTAATTTGCGTTTACTATTCTGACCATGAGTAATGGACAAATAAACTGAACCCCCTTAAGTTCAGTTTATTTGAGCATATCACCTAAATGTTAATACAAGTGTCTGTCCCCTTATACTATATCTCCAGTTTCTTGCCTTTCGTCTCCGGGAATGTCCAGATCCATGCACCAGTGAGCAGAGCAAAGAGAGCAGCAAGAGATATACCGCCTCCGAGTCCATATTTCTCGGCAATCACGGCTATAATCACCGGAGTGAAAAACTGCACTCCTCGGGCTAAGTTGAAGGCTGACCCCATTGCCGTATTCCTGATTGCCGTCGGGAATACTTCAGAGAAGAGAGGACCATAGCCCCCAAACATCCCTGTCCCGAATCCAACCAGGAACATAAAAGCCAGGATAATAGGTGGGTAGAGTGCGATCGCATACCACAACAAAGTAATCATTATAAGCCCCACTGCCATAATACAAGAATAAACCGTATAGGCGGGTCTCCTGCCAAACCTGTCGGCGACGAAGCCAAACGTGAAGTAACCAAGAAAACCACCCAGTTGAGTCACCAGCATCCAAGCAGCTGATTTGGCAATAGAAAATTGCCTCTGCTGATGGAGGTAGCCGGGGAGCCAGGAGTAGGTAAACCAATATGCCGACATATCAAATATTGCCAGGACAAGGGACAGAATAAACATTTTTCTGTGCGCTCTCGAGAATAGAATGGAAAATTTACCACGCTCCTCATTCGCAGCCGAACCCTTCGGTAGAACTCCCTCGTCAATCAATCTCTTCCTCCTCAACCAGATGTCCGACTCAGGCAATCTTTTCCTGACAATGATTACAAGTAAAGCGGGCAACACGGAAATAAAAAAACAAATTCTCCAACCAATAACGGGCTCAACAAATCCACCAACAATTGATGCTAGGGCAATGCCAATTGGAGCGCCCGTCTGCATAAATGCCCCGTATCTGCCCCGCACTTTTGGGGGGAATGTCTCTCCGACATAGGTCTGCCCTGTGGCCCATTCACCTCCGACACCCAATCCGGTAATAATTCGAAATACCATCAGGAGCTCAAGGTTCGAAGCAAGTCCGCTCAAGAAAGTCCCAATACTGTATGTTAAAATCGTCCATTGAAGCACACTCCTCCGGCCATAGCGATCCGATAGGAATCCAAAGATAACGCCCCCAACCGCGGTTGCCGCCAAAGACGCACCTAGAACATACGAAAGCGTCAAATTGGAGAAATGCATTTCCTTTCCTATGGGGATGAGAAGAAAGGTAAAAAGGATTAGATCATAGAAATCAAAAATCCATCCCGCCCAACTTAGTAGAAGGATTGAATAGTGCTGGCCTGTAGGCTTCTCATATTCGTTTAGTAATATCTTTTCCATCTAAGAAAATGGGGACAGAGTCCAATTGTTAGTGCATGAGCATAAAATCATTCCTAAATCGCAGGGTTGTGAGAGCATTAACAAATTCGCCGCCGACAATACAATCAACGATCCCCAAAAATGAAGATATTAGAGAGCCCCCTATTAAAGAAAAAGAGTCTGTCCATAATCTATTGATCTATGGTTTCAGAGTTAATACTGCACAGGGAGATTCTTGAACTACCTTTTCTGTTACACTCCCCAAAATAAGCCGCTTAACCCCCTTTCTTCCGTGAGAATTGATTACTATTAAGTCAACGCTTTTACTAGATGCATACTCAACTATCGCGACCGCAGGATTTAGTTTCTGAGTCATCGCCGTGCTGATTTCTAATTTTTTGACCCCTTTTTTCTGAGTCCCGCGCCTCGCCTTTATCTCCTCAATCCTTTTTTCAAGTTCCTTAGAAGAATCCTCCAACAACAGTTCCATTACACTGGAATGAATTCCATAGTCAGAATAGTCGTAGATGCTTAACTTGAAAACGTACATAACTGAAATATTGGCGTCTATCCTCTCCCCTAAGTCTATCGCATAGTTGATGGCAGAGTCTACCTTTTCATCTATGTCTAGTGGAACAAGAATATTACGTATATTCACCTCACTTTTTCCATCACGCTTCCTGACCGCCAGCACGGGTATACTGGATTCTCTTAGGACTCTAAGCGTCGTGCTTCCGACGAGCATCCTATCTATAAGCCCGAGTCCTCGTTTCCCCAAAACTATGAGGCTTGCTTTCTCATTATGGGCAAATCTAACAATCTCCTTATACGGTTCTCCTTTTAAAATTTCTCCTCGAAAATTAAGTCCCTGACCACTCAGATCATCGGCAGTTGCAGCTAATCTCGCAGCAAAATCCCCTTCAGCCTTTTTTAACCACCCGTAGTGTTCGCTTTTAGGATCTGTAACGTAGTCATATATCAGTCTTTCAGGCATTTCAATCACATGAACACCTATTATTTCTGAGTTGAATCTTTGGGCAAAAAATCTTGCATAGTTTAGAGCCTCCTCAGATTCCTTTGAACCATCGGTAGCCCAGATTATCTTTTCCATTTCTCTCATAAGGTTCGTCCCTCCCTGATACGGCCAAACACAACTCAAAAAACGCCGCGCTTAAACACGTTACCGCAATTTAATTTACACCTCAACTGATACATACCCGTATCAATTGCAGTTAGCAAGATCTATGGGCGTCTTGCCTTAATCTTATACTATAAACTCGATTTATAATCCGGGAGTAAGTATGAGGTTGTCAGAATTTAGTTTTCAACAAAAATGGTGGAGGATGGAGGACTAAAGCCCTCCTCTACAAAAAAATCAAAACAATGTAGCGGCGACCTTTAGGTCGCCAAGAACACCTCACTCAGCCAGTCGGGGATTGTAAATGTTACGTAAGTCAGCAACAGTATCTTAGATTTTAAATGGGCATTCAAAAAATTTCCAAAATCAATTCCGGAAGCGTTAAAAAAAGATTTGGGGTTGTGGTTGGATTAAATATTTTTAGCTGTAGGAATTGATTTAATAATTCCTAATTTTTTGTAGCCCTCGATTTTTGTTTCTTTGTATCAAGACAAAGAAAAAAAATTAAACAATGGATTCCTGATAAAAAAGTTCGAGGATGACGGAAGAGTAAACTTCCAGTAAATCTATTATTTTTTGGATTTTGTCCACGAAATATCTAACATCTACAGGGGATGACAGAATACCGGATGCCCCCAAATTTTTGAACCAAAAGCGTATCAGGTTCAGGGCTGGCCCAAAGAGACCTTTCTTATTGGAACTGTTTCATTCATCATCGATCTTATCTTTTCTAACCCAACGCGGTCACAGAAGTCGCCAAATCTTTCATCATTCATTGTCATATTTTTATACAAATCCAGTAAACTACCTATTCTATCAGCCAGTACCGAATCATCGACATGCTCTTCGAAAAGCTTATTAAGTCTGGTCCCCTCATAATTCCCACCGAGATAAATATTGTATTTATGAGGCGAAGTCCCTATGATTCCGATTTCAGCGATGGGCGGTCTTGAACATGAGTTTGGACAACCACTCATGCGCATTTTTATATCTTCCTCTCCAAAACCCCTTTTTTCTAGCTCATCTATAAGTGATGGTAAATATCTCTCAGATTCCGCAAGAGCAAGTCCACAAGTAGGGAGTGCTGGACAGGCCATAGCATTGGTCCTTAGTCTAGAATATTCACTTTCTGTTTTAATCCCGTATCTTTCTAACTTATTTTTTAACTCTCCTATTTTCCCCGTTGGGATATTAGTCAGCACGACATCTTGCAATGGGGTGAGCCTAATTCCAGGGCTGAAATTACGGACGATTTCACGGAGACCTTTTTTCATTTTACTTTCTTTTGTGTCTTTGATTCTTCCATTTTCGACGAATATACCTACATACCAGAGACCTTGTGTGTTTTGTTCGTGCCATCCCAGATGATTTTCTATATTGCTAAGTTTCACAGGCTTTGGGTTTGAAAGTTTACGTCCCAGCCTCGTCTCGAGCTCATTCCTGACTCTTTGAACGCCCCATTCCTCTACTACGTACTTTAGCCTCGCGTGTTTTCTGTCTGCCCTGTCGCCATGGTCTCTTTGAAATTCGACGATCCTCGTAACTGTGTCGAGTAGTCTTTCGGGTTCAACAAACGCTATCGGATCGCCGAGGCGAGGATAGGTCTTAGCCTGCCTGTGCGTGGTTCCCAGGCCTCCGCCAACCATTATATTGAATCCCAGCAGTCTTTCATTCAAGACGGGCACAATTCCAATATCGTGTGTGTGCACATCGATGCAGTTATCATCAGGATGCCCTATGCCGATTTTGAATTTTCTTGGAAGATAGGTTTTACCATAAATGCTTTCTGCCTCATCATCATCGGTTATTCGCTCGCCATTCACCCAGATTTCGTGATAAGACTTAGATTTAAAACTTAGCTCTTCAGATATTAGTCTCGCCCATTTCTGAGTGTCAAAGCTTGATTCCTTCCTGATATCGGAAACAGGACAAGCAACCGTATTACGGTTCCCGTCTCCACAAGCACCATAAGTTGAAATTTTTTCTGAATTTAGAAGTTGAATTGCTCTTTTGAGATTGCTTTTACCTACTCCATGAAATTGAATGTCTTGCCTTGTCGTAATGCGGAGGGTTCCATCGGCACACTGATCAGATATTCTATTCAGGACTTCCCACTGCTCTCCCGAAAGCTCTCCGCCTGGATGCTTGGTCCTTATCATGAAAATGTATTTCTTATCTTTACCCTCTGTCTTAAGCGCCTGCCTCAGGTCTCTATCATCTTGCTGGTATATGCCGTGGAACTTTAGAATTTGATAATCTTCATGTGAAAAATGGTCAGTTTCTTTCCTGAGTTCTTCAGCGATTGAGCCACGTAAACCATTACTGTCTTCTTTGATGACTTCGACTTTAGATTTTTGAATACCGCCCATTCACTTAATCTCCCTGCTTCCTTGTTATCAAAGAAATCCTCATTCCGCAAACCAAAGCACCCAAATTAAGATGCCCAGAATGTTATTATTTTTCGTAAGGCGGATTACTCACTATTTTTGTATCCTCTGGTGGAGTTCTTAAATCCGGAAATGCGTTTCTATTCTTCGCAATAAAATCTCTCCATTTATCCGGTAGCTCATCTTCATGGTATATAGCGTCAACCGGACAGGGATCGACGCATGCACCGCAGTCTATGCATTCTTCCGGATGTATTAAGAGTTGATCTGCGCCCTCGATTTCATAAATACAATCTACCGGGCACACTGCAACACATGATTTGTCTAAGGTGCCTATGCAAGGTTCTGCGATTATATAAGCCATGAGTAACCCCCCTAACGAAATTTTTAATTATTATTCTCAGCCCTTTATCAAGAGATTTCCTTCCATTTCGTTTCCTATCGCCTAAATTTAAAACCTACTTACATAACATTTCTTTTGCTTAAAAGCATCTCTCCGATGGTTAAGTCTTGATATCAGCATTTTGTTCTAAACTAAATCCCTACCCGCGAAAACCCTCTAGCGTTTCTCTCATGCTTGATTTTGCAAGCTTCTCTATTGCTGCTTTTTCGATCTGCCTTATGCGCTCACGAGTAATCCCAAATTCCCTTCCAAGTTCGTCTAATGTGAACGTATCATTTCGATCTAGGCCATACCTCATCCTAAGTATCTCATTTTCCCTGGGAGTAAGAAGCGTTAAAGCATCCTTTATTTTCTCTTTAAGTGTTTCCCTATCAGATATCGAATCCGGGGCTGGTAACACCTCATCCACCATAAAATCGAGCAGTGTATTTTGCTCCGTTGCTATTATGGGTGAGTCCAGGCTGATAACATTTTTCTCCGCATTCAAAATCCTGTGTACAAGAGTGACAGGAATTTCTAATTCCCTTGCAATTTCTTCAGGAGTTAGTTTTCTTTTCATCTCCTTTTGAAGCATTGAGCATATTTTGTATAACTTGCGCGCTTCCTCCTGCAGATATACTGGCACCTTTATTGTCCGTGTCTGATCCATAAGCGACCTCCCTGTCGCCTGGTGTATCCACCATGAAGCATATGTTGAAAATTTACAGCCCATTCTGTGGTCAAACTTATCTACAGCTCTCATCAAGCCGATATTGCCCTCCTGAATAAGATCCGGTAGCGGTAGTCCCATGCCGACGTATCTCTTCGCGATACTTACAACTAATCTTAAGTTCGCTCTCACAAACCTATCTTTAAGTCTCTTTGCTGTTGCCGAGTATACTTTCACTAAAGCTTTGAGAATATTCTCCTTGCTTGATCGCCTTTTATCCTTTCTGATTTTATGTCGATCCCCATTTCTGGAACTATTCTCTTCTTCCCTTCTTGATAACCTATCCTGCAGTGTCTTTATTTCGTCTATCTTTGATTGGCATTTCTTTATTGTTGCTGATATCTCTATCTCATCCCTTCGAGTAAGTAGCCGTTCACTTGCCATGACTTTAAAATAAGGGTAGAGGATTCTAAACTGCTCATCTAAAGTCCTATCCACTTTATCCGGGGAACGCGGTTGTTCGAGTTCGATCCCCTGTTTGGGCTCCACCATATCTGCCATGGTATCTTCGAGGTCAGAATATGTAAAAAAGCCCTCGCCTTCCCGAACAAACCCATTAAACTCTATCTCGTTTCTCTTCATCTTTTACTACCGTCCCAATTATTAGCAAGGATACCTAATAATTAGGAATGCTAAATAAGTCCTCTAAATTTTTTTAGTTCATTCTTAACTCAGAGCCTCTTTGTAATCAGGGCACTCCATGTAAATTTCTTTTTCACTCAACAAAATATTTAGACACCTGCAGTAATGAGGTTTTTCCGATCCCGGATACTTATTTGAGATAAAAAAACAACAAGATCTGCATACATCCATGGAAAATCCGTATCCTTTCTCTATGAGCTTCCTGGCTAATTTCATAAGAAGCTTACCCAAAATCTCTTGTTCTTCGTGATTGAATTCCGAAATTAATTTTTCTATTTCTTTGCCAAAATTTTCAAATACGCTTATAGCCCTAATACCCTTGGGAGTCAAGCTTACCAAAACCCTTCTTTTATCATTTGATTTTCTGCTCCTGACGATAAATTTCTTGTTTTCCAGAGTATCAAGTATACCGCTTATAGTAGCGGGAGTGCATGTGAGGTGTTTTGCAAGTGTATTTACAGTAGCGGCGTCGGGTCTTATATATTTCAAGAACAAAAGTGACTGCACCTGCGTAGGCGTTAGATGTTTTGACTTGCTCTCATCCCACTGAAGGTGCTTTATAGCTTTGCCTATGGTGAACAGAGTCCGCGATATCTGAGCACTTACATTCCCCTGCCTGTATATTGGATCGAATATAGACTTATTTGATCCCGTCATTTTGGATTCCTAAATACTTTTATACTATCAAACCGCGACTAACGTGTCAAACCTGGCGATATAAATTTATCTATCTTAGGAGTAAGTGCCACTTCTCGAGAAAACCAAGGGTATTGCTTAGCTGAGGAATTACGCGCCCAAGCTAAAGGCTGCGATTCAACCCTACATCTTAACTGCCAGTAGAGAGATGCTTTTTACACCAAACTTCTTGCTAGCACCCCGGGCATTATCAGAGATGAATTGATACTGCGGATTATGCTGTACGGCCTCTACGCGCAGGCCCGCTGCTTCAATAGCCGCGCGGTAACTATCCTGTTGCATGGCGCCCCCGATGCAGGCCGCCCACAGTGTAGTATTGCACGTGATACCGTCCGGAAGTTGCATCTCGGTTACGATGTCCGAGATCGTAAGGCGTCCGCCAGGTTTCAGCACCCTTCGAGCCTCCTGAAAAACCTTTGCTTTGTCGGGGGCAAGATTGATCACCCCGTTGCTGATTACGGCATCGAAGCTCTCGTCTTCGCAAGGGACAGCATCTATGTAGCCCTTGAGATAGGTGATGTTATTGAATCCCGCCCGGTCACGAAGGCGCTCCGCCTTGGAGCGCTGTTCATCAGTCATGTCGACTCCTACCACTCTGCCACTCTGTCCCACCTTCAAGGCGGCAACGAATGTGTCCATCCCCGATCCACTGCCAAGATCAACTACGCTTTCACCCTCATTCAGCTTCAATAGATGGAAATAGTAACCGACGCCGGCAAACGAATCGATCGCTTCCGACGGGATCCGGTCAAGGTCTTCTGGTGAATAGCCCAATCTTTCCGCCATGGCGCGTCCCATCTCGAAGTGGAACTCTCCATGAGGGTTTACCGCAACATCGCGGTACATGTCCTTAACCTTTTGTTCCAGTTCAGACTCATTGATTGATTTAATAACGGCATCTCTTTTTGCAGCCATATTCCCCTCCTGTAACTTTGATAAGAACTCCTTGTTTCTCTTCTTCCAAACCGCTAACCACTTATTATACAGATTTTCTCTTTATTATAAACCGAAACATCCCACCCACGCCAAGGACACGTCATGTATACCGGGTCCAAGATTCCTACAGTAGAGGGAATCTTCGCACCGCCACGCAGGGATAGAAAACCCCGCTAGTAGGAAATGATGTAGGATGGAGGACTAAAGTCCTCCGCTACGAAGAATCATAATAATGTACCGGTGACCTTTCGGTCGCCACCCATACCCCAATGAGACATTCCGAGATGCGACATTGTCATCCTTCGACCTGGCTCAGGATGTCCGGGTTCAGGCGTTCCCGTCCATGTAACTCAAGGATAGGGATGCAGACCACGGGTCTGTCCTTAACCTTATACTATGAACGCCATTTACAATCCGGTCATAAGAACGGGGTTTTTAGAATCTATCTTTCAAGGAGTTCAAGCAGCTATTTGCGCGACTTTTCTATCCCAAATGGTATAAAGTTTAGCACTGACCCCAAAGACGTTTTAAAATTATGGGAGAGAAATGCCCGGAGACGGAATCGAACCGCCGACACGAGGATTTTCAGTCCTCTGCTCTACCGACTGAGCTATCCGGGCAAGCAAATAATCCGAATATTTGATTATTAGCTAAATAAAACACATAAAAATAATTTGAATAATTGGGGCTAATTTTACCCAAACGGTATTTTGTTGCAAGCCAATTTAGGTCTAATTTGTAGCGATTGGATTAGATATGGGACAAAAATTACAGAAAAAAAAGGAGCAGGGCTAACCTTGTAAATTATTACTAGCCGCCCTGCCCCTGCCCACGCAAAAGAGGTATGGAGAGATGAGTACGTGGTTTCCGTTTTTATCCTTACAATTCAGGCGCTGATTCCACCGTTTTTTCCGGCTCGAACTCGCCTGTATCAAACCAATAAAGAAGCTGTGCGGATAATTCATATTGATTCTTATTTAACTCCCCATCCTTCCTCAGGAAGTAAGGCTCATTGGCCCAATCCCATCTGAACTCTCCTCTCACTTCTAGGTTATCTAGATACTTACTGCCAATTGCAAGACCCTTAAATGGTCTTACCGCAAGCGTTGGCGTCAACTCGAAGAATTTCGTTGCAGATGAGTCGTTAGCAAATGTCCTGAATTGATTCCTATCCTTGAAGTACTCGCCCCTCAAAGTAAAATCCACCACATCTTTGTATAGATCAACTATTGCATAACCGGCAACTCCCCACCAGAAAGCCTGTTGATCGTTCAAGTCCAAATCAGCACTTGTGATCCCCTGCTGCCATCCAAAGTCAGCATCAGCTACCAAAGTCAGTCTATCCATCAGTGTTACGGAGCCAACAACTGTCAACAGATTTCTCCAATCATCGTAAACAATTACATCGGGATCATCTTCAGATTCTTTTCCAAAATATCCCGTCAGTGCTACAGATGCCGCATTTAACCACGGAGTGATATCTTCCGTCCCAAGGGCGACCTGTGCTTCCAGTGTAAAATTCCCATCATCGTTCTTGACGGTATCCCACCCATTATTCATACCAAGATAAAAGTCAAGCGGACCGGCACCGTAGTGGGCTCTGATACCTGTGTGTGTAAAGGGTATGGCAAAACCAAAGAGTATTGAACGGCTGATATTAGGATCATTCCGTGCTTCGATAACCTCATAACCAGCGAGTGTAACAAATCTACCGGCATAAAAATCGATGCCGTTGCCCACAGGGGCAATCGCATGTATAAAGAGTTGATATGGACTTATCACATCGCTTTCCAAACCAGCAGCAGACAATGGAGAAGCTTGTTCACCGAATAAAACATCGGCGCGAAAGCCTATCAAGTCCCAGACGTCATCACCGAGTACTGGATCTTTCGAAAGTGATAACGTAAATGCGTTGATGCTAAACTGGTTTTGATTCGGGTAAAGAGAACGTAATAGAATATCCTGGTCATTAGGTTGATGAAAAGCACCCTGATAGGTGGTGTCCAAATAGAATCCGATTTTCAGGGATTTCCATAATTTTACGAGCGCATCGAGCTCTGTGTCATGTTCCTGCTGCTTTACATAGAGCTCTTCCACCCTTTTGTCATCAGCAGCTTTCTGTGATTCTAGTTGCTGAATCCTTTGTTTAAGTTCTTCATTCTCTCTCTGATTCTGTTCGATCATCCTTTTTAAGTCCTGTATCTCCTCTTTCATCGATTGTGCATGCGCTTTCAGACTCGACATCGGAAATAGAGGCAAAGCAATTATCAAGAACCATAATCTAAAAAGTTTCATCTTGTCTCTCCTCCTCTTGCTTTATCAATTTTCTCTATTGCCACCACCCTAATGAAAGGCGGATTTTAGGGTGGTGGCAATCGTTAAGGGTGTACTTCCTTTACTTTCATTTAATACGCTATTACCGATTTCATTTTGACACGCCAATCGATTCGCCCCTTTCAGCAACTCCCTGAAAGTCTGGATATGCTTCCATACCATGCTCTCCGATATCGAGCCCGTAATGCTCTTCCTCCGGCGATACACGCACCCCCATAGTAACCTTTATTATCCCCCACCCTATCAACCCAACTCCAAGCGTGAACGCACCCACAGCCACCACTCCCACAAACTGCGCAAACAGAAGCTTCCCACCTCCCCCAAATAACAATCCATCTCCTGTTGTTCCAGGCATTATTATGTCCTCCGCAAACAACCCAACCGCCAAGGTCCCCCATACACCGTTCATTAAATGCACCGTTAAAGCTCCTACCGGGTCGTCCAGCTTAACCCTGTCAAAAAATAACACTCCAAGGACAGCTAGCGCACCAGCTATCAGTCCTATGATCACCGAACTCCCGACACTCACGAATGCACACGGCGCTGTTATAGCCACAAGCCCACACAGACACCCATTCAATATCATTGACAGATCCGGCTTCCTGAGAAGTAACCAGGACACTATAGTCGCACTAAACGCCGCCGCAGCCGCAGCGCTGTTAGTCGTAACAGCTATCCTAGAAATATCATTCCACGCTGCTGCCATCGTGCTCCCCGGATTAAACCCGAACCATCCAAACCACAAAACGAACGCACCAATAGTAGCTATAGTCATGCTATGGCCGGGTATAGGATGTACAGATCCGTCCTTCCCATATTTCCCAATCCTCGGACCAAGTACAATAACACCAGCCAGTGCAGCCCAGCCCCCTACTGAGTGAACAACTGTAGAACCCGCAAAGTCCCACATCCCGAGTCCCGCCAGCCAGCCCCCTCCCCAAATCCAGTGCCCAGTTATCGGGTACATTATCGCAATTATTATGAAGGAGAAAACTATGAATGACTTAAACTTTATCCTCTCCGCTACAGCCCCGGAAACGATCGTCGCCGCAGTCCCTGCAAATACAAGCTGAAAGAAAAACTTCGCCCACAGTGGCACTCCAGTCCAGCTTATCGCTGAATAAACACCCTGATAAGCTTCACCCGTCGCAGGACTGTTGTCGGCTCCACCTACAAATAGAAGCCCCTTTAACCCTAAAAACCCATTCCCATCTCCAAACATGATACCCCAGCCTATTATCCAAAACGCGAGTGAAGCAATCGCAAAAACTATAAAATTCTTGGCCAGTATATTCACTGTGTTTTTTGCCCGACACAGACCCGACTCCACCATGCCGAA
The DNA here is from genome assembly GCA_963805855.1 of Candidatus Dadabacteria bacterium. Taxonomy (GTDB): domain Bacteria; phylum Desulfobacterota_D; class UBA1144; order Nemesobacterales; family CSP1-2; genus DASWID01. The sequence continues at coordinate 85,280 of CAWDVW010000005.1, forward strand.
ACCCAGATTCATAAAGAAAACCAGAAATGCTGTAAACAGAACCCACACAGTGTCAGTCGCAATCTTTAAATCCGCTACCTGCTTCATAACATCTTCTAAACCACTTTCCTGAGCATGAACTCGAACTGAGCTTAGCAGCAGCAACAAAAACACCGATGATGGCACAACCATCATGTCCTTCACACTCCTTAATTTCAATGAATACCGCTTCATCCGACTTCCTCCTTTGAGAGGCATTTATATCGTGAATGGATGCAATAGCTGTGCCATGGAGAAGAAAGAATAGTAATTCCCTGTGTTCATTAGATTTGACACACGGAATCAAGAGATGCCTGAAACAATTTACGGAAGGAGAAAATGTTTACTGCCTAGAAATTAAGCATACGAGACCTTTAATTAGGCAGCCAGATATCGATTTAGAGCATTAAAATTTTAAATATATCGGTAGAATCAAGCCCCTCAGGAAATTGCGAGTATTATTGAGGATGGTTTAATTATTCAACACAGATATTGGAATTTTTTTAAATATTATCTTGCGACACTACATACAATTTCTTAAAACAATTCGGCTTTTCCGCATTAAATTCTCCAGGGCTATTCAACTTCCAAACTCTTACCCCTAGTTTCAGGGAATGTTAATACCACAATCGCAGCTAAAACTGAAAATGCAGAAACTGTGACAAGAGCGGATCCATAGCCGTATTTTGCTGCTAAGAAACCGACCAAAGGAGGGGCTACAGCTGAAACTCCTCTTCCAACGTTATAACAGAAACCCTGCGCAGTCCCCCTTGCGCGCGTAGGAAAAACTTCGGAGAAAATAGCGCCAAAGCCCGAATAAAATCCTGTGCCAAAAAAGCCGACAAAAAAACCGATAACAATAAAAGCGAACAATCGACTCACGTTAAAAAAATCAGCCAACTTTGTTACATGACCAAACAAATAGACAACAATTGCCATAGCAAGAAGATAAAAAACAAAAACCGGCCTCCTCCCAAAACGATCACTAATCCAACCAAATGTGTTGCAACCTATAAAAGCACCTATGTTTATAGGAATAATCCAAACAAAGCCCTTTTGACCAAACCCCACACCTCCCTCTTCAATTGGTTTTGCGATAAACTGGGGTATCCAGAAATAAAGACCCCAATAGGCGATCATGCACAGGCTTGTAAGGATGGTGGCAGAAACAGTATATTTCAAGAGATCGGGCTTGAAGATTTGACTAAGCGTAAAACCACCAGATCCCTTTTTTAATTTCCCCTCTTTACGCATTTTCGAAGTTTTCTTCCAAATTTCAGGCTCTTCAAGATGTCTCCTAATGTATAAAACCAGAAGCGCAGGGGTGACACCTGCAAAGAAAAGGATCCTCCAACCAATATTGACACCATCCATATTCCCAAAAATAGGGACATGGTAAATGACGCCCCTTTCAAAATACGGGATGATTAGAGTGGCGAGGAATGCCGCTAGTATATATCCTATCGCCCAACCGCTTTGCACCAATCCAATTCCCTTACCTCTATGCTCCCTGGGCCACGTCTCAGCGACCAGAACTTCACCTGAAGCCCATTCTCCCCCCATACCCAGACCGAGAAACACACGGCAGGCCAGCAAGAAAGTTACATTGGGAGAAAAACCGCTGAGTCCGGTGAACGCCGAATATATGAGTATTGTATAGGTAAGAGCACGAACTCTGCCTATATAATCGGATACTATCCCAAATAACGCCCCACCAAACGCAGAAGCAAACAGGGTAACCGAAAAAAGAGTTCCTACTTCTGGAGGTGATAGATTAAATATTATCGCAATTTCTTCAACAGCAAAAGCAAAAAGCAGAAGATCCATTGCATCAAGAGCCCAACCGAGAAATGCGGCTAAAAAAGTTCTCCACTGGTGATTATTTATATCTTTATACCAATCTAATAGACCCGGCCTTGGTGGGCTAAATTCTGTTAGCTGATTACTCATAATTCCCTCTCCGATAACAGTACAAGCAAAAATTCCATTCGACCATCCTACTAAATTTAAACTTTCGTGTCAATGACTCTTTTAGGGCTGTTGACTTGAAGATGTTATAGCGTTAAATTGTAAGGTAAGAGATGAATAAAAGATTGTTATACATCGAAACTTATGGTTGTCAGATGAATGAGTACGACTCTGACAGGATAAGGAAATGTATTGATTTAGAGATAACTCAGGATCCCGGAGAAGCCGATGTTGTTATCATCAATTCCTGTGCCATAAGACAAAAGGCTGATCAAAAGGCTTTCAGCAGTTTGGGAAGATTTAAGCACTTAAAAGCCAAGAACTCTAATCTAATAGTGGGAATTGCCGGATGTGTCGCTCAACTCTACGGAGATCAGCTCCTGAATAAGATCCCACATCTGGACTTCGTGTTGGGACCACGCGCAATTCCGAGACTACCTGAACTCATAACTCAGATTGAAGACGAGAAAAAGAGGGGTGTCGAAACATCACTCGATTTAGAAGAGATTTTCGAAGTCGAACCTTATCATGAAAATGGAAAGGTATCCGCATTCGTATCTGTGCAGCAAGGCTGTAATAAGGTGTGCTCTTACTGCATTGTGCCCTTTGTGAGAGGAAAAGAAATAAACAGGCCATTAAAAGATATATTAAATGAAGCAACAAACTTAGTCACAAAAGGTGTAAGAGAAGTTACTTTTATAGGACAAACCGTGAATTCGTGGAAGGCCGACGGTTACAAATTTGGCGATCTATTAAGAAAGATTGCGGAAATAGAAGGATTGCTTAGAATTCGCTTCACAACGTCATACCCCCGTGATGTGACTAAAAAGATGATCTATGCCATGGCTGGGGCTCCAAAGGTATGTCGCCATATTCACCTTCCGGTTCAGTCCGGCTCAAACAGGATATTGTCGATGATGAAAAGAACTTATACAAAAGAATCATATTTAGATATAATAAGAACATTAAGAGAGTCGATCCCCGATATTGCAATAACAACAGATGTGATAGTCGGATTCCCTGGGGAATCGGAAAAGGATTTCGACGAAACCCTGGAGTTGATCAAAGAAGTGGAATTTGACACCAGCTTTTCTTTCAAATTTTCGCCGCGACCCGGAACACCAGCGGCCGAAAGCAACGAATTCGTACCAGAAATCATCTCAAACGAAAGATTGGCTATGGTACAAAAAATTCAAAGTGAAATCACAGTTCGCAAGAATCAAAAAAAGGTTGGAACTTTAGAAGAGGTTCTGGTTGAGGGTGAAAGCAGAAATGATCCATCTTGGCAGTCTGGCAGGAACACCCATAATCAAGTAGTTAATTTCCCTGGACCACTTAGCCTAAAAGGAAAAATAGTAAATGTGCGGATCTCTGAAGGTCTACAAAACTCCCTCAGGGGAGAATTGTTACAATAACAACTAACGGAGGTGTATCATGATATTCGAAATGAAAGTCTCTGGCATAGCTTTAGATCCTTTTACAAACAGCCCAATTGTAATTCTCAAGGATCTCTCTGGAGAAAAAATACTTCCAATCTGGATAGGCTTTATGGAAGCCAGTTCAATTGCAATGGAGCTTGAAAAAACACCAAGGGTTAGACCTTTAACGCACGACCTTATGAAAAATTTGTTGGAAAACTTGAATTTTTCTGTTTCAAGAGTCGAGGTAACTGATTTAAGAAACGACACGTTTTACGCAGAAATACATATAAAAAGGGAAAGCGAGGAATACACTCTAGATTCAAGGCCCAGCGATGCAATAGCCATTGCACTCAGGACAGGTTCAAGCATTTGGGTCAAAGACGAGGTTTTTGAAAAATCCAAGAAATTGGATTTCGATGAGAGTAAAGAAAAACTTACTGATCTTCTCGAGAAGATTCCACCAGGCGATTTTGGAAAATATAAGATGTAATTATGAGTTTGCTTGAGATGTTTTAATTTCATGCTTTGATAACCTGTATCGTAGCGAACGCATTGATATACCGAGTCTTTTTGCCGCTTCCGTTTTGTTCCCCTTGCTTGCTTTTAGAGCATTATCTATCAATTGCTTTTCGACATTATTGAGTACGGAAACCAAACCCATCTTTGAACAGTTATCGGTATCAAACTCCACCAAGTTTTTTCCATAAAAAAGATTCGGTAATGTCTCGGGCAGAATCACATTAGTGTTTTCAAGCGCTATACACCTCACTATTATGTTTTCAAGCTCTCTTACATTTCCAGGAAACTGATAGCTCTCCAATATGCTAAGTGCAGTACGAGAAATATCATGAATATCCTTTCCCATCTCCTTCGAATGTTTATTAATGAAATGCAAAGCTAATAACGGTATATCCCCCTCACGTTCTCTCAAGGGTGGAAGTGATATCTTTATAACATTCAGTCTGTAGAACAGATCCTCGCGAAATTTACCATTTGATACCTCTTCCTCAATTCTCTTATTTGTAGCTGCAACCACTCTAATGTCAACTTTAGCATACTCAGATCCTCCCAAGGGTCTGATCCTTTTATCCTCTATTGCCCTCAGAAGCTTTACTTGAAGGTGTAGCGACAAATCGCCGATCTCATCCAAAAAAATGGTGCCACCGTCGGCAACCTCGAAAAGTCCCTTTTTATCTCTAAGGGCTCCGGTAAAGGCTCCTCTTCTATGACCGAAAAGCTCACTCTCGATAAGGTACTCGGGAAGCGCACCACAGTTAACAGGGACGAACGGACCACCATGCCTTATCCCAATATGGTGTATCGCCACAGCGACAAGCTCTTTACCCGTTCCGCTCTCGCCAGATATTATAACGTTTACATTCAGCTTTGATACTCTGTTAATAAGGTCGAAGACCCTGAGCATGGAAGAACTATTGCCAATTATATGCCCAAAGCCGTATTTTCTCTCCATTTCCTTTTTCAATCTTAGACATTTGCGACTGTTCTTTTTCTTTTCAAGTGCCTCCTCTATTACCTTTTTCAATTCATTAATCTTGAACGGTTTTTCAATATAGTCGCAGGCGCCAAGTTTCATTGCTTCTAGAGCAGTTTCGTGTGAGGCGTATGCCGTAATCATTATTACGCTCGTTTCGGGGCTCTTTTCGTTGATTGTTCTCAGCACGTCTATCCCATTTATGGTTGGAACTACGATATCAAGAACAGCTAAGTCGTAAAGATTATTTTCCATCCTGTTAATCGCTTCATTACCGTCTGCCACAGTTTCAACCATATAGCCACTTTTGTTAAGTGCCATGCCCAGGAATTCTCTTATGCCCGGTTCATCGTCCACTACTATGATCCTGCTCGGTTCATTCCCCATGACTCGTCTCCGAATTGCGCAATCTGCTACCAATCCTTGATAGCCTTATTAATTTGATCCCTCAAGTATCAACTCAGGAAAGCAATTTAAAAACAACAAGATGACTAGAACCCATAAATATTATAGCTAATAGAAATCTAAAAGTGCTCAGTTTTAATCGTTAATCAAAATTTTAGGGTCTGGGGCAAGTCGAAGGGCATAAGATTGGCTACAGGCATTAATCTTGGTCAAGGACACCCACTTTAGTCATGGATGATATTTCAAGACATTTTTATACTGAATAGAGAATGTAGCGACCGCTTCCACCGAACGGACATCATTCTCCCTTGTCGCTGAGTTCAGGTTGGACTCATTTCAGGCTCAGGGCGAAGTACAGTGCTTTACAAAGGCAAGGCGATAGCATGTAATCACCAGATTATTGTCCTAATGGCTTTTTTAGTGCTTTAGCAATCTAGATGGAAATTGCAATTCAAAAATCAAGAAGCAAGTGTTGAGATAAGATGGAACATTGGTAGATACATAGCAATTACAATAACCCCTACAGTAACTCCCAAAAATACGATGATTGCAGGCTCGAGCGCTGACATTAAGGCGGCTATGGCAACATCGACTTCATCGTCGTAAAAATCACCAATCTTGTTAAGCATTTCTTCTAAACCGCCAGTTTGTTCTCCAACAGAAATCATCTGAACCACCATCGGTGTAAATATCTGAGGCCTTATTGAAAGCGGCTGGGCAAGCGTCTGTCCCTCGCTCACGCTCTTCCTCGCTTCCAGTATTGCCTCTTCAACGACTATATTACCCGATGCCTTTGAAGTTATTTCTAATCCATCCAAAATCGGAATACCCCCAGCTATAAGCGTAGCCAACGTCCTGGAAAACCTTGCAATAATTATTTTGAGCCTTAGGTCTCCCACTATCCACAGTTTTAGGAGAAAATTATCCAACATCCTCCTCACCCTGATCGAACGGCGATAGAGTAGGACTATCAATGTTGAAATAACTATAATTGATCCTATAATGAAGAGTATATTAGTCCTTGCAAAAAAACTGATGTTAATAACATACTGAGTAAGTACAGGAAGGGTCGTCCCCAAATCTTTGAAGACCTCAGCAAATGTGGGTACAACAAATATTATTACAAGAGAAAGCACGAGTATAGCAACCAGTATTACAATCGCCGGATAAATTAAGGCACCCTTAACTCTTCTCTTAATCGCCTCCATCTTCTCTAAGTAAATCGCAAGTCTCAGAAGCACTATATCAAGGACACCACCCGCCTCGCCTGCCCTCGCCATGTTCACATATAGACCATCAAAAGCATTTGGATGCTTTGAAAGTGCATCGCCAAAAGCTGAACCACTTTCAACTTCTTCCTTAATCAAGGATATTATATTTTTAAATTTCGGGTTATTTTGTTGAGCGGATAAAACTTCTAACGACTTGACGAGCGGGAGCCCAGCGTCAATCATTGTAGCCAACTGCCTCGTAAAAACAACTAATTCTCTTGTCGAAACTCCGCCCAGCTGAATGTTGAAACTAAGAAATTTTCCCTTTTCCTTAACCCTGCTCGGTATGGGCTTAACCTGCATTTGCCTTAGGCGAGCAAGGACAGCAGATTTGCTTGGAGCTTCCATCTCACCCTTCTGAATTTTCCCTCTTACAACTCCTTCCCAAGCGAAAACAGGCATCACTAAACTCCTATAATTCGAGATCTCTCTGAATAATTTTAACGTCTAGCAACTCTTTCAGGCCTACCAACAGACCGTTCAGCAAGTACCCTCTTTAACTCATCTGGCTCCTGTGTCTTACCCATCGCATCCTCATATGTTATCAGATTCCTGAGATATAAATCAACCAGGCTTTGATTCAGTGTCTGCATTTTCCACTTTTCCTGGCCAATCTGTTGTTGTGAATATATTTGGTGGACCTTATCCTCTCTTATCAGGTTCCTTACTGCGGGATTAGGCACCAACACCTCAACTCCTAGAACCCTCCCACCCCCAATCTTTGGGATAAGCGTCTGACAAAAGATTCCCTCTAATACAAACGAAAGCTGAGCCCTGATCTGTGACTGTTCATGCGGAGGAAATACATCTATTACTCTGTTTATTGTCTGTACTGCCGTGTTTGTATGTAGCGTAGCGAGGGTTAGATGGCCGGTTTCTGACAGAATAAGAGCAACTTTGATTGTCTCCAGATCTCTCATTTCTCCAATCAGAATTACGTCCGGATCCTCTCTCAAGACGCTCCTTAGAGCATTGTTAAAACTCTTTGTATCACTACCAACTTCCCTTTGATTGACTATGCAATTCTTGTGAGAGAAGATATACTCTATCGGATCTTCAATTGTCACAATGTGTTCGTGCCTCTCATCGTTGATCTGATCAACCATTGCTGCAAGCGTAGTAGTCTTTCCGGATCCCGTAGGACCGGTAACGAGTATTAGACCCCTTGGCTTCCTCAAAAGCTCGGATGCGATAGGGGGGAGGCCCAGTTCTTGAAGATTTCTGATTTTTATCGGCAGTAACCTAAAGGCTCCCGACATTGCCCCCCTCTGCGTATAAATGTTCCCCCTAAACCTTCCTAGCTCCTCAATGCCGAAAGAGAAATCAAGTTCCCAGTTCTCTTCTAACCTATGTTTCTGTGCATCGGTAAGAATACTGTAACACAAATCCTTTGTTTCTGAAGGCGTGAGTGGTGGATGTCTCACCGGTACAAGCTTGCCATCTATCCTCAACATAGGAGGGGCACCAGCCGTCAAATGGAGATCGGAAGCCCCGTTTTCGACAACTACCTTTAATAGCTCATGAAATTGTACTGCCATAGCAACCCCCTTTTAATTATCATTAGCTGTGTTTCTTACGACCTCGTCAACGGTAGTTATTCCCTGCTTGAGCTTGTTGAGAGCGCTTTGCCTTAGTGTCTTCATTTTCTGTCTCATTGCTTCGCGTTTGATTTCGTATGCCGAAGCACCGCTAAGTATAAATCCCTTAAGGTCTTCTGACATAGTCATTACTTCGTACACCGCTATTCTTCCACTATAGCCTGTCCCCAAACATTTTTTGCAACCATTATCCGACTTTTTATAAACTTTACAATCCGAAGCCTCCTTCGGTGGTACGCCCAAATCGATAAGCACCTGAGGCGAAACATCGTACTCAACCCTACAGTCCTTACACACCTTTCTTACCAGCCTTTGAGCCACAACTGCATTCAAAGAGGCTGTAACCAGAAATGGCTCCACACCCATGTTAAGAAGTCGCGTAATAGATGACGGTGCGTCATTTGTGTGAAGTGTCGAGAGCACAAGATGCCCGGTAAGTGCCGATTTAATGGCTATCTCTGCAGTTTCATAATCTCTGATCTCACCCACGAGTATCACGTCTGGATCCTGTCTTAGGAACGATCTTAAACAAGAAGCGAACGTAAGCCCTATATTATCGTTGACTTGAACCTGGTTTACTCCAGGAAGGCTATACTCAACAGGGTCTTCAGCCGTGGAAATATTGACTTCCGTGCTGTTTAGTTCCATCAGGCTTGAATACAAAGTGGTTGTTTTACCACTTCCTGTCGGCCCGGTTATCAAAACCATTCCAAACGGTTTAAATATGGATTGTCTAAAGTCCGTCAGTTGTTCTTCATCATAACCCAGCTTGGTTAAGTCGAGCTGAAGCGATTCCTGATCAAGTATCCTCATAACCGCCTTTTCTCCAAAAAGCGTGGGTATGACCGAGACTCTGAATTCTACATTTCTATCCTTTCCAAATTTAATTCTTATTCGTCCATCCTGAGGAAGTCTGTGTTCAGCAATGTCTAAATCCGCCATTACCTTAATCCTCGACGATACCGCATTTCTAAGCTTTGTGGGTGGCCGCATGATGTCATAAAGAACACCATCGATTCTATATCTTATCCTGTAATCCTTTGAATAAGGTTCTATGTGAATGTCACTCGCACCCCTTCTCAGCGCATCTAAGAGCAGGTGGTGTACAAGCCTAATTACGGGTGCCTCACCCGAAGCCCTTTCCAACTCCTTAACATTTATACCTGCGTCAACATTGAAGTCTACAGAAATATCTTTAAGGTCACCAATTAGCTTGTCTACGTCTTTATATGTTTCCTCACTGCGTCTTCTTTCTTCCCATTCCCTTTCAGACCCGTAGTATTCGTGTATTGATTTTTCTATTGCACGTTCAGTGGAGACTACAACTTCGATACTTTGACCTGTGGCAAATTTAATTTCGTCTATTGCAAAAATATTTGAAGGGTCAGACATCGCTATGACTAGAGTAGAATCGGTATGATTTATCGGTATAAGATTGTACTTCATAGCGGATTCTCTTGAGACATATTTTAGCGCTTCCAGGTCAATATCAAAATTGTCTAGATTAATCGCCGGCACACCATATCGCTTACTCAGGTGTGCGGCTAACTGATATTCATCAATATAGCCCATGGTTAGAAGCACGTCGCTCAATCTATCACCGCTTCTTTTCTGCTCTTCAAGGGCTTCTTGAAGCTGGTCCGGACTAACCAACTCTTCCTTTAAGAATATGTCGCCTTTGAGAATGTCTTTTTGCTGCTCCATAATATCAAGATTACTTTATTTAAATATTACTCTCCAAATTAAAAAATATCTAAGAAATAAAGATTCGTTTGTCAATAATCACTCTTTCTATTATACATTAAAATCAAAAAAATGTTCGATAAAAACAAATTCACAAAAACAATAAATCGAAAAAAGACCTCCGTTGGATTCATCTATACAGACCTAGGTTAATCTATCGTTGAGGATTTCTCTTATTGAACCGATTATGATCTCAGGTAGTATTAAGCGCTATGTCATCCGCCGGGAATGTTACAGTCATCGGTGCTGGTTTGGCAGGATCCGAGGCAACATATTATTTAGCAAAGCATGGCATCAAAGTAAAGCTCTTCGAAATGAGACCAAGAGTTTTTACACCTGCACATAACACATCACTTTTCGGAGAGCTTGTTTGCAGCAACTCTTTCAAATCAAGTTCATTGATAAATGCCAGTGGAGTACTGAAAGAAGAAATGAAAAAACTAGGCTCAATAGTTATGGAAGCTGCCGAGATGACCAAGGTTCCCGCTGGTCAAGCCCTGGCTGTTGACCGAGAAAAGTTCTCAGACTATCTAACAAAAAAGTTGCGACAAAATCATCTGATCGAAATTATTATCGATGAGGTAAACGAAATTCCTCCCACAAATGAAGGGCCCGTAATTATAGCCACAGGACCCCTTACTTCAAATAATTTGACTCAAAGGATACTTCAGCTCACCGAATCGGAAAATCTTTATTTCTACGATGCTATATCTCCCATAATAGACGCGGAATCAATTGACCTCTCAAAGACATTTAAGGGTTCGAGATACGGGAAGGGGTCTGATGAAGAGGGTGATTATTTGAACTGTTCTTTAAACGAACAAGAATACGATAAATTTGCGGATGAAATTATAAATGCGCAAAAGGTAGAAATCCGGGATTTTGAAAAGGAAATATATTTTGAAGGCTGCCTACCGATTGAAGTTTTAGCCCAAAGGGGTAAAGACTCATTGCGATTCGGCCCAATGAAACCTGTGGGTCTAATCGATCCACGAACAAAAAAAAGACCTTATTCGGTAATCCAACTCAGGAAGGAAAATAACTCATCGTCAATGTACAGTATGGTAGGATTTCAAACCAAGCTCACATATCCTGAACAGAGAAGGATTCTTACGTTAATACCGGGACTAGAAAATGCGGAGTTCCTGAGATACGGTAGCATTCACAGAAATACGTTCGTAAACTCACCAAAGGTTCTTCTTCCAAGTCTTCAGATAAAAGGGAATGAAAAAATGATGCTTGCTGGTCAAATAGTAGGAGTTGAAGGATATGTTGAATCAGCAGCCATGGGTCTACTTGCTGGAATTAATGCCTTGAGAATCGTGAAAGGTTTAAAAACCGTCGTTCCTCCACATGAAACGGCTATCGGATCCTTGATAAGGTATATCACTGACCCGAGCACAAAAGAATTTCAGCCAATGAATATAAACTTTGGTTTATTTCCAAAGGCAGAGATTGGCAAAACAAAGTCAGACAGGAGAAAACTTATCGCGGAAAGGGCAATCTCTAAACTATGCGAGTTTAATCAAAATTGCCAGCTAGGTTGACCTTGATTATTTAATATGTTTCTTAAGGTAATATGATGAGCTATAGCTCAACTAATTTTTCATTATGTCATTAATATGAATTTTCAGGATTTGATACTGAAATTGCAGATTTTTTGGTCAAAGAAGGGTTGCATAATACTTCAACCATATGACATTGAAAAAGGCGCAGGAACTTTCCATCCCGCCACATTCCTCAGGTGCCTAGGTCCCGAGCCCTGGCGCGTGGCGTATGTTGAACCTTCGAGAAGGCCTACCGACGGAAGATACGGGGACAATCCCAACAGGCTTCAACACTATTATCAGTTTCAGGTGATTATAAAACCCTCTCCGAGTAACATACAAGATCTATATCTGGACAGTTTACGATCCGTTGGTATAGACCCACTTATGCATGATATAAGGTTCGTGGAAGATGACTGGGAATCTCCCACGCTGGGTGCATGGGGATTGGGTTGGGAGGTTTGGCTTGATGGAATGGAAATAACTCAATTTACATACTTCCAGCAGGCAGGTGGAATTGATTTAAAACCAATTTCTGCAGAAATCACTTACGGTACAGAAAGAATAGCCATGTATTTACAGGGTGTGGAAAGCGTTTTTGATCTGGAATGGACCAAGGATGTAACATACGGAGAAATCCATCATCGAGATGAAATTGAATTTTCAAAATACAATTTCGAAGAATCAAATCCGCAAATGTTAAGAGAATTGTTTGATATGTTTAAATCTGAATGTGAGCAGCTCATTGGGAAAAATCTGCCAATCCCTGCCTACGATTACTGCTTAAAATGCTCGCACACCTTCAATCTTCTGGACGCACGGGGTGTAATTGGCGTAGCCGAGCGTGAAAATTATATTGGAAAGGTTCGAACCCTCGCAAAGATGTGTGCTGAGTCTTATTTAAGGGAAAGAGAAGATTTAGGGTTCCCACTTTCTAAAAACAACCCATGGGAAAAGAATTAATATTTGAAATAGGAACAGAAGAGATACCTGCGAGATTTATGGAGGCCGCTATCCGGGACCTGAAGAGTGTTACGGAGCGGGAATTAAAGGAAAATCTTCTAACCTATAAAGACATCAGTACATACGGAACTCCCAGGAGATTGATTCTAAGGGTCACCGATCTTTCGGATATTCAAACGGATAGGTTAATTGAAGTAGTTGGTCCCCCAAAGCGGATCGCGTTTGATAAGGATGGTAAGCCAACGAAGGCAGCAATTGGATTTGCACATGCCCAGGGCGTAGGTGTAACTGATTTAGTAATCTCGGACGGAGAAAGAGGTGAATTTGCTGCCGTAAGAAAAACGGTCAAGGGCGAGAAAACTGAGAAGATATTAAAGCATCTTCTCCCAAAGATCATAAAAACGGTTTCCTTTAGAAAATCTATGAGATGGGGCGAAGGGGATGAATCTTTTGTAAGACCAATCAGGTGGATCCTATCTATTTATGGTGGAAAGCTTATTAAATTCAGATTAGATGGCATCGTAAGCGGATCAAAGACTCAGGGACATAGATTTATGTGCAAAAAACCATTTCGTGTAGAGAATTGGAACCAATACAGTAGTGAGCTAAAAAAGAGGTTTATCGTCTTCGACCAGGAGGAAAGAAAGAAAATTATCCAAGAGGGTATAGAGCTCAGAGCTAGCGAAATTGGAGGGATACCGGCACACGACAAGGAATTACTCGAGACAATATCCCATCTAGTTGAGTACCCGACCGTGCTTAGAGGAACTTTCGACAGGGATTTTTTAAAACTTCCCACAGAGGTTTTAATAAGCGTAATGAAAAATCAACAGAAATATGTTCCTGTCCTCTCCACAGCCATTGATGATCAGAAACTTCTTCCATATTTCATTTTTGTTTGTGGTACACCAGTGAAAAACGAAGAAGTTGTTATTAAGGGCAATGAAAGGGTTATCAGGGCCAGATTCCAAGACGGCCGCTTCTTTTTTGAAGAAGACCTAAAGTCTCCACTCTCTTCGAGGTCGGAGAAGTTAAAAAACATGGTTTTTCTCTCAGGCCTAGGCACATATTATGACAAAACGCTACGTATGGAAGAATTTGTTGAGCAAATTGGAAACAGTCTTGGATTTCAAAATACGATTAACGACATAAAAAGGGCGGCAAGGATATCAAAAGCGGATCTTACTACAGAGATGGTCTTTGAATTCCCGGAGCTCCAGGGGATAATGGGTAAATACTATGCGTTGCTTTCCGGAGAGAATAAGGAAGTTGCAGAAGCAATAGAGGAACAATATATGCCAGTTGCACGTGAGGGAACTCTTCCCGCGTCAAAATATGGAAGTATACTCAGCATAGCGGATAAGGTAGATAACATCGCTGCAAACTTTATTACAGGACACATCCCCACAGGGACTTCTGACCCTTATGCACTCAGAAGACAGGCAATTGGGATAATAAATATAATTCTTTATCAGGAATTCCATCTAAGCTTGAAAGAAATTTATGACTTAAGCCTCAACCTGTTCCGGAATCAACAAAAAATAAAAGACCCCTCAAAAATCGACGAGATTTTGCCCGAAATCCTGGGCTTTATGGTCGAAAGGTTTAGAAACCTGATGCTATCCGAGGGTAATCCAAACGACGTAGTAGATTCGGTAATTTCATCAGAATGTGACGACCTGGTCGACACCAAATATAAGATTGAAGCCCTCTCAGAATTCCGCAAGGAATCCGATTTTAATTCGCTTGCCATTGCCTTCAAGCGAGTGTTCAACATCCTGAAGAATCAACCGAGGAACAGCTTTGATTGCGAACGATTAATCGAACCCGCTGAAAAATTACTCTTTAGAAATTATTCAAATATAATAGTGGAAGTGGAAAAAAGCCTGTCTGAGCGAAACTATATAGATGCCATCTTAAAAATGAGGGGTTTGAAAGAACCAATAGACAAATATTTCGACGAGGTACTGGTCATGGATAAGGATGAGGAAATCAGAAGGAATCGCATCTCCATGTTATGGGCGATAAGGGATCTTTTTTTCAAACTAGCGGACTTTTCAAAAATTAACACTTAAAAAACAAGATAAACAACGACAAAAATTAAATATACGCTGAAAACATGGGAGAAAAATTGACTATGACTAATAAGAGGAAAAAGTATCTCTATTTCTTCGGAGATGGTAAAGCAGATGGAAGAGGAAATATGAAGGATTTGCTTGGGGGTAAGGGGGCAGGACTCGCAGAAATGTCAAGTATCGGGATACCAGTTCCACCGGGTTTTACTATCTCAACTGATGTTTGTCGTATGTTCAATGAAAACAGAAAGCGAATGCCTCGGCAGATAAAAAGTGAGATAGAGGAATACCTTAAAAGACTAGAAAAACTATCCGGAAAAAACTTCGGTGATCCAGAGAACCCGCTTCTGGTTTCAGTACGTTCCGGTGCTAGATTCTCAATGCCGGGTATGATGGACACCATCTTAAACTTAGGGCTTAACGACATCAGTGTTCGGGAGCTTTCGGTCAAAACAGGAAATCCGAGATTCGCTTGGGATGCGTATAGAAGATTCATTCAGATGTTCAGTGATGTTGTTTTAAGGATTAAAAAAGAAGAATTTGAGGAAATTCTAGAGACGGCGAAGCAAAAGTATAATTGTAAGTCTGACGTAGAACTAACAACCCAAGCAATAAAGGATGTTGTTACAGTATATAAAAGGCTTGTGAAAAGGAAAACGAAAAATGAATTTCCCCAAAGCCCTAAATCTCAGCTATTTAGTGCGATAAATGCAGTATTCTTATCCTGGAACAATCCGAGAGCAGTATTCTATAGAAATCAATACGGAATCTCAGATGAAATTGGAACAGCGGTAAATGTGCAGGAAATGGTCTTTGGGAACATGGGTGAAAATTCAGGTACCGGTGTAGGCTTTACCAGAGATCCTGCATCAGGAGATAACCAGCTCTACGCTGAGTACCTGATGAATGCTCAGGGTGAGGATGTTGTAGCAGGTATAAGGACTCCCAAGCGCCTGGAAAGTTTAGAGCATGATATGCCTAAAGTTTATAAGCAGTTGAGTAAAACTGCAAAGGCTTTGGAAAGTCATTTTCGTGACATGCAGGATTTCGAATTTACACTTGAGGGAAATAGACTATACATCCTTCAGACTCGCACCGGGAAAAGGACAGGAATAGCGGCCTTAAGAATCGCCCACGACATGGTAAAAGAGAATTTAATTACAAAGAAGCAGGCTATCCTTCGAATCGATCCTGAGCATATTGAACAATTCTTATTCCCGATTTTTGACCCTGATCAAAAAAAGAATTTCAACTTACTCACAAAAGGCCTTTCTGCATCGCCCGGCGCTGCGGCAGGCAAAGTAGCCTTCGACTCAGAAACAGCTGTAAAAATGAGTAAAAGGGGAGAGCGTGTAGTCTTGGTTCGAAAAGAGACTAGCCCTGACGACATTCATGGTATGGCGGTTTCTCAGGGCGTACTCACAGCCAGAGGGGGACGCACAAGTCACGCAGCAGTTGTGGGAAGACAGATGGGTAAGGTTTGTGTAGTTGGAGCGGAAGAGTTAATTGTGGACGATGAGGAAAGGCAATTTAAATCACGAGACTCTGTTATTAAAGAAGGAGATTTCATATCCATTGATGGTTTTGAAGGAGACGTGTATTCAGGTGATATTCCGGTAACTTCCTCTGAGGTCATCCAAGTCGTAGAAGGAAAGCTAAAACCCGAGCAATCTGAAAAATACCGTATATTTTCTACAATACTTAAGTGGGCTGATAAGATAAGAAAACTTAGTATAAGGGCTAACGCTGATACGCCCCACGATTCGAAGATAGCAGTAAATTTCGGCGCTGAAGGCATAGGCCTTTGCCGCACCGAGCATATGTTTTTCCAAGAAGACAGAATACCAATAATGCAGAGTATGATACTTGCCAGAACTACAAAGGAAAGGGAAAAACTTCTTGAAAAATTACTCCCTATGCAAAAGGAAGATTTTAAAGGAATATTTCGTGAAATGAGTGGCTATCCAGTAACGATAAGGCTCCTTGACCCCCCTCTCCACGAATTCCTGCCAAGAAGAGAAGAACTAATGGTAGAAATTAGAGAACTCGAGCTAAAAAAGAAAAAACCTAAGATAATAAAAGAGCGTCAAAAGCTTCTTGAGAGGGTCGAAGAACTACACGAATTTAATCCCATGCTCGGTCTTCGCGGTTGCAGGCTGGGAATTCTAATGCCAGAAATAAGCCGAATGCAAGCGAGAGCAATAATAGAGGCGGCTTGCGAGGTTGATGAGGAAGGAATTAAGGTTATACCGGAGATCATGGTCCCTCTGGTAGGAATGCTCACCGAGATAAAAGCTCAAAAGGACATTATTGTGGAAGTCGCAGAATCGGTCATGGCGAAGTATAAAAGACGGATCAAATACTATGTCGGCACTATGATCGAGGTCCCTAGAGCGGCGACTGTAGCCGATGAAATCGCAACAGAGACAGATTTTTTCTCTTTTGGAACAAACGACCTGACCCAAACGACTTTCGCTTTTTCACGTGATGACGCCGGGAAATTCATAAAGGCCTATACCGAAAAAACCGTGACAATCAATGGAAAACAGGTAAAAATTCTAGACAAAGACCCATTTTCAACACTTGATGTGAATGGGGTCGGCACACTGATCCAGATGGCAATCGATAAGGGCAGAAAAGCTAAGCCAAATCTAAAACTTGGCATATGCGGAGAGCATGGGGGTGACCCGGCCTCAATTGATTTCTGCCATATAGTTGGAATGAACTATGTGAGCTGTTCTCCCTACAGGGTTCCAATTGCAAGACTTGCAGCAGCAAGAGTTGCATTAACAATTAATAAAGTATGACGTAGCAAGCAAAATGGAATTCACGAATTAAGAATGACGATCACAATTTCATATTCTACTGCTCTAATGGTTTGTTAATCCTCTTAATACCCGTAGCTTTTCCACTTTCGCAGTGTATATCGATTATTATTCCATTAAGCCATATATTTTCCTCTGCCGGCTCCAGCCTCTGAGGCATGAGAGTCAGAAAACGTTTGATCGATTTTTCCCTATCCATCCCGATCACAGAATCCATGGCTCCCGTCATCCCCACATCTGTAATATACCCCGTTCCATTCGGAAGAATTCTTTCATCGGCAGTTTGAACGTGTGTATGTGTACCAACTAACGCACTTATCTTTCCATCCAGATACCAGCCAAAAGCTATCTTTTCTGAGGTCGCCTCGGCATGAAAATCCAAAATTATTATATTTGTTTCATCCTTTAATACCTCGATCAACTTCAATGCCGAAGTGTATGGATTTTCATAAGAATCCATAAAGAGTTTTCCGCAAAGGTTTAAGACTCCGACCTGCCTTCCATGATTATCGTTGAATACTCCGTGCCCTCTTCCCGGGGTCGAGCCAGGGTAATTAGCTGGACGAAGTATTCTCGGCTCGCTATCAACATAAGGTATGATCTCTTGCTTGTCCCAAATATGATTTCCTGATGTGAGGATATTTACTCCGCAGTCAAATAGGAATTCAGCTATCTTGGGAGTAATCCCTCTGCCGGCAGCCGCATTCTCGCAGTTCGCAATCACAAGATCAATTTTATGTTGTTCCATTAATTCGGGAATGAGCGCCTTCACGGCCAGTCGTCCGGCCTTGCCAACAATATCCCCAATAAAAAGAATGGAGCAGTCCATTCTAGCTTCAATCTTTTCCATGAATATTCAGAAATTACTGACAGCGTGACTTGAATATATTACTGAACTTTATGCTTACCTAGTTTGCATATGCCGTAGCGCGCACTTCCCTTATTACGGTTATTTTAATTTGTCCCGGAAATGCAACCTCTTTCTCAATCTTTTTAGCGATCTCATGAGAAAGCAAAACGCCCTCTTCGTCATTCACCTTTCCACTCTCAACAATGACCCTGACTTCTCTACCCGCCTGGATAGCGTAACACTTTTCAACCCCTCGAAAAGAACCGGCAATACTCTCGATCTCTTCTATTCTTTTTACATATGCTTCATATGTCTCCCTCCTTGCCCCCGGTCTCGCCGCAGAGACTGCGTCTGCCGCCTGAACAAGGATTGGCAAAATAGCCTGTGGTTGAGGATCATGTGCCTTGGCAACAGCTTCAATAACCTCCGCGGGCTCTTGGTACCTCCTAACAATTTCTTCTCCTATTTCTACGTGAGAGCCCTCAACCTCATGATCAAGCGCCTTTCCGATGTCATGTAGGAGACCCGCCCTTCTCGCCAGTTTCTCATTATAGCCAATTTCTGCCGCCATTACTCCGCATATGAAAGCCACCTCAAGGGAATGGCTCAATATATTTTGTGAAAAGCTTGTTCTGTATTTCAATTTTCCTACGAGCTTTACAAGCTCAGGGTGCATGTTGTGAGCACCTATATCAAAGACAGCTTCCTCTCCCGCCTTCTGAATCTCCTTTTCAATTTCGGCTTCAACATCACTCACAACCTCTTCGATTCTAGCAGGATGAATCCTTCCATCCGATATAAGAGATTCTAACGCCAGCCTAGCGATCTCTCTTCTTATAGGGTTCAACGAGGATATTACCGCAGTCTCAGGCGTATCATCTATAATAATATCCACACCAGTTCTAGACTCTATTGAGCGTATATTTCTACCCTCACGGCCTATGATCCGTCCCTTCATATCATCACTTGGAAGGTTCACGACCGAGATTGTCTTTTCGCTCGTATATTGTCCGGCGTATCTTTGTATAGCAAGAGCAACAATATCCTTTGCTCTTCTTTCTGAAGCTTGTTGCAGCTCTTCTTCTATCTGTTTTAGCTTCTTTGCAGATTCATGCCTGGCTTCGTCTTCTATGATATTAATAAGCTCATTTTTTGCCGCATCCCTGGTCATGCCAGCTATATTCTCGATCTTCCTTTTAGCATCCTCAATAATCATGTTTAGTTCTTTTTCTTTGTCCAAGATAGACTTTTCTTTTGTGGAGAATTCCCTTTCCTTTTTACTCACTTCCAACTCTCTTCTCTCAAGAGATTCGAATTTTCTATCTAAATTATCTTCGCGATTCTGAAGCCTATTTTCCATTTTAGAAAATTCTTTGTGTTTCTCTCGCGATTCTCTCTCAATCTCAGATTTTGCCTTTTCTTTAATCTCCCGAGCTTTAAGCTCAGCTTGAATCTTAAGTGTCTCACACTCTTTTCTTGCAGCCTCTAAAATTGTCTGAGCTTTTCCCTTATCCTTCCCAGCATTCCTTTTCTCCAAGGTTGCTCGTAACAAATAATAAAGAACAACACCCATTACAAATCCTGATACAGCTGACCCAATTATCCATTCAATCATCTCATGTCCCTCCATCCCCCCCGGCGCAACTGACAATACCAAGTTCCGTAATCAAGTATCCCATGCCCATGTCGAATTTCGAAACAGGGATCGAATCTTGGATCTGAAAACTATAAGCCAATGCAATTCTTTTCTCTCTATTTAGTAACTTGGTTGAACGGTCGTAGTATCCTTTTCCGTACCCTAACCTCGCACCAGCAAGGTTAAAAACCAGTCCCGGAATGATTACTAGATCAAGGTCTTCAGTTAAGATCGAGGGGGAATTTTCATTTGGTTCAGGAATCCCAAAATTTCCTGATTTAAGACTTTCTGTGCTATCTACCTCGTGGAAACTCAAAAAATACCCATCTACCCGAGGATAATAAACTTTCTTACCACTTTCAGTAGCATTTTTAAAAATTCTACACGTATCTACTTCGTTTTTTATCGGAAAGTAAAGAGCTATACTCTTAGCTAGCTTATAACAGGGAAGTTGAATAAGAAAGTTTGAAACAACTTCGCTTTTTTCATCAACTTCATCTTGACTCAGACATAACCTAGCTTTCAAAAACTCGCGACGAATCCGCGCCTTAACAATACGAATGCAGCAATCCTCTTCCAGTGAATTAGGTAATGGCGATCTAACTCCCTCTGAAACACAATTATTTGAAAGTCTCCTCTCCCTCTTCCGTTGATTTTGTCCCCACTCCACCTTCACCTTGAGTAACAAAGGTTTCAATAGATTTAAGAGAATTATCCAACATTTCAACCAGGTTATTTGATTTTTGTTCAGCACGATTTTTAAACTCCTCAAACTCTCTTTTCAATCTGAAATACTCATCTGCTATCTTGAGAGTAGCAAGAAGAAATGGTCGAGGTGCAGATACGGTATCTTCCCCAGGCGATGCTTCTCTTAGTTTCTCTTCTAAGTAAGCGGCGATTTCACTCACGTAATCATCATCGGCATCTGTCTTTATAAAATAATCTTTATTGAATACGCTTATCTTCATTCGCCTCATTTAAGCCTCTGACCTACTTATATATAATTCTACTTTCTCAATTACCTTTTCTAACCTTGAATTTGCTTCTTGCCTGCCCTTTTCAAGGTCTTTTATACTTTCCCGAAGCATTCTAACTTCTTCTAGTAGTTTTCGATGCTCCTCGGTCATTTTCTTCTCTCTTGAAATTGCTTCTTTAATTCTACTCTCAAGAATATCCATTGATTTCATGATATTAGTAGAACAAGTTTAAACTTATCTTGAATTTTTTGCAAGTTGTGTAACCATTATCTTAAAAATGATAGAAGCCGGACTGTTAAAGCGTCTCGATGAAGTCGAGAAAAAGTATTTGGAAATTGAAAAATACCTTAGTAATCCGAGTTTAACCCCCTCTGAAATACATCGTTATTCCAAAGAGCGCTCAGAATTGGGGGAATTGGTCGAGATATATAGAGAATACAAACAAACCTCGAAAGAAATTGAAGAGAACAAAGCTTTAATCTCGGATAAGGAACTGGGGGAGCTCGCGCGCGAAGAGATAATAGCGTTGGAAAGAAAGCTTCAAATCCTGAACGATAAGATGCAACTTATGCTTCTACCAAAGGATCCAATGGATGATAAGAACGTATTTCTAGAAATCCGTGCCGGGGCTGGTGGTGGAGAAGCGGCCTTATTTGCGGCCGACCTTCTCAGAATGTACTCCAGATACGCGGAAAGGAATGGATGGAAAACAGATATACTAAGTATAAACGAGACAGGAATCGGCGGGATAAAGGAGGCAATTGTCGCAATTGAGGGGGAAAGGGTCTACAGCAGACTAAAATATGAAAGTGGAGTACACAGGGTGCAGCGAGTACCAACCACGGAGGCGGGAGGAAGGATTCACACCTCTACTGCGACCGTAGCCGTTCTCCCTGAACCTGACGATGTCGAGGTAAATATTGATACCAGGGACTTAAAGATCGACACTTACAGAGCCTCTGGCCCCGGAGGCCAGCATGTTAATAAGACTGATTCGGCAATAAGAATAACCCATATTCCCACCGGAATAGTTGTGCAATGCCAAGAGGAGAGGTCTCAACACAAAAATAGAGCTAAGGCAATGAGGATGCTGAAGGCTAAGCTTTACGAACTGGAAGAATATAAACGTCAAAATGAGATTTCATCCATTCGTCGTAATCTTGTCGGAAGTGGCGATAGGAGTGAAAAGATAAGGACCTACAATTTCCCGCAGGGTAGGATTACAGACCATAGAATAAAACTTACCCTTCATAAAATCGACACGATCCTGGATGGCGATCTAGAAGATTTAATAGATCCTTTGGTCAATTACTACCAATCCGAGAACCTCAAACAAATTTCCTATCAGTGATTATTATATAGATTAAAGACACATACCAAATTCACGCTTACTTTTCATTTAAGTTGTTTATTGTGATAGAATATTTCGAAAATTAAAAAATAAAAATGGCTTGGCAATGGATAGTTCCGGTATTTTATTTGATTTCATCTGTTTTCTATTGCGGCTACCTTTGGACAAAAAACCCCAGGGTATCTGTTTGGGGATCAGCAGCCGTCAAGATCGGATTAATCAGCCAGTCCATCATTCTTCTTACTCTCTTATTACAGGGGACCCCCCTGGCCGGCGGTCTTGACAGATCTCTTTATTTCTTCTCCTGGTTTATCACGTTAGTCTATACAGTGTTACAGTCAAGAATAAAGGCCGATATCATTGGGGCATTTGTCGCTCCGCTCAGCCTAATCATGACTTTACCTTCGGTGATTCTTCCAGAAGGGATCATTCAAAATGATCCCTCGTTAAGAAACCCATGGATCGTGATTCACATAGTACTAGTCTTTCTTGGGGAAGCATTGTTCACAGTCGCGTTCATCGCTGGATTGTTGTATATCTTCCAAGAGCAGAGAATAAAGTCAAAGCACCTTGGAAGCTTCCTAAAAAAATTACCTTCATTAACAACCCTTGATAAAATAAACCACGTCTGCCTCCTAATAGGTTTTCCGTTAATAACTATAGGACTGGCTCTTGGTTTACTGTCTGCTAAGATTGTATGGGGTGATCAATGGGATTGGGGACAGAAAGAAACTTGGTCTTTGATTACATGGTTTCTCTACGCAATTCTAATTCATGGAAGACTGGCCTCGGGGTGGAAAGGTAAGAAAGCTGCAATAGGAGCTGTGTTAGGATTTGGCATTATCCTCTTTTCCTTTATCGTAATTGGTTATATAGCACCAGGCAAGCATGATTTTTTGGGAAGATGATAACAAACCGTAACATTCTAAAAGTCCAGTAAATAGTATAGAGGCTGAAAGAGGCGATCCACAACCTATACATCTGTACGCTATGAAGCAATACCGGTAAATAGTAATTCACGAATCATACGCCCCAACGTTGCATTAAAACATCATACTACTGACTAACTAAGCAAAGAGCCTCTAGCCTTTAATTATGTGTATTTATCAGGTAAGTTTAATTTATTAATCTAAATCACTTGGTGATGAAATAGCAAGGAAGCAATATCTTGTCTGAAAAAAGCAAGCAGGCAAAGCCATTCTATTTAAGCTATTTTGAGAAGCTTTATGAATCTTGGGAGATATCTGCTGAAAAAGCACTAACATTATGGTTTCATAATCCTCTGTTCAGCAACTTTATGGATAGGGCCGTTGAAAAATCACTCGAATTTAAAGATTACACTCAAGAAATCATCGATAAGACTTTAAAATATAGATTGTTTCCGATAGACAATGATTTTGCAAAACTTACAGATTCAATCGGGAACTTAGACGAGAGGCTATCCGAGCTGGAAGGCAAAATTGTAAAAGTAAAAAAGACAAACATCAAAAAAAAAGTGAAATCAAGGCGACGGAGGAATAGAAAGTGACTAATGAGAATATGGAATATGGAGAGTACTACAAGAAATTCTATGACATTTGGGAAAAGTCTATGTTAGAAGCCTTAGATATCTGGAAAAAAAATTTAGATAAGACTATTATGAATGAAGGTGATAAACCGATAGACTTCAGTAATGTTGAATATTACAAAAAATTCTATGAAACCTGGGAGAAATCTACCTCTGAAGCACTAGAGAAATATATCAATAACCCACTATTTGCTCTAAATATAGGGAAGACTATTGAGAAGTCATCCGAGCTCAAAAAATACTTTGATGAGGTTATAGAGAAAAGTCTTAAAAACGTTCGTCTACCGTCGAAGAACGACATAGACAGGATTCATAACGCAATTAACAGTATCGAAGCAAAGATAAATGACCTTTCCGAGATGGTAGAGGAACTGAAGAGTTCAAAAATGCCATCAAAAAGGAAGTAGAGATATTATTTGTCATTCGATAATCAAAAATTAAATTTCTAATTCGTTGGAATTTGCCGCTAAAACATTAGACATAATTAACTTAGCAACAATGTCTGAATTGCTTTAAGGTAGGCCGGTGGTAATATTCTGAACGACTCAAAAGAGAAACTGGAGGTTTTTAAATTGATGTCATCAAATTATATAAATGAGCTTATGCAAGAGGCAGAAAAAATAAAACAAAAGGTCTCTAAAGCAATAGATATAGCTCTCATTAACCCACCAGAAATAAATGTTGGTACCACTCCGCATGAAGTTGTATTCACAGAAAACAAGCTGCGTCTACTCCACTATTATCCTACCGCGGAAAAGACCTACCCCGTGCCTCTTGTCATGATATTTGCCCTCGTGAACCGACCGTATATACTGGATTTAAAACCAGGCAGAAGCATAGTTGAAGTCTTACTCAATAAGGGTATTGACATATATATGATTGACTGGGGTGTCCCTGGCGATGAGGATAAGGACCTCAATCTAAATCACTATATAAATAGATATATATATAAAGTAATCAATAAAGTTAAAAAGATCTCGGGTGCCGATAAGGTTAGTGTTTTAGGGTATTGCATGGGTGGAACGATGTCTGCAATGTATACCGCACTCCATCCAAGAGATATTAAAAACTTGATCCTTTTGGCTGCGGGAATTGACTTTAAGGTTGAAGGCACATTAAACCTTTGGGGTGACAAGCCCAACTTCGATGTGGATAAATTTGTGGATGCGTTCGGAAATGTTCCGCCCGAATTTCTTCAATCAGGTTTTCTTTTTATGAAACCCGTCCAAAATCTGGTATCCAAATATGTGAATTTTTTTGAAAACATAGAAAATAATAACTTCATCGAAAACTTCCTGGCAATGGAGAAATGGTTAAATGATAACATCCCGGTTGCAGGGGAGGTTTTCAGAGAGTTTATAAAGTACTGTTATCAGGAAAATCTACTCGTTGAAAACAAACTCAGAATAAATGGCAAGATCGTTGATCTCAGTAAGATCAAGTGCTCCGTTCTGAATCTAATTGCCGAGCATGATCATCTTGTACCACCGAAATCAAGCATGGCCTTCAATGATCTAATATCCAGCAAAGACAAAGAAAGCATCGTTTACCCGACGGGCCACATTGGGATGTCTGTAAGTAGCAAATCACTGAGGGACTTGTGGCCCAGGGTTGCTGATTGGTTGATTGCTAGATCAAAATCCGATTAACTTTATAATTTACATGACTTCTTATTAACGCTTATGTACCTTTAGGGTTCATCAATCCTTTGAGTACATTTGGCACAAAGAATATCATAAATCAGCAAATTAAATGTAGTGACCGCCGTTGATTCTTAGAGTCACGCCTGTGATCCAGCTCGCTGCCGGCGAACAAAGATACAATACTGCAAGGGCAATTTCTTCAGGTGTCCCAAATCTACCCAATGCAATCTGACCCCTTATTTGATTCCTAATGTCTTCTGGCACCGTACCAAGCATGTCTGTTTCTATAAACCCAGGGGCTATAGCGTTTACACGAATGTTGTTTCTTGCGAGCTCTCTTGCGACACTCTTCGTAAATCCAATTATTCCAGCCTTTGTTGAGGCATAGTTGGCCTGACCAACGTTGCCCATCTCTCCTATGATGGACGAAACAGAAATTATTACCCCGCTGTTTTGGGCAATCATAGGCTCAAGCACGGCCTTGGTACAATTAAATATGCCGGAAAGATTAGTCTGTATAACCTCGTTCCACTGTTCTGAACTCATTCTGCGGAGCGTCCTGTCTCTGTTCACACCGGCGTTATTTATCAATACATCGACCTTCCCGAAATGATTCATAACAGCCCTGCCAAGGTTTTGCGCTTGCTCGAACTTTCCAACATCTGCACGAACAGTAACGCACTTTCTACCCATCTTTTCAATCTCTTTCTTCACCTGGTCAGCGTGTTTATCGCTCCTTGAATAATTCAATAATATATCAGCACCAGCTTCAGCTAAAGCTAGAGCAATTGCCCTACCTATGCCCCTAGAACCTCCAGTTACGATTGCAACCTTGCCTTTCAAATCAGTTAATTCCTCAATCATGCTGTTACCTCCTCGGGATTGTAAAAGTTACGCTAAAAAGGATATAGATTTTTAACTCTTAAATAAATATTTGTCAAATATTACGGAATTAATCATCGAATGGGCATTTTGGGTTCCTATCATTTTTAATTTCAAGAATCCCTTAAACTGGATGGCATCATAGTATTCGATGAAACTACCCGAGATAATTTTCGGTTAAGCTAACCTTAGGTAATGCATACTGGCGTCCCCTGTAATTTATCAAAAAATTTGTTATATTCCAGTATGATGGAAATGCGGATTTACTCAAAAAATTGATTACGAGAGAAGGTAACATGAATAATTTTGTTAAGTCTCACGGACTTGGTAATGACTACGTTGTATTGGATCAGGCCAAAATATCCTTTCAACTAACTCCCGAATCAATAAAGCTTATCTGCAACAGAAATTACGGAATAGGATCCGACGGAATCCTCCTACTTGTCAAATCTAACAAAGCGGACTTTGGACTAAAAATCTTTAACCCAGATGGTACGCCCGCAGAAAAGAGCGGCAATGGTCTCAGAATTTTTGCCAAATTCCTTTATGAGCACGGTTACACACACAAACACAATTTAACTATTGATACTCCGGGAGGCATCACAGCCGCAGAATTGGAGATAAATAACGGAAAAACCGAATTTGTAACAGTGGAGATGGGCAACGCAACATTCCAAAGCAAACTAATACCAGTTGAAGGCGAAGACAGAGAGGTGGTCGATGAAGAGATGCGAATCGATGGTGAGATTCTTAGGATCACTGCAGTCTCAGTTGGAAACCCCCATTGTGTTATTTTTACAGATCAACTCGATGAGGGTTATGTTAGAAAACTCGGCCCTGCTATTGAAAATCACCAAATGTTTCCGAACCGAGCAAATGTTCAGTTTGCAAAGGTGCAATCTAGAGACAAAGTAGAAATACTCATCTGGGAACGTGGTGCAGGTTATACACTGGCATCCGGAAGCAGCTCCTGCGCTGTGGCTGCGGCTTCTGTTAAAAACAATTTCACAGATAGATCCTTGCGCGTTCTAATGCCTGGTGGAGAACTCCAAATCGAAGTGAGAGATGACTGGTCAATCAGAATGAGAGGCTCAGTTGAAGAAATTTGCAGTGGAACAATCAGTGAGGAGCTAATCTCAAAACTATCCAATCTCCCAAAATAGGTATAATCAAGGCTGCTAACTTAAGAATGTCAAGAATCCTCCTAACAGCAAGTACGATATTACCAATTTCATCCCCTCCGATAAAAGAAGGTGCATTATTAATAGCGGATGGAAAGATTAAAGAAATTGGTCTAAAGACAAAGCTAACAAAAAGATTTCCTCGTATAACTAATATAGAACTCGGGAGCGGAATTTTACTTCCCGGATTTGTAAATGCACATACCCATCTTGAACTGGGATGGATAAGGAGTAGGATAGGACATTTCAATGGGTTTATTGGATGGCTCGAACAAATTATAAGGGCAAAAAAGATAGACACGACTAGGGAAGAAATTGAAAAATCAACTAGAAACGGCATCAAATCACTGATTGTAAATGGTGTAACCACGGTAGGTGAAGTTTCTTCGTTTGGAGGCATCGACAAACCCATACTCAAAAAATCTGGTGTCAGAACGGTCTTATTCGTAGAACTATTTGACAGGGATGAAGATTTTTTCAAAGGCCTGAGATTTGAGCAAGAAGAACTCTTTGAAGAAAGACCTTTTCCACACGCTCCTTACTCTTGCTCGCCCAATTTTCTTAAGAAGCTCGCAAAATTTCAATGCAAGACAGAAATACCTTCGGGTATACACCTTGCCGAAAGTCCAGATGAGGTAAAATTTTTAAGGGGCTATAAAAACGGGTTCGAACAGCAAATATTCCCTTTAATTGAGAAAGACAACTTTCATCGGATTAAAGCTAAGTCGCCCTTCCAGTATTTAAAGAAATTAAGATCCTTTCATAAAACAAAGGTTACCACAGTGCACATGGTGCAGGTCCATCCTGCGGAAATTGAAGAAATTAAAAAAAGCGAGATCGGCGTGGTCTTATGTCCAAGAAGCAATTACTTTCTTAAAGTTGGTGTCCCCCCTATCAAACATTATTCTGAACTCGGCAGGATAGGGATTGGGACAGACGGTCTTTCAAGTAACTTCAACTTCGATTTCTTCGAAGAACTTAGATTTTTTTACCTTATTGCGAATAATGTAGCGGTAAGTGATGCACCGTTCTTTACAGTCTATGCGGCCACACTCGGCGGAGCAAAATCCATTTTTCTCGAACATAAGATCGGAAGCATTGAAAAGGGGAAAGATGCCGATTTAATATTTCTCGATACAGCAGACGACTATACTGATCCCTATCTCTCGGTATTATCATCCACGAACAAAGACTTAAAACTCTCTATGGTAAGAGGTAAAGTTATCTATTCAAAAAAAAAGGTCTGGAATACCATTTGAGCGAAAAAATAAAGAAGCTTTTTGTATACGGCACACTCCTGAAGGGAGAACCAAGAAACGCCTTTTTATGGGATAGCGATTTACTTGGATCCCTCGATATACCCGGCGAACTTTATATCACTGATATGGGATACCCGGCAGCTTCCTTTAACGAGAATCCACATCACCATGTAAGTGGAGAGCTTTACGAACTATCCTGGGATAAGCTTACCGACAAAATTATGATGCTGGACAAGATAGAAGGAATGGACGATGGATTATTCAAGAGGAAGTTACTGAGAATTAATGGCCATAACTTTTTTACTTATGAAGCTGGAGAGGCATTGGATAGTTTTTTAAATAACAGATGCAAAATCAAATCGGGAAACTGGAGACTACAGGGATCTATAGCCAGGAGGGACCCAATTAAATTTGCTCTTGCCTTTGAAAAATCCTCCGAAAAAAGCTACAGAGACTTTCCCACAAAAGGCACTTCGGGATCGATCCATGTGCGAGGAGTAGCTCCTATTCTTGTAACTGCACCACACGCATGTGCCCATGTTCGAATGAATAAGCTCAAGAGTCAAGAAAAATTCACCGGGTCACTCACCGTTATAATTCACTCAATTACGGGATCCCATGTCCTGTACACCCACAGGGCTTCAGAAATTGACCCAAATTTTTATGATGAGTCCCCATTTAAAAAGCAGATTGCCAGAATTGTAAAAGAATTCGGGATCGGATTTGTGCTCGACATTCATGGTACCTCAACTGCTAAGACCGGGGACGTGTTTCCCGGAGTTGGCATCGACAAAGAATTTCTCCTTGGCAATGAATCTCTCTTAGACAAACTGGTCGAAGGTTCAGAAAGGTTTGGTATCAGACTTGGAAGTTCTAAAATTTTTCCTGCATCTCGTCAGATGACTGTGACCAAATTCGCTGCCAGAGAGCTCGGAATACCAGGCATGCAAATTGAGATCAGTGAACAGCTTAGGACGCCTGAGAGATTTCCTAAGCGCTTCGAGAAGTTAGTGAGATTTCTTGCGGACTTTTTGAGTAGAGTGCAAAACCCTGCTAATTGTCCAAAATATCCAGCCTTGCCCTTTCACCAATAAGCCCCTTTTCGTGCGCCTTAGCAAAGAGACACTCTAAAGCCTTTTTTCCCCTCTCCCCCATTTTCTTCGTAAATTCATTAACGTACATGAGCACAAACCTTTCGCCCAAATCCTTATTCATTCCCCTGCCGAATTGAAGCGCATACTCCAAGGCCTCATCTTTATGGGCGAGACCATATTCTATGCTTTCCTGATGGATCCTTAATACCTCACGCTCAATGCTCTCGCTAAAACCCCTTTTCACGACATTTAAGCCCAGGGGCAGTGGAAGAGAGGTTTCTTCGGACCACGATTTTCCTAAATCCAAGATTGATTTCAGACCATAGTCTCTATACGTTAGCTGACCTTCATGAATGATAAGTCCAGCATCAACATGTCCATCTCTCACCGCATTAAATATCTTGTCAAAAGGAGATTCAACCGGGATAAATCCATCAGAAAAAATCCGAAGTAGTAAATATGCTGTCGTCAGCATGCCTGGGACAGCTATCCTTTTGCCCTCCAGGTCATTCATCATATCCCTTGCCACTACAATCGGGCCGTAACCTTCTCCCATACTAGCGCCACATGAAAGAATCCTATACTTATCCTGTACCATAAGGTAGGTGTGAGCCGAAACCGCCGTTACTTCTAGCTCTCCTCTTAATGCCCTTTCGTTAAGGGACTGAATTTCCTCAATCACATGCACAAAATCTATCTTTTCTGACGATACGTTACCACTGGCAATTCCATAAAACATGAAGGCATCATCGGGATCAGGGCTATGTCCAAGTCTCATAGTGATCTTGCTCAAGATTTGTTCTCCTTTTAGGATTCTAATTATACAATCACAATGCTTACCGATAGGTCGATCATCTCTAATCTCTGGATATCCGTCTTAATGAGGAGTATACCGTTTATACCTAATAAAATTTCAAATCTGAATTCTTTATATTGCCGACAATTTCTGACAGTAATCCTCTGAAAGTGTTGATTCCTTCAATCTCCTTATCGCCCAGATCATAGTAAATTCTCTCAGTCAGATATCTATAGCAAATCTCCTCACTCAAGTTAACTGTCTCTGCATAAGTTTTTGCAATTTTATCTATAAGATTAACCCCCACCGATTTAGCCGTCTGTAGAGCCTGGAGATTCTTTCCTAGATTTACCCCTTCCCGCACTGCGTATACTGCATAGACGAATGGAAGCCCCGTCTCTTTAGTCCATACCTCTCCAAGGTCAACCACCGTATAGCCGCTGGGAGGCGAATACCTGATCCTGAGACCATCATTTCCTATGTACATACCTGCATCTACTCCATCCAAGAAACTGCCATCAGGAATTCTTTGAACATAATTGGGATTCACATTATTGAATATCTCTAGAATAATTCTAAGAAGCGAGGACGAGCTTTGCGATCTCAAATCCACTGCCACGGTTTTTATCTCCGCAATGGACTTCTTTGACAACAATACTACACTGGCCACCTCACCCCTCGACGATATTGACAGGTTCGGGACCATCCTATAGATATCTCTTTTAAGCAATTCAGCAACAGGAATTAGACCTAAATCAACCTTCTCTTCTAATAGTAGAGTGGATAATCTGGACGGATTTTCATACACAATATCAAAATCATTTTTTACTAAACCTTCCTCTAAAGGGTACACAAGAGGCCTTACGTTCAAAAATGGGACAGCTCCGAGTTTGATCACTTATAATCTCCAAAGTCTAGAATTTCTTATTGCCTATTATTACAAATGCAGGAGCGGCTTCCAGACGCGATTGGCATTTCGATTATTGTTTTTAACAGAAGAAGCAATACATTCTAAAAATTAATCTCCAAAACAATAATTAAATTCTAATTTCTATCCCATTTTCCTTTAAGTACTTTTTGGCTTCAGAAATTGAATATTCGCCATAATGGAAAATGGATGCAACCAACACAGCATCCGCTTCTCCCAAAGTAATACCATCATAGAGATGCTTTAGATTCCCAGCGCCACCCGACGCAATTATCGGAATACCAACCGCTCTGGAAACAGCTTCAGTTAGTTTTAAATCGTATCCGTTTTTTGTACCGTCCATATCCATACTGGTGAGAAGTATTTCACCCGCTCCAAACGACTCCATTTCTTCTGCCCATGCGACAGCGTCAATTCCCGTTGGATTTCTACCCCCATGTGTATAGACCTCCCACTTTGAATCTGAAACCCTTCTAGCGTCTATAGCAACGACAATACATTGACTTCCGAACTTCCCCGCAGCCTTTTTAACAAATTCGGGTTTCTTAACCGCCGCTGTGTTAACTGCGACCTTGTCGGCACCGGCCAAAAGAAGGTTTCTTACATCCTCAAGGGTTCTTACACCTCCACCAACTGTTAGCGGTACGAAAACCTCGCTGGCGGTTTTTTTGACAACTTCTATCATTATATTTCTTTTCTCATGCGAAGCCGTTATGTCAAGAAAGGTAATCTCATCAGCCCCCTCATCGCTATAGCGCTTAGCAATTTCAACCGGATCACCCGCATCACGGAGATTAAGGAACTTCACGCCTTTTACCACTCTTCCGTCCTTAACATCCAGGCAGGGAATTATTCTTTTCGACAGCATCTTAAGGTGATTGTTGCTCCAGAATGGTAAGTCATATGTGAACTAGTAGGTTTTTCTTCTGACTCCGTATTCTGGCTTGTGACTTTTACCTGTTATTTAATACAATTTAAAACTCAGTCTCTTTGTTTTTTGGTTTTGCATATCAGTCCTCAATAATCTGAAAATCTTTTTATTGCTTCTCTTAGATCAATCTTACCACTGTAAATTGATTTACCAACTATGACGCCCAAAAGTCCCAACTTAGTTAGATTGGATAGTTTCTCCAAATCATTAGGGCATGAAATGCCACCCGAAGCAATTACGGGGATTGGAGAGTTTCTAACAAATTGCTCAACTTCATCAATATTAATACCCTCCAAAGTTCCATCACGGTCTATATCAGTGTGTACAACCAGAGAGATGCCCACCGATTTCAAATCATTCAGAAAAGATTGTAGATCGAAATCTACAGTTTCTTTCCATCCTCTTACTGAGATCCTCCTATTCCTTGTGTCGATCCCAACGGCAACCCGCCGTGGAAACCGTCTGTTAGCTTCAGTTAAAATTTCAGGTTTCTGAAGTGCAACAGTTCCCAGTATGACTCTATCCAGCCCTGTCTCCAAATATCTTTCAATGGTTTCAATATCCCTTATTCCGCCGCCTACTTGAACAGAGCATGAGACAGAATTCACAATTTCCTTTATTAATTCAAAATTTCTCGGTTTGCCTGAAAACGCACCGTCAAGATCAACCACATGTATGAGCCTCGCTCCACACTCCTCCCACCTCGCAGCTACCGCCACCGGATCCTGAGAAAATACTGTTTCGGTCCCCTCCTCTCCCCTCAACAGCCTTACACATTTACCATCCTTGAGGTCTATCGCAGGAATGATAAGCATCTAAGGTTGCCCAAGAAATATCGCGAGATCATCTACAACTTCAATTACGCCCTCTTTCGCGAGTTGATTTGCCGTAACCCACTTTCCCTTACGCTTAAAAAATTTGCCGATTTTAGTAACGTTCTGAAGGAGTGTTTCTTGCGTCTCTGCATAATATGCCTCCCAAAGCCTTTCTCCGGTATTTGGGTTTATCAACTGAACACCAAAGGCGACAGAAGCCGGTGCACTTGTCCCCAATTCTCCACCTTCCCTCTCTCTAAACGTGGATATATTACCAATCAACACTGAATCAGAGTTAAGGTTCTTCCCAACCTCCATAGCTAAATTCAGATAACCTAGCTCCGGATTTTCTTCGTTCAATTTTATAAATTCATCAGTCGAAGTTCCCAATGCGACAATAGTCTTTCCCTTGATCCTGTTACTCAATTCCTGATACAACTCGCTGGTCAAGAACCTGCTTCTTTCGGCAGGAATTTCGTCCCGAACCACGGGATTAGTGAACATCGGGACGACTACAATTTTATGTATCTCGATTGGCTTTTTTGAATAACTGCCTTTTTCCGGTACAGTGCCGGTGCAAGATGTTAGATACACGCAAAGGGCCAAGATTAAATGAAAACGCCTGCTAACACTTCTCATTTCTCTATAAATATACTGGATTATGACGCTAATAAAAGAAGTTAAACTAAACGGGTTTCAAACACAAAAATCCATCAAACCAATACATTGCATTTCCTTATTTGTTAAGGGGAAACTTTTAAGTTACGATTGCATCAACTTCCCAAAAAATCACTATTTAACTTACATTGGTTTATGCTTATCTAAAATGAACCATGAACCTAAAAGATATATAGCTGACATCGAGATCCCCGAGGGCTTTGCAACCATCGATTGCGAGGTGGAAGTATTAGACCCCCAAACAGATCAAGCTCGGATAACCCTCATATTGGCCAGTTGTTCTTACAAGAACGAAGAAACAGAACCAGTTCAAGGAAATCTCACCTTACGGGAGGAATTGGATTTGTTCCTGGAGGCTATTAGAATAACAGACCGAAAAGACCTTAAAGCCGTAATTGAAGAAGTCTTGAGGGAAGCTTACGGCAAAGAAGCCGATATAACAGTCAATAGCATTGATATGGATTAGGAGAACTATCAAAGGTTTATATCTATTATTACCCGAGTAACCCCATTAAAATTGAAAAACTGCATCTGAAAATTATAATAACGCTCATGAAATACTGGCTTGTGAAGTCTGAACCATTCAAATACTCCTGGGATGATTTTCTTAAGGACGGTTGGACCTATTGGGAT
This sequence comes from Candidatus Dadabacteria bacterium, assembly GCA_963805855.1. GTDB lineage: Bacteria > Desulfobacterota_D > UBA1144 > Nemesobacterales > CSP1-2 > DASWID01. The sequence continues at coordinate 119,827 of CAWDVW010000005.1, forward strand.
GGAGTCAGAAATTATCAGGCGAGAAACAATTTACAAAGCATGAAAACGGGAGATCTCGTTCTTTACTATCACAGCAATGAAGGATTAGAGGTCCTAGGAATTGCTGAAGTGATCAAGGAAGCATATCAAGACCCAACTACAGATGACGGGCGCTGGGTTGTAGTAGACTTAAAATCTAAGGAAACCTTCAAAAATCCAGTCTCATTATCAGAGATTAAAACTGACAGACGTCTTAAAGACATAGCACTAATCAAGCAAACCCGCCTCTCAGTAATGCCCGTTACAAAAAGAGAATTTAACGCCATAAAGTTAATGGGAATGGGAAAGTAAAATCATAATTATCTTTCTGCAATTGCGAGCACTTCGATTATACTCACAACAGGACAGGCTCTGAGTCGAGAAACAGTAGAGACTAAAGTCCTTCTCGACATGCTGCCGATTGTAATGGAATATGTAGAGAACGCATATATGCGTTCTCTACATAAATCAACAAGCCCCGGGCTTGACAATTTTGTATTTGTAATTACCTTAACATTAAACTATTTAATGTTAAGGGCAGTATGGGTACAAAGTATAAGGGGACTCAAAAGGAAATAAGGGCGCTAAACGCTTTTATCAATTTCATGCGGGCTGCAGACAGTGTAAGTTCAAGACTGTCTCGGTTACTTGCTAAGCATAGATTAACTACGAGCCAGTTCGGCGCGCTAGAGGCTCTATATCACCTTGGGCCACTCAGTCAAAACGATCTGGGGAGGAAGCTCCTTAAAACTAGCGGCAATATAACGATGGTAGTCGACAACCTTGAAAAACGAGCCCTCGTAAAAAGGGTTCGGAGCCCAGAAGACCGTAGATCAGTAAGCGTGACGCTCACTAAGGATGGGGGCAGGCTTATTGAAAGCATATTTCCACAGCATGTGGGGTCGATCGTTGCTGAGTTTGAAGTCCTAAATCCGGGAGAACAGGAAGTCCTTCGCCATTTATGTAGAAAACTCGGGAAGCATGAAAGGGACTGAATGATAATAAACAAGACTAGAGGCAGAAAAAATGATTAAGATAAGAAGACGCAGTGAAAGGGGACACACAAATTTAGGATGGCTCGACAGCTATCACACATTCTCATTCGGTGATTACCTCGACCCGGATCATATGGGATATCACAAACTCCGTGTTATAAATGAAGATAAAGTGAAAGGTGGCGGCGGATTTGGGTCTCATCCCCACAGGGACATGGAAATTGTTACATATGTACTGGAAGGTTCTTTAGAACATAAGGACAGCATCGGGAACGGTTCCGTTATCAGAAAGGGCGATGTTCAGAGAATGAGTGCAGGAACCGGAATAATGCACAGCGAGTACAATCACTCCGAATCTGAACCCGTTCATTTTTTACAAATATGGATATTACCCAGGGAAAAAGGTATCAAGCCAAGCTACGAACAACGATCTGTAGATGCCAAAAGTGTAAAGGGCAAACTTGGCCTCATCGCAACAGGAAATATAGGCAAGAAAGTTGATGCCCTGCACCTGAATCAGGAGGTTGCTATTTATATGTCCTCCCTCGAAATGGAACAACAGGTTAAACATACAACCGAGGCCGACCATCACCTTTGGGTTCAGGCTACCAGGGGCTCTCTAATCTTAAATGGTGAAATTTTGGAACAGGGAGACGGTGCGTCAATTTCGAATGAGCAAGGCATTGAAATTAGCACCAGCGATTCGGCTGAGCTCCTATTATTCGATATGGAGTAATCTTTAAACTAAGCGCCAAGTAACATTTTCCTTCTGAACTTGCATAGGATTCCAATATAATGTAATAAAAGGATATAACATATTAAAAAGGAGGATTGGCAAATGAAATTCGGCATAGGATATTACAGCCTTCAATCACATCCCCAGAGACCGAGGCCACATGAAGAATTATATGAAGAGATGCTAAAAGAGATCTCTATAGCTGATGAGATGGGTTTTGACTCGGCGTGGTTAACTGAACATCACTTTTTAGGCGATGGATACTGCCCCTCATTATTGATCGCAGCAGCAGCGATAGCGGCAAGGACCAAAAGTATAAGGATTGGCACCGGTGTCTTGTTAATGCCCCTCCATGACCCGATAAGAATTGCCGAAGATGCAGCTGTGGTTGATTTGATCTCCAAAGGGCGTTTAATACTAGGGATTGGGCTTGGATACAGATTAGAGGAATTTGAAGGATACGGTAGATCGCTCAAAGAGCGAAAGGGACGAATGGAAGAAAGCATAGAGATTCTCCAGAAGAGCTGGTCTGACGAAGCTTGCAGCTTTAATGGCAAATACTATAAAGTAAAGAACGCAAATGTAACGCCCAAACCGGTTCAAAGACCTATACCTATATGGATTGGGGCATTTACAGAACCGGCTATAAGGAGAGCTGCACGGATAGGAGCCCCGCTTTACATACCGGCTATCGGGACTATACCTATAATAAAGTACTTATTTGACCTTCATTCTTCCTTGCTAGAAGAATATGGAAGAAACCCCGGCGACTATGAAAAACCCATTGTTAGAGAATTCTATATCTCTGATAAAAAGAAGGAAGAAGTTTGGGAAGATATAAAGGAGTATATTACATACACTGCAAAAGGCTACGCTCAATGGGGAAGCATGGTCGATTACAGTGGAAATCTAATTTCGGATCCCACTGACCCGATCATTTACGATATCGTCAAGGATCAGTCAATTCTAGGCACACCCGAAGAGTGTGTAGAAACTATTAAGGAATATAAGGAAAATCTGCCAATTGATAACCTTATCTGCAGGTTTAAATTCCCTGGTATAAGTCATCAAGAGGCAATGAGATCAATGAAGCTATTTGTGGATAGGGTTCTTCCGGAGGTATCTTAATAAAATACTCAAAATATGAGTGACTGTTTCCGATAGATCGTTCTAAAATATCGGGAATACCGATAGTAAAACTATTTCTGCTTCCACTTTATATTGCAACCGATGCTAGGGTATTGCTCTTCGGTAACCGGTTTTCCGCTTAAGATATTGTCAAGCGCGTCCCTTATGTCCCTTCCCGTGACAGGCTTTTCATTTCCCGGCCTCGAATCATCCATCTGGCCCCTGTAAACACACCTTAACTCCTCATCAAAAATATAGAAATCGGGTGTGCATGTGGCATGATAAGCCCTGGCGATTTTTTGTGATTCGTCAAATAAATAAGGAAAAGGATAACCCAGCCTCTTTGCAACTGCCTTCATATTCTCTGGAGAGTCATCGGGATAGTTTTCTATATCATTTGAACAAATAGCTATAAAAGATATCCCCTTAGGAATATAATCGTTGGCCAATTCAACCAACCCCTTCTGTACATGCTTAACATATGGACAATGATTACAGATGAACATAACGACGGTTGCAATATCAGACTTGAGTTCATGTAAACTAAGGTCTTTATCACCTATTACATCCCAAAGCTTAAAATCAGGTGCCTTTGTTCCAAGAGGTAACATGTTAGACGGCGTCAATACCATTTTCTATCTCCTCCCATTTCGTCCTTTTAATCTGCTAAATTAACATTCCCATGATATCAATTAATTTAGGATTTATCTCCTGAAGCATCGGATATGCACAGCACAATCTTTTATTACTTTACGCGCGCAACCCTGATTAGTCATTGTTAGATTCGAGCCTTCCTCTGAAATTAGGCGCTCCGGCTACTTACAATCTAACTAGGTTTTATAAGCTACAACCCAACAACAAAAAATAGTGAATCATTATTATACAGAAGAATTCCATTTAGACCATTTACAAACATCGTCAACGTTTGAAAAAGATTACCAGCTTGGGATTGAACGATCTAGTTTGCATCGTTATTCATTACAATTTATTTATATTTGATTCCAGGCACATTTAAAATCGACTGCGTATTCGCTTTAAAGGTAAGCGTTTTTGACAAAATTCTTAGTTCAATTTATCGTATTCCAATGCCGATGACGGACCGAGAGATCAAACTCGTCGACAAGATGCTGACCGGTGATCGGATTGCACTCGCAAGACTTATTACACTTGTCGAAAGTGACTATAACTCGATTCCCGAGATTCTTAAGCGAATTAATCCAAAAACAGGAAAAGCGTACATAATTGGAGTTACAGGTCCCCCCGGGGCCGGGAAAAGCACGCTGGTTAACGAGCTGGTCCAATCTTATAAAAAGGATGGCAAAAAAGTGGGAGTTATAGCAGTTGATCCTTCAAGCCCTTTTACGGGTGGAGCCGTGTTGGGAGATAGAATAAGAATGCAGGATCACTCACTGGACGAGAATGTATTTATCAGGAGTCTGGGAAGCCGAGGCAGTCACGGGGGGCTTTCAAGGGCAACTAAGGAGATAATTAAGCTTTACGACGCATTTGGGATTGAAAACATTATTATTGAAACAGTAGGTGTGGGTCAAACAGAGCTGGATATCATAAAACTGGCAGATACGGTGCTTGTCGTACTTGTTCCGGAGGCCGGAGATGCGGTACAAACCATGAAGGCAGGGCTTATGGAGATTGCAGATATTTTTATTGTCAACAAAGCTGACAGAGCGGGCGCTGAAATCCTGTCGAGAGAAATCAAATCTTTCATCTCATTAAAACCAGCGGATAGCAATTGGGACACACCTGTACTGCTCACAAGCGGCATTGGAAAACTCGGAATCGACGAATTGATAAATGAGATTGACAGGCATAAGCTATTTCAAACCGAAACCGGATTGCTCAGTAAAAAGAGACAAAAGAGAATTGAGGAGGAATTCTCACAAATTATATTGGAGATCATAGAAAAGAAGATTAATGAAAAGTTAAAGGATCATGAAATGGGAAAGGTTTTAAATCGAATCAAGAAGGGCGAGATAGATCCATACGAAGCTGCCGAGCTCGTGATTTCACGAATATTGTGAAGACGCTACCGACTCGAATCAGAAAGCTAGTACGGAGACAGCGGTTTGTCTATGTATCATGAACCGAAACAGACACAAGATCGATGCCGTTAATTCCAACATTCGTGATCGAATATTTTCAAATGAAAATCATGAAATTTATTAAACTTGATTGGAGCAGAACGCGTCGGAAATATCTAATTCTGAAGAATCCCACATGGTATGTTAGCTGAAAGATTGTAGAAATAACGAAGGCTTTATTCAGAAGGTAAATTGATGGATCCCTATATCATTTCTTTATTTTTTGCTCCGATATTCTTGTTGGCAAACCATTCTTATCGAGAGAATGATAAGGATTTATACCCTCATAAACGCTGGGAAATGGTTGAAACCCAGCTCATTCTTCGCGGAATAAAGGACTCTAAGGTAATAAAGGCGATGTTAAAAATTCCAAGGCATAAGTTTATTCCAGAAAAGTTCTGGGGTCTTGCCTACAACGATGCCCCTGTTCCTATAGGTATGGAACAGACCATTTCACAACCTTACATTGTTGCCTTAATGACACAACTTCTCGAGCTTAATGAGAAAGAAAAGGTTCTAGAAGTAGGCACTGGATCGGGTTATCAGACAGCAATTCTAGCTGAGCATGGTTGTGATGTATACACAATAGAGATTCACGAATCGCTATCACTGAACGCACAACAAATTTTAGACGAACTGGGATACAAAGATATCCATTTTAAAATAGGAGATGGTTATAGGGGGTGGGAGGAGTATTCTCCTTTTGATGCCATTATAGTGACGGCTGCCCCTAAGAGCACTCCCCAACCGTTAATCGATCAACTCAAGGAAGACGGTAGAATGGTTATACCGGTAGGAGATCTGTACCAAGAGTTATTACTCATTCGTAAAACTCAAAAGGGTATCAAGGAAACAAACATAACACCAGTCCGATTTGTCCCAATGACGGGAGAGGCTCAAAAAATGAGGAAGAACTAGGTTTAATAATGTTTTTGTAAAAGATTAGCCCTTTACCCATGGAATCAAGAATCAGATATGTCAAATTATCAATCTCAGAAGTCCAGGCTAACCAAATCTCCAATTTCTATTGGCCTCGCACTATCGACGATAAGTCCGGTTGATGTATTCTGCTCTACATTCAATACTACGAGCTTACCCTTCTTGGAAGGCGGAATAGTCACATCTTTGCGGGAATCAGGATCCCGCACGTTTCGGGGAAGCGTATAAATTGAAAAACTGTTTCCTGGAACAATAGAATGTTCCTTTCCAAGATCGAGATAGACGATATTCCCTTGACCAACCACAGCTAAATCGTTTAAACTGGCAACCACAATCCCATTTGCTGCTTGAGCTCCCTTTTTAATTGTGACCTCATTCACAAATGGCTCGTGCGGTCTTATCCTTGCCCCACGTGTGATCTCTCTATAAGAATTGGTAATTTTAGCGGTTGACATCTTTTCCCCCAAGACATCGACGATCTCAATTTCTCCGAAGATGCCCACTTTATACCCTATTCTCCTACCTGTATATGGATGGAGAATCGGTTTCGACGTTCTAAATACCGTGAATAGATCACCGCTTTGCACTCCGTCAGATCTTCCTACATTCGTATAAACAATGTCGCCGTCGGAGAGGAGAATCTTTGGCGGTTCAGAACTTAAAATCGTTCCCATATGCTCCCACTCATCCGGTGAAATGAAACCAACACTCCCTCCCATCGAGTAATAGTAAACGGGTGGTGGTGCTCCAACGTCTTTGAGTTGCTCCACTTCCACTTCAGGGTTAATCCTCACCACCGGTATCCCAGGTTGCTCGTATTCAGGCTTCAGAGAAAGCACTTGCCCCGGATATATTAAATTTGGATTATCGATAAAGGAATTCAATTCCCACAATCGTGGCCATAAAAGTGGATTCCCGTAAAATCTTTTAGATATATCCCAAAGCGTATCCCCCGGGCGTACTACATAGATTGTTTCACCACCTTTTGGCTCGGGCAGATTACCCTGAGCAAAGGCCATTCCTCCGATAAATATGGCTGCAATGACCAGTCTAAAGTGCATCCTCTCGAACCTCCTTTATGTTTTATAACATATTTTATAAGGAAATTAAACCAATTTCATCAATCATTATACAACATCTTAGTGAAGAAAATAATTATCCGTATCCACGATTTGAAAAGTCATCAAGCAATGAGTTTTTATAAAGTTACTAATGATAAACTCTTTTAGTTAATAATTAAATAGGCAATTCAATCGGTTAACCCAACTTATCGATATTACGTATTTTGACATTTAATTTTGCAAAAAAGGTCTCCCCAATATAAATATTCCTTATATTTTTGGTGTATCAAAATTACAATATGAAAATTCGAAACCTTTATATTTGTTAATCCCTCAAACAACCGCACGGCAACATTTAGAACAACCTAGATTACAAATAGTCTTATTTTCGAAAAAACAAATATTAACCCTGAAAACATGTTAATATGCGTCATATAGTCTATAATGAATATACGTTTCAATACTGAACACGCCACTTATCCCTGAATTTTATGAGCACCCAAATCTATATCAATAAAACATATAATGAAACAAGAGCGGCAATAACCGAAAATGGGAATCTTGTGGAATTATATATCGAGAGAAAGTCAAGACCTCAACTGGTCGGAAACATTTATAAAGGAAAGGTCGGAAACATTGTCCCCGGTATGCAAGCTGCCTTTATAGATCTTGGAATCGGGAAATCGGGATTTATTTCTGTCGAGGATGTTCAAGAAGACTCGTATTTTGAGTTTTTTTTAGAGGAAGAAGACCTTAAAACCAAAAAGAAAAAGAAAAAGAGCCTTATTCAGGATCTGCTTAGAGAAGGACAAGAAGTCCTTGTGCAATGCGTTAAGGAATTTTCGCTTGGAAAGGGGGCAAAACTCTCTACTAATATCGCAATTCCTGGTAGATATTTGGTTCTTCTTGGTACGGTCGATATGATAGGGATATCGAGAAGAATTAAAAACAGAGAAGAACGACAGAGACTCCTAAATCTTATAAAATCTGCAAAACCTGAAGGAGTTGGCTTTATAGCTCGAACAGCTAGTCAGGAGATCGATCAGGATGAATTAAAGCTTGATATGAACAATTTGATCGGATTTTGGAAAGCGATTAAAAAAAGATCAGAGGAAGCAAAATCACCTTCTCTACTCTACGAAGAGCCCAGCCTCTATATGAGAGTTACGAGAGATTTAGTCTCAGATAAAGGAACAAAGATATTTATCGATTCAAAAAAAGCGTATCAGGAAATATCGAATTATTTAGACGCTAACAACATTAAAACGCATATTGAGCTATACACAAAAAGCACTCCCTTATTTATCGACTATGGAATAGAACAAGAAATAAAAAAGATTATCGATAGAAAAGTGTGGCTTAAATCGGGAGGCTATCTTATAATAGAGGAAGCGGAGGCCCTGACGGTAATAGACGTGAATAGTGGAAGATACACAGGTGGGATTACTCATCATGAAACAATTTTTGACATAAACATGGAGGCTGCTCACGAAGCAGCATATCAAATAAGGTTGAGAAACCTTGTAGGTATCATAGTGATAGATTTTATCGATATTAAGAGCCTCCAAAAAAGAAAGGAGATTTATAGAAAATTTATTGAATCACTCAAGGAAGATAGGGCCCGTTCAGTAGTTCTTGATATGTCATCCTTCTGTGTTGTTCAATTGACCCGTCAGCGCATGAGAGAAAGCCTACTAACCCAGCTCACCGACCAGTGCAACCACTGTGGGGGGACTGGATATGTCAAATCGATAGAAACGATTTCATATGAAATTATAAGAGAAATAACTAGCCGCATCTCAAAACGAGTTGTAAATAAAATCATTATCACGGCAAATCAGGACGTGACATCGTACCTTAAGGAATTTGAAGGAAATAACCTGAAAAAGCTGGCCACGAAGCATGGAGTCGAATTTATTTGTGACTCTAGAGACAACTTACAAGATGAATACGAAATAAACATTCAATAAAACTATTATATTGGTTTGACACCCCCTTTTTTATTGCTTAATGTTTAGTTATTATTAGATACAAGAGGATTATGCTCGATGGCAGAAGTAATAATTGGGAAAAACGAAACCATAGACAACGCCCTGAGAAGATTTAAAAAAATGGTCGAAAGAGAAGGGATACTCTCTGAGATCAAGAAGAGGAATTACTATGAAAAACCAAGTGAAAGAAAGAAAAAAAGGGCGCGTGCGGCAAAAATAAGATCAATGAAAAAAACACGTAGTAATAGGTAATGCATATACCCCTGATCTCCTGCTTTATAATCTCATTTTTTTTGCTCAATATTTCTGGATGCGACAACAACACCGAGAAAAGCACAATTCTTGAGAACACAGGCAAAAACTCGCCCGAAATTGAAATTAGTGGACAAGACACAGAGTCAATCGACCGTAATACAGAAACAGAATTTCAAGAACAAGTCGACGAAAAACTAAATCACCGCCCAGTGGTAAAGTCCATTAGGATTGAACCCATCTTGGGAAATGACACGAGTAACGCATTCAGAGCGATCGTGGAGGCAAAAGATCCAGATGACGATGTTATAAGCTTCGGATATCAGTGGAAGCTCGATGGAGAAGATATCCCAGGTGCTACGGATGAGATGTTAGAATGGCGTGAAGACTTCAAAAAGGGATCAGTTATCTCGGTTGGCGTAATTCCCTTCGATGGTAAAGATGAAGGGGTCTGGAAGGCAGAGGGAAGTTTTACAATTCCAAACGCCCCGCCAATAATAACATCTGAGCCATTGCCGAGGATAGAGGACGGGAAACTTAGTTATGTTTTAAAGGCTGACGATCCTGATGGCGATCCAATTGAATATACACTAAAGAATGCCCCCAGAGGTATGACGATCGAACCTGCGACAGGGTTGATAACCTGGGAGTTTGGAGAAGCGGATATAGGTGAACACATGGTAGAAATCATAGTCACAGACTCTGAGGGTGCCAGAACATCTCAGATGCTTACTCTCAATATTTCCCCTCAAAATCAATGATCCCTGATTACACAAGTCATCACAAGGCGTGACCAGTTAATCAATATTAGAAAAATGTGACTGGAACTCCCCACAAATATTCAATGACAGGCCGGGGAGCCAAGTAATAAAAACAGAAATGCAAGATGAATATCATTACTATAAAAATTATAACTATCTGATATAATTGTTTACCTGATCATCAATTTCGCATGGTATAAAAGGAGGCGTGATGAAGAAAAAAATAGCTTCAGGGATGTTTATAGAAAAAAACATCCAAACTACACCAGAGATGGCCGCATCGCGATTCCATGAAAGCTCCCCCCGAGTACTTTCAACACCATCCCTTGTAGCATTTATGCAAACTACATGCGCCGACATGATGGCTCCATTCCTAGAGAGTAACGAGATGGCGGTAAGCACGAAAATCGAGATGAACCATCTTGGATCGACTCCCATAGGAATGCCTATAACTATCAGGGCTGAAATAATTAGGATCGACGATAAGCGGATTAACTTCAAAGTAGAGGCATTTGATGACATGGAAAAAATAGCGTCAGCACATAATGATATGTATATAATAGATGAAGAGAGATTTGAGAGAGGAATAAAAAGGAAACTAGGCAAAACGCAAGCAAAGGCTTAATCAAGCAGAAATTATGGCTTCGACCTTTTAAAAAATATCTCAAAAGTTGTTTATAATTCGAAATTCATTTTTTAATTTCTTTAATTATTGCATCTCTCATTTGAGTAGTCGTTGCTTTTCCCCCCATATCCCTCGTTAGAAAGTTTCCTTGCGAAAGAACTTTGGCTATTGCTTTTTCTATTGCCCTTGCTTCTCTGATTTTACCTATATGCCTTAGCAAAAGTGCCCCAGATAGAGTTACGGCAATAGGATTTGCCAGGTTCTTGCCAGCGATATCAGGGGCATTTCCATGAGCTGCCTCAAATACTGCGCACTCAGCTCCTATATTTGCTCCTGGCGCAAATCCAAGCCCGCCAACAAGCCCGGCACATATCTCTGACACTATATCACCATATAGATTCTCGGTTAACACGACATCAAAAATACTCGGATTAAGAACTAATTGCATGCACGCATTATCAATTATCATCTCTTCATACTCAATGTCAGGATATTTCTTTGCCACGCCTCTCACACAATCCAGGAACAAACCGTCACTTAGTTTCATTATATTGGCTTTATGAAGGACGGTTACCTTTTTCCTTTTTTGTCTTTTCGCGTAACTAAAAGCGAAATCTGCGATTTTATTCGATGCAGTTTCAGTGATGACCTTTAAGGTCTCTACAACACCAGGGGCAATCTGATACTCGAGGCCAGAGTAAAGATCCTCCGTATTTTCTCTTACGACTACTATATCAACATCCTGATACCTCGACTTAACTCCAGGGAAGCTTTTTACAGGTCTTAAGTTGGCGTAAAGATTAAGTGTCTTTCTAGTTAATACGTTGACGCTTTTAAAACCCTTTCCAACCGGTGTGCCTACCGGGCCCTTCAGAGCTACTTTATTTCTTTTTATCGAATCAAAAACAATTTCAGGGATAGCGGTTTTATACTTCTCAATCGATTCCTCACCTGCAGGGACTAACTCCCACTTAATTTTCACACCGGTAGCATCAATTATTCTTCTTGCTGCGTCAGTTACCTCAGGTCCGATGCCATCACCAGGAACTAAGGTCACCCTTTTAATACTATTTTTTTTCATTGCTCAAGCGTACAGTATTTCAAATTTAGTTTAATGGAACTTCAGGCAAATCCAAATTTAAAAGCCATATCAAAGAAATCAATTTGATCTTTACCAAGCGTCAATTATATTAATCGACAAACGGAGAGGACATATCATGAATGAAGGAAAAATGGTAAGCGTCAATCATATTGCAATTGCAGTTCGAAATATAGAGGATGCAGAAAAGCTGTATGAGAGTGCCCTGGGTCTCAAAGTAACTCATAGAGAAGTCGTTGAAGAACAAGGTGTTAGGGCTTCAATGCTTGAGACAGATGGTGGAGATACTGCGATTGAACTGTTAGAACCGATCGGAAACAACTCACCCATATACAAATTCTTGGAAAAAAGCGGAGAGGGCATTCATCACATTTGCTTTAAGGTAGATGACATAGAATCGGCACTTGAGAGGCTAAAGAAACAGGGTATTAAATTAATTAATGAAGCGCCCCGACCTGGCGTAGATGGAACGAAAGTGGCATTTTTACACCCCAAAGCTCTAAACGGTGTGTTGATTGAGCTGGCAGAACTGCCTAAAGACTGATCCTATTAAACCATCCCCGGTTCCATGCTAAAACAACTCTTCGATAATTCTCTCGGCGCGAATTTTTTATCAATTCCATATGCCCGGAGAGATAATGAAGCTCAACTGCTTTTGTTTCATGAGTGATTATTTAGTGGGATTATGAAGTGGGTATGGCTTAAAATGAAATTTATTGCTAAATCCTTTTATTATTTTGTATCTGTAGGTTTCTTGGGAGCCTGAAATTCGGTTTCCCGTGTTTTGTTATCTTCCTTTGGCGGCGTAATATCGATTTCGTCAGGCTCTTTCAAGGATTTTCTAAAACCCTTTATTCCCTTCCCAAGCGCAGAACCAAGGTCACCTAATCTACTGGGACCAAAAATTAGGAGCAGTATTACCAGAATAATAACAAGTTCCCACACGCCTAGACCGCCAATCATGATTCTACCTCCGAGTATAAAGTACCGATTACACTCGGGAATGTCAATATAGAATATTCTGACCGAATTTTTAAGAAATTTGTAAGGAAGTGACGCTTAATTGCCCAAGAATTCGCCTATAGGATTGAGCGACTCAATATGATCACATACTATCTTGAATATAACCGTCATTGGAACTGCAATTAGAGCTCCCGGAATGCCCCAGATCCAACCCCAAAATATTAGAGAAAGAAAAATGATTACTGGATTAACCGCAAACCTCCTACCATGTATCAAAGGAGTAATAATGTTACCTTCAATCGCCGTTAGCAGTAAATATGAAAATGGTACAAGAATTACATGTCCTAAATCTTCAAAAGTAATGAACGAAACAATTGCAACAATAACTATTCCTGTTAAAGATCCGATATAAGGAATATAATTTAGCAGACCAGCAATGACACCCCAAAGTATCGGATTTGGCATCTTTAACAGAAACATTGCGAATCCAATCGCCGAACCCAGACAGATATTTATTATTGTTACTGTTATCAAATAAGCGGAAATATCTCTCTCTGTTTGACGAGCAATTTCCACCGCTTGTTTCTTGTCTTTGAGTCTAGGTAACAGCCTGACAAGCTTAAGTAGGAAAAGATCGCCTGAGGCAAGTAAAAAGAAAAGAAGAGTGATTACCAAAACTATTCCGATGATTAAATCCCTTGTCTGGCTGAACAGTATCTCACCATAGGTAGGTTCCTTAACTTCAACAGTCTGGGATTCTTTTTCTTTCTCTATTTTAGTTAATTGCTGAGCCTGTTCCGTTACCTTTGTGACTTCCTCAACGGGTTTCTTCAATTTGCGAAGTTTGTATTCGATATTGCTAAAACTCTCGGGAGCCTTCGCGATCCACTCGGTAGCGGGACCGGAAAGCCTGTAAAAACCAAAACCTATTGTTCCGATTAATACTACGAGCAAAAATGCTGAGCTTACTGTCTCCGGAATTTTGAGTTGCTTCATTCCCCGTACCACAGGTGCAAATAAAAAACTCAGTAGCAATGATAATACTATCGGTAAGATAACAGCGCGGGCGAAATAAAGTGTATATATAGACGCGAACATAAAAGTACCAGTTAGGGCAATAGAACGGACGCTCAACGAATCTCGATGTAAATCCAAAACTTTTATATTTTGAGGACTATTCGGTATTGAATCTTCGTCTCTCTCGTCACTTCGGGATGTGAGCTTGTCAACCATATTTTGGCTCCACAAATGCGTGATTGTACATCATCAAAATCAATTAATAAAATTGAGAGTGTAGAAATACAAATGATCAACTAACTCAAATTCAGCAGATTGTTTAATCCGTAGTCACGAAATATATTATCTTTTTATGCTGCTTGTTGATAATTAATTGATTTTCGAAGTAAGAAAATCGAATTATCGCTTCTTTATTATTTTATCATTGCACGAAAACGATAATTAATTTTTGAATTACTTTTTTTATATCAGGAAATTCACTTCAAAATATTTCGCAAATAGTCCTAAATCATAAATTCACAAAATTTAAACTCAGTAAAACAAATAAAGAATTTTTTCGTTTAGAAAAAAACCTATTGCAAATTATAAAAATATTTATTACAATGGACTTAAATTTAATTAAATTCTTAAAGGAGGATGGCATGGCAAAGGCCAAATCAAGTAGCAAGAAAGCCGCTACTAAAACTAAGAAGGCTGCTAGCAAGTCGAAGAGCTCGAAGGTAAAATCTGCAGCAAAGAAAACTGCAGCCAAGAAGAAAACTGCAGCCAAGAAGAAAACTGCAGCCAAGAAGAAAACTACAGCTAAGAAGAAAACTACAGCTAAGAAGAAAACTACAGCTAAGAAGAAAACTACAGCTAAGAAGAAAACTACAGCTAAGAAGAAAAGGTAGTTTTTTCAAAGTTCAAGGAAGTATAAAAACCTCATCAGGTTGTGCTTCCCAATATTAGAATACGCAAACGCTAGATTACTAGGCTATCTCTAGTAGCGGGGGGGTTGCTTTCAATTACAAAAATAATCTAATGATAAACCGCTCGTATCCAAGTAATCTCAAACTCCAATCGCTATTAAAGCATGAAATATACAAGGAAGAAGATTTGCAACCGCATGCTGGTATTTGTTTATCACCAATTAGAATCCCCCTTTGATCCTTTATAATACTGCATTGCCTCTGGTAACCACTGTTTCAGATTGTTTATCCTTGTGCCATAACTCGGGTGTGTAGAGAGAAATTCTGGGGGAGCAGGACCACCACCCGATTCACTCTGCATCTTCTCCCAAAAAGCAATCGCCTCTTTAGGGTCGTACCCGGCTTCAGCCATATAAATTAAGCCAATTCTATCCGCCTCGGCCTCCTGAGTACGACTAAATGGCAGTATCCCGCCAACATTAACACCGACTCCATACGCACTCATAATCGCACTCATGACTGCCGGATTCTGACTCCCTAAAGCAGCTTGTAGTCCTGTGGCGCCAAGATTAGCGAGAATACCAGCTGACGCTCTTTCGGCACCATGATGTGCGGCAACGTGAGCAACCTCGTGGCCTATGACCGTAGCAAGAGCCGCATCACTGTTAGCAACACGGAACATACCTGTATAGACCCCAATCTTACCACCTGGAAGGGCAAAAGCATTGACGACATCATCACCTTTAATAACCCTGTATTCCCAATCATGGTTTGCTGTATCCGCTACGCTTACAATTCTCGAACTAACTCTAGTTAATCGGCTTTTGTACTGAGGATTGTTTGAAACTCCCTCTTCTTTTATGACCTCTTGGAAGGCTGCATTTCCCATTTGTGATGCCTCCTGGGGAGACACGAGAATAAGCTGGGATCTTCCTGTTATAGGTGCTGTTTGACAAGAAATCAAAATGGAAAGAAGGCCAATTAGAATTAAAATCAGAGTCGAGAAAGCCATCTTTTCTGTCACTCTAAATTTCAATAATTGTGTAACCATAATAACCCTCCTAGGTAGATATTTATTATTATAACACTGTAGAAAAATAAAATGGGATAGAATCCACATACAAAAACTTCTTAAGCATTTCATAGGAAACAATTTATCGACAACTGAAGACATTGCTTACAAGTTGAAATTATCTTATTTAAAATAATAAATCAATCTTTAGCTCTTAAATTTAGCAGAAGAAATGGTATTCCTATGACTCCATCAAAGAGCTTGTCTTTAATCCGGTCAAACCTAATATCGTCTCGAGAGACAAGGATGGAATTATTATCGAACGGATTGCGTCCATTAATGCAATTAATGTATAGGACAAGCATTGGACTTGCATATTAATCTTTTCCTATTTTATGGTTTTATAATAGGTTATGCTCAAAAATTGATAAATTCCCCTTATTGCGATTAAACTATTACAATCCTCGAAAGGAGCATGCGTATGAAAGTCAATTTTTTCGAACAAGTATCAAAAAACTTCGATAAGGCGTCACAATACACAAAATATCCGTCTGGATTACTCGACCAGATAAAAATATGCAATTGTGTTTTACACGTAACTTTCCCCATAAAGAAAGATGATGGCTCAATAGAAGTAATCGACGGATGGAGAGCCCAACACAGTCATCATAAACTTCCAACGAAAGGTGGAATTAGATACAGCCCTAATGTAAATGAAGATGAAGTAATGGCGCTGGCGGCCTTAATGACATATAAATGTGCGATAGTAGATGTTCCATTCGGAGGGGCTAAGGGTGCAATTAAAATCGATAGACGAAAATACTCGGAAAGCGAGATAGAGAGAATAACAAGAAGATATACATACAAATTGACAAAGAAAAATTTCATAGGTCCGGCAATCGATGTTCCCGCCACGGATTACGGAACCCGTCAGCAGGAAATGTCGTGGATACTTGACACATATAAGGCACTCACACCGACTGAAATGGACACTATAGCCTGTGTGACAGGTAAACCCGTACCTCAGGGAGGAATCCGGGGCAGAGTGGAAGCGACAGGCCGAGGAGTATGCTATGGAATAAAAGAGGCATGCAATGTTTCTGCGGACATGAAAAAAATAGGCCTTGAAAATGGCATAGAAGGAAAGACCGTAGTCGTTCAAGGGCTCGGAAACGTCGGATATCATGCAGCAAAATTCTTACAGGAGGAAGGGGCATTAATAGTTGGTCTGGCAGAAGTTGAAGGCGCAATTTACAACCCAGAGGGATTCAATGTCGATATAGTGATGCAACATCGACAAGAAACAAAATCGATTCTCGGTTTTCCAAAGGCGGAAAACATTCATGACAGTTCGAAAGCACTGGAATTAAAATGCGATATTTTAGTCCCGGCTGCCCTTGAGAACCAAATTACTTTGGAAAATGTAAAGAACATTAAAGCGAAAATCGTAGCCGAAGCCGCCAATGGCCCTGTAACACCCGAAGCAAATGATATTTTGTTCAATCAAGGCGTCCTGATACTCCCTGATATTTACCTCAACGCTGGGGGAGTCACGGTTTCCTATTTCGAATGGCTGAAGAATCTTTCCCATGTTCGATTCGGACGAATGGACAAAAAGTTAGAAGAGAACATAAATACAAGGATTTTAAAGGCCATAGAGGCTCAAACAGATAAAAGATTTGATATGGAAACGTTTGTAAATCTTGCCAGGGGTGCCAATGAGGAAGACATTGTAAATTCAGGATTGGAAGAAACAATGGTGAACGCTTATAATGAGATTAGAGAGATTCGAAGTAAACACAAAAATAAAATCGACTTGCGAGCTGCGGGTCTCATAAGCGCCATCAACAAAATTGCTACCTCGTACATGGAGCAGGGCATTTTCCCTTAGAATCGAAGTCCTGACTTTGCCGAAAATCTTAATATCATAAGAGAGAACTGAATAATCGACAAAAATTTTCGCTAAACCGAATATAATACGGCCTTCGTAAAAATTCATCCGGAGCGAGCTCGCGACTGTTCTCAAGATCCGAGAGAAAAACCTTGGTGGCAGCATTAGCAAAATCACGGCTGTACACGTTAACATTGACCTCGAATGAATAACTGAAACTGCGCATATCGACATTTGCGGAGCCAATAACAACAATCTCCCCATCGACCACAAGCATCTTGGCGTGTATGATTCCCTTCATATATTCGAAAATTTTCACGCCACATTTCAAAAGGTCTTCATAATACGAACGACCAGCTAGCAGTACAAACCTGTGATCCGAACTCTTCGGAAGCAGCAATACTACATCGACTCCCCGCATTGCAGCAGTCTGCAGGGCTGTAATTATTGTTTGATCAGGAACGAAATAGGGGGTAGTTAAATACACTGATTTTTTTGCCTTGGTAATAGCGGTGAAGAACACCTTTTGAATAGCGTCTCCAGTTTCATCAGGTCCGCTTGGAACCACCTGAGCCATGTAATCCCCTTTGGAGTTAACTGGCAAAAAGTAACTATGTGACAAGAGGTCTTCGCCGGTCGCAAAATACCAATCTTCAAAGAAAAGCCACTGTAACTGTATGACTGCCGGCCCTTTGATCATGATATGAGTATCGCGCCAACACTTGCCGTCCTGATTTAAAAAATTCTCGCCTATGTTTATACCGCCCGTAAACCCGATATTATTGTCAGCGATGAGTATCTTGCGGTGATTTCGCAGGTTTATATTCCAGGGTTTAAAAAAAGTCCTGATTGGTAGAAAGTCCATGGGTTCGATACCGGCTTCGCGAAAACCTTCAAGAAACTTCCAACTCCATCCTAATTTATGGGATCCAATAGCGTCATATAGAAAATGCACTTTAACGCCCTGACGAGCTTTATCCGCTAACAAATCCCTAAATCTAGCACCCACCTTATCTGGATAAAAGATATAATATTCCAAACTGATTTGATGCTCCGCTCCTATTATCGCTTCTTCCATTTTCTGATAGGTTTCCTCAGCATCTACTAGGATTTTCACTTCATTTTTACCAACCGGAGTAAAGAGGCTTAATTCACTGCTAATTCGCATAATATCCCGAATTCCCTCAGATAACTTACTACTTGCGTCTGGCAACTTCTTTGATGCCCAAGTCTCCTTTAGATCCGCAAGCTTTGTCCTGAGCCTAAGATTAGAGGCGAGTTTTTGCTTACCCTTATTTGTAATACGTTCAGTTCCAACTAGCAAGTACAAAAATGCGCCTACGAATGGAAGAAAAAGAATAGCCATAATCCAGGCAATGGCTGAACTCGGTCTCTTCTTTTGTGTTATCACCACGGGAAGAAGAAGAAAAGTTAGAAAGTACAAGATTAGAGCTATAGTATTCAGCAACATATGTAGTGCATTGTCTTATTTTTTATCCGAAAATCAAGTAATGCTGAGTCGCATTGCTTAGATTCATTAGGGAAACAACTCCGGATTTTAATTATATTCTTACCATGGTAATTCTATCACACTTTTAAACATTTTCTCGCTACACAGCGAACTGAAGACCTTTGGGGATAACATATAGTACTAATTTCTTTATCTCCAGAAACAGGATATATTTACACAACAGAAGTCAGTGACGATGAAAACATGGCTATTGTTATGAGGAATGAAATTTCTACCGAATAAAAATGAATAAGATCTGAGAAAAGCTATGGAAGCTAGCAAACGCTTAAATTACTGAATTCAAATGCAAACGAAATTATTAAATCTCTGGTACAAGATAAGGGCAAGCTACTGGTTTATACCGTCCTTGATGTTAATCATTGCATTTTGGCTTTCTTTAGTGTTGATCTATGTCGATGTGCTCGCCTATAACATGGGATGGTTTGATTCATTAAATAAATTTTATCCGAGTAAACCAGAGGGGGCGCGAGCTCTACTTTCCACCGTTGCAGGGTCTATGATTACAGTTGCAGGCGTAGTCTTCTCAATTACTATGGTAGCACTTACCCTCGCTTCCTCTCAATTCGGGCCGAGGCTCCTCGTAAACTTCATGCGGGATAGGGGTAATCAACTAGTACTTGGAACCTTCATTTCTACATTTGTATACTGTTTGCTTGTCTTGCGCACGATCCGAAGCGGTGAAGATACGTCATTTGTTCCACAGGTCGCTGTGACCTTCGCCCTCATGATGACGATAGCAAGCATCATCGTTTTCATTTACTTTATTCATCATGCTTCTTCTTCCATACAGGCTTCACATGTAATAGCCACAGTTAATGGCGATTTACGAAACACAATCAACAGGCTTTTCCCAGAAAAGATAGATTACGAAGAACATGATAAATGGTCTCACCTCAGGATACTAAGCGACATCCCTTCGAATTTCGAAAAGGAGACTATTGAAATTACTGCCCCCCGAAGTGGTTATCTCCAAGCCATAGATGTAAATGGTCTTATAAACATTGCTACAGATGCTGGGATTATTATTAAACTTGAGCTGCGTCCGGGAAATTATGTAATCGAACTAAGCAAGCTTGCCAGTGTCTGGCCCGGAGAAAAAATTAATCAGGGGCAAACGGATAAAGTAATAGATGTATTTATTATTGGACAGGATCGCACTTATGAACAAGACTTGGAATTTGCATTCGATCAACTAGTTGAGATTGCTATTCGAGCCCTCTCTCCCGGAATAAACGACCCGTTCACTGCTATAATGTGTATTGATAGAATAGGATCTGCATTATCCCAGTTGGCCCAGAGACAATTCCCCTCTCCCTATCTCTATAATAAAAATAACAAGCTATGTGTAATTTCCAAACCCACTCTATTTTCAGACATCGCTGACGCCGCATTTAACCAGATCAGGCAATATGGCCGTTCGAGCACAGCCGTGACAATTCATCTATTGGAATTAATCGGGAAAATAGCACCACATATAAAGAGAGACGAGGATCGACAAGCTCTCATACGTCATGCGGACATGATTATGCGTGGAAGCGAAGTTGGACTGCCAGAACAACTCGATCGGAAGGATGTTAAAGAGAGATATCAAATTGCGGTTCAAGCATTATCAAATATAGAAGTCAGTTAATTAGTCTTTAGGCATCCCGCTTTTATCAACCTGCTGTATCTGAGTTCTCGGATACACCGGCTTTATCCTAGCAGCGTTTTCTGGCTTGGTAAATTCAGCAAATATGCTCTCAAGGATTGCATTTTTTGTGCCTCTCCTTTCCCTAGCTGGCACTAGATACCTCAGATTGAGGTTAACCCATGAGTCTTCAAAGGTTATGAACACCTCAGGTTCTTCAGATATTCTGTAATCCAATTTCGATTGCTTCAGAATTTCCCTGTATCTACGAATAGGTTCAACCATGCTATCTCCAAGAATTTGATGTGCTGCTTTTAGGACAGCAACTTTTGTGAGAACAAAATCGCTCTCGTACGACATCGAAACCGCGAGTTCATCCCAAATATATTCAAAGTCTCTTGTATAATTAAAGACGGAAGTTTGGAGGACAAGGCTATTTGGGATTGTAATTAGTCTTCCACTTGGTTGTTCAGCCGTAAACCATGTTGATCCATATTCCCAAACTACCGTATTTAAAAAATCAATCTGTGTAACGTCCCCGTAAATGTCATTTACTCTAATCCTATCACCCACTCGATAATATCTTTTAATATTTATTAGTATCCAACCAGTAAAACAGAGTATTGGAGTTTGAAGCGCCCAGGTGATCCCAAGCCCTACCAGACCCAGGGATGTAATAAAAGAAGAAACACTACCCACAAGAATAGACAATGCAGCCAGGACTGCAACGATATTTAATAAAAGTGAAAATACCGCAATCAAAGCGTCACGCTGATCAAATCTTCTGAGTAAATTATCTAAAAGTGGTCTCAAAAGCCTGTTCAAAAGTTGTGCTAAAATGATCAGTAAAACTGCCGTAAATAGTTTGGGTAGGAAATTAACAAATGAGTCTTTAAGCTTGATCAGAGAGACATCTTGACCGAGAATAAAAGTCAGAACAATTAGTGCTATCAAAATAACTATAAGAGATATGGCCGTCCAAATTCTCATAAGAGTGAAAGAGTTTTAAAAACAGTCTTAATCATTAAAGAAAGATTATGACCACAAAAAATAAAAACGCAGATGATCTTACAAACTATTACTTTTCGTTTTCCTCTTACCATCCCAGTGATTCGAATAGAAAAACAATTGAAAATACATTAGACCAAAATAATTGATATTTTATATTAATAATTAAGATCAATTTGCGTATTGTCCCCTAAACTGGTCAGTATTTACTGGAGTGATATTCATCCCGAATGAATCGTTCATGACCTTTATGAATTCATTCGCTATTATTGCATATCCGGCATTATTTGGATGGACCCCATCAAGACTGAACGCAGTATTCACATTATCAACCAGTACGAATTCTCCAGTAAAACCATCAACACCTTGGTTGTTGATCCTAGACAGCAGGTCATTAGCGTTAACTACGGGCACATTCAAGTCGAATGCGATATCAGAGATCGATGAATTAAACTCCTCCACAGTATTTTGAATGATATCTTGTTCTGAAGATGTTAATGTGAACTCACCATTAAAGGGCATGCCAGATGGAACTAAACCATTATTTTGAATTTCCATCATCAATTGCTCTGCATCGTCCATTGTAAAACCCAAGTCAATAAGTGCATTCAGGTCTGGAATCCCAATCCCATCGTTTTCATATGGCCTGCGGGACGAAAGTAATAGATGAACCACATCGCTCTCATTGGTCAGAATTGGGATAAACAGGCCATCCCCAAAATCGATGGGCTGAAAATTCTGATCATACAATACCGGGACAGGGGTATTAATCCCCAAAGCCGGAACGGTTCTGAAAATCCTATCGAAAAGGTTAATGAAAGGAATGTCTACAACATCGGGAATGTTAGCAACCACTATCGATGCAGATGTGTTGTTTCGTAACTTTGTCAATGAGTCTCTATACTCGGCATCGAATTTTTCTTTCGGTGTGATCCTATTTAGGTCCCCTCCATGTAACGCAGCACTTATAACATCATTACCTCCAATCCAGAACGAAATGATCTCAGGATCTAAATTGATAGCCTGGTCCAGCTGTGATCCCATTCCTCGTAAAATTAAAAAACGCAAATCATCGATCCTTGCATTATCATCGATGTCAAAAAGGGCATCGCCTGGGATCCCCAAGTTGTCGTATGGTCTCGGCAAGAGGGGATTTAATGCCAGACCGAATATATCTTCGACCTGTAAATCGTCTTCTACAATTTCACCATTTCTAAACATCAAGGGTGTCTTCCCGGGATTTGCGCCTATGCCCGGTCTACCAATCAAAGGCTGTTCGAAATCACCAACTCCAAGCTGCTGTGCAATAAAAAACGGAAAGCTGTGCTGCTGGAAATCTATCACCAAGCCATTTGACTGCACCCCGGTAGTTAGACTGTCTCCTACAGCCACGTATTTTCTTGATCCAAAATCCACTACGCCATCGCCATTATCAACCCCAACACCATCGCAAGAGGAAACCAGCCAGACACCGAGTAAACAAAATAATGAAATTATAATTCCTCTCAAATTTTCTCCCTCCTTCACAATCTTTATTAAAGTCAATGCTCTATCGTATGTATCGTCATGACCTTATTATAATTTAACATTCGAAATTACTTCTAGGAAATTAATAGACAGAAAACCTATGATCGATAGCATACAATTAGTAGGTCAAATTTGCTGAAGTCTTTGGGCGCTCGGAAGTCTATCAGCTTCCCGTCGAGAATAGCAGCGCAGAGGAGGAAAAGCTCCCAAAACACCTTCGGGGTAGGACTTTATTCGGAGCAGATGTTACGTACTCCCGCCTATCGGAAATTATTGAATCAGGTGCTCTTATTGAGAGGATCCCAATAACGGACGACTTCGACCTTGAAAAGTTTATATCCTCTTATGGAAAGTCAGCCATTCCACTATTCTTAATTAATGATGGAAATACTTTAACTGTTTTCGCTGATGACAATCCCCCTACCCCTCAAACCGGTCAAGTACTAATATCACTAGTCAATCCAGCAAACGAGAAAAATTAGGTTAAGGCTTACCGCAAATTTAATTCACAGCTCGAAGATGCTGAGTGAAAATCATAAATTCAGAACTAAATCAAAATTATTTAGCCACGCTAAAATAAATTCTACGGTCCCGAGATTTATTCGGAATGCTCCTCAAGAAATTTTTCGGCATCCATAGCCGCCATACACCCTGAACCTGCTGCTGTTATAGCCTGCCTATATATGTGATCCTGCACATCCCCTGCGGCAAACACACCGGCGATATTGGTTCTTGTTTCACCATCTCTTGTAATAATATATCCGGTGTCATCCATTTCAACTTGACCCTTTAATATTTGTGTATTTGGGTTATGACCAATTGCAATGAAGAGCCCCTGACATTCTTTGATGGTTGTTTCTCCCGTCTTTACATCCTCAATTTTAACCCCAGTCACACCTTTTTCCGCATCGCCGATGATCTCTTGCACAACGGTATCCCATAGGAAATTAATTTTTGGATTGTTAAATGCTTTTTCCTGCAATATTTTTGAGGCCCGAAGCTTGTCTCTTCGATGAATTATCGTAACCTTGGAAGCAAATTTTGTAAGAAATATGCCTTCCTCTATGGCCGTGTCTCCACCACCAACGACCACAAGCTCTTTACCCTTAAAGAAAAATCCATCACAAGTTGCGCAGGTAGACACACCGTGACCAAGTAGCCGCTTTTCTGATTCGAGACTAAGAAGTTTCGCAGAAGCTCCGGAAGCAATGATAAAAGTATCCGCCTCTATAACAACCTCGCCGGCAACAACTTTAAAAGGCCTTTGGGTTAAATCAACGGAGTTAACTTGAGCCGATACGCATTTCGCGCCAAATTTCTCAGCCTGCTTTCTCATGTTATCAATAAGCTCCGGGCCCTGGACACCATCCGGAAAACCAGGATAATTTTCAACACCTGTAGTTAACGTGAGCTGTCCGCCTGCCTCAATCCCTTCGAAAACAATTGGTTCCAAGTTAGCCCTGGCGGTATAGAGCGCTGCGGTAAGCCCTGCTGGGCCCGATCCCATAATAACAACCTTGTACCTACCCTTTAATTCACTAGACTTCACCATTCAGTTTCCCTTTTCTTAGTTGATTTAGTTTATACTACATTTAGTAACAACATTTTCAAGTTGAGTAAAACAATCCCCCACCGTTCTCTAAGTTATTACACACTTTAACTTAGATGAGGCAACCTATTTGAAGATTCAAGGATCCTGGCTATCGGTTCACAGATTTTTGCTAGTATTAACTTAACATATATATTTTATATAATAATAATTAGCAAGAATAAGTTATGAAAAAGACGACACTGTACGATACACAATCATTACAGGGAGCAGAATTCGAAGAGTTCTCAGGCTGGAGGATGCCGAAAAGCTACGGCAGTCTTTTAGACGAATACAACGCAGTGAGAAACAATGTGGGAATCGTTGATTTGTCACACCATGGGAAAATAAAGCTAGGCGGCAAGGAGCATATAAAGTTTCTTCAAGGTATCCTCTCAAACGATGTAAAAAAGCTCGAAGAGGGCAACGGACAATATTCAACCTTTCTTACGCCGAAAGGAAGGACTATAACTGACATGAGGCTCTATAGAAAAGGGGATTCTGTTCTTCTTGACTTAGAACCAGGCGTTAGCGAAAAGGTTAGAGAACTATTCTTAAAATATAAGATTTCTTATAAGGTAGATATTGAAGATGTTACTGATAGCCTATCGCTTATTTCAGTCCATGGACCAAACGCAAAAAAACTCGTTGAAAAAACGTTAGGAAAACGAATTCCTGACTTAAAAGAGTACGACTTCATCACGTCTGAGACAAATGGCCAAGAGCTTTTAATCGCTAATATGAACAGGACTGGAGAATTGGGGTTTGACATATTTGTATCCTCTGATGGTACAAATAAAACCCTTTGGGAAAATTTAATAGCACAAGGAGAGGAATTTGATGCTAAACCGGTCGGACTTGATGCATTTGAAACCCTGAGAATTGAAGCGGGAATACCCAGGTTTGGAGTGGATATGAATGAAAATACAATTCCTATTGAAGCCGGGATATGGAACGCATTGAGCTTCGAAAAGGGGTGCTATGTTGGGCAAGAGGTAATAGCAAGGATTAAGTGGAGGGGACACGTAAATTGGCATTTAACAGGGCTTAAGATTGATGGAGATGATATTCCAAAAATGGATAGCAAGATAATACGTGGTGAACGCGAAATTGGATATATCACAAGCAGCGCATTCTCACCCAAGTTAAATCAAATAATCGCACTGGGGTATATACGAAGAGAATTCAGTAATCCCGGGGCTCAGGTTACCATCAAAATGGAATCAAACAAAACTGTTTCAGCTGAAGTCAGTGAGATACCGTTTTATAACCGAGGCTGATTCTTCACGATCAATAAAACACGCTTAATTGTTTCTCATAACTTCTCCAGTCTACTCTTAATTACCGAACGGGAAATATTGGACGTATATACCGACATCTCATTTCGGACATCCATTACAATCACAAAGATGCATTCCGGCTGTATATCCATGGAACGTCACTGTCGCTACAATAGATTACATAAGAGTCACTTCAACTAAAAGACAGATAATCATCTAGAATCTAGGCTTACCGGTCCTAACCGATCCTACCAATGCGATTCATTACCACAACAAATCTCATTTTAAATTAAGACAATTTATCGTTTCTCATCTGCGTGATAAATTATTTTGATAATCATTGTATTTTGTATTAGCATAGTATATAGTATGCTTTACATTGGGGACTTTACTTTAATATTGCCAATGAGAAAAACAAGATTAGGCGGAGTCTTAATGTAAGTTGTAAGGTAATAAATGTAACAAGCCGAGTTTATTAGATATTTTAAGATCTGGGATAGTTGGGTTGAGCGTTAAACATTGCTAAAGCCGGAGGACGCAACCTCGTTTCATTGTTTCATTCATTTGATTTCACTAAACTCATCTTGTTAGCAACGAGAGGAGGAAAACATGATATTCGATTCAATAATTGGTTGGTTTTCTAATGATCTAGCAGTCGATTTAGGTACGGCAAACACTTTAGTATATGTAAAGGGAAAAGGAATAGTGGCTAACGAGCCCTCTGTTGTAGCAATCCAAGATCTTGATGGTAGATCAAAGAGAATTCTCGCGGTAGGAAAAGAAGCGAAGGACATGGTTGGACGAACGCCTGGATCCATAAAGGCTATTAGGCCATTGAAAGAAGGTGTCATTGCAGATTTTGATGTTGCTCAAAAGATGTTGGAGTACTTTATAAGAAAAACTCACAATAATCGAAAGAGCTTTGTAAGACCAAGAATTATAGTTTCTGTCCCGATCGGTATAACCGAGGTTGAAAAAAGGGCTGTGAGAGAGTCTGCGGAAGCAGCGGGTGCCCGTGAGGTTTACTTAATTGAAGAAACGATGGCAGCAGCCCTCGGAGCGGGCATGGCAGTGACAGAGCCCGGAGGAAATATGGTCGTGGACGTCGGAGGGGGAACTACTGGGGTTGCAGTAATATCCCTCGCGGGCATTGTAGTGAGCAAATCGGTCAAGGTCGGAGGGGACAGACTCGATGAGTCGATCACACAGTATGTAAAGAGCAATTACAGCATGTTGATAGGAGAAAGAACCGCTGAAATGGTCAAGATACGGCTAGGCAAAGCCATGGGAAATGGCGACGTTGGCTCTATGAACGTTAAGGGAAGGGACCTAAGAGCGGGCATACCAAAAACGGTAGAGATAACTTCGGAAGAAGTCAGAGAAGCGCTTAGCAATCCGCTAGCTTCAATTGTCGAGGCTATCAAGCAGACCTTGGAAAGGACTCCACCAGAGCTAGCCGCGGATATTGTTGATAACGGCATCGTTTTAACGGGAGGCGGAGCCCTATTGGGTGGACTTGATATCTTGATCAATGATGCAACAGGTCTTCCAGTCAGTGTGGCGGATGATCCCCTGACCTGTGTCGTTCTGGGTTCCGGAAAAGCTCTTGACGAATTAGATCTCTTAAAAGAAGTTAGCGTGTGGTGACAACATCGAGAAGGGTCTGGTATTGATCAATCCATCCCATTTGCTCGAAAGCAAATGGGCTCTTACAGACAAATATGGGTTTTTTGAAGCGCCATCCGTTAATAATCATAGTACTTTCCTTACTCTTAGCAATACAGGTTTTTTCATTGTCCACTGATGAAAAACGTTTGCCAGTCCCGTTTTCAAAATTTATTCTTAACTTAACGTATTATCCGCAGAAATTCATGTACGAGGTTACAGAATCAATAATTAATGTATGGCAAAATTATATTGATCTGGTAGATGTAAGAAATGAAAACGAAAGACTAATTGTTGAAAATGCTCAGCTCCGTCATGAAAATATGCAACTTCTGGAAGCTAAATTACAAAACGATAGGCTCAAGAAATTGTTAGAGTTTAAAGACTATTCTCAAACTCGTACACTGACTGCAAATGTGATTGCGGGAAGCCCTTCAATAACTAGAACAGAGATAGTGATCATTGATAAGGGTAGCAGTGATGGCTTAAGTGAGGGAATGCCAATCGCAACATTCGAGGGAATTGTAGGAAGGGTTTATCTGGTTGGTGACAGAGACGCTGAAGTAATGTTGATAACAGATCCCTTAAGCGCTGTAGACGCGTACATCCATCGAACCAGGGCCAGAGGAATCGTCAAGGGTACGGGCTTCGGATGTATAATGGAATATATCGACAGTAAAACAGACCTAAGTATAGGTGATAAAGTTATATCATCAGGAAAAGACGGATTCTTCCCTAAAGGGGTTCTCATAGGCACCGTAGAGCAAATCAAACGAAAAGGTAATTTTCTAAGTGCCAAAGTTTCCCCAAACGTGGAATTGAACTCTCTGGAAGAGGTACTTGTATTACTCGATCCCTCGGAGAAAATGGCATTAAATGAATAACGCAATTGCTGCCATATTTTTTATCTCTCTATCCCTGCTCTTTATCGTACTCCAATCTACTTTGCTTGCTCCGATCAAAATTGGAAGCTTTAGCCCGGACTTCAATCTAATTTTAATAATAATTATTGCGATGCTCTCAGACGTTAAAGGAGGTTCGATCTTTGCATTGGGAAACGGATATTTAATGGATGTACTGTCAGGCGGACTAATGGGAGTAAATACACTATCAAGGCTTAGTATCTATGCTGCAATTCGTGGTACCACAAATAACGTCTATTATCAACAAATTCCAGTATTATCGGTCGTAATATTTCTCAGTACTATTTTTTCCTGGCTCTTCATTTGGGTTGTAATTAAGATTAACTCCGACATTGATTTTAGTGTTTCTCTTAACGTAATATTAAAACAAGGAGCCATAAACACGATAGTTGGGGTTCCGCTCTATTTAATGATCAAGAAAATCCATGAAAGAATACAAGAATAGGCTAATTATAGCAACCGTAATCCTTATTCAAGCATTTTTGATCCTCGCGGGGAGGATGTGGTATATGCAAATCCTTAAGGGTAACGAATATGAACAATTCTCGCGAGATAATCGAGTTCGCATAACCAAGTTTCCAGCGCCCAGGGGAAGGATTCTTGATAGGAGGGGCAGGGAACTAGTAATCAATAGATCTTCCTTTGACGTCTACGTATTTCCAAATGACATTAAAGATATAGATGTTACAAGTAATAGCCTTTCCCAAGCCCTAGAGATAGACGCCGGTCAAATCAGGAAAGAGATAACAGACGCTTATAAAGCAAACCGCTTTGCACCTACAGTTATTGCTAAAGATATTAATAGGGATCAACTTGCATTTATCGAAGCTCGAAAGATCTATCTACAAGGAGTATTTATCCAGATTAGCCACACCCGCGAATATCCCTACAGGGATATTGGAGCACCTTTCATTGGCTACCTAGGAAAGGCGAGTAAAGATGATGTTATTGAACACCCAAATTTACTCCCGGGCACATTAGTCGGTAAAAACGGGGTAGAAAGATCTTTTAACAATTATCTCCTTGGTGAGGATGGTTACAAGCAAAAGATAACCGACGCTCTAGGTAGAGAGGTTAATTGGCGATTGCTGGAGAGAGATCTTAAGAGCCAGGATAGTGTTCCCGGCGGTGACGTAGTACTTTCAATAGACATAGACCTCCAAAAAGCGGCTGAAGAATCTCTGGGGGAAAGGGCTGGCGCTGTGGTTGCAGTAGACGTGAGAACAGGACAGGTGTTGGCATTGGTAAGTCATCCGACTTTCAACCCGGAAGAATTTATTGACGGTATGGATTCCACCGAATGGAATAACCTAATACGTAACAGCAGTTCCCCACTACTTGACCGTGCGACGCAAGGTCTTTACGCACCTGGATCGGTATTTAAAATCGTAACTGCGTCTGCCGCGCTTAACGAGGGAGTAGTCGATGAGCAGACCCGATTCCATTGCCCAGGCAGCTATAGAATTGGCAACAGAACATTTAGATGCTGGAAAAAGGGTGGGCACGGGCTATTAAACCTTCATCAGGCAATTGTACAATCTTGTGATGTCTATTTCTATCACGTCGCTGAAAAACTCGGAATAGACCGTCTTGCAAAGTATATCCAGGGATTTGGCTTTGGTCGCCCAACGGGTATCGCCCTTAATGAGAGACCAGGAATCGCCCCGAGTAGAGAATGGAAATTAAATGCACTCAAAAAACCATGGTACTTGGGAGAGACTATTGTAACATCAATCGGTCAAGGGTATTTGAGCGTATCTCCACTTCAGGTTGCGTTGATGACTGCATCCATCGCAAACGGAGGGATTCTCTTTAAACCCCACATCGTTAAAAAGGTGACCGGTCCCGATGGTAAAGTCTTACTAAACATCGCTCCCGAGGAAAACGCACTTATACCCGTGAGCGAAGAAGCAATTAGCGTTATCATGAGGGCTCTAAAAGGAGTGGTAAATGAACCCGGTGGAACAGGATGGGCGTCAAGGATCGATAACGTAGAGGTTGCAGGCAAGACGGGTACCGCTCAGGTTATATCACTCAATTCAAACAGCGATAAAGCGTCTCACAAAGATCATGCATGGTTCACTTCTTATGCTCCTGCCGATAGTCCGGAGATTGCTGTGACTGTCCTTGTTGAACACGGAGGAGGAGGCGGGGCAGTTGCGGCTCCTATCGTAAGAAGGATCCTCGAAACCTATTTCAAATTGAAAGAAGGGGGCAACGTATGATGATGTTTGATAGAAGACTGCTCAAGAACTATGGCTGGGCACTCTTTATTTTAACCCTCACATTCTTAATTATCGGCCTTATAAATCTGTACAGTGCTTCATTTCAAACCGAATACTACGTCTTCAAAAAGCAATTAGTTTGGGTGAATTTAGGTTTAATCGGGATGATTTTAGTGTCTTTCTTGGATTTCAAAACCATCAAGCGGTATACCACGCATATCTATGCGATCACGACCATTTTTCTAATCATAACCCTATTATTTGGTAGAGAAGTCGCTGGATCAAAGAGCTGGATCTCACTGGGTCATATTATAAATATTCAACCGTCTGAGTTTGCAAAGCTAACGATCATAATCGCATTAGCCAAATTTTATGATAACGATTTTGACCCCGGACCATACGGAATACGTGACCTCGTAAAACCGATACTTATCGTAGCAATACCGGTGGTCCTTGTAATGTTACAGCCTGACCTCGGTACTGCCTTCGTCATAATTTTGATATCGGGAAGCATTATATTTTTTATGGGTATTCGGGTTAAATCTCTACTCTTTCTGTTCATAGTTATTATTGGGCTTTCTTTCTCTAGCTGGCAATTCCTATTTAAGGATTATCAGAAAGAGAGAATCGTAACCTTTATCGACTCCTCGCAAGACCCACTGGGTTCTGGCTACAATGCAATACAGTCACAGATAGCAGTTGGCTCCGGAAAATTTCTCGGTAAAGGTTTCAAGTCCGGATCTCAAACGCAGCTACGATTTATTCCGGCGCAGAAAACCGATTTTGTTTTTTCAGTTCTTGCCGAAGAGTGGGGATTTGTCGGCGCAATTATTACACTCGTCATTTATTTTCTCATCATACTTTGGATCCTAGATACCGCAAGTGGTTCCAAAGACAAATTCACAATGTTAATATGCTTTGGTATCGCTGCAATGTATTTTTGGCATATCGTGATAAATGTAGGTATGGTCATCGGAATATTACCCGTTACTGGCGTACCGATGTTGCTGTTAAGCTACGGTGGCTCTTCGACTATCTCTTCGCTACTGGGAATAGGAATCGTACTGGGAATAAGGATGAGAAGAACCCCTCTTGTGAAAGAGGCACTCGATCTTGCTTAGTTAGATATACTCCTTTCACTTATGTAGATCTCTCCAGCACGGTATGCCCCCGAGGCTTTTTGCCTTCTTTACAGCACTAATTATTGCATCCGATATTAGTTCTGCTGCTATAATTCCACATGTATTGGCATCGCCCCGAGATTCGCCAAAAGAAATCGCAAACACCAGATCCCCGTCCGCGGATGTATGTGAAGGAGAGATCACCCTTGTTATCCCTGTCTGGCCTATCGCAGAAATCCTAAATAATTCTTCCTTTGAAAATCCCACGTTTGTCACAACGACCGCTAGAGTTGTGCTCAGAAAGGGTTCTAATTCCTTTTTCACCTCACTCTTAACCAGATTTACGGTGCCGAGAAACTTCATCGCATCGTTTGGATCCCTCACACCCGCAATAATTCCACCGTCCTCAATCGATATTACATCTCCAAAGGCATTGACGGCAACCAAAACCCCCAGCACATCACCATTAGAGAACGTATGACTTGCTGACCCAACGCCACCCTTCGTAGCATTCTTTAAACCCAAAAGCTTCCCGATTGTCGCCCCGGTCCCCACGCCGACGCTGCCCTCTTCGACAGGATTTGAAGTGGCATTCAGGCATGCTTCGTATCCCATCTTCGCATCGGGTCTTATTTTCCCATTTCCTATGCCCAAATCAAACAAAACCGCAGTAGGAACCGCGGGAACAACCAAACCATAACCAGTTTGAAATCCTTGTCCGCCCTCCTCGAGGTATCTCATCACCCCCCCTGACGCATCAAGTCCGTATGCACTACCCCCTGTAAGGAGAACCCCCTGTACTTTCCCGAATGTGTTGTGTGGAAGCAGAGAATCTATCTGCCTAGTACTGGTCCCACCCCCTCGCAAGTCAACGGCACCATTGGCGGCTTAATCGAATAGAATGACTGTGCAGCCTGTTATTGCATCAAAATCAGAAGCATGCCCAACCCTCACACCAGGTACATCAGTTATAGAACCCATCGTTACAGTTTAATTTAATACAATCCATTTCCAAATTCATAAACCTGACTATTACTATTTGTACAATCGTTCTGAAAGAACCGAGACAGATTCAGATCCGAAATAATTTATAAAATCATTGTCCACTTTGCAGAGATCGATTTATCGGTGTGTACAGTAACGCAGAGGGAACTACAACGCAGTTAAATTAAGACACCTCCATAAGTTCGATGCTCCCTCAATCCTTGTTGATATCAACCCTGGTACAATTGTCTCCTAAAATCACTTGACAGAATACCATATTCGGCTAAAATCATTTCCGTTCTTTCCAACATTCAGGGGTTAATTAGGATTAGTAACTCGCATTCTTAAGTACACCAATGTAAGAAATTTGATTGTAAACACTAAATAGAGAAATGATTTCAACTGCGTGGTTAGAGAAAATCATCAATTAATCAAATCAGAGTCTTCCTTTTGGAATTAATGCTTCTCAAAATGTTCAAGTCCTCATCCGCATCTATAGTTAAAACAAATATTTTGGCATTAATGATGGTAGCGGTTTCCGCGGTATGGTGTGGTGCCATAACCAACGAAGCAGACGTAAAGGATATCGGTGTCGACGAAAAACTTGGTGAGGCAATACCACTGGATTTAAAATTCTTTGACGAAGATGGCAATCAAATCATACTTGGAGATTTATTTAAAGACGGTAAGCCATTGATCCTATCGCTAGCTTATTTCAGTTGTCCGAGATTATGCAGTTTAACCTTGAAAGGAACGTTGGAATCCATAAATGCACTCTCAAGTCTCTATCTAGGAAAAGATTTTAAAATCGCAACCCTAAGCTTCAACCCAATCGAAAAACCGGACATAGCCAGAAAAAAGGCAGTTAAGTACCGTGGTAAGTTAAAAAAAGAGCAATCCGCTGAAAAGAAATGGCTCTTTCTTACGGGTAATGAAGACAATATTTCTAAATTAACACAAGCGGTCGGTTTTAGATACAAAAAGGACGGAGAAGAGTTTGCACATCCCACGACTATGATCTTTATTACTCCGGAAGGGAGAATATCCCGTTATCTCTATGGAGTTGAATTCGAACCTAAAGAGATGAAGCTTTCTCTACTCGAAGCGTCGGACGGAAAGATCGGATCTTCAGAGGTACTGAATAAGGTTCTACTTTTTTGTTATGGGTTTGATCCCGTTGGAAAGAGATACGCCCTTCAGGCTTTAAAAATCGTTAAAGCCGGGGGGGTGATAACACTTATTTCGCTGGGAATGTTTTTAACGTACTACTGGAAAAGAGAAAAAAAACGGCCATAACAGGGATGGAGGTTAACAAAGCCTTAGATGAGTTGGATACCTGAAGTAGCTTCAAATTTCGCAACTAAAGTTGACGGAGTGTTACTTTTTGTAACGATCCTTTCCGTGTTCTTCTTCCTCCTTGTCTCAATTCTCCTTGTATTCTTCGCAGTTAAATACAGAAGAAGAAGAGAGGATGAAGAAACGCCATACATTACCGGGAATGAAACACTCGAGTTAATATGGACGGTAATACCGTCCATCCTGTTAATGGTGATATTCGTATATGCGTTTGTAGTCTTCAGGGATATGAGAAATCCACCAGCAGATGCGACAGAAATAAATGTCACAGCTAAGCAGTGGCTATGGCAGTTCGAATACTATGACGGCAAGAAAACACTGAATGAACTCTATCTTCAACAAAACCGGCCGGTTAAGCTTGTTATGCAGTCGGAGGATGTTATTCACAGCTTTTTCGTCCCGGCCTTCCGCGTTAAACAGGATATACTTGGCGGGAGGTATACTCAGCTCTGGTTTACCCCCACCAAAGTCGGAACCTTTCAGCTATTCTGTGCGGAGTATTGCGGCACAGGCCACTCAAAAATGCTTGGAAAAGTGATTGTCCTGAGCCCTGAGGCGTATGATATATGGGAAAAGGGCGCGGGCACTACAGAGGAGATTGGAGTCGCTTCCCTTCCCGCTGCAGAAAGAGGGGAACAACTATACAAACAAAGCGGTTGTAATGCCTGTCATAGCCTGGATGGAAGCAGCGGTGTTGGCCCATCATGGAAGAGCCTGGTCGGCCATAAAGTAGTAATGCAAAATGGAGAAGAGGTAACAGCGGATGAAAATTATATACGTGAATCCATTTTGGAACCCCAGGCGAAAATCGTAAAGGGATTTCAGCCCGTAATGCCTTCATTTAAAGGGATACTGAGTGACGATGATATTTCAGCATTAATTGCATACATGAAGACTCTTGAATAATTCTTATCGGTAAGTTATTGGGAGGTTTTTAAATGGCAAATCATACAATTGCAGAGACACTACCGGTTCCGTTTTTACAACAGACGGGGATCTTGTCCTGGATCTTATCGACAGATCACAAGAGAATTGGGATAATGTACCTTATTTCAATCTCCACATTCTTCGCAGTCGCCGGAATATTCGCACTTTTAATGAGATTTGAACTTCTGACTCCGGAAAAAAACATCCTGGATCCTCACACATATAATGTGCTTTTTACTCTTCATGGTGCAATCATGGTCTTTCTCTTCATAGTGCCAGGACTTGCTGCAAGCTTCGGGAATTTCCTTATCCCCTTGATGATTGGCGCTCCCGACGTAGCATTTCCGCGGCTTAACCTCGGTAGCTACTGGATCTATCTCCTTGGAGCCATAATTATTCTCTTTGCACTACTACAGCCCGCAGATACCGGCTGGACATTCTATACCCCTTACAGTATCAAAACGGGCACCGACGTCGTTATGATCACGTTGGGCGTTTTTGTGCTTGGATTTTCCTCAATTCTAACCGGACTTAACTTCATCGTTACGATCCACAAGTTAAGAGCCCCTGGTATGACCTGGCACCGCCTTCCACTTTTTATATGGGCTTCCTATGCGACAGCGATTCTGCAGGTTCTTGCCACCCCGGTAGTCGGGATAACGCTTCTTTTACTCATCGCGGAAAGAACACTGGGTATTGGGTTTTTCGACCCTGCTAAGGGTGGCGATCCTGTTCTGTTTCAGAGCTTCTTCTGGTTCTATTCTCATCCTGCCGTCTACATAATGATCATACCTGCGATGGGTGTTATATCTGAGATAATCCCGGTGTTCGCCAGAAAACCAATTTTTGGCTACAAAGCGATAGCATATTCGAGTCTGGCAATAGCCTTGATAAGCTTTCTTGTTTGGGCACATCATATGTTTGTCGCCGGTATATCAGAAGTAGCAGCAACGATTTTTTCATTCCTTACCTTTCTAGTTGCTATTCCAACCGCTATAAAGGTTTTCAACTGGACAGCAACCCTGTACAAGGGTTCCATACAGCTGCACTCAGCCATGCTTTACGCACTCTCTTTTATCTTTCTCTTCACAATCGGCGGTCTGACCGGCGTTTTCCTGGGAGCACTCGCTGTGGATGTTCATCTCCATGATACATACTTCGTAGTGGCTCATATGCACTATGTTATGGTCGGCGGAACTGTTATGGGGTTTTTTGGAGCACTGCACTTCTGGTTTCCCAAGATGTTTGGAAAGATGCTAAACGACAGTATTGGCAAGATTTCCTGGTTTTTCGTATTCGTTGGTTTTAATGTTACATTCTTCCCTCAGTTCTTCATGGGGGTTGAAGGAATGCCAAGGAGATACGCTACATATCTGCCAAAATTCCAGCCACTGATGGAGCTCTCCACAATAGGATCATGGATACTTGGCCTCGGTATTTTAATTATGCTTGTAAACATAATCAGGAGTCTAATGAATGGAGAGAAGGCACCTCAGAATCCATTTAATTCACTTTCCCTGGAATGGTCAGTGCCGTCACCGCCACCCCATGAGAACTTCGAAGAGATCCCGCATGTGACGGACTGGACCTACGGCTATGGCACTAAAAAAAATAAGGTGGAGGAGTAAATGGAAGATATAAGTATGGAGCACGGACATGCTCATCACATAGATCCAGCCGTCGGGTATGAATCTGCCAAGCTAGGCATGTGGCTATTTTTAGCAACTGAGCTTTTACTGTTTGGAGGTCTCTTTACAGCTTACACAATTTTTCGTGCTAAGTATCCGGCGATGTTCGAGGAGCAGCACCTTGAGCTCAATAAAACCCTCGGAGCCTTAAACACAGTAATACTGATCTTCAGTAGTCTGACGATGGCGATGGGAGTGACATGCATTCAGAGAGGAAATCGAAAACTTCTCACTATATTATTAGCGATAACAATATTATGCGGGCTCATATTCGGTTTTAATAAGTATCTTGAGTACAGTGCCAAGTTTCACCATCACATCTACCCGAGCACGAGCATTTTCTTTGCACTTTACTTCATGATGACAGGGTTACACATGTTGCATGTGCTCGCCGGTGTAATCACTCTCACCGTTTTACTTGTCCTAAACGTCAGGGGGAAATTCTCCGAAACCTATAATTCCCCGGTAGAAATCGGAGGTCTTTACTGGCACCTTGTCGACCTCATCTGGATTTACCTTTTCCCACTTCTTTACTTAATAACATAAACGGAGGAAATTTGATACATGAGTACTCATGCACATGCGGAAAAACATCTTACCAGCTATAAAACCTATGTTTTAGTATGGCTGGCATTAACTATTCTCACGGCGATTACTATTGCAGTCTCTTACGTAAATTTCGGTGTCTTAAACATCGTGATCGCCCTGGCAATTGCTTCTGTTAAGGCCGCACTGGTGGCACTTTTCTTCATGCACCTCAAACATGAGGACAAGGTAACCTGGATATTCGCCCTCTACCCTCTTGGCCTGCTGGCCCTCCTAATAGGTTTAAACATTAGTGATATATTCTATAGAGTCACACCCTAAAATTAATGCTAGCAAAGATGACAGTTGCGGTTATATTCCTCCTTTTAGTATGGGGGAATATAGTAGCAGGATTAAAAGCGGGACTTGCATGTCCCGACTGGCCTCTTTGTCACGGGCAGGTTGTTCCACCCTTCAGGTGGGATATATACATCGAATTTTTTCATCGCTTAATCGGGGCTACCGCGAGTATCCTACTGATTGTGCTGTCTTACAAAAGGTTCCGAGAATACCCCGGTTTAGCAAAACTCATACCAATCCTGACAGTTGCTCTGCTTATTTTCCAGATAACTCTTGGTGGTATAGTCGTATTGATGAAACTTCCCGTTGATCTCACAACCTTTCACTTTGCAACCGCACTAATAATATTTACATTGACTCTTTATCTGGCGTCCTTTGACGGCAAAATTGATATGCCTTCATTTTCACTGGGTAACTTTGGTTGGCTGTTTTTTTCCCTAGCGCTATTGATCTTCGTACAGGCTGTATTAGGAGCCTACGTAAGACACACCGACGCGGGACTGGCCTGCCCTGATTTTCCAAAATGCCTGGGACACTGGATTCCCCCTGTTTTAAGGGGAATTGTCCTGACCCACTATATACACAGGTCGGTTGCTTATCTTATTTTCATTGTCATATTCTCGATCTTCATTTATTCCTTTATCGATCGGCAACTAAGACATTTCCGCTCAAAAATAATCTTGCTGATCATCCTGATTTTTCTCCAGATACTTGTGGGTGTCGGTGTTGTTCATTCCAAACTTTTCTTTGGGATTACGGCAATCCATATCTCATTAGCCCTTTTGATTCTCGGCACAGTGCTTTATACTTGGTTTAAAGACATGAAGGAAAGTCACGCATCATAATTGTGTTAGAGACTTATAGACTTTTATCATTATGGAGAATATATTAAGACAACCGGCAAAGATCGCCACTTCAACTTTACTATTATTAAAACCAAGGATTATCCTGAGTGTCGCCTTTACGGGATTTGCTGCGATGGTTCTTGCATTCCAGGGAACACCCCCTATTGATAAGACCTTCTATTGTATCTCCTCTTTGCTCCTTAGCGCCGGCGGCGCCGCAATTCTCAACAATGTCCTGGACAAGGAAGTGGATATTCTCATGTCAAGGTTGAATAAACGAGTTGAAGCGATGCAAATCGTTGGTGAAAAATTTGCCATTTTTATTGCAGTTTCCTTTATATTGATTTCACTCTTCATATCATTTTATTTGATAAATATAGTAAACGGGATACTCATCATCGCCGCGATACTGAGCTACACATTACTTTACACACTTTATTTAAAGCGTAGTTCTCCCTACGGAACGATACTTGGCGGAATACCAGGGGCACTCCCGGTTCTAATTGGATTCTCTGCGATTAACCCGGGCCTTGGATTGAGCGGCCTGATCTTATTTTTATTCATGATCCTTTGGCAACCCCCCGCATTTCTGGGCCCTTGCACAAAAATATAAGGAGGATTACAGGAGTGCCGGAGTACCGGTCATGCCGGTCGTGCTGGGAACAAAATATACAAATATCCTCATGCTCATCTACGCCGTGTCACTCCTCCCACTTTCTCTATCTCTATGGTTTTTTGGATATAGCTCCGCATATTACGCAATCCTGGCTATTATATTCGGAATCTATTTTGAATACGTCTTCATAAAGTGTGCAGCGACAAACTCTGGTTATGGGAAGGCTTTCGGGGTATCAATACTATATATGCTGGTTATTATGCTCTCTCTTGTCTTCGATATCTTTCTTAGATCCGCATCGTAATCAAACATCAATTTAATTCCTTCATGTATTTTTTAGCGTTCCTGCTAATACTTACACTTTGTTGACGGCAATTGATCTTAACCTTCTTACTAATTTCTTTGTCTTAATGCAAAGAGGCAATTCTTCGACTTTGCTCGGGACAGGGCTACCCCCTTGTTGTCATTCCCGCGGATTGTTAGCGGGAATCCAGAAAAACATATGGATGCCCGATTACGGTCCTCGGGCATGACAGAATATAGAGATTGCTTCAATTTGTTCGCAAATTTCGCAATGACGCGACTTAAGCTTATTGTGTCGATGGCATTCCAAAAATTGCGTTAAGAAAATCAGGAACGAAGACGTCAGAATCTCCCTAACCCGTTCACACTGAGTTCATCGAAGTGTGCAATTACTCCACTTGGTGAGCTAAAATCATCCTTCGACCGGGCTCAGGATGTCCGGATTCGAGACTCTGCCATCAATTAGTGTGAAAATAAAAAATCTTCAGGACTTTTGATCGAGAATCGTCAGTCCAGGGAGTAATTCCTTCATCCTTTCATATGGTTCTTTAAGCGTTTGGATAGCTTCCACCCAAAAGTCAGGCTTCTCCAAATCACAACCCAAACTAAGCCTTGCCACGTTCACTGCGTTATCAGATCCTGTGATACGGAGAAATTGCTGATATCTCGGAAGAAACTCTCTTCCTTCTTTCTTAAACATACGAATAGAGCCCACGACTTAACAGATAGCCAAACGTGTAGGGAAAGTTATAAAATGTCACTCCAGTAATGTAGAAGTGAAGTTTCGATGCCCAGAAATAGGGGTCCACCCCCCTTTTTCAAGTACTTCTCCAAATACGCACCTTTGAGTTTCACTCATCAAATCCTTAAGATCGCTCACACTAAGTTCGCCATTTTTGCGTTCCTCATAAAGTGATTTTTCAAATTCATAGCGCACCGGAATATCCATCAAGTATATCGCTCCGTGGTTTATTTCCATATCCAGCATCAAAGCCTTGAGATCTGAACCTATAGAAGTGTCCTCAAGCAACGCATTGGTAAGGATCATCTCTCCAAATGTCGAGGCCGATTCGGCAAGGGTCATGGGATAGTTTCTTGCGTAGGGACGAAGGTCCCTCATTACGTGGCTGTGGAATGCGTGTCCGGCTTCGTGGGCCAGTGTCATGACATCTCCGATTGAATCGTTGAAGGTCATGAAGATTCTTGATTCATTATTGAGTAAAGAGCCCGTGCAGAATCCTCCGGGTCGTTTGCCCGAGCGTGGTTCCCATTCGACCCAATTACTGTCGAATACCATCTGGACAAAATCACCAAGTTTAGGATATGTTGTGGCGAATGAATCTTTTACTAGTGACTTCCCCCTTTCCCAGGAGATACTATCCATATTCGGTATCTCTAGCGGAGCGCCGAGGTCATACCATGCTATCCCCTCGGTATTCATTGTCTTTGACTTGAGTCGGAGTATTTGTCTGGGGATTTCTAATTCTGAGAATATTGCCTCAATCATAGAATCGAGCGCCTTGCGAGTTATGCAGGATTGAAACAGCGCAACATCCAGGAAGTGGTCTATCCCTCGATAGCGATTGAGGGTAAGTCGTGTACCTGAAATGGCATTCAGGGCCGCAGCCATTACGTCTTCAACACCTCCCCAGGCATCGTTCCCCCTATAAAAAGCGGCTCTCCGGATTCGACGGTCCGGATTCTCCATAAGCGAACGCCTCTGGGAAATGGGAAGCCTCTTTATCATACCGTCCGGATATATCATCTCGAACTCTAACTTTCCGGTGACAGTATCATAGAGACGGCCCCAGGCGCCTATGCCATCTACTCCAAGATCGGTAGCAAGCCTCTCCTTATCGGGCGCCATCCTCATATGTGATTCTTCGCGAAGGCGTTTTAGATAGTAAGAGCGTCCTGCAAGCTATCACTATCGATGAAAGAGTAAAATATCCCGTCTGGAGTGATCCTTTATCGATCTTAAAATCTCGATTTTAAGCTTTGAAAATTCGGCCCCCATGACCGCCAGGTCAGCTTCTTCCTTTAGATATGCTTCATTATTTGCATCACAGGCAGAAAGGCAGCCTATGTACGAGCTGAGATGAGAAAAACGTTTTACCAGGTTCTCGTTCATCAACAAAACCTCTTCCCACTCGGCCTTGTTTGAATCATCTAACGAAGACAAAGATGCAGACTTTTTCCTTGAGCGATTCGATGTCTTTCTTCAGTCTATCCTTGAAATCCCTCATTTCAGGACCATTGAACTCAGGGAAGTAGCTGGAAAGATCCCAATTCATTTGAGTTGTCATATTTGCTTCAGCCATAATCTCTTTCCTTTCCTTATTTGTAGGGGCGTTCAATTGAACGCCCCAAATAATCAATTGTAGATTATACCGTTAAACCCCAGATCTTCGAGAGGTGGGAAAGAAATCGGCATGGGTTTTAAGCGCCGCATCCAACCGCGAATAGACATGTAGTGGAAGGTTTAAATCTTTCAGTTTTCGATACTCAAAGCTTATTAAAGCCGACCGTTCGCCCTGAGCTGAGTCGAAGGACGTTAGTAACATGAAGTCCGTTACTATACTTTCATTATATGATCAACAAAAAGGGTGCTTCTCCCGCCTTTGGATCAGAGCGGCGCCCAGCTCGGAATACACACGTAGCGGAGGACTTCAGTCCTCCACTTATATTCTAACTAATAATAAGAATAGAAATGTCTATATCGTGAAGAGAAAAGCATCGACTGATGAGTTTAAAAAGTAGGCTAGGATAGAAGAACAAGTAAAGGTAATAAGTACATATACATATTTGAGATCGACTTTTCCCTAAGGATATAACTTGTATAAATAAAGTCTAGTGCTAGAAATATCCCTAAGGGTATTGTGTCCCCTTTATTTTTTATAATATCGGTATCCATCGCTGTACATTGACAATATCTTGATATTTCATTAACCCTCCTTTGGTTAAT
Source organism: Candidatus Dadabacteria bacterium (assembly GCA_963805855.1). GTDB lineage: Bacteria > Desulfobacterota_D > UBA1144 > Nemesobacterales > CSP1-2 > DASWID01. The sequence goes on from CAWDVW010000005.1 coordinate 162,386, forward strand.
TCATTTTACCAATAGCGTGACCTAATTACTGAGCATCTACTTATGTCCCTATTTTTTATTTTCTCAAATTCTACTCAATACTCAATCTAGTAGTTGACAATATTTTGACTATATATTATAATCAACCATATGGTTGATTATCAAGCAAAAAAGCTTGACGCTGTTTTCCACGCTCTGGCTAACCCGGCAAGAAGAAACATAGTTATGCAATTGGTCCTACGGGACCTTACTGTTAATCAGCTTGCCGAGAAGCATGACATGACTCTGCAAGCAGTGTCTAAACATATTCATGTGCTTGTAAGGTCAGGTTTAGTGGAGCAGACAAAACTAGGTCGAATCAGGCGATGTAGGGTTAAGATAGAATCTTTTAAGATGGTTTCTGATTTAGTAGAAGAGTGTCGAGAAACCTGGGAGAAGAGATTAGACCACCTAGAGGCATATTTCGGTAAGAAACAAGTGAGGAGGAAGAAGTAATGGGGGAAAAACAAGTAGTTATTAAAAGAATAATTAAGGCTCCTCGAGGAAAGGTTTTTAATGCCTTTTCTGATCCGGAGATTATGCGTAAATGGTTTTTCCCTGAAGAAGATTGGACCGCTGACATAACTAACGAATTTAAAATTGGGGGAAGTTATAGTATTAAAATGAATGCGCCGAATGGTGATGTTTACACTCACACAGGGGAATATCGAGTGATCAACCCCCCAGAAAAAATAGTGTTTACTTGGAATTCTCCTTTAGTCCAAAACACATTGGTAACAGTTACGTTTCAGGAGATGGGTAAGGATACGGAGATTACACTTACTCACGATCTCTTTCCGACTAAAGAAGTACGTGACAAACATGAACATGGATGGAGGGGTTGCTTAAACAATCTTGAAAAAATTATTCAGTTGAGGGGGACCTAACGATTATGGCGGATATAAAACACTTACTCGAAATTAACGCAACTAAAGAGAAAGTTTATAAAGCCATAACAACACAAAATGGCTTGGCTAACTGGTGGACACAGGATGTTGCTGCTAAACGCGAGGTAGGAAGCATAGCCAAGTTTCGTTTTAACGGCATTTTTAGTGCTGATTTGAAAGTCACCGCACTCGAAGAAAACAGAGTTATTAAGTGGGAATGCGTAGACAGCAGTGAAGAAGAGTGGGTAAAAACTGATTTTACGTTTAGTTTGGAAGATAGCGAGTCAGGCACATTGCTTCGTTTTGCCCATGACAACTGGTGGAAAGGCATGACTGATGCATTTCAGCGTTCTAATTTTCTTTGGGGGTATTATTTGCAAAGTTTAAAAGAATACTGCGAGTTGGGTCGTGGTAGACCTTATGGGCAACCAAGCAATATATAGAGTTTAACATTGATGGAAGGTCAAAATGAGTGTTCTTGCAGCTCATGATTGGAAATTTAAGAAAGCAAATGTTGTAGAACAGGGAATGGAAGCAGCGGCAAAATATACAAAGAAGCTCAAAGGTTTCGATTGTGCTTCAGAGCTCTCAATGTGGTTACGCTCTTGGCAAGACCTTAACCGCTATTTTCACATCCCCGTTTTCAAAGATGTAGAAGCAATGGAGCAGGTGTTTAATGCCGATGAAACAAAGGAATTTGCAGATATGCTCTATCCATTAGTGAGCGATGAAGGCGTGAAGCAACCCAAATGTAGTGTCATACTTTCAAGTGGAGGTGGCATACCTGAAGTTAAACAGGGAGAGATTCACGGTGCTTGCGTCATAAACGACTTTTCATTTTCTGCTGATGGTAATATTAGTGCCGGAATGGAGGCTGCGGCAAAGTATGTTGATCAACTCAGAAACCACGATGAAGTTCTGCTTTCAATTTGGGCGAGAGATCAGGAGCAAAAGCGACGATTCTTTCATATAATTGTTTTTCGTGACGAGGCAAGTTCTGCGGCTGCCCGCCGATGGAGAGAGACCGGAGAGTTTGCCAATGTGCTCTATCAGGAGGTTGACTGGGACAGCGTAGAGCAAAGTTGGTCGGACATTGTGTTATCGAGTGGTGGCAAGATGCCTTACATCGCTCTCAATCTATAGTAGCTAACATGGATACTAATAAAGGCGGTAGTTCAAGGGAATCATGGCTTGACTTGTGCATGACAAAAAGGAGAAAGGAATAACAAATATAAAAAGCTGTGGGGTCAGTCCTAAACCTTATATCCATTTAATATGTTAAACTAATGAAAAAGGCTGGTGAACTCCTCTTGAAAAATGCATTCTAGCAGCCTTTTTTTTAATGCCAGATATAGATATATACTGTTCCATAATGTTTCCCATACCATATATTGAATTGAACTTAGACTTGTTAGAGAATGGGGATTAAATGGATTGTCCTAAAACACGCCAGATATGGGGACAACGATCACGACGGAGGTAATTATCATAGGGGCGGGTCCGACAGGGCTTTCCCTGGCGTGTCAGTTAATCAGATACGCCGTCGATTTCGTTATTCTCGACCAGAAGAAAACAATCACGCCGTATTCAAAGGCGATCGGTGTTCAGGCGCGGACGCTGGAGATTTACGAGCAAATCAATCTGGCAGACAAATTGATTCAGCAGGGTTGGATCACGGAAAAGGCGCGTTTTGTCGTGGGCGCCGAAGTGCGCGGCGAAGTGGAACTCTCGAAAATCGGCGAAGGAATGAGTCCTTACCCGTTTCTGCTCCTCGTGGAACAAGGAAAGCACGAAAAGGTTTTGTATGATTACATCAAAGAAAACGGGAAAGACGTATCGTGGGACACCAAACTTGAAGGTTTTTCGCAAGATGAAACCGGCGTGCGAGCGAAGGTTAAAACCGCAACAGGCGAAACTGAAACAATCGAGGCGACATTTCTTGTCGGCTGCGACGGCGCTAAAAGTGCCGGTTCGCAACATGCTCGGTTTGACATTTGAAGGAAGCACGTTCGAGCGTATGTTTTACGTTGCCGACGCCGAGATTGATTGGAAATTCACCCACGAGGCATTATACGTTTGCCTCGCCAAGAAAGCGCTGACCGCGTTTTTCCCGATGGTCGGAAAAAACCATTACCGCATCGTCGGTACCTTTCCCGAAGGTCATGAAAAGGACGAGGGCGAGATTTTATACGAGGAAATCGAACAACAATTCAAAGAAGATACCGAACTGGAACTCGGTATAGCGGATGTTAATTGGTTTTCCGCCTATAAGGTTCACACACGCCACGTCAATAAATTTTCCGTCGGCAGATGTTTTCTTGCGGGCGACGCTGCACATATCCATACGCCTGCCGGAGCGCAGGGCATGAACACGGGCATCCAGGACGGCTACAATCTCGCCTGGAAGATTTGGTTGGTTTTGCGAGAAAAGGGAAACGAAAATATTTTGGAATCGTACAACGAAGAACGGCTCAGAAACGCGAAAAATTTGCTGAGAACGACCGACCTGCTTTTTAACCTCGGCGCCAGCCCCGATATATTTCTCTCCTATTTCCGGATTCATATATTCCCGTATATCGTAGGTTTTGCTTTGAATTTCGATACGATTAAAAGGTTTATCTTCCCGCGCATCTCGCAAATCGGCATCAATTACCGAACAAGTTCACTAAGTGAAAACAACGCAGATTGTTCGGTCAAACCGGGCGACCGAATGCCGTATTTCACGGTTGAGGGCAAAAGTATTTACGACCGGTTGCGCCAGCCGAAATTTCATCTTATTGCCTTCTTGGAGACACCAGGCGATTTTCCAGCGTTGAAAACAGAACTTGAGAACCAAAATGCCGAATCCATTGATTTCAACTTCATCCCGCTTAATCCGCAAGTCGCAGAAGTCTTTGGCACAAACAGTTCTTTTAATGTGCTGTTAAGACCGGATAACTATATTGGATTTATCTCGAAAGGAACTTCGCTTAGGAACCTGAGAGTCTACTTAAACAAGTTTGTCAAACAAACAATAATTTGACATAGATAATAGCGGGTCGCGTCGTCACGATTGACAAATAATCAAAACGCATCCTTAGCTAAACAAAAACAGGGAATTATGTCCCTATCTTAATCTATTAAATTCTTGCTGCGAGTGAAAAAATTCCAGGGGATTATTTCATATAAAGATAAGCTTACTATATGCAGTTATAGATGCGGAAATAGAGCCTGAGCTTTCTTTTCTACCATTCCAATGTTTCTTCACTCATCAGCTTTGTAATTTCGCATCCATCGTAATCTTCGCATTCAAAAGGCGGGAAATCGGACATCCCTCTTTTGCATTTTTGGCTGCCGTTTCAAAGGCCGACTGGTCTGCCCCCGGAATCTTGGCGGTAACGTCAAGATGAATTTCAGTCACCGTCCAGCCGGCTTCCAGCTTTTCCATCGTAAGCGTGGCAGCGGTATTTATGCTCTCGGCAACCATACCGGCGTTGGCAAGTTGTGCGGAGAGCGCCATCGAGAAGCAACCGGCATGGGCTGCCGCTACTAGTTCTTCCGGATTTGTACCGGCTCCATCTTCAAAGCGTGTGCTGAAGGAATATTGAGTGTCTGATAAAACACCGCTAGCGGTCGAGATTGCTCCCTTACCGCTTTTAAGATCACCATTCCAAACTGCCGAAGCCTTTCGTTTCATGATTACCTCCTTGGTTTTTCTGTTGATTCGGATTTTTTCATTATATCAGAGTCGAATAACCACTTTCCCAAAGTGTGCGCCGCTTTCCATGTGGCCAAATGCCTCCTTAGTCTCTTCAAACGAAAACACGCGATCAATCACCGGATGAAGTTGATTGAAAGTGATTGCACTATTCATTGCTTCAAACATCTCACGAGAGCCCACATATATGCCCTGGATGCGAATATTCTTCATCACCGCAGGTAATGGGTTGGCTTCTCCTGCTCCGGTAAGCACCCCAATCAGGCTGATATGTCCTCCCATACGCACCGCGCGGAGTGATTTTGGCAGGGTTCCCGCGCCGCCGACTTCAACCACATGATCTACGCCCCTCCTGCCGGTTATCTCCAGTACCTTCTTCTCCCAGTCCGGCACTGATTTGTAGTTTATGACATCCGATGCACCCAACTCTTTAACCCGCTTCAGTTTCTCATCGCTGCTAGATGTAGCAATCACCCTTGCGCCAGAAATCTTCGCGAACTGTAGCGCAAAGATGGAAACCCCTCCCGTGCCAAGCACCAGCACCGTATCGCCAGGCTTCAGGCCCCCGGACGTGATCAGCCCATTCCACGCAGTTACCGCCGCGCAGGGCAGTGTCGCTGCCTCTTCGTATGACAGATGCTCCGGTACCCGCACCAATCCGTCCTCCTGGAATAAAACGTATTCAGCGAGAACACCGTCAATAGCTCCGCCCAAAGCCGACTTCGCTTTACCCTCATCCAGCTCCCCGGATATCCAGGTCTGCATGAAGATACCGGCGACCCGGTCTCCCGGTTTTACCCGTGTTACGCCCTCTCCGATTTCGACAACCTCGCCCGCGCCGTCAGAGCAAGGGACGAGGCCCGGAGGAAGGTTTCGGCTATAGGCTCCCTTAACGACCAGCAAATCGCGGAAGTTAAGCGATGCTGCTTTTATCTTCACCAGTGCCTGTCCGTAGCTAGGCTTCGGGTCCGGGCGCTCGGCAAGTGCCAGGGAGTCAATACCGGATGGTTGTTTTATTTCAAAGGCCTTCATGATTACCTCCTGTGAATTCAATCGAGAATCAAGATAATAACTTGTTTATACCTTATTACTAGTTTGGGAAGACCTGCCCGGATCAATCCAAGTCGCAAATAATTATTGAATAAGTTGTCGCCTATTTAGTTTTACAAGCGAAACCATCTTCGTGTTAAGGAAGAAAAGGGACATCAGTCCCTTTTCTTTGGGTGACGGTTATCATCAACTCTTTGGAATATCACCACAAGCCACATAGGTTGAGATCTCCTTTTCTGACTTGTGGACGTTTATCGCATAGTCTCCGGCCGTAAGATCGCTAAGTTTAGCGTCTATGGTTGTCTCAGAGTTACCATTCTTAACCGCTTCTAGCGGATACTTTGGCCCTCCCAGGTTTTCACAAGTCCCCTGGTGAATATGTGCCGGTTGGGCAACACCCTCGGGGGCGCCAGTCAGGTTTATAACGACTTTTGTCTTGCCGTCCACAGGTGTCAATGTAGCTTTGCCAGATTCGCCAGAGTTATTCAGGGCTTTGAACTCCACGGTTACAGCCTCAGATGCTGTGGCTTCCTCGCCCGCAGCTTTACTATAGCTAAATGAGACTACAAGCATAAAGACACCTACAGATAACCAAACAATTGTTTTTAACGAATTAAAGTCTCTCATCGGTGACTACCTCCTTAGACTATATATAATCATAGCCAATCCTGTTTAGCAAATTCAAACACTGTAAAAAAGGGGGAGCAGGCGCCGCATTGGTACCGATGTTGCTTTCATACGCGCTAACGTCTCCGTTTTCAGGGAAAGTCTACAACTCCCTGGGCGCGAAGATGTCCATATTTATAGGAATGCTATTAACCGCCATTGGAACGTTTTGTATCATAATTTTCGGATTTGAAACCAGTTATGTATTAATGTGTCTGGCTTCGATAGTGGGCGGTATTGGTTTAGGCATCGCAAATCCGAGTATTACTACAGCCGCAATCGGATCGGTTAAAGAATCAAGGGCGAGTTTGGCGGGGGGAATAGTCTTCATGTTTCAACTGTCGGGAGCAGCGCTTGGTCTGGCGGTTATAACAACCATATTTATCGATACTGCAATAGTCGATTTTCTTGAAAGGATCTCTCATCTTGATTTAAGCCTATCAGCTACCGATGTCGGTAGTATAAAATCCTTTATGTTAGGAAGCAGCTCAGAGCAAATTTTAGAAAGAGATGTTGGTAGCTCCATGCTAAATAAATTGATACCTCATATAAGGGGTTCCTACGTTCAGGGTTTGAAAATCGGATTGGGTGTCTCAGGCGTGCTTGCATTATTTGGAGCCCTGCTGGCCTTTGTTTTTTCAAAAAAATGAAAATGGGGTCAGGCCAACAATTGAATTTTTCCAAAAGCATATTTGAGACAGACAACTATAATTTTTAGATCTTAGTCTACAACTATTGACTTATTATACTGGCTTGATCTATAATGAGGAAAGTAGATAAATAGGTGGAAGACTAAGATATTCATCCTTAACCGATTGATGGCAAGTTACATTGATAATGAGAGCTTAATATTGAGTGCATAGTGGAATTCTATGTAAAGATCTAAAGGTCATAGTTCTACAATAAACTAATGTGTAAAAAAACATACACTTATCTACAGATGATTCAATCCCGCGACACAGCGGCGATGTATATATTCCATAATCAATGTTACTTCACTTCATTCCTCTCAACTACTCCTGAAAGATCGAACGCATCCTAAAGCGTCCTAAGGCTTATTAGGTTTTAAAAAATTGAGGTGGGGTATGAAGAGTAAGCGGATACTCATTATTGAGGATCGAAAAACCACAGTCGAGGACATTCGGGAGAATTTGCTGAGTTCAGGATATGATGTGACCGCGGTGGTCTCTTCGTAGAAGAAGCCGTCAAAAACGCTGAGGAGACGCCGCCCGATTTGGTTCTTGTTGATAATGGGCTCAATGGTAATCCTTATGGACTGGAAGCTGCGCAAGAGCTGACGAGGTCGTTTCGATATTCCCGTTGTATTCACCACTGCCGATGCGGATGATAATGCGCTTCAACAAGCAAAGTCAGCAGAGCCTTCTGGTTTTATCTTCAAACCTCTAAAAGAGGAAGAACTAAAGTTTGCCATTGAAATTGCTATCTACAAACATAAATTGGAAAAGAAGATAAGAGAAACAGCGAGCTGGCTTAATTCAACGCTAAAGAGTATGGGAGACGCAGTCATCACTACGGATACAAACTCACGTGTTACATTTATGAATCCTGTTGCCGAGGAGCTGACTCGGCTGGAAGCGAAAAGATGCTTTGGGGAGAGATTTAAAGCAGATTATGATGGTAGATAAAAATTCCCAAAAGCAACTAGAGAGTTCTGTCATAAAGTCGCTCAGCGAGGAAAATGAAGAAAGTGCGGCAGGAATTCACAACTACTCTCTTATTGCAAAAGACCAAAAAGTAACAACCGTTTCACTTGCCGTGTCACCCATCAGGGATGAGGAAGTTAAGGTAGTTGGCGCCGTGCTGGTATTCCGCGAACTAAGCCAACAAAAGGGCGATGGAACATTGCGGGATAAGGAAGGATGCCCAAAGCCGTTCAGGCGCCGAAAGGGGGATCATTCCAATCAGTATTATAGTAGCTTCTCAATCATGCTTTGTTAAAGAAGGAATCCGTAAAACTGTAGAAATTGAAAATGATATTGAAGTCATAGGAGAGGCCTCCAGCCTGCCTGAACTCCTTTCGCTTACCAAGGAGAAAAACCCGGATATATTATGTATTGACACGTCACTGAGCGATCTTGATTTGATGATAATTCAGCAATCAATAGCTGAAAATAATGGAGATACAAAGATACTTCTTTTGCTCCACAGCCTTGATGATGAGTTCATCACAAGAGCTATGTACCTGGGCATTCACGGGTATATAAAAGACACATCGAATCCTGAGGTGTTGCTAAGAGCTATCAGGGCAGTAAACAATGATGAGATTTGGGCAGAAAGGGATATATTGACAAGAATCTTAAGACGGTTTACAGGCGAAAGAAATGATAATCTGGTACTCTTGATATCCAGGCTCACAATTAGAGAGAAGGAGATCTTTAAGCTTCTAGCTCAGGGCAACAGCAACAAACAGATTGCTAAGAAGCTATCAATAAGCAGGAACACAGTAAGAAATCATATATCAAACATATTTCAGAAACTTGGCGTCAGTAATAGGCTTCAGATCGGATCTAACCTATTTCCTACCGATTTAAAATAAAAACCGGGGTCAGTTCTGACCCCGGCCGTTACTCCCTGACAATCGTGTCAAAAGGTAGTACATCGTACTAGTACTTTTATAGGACATCTTCGTCATAAAAATAGTACAAAAGTACCATTTACACGTCTATCTCAATTTGATAAAAATGGCAAAGGGTATTTCGGTCTTATTGACGGGTAAACAACAGAGGGGGGTGTTGCAATGAGTAGATTTTACATTGGACTTTTTGCTGTAATGACCCTGGTGGCAGTGTCTTATTCAGGTGTTGTTATTCCTCAACTCAGCGAGCAATCAGAAGCCAGACACTTCAGAAGAAATCTGGTAACGTTTTGTTACACACCACGCTATCATTCAGAAAATTCTCGTACTATTAGAGTTGCCAAATTTTGGGCGAATATTCTCATCCGCTTTAACCTCGGCTACCTTGGTGAATGCGACTCGGACGGAGATGGTGTCCCAGACAACACAGACGAGTGCACGAATGACCCTAACAAGTCCGAGGCCGGGCAATGTGGCTGTGGAAACCCCGATACAGATACCGACCAAGACGGCATTGCGGATTGTAATGACCTTTGCCCAAACGGGACGATTGATTCTAACGAACAGTGTGACCCACCTGGTAATCCATGTGACAGTGATGGCGATGGTTTTCTTGACGGGTTTTGTGACGCACAATGTCAGTGCCCACTACCGCCGCCAAACTGTGGAGACGAAAACATCGATCCTGACGAGGAGTGCGACGACGGAAACAGTAATAATGGTGATGGCTGTAGGATAAACTGCACTGAAGAAATATGCGGGGATGGAATAAAGGATCCACAAGAGGAATGCGATGATGGAAACAACGCAGACGATGATGGCTGCCAAGGAGACTGTACGTTACCCAGTTGCGGTGATGGGGTGATAGACCCGCTTGAGGCGTGTGACGATCAAGGCGAATCCGCTGAGTGCGATGACGACTGCTCTTTGGTCATGTGTGGTGATGGAAAACTAAATCAGACCGCCGGCGAGGAATGTGATGACGGGAACGACACCAGTGGTGACGGTTGTAGCAACTCTTGTCAGTCAGAGTCGGTTTGCGGGAACGGAGTTATCGAAGGAAATGAAGCGTGCGATGATGGTAATACAGCTTCAGATGACGGCTGCAGCGCTACGTGTTCGATTGTTGAAGACGGGTTTGTTTGTCCACCCGGGGGCGGGTCTTGTCGGCCCATTATTTGCGGCGACGACAACGTCGACCCCGGTGAGGAGTGCGACCCACCGGGTGGCGCGTGTGATTTCAATATGGACGGAAACATTGATGATGGTAAGTGTGACGATCAATGTCAGTGTCAAGCGCTACCAGCAGGATGTGGTGACGCAGTGAAGAACAGAGACGAGACGGATGTTGACTGTGGAGGATCCTGTCTGCCATGTGTCGAAGGAAAGGATTGCTCAACTAATTCTGATTGTGAGAGTAACTTCTGCGCCGCAAACGTATGCCAAGCCACAGCCTGTGGTGACGGAGTTGTGCAGGGAAATGAGGAGTGCGATGATGGAGCAGCCAACTCAGATTCAGCACCCGATGCCTGCCGTACAAACTGCATTAACCCATTTTGCGGAGACGGTGTGCAGGATACCAGTGAGGAGTGCGATGATGGGAATAATGAAACCGGCGACGGTTGTCGCGAAGACTGTACAATACTGGGATGCGGAGATGGAATTGGAGATAGCGAGGTCTTCGTCAACGACGGCGTCTTGTCGTTCTTCATCGACACATACGAGGCATCGCGCCCCGACGCGGACAGCGTCCTACCCGGCGTCGCCGAGCACCGCGCCTGCTCGAGCCCTGATAAGCAGCCGTGGGTAAATGTGAGCTGGACCGAGGCCGATGCTGCCTGTACCGCCGCCGGTAAGCGGCTGTGCACCGAGGAAGAGTGGGAGCTGGCGTGCGCGGGCACCGCCGACAACATGTTCCCGTACGGGAATGACTACGACGACGAGGCCTGCAATGGCAAGGACTACAATCCAAACTGCAGCGGGGAGGACGTGGATCTGGCGTTGCCGACCGGAACTGATTACGGCTGCCCGCCGCCGGGGGACAACGCTTGCGAGAGCGAGTTCAGCGCCTTCGATATGAGCGGAAACGTCGAAGAGTGGACTGCGACGCAGGTCCTTCTGGATCCGCCGAGCTACCAAGTCCGCGGCGGGTCCTTCGACTCGGTCGGACTCGGGCTCACCTGCCAGTTTGACTTCACAGTCTTGACGGAGAGTGCCTCTGCTCCTTTCCTGGGATTCCGGTGCTGCCGCGACCCGCAGTGTGCCGCTGGATTTGGCAACTGCGACGGAGACCCCAGTAATGGCTGTGAAACGAGTTTGAATACTGTAAGTAACTGTGGCGATTGCGATAGTATTTGTTCAAATCCTAACGGGAGCACAAGTTGTATTGGGGGTGCCTGTGCGCCGACATGTGCACCTGGATTTGATGACTGCGACGGAGACCCCAGTAATGGCTGTGAAACAGATTTAAATAATGATTTAAATAATTGTGGCGGCTGCGATAATGTATGTCCCGATGCTGGTGGGAGTCCAAATTGTGTCGGGGGTATCTGTGGAGTCGAAAGCTGAAACGCTGGACGTGATGACTGCGACGGAAACCCCAGTAATGGCTGGGAAACAGATTTAAATAATAATGAAGAAGAAAATGGGGACAGGCACTAATGAATTAAAAAGTTAGTATCTGATTCCCCGCTGTCAGGCACCTGACATCTCGCGACGCGAAAGGAAGGATTTCTTGCTGAAGCTCGAAATGACAAAAATAGAAAACGATAGTAAATAAAGGGGACGCAACCCTTTAGAACAGGATGCACGATCCATGATGCACGATGCAGGATGCGAAATGCAGGAGACAGAAGACGGAAGACAGAAGACAAACAAAATGGGGACAGAAACTTATTTTTATGAGGATTATGGAGTTCGAATTGGAGAAAACATAACATCGATTTTGAAACAATTTTAAGGATTCCCAGAAAAGATTTATTGAAAACAGGGAGAGACACTTGTTATTTTTCTTAGTATTAGATGCAACGCCGATGTTACTAGAAAAAAACATTTTAAGGAGGATGTAGAATGAAAAAAATCACGTTAGCTTTCCTGATGATTATTGCTTTTGTGTTCTCCGTGATACCCAGCGCATCTCCGCTGGCTCATGCACAAGATCTCTGTGAGTACCAGCCTTTTATCTTTTGGACGTGCGAGGACATTCCTGACCCCGAATGCATTAGTGACCCCGGAATAGCCGGTCGGGACCCCGACCGACCCCAGTGCGGGGTACCGAGCAACTTAGACAGTTTCCTAGACTGTTGCCATGAATGTGACGGAACCGTTGTCCGCAACTTTATACACTCAAACTAAAGATGTGATCCGTGAGTTACGGTCTGTAACAAAAATGAGCATTTGCACAGGTGCTCATCCTGAAAAATGGGGACATACACTAATTATTAAATAGTTAGTGTCTGTTGTCCGATCGTTAGGCGCATATCGTGGCTGTAGAAGCGAGATATTTCCAGAACTAATTTTTAAAAGCATTTTCTTCAAATATCTTATTTTTCTTTCTAACTTCTTTGTCTTGATACTTACAAATAAAGGGGACGCATGTAGATGCTCAGTAATTAGGTAACTCTTTTGGTAAAATGAATTAATCAAAGGAGGCCTAATGAGACATCGAGATATTGTTATTGTAAAGAGATGGATTCCTATTCTTGAGGAATACGAAAGAACAAGGGCCAAAGTAACCCCAAGACCATTTAGATTTGTAAAAGACCTTTGCGAAGCCCACCATATAAAGAAAAAAGAGCTGCGTCGTTACTATTGCAAATGGATAGAAGGCGGCCGAAAACAAGAGAGCCTTTTACCGGATAAGCGGGGTCCAAAACCAGGGAGTCGTAGAACACCTAAGGAGATGGAAAGAAACATAGTAAAGGCATACAGGCGATTCGGATCCAATAGATATGAGTTAGTTCTATTATTTAAACCATATTACTTAGATAAGACACCTTCACCAGCCACGATGGATAGAATAAAGGCACGTTATCCATTAAACGGGTCTGCAAAGAAGATTATCAAGCGTTACGAGAAGCAAGCCCCAGGAGAATTGGCTCACATTGATTTAAGCAAGGTACCGAGCGACATAAGATATTCTCTTAAGATAAAAGGGCTCTACATTGCAGCTTTGTGTGATGACTGTACACGCATTAGCTATGCTGAGATACTTAGGGATAAGAAAGCTTCAACATTAACGTATTTCATGGCACGTTCATTGTCTTGGTTTAAACAAATATACAACTTTGAATTTGAGTCAATCATGTCAGATAATGGACCTGAATTTAGGGGCAAGCTGCGATATGAACATCCATTCGAGACGATGTGCCAGGAGTTAGGGATAAAGCATATTAATACAAGAACGAACAGGCCGCAAACAAATGGGAAGATAGAAGCATTTTTCAAGATAGCTAAGAAGGAGTTCTTTTATCCAAATAAATTTGAATCTGAAGAGGATCTAATCTTAAATTTAGGGAATTTCCTATTTGAATATAATCACCTTAGAAGACATGGGGGATTGAATTATGAAACGCCATTTGATAAGTTACAAAAAGTTACCGAATTAGTGAGCTAGTACAACGCAACCCTTTATTTCCTGTGATAGAAGCTTGTTTTGATCGAGGTGAAAAACGTTAGAGATTCCTCAGTCGTGTGACTGGTTCAAATGAAGGATTTCTGGCCAAGGCTCGAAATGACAAAAATAGAAAACGATAGAGGGGTCAAAAAAAGAGGAGATTGCTTCGCAGGAGCTGGCAATAACGTCTTTGTGCATTCCCGATTAATGCATTCGGGACTTACGGCAGATAGAGTACAGGTGCTGAAAAAATTATGGTGAAAGGCAAGATGCTTTGACCCCTCAAGAACTATAAGGAGATAAATTCATTCATAGTGCGTCCACATTCGTATAATTTTTACCGTCTTTATATCTTCTAAGACCTGATAAACAAGACGATGCTGAATGCTTATTCTCCTAGAATAGGCACCCGAGAGGTCGCCAACCGACTTTTCAAATGGTGGGGGAGTTTTGAAGGGATTTTCACGGATGATCTCTAACAAGGATTCTGCTTTGTCTCTAAGACCTGCCTGGGAAATGCTCCTTGCGTCCTTTTTGGCTTGTCTGGTAAAAACCAATCGCCAAGGACTAGTCACCACTCAGGTTCCTCAGAGCACTCCTCTACTGGCGTCTGAAGCCCTTCAATTATTGATTCCCTCATCCCTGGGATAGACAACAAGTGAAGTGTTTCCTGGATGGATCGCCAATCCTCTTCAGATATAAGAACGGCATTTGAACGCTTACCGGATATATAAATCGGCTCATGGGATTCACTAGCCTCGTCGATCAACCTGTATAAATTGTTTCTTGCTTCGGTCGCTTTTATGATCTTCATTTAATCATCTCAACTAAAAGTGTACGTTAAGACGTACGCTTTATCAAATATTTAATCCTTTTGCAGTCTTCGATAGTCAAAAAAGCCTTTTAAATCATTAAAGTGGGGCGCTTGCCCCTTTTAACCCCTTCAACCCGAATTTCATGAATTGTGAAACCTTTAAAAACAACACGCATCTTACACTAAAACAAAGCTCAATTTAGGAGGTGTAGTATGAAGAGATTAATTCCCGCAGTTGTGATTTTCACGGCTTTTGCTTTTTTATCCGTGAATATCGGATACACGGAGTCACACGACTCCTCCAAAATGGCCTCGGATCTCTGGAACAAAATTCAAGGTGAGAAATATACGGAGAACTGGGCTCTTTTTCCCGGAAAGGGGAAATTATACAAAGGGACGGAACCCCACGGTATGCTGCTGACTACTTATGTAAACAAGACTGCCGAACAGGGATTAACATCGGGCGCTAAGCAGCTTTCCAAGGGCTCTATTCTGATCAAGGAAAATTATATGCCGGACAAAACCCTTGCAGCGATCACGGTGATGGAAAAGACAGGGGACGGGAAGGATGACTGGTTCTGGGCTAAATACAATCCGGACGGCACTATTGCGACAATGGAAATGGAAAAGGACGGAAAGAAGATGACTATGGCGGTAGCCGGAGGCCAGCACACCATGTGTGCAATGTGCCACGCAGCTTCAACAGGCGGGATTCATAATATTATGACGAAGTAAAACTGACGGGGTCAGTGCTGAACATTATACTGTCTTTCCTAATTAAGAAGAGAACTTACAACAGTCATTATCGTTCAAACAAATGCCCTGCTTCAGATTACCACGTGCAGTCCGTTGGCGCATGGCCCCTGAAAACCGTAACATCAATGGCCAGGCCATACCGTTAAGTATACGCAGATTTAAGCAAGGAATTTCAGTGGAAGGTTTAGGGCTGACCCCGGCTTTGTGAAACTTATTATGATTATCTTCATCAGATAATTACATGACCAGAATTTTGTTTGCAGCATTGTTTACTCTCATTGCCCCTAATATTTACTCGCAACCTGCATACTCCACTGATACACCGAATGGCTTTGACATCTCCAAAAGCCTTATCCCGAAGGACGAGATACATTCCGGCGGTCCACCAAGGGACGGAATTCCGGCAATTCTCGAGCCAAAATTTGAATCTGCCGGGAAAGCGACATGGCTGAATGACGATGACCTGGTGACCGGGGTTAATATTAACCGTGTTCAAAAGGCATACCCCCTCAGGTCCTTGTATGGCATGAGGTAGTAAATGACAAGGTAGGAAGTATGCCTATTCTGGTATCTTATTGTCCCCTCTGCAGCTCTACAATCGTGTTTAGCCGTGAATTCAGCGGTAAGGAACTAACCTTCGGAATATCTGGACTCCTCTATCAATCTGATGTTTTATTCTACGACCATCAAAACGAAAGCCTGTGGTCACAACTAGAGATGAAGGCAGTAACGGGAAAGAAAATTGGCACAGACCTAGCGATAGTTCCTTCTGTGCTTGCTACATGGAAGGAATGGAAAGATAAACACCCCAATACTCTAGTCCTTTCGAGAGACACAGGATTTAGCGGGAATTTTACTCGCGATCCGTATGGCGGATATGAAGACTCAGACCTTTTAATGTTTCCAGTAAAAAACAGGAGCAATAGGTTCCATCCAAAAGAAAGGGTGCTAGTTGTTATTGTTGGGGATATTGCTAAAGCATATCCATTTTCTGAGCTCGAAAAAGTTGGAACACCATTTGAAGATAAGATAGGACAACAGGAAGTAGTAATAAAATATGGAGACGGCCATTATGTCACTGCGACTGATAAATCCGGACAACCAATTAAATCCTTTGTCGCCTACTGGTTTGCGTGGTACACATTTAGGCCAGATACACTTGTATTCAATTCAAATTCACAGCCCGACTCGATCGGTCATAGTCATAGGGGTTTTTAACCTTCTCACACGGTTTGCGGATACATTCAAGGTAGACCTCGAAAATTAAAGTAAAGTGTGATATTCCGGACTTACTCTGCAATGTCATCGGAATTTCATTCTATGGAGTTCCTCGGAACGAACCTGTTTAGTGAGATTGAGTCCATGTCGCAATTCAAATTCAATAACGGTAAGATCAGCCGTGTGTAAGAGTGTTTCGTAAACCTTTACAAAAAGCCTAGCCCTTGATAACCTTCCACTTACTTTCTCGAATCAAGGAATGCAGCCATGAATAGTAGTATTTCCATTTTTTTTAAAAACTTTTTTAGAAAGGAAACTACAAATAGGGCAATAAAAGTCGCACTGGTAGTGGCGCCGATACTAATAATTATCAATCACCACGATGCTATCTTGGAATTTAAGTTCACACACTTATTCTTTATTAAATGTGTACTAACATTTCTCGTCCCGTATTGTGTTTCGGCTTTTTCTTCCGCCCGCGCATATTCATCAAGGTAAGGAGTAATTGACCATTCATATCAGTGATAATTAATTTGTTGAACCGGATTTTTTGCGGAGTCAGTCCACTAAGAAGGAGAACCCTTGCCATTTATTTCATTAACACTCCAGTCATAACCTAGATAAGAAATCTTGAAATTGTTTTTCAATAAGAAATTCCTCTGTGCTTCAGATTGAAGATACCTCAAAACAACATTAAGAACCGCTCTCTCTTTTTCATTCCTGTTACTGAACAATTCTGTATTTCCGTAATTTTTGATAAAGTCATCACCAAACCATTTAAAAATCTTTGAAACTTTAACCTTATTTTTTTCCTCATCAATATAAACTCCCTTAACGGGGTCGTTTATGAAATCGATGGCTTGACTCTCAAGCTGTTCATAAACGATATCTGGTCTGTAAGCCTCGCTCCTTAAATTTGGGCATCCCTTCGAAGCGCAATTTATTGCAAAATGTATCCTGGGTTCATTAAACTGTTTCCTGAGTATTTTGTGCTCAATCTCCTCCAGCGTGACCAACCTCCCGACCGCGCGGAATTTGAGATCAGACCAAACGCCCGGGATCTGAAGTATACTGTTACTGGGAACAAAAAGGCCTTTTATAGTAAAACCCCTTTTTATAGGATAGTTGTCTATGATGGCTTTTATCGTAAATGCATTATAGGCATTTATCCAAAATGCCAATTTTTGCTCCACTGTCCAGTTTTCATAGCTTGTTTCGCTAACCGAGCCAAGATGTCTCAGATAGGCATCCAATTTGTCTGATGATTTTATGATTCCTTGATAATCAACCCTTGAATCATGTACGTAACTCTTCAGTAATGAATCAAAATCCGAATGTGTATGATCAAACGAATCCGAAATTTCATCACTCAATTCGTTGTAAGTAAATGATGACGAATCGCTATTTGACCTTATCACAATTGATAACATCGATATTGAGACTATCGTGCCAGTTGCAAGCTTAAACAAAATTGAATTCATTTTATGAAATCTTTGAACAACAGTTCAAATTCCTAGATTTATCTATTAGGATGTCTTTCATACGGATAGAGATTCAAAATTAGGGCTGGCTATGGTTGTTACATAATGAGGTTCTATTCATGGAAACACCCCTGAAGTAGGCTTCGGGTTGTCTTCTTATAATAACTACGATGTAATAGGTCATTGCTGTAGATGTTAGATATGTCTTGGACAATATCTTAGATCTTAAATGGGCATTCAAAAAATTGCCAAAATCAAATCCGGAAGCGTTAAAAAAAGTGACAATCATTACCGTCATCTCGAAGGAACAAAGTGACTGAGAGAACTAATTAATTATAGCAATAGATATCTCGCATTCGCTCGATACGCAAGCGTTTTTTGTCAGCCCTCCTGAGCAAGTGGGTTGTTTCTTTGTATCAAGACAAAGAAAATAAAAAATTAAACAATGGATCCCCGATAACATTCGAGGATGACGGATGATCGTTATCTTTTTTTTATCCGTGCGGGGTTGGAACCCCGCTATCGTTATTGATGACGGCATTTATTATGGATAGTCCATAGGTTTTTATGTCATCGATTTCATTGAGTTGAGCCAACGGTTTGTGCTGAACCATGTCCTGAGGAAAATCAGGATCTATTAGCATAAGACAAATACTAATTATTCACTCCCAATTCCCCATGTACTTATTTTCAAATGGACACCTGCCAAGCTTTATATGTTCTTCAAATTCGTGCCTAAACTTTTTAACTGTCGATTCGATAGGCATCGCACATCCGTCGGCAAGTGCGCATATCGTCGTCCCCCGCATCTGTGAACATGCATCTAGCATTGTATCTATGTATTCATCCCTGCCCCTACCCTCTTCAATCTTTGTAAGCATTTTGTCAAGCCACCACGTCCCCTCCCTGCACTGGACGCATTGTCCACATGACTCATCACGATAGAAATGAGCCAGATTCTGCGCAACCCTAACCATACAAGTCGACTCATCCATCACAGTAACGCCTGCCGTTCCCAGCATGGACCCTGCCTTCATCAATGAATCGAAATCCATAGGGATATCCATTTCATCGGCCGTAAGCACGGGAGCAGAGGAACCGCCAGGAGAAACGGCTTTTACCCGCTTCCCATTTATCGTACCACCACCATATTCAAATATTAATTCACGGAGCGGAATGCCAAGTGGGAGTTCGTATAGCCCAGGTCTTTTTATGCTGCCGCTGAGCCCGAAAATTTTTGTTCCGGTGTTTTTGGGTGTCCCGATGTTAGAAAACCAATCAGCCCCTCTGTTAATTATATGGGGCACGCAGGCAAGGGTTTCGACATTATTTACTATTGTTGGGCATCCGAAAAGCCCTATCTGTGCAGGAAAAGGGGGTTTAGGCCTGGGCTCACCGTTCTTGCCTTCAATTGATTCGAGGAGCCCCGTCTCTTCCCCGCATATGTATGCACCGGCGCCTCTGAATAAAACAACATCAAGATTAAACCCGGATCCGAGAATATTTTCCCCCAGATATCTCTTCTCATAAGCCTCATTAATAGCCCTCTCTATTATACTGGCACCCCTGGGCATTTCACCACGGATATAGATGTAGCATTTATGAGAATTTATAGCGTAAGCGCAGATAATAATTCCCTCCAACATCTGATGAGGGTCCCTTTCAATTATTTCCCTGTCCTTGAAGCTGCCAGGTTCGCTTTCATCGGCATTGCAGCACAGGTAAATCGGTTGATTTGTATCCCGAGGTATAAAACTCCATTTGATACCGGTCGGGAACCCTGCACCCCCTCTCCCGCGAAGACCTGAATTTTTCACCTCATTAATGATTTCTAGGGGATCCGTTTTAAGAGCCTTTTCAAGCGCCTTATATCCTCCGGCAGCCATGTAAGACTCGATCGACGCTGATTCTGTTCTATCAACGTAGTTACGGATAATCCTCATTTCAGGCATGACAGGTTACCTAGACAATAGATTAAAACTCAAAGTTATTTTATATGTTTTACAGCCACTGGCAAGCTGAACAAGCCACAATCAATTTAATACCTGACGGATAAGAAGTGATTAATCGAATGTTTAGGGTTTCTCATCAAAGAAATTTATCTACTGCGTATTTGGCGAATGCCATGGACGATGTAAATGCAGGGGATATCGCATTTAAGACATGTAGCGAATCACCTTCACTTATCAATACGAAATCCATGACCAGCTTTTTTGTAGGCCAGTGTACGAGTTGAGGGCGAATACCTATCTTGTCGGTGTCTTCAAGGTCTGTAATCTCAAGCTCAGTCAAAAGCTGTTTTGCTTCCTCGAAAAAGAATCGCATTGAGTATTTCTTAACTTCTGTCATTGCAGTGGATCGAAAGGCTTCATTTTCGAAGAAGAGGATCCCATCCCGGAATAAAATAGGAATCATTTCGAGTGATATATTTTCTAAGAAACCGTAATTCTCCCTGCCGAGAGCGGGAATAGCCGTCGGACCGGCATATACCTCTCCCATTACACTCCGGGTAAAGTGAATACCAAGAAAGGTATTCCTAAGATCGGGTACCGGGTATATATTACCCCTAACTAGATATGAACGCTCTTTCCGGATTTTCTTGTACGTTCCCTTAAACGGGAGGATTTTGAAATCCCTGCCCACTCCGAACTGATACGCAACCCTGTCGGCAAACGCTCCCGAGGTATTCACAACCTTATGAAATTCTATTGCACCTTGGGAGGTTAGCGCTATTTTGTCGCCCTTTAGTTTCAAAAAGGACGTCTCGTAATATATTTTGACCTTACCGGATTTCAAGAGTTCGTCTTTGATCGAATTCAATATCTCATTTGGGTCAATCACTGCAGTGTCCGGTGAATATAGAGCCTTTTCGCAGGTCGACGCAAACGGTTCAATCTCAGAAAGCTCCTTCGTGTCTATAATAGACGACCTTACCCCATTTTGAATTGCCCTCTCATGCAGCTCAAGGAGTCTTTCTAATTCACGGGAGTCCTTCGTAACTATAACCTTTCCTGTTTCTTTCAGAGTCAATCCGTTTTCACGACAATACCCCTTCATAAGGGCGTTGCCTTTTACACAGAACTGTGCCCTAAAAGAATCCGGAGTGTAATAAATACCGGCGTGCAGTACCCCACTATTTCTACCACTTGCATGGGCGCCCAGACACCGCTCCTTTTCAATCACCAGAATTTCTTCAATCCCTCTTGTAAGCATTTCTCGCGCGATTGTGAGACCAGTTATACCGGCGCCTATTATAAGAACTTCACAAGTTTTATCCATTTAAATAATTAAGCTCAAACTAATCGTCCACAAAAGGCTATCCCACCCAGTTCGGAGGTTAAACGTAAATAATCTGGAATGATGAGTTATCAACCTCCATGATAAAAATCCGTGCACCTGGC
Source organism: Candidatus Dadabacteria bacterium (assembly GCA_963805855.1). Lineage (GTDB taxonomy): Bacteria > Desulfobacterota_D > UBA1144 > Nemesobacterales > CSP1-2 > DASWID01. The sequence goes on from CAWDVW010000005.1 coordinate 183,585, forward strand.
TGCATGCAAGGCTCGAGCCATAACATAGAATTAATCCTTCCTAACAGGTCTTATTCCGATGAAAATCGAATATTCACTAATTTGCTTTACTACTCATATCTATTTGATTTTTAAGACGAAATTTGACCAAAGGGTTAGATTATGATAACATTGTTTATCTCAGATTCCAGCGCCGAGGAAGGAAATCGTGTTTAAAAAAGGTGCCAAAGCAGTCTACCCAGCTCATGGCGTTGTCAGGATCAAAGGAATTGAAGTCAAAGAAATCTGTGGGACAAGAAAGGCGTTTTATATATTACACGTAGTCGAAAACGATGTAACTGTAATGGTTCCCACCGACAATGCAGAATCAGTTGGACTAAGACCAATCATAAGGAAAAACCAGATTCCTAAAATCTACGGGATCCTTAGCGGCAAAAATAAGGCATTCAACGCGTCAAATGGTTATCAAAGCTGGAATAAGAGATACCGGGAGTATGCCGAAAAATTAAAAAGTGGAAATATCGTGGAGGTAGCTAGGGTTCTAAAAAATATCAACCTTCTTCAGAGCGAAAAAGAGCTGTCGTTCGGTGAACGACGGATAATGGATTCAGCTAGGTCACTTTTAGTAAAAGAAATTTCTATATCCAAAAGTATAGATGAAGAATTCGTCGCCGAAGAAATTGATAAGCTACTTGCCTCTTAGCTTAGCACAGCTTATACTTTTCTCCCTCGAAATATGTCAGAAGCTTTGATAGACGTAAACGCCTCCTTGCGGCTAAGAGGGTTTTCATTCCGAATATTCCCCAGAATTAAAGGATTCAGATCAGGCATTCATAAAAGCGTCTATAAGGGAATAAGCCCTGATTTCGTTGAGTATAAGGAATACTCCCAGGGAGATGATCTAAGGCATATAGATTGGCGCCTCTATGGAAGGCTCGATCGCTTTTACGTGAGAAAATTTGAAGATGAAGTGAATCTAAACTGGTGGATCCTCATCGATGCGAGTGGGTCGATGGGCTACATTTCAAGAGAATCCAGTAAGCTTGACTACGCAAAAAGACTGGCAGCCACCTTAACATACCTGCTGATTAAGCAGGGAGATGCCGTTGGTATTGTAGATTTCTGTGATGACAACATTGCAATACTACCCCCTAGATCGGGAAATCCGGCACTAAATTCCATATTGACCAGGCTAGATTCCTTAAAGGCTTCTGGGAAGGCAGATATCAAAGAACCTATAAACAGGGCAATAGAAAAAACCAGGGCTGACTCATGCCTTGTAATAATCTCGGACTTGCTCATCGACTTGAACTTAATAGAAGAATCGCTAAAGCTCTTGCGCTCTTCGAATAAAGAAGCGATCTTCTTTCACATCCTCGACAGGGACGAAATCGAATTTGAATTTGATGGGTCGATTGAGTTTGAAGATATGGAAGATGAAACAAAAATCCTTGTTGATGCAGGAAACATTAGGAAAACTTATAGGAACAGGGTTCAAGCTTTCATAGATAGAGTAAAACAAATATGCCATGAAAACGAATCGAGGTATGTTCTGTCTCCGACTTACTCCCCCATCGAGGAAGTTCTTATGCAAATCGCCCAAAAATAGGGAGGAGTAATTGAATTTCTCCCTATTAAACCCTTACTTCCTTATCGGGCTTGGCGCCGTATTATTACCGGTAATTGCACACCTAATTTCAAAGAAGTCCGGAACCAAGAAAAGATTTGCAGCGCTTACCTTTCTCCTTGCTTCTCAGGGAGAAACCGCAAGAAGATCAAACGTCAAAGATTTATTCTTGCTGCTTTTGAGATCTCTGATAATAGTTCTTTTAGTTATCGTATTTGCGAAGCCCGCCATTTTTTCTTTCACAAGGCTTGGTGCGCATGATGCCGGGTCCATAGCCTTTATAATCGATAATTCATTTAGCATGGGCTACAGCAACAATTTTGGCACTGCAAAAAACAAGGCAAAGGAGCTGATAGAATCCCTACCCGATGGAAGTTTCGCCACAGTCCTACCACTCGTCCAAACCGGGAAATCAAAACTTGGCGTGACCCAGGATAAAAGGAAAATGAAACGAGACCTAAAAAGCATAGAGCTATCCAATTCCTACACTGACAATGAACGGAGAATTGAGGAAGCCTTCGGTCTTTTGCAAAACACGCCTAATCAAAGGAAAGAGGTCTTATTCTTCACTGACCTTCAAAAAAATGGCTGGACAAACGAGGATATTCACAGGGATTGGTTGACGTTGATAGACGTTTCCGAAGCCGAAGTTTTACACAACAATGCAGTAACAGACTTTAACATAAAGGAAACCGAGGAGCTGATCAGAAGCGATGTGGCAGTCACAAATTTTCAAGATACCGAATCGGGGAAAATCCTTGCAAGTATTTTCATAAACGACAATGAATTACGCGGATTTTTTCAGATCGAGCCAGAATCCACGCAGCAGAAACAGTTCAGTTATCACAAATCGCAAATTCCCGCAGGAGAAATTATATCAAGAGTAGAGATTACTCCTGACAATCTTGAAGTGGATAATAAAAGGTACTTCGTTTTACCCAGGGAAGAAGGTATGCGGGTTTTAATCGTTGACGGGGATCCAAGGGAAATTGCGAGGCTCAGTGAAAGTTTTTACATAAATGGAGCCCTCGAAACACTCTCAGAGGTTCTAACCCTAAACTTACAATTAAAGGATAATGACTCATTTATATCTGAAGACCTGGAGAATTACGATCTAATTTTTATGGCAAATGTTGGAGACATCACCCCCAATAAGTCCGAAGAAATTAAGAAGTTTATAAAAAACGGCGGCACTCTGATAATTTTTCTCGGTAATAGAATCAGAAGCAACGTTTATAACAAGCTTCTGTATGATGTCCTGCCAGCAGAAATTGGCTCAACAACTGAAGGTGAATTTACATTAGTTCCGGAAAATTTCTATCTAGAGCTCGTAAAAAACAAAGATAGATTGAAAGGCGTAAATGTAAATAAACTTTATAGCCTGATCCCTACCGAAAAGTCACATATTATCATAAGCGCTTCGAACAAATTTCCTTTCATGATAAAGAATGACGTGGCGAAAGGAACCGTAATTTTGTTTGCCTCAACGGCGGATCTGAGCTGGAATAACCTTTCGTTATCCCCTCTTTATCTCCCCATCATCAAGAAATTATTTGACCTTCCTGTCTCAAAGAAATCTCTCGATAGAAACATATCAGTTGGTGATGAACTTACGATTGAGATTGGAGATGATTTAGACGAAGTCACAGTAATAGATCCGTTGGGAAAGAAATACAATATTAATAGAGAAAATACGAAATTCTTAAATACTTATGTCCCCGGAATTTACAAGGTCGAAAACGAAGGGAACACTCTGTACAGCTTTGCGGTAAATATCGACCCAGTTGAATCAAACCTCGAGAAGACCTCAACCAATTCCTACTCCTCACCGAATTACCCCGAGTCTCGAGGAGCCAAAGTCTATAAAGAGATTTGGCTCTATTTTTTATGGGCCGCGCTTGCATTGTTCGTCACCGAGTCTCTTTTTAGAACCAGAACAGTAAAGTCTTTCCTTAGCCTACTAAGCTAATCCCATCTATCCTTTCCGGTATTTGATGTCCCATGAGGTGAAGTATGGTTGGATACAAATCAACGGTTCTTGCATATTCTTTATTGATTTTGAAGTTTACTGCGAGTGGAACATGCATATGTTCACTAGACAATGAGCCATGCGAAGATCGGTGTTCCGGCTTTTCATGCTTTGCCCTAAGATCGTAACCTGGCTTTGCACTCACCAGCAAATCCCCAGACCGCGGCGATTCCAGGAGTTGAATTATCTGAAGAATCCCGTCTGGATATTCGGTATTAAAGGTACTCTTCAGGGCTTCATCTATGCTCATCTTGTTTGGTAAGGATCTGTATCCAAATGGATCATCCGAGATTCCGTCATACCTCAATAACCCTTCCTCATCCAACCACGAAACTGCTTCTCCTCTTTCGCTCTTTATTCTTACCCTGCCCTCATCATCAATCCCAGCTATCAGGTCCACCTCAGGCCTTTCGAGAAAACTGTCTACCAGGCCAGCAAGTTCTTGAAACGTGCCTCTATGTTCCCAACCCTTCGGACTTCTCACGTATATATGGGTCATTGCATTACCCGATATCATGTTCGCAGCGTCGGCGTTTCTATAAAATCTGAAAATGTTTGGATAATGTAACGTCTTATAACCGAGGCGATTCATAAATTCTACAGAATCGAAATGTGAATGCGTGATGGAAAGCCCGTGATCACTTGCGATGATCAGTATCGTTTCTTCCAATCTGCCTTCTTTTTCCAATATCCTTCCGAGAGACCCCACCGTTTCATCGATCCTCAGATACGAATCTATTACTTTCTTATGAAATGGATGATTACAATGTGAGTAAGTATCAATACTAAGAAATACGACGTATGCAAACTGCGGATTTTCAGCCATAGAATCTAAAAGAATCCTTCCGGCAGCTAAGTCAACTTCGTCAGTCCGGTTTGTGAAGTGGCTTTTCATTTTATAGTAAATTTTTAGAAGCTTGGTTTTATCACCATTAAAACCGACCCCTCTGTTAAGCTCGTTCAAAATACTAATCGCATTCGGAAAAACCTCGAAAAGAGTAGGCGTGTCTTTAGAAATATCGCCATTCATCAGAAAAGTTCCAATCCCAACATAACTCCTAAAACGGCGGAGAGAAAACAACTTGCCTGAATAACTTTGCCTATCGAACCATCTTATACCCGGAAGATTACATCGTCCTGGGAATTTCCCCAAGATAAATGGAGCATATGCCGGCCCTGTCGTAGATGGAAACACAGAAACTGCCCTGGTGTGTGTTCCCTTTTCCACAACGTACTTCGCGATGTTTGGAAGTCTTCCGCTAATCAGTAGATCTTCAAACACATCGGCTCTGGCGCCGTCGGCCATGATAAATATGCAACTCTTGTACTCCATAATTTAAGCCTCGATCTTTAAGAATCTACTAAACGCCTTGTCACAGGAAATACTCATCATAGATCCTTCTTATTTCTTCGGTCTTGAGAATATAGGTCTTCCTCAATTCATCTCCGTCATCTGTCAATTCCATCTCGGCTGCCAGTTTTTGGAAATCGGATTCATAAACTTCACTAATCGATCTGTCATGAAGAAGCCTGAGTACGTTTTCTAATCTTTTTAGGAAGTAATATCCATCATTCAACACATGATAAAACCTTTCGTTGGTTAAATCACACGATTTCAAGCCCTTCAGCGCTTCCATTGTATTCTGCCGCCTTACCTCGATGTGCGAACCACCGAACCTTAGCTGAAGCATCTGTATAATAAACTCAATATCTACAAGACCACCCCTACCGGTTTTCAGGTTCAACTTGGTCTTACTTTCCCTTGCTATCTCTTTCTCCATTCTCTCGCGCAAGTGATGAATCTCTTTGTGAAAATCGTCCGCAAGGGTATTTTCATAAACAAAATAATTTATTATGTTCATCACTTTGCTGCCCAATTGCATATTGCCTGCAGATGGCCTTGCTTTGATCAAGGCCTGCCTCTCCCAAAGTTTTGCACTCTCTTCATGATATCTTTTGAACGATTCGAAAGAAGAAACGAGCGCTCCCGCCCTGCCCGACGGCCTCAATCCCAAATCGATCTTATAGACAAAACCTTCGACTGTCGGAATCGAGAGGATAGATATTATTTTCTGTCCCAGCCTCGAGAAATATTCTTGATCATCTCCATCATAAATAAAAGTAATATCAAGATCGGAGTTATAGCTCATCTCTATACCGCCGAGCTTTCCCATCCCTATTATTACGATATCAGAGGAATTCGCATCCATACCATGCTTTCCGGAATTGGATCCCACCAATTCATATGCGAGTCGGATTGCAATTTCCAGTGAAGCCTCGGCAATCCTTGTCAGACACCTGCCAACATATAACGAATCAACTTCGTCATTTAAATCCCTGAGGCAAAGTTTTAATGTCTCTGTGTTTTTAAACCTTCTGATCGCGTTGAGCTTCCCTTCATAGGAATCCTCCTGATGTATAAGGTTTCTAAGTTCCTCCACCATCTCTTCTTTTGTCTCATATTCCCTTCTCGAATCTTTTAGAGTTACCACATCCAGATACTCGGGGTGCCTTATTAAGAAATTCGATAGGAAACCACTTGTGGAAAAGAGCCTTGAGAGAAGGTGGAGTATCTCAGGGTTTTCAGCAAGAATCGCGTAAATGGACGTACGCCAGCCAATGCATGATATGAACCTTTCAATGTTACGTAGCGCTGAATCGGGATCCGATGAGTGCAAAATGTTCTTCAAAAAAGCAGGAATTACCCTTCTTGCAAGCATCCTTCCTCGTTGCGTGAGACCACCCTTTTTCGGGTCGAGAAGTACATTGATAATCTGAATTGAACCCTCTGGGTCACTGAACCCAAGTCCCCTTAGACTCTCTAAGGCTTGCTCCTCAGTTACGTTACCCTCGGTCAAGAAATCAGCGAGTTCCCAGAATCCCCTTCCCTCTTCTTCTACCTTCTTTGAGGGCTCATAAAAAAGCTGATCAAATATTTCCGATACCTTTGAGGTTCTGTAAGCATATGCCATCTCAAGATCGTCTACATTCTCGAAGCCAAGGCTTCTCGAAATCATTTGGAGACTACTCGATTCCGCGGGCACTCTATGGGTTTGAAGCTCATCTACCAACTGTATCGCATGCTCAACCCTTCTTAAAAAAAGGTAAGAGGAAATTAAATCTTCACTATCTTCCCTCTGTATAAGTTTCTTTTTAGACAGCATTTTAAGCGCTTTTATAGTATTTTTTTCCCTAATCTCATGTACCGCTCCGCCGTTTACCAGTTGAAGGGCTTGGACAAAAAACTCCACATTCCTTATGCCCCCTTTGCCCAATTTCACATCCCTTTTCAAGCTAAGCCCTTCGAGTTTGGTCTTCATATCTTTTAAGTCCTCAATAGATGCATAATCCAGAAACTTCTTATACACAAAGGGTTCCACCTGTTTAACAAACTTGTCCCCAAGGGAAATATCACCGGCTACCGGTCTGGCCTTTATAAGGGCAGCCCTCTCCCATGTATCCCCCCAGTAAAAATAGTGTTCTAATGCCCCATCCAGTGAAACAGCGATCGTGCTTTTACCACCACCAGGGCGAAGACCCAGATCAACCCTATAGACAAAACCGTCTTCTGTAACAGAGCTGACGGCTTTAGTTAACCTTTCGGCTAGCTTAAAGAATGGATCGGGGTCTCCGGAATCCTGATAGAGATATATTAGATCGATGTCCGAGCTTAGGTTAAGCTCCCTACCTCCGAGTTTTCCCATCGCGATGATTACGAATTCACCATCTTCAGTGCTTTGGAGATCGTTGTTGTAAAACCTAAAGACCGACTCCAGTATGGCACTCGCAAGATCTGAAAGCTCTTCCATTATTTCGGGGAACTCGCCTAAAGCTTTAATATCCCTGTAAATGATCCTGCACAGCTCACTGTATTTGTATTTCCTTATTTCTGAGATAAATTGATCCCGTCGTTCTAGGCCTCCCTGCATACCGACGGTTTCCTCAATAAACGCGTCAAGTGGTTTTTTATTTCCCACAAAATCTGAATCAACTAAGGATCCTAAAATGCCGGGATATCGGATTACAGCCCTTCCAAGAAAATGGCTATAAGAGGATAACAAAAAAAGCAAGTCCTCTTCACTTGAGGTCATCTTGCCATTAACTTCTTTAAATCTCTGAACAGTGATTTCGGCGTAAGATTTGTCTGGAACGGGTTTAATCAATCTTGATCTTCCTCGACTTCTTTCTTGACCTATCGGTCGACTCCGACTTGTATTCTCTGACCTGTTTAACAATCTCGGGAAGGCTCGTCATAAAACCAATCCCCAATCCTATAAACCTGCCTGTTAAATTGAAGAAGAGCTCTTTACCATCTGACTCCCTCAGCAGATTCCTCAGACCCTTAACAGCATATTCAACGCCTAAAATGCCTTCGGTAGTTGCCCTTACCAGATGCTCCCCGGCCTTTTTTAATTCATCTTGTTTTTTCTTTTTCTTTGCCATGTCTCAACGAATTTTATAAAAGCTCTTGAAGTATAAATAAATTAGATCCCCGCTCATAAATATTAATATAATATACTTGATTTATTGATACTGGAAATAGACATAGACATACTTGCCCTTCCACCATGGATTGCGGTCTTTTACGCTGTAATGTTTATTCTCAATAATTTATTTTGTAGAATGTAAAGTTGTCGGATAAATAATAAACCTACATTGGTTGGATCTAAATATGTGCTTAGGATTAGATTCACGACTCAAGAACCTGCTTAGAAAACCAAGATAATGTTTCTCAACAATTGGAATTCGTTTCTTTTATGTGTTTTGTTTGTATCTTGCGTCAAATAGCTAAATGAGAAGAACAATAAATAACCCTGCAGTAAGCTGAAGGATATCAGCACGCGAAAAATAGCCTCTTCAGTAATTACCTTTCTTGCCACGAGCAGGCCTGCCCTGAGTTAGATCGAAGGGACTCGTTGCCTACCCATGAGTAAGGTCACGTTCTAGCCGAGTTTCCCGAGGGCTGACTCCTGATCAGTATAGATATCGACTATAGTGTCAAAACCGCTTACCCTGAAAATGTCTTTTACACTACCTACCAGACTGCATATGGCCAGCCTTCCGTCTTTTTCCTTCTGATGCTTTGCTGAAGTAAGAACCACCCGTAGACCGGCACTGCTTATGTAATCTATCATTGAAAAGTCGAGTAAAATTGATTTTTCTCCGCTATCAATACACTGTAGAACCTTTTCCTGAAAATCTTTCGCCGATCGTGAGTCGAGATGGCCTTGAGCCAGAATAACCAGCGTATTACCAACCCTATGCTCTTTTATATTCATTTCTTCTCCCATACGAAATCATTAAATCATGGAACTAGCAAAATTCCGAGAGTTTTCAGGTTTACCAATGATGCAATAACATGACATTCGCTAAGTCTGAACGTAATCGCTCGAGCACCTGTGATACCGCCTGTCCTATGAGATCCAGTCTTCTAATCTGTTCGATACGGGGGGCAAGTCTTTCTGCCTCATGCGAGCTGAGAATTTTCGGAAAGAGCTTACATGCGTCAACAAGACTGACAAGCACGACATCTCTTGGTGCAGGAATTTCATCGCTCAAAAGCAAATCCAGAATCCTCCTCTTAACCTCCTTTTCTTCGGTATCATCAACTACAGGATACCTCCGCGTCTCAAACACCCAAAGTATTTTCTTCTCTTTAACTTTCAGTATGCCCTTTTCCACCAACATGGTAAGAGCCTTATCCTTGATATCATCGCCATTTTTCGCGATTTCTGTAACCCAGTAACGAGTGCTGTAATCCTGGTTCGCCGCAGATATATTACTAAGGTAACGATCGAGGATCTCTTCACCTGTTGGCGTACTGTCCACGACAAATAGTTTTTTAAGATCGGTGTCGATTTTGGATCTCAGAGCAAGATCCATCAGAACAGCACCGGCCAGAGCATACCGTAATTCCGTCGAATCAGCATACGCAAATCTGCCAGATTCATCATCAAGTGTGAGTAGCAGTATTTCTTCGGCAAATGTCAGCATCCATTTCTCCCTGAAACGATAAATATCGTGTCTTAATCTACAACCTCTCGACTACTTAATTATAGGACCACTCACGATTAGCAATAATTATCTGATAATTATATTATCGGTTGATAAATCAAGTCAATAAGCCCTGAATCTACAAATCTACAAATCTACAAATATCAAAATTAGACAAATAAAAAACTTTCTTAATCATAAAATATAGCTGAAGCATAACCCACAACGCTGTTATAGTCCTGAGTCGTCTCGCCTGACGTGCCGTAAGAAAGGACCCTGCTTTCAGTAGCTCCACGCGCTTTTGCAATCATCATAGTCGACATCATCGCACCATAACCACAAGCTTCACATATATTTGACTGTATGTCTTCGAATAGCCTTTTCTCGTCAAACCCTTCTATATCGCTAATCACGATACCATCCATCTCTTTCGCGATTTTTGCTGGATAATAATGAGAAAGATCACTGCTGCCAACAATTAAACTACTTTGATTTTCTAATCCCGGATCCGATAAGACCGTACAGACCGAATTAGATAACTCTTCAGCCATGAGATAATCCTGCTTTCCCATTAATACAGGAATCAATTTGAAATCCCGAAGACAAACCTGCAAAAAAGGTATCTGAACCTCCAAGCTGTGTTCCTGAAAATGCCCTTTAGAAGCATTCATTATCGCCGGAGACTGAGAAACTATTGAGTCAGCAATTTCAATATTTGTACTTACAATTCCAAGCGGAGTTTCATAATTACCAAAGTAAATTGAGCAACCATCAAAGTACTCAAAGTGGCTGGGAGCTATTACAATAACATTATCATATTGCTTTGATTGTATCTGCTTATAAGCATTCGCCGCAATTCGACCTGAATATATATAACCTGCGTGCGGAGAAATGATTCCAATAATGCGGCCGTCAAATTGCTCTGAACCAGCATAGGCCAACATCCCCAGCACGATATTTTTTAGTTCATCTTTTTCCCCCGGATAAAACGTTCCGGCAACTGCAGGCCGCCTGACTAAGTTCTTTCTATCCATAAAGTTGAAGATACTTAAAACATTTAATTCTTAGCTACTAACATAATTATAACCCTCAAAGGCTAATACCCAAATTACAGGCTTCGTATTTGACAAACATCTGTCGCATCAACCTGATCCATATCCAACTATTTAAATTCTCAGAGAATGTAAACTAAGTTTGTGAAATATAATCAGGGTTTACGCTATCGGTACTGATTTAATATCATGGTCTACGAATTTTGATTAGCAGATGAAACCCATCAAAAAAAATACTCTACTTCTAAAGATTCTCGAATTTTCACAGCCAAAACCCGGTCTTGAAATAAAAGAATAGAACATTCCCAGGTAGTTACAAATAAACTTTGGGAGTTATCATCCACGATATTCAACGACTTTCACGATATTTCGCGAAAATAAGCCGCATAAGGAGGAATATGGAAAATAAATGAAAATTTAAATTTGCCATTAATTAAAGGCTGTTGACTACATGTGAGTCTTAAAAAAATCCATTGGCATGGATCTTGCATCTAATATGATTGAAACCATATTAATGGAGAGAGAAAATGAAAGGTTTAATCGCTATCACACTTCTAATTACATTTATGACCACATCTAGCTCAATTGCTCAAAGCGATGACAAGCTGGAACCAACGTTGTTGGCAAAAGCTGACAGCAAAGAATTATCGATTTCAAAAATCGCTCATGCACATGAGAAAATCAAGAGTAACATTGAAAGTGAATCAATAAGAAATAGTTATTCGGGCAACGGACATCCATATAACCAAGATCCCCAGCATTCTGGCGCCTTGGATTCAAGTGACGGCTCTAAAGATATATCTTTATTGATTAAGAATGAATTGGATTTAGAAAAGGACCTTGATCTTGAGTATAAAGCACCAAGACTGAAAGCCGAACAATTGCCTCTTCTTATGTCCACCAAGGATAGAAAAACAAAGGGTGCGGTGTTTCCGCCATTTCTCTATCTTAAGAAACAATTCTAACTTTATGAGCCTTACACTCCCTAGCAGCACTTAAATTTCGTTTAATTATTGGGTTAAGTGCATCGTCACCAGGGTTTCTTTTTAGTCGTACGAGAGTTTGTCGTATTTTTTCAACTTACGCGAAGTAACCTACACACCACAGTTATATTAGAGAATTATCTGACGTTACTTGCTCAGGAAATTAACGAGAAGTATGATTCCCGAGGAGACTAAAACTATTCCTAAAGGAGTGCTGATACGACGCCCCCATGACACATTCTTTTCTATCGCCATTATAAGGGCCAGAACAAACATCCAACCAACGCTCCCAAAACCCACAATAAACATGAGGAGCATCAATGCCCAGCAGCAACCAACACAAAAAACACCGTGGTCAATGCCAAGTCGCAGGGCCAGCCATTTATACCTGCGACCCTGCCAGTGCTCAATCACAAAACTAAAGGGGGATCTGCACTTGTCGAGGCAGCGGTATTTGAGTGACGTAAATTGGAAAAACCCCGCGAGAATCAGTAATGAAGGCACAGCGACCCAGGAATTGTTTTTTAGGACCGGGATAGAATTTACTAACAGATGCAGCAACAGATATGTTACATATACAATTACCCCAAATGATGCCCAGGTCATTATATAACCTATAACCACAAGTCCTAAAAGTAGGAATCTATCCCCTCGTGCGCTCGCTATTGTATGGAAAGTAGATATGATTGGGAGTGTCGTAGGCAGCATCATCGCGACTATCATCACGGCCCAGCCACCTGTAAAAAGAAGTAATATTGACCCGGAAACCCCCGCATGGTGGCCTAGATGGTGTGCATGTAATGCCCCATTCGCAAAATCATCAGCGAACCACAGTGCCACCCATGCCGCTAAAGCCAGAATAATAATCGAACCAAACAATATAGCTCGTTCCACCGCAGGAGGTGCAGAGCCTCTGTACATTGACATTTATCTCAACCTCATAAGCTACAAGGATTCTTAAATACGAGCAGTTCTTCCGTGTCTAATACATCAATAGTGTGAATGCCTTCTTTGACAACTTAGAACACGCTAACCGACGAAGCGGAATTCTCCCTGTATGGCATTATGGTTTTTGAGGTCTAAATCCATCAGGCCAAATTTCGAGCTATGTCGTTTGAAGCTCGATGCCTTGCTTAGCCAGGCTGCTGATCCAGGAATCGTGGTAAAAGCAGAATCAACTAACGTGGTAACCTTACCATCGGGGCCTCTGTAAGGCTCCATCTCAGCTTCTGCATATGGACCGAGTTTTAATTTGCCCTTCCCCTCCACTACCTCAAATGTGATCGGCACCCGCTCGACGGCAACAACTTCACCGGTCAATTTAGCCAAATCAGCAAGCGGCCCGCCCAGTTTGCCACTAAATACATTCAGCAAAGCTTCTTCTTGCTCCTTCGTAGCCTTTTCATCGATAAAAAAGACGACGCGCCAATTGCCTTCAAGAATGTTTCCCGGAATATGGTTCATAGTACCAAAAACTACACCTGAGACGTCTACCCCGTCGATCGTACCCTTATCTACTCGGTAACCCCACGCTGCATCGCATGTACCTTCACCATCCGGGTCCTCGGCAACCCAGCAAGGACAAAGGACATTGCAGGTACAAACTTCTAAAAGACTTCCTTGAAAATCATAAGCCATGTTATTCCCTCCATTAACGGAATTTAGTTACCCCGCTGAATAGCTTCAATGATAAATTAAATCGAAAAAAATTCAAGCTTAACTAGATCAAAATTTTAGGTTAATGAAATTACATTAATTAAAACAGCTCCCTGTAAACTGGTATTTTCATCTGCTCTCGCCACCGATCTTTACTGCATCCGGCGATTGCTTTAGTCTATACATTGACACCACACCAAATAGCGGCCCGATGGCCAGTACCGAAAATGCCCAATGCCATGACAAGAAGTCTACTAATACCGGTAAGAGACGAATTGAGGCCATAGTTAATAGGAATCCCATACATGTTTGCATGGTCAATGCTGTTCCCATATATTCTGGATCCCCCAATTCAGTGACACTGGCAGAAAACTGGGCGGAATCCGCCGGGACAGCAAACCCCCATATCAGACAAATAGTTATCAGTGCGATTGGATTGTAACCGAAAAGAAAACCGGACAATATACAACAGGTCCCACTAATAAGCATCGATATGATCGTAATCGTCGTGCGACCATAACGATCCGCGAGAATTCCAGCAGCCACGCATCCAATACCGCCAATACCTATTACAGAAAATGATGCGAGAGCTGCCCAGGATTCTGAATCTTCCAGACCACTCCTCTTAAAACTCTCAAACAAAAACAGCGGAACCCATGCCCATACCGCATATAGCTCCCACATATGTCCGAAGTAACCAAAATCGGCCAGTCGTACTCCGCGGTCGCTAAGAGACTTTCCAATGTAACGCCAATCGAATCTTGCACCCTCTGTATGATAAGGACCATCTTTTACAAATATTAAGCAGATTAGCCCGGCAGCAATTGACAAAGCAGAGGCTATAAGCATAAGCTGCCGCCAATCCGGATGACCTATAACTTTTAACAAATGAGGAAATGCGGAACCTACAGTCAAAGCACCAACTAATATACCGATTGCCATCCCTCTACCGCTTTTAAACCAGGTCGCCATTATTTTCATAGCGGGAGGATATACACCTGCCAGACAAACACCCGTAAAAAAGCGAAGAATTATCGCGGCACCCGCACCTTCGACAAACAAGCCTATCGAACCATTAAAAATTGCACCAACAAATGCGCCAACCGAGAACACATACCGGGCCTTAAATATGTCGGATAAGTTCAAAAGGGCACTCAAAAATGCCCCTACTACGAAACCGATCTGAACCGACATTGTAAGCCACGCCTCTCCCGATTTGCTAAGTTGCCACTGCTCAACCAAAGTGGGAGCAACAGCCGATGCGGAAAACCACAATGCCATTCCGAGCAACTCTGCAATCGAGAGCAATATTAAGATGCGCCATTTCATATGATAAGCTCCCTATTTTCTTGAACACACAATCTATTTGACAGGATTAAGACTTTATATCAATTTAAAAAACTAAACAATTCTGATGTAATTTTAGTTATGATTCTTCAGAAGAGGTTCGGGGAAGAAATGCAGATCCTTGCGCATTTGCAATTTTCAATCAGCTACGACGCCGTCTTGTGATCCGGTAATGTTAAGTTGAAATATTGTCTCAGCGTTTTCTACATCTGAGCTTGATTGCGATGATTAAAAAGAATTCGTTGACAGATGGTTGGATTTAAGGATGATGAGGGTTCTGCATCGAAACTGACAACTATCGGAACCGAGGTGTATATCTGAGATAAAAATCGTATCTACTTTCAACTGTTATATGTTGCGTTTGTTATCGTACTTAAAAAAACATACATTTATCCAAAAATCTCTGCTCAGATTGATACTGTGATAACTTGTTATACTATGATTATAGACGGTTAGCTCTGAACTATCAAGTAATGAGTTAAGTGTTTAACAAAGCGTTAACAGTACCTTAATGCTATGCAAATAATTTAGGCAATTCTTGAAGGTAAAATATTATCAATTACGTATAAGTTACTTTTATCCTGAAAAAATAGCTAAATGCTCGCTTAAGAATTTAGAAGATGTGCCCTTGGATTTGGTTCCGATAATTAGAGACTAACGCAGGTCTTGCACAAGTTCGATCAGATGTCCGTCAGGGTCACGAACATACGCAGTGCGTTGTCCCCAAGGACGGGTAGTCGGATGCATTGCGGCTCTTGCGCCTTTTTGAACAATCTCTACAAACGCTGCATCCACATCTTGAACCTTGAATCCGACTTCAAATGCAGGTGTTTCATCACCGGGAGGCTTTAGTGAAAAGCCCAAAGTCTTTGCCATAGCCTCCCTTGTATAGAACGCAAGACGAGTAGCTCCGGTATTAAGTTGCGCGTAATCGCCTGAACGGTGTCCCAATTGAAGCCCTAAAACATCCGTATAAAAGTTTAAGGCTCTGTCCAGATCCTCAACAATCAAAACCACATAATCAGGAAAACTTAGTTCCAATAAATACCTCTAAATATTTATTCCAAAGAAGCAAATTTAGGCGTACAATACACTCGCAAAAACCTGACGGTACTCCTTCGTTACTTCGTGATCTTCCCCCAAAAATCTAAAGATAGCAACACATGCTTTCCTTGAACCGTCATTGTCATAATAACGGTCTTTACGAATCACATCTATGAAACTATCCAATGCATCCCCGAAGTCCTGGGATCTTAAGCTCTTAATAGCAGATAAGTATCTCTCCCTTACCGCACCCTCTTTTAAGGGCGTGGAATCTTCTAGGTACAAAAACAATTCACCGAATGTTTTTATCGCTTCCGCCATATCTGAATATTCTGAGGTCGGCCCTATACGATCAACAATTTCTAAAGCCTTTCCGGGGTCTGAGAAGACATATGTTCTAGCGAGCAATGTAATTGCTAAATCGTTATTTTCTTCGGCAGCGACTACTTCCTCAAGAATTTTCCGTGCCTCGATAATCCTCCCTTCATCGAGCAAACGCTGCGCATCTTTTATCTGATTATGAAACTTACTGGGCAGTGCTTTGATTAGCCAGCCTCTCACCATGTTCTCAGGCAGTGCGCCTATAAACCCGTCCACAACCTTCCCGTCAACAAAGAGCTTCACATTTGGTATACTTCGAATACCATAACGAGCCGAAAGCTCAGGGTGTTTGTCCGTGTTCAGCTTTGCTAAAGCCCACCTGTCGTTGCTTTCTTCAGCTAACCTTTCAAGGACGGGTCCCAAAACCCTGCAAGGACCACACCATTCCGCCCAGAAGTCCACCAGCACAGGCATGCTGTAACTTCTTTCAAGAACATCTTTTTCGAAGTTATCAGTGTCGTAATTTGCGGAAGTCATATTATTCATTTCTTCACCTCAAAGTTTCATTAATTCAATCATCGTAAAAAATTATTCTTCTCTAAATACTTGAGAATTTGTTTAGCAGATTCTCTTACGGATAGATTCTCGGCTTTAATTATTATTTCCGGATGCTTAGGTCCCTCATATTCTATCGAGACCCCTACAAAATTGTCCAACTCCCCGTTCATCGCCTTCCTATATAATCCTCGATTATCATTCCTAATGCAATAATCGAGAGTCACATGAACGTATATTTCTATATAATTAATTAGATTTTGTCGGAGATAATTCCTCGTCTCTTCAAAGGGACTTTCGAACGATCCTATGACGCTTGTATTATTATTTTGAAGTATCTTAATCAAAGAACCTATCTTCTTTATATGTTCTTTCCTGTTCTCGGGAGAGTATCCGATTTCCGGGAATATTTCGCGTATTTTTCTTCCATTAAAGTATTCAACCCGAATCTTCCTTTCTTGGAGTTTCTCATATATTGATTGCGAAATTTGAGACTTGCCACATCCTGAAAGACCGGTAAACCACAATACTAATGGCTTTGTCTCATGAATCCCAAATTCAACTTTTGCCCATGACCGTTCGTGAATAAAATATACCAACATTTTTAAGAAAGCCTCAATCAGCCCAATCTGTAGAGCTATATCAATCCTTTTCGTAATCGCCAATGCAATTATGATAGTTGTTATGGTGGCTGTGACACGCCACGATAGGGTCTTCACGAAACTCCTAATCTTTGTCTCTATGATCATCGATATCTCCTCCAAAACTTTTATGGAAATCACCAGAAATATTAACCATTGCTATTCGCTATTTCACGGTCCGCGCTCCAGAAGAAGGATTGTACTATGCCGAGGAGTAGCTATCTCTTCATTCGTAAATTATTTCCCATTTGTTCCTGAATTTCCGTGGGCAACAATTACATCATCCAAGTTATAAAACCCGAAAAGAGAATGAACTAGGAGTCAAATACTCATTGTCCAAGACAAAGGATGTTAAGGTATGTGTTATTTTCTCTTCTGAAAAAAGGGGAGCATTAGCGACAAATGTCAAACAGATGTAGAGAAAAAATCGAAAACCCATAGGATCTAGCAATCGCTTCGGTAGATACTATAACAGTGAAGATTTAATTAGCAAACAAATCCTAGCAGAACCGGACAAAATCAAGTTTAAGACGATCCAACGGAAGATGAAAGTTCCTTATCGGATTCACTCGACATTAGCGATTCCAACCTGTAAAGTGTATATTCTTGATAGACTTAACAGGTGTTAGTGGACCTTAGATAATGAGGACAATAATAATAATGGTCGTCCTGGGATTATCGCTGGGATTTCTAGGATGCCCCCAGAAAGACGAGCCCATAGATGATGATCAAGATATCGTGATCGAGGATAACGCCGAAAATGTGCAAGAAGAGGAGACGAAAGAAGAGGATGAAAAACATATGGATGATCCGGGAGACATCTTGCAAGACCTCACATTCTAACATTATAGATTACTTTCGCGTCCGAAACTTATCCTATCCACATGATTGCGATAAATTTTATACTCAGTGTCGCTCCGTTATTCTACTTATCCAACAACCCGGACACTTGATCTAAGAGTAAGAGTCAGATGTTGCTGGACCTGTCCATAATTCTCCTATACTTTGTCGTTATAATGGTGATAGGGGTCAGGGGACGTTTAAAAAAAGATGTAAGTGTCGAAGAGTATTTTTTAAGCTCTCGATCCCTTAAGTGGCCGTATATAGCTGTCTCCACAATCGCAACAAATATTCAGGCAAACCACTTTATCGCTATGGCTGGCTCTGCCTATATATTCGGCCTAGCACAAGCAAACCTCGAGATTAACGCAATTTTCGGGATTTTAGTTGCCACTTTTATTTTTGTTCCCCTCTACCTACGGATGAGGGTTTTTACAATAACTCAATTTTTTGAGTTCAAACTGGGTCCAAATATTGCACTTGCCTACTCAATCCTAATGATCATATTATCCTCCTTCTTCTATCTCGGGACCGCCTTGTTCTGGGCCGCTTATGCAATTGATGGAATCTTCGGCGAACTATTTCATTTTTTAAATACCAACACAGCAATCCGCCTGTGCATTCTAATAGGGCTGACGGGGGTTTTTTCGTCGATCTATACCTATCTCGGCGGACTGAGAGCCGTCGTTCGCACGGATGTCGTACAATTTTCCCTACTCCTGATAGCCGGTTTAGTCACCCTTCTGGTGGCAATTCATCACCTTGGTGGATGGTCAAAACTCTGGACTACCACAGGGGATCTAATGCATCTCCATCTTCCAAGTAACCACCGTACACTCCCCTGGGTCGCTATAATAGGTATGTTGCTCCTTGACCTGAACTATTGGGGTGCGAATCAGGTCATCCTTCAGAGAGCACTCGCAGCCAAAGACCTCAGACACGCACAGATTGGATTACTGGTAGGTGGCACGCTCAAATACCTGATGGCACTCATAATCATAATACCCGCTATAGCCCTTGCCGGGATCCTGAGAGATCACCCGCTAAAAGACCCAGACTTTACATTTCTTACCCTTGTTAACAACTTTCTCCCTAACGGAGTTCGGGGGCTTATTTTGACAGGATTGTTCGCGTCCATCATGAGCACATTGGACTCTATTTATAACTCCGTTTCCACACTCTGGTCAATCGATATTTACAAACGACACTTAAGGCCAAAGGCCAAAGAATCCGAAATTGTCAGATCCGGAAGGCTATCGATCATTGCCGCTTTGATCACCGGAACCCTGTTTGGTTTTGTCGTCGTTTATGTTAAGCTCGGGAATCCAACCTTTCCATTGACCCACTGGTTCAATGAGCTCTCCTATTATGTTAAGAATAGCTTCGTTCTTATCATATGCGCGGCTGTTTTCCTGGTTAGTCCCTCGCGCCGTCTCGTTCTTCTCGCTATGCTATTCAGTGTCTTTCTGAACATCTCTTTCAAAGCTGCATTTCCAGAGATGAATTACTTCGTGAGGTCGGCCTGGGTTATTGTGATAAGCTTTGCGATGGTCGCTTTACCAACAACGTTCAGGAATGGATGGAATTTACAAAAGGATAGTCTTTTTGTTATCTCAAGTAACTTCGTTGCGAAATTTGGCGTTCTATTAGCAGTATCACCTGTAGTCGTCCACATTATATTCCACTGACAACAAAGGCGAACCCTTCATTGATTATGGCAAGACCGATGAGGCATCTATTTCGACTGCAGATGAAAAAACTCGCCTGCATATTGCCTTTGCCAGCTCCATGGTTCGGCCTTCGCTTCCAATAAAGGCAACATGGAAATGAACCGGGATGCATAGAAGCTGAAGGGCTGCTAATCGGAAGTCGCGAACAGCCTCTTCCCAGGAATAGTCCCTAACTCCCTCTCTTATAAGAGCGTCATACCAATGGCGAAGCACCCCCAATTGATGACCGCTGCGCTCGGAGGGTAACTCGCTTCCACCGATAATCCGGGCTACATCAAAGGCGCCTATGCTACGAATTGCAAGCTGCCAATCCAAGATCAGTACAGCCTCATCAGAATTTGGGTCACCAAATAATAAGTTGTCCTCTCTCAGATCGGTATGCACTATGGTTTTCGGCCGTTTCTCTATCTCGTTCTCAAGCCAGGATATTGAATTTCCTAATCTCTCACCAACTTCGAGCCCCTCTTTATCAACATAAGAGCCAAAGTGACTGACGAATGATACCCATTTCTCCTGATAGTCTTTACCAACAGCGTTTGTGGTAGGCATCCATTTGAGCTGCTCCAGTGCAAAGTTATTCCAGTATTTAGCCTGAAGTTTCGCTAATATCTCGACAGTTGCCATGACCTGTCCCCTATGCATACCAATCACCTGATCACCTGGTGTGTAAGCACTCAGATCCTCCATAACCATGGAATAAGCAGGAGGTTCGTCAATGGAGAAATAAAGAATCGGAAGCCGAATCGGAACGTAGCCAGCTACTTCTTTATAGAAGCGGATTTCTCGCTGAAATGCATTCAGTTCATCACCAAATCTATGCAATGTATCTGATTCGGGCTCGATCTTAACTACAACCGATTTCGGCGCGTCTTTTTCCCCTCTATCATAATCGAGACTCGCCCGGACGACGCTGCTTAAGAAGCCCCTGCCTCCTCCTAATATTTCCCTTTTCACAGTCTTAACGGTTGACTTCTTTAAGACTCCACCCGCCCTGAGGGCAAAAGTGATCCAGTCAGCCGTAATTTCCTCGGGATGAAGCGGATTTTTAATTCTCATAATCAAATTTTCTTAAGTCTATTCAAACAGAGCAAAAGAATAAATCATTGTGCATACGCTATGCCTTTCTCCACTTGTGTAATAGCCTGGTTGACAAGGTCAATGGCTTTGGCACGGTGACCCCCTTTGTTTGCAGAAGCTATCTGGAGTTCGTTCCTCGCGTTTCTTAAAGCATTAAGAGCGGCTCTCATATGTGGTTGGTCGGCAGATACCCTGCCGCTGACAAAAAACAGGGAACACACAACGATAATCAAAAATATCTTTAGAATTATGCGTGAAGACATTCTTCCAGTCATTCTAAGTCCTCCTTAAAAAAATGATAATGAATGCAGGTTGAATAAATATTACACCAACATTATAGATGAAGCTACAACCATGAGATATAGATAATTATTGTAAACTCAAAAAGTAGCACAATACCCATCAACTGGTATAAAATCTAAAGTTGTTGATTCGAAAAATCAGGAAAAGCGATGATTGTCACAACTCACCAGCCAATCTTTTTACCATGGCCGGGATTTTTCTTTAAGGCGATGAGGGCCGACTGTATGGTTTTACTCGATGATGTGCAGTTCCCTCGTGGGCGTGGATGGGTCAACCGCAACCGTCTTAAAAATAAACACGGTGAGATGTGGTTGACAGTACCCGTGTGGAAAAAGGGACGGGGGCTTCAGATCATTCGAAATGTCGAAATATCCAATGAGTCAGACTGGCAAAGAAATCACCTTATAAGTATTCGGCAACATTACGCGAATGCTCCATATTTCGATGAATACCTTCCAACATTGGAATCCATTTATCGAGAGAACGATCACTTACTTGTCGAATTAAATTTGCAAATGATCAAATTCAATTGGGAGAAGCTTTCACTGAAAACCGAATTATATCTGCAGTCTGATCTGGGCGTGGATGGAAATGGTACTGACTTAATCATAAATATTTGTAAACATCTAGGTTCAGACTCTTATCTAACTTTTCCCATGGTCGAAAAACATCTTGACGTTCCACTGATGAACAAATCAGGAATACAAATCAAATTCGCTAGCTTTAACCCACCAGTCTATCCTCAGCTCTGGGGAGATTTTATTTATAATCTCTCAACGCTTGATATGTTGCTTAACTGCGGGGAGAAAAGTATTGAGATTATTTCTGAGGCATAAAGCAATGAAGTGGCTCCCTGGAAGCCTATCCAAGGTCGTAAAGCTATTTAAGGCTCGAGAAAGGACTTCATATCCACTTACTGCGCCGGGTTATTGGCTATTCTATGATTTAAATTCCAGTTCAGCGGCTTTTTCTGCAAGTTTAATGATTTCTTTTGAAGCCTTCTGAATGGACCCTGAATCAAACGGGGGTCGGGGATCATATTCAATCAGGAGTTGAATCATCTCGGCAACATCCTTGCCGGCAATTTGTGATACTAGATGCAAAGCCATATCAATACCGGCTGACACTCCTGCCGCCGTAATCACTTTTCCTTGCTGGACAATCCTTTTATTTGAATATTCAGCTCCAAACTGCGTAAGGTGCTCCCTAGCAAACCAGTGAGTTGTTGCTAGTAACCCCTTCAATATCCCGGCAGCGCCAAGGATCAACGCCCCGGTACATACCGATATGGTCCACTTTGAAGATTCGTGAGCTGCTCTTATCCAATTCAGGATTTCTTCATCAGCCGATGCAATCAATGTCGCTTTTGTTCCTCCAGGTACGATGATTATTTCCGGTTGTTGCACATCGGAGAGCTTGTAATCAGCGACGAGCGACAAAGCTCTTGTGTGCGTTCTGACCGGTCCTATTTCCTTGGCAACAAAATGAATCTCTGCCTTTGGAAGGCAGCTCAGGACCTCATACGGCCCGACTGCATCAAGTGCGGTTATTCCATCATAAATAAGGATTGCAATGTCCATAATTTCTTCCTTTAAGTTTTTATAACATTTCCCTTAAGATGGATTTATGTCAAATTCCCCGGACAATTTCCATTATGATATTATCCCATCTTATTCTTAACAAAAATATTGGAGTCGCATCGCAACTTTGATTGCTTTGCGACTCCGCATTTTATGAGCGATTTTATTCAACGACCAGGTTGGAATTAAGCTTGATCTGGTTCGCGATATTGAATCGATTTGGTGAAGTAGCAGTAACTATCTCATGCACTTTCTGAAACTGTTCGGGTGTACCTTTTCCCTTGATAAAGACGGTGTACTTAAGCTCATCATATCCAGGACTTACATTGGGATCTATTCCTAGAAAACCTCGAAGGTCTATGTCACCTTCGGTCTCGATCCTGACATCCTCGAGCTCTATACCCTGCAGAGCGCAGGCAGCAACGTAACCAACCATCATGCAAGCATTGAGGGCGGACAATAGATACTCCTGTGGGTTTGCAAATTTGTTTGTACCGCCGAGCTCATTTGGTTCATCGATGTTTACGGTGAACTCCCTCTCGACAAACTGTCCGCCAACCTCAAAACCCTTTACATGAGAATCAGAACGCGTTCCACCCTTCCACTGTGTAGATACGTTCCAATGAGTCATACCCTTGGCCGGATCCTCGGATATTTGATTAACAACCTCCCAGATGTACTCAACATCTATACCGTTTACCTTCTTTCCTTCTAACTTATACATTTTGTTTTACCTCCGTGTTATTGTTTTCCGTCCAGTCTATTTTTGAACGGTTGCCATTAAAAATGCAAGGCGCGTGCCAACTTTGCAATAATGACGTAACCTACTGAATTCATGTATTAATCTTATGGAGTTTGAGTCATAGTGCTCTCACGAGATGTCGCAAATTACGAGATATCGTAAATCGATTTCACTATATTTCGTGATTTTTCGGGAAGGTTATAAAAAGATCTAAGTGGGACAATTGAGCATAGATCTTAATGATCCGGATACACGTAATCGGGTTTGACAACGGTCACTCTTTTAAATCGTTATAGGTGCTGTAAACATATGTCGATCCATCTTTTTTAATTGCAATGACGTCATATCTTTCTTTAGTGTCCCCTTGCTCCATACCGGGAGAGCCAATAGGCATCCCTGGTACCGCTAGTCCTTTTATGTCGGGACGCTCTTCTAATAGGCGTTTTATGTCTTCAGCAGGCACGTGGCCCTCTAAGACATAACCGTCCACGACTGCCGTATGACATGATGCCAATTCCGACGTAATACCAACCGCCTCTTTCATCGCGGGTAACATCGAGTTGTTTTCAGTTTTCACGGTAAAACCCTGATCTTTTAGATATGAGATCCACTTGTTACAGCAACCACAGTGAGGATTCTTATATACGTATATCTCTGATGCCATAGCTTGTGAGTTTATAAATAGAGAAATTACTACAAGGCATATTATCAAGCAAAAAGTTTTTCCCATCTTATACTCCCATGAAAAATGTCGAAAAAATTGTTTAGACTAGATTGATAAATATACATTAAAAGTTTTGGATAGTCTTCTCATAGTTGGATCAAGAAAAATCTGACAGCCTTAATTATTAGGGAAAAGTCTTAGTTATTTGGACTGCACTTTCCGTCATAATATTCCCAAGCATCACACTTTACACCATTTTTGAAGGAGCATGTCCCCTGTTCATTTTCCTTGTTACTGTTGGCCGTGATGACATACTGACCACCGGTTATAGCGCAATATTGAGCAGCAGGAGTAACATACCCAGTTACCTTTATTCCACCAACAGGGCAATTACTTCGAAACATTGCCCATTCTTCACATTGTCTATTGTCTTCAAATAGGCAAATACCGTATTCTCCACCGTCTCCGCGTTTTTCAATGACGACCTTCCCTCCCTTTTTTATGCAATTGGCAGAAGCGGGATTCGGCAAATATGAAGGATGCTTTTCATCTGTAACTGACTGCGAATTACCATCGGTATCAGTCTCTGAGCAAGCTCCTGAAATCATAACGACCAACAAAACACTTATGATAAAGTTTCTCGTGAATAACATAACTCGGCCTCCCTTTAGGGGCGAAAAAAGTGTTGAGTATGTTTATAGCGACAACTTGCTTCCCACGGCGAGCGGGTCGATCACCCTTTCTCCAAAGGCATTAATAAGAGAGTGTATGGCTCGCCATCCGGTGCAATGCCCTGGAATGATCACCTTCAATCCAAATTTTTTGAGTTCGTCTATCGTCTCTCCAATCAGATCTTCATTCGGATGAACCAGGTGAAGACCGCCAACGAGCGCATAGAGCGGAATATCGGGAAAAAGCTCTCTGGCATGATTGCATATGTTGATTACTCCTGCATGGGAACAGCCCGTAAATATGGCTAGCCCTTTCCCGTTTACATTGGCGATCATAAATCGTTCGTCCATACATAGGGGATCGGGTTCCCACTCACCGGCCTCGTTCAATCGGACCTGGTTCACTAATCCCCTTTCAAAGCTTCGGCGAGGTATTTCGCCAGTCAGAAAAAAACTTCCCCCGATAATCTCTTCAGGATTATCCGACTCGATAAGATCCATCCCTGCGCTCTGAAGCGCCTGGCGGGATGGCACATCCTGAAGCGGAAGAAGCGTCCCATCCGAAAGGCGTAGCGCTCTCTTCACGAAGGCGCCAGGATGGACATGAAGCGGTATGCGTCTTTTCTTATTCCCAGAACGAATCATCTTGGCAGCGGTCAGTAGCCCCTCTGAATGGTCAAAATGACCATGCGATAGTACGATGGCATCGACCCTTTCGAAGTCGAGCTTCAAGTGACCACCATTTCGTATCAATGCATATGGATCCGGACCGGCATCAAATAGTACGGTTCGTTCCTCCGTTGCAAAATGCGCAGTCACAGCGAGACACAGGCCATGGTGGGCGGAGCATAGCGCCTCGCCAGCCAGCTCTTTCATGCCCGCCGCCATTAGGACTCGGAGCTCGGATGTTACGTGGCCGGGCCTGCTCGAGAGCATGTCCGTCGTATTATCGACTACAACTTGGACCGTAAGTTTGTCTACCTGTATCATATTATCCCGAATTCAACGGATGGAGGAACCCTCCCTAGATGTCGAATCACGTAATTGATATTATATCATGTAAAACCACTCAGACGATGCGAGGCTCGGATTCAGTCGAATTCCCAATCCCATCGAATTTAGGGGCGATCATCCTCTAACATCTTAATCTCCTTTTAAGGCCTTCCAGGTTCTATATTCCTCATAATCTGGCAGAAGACGGTCGTACTCTCCATTCATCAGTGGAGAAGAGATCATGAAATCGGCTGATGCCCTATTGCATGCAATCGGGATGTTCCAGACCACCGCCATGCGCAAAAGGGCTTTCACATCCGGGTCGTGAGGCATTGGTTCTAGCGGATCCCAGAAAAAGATGAGAAAGTCGATATCTCCATCGACAATTTTAGCGCCAATCTGCTGGTCACCTCCCAGGGGGCCACTCTGAAGTCTTAAAATTTCGAAGCCAAGCTCCTGCTCTAGCACCTTGCCAGTTGTGCCAGTAGCATAGACCTTGTGATTTGCCAGAAGATCACGATTATATTTGGCCCATTCCAGCAGATCAAGCTTTTTATTATCGTGCGCCACGAGTGCAATCTTCTTATTGTTTTCCATCACTATTCTTTTGTGTGTCATAAAATTTTTCTCTTCATCGAAATTGAAATAGCGTCACCCATTAGCCAGCCCCTGTCAATAGGTAAGAGAATCTAAAGCAGTAACCATTTGTGGCTAACTTACAAATTAAAGTTCTCATAAATGCAGAAAGATGCAAAGTTCAGGACCCAAGAATCATCAGGATTTCTTTGTGTAGCTGCCCAACTACGCGCTTCAGGCAGCGGGGTTGGACGCGTCGTTCTGCAAGCGGTCATTAGACCTCGTCAGCACCAAAACACCCGAGACAAATACAATAGACAATGGCACGAAAAACATTTGCTCCCCCACTAACCCAATCAAAAATGCCACCGGCGAACCATAACCATCAGTCCTTTCCATTCCCCCATTCTCCACCACAAACATTGCCCTTTGTGCTGTCTGGAGAAATAGCGGCCACCAAAATAAATTCACTAGAACAAAAGAAATACCAAAAGAGTAACTCTTCTCTTTACGAAGTCTCCAATATGTACCCCACCACAAACATAGCATCCCACCCCAAATGAGAATGTGCGCGGCACTCAGATTTACCAACCCGACCACAACAAGAAAGATGCATGGGAGGGAGATGAGAGTCACGGCGACTAGAAATGCTCTTTTGTATCTATCCATCATACGTCTATCGGAGGTGCTTAGCCTGCACACTGAACTGCGCGCCATGTGCGCATGCACGGACAGTGAATCTAGGGACTTTCAGGTTCCGCCACTCGTTGAGCAGCATGCTAAATATGCTCATAATGACTAACGATCGCATCCACCGCCGACTTAGCCGCCTTAAGGTCGACCCCATGAATCTCGCGGTACAGCTTTATAGCTTCGATTTTTCTTCCAAGTCGAACCAGCCGCGCAACATCCTCCATTGTTCCGCGTTCAGCGGGTGGGTACTCGCCTGATTCCCGAAGTCGACGAATCCTCGCTTTATTAGTGCGATCAAGCAAGAACGCTAACAGGATTATTACCAGAGCAACGATGCCAATCGTCTTCACGCGCCTTTCTTCTCTTCCCGACTAATTATGTGGACAAAAATTTGTATAAACACTCTCTATGTGATGTTACTCGAAAAACCTAACCAGTCTTCGCTCTGTCTGAGATTATACGCAATTACGTCTCTTCAGGTCAATATTTTACAAGAAAAATGCTGGTACAACGCCCAATAAGACCCTTCCCGATCGCGTGAATAGCAGGTTGCAAAACAGCAGTTTCTAAATCGAAAAATATCATCAAAGTGAACAATATAAACGCCTCTCTACTCTTGATAAAAAATACTACCCCTGTATTTATAAGATCCTGAAACTAGGTCCGAATGACAAGTGACTCTGGATTCCCGATTACTGCATTCGGGAGCAGCAGGTGGTCGACCAAATACAATAGGGAATAAATATAAAATTTAGCGGAGGACTTTAGTACTCCATTTTAAATACTTCGTTTAGCGATGGCGACCTGAAGGTCGCCGCTACATTGATGCTGTGGTAAGAATCTATTAATTATAAACTCTGACAACATTATAGAGAGCGTCGCGTTCAACCGGGGTATAGCCTGAATTTCTTATCATATTTACCATGAAATCCCTGCTGTGGCCGACCTCGGAGGGAGCGCCCGCATCGTGAATTATCTTCTCTCTGATAATAGTCCCGTCGGCGTCACTGGCACCGTAATGAAGGGCAACCTGCGCGGTTTTTTCCCCGAGAGTTATCCAGTAGGCCTTTATATGAGGAAAGTTGTCAAGGTAGAGACGGGCAAGGGCATGAATTTTTAGATCATAAATCCCGGGGATAAATTTTACCTCTTTCTTGAGTCCTGTATTTTCAGTCTGGAAGAGAACGGGTATAAAGGCAAAGAATCCAGGTGATTCATCTTCGATCCTTCTGAGCCTCTCAAGGTGATCCACAACATGGAACGGCTCCTCGATATGACCGTATAAAATCGTTGCATTTGTGGGTATCCCCAAGCTATGTGCTAACTTGTGTATCTCCTCCCACCTTGTGGCAACCGTTTTGGGAGCACATATCTTCTTTCTCACGTCCGGATGAAGGATTTCTGCACCACCTCCTGTGAGCGCATCCACACCGGTCTCTTTCAGTGTTATCAATACATCCTCTATACCCATACCACTGATCTCCGTAAACCAGTCTATTTCGACCGCGGTAAAGGCCTTCACATGAGTCTGGGGGAAATGACCTTTGATGAGCTTTACGATGTCCAAATAGTGCTGGAAATCCCATTCAGGATGAAGTCCGCCGACTATATGAACCTCTCTAATCTCATCATTAAGCATCGATAAAATTTGATCATGTGTCAGTTCATACGCACTGGGCGAGCGTTTGGTGACACCGAAAGCACAAAACCTGCAGGATATTGCACAGATGTTTGTGGGATTCACATGCCGGTTTACTACAAAGTAGACCCTGTCGCCTTCCCTCTTCCTCTTTACATAATCCGCCATCATGCCAACCGTATGAAGGTCGTCGGTCTCTAGTAACTTGAGTCCATCCTCAAACGTTAATCGCTTTTCCTCCCGCACCTTATCAAGGATTGGTAATAGCGATTTGTCCTGGCAAAGGATCTCTATCTTTTCCAATAATCCTTCCATCTCTTACTTACCTTCTTCTTAATTTCATCCGACATGTCAATGACCTCAGGATACCACTCTTTTATTGTCGCATCTATCCCCATTCTTCCATCATATATTACAGCCGATCCGCTAAGCTCGATATGCTCAAATATTACATCAAGATACGGATCAAACCTAGTAAATATACCCCAAATAACCTCCGTGTCATCATGTATCTCAATATCAGGACTCACAATTGAAATGATTCTTATATCCTCATAACCCGGCGTTTCGAAGATCTTCTTTATCACATCTTTCGGTTCCTTATGCACCTTCAATACAAGAAAGCCACCGGGGAGCAGTCGGAAATCAATTATCTCCTTATGCTTTTCTCTCGGATCGGAAACCCGCTTGGGCAGTTTCCTCTTTTTTTCTCCCGGCGCGTCTTACAGCGTTTATACCCATCTTACTCCCGACATTCATTTTTCCGCTTGTAAAGTCTAAAGTATCGAGCGGCGCCCATGGAATAAGCACAAAATCCTCCCGAGGATCAAAATTCTCCCCAATCTCAGTAAGAACCGCTTCCATGTCCCTGGGATTAACATCGCTTGAAACCATTACCATACATTTTGTCAGAAGAAGCTGACCTATACCCCAAAGAGCAAGCATAGCCTTTATACCGTTTTTTGGATATCTCTCATCTACCGAAACCGCCAGGAGATTATGAAACCCCGCGGCAGGGTAAGCCCACATGTCCTTAACCTCTGGCTGCACAATCCTTATCAAAGGGGAAAACATCTCGGCAGCGGCTATTCCAAGATACACGTCCTCCATAGTGGGTTTTCCAACAACTGTAGATGGATAAATGGGATTGTTCCTGAATGTAATTTCCCTAACATTAAATATTGGAAAATCGGCTTCCATAGAATAATGACCAAAATGGTCGCCAAATGGTCCCTCCTCCCTCAAAACTTCCTGAGGGACAACCCCTTCAATTATAAATTCCGCGTTACCCGGAACTCTGAGGGAAATAGATTTGCCCCGTATCATTGGAATCGGCTTACCCCTCAAATAACTTGCAAAGGCCAATTCATCCATGCCCTCAGGGAGAGGAGCAATTGCACTAAAGATCATCTTTGGATCACCGCCCAGTATCACAGCCGCATCGAGGTCTCTCCCAAGTTTTGAGGCTTCGTGATAATGTGCAGCACCACCTTTGTGCGGGTGCCAGTGCATTGCTGTTGTTTTATCATCAAATATTTGCATCCTGTATATTCCGAGATTTCTACGGTTGGATACCGGGTCCTGGGTCAGAATTAATCCAAGTGTGATGAACCTTCCACCATCCTTGGGCCAGCATTTCATGATAGGAAGTTTGCCAAGATCCGGCTGGATTCGATTCTCCTGGACGATTCCGTTTTTCACATTCTTTGTCCTCATTGAGAGAAGGCCAAAGAGCTTTGGAAATATCGAGAAGAACGATTTTATTGATGGAGGGTTTAACTTTTCAAAAATATTAACAAGCTCCTCACCCACTTCCTTCGGCTTTCTTCCCAGTGCCAGCTCAACTCTCTCCTCAGTTCCAAATAGATTGATTGCCAGAGGAAAGGAGGCACCCTTTACGTTCTCAAATACAAGTGCCGTCCCCTTTTCCTTAGCGACTCTGGAGTATATCTCTGTGATCTCGAGAATCGGATCAACCTCAGCTTTGACCCTGGTCAAATCACCAATGGCCTCGAGATAGGTAATATATTCCTGAAGATCTTCAAAATTCTTCTTCATTTATGATTTTAGGACCTTTCGTTATACGTTTGAACCTTGATTATACCATTTTCCGGCGACTGTTCACCACAGACGTACCGAGCAAGAATTACCACTGAATTTAAACTTAGCTTTCCGATTGTCTTTACCGCACCGTTAGTTTGAAAAATGAGAAAACGAGACGCAAACCTGTTAACTCGAAGCTTTTTGTCATTGGCCAGAAGGCTACGCCTCCCTGGGCCTGAAGGTTAAAGGTTCTAAGCCCCGCCAAAGTAGCCGGTAGTCGCAGGATGTTGGACTGCGTATAATATAAAACAAACTTTCAGGGGGGTAGCAAAAAAAACAACGAAGATGTCCTAAAAAATTTCAGATCCATCGTCGTTATTATGAATATGAAACAAGACCTAGCGAAAGAGTGTATAAAATGATGCGAATCCTGTAGGCTTGCACCAGACAATAGACAAGTTGGCTGCACATCTGAAATAATTTTGGTCAACTTGATGAAAAGGAGAAATTCATATGCAAAAAATCACACCATGCCTGTGGTTCGATAGCAACGACGTGGAGTTCGAGAGTCATGCCTCGTTACTATCGGCCTGGCAAGCTTGACAACGGCCGCTAACATCTAGAATGTGAAAGCATAAATATAGTTTGATAATAAATCCAAACGAAACAATGGGAGAATGGAAAAATGGCAACGATTAATCCTTATTTAAACTTTAATGGCAACACCGAAGAGGCATTTAATTTTTATAAATCAGTATTTGGCGGAGAATTTATGGTTTTAATGCGTTGGAAAGACGCACCTGAGGCGGACAAGATACCTGCATCAGATCACGAGAAAATTATGCATGTCTCTTTACCCATCGGAAAAGGAAACGTCCTCATGGCAACCGACGCTTTGGAATCATGCGGACATTCCCTAACCCAGGGAAACAATTTCTATATTTCGATTAATGCTGAAAGCGAAGAAGAAGCAAATCGTTTATTCAATGGACTTTCAGCAGGTGGGCAGGTAACAATGGCGCTCCATAAGGCTTTTTGGGGTGCATATTTTGGAATGTTTACCGACAAGTTTGGAATTCAATGGATGGTAAGCCACGACTATAATCAACAGAAATAACATGGGAGAATCAAAATGATAAGAACAAGTTTGAAGCGCTTCTTTCAGCCCGTTTCTCTGCCGACCTTTGCGTCGGCCGCGCTTCTCGTGCTTCGCCTGATCGTAGGAGCCGCGTTTGTATTTCATGGCTGGGGAAAAATCCAGACTCCGTTTGGTTGGAATCCTCCTGAGTCTCCTGTTTTCATTCCCGTTATATTCCAGTTATTGGCGGCAATCTCGGAGTTCGGTGGCGGAATTGCCTGGATACTCGGGCTCTTGACTCCTATCGCGTCACTGGGAATCGGCTGTACCATGGCGGTGGCTGTTTATTTACACTCGATGGTAATGAAGGATCCATTCGTTAATTTGACCGGCGGGTCCTCATACGAGCCGGCCTTGGTCTATCTCGGGATTGCCCTGGTTTTTCTCGCGCTGGGACCCGGAAAATTCTCGTTAGATGAGGGGATATTTGGAGAGCACAAATGAGAAGAGTAATGGAAAAAAGAGGAGCGCGACCCCTTCTCATCGAAGCAGCTTGCCGACAGCCGGAAGCCTAATCCTTTTAGCGCGTCATGGTTAAGGCTTAAAGCGCGCAAGGCACCTGGTAGCCGCAAAAGATTCAATCGCGTATAATCTAGGAGTAATGTTCGGGAGGGCAAGAAAATTAATGAAAGTGTCCTTACATGTCTCTCCCATTCGTCGTATTCATGAATACGGACAAAACTGTACCAAGGAGAATTCATCATGACTAAAAACAAGATAGAGCAACCGAAAGTCGTGTTGCGGGACGAATGGCTCGCTGCACGTAAAGAATTTCTCCGGAAGGAGAAGGAGTTCACTCGGTTGCGCGACCAGTTGAGCGCTGAGCGGCGTCAGCTGCCCTGGGTCAAGGTGGACAAAAATTACGTCTTCAACGGATCCGGCGGAAAAGAGACGCTCTCAGACCTCTTCGAGGGACGTAGGCAATTAATCGTTTACCACTTCATGTTTGACCCCGATTGGGAGGAGGGCTGCAAATCGTGCTCATTGCTCGCGGACCATTACAACCCGGCAATCGTTCATCTGAATCACAGGGACGTCTCGATGGTCACAATTTCCCGGGCTCCGCTGGAGAAGCTTCTTGCGTTTCGGAAGCGGATGGGATGGACGTTTAAGTGGGTGTCGTCATTCGATAGTGATTTTAATCGCGACTTTAATGTAACGTTCACGGCGGAAGAGTTGGAAAGCAATACGGCCAATTACAACTACGATTTCAAGCCATTTCCGGTGACCGAAGCACCGGGAATCAGTGTATTCTTCAAAGACGATGACGGAAACATCTTCCACACCTACTCTTCCTATGCTCGTGGACTTGACATATTCATCAGCGCCTACAATCTTCTTGATATCGTTCCCAAGGGGCGGGACGAGGACGGTTTGCGTTACACCATGGAGTGGATTCGCCATCACGACCGTTATGACGACGTCACATTCGTTGACCCATATGTAGAGTTGATACCGCGCGGTTCCGGTGAGTCATAAAGTCAGGTGGGTTCACCATGAGAATCGATCTTTTAAGCCCGAGCGCACGCGAGAAATCTGGTTGTACCAATTATTCTGAGTCCGTATAATATAAAAGGAATGTACAGTAGCGGCAAAGAAAAAATCAACCAAGGTGTCCTCAACACTTTCTCTCGCTCGTCGTATTAGTGAAACTAAACAGAACCATATTGGTAGGAATATTATGTTCGGAATCGGGAGCAGTTGAATTCTTACTATTTGCTTTACGCGGCGCTAGGCAAGTTCGAATCGCTTCTCAGCAATCGACAGGCCGCTATCAATTATTTTCGCAAGTCGCTTGAGCTGGCAACCATCAAATCGGAAATGAAGTTCTTGTCCAAAAGACTACGTGCCCTCGAAGACCCGGGAATAGCGATTAGCGCGTCTTGACATAAACCAAAGTTATTAAGAAAGCACAAAGTCAAACAATGACCCCATTAAGCTAATCCAGTTCCTGGTGCATCCAACCGTTCGGAACCTCGACGCCTATGACGTTTAGGATCTTATTCACATAACCCTCAACAAGGTCATTTACCGAATTTGCCTTAATATAATGTGGCGGGCTGATTGGCATTATAACGGCACCCTCCCGCGAAAGCTTGAGTGCATTCTCAAGGGCGATTGAGCTAAGAGGGGTTTCCCTGATAGCAAGTACAATCCTTCTTTTCTCTTTGAGCGCGACCTGTGCAACCCTCGTTATGAGGGTATCTGCTATCCCGTTGGCGATCTTAGCCAATGTAGAAACGGAGCAGGGAACGATGACAAGAGAGTCGAAATGGTTGCTCCCGGAAGAGAATGGAGCAGCTAGGTCCCAGTCATCAAAGGTTTTTTTCGCCCAGGGCGCAAGCTCTTCTATCTTAACACCCAATTCTTCATGCAGTACTCTCTTTCCCCACTTACTCGCAATCAGAAACTTTTCATCGGGGCATCTCCTGAGAAAATCTACGCCATATATTACCCCTGAAGCCCCTGTAATGCCTACAATGGTTCGCATTTCAAGGTAAGTATATCCCAGAGATTACAAAAATAAAAACAAAAAACCCTACCAAGATGTTGATTTTAAAAAAAGCCAGGTCCACATTTGACGACTTCTTGTATTCCAAGAATAGAAGAAGGCCTGATACAAACAAAAACGGCAGCGCATACAGGGTATTAAACTTATATAAATAAAGAATTACGAGCACAATAAACGCGAAAAAATGCAGCAAAGCCGAAATCGATAGAGCCCTTTTCGTCCCGAAAACCGAAACAAGAGAGAAGACACCGCTTTCTCTATCAGATTCCTCGTCAAGGGTTGCATATATGATATCAAAACCGGAAACCCAACATAAGGTAAAAAGAGATAGAAGTATAGCTGGTAACAAGCCACCCAGTGAACAAGTAACCGCTACCCAACCTCCTAGAGGAGCAAGTGCCAGTCCAAGGCCAACCCCAAAATGACAGAGGTAAGTAAATCTCTTCATGTATGGGTATGAGACGAAGACGATTAGCGGAATAGGTGAGAGATATAGAACGAGATCGCAGATCAAAGATGCGGAAATAATGTATACCAGGATTCCCGCACAGGTTATCGCTAAGGCGCCTCTAAGCGAAATCACGCCCGAGGGTAGTTCCCTGCCTGCAGTTCGAGGGTTTCTTCTATCAATTTCTCGGTCAATGATTCTGTTCAGTCCGAGTGCCGCTGTCCTCGCTCCAATACCTGCAAAAAGAATTAGTATCAACAATTTTATATTGGGAACACCGTCGGCAGCTAAAAAGGCGCCTGATAAAATCAAAGGGAGTGAAAAAAGGGTATGTTCAACCTTTATAAAGCTCCCATAGTTTCTGAGGTTCTTCATTTTCGACAGGATTTTACCCGATTTGGGTTTATTAATAAGGAATATGATCCTATTTGTGGATGTTAGATAATTCGGAGACAGAACCTTTAAACCTGTTATGTTAAATTACTTTTCTTTTTAACTTCTTTGTCTTGATACTGAAACGGGTTCAGCACAGGTACAAAGTAACAACCCTTCGACTTTGCTCACGGCAAGGGCATTTAAACCCTGTCATATCGAGCAATGGCGAGATATCTTTCCTCTTTTATAAATAAAGATCTCTCAGTCACTTTGTTCCTTCGAGATGACAGTATTGATTGATTGTCATTTTTTTAACATCTTCGTTCCTGATTTTCTTAACGCAATTTTTGGAAGGCCATTTAAGTTTTTTGATTCAGAGTGACAAACACAATTTATGCTGCGATCCTACTAATGCGGATGGCTCTTAAAATTACAGCCAGGCCAAAAGCAATCCTCTGGTTAAATGTTATATTATGATGTTGCATACAACCATATAAACCCAAGAAAGGAGAGATATAATGAGCGACGATAGATATGAACGCGGGCTTAAAAACTTCATAGGAATCACTGGTGACGTAGGGGAAAAGTTTATTCGGAATTTGAATGAAATCTCACCTGACTTTTCACGCTACTTAGTCGAATATCCCTTTGGAGATATTTACAACCGTCCCGGCCTTGATGTAAAAATGAGGGAACTTGTCACATTGTCAGCCCTTGCGGCACTGGGATATGCAGAACCGGAAGTGAAAGCGCACACCAAGGTCGCACTCAACACAGGTGTTACGCGTGAGGAAATAATAGAGGTTTTTATTCAAATATCCGTGTATGCCGGCTTTCCGGCTGCGATCAATGCACTTCTTGCCGCAAAAGAAGTCTTCAAAGAATTGGATGAAAAAAAATAGTCACACCAATGATAAGTTCAACTTATGGTACACAGAACACTTTTTTCGTCTTGTTTGGATGCCAAAAATTACAGACTTTCCTTCACGAGAGGCTTGTTATGCAATTATTTACCGGCTTTCTTTTCCTTCTTCTCAAAGCTAACCTTTAGGACTCCATCATCAAAACGGGCATCCTCCACTTCAAGCCTTGCGAGGAAATTCGGCAGGAAAACATTACGCCGCTGGTTTTCGATCTGGATAGTAAGCTCATCACCCGTCTGAAAAAGGTTGATTTTCTCCTTGGAGACAAATGGGAGTTTCAAATGCAGCTGATAACCGCCCTTCTCCTTAACTATATTGTACGGCTTCCCCGTAAAAAAAATCTTGGTTGGGTCCTTACCGTCGAATAATGTCTCACCAAATTTCTCAAGTGAGCTTACACCCATTACCTCTCTTGAAAACATCGGCGCCTCGAAGTGGGGCAGCGGACTGAAAAGTTCCTCAATCTCCTCCCTGTACCCCTGCTGATGTTTTTTCCATTCTTCGAAAAATGGATCGGTTACGCCTACCGGCATTGACCTGTTTACTATCACCGCATCGGTAGGGTATCCGTATAAATTGAGGTACGTAAATGCCCTCTGGGTCTCCTTAATCACCATCTTCTCTAGATTCAGTACGAGCCTGATTGATGTTACCTTCGGATCGGAAAACACCTTATGTATTGAGTCTAGTCGATCGAACAGATCTTCCACAGCATCATATGTATGATCCTCCGGGAGCGGCATATTACTTACGACCTTAACCGCAGGTCGAATTACCTTTACAAGCTTCCTTTCGATAGGAAATATCTTCACGATCCACCACCTTGCGACGTCAGGCAATGATAGTAACCGAAGTGTCTCTCCAGTGGGGGCGCTATCTACAATGATCACGTCATACAAATCATCTTTGAAGTGACTGTGAACCCAGAGAAAACATGAGACCTCTTCCATTCCGGGTAGAACACTAAACTCCTCCGATAGTATGTCATCTACCTTCATCCAATTGAACAAGGAATGCAGATACTTTGTTAAACTCCCCCAGTATTTTTCAACTGAGTAATAAACATCGATCTCCTGGGCGTACAAGTTAGGCATGATTTTTATCGGCTCGGGGCCTAGCTCTATGTCAAAAGCATCTCTCAGGCTATGAGCAGCATCTGTAGAAATTACTAGTGTCTTGTAACCCCGTTTCGAACATTGAATTGCAGTTGCCGCGGCCGTCGTCGTCTTCCCAACTCCGCCTTTTCCCGTGTACAAGATTATTCTCTTCATTCAATATTATCCTTTACATTTAGCATTAAACGGTAAAGCCGTTATTCTACCCTTTTTATCGACCTCTAAGAAATTTTTAAGCGATGAATGGTCGGACTGATGGGGTATCAGTCACTACATTTTCAGGAAAGCTTGATGAAGAGAAGCGGGGTTGGAAAACCCCGCCTGTCGTAGTTGACTCATTTCTCGGCCTTCAAAAAAGCAGAATGTTCCAATTTTGATGGGTAAGTTATTCTTCAATAATCGCAACAGGCCTTGCCCAACCTGCGCTACCGCCTATTACCTTCATCGGAAAACAAGCTACTTTAAATCCATACGATGGCAATTGATCTAGGTTGGTGAGTTTTTCGATCTGGCAATATTCCCTCTCAATCCCTGCAAAATGTGCCCCCCATAAAACACTGCTGTCCCCTGTTTTCTTGAACTCCTCCACCATAGTCCAAAATGGTCTGTCCCATCCTGCGGAGTCGGTTCCCATCACCTTTACTCCCCGGTTACACAGCCAGAGGGTGGATTCCCTTCCCAAACCGGGGAACTGAGACCAGTACTCAATGGTGCCCCATAATTTGTCAGCGCCCGTCATAACAAGAACGATATCATATGGCTTTATTTCATATGGAATTTTACGAAGCGCTTCTTCGAGGTCAGTTATATCTATTAACTCACCCGAGCCTTTGTGTCTCATATCTATTACTACACCGTCACCGTAAAACCATTCAACCGGAAGCTCATCAATTGTCTTTGCCTTTTTCCCCTCTGACTTTGGATGGTAATGCCAGGGGGCATCTATATGCGTGCCAACGTGTGTTCCGAGTGTCACATAATCATTAGCCCACCCCAGCCCGTCCGGAAGGTCCTCTTTCTTACAACCAAACCTCTTCATCAAATATTCGGCAGTATCCGCGTGATCTTCGTGCTGTATTTCCAAACGCTGGTGCTCTGGCCCAGGAGCTGGCTCAATTCTTATGCTAAGGTCAATAAGTTTTCTTTTTTCAGACATTGGAGAGAAGATTGACTCATCCAGGTTAAAATTTTAAATACCCTAGAGTTGAGAGGCACAATGAGCACATTTTGTAGCTCTTAAGGGTATTGCAGATAAGCAGTAGGTACACTCCTTTGTCGTTGGCTCGGCTGGCGGTGCCTCCTGCTCACGTTTAAGTTTGTTTATACTGCGGACAAGCAAATAGACAGCGAAGGCAACGATGATAAAACTGATGATTGTATTTATAAACTTACCATAAAAAATAGCAACGGCCCCTGCCTTTTCAGCATCTGCAAGTGAAGCGTATGGACCAGCAGGCGTTCCATCTTTCAGCACAGCGAAGAGGTTTGAGAAGTCAACATTTCCCAAAAGAAGCCCAATCGGCGGCATGATCACATCATTTACGAGCGATGTCACAATGGTACCAAAAGCAGCTCCAATTATGATGCCGACAGCCATGTCCACGACATTTCCCTTAACGGCAAACTCTTTAAAATCTTCTAACATGTCAATACCCTCTTTGGTCTTACTTCATTTGTACTTTCAGATAAAATTAAATCTCAATGATTGTTACTAATGACTGAGAAATTGAAGCACACAAATTGAATTTAAAACATTCTGAGTAGAATAGTCAAGCAAAATTTACGATTGATTCAACTCTCTCATTTACCTGTAAATCAGCTGTCGAATTGAGATTTAAAATTTACACATTCGCGAAACAATCGGTTAAAACTAGGCAAGATAATCGTATTTTTACCGGAGCTGTGATAATAGGTTTTCAATCTGTTCTACGGCATTAGCTACCCCTTTCTCAGTCCGTATTTTTTCACTCAGTGCAGTGGCATGCCCCTGAATTTCGGCACTGTTAACGGCGATATTGATTGATGTTGCTAACCGTTCAGCAGTCAGCTTTTTAAATGGTATCGGCTTAGTACCCACACCCAACTCGGACACCCTTCTCCCCCAAAATGGCTGATCAACAAAGAACGGAACAATCACCGAGGGTTTTCCCACCCTTAGAACCGAGGCCGTCGTTCCCGCACCTCCATGATGAACCACTGCAGCCATTCTAGGAAATAGCCAACCGTGTGGGGCAGAATCGATTTTGATTACACTGTCAGGCAGATCCGTGCCACCAAGACATCCCCAACCGTTTAATAAAACCCCTCTTTGGTTTGAAAGCTTCAATGCCTTTAAAACCATAGCTCTTACAGATTGAGGATCATGAAGGGTCATGCTGCCAAATCCTACATAAACCGGCGGCTTACCTCGTGAGAGAAATTCTACTAATTCGACCGGTGGAGACCAACCTGTTTCGTTCTCGAGAAACCAGTAGCCAGTGACCTTAATATTTTCGCCCCAGTCAGGCGGCTTTGGAAAGACTGATGGGCTGATGCCGTATAGAACCAAGCTCTCCTTTCTTCGCCTGCTTTGAAAAGATTTTATACCCAGGGGTGGTAAGTCCAAATACCTTCTACGTAATTCATTTATAATAGCTCTATACGGCAACCAAGTCATCAATTCGTATATCTTCCATGAGAAGAGATTTAACATTCTACCGAGATTGCGCTGAGTTGGTGATAAGAAACTGGGTATCTGCGTTGTGGGGTGCGCTGGCGCCAGGTAGGCCGCGACAGCAGAAATATTTAGCTTTTCTGCAACATGGAGAGCAAAAAACGTGCTGAACGGAGAATAAACTACAAGATCAGATGCCTCGCAAGCATTCAGACAGTCAAGACCGGTTTGGATAAAGCTTGGTCTTACCATCCGGCTAAAGTTTATCCACGATCTAAATGGATTAGACCCGTTTTTTAGCGCCTCCTGCCCAGCCCTGCTTTCTAACGTTTTCTTAGGATCCACCTTTATCAAAAAAAACCCCAGCCCATTACTCTGGACAACGCCCTCAAATATCGCGTGTGTCGCAACTGCTACGTCATGTCCCTTTGATTTTAGCCCCAAGCCCAGCGCGACAAGTGGTTGAACATCACCACGTGATCCGATCGCAATTATCGTGATCTTCATAAATATATTCCCAATTGTCTAAAATCGAAGAAGCGATTCACCTAATATAACCATTTTCTTTAAACCACGCTACGGTTTTTTCCATTGTCTTGTCAATTGAGGTCTGTGGAAATCCTAGCTCACGGACAGATTTGGAACTGTCGAAATACCATTTTAGACTCGTAGCCTTTACAGAATCTGTATCAAGTAAAACAAAGCTCGAGAACGGTAATCGGAGCAGGCGTTCAAACAAATAGCCACCCCCCAGAGCTAATATATAAGGAATCTTCAATTTCGGACTACTAATCCCTGTGACTTTTTCGAGAAGGGTAAAAAGCTCTTTAATACTATAGTTCTTGTTAGCCAATACATAACGCTCGCCTGGCCTTCCGTTCTCTGCTGCCAATAGATGGCCCTCTGCAACATCGTCGACACTAACCAAATTAACGCCGCCATCTATGTATCCCGGGTATCTCCTTTTACAGTACATTACGACAAATCCACATGAAGCAAGATATATATCCCCCGGTCCCACAACTACTGATGGATTTACAATGACAAGAGGCAAACCCTTTTTGTGTATTCTTAAGGCTTCATTCTCAGCATCGTGCTTTGTGTTTATATATTGAATTCCTAAATGCTCAAGGTTGAAGGGGGTCTCCTCATTCGCGACACCTCCATCAGGGTCAACCCCAATAGCCGCTATACTGCTAGTGTAAACCGCTCTTTCCACCCCTTCATCCAAGGCGGCTGAAAGTATATTTATCGTCCCATTGACATTTACATCGCGCATTTTCTTGTAATGCGCCTTCTTAGATGAAACTAGCCCTGCCACATGGTACAAGGTATCGCATCCTTTTATGGCCGCTCTGATCGATTCACTATCAAGAACATCTCCATAAACCCTTTCAACATCAAGACCATCAATGTTTGAAGTCTTACTTGTCTTTCTTACTAGAACTCTAACCCTCTCACCCCTTTCGACGAGCTTCCTAGCGACATGAGAACCTATAAATCCTGTAGCTCCTGTCACAAGTGTGGGCATAAGATACCTTCCTAGAATAAAGACATAGGATTTGATACTAGAAAGTCAACCCTGACTTATTTTCAAGAGTTAACTGAGTGTTAACAAATATGGATTAGGCAATGCAGTCATTTATTGATTTCTTTGTTTTCTCGCCACAACCCCTTACCCTTTTCCTTCGCTTCACTCTCCAATTTCGAAAAGTATTTATCGTATCTTAATTAGTGAGAAGGACGCCAGCCGAACAGATAACAAAATCAAAATAGGACATCAAAAATTAGTTGCCGACACGAACCCTTAGTAAACCAATTAATCAGACTTCTTTACGGTATAAAACTTATATGACTTGACGTCTCTTCCATCGGCAGTCTTTCTAATATTACCAACAGTCACTCCCATCTCATTTCCAATCTTGAGCTCGTCGAAATTATCTGTTTCAACCTGTGCCATGACCCTCACCTTTTCAGGAAAATCTACAAGGGCAAGCGCGTATGGTACAGGGAAGTCGGGCAGACTCCTCCTAACAATCGTGTACGTATGCAGAATACCTGTCGGACTCAAGAATCTCTCTTCCACATCCTCAGAAAAGCTTTTTGGATCTACCAGGTATTTAGGAAAAGTATAGCTATCCGACTCTTTATAATAACCGGCTACAAGCCTAACAGTTCCAGCCCTGTCGGTTCCAAACAACTCCGGAAACATCACTTCATCATTTTTCTTGATTTCGCCCATTTGCGAATACCTCCATCATCGATGTTCAAAATATTTTCTTGTCTAGAGAATCTGATACCGCAATATAATACAAGTAATTTCATTTAAATCAAAATCATTCTTGCTTGGAACTACGTTATCCACGATATTCAATCAATGAAGCCCCCTGCAGCGAGCTGCAGGGTATCATAATATAAACTGAACGTCTCAAATGTCATTGCTGTAGATGCTAGATATTTCCTGTACAAAACCCAAAAAATAATAAATCTCTAGGAAATTTACTCATCCGTCATGCTCGAACGTTTTTATCGGGGATCCATCGTATAATTTTTTATTTTCTTTGTCTTGATACAAAGAAACAAAAATCAAGGGCTGTCAAAAAATTAGGAATTATTAAATCAATTCCTTCAGCTAAAAATATTTAATCCAACCACAACCCCAAATCTTTTTTTAACGCTTCCGGAATTGATTGTGGCAATTTTTTGAATGCCCATTTAAGATCTGAGATACTGTCCCTGAATTATCTAACATCTACAATTGCAAGGAGCGAAGCGACGAAGCAATCTGAAAATGAGATTGCTTCACGGAGCCTGCACTGAGGAATGCGAATGTGTTCGCAATGACAGGCAGGGGGAAACCCTGTAGCAAGCTACAGGCAATTCACTAGTTAAACTAGTTGTCCTTGAGTCTTCAAAATTTTTTTCACCTCTTTAACACCAAATGCAAGCAGAAAAAATAATGATGCGACAACAGTTATCGAGGCCCCGGTTGGAATAGAAAGTATAAATGAGAAAAAATATCCCAAGACTGCTGAGAGAATACCGATAATAACTGAGAATATAAAAATCATAATTAGCTTTTCGGTGAGAAAGAGGGCCGTGAGGGGCGGCAGAGCAATAAGTCCAAAGACAGGTAGTGCGCCCAGGGCCCTCGTAGTAACCGCGACTATAATACCGACGGTCAACAGCAAAATAGTATTGAGAAATCTAACGGGATATTTATATAAAATCGCCGTTTCCTGATCGAAAGAAACGAAAATGAAATCCTTATAGAACACCAAATGAACAATAATGGTTATCAAGGCAACCGAAGGTATTACATAAACATCCGTCGGCTCGACAACTACGGCGCTTCCAAATAGAATATCTGCTATATCATGGGCTCCTTTAGTTATACGGTCACCAAGTATCACCACAAGCCCCGACGCAATCAGGAAACCAAATGCTATAACTCCTTCCTGGCTGATCGGGAAAAAATCCCTTTTCAAAGCAAAAAACAAGGCAGCCAGTGCGGTGAAAATCAATGACATCGTAAATGGATCAATCAAGTGACCAAGTGAGCTTACAACTGCAAGTCCCTGGAGATAAAAGGCAAGCGCCACACTGAAACTTGAAACCTGAGTCAATGCTGCACTCACAAAAATAACCCTTCTGAGTACAACATAAACCCCAAGATACCCGCAAATTGCTCCTGAAACAGCGCCTACGATCATAGGGTCCCGCCAAAGAAAGTAACTGTTTACAAATTCAGTAATTGATTCCATTTCTCAATCTTTACTAGTTGCCTAGCTTTTGTATAGGCTATGTTGAAACATTCGGAACGATCAAAAACCTTAATTCATCAAGAAATAATTTCCTCCCATTGTACTAGGCACGGGTAATTTACGCTCTAATTCATGCTAGAATCTTAGCCCAAGAATCGAAATACGTTATTCAAACTAATCTTCCTAACCTGTCGGGTACCTGGCCAAGGCTCATGTCTATTCCAAATATCTCGCTTATGATCTCATCGGTTAGAATGTCGTCTTTAATCCCTGCTTTGAAGATACCGTTATCTTTATCGATTACCATTACATGGTCTGCAAATCTTGATACTGTGTTTAAAAAATGACTCACCATTAGAACCGTAAGTTTACTTTCCTCTCTTACCCTCTCGACGTGCTTCATGATTTCAGTTTCTCCCCTGACGTCAACAG
Organism: Candidatus Dadabacteria bacterium; assembly: GCA_963805855.1. Classification (GTDB taxonomy): domain Bacteria; phylum Desulfobacterota_D; class UBA1144; order Nemesobacterales; family CSP1-2; genus DASWID01. Next base: position 227,724 of record CAWDVW010000005.1, read on the forward strand.
AAGCTGTAGGTTCGTCGAGGATCAGTATATCAGGGGTACCTGCTATTGCTCGGGCAAGGAGAGCTCGCTGTTTTTCACCTCCCGAGAGCGATCTGAATGGACGATTCTTTAAGTGAGAGATTTCAAGTTTATCGAGAGAATTCTCGACTATATCACGGTCTGACTGCCTCGGTCTTCTGCCGACTGGAATACGACCATGCCTCCCCATCATGACGATTTCATACACCGAGGTCGGGAAAATCCTGTCAAAAATTTCAGTTTGAGGAACATAGCCAAATACCATATTATCCCGGTAGTCTATTCGACCAGACACTTGCGGGATAAGCCCCAGTATTGTCTTAATCAATGTGCTCTTGCCCCCTCCATTGGGTCCTATGATCCCCCAATACTCCCCCTTTTGAATCGACAGGTTTATCGATTTTGAAAAGCCCTCGTTTAAATATCCGATGGACACGTCCTTAAGCTCAATCAGAGGTTTTAATTTCATGATTTTATTTTATCGCCCATAAATCTAGAACCTTAGCTACCCCTGTGCCAACTTCATGAAATCGACATGATATTTATGTAGCCTTTTCAATGTTCTTCACTTTACTTAAAGCTCCTGTGAGCTCATTTACGATTGTATCAATTAGTTGCGTATAGGTATCAATCCCCTCCCTCGCCCCGACGCTGGACGGAAGTACAAGAAACTCTGTCCCAGTTTTCTCGGCAATTATACGGGCCGTTTTTTGAGGATAGAAGGACTCGGCTATCACAAGTTTAACATTCTGATTCTTCATATTCTCAATCAATTTAGCAACATGGGATGGTGTAGGAGGAATTCCAGGCTTTGGTTCAATCCATCCGACTTCTTCTAAGCCTGCCCAGTTTGCAAAATAATCCCAACTCTTGTGGTAGGCCACTATCTTAGTGCCCTTAAAAGGCGCAAGTTGGGCCTCCCACACCCCGATCTTTTTGATTAGCCTATCGGCAAATTGCTTAAAATTGTCTTCATAAAATGAGGCATTTTCAGGATCGATTTGTCCCAGTCTATGCGCAATCCCTTTTGCGACCAAAATACCATTTCTTGGGTTGAGCATATAGTGAGGATTTCCAAAGGGATGTATGTCTCCCATACTCCTGTCAATTCTCGTTGTTGGAACCTCCAGTATGTTAGTTATTAAGGTTGAAGCGTCAAGACGGCCTGGCGCCGAAAGTGCCGTAATGTTTGAATTCCTTGAACCTGTAATGAGAACGGGGAGCCAACCTATCTCCAGATCTAAGCCTTGATATATCAGTAAATCGGCTCTATTCAGGTCTCGGATAAAACTTGGTTTAGCGTCGACAAAATGCGGGTTCTGGTAACCTTTACCGATGCTTCTCACCTCTACTTTGTCTCCACCGATCTCCTTAGCAATTGCCGCAAAATCGGGAAGAGAAGTAACTACCCTAACCCTGGCAAATAAATCCTGAGTCGGAAAAAGAGTCAGTCCTAACGAAAAAGATACCACGAAAAATAAGACGATTTGGGGAAATTTATACAAGCTCATTTTCTTAGCCTCCCTTTCATAGTTTCTAAAATGGGTGCGCCCCATGGGCACCCATTGCCCACTCAAATTGGAGAAAAAAAGCACTAACATTCCTGGCGAAGTCGGGATTTGTAAAATCGTACTCAAGCTTAAATCTCGTAAACTCTGTTGGACTGAAGGTAAGCATTGGTGATATACGGTACTCTCTGCCGGGAAGACCAAGCATTTGATCCTCGGGGCCACCCGGTGGAATTGGCACAGGAGTATTGGTATCAGTTAAGCCAAGCCTGACACCGGTATTCCATCTCTTTGCAAAACGATAAACTACCTGGGAATAAAACCCCCAATCCTTCAGGCTTTCATCAGGCGTCTGTGACCTCCTCGACATAAATTCAGACTGCAGCATGACCGCTTGATATGGATTATTGAGTAAGGGCCGATACTTGGCGAACACGTCTGCCCCCCAAAGGTAAGAGCGATTCTTTTCCCCTGTACCATCAGGCCCGGTCGCAAACGAAGCTCCGAGAGCAAGTGATAGTGAATCTGAGATCTCAAAAAAGTTAGCGACGTGAAAAACGTAGAGTAGCAACCCTAGATTGTTCATATCTTCATCCGGCGCAAAAGTCGGCGTTTCCAGGTCAAAAGGGCTATTAACCGAAGCGTTCAGCTCTAAGAACCATGGGACTGGTACTAAAATATTAGCCTCAATTCCCGTGGGATTGAGATGCTCTGCTAGGAATCTCGCGGCAACAAGAGGTAAAGTTACAAAGTCTTGATTGTGTCTGTGTATCTGATTGATTCTCCCGAACTTACTCCTCATAACCCCACCCCTGAACTGGAGACCAAGCGGAAGAGAAAAGAGACTTGTACCATAAATTTCTTCGACCTCGAATCCTTCTCTCGTAAACGAAATAAAACTGTCAAATCTAAAATATGGATCTACTACACTTTGAAACCCTATTTCACCTTCCTGAAAATTAACGCCCGTATTTTGTGGGTCATTTTCGACAAGCATCGGAGGATTATTCGTAGAATAGTATGCTGCTGCAAACAGTCCAATTACGCTTATATCCGGATTAAGGGTCTGCAGAGTTCTTTGGAAAAAGCCCTCTTTGGGAAGAGAAGCCTCGGTAATCTGCTTGATCTCTTCCTCCGATTTCTTTTCTTCCTCTGCTTTCTTGGCCCGGCTCTCTAATTCCATATTTTTCTTTTCAAGCTCCTCCAATTTTTGTTGCATTTGCTGCATCTGCTGACGAAGCTCCTGTATCTGTTTTTTTATGTCCCCTTCTTCACCCACGGCCTGATTTGATGAAATCAAACTAGAAAAGAAAAAGGACAGTGCACAAGTAACAATTATTTTATTTAATAGGGATATTCCGAAATACCCTATATATAGGCGGAATACCATATCTCACCTCCAAAACTAAAGTAAGTCAGACTGCTCTAAGACGGCTGACTCACAATGTATTTGTTGAAAAAATATTGAGGAGATATGTCAGGCAACCGGAGGTGAGCGGGGTGAATAGTTAAATCGGAAATACGATGAAGGGATTATAAGATCGCTATTGACATAAGTTATTAATCGACTAAATCGATTGAAAGCAATATTTATAACTTTATTTGTCTGTCTTAAATTGCCGCTCAAACGGCAGGCAGAGCAATATTCAATATTGTGACCAGGATAACCTGATTCAGTCTTATAAACTCCATCAGGTAAAGAGGAACCAAAATAGAAGACATGATTATGCAACCCAAGTGAGAGAACAAATATTACAACTAGAAACCAGATCGATATCTTCGTATAATTTTTAAATCTCATCACTTTAGCTTTATCGAATCGGAGTATATGATCGCTACTTATATCACAAACAAAACGCTCTGTCAATCAAAATACTTATTGATCGACCTTTCACCAAATTAAGCCCCCACTACTTATTATGTCTATAAATTTTTATCCTTCTTTCCTGAATTTCATATGCTTCGCCGATATGGCAGACCTAGGTATCTTTTATAGAATTGTCATAATAAAATCTTGTTTACGATATAATGTAAGTTACGAATCAATCGTGAAAAATTAAACTGAGACAGGTAATCATAATACGGGAGATATGATGAAAGAATCTGATAGAAAGATAGCAGAGGGAATCCTATTTACGGATCAATATCAACTCACAATGGCTCAGCTTTATTTCCGAATGGGTATACATGAAAAGAAGGTCCAATTTGACCACTTCTTCAGAAGTTATCCAGACTACGGCAACCATCAGGCGGGATATTGCATCAATGCCGGATTAGAATGGCTCATAGATTGGATGCAAAACACACATTTTCTAGATGAGGATATTGAGTTATTGCGTTCACAAACTGGAAATTCTGGCAATAAATTGTTTGAGGAAGACTTTCTCAGATGGCTCCGGACAAATGGCTCATTTGAATCAATCTCAATGCTTGCAATACCTGAGGGAAGAGTCGTCCATCCGAATGTTCCGCTCGCCGTTACACAGGGCTCACTGGCCATGGCTCAGATCCTTGAATCCCCGCTTCTAAACCAATTAAACTACCAAACCCTCATTGCTACCAAGGCTGCGCGAATACACGAAGCGGGTCGAGGTCAAACATTAATCGAATTCGGGATGCGCCGTGGGCACGAAAAGGGCGTCAATGCTGGGATCCGAGCCGCACTAATAGGTGGCGCCGATTTTACATCTACAGTGGGAATATCACACGTTCTAGGGTATCCCCCTAAGGGTACCCACGCCCATAGCATGGTTCAGGTTTTTATGGCCCTCGGGGAAGGCGAGGTCGGCGCATTTCGAGCATATGCAGACGTCTATCCAGATGACTGCGTGTTATTGGTAGACACAATAAATACCATTGAAAGCGGAATACCAAACGCGATAAGGGTTTTTGAAGAACTGAAGCGGAAAGGTCACGAGCCCGTAGGTATCCGTTTGGATTCAGGTGATTTAGCATATTTGAGCATTCAAGCCGCAAAGATGCTAGATGATGCCGGTTTCCAAAATACCAAGATTGTCTTGTCAAACCAATTGGATGAACTGGTAGTATGGCAAATAATCACTCAGATTGAAGAAGAGGCACCGAGATATGGCGTCGATGCAGACAATCTGATTCGACGACTTACTTACGGAGTGGGGACAAGGTTAATTTCTTCAAAAGGAGATTCGGCTCTAGATGGTGTATATAAACTCGTGGGGGTTGAGGAAAGAGGGGAGTGGATCCCGGCAATTAAACTCTCAGAAACTCCATCAAAAACCCTTAACCCCGGGTTTAAGCATGTATGGAGAATCTATGACACAAGGGGAAAAGCCACGGCTGACCTGTTGAGCCTTGATAGAAACGAACCCATGGAATCAAATCACCTTACACTACACCACCCGTCAGATCATACTAAATATCGAATCCTGAGCCGAGATAAAATTAACGAGATAGAACCACTTTTGACCGAAGTTTTGACTGAAGGAAAACTTAATTATGATCAACCATCTATTGAAGAAATCCGAAAAGTCCGTGAAAAAGATATAGATCGACTTGATTCCGGCGTAAAACGCATCGTGAACCCTCATATTTATCATGTCTCTCTTTCACAACGTCTCTGGGAGCTAAAAGAGGGTCTCGTAAGATCACTCACCAGGGAAAATAAATTACATACTAACACGCGCTAAAATCCACCAACCTCGGTTTCCACACCCTTGTGATGAGCCAACCTGCCAAGTCAAAAATCCCTTTGGTTTCTGATATTATCACCGAATCTGAAGTAGCGACGAAACCAGCATTTTTTAAAACGTAATCCGGAGACAATACTGTTTCAGCATTTCCAGCTACACGATGTTTACCCATTAAATCATTTATCAACGCGCAAAGCTCACCTGAATGAGATATTGGCTTGTCAAAATAAAACTTTGCCTCTCTAAGTCGCAAATAGCAGAGATTTTTGATCAGGATATTCAGGACCTCAACGGTAATGTCGGTGATTTTATACGATCGATACACCGAAGCGGTATCCCTGACGATACCATCCGTGGCTTTAAAAACAAACCTACCCTTTCTGTACGACTCTATGGTTATCAACTGATTATATCCATCAATTTCAAGCAAACTGCCATTGACGTTCTTTTCACTCAATAATCTATTCATTCTGCTTCTTATTTCTTTTTTTGTAAAAAATCCCCTATAAAGGACGTTCCTTTCATCATTATTAAGCTGAAAACGGTTTCCAATAATATCTAAAATAGATTTAATTGAATAACCTCTCCTCTTTAAATAGAGGTAATCCCTACTGGAAGCTATGACTTTGTCTACACTAACCACTGTTCTATAAAGTTTGAATTCTATTTCTGGTTGAGTAAAGCTAAGTTAAAGAAAAAGTAAATTTAGTTTATTAATGATTTTAGACTTCAATAGAAAATAACAGAAGGGATAAATTGCAAAAATATTCTGAAATAATTTTCAACGAAACACCGCTAAAAGCATCCCTGCAGCAACTGCAGAACCGATCACTCCGGCGACATTCGGACCCATCGCATGCATTAGAAGCGTGTTTTGAGGATCTTCTCTAGTTCCCATTTCCTGAGACACACGGGCCGCCATCGGAACAGCAGACACACCAGCCGAGCCAATTAGAGGATTTATTTTCTCTTTAAAAAACACATTCATAAATTTTGCCATTATGACCCCTGATGCGGTACCAATTCCGAACGCTATAATTCCCAGTATAAGAATACCGAGTGTTTCCACTGACAAGAATTGTTCCGCAGAAAGCTTTGATCCCACACCTAATCCAAGGAAAATTGTAGTAATATTCAAAAGCGCATTTCTGGTCGTATCAGAAAGCCTTTCCACAACGCCGGATTCCCTCATCAGATTTCCAAACATAAAAAAGCCAATCAATGGCGAAGCCGAGGGCAAGAGTATCATGCATACACCCAATGTTATTAATGGAAAAAGAATCTTCTCTGTTTTCCCAACTGGACGAAGCTGCTTCATCCTGATTTTTCTTTCTTTAGTAGTCGTAAGCAATTTCATTATCGGCGGCTGTATAATCGGAACCAGGGCCATATACGAATATGCAGCGACCGATATGGCACCTAACAGTCTTGGTGATAACTGTGAACTCAAATATATAGCAGTCGGTCCGTCAGCGCCTCCAATTATTCCAATCGACGCTGCATCCCTCAATGAAAAATGGACTTGAGGAAATAAGTACGATAAGGCAATTGCTCCAACAAGTGTCGTAAAAATTCCAAACTGCGCAGCTCCACCCAACAGGATTGTCTTAGGGTTCGCAAGCAGTGGCCCGAAATCCGTCAAAGCGCCAATGCCCATAAATATGATTAAGGGAGCCACCCCTGTTTTTATCCCTATATTATAGATGTAATAGATTATCCCGCCTGGCTCATCCATCCCTGCTAACGGTATATTTGATAATAGACATCCAAAGGATATGGTAACCAAAAGGAGGGGTTCAAATTTCTTTACAATACCCAGATAGAGCAAAAAGAACCCAACCACAATCATCAAAAGACGGCCATATCCCTGGCTGAATGATTTGGCGTTCCCCTGGATAAAGCCACCGATCCCCGTCGATTCTCCAATATTTTTTATTAGTTTTTTTATGGAGGGAAGTGATTCTTTGATTTCAGCCGGTTGCGGTTCTGAACTAATTTGCGAGGAATGGACAGTTTGAGATGATACTAAAACGCCGAATATCACAAAGATAATAAAAAAGGAATTTTTCAACAACGGCCTCGTTACTGACTGATAGTCAAAAGTAGCTGTCCGACTTCAACTACTTCGCCAAGCTTAACTTCAATTGAATTAACCTTTCCATTACATGGGCTTGCTACGGGAGTTTCCATCTTCATAGCTTCGAGAACAATGAGTGTATCGTTTTCAGTAACGATATCACCTGGTTTTACAGCTACCTTATAAACATTTCCAGGCAGGCTTGATATAACAGGAATAACATTATTGGAAGATGCGGCCCGTTCTTCAATCTTATGAGTGGAAAGATCTGAAACCTTTTGAATCTCCGAACTTCCCTGCCTTACGGTTACTTGATAATCTCTCCCCTCAACCGTTACTATGAAGCTCTCCGTTTCCCTTCCATCAGACACAGACCTCACAGGCGGGGTAGTCTTTGTCTCTTTCGGCTCTTCGGCAGATACCTTCCTAACGCTGATGGAGAAATTTCCTTTTAAAAAATCCAGCCCCTTGTTCCCTCCGGGAGTAGCGAGAGCACCAACCGTAAATATATTTTCATCAGTTACTGGAAGACCTTCTTTCTCAAGAATCTCCTTTGCTTTTGGTATTCCTGGCTCCAGTATTTCCAAAGGATCTCCATCAAACCTAGGTTTCCCCAGTTGCGTTTCAGCGATCTTCACTACGTCGGGATCTGGATCAACCGGAGTGCGTCCGAAATAACCGAGCACCATATCGCCGTATCCATCGGTAATCTTTTTCCATGGTCCCTGTGTAACATTTGCATAGGCCTGCTGGAAATAGAACTGAGATACAGGAGTAACCGAAGTCCCGTAGCCTCCCTTCGCGACACATTCTGACATCGCCTCAATCACCTTCGGGTATAGATGAAGGGTTCCGGTATCTCTCATCATCATCGTATTTGCGGTTAAAGCCCCACCCGGCATAGGAGAGAGCAGAACCTCTGAGGAAACCCTCAGCGCCTCAGGAGGAAAGTAATAATCCTTCATACATTCCTTGAATACAGAGTTGGCCTCCATAATCTTATTAATGTCCACGTCCAAGGTATAATCTGTTCCCTTAAGAGCGTTCCACATCGATATAAGATCGGGCTGCGAGGTGCCACCAGAAACCGGTGCACGAGCAACGCAGATGCCGTCCGCGCCCGCCTCCATCGCTGCAACATACTGCTGTACGCCTTGAGAGGCGGTTTCATGAGAATGAGCCCAGAGAATTACCTGATCTCCAACTATTTTTCTGGCACCCTTGACAGTCTCATAGAATTTTCTCGGATGTGACGTACCTGAAGCATCTTTAAAACATATTGAATCGAATGGTATTCCCAAATCCAATATCTCTCTCAAAGTCTTTAGGTAAAAATCTGCATCATGAGCACCACTGCACCCTGGCGGGAGTTCCATCAATGTTATAACAACCTGATGATGAAGGCCTGCATCTTTTATACACCTGCCCGAATATGCCAAATTACGCGCATCATTCAGTGCATCAAAATTTCTGATGTGGGTAATGCCATGTTTTTTAAACATCTTTGCGTGAAGGTCAATCATATCTTTGGGCTGCTGTGAAAGAGCAACAACATTTATGCCCCTGGCCAGTGTTTGAAGATTCGTATCGGGTCCAGCCGCATTTCTAAATGCATCCATCATGTCAAATGCCGATTCGCCACAGTATAAAAATAAGCTCTGAAACCTGGCGCCTCCACCTGCCTCAAAATGATAAACTCCAGCGTGCACAGCCGCTTCAACAGCTGGGATAAAATCTTCGGTCAGAACGCGAGCGCCGAAAAAGGATTGGAAACCGTCTCGGAAGGATGTGTCCTGAAATAGAATTTTCTTCATTTATAACTACCCTCAATTCTATTGTTTTCTTCTCGACCTGTATGCAGCAATAGCTGCTGAAATAACCGGGATTGGAAGATGCATTCGCCTACCTTCTTCAACCGGTAGCTTTTGAAATTCTACCCTATGCTTAAAAATCCTCGAAGAAATCATGATTAGAACCATGAGTAAAATCAGGAAGACATACACTATGGTCATACCGATGATTGTTAATTTCAATCCTTCATAAACTAATTCCATATTTGTGCGCGGATATAGAGTCTAATTACCTTAGCTGAAAATTTCAACAAAAGTTAACAACATACTAATTTTTTTTCCTGGTTTCCAAAGCCTTTATAACTGAGTCAATCTTTGAACCTAGATAGTCCTGTTTTTCTCTGAGCTCTTCAATCGAATTCATGATCATCTTATGATTCTCGCTAGAGATTACGTATTCACCGTTGTCAACAAATCTCTCGGCACGACCCATCTCACCTATTTTCAAACTGAGAATATCGGGTCTCGAGAAATGACCGACCGAATCAATCACGGCCTTTGCACGTATGATCATATCCATATCAATTTCCGCATACAATATCCCCTCGCAATCGTACAGAGGACCTGCTATATATTCGGCTCTGGGGTTTATTATTCCACTACCTCCAGGGAAATCCCAGGTCGTGAACTTCTTAAGTGGGAAACTATCCGGAATCATGTCTTCGTTAATGTAACCCGAAGCTACAATCACAAATACCTGTCCCTCAAAGGCATATTCCCTACTGGCGCAGTCCATCGTGGGTTTAACAAATCCATGACCGGCCCAGAGTCCTGCATGGACTTGCTCACCTTTCATAAACATTGCGTACTTCGCGAGGGTAATGTGGTGCTCATAACAAAAAAACCCGCCAAGCTTTCCAAGCTCAGTTTGGAAAACTCCAATGTCCTCTGCACCACCCATACCCCATATACACTTTTCACTGTCAATCGAAAGAAGCTTTCTGTGCTTGCCTATAATCGCGCCTGTTTTATCGATGTAAAGTATCGTGTTGTATAATGTACCCCCTTCCCTTTCATTTACTCCGATTATTAAATGAGAGCCTGCCTTCAGAGCAGCAGATGAAAGCCTTTCCGTATCTTCGCTCGGGATCTCCACCGAGTTTTTATAAAGCTCCATGTAGGCATCCAACACAAGCTTCCTTTCAGGGCCGGTCCCCAAATCCTTAGGCCAGTATGGATACGCCGGGATAAACGCCTCGGGAAATACTATTAAATCCGCTCCATTTTCTCTAGCCTCTTCAATCAAACTGCAAACCTTTCCTATGGTCTCACGCTTGTTCAAGAAAACCGGCGCAGCCTGAACAGCTGCTGCAATATATTTTTGCTTTGGGCTCTCCATAGATATCACCAATTAAAACTCAACCGCTATTAGCAGAATAAGCTAATTAGAAGATATACGACATTATCGCAGTAATCATAGTATCTTGTCAACATCTTGTATAAGGATTACCCAATGGCGCGTTCGGAGAACACACCCTGCATTCTCGCAAATATTAGAGGGATAGTAATGTCCAACGTATAGTGGTTTTTATAAATGCTCATTCGATTGGCGGGTTTCCCAACCCCGCCAAAAAAATTCTACGGCAGTGAAACTCCCTGCTACACGCTGCCGGGTATCGTAATAGAAACTGAAAGTCTCACCTGTTATTGCCGTAGATATTACATAATTCGCGGACAGTATCTTAGATCTCAAGTGGGCATTCAAAAAATTGCCAAAATCAATTCCGGAAGCGTTAAAAAAAGTGACAGTCATTACTGTCATCTCGAAGGAACACTTCGACGTAGCTCAGTACAGCCTCCGTGACTGAGAGAACTAATTAATTAAAGCAATAGATATTTCGCATTCGCTCAATACGCAAGCGTTTTTTGACAGCCCTTGATCTTTGTTTCTTTGTATCAAGACAAAGAAAATAAAAGATTAAACAATGGATCCCCGCTTAAAACATTCGAGGATGACGGATGAGCAAATTTCCAGGAAATTTATTATTTTTAGGATCTTGTCCACGAAATATCTAACATCTACAATTGCAAGGAGCAACGCGACGAAGCAATCTAGACATGAGATTGCTTCACGGAGCCTGCACTGAGGAATGCGAATGTGTTCGCAATGACAGGCCAAGGAAACCCTGCAGCGAGCCACAGGGAATTCAGTGGTTAAACGGGATACATCCCAAAATATTCGGCACCAATTACGCTGGCAACACTGTTGCGAATTTAAGAGAAGGCCTGATCTCGGTTGAAAAGAATTCCATTGTATGGATGATATCCTCAAACCTTCCGCCCAGAATCTGAAACACTAGGTGTGACACTCCGCTCTTAGAATATAATTCGATGCCTTTTGATATCATCTCAGGAGTATCGCGAAGCGGCTCGCGGAGATCGGGCTTCTTCTTTCTTGATTTATAAATTTGCAGATTTTTTCTCAATGATATCACGAAATTTGACGATCTTTTTTCAGATCGCAATTCGCCCACGGCCCTTCTCTTTTCTTGAATCTCACCGGGTGTAAGGCCCACAGGATGCCACCCATTTCCAAGCGTAATCGCTCTTCTAAGAGCCACCAGACCGTTACCACCGATCCATAAGGGTGGATGAGGTTTTTGAATAGGCTTTGGGAAAAACTTAATATTAGAAAAATTAAAATACTTTCCCCGATAACTTGGCTCCTCGTTAGACCAGAGGTTTTTTAACACATCTATACACTCATCGGTAATCGGACCTCGATCTATGTAAGAAACGCCTAGCGCATCAAATTCGTCTTCTAGCCATCCTACTCCAACACCCAATGTAAGCCTCCCACCACAAAGGACGTCAAGCGTTGAAATCATCTTTGCAAGAACAATTGGATTCCTATACGGAAGAATAATCACACTAGTTCCAAGTTGAATGGACCTTGTCTTAGCAGAAACAAAAGACAATGTTGCCAGAGGGTCGTAAAAGACATCGCCAAAACCCTTATGCGATTCCGGAATTATAATATGATCGCTCACCCATAAAGAATCGAATCCAAGATCCTCGGCAGATATCGCAATATCAAGGATCGATTCCCTTTGTGCATATCTACCGAAATTAGGAAGAGCTATTCCAAACTTCATTTCTAAGTTAATTTAAGCAAGTAAAAAAAAAGATTTTAACTCCGATGTCTATTTTAAAAAATCACGGGAACAGGAAAAGAAAAGGCAATTTTCAGGAAGAAAGATATCATAATTGCAGTATTTAACTCTGGCTCAAAAAATACATCTCGTCGTCAAGAAAGCTCTTAAAGCTAAGAACCTTCCTAACATACCTAGGCAATTTTATACTGAGATATCTATTACTCTCAAACCTGCTGGGTCCATAATAATAGGCAAAAAGAGCATCCTCGATATTGTCAAAACGACCCTCTAACAATGAAAGGTAATATATTCCAAGCCTTACATTAAGGAATGGGTCGTGAAGCTCCTTTTTACCACTGATTGAAATACCAAGTTTTTCAGCCAGGTATTCAGCAGTCGAAGGCATTACTTGCATAAGCCCAATAGCCCCTTTATCGGAAACAGCCGTCGGTGAAAAATTGCTCTCTACCTGAATTATCGCAAGGACAAGTGAAGGATCAATTTCATAATTGTCACATTCTTCAATAATCAGTTTGGCCAGCTTCTTTGCCTGTGACGAAGATATGTCATCTGAAAATCTTAAAATTAATTTTAAGATATCATTTTCACTCGGTCGGGAAGTGGCTATGTCGCCATTTAAATTCCCATTTTCATATTTCGGTGGATACGGTTTTAGAAATGTGCTCAGAGTCCTGTTCGCCTGCTGATTCGATATAAAACCAAGTTTATGCAATATAAAAAAGGAAAAGATAATGACTGAGAATAGAAAAATAATTTTAGAAACGCCAAAAAAATATAAAATGAAGCTGTTGTGAAATCTCTTAAACATTTTAACACCTCCTCTACATCTGCCCTGTCTATCAGACTTTCATTTAACTCTTTTTTATTTAAGCGTCAATTCATCTTAGCAGCCCCTAGGACATCATTAACCGAAAGACTAGATAGGCCAAATTTTGTTATAAATAGTTTCAAATTATTTTTTTTGTTATTTAGAGCAAATCAGGTAATAAATATAAGACAGAGACTTTTCGCAACCATTTTTATAATCTAAGTCAATCAAATAACCGTTGTATAAAATACTACTGATAAAACATATGTCAAGTGAGTTATTCGCAAGTGCGAAATGAAGAGAAAACATATTATTCAGTCTTCACATTTAAAGTCCTATAGTTTTTCTGATTGAAAAGGAATATTTCTTGATTCGAGTTTGTGATAAAAATGTAAGTTCATATCGATAAAAAAGATCTAAGACATCTATTTCTCCGGAATATCACATAAATTAAATTGCCAATGACAATGGGCTATTAAGCCTCGGTTCACTGGTCGATTTCGTTTAGCCATGGGATTAGTTTAAATACCGTCATCAGCTCAATACATTATGCCAATTCGTGTCCTAAAGTAGCCTTGACCTTTATTTTATTTCGTGTTAGGTTTTAGGGCTTAATCATGAAGAGGACGTATCAACCTCATAGCAAAAAAAGATTGAGAGTGCACGGCTTCCGCGAAAGAATGACAACAAAGGGGGGAAGACGCACTCTGAAGAGAAGGATGGCTAAAGGGAGACACAGTCTCACGGTTCAGGCCTGGAAGAAATGAATTTTCCTTCAAGACTCAAATTCCCAAATAAAAATATAATCCGCAAAAGCCATGATTTTAGAGAAGTTTTTAAGAAGGGTAACACGTGCACTACAAAAAACTTCATTGTCCACTTTAATAATAATTCACTTGGATACCCAAGACTCGGAGTAGTTATTGGAAAGAAACTATTTGCAAGTGCGGTAAAGAGAAACCGATTAAAGAGATTAATAAGAGAAGTATTCAGAAAAAACAAACTTCAGTTTAATTCCTTTGACTTAGTGATCGTCGCTAGTAAAAAAAACGCGGAAACCCTAAATTACGACAATACTCGAAAAGAGATTTGTGATAGAATTAATTTGAAACCCTCATGACGAATAATGCTATAAAATTTATAATCGTGTTTTTGCTAAAGATATATAAATACACGATTTCCACCATATTACCTCCATCGTGTCGATTTCACCCAAGCTGCTCAGAGTACGCACTATCCGCTATTAACAAACACGGTGTTCCAAGGGGTGTCTGGTATACAATCAAGAGAATCGCAAGATGTCATCCTTTTGGGAATGGAGGGTATGACCCAGTCTGACGCAAGGTTAAGGGGATGTTTGATAAAACTAAGATTAACTACATATTGTTTTTTGTAATATCCTTTGCAATTATAGTTGGATATTCCGTCTTCTTTGCACCTAAATCGACAAAGAAAGCTACTAAGATAGTCGGTGAGGAAGAAAGGGTTGTGGAACAACAAGCCCCTCCGACGAAACAGGAAATCCCACTAGAAGAACCAGTAAAAGAATACGTGATCCCTAGCGAACCGAAGGGAGAGCTCATAACCATAAATACACCCTTATACAGTGGAACTATTGACACTGCCGGGGGAAGGATAATTAGTTGGAATCTGGAAAAATACAGAGAAACAACCTCAATAGATTCTCCGACTGTTAACCTTTTCAAAGATTCACCACCTTCTTATAACTTTAATCTGAAGCTCAAGGGCCTTGATATCCCGGACATCATACCATTCAAATATGATGGCAATAAGGTGCTGGACTTGCGTGATGAAAAGCATGATTTAGCTCTCTACTGGAAATCACCGGACGGAATCGAGGTCAGGAATATATTCACAATTAACCCCGAAAGTTATCTGCTCGAACAAAGATTTGAGGTCACAAATCCAACAGATTCTAATGTCAACCAGAGACTATCGGTCGAATGGTATGATCAAATACAAAATAAAGGCAGAAATCAAAACAATAAGGATTTTATTGCTTTGGTCTCTGACAAAGTCGAACGAATCAATAGTCTGCCCGGAGAACCCACCCAGTGGAAAGGTTTAATAAGCTGGTTTGGTTTCTCAAACAAATATTTTCTCAAAGCATACCTCACCGAAATTGGTGGGGAGACTCAAATTATTTTCACGTCAGTTGGAAGTGATAGTCTTGGTAGAGCCGTCTATCGATATCCTGATGATATCGTACCACGGGGTACCACCTCAGTTCACAAATCCAAGTTATTCTTAGGCCCTAAGGACTATCAAATATTGAAATCCGTAGGTTTCGAACTCCAAAATGCGATAAACTACGGATGGGCTGGCATTATCGCGAGGCCCGTCGGTCAGCTGCTTACATATATAAACACCTATATCCGCAACTATGGCGTTTCAATAATCGTCATAACTATTATTATGAGACTAATTTTCCTTCCGCTGACTGTAAAGAGCATGGCCTCTATGAAAGAGATGCAGAACAAGATGCAGGAGATTAAACCGAAGATCGATGATCTCAAAGAGAAGTATAAGGATGATAAGACAAAGCAAAATACGGAGCTTATGAAATTATATTCCAGTTATGGTATCAACCCGCTCAGTAGCCTCGGTGGATGTCTTCCACTCTTGATTCAGCTTCCGGTCTTCATCGCCCTATATGAAGTACTGCTGTACTCAATAGAACTTCGACAAAGCTCATTTCTATGGGTGAAAGATCTCTCCGAACCCGAGACCCTTTTCACTATACCTGGAATCGGGATACCGTTCAGGATATTGCCACTGGTCATGGGTGCATCGTGGTATCTTTCACAAAAGATGACTCCCACAACAACTGTCGGAACCGACAATATGCAGATGAAAATGATGCAATTCATGCCCTTGATTTTTACGGTGATGTTCTGGGGATTACCCTCAGGGTTGATACTATATTGGACAGTGAGTAACATACTATCAATAGGTCAACAACTTTACGTAAACAGTCGTTCTAGGGTGCCAAAAGGAGGAAATATCAATGCCGATAGTGATAGAAAGAGAAGGAAAGACCGTGTCTGAAGCGATAATAAGAGCATGTGAGGATTTAGGAGTAACCAGAAACGATATTGACGTTCAGGTCTTGGAAGAGGGTTCGAAAGGGGTATTGGGAATCGGAGGTAAGGAAGCCCGTATAAGGATCACGGTAACAAGGCCAGATGTCAGTGAAAAGGGACTAAAAGCCAAGAAAGCACTTCAAGAAATACTGGGATATATCGTCTCTTCACATTCTATTACCTTAAAGGAAACCGCAGATAGAATTAAACTTGATGTAAAGATCAGCGATGACAAGGGGCTTTTGATTGGCAGGAAAGGCGAGATGATCAAGGCGCTGGAATACATCACCGGTAAAATTGCCGGAAGGTTTTGTGAAGAGGGACGGGAAAAAAGGGTATTAATCGACATCGATGATTATAAGAGAAGGAGAGAAGAATCTATTTCGAGAATGGTAAAGGATACGGTTAAAAAGGTAAGAAAGATCGGGAAGCCAATCACGCTTGAGCCAATGTCCGCCTTTGAAAGGAGAATTACATACATAACCCTAAAACAGGAATCAGGAATAACCTACGAAACAAGGGGCACTGGTGAGGAAAAGAGAATTGTGATAAATCCACAGAGACATAATAGAGCCAGAGACCGACAGTCAAACCAAATGGGGACTTAATTCATATTCCAGGCATGGTAAAGTTCGTACCTCCTGAGCTCCAGGACAAAATACAAGCATAAACCAATAAAGAATATTCATATAAAGGGAGCCATTTGATGAGTTCTGATAAACCCACAAAGAGTGAAGACGAATATTTCGCTAAGGAAGACGCTGAAAAGGCAAAGCGCCTCAAGGACAAATTAAGGGGCGAGATTTTAGAAGAGCAAAGGAAAAATATAAAAGAAATTTGCCATATGAAATGTCCAAAGTGTGGAGGGGACCTGAAAGAAGTAGTATTTCGCGGCATAAGGATTGATAAATGTAATGCATGTAACGGCGTGTGGCTCGACGATGGTGAGCTCGAGAAGCTTGCCGGTACTGAGGAGAAAAGTTCATTAAGAGAAATTATCAGCCTCTTTAAGGCTAGTTAATCCCTCAGCCTCTTAAACCCTGAAAAAAATCTCTCAGTAATTGAGCACATTCTCTCTCCAACACTCCTCCAGAGACCTCGACAATGTGATTTAGTCTTCCATCGCTACCTATATTATAGTTCGAAACTACGGCACCCGATTTTGGATCATCGGCACCAAATACTAATCTTCTTAACCTCGCAAGCACAATCGCCCCGATGCACATCGAGCATGGTTCAAGGGTAACATAAATCGTACTTTGGTTAATTCTAGTGCTTTGGTGCTTTTTTGCGGCTTCTCTTATGGCTATTATTTCAGCGTGAGCAGTAGGATCAAACGATGTCTCACAAAGATTATGGGCACGGGAAATAATTTCCTTATCGTTTCCTACCAGGACAGCGCCGACTGGAACCTCGCCGCTTAGCCCAGCCCTCATAGCTTCTTCATAAGCCAATCGCATAAAGGCTTCGTCCCTGTCATGGGTCATAGAAGTAAGTGGTGTAGAAAGACTGAACAGCTAAATTTTATCCTTACTTACGAGCGCTGAACTTAAGACCCGTTGTTGCGCGATCCCAGGTCTTTTCTGCAATCTCTTTTATTTCCGCCACCTTGATCTTCTGAGTTGCAGTAACGGGGAATCCATCCTCGTAAACCTCTATAAACCTTGGAACCATTGCCACCATTACCTGATCTGCCATCCATTTGCTAAACTCCACTGGATCAAACGAGGCCCCGGGCTTCAAAGTTACATTGAGCTTGATCTCGTCATCAGAAACATTTGGAAGCCTGATGCCAACCGCTATCGCCTCTTGAATAGACTCATAACGCATCGCCAGATCCTGCACCGCTATAGGATCAACGTTCTCCCCTGACACCCGTATGCGGCTGAATCTCCCAACGAAGTAATATCTTCCATCTATCCCCCTTGCAAACAGGTCATCTGAATTGAAAAACCCATCATCATCAAAGGCCTCCCTCGTTCTCCTTTCGTCTTTGAAATATTCATTTAGTGTGGTGTGGGGAACCAACGGTTTAATAAAAACCAATCCCTTTGCCTCTTCGGGCGGCGTGTGATCTTCATACGGATCCCAGAACGGCCTAAGAACCTTGTCACTATCTTGCGGGTCGCGGAGTTCAACATAGTAGCCCTCCATCGGGAAACCTGACGAACCAGGACGGTGATCCTCCGGATCCTTCCAAAGAACCATGCCCATCTCAGTCGACCCATAACCGTCTATAACACGAACCCCGAATCTGTCCTGAAATTCCCGAAGATTACGGGGAGCTGGAGAGCCAAGCATTATCCGAATCTTATGCTTATTATCCCATTCGCTTGGTTTAGCGGCCCACAGATACTCTGCTATCGCTCCCAACATATTTGCACATGTAGCCCCGCACTCAGATGCCCACTTCCAGAAGCTCGATGCAGAGAATCTAGGATAAAATACCGCTGTGGCACCGGCTCCAACGGCACTGAATAGACACATAACCTGCGCGTTTGCGTGACCAAGCGAAAGGACGCTCATTAAGACATCTTCACTACGTATGCCTTGCTGCTGGAGATATCCGCGCACAGTCATTACGACGCCGCCGTGGTTGCGGGCAACACCCTTCGGCATTCCGGTAGTACCCGACGTAAACATGCATCTTTCCATATCAGAAACCGCTACGTCAACGCCCGGGTTATCCTCCGAAAACCCATCAAAAGCGCTGAATGGAAGGGTCTTTATTCCATTTATGTCTTTTGGAACGGCGCCGGGATCATCTGTTACAAAGATTGTTTTCAGATTAGTCAGATCCTTCGAAATCTCCTGAATAAAAGGAACGCTACCCGGATCAACGACCAAGGCAACCATGTCCGAATAATTTATAACGTATGCAAGCCTCTCACCCTTTTCGTCCTTATTGATAGGCACCTGAACTCCGCCGGCCTTGTGAATAGCGATAATAGATGCCACATACTCGGAGCAATTAATCATATACATGCCTACCTTATCGCCCTTTTTTACGCCAAATTCCTGTATAAGACCATTTGCTACCCTGTTCGCCCATTTATTGGTCTCTCCATATGAGTAACTTTCTACAAGTTTGCCGTCCTTATCAGCAACCCTGAACATCGTCTTGTCAGGATAATTTTCGGCTCCCTTCTCTAAGTATCGCGTTATTGGCAACCATTCAGATGTATCATCAAAGGTACCGTTTGGTAAAGTCCCCTTACCCATGTACTTAGAATCGCGTGGTTTGAATAGCAGAAGCATATTTATCCTCCTTCACTAATTTACGGTATTTTATTTAAAAAGCGGTTTAAAAACATTTTAACCAAATTCTTTTAATTAGCTATCTTTAAATGTCACATAGATCTTCTAAGTCACAGTATACTTGCACCAAGATCAACGAACCATTCAAAAGGACAACTATTTTACCCTATTTTTTTAATCCAAAACAAGTGTTGTCGCGACCGGAACATCATCACCCGATCTCTCTACATGATTAGTGGCTGCCCATAGAAAGAGCACGACATCGTGGTTAGAAACATCATAGGAAGCAGTATTTTTAGCATAGGGATTCTTGGATTCCTTTCGATTATTCATCCAATTAATGTCAACTCAAGCGTCCTGAAGTATGAGCTTCCGGTCATGATTCTCTTCGCATTATCGGCGATTCCGATAATGAAGACGGGCTCCAAAGTATCCCGCCTTGAAGGAGTTTTTCCTCTCCTATTCTATTCACTCTTTGTCATTTTCCTTTTCTGAAGTAGGTGATACGTTACACAACAAAAACTAATGTGAGAGAAGAAGGGCGCACCCATTCCTGCCAACAAAGATAAACGATGTGCCGTCGTGTTTATATTTTAAATGGTCTAGATTTGTTCTTGCTTTAATTTCAGCTCGGCGCTAGTATGATCTATGATAGTAGAAATTAGACTGCACAAGCACTATTAACATTATAGTCATCGAATATTATGCTTAATCAATATTATTCTCCAACAGAGCTTTTCTGCCATCCATTGCGTCCGTAGCCCAATACTATGGTCAAATGACGATGCCACTTGGGGAAAATAATATGGAAGAAAAGGAATTATTAAAGTTAATAAAAAGCAATTATGGTGCGATAGCAGAGGATTTGCTAGAGAGTAAAAGAGTTGATGAAATAAAAACAGCAATTGAAGCTTTTCTTGATCAAAAATTAACTGGCAACGATTTGTTGTCGTTAAGATATAAAAAATTTAGATCTGGTTCAGAAACAATACCTACGCTTTGGTCTGATGAGAAGGGATTATACCCGAGGAACGGCTTAGCGTATTTGAAAAATTGGTTGAATTATTTAGAGCAATATTTAGACGCCAAACGCGTAAAAAAACGTCTTGAGAATGAAAATTTGTGGGTTGAATCACATTTTGAGAGTGGAGAAGAGCACCTGTTTATTGGAGATAAGGATAAACGTGGCCAGCATGTACACGTTATTCGCGGTAGGACCGGAGAGTTAAGAGTAGATGAGAAAGATTTAGCTCCCCAACATTTGGTTTCAAAGGTTGAATCGACGCTCGAAGTTACCCTTGTTAGCGGACAGAAGGTCAGGTCAGTTAAGGGAATTTTAGAGTTTATAAAAGATAGTGAATAAACCATTACAATTCCTCTAGTAATTCAAGGCGTGCCATTGTGAACAGCCACTCTTAGAAAAATAATATAGTTTACTTAACAAGGGCCGTTCAAACCGTGTCATGTCGAGTCGACCCAATATGTCATCTCGAACCTTGTCCTGAGCGACCGCGAAAGAACTGTGAGAGATCTTGTAGTTAAGCCGGAAAATACAAAAGCAACGGAAAGATTTCTCATTTTCATTCGAAATGACAGGAGGTGGGCGAAAGGAAAACATTTCTCGGTCGTCGTGGCACCTAAGTCTGTCATCTCGAACGAACGTGAGAGATCTTAGTACTAACGTCGGCAAAAGCAAAAGACAATGGAAAGATTTCTCATGGAGCCTGTACTAAGCTCATCCGAAGTGCTCAGTGTGAACGGAGATAATTCAATTTTGACGAAACCAGGAAGTGAGTTCTACGCCTGATAACGCTATCGAATCGATTTGCTATTTTCTTGCGCTGAACCTGAGGTTGGTCTTCGCCCTGTCCCAGGTATTATCGGTGATATTCTTTATCTCGGCGACCTTTATCTTCTGCGTCGCAGTTACGGGAAATCCTTCCTCATATACCTCAATAAACCTCGGAACCATCGCAACCATAACCTGATCGGCCATCCACTTGCTGAACTCAACCGGATCAAAGGAAGCACCTTCCTTCAGTGTGACGTTCAGCTTTATTTCATCGTCTGCCACATCCGGCAGCCTGAGCCCCACGGCAATGGCTTCCCGTACCGCATCATAGCGCATTGCAATATCCTGCACGGCGATCGGATCGACATTTTCGCCTGATACCCTGATCCTGCTAAACCTTCCGAGGAAGTAGTACCTGCCGTCGATTCCCCTTGCAAATAGATCATCGGAGTTAAAGAATCCATCGTCGTCGAACCCCTCTCTTGTCCTTCTCTCATCCTTAAAGTACTCGGTAAGCGTCGTGTGGGGAATAAATGGTTTTATAAAGAGTAATCCCTTCGCATAATCGGGGGGGTTGGGAATTTCGACCGGATCCCAGAAGGGGCGGAGGACCTTGCTCGTATCCTCGGGATCTCTCAGCTCTACATGGTACCCTTCCATCGGGAAACCTGATGAACCGGGCCGAAAATCCTCCGGGTCTTTCCAGGTTACCATACCCATCTCTGTAGACCCATAACCGTCTATTGCCCGAACCCCGAATCTTTTTTCAAATTCCCTGTGATTTCTTGGCGCGGGACCGGCAAGGACAGTACGGACCCGATTTTTTCCATCCCACTCGCTCGGTGGCGCGGCCCAGAGGTATTCCGAGATAGCTCCGAGCATATTGGTGCAGGTCGCACCGCATTCAGTTGCCCATTTCCAAAAGTTCGACGCGGAAAAACGAGGATATAATACCGCCGTTGCCCCGGCACCGATGGCGCTGAAAAGACACATTACCTGGGCGTTGGCATGACCCAAAGTAAGTACACTCATCAATACGTCCTCACTGCGAACCCCATGCTGAAGAATGTACCCCCTGACAGTTAGAATGACACCGCCGTGATCTCTTACAACCCCTTTTGGCATTCCCGTTGTCCCCGAGGTAAACATGCACCGTTCCATATCCGCTACTGTGACTTCAATCCCCGGATCATCTGATGAAAAATCATTAAATGTTGAAAAAGGCAGGGCCTTAATTCCACCAATCTCATCGGGCACATCCTTCTCGTCCCCGGTCATAAATATGGTCTTGACCTTCGTTAAATCCTTGGCAATCTCCCGGATCAGTGGAAGGCTATCGGGGTCGATCACCAAAGCCTTCATATCCGAATAGTTTATGACATAGGCCAACCTCTCACCCTTCTCGTCCTTATTAATCGGCACCTGTACAGCCCCGCTCTTATGAATCCCGATAATCGAAATTACGTACTCCGAGCAATTGATCATATAGATGCCGACCTTATCGCCCTTTTTAATCCCGAACCTCTTCCTCAAACCGTTGGCAACCCTGTTTGCCCACTCATTTGTCTCCTTGTAAGAATAGCTTTCAGTAAGATTTCCGTCCCTGTCACCGACCCTGAACATCACCTTTTCGGGAAACGTCTCCGCTCCCTTTTCAAGGTAACGAGTTATGGGCAACCACTTCGCCGTATCGTCAAATGAGCCATGCGGCAGCGTGCCCTCTCCGATAAACTTGGAATCTCGCGGTCTAAAATATAAAAGCATGAGCTTCCCTACTCACTGAAATAAACCCACCACCCACGAATACAAATCGCAGCAAGTACCGTGCCAATGAACATTCAATTCATGTTTCTAATTACATGCCAAGTCATCTGCGGTGTATGCTTCGGCACAAGATATGATAACTTAAGCTGTGCCCAAATATTAAGCAGAAAAACCTATTTAATAAGCATTCATTTGTCGTATGTCATGAGTCGCAGGGTTCAAGAAGCTTTAAAAAGCTTGAACCCCCGATTTTTTTATCCACATATAATAACGGTAAATATTAATATTAGTTTCTCTTCGCGATATCTATAAAGTTTTTCAAGACATCTTTTCCGAAATGTGTGAGTATTGACTCGGGATGAAACTGGACCCCCTCGAGCACGTATTCTTTATGCCTTATACCCATTATCTCCCCTTCGTCCGTCCATGCGGAAATCTCAAATTCATCGGGCAGCGATTTCTCTTCTACTATGAGGGAATGATACCTCGTCGCTTCAAAGGGATCGGGTATCCCGGAATAAATACTCCTAGCGTCATGATGTATCATGGACGTCTTACCGTGCAGAAGTCTTTTTGCTCTTACAATGTTTCCGCCCCTTGCATATGCCAGTGATTGGTGACCCAGACATACCCCGAGCATTGGTTTTTTCCCAAAAAACTCCTTAATCAAATCGACGGAAATACCGGCTTCCCTTGGAGTGCAAGGACCGGGAGAAATCATTATCATCTCCGGGTCGAGCCTGCCGACGCCCTCCAGAGTAATTTTATCATTCCTGAATACTACAACCTGCTCCCCGAGCTCGCCAAGGTAGTGAACAAGATTGTAGGTAAAGGAATCATAGTTATCTATCATCAATATCATTGATCATACCCCGAATTATTATACATTATACGGTCCAATTCACCGCTTGGTAAGCGTTGTCCCGCTAAATTCCTGCCCTCGATACCTCTACGGCCTCTATAAGAGCCTTTACCTTATTCACGGTCTCAGTGTATTCCCTTTCGGGGTCTGAATCCGCTACAATACCCGCACCGGCTTGAATATATACCTTTTTACCTTTGATCACAAAGGTCCTTATAGTAATGCATGTATCCATATTGCCGGAAAAGCTGAAATATCCGACAGCACCACCATAAGCACCTCTACGTGTAGGCTCCATTTCCTCAATAATTTCCATTGCTCTAATCTTAGGGGCGCCGGAAAGTGTTCCAGCCGGGAATGTAGCCTTTATAACATCAAACGCATCTTTATCAGCCTTTAACTCGGCAATCACATTTGATACTATATGCATCACATGCGAATACCTTTCAACAATCATTAGCTCATCAACTTTAACTGTTCCGTATTTCGCAACCCGACCGAGGTCGTTTCTCGCGAGATCAACAAGCATAATATGTTCCGCTCTCTCTTTAGGATCGGCTAGCAATTCCTTTTCAAGCACCTTGTCGTTGGAGGGGTTTAACCCACGGGGTCTCGTACCAGCGATCGGTCGGTTTTCGATCCTGTCTCCCTCTACACGAACCATTACCTCTGGTGAAGATCCGACAAGATAGTCTTCACCCATCTTTAGGTAAAACATGTACGGTGAAGGATTTAATACCCTTAAAGCCCGGTATAAATCGAAAGGTACAATATTAAGATCGGTTTCCCAGCGCTGTGAGATAACTGATTGGATTATATCGCCCGCCCGAATATATTCCTTTGTTTTCCTGACGGCTTCCAAAAACTCCTGGCGTTTAAAGTTTGACTTTAATCTCGGAGATCTCGTCTTATCTGAAAACATCCTCGATCTGGATTCATTTTGAGATAATGGTGATCGAAGTTTTTCTGTTAATTTCTCAATCTTTTCTACTGCTGCCCTATAAGCCCTTCTCGCTTCATTTGGTTTTGATACATACGCATTAGAAATGATCTTAAGCTTGTTATTGACGTTGTCAAATACCAAAACCGAATCAGTGATCATAAAAACCGAATCCCAAAGCTCAAGATCATCCTTTGCAATCTCCGGAAGCTTCTCAACAAATCTAACGACATCATAACCGAAATAGCCGACGGCTCCGCCATGAAATCTAGGCAAATCCGTATTAACTACCGGTGTATATCGTGATAAAAGTTCCCTTAAAGAATCGATGGGGTTCCCCTCAGTTTTTACTACCGTTCCGTTCTCTATGATTTCAATGTTACTCTCTTTTGACCTGAACACCACAGACGGTTCTGTCCCAAGAAAACTGTACCTACCCCACTTCTCTCCACCCTCTACACTTTCGAGAAGGAAAGCATATTCACCGGTTTCAATCTTCCGCAAAGCAGACACAGGGGTATCAAAATCGGCCAGGATCTCGGTCCATACGGGAATAAGATTCCCATTTTTCAACTTCTCCTTAAACTCTGTAAAAGAAGGAAAAATCATGCTCAGAATGATATAAAGGCGAGTTTTTAAAGTCAAGAAAGTGCGTTGACGGAAGAACCATGTATATTGTATTGCTATGAACAATTATCGATGTAACACCGGAGGCCCATGATCAATGTTAACAATCAATCCTCGAATCTTCAGAGAGTATGATATTAGAGGAGTGGTCGATGAGGACATCGATGAAGTAGTCGTCGAGACTATAGGCAAGGCCTATGGAACATACATCAGAAAGCTCGGCAAGGATACCGTGACTATCGGGCACGACTGTCGACTCAGTTCACCCAAACTTTCTGAAGCAATGATTACCGGCATTACATCTGCGGGAGTCAATGTTGTTGATCTAGGAATGGTTACAACGCCTATGGTCTATTTCTCCCTTTTCAATCTCCCCGTCCATGGGGGAGTTGTAATCACGGCAAGTCATAACCCAAGCGAGTACAACGGAATTAAGCTCTGTGTGGACGGGGATTCACTCTTTGGCGAGGGCATACAAAAAATCAGAAGAATTGCCGAAGGAGGAAAATTCCAGAAAGGTACCGGTACAGTCAAGACACTTGACATAATGGACAGTTATTTAGACTATCTAAGAAAGAACGTTGAAATCGATCCAGGGGTCAGAGTGGCGATTGATTGTGGAAATGGGATGGTCGGTATCGTGGCCCCAAAGATTCTAAGGCACTTTGGCTGCGAATTAACAGAGCTTTATGTCGAACCGGATGGAAGGTTTCCCAATCATCATCCAGACCCAACTGTAGAGGAAAATATTAAAGACCTTATCGATGCCGTCCGTAGCCAAGGACTTCAGCTGGGCTTAGGGTTTGACGGAGACGGTGATAGAATTGGGGTCGTCGACGAAAGAGGAACTATAATATGGGGCGACATGCTGGTTCTCATATTTGCGAGGCAAATTTTAAAACTCAATCCTAAAGCGAAGATCATAGGAGATGTGAAGTGCTCGGTTAGACTTTTTAAAGATATCGAGAGGAATGGCGGCATTCCAATAATGTGGAAAACCGGACATTCACTCATGAAGAATAAAATGAAGCTTGAAAAGGCAGCCTTGGCAGGCGAGATGAGCGGGCACATATTTTTTGCCGACAGATACTACGGGTATGACGACGCCCTGTATGCAGCCCTGAGAATGCTTGAGATTATCTCCAAAACCGGAAAAAGGACATCGGAACTGCTGGAAGGGGTCCCGGACGCCTTCTCAACTCCTGAGATACGGGTTGATTGCCCGGACGAAACGAAATTCAAATTAGTTAATCAAACTAGAGAAGAGCTTAAGAAAGAATATAATGTAATAGATATAGACGGTGTACGGGTCGAATTTCCCTATGGGTGGGGTCTTGTTAGGGCCTCAAATACTCAACCGGCATTGGTCTTAAGGTTTGAAGGCGATACGCCTGAAAGGCTCGAGCAGATACGTTCTATCGTTGAAGATAAATTGGAAATCGCGAGGAACAAGTTGTGTTAATTCTGGCTACCCGCTTACTCAGTATCAGTTAAATTCGAATAATTCCTCCGATTCAAAAGCAGTTTTTCGTATGAATATGTGTCAAGGTAGCTATTCAATGGCGTTATTATCCAAACGGTCGTTAGGTATTGGAGGAATGCTCCATGCAGAACTATGACATCGTAGTGATCGGCGGCGGGGCAGCCGGACTTACGGTCGCTGCGGGATCGGCAAAGTTTGGACTTAAGGTAGCATTGATCGAGAAGGAAAAATTAGGGGGCGATTGCCTCTATTATGGCTGTGTCCCAAGTAAAACGCTTATTCGTTCAGCAAAAATTGTTTCGTTAATAAGGAGGGCACATGAGTTCGGCCTTCATAAGGCGAGTCCATCGTTTGAATTCGAAAATGTGATCAGCCATGTATGGGACGTAATAGACAAAATAGGTGAGCACGACAATCCAGAGAGATTCAGGAAAATGGGGATCGACGTAATATTTGGCGTGCCAAGGTTTATTTCTTCAAGAGAACTGATGGTTGGCGGGAAGAAGATTAGAAGCAAGAAGTTCATCATATCTACGGGCTCCAGCCCGTTGATACCCGATATCGGGGGTCTCAGACAAGCAGGGTTTATAACTCACGTAGATGTCTTTAATCTGAAAAAACTCCCCCCTTCCATAATTGTCATAGGCGCAGGGCCTATTGGAATGGAGATGTCCCAGGCATTCGCAAGATTCGGCTCCGAAGTAACTGTGATAGAAATGGAAAATCAAGTCCTGCCTAAAGAAGACATAGATATATCTAAAACACTCGAGAGTTGTCTGGCAAAAGAAGGGATTAGATTTCGCACGGGAAAAATTGTAAAGCGTGTTAATAATGAGAATGGGAAAAAGGCCGTCTTTTGTATAAAGGATGGAAAGGAGTTCGTACACAGGGCAGACGAGATCCTGCTCGCTGTCGGGCGCACCCCCAATACCGATGGACTAAACCTTGAAGCCTCAGGAGTTGAACACACCAAAAAAGGCATAACTGTAAACAGCAATCTCAAGACAACCGCCAAAAACATATGGGCATGCGGTGATGTCGTGGGGCCCTATCTCTTCACACACATGGCTGAATACCAGGCCGGAATAGTACTGAGGAACGTATTATTCAGGTTGCCGGCGAAGGTTGACTATTCAGCGGTTCCATGGACAACATTCACCGATCCAGAGGTTGCCCACATAGGAGTGACGGAGAGCGAGGCAGTAGAAAAAGACCTAAACTACACTGTTTATAAATACAATTACAGCGACGTAGATAGAGCGGTTACAGAGGTGGAAGGTCACGGATTCGTCAAGATATTAACCACCGGGTGGAAGGGAAAGATAATCGGGGCTCATATAATAGGCCCGAATGCCGGGGAATTGATACACGAGCTCATTTTGGCCATAAGGAAGGGTTTAAGCGTAAAGGATATTTCTTCAACAATCCATGTCTATCCGACACTCGCTCTGGGTACAAGACAAACCGCAGATTTATACCTCCACCAGAAGTTCTTCTCAGCGGGCTGGACTCAAAGGCTCTTAAGACTTGTCGTAAAAGTACTCAACTAGGAAACTATTCCCCGAGGGCTAATAGTTGAACTTTCTAAGAACATAGATCCTCATTTGTATCAAGCCCGGAAGCGACTCATAAGTAGGATTCATCCCTGGCGAAAATAATGGGTACCAATCCAAAAAAACATGGATACCCGATCAATGAATTCGGGCATCAGGAATTCTTGTCACGCGCAAATACAACTACGTTATAATAAATCCTTTTAAAAATTTCTCTCGTCTAAATAACTCAAATGATCAATGCACTTCGCCAACATTGGCCTGAATATTTGATGGAAGCGGCGGGACTCGGAATATTCATGATTTCAGCCTGCGTGTTTACAATCCTATTGGAGCATCCGGGGTCTCCTGTGCGAATGGCTATAAACGATCCTTTTGTCAGGAGGTTCCTGATCGGAGTAGCCATGGGTCTTACCGCGATTGCCATTATCTATTCGCCATGGGGTAAGCAATCAGGTGCACACATAAATCCATCGGTAACACTAACCTTCCTGCGTTTAGGTAAAGTGAAGTCATGGGATGCCGTGTTTTACATCATTGCGCAGTTTACTGGAGCACTCATTGGAGTTACCTTGGTCGTGGCTCTTGTCCGACACCTCATCACCCATCCTTCGGTCAATTTCGTTGATACCCTTCCAGGTTCCAGAGGAACAATCGTTGCCTTCATTGCCGAATTGGCAATCTCATTTATTCTCATGATGGTCATTCTGATCGTTTCCAACACAAACAAAATAGCTCGGTACACCGGTATCTTCGCCGGAATACTGGTCGCTACCTATATCACCCTTGAGGCGCCTCTCTCCGGCATGAGCATGAACCCAGCCCGCACATTTGGATCTGCTATACCAGCCCATCATCTGATGTACCTGTGGGTCTATTTCACGGCTCCGGTCCTGGGAATGCTTTTGGCGTCGGAAGTTTACATCAGAGTGATGGGACTGAGCAGCATTTCGTGCGCAAAGCTTCACCACCAAAATGATAAACGCTGCATCCACTGCGGCTATCCCGGCGCAATAAAATCCGCAGAATTCAATGCAACAATACATAAGGCGTATGTATGAATGTTATTGAACAATCAGGTCTGCTGCGAGGTAATAACCCCGTCCGAACTGAACTCACTCGAAGAATGTCATGCCTTATGCATCTTCATACTTCGACAAGCTCATCATGTGCGGGTAATTTTTAATGATGCTGAATTGGATAGTGCTTATTATGGAAAAGGCAAAAATTAATAAGCAAATCGGCAAATTAAAATTTCAGAAGGGTATTGAGAGTTTCTAAAATCGTAACGAACTTCAGATCCAAAGTATCCTTATTTACGTAAATTTTAGGTTGGGAGGCTGAAAGTCATGATAAAAGTATTTGTAATCGCGATCCTTGCAGTAATTCTATTGTTCGTATACGCAAAATTTAATAAAAGTGACCATAATCCATCTATCCGGGCAGAGGATTTGCAAGACCAAAATCTGGAAAAAGCGACCTTTGCAGGTGGCTGCTTCTGGTGTATGGAACCACCCTTCGAAAAACTGGAAGGCGTTTCGGCAGTAATATCTGGTTATACCGGGGGACAAAAAAAGAATCCTACCTATGAAGAGGTTTCTTCTGGTGGAACCGGGCACTTAGAATCTGTCGAGGTCCTCTACGATCCGTCAAAGATAACATATTCTGAACTACTAGACGTGTTCTGGAAGCAGATAGATCCGACCGACCCCAACGGTCAATTCGTTGATAGAGGCTCTCAGTACCGATCGGCGATCTTCTATCATAACGACGAGCAAAAACGTCTGGCTGAAAAATCAAAGGAAGCGCTGGACAAATCTGGAAAATACGACAAACCCATTGTCACAGAGATTGTTAAAGCCTCTGAATTTTACAGGGCGGAGGATTATCACCAGGATTTCTATAAAAAGAATCCCGTAAGATACAAAAGCTATAGACACTTTTCCGGGCGCGACAAGTACATCAAGAAGATATGGGGTGATGAAATGAAAACAAAAACTTCAGAGAACAAAAACCAAACCTACAACAAACCGAGCCAAGAAGAACTCAAGAAAAAATTGACCCCAATTCAGTATGAAGTTACTCAGAATAACGGTACCGAGAGGCCGTTCAGCAACGAGTACTGGGATAATCACAGAGAAGGAATTTACGTAGACATTGTTTCAGGCGAACCACTTTTCAGTTCGCTGGACAAGTTTGAATCCGGCACCGGATGGCCCAGCTTTACCAAGCCACTCGAGAAAGAGAATATTGTCGAAGGGCAAGACAACAGTTTATTCATGTCCAGGACCGAGCTCCGAAGCAACAACGCAAATTCCCACCTCGGACATGTATTTAATGATGGACCGCAACCGACAGGACTCCGATATTGTATCAACTCCGCAGCACTCCGCTTTATCCCGAAAGAAGATTTAGCGAAAGAAGGGTACGGAGAATATCAGAAACTTTTTGAAAAGTAAGAATTCAAATTTATGCACGGCCGATTGCGCTCTGTGTGGAATCAGGCTGAATACCATCGGATAGGTTTTACATAACACAAAATCTCCAGATTGTTAAATCCTTCTCGAAAATTTAAACGTCTAACATTACCATAGTACAATTGATTGATGATTAATCTAATTTAGTGTTTAATGAAAGATGTGTCGGTCTTGAAATTGAAATTACAAAAAACTTGGAGGAGCCCAAATTATGAATATACGTAATTTAGTAATTGTCATTGTTTTGATAATGATATTTGTCCTCTGGTATTTGTTCCGTCCTGAAAGGATTTTCATAAGCAAGACCGTTGACGAGGAGTTTCCCGGAACGACGGCGGTAGAAACGACCCAATCCGAAAACGAACCCAGGCTCCTTTACAATGGGAGCTTTCACGGTGTCGCACATGAAACAAAAGGAGCTGCCTCGATCTACCAGTTGCCAGATGGCAAGCAGGTACTGCGCTTTACAGAATTTGAAACCTCGAATGGTCCAGACGTGCAGGTCTATCTGGTCGCAGCCGAGGATGCCAACGACAATGACACGGTAAAGAACGCCGGATTTATTCATCTTGCTGCACTCAAAGGGAATGTCGGCGATCAGAACTATGATCTGCCATCTGATATCGATTACAATAAATACAAAGCAGTAACAATCTGGTGTCGTAGGTTTGGGGTAAACTTCGGCACCGCTCCGTTAAAGCCGAATGCAGGTTAAGGAGCTGGGAAATGAAAGCCGAAAATCAATATGACGTAATTATAATAGGATCCGGAGCAGGCGGCGGTACTCTGGCACATCATTTGGCTCCTTCGGGAAAGAGGGTATTGCTGCTGGAACGAGGCGACTATGTGCCCAGAGAAAAGGACAACTGGAACCCTGTCGCCGTCAACGTGGAGGCAAAATACAATACCAAAGAGGTATGGCGAGATAAGGATGGTAAAGAACTGCACCCCCATACAAACTACTTTGTAGGCGGTAATACGAAGTTCTACGGCGCTGCGCTATTCCGCCTGCGCAAGGAAGATTTCGGTGAGATCGCCCACCACGGAGGTATTTCTCCGGCCTGGCCTCTTAGCTACGATGACCTTGAGCCCTATTATACTAAAGCCGAACAGATCTATCATGTACACGGCAAGCGCGGTGAAGATCCGACTGAACCCCATTCTGAAACACCATACCCACATCCGCCCGTAAGCCATGAGCCGCGCATAAAGCAGCTTAGTGATGACTTTTCGAGTCATGGCCTCAATCCATTTCATACGCCCCTTGGGGTCATGCTGGATGAACAGAACCCCCAGACCAGCCGCTGCATTCGCTGCAATACCTGTGATGGGTTTCCGTGCCTTGTGTATGCGAAGTCCGATGCCCATGTGTGCTGTGTGGAACCCGCCCTTCAGAATTCTAATGTAACATTGCTGAGAAATTCCTTTGTCACGAAGCTGGAGACCGGTCCCACGGGACGAGATATCTCCAGGGTTCATGTTAAACGGAACGGCTCAACAGAAAGTTACTCGGGGAATATCGTGGTGGTGTCATGCGGAGCGATAAACTCTGCAGCATTGCTGCTGCGCTCCGCAAACGACAAGCATCCGAACGGCCTGGCGAACGGCTCCGATGTCGTCGGAAGGCACTATATGGGTCACGTAAATTCGGTGCTGATGGCGATCTCAAAATGTCCCAATCCAACCGTGTTCCAGAAGACCCTCTCGGTAAACGACTTCTATTTCGGCTCAAAGGAATGGGAATACCCAATGGGCCACATCTCTTTTGTCGGCAAGCTTGATGCAGAAACACTCAAGGCCGGGGCGCCTGCACTTACTCCGAAATGGACTCTTAAGTACATGGCCGGTCACTCGCTTGATTTCTGGCTCACATCAGAAGACCTACCCGATCAAGAAAACCGGGTGACCTTGGATGGTGAAGGAAATATTGTGCTGAAATACAAACCGAACAACGAAGAGGGTCATAAGCGACTGATCGCTAAACTTGAAAGTCTGATGAATCAGCAGTCGAAGTGCTCTGTTCATGGGCATGAATGTCATCAGGGTTTATTTGCGCGAAACCTGTTTATCGGTCAGCGTATTCCGCTCGCCGGTGTTGCCCATCAGAACGGTACTATTCGGTTTGGAAATGATCCAAAAACGTCAGCTCTCGATATTAACTGTAAGGCACACGAAGTTGATAACCTATACGTAGTTGATGCCAGCTTTTTTCCCTCGTGCGGCGCGGTGAATCCCGGCCTGACAATCATGGCAAATGCTCTGAGAGTGGGCGATCACATTCTTGAGCGACTGGGGTAAAGAGAAATGGCGCTTCACCCTGCGACCCTTCAACCCTTCGACTGGGCTCAGGGCTCAGCGTGAGCGGACAAAAGTCACTTAGATTATTGGCGGTTTACGGTTCATGCTTAGCTAGTCGAAGCACGGAAGCTTTTTTGGTGTCCTGCAAGATACAATGCATTTGCATATACGAAATGACGAAGCTCACACTAATTGAAATGACAACTCCAGTTTCAGCTAGATCCAAGATTTCTTTTTTATCGTTTCGTTTCATTCCTCTCACCGTACTGCTCGTTCTTTCGTATTCAATCGCTCTTAGCCCTTGCTCTCCCGCCGCTTGGTCACAGCAGCCATCCAGCAAAACACGGGTAAAAGCCGTTGATACCATCGGTATGACCGTCTCGGATATGGATCGTTCCATAGATTTCTATACCAGTGTTCTTACTTTCGAAAAGGTTTCGGATGTCGAGGTCTGGGGACCCGAGTACGAGCACCTTCAGGGGATCTTTGGCATACGTATGCGTGTCGCGCGTTTGAAGATTGGTGATCAGTTCATCGAGTTAACCGAATATCTAACTCCTAAGGGTAGGCCTGTACCAATCGATTCTCGAAGCAATGATAAATGGTTTCAGCACATAGCAATCGTTGTAGATGACATGGATAAAGCATATGAGCATCTTCGTAAGTACAAGGTTCAGCACGCTTCTACTGCCCCTCAGACACTTCCAGACTGGAACAAGGCCGCCGCCGGAATAAAAGCCTTTTATTTTAAGGATCCCGACGGGCATAATCTAGAGATCATATACTTCCCTCCCGGAAAAGGTGATTCAAAATGGCAAGTTCCCACCGACAAATTATTTTTGGGGATAGATCATACGGCGATTGTCGTAGGCGATACAGATCAAAGCCTGAAGTTTTACCGAGACTTAATGGGGATGGACGTCAAGGGCGGAAGTGAAAATTATGGAACAGAGCAGGAGCACCTGAATAACGTATTCGGAGCACACTTGGAGATAACTGGTCTTCGGACTCCAATGGGGCCGGGAATTGAATGTCTGGAATACATCTCACCCGACGACGGCCGCCGAATTCCTGTTAATGAGCGCGCAAACGACATAATGCACTGGCAGACAACCCTCGTAGTAGATGACGTAGAGGATGCAGCAAAGCAAATCAGAGCGG
Source organism: Candidatus Dadabacteria bacterium (assembly GCA_963805855.1). Classification (GTDB taxonomy): domain Bacteria; phylum Desulfobacterota_D; class UBA1144; order Nemesobacterales; family CSP1-2; genus DASWID01. The sequence goes on from CAWDVW010000005.1 coordinate 262,088, forward strand.
GAGATTACAAATTTATCTCATCCGGGGTCGTGGAACTTCCGGATAATAAACTTGGTTTTAGAAGAGGATTCCTAGTTCGTGACCCGGACGGTCACGTTATGAGATTAGTGGAAAAATAATTGAGCGACACATAATTCGCAGGAGGTTAAGTATGAAGGCAATAGCCGTTATACCAGGGAGACCAAATTCAATTCATTTGCGAGAGGTGCCGAAACCAAAACTAACCGATATTCCAAATGGACGCGGAGTATTGGTCAAGCTACTCCGCGTCGGTGTAGATGGGACTGATAAAGAAATCAATGCCGCAGAATATGGCGCTGCACCGCCGGGGGATGATTACCTCATAACCGGGCATGAATCCTTTGGAATCGTAGAAGAGGTCGGGCCGAATGTCAGCGAGTTACAACCGGGCGATTATGTTGTAGCCACGGTGAGACGTCCGGGGAATTCTCCCTACGACAAGATCGGGATGTATGACATGACAACCGATGACGTGTACTTTGAGCGTGGCATAAATCTTCGTCACGGGTATCTGACAGAATATTATGTTGATGATCCGGAATACATAGTAAAGGTACCACAGGGGCTCAGGGAGGTCGGGGTCGTTCTTGAACCTACAAGCGTGATAGAAAAGGGCATAGTCCAGGCTTATGAGATCCAGCGCAGGCTTAGAATTTGGAACCCAAGGCGAGCCGCAGTGCTTGGAGCGGGAACAATCGGGATACTCGCAACCATGGCCCTCCGTCTGAGGGGCTTAGAAGTCTGCACATTCGGAAGGACCAAGCCACCGTACTTAAATTCAGATCTATTGGGGGAAATAGGAGCCTGCTATCATAGCACGGATGACACTACTCTCACCGATTCTGCCAAAGAGCATGGTCCATATAATCTCATTTTTGAAGCGACAGGATTTTCGCCAATTGTCTTTGAAGCAATGAACGTACTGGGGAAAAACGGTGTCCTTGTGCTTTCAAGTGTGACCGGCGGAGGAAGAACAATAGAGGTTCCTGCGGATATGATTAATCTGGGATTCGTACTCGGAAACAAGGTTGTGGTAGGCACGGTGAACGCAAACAGGGAGTATTTTGAGATAGGGGTCAAGGATCTTTCACAGGCAGACCTCGAATGGCCCGGCTGGCTCTCAAAGCTTCTGACCCATCCCGTCAAAGGGCTTGAAAATTACGAGGAATTGATAAATACACTCACAAACGCAAAGGGGGCAATTAAGGTTTTTTGCGAAGTGGCACCATTGACGTGAATTGATACAAGATACATGATGCAAGATGCAAGATATGAGATACATCTTTTGTCATGCATACTGAATCGCGCATCATGCATCAGTTGATTATTGGAGGAAAACCATGACTAACGAAGAAAAAAGGCTTGAGGAAGACCTTAACAGAAAAGCCTATTGGAAGCGTTGGGGACCATATTTGAGTGAACGACAGTGGGGGACAGTAAGAGAGGATTATAGTCCCCATGGAGCAGCGTGGGACTATCTTACACACGACCAAGCACGATTTCGGACATACAGGTGGGGAGAAGACGGTATTGCCGGTATTTCAGACAACCACCAGCGGCTTTGCTTTGCAATTGCACTTTGGAATGGAAATGACCCGATTATAAAGGAAAGACTTTTCGGCTTAACCGGAAGTGAAGGCAATCACGGCGAAGACGTAAAGGAATACTATTTTTATTTAGATAGCACTCCAACCCATTCATATATGAAGTATCTCTACAAGTATCCGCAAGACGCCTTTCCATACTCCCAGCTCGTGGAAGAGAATAGGCGAAGGAGCCGGCGGGATTTTGAATTTGAACTCATGGACACCGGTGTATTTCGCGACGACCGCTATTTCGATGTATTCGTGGAATACGCCAAGGATGAGCCAGATGACATACTCATTAAAATTGCCGTCGCCAACCGGGGACATGAAGAGGCCATTTTACACCTATTACCAACCATATGGTTTCGCAATACATGGACCTGGAATGGTGACGTTGATAAACCCTATCTAAAGGAATTAAAGAAAAAGGGGGGCAAGGCCTTAGTGGAAGTTTCTCACCCCGGCCTTGGAAAAATGTGGCTGCACTGCGACAATCCGGATGAAATTCTCTTCACAGAAAATGAAACCAACCATGAAAGACTATACGGGATTAATCACGGAAACCTCTACTGTAAAAGCGGTATTGATGAATACATTGTGCACAACAAAAAAGAGGCAGTGAATCCAGACAAGATAGGGACAAAAGCGTCGCCCCATTATATGCTACGCATTGGGTCAGGAGAGAGACGTACCATACGGCTACGTCTTAGCAATAAAAAGGATTTGCCTGACCCACTCGGAGATCAGTTCGAATTAATTTTCAATGATCGTTTGAAGGAGGCGGACGAATTTTACAGCAGCCTTTCACCCTTCCCGTTAAACGAAGAATTGAGGAGTGTCCAGCGACAGGCTTTCGCGGGCATGCTCTGGAGTAAGCAGTTCTACCACTACGTAGTAGAAGATTGGCTAAAAGGGGACCCCTCTACCCCAAGACCTCCTACGGAGCGCAACAGTGGCAGGAATCGCGATTGGATTCATCTCTATAACGACGACATCCTTTCGATGCCCGATAAATGGGAATACCCGTGGTTCGCTGCATGGGACCTGGCATTTCACACAATTCCTCTCGCAATGATCGATCCGGAATTTGCAAAACGTCAACTGATACTTCTTACGCGGGAATGGTATATGCATCCCAACGGTCAACTTCCTGCATATGAATGGGCTTTTGGCGATGTTAACCCGCCCGTTCATGCCTGGGCAGCGCTCCGTGTATATAAAATAGAGAAAAAGATGTACGGCCGCGACGACAGACTATTCTTAGAAAGGGTTTTTCAGAAGCTACTTCTCAATTTTACATGGTGGGTGAACAGAAAGGACTCAGAAGGCAAAAACGTATTTGAGGGAGGGTTTCTGGGATTAGATAACATCGGCGTTTTTGATAGGAGCGCAAAACTTCCAACAGGTGGAAAGATTGAGCAGGCAGACGGAACGAGCTGGATGGGAATGTATTGTTTGAATATGCTGGCTATAGCCCTAGAATTGGCCAAATATAATCCGAGCTATGAAGACATCGCCAGCAAGTTTTTCGAGCATTTTCTATACATAGCAGACGCAATGAATTTGCTTGGGGAAGGCAGAGGGCTCTGGGACGAAGAAGATGGCTTCTACTACGACGTCCTGAATTTGCCAGATGGCCGCCACCTTCCTATGAAAGTCCGTTCAATGGTGGGGCTTATCCCACTGTTCGCCGTTCAGACAATGGAAGCCGATACCCTCAATATGCTTCGAGGTTTTAAAGGACGGCTTGAATGGTTTATAGATAATCGCGAGGAACTTAAGAAAAATGTCGCCTGCATGAGAACACCCGGCGCTGGCGAAAGGAGACTTCTCTCGATTGTGAACCAGGAGAAGCTTAGGCGCATACTCCAGAAGATGCTTGATGAAAATGAATTCCTCGGGCCGTATGGAATACGCGCCATTTCCAGGTTTCATGAGTCAAATCCATATGTGTTCCACGTTAATGGTCAAGAATACAGGGTCGATTATGAACCGGCCGAATCCTCGAGCGGTCTCTTCGGCGGCAATTCCAATTGGCGGGGACCTGTCTGGTTCCCGGTCAATTTTCTCCTAGTAGAGGCGCTGCAAAAGTTTCATTACTATCTCGGTGACGGATTCAAGGTTGAGTGTCCCACCGGTTCAGGTAAAGAAATGACTCTTTGGGAGGTTGCATCCGAATTATCTCACAGGCTTATGAGCATCTTCCTTAGAGACTCATCGGGTAGGAGACCGGTATACGGTGGAATTGAAAAGTTCCAGAATGATCCTCACTGGCGTGATTTTATACTTTTCCATGAATACTTTCATGGAGATAACGGAGCCGGAATCGGTGCTAGTCATCAGACGGGCTGGACGGGAGTCGTGGCAAAGCTTATACAGCAATGTGGAGAATACTGCCTGCAAGATAAGGCACCTGAACAGATAAAAATTCAGGAAGAGAAAATAACGTAGAAGAAGATGACGTCGACGGGTCGAGAGATCTGATGACAGTTTAAAATATGATTAAATCTGCAGGGAACGCATGCCTGTCCTGAAGCCTGGCCGAAGGATATGCGTTCCCTACTCAGATGAATTTTAAACAATAATTAGCACACAAGTACCCGGAGGTTCATTTAATAATGTTTGTCAAATTCGGGCGCGAAGCTTGCGGTTACCCGGAATCAGCCGAAAACAGGGAATGGTTGTCTGCCAACGGGATTGGTGGTTACGCCTCCGGTACCGTCGCAGGGGTTCTTACTCGACGCTATCACGGTTTGCTAGTAGCCGCTCTCAAACCCCCTCTCGGCAGAACCCTTCTGCTTTCCAAACTCGACGAGAGCGTAACTTACGACGGATCGGAATACGAGCTATTCACAAACCGCTGGAGCGATGGGACCGTATCGCCCCGAGGCTTTCTCAATATAGAGAGCTTCGATCTCGACGGCACCATACCGGTTTGGAGATTTGCATGCGCCGATGCCTTAATGGAAAAACGTATATGGATGAAGCAGGGCGCAAACACCACCTACATTCGCTACACATTATCCCGCGCAACCGCGCCAGTGACCCTGTCGATTAAGGCACTAGTTAATTATCGTGATTACCACGGCACGACGCACGCTGGTGGCTGGAACATGAACATTGAAAATGTCACCGAAGGAATCCGAATAGTGGCCTATTCCGAGGCTACGCCCTTTTATATTCTATCAGATAAGGCCGAAGCTCAATCCACGCATGACTGGTATTATGGCTTCAATCTATCCCTAGAGCAATACCGCGGTCTCGACCACCTAGAGGATCATCTGCACGCCGCAACATTTAGAGCAACCCTTCACCCGGGTGAGTCTATCACGTTCGTGGCAAGTACCGATGAGAATGCAGATTCAAATGGCGAACGTGCGCTGGTATCGCGAATGAGCTATGAAAAGGAACTCATAGAACAGCTACGCTCAACAATACCGGAAGACATAAATCATATTCCAGCCTGGATAGGTCAACTTGCACTTGCGTCGGATCAGTTTATTGCCGATAGGCCCTTGCAAGAAGAGCCTGACGGCAAAACCGTAATCGCGGGCTACCACTGGTTTGGCGACTGGGGTAGAGACACAATGATCAGTCTTCCCGGTCTAACTATTTGTAACGGCAGGCCGGACGTGTGTCGCTCCATTTTGCGAACATTCGCAAAATACGTCGACCGTGGAATGTTACCTAATAGGTTTCCGGATTCAGGTGAACAACCAGAATACAACACTGTAGACGCAACGCTTTGGTACTTTGAAGCAATTCGAGCATATCATGAAGCTACCGGGGATGATGATTTTATCGTCGAACTATTTCCAGTTCTAATAGAAATACTTGACTGGCACATTCGCGGAACCCGGTACAACATTCATGTCGACCCGCAGGATGGCTTGCTCTTTTCCGGTGAAAGGGGTGTCCAATTAACATGGATGGATGCCAAAATCGGCGACTGGGTTGTGACACCTCGGACAGGAAAGACGGTCGAGGTAAATGCACTATGGTACAACGCATTGCGAACAATGGTTAAGGTAGCAAAACGGATTAAAAAACCATATAAAGATTATGAATCAGCCGCCAAGCTTACCTTCAAAGGATTCAGTCGGTTTTGGAATGAAAAAGATCGATTCTGTTATGATGTCATAGATGGACCTGGCGGAACCGATCCAACATTAAGACCAAACCAGATATTTGCCGTTTCACTACCTGAAAGCCCACTAACTACTCCACAGCAAAAGGCAGTGGTAGATATTTGCGCTCTTCGTCTACTCACGTCACATGGACTTAGGAGCCTTGATAATAGGAATCCTCAATATAAAGGACATTATGGAGGAGACCAGTTTCATAGGGATAGTGCATACCATCAGGGAACAGTATGGGGATGGTTGTTGGGACCTTTTGTTCTAGCACACCTTAAAGTCTATAATGACCCAATTAGAGCTAGAGAATTTCTTGAACCAATGTGTAATCAATTAGTTACACATGGCCTTGGGACACTGAGCGAAATCTACGACGGAGATGCACCCTTTTCTCCAAGGGGATGTATCGCCCAGGCTTGGACAGTCGCTGAGGTATTGAGGGCCTGGCTAGCCACAGGGAGCTCATCTCGAAAAAAGATGTAGGCACGAATAAATATTCATGATGCAGGATGCACGATGCAGGATACAAAAAAGCCACCATCCCCATCCCCATCCTCACCTTCCCCTTCAAAGGGGAAGGGATTTTGCAAACCTATACAAACCTCTTTGAAGAAGATATAAGTTTTCCTCCTCCGAAACGAACCGATCGGCCAGAGCTCAGTCGAAGGCCGTCCTGAATCCGCGAAAGACGCTTTCATGATTTATGAAGCGATTGACCCTTCGATTCAACTCAGGACAGGGTCAGGGTGAACAGATTAATTTGTATTTTCTTTACCCACGACGGAACCCGCAGACCCTATCTGCTTATCAGTATCCAAAATGAAGGGGTGATGCAAATTCGAGAAACGGACGCTACATTGGATTTAATTTAACCGTTCGGTTTTCTCTACGCTATGGATTCTTGAGTTGTTTCTTTATGCCGAGTTTTTGCATTCGAGACCGGAGTGTACTTGGATTCATCTTCAAGATCGAAGCCGCACCCCTTTTCCCGTCGATCACCCAGTCGGTCTTCTCAAGAATATCAATTATATGAGATCTTTCCACATCCTCCAGGGATTGATCAATTGTCAATTCAGATAAAACGTTTAAACCCAACAGAGATTCATCAATCTGAATCTCGGATCCGTGAGAAAGTACAACAGCGCGCTCAATCACGTTTTGTAATTCTCTTATGTTTCCGGGCCAGGGATAAGAAGTTATCCTGCCCATAGTGTCCTTGGAAATCGGTTTAAAATTTTTATTCATCTTTTTAGCAAACTTAGTGAGAAAGAAATTGGTCAATAGTGGAATATCAGATCTTCGTTCTCTCAGTGGCGGCACATCGATGGGAAAAACATTTAGCCTGTAGAAAAGATCAGAGCGGAACGACCCTTTCTTAACGGCGTCGGTAAGATTTCGATTTGTAGCAGCAATTACACGTACATCCGCGCTGATAGTCTTACTACTACCAACGCGCTCAAATTCACCTTCCTGAAGTACACGCAGTAGCTTGACTTGAGTGTCAAGGGGCAGTTCGCTAACCTCATCCAAAAATATTGTGCCTCCGTCAGCAAGCTCAAACCGTCCAACTCTCTGTTGCAAAGCTCCTGTGAAAGCCCCTTTCTCATGTCCAAACAGTTCACTTTCAACTAGACCTGCAGATATTGCCCCGCAATTTACCTTTACAAGCGGCCGACCTTTACGATTGCTAAGGTTATGAATAGCTCTAGCGATAAGCTCTTTACCAGTTCCGGTCTCTCCGTATATCAACACGGTAGATTCAGATGTTGCGACTTTCTCCACACTCCGGAGCGTTTCTTTGAGTGATTCGCTCTGGCCGACGATCTCCTCGAAATTGTATTCAGTTTTGATTTCTTCCTGAAGATACACATTTTCATCCTCAAGACGGTTTTTGAGTTGCTCAACTTCTAATAGAGCCTCCTGTAGAGCCTGCTCAGCATTCTTTCGCTCGGTTATGTCCTCTACCATCGCAAACGTATACATGAAATTCCCGTCGTCGTCGCGGATAGATGAACAGATTGTATTTGCCCAAATGAGCCGACCATCCTTTCTAACATAACGTTTCTCGACTCGGAAATCGCCGATTTCCCCCTCCACGAGCTCAGTGAACAGTCTTTTACTCTCGTCAAGGTCTTCTGTGAAGGTTATTTCCTTAAAACTCATGCCCTTGAGCTCCTCCTCGCTGTATCCGAGCATATCCTGAAAAGAATTGTTGATAAGTCGGAATCTCCCGATGGCGTCGTTGATCGAAACTCCGATAGGGGCCGATTCAAAAAGAGCCCTAAAGCGCTCTTCACTTTTTCTTAGATTATGCGCGGCCTTCTCGCGCTCCATTTCAGCTCCGGCACGCGCTGCAAAAATCTGAAGAACCGACAGTCCGTGCGGCTTGTCGGCCATCGGTCCCCGATCTAGGATAGCAATGTGTCCAAGTATGTTCTGGTATGAATCGCGAATAGGAATACCCAGAAAACTCTCCGCTCCCCATTCCACCAGGCCAATATCCTTGGGGAATAGCGTCTGAAGAGAATTAGGATACAAGCATACATTTCCATTGATGACATTTTCACACGGGGTCCCAGCCAGTGTATACTCAAAGTTCTCTCCGAAGTCTTTCCCCATCCAAAATGCTAGGGTTCGAACCCTGGTAGAGGCTTCATCTGTACACTGTGTAATGAACGCATAGCTAACATTAAGTGCAGAAGCAAGATGATGCACGAGTGAGCGAAAAAAATCTGAACCGGTAACCGCAGCCGTTCCCTCCGCAAGATGCTGGAGCAATTCCAGAGACTTAATGTCTTGCTGCGGGAGCGTATCTGCGTCTTTCCGCCCGTCAGTCATTTTTTCTAATTCCTTCGAGCTTTCAGAAAACGAATTTACATCAGGATCGACCGATTGCTCACAATTTCGCCCCTGATGTTGCACTGCTCCTCGTCGATTATTCTTTTTAATCCTAATATTAGTAGGACCACGCTCGTAAGCCATAAAGAACTTCTAAAATATTCCGACAATGCCTTCCTAAAGCGTATATTATAGTGCTCCTATCGCCCTCAATCAATAGGGTGCGCCAGTATTAGCCGCTTTCAGCCCGGACCACGTGATATTTCGTACCGCTCTCGACATTTCGTGACAAATATTTCGTCTATCGAAAACCAATCAATCCGGACCCATAGATAAAACACAACAAATTGAATAACTTACGAATATGTACCAAAGCCTTAACCTTTTTGGCACAGCGCTTGCGAACCATATTACACTGAACGCGGATAAGATTGGATTAAAAAAGCAGATTTAGAAAGGGACTCAAACTAATGTTTAAAATCACTAAGACCAAAGAGCATGACAACACAATAAACCTGAGAATGGATGGCAAGCTAGTTGAAGAATGGCTCTCAGAATTTGAAACGCTATATCTTAAAATCAGAAGTGAGGACTATAAGAGAATTATAATAGACCTCTCGGGTGTCAGTTTTATTGCTGATAACGGGATTGATTTCATACAAAAAATAAAGGATGTGAGGATAGACATAATCAACTGTTCTCCTTTTATCGAATCGCTACTGGGCGACTTGGTAAACAGGGATAGGATCGAGAAACAGAAATTAAAGGGTTAAGGAGATTGAAATGGATACAATTAACATTGTCGATCAGCCAACATCTTTAGGAAAGAATTCCAGGCCGTTCTTGGATCAAAAGGCGTACTTTGAAAATGAAGAAACTGTACTCATAGAGCAGCTTAAGAACGGTGATCACGGAGCATTCGAGGCGATATTCGGTCTCTATGCAAACAAGGTTTACAACCAGGCTCTCAGGCGGTTAGGGAATAGTTCTGATGCCGAGGACGTGGTTCAGGAAGTGTTCCTGCTTGTATATAGAAAGTCGAAGAGTTTCCAAGGTAAATCAAAGTTTTCTACTTGGCTCTACCGACTCACGATGAATGCGGCGATCACAAAGCTCCGCCAGAGCAAAGACGAGTGCGTTTCAATCGATGACTTCCTACCAAAGTTCAGCGACGATGGTCATCACTCAGCAAGACCTGTGGTCGATTGGTCTCAAGAGGTTGATAAGTTGGCGAGCAATCTGGAGTTATCCCGTGTAATAAGTCAGGCAATAGATCAGCTCCAGCCTTTAGATAAGGCAGTGCTAGTTTTGAGCGATTTAGAAGAAATATCTAACCGCGAGATTAGTGAAATACTCGGACTGAGCATTTTAGCGGTGAAAGCTCGACTCCATCGTGCGCGGCTATTTTTACGGGGAAAGCTAGCGGCCCATCTAGGATACTGAAGTTCTCAAGCAATCTCAAAGTTTAGCTCGCGAATTTCCTGTCGATTCTGCGGCGTTATTCATTAACGTGAAAAAGTTAGCATCTTACTTCAAACCACGAGCGTCTAATAAAATGCTAATCAATAGTACGCATGATTTGGTCTTTAATGAGAAGAAAAAAAGTAAATAGGACTGAACAAAGACAATTCAAGTTTGATTGTAAAAAGGTTACATCTTTGATACAAGATTATATAACAGGCGAACTGGAACCCGATATTGCATCGGAATTAGAGAAACACTTAAGCATTTGTCCTGACTGCGTCGCTTTTCTGAATACTTACAAAAAAACGATCGGCCTGGTCAATTCCTTTTACAACAAAAGATCTCAGAAACTGAAATAGAGATTAAAGAAGTCCCTGAGAGCGAAAATTAATGAAGAAGAAGCCTAAGAGGTTGTTTTACAGTATCCCCGACCCCCTTGTAGTTCATTTTTTTGTAACCCAACTCGCATTGGGAAGCTGTATCGCCCAACCGGGCTTAGCCCCACTTCTTCGAACCGCGGCAAATTGCTCTGCCGCCTCCGGAGCGACACGCTGGACATTCTCAGGCGTAGCCTGGAGGCCATTTATCTCAACAATCGCCTCGGCCATCCCATCGATGATTTTCATCCTATCCTTATTTTCTGCATTAAATGCACTTCTTTCCTGACTGGTAAGATCACCCAACATCACGAGTAATCCCTTATTACCCTCGCCGACTTTACGTCCTGACAGCATTTTACTTATCTCATTAAGTCTAGCTCCCCTGCTCTGAAATGCCCTGACCACCCCGGGCATATTGCGAATCTTGTTTGTTATCTCTCTTGCGATGTCGTCCTGAGCCCAGGCGAATTTCGACAGATCTAATGAAAAATTACGCTCAAGCCTTATAAACCTCCGGTACGTCAGTAAGGGCTTCTCCGAATATTTCCTGAGGCTTTGTGGTTCCGGTACTGATTCTTTCTTCACAGGCGGTTGTCCACTTACGGGACCCTCTCCTTCCTGCGGTTTTAATAGTTCTTCCTCCAGATCGATGTATGCTTCTCGAACCTCCTCCGCCGGGAAATAAACATTAACATTTATAGTAGCACAAGCTTGTATGAATATCGGAACTGATATAAAACAAATTAGTAGACCCATTATTTTGTATCTATCCATAAGACTTTCTCCTTAATTCCTCTTATTTTCGAGATCAATCTGAAGGTGTCCCTCACCGGCTCTCTTGGAAATTTCTCTAATTACAGAAAGCAAATGTGCCAAAGATATTGTATTTCGTCGTGGATCAACTTGGATAGATAAATTCCTGTATCCAAGTACGCTGTTTGATATGTTAAACTCACTAAAGGTCAATACTCCGTCCTTAATATAACCTGAGATTTCTCCACTATCATATCTCCTGGAAGAACCAACGAAGAACCTGCTCTTTGCTCCCAGTTTCTCTAAAAAAGCCTTTCCCAATCTCCTCGACTCCTTTTTTGATTTTATAGACCAGAATTCAAAAAGTCCATCTATCGTCTCTAATTCTTCTCCATTGCCATTAAGCCAAACGAGTCCATTTATCCGTCCCGTAATATAATCTTTGATTGAATTTACCCTATTTGAAATATCTTCAAGGCTTATGTCCTTAAACAAGACTGAAAGATCGTATCGATCTTTTTTGACACCATAGTCAAAGGAACCGGCGACATAAATTCTTCCATCGAATAGATCTGAAGCACACTGATTCAGATTGAGTTTTAATCCCGTGATGTTAAACAAGCATTTTATGTCATCAAGACTCAAAAATCCATATTTTATTCCATCTATCGTCAAGAAATCGTTTTTACCGTAATTATCAGTATCATTCAACAGAGATAAAAACCTTTTAAATACCTCCTTATCCAACTCACGATGCTCCCGCAATAATGAAGCCAAGATATTTCGAGACTCGCTGTATTCGTCAAACGTAAGCACGCCGTTTATACCGCTAACAGAGGTCGGGACCCCCGCGATAACGCCGGAAAAGGAGGTGTTGGCAATAGACATTTTGCCGCTCCATGATAGATCCTTTTGCAGCACATGATCAAACACCATATCCAACATTACGTCGCCCCTTAACTCACTCTCCTTAACCGATTCAGGCAGAAACGGGCTCAAAATACTCATTACTACCGGCAGTGGTATCCTGTTTGAATTAATCTCTAACACCCTTTGTTCGTTCAATGAATTCTCCATTCGACCGGTAAATTCAATCTTTTGTCCATCTCCATTCTCTATAAAACCAGTTTTTAATAGCAAAGTTTCACCAATCATTTGAAATTTCAAACTACTACCGATGTTGGAGGCCTTTCCATTATCCCTTATTCTCAAATTCTCAATTCTCAGTTCGCCCCGTCCTTGGGGTATTAAACCCTGATCAAGGGTTCCAGTAAAGTCGAGTACCATTCTTTCGAGAAAAAAAACATTGGACTCGTAAGGAATATTAGCGTCTTTTATTATGACGGATGAAGAAATGGATGAAAGAGGTTTAGTTGTATTTAATAACAAGCTACCCCCTAGCCTCCCCCCGAAAAGGCTACCCTCAAGATCATGTACCCTAATACCATCTGATGAAGAATCTAATTTCACTGACATTTCCTTAATAGTTTGAGATTTGAGGTTAACTTCATCAGCAAAGATTTCTCCCCCCCAACCGTTCTTTTTATTCGCACCATTGTAAAATATAAATTCTCCCCCCATTCCTATCGATTCAACCCCATATTTAGGCCCAGAAAAGCTCCCTTGGGAAAACCGAATTTTACCGGAAAATCTATCTCCCTTGCCGCCAAATATTATCGTGGTTTCATTTGCCTTGAGCTCTCCCAAACCTTCCAAACTCGCTTCTAGATTGATGAGTTTAAGCTCATCATGTTCAAATCCATAATCGGAGGTAACAGAAGGAAATTTGAAATCACCATATCTTCCATCTTTTAAACTAACCCTTCCCTTGAATCCAAATCCCCCATTTTCATCAGAGGCTAAATTAGCCTGGACACTGTCAAGGTACATGCTGTCATCCATGTTCCTAATTTTTGACCCATAAGCGGTTAGTTCTATAGATAAATTCTGATTGGTTTGGTACAGGACTGATATGTCATCAATGCTTCCCCTCTCAATCTTAAAGCCCTTATATGAAGCATCGTTAAAGGCCACACCCCTACTCATGAGAGAGATCTTGTCCCGCCCTAACTGGGTTTCACTCTCACTTAATGACTTATCTAATGTATTGTTGAAACGCATATTGATCGGATCTCTGGTCTTTAAATTCGAAATCTCTAGCTTATCCCCTAAACCTGTCTCTAATTTTAGATCGTTAAGAGAAAATGAAAGTTCCGAACTATTCCATGTGCCATTGGTTTTAAAATCCAATTCCCCATTTAAACCTTCCAATAAACCGATTTTCGTCCAAACGTTCATTGAATTTAACTTTCCCTGGATAGATAGGCCGCTTGATACCCTGCGGGAAACAATTTTTTTAAAACCCAGGGCGCCTCCCAGTTGATTTACCCGTATATCTCTTTCCTTATCGTCAAAATCGACTCCGCTGAGAACAGCTTTACCGCTAAAGGTAACATCGTCCTTTTCCAAGGAACCAGTAAGTTTCAGATCTTGTGCCTCGACTTTCCCTGATGCAATAACATGTGAAAATCCACGAAATAATGTAATTACGTCCTCAAGCCGAGCGGTAGATGCAGAACCATTAATATTAAAAACTCCCCCTGTTGTTATCCTATCAACGCTCCCATCAAATCTGGCAAGAAGTAATTTCCCTACTTCAAAATCAAACGAGTTTATCAACAGTCTGTCAGCTATTTTGTCGTAGGTAACGTCATATAGGAGTTCGCTCGATAAAAGTGACCGGGTATTTGCGGATTCTTTACCATTTGCCAGTTGAATCCTCCCACTTGAACCTATTGTCTCAGCTATCCGGAAATTTAAGTCTGCATCTAGCGAAAGATTCTGCTGATCCTCCAGCACCTTGGATAATAAGCCCAGATTAAAATCAGATATATTGACATTTAATTTGCCATTTGTTTCATTCGAAGAAGCTTTTATCAACCCATTGATACCGATTTCGTTATCCAAGAATATTACAGTGCCCTTTAAATCTATATTTCTCTGATCTCGTAATTCGTAATCTCTCAGTCTGGAATCTAATTTACTTATATAAAGCTTTACCCCCTCTGAAACTTCAATTTCGGCCATATTTAACAATATTCTGTGTATAGCAATTGGAATAACCATCTCCTCTTCTTCACCTAACCTTTTTTGTCGGATTTCAGCGCTGAGCTTCTTAAGTTTGTCGAGCCCCACTTTGGGTAATGATAGATCTGCGTCATTAATCACTATTTCTTCGATTACCAGTTTACGCTCGATTAGTGATGATGTTACATCTGGTTTAATTATTAATTCACCAATCCTGATTGGATAAGCATTAAGATCCCTTGAGTCAAAAATCTCTATTTCCTCGAATTCGAGACCGGCTAAAAAACCAAATGCAATGTCACTGATTCTGACTTCATACCCCTTCTCTTTGGAAATATCTATGACCAAACGTTGAACCTTTTTGGCTAGGTAGATCTTTGAAAATAAAAAGACGGAGATGAGCAAAAGTGAAAAGACAATCGCAATTGAAGCTAGTACATATTTTAAGATACCTTTCCGGAGAGCCGGCATACTTCGGATATTATATTAGTAATAGCTTGAATTAAAAGGAGGCTTAAAAAAATCAGAAAACGAAACTAAGAGGCGTTCGGTTCATAACTGGTTGAGAACAAATGATATTAATTAAGCTTAATAATTCACCTATCTCCAAGATACATATCCTTTGTCTTTAATATGGTCGTAATAGGCTAAAACCTTTTCAACATATGCCTCAGTTTCAGGATACGGCGGAATGTCGTATCCATATCTTATTACTGCGTCCTTCCCGGCATTGTAAGCAGAAAGCGCAAGCTCCAAGTCTCCCTCGAAATATTCGATTAAGTCTCTCAGATGCCTGACTCCTCCATCGATGTTGTCTTCCGGATCAAAAGGGTCATCTACCCCGTATATACTTGCAGTCTCAGGAATGAGCTGCATCATGCCCATCGCCTTTTTTGGCGAAACAGCTTGCGGATTGAAATTCGACTCTACCTTTATGACTGCTTTAACTAGGTAAGGATCCACGCCATATCTTTTACTTGCACTCAATATTGCATTTTCAAACTCAGACTGAAAATTATCATAGTTAATACCTTCTCTAAGTTTTATAACATGTCCATGCATTTCATCGATTATATCAAACCTTGCAAGTGGCGACGGAATCTTGATAGTTCTCTCGGATGGAATGTTATCGCATTCAAGCGTTTCATATCTCAAATTACCCTTGAGAATTACCATACAGCTTGATACCCCCGTGATAGTTGCATACTCGCCATTAGCCAGAGGAATCGCGTCACCCTGAGAATAAGTCTTGAGCTTGCCAGTAAAATGGTTTTTAATTATCGCCCTTGAAGTCGAGCCTCCGTTACCAATAGTGCCAAGAAGAATTAATTGATCTTGTTCAGAACACTGTGAATAGATCGGATAGAGAAGGAAGGCACATAAGACTATGACAGAAGCTACACGAGAACTTCTCATTTGCGACATATACTATCAAAGATAAACAACAAATACAATACAAAACTTCTATGAACGAAAATTAGACGCCATTAGCCCAGCTATTGAGTTTCGAACCAGATCGCCACCCATCCGCTTTCACGATAGTCGTTATTTACCCTGAAGCCTGCTTTTGTATAAGCAGTTACGAGTGCTTCCTCCTTCACCTCATAGATTCCAGACACAAGGAGAATGCCATCCTCCGTTAACATGGACTTGAACCAATCTACCAAAGCTAAAAGATCATCCGTAACAATATTGGCTATAATTAATTCGAATCTCCCTCGAACATCCTCTTTGGATCCATACTGTACGCGACCTATAGAA
Source organism: Candidatus Dadabacteria bacterium (assembly GCA_963805855.1). GTDB lineage: Bacteria > Desulfobacterota_D > UBA1144 > Nemesobacterales > CSP1-2 > DASWID01. The sequence continues at coordinate 278,114 of CAWDVW010000005.1, forward strand.
TTTAGTTTGTTCTTCTCAAAATTCACCTCCGCCTCTTTTACGGCCGCCGGATCGATATCCACAGCCAAAACACCTTCGGCTCCGAGCGATGCAGCGCAGATCCCCAGTACTCCGCTTCCACAACCAAAATCCAAGACTGTTTTTACGATCCGTTTTTTGAATATCTCTTCAAGGCCCGTTATGCAGAGCCTGGTTGTTGGATGTTCGGCACCAAAGGAGCTTCCTGGAGAGATCTCTATAACTTTCTTTTCACCATCCGGGGTTTTCAACCCAATCCTCGATTCGGTCAATCGGAATTCAACATAGGGCTTATATGATCTCATCGATTGCATCTAAACATCTTTTTCTCGGAAGGTCAAGCCACTTATCAACGCGGTGGAAGATCTGGTCCTCCATAAATTGTAATCCAGGGCCTCTGACCGGTTCCATCCACATTTGTAGGGAACGCATATCCTTCGCCCAGACTCAGGACAGGCATGCGTTCCTACTAGCATGTTGACGGTGCCTCTTTCGTTTAATTCTCACCTCCGAATGCCTCTCTCGTGAGTCGAATGCGGGTCCTGTTGTAACTGTCTCGTAAATCGAGGACAAAATTCTAAAAATAATAAATTTCCTAGAAATTTGCTCATGCGTCATCCTCGAATGTTCCCCGCCAGCGACATGCGGGGACGAGGTTAATCGGGGATCCATAGTATAATTTTTTTTCTTTGTCTTGATACAAAGAAACAAAAATCAAGGGCTTACAAAAAACGCTTGCGTATCGAGCGAATGCGAGATATCTATTGCTATAATTAATTAGTTCTCTCAGTCACTATGCTCCTTCGAGATTACAGTAATGATTGTCACTTTTCTTAACGCTTCCGGAATTGATTTTGGCAATTTTTTGAATGCCCACTTAAGATCTAAGAAACTGTCCCCGAATTATGTAACATCTACAATTTGCGAGCACTTTGACTGGCCTGTACTGAGTGAAATCGAAGTACTCAGTGCTGGCTTTAGCGAAGCAATCTACTCCATTCCCCACTTTATTGGATCGCGCCATATCATCAACCGAGTTGAAATTGACCAAAATACTAGTATCATTTGGTCAATTCTGCATCAAAACAGGAAGGATTATGTACGAACTATTCAAGTCCCCGGCTTATGATAACGCACTAAAACAATTTGACAGGGCATGCGATAAACTGGATTTGGAGGATCCAATCATACAAAGATTCCGACTACCACAACGAACATTGGTAGTGAGCTGTCCAGTCAGAATGGATGATGGAGGCATAAAGGTCTTTAGCGGGTATCGAGTTCAACACAACCTCACACTAGGACCGTGCAAGGGCGGTGTCCGCTATCATCCTGACGTAGATATGGGGGAGGTAGCTGCTCTTGCAATGAGTATGACTTGGAAATGCGGCATAGCTGAACTTCCTTTCGGAGGGGCCAAAGGAGGTGTAGCCGTTGATCCAACTAAGCTTTCATCTGCGGAGCTTGAACGGCTTACAAGAAGGTACACTGCCGAGATACTCCCTATAATTGGCCCAAACAAAGACATACCCGCGCCGGATATGGGGACTAATCCTCAAATAATGGCATGGATGATGGACACGTATAGCATGACTGAGGGATATACCTCCCCCGCAGTAGTCACCGGAAAACCGGTAATTATCGGAGGTACACACGGCCGGGAAGAAGCCACGGGCTTTGGCGTTGCTTACATGACAGAGGATGCGTTAAAGCATTTTGATAAAAAACGCTCCGGCATGCGAGCCGCGGTACAGGGATTCGGCAATGTAGGATCTCACACTGCCTTGAAGTTATCAAGATTAGGTTATAAGATCGTCGCGGCGAGCGATTTATTTGGGGGAGTTTACAACCCCTCGGGCCTTCCGGTTGAAAAAATTCTTAAGATTGTTGCGAGTGGAGGAAGGGTACAGGATTTACCGGATTCCGATAAAATTACAAACGAAGAGCTACTAACCGCGGATTGCGACATCCTGATTCCTGCCGCGATAGGTAGAGTAATCACCGAAGATAACGCCTCGAGGTTAAGATGCGAGATTCTCATAGAGGCAGCCAACGGGCCTACAACAGCCGAAGCCGACGATATTCTGGAGGAAAGAGGAATTACCGTTGTACCCGATGTCATTGCCAATGCCGGCGGGTTAATTGTGTCATATTTTGAGTGGGTACAGGGACTGCAAGAATACTACTGGTCTAGTGAACTCGTTTATTCAGAGCTTAAGAAGCGAATGCGTAGAATATTTGACAAAATATCGACCTATTCGGAAGAGAAAAAGGTTTCTCCTAGAATGGCGGCTCTTATGATTGGCATAGAACAGATAGCCACTGCGAGGAAATTCAGGGGATTATACCCGTAGACCCCGCTTTGTTTGTAAACGCTGGAAAGTATCTGTAATATAAACCGTCTATGAGCAAAATCATACCGAGAGCGCTCACGATCGCGGGATCGGATTCAGGCGGGGGAGCCGGAATTCAGGCAGATCTTAAAACATTTACTGCACTTAAAGTTTACGGGTTGTCGGTTATCACTTCTATCACGGCTCAAAATACACAGTCTGTCATTGGTATAATTGACACATCTCCCGATTTTGTAGAACTCCAGATTGACGCTGTTATGGGCGATATAGGAGTTGACGCTGTGAAAACCGGCATGCTATCAAATGAACGTATAGTCTTGGCAGTTGCAAAAAAAATTAAACAATATGGAATTGAAAAACTGGTTGTAGATCCGGTTATGAGGGCAAAAAGCGGAGATTCACTGTTAAAAAAAGAGGCAGAGGTCGCGTTAAAAGATGAGTTACTCCCTCTTGCATATATAGTTACGCCTAATATACCCGAGGCCGAACTGCTCTCTGGTATAAGAATTAAATCGCTAGAAGACATGAAACAGGCAGCGAAAAAAATAAAGGCTCTGGGTCCGAAAAATGTGCTCGTAAAAGGGGGACACCTTGATTCGATTGAGGAAGCAATCGACGTTTTATTCGACGGTAATGACTTTCATAAGTATCGAGCACCAAGGATCAACACAAAAAACACCCATGGCACAGGCTGCACCTATTCGGCGGCAATCTGCGCCGGACTTGCAATGGGTTTTCACGTATTAGATGCTGTTGAAGACGCGAAGGAGTACGTTACACAGGCGATAAGAAATTCCTTCAACTTGGGTAAGGGCCACGGCCCGTTAAATCATTTTTGGAAATCTCAATAACCAGGATGCAGGATGCACGGATACAGGATACATGATGCATGATGCACAATGAAGGAGGTTTAAAGAGCGTTTCTATTGTGTTCTTTATCCTGTATCTTGAATCGTGCATCATGTATCCCCGTGATTTTTATACCTGGTCACCCATGGTTAATTAAACATCACGAAGGAGGTAATAATTTGCTATGTCGGAAATTATTGACGGCAAAAAAGTATCCCAGCATATTAGAGAAGAAGTGGCTAGAGAAGTAGAAATACTTAAAAACGAAACTGGAACAACTCCAGGACTTGCGGCAGTACTGGTTGGCGATAATCCGGCATCCGAAATTTACGTGAGAAACAAGAGAAAGGCCTGTGAGCAGGTAGGCATATATTCCGAAGAGTATAAATTATCAAAAGAAACAACCCAGAACGAGTTGTTATCTCTGATTGACAAATTAAACAATGATAAAAAGATTCATGGAATACTTGTCCAGCTCCCACTACCGGAGCAAATAGAGAGTACAAAGATTCTCAGATCGGTTTCTCCCTCAAAAGATGTCGATGGTTTTCATCCGGAAAATGTGGGACTGCTCGTTGAAGGAAATCCAAGATTCATATCCTGTACACCAAACGGAATAATGAAGATGCTTGACTTTTACAATATTGAAATCAAGGGAAAAGAGGCAGTGGTGGTAGGAAGAAGTAACATTGTTGGAAAACCTACAGCGATACTTTTGCTGCATCGGCATGCTACAGTAACAATCTGTCATTCTAGAACGACTCGACTCGATGAAGTCGTACGCAGAGCTGACATTCTTGTTGCAGCAATAGGACGGCCTAATTTCATCACCGAAGACATGGTTAAGGAGGGAGCCGTCGTCATCGATGTTGGTATAAATCGTAACAAAGATGGAAAACTTATCGGTGATGTTGATTTTGAAAAGGTGAAGGGAAAAGCATCATATATAACCCCGGTCCCGGGCGGAGTTGGTCCTATGACAATCGCCATGCTGCTGTGGAACACACTTGAATCCGCAAAAATGCGCGTGGGAGAAGCAAGATGACGAAGTCAACGGGTCAAGGCATGAAGGGGTAAGTCCCCACCTTTTCTTCCTAACTTCTTTGTCTTGATACTGAAACGAGTTCAGCATGACTGACGATGAAATTCGTCCTCTTAACACAATTTTTTGAATGCCCTTTTAAGACCTAAAGGACTGTCCACAAAATATCTAACATACACAGCAATGACGGCCGTATCGTTGACCCGGATTATACTTGTACTCAAAAGCTTTGATTGGGTACTCTCGCCTAAGGCGAAGCCGAAAAACCCGCCGCTGGTTTTTACTGAGCTGATGTAGAAAATTAATCCTGTGGATAACTTTTATAGGTATCTAAGTGAAGTTGCCCACAATATCTCGATTGAACAATCACAACATCATCCTAACGTGCTGTGTTCATTGAACGTTAAACCTATATTTTGCATAAAATAGCATGTTGAGAAGTTCTTGAAAAGTTTGTTTAAACACTGTGCACAGACTGTGGATTATTGTGGAATTATTGTGGAAAAGTCGCCGACCTTGTTAACTCTCTTCGTTTCCTCCAAGTCGTGCAAAAGTTTGGAAACGGAAACCTTTAAGATCGGGTGAATAAAATCTGGGGCGATCTCCTGTAGCGGCTCCAGAACGAACCTCCTGAGATGCACCCTTGGATGGGGTATGATCAAATCTTCACCCTGAATTACCACATCATCATAAAAAATAAGATCGAGGTCGATAGTCCTCGGACCACCTGCATCCACCCGCTTCCGCCCGAGCTTATTCTCGATATCAAGGAGGTTGGACAAAAGTTCGTAAGGGCCCAGTCCTGTCTCGATCTCTACCACGCAATTGATAAAATCAGGTTGATCAATTACCCCAACTGGCTCGGTCTCATAAACTGAAGAAAGTGATTTAATGACCGCGAACTTTGTAATCGCCGTAATAGCCTTATTACAATAGTCAATTCTATCACCCTGATTTGATCCTATAGCGATATAGGCATTAGCCATTTTTTGTCAATAAAATTATAACATTTTGACTATACGACTGCTTCTATATATTTTATACAATAAAGGAGGGGAAAATGGGTCTATTGAGCGAAAGCGAAATTCGGGAAGGTTTACGTACCTCAGAGGGTTGGCAGTTAAAAGGAAACGAAATAACTAAAACATATACTCATAAAGATTTCATCGATTCCATATCATTTGTAAGCAGGGTCGCAATACTTGCCGAGAAGGCAAACCACCATCCAGATATTCTAATCCAATATAACAAGGTAACGCTTACGTTATCCACTCATAGCGAGGGCGGTCTCACAGAAAACGACTTTAACCTGGCAAGGAAAATTGATCGGGTTTAGCCCAAGTGATAGCGATTGTCCACCGCCTCGTGTCATTCCCAAATGCCGTTATTGGGAATCCATGTTCTTGTCCGTGGACCCCCGATTAAAGTCCTCGGGGATGACACAAGAGAAGTCCCCGTACGCGGGTTAGAAAACCCCGCCTATCTTTATTGATGAGGACACTTATTATGGATAGTCGGGACATTCCTGTCCCGATAGGTTTCCAAGTCATCGATCCTATGGACAGCCTTACCCTGAGTCGATCAAAGGGACTCGCGATCTGCACGAATTGGACTAAGTAGTCCAAGAAAGTTAGGAAGGGAGGAGATTCCGTCGGGATAAACCTCCTCGCAAGCCCAGACCGGGAGCAAGCCTGGATTCCCGCTTACAGTCCGCGGGAATGACACGAATGGATGGATTCTCGTTAATGGGTTTGGTAATGTCACGCCTTGTCGAATGGACTCGTGACCTAACCAGGAATAATCAATTCTTTTTGTCAATAACCTTGTACTCGTCTTGTCTTAATATAATCGTTCGACCGTCATCTTCTACCCGCTTTTGCTTAGGCTTGTACGGTTTCAAAAACAAACGGGCAAGCAAAGCTCCTGATGCAATTAATAGAATAAATGTACCTATTAATATCCCAAAAAAGATAGCAAGCATGAGTAATAGCAAACCCATTATCAAAAAACCCGGTATGGAGTAAAAGGGAAGTCTCTTATTGTAAGAAAAAATTCGGTTATTAAAATTCACTTATTTTCTCCCGGACATATTCTTTTACCTATTATAGTGAAGATAACTAATGAATAATGATTCTTCAAGTTGAATTGCCGACACTCACTACTTTGTGCGAGAAATTCCTCGACAAAGTACCTATCATTTGATGAATAATTCATTCTCCTCAGTTCTTTTCGGAATGAAAAAAAATTAAACGGCCTCCCAAAAATTACCGCCTGTGCCGAACCATGTCCTGACGATAGGTCACGATCTATTCAGTATTAAGATAATCAGGAACGAAGACGTTAAAATCCCCTCTAACTCCCCTTTATAAAAGGGGAGGATGGACTGGCAGCATCTATTCTTAGAAGCTTTGCCAGAAGTAATTTCCTCCTTTCGTAAAGGAGGATTAAGGAGGATTTTGGACAGCCTTGTCCTGACTAGTGAGCACTTCGACGTAGCTCAGCACAAGCCTGTCGAACTATCGAAGGGGTGTTTCTTTGTACCTGTGCTGAACCATGCCCTGATGAGAGGTCAGGATCTATTCAGTAGCAAGACAAAGAAGTTAAACCGCGTCCAGCAATTAGATTTTTCAAACCTTTAGGCTAAATGGGGATCTACCGACTAGATCGGCACCTTTACCCTTTCAAGAACTTCATTAAGCAAGTCCTCTTGCCTTCTCTTTTCGGGCAGATGCTCGTATTTTAAAACAACCCGGTGCGAAAGAACAGGTATCACCATTTCCTTTATATCATCAGGTATGCAGAAGCTTCGGCCATCAAGAAGCGCTCTCGACTGCGCAGCTAATTTAAGCGCAATCGCTCCCCTGGGACTAACGCCAAGCTCGAAATATTTCTGGTTTCTCGTTTCTTTGACTATAGACAATATATAATCCAGAAGCGATTCATCGATACTTACCTGCTGTGTCATACTTTGAAGCTGCAGTAACTCCTCCTTCGTCAAAACAGGCTTAATCCCGTTCAGGAAACCGAGAGAATTAAATTTGACAAGAATCTCCATTTCACTTTCATAGTCGGGATATCCAATTCTTACCCTCATAAGGAATCTATCGAGCTGGTTTTCCGGAAGAGGAAAAGTACCTTTATACTCAAATGGATTCTGCGTGGCAACTACCATAAAGGGATCAGGAAGCCTGTGACTATACCCATCGATTGTGACGACAGATTCATTCATCGCCTCCAGCAATGCGCTTTGCGTTTTTGGTGTGGCCCTGTTTATCTCGTCCACGAAAACGACATTCGCGAAAATTGGCCCATGCTTAAAGTTAAACTCCCCGGTATTTTGATCAAATATCGAAACACCGAGTATATCGGTAGGCAGTAGATCGCTGGTAAACTGTAACCTTTTAAAAGATAGGTCAACCGAATTTGCGAGGGCCTGGGCTAAAGTTGTCTTTCCTACACCCGGGACATCCTCTATCAATAAATGTCCACGTGAAATAAGTGCTACTATAGCAGTTTTTATTACTTCGGGTTTTCCCTTTATAACCTGCTGGATATTCTTTTCGAGTCTTCGAATCTTTTCCGAAAGCCCCGAAAGTTCAGAATCAGTCACCAAGCTATGACCTGCCATGACATTTCTTGTATTTCTTACCGCTTCCACACGGACACGGATCGTTTCTTCCCACCTTTTTCTCGCGCTTTACAGGTTTCCTTTTTTCTTCCCCCTCTCCCCTTCCCAACACCATCTGCTTTTGCTGCTCAAGCCTCCTTCTCCGCTCGAGACGCTCCATATCGACGTCGCTTATAGGCTGCACCCTAAAAAGCTTTTCGCAAACGTCTGCGTTACAGCGGTAAAGCATACCCGAAAACATCTCAAATCCTTCTTTCTTATATTCATAGAGTGGATCTTTTTGCGCATACCCCCTAAGCCCAATACCTTCTCTCAGATGATCCATGCTTAAAAGATGATCCTTCCATAAGTAATCAATCGTCTGGAGCATAATATATTTTTCGATTTGCCTGAGCGTTTCCGAACCAATCTGATTCTCCTTCTCATCATAATAACTATGCACTCTTTCCCTGGCATATTCCATAATGTCGGATCGCTTGGCTCCATTCTGAGCGTATTGGGAAAAATCTAAATGTACATTGAAGATCCTGTAAATGGATTCATCGAGTTCATTAAAATCCACTCCATCGGATTTCAGGTTCTCAGGCAAATTAGAAATAAGGATGCTGTCTTGGAGTTCATCCGCCATATTAAACAGATTATCTTTTAGATTCTCTCCGCCCAGTACTTCTCTTCTCTTTGTATAAATTACATCTCGCTGCGTGTTTAAAACATCGTCGTACTCAAGCAAATGCTTCCTGATGTCAAAGTTTCTGGACTCAACCCTTTTCTGTGCGTTTTCGATAGACTTGGATATCATTTTGTGCTCGATAGGTTCGCCCTCATTCCATCCCAGCTTATCCATGATCCGCGAGATCCGGTCAGAAGCAAAAATCCTCATTAGATCGTCTTCGAGCGAAACATAGAAACGAGAAGAACCCGGATCCCCCTGTCTACCGGATCTACCCCTCAGCTGATTGTCGATTCTTCTGGCTTCATGCCTCTCGGTACCAATTATGTGAAGACCACCGAGCTCAATCACCTTTCTCTTTTCTTCCTCGCAACTCGATTTGGCTTCAAGCATTGCTTCCTCAAACTGATGCGGCTCCGCCTCGTTAGCTTCGACCTTGAATCTCCTTTTTATAATTTCCCTTGCAAGAAACTCTGGATTTCCGCCAAGTATGATATCCGTACCACGGCCTGCCATATTTGTCGCAATGGTTACACCCCCAACTCTTCCAGCCTGCGCCACAATCTCTGCCTCTCTCTCATGATGCTTAGCATTGAGCACCTGGTGCTTGATTCGAAGTTTGTCCAGCAACTTGCTCACCCTCTCGGATTTTTCGATTGAAGTGGTCCCAACGAGCACAGGCCTTCCCATTTCATTTAGTTCTTTAATCTCTTCCGCCACGGCGCCAAACTTCTCTCCCTCACTCTTATAGACAGAGTCATTATTGTCAATCCTTATCATCGGCTTATGCGTGGGGACTATTACAACATCCAGGTTATAAATATTTTTAAACTCAAATGCCTCTGTATCCGCTGTACCGGTCATTCCCGATAACTTTCCATACATCCTGAAGTAGTTCTGAATGGTAATTGTAGCAAGCGTTTGGTTTTCGCTTTCAATCTCTACCCCCTCCTTAGCCTCTATAGCCTGATGAAGACCGTCACTCCATCTTCTACCAGGCATTAGCCTTCCCGTAAATTCATCAACTATGATGACCTTGCCATCTTTCACCATATAGTCGACATCATATTGAAAAAGGTTATGTGCCCGAAGAGCCTGTATCACATGATGGAGTAACTCAATATTTGAGGGATCATATATGTTGTTAATCTCAAGCATCTTCTCTACCCTGGTAGCGCCTTCTTCGGTGGGTGTCACCTGCCTTGTCTTTTCGTCTACGGTAAAGTCGACCTCCTTCTTCAGCTTCTTGACCACATTATCTATCTCATAGTAGAGCTGTGTTGAATCTTCAGATGGTCCGGATATAATGAGCGGTGTTCTCGCTTCATCGATAAGGATACTGTCAACCTCGTCAACTATTCCGAAATTATGCTCCCTCTGGACATAGTCTTCCAGAGAGAATTTCATATTATCCCTCAGATAATCAAAACCAAACTCGTTGTTCGTTCCATAGGTAGCATCAGCGAGATAGGCCTCTTTTCTTGTACACTCTACAAGCCGTGTTTGGTATGCGGCAAGCGCTTCCAGGTTTCTTTCCTTTGGAATTTCCATTTCTGCATATTCATCAGGCCACACGCTGAGGTTGTTTTGGATTGCGTGTTCTGCTCGATTGGGGTCTTCCCATTCTACAAGATATGAGACCTCATGATTTATTACCCCTACCTTAAGCCCAAGCATTTTGTAGATCGGCCCCATCCACAGCGCATCCCTTCTTGCGAGGTAATCATTCACGGTTACAAGATGAGCGCCCAGTCCAGTTAAACCATTAAGATATATAGGAAGCGCAGCTACCAATGTCTTTCCCTCACCAGTCTTCATCTCAGCAATTTTTCCCTGATGCAAAACTATTCCACCAATCAACTGAACATCGAAATGACGGAGCCCCAATGACCTTCTAGACGCCTCTCTCACAAGTGCAAATGCCTCTGGTAGAACCTCCCAGATAACATTTTCCAACTTAAGATAGTTCTCTTCTTCGTCAGATTCCTGATAACCATTTAACTCCTTCTTTATCGTTTCCCCGAGACTGTCAGTCCTGCTTCCCAATTCTATTGTAGGAATTTTAATAAGTTCATGTTCCAATTCATTTATGCGAGAGACGATAGGGCTAAGCCTTTTTAGCTCTCTCTGGTTCTGAGTCCCTACAATCTTCTTCATAATATACGAAATCATACTGCTTCTAGCCTCCCGACCAAGCATCAATGGATGATAAAAATTATAAGTTGAAAACCCCTCTATAACAAGTTACAGGTAGTAGATAGGTCCAATATAGGTCGTAAAATTATCGATGCAAGCCTCACTGAAGTTCGACAGAAACTACCTTCGAAGTCCCTGGCTCACTTCCTGTTATTCCAATGAGTGAATCAACAGCTTGCATGGTCCTCTTATTATGGGTGATAATGATTACTTGCGATTTGTTTGCAATTTCCTTTAATAAAGCTATAAATTGAGACGTATTAACATCATCTAACGGAGCATCTATCTCATCAAAAAGAAGAAATGGTGAGGGCTTTACAAAACATGCGCTAACAACCAGAGCAATGGCAGACAGTGCTTTCTCACCGCCCGAAAGCAGGTTTATTGACTGAAATCTCTTCCCGTTTGGTCTTACCATTACTTCGACACCGGTATTGAGGATATCCTCCGGGTCTGTAAGAACTAACTTAGCTTCACCGCCTCTAAACAGTCTTCTAAAAATCTCCCGAAACTTGGTATTTACAACCTCAAAAGTCTCTGTGAACCTTTTCGAGGATTCCCTGTCTATTCTGTTCATAGCCTTTCTAAGGGATGATATCGCCGAGGTTAAATCTTCTACTTGATCATTCAGGAACTTATGCCTTTCCTCAAGGTTTGTAAACTCCTCCGGAGCGAGCAGATTAACTGGACCGAATCTATCGATTTTTTCTTTAAGTTTTAATAGCCTGCCCTCTTCGGCATTTGGATCGTAATCCTCAACGCCTTCTTCACCTTCTATATCGACGTCAATACCGCTTTTCTTTATTTCAACCTCTGTATGCTCGATCTCAATCTGTAAGCCATTTATCTGAAGCTGCAGAGAATGTGATCTTTCCTGTAAGGAAGCGAGGTCTCCTCTTAACCTTTCTATTTCGGCTCCTTTGTCTCGTAGCTTACTCAATAACTGTTCCTTCTCATTTTTTCGTATTGATAACTCCTCTTCTTGGATATTGATAATACCCAACAGATTCTCGGTATAATCTTTTGCTTCTTCCCCAGATTTAATAAGATTTACCTTCTCCACCTTTTTCCTTTCGACTTCTTTGGACTCGGTCTCTAGCCTATTTTTAGTTTCTCTAATCCTGTTCGTAAGATCATCTAAGTCCTCAAGGATTCCCTTTTCCTTTTCCAAAAGAGTCGCGACTTCGATCCTGAGATCAGCTAATTCCCCCTCGAGGCCCTCCTCTTCGACCTCGTAACCCCTCAATACCAGTTCGATTTCACTATACCTCGTCTCCTGTCGTGTTTTCTCCCCTTCAATCTGTGTTACGCCTTTTTTCACTTCATCGATTTTCTTCTCAAGTTCTTCTATTTCTAAATCAATAACATTTAACTCGTTTCCAATGACATCGTGTTTTTTACCAATTTTCACGAGATTATCTCGGATATTAGACAGATCTTTATTGATCTCCGCCTCCTTTATTTCAACCTCGACTAACTCCTTCTCCGACTTCTGCAAAGCACTTTTGATGTCCTCTATTTCAGTCTGACTTGCATCAATTTCAACTGAAATTCTTGAAATATCCTTTTCGAGTATTAACGCGTCGGCAGACAACTCCTCAATTTCTCTCTTTCTCTCAAAAACCCCCTCGGTTGCGAAGCCCCCTGATATCGCCCCGGTTGTGTCCAGGAAATCTCCTTCAAGTGTCACGAACGAAGTCCCTTCACCCATCTCATCTCGTAGCTCCAATCCCTCCTTAAGAGACTTTACGATAAACACACCTTTGAGCATGTTTTCAAATATTTCACTGTCAAGACCCTCGACCATGACCTTATCTAAAAGTGGGAACACAGAACTCCCATTACTATTAAATTCGCCATTGTTAAAATTTGAAGTAACCGGAATAAAGGTACCCCTTCCGACAGACAACTCCCTAAGTGACTCCACAGCAGATATTGCGGCTTCCCTCTCCTTTACGAATACCCATTTTAGCTTCTCACCCAATGCTGCCTCAATTGCCCTCTCATAACCCTTCTCTACAGAAATGAAATCAGCAGTCAGGCCTAAAATCCCGTTTCCTTTTCTCTCGACCAGAAATCTTCCTATCCCCTCGGGTAACCACTCATAGTTAAATTGGATCTGCCTCAGCGCACTCAACCTTGAATTGACCTCATTTAGGCGCTCACCCAGTTGCGAGATGTCCTTTTTTTTCATTTCTTGATCGGCAGTCTTGGCAATTAGAGCGTTTTGTATGCCTTGGTTACTTTGTTTTATTTGTTTCTTCCTCTCATCCAAATCAAGCATTGTATGTTCCAGATCAGAAATGTACTTGAAAGTTGTTTCTCTTTCGCCCTCTACATCAGTCAACTCTCTTTTCATCCTATCTCTTCTTGATCTCAACTCATTCAACTCTTTGTCATAGCCAAAGGCGGCCCCTTTCATAGAACTATGCTTATCTATTATTTCGAACAGAACCGCCTTGGTGTTATCAAGGTCTATCTTTTGTTTCGTGATTTTATCTTTTAAACCGGAGAGAAGATCTTCTTTATTTATAATCTCATTCTTTATATGGGAAATATCTCTTTTAAACCTCTCAAGGTTATCTTTCTTATTTTCGGTCTGACCCTCTAATTTCACCTCTTGCTCTTTTAGGAGGTTAATCTCTCTTTCCAATTTACCAACATATTCGTCGATGCTAGAGATCTCACTTTTCACTCTTTCCTGGAAGGATTGCTTTGTCTGTAGATCCGATCTTAAGCCATATGTCTCTTTCTCGAATATAACGATGTTCTCCTCCAATCCCTTTACGCTACCCTCAATTTCTCTCACTTCGTTATCTCTGTCCTTTACTTGCGCATTTACGCTGGATATACCGTTGTCAATCTCTGACTTCTCAGCTTGAAAACCCTTTTTCTTTATGTCTAACAGCCTGATTCTCGCAAGGTTTATTCTTAACTCGGTCCTCCTTGCTTCTTCTGACAGACGCCTAAACTCTTCGGCATCTTTGGCCTGGCGGCTCAGGATCTGCATCTGGCGACTTACCTCCTTTATCAGATCCTTAACTCTGGCAAGATTCTCATTCGTCGATTTGATCCTGCTTTCGGTCTCACGCCGCCTTACCTTGTATTTGAGGATTCCGGCTACCTCTTCAATCAGCAACCTCTTATCTTCAGGCTTCGCAGAGATCATCTGCTCAATCTTACCCTGACCTATTATCGAGAACGCTCGCGCTCCGGCCCCGGTATCCAGAAACATTTCAGTAATGTCCTTCAGCCGACAAGGCGTTCCATTGATGTAGTATTCGGATTCCCCGGATCGAAAGAGCCTACGTTTGATCACAATTTCACCGAATCCGTCATCAGGTAGATCGTTGAGTACTAGAGAAACCTCCGCCAGCCCCAGGGGCTTGAGCGTTTCACCGCCATTAGAAATTACATCATCCATGGCCTCGGCTCTGAGCCTTCTTGGATTCTGCTCTCCCAGGATCCAAAGGATTGCATCGAATACATTTGATTTCCCGCATCCATTAGGTCCTACGACCGCATTTATTCTGTCATGACATGGGACAATTGTTTTTTCATAGAAGGATTTAAAGCCCAAGATTTCGATTGACTTGATTTTCATCTATAAATAAGCTTAATCCGACCTAATCCAGAATTTTTATTCATATTAACACAACTTGCTGTAGTTTGCTAGGGGTTTTATACAATATATTGTGTATGATCAAATAATCGCTTCCGAAAGCAGCAGTAGCCTCCATTTACCGAAGGGACAAAGAGAAGGGAATAGGAGATAAATCGATACGCTACTTTAGGAACCGGACTCTAAGTTGCTGATCTTGTTTTGTTTTATGAATCCCGAGAAACTCCAGGTGGCTTTTCGATGCTGACTTGACTGCTACAGAGGTAAGAACTGCCTTACTATCCGGCCTGCCCCCTTGGGCGGATGATACTTTCGTTAGGGATAATCTTTGCCTCCTCTCTCAGCTTTTGGAGCCACTCCGACAAGATGTCATTCCTGCGCCGGGCAATTTCATTGTCTCCGAGTTCTGTTTTTTTTTCTTCAAATCCCTGCGTATCTGGCTCCTGAATTTCCTTCAATGATGCAACATAAAACCTATCGCCCGAGATATAAACCCTCGGGGCCATAGGATTACTTTTCTCGAGGGAGAAAGCATCTTTCTTCAACTCTCCGGAGTTGATTTTAGGAACATTATCAAGACGGCTGAAAAATCCGGTCTCTTCAACCTCAAGGCCCTTAGATCTTGCAAATTCCTTTATCCCGTCTTTAGTCTTATTTATATTGTCGAGAAACTCCTGAGCCTTTAACCTAGACGATTCTTTCGCTTTGGTTGTTTTTATTTTTTCTGCAATTTCCTTTTCCGCCTCATCCAATTTTTTTTGGTATGGTTGCGATACCTCCGCTACCTCTATGATCCATATTGTATCTCCCACTATCGAATACCCCTTCTCACCTTTATTTATAGAAAAGGCCTTGCTTGCCACCTGAAGAGGTATACCCTCAATTGCTTCACCAGCGGCAAACACCTTGCTCTCGCTAATATCAACTATACCATTCTGGTGCGCCAACTCAGCGAACGAGCTTTTCTCGAATCTGTCATTAAGTTCCTTTAAAAAATCATCTTTAAGAAACGTCGCACGTTGTTTTCTAATTTTATCCCGAACCTTTTCTTTAACTTCGGATAAGGGTAAGACATTGTTGTCCTCAGATCTAAATTCATCCGGATAGGAATTGTAGTAAGCTTCGATCTCCTGATCACTTACCGTCACATTTCTCTCCAGTTTATCGGGGGTAATTTTAAAGTAACGTATCCTTCTCAATTCTGGCGTTTTGAATTCATCCGTATGCATTTCATAGTAACTCGAGATCTCTTCTTTGCTAAGTGTCGCGGAATCCAAGTACTCCTCGGGAGAAAACTCAACAAAGTATAGATTTACCTTCTCATTTTGCTTCTTGTATACGCTCAACAGTTCCTCATCCGTGATATTAGCTGTTTGATTGATAAGATTTATGAGTTTCCGAACCAGAATTTCTTCCCTGTATTTCAGTTCGAAACTACTCACAGTATCATTTGTCGACTGTTCTATAAGGGTTTTATATGCTTCGGTCCCGATGAATTGCCCATCGATCTGAAAAGCCGGGTTGGATCTAATAGCCTCGCTCAATTCCTCATCCGTTACCCTAAATCCCATATCTCTTGCCTTTTGTGATAGAAGCTTTAAGTCTATTAATTGATTAAGAGCCGACAGATTGATATAGTTTTGGATTGCCTCCGGGATCTCCCCCTGTTGTTTAAACTGTTTATAGAGATTTTCTCTAACCTTTAAGAATTCCATTAACGAGATTTTCTCGCCATTCACCTCCGCCGCTGTACCCTGGGGAACTCCTCTCAATAGCCCAAATTTCTGGAAACTGAAGCCGAATCCAACTACAAAGGTAATCGCGAGTAGGATCAGAAGACCTTTCGTAAACCAGGTATTGTGTTTTCTAATTAAATCTAGGCTCATTCGTCAACCACCACAATCGTAAGGCTATATTAAAATCTATATGACTTTATAAAAGTATCAAATGAACAAGCCTCCAGCAAGCTGCAAGTTATCAGTACATCAGCACTCTGTCAACCATGTCATCGCTACGAAACCTGAGCAAGGTTGAAGGATACGAGGCAACCTAAAACGAAAAAAATGAGATTGCTTCACGATAAAACTCCTCGGAAAGAGACAAAGGGACCAAAGCCTGGATTTCCACCTAGGGAATGTGGGAACGGCAGGCTATGAGATAGCTTCAACTTGCCTCGCAAATTTCTTAATTATAGACGTCACATAATTCTTGGATAGTGTTTTAGACCTTAAATGGGCATTCAAAAAATTGCCAAAATCAATTCCGGAAGCGTAAAAAAAAGTGACAATCATTACTGTCATCTCGAAGGAACAAAGTGACTGAGAGAACTAATTAATTATAGCAATAGATATCTCGCATTCGCTCGATACGCAAGCGTTTTTTGTCAGCCCTTGATTTTTGTTTCTTTGTATCAAGACAAAGAAAAAATAGAAGGAGGTGGCGTATTGCCGCTACAATGGCACGCTATTAGCTTTAGATAATTGCAGAGTCTGTTGAATAATTACGTCAGAAACACGTATTGACATCGAGGGATGCCGAATATAGATACATCCAAGCCCCTGTTTTTTCATTTGCAAATATCAAAATAATAAACCCCATCCCTAACATCTACAACTTCCACTCGAGCCCCTATCTCGAGATTTTCTGAATTTGAGTTAACTAATAAACGACCCGTTAACTTAAAATCTTCCTGAAACTCAACAACGGCAACTGTATAAGGCGCCTCATCCTCGAGACTTGAGAGTGGAACATAAACTGTGGAGTAAGTATATAGAGTTCCTTTACCAGGAATCTCTATCGACTCCAATTTATCCGAGTTACATGAAACGCAAAAATATGCCGGAGGGGATTGATACTTGCCACAGGAAGAACATTTATGGACCGAAACATCCATCGTATTCAATTCCTTGCCAGTATATGGACTACACATGTGGCGCCGGAACCACCTAGGTTATGGGTTAGTCCAAAATCCGCATTTTCCACCTGTCTGTCATCGGCATCCCCTCGAAGCTGAAGCGCTATCTCTGCAATCTGGTCGACACCAGTTGCACCCACGGGATGTCCTTTGGCTTTGAGCCCTCCGCTGGGATTTACCACAAATTTACCCCCGTATGATGTCATTCCGTCAGATGTTGCGGGACCCCCTTGCCCCTTAGGAACAAATCCCAGATCCTCAATTGCTAATATCTCAGCGATCGTAAAACAATCATGGACTTCTGCTACATCAATATCCCGGGGTTTTAGACCTGCCATAGCAAATGCCATCTCCGCCGCCACCACAGTAGCGTTAAATTTAGTCAAATCATCCTTTTGATATAATGCAAAATGATCCATCGCCTGACCGTATCCTATTATATCGACGGGCTTATCCGACAAACTTCTTGCTATGCCTCCTTCGCTTAGAACAACGGCCGATGCGCCATCTGTTATTAGAGAACAGTCATAAAGTCGAAGCGGGTCCGCTACTATTCTGTCATCCTCCAAAACCTGATCAATAGTAATAGATTTATGCATGTGCGCTGTAGGATTATTTAGACCGTTTTTGTGATTCTTTACAGCCACAGCAGCTAGATGTTTCCTAGTAGTCCCGTATTGATGCATGTGTCTCCTGGCCATCATTGCAAATGCGCAGGGAAAGGTGTAACCGACCTTTACTTCATTTTCCCAGTCCCCTGCCTTAGCTAGAAATTCTGTAACCTTGGGCGTAGTGACCGTATTCATCTTTTCAACACCGATAACTAAAACTATCCGAGCAGTGCCTGAGTTTATTGCTAGAATCCCCTCCCTCACTGCGGAACCCCCTGAAGCACAGGCATTTTCAATATGAGTACAGGCAACGTGCGCCCCCAAACCCAGTGCTGAACCCACGTAGGGTGCAAGATGATTCTGATTGATAAAATCGCTTGCACCGTAGTTTCCCAGGTATAGGGCTTCTATTTCTTCAGGGCCAATGCCGGCATCATCCATCGCCTTTTTCCCCGCTTCCACAGATAAGTCCAATAACGTTTTCTCCTTTAACACCCCAAACTTAGTTTTTCCTATTCCTACTACAGATATATCCTTCATAGTTTCTTACCTGAATCCCGGTATATTCTAGACGAACGCTGATTACATATATCCTCTAGAAATACAATATTTTACCTTATGATTTCCATAATATTTGATGAACTAGCATTACATTCATCTCTTGTTGCTCTCTCTACCAAAAAGCAAAAATGTTAGTAACTATGTCTCTCAACTAGAGGCGACCTCAAGTGACCAGCATCTTGAGATGATGAGTCAATAGAATCTCTTTGTCAAATTACTATAAGCCATTTACGGGAGAATCAGCCTCTAAGCGAAAAACCCCTTCAATAATCTTTAAAACCGTGGGCTCCCCGAGGACTGGATGCTAGCTTCAATTCAATCAAATCCACCTAACTGCTCTTACCCGTCCTCCGATAATGATAGGTGCAGTAAATCTTGACACTCACAGATCTCTAACTTATTCTAACGCTTATGTCCTGATTTAATTCACGCTCTTTGTTTTCAATAATGTCCTTATCCGGAAAAAGATAGTAATCTATATTTATAAGGTTAATCAATGATAACAGCCCTTGGAGGAGGGGTTGGGGCAGCAAAGTTCTTGAGGGGCCTCTCCAAAGTTATAAAAGAAGAATTACTCACGGTAATAGTCAATACTGGCGACGACATTTCTATCTCCGGCCTCAGAATCTCCCCTGATATAGATATAGTAATCTACTGGCTGTCAAACATCGTAGACAGGAAAAAGGGATGGGGTATCGTGGACGATACCTTCAGCTGTCTGGAAGCCATGACAAAATTTGGTTTAGAGGGCTGGTTCAGCCTCGGCGACAGGGACATTGCAACACATATTTTTCGAACATACTTGAGGGGAATGGGATTTAAACCCTCTGAGATTACCGGCAGAATCGCAAAGGCCTTAGATGTCGGCGACATAAAGATACTCCCCATGACCGATGAAGATGTAGAAACGTGGATTCTCACTGACGAAGGCGAAATGCACTTTCAGGAATATCTAGTAAAAAAACAGATGAATCCAACCGTGAAATCGGTATTTATTAGGGGTATTGAAAAAGCAAAGCCCGCCCCCGGAGTAATAGACGCGATAGAAGAGTCAAGGTTAATAATACTATGCCCAAGCAATCCGATAATTAGCATCGGTCCCATACTCAAGATAATTAAGATAAGAGAAGCACTCCAAAGGACAAAAGCCAGAATAATGGCAATCAGCCCACTCGTAGGTGGAAAACCATTAAAGGGCCCGGCCGACCGGCTGATGAAGGGCATCGGCCTTGAGGTTTCATCAACACAGGTAGCCAAACTCTATAAAGATTTCATTGATGGGATGGTAATCGACGAAAGAGATGCTCTTGAAGCAAATGCAATAAGACAATTGGGCATCGAGCCATTTGTACTCGATACAATCATGAATGAAGACGAAAAAGCTGAGCAGGTGGCAAAACAGGTATTGAAGCTATCGGCATAGTAAAATCACCGAAGTGTGAAATCGTTAATTTTTATCAGTCGAGAAAGACTTGACAAGAACCAAATAATCATGTGACTATAATAAAATCATGATGGGTACTTGAGTTCATTTATAACTAGCCCAGCGAAGATTTAGAGGGAAAAGCTAAAATGATTTCATTCGTTGAAGAAACAGACAATCTATTTTCCTCAGAACAGGTTTATTCCTCCTTCAAATCACACGGCGTTGAAGTAAACATGGGAAAACCACCGTCGACAAGATTGGAGAAAATATTTCAGGATGCCTACTCATTCGGACAATCAGCAGGGAAGACGCACTATCTCTCGTCACTCTTAAAACGGAAGAAATACCCTACTTATTGATAGCTGCCTCTAAAATCAGAGACAGGGGCAAGGGCAGGACACTCAGCTTCTCAAGGAATATCTTTTTACCACTTACAAGACTCTGCAGGGATCACTGTGGATATTGTACCTTTAAAATTGAACCAGAAGAAGGTGAACTCTTTGTACCTCCCGACGAAGTAAAGGATATGGCAAGAAAAGGTGCACAGCTTGGATGCACCGAACTCCTTTTCGTAACGGGTGATAAACCTGAACTTGTATACCCTTCTTATCGTGAAGCCCTTCGGGACATAGGCTATGAGACGACTGCAGAGTATCTGATAGCGATGTGTGAGGCGGGACTAAGGGAGAACATTTTCCCTCATTCTAACCTTGGATTGGCAACCAGGGAAGAGCTTCTAGCCCTCAAAGAATCGAACCCGAGCATGGGGCTAATGCTGGAAAACATTAGTCCAAGACTCCTGAAGAAAGGCCAGGCACACTACCGCTCGGCCGACAAGGTACCTAAACTCAGGATGAGAACAATGGAACTGGCCGGAGAGTTAAGAATCGCCTGGACTAGTGGGATATTGGTGGGCATCGGTGAAACATGGGAAGAAAGGATTGATTCGCTTTATGCATTAAAGAATCTTTCGGACGAATATGGTCATATTCAAGAAATAATAATACAGAATTTTAGTCCAAAGCACGGAATTATTATGCAAAATTATACACCCCCAAGCTTCATGGAAATGCTTAAGACTGTCGCAATATCAAGGCTCATTCTTGGAGAGAATATGAATATACAAGTCCCGCCAAATTTAAATCCCAAGACTTATCCGCTATTCATTTTTGCGGGTATAAACGACCTGGGCGGTGTATCTCCACTTACAATCGACTATGTAAACCCTGAGGCTCCGTGGCCGCATATAAAGACTATGGAGAATCTATGCGATGAGGTCGGATTCAAATTAGAAGAAAGGCTGCCAGTTTACCCTGAATTTATAAACGAAGAGTTCATAAGCAAACTGGTTCTGGAACGCATTTACAATTTTGTCGACCAGAGTGGATTTGTAAGAACGCAGGAGGTTCAGAATGGAAGATATTAAAGACGCAATAAAGAGAATCGACGAAAACAGAGGTCTAGGCGTTGAGGCACTACTGACGAAGGTAAATGGGAGGACCGCATCAATAATAGATAAGGCCTTCAGTGGAGAGGAGATCTCGGTGGACGAAGGAGAACACCTTTTCAATATTAGGGACCTGGATGAAATATCGGCATTGGCGATATCAGCCGACGAGATAAGAAAAGAGGACGTTGGGGATATCGTAACATATGTGATCAATCGAAACATTAACTTTACAAACATTTGCAATACCTATTGCGGATTTTGTAACTTCATGGCCCCCGAGGGAGATGAAAGGGCATACTTTCTAACGATGGAGGAAATCGCGCAAAAAACGATAGAAGCATGGGAAAACGGCGCAACGGAGGTATGCATGCAGGGAGGCATGCATCCGGATATCGACGGGAATTTTTACGTCGAACTGATAAAATCCGTAAAAAATGCGGTCCCCAAGATGCATACGCATGCGTTTTCACCCTTTGAGATCTATTATGGAGCCAAGACACTGAACGTAAGCGAAGAAGACTTTATCGAGATGCTAAAGGAAGCAGGTCATGATACCTTCCCGGGTACTGCCGCAGAGGTCTTGGACGAGGAAGTGCGGACAGTTATAGCTCCCAGGAAGATACCTACACAAACCTGGATCGACGTCGTGAAGAAGGCACATAAGGCTGGTATGAGGACCACATCCACTATAATGTACGGACACGTCGATAAATCATATCACTGGGCAAGGCATTTAGGCGTCCTCAGAGATATACAAAAAGAAACAGGTGGCTTCACCGAGTTCGTACCCCTTCGGTTCATTCCTTGGAACACAAGATTATTTCAACACTCAAAGGGCAAAGTCAACCCCGGCCCTACAGATCTCGATCAATTAAAGATGTATGGAGTATCTAGGCTTATGCTTCGGGGCTGGATAAACAATATACAGGTTTCCTGGGTTAAGCAGGGCCCCGAATTCGCACAGTTTTCATTGACTGCGGGCGCAAATGATTTCGGTGGCACGCTGATGGAAGAGCATATCTCGCGGGCTGCCGGGGCAAACCACGGTCAGTATTTTCCACCGGAGGAATTTCAAAGGCTAACGAAGGAAATCGGAAGGATACCTGCACAGAGAAATACTACATATGGTATTTTGAAGCTTTTTGATAGAGATGGAGAAGACCTAAGTTAAGACAGGTAATTTCAAACCGTAGATTTTAGGCAAACACGGATATATTAGAGCCATCTTAAACCGACGTCTTATACTGCGAGAGTTTAAGGCAGTGAGTAAAAAGACGGTCTCCTTAGTCAGTTAGAATAAAAGAAGAAAAATTGCTTTTTGGAATTGACTTGAGTATGGGTAGCCCACCAGGCCGTGTCCTGAGCAAAGCCGAACGGTTGCCGATGGCGTGATCAAATGTCACAAGCAAGCCTGTCCTGAGCAATGCCGAAGGGACTCGTGACCTACCCGAAGGGGAAAAATTACATCAAAACAGAATAAAATATGAGATTGCTTCACTTAGCTTCGCAAGTTTTGCAATGACGCAACCGAAGCCTGTTCTGTCAATGGCCTTCCAAAAATTGCGTTAAGAAAATCAGAAACGAAGACGTATAGAAAAATTTGCGGGTTGCGGTTGAATTAAATGTTTTAGTCGAAGTTTACGATTTTTAGTGAATTTTTGGACAGCCTTGATTTTTGCTTCTTTGTATCAAGACAAAGAAGTTAGAAAGATGTATAAGATAAATGAAGAAAATACCTCCAAAGGAGTCTAGCCACAAATTATCTGGCTTTCCCGACAATGACGGCGGGTTTGGATGTCATTGCAAGGAGTGCTGAGAGAGGTCAAAGGATAACCTATTGCCACCAGCAAGCCTTCCCTGACCGTTCGACAGAGCTCGCGGCAGGCTTAATCGAAGGGACTCGTGAGCTACCCGAACGGGTAAGAAGCGTTATCTATAAACACTGTCCAATGAATATACCTCCCCCCGTTTCTAGTTATAATAATCGGAATAGTTATGACCAGTCAGTCTCTTTTCAGAGAAATCGAGGCAACCCTCAAAGCAAACCAGAAGGGGGAAGTCCACTTTGATACGTTCACCCGGGTACTCTACAGTACAGATGCGAGCAATTATCAGATTGAGCCAATCGGTGTGGTTATACCGAAATCCATAGATGATGTAATAAGAACAACCGAAATCGCATTTAGATATGAAATCCCCATCCTACCACGGGGAGGAGGTACCAGCCTGGCTGGGCAGGCGGTCGCCGATGCATTGGTGATAGACTTCTCCAAGTACCTGAACAAAATTGTCAAAGTAGATGAAGAAACAAGTACCGTACGAGCAGAGCCAGGAATATATTTAGAACAGCTAAACAACCACTTAAAGCGGCACAATTTAATGTTTGGTCCAGATCCCTCCACAGCAAGGATAGCAACCATGGGAGGAGTAGTTGGCAATAACGCAACCGGCGCGCACTCGATTCTTTATGGAATGGCGGGCGACAATTTAGTTGGGGCGGAAGTCGTACTCTCCGATGCTACAGTTATCAACCTCGGCCCGTTAGATGAACCCGGTTTAAGTGCCAAGGCGAGCCAACAAAATAGGGAAGGACGTCTCTATAAATCTCTTAAAGCCCTGCGTGAGCAGTACCGTGATGCTATTCGCAATGATTTCCCAAAACATTGGCGAAGGGCTTCAGGGTACGCTCTTCCATATCTCTTAAATAACAATTTTAATCCGGCACAGCTCCTCGCCAGCTCCGAAGGCACGTTAGCGGTGGCGACGGAGTTCACACTGAAACTAGTACCTCTACCATTACACAAAGGCCTTGTCCTGCTACAGTTTGGCGACCTGGTCGAAGCTATGGAAACAGTGCCCTTGATACTCGTACAAAACCCATCTGCGATAGAATTGATTGATAGAATGTTAATCGGTTTGACCAAAGGTCACAGAGGTTACGCTTCGCTTCTCTCGTTTTTAAAGGGTGACCCGGCTGCTGTTCTCGCCGTTGAGTTTTATGGAGATACCGTTACCGAAGTTAAAAAGAAGGCCAGTAATCTAATCAATCACCTAAGACTTCACAAAATTAATACTTCAATAACTAAAGCACTTACACAAGAGGCGCAGGCTAATTTTTGGTCGATCCGTAAGGCGGGATTGGGACTCCTCATGAGTAAGCGTGGAGACTATAAACCGATTCCATGTATCGAGGACGTATCAGTTCCGGTCGAACACCTGGCAGGTTATGTACGAGACATCCAGGAAATCATAAATCGACTGGGTACTGACGCAGGTTTTTACGGCCATGCAAGTGCTGGGTGCCTCCACGTGAGACCTCTTGTCAATCTAAAGACGGTAGATGGCATTAGCATGATGAAGGAATTAACAGACGAAGCTCTGAAGTTAGCCCTTCGGCATGGCGGGGTCATGAGCGGCGAGCATGGGGATGGGATTCAACGAAGTTACTTGAATGAGAAGCTATTCGGAAAAGAGATATACAGGGCGATGAGCGAGCTTAAAACAGCCTTTGATCCCGAGGGAAGACTCAATCCTGGTAAGGTTGTCGATGCACTTTCACCAGTTGATAATCTACGATACGACCAAAGCTACCCGACACATCAGTTAAAGACACATTTGGACTGGTCTAGCGACGGAGGTTTTTCCCGGGCAGTCGAGATGTGCAATGGGCAGGGGGTTTGTAGAAAACTGGGGGAAGGCATCATGTGCCCGTCATACATGGCCACCAAGGATGAAATGGATACGACCAGGGCACGTGCAAATGCGCTTCGAGCCGCTTTGTCTGGAAGAATCCCTCTCGAACAGATGAAAAGTGACCAGATGCACAGGGTCTTCGACCTGTGTCTGGGATGTAAAGCCTGTAAGAGAGAATGTCCTTCAAGCGTGGATGTAGCAAAAATGAAAATGGAATTCCTCGCCAATTACCACGAGGCTCATGGAAAAACCTTTCGCGATCTTTTTTTTGGATACGTTCATGAGATCAGTCGATACTCAGCTCCGTTCTCACTGATCGCCAACCCACTTATTAAAAACCGTTTCACGCGCTTGATTTTAAACAGTCTGGGAATCCATCCGGACCGAGAACTGCCGGGATTCAGTCGTGATAATTTTGTCCATTGGTTTTATAATAGAGGGAGAAAAACAACCGCTTCCAACAAGGTCGTATATTTTCACGACACGTGGGTGTCTTTTTATTACCCGGAGATTGGAAAAGCATCCGTAAAATTACTCGACGCTATGGGGCTGGACGTAATCCTGGTACCCAAAAGGGTTTGTTGCGGTCGACCCATGCTTAGTAAGGGTTTAATTAACCCAGCTCGCTTGCGTGCCAAGGTTAACGCCGAGCTACTCTCGCCATATATCAGGCAGGGGATACCCGTCATCGGAACCGAACCTAGCTGCATATTGACCTTTCGCGATGAATACCCCGATTTATTGCCTGGCAATGATGACGCAATAATCCTTGCTCAGAACTCCTATCTCCTCGATGAGTATCTGTCCGAAATCGAAAGAACTAAATTTCTTAATACATCTTGGAAACCGCTCGGTCCGTCGGTGTTTTTTCATGGACATTGTCATCAAAGGGCCCTTGTGGGGATTGAAGGATCCATCGAGCTTCTTAAATTAGCCGGCTGTTCAGTCACAGAGAGCGGTGCCGGGTGTTGTGGTTTAGCGGGCAGTTTCGGATACGAAAAGGAACACCATAAAATTTCAGAAGCGATAGGCGAAGACAGGCTTTTCCCTGCGGTACGCGACTCAACCATGGACACCGTCATAGCTGTAAGCGGTGTGTCATGCAAACAGCAGATCGGACATTTTACCGGGAAACAACCAAGACACTTTGCAGAGGTTCTTGCGGATCAAATTGATCGACATAATGATCGTACTTGATTGATGCAATATTCTATATGATTCGTCGCTATTAGGACTGTTCCTACCTCTTCCCAAGATCGTGCCTGAATTGATTTTCAAGTTTTTCAACGGCATCTTTCCATCTCGCACAAACTTCCTGGTACAGCTCCCTAGAATGGTCAATTCCTACTGGCGGTTCTATCGGGTCGCCTACGACAATATTTATTTTTGCAAATTTAAACCCTGGATGAAGAGGGGAAAGTGTGTTGGCGGCGCCCTCTATAAGGATTGGGATTATAGGTACTTTAGCCTCAACGCTTAGGATGCCTACACCCATTCTGGCCGGCATAATGTTTCCCGTTGGGGTACGACGTCCCTCAGGGAAAAGTAAAAGGGCCATTCCGCGTTTTAGTCCATCGTAAGTAAGTTCGAGAGAATCCCCAAATGTATCAGTACTTCCGATCGGTATTACACGCAATGGACGAGCTATCCAGGAAAGGGGTGCCTTCTTGAATAGCTCGCTAAAACCGGTAAGCAAGAGCCTGTCAAGAATCCAGCCTGGGAGCACGGCGACGATGACAATTGGGTCAATATAGCTTTGGTGGTTTGGACATAAAAGGACCGCGCCCTCTCTGGGAATTTTATCCATCCCCTCAATTCTCATCCTCAACACAACCCTGACAAAGATGAAAACCACCATCTGGATAATTCTCATAACAATTCTCTTAAAAATGCCACGCTCGAGATTGAACACCTCTTCAAGGGCTTTATACGGGGGTTGAAAAAGCGTTTTTAAAAGAACGTTTGGTTCCTCTATTTTAGAACCGGGCGCCTCCCTGATTAGTCTTAGAACGTCTCCAATGTTCCTTATGCCGGGAAGATCTTCCTCTTTTAACTCTAATCCAAACTCGTTTTCCAAAACCACCGTGATTTGAACCAGTGTAAGCGAGTCGAGTCCAAGGTCTATAGAAAGCTCCTGGCTTGGAAAGAAGGGGCCACTTACATGTGCGATTTCTTGAAGCCTTTTTAAGAATCTAATTGATGACGGCGCCTCCATAAGCTCTTTTTCTTCAGGAGTAAGCGATATTTCCTCCCTTGGAATGGCCTTTTGTCGGTCTGTTAGGTATCTCTCAAGCTCGCTCCTCCTGATCTTTCCGAGCATCGTTCTGGGGAGTTGATCGTTATATAGCTCAAGCTCAGTTATACGCATGTATGTGGGCAGACTGGCCCCCCTCATGGTAATTTCAGAGCTTATGCGATCACGTTTATTGAACACCCCCCTGGATATAAGCTCCCCTTCATCGGGAACAACAACCATTCGTAAGCCCTTAACAAATCCGCTATCATCGTATGAAGGGAGAACACATAGCTCCTTCGCGAATGGAATTTTTTCATAAAGCTTCTCAACTTCTTCCGGGTAAATGTTCTTACCGGAAGACAGAACTATTACCTCTTTTACCCTGCCCGTTACCAGAATATCTCCATCAGAGTCTATTATTCCAAGATCGCCGGTATGAAACCATCCATTACCCAAAACCTCCTTTGTCGCTTTTGCATTCTTATAATAGCCCTTCATGACATTGGAACCCTTTATGCATATTTCTCCTACGCCTTCTGGATCAGGGGAGTCTATACGGATCTCAACTCCTCGAATGGGTATGCCTGCGGTCCCGGATTTTGGCGCTTTCAGAGGGTTAAGCGTGCTAACCGCCGATGTTTCAGTGAGTCCATATCCCTCAACTAGAAGAAATCCAAGGTTTAAAAAATGTTCGGACACCTTTGGATCAAGCTTTGCTCCGCCACTTGCGAAAAAACGAAATCTTTCACCAAAAGGACCATGAATGCTCTTGAAAATTAATTTCCCTATACGTATCCCGGTGGTTTTTCTAACCCAAGCACTGAGTGTATACAAAATCCAGAAGATAATCCTTGCAAAGATAGACAATGATTTAACTCTATTAAAGATCTCCCTATCAACCAACGTAAATAATTTCGGCACACCGGGAAAAACCGTCACACCCGTTTCCTTCATCACATCAAATAAATCCAAGCTTTTAAGGGAATGAGAAAAAGTAACCGTCGCCCCTGCGAAAAGCGGTGAAAGTAACCCGACAATGCATGGATAAGCGTGATTAAGGGGTAATATACTTAATACGTTGTCACTCGATGAAACCTCGGTGAAGGATACGAGGGCTTGAATATTACTCATAATATTTTCACAGGTTAGCATCACTCCCTTTGGCTCACCGGTAGTTCCAGAGGTAAACACAATTGTCTGCGTGTCACCTGGGTCATAATTATATACATCACTTCTATCATTCGATTTCGACAGCGCAGTCAGCTTCTCAATAGAAAATAGCTTTACTTCGTTCTTTTCGTCCGGGAAAAGCGCTTCGAGCTCGGCGAGGCGGGAACTATCCGCAATTATAGCTTTAGAGTCCGAATACCTAATAATATTAAGTAAATCTCTTGCACTCAATTGAGCATCCAGAGGTACAATGACCCCTCCGGAAATATGTATTGCAAAATAGGAGATTGCCCATCCTGGCGTATTTTCACCGTAAAGACAAATATGGTCCCCGGGCTTGAGACCTGAAGAATTTAATTCTTTTGCCACAGTTCGAAACTTTTCCCATAGCTCACGATAAGTGATACGCTCATAGCCAGTCGGAAGTTTTCTCTGAAGGGCAATTTTTTGAGGCCGTATCTCCGACCAATGCATAAGTCTTTCAACTATAGTTTCCATTTTCCCATCCTTCAAAAACGAAGAAGAACTTAAGATCTAAATTTGTTTCAGTTGTTCGATAATCGTTCTCCGTTTCAGGAAACAAAGTACTGGCAAATCAGAAAAAAGGCTAACAAAATCTTGAAGAACCCCTTTATAGCGTCGTCGTGTATCGATTCATCCTCAATTAGCCCGAACGCAAGCCATTCAAATCTGAAATTTATAAGATCTCAAAATTAAAAATCCCTCTCTGGCATAAAATTTCAAATAAAGTAAAATTCAAAATTCAAACTCAATTATAAAATGAAATCAGACGATAATAGCATCTCAATAATTCCAGTTAAGTGCCTACCCGAAATAAAACCAGGAGACAACCTGGTTGATAACATCTACACCGCAATAACAAGAGAAAACATTCAATTACGTAATGGCGACATCTTAGCGATAGCTCAGAAGATTATTTCTAAGGCCGAGAACAGATTGGTAGAGCTTAATAATATAACGCCGACACCCTTCGCAATCAGTGTAGGAAAAGAACTCGATAAGGACCCGAAAATAATCGAAATTATATTGGGAGAAACAAATAGAATTGTTAAAATGGAAAAGGGTAAGTTAAAAAAAGGAAGATTAATTGTGGAAACGAGACACGGCATAGTTTGCGCCAATGCCGGCGTAGATGCCTCCAACGTGTCTGGTGGTGATCAAGTTACGCTCCTGCCAAAGGATCCGGATGCCTCTGCGAAAAGCATAGTTGAAACATTTAAAAATAGATTTGGAATAGATATAGCTGTTATCATCACAGATACGGTAGGAAGACCATGGCGGATGGGGCTTACCGAAATAGCGATTGGTTGCTGGGGTATAAAGCCTCTGAAAGATTATAGGGGACAAAAGGACACGAAGGGATACGAGCTTAATGCGACAATTGTCGCAATAGCCGATGAAATTGCAGGAGCAGCAGGGCTAGTCATGAAAAAAACCGGAGCCACACCAGTCGTAATAGTAAGAGGGTTAAAGTACGAACGTGGTGGCCTCGGCGCAAAAGAACTTATAAGAAAACCAGAAGAAGATCTGTTCCGTTAGGAAATCATGTGTCTGTAAATAACAATGCCAGGTTAATTAACAGCCTGACCCCTCCTGTTAACCTCTTAAATCGAACCTATTTTCACGTCGAATCTTATAAAAAAAACTTAAATCAAGCTACCCCGCACCGGTCATCCTGAATATATTTCAGGATCTAAAGGAAGCAAAAGATGCGGACACAAGTTCAGCATGACTGACTATGAGATTGATCCTCTTAACGCAATTTTTGGAAGGTTGTTCACGTCGTCCACAAGATCGATGACATGAAAACCCATCGGGACAAGAATGCCCCGACTATCCATGATAAATACCGACAGCAATCACGATAGGAGCACCTTCTAGCCGCGATTTGATCGGAACTTGAAAGTCTGGCCTATCGAATCCATTAAACATATTCACAGTTAATTAAAGGGAGATTTTAACCCCGAAACTCAATGCCGCCATCGAGCGCTTCATGCTGTAGGTTGATAAACTTGAACTTCTCTCTTTAGACGCTCAGCCAACTTGTCCTCCGCAATATCAAGATCATAATCCATTTGTAGACCAAGCCAGAACTCGGCAGACATGTCAAAAAATTTGCCTAATCGTAAAGCCGTGTCTGCCGTAATTCTACGCTTGCCCTGAACTATCTCATTTATCCGCCGGGCCGGTACTCTAATGTCGAGAGCCAACCTATTCTGGCTGATTCCCATAGGCTTTAAGAACTCTTCAAGTAAGATTTCACCTGGATGTATACCTGCAATTTTTTTAGAACCCATATTTTAAACCTCCTTAATGTGCCTAGTTCAACTTCCTAATGGTAGTCAACAATTTCGACCTTATAGGCATCGCCTTCATGCCATTCAAAGCAAATTCTCCATTGATCGCTGATCCGGATGCTGTATTGACCCTTTCTATCACCATGTAGTGCTTCTAGTCGATTTCCTGGGGGAATAACTAGATCTCTTAACGTCTTTGCCCTGCTTAACATACGAAGTTTTCTGAACGCAAGTCGTTGAATATTGCGTGGGAATCGTCTCGAATAACTGCGATTGAATATCTTTTCCGTTTCCTTGCATTTGAATGACCTTATCACTGATATATTATATAACGCGAAGCGTTAAATGGCAAAAACGGCATGCAGATCTTTAAAAAGTGATGTTTAGCCACACAACCTTTTCGGTTCTGCTAAGGATTACATTACCGAAGCATATAGGATAAATAGTAGATGATAAATATTAGATACGTAATCAGACATTTAAGGCCGGAAGCAGTAGGATTCGAGGCAAGCGAGGCACTAGACCACGATTCAGAGGCACAGGCACTTCGCGGACCTCGACGATCATGAAACCCTGTCTTAGCGCTCGGGCTTTGTAAATATGGGAAAGAAATGTCGGAAAACCCGCTCTAAACTCATAACTGCCCCGCGGCAATGCTGCCAAACGTAGCCCCAGGGTTTTAATGGCGAGAAACCTCTGCGGACCATAAAACTCTATGAATCGCCCCACCTGGCAGAAAACAAGACAATCGGAATTAGCTTTACGTATCAATTGCCAGTACTGAGAATTAAACGTGCGAGCTCGCAAGATACCACGATCATTCCATCGCTTCTCAATTAACCAACCGGACCGCTGGAAAAGAGCCGAAAGCCACCCGTGCCGCTTCCACGTCTCTTCCCATTGCCTGAGTCCTAAACCATGTTGCAGGTGACCGGCATAGGAGGCCAATACCGAATTCAATCTCTTTACACTGCCGTTTTTGTCGTGCCGACTGAGATCGATGCATTTAGCTTTTCCGTGCCAGGCTGGCTCGACTACCGAGCGCTCAAACGCACCCAAACGCTTCTTTAGATTTCCCAATGTACGCCGACGTGGCAGGCGTCGATTCCACCAGGTCTTCCACCCGACAAAATCGATGCCATTCCCAACCGAAAATGGAGTAGATATGTCGCTCCGAATCTCAAGCTTTAACCCCTCATGTAGGAAAATCGCAATAGATTTGGCCCAATCAGCTAATAACTCCCTGTCTTGTGCCAGCAAAATCATGTCGTCCACGTAACGCAGGTAATATTTGCTCTTAAGAGTCCGCTTCATAAACTGATCGAGTTCATTCAGAAATACATTTCCCCAGAATTGACTAGTGAGATTACCGATAGGAAGCCCTCGCTCGTTCTGTCTTCCGAAAAGGCTCTTGTGAGGTGGTACTGGGTAGCCAGGAGTCCCGGGCGCGCCCACGTCTTTTCTAAGTGACTTAAAGCGGTAGTTAGTCGTTGGGTCATGAAATAGAAGAATACCAGTAAGCCAGAGCAACTCAGGATTGGTGATGTTGCGGGAAATTATTTGGAACAGCGTTTCTTTGTGGATTGATGGGAAAAAATTAGCCACATCAAGCTTCAAGGCCCATGCCGGCCGCTTTCCATTGGCCGTTATTTTTCTGAGAAAGAGCATCAGCCTGTCGCTCGCGGCCAGGCTTCCCTTCCCTTTTCGGCACGCATACGAGTCATGGATGAAACGAAACTCGAATATTCGCTCCTGGTGAGAAACAAGGAGGTGATGCACCACGCGGTCTCGAAAATCGGCGGCAAATACCTCACGCGGCTTCGGACCGTCGGTGATGAAGCAGATAGAACGCCCCGGCTTGTAAGTGTGATCCCGTAGCTCTTTACTTAAAGCGAGAAGGTTTGCCTCGGCGTTTATCTCGAAGGTGAGGGCATTGGCTGTATTGCGCTTGTTGCGGCGGCACTGGCGGTAGCACCGCCACAAAGCGCTGAAGGAATAGACGTCAGGTCCTATCACGAGCCACCACGAACTGGAAGTACGAAGTTGTTGTTGGTCTTATTGTTGTTGTTCACGTTGCCATTGTTGAAATTGACGTTCCATGCGTTGTTCGGGTTGTTGGCGTTTGTAGTAGACGACCAGTAGTTGGATGCGGCACATACCCTCTCCGCTTGTTCCTGCACACTTTCAGTAAAACTATGCACAGACCCGGGTAACTGACTCCGGTCCATAGGGAGAAAGATACCCTTGTGCCTAGGCTCCGCCACGGAGCTTTGGCGTTCGCCTGACCTCAGGCGGGAGAGGGACCTCGTGATCACGGCGCGCTCGACCCGGCTAGCCCTGTTGGCATTGCCTGCCGATCCTGGCCATGGCCCTGACGTTTCAACCAACCTTCATTCTGCTTCGCTATCTCAGTCACTAAACTAATTGCGTGCTCGAAAGAATTGAAGTTCGGAAATGCCTTCACATCGTGGCACAGCCGAAGCAAGACCTTAAGCTCTTCCAGCACTTCTCTCAATTCTAAAAGGGTCTGTTCCTTGTCGCGGCGGGAATTTGCCCTCACGACGAGCTTTAAGACCTCCCTTGCACCGTTTCTAAGATCTGCCCCTATCGAATACTTGTGGTAGCGAGAGAAATTGCGAATTACCTGCTCAAAGTAGAGACATAGATCATATGCACTCTTGTAAATTGGTAAATGCTCTGTTTGAGCCATTAGATCCTCTCCGGAGATTATCCTTCAATCGATCATAAATTGAGTCGCACTGATAAATTCGTGCCTACAATGCTCCGACCCTTCCCCGATTTTATCGGGGATTGAGTAAAAATGTAGGGACTGATGCCCGCTTCAGTCCGAAAGCTCGTTCGGGGAACGAGCCCTACATTTTCTCATGCTTCGACAAGCCTGAGCAAAGCCGAAGGGCTCAGCATGAACGGGTGGGAAACTCCCACCCACAACCCCACCAAGATCAAATTATCAAATTGTCAAATGATCAAATAACCAATCACGAGCCACCACGAACTGGAAGTACGAAGACGCTGAGGGTGGCCTTAATGCTGAAGCTCACGACGCCAATGACGAAATCGACGACCCACGCGAAGACCGGGCCGTTGGCGACCGTAGTAGACGACCAGTAGAAGGATGGCTGAAAGTTCATGAATGGGTGGCCAGTCGGCAACGCTGGATTAAAGTTTCCAAGATCAAGCAGGCTCGTCAAGTTCATTCCGGTTCGGCAAATACCAATCCCCTTCAGCGGAACCATCCATAAGGCCACATTCTCCGCTATTTAGAGTATTCGCATCTGTTAACGCTTGCGCCCACGTGCGAGGCCCGAAACAGTTCGCGTTCTTTAGCCAAATAAGCCCTGTCAGATTATCTGTGATCGTCCCATCCATGTTATCCATAAACCGCGGGTCCGGTGGCACTGGACTCCCGCCTGAATATCACCATCGTGCTCCAGTGTTGGCGCAATCTATAACATTTCCACCAGAGTCCAGAAGTAGTCTGACCAGTCTGCGGCACTGGAGCAGGCGGCTGCGCCTCACACGCTGCAAGATCAGCATCGCACGCTACCGAGGTTATCTTGGCAGATTGCAAGATTGATGCGCTACGAGAGAACAGCCTGGTGGCTGCGCATGTGCTATACCTCGCCCACGACACCGCTCCCACTAAACCCAAGACAAAATGATATAAATAACATAAGAAATACCTTTTTCATGGCATTTTACCTCCTCTGGTTATCATTCATATATTTGAGTCAACTTGTGCTTTAATATAAAATTCCTGTATCGATTAATATCCTCTGCCCCGGTTACGTTAGTATGCAATCCGACTTGAGCCATGTATAGATTTCACATTTTTACGGAATAAAGTAATGGGATTAGAAAATAAGATAGCTGCGGATAAGTGCTTCAGATTGATACAGCTTGCGGTTGATAAGGACTCATAAAAAAACAGTTCCCTCAGGCCCCAAGTGGGAATTTGTCGCTGCACCAACTCCACGACTATCCTCCACCGAAAGTTGTATTCAACGTTACCAGATTCAGCGCTGAAAGATGCAAATAGAAAACAATTTAAGAAAGATAGGGATTGCTCGGGACATGTCCCGCTAAACAAACATCAGTCAGGGGCAAATCTAGAATCCACAATAACTGCTTTTAGGAATGTCTGAGATTTTTTCGGATTTCTTCAAGATTGAAATAAGATCCTGAGTCGCAATAACTCCCTGCTTTGGCAATGAGACGCGAGATTGATGCGTCATCTACCGTAATCGGCGTTCCAAAAATTGCGTTAAGAAAATAATGAACGGAGACGTTAAGAAAAATTTGCGGGTTGTGGCCGGATTAAATTTTTTAGTCGGAGTTCATGATTTTTAGCGAATTTTTGGGGAGCCTTGATTTTTGCTTCTTTGTATCAAGACAAAGAAGTTAAAAAGAGAGGTAAGATAATTGAACAAAATACTATTAAGGACTCTTTCCGCGGATTATCTTGCTTTTTCAGCAACAACATGTATAGAGAAACCCTGAAAGGAATGATCAAGTTAACGGAAATGATCCCCGCTATGCCGGATTTACCGAAATGATATAATCTTTTAGATGAACCCGATCAAGAATAAAGCGACTGCCGCTTTACTATTGTTTCTAATTTCCTTTTTCTTATACTCGCCCTCACTCAGAAACGATTTTGTATGGGATGACATTGAGGTTATTCAAAAGAGCTATCATAGTTTTAAGGCATCACGTATTAAAGCCATATTATTCCCTGAGGCAAAACAGGACAAAACCCAGCGCTACTATAGACCCATAATATTTGTATCAACGGTCACAGACCATGAGTTTTGGGGAATAAATCCTTTCGGTTTTCACCTTAGTAATCTCCTGCTCAATTCTATCTCCACAATGCTTCTTTATTTTTTACTGCTTCTCATTTTTGGGAGATTTTCAGTCGAAGGAAAAGAATCCATATCCTTTTTCACCGCCCTACTCTTCGCGGTCTATCCGATGCATGTAGAATCGGTGTCCTGGATAGCGGGAAGGACTGATATTCTCTGCGGTATTTTTTTCATACTTGCATTAATCCTTCATATCGAATCCTTTCATACCATTTGGCTTCTGATACTGACGGCACTCAGCTTTTCCCTTTCTCTACTTTCGAAAGAAGTTGCTTTATCGTTTCCTGTCGTGGTGATTTCGTTCGATCTCTTAACCCGACGGATAAGAAATCGATTCAACAT
Source organism: Candidatus Dadabacteria bacterium (assembly GCA_963805855.1). Classification (GTDB taxonomy): domain Bacteria; phylum Desulfobacterota_D; class UBA1144; order Nemesobacterales; family CSP1-2; genus DASWID01. The sequence goes on from CAWDVW010000005.1 coordinate 314,100, forward strand.
ATTACGATACACAGTTTACATCTCGCTTGCCCTACTTTACTTATACTTGCGGGGAAGAGCATTCATTAATCCTATAGAATTTACGAATGAAAATATCCGTCAGATAACCGAAGGTAAATATTATTTTTTCAACATAATTAAAACTTTTAAGGTCCTTTCAAGCTCTCTCTTCTTCTATTTTAGCAAACTTGTTTTCCCATTCGATTTCAATGCTTTTATTATTTCGGTGCCACATGAATTCTACTACTTCATATTCTCAATAACGACGATTTTACTTTTATTCATCGTCGCCGTGATATCCATAAAACAGGGGAAGGGTTTAATTGCCTTCTGTATAATCTGGATATTTGCGACGCTTGCGCCATCGGCCATCGTTTCAGTCACAAGTTTAGCCTCCGCACCCCTGGCAGAGAGATACCTGTATATTCCATCAGCCGGTTACTGCATGATTATCGGTTATCTACTATTTGAAGTAGCGAAAAGAATTGGCAAAGAGAATATCGCTTTTGCCCTGATCGTAATATTAATTTCAATCTATCTATTTTTTACTCTTCAAAGACAGGAGGTGTGGAAAGACAATTTGTCACTCTGGAAAGACACCGCATCCAAATCATACTATCATGCACTACCCCATTCGAATTATGGATATGCACTGGAAAAAGCCGGTAGGACTGATGACGCTATAAAGCAATATGAAATCGCCCTTGATCCAAGTGTCAGAGACTCAAATAGAGGTAGAGCAATCACTGCAACGAATCTGGGAGTCTTATATCTCGATAAAGAAGATTATGCAAATGCCGAGAGGTGGTTTAGGAAAGCTCTAAAGTATGATCCTACTTACGGAAGACCATATTATCACATGGGTCTTTTACACTATATAAAGGGTGAATTAACAAACTCAGAGTCAGAATATAGAATAGCGGCAAGATACCTAGAAAAGACCTTTGAGATATATCGGTATTATCCGAAGGCAGATCTACTATTTGCGAAAGTTTACTTCAACCTCGGTTACAATGACAAAGCAAAACGGCACGCTAAAAAGGCATTACAAGGCGGTCTGAGCGAAGCTTTATCCAAAGAGGCCATGGAAATCCTAAATATAGATGATGATAAGAGTAATCAAAAACCAAATTAAAACACAAACGAGTAGCCATTTGTCATTGAAAAAGGACTCTGTGGGATCACCCATTTTCAAGGTTTTTACTAAATACACGTAACGGATGACTCCAAAGCATACGAACGGAATTGTGATCAAAAAGTCCCAACTCCCCCTGCTAAACGAGTAGAGAGAATAGGAAACGATCGCAGCTATTCCGAGGAATACCAAAAGCCGATCAAGATGCACCACCTTGTATCTGCCTAGAACCCCCCTTAACTTATTTTCTTCTTGTTGCGACCCAAGCTCAAAACGCCTCTTTCCAAATGCGAGGAGCAGAGAGAGTATTACGGTCATGATTATGAGCCACGATGAGACATTAACCGAAGAAGCAGCTCCTCCGGCTTCAACCCTCAGCAAGAAACCGATAGCAATGCTAACGACGTCAACGAACGCGATGTACTGAAGAAATAGCGAGTAAGCCATGTTAAGGAGAAGATAGAGTATGAGAAAAAAGATAAACGGCTTACCGAAACTTAGTGAGAGCACGATCGATATGACAAATGTCAAACAGGCCAAAATTATCGCAGATCTCTTACCTAGGGTATCCGAAGCAATCGGACGAAATTTCTTAGTAGGGTGGGCAATGTCCTCCTGTTTATCGAAAATATCGTTTATTATGTAGACGGTTGAAGAAACGAGAGAAAAGGCCATGAATGCTTGCACCATCATAAAAAAAAAGTCAAGACGTGAAAATAACACGTCACCAAAAAAGGGAGGAGCAAGAACCAATAGATTCTTTACCCATTGATGCGTCCTAAGAGCAAGGAGATAGGTTTTAATCGAACCTTTCATAGTGGTATCATTCTACTAATTATTTATCCAACGGCAACGATGCCGAACACTCTTTGCCGATAACATATGAATTATTTACTCCAACATAAATTCTTCAAGATAGCCCATCGCGGTGCGAGTGCGTATGAACCCGAAAACACTCTTCGATCATTTAAACTGGCGTTTGATATGAAAGCCGATATGATAGAACTCGATGTTAGATTGTCTAAAGACGGACATCTTGTGGTTATTCACGATAGAACTGTTGATAGGACTACAAACGGACGTGGTTATGTTAAAGATATGACACTCGAGGAACTAAAGAAGCTCGATGCCGGAAAAGGTGAAAAAATACCAACCTTAGAAGAAGTAATCGAAGTTGGCGTAGAAAAAACGAAATTCGCGATTGAAATAAAGGAGCAAGGAACAGAGGAAAAGGCAATAGGCCTGATAAAAGAATATAAATTGTTAGATGACGTATTCATCATATCTAAGAACCGGGAGTTCCTCAAAAACGTGAAAACTCTAGAAGGAGCCATAAGAACCTGCCTAATTACGGTTTTTTCCTGTACTTCAATAAATTCCGGCAGGGAATCTCTTGCCGATGCCATCGCACCATTTCACTTCTTCATCAGTAAAGGCCTAGTGAAAAAAGTACAGAGAAGCGGTCTGTTTTTATTTACATGGGTCGTAGACAGCGAAAAAAGGGCTCTATGGATGAAAGATATAGGAATAAATGGAATAGTTACGAATAGACCGGATATCATTTAGTCTTCCCTTGCCGCCTTGACTTGCATTCCTTTGTTTCTTATTTTTATTCAAAGGATACGATATGGGGATTCTTAGAGAAATCAAATCGGACTTTAATGCGGTATTTGAAAGGGATCCAGCTGCAAGAACTAACCTGGAAGTTATATTCACATACTCCGGATTTCAAGCAATATTTTTTCATCGCTTGGCACATTGGCTCTGGCAAAAAAGAATGAAACTGATTGGCAGATGCTTATCGCATCTTTCTAGATTTACCACGGGTATTGAGATCCATCCCGGCGCTAAAATCGGAAATAGCTTCTTTATCGACCATGGGATGGGCGTTGTGATAGGAGAGACGTCTGAGATCGGAAACAACGTGACCATATATCATGGAGTTACTCTTGGCGGCACCAGCTTCACTAGGGGAAAACGTCATCCAACAATCGAAAATAATGTTACCATCGGCGCAGGAGCAAAAATTTTAGGCCCACTCAAGATTGGGGATAACAGTAAAATCGGGGCAAACTCCGTCGTAATCAAAGACGTACCGCCCAATACTACGGTCGTCGGAATCCCTGGGAAAATAGTTACAAAGGAAGAATTTCCCGTTTATTCAGGCCTTGAGCACAATAAATTGCCAGACCCGGAAGCACTCATGTTGCAGTCGCTGGTAGAACAAGTAAACAAACTTGAAAAAAGAATTAAAACTTTAGAAACCGAACTTAAAGAAACCAAAGAAGAAAACAGAGTCTTAAAGGTTGTCAAAACAAAGTGAAGATGAGCCTGACTTACCTTGACTATAATGCAACAACGCCGATGGATCCCCGTGCCTTGGAATCGATGATTCCTTACATGAGAGAACATTATGGCAATCCTTCCAGCATCCACTCATATGGAAGCAGGGCAAAGGCAGCGCTTGATGAGTCCAGGGAACGGGTTTCAGATCTTATTTCTGCAAAGCCTAAGGAGATTGTCTTTACATCGGGTGGAAGCGAGAGTAACAATGCTGCAATAATTGGAGCGGCGCATGCCCTAAAAGAAAAGGGGAGCCACTTAATCACTACCAAGATTGAACATGCATCAATTCTTGAAACCTATAGGTTCCTGGCCAATCACGGTTTCAAAGTGACCCTTCTTGGTGTAAACGAACATGGCCTCATTGATCTGGATGAGCTTCGAGAATCGATAACAGACGAAACTATTCTTGTCTCAGTAATGTTCGCCAACAACGAAACCGGTGTGGTAATGCCAATAGATGAAATTGCAGCGCTGGTGAAGGAAAAGGGGGTTGTCTTTCACACCGATGCGATACAGGCGTTTGGGAAGATGGATATTAACTTGAATGATATTTCTGTCGATATGCTTTCGATATCATCCCATAAAATGTACGGACCCAAAGGTGTTGGCGCATTATGCATAAGAAACGGGCTAAGAACAGATCCATTTATTCACGGCGGAGGACAGGAGAGAGGAAGGCGCTCTGGTACTGAGAATGTACCCGCTATTGTTGGGTTCGGAAAGGCATGTGAGATTGTTAAAGAAGAACTGAAGGGTCAGGAGTCAGAAGTCAGAATTAAGGCGATGAGAGATAGACTTCATAAAGGAATTACGGATGAGATTGATCGTCTAAAGCTGAATGGTCATCCCGAGATAAGGCTTCCCAACACCCTAAACCTAAGCTTTGAAGATGTGGAGGGTGAGTCGCTGGTAATGAGCCTTGACTTGGAAGGAATAGCCGTATCGACAGGGTCTGCATGCTCTGAGGGAAATGTTGACCCATCTCATGTTCTCCTTGCTATGGGTTTATCCAACCAACAGGCGTCTTCGTCGATTAGATTCAGCTTTGGAAGGTTTAATGAGGAGAAAGACGTCGACAGGGTTCTTGAGATTCTGCCCGGAATTGTGGACAGGATAAGACAAGTTAAAAAGAGTGAGGCGGTTAAAAAGATAAGTGCTTAGAAGTAAATCAGAGCTCAGGGTCTGAAACGAATGAAGAACCACATAACCAAAAGACCCGCCAAGCGAAATATTACCATTATTTCACCGCGAGGTGTACTGCATCGCTGCCAATAGGCAATAAAATGCGCCCAAAAGATTCACCCCACAGCTTTGGCCAGCCCTGTGGATGTTACATAATTCGGGGACAGCATCTTAGATTTTAAATGGGCATTCAAAAAATTTCCAAAATCAATTCCGGAAGCGTTAAAAAAAGTGACAATCATTACTGTCATCTCGAAGGAACAAAGTGACTGAGAGAACTAATTAATTATAGCAATAGATATCTCGCATTCGCTCGATACGCAAGCGTTTTTTGACAGCCCTTGTCCTGAGCGATGTCGAAGGATTGTTTCTTTGAATCAAGACAAAGAAAATAAAAAATTGAACAATGGATCGCCCATTTAGCTCGTCCCCGCATGTCGCCGGCGGGTAAGATTCGAGAATGACGGAAGAGCAAATTTCCGGGGAATTTATTACTTTTACAAGCCCGACAACGTGCACTAACTTCCTAATCCTAAGGAAAAACCGGCGGTAAATCGAGCCCTAGGGATTCCTCAAATTCCATCATGATGTTCATATTTTGAACGGCCTGACCGGATGCGCCTTTAACCAGGTTATCTATAACAGAGACAATGATAGCCGTCTTGTTCTCCGGATTTGATTTAGCCCCAATATCACAGAAGTTGGATCCCCTCACCTCGCCAGTCGCTGGATAATTGTTTTCGTCTCTGACCCTTATAAATCTTTCACCATCATAGAAATTACCATAAAGGTCTAAAAGCTCCTTTGTAGTTATCTCGTCCTTGAGCCTTACATAGATAGTCGATAGTATTCCCCTATCCATTGGAATTAAGTGAGGTGTAAATGTAACTTCAATATCAAGTCCTGAATATCTCGATAAGACTTCGTCTATTTCTGGTTTGTGACGATGATCTCCGATCTTATATGCTCGGACACCCTCATTTACCTCGCAAAAGTGATATGCCAAATCGGGAGACCTGCCAGCACCAGAAACCCCCGATTTGGAATCTATGATTATGGAGTCATCTTCTATTAATCTGTTTTTGAGTACGGGTGCTAGACCCAGGATTGCGGACTCAGGATAACATCCCGGGTTGGCGACAAGTTTTGCCCTGGCAATTTCAGCCTTATTCAACTCAGAGATTCCATAGACAGCTTCGGGTAGAAGCTCAGGACAAGGATGATCGCCATACCATTTTCTATAATTCTCGTGACTGAGCCTGAAGTCCGCCCCTAGATCCACAATACTGAGCCCTCTGCTGAACAGCTCCTTAACGATCGACGCAGACTTACCATGCGGCAGTGCGCAAAAAACAAAATCCAGGTCTTTTGGCATTAGGTCGAGGTCGAGAGGCTGGAGCTCTAGATCAATTAACCCGGTCAAATGTGGAAAGACATCCGAAATCCTCCGACCCGAGTGTTTATCCGCCGTCAAGTATGTAATCTCAATATTCGGGTGAATTAGTAGAAATCGTAATAGATCGCTACCCGTATACCCACTCGCTCCGAGCACGGCAACCTTTTTCTTTTCCATGCGAAGTGAAAATATCTGGAAATTATTACAATTACAAGTTTGATTAGTTCTCCAAAAGCCGAACGAACGCCACAGACCCGAACATCCACTAAAAATCTTGACTCAAATGTCATCAAAAGGTACCTTGTATTCCAGGGTATTTCAGTAATTATCGATTGGTTATCGGAGGATATCGCAATGTCGATTAAGGTAGGCATAAATGGTTTTGGAAGAATCGGTAGACACATTCTAAGAATAGGCCTTGAAAGGAAGGATATAGAATTTGTTGGCATTAATGATATAACTGATGGCAATGTCCTATCCCACCTATTTAAATATGACTCTATCTTTGGCCCGTACAAAGGAGAGGTCAACACCGAAAACAATCATATAATAGTTGACGGCAGGAGCATAAGAGTCTTTACAGAAAGGGACCCCGCAAACATCCCTTGGGAGGATGTTGGCACCGAATTAGTTGCGGAGGCTAGCGGAATTTTTAGGACAAAGCAAGCCGCCTCGGCCCATCTTGGCGGTTCGGTCGAGAAGGTAATAATAACCGCTCCCGCAAGCGGTGAAGTCGATTTTACAACGGTCATGGGCGCGAATCACCATCTATATGACCATTCAAGACATAACATAATATCGAACGCATCATGCACCACGAATTGCTTCGGACTGCTCGTAAAAGTTCTCCATGAGAGTTTCCGTATAAAGAGGGGTGAGATGTCAACAATACATTCATACACAAATGACCAGAGAATCTTGGATGCCCCACATAAGGACCTGAGAAGGGCGCGCGCAGCTGCGTTATCAATAATACCAACGAGTACCGGCGCCGCGAAGGCTATTGAGTTGATATTCCCCGAACTAAAGGGAAAGCTCAGTGCGGTTGCAATGAGGGTGCCAACCGCCGACGTTTCAATGGTCGATTTTAGTTGTGAGGTGGAAAAAACCACTTCGGTTGAGGAAGTCAATGAAAAATTTAAGAAAGCATCCACCGAGGAACTTAAGGGATACTTAAGGTATGTTGACGAAGAATTAGTCTCAGCCGACTTCATTGGCGATCCTCACTCTGCGATCTTCGATTCACCGCTCACCAGTGTCGTAGATACTAACCTTGTTAAAGTCATGGGTTGGTACGACAACGAATATGGATACTCGTCGAGGGTCGTTGACTTAATCCAGTTCATCGGAGACAGCAAATAGTGGATAAGCTTGTAATCTCTGATCTGTCAGCATCTAGCTTCGATAACAAGTGTATATTCGTGAGGGTGGATTTTAATGTCCCTGTAAAGGATGGCACTATCAGTGAGGATTACAGAATTAGAAGAGCCATACCCACGATTGATTTCTTAATTGAAAGAGGAGCAAAAGTAATTCTTGGCTCTCACCTTGGTAGACCGAGGGGCATGGAAATATCGAGCCTTTCATTAAAGCCTGTTTCGGTGAGGCTATCTGAACTATTGGGAAAGCCGGTGAAATTTATGGGAAAGGTCATTGGTAAAGATGTCAAAGCTACAGTAGGTAAGCTCAAGAAAGGGAACGTTTTGCTACTAGAGAATCTTAGATTCCATAAGGAAGAGGATGAAAATGATAAGAAATTTGCCAAGGAACTGGCATCCCTGGCAGACATATATGTAAATGACGCGTTTGGCACCTCCCATCGAAAGCACGCCTCAACCTTTGGAATGGCTTCTTTCTTTGATCTAAGGCTGGCAGGTTTCCTGGTAGATAAGGAATTGAGGTTCCTGACGAAAATCCGAGAGGCTACCGACCACCCATTCGTTGTTATAGTTGGTGGAGCAAAAATCAAGGATAAGATCAATGCCGTTAAGAATCTCCTCGAAAAGTCGGATAGGGTATTGATTGGTGGAGGAGTAGCCTACACGTTTCTCAAGGCCAAGGGCATAGATGTTGGACGTTCAATCACCGAAGACGACATGTTAGACTGGGCAAAGACAGCCTTAAAAGTTTACGGAGACAAGATACTGCTACCCACTGACCACGTCGTCGCAGAGAGTTTTGAAAAAAGAAAAACCTGCATGGTGGTTGATGAAGAAATACCCCGAGAACTCCATGGTTTTGACATAGGGCCAAAAACTGTGGGGAAATATGCATCCTTCATTAAGGGAAAGGGTGTAATTTTCTGGAATGGTCCCATGGGAGTTTTTGAAGTGGACGATTTTTCGGCAGGAACGAGCCACATGGCCCGAGCTGTGGCTCTTGCCACATGGCGCGGAGCAACAACTGTGGTGGGAGGCGGTGAAACGGTAGCCGCAATAAGAAAGGCCGAGGTTCTTGATTCAGAAATTACGCACATCTCAACCGGTGGAGGCGCATTGCTAGAGTTCTTAGGGGGCCAGCAGCTTCCGGGGATTTCAATTTTAAATGATAAGCATGACTACAAGGAAATACTCTATTCCGTTACAAATTGATGCGAACTCTAGTGTTCATAATCAAACCGATATGATATCTTAAGATTCTTATGTCAATAACCTGAATTAATTTTCCCGACGTTTTTTTTCATACATAGCAATATCTTTGACCAACTCAAATATGGAATTTTTTTTCGTGTAATGTACTATATTACTATATAAAAATACCATCGATGGGGGAAAAATGGCTAAAGCAAAATTAAAGGAAACTACAACAGTTAAGGACGACATAGGTAGCATTGTCGGAATTTTAGGTAATGACGCCAGTTATCTCTTAGACCATAAGTGCAGGACTATTCCAAAAAGCCAGTTACATCTTCCGGGACCATCTTTTATAGATGAAATCCTGATCCCCTCCGACAGGCCAAACGCAGTATTGAGAAATATGCAGTTGCTTTTCAACAGCGGTCGGTTAGCAGGAACCGGATATCTGTCTATCTTACCTGTAGATCAGGGGATTGAGCATTCAGCAGGTGCTTCTTTTGCGCCGAACCCAATATACTTTGATCCCGAAAACATAGTTAAACTCGCGATCGAAGGGGGATGTAGCGCAGTTGCTTCCACATTAGGTGTACTTGGATCAGTTTCCAGAAGGTATGCGCATAAGATACCGTTCATTGTCAAAATCAATCACAACGAATTCCTTTCATACCCGAATACTTATGATCAAATACTCTTCGCCAATGTCGATCAAGCGTTTCAGATGGGCGCTATCTCCGTAGGAGCGACAATATATTATGGCTCTCCCGAAAGTCATCGCCAAATTCAGGAAATCACCGAGGCGTTTAGCTACGCGCATTCGCTCGGTTTGGTAACCATTCTCTGGGCTTATCTAAGAAACCCCGCCTTTAAAACGAAAAACACTGATTATCACCTTTCGGCTGACTTAACAGGACAGGCAAATCACTTGAGTGCTACGATTCAGGCAGACATAGTTAAACAAAAATTAGCCGAGAATAATGGTGGTTTTACTGCATTAAATTTCGGCAAAACTGATGAAAGGGTATACACAAAACTTACCTCTGACCATCCAATTGACTTGAATCGCTATCAGGTAATTAATTGTTACATGGGTCGTTCGGGCCTGATTAACTCTGGAGGGGCATCCGGGAAAAATGATCTTTATGAAGTCGTGCATACGGCAGTAATTAATAAAAGGGCTGGTGGAATGGGATTGATAACCGGGAGGAAATCCTTTCAGAAACCGATGAATGAGGGAATAGAGCTGCTGAACGCAGTACAGAATGTGTATCTGAACAAAGAAATTACGGTAGCTTAGAGGCTCTAATTATTATCAAATTAGAGATTAAACCCTCTTTTCAAAACTCCAAAAGCTTGGAAATACGTAAAGAGTATGGAAGGCAAAGTAAATTACCGCCCCTTGTTCCGAATGGACAATTAACGGTCAAAGAGAACCGATCAAGAAACTGCCTTTCTTTTTTTCCCGCTTTCGGAAGGATAAGCCCCCATAAATTCTTCCGCTTTTAAAACCATTTCACTTGAACCAATAAAAATTGGAGTTCTCTGATGCAACTCTTTAACCCCTTTATCCAGGATTCGATTGAATCCATCCGATGCCATCCCTCCCGCCTGTTCCACGATGTAAGACATCGGATTGCATTCGTAAAGGAGCCTTAATTTCCCATTGGGAGAATCCTTTGTGGCAGGATAAATAAAAATCCCTCCAGTTATTAAATTCCTGTGTATGTCTGCCACCATCGAACCGATATATCTTAATGAGTAGGGGCGTCCTGTAGGTTTATCATATTCAACGCAATAGTCGATATACTGTTTTACCCCCGCTGAAAAACTGGAATAATACCCCTGGTTAATCGAATATGTCTTCGCCGTTGATGGTATTTTCATATCGGGATGAGAAAGACAGAATTCACCGATCGAAGGGTCTAAGGTGAATCCGTTTACACCCTTGCCCGTTGTGTAAACAAGCATAGTAGACGAGCCGTAAATGATATAGCCCGCCGCAGCCTGTTCCGACCCTTTTTGTAGAAAATCATCTATCGCGCAAGTCCCCAAACGAGAAATACTTCTATAGATTGAAAAAATGGTGCCGACAGAAACATTCACATCTATGTTTGAAGAGCCATCTAATGGATCAAGAGCAACAACATACTTTGCATTCCTCGATATTTCATCATCAAATGTGATGAATTCCTTATTCTCCTCAGATGCAACGCCGCAACACTGTCCTCCCAATCTTAAGGCAGCGATAAACCTTCTGTTTGCAAATACATCGAGTTTTTTAACTTCCTCTCCCTGTATATTCGTAGCTCCTGCACTGCCTAATATATCAACCAATCCTGCCTTATTCACTTCCCTGTTGACAACCTTCGCGCCTAGTCCAATGTCCCTTAGCAGCCTGGATAACTCACCCTGGGCGTAGGGGAAATCAGTTTGTCTCCTGATGACAAACTCATCTAATGTCTCAATTCCAATCATAAACCTAATAGTACCTAAAATATCTAGGGTGAGGAAGCATACTTTTATATGGTAAACCCATAAAGCTTCATAAGACACCTATCATTTCAATCCGGAACCGTCTTCTCGTCTACAATTTACTTCTTATCGATTTGATTTGGCTTGTCTTTATCCTCTTTGAAAGCGTCTTTAATATTTTCAGTATTTGTGACCCTTAATATGGCTTTCATGCCCTCTTTCTGTATAACCTTCCTTGTGTTCTGCAAATGATTTTTAAAATCGTCAGGAATTGTGCTCCTTATAATCTCGAAACTTACATTAATATAAGGAACTACGACCGAGTCCTTGAGCGGCGGATCATCCTCCGAGTAAAAAAATTCCAGGCAGGAAATCAAGAAAAAAATTGCAATTACACCTATCATCAAGCCCAAAAATCCCCCCGCCATTCTATCTATTAAGCTTAAATGAAGGGTGTCTACCAGTTTTGTCAGCAACCAGGCAATCAGTTGAATCACTAAATAGATCGCCAAGGTAACGATAAAAAATCCGGCTATGCTGGCAATGGATTCATTCTCAATTAACCCCTTTTTTACCAATAAGATCCCGGCGAACTCGTAAAACATCATGCCTAGTATTATCCCGACAACAATCGCCAGAAATGACAGTGTACCTTTGATAAATCCCCGTTTGATACCTAAAAGCGCAAAAAGGGCTATAATTGTCAAAATTGCTATGTCTAGCCAGTTCATCAATTATCTGAGGTTAATAATATTTGAGACTGCTGAGGTCATTTTATCCCTTTCGAACAATCTTACATCCTGCTTCCAAAATCATACATTAACAGAAGGCCTAATCAAATCGATATGATCTCTTGTATCAACTGCTTTGACTTCTCCAACATGTTCAGATAATTTAAAGCGGGATGGATTTTTCCAATATTGTCGGGGTAATTTCAGCTGACTTAGAAGAAGTTGAAAAGGAGATCGACTATAATATAAAATCGCCGGTCCCACTCGTTTATCAGATATCAAAATATCTCCTCGGCAGCGGCGGAAAACGCATCCGGCCTTCTGTTCTAATCCTATCGAGTGGTGCATGCGGTCTTGAGAACGGTAGGAACAGGATCACCTCGGCGGCTGCACTAGAACTCATCCACACCGCATCGCTTCTGCACGACGACGTAGTTGACGATGCCAATCTACGGAGGGGCAGGGTATCGTCAAATAGATTATGGGGAAACAAAGCCACTGTGCTCGTCGGCGATTTTATGCTTGCAAGAGCACTCGGGTTAATACAGTCGTGTGGTAATTTAGAACTAATAAAGGTTGTCACGAATGCTGCAGCAAAGCTTGCAGAAGGACAGGTACTTGAGGTAATGAGTGGATTAAATATGATCGACGTCTCCGAGGAAGTATGCTTTGGAATAATAGAAAACAAGACCGCATCGTTGATAGAAAGCTGCGGAAAAGCGGGTGCGATCCTGGCAGGCGCAACACAACAAGTAAAGGATACAATGGGTGAACTCTGCTTTAATTTGGGCATCGCTTTTCAGCTTGTCGATGATGCTCTCGACTACTCTGCCGACGAAAGGGAAATTGGAAAGGAGGTGGGGCATGACTTATACGAAAAGAAGATGACGCTTCCACTTGCCTATGCGCTCAGAGACGCGACTCATGGAGAAAAATCGAAAGTAGTGAATCTTTTACGAAACGATCATTTAAGTAATGAGGATTTACCGATTATCCTTGACCTCGTGAATAAGTACAATGGTGCGCGACAAACAAAAAATGCTGCTAAAACCTTCGCTCATAAAGCAAAAAAAGCAATATTGGGTCTACCTGATAATGACTATAGAAAATCTCTCGATCTTCTCGCAGACTACATAGTGGAAAGGAGAAAATAGTTATCTAAGGTATATCATCTATTTCGAAAATTGAGGAATAAAAAGTATGGCGGGTAAAAAGAAGGATTGGGCAGAGAGAGTTAAAAAGGAGTTGAAGGAAAGAAAAAAGGTTTTTACCACCCAATCGGGTATTACTTTGGATAGGCTATACACCCCGGAAGATACAAGAGACATAGATTATGACGAAAAAATTGGATACCCCGGCGAATATCCATTTACCCGCGGTGTTCAACCAACCATGTATCGTGGAAGGTTGTGGACTATGCGACAGTATGCCGGTTTTGGAACAGCAGAAGAGACAAACAAACGATTTAAGTACCTTCTTGAGCAGGGACAAACCGGTTTAAGTGTCGCGTTCGATCTTCCCACGCAGATGGGCTACGATTCTGATCATCCAATCAGCAAGGGGGAAGTCGGAAGGGTTGGTGTGGCAATAGACTCTCTAGAGGATATGGAAATCCTTTTTGACGGGATTCCACTCGGAGAAGCAAGCACATCGATGACAATTAATGCTACTGCGTCTATGCTACTTGCAATGTATATGGTCGCAGCGGAAAAACAAGGTGTGAGTTCAGACCGGATCCAGGGTACAGTTCAAAATGATCTGCTCAAGGAATTCATCGCAAGGGGAACTTATATTTTCCCGCCCGGACCCTCTGTGAAACTAACCATAGACATCATGGAGTACTGCCGAGACGCTATCCCCAAATGGAATCCCATAAGTGTGAGCGGTTACCATATTAGAGAAGCCGGATCAACAGCGGTCCAAGAATTGGCATTTATGCTTGCGGATGCGATAGAATATCTGGAGAACGCAAGGAAGCGGGGAATAGACATACAAAAGATAGCAGAGCGTGTTTCATTTTTCTTTGCGGTTCATAACAACTTTCTTGAAGAGGTCGCAAAATACCGTGCGGCTAGGAGGTTATGGGCCAGGATTATGAGGGAAAGATTTGACGCAAAGACCGATAGGGCATGTCTGTTTAGAGTACACTCGCAAACCTCCGGCGTAACACTCACGGCACAACAGCCCCGAAACAATATCATGAGAGTAACCATCCAGGCATTAGCAGCAGTCCTAGGTGGTACTCAATCACTCCATACGAATTCCTTTGACGAGGCTCTTGCCCTCCCGTCAGAAGAAGCCGCCACTATAGCTCTTAGAACCCAGCAGTTAATCGCACATGAGAGTGGCGTTGCCGATACCATAGATCCACTTGGAGGTTCTTATGTAATTGAATGTCTTACGGATAAAATAGAAAAGGAAGTGATTAATTATCTCGGTCAGATCGATAAAAGGGGCGGGATGATTAAATGTATTGAAGATGGATATGTAAACCGTGAGATAGAGGAGGCTTCGTACAGGTATCAACTGGATGTCGAAAAAGGGGAGAGAATAATAGTGGGCATGAATGAATTTACGAGCGACGACGACGAATCGGTCGAACTTCTCAAAATTAACCCAAAGATTGAAGAAATAAAGAGACAAAAATTAAAAACTCTAAGGGAAAAAAGAGACAACGGCAGGGTAAATTCCGACCTCAAAAATCTTGAAGAAAAAGCGAGAGCAAATGAAAACCTTATGCCTTACATACTAGAGGCGGTGCGGGGCTATGCTACGATCGGAGAGATGACATCTGCTCTCCAAAACATTTACGGCAGGTACGGACAAAGCGGCTCGCCTGCAAAAGTTAGAATGTAACTCGCTGTAGGTTTAAACATTGGTCCTGTCAGATTCAACCGGCTTTTCAATGTATTCCATATCAAGCTTCATCACGAGTGCGTCTTCGCCTGTATCGCTATAGTATTTACGCCTTAAACCAATAGATCTAAAACCGGTTGTCTCGTAGAGTCTTATCGCATTTTTGTTTCTAACCCTGACTTCCAAAATCGCAGACTTTATCCCTTTATTCGAAAAATATCGCAAACAGTCAATCAGTAGTCCCCGCCCTATTCCCTTCCTCCTATGTTCTGGGTGAACGGCTAAGTTTAGAATATGCACTTCGTCATAGATCTTCCATGCAATGATATATCCAACAACTGCTCCATTTATTTTCGATACGCGCTTATATGACCTCGAAGACTTCAGTTCCATATCAAACACCTGTCTCGGCCAAGGTGTCGGAAAGCTAACTTGCTCGATCGCAATTATTTCATCAAGGTCATGCGGCTTTACTTCTTCTATGCGAACATATGATGAGGGCATCATACTGGTAGAAAAATTTTACAGCCTCAATTTAATTAGACAAGTATATTACATCACCGGCATAATTGGCGATAAATTAATTATTCCTTGACAGGTTTCTAAGGTATGTTAACCTCAAGGCAAATTAAAATTGATTATTATTTTCAATTTGTTCTCGAACGGGATCTTTAATTGAATCTGTTTAATGTTGCAGGATAACAAAGGCATTCTTATAAAATTTCGGAAGCGTGTATCCGACACATTTCCAATCTCCAGGGTATTTAATCTCCTCCTCATCACCAGCATATTGTTCTTCCTGGCAGCCGGTGTGTCAATTGCGGCTGACGAAGCTGAAAGAATCCTGTCGCTAGTAGATTACATAGGAGGCGACTACAGCAATGCTGTGCATGATGGGAAAATAGTAAATGACAATGAGTATAAAGAGATGGTTGGATTCTCTAACGATGCAATTCATCTTTTACAAGGGCTTAATGTTTCAGGCCTTGATAAATCTAAAACACTGGCCGATCTGGAACTGCTAAATCGCAAAATAGTAAATAAGTCTCCCGTAGACGAAGTTGAAGGTTTATCGAATGAAATCAAAGATAAACTCATATCGGATTACGGAATAGTCCCTTATCCCGAGAATCATCCATCTCTAAATGCCGGGAGGGAGTTGTACGTCAACAATTGCTCCCAGTGCCATGGCATACTTGGCTACGGCGACGGTCCGTTGGCACCCGGCTTTAGTCCACCACCTATGAACTTCACAGACATGGTTTCAACAGCAACACTATCCCCATTCAAGATCTACAACACCATGAGTTTCGGCATACAAGGTACGAAAATGCCCAGTTTCCCAAACCTTTCTGACAGAGAAAAATGGAATTTAGCGTTTTACGTTATGACATTGGGCATAGACGGAAAAAACGGTACAAACGGTAGCAAACCCCCATTCGACAAGCTTCCAAGTGAACTAAAGGATTACAAAATTCTCTCCACGCTCACAAATGACGATATTGGAAGAATTTTAGAAAAAAGCAACCAAACTAAAGTCGACAAAGAAAAGTCAATCCCCTATGTGAGACTTGGAATAGTCGAAGACTCGAACCAAAAGACCAACTCACTACTAAACGCACGCACAATCCTCGCAAACTCTCTCGAACTATACAAACAAGGAAAAAAGGAAGAAGCCTACAAAGAGGCTTTGGATGCGTACTTCGAGGGATTTGAAATGGTAGAACCCGGCCTTGCCTTAAAAGACAGGGATATGACGCTCAAGATTGAAACAAAGTTTTCTGAATTCAGGGAAGCAATCAAAGAAGGTAAATCTACAGAAAGGGTAGAGAACCTGTATCAAGAAATTACATCCGACCTTTCAAGGGCTTCCCTCATTCTTGAGAGTGGTAAACCTGTTGATAAGCTGCTTTCCTTCACTAACTCCTTGGCTATCATGCTGCGCGAAGGCCTTGAAGCAGTCTTGATCATAGCCGCCGTGCTAGCCTTTCTTTCCGCGGCTGGAACTAAACACGTCATCAAGTATGTACACTTGGGTTGGATACTTGCTCTTGTAGCAGGTCTTATCACATGGGTTCTGGCAAAGACTATAATAACAATCAGTGGCGCTCAACGGGAAATCATCGAGGGTGCGACTTCTCTTGTTGCCGCTGCGGTCCTATTTTACGTAAGCTATTGGTTAATTACCAAGATCGAAGTCAAGAAGTGGAAAGAATACATACAGGGAAAAGTACAGAAGGCAGTCACCAAAAAAAGCCTCTTTGCCCTCGCGAGCGTCTCATTCTTTGCCGTGTACAGGGAGGCATTCGAGACAGTTCTATTCTATCAGGCTCTCTGGTTTCAGGCTGAAGACTCCAAGGACGCAATCCTTTGGGGACTCATCGTAGGCGTTTTGTTGCTCATAGTCATTGTATTTGCTATTTTTAAGCTTGCGGTAAGGATACCGCTCAAATACTTTTTTAGCGTCACGACCCTTTTTCTTTACTTCCTTTGTTTCATACTGTTAGGAAAGGGGATAAGAGCATTTCAAGAGGCGGGTACTGTTGGGATTAAGTCGATTAATTTTATACCCCAGGTCGATATGCTTGGCATTTACCCAACCCTCGAAACATCAATTCCACAGGGAATATTAATAATTGCCTTTGTTGTGGCACTCATCTGGCTCGGCTACGTAAAGAGGGAGAAGGAAAAAAAGGAAATTGCCATAAGCGTATCAAGGATTTCAGAGGATATGAAGCTGATGCACGAATCCTTTGAACACATCAAGAACCATATCATTGAATGGAAGAGGTGTGAGGACATCGACATTGAAGCCGAAGAGCTGGATAACCAGATTCAGGGTGTCATTAATCATGTGGACAATCTGGAACATAAGTTATTGGATTTTTACGATGTCGTTTTAAGAAATAAAGAAACCGTTGGTAAGACTCACTGATTAGTTCCTATTACCACTTTTCATCCCAGGTAAGAGTATCCCTTGTTCACTCCATTTTAAGCATTTAATATTAATGCATAACCTTTCGGGAATCTGCAGGGCATCAGTTGTTAAGCAATCACTCTCACATGTCATTGCGATGAGCAAAGTGTCGGAGCGATCCAAAACGGGAAAAAGACGAGGACAGTTTTTTAGATTTTAAATGGGCATTCAAAAAATTGCCAAAATCAATTCCGGAAGCGTTAAAAAAAGTGACAATCATTACTGTCATCTCGAAGGAGCATAGTGACTGAGAGAACTAATTAATTATAGCAATAGATATCTCGCATTGCTCGATACGCAAGCGTTTTTTGTAAGCCCTTGATTTTTGTTTCTTTGTATCAAGACAAAGAAAAAAGAAATTAAAGTATCGGTCCACGATAGAAACATTCGACGATGACGGATAGCAAATTATCGCGAAATTTATTAGTTTTTGGATCTTGTCCAAGAACTATTTAACATCTACAGTGATGAAACCATAAATAGAGATGAATAAGAAAGCCGTAGTCATTGCATCCGGCGGGATAGACAGTTCAACCCTACTTTTTAAAACGGTTACCGAAAACTATGAAACGTATGCGCTCACGTTTATTTATGGACAGAAACACAAAAGGGAAATCGAATCGGCAAAATGGATATGCGAGCGCCTAAAAGTTTCCCACAAGATCTTAGATCTATCAGTGCTGAAGGAGATTCTTACAGGCTCTGCGCTAACAGATTCAAGTATTGCAATTCCAGAGGTTCCCGCGGATGTGTCATTTTATGACACCCTAAAGGCTACTATCGTTCCCAATAGAAATTCGATTTTCCTATCCATAGCAATCGGATACGCAGTAAGTACCGGTGCTAACCGTGTATTATTTGGAGCGCACTATTCTGACAGGGGCATTTATCCGGATTGCAGGCCTGAATTCGTCGAGGCGTTTGAGTCCGCAGAAAGGCTTGCCACCGACAATCCAGATTTAACAGTTAATGCCCCTTTTGCACACATGGACAAATCCGACATCGTTAAGCTCGGGTCCGAACTCGGCGTTCCTTATCAAAAAACATGGTCCTGCTACAAAGGCGACGAGTTGCAATGCGGGGTCTGTAGCTCGTGCAGGGAGAGAAAGAGGGCCTTCACTCAATCGGGGGTCTCAGACCCCACCAGTTATGAAAGGTGATTTCGAACAAAGCAATGTGAGAAATCTCTCTTTCCTTTATCGCTCATGTAGCGGAGGACTTTAGTCCTCCACTCGTCTTCAAATTGGTATTACAATCCAAAGATCAATGGAGACATTTATCTTTTCATTCTTGGATAAATAAACCGTTTAATAAAATAGCGTTTGGCAACTCCACCTTTTTGAATTCTATAGTTACAATGATCAAACAAGCAAAGCCTGACCCCTCACCCTCCTTTCCCGTTCTCTCAAATCCGCTCACACTGAGCCTGGTCGAAGTGTGCCAAGCAATCTCCTGTTAATTCCCCCTACCCTTCATTTCCCTTTCATAATTCGATTCATGTCTCCAGTCCTTCAATATCCCAGCCGATCGCCCTGAGCCTGCCGAAGGGCGCGAATTAATCTCCTCTTCTATCGTAATCGCGAAGGGCAAAGCCCTGCAGCGATCTCCTGCATATCTTTCAAAGAGTTAATCTACTTTGATTAAAAAAAGGAAAAGCACAAAACAGAAGAAGTCCGCGATCAGAAACGCAACAAAGATAATTTAAAAAATAGCTGGCGAGGAAAATAAGGCGAAGTCGGGATCCCCAGTAGTTTCGTCTTAAATCATGGATCATGCATCGTCCATCCCGCATCCTGCACCATGCATCGTATCACCACTTGTCAATTGTGAACTTCACCCGTCCGCTTTCAATGAGCTGCGGCACCTCTGCTTAGATCGATACACTTTTTTAAAATTTAGAACAGGCCGCAAAATTTTTTCATCTACATCGAATGGTCAGATTAAGATGGACTCTTGAAATTCTACCGGCACTTGTGCCTTCGGTCACATTCCATACAGCGGCATAATCACCCACGTAAGGAAAAGAATTAGACCCTAATGACACAGGTGACCCCGTGAAAGAAACTGCGTTAACTTGGCCATTTGCGTCTGTATGTTGGATTGTCCAATTATTATCTGACATTGCAGCAGACTGAGGTTCGGTAATTAAGTTTAAATCTGTAACGATAATATTTTGCGAAGCGTCCATGCTTGGAACGATTATCGACCACGTTGGGGGCGTTTGAGCGCTTATGCTTAAGGTTAACGCTCTTGTATCTCCTTGTTGGACTACATTGACTAGGGCAGTGTCACCAGCTTCACAGCTAGTTCCCGATGTCGCCCTTAAATTAAATTCCGTCCTACTTGCAGGTGAGACATCTATTTGTCCTTCTGGCGTCAGATTTTCCAGATCTGTCGACACATCTGTGATAATATTTACCGACTCGGCTTCACTCGTTGCCCAGGTTAAGATAGCCCTTTCTCCGGGACAGATATCTACACTCTCATTTTCTATGGTTATGATCTCAGGGTTTGTACTTACACCAAGTGCAGCGGTCGTATTGCATATAGGTGGGCGTGTTCGACCGCACGAACTAAAAATGCCAAAACAAAGTAATAGGATAAAGATGACATTTAGTTTAAGACTAGCCTTATGCATTTCTAGTAGATTCCTCACTTATAAATCCGGGTTTGCGAATCTTTAATAATTCCTTAAGCTTCTTTTCCCTATTTAACGAAGCCTCAAGACATCTGTTTGTTTTTCATTGTATCAGACTTTTTATCACATTGTCAATAACTTTAGTTGACCCGAAGAAAACGGGACACTCACACTTAGTTCTCAGGGATGATCCCTCTCTTATTGCGCAGGACAACTAGCTAAAAAAAAGTGCTGCGTCACCCTTTCATTAGCAAGGGAAGAATAAGGTAAAGTTGCGACCCTAGTAGTACCGTTTTAAATCATGGATCCTGCTTCTTGCATCCTGTATCCTATCGCTATTTATAAATTCACAAAAGGTGACAAAATTAGTGAGCTCGAAATTCTGTCCCTATTCTGTATATCCCAGATAATTACACTTGCTTCACAAAGTTCATCATAAGTCGTATAATGAAGGAAGTTTCGATTATTAAGATTGTTGAGGTGTGGAATGATCTTCCGTTGGTTCGTCAAGCCGAATTTAATCCCATTCATTTGGTTTACACTAATTCTTCCTCTAATCTTTGTTGGATCAAGCTGTTTGGTAATGGCGGACGAATGGATCCAGGTTGCGTCCGGCGGTCTAGGTTCATCGGAAGAGGGACAACCAGATGCAATGGAAATCTTTGGAAATCATGTATACGTTGCAACTCACATCAATTTAGCTACTGGCGAACAGCAACCAAAGATTTACCGCGCCACACTTGAAGACGACGACGTATGGAGAGAGTTCTCTCCCCCGTGGGGAATCATTAACGCCGAAGTTTCAGATATGCTCGTATTCCAGGATCAGCTTTTCGTTAGCAACTACGCAGGGCAAATATGGAGACTCGGAGGCGATGGGGTGTGGAGGAACGTAACACCCGATTGGCCTGGAAGCAGAATGGTTCATTCGATGGCCCCCATGCTTCCGATGGCCGGTGGCCATAGGATCTGCGCGGTACGTGCAGGAATCGAAATTTGGTGTGGTCCTCCCAGCTCCGAGGGTACTGGTTGGGAACGAATATCCGTTCCTCCTGGATTTGGCAGCGACCCCAGCATCCAAAGCGCCATGTTACGCAGATTTGGCCGTGATTTATATCTTGGAGTTGGTGGCGGAAGTGCGGGAAGTCGGATGTGTGAACTATGGAAATTGGATACCCCATCAAGATTTACAACGTCAGTGGTTTGGGGATCTGTTACCACAGACTGCTTTGGATTTGGCCATGACCTGACGTGGATTACTGCCATGGCCGAGTTTAGCTCTATGCTTTACATCGGCACTGGAGGGCATGGAGCTGATGCTGTGCTCTACAGAACTGACGGCACTGGTCTCGAGGATGTAACGCCTAGTGATCTTTATGATTTTACAAGCCCTTTCTCGGCACATCCTTTGCGCTACGGCTCCATGGCAACCAATGGCGAATACCTTTTCGTTGGCACTCGTACGACTAGCGGCTCGGCTCAAGGCGCTGATGTGATAAGAACGGGGGATGAAGATGCTTGGGTACTTTCCAATGAACCAGGCTTTGGTGTTAGGGGAAATGATGTAGTGACAGCAATGGCCGGTAAGCATGGGCACCTCTACGCAGGCGTTTTGAATTTGTCGAATGGACTTGAGGTGTGGAGGTTGATCGGACGGCCCGTAGTGATAGGTCCTATACCAACACCTAGACCGCCTGGACCTAGACCGGGAATACGTGTACAAGGATGTAAAACGAGATCGATTATTGTGCCAATTCCTTCTCACGTACCACTCTGCCGTTGTATACGGGATGATGGTGCTCGCGAGTTGAGATGTGGTTTACTCAATCCCGATTTTTTTCTTATTTTCAGGACACCAATCCCAATTTTACAAGGTAAACCCTTTGAGTTGAGCTGGACTCTGATACCGCTAACCAAAATTCCTGGCGATGTGTATGTTAATACCACTTTACCCGAAAACTTTAAATCAATGGACAGGAAGACAACTGTAGTGAAGTTTCCCTCTGATATCGATGTTGATAAACCATCTAAATTAAATTTGCCATTTATAGCTCCTGACAAGCAAGCGCTTTACCCATTGATGGGCAGAGTGATGATAGCAGATAAAAAGGGAAACAAAATATTAGATGAGACCATCGAGCTTGAGATTTCAGTGGGTAAAGAGGATTATACTAAGTAAATTCGTACTATGATGGAGCCAAGTAGAATATTAAATAGGGACATTTGTCCCTATTTTCGGTCGCTTGTAAGATGCCGGCGTGAAGTAAACGGGTTACGTCCCCTTTAAGTCTCAGCCATTCAATTGAGCTTGGTCGAAGTGTGTGAAGCAATCTCCTCATTTAGCATCATCGTACTTCGACCTGCGTGTCCTGAGTATAATCGAAGTGCTCAGTATAGACCCCACTGCGGCGATCTCCTGCCCATCTCTCAGAGAATTAATCTACTTAATCGACAAGAAAGGAAGAGGACAAGAAAGACGGAGTTGGTAATTGGGAAATAAATGAAGACAATTGCAAAAATAGCGGGGAGGAAGAGCAGTATAGGCGGGAATGAAAGAGATATTAAATTTATATATAGTTATTTTGATTATGAAATAATTCCGTATAATCTTTAGTTAGGACAAAATTATTTTAGCATTCTTATTTTCAAGAGAGTGGAAAACGATGACTTTCGAAATCCTCAGGCTCCTTGACGCTTATGATTTTGACAATTTATTGATATGCAAGAGCCATCTATGACGCATAGTTAATATGGGCGAACTTAGATACAACCGATTTACTAACAACAGACAAATACTCTTGGGAGTATTGGTATTCGGACTGATACTGCAAGTCATCGCTGCATCAACGACTGAGGCTGCTACTCGAATAGTTTCAAAAGCAAAAAATGCAAAAGACGTTGGCAGCTGCACGCAACTACCCTGTGCCACGATTAAGTATGCAATAAGCAAAGCTGTAAGTGGTGATACCATAAGTGTATTTCCGGGCACCTATACCGAAGCCAACATCGCGATTACAACAAACCTGACTATCAGGGGTGCTGGTGCGTCCAAGACCATAGTTCAGGGAGCCGCGATTCCGGGCAAGGCCACTGACCGCGTATTTTCTGTATGCGTGAATAAAAAAGGGGTTGTTAAGGTCAATTTCGAAAAGATGACCATCCGCCACGGGAAGAGTAAATACGGCGGTGGCATCTGTATTGGGGCTACAAATGAAGCTACTATCGATGAATGTGTGATTACAAATAACTCTGTTACAAGTGATGGTCTCGGTATAAATGCTGGCCTTGGTGGTGGCATTTTTATGAATAATGATTCTTCACTTATACTCAAAAATAGTACAATCTCTAAAAACACAGCGACTTCTCAGGGCGGTGGTATTCTCAGCTGGTGTTTTACAACTTTGAAAGTGAGCAACAGCACTATCACCGAAAATTCTGCCAATCATGGCGGTGGGATCGATATCGGTGCCCCTTCCACCTTAATTATAGACGACAGTACAATCTCCAAGAACCTCGCCAAATTCAGTGGTGGCGGCATAAATAATGCAGACAAAGCGACAATCAGCAACAGCAAGATCTCAGACAATGGTGCTAATAATAGGGGTGGCGGCATAAGAAATGACGGCACAATGACGATTATCAACAGCACTATATCCGCTAACGGGTCACCTGGAGAAGGCGGAGGTATCGTGAACTTTGGCACACTTGCGATAGATAGAAGCACGATCTCCAATAACGGAGCCCACTTTGGTGGAGGCATAAGACATTCTGGGAAAAAACCCCTGGTGATAAGCAACAGTACAATATCAAAAAACACTGCCAATTACGGTGGCGGCATAAGTAGCGATGGAACACTGACAATCAGTAACAGCACGCTCTCCGGGAACTCAAACATCGGCATATTAAACTCAGGCAATGTGAATATCAAGAGTTCAATAGTCGCCAATACAGGTTTCTACGTTACGGCGCCCAAGGATTGCTCGAACTATGACAGCAAAAGCATTATTAAAGCTTCGGGCGCTAATTTGAATACAGATATGAGTTGCCCCGGTTTTACTCACGTCAAGTCAGCACAGCTCAATCTGGGACCCCTGAAGCTTAACTTGCCAGGCACGACAGATACTCACGCCTTGCCTAAAAATAGCGCGGCTGTTAATGCAGCCACAGACTGCAAGGATTTTAATGGCAATATAGTCTTGACTGACCAGCGAGGCATAAAACGCCCGCAACCCTCTCAAGGGAAGTGTGACGTTGGGGCGTACGAGCTGAATGGGCTTATTACTACTTCCGGCGATATAAATTTCGATGGAAAAACAAACGTCATTGACGCGCGCATAGCGCAGTTGGCTGCCGATGGCTCCATAGAATTAGTGGGCGAGTATCATAAGTCAGCGGACTGGGATAAAAACGGCTATTTGGACACCGCTGACGCGACGGCGATTGCCATGACAAGTATTGGACTTAAGAAGGCGGGGCCCTTCACTTTGACTGTTAAGAAGGCTGGGTCAGGGGGAGGGCAGGTTACCAGCACCCCGACAGGAATCAACTGCGGGAACGATTGCTCGTACAGCTTTAAAAGTGCAGTGGTGGTTTTGATAGCCACCCCAGATAAGCTTTCTTCTCAGACCAAGTGGGAGGGATGTGACTCGGTAACAGACGAAGAGTGTATTGTATGGATGAATAGCGATCGTGAGGTGAAAGCCACTTTTAATTTGAGGGTGGAGCGTTAGCAGCCTCGAAACCCGATATGAGTTTGAGAGTTAGAAGCATGGAAAAGCTAATCTTATACCTAGGCAGTTTGCGATTCTCTTTGAGTATTGCATCGCAGCCTCTCGCGAAATTTAGGCTTAAGAAACAGTTCGTAGCTTTGTTGCTATTAAGCGGAATAATCCCCTGTGTTCTAACGTCCTGCGCGACATCTAAGTTGTCACCTTCACCTTCGGAGCCTTCAATATTCATTGAATCAACCTCTTTGCTCAGCGGTGCAAGCGGAGCTTTATCTGTCAATGTGCAAGATGTTACAGAAGGTGGGGGAGTAGCCGCAATCCAGGGAAGTATCACGTACGACCCAAGCTTGATACAAATTCAGGAGCTGTCTGGATTAAACGCGTTTATTGTGATGGCGGAGGATATTAATAACGATAAAGGGGAGGTTCGCTTTGCAGCTGTCAGGGTTGGTAACGAGGGCGTAAGTAATGGGCCCATAGCGAATATTCTTGTTAAGGCAACTGGGTCGCCGGGCGATGAGGCACAGCTGACTTGGGAAGGTAATGCTGAAACGCCTATTGTTATAGGCGGGAACAATAACCACGAACTCACTCTGATAAGTCTTAGTGGTGGACGAGTCAAGATCCGGTGATTTAGAATCTGTCTTCAGTAAAGAAGCATTTCGACTAATGATCTAATTAAACTTGATTAATTGGTGCCTTGATTATCTTCTTCTATTTAGCAGCTTCTTAATCTCTCGCCATTTATGCAGGCATCTTGATCCCACTTAACACTTATCTCATAAGGCTTGCCCTTCACACTTTATTTAATATTAATAGCTTAACTCTATTTTTCTGCGGATGTTCTATTTTTCTGTAAATCTTTTGTCTTTCCATTCTATTAGGAAATTAAAGGTGAAGCTTCCCTTTAATGTTAGGAATAGTTATTACCGGTCGTTGCTCCTTTCTCGATCATACTTTAAAATCTCAAATTGAGTAAGGCTCTAATCAATTTCTGTTATGTTTATCGCAATACCGCCAACGGCGTTAGGATGCAGGATACATGATCCATGATTTAAAACGATACTACTAGGGATACCAACTTTACTCTAGTTTTCTTCTTGCCGGCTATTTTTAAATTGTATTTATTACTTGCCACGCCATGAAAGTAAACTGGTGACAGATGTCACTAATTTTTCAGCAACAGCTAAGTGTCGGGCCAGTCTGCATTATGCGCGGCGTAGGCGGTAAATGCGAGGGTTTACGTTCCGCAGTGGCCGGGGTAGACCAGTAGCATCGAAAGGCTCCTCGTCGGTCACTTTCCAGCCTGCAAACGCCTCCTGTACCTCCCGGGGGCTTGCACCACGCGGAAGCGGGCCTCTGCGGCCCGGCGCCCAAGCTAGCATGAGAATTGTCGCGTCATCGGTGGCCAGCGCGCTGACCCCCCGACCAACCGCTTGCCGCTGCGCCTGGGTCAGGCCGTGCACAGTTCCGAAATCCCAAACGAGCCGAAAGCCTGAACCGACGCCGGCGTCTCGAAGCGCCGTCACGTCTCCTCGAACGATCTGAACCTTTACCCCCAGCCCGCTCGCTCGCGCACGGGCGGCGCACACAGCTTTACGGGCCAGATCCACGCCGGTAACATACCACCCACGCTGCGCCAGAGTTATCGACCAGTGTCCTCTGCCGCAGCCAAGATCGAGAGCACGGCCGTACGGAGGCTGGCGCCCGCGCTCTTCGCGTTCGAATAGGGCAGTGATATGCCGAACCGCGGGAGAATGTGTGGCGGCATGTTCCCACGGGGCAAACCCCAGCCAATAGGCTACTGTATAGAACAGGTTCATTACTCTCCTCTTTGTTTACGGCAGAGCTCGCGTTCACCCCCATAATTATTGCCTTGGGGTCGTTTCTTGACCATATATTGATTGAATGTGTTCACCGTGAGTACGAAAAAGATGGAATCTGTCACTATTTTTTTAACCCCGCCCTATCACACAAACAAGTAGCTATAAGTTCGAGGAAGTACTGAAGATATTATAATAATTGGGTTCACTCTACAGAAGATTTTTGATAGACATCAACTTCCCTTCATCATTGAGTTTTTTCTCCATTGATTAAAAGAAAAAATTACCCCTTGACAACTTAAGTAAAATACTTTATTATCTCTATTACATATTAAGTGTACGACTTAACCATGTCATCCTCCATCCTCCTTTAAGAGTGTGGGAACGCTCCCTGACGGGGCAGCGTTCCCACATAAATCATTTCACTATCTCAGTTCTAGCATAGAGCTAACCACAATTAGTTAATTTGTTCACTCACTAATTTCATCCCAATCCTTCCAAGCTTGTTCCATATCTTTATATGCCATGCAGTCATCGAGGTAAGATTCGGGACAATCATCCCAAAGCTTGAATCTCTCAAATAAGGCTTTGATTTTCGGCTTTACTAAAGAAGGTTCGAAGTCGAGATAATTATTCGCTACTGCACCGAGCGGAAAAAAAAGTTTGTAGAAAATCACTTGCTTTGGTTCTAATTCGGAGCGAGAAATAAAACCTGTTCGGACAAACCCGAAACCCAGTCCAAAGGAATGGGCATTGTCTCCAGGAAGCCCAACTTTTTCGGCCGCACTTGATACTAGGATTGTAAAAACCGAAAAAGCTTCCGGCGATGCATAACCATGTTTTGGAAAACTTTCGTACATTCTAAGTGTCTTTCCTATCAGAGCCTCTTCTTCCCCCCTTACCCATGAGGAATTCATAAGGTCCTCCAATTTGAATTCACCGATGTCGCCACAGTCATCAAAATAGAGTCTTAAAGTGTCCCATTCTTTTCTTAGTATTTGCTTGGATAATCCGATCATTTAAGTCCCTCCTTGTATAGATTGGTTCCAAAAAAGTTTGATTTAATATATGGGCCGGCAAATTTTATGCCGGAAAAGGTGTGAACCGCTTTTAAGTTCCTACATAGACAATAGTATAACGTGCTATATTAATAATAAAAGCCCTAAATTTGATTATTTTCCCTTAATTAGTCTAGGAATTGACAATCACGCGCTAGGCAATTAATTAAATATTCTATGCACTTATAACAAATCCTCCCTATTCTGAGAAAATGCAAAAACTGCCTTCAAAACACGCGCAGTTGCCTAATTCTCCAGCATTCATAGTATCCATCAACAGGTGACATCTGTCACCGGCTTATCGCTAATAATACGCGTATCGAGACCTGATCAATTGTGCCCATTAGCGCAAGATCATCTCATCGCCAGCGCGGCCACCAGTGCCGCGAGCTTGTTTGTATATCTGACGAGGTCGTCACAGTTTTCCTCATCGCGGTAGCACAATCCCTGATCCTGCGAGGCGAAGTCTTCAGCAAATTTCAAAACCAGTTCCGGGTACCCGGTGTCCTGGAGGTGCCGCCGCATTTCATTATTCGTCTGATAAGCATAGAGGAGATAACGCATATACACTCCGATGCCGGTATTGTAATCGTTGTCATCACCGTCTGGAGAACTTCCGATGTTGGGACCTCCGATGGGGTCCACGTGGGGATTCCTCACGTTGCTCCACGGAAAAAACCGGGTGCCATCAGAAAGATACTCCTGCACACCATCGGTGATTCTTTTCGCCAGGTTGAGTATGGCCTGCCGGTGGGCTGGGACAGCATCGGTGAACCTCAGCAATCCCCCCAGGATGAGACCTTGATCGCCCGCCCAGGCTAGATCACTTGAGAAGTCATCGTCCTGCTCGCCGTTGGCGTAGGTGCTTACCCTTTCCCGTACTACCGCCGGGCCATCCGGATCGGGACCCAAGGGATACAGAAGGGAATTGCTGGTATCACCCGGGAAGTTGAACCAGTTGTTCAGAAAATCCCACTCTCGCATCGCGGCTTGCTCGGAAAACTGATCCCCGGTGTCTGCTGCCCGCATCGCCGCCGCAACCAAATAAAGCCCGTTGGTGACGGTGTTTTGACGCCCGCAGAAGAACTTGGTGTCAGGGGCACACGGGGTTTTGCACATGGTCGGAACACTCTCTGTTGTCCAAAAATAATTCCAGATTCCGCCGTCAAAATATGGCTCAAATTCATTGAAAATTTCCGGCGCAAGGTCCCATACGAAGACGCCAGCCTGCATAGTAGTCCAGGTCTGGACGGCAATCGCCTCAAATTGGCGAATCTGATCTTCGGACCAGAGGTCGGGATGCTCGAGGGCTCTTTGCGCCGCCACGGCCCACCAACCGAAGTCGTCGTACCAACATGGCGAGGGGGTATGCACGGTGGCAGCATACTTTAAGATGACTGCATCCGCGAGGGCCCTTGCCTTTGAGGGATTCATGATGAGGTAGTCAATAACCGTGTCGAAGGCATTCCCCAGCTGCCAATAGTTACATTCGGTGGCGTTGGAATCCACGACACAGCTCCCACTAGATGGTATCCGTTCGAAGATGTGGAGAATCTTTTCATATGCATCGTCGGCTGCGCTCAGAAGATTTGCTGGTGCAGGTCCGCCTGGTAGTGGTACCCCTACATCATCTCCGTTACTTTGTCCACCTGCGCCCCCGTCTTCACATCCACTTATAGTGGCTAAAGTTACAAATATTACCAAGGCAAAAACACAAAAGCCTCTAATCCACATATTAGTTAACATGTTTAACGCTCCTCACATCAATCTTTTTTACTTCAATTCCTTCGGTTACAACTAAACTTCAAAATCGCATATCAGAAAAGATGTATCGGCACCCCCGTCTCTATATTTCGAATCACCGAATCCGCTAAAAAATCCTACAGGTAGCAACATCGCCCAGATTATCACTACGTGCACGAAATATCAAAAAAAGGATTAAATAACGCATTTTTAAATCAGCAGGTCACAGGCACCAATTAATGTAAATCTATATAACAATCATTTTAACAAATTAGCTGGTGACGTCCGGCCGATCAAAACAAGTGTCTGTCACCCCTTTTTTGCGGTAACCCCATGGTCTCAAACTCTCTATCACAATATCGTAGCCGTTTTTGACCAGTCCCTTGAAAATTTCCTTTCCCTCTTCTGTTTTTAGGTTAAGCTTTATACTCTTTTTATTCCGGTTTAGTGCACTAAAGTAGACACCATTTCCTCCAATAGTCGGCGCAATCCAAGGGGAGTAATCCCCCATCTGCGTATCTTCTACCTTCAGGATCTCAGCTCCAAGGTCTGCGAGAATTAGGGTGGCGTACCCGCCAGGAATAAGTCTCGTTAAATCTAAAACCTTCAAATCTTCGAGTGGAAGCATTAATCTCCTCCTCCGGTAGAGTCAAAGAAGTAGGCTTTGTCGCTAAGTTCTTCGAAACAAGGGCGGTCGGTCCTGAACCTGATATCAAAATGCGTTATTCCTTTTATTGCAAATTTTATATTTGTTGGATTTTCTAATCTTTTCGGCAGAATGTAAAGTTCAGGAGAGACCCCGCAAATTTTATTCCTAATTTCGTATATTTTCATGTATTCGCATCATTATCGCACTTGCTCAGCTCTTTTGTCAATACAAAAGCATCTTACACCTCCGGGAGGTCCTGACCTCCCAGAGGTCTTTGCTTTTTATCCAAGCAACCTAATTCTTCAAGAGATAGTCAGGGGATCGCCACAGGGCTTTGCCGTTAGCCATGACGTTATGGATTCCCGATAACGCTTGTCCTCGACATCCACCCGATGAATTCATTCGACTCAGGCTTGACCAGGGAATCCTCGGCCACGACCATAGTTGGAGGATTATGGCTATTATCATCGGGTCATACATGGGATCCTAATTTTATAACAAGACAATCATGGCCCATGTCACCCGTACGTCACCTCAGAGAACGATGGTCTCTGCAAATCTCGGCAGGTGCCTCACCTGCGTCGCCCGCTCAAAGGCGTAGGCGTAAGCGATTAACTTTCCCTCCTGATAGGGTCCTGCGAAAAATGACAATCCGACGGGAAGCCCATGAACATACCCTGCCGGAACCGTGATGTGCGGGTAGCCTGCCACCGCAGGAGGAGTTGAACAGCCACCCCTCAGGATGTTATCACCCACGACCGGATCAATCACGAATGGAGGCGATCCCTCGGTGGGGGCAATTATGGCATCGAGCTTGTGTTCGCTCAGCGCTTTGTCGATTCCGTCTGTACGGGCAAGACGGCGGAGCTCGTCTTTTACCTTAAGGTATGACTCCTCGGTTAAATCGCCCTTTGTCTGGGCCATTTCAAAGAATTCCTGCTGGAAGTACGGCATGACCTGTGAGGCATGTTCCCTATTGAACCGGATTAATTCCTCAAGGCTCCTGACTCTGGCTCTCGGATGCTCGACCAGATAACGATTCAAACTAGCCTTGAGACCATAGCGGAATAGTTCTAGTTCTAATTCTCCGAAAAAGGGCAACGAACTCGACCGGACGGGATCTACTATCTTCGCCCCTAGAGCCTCGAGCTCGCGGATTGCATCCTCGATCACCGCATCGGTCTCTTCATGCTGCCCAAAGCACTCGCGGGCAACTCCTAACCGAGCTCCGTTAAGGGCTCCCGGGTCAAGAAAAGTGCGATAGTCCTTTGCTTTGCGATTGGTAGTTTCACGCGTTGCGGGGTCTTTTGGGTCGTAACCAGCCAGTACGCTCAGAACCGTGGCCACATCCGCAACGCAGCGCGCCATAGGGCCAGCGGTGTCCTGCGGAGCTGCGACCCCAATGATACCCCGGCGACTCACGAGTCCAACGCTTGGCTTGAGTCCAACGATGCTGTTGCTCGATGCAGGCCGGACGATAGATCCGTCTACTTCAGCGCCAATAGCCACCGAGCAAAAATTGGCTGCAACTGCGACTGCTGAGCCAGAACTTGAACCAAGCGGGCTGCGATCCAGAACATACGGATTACGCGTCTGTCCGCCACGGCTGCTCCAACCGCTACAAGCTCGGGTGGAACGCATGTAGCCCCACTCACTCATATTCGTCTTTCCCAGAATGACTGCGCCCGCTTCTCGCAGTTTCTCGATGATGAAGGCATCACGCGGGGCGATGTTGCCTTCCATAGCCAGGGAGCCCGCCGTCGTCATCATCTTATCCGCGGTGTCGATGCTATCCTTCACAAGCACAGCAACACCATGCATGGGACCGCGAGGACCACTAGTTTGACGCTCCTTATCGAGCGCGTGAGCGATTTCCAAGGCATCGGGATTCAACTCGATCACCGAGCATAGCCTTGGGCCTGACGCATCGAACTCCGAGATTCGTTTCATGAAGACCTCGCAGAGACCGACAGAATTCCACTCGCCGTGATCAAACAGTCCCTGAAGCTCCGCGATCGTATATTCATTCAGCTCCATGATAATTCCTCTTCTACAGGGTCTTTGGAGGGATTATTACTCCAAATTAAAGGAGACGCAACCTCTCGAGGTCTTCGCTTTCTCAGGAGGTCGCCGCAGTGGAGTTTATACCGAGTAGATCGAAGGACGATGAGAACAAAAAAGGAGATTGCTTCACACGAGCTCGCAATGACCCTTCTAGGGAGTTGGAACTACGTTCTGGGGCTCGCCATGACTTCCCACCTGATGGCATAATATAGCGGGTATTGGTATCATTTTATGTTGCAATAGAAGATAGAAATGAAAATAAGCGAGATATTTTATTCAATTCAGGGTGAGGGAATCGAAATCGGACTCCCTACCGTGTTTGTCCGCCTATTCGCATGTGACCTGAGATGTGAATGGTGCGATTCCATGTATGCAGTGGAAGGGAGGGATTTTAAGGAAATGTCAATAGAAGACGTACGGAATATAATTGCAACATATAATTGTAAGAGGATTTGTATCACAGGGGGAGAGCCCCTATTGCATGGAACAGAATTAGAAGAACTCGCAAACGATTTAGTAAGGAATGAATACAAGATCTTACTGGAGACAAGCGGTCATAAGGATCCTCCACCCATTTTTTGGACCGACAATTGCGTCATCAGTATGGATTGCAAGTGTCCAAGTTCAAAAATGCAAGATAGGATGGATTTCAGGCTCTTCGAAAAGCTGCGCCCAAAGGATCAGCTAAAATTCGTCATCAATGACGAAGTGGACTACGAATATGCGAAATCTATTCTAAAAAGCCATAAGATCGAAGCCAGCATTATTTTTCAACCTGTCCATGGTACAAACCTTAAGTGGCTGACAGAAAAGATAATCGAAGACAAGCTTGAAGATATAAGAATCCTGCCACAACTCCATAAGATGATCTGGGGAGAAAAAAGAGGGGTATGAGAATCTATTAATAAGGTTTAAAACTGATCAATTTTTGGGTTAAATTATTAGAGGACAATAATTAAAGGCATTAATCGATTGGATTCTTATGCTGAAAAACTAATGTCCCCATAATCCAAGATGCAGAACGTAAACAATACTTATCGACACAATCTTAAGGATAAAAAAAACCGTCATTTTAACGTGGCCATATATGACTCAATCAAGCAGATCGATAAAAATCAATACAATCTAATTGTAGATCCCGAAAATCCCTTTCTCGAATATGAATTTGTTGAAGCCCTGGAAATTTCCGGTTGTGTCGGCAACGATACGAGCTGGATACCAAGACATATAGTTCTATACGATAACGAAAAGATTGTAAGCGCCTTGACGTTCTATATGAGGTTCGATTCCTACGGTGAATACATCTTTGATTGGGAGTGGGCACAAGCCTTCGAGAATGCAGGCCTGCAATATTTTCCCAAGGCGGTGGTGGCAATACCATTTACGCCCGCTAATGGAACGCGCATTCTTGTAGCCCCAGACTACCCGTTTGAGGAAATAGCTCTCGTTATGGTTAATTGCCTGACTGAATTCTGTGAGAAAGAGCATATCTCGTCTATTCATTTTCTTTTCTTGACCGAGAAGGAGCAAATGTTTCTAGAAAAGCTCGGTTTTTTGACCAGGAAAACCCATCAATATCATTGGAAAAATAGAGCATACAACTCTTTTGACGACTTCCTGGACGATTTGCGCTCAAACAGGAAAAAGCAGATTCGAAAAGAAAGAAGGCAGCTTCGAGAACTTGGTTTGAACATATCGATTATCGAAAAAGACGACATTAAAAGACAGCACATAGACGCAATATGGGAATTTTATTTGGATACAACCTCCAGAAAATGGGGTAGGCCTTATCTGAACAGGCAATTTTTCAATTTAATTTTTGCAAACTTCAGGCATAGATCGGTTCTGGTTTTGGCGGAGGATAAAGACAAAATGGTCGGTGGTACCTTTAACGTTGTTAAAAACAATAGACTCTTCGGGCGCTACTGGGGGTCCGTCAGGGATTATAAAAATCTCCATTTCGAATGCTGCTACTATAAGTTGATAGACTATTCAATAGCGAATAAAATTGATATATTTGAAGCCGGTGCACAGGGCGAGCATAAATTTCTGAGAGGATTTGTTGCTGTGCCGACCTACAGTTCTCATTTCATCATAAATCGTGAGGCCAGTGAAGCTATTGAAAAATATTTGAGTAATGAGCGAAATTATATGACAAGATTGATAGACGATTACAACAGGATTTCACCTTTAAAATACTTGCATGAACAAACATAAATAATAATAATTAAACCTAGGAACCAGATCATGTCTGACGAGAAATTAAATATTGAAGATCTTGAGGGAGAGCTTCTAACCGAAGAAGTTACCAAATTAAAAAGACCCGATATGTACAGGATTGTACTATTGAATGATGATTACACGCCCAGAGAGTTTGTCGTATGGGTGCTTATAAAGGTCTTCCATAAGAATGAAGAAGAAGGTACACGAATAATGCTTGAAGCACACACAAGAGGAAAAAGTATTATTGGCGTATATACTTATGACATCGCCAGAACAAAGGTGATGCAGGTGGACAATTTAGCGAAACAACACGAGCATCCATTAAAGTGTGACATGGAAGTCGAAGAAGGCGGAGAAGAAGAATGATTATATCCGAAGAACTCGATAAGACCCTGAATAGGGCATACAGACATGCAAAGAATAGAAGACATGAGTTTGTAACGTTAGAACACATACTCCTTGCATTAACAGAGGATACCCATGCATTAGGAATCCTGATTGGGTGCGGAGTTGATGTGGAAGATCTTAAGAGGTCATTAGAAAAATTCATTGATGAGAAAATTTCTCCAATCAAGGGAAATGAAATTCCGGATCCCCAATACTCGCTGGGAAGCCAGCTAACGTTGCAACTGGCGGCCATGCATGTTCAATCAGCAGGTAAAGAAGAACTCGACAGCAGCAGTGTATTGGTAGCATTGTTCAGGGAAAAAGAATCTCATGCCGTCTATTTTCTAAATCAGCAAGGCCTGACACGTTACGATGTAGTTCGATTTATATCTCATGGAGACGCCGAGAATTTGGGAGACGAGAAGTCAGGAGCCTCTGTCGCTGAAAACGAAAAAACCAAAGAGTCCAAACCAAAAGACCCTCTACAGAGATTTTGCACAAATTTGGTGCAAAAGGCTAAAGACGGGAGAATCGATCCATTAATAGGTCGTGAGACAGAGATTGAACGAACAATTCATATACTGGCCAGAAGAAGAAAAAACAACCCGATATTTGTGGGTGATGCCGGAGTCGGTAAGACAGCTATAGCCGAGGGACTTGCGCTTTATATCGTCGAAAACAGAGTCCCAGAGACTTTAAAGGATTTAAACATATATGCGTTGGATATGGGCTCCCTGACTGCGGGAACCCGCTATAGAGGAGACTTTGAAGAACGCCTAAAGGCGATTATTGACGCAGTCAAAGGTGACACGAATAAAGTACTATTCATAGACGAGATCCAGACCGTAATAGGAGCAGGAGCCGTTTCTAGCGGCACGTTGGATGCTTCAAATATGTTGAAGCCCGCCCTTGCGAATGGTGAGATAAGATGCATAGGCACAACCACATTAAAAGATTATCGGAGTGTTTTTGAAAAAGACCACGCACTGGCTAGAAGATTCCAGAAAATTGACGTCTATGAGCCCAGCCAGGAAGAGACTATTAAAATTCTAATGGGCTTAAGGAATTATTATGAAAACTTTCACAACGTGAGCTACTCAAATGCCGCCCTTAAGGCCGCAGTCGAGTTATCAGCCAAGTATTTAAACGATAGACGATTGCCGGATAAGGCAATAGACATCATCGATGAGGCCGGCGCAGAGGTCAAGCTTCGAAACTATAAGTCAAAACTGAAGCAGGTTACTGTCAAAGATATAGAGTCCCTGGTCTCCAAGATTGCCAAAATACCGTCCAGAACTGTAAGAGTTGACGATCGGCAAAGACTGATAACACTCTCGGATGACCTGAAAAAGGTTATATTTGGACAGGATTCCGCGATAGAAAAACTCGTAACCTCAATCCAGATGTCAAGAGCGGGTCTCAATGAACCACAAAAGCCGGTGGGCTCCTTTATGTTTGCGGGACCAACCGGTGTCGGAAAAACAGAGTCAGCCAAACAATTAGCCTCGTTGCTGGGCATAGAGTTTATTCGTTTTGACATGAGCGAATACATGGAAAAGCATACCGTTTCACGTCTGATCGGTTCACCACCCGGATATGTAGGCTTCGACCAGGGCGGTCAACTTACAGAGGCAGTTAACCAACATCCCCACGCCGTATTGCTACTAGACGAAATTGAAAAGGCTCATGAAGATATTTACAACATATTATTACAGGTGATGGATCACGCTACGCTAACAGACTCAAATGGAAGAAAGGTCGACTTTAGACAGATAATCCTGATCCTGACGACCAATACCGGATCGAGGGAGAGCAGCAAAAGAACTACGGGATTTGGAAAGCACGAATACGAAGATAAGAGCGCTGAAGCCATTGATCGATACTTCAGCCCGGAGTTCAGAAACAGGCTAAACGCTATCGTACACTTTAATTCACTCGACATGGAAGTCGTAAAGAAGATCGTCGATAAAATCATTGGCCAACTAGCCGAAAGATTAAAACCCAAAAAGGTAAATATTGGACTTGAAGAAGGGGCGAGAACCTACCTGGCAGAAAAGGGATACGACTCAAGACTTGGAGCCAGACCAATTCAACGACTCATAGACGCAGAGATTACCGAAAGACTGTCAAAAGAAATCCTATTTGGGAAGCTGTCAACAGGGGGAAAGGCGCGAATCAAATTAAAAGGCAATAGGTTAAACATCGAAATCGATTCGATTAACTAGTCGAAAATACCCATAATAACCGATAGAATTCATCATCCGGTCAGATTTTTTTGCACCTAGAAGCCTTATTTCATCCAATACTGATTTATTCTCCAATCCAAATTTCACTTTGATTTGATATTATCCACTAAAAGAAGTATATTTTGACACCTTTTTTTTAGTAGTCGGGTTGGCGTAGAATACTTTAGAGACAGGCTGCCGATGGAGATGGGCTTATTCTTTAAGGGAATAGTTGTAGGAATCATCATAGCTACGCCCGTTGGACCAGTAGGCACGTTGTGCGTGCAGCGCACCCTTACAGAAGGAAAGATCAGCGGTTTCCTGACGGGACTCGGCGCTACAACCGCCGACGTGATTTTCGGTTTAATCGCGGCTTTTGGATTAACAGTGGTTTCCAACTTTCTGATTGACCAACAGGAATGGATTCGCCTTTTAGGTGGAATTATAATTTGCCTGATAGGTATAAGGATATTTTTTGTTAACACACGAAAGAAAATAACCCCGACCAGAAGCCCAAGTCTTTTTAGTGCATTCGGGTCAGCCTTTTTAATCGCCATTACCAATCCGATCACCATTATTACATTCGCCGTCATGTTCGCAGGATTTGGATTAGTAGGTTCAAATGCAAAATATGGATCCGCGAGTCTAACAGTCTTCGGGGTATTCGTCGGTTCAGGCTTGATATGGCTCACGCTGTGGGGTATGAGTTTAATGTTTCGTGAAAGGTTCGACTTCGGCAGGATGAAGTGGGTAAATAAGATTGCCGGAATTGTAATTTTGATCTTTGGTGTCTCAACCCTATTAAGCTTGATATCGTTTCCAACTTATTAATAACGTCAATGACATCCACCCCTAGAAATCAGTAATGGCTTGCCGATCAATGTTGAATTGAATTGGTATCATACTTAAATTAAGTACATGATCAAAATCACAGAGAAGATTTCCGTTAATGAAAACGAAATAAAAGAGGAATTTATACGTTCTTCTGGTCCGGGGGGGCAAAATGTGAACAGGGTTGCCACTGCGGTGCAGCTAAGGTTCGATGTGGCTAATTCGCCGAGCTTACCATCCGATGTTCGTAATCGGCTGTTGCGTATCGCTGGCAAAAGGGCGACCGAAGAGGGAATCTTAATAATCGAAGCCCGTCGGTACCGGTCACAGGAAAAAAACAGAAAAGATGCTTTGGATCGTCTCATCACATTGATAGTTAAAGCCGCTCAAAAGCCGAAAATGAGACGCAAAACAAAACCCACGTATGAATCAATAAGAAGACGGCTTGAATCTAAGCGTCGCAGGAGCCGAATCAAAAAGATGAGACGGCTCGCCGCGGAATCCGAAATATAAAATCACAAATCGACATGCACTAAGATATTAATTTAAAAACATTAATAAAGAACAATATGAGTATCAAAAAGTTGAGTTCACTAATTACCCTTTGCTTTGCACTTGGGCTTTATGTCGGTGAAGCGACGGCTCAACAGCAGCAGCTCCCCAAACTCTCAAAGGAAGAGTTACACGAAATAGGTAATCTTATTTATATTAACGAATGTGGAGGAAAAGCCGAAAACCTTATCGCCTGGAATGAAGGCGAAGAATTCCCGTCTCTAGGTATAGGTCACTTCATATGGTATCCCAGCGGTAAAGAAGGACCGTTCCAGGAGACTTTTCCAACGCTATTAGAGTTTTATAAATTCAACAATATAGAACCTCCTTCCTGGATCGCTAATTTGCCAAATAAGGATTCACCTTGGAATAGCCGCCAAGAGTTCATAAATGACTTAAACAGCAAAAGGATGATTGAACTAAGACAATTCCTGATAGATACTATTCCTGTTCAGACCTCTTTCTTAGTAAATCGATTTCAAATCTCGCTAGATAATCTGCTGGAGTACTCTCCCAAAGAATTACATGATCATATCAAGACCCAATTCTACCGCGTAGCAAACTCGCCTATGGGAATGTATGCCCTCATCGATTATGTAAATTTCAAAGGCGAAGGAACAAATCCATCAGAACGCTATATGGGAGAGGGTTGGGGTCTCCTCCAAATACTGGAAGAGATGAATGGAACTGAGACTGGAATCCCTGCAGTAAAAGAATTTGTTGAAGCCGCCGACAAGGTTCTGGAGAGGCGTGTAGAGAATTCGCCACCGGAACGTAACGAAAAGAAATGGCTCCCAGGCTGGAAAAACAGGCTGAGCACATACATGCCCAAAATTACTAACGACTCAAATAACATCTATTAAAAAATTATGGGCCTATACAAAAAATACGTATTCCCCTGGTTATGTAATCTTGCGATGTCAAGAGAATTCTTGGAGAAATATCGTAAGAATCTGCTCTCAGATGTTGATGGAAATATTCTCGAAATTGGCTTTGGCACGGGTATAAATCTTCCTTTCTATCCAGATCATGTCAGGAAAATAACAGTGGTAGAACCCAACCAAGGAATGAATCCAAAGGCCATGAAGCGAGTTGAATCATCCGGGGTCCAGGTGGATTTCCAAAAGATAAATGCGGACTCCCTACCCTTTGCTGACAGTGCTTTTGACAGCATCGTTAGCACATTTACACTGTGCAGCATCGAAAACGTCAGCAAGGCCCTCTCGGAAATCGAAAGGGTTTTAAAACGAGGCGGCCGTTTCTTCTTTCTCGAACATGGTCTGAGCCCCGATCAACATGTGGTAAAATGGCAAAATCGATTAAACCCAGTCAATCATATATTCGCCGATGGTTGCAATTTGAACCGAGACATTAAAAATATAATCGCCTCAACTAATTTAAATATCTCTGAGTTGGAAAACTTTTATCTGGAAAAAACCCCCAGTTTTGGCGGTTACATGTACAAAGGAGTCGCAGATAAGCAATGAATAACCCTGCCGCAACCCAGAGGGTATCAG
This sequence comes from Candidatus Dadabacteria bacterium, assembly GCA_963805855.1. GTDB lineage: Bacteria > Desulfobacterota_D > UBA1144 > Nemesobacterales > CSP1-2 > DASWID01. The sequence goes on from CAWDVW010000005.1 coordinate 354,205, forward strand.
CACACAGAGAAATAGTCTCTCCGGTTGCTGCCAGCAGACCTGAGAAAAATCGAGGGGGAAGGCGAAGCAACCCGAAACATGAATAAAAAGATGAGATTGCTTCGGGGAAAAACTCCTCGCACAAACGGAATGGGAGCAGGCTATATGGAATTCGCCAGTGAAAATTTAAGATATACAAAAAAAATTAGTTATAATTTATGAATTAATCTGCAATTTCAAAATGAACTACATTTCCATATAATTGCATCCTATTTCAGAAAGTAATTCTCTAGCATAGAGAATCTGACAATGAAAAAATCAGCATTATTGACGGGAATTATCCTACTTTTCATTTCATCGACAACATTTTCTCAAACCATGGAGAACCATCAACCGGATGCACTCATGCTACGTTTCCCTGACGTGAGTGCCGATAACATTGTATTCGTGTATGCCGGCGACCTGTGGACTGTGCCTCTTGAAGGAGGTATTGCGAGGAAACTAACCTCTGCCAAGGGACACGAACTGTTTCCAAAGTTCTCACCGGACGGCAAATCAATAGCATTCAGCGGGAACTATGACGGGAATATCGATATTTATGTCATCCCTACCGGCGGCGGAATTCCAGAGAGATTAACCCATCACCCGGAAGATGATGTTGTCGTCGATTGGTATCCCGATGGAAAGAACATCCTCCTTCGTTCAAAGATGATGAGTCCGCTTAGTCGCTTCAACCGCTTCTTCAGGCAATCAATTGACGGCGGATTGCCAGAACCATTACCCCTTGCTTATGGAGAATTAGCCAGCTTTAGCCCAGATGGAAATCATATGGCTTTTCAATTTATCTCTGCGGGCTCCCAGACATGGAAGCGATATCGTGGAGGGATGGCAAGCGATATATGGCTCTACAACTTCCAGAATAATACCTCGGAAAAAATAACAGAATTTCAAGGCACTGACGGTATGCCAATGTGGCATGATGACACAATCTACTTTCTTTCAGATCGAGGCCCCATGAAAAAGTTAAACATCTGGGCCTACGATATAAAAACAAAGGATTCCAGGCAGGTGACTAAATTTGATGAATACGACGTAAAATGGCCAAGCCTGGGTCCCGACTCGATTGTCTTTGAAAACGGCGGAAAGCTATTCGTACTCAATCTCAAAGATGAAACCACAAATAAAGTCGAAGTCGAGATTCCCTCAGACTTACCGGATATTCGTCCCACACTAAAAGATGTAGGGAAATCTATCACAACTTTCGACCTTTCTCCTAATGGTAAGAGAGCGGTTTTTGAGGCTAGAGGTGAAATATTAACCGTTCCGGAAAAACAGGGTCGTATAAAAAACCTGACCAATTCTTCAGGCATAGCAGAAAGATACCCCACCTGGTCACCCGATGGGAAGTTCATAGTTTATTTCTCGGACCGCGCCGGAGAATACGAGTTATATATCCGCCCAAGCGACGGAAGCGGAAAGGAAAAACAAATTGCAAACATCGGGAAAGGTTTTCCAAAATCGCCGGTTTGGTCTCCGGACAGCAAGCTTATCGCTTTCAGTGATAACATCGGAAACTTGTATGTTCTTAACCTTGACGATAACGCACCTAAAGTAATCGATAAGGACGAATGGGAGCTTATTAACTCTTATTCTTGGTCTCCAGACAGCAGATGGCTCGCATATTCGAAAAAGATATCTAATGGTCAAGGCTCTATCGTGATTTACGATGTGAAACAGAATAAGACACATCAGGTCACAGGTGATTATTACGATGATATGTCGCCGGTGTTCGATCCCAGCGGCAAATACCTCTTCTTTTATTCAAATAGGAGCTTTAAACCTGTTTACAGTGACATTGATGATACATGGGTCTATCCCAACTCTACCGAAATCTATGCCGCTACTCTTAGAAAAGATATAGAATCACCGCTAGCCCCTCAAAGTGATGAAGAGGAGATGAGTGAAGATAAAAAAAGCGATGCAGATGAAAAGAATACGGAAAATAATGAAATAGATTTTGACGGGTTTGAAAGACGCATTTTCAAACTCCCGGTTGATGGCGGTAACTTCGGCCGGCTCGCTGCTGTTGAAGGCAAAGTTGTCTATGTTAGATACCCAGCTGCTGGTTCTTCAGATCCGGATAGTCCGGAGGGCAAAATTCAGTATTACGAAATCAACGAAGGAAAAGAAAAAACCATAATACAAAACGTGGATACTTTCATAGCTTCCGCGAATGGCAAAAAGCTGATATACAAGAGTAACTCCACCTACGGCATTATCGATCTCGCGGAGAACAAAAAGGCCGGTGATGATACCATTCCTACCGATCAGATGAAGGTATGGATCGATCCCCTGGAGGAGTGGAAACAGATCTTTAACGAGTCCTGGCGAATCGAGCGTGACTTTTTCTACGATCCAAACATGCACGGCGTCGATTGGCAAACAATTAAAAACCGTTATGAAGCGCTTTTACCTTATGTCGTAGATAGAGAAGACCTCAATTATGTGATAGGAGAGATGATCTCAGAACTCAACAGTTCACACACCTACGTTGGCGGTGGTGATATTGATCAACCGGAGCAAATCTCGGTTGGCCTTTTAGGATGCGACTTTGAATTGGACAAAGAAAACAATGCGTATCGGATAAAAAAGATATACAACGGCGCGGCTTGGGATGCTGGTGTACGTTCGCCCCTCGTCGAGCCCGGAATAAATGTCAGTGAAGGAGAATACCTGCTCGCAGTTAACGGTAAGCCGCTGGATACGTCGATGGATCCCTGGTACGCCTTTCAAGGTCTTGCAAACCAAATTGTAACAATCTCAGTATACTCCTCCCCGACACTGAAAGGCTCAAGAGAGATTCTAATCAAACCATTATCCAAGGAGGATGACCAGCAACTACGCTACCTCTCCTGGGTTGAGAACAACCGAAAAACGGTAGAAGACAAGACTAGAGGTCGTGTGGGGTATGTTTATGTCCCAGATACGGGAAGAAATGGCCAAAATGAACTTGTACGACAATTTACACCGCAGAGATTTAAAGACGGTCTGATAATAGACGAAAGATTCAACAGCGGGGGTCAAATACCGGATCGATTTATCGAATTACTTAATCGCCCCATTTTAAACTTCTGGGCAAGGCGTGATCAGAGAGATTTGCAGACTCCTACCATATCCCACAATGGCCCCAAGGTGATGATAATAAACGGTTGGTCGGGCTCGGGCGGCGATGCCTTTCCCTACTACTTCCGGAAGGCTGGGTTAGGGAAGCTTGTTGGAACGAGAACCCTTGGAGGCCTTATCGGAATTGGCGGCAGCCCCAACCTGATAGATGGAGGATTTGTTACAGCACCGAGCTACGCTTTTTGGAATTCAGACGGCAAGTGGGAGATTGAGGGATTCGGTGTGAAGCCCGACTATGAAGTTGAGAACTCTCCCCAAGAAGTGGCTCCTGGCAACGACCGGCAACTAAACAAAGCAATTGAGGTTGTTTTAGATATTTTAGAAAAGAATCATCTTCAAACACCCAAAAGACCTACATACCCGGATCGATCAGGTATGGTAAATTAAAACCAATTTCAGACATCAATCCCGAATTTAGCTATTTTCGCTATTTCCAGAAGAAAATACGGACAGATGTCCCTATTTTACTCAATCTTGATTATGCTTCGCATTTAAATATAATTTTAACCCGTTAAAATGATTTTATTTCAAACTGCATTACTGCAAATTTAGCTATGATTGCCGCTTTATTACCAAATTATCATGAATGATCAAGAATCGGAATTAAATCGATCTCCGAGCACAAATTTTCCCGAAAAAAAAGACCAGAGTGCGATTGAAAATTACAAACCACTGAATCCTCCAACCAGCATCATTGGCAAAACAATCGCTGCTTTCATTGATTGGGTAGAAAAAGTACTTATAAAATTCTCCCTTAATGGAAATCCGCCAATCTACGAAAATTCAACCTTTCCCTGGTCTCTGGAAATCGAGAAAGAGTGGAAAACAATCAGAAAAGAGCTCGATGCCGTTATGGAGCGGAGGGAAGAGTTACCAAGCTTTCACGAGATCATGAGCGAGGTGAAAACGATCACAGAGGATGATCATTGGAAGACTTTTTTCCTCGCGGGCTTTGGTCTCGAGAGTAAAGAGAACTGTAGAAGATGTCCGGAGACAGCACGAATACTGAAAAAAATCCCAGGGATGAAAACCGCTTTTTTCTCAATACTTTCCCCAAATAAACATATTCCCCCGCACCGGGGAGCATACAATGGTGTTCTCCGCTATCATTTGGGTCTCATCGTACCTGAGCCCATCGAAAAGTGTCGAATCCGTATTGGCAAAGAAATTACGCACTGGGAAGAAGGTAAAAGCCTTATATTTGATGACTCTTTCAATCATGAGGTATGGAATGAAACAGCCGGACATAGGGCGGTCTTATTCGTGGACTTTGAGAGACCTGTAAAATTTCCCTTCAACCTTCTAAACAAGCTCCTCCTGAATGCCGCCATCTTCAGTCCGTTCATTAGAGAAGCCCAGGAAAACCAGAAGAAGTGGGAAAAGAGATTCTATGGTCAGAGATCCTGAATATTAAAAGGTCACAACATCAAGATTTCAACAACGGATAATTTAGGTTAACCAACCTCGACAATCTCCAAGAGTTGTTAATGAAGATCGATAATAAACTTAAACAATTTATCCTCGGTATACCCAAGGCCGAGCTTCATGTACACATTGAAGGTACCCTCGAACCTGAATTAGCGTTTGCGATTGCCGAACGAAACAATTTATCGCTTCCATTTAAATCTCCTGAACAATTGAGGAAGGCGTATAATTTTAATAATCTACAATCATTTCTCAATCTATATTATGCAGTCTCCAGGGTCCTTCAACATGAGAAAGACTTTTACGATCTAGCAATGGCTTATTTCAGGAAGGCTCATTTGGAAACCGTTCGACATACCGAAATCTTTCTTGACCCTCAGACACATACACAAAGAGGAGTACCCTTTAAAACATTCATTAAAGGTATAGGCAAGGCTTCGATCGACGCCGAAATGGAGTTCGGTATTTCTACAAAGCTTATCATGTGCTTCCTGCGCGACCTCAGCGCACAATCCGCCATGGAGACACTGACACAGGCACTTATTTTCAAGGATTGGATAACAGGGGTGGGACTCGACTCTTCCGAGTTAGGTAATCCGCCAGAAAGATTCAAAAATGTCTTTGATAGGGCGCGCCAGGAGGGATTTTTAACAGTCGCTCACGCCGGTGAAGAAGGGCCGCCCGAATACATATGGCAAGCTTTGGAAGCACTCAAAGTGTCTAGGATCGATCATGGTGTTCGTTGCATCGAAGACCCTGAACTGGTAGAAAAATTAAAATCAGACCGCATACCTTTGACTGTCTGCCCGATTTCGAATGTGAAGCTTGGCCTGTTTAACACAATAAGAGAACACAATTTGAAGAAGTTGCTGGACTTGGCACTGTGTGTGACAGTAAACTCAGATGACCCCGCTTATTTGGGTGGCTATATATTTGAGAACTATATGGCAGTTACAGAAGCGCTAGGTCTCGATAAGAATGATCTATACCAGATAGCGAAAAACTCCTTTGAAGCTTCATTTTTGACTCAAGAAAAAAAACAGAATTATATAGCTGAGCTTGATAATTACATGTCGGAATATAAAGATTAGCTGAACAATCGTTTACAATTCTCGTACTGTAATAATTATAAATAATCTCCCCTCCCGCCTGAGCTGGGGATTGGAGATGAGGGGTAAGTGTTTGGATTGTAGGTACTGATTCACATATCAGTCCGAATGATTACGCTCCTGATCGGGGCCGTTCGGGGAACGGGCGTTACATTCTTAGCGATGATTTCTTAAGTGCTACTGCAGACTTTTGTCCTTAATTTCAAGATCAGCTATTGGAATGGGCGAGGCATGGTGTAAGACCATTAACCATTCAGAATCACGCCTCTCGAAGATATTAGTCGATTGAGATATATTTACTGAAGCAGGGATTCTATTCTTATATATAAGCTTCTGAATGCAGGTAAGCCAGGCAACATTCCCTCTCACCTCAACCGTTACATTTGCGAGTTCCACGTCCAACTGGTCCCTCGGATCAAACACATTTTCCCAGCTCTGCCTAAGTGCGTCCCACCCCTTCAGCATTATCCAACCCGGATGAACACAACCCACCCTGGATTCACGAACCCAGACACTGTCCATCAACTGAAGATCCCTGGTCCCCAACGCTCTATAAAACCTTTCATTAACCTTCAACACTTCTTCTCTATCGGAATTAGCCGACATATTTACTCCTTTTTTTGATCATCAACTGAGTCAAGTCCCACCCATTGAAGCAGATCTTCAAGTCATATCAATATAAGGACTTGAAATGCCAAAAAAACTTATGTCCTCATGTACATTCAATTCTGTCGGTTCACAATATAATAAGTATTATTAAATACAGAAGAACGTTATATATTAACATACATTTAAACATAGGAGATGGTGATGGGAACACAATTCACTGAAGTGATGTGGAGAGAAATTGTACCGATCTACCGGTCAATTCTTACACACCCTTTTATCAAAGGGCTTACTGACGGCTCGCTAAATCGGAAAAGCTTTAAGTTCTATATTCTCCAGGACGCCCTCTATTTGCGTGAGTTCGCAAAATCGTTGAGTATTGCAGCAGCCAAGTCTCCGGTAGAAGATTGGATAATAATGTTCAACGAACACTCCGCGGGAGCACTGAAGGTTGAACGTTCTCTTCATGAAAGTTTTTTTCGAGATTTTGGGATCAGCCCGAAAGCGGTCAGCAGAACTCCCCTAGCCCCGACAAACCTTGCATACACCAGCTATCTTCTTTCAGTAGCATACTCCTCTCCGTTTCATGAAGTTGTAGGCGCACTCCTTCCCTGCTACTGGATTTATTGGGAGGTGGGTAAAGCCCTAATTTCAAAGGGTTCCCCTAACTCGCTTTACCAGAGGTGGATAGACACCTATGGTGGAGAAGAATTTGCAGATGTCGTAAAAGCCGTCTTAAGTCTAACAAACAGAATCTCAAAGAAATTAAATGAAGATGAAAAAAATGGCATGAAAACTCATTTTGTAACGACAAGCAGATACGAGTGGATGTTCTGGGATATGGGATATAGAAAAGAGGAGTGGCCGGTGTGAAAACTCCGGCATCGAAAGAACTTATATCGGATGAATTTATGAAACTTGCTACTCAATATTGTAAATACTTGGAAGGTTCCTCCCCTCTTCGCCCATGTCCAATCCATAGCCCACGACGAATCCTTCTTCAAGCTCGAATCCCACATAATCCAGCGTGACATTCACCTCTCTTCTTTGTTTTAAATCTATTAAAGCACAAATCCTGTATGAAGCAGGGTTTCTCTCAAGTATCCGATCACTGATGAATTTAAGTGTAATACCTGTATCTACTATGTCCTCGACCAGGATTACATGCCTACCCCTAATAGGCATAGATAGATCCATAATAAGATCAATTTCCCCGGGCTTCATTCCACTCTTATAAGTCGAAATACGAATAAAATCTATCTGTACGGAGAGATCGATGTGCCTCATCAGGTCTGAGAGAAAAACAAACGCTCCCTTTAGAATCCCAACGAGTATCGGAGCCTTCCCCTTATAGTCATCGGTAATTTGTCTTCCGAGCTCAGCGACCCTTTTATTGATCGCCTTTTCGGACATAACACGCTTGAGCGTCCTTCCTTGGATTTCTGTGATCATTCTATTAAACGTTAAGTCTTGACCCCTCTATATATGCTCTTCCTGCTTTAATATGAAATATCTTTTTGGATCCCTTGTAATGTACTTCTCTCGCCGATGTCGCGGTTACAAAAACCTGTCCCAGAAATCCTTCGAGCAATTCAAATAGGAAATTTCTCCTCTTCTCATCAAGCTCGCTTGTTACGTCATCCAAAAGAAGGATAGGTGTTCTACCAAGCATGTTTCTCGTCAGCTCTATTTCGGCAGACTTTAGCGCCAGTGCAAGAGTTTTTGCCTCTCCCTGCGAGGCAAAACCCGATGAGTCCTTTCCATCTATCCTGAATTCAATTATGTCTCTGTGCGGTCCCACTGAAGTATGTCCAAGTCTTATATCCCTACCAATCCTTGAGCTGAGCTCATTCTTTAAAGATCCCTCAATTCCGCTCAAGAACCTGAATGTAGATCCGTACTTAATAATAAGTCCCGAATCAATGCCGCTAAGCGATCTGTAAATAACCTCAACCTCAGGCTGGAGCTTTTTTATAAATGTTATTCTCCTTTCTATTATTTTCCCGCCCAGCTCTGCAACCTTTGAATCCCAAACTTCCAGAGTTTCCCTTGAGAATTTATCCCTCTTTGTAAGCAATGCGTTCCTCTGGCTTAACGCGCGGTAGTATGATTTGAGGTCCAATAAATGTTGAGGATCGAAAGTACATACAAGCGAGTCCAAATACTTTCTCCTGTTCTGGGGCGGACCCTTTACCAAATCAATGTCCGTCGGCAAGAAAGTTACTACGTTAAACCTCCCGAGTGCCTTAGTCAAACTGTAAATTACCTTTCCATTGAGCTTTACTGCCTTCCCAGACTTTGTAAGTAGTATATATACTTCATTCAGCCCGGAATGGGTTTTGACCTCACCTTTTATCTTTCCCTGTAAATGTCCGAAACTGATAAGCTCCTCTGTCTTCAACTGTTTGAATGGCCTGAAAGTTAATAATAGGTGGACCGCCTCGAGGAGATTGGTTTTGCCCTGTGCATTGTCTCCATGAATAATGTTGAAACCTTCATGAAAGGTAAACAACTCTTCCTCATAATTTCTGAAGTTTTTAATGGTTAATGATTGTAGTATCACAGGAGTGCTGAAGTATGCGGCCAAAAACATTATAATTTAGATTATTCTTTTAATCAATTATACTTTATTGACCTCTATAACAGCTGTCGGTATTATGTTTTTATCGGGTGATTTCAAAATGCTGAACCTTAGAATTTCTGAAATATCAGTAAAGGACGCAGGAAAGGGATTTGCGAGAATCGATTCAAAGGATATGAACACACTCGGTGTGGATGACTGGGATTTGGTCGAAATCGGAGGTAAAAGGAAGACCGTTGTCAGGATCATGCCATTGGAGGAATCCGTCCAGGAAAAATCAATAATTCAGGTAGATGGAATAACTAGGGAAAATGCCAAGGTAGGTATCAATGACCGCGTCAAAATAAAGAAGATTGAGACCAAAATTGCAACTAAGGTCGTCCTTGCTCCCCTAAACAACTCACTCCTGTTGAACGGGGATGAAAAAAAGTATTTGTTAAATCGACTTGAGGGAGCGCCGGTCACTGTTGGTGATAGAGTTAGGATCGCGCTGCCCGGATCAAAAATCGAGGAACTTTTGGTTCTTGGGACTATGCCGTCAGTATCAGGGGTAATAAGTTCAGCAACCAAGTTAACACTTAGAAAACAGCCGAAGGATAAGATTGATAGCGTAGGCGTTAGATATGAGGATATTGGTGGGCTAAAAGAACAGATCAGAAAAGTAAGGGAAATGGTCGAGCTCCCACTCAGATATCCTCAGGTATTTGAGAGGTTAGGCATAACCCCGCCGCGCGGTGTGCTATTAGTCGGTCCTCCCGGAAGCGGAAAGACGCTTCTGGCTAAGGCAATCGCTCATGAAACTAATGTCAACTTCCAAGTAATTAACGGGCCAGAGATTATCCATAAATTCTATGGCGAGAGTGAGGCTCGCCTGAGAGATATCTTCGAGGTTGCGTCAAGAAATCAACCATCGATTATCTTCCTCGACGAGCTGGATGCCATTGCGCCAAAAAGGGAGAAGGTATCTGGAGACGTAGAGAAACGGGTCGTTGCTCAACTACTTGCAATAATGGATGGACTGAAGAATAAAGGAAGGGTGGTCGTAATAGGGGCTACAAACCTTCCGAGTATGCTTGACCCGGCACTGAGGAGACCGGGTAGGTTTGACAGGGAAGTGAGTTTGGACGTTCCCGATAGAAACGGAAGGCTGGAGATATTTGAGGTGCACACCCGTGGAATGCCAATTGCCCCTGAAAGAGAAATAGACCTTGAGAGGCTTGCCGATCTAACGCATGGTTTCGTCGGCGCGGACATTGAAAACCTATGCAGGGAAGCTGCCATGAAGGCCCTTCGGGATACGATCCCAGATATAGACTTCGAAGGTGGTTCTTTGGGGTATGAAGCTCTCCTGGATCTGAATGTTGAAATGGAACATTTTATGGAGGCGTTAAGAGAGGTCGAGCCATCCGCTATAAGAGAAATCATTGTAGACATTCCAAAAGTAAATCCGGAAGATGTCGGGGGCCTCGATGATATTGTGGGTAGACTCACCGAAGCGGTAATCTGGCCTCTTAAGTATAAGGAGCTTTTCGAGATAACCGGAACAAAAGCGCCAAAGGGAATACTACTTTACGGACCCCCCGGCACTGGTAAAACGCTGCTGGCAAAGTCAATTGCGAATCAAAGTGGGCTGAACTTCATTTCGGTAAAGGGCGCTGAGCTTTTGTCAAAATATGTGGGAGAATCGGAAAGAGCGGTCAGAGAAGTCTTTAAAAAGGCAAAGCAGGTTTCACCGTGCATAATTTTCTTTGATGAGATCGACGCACTTGCACCCTGTCGTTCAGCGACCGAAGGTAACCATGTTGCCGAAAGGGTTGTCAGTCAGCTTCTAACAGAAATGGATGGGGTCGAGGAGCTTACGGGTGTTTCGGTAATTGCCGCTACAAACAGGGTAGATATAGTGGATCCCGCGCTATTAAGGTCAGGAAGATTCGACCTATTTTTATCGATACCTCTCCCAGATGAACATGCATTAGTCGAAATACTAAAGATACATACCCGAAACAAACCACTAGCAAGCGACGTCAACCTTAAAGAGCTGTCCAGGGAGATCCAGGGGTTTTCCGGTGCGGATGTTGAATTGTTGTGCCAAAAAGCCTCACTTATTGCGATAAGAAAGCATTTGAAAAAGGGAAAGGGGGTTTTAAAAATTACGCGGAATCATTTCGAAGAAGCCTTAGATGAGATGGCCAAGCTAAATGGATTCATTTTCCCAAAGCGTTCTGATCCCGGAAGGATCTCTGGAACTCACCAAAGTGCTTAATGACCCTCTCATTTTACTCATACTTTCATTCATTTTCGGCACCTTTTTGGGAAGCTTTCTAAATGTCTGTATTTACAGGGTGCCAAACGGAATTTCAATTATCCATCCTCGATCACATTGCATATCATGTAAAACGCCTCTAAGATTCTATAACAACATCCCGGTTATAAGCTTTCTTTTGATCCGTGGGAGGTGTAAGAACTGTAACGCCAGGATTTCACCAAGGTATTTGATCGTGGAGATTCTATCGGGGATTATCTGTGCTTTATCCGTCTGGGAATTTGGTATCACGCTTCAGACACTCTTCTACTTAATATTCTTGTTTTGCCTCGTTGTCGTTACATTCATTGATATTGAACATATGATTATTCCCAACGTAATTACCATCCCCGGCATATTCATCGGAATTGTGTATGGTGTCATTAGAACTGACTGGGCCAATCTTACGATATTTCTCACAGATTCTAATGCGCATCCCTACAAGATCGCCTCAATAATCGTAAGTCAGCCGGCATTCGATTCTATTTTCGGGGCAATACTGGGAGGGGGTCTCCTTTACATAATAGCACTAATATACTTTATATTAAGAAAAAGAGAGGGGATGGGTATGGGAGATGTGAAGCTCCTCGCGATGATAGGCGCCTTTCTCGGCTGGAAGAGTATAATCTATGTTACCCTCATCAGTTCCGTACTCGGGACGATTGTCGGGATAGCAATAATAATTTATAAGAGAGGTGACATAAGCTACGCGCTGCCTTTCGGCCCTTTCCTTTCGTTAGCTGCAGCGCTATACCTCTTCATAAGCCAAGCATATCCCAGAATCTAAATGCGATTAAATTATCACATTTTCTTCTAAAATATTTTATAATGAATCGACATGCGGGAAATAGGACTTAGGGCAGAGATACTGATTAATATCCTATTCCTAGCAGCTGTTGCAATGCTGTTGATAGGCATTATCGCATTCATCGTTACTGGTCGATCTGCCCTTCAAGGGAAAATAAATAGCGTAAAATCTACTATCACGGCATTCAATTCACTCTACTCTAACGAATCAGAAATGGAAAAGGGTATCAATTTTCTAAAGGATGTTCTTGGTCCCAATTCATGGGGGACGATATCAGAGAAAAATGGCAAACGGATTTCATTTAATGCTGAATCAGATAACAATTCGGGCGTTTCAGCCGATCCACGAATCCTCGAAGTTATGAAAAGCGGGGAAACCATAATCGATGTAGATGGAATCAATATGCCGCCTTTTTCCTATTATAAGGGATTTAGGATTATCTCCCCCATCATGAATGGAAGAACTCAAGTTGGTGTTGTTCTTCTTTATCAACCACTGTTATCCCTGGAAAAAGAAACAATCTCCGGCCAGCTACTCATTTCTATCTCAATACTCATGAATTTGATTATTATCGGCATCTACGGTCTATACACTTTGTCGAGAAGGGTGATAAACCCCGTGCAAAAGCTTATCAAAACGACAGATTATATAAGTAGGGGCGAGTTCCCCGACAATCTTGATTTGGGAGGAGTTAAAGAAATTAATCAGCTATATACCGCGCTGAGGAGTATGTACGAGGAAATTGAGAATACCAAGAAAAGCCTGAAAAATAATATCCGGGCACTGGAGGAATCGAACCGAGAATTGGTCAAAACCCAGAGAGAGCTTATTGCCTCAGAGAAGCTCGCTTCTCTTGGAAGGCTAGGCGCAGGGGTTGCGCATGAAATTGGAAATCCCCTATCAGCAATAAGAGGCTATATCGAGGTATTAAAGAGGGGATACCTACACGATGAAAGAAAAGCAAGTGAGTTCCTCGACAACATACATAAAGAGGTGGAAAGAATCGATAGAATTATCCGAACCCTCATCGACTACTCCCGGAAGAGAGACTTCGAATTGAAGAAGATAGACGTTAATGACGTGATCAAGCACTCTGTCGAAATTATAAAAAGCCAAGGTTTGTTGAGAAAGATAGACCTTAGATTGGGGCTCTCGGATAAACCTCTTATTACAAGGGCTGATTATCATCAATTATCGCAGGTAATAATAAATCTTATTCTAAATTCAAGAGACGCAATAAATGGAGACGGTATAATAGAAATAAAGACAAACGAAAAACAGGATGGAACGATTGAATTTAGCTTAAAGGACAACGGTTGCGGTATCCCGGAAGAAATAATCGAAAAAATTTTCGATCCGTTTTTCACGACGAAAGAGCCCGGAATGGGAACCGGTTTAGGGCTATCCGTGTCGGAAAGAATTCTTCAGGGATTCGATGCGCATATATCGGCAAAAAGTAAACCGGGATCGGGAACTACTTTCACAATAGTATTCCCAAACATGGGGGGGTAATTGCTATGTACAGCGTCCTGATAATCGATGACGAAATTGGCATTCGAGAATCCCTCTCTTTAATTCTCAAGATGGAGGGATTCGAAGTTGAATGTGCTGAGAGTGGAACATCGGGCCTTCGACTCTTAGACAGTGGGAAATATTACGACTATATAATCTGCGATGTAAAGATGCCAGGTATGGACGGCATACAATTTCTCAAAGAGATCCAAAGCCGCGATTCGGGTTCCATCTTGATAATGATAACTGCATATGGGACTCTGGAGACCTCCATTGAAGCAATTAAGGCAGGCGCCTCGGAATACATCAGCAAACCTATAAACACCGAGGAATTACTACTCAGAATGGCTATGGCTAGAGAGAGGGAAAAACTGAAGAAGGAAAATCTGTATCTCCGCAAGGAACTCGGAAAGGACGATGGCTTCGAAGAAATATTGTTTGAGAGTGACAAAATGGGAGAGGTGATAGCTCTCGCCAGAAAGGCATCTCAGTTCAAAACTACAGTCCTCATTACTGGCGAAAGCGGAACAGGGAAAGAATTAATTGCGAGAGCAATTCATCGTGCGAGTCCGAGAAAAGAGGAATCATTCGTAGCTATCAACTGCTCGGCTATCCCCGAGCAACTATTGGAAAGCGAACTCTTCGGTTACGTGAAAGGCGCATTCAGTGGCGCGGATAAAACAAAAAGGGGTCTTTTTGAAGAAGCCCATGGAGGAACACTCTTACTTGACGAGATCGGAGAGCTGCCTCTACAACTCCAGACAAAGCTTTTGCGAGTATTACAGGAAGAGGAAATCAGACGGCTTGGAGATACAAAGACTATCAAAATTGATGTGAGAATTATAGCGGCAACATCCAGTAATCTAAACCAAGGTATAGAGTTAGGGAAATTCAGAAGCGAGTTATTCTATCGTCTAAACGTACTGCCGATTCATATTCCGCCGCTAAGGGAAAGGAAAGAGGACATCAGATGCCTTGTCGATCATTTCATAAAAAAATTCAGAGCTAAAATTAATCCAAGGATAAAGGGCGTCAGCGACGCTGTCATGTCTGAGATATTAGATTATCCATGGTACGGAAACGTGAGAGAGCTCGAAAATGTTATCGAAAGGGGTGTAATTCTCACCGATTCCGACATTATCCAGCATTTAGATTTGGTGGCTAGGAATAATGAAAAGGGTGAAGATTTTCGTCGAGATTCTTTTTCACTTGGAGAAGCTTGGCAAAGATTGGAAAAGTATTACATAAAAAAGGCTCTATTCGAGGCGAAAGGCAACCGTACTGAGGCAGCAAAGCTTTTGGGCTTAAGCCGACGCTCTCTCCATTATAAGCTAAAACATCATGGACAAACAGAAGAGGAAGAGTAAAAGAATTTCTTTTATTTAGTCCAGCCAGAGTTCATAACCCATCTTCCGACCGCCTTTTGTCATTTCGAATGAATATGAGAAATCTTTCCTTTCTCTTTTGCTCTTGCCGACAGAACTACAAGATCTCTCACATCCGTTCGAGATGACATGTTGTGTCGGTTCGATATGACAGGGTTTGGGCAGCCTTGATCGTCATTGCTGACTGAAGAGGCTTTTTGTTTACGTGTTGGTATTTTGCAGCTTGCTGCAGAGTTATTCATTGTGACGAAGAAACCCGAGGAATCACTCGAGTACAGAAGGACCACGTGCATCATACCTTAAAAATCAATCGAACGTTTTATACGACTCATTGCACTATCAATTCATAAATCGCTATACCGTTTAATGCAAATCACCGTACGCGAGGCATTAATGCTTATTGACTTAAAGACTATCGGTCATCTATACCTAGAGGTAAAGCCTGCAAAAATTGTACTTGCCTTATTGTTTTAAATGAAGTTATAATAAATATTCAGATAGGGAATTTCAATCCCAGGGTATCGTAAATAAGCATATCCTCGGATCTAATCAAGGCACCAAAGTGGAGTGGGCATAATAAAAAGGCCAGCGAAGAAGGAAATGGATAGTATTAGAGATTATAAGTCCTGGAGAGACAGGTACAACGAAATTGTAAAACTAAAAAAAAGATCCAACCGCTTGCCAAGTCTAAAACCCTCTGCGATGGGTACTAACCAATACGTTTTAGCTTCATGGCTTGCAAGGCAAAGGAAAAACAAGCGTAACGGATTACTGACTAAAAGACAGATTGAACTACTAGAGTCACTAGGTGTTGTTTGGAATCCAACTAAGGAAAATAGGAGCAGATGGGAAGAGCAATTGCAAAAATTAATCGAATTTAGAAAGAACAACCCCGACAGATGGCCCAGTAAGGACGCAAAGGATAAGAACGAAAGAACGATAGCTTTTTGGTGTCATAACAATAGGATGTGGTATCAAGGAAAATTGAGAGAAGTAGGGGAATACCCCAAATATAGAAAGAATAAATTAGATAAAATTGGGTTCCTCTGGTTCCCAGATGCTAGAAATAAGAGATGGCAAAAAAAGTACGAAGAACTTAAAAGATTCAGACAAAAAAATCCGGATAGATGGCCCCCGGTCAGCATGTACCCATTGTATAAATGGCTTTTTAAGCAGAAAATCAGATATCGCAGCGGTATATTGCAGGACGATAGGATTGATCTGCTCAATAAATTAGGAGTCGAATGGAATACAAGTTGAAGCCACCCTGCCAAAGTAAAAGCGAAGAAAAAGCAAAAAGGGAAAAGATAATCTTCCACATCAAAAAGTATGCTATCATTGTGACACGGAATAGGCTAATGCTGATTAGTCATCATAATTTTACAATTCCTCAATCCTAATAAAAATACTTTTGGATTTTACAACTTGGAGATTGTCGATAGCTTTAAGAGAGGAAAGTAAATCCCTTTCTTTTGCTTCATGAGTCATCATTACTACAGGAACCTCTCCTCCCCCCAAATGCCTTCCCTTCTGAATAACGGATTCAATGCTAATATTATTTTGTCCTAAACATCCAGTAATCTGCCCCAGTACACCCGGCCTGTCCTCGACCTGGAACCGCAGATAATATTTCGTTGTGATCTCCGACATCGGGATGAGAAAAGAGGAATTTTTATTGTTATAGAATTTGGGTAGAGATGCACACGAATCGCCCGTTTCTATGTTTTTGGCAATTTGAACAACATCACTTAAAACGGCGCTTGCAGTAGGCATCATCCCTGCGCCCATTCCATAAAGCATGGTGGGGCCAACCGAATCTCCGACAATATAAATCGCATTAAACACTCCCGAGACATCTGCGATTTGGGTCCCCTTTTGAACAAGTGTCGGATATACACCGGCTTCTATCCCTCCATCTCTAGACTTGGCTATAGCAAGAAGCTTTATCTTATAACCGAGTTCATCCGCAAAAGAAATGTCAATCGGAGTTATCTCGCGGATTCCCTCAACATAGATTTTCTTGAAATCTAGAAATACCCCAAAAGATAACATTATGAGTATGGAGAGCTTATGGGCCGCATCTATCCCATCGATGTCAAAAGAAGGGTCGGCTTCAGCATAACCCTCGATTTGAGCCTGTCTGAGTACATCATCAAACTCTTTTCCTTCCTCGGTCATCCTGGAGAGTATATAGTTTGACGTACCGTTCATTATCCCATGAATAGAAAGAATTTTGTTTGCTATAAATCCCTCTTTAATAGCCTTGATTACTGGTATCCCACCTCCGACACTTGCCTCGAAACCAATATTAACCCCCTTTTTCTTAGCAGCACTGAATATCTCCTTTCCATGATGTGCTATGAGCGCCTTATTTGCTGTCACAACATTCTTACCCTTCTCTATTGCCCCTAAAATAAGATCTTTAGCCACAGTAGTACCGCCTACAAGTTCGATAACAATAGATATAGAGCTATCTTCAATCAACTCTCGAGCATCTGTTGTAAATAATGATTTAGGTATATTTACCGGCCTTTTTCTATCGGGATCTATATCAGCTATTCTCTTTAACTCAATCCTTATTCCAGTTCTTTTCTGTATAATATCCAGATTCTGACCGAGCACCTTGATGACTCCGCATCCAACCGTACCAGCCCCAATTAACCCGACATTAATGACATTCATCAATCATTCTCCTTGGTACACGAGTGACATTGCTGATTTTAATCGAACAATTATACATTATTAAATTTGACAATAAATCAAAGAGGGCTTAAATTAATGACAATCAGTGGGGCCGTAGCTCAGTTGGGAGAGCGCATGAATGGCATTCATGAGGTCGAGGGTTCAACTCCCTTCGGCTCCACCAGTCATTACAGTATCAGAATTTGCGGATGTTACCCTTTTCCCAGTATCGCATTCCGGACAAATAATCATTCTGAGCCCTTTTCGGGATCTCTTGTGATATGTGGAGCGGGGTTGGAAGACCCCGACTATCGATATGTGATGATAAGATAATCGATAGTCGGGACTTTCCAGTCCCGATTAATCAGCGATTAAGGGCAATAGCTACGGACTGATGAGGCCATCAGTCCCTACATTTAATTTTTATAAACGAAATTAGTCGGAATCAGTTTTCAAACTTATTGCAGGATTCGTCGACCTTTCCGGTGGTCCTGTCAACGCATACAAGGCAGGTATAATAACTCCCGTCCGTCAACATAGTGTCCTCTTGGGGATAACAAAAATATCTATCGATCGAATCGGAAAAGGATTCCCTGCCGAAATAGGCAACCAATAATACAGCCACAATTAAACCGATGAACACATAGATCAGAGCGCTACTTCGCATAGAAGACTATTATTAATCAAATAAATGAACTGTCAACCGCTTTAAAACAGCGCCTTGAGACAAAACATAGGCAATGCCAAAGACTTCTCCTTATGAAAACGAAACAAAAAAGAAAACAATGCGTTAATACTATTGTTATCTGAATATTTACTGTTTAAAATAAAACACGGAGAGTTCCGGATTAAGATTTTTACGTATAGCGTCAAAGGAGAGGAAATGCCTCAATTGAATAGATCCATACTATGGACATCATTTTTAATTATGGTTTGCTTCCCGATACTATTTCTTGGATCTTGTGCATCAGTCAGAAGTAACGGGATATCCAAGGTTACAGTTCCAGAGATTATCGAGATGACAAAGGCTGGAGCCAGTGACCAGGAAATAATAAATGAAATTGAACAATCTAAGACAGTCTATAAGCTCGACGGCAACGCATATGCACGTTTGAGGCAAATAGGCATCTCTGACAATGTGATTAATTATATGCAAGAGACATATACTAATAAAATACAGAATAAGCAGGATCGCGATGAGGACTGGGAGATGTGGAACATAGAAGACGCAGGTTATTAAGTAGGTTGGTTGAAATTCCTTATTTTTATTCTCAATAAATGATCTGATCTCAAATCGTATTATTAATGTCGGATACCTTTTTTACTCCGGGAGCGTTAAAAAATAAGGAACAAAATAAAATAATATTTGGGTAGTATACTAAAGAAGGATGGAGGTCATTGGATGAAAAAATTTTTGATCAGCGCGATCCTGTTCTTCATGATCATGGCAAGCGCTCTTTATATTATTGCTAAACCGGTGAAATGCTCCGATTGCAATCAGGGAAAGCAGTGTAGTACTTCTTACGACTGTGGTGAGATTGGGGTGTGCTATTGCCAGTTCGACTGGCTTGAAGAACAGGAGACAGGCGGTGGAATGCCTGACTACGGTACGTGCTATTTTGAATAATCAATAACCACTTGTGATTTGAATTGTTGCAAGAGTTTCTCTTCAAATTTATTCAACCGCCGTAATAAAACCTTTCATGAACAATCTTGCCATCCTTCCAGCGCTGAACCGCAACCTGATGATATGTGCGCCTCCCCCAATCCTTGTGCGTGTAGTCAAAAAACCATTCAACCATGGAAACGCCATCGCCAATTGCAGTTGCCTTTACATCGGCACCCCTAAATTCAACTACCTTTGAGAAAAATTCCTTTTCCCTCTCTCTGTTAGCATCTTTCCCAATGGTAGGCGGAAGCTCATTCTCCTGCATCACAACAGCTTCGGCATAATACCTTTCGAATGCCTCCAAAGCATTTCCTTGAAGTATCATTGAATTTAGATCAGCTACCAATTCCTTTAATCCCATTGTTGTCCCCCTTTTTATATGCGATTTTTGTCAATAAGAAATGTAGCGAAAATCTACACAGGAGAGAGTCGCCTTGGCAAGGGCAACGCGCCTCTCGTCATCTCTGTAATGTCACGAATCTGGATTAACCGGAACCCTGACGCCAAACACAACATAGCTATCCCTGTATTCGGGTTCATTATAAGCACGGAATGGAGAAGACTTCCCAGTTTCTTTCGGACTTAAGTAGAAACTGATAAAGTCCTTTTCAACCTGTCCGCCCTTTATCTCGTCATTAAACGCCCTTTGCTCAATCGGAGTTTTAACTCCGAATATGTAGCCCTGAGCAAAGGATAGAGTTGAGAAACTAGGTATAAGAAGCACTGTTGCTATAAGCTTTTTCATTTACTTTACCTCCTTGTTTCAGAATTCATCTATCTATTGATAGATAGAATTCGAAACTAAAAAAATTTAAGGCATTATGACGCCTATCCCCTGATGTTTCTTACATCTAATAACAATTATTTCATCATTAGACATCTTCTCTTGTGTCATAGTCCTTTATGATACTTAGAAAACGTAAATGGATTCATATTTTCTTTATTCGTTCGTAAAAGTAATCAGATAGGCTATCTCTCAGAAAAAGCCTCGCCCGATGGATTCTGGATTTTACTGCAGAAATACTCAGCCCCAATATATCCCCGACTTCTTCGTTAGATAAACCTTCTATATCCCTCAAGTGAAACACTATCCTATACTTTTCCGGTAACTCGTCGATAGCCCTTTCTATTAATTCCATGCCCTCCTTCCCGGCAAATATCTCGTCGGGTGAGTAACTCCAATCCTTGAGTAAAGTTTCCGACAGCATTCCCTTCTCATTATATGGAACATAATCCTCAAGACTCATACTTTTACCGTGTTTCTTCTTATTCCTGATCTGTATTAAACTCGCGTTTGTAGCTACTCGATAAAGCCATGTTGAAAACGTCGACTCCTCGCGAAATGAATCCAGTTTCTCAACCAGGGTTAAAAAAACCTCCTGCAGAACTTCGTCCGCAATATGTGCGCTATGTGTTATTCTGAGCGCAAGTCTAAACACCTTCTCTCCGTAACGATTCGCGATCTCGTTAAACGCGCCTTCGTCTCGTTCTTCAACAAACATCCTGACAAGTTCTTCGTCCGGCAAATCGCGGTGTTCGAACAAAGTGCTATCGTCTTGAAATTGCCTAGCCACATTGTTAGATCTTGATTCCGTTGCGTTTAAATGCATGTTTTTCCCTCCTTAAAACTATCTATTTATAGATAGACCGTGTTGATAAAATTTTCATGCTAGTTTTTCAGTTGCAACATTCTAATAATCCAATCAGACGTAAAAGATAATCGATGCTCATTTTCAAATATCCGTGCTGAGATTGTAGAACCCTCAAGCGCAGAAAAAATCATTCTAGCCATTCTCTCAGGGGATCCCTTAAAATCAAAAACACCTGACTCCCGACCCTCTTCTAAGACGTTAGCTATCCACGCCTCATTATCCGAGAATAGCCCTTTTATCTCTTCCTGAACCCCCTCCGGGAGGTTAACAAAATCAGAGGCAAGCATAGAACAGAGGCAAACCCTCTTACAGGATCTGAAGCCGTCGATAAAGAGCTGCAAATATAGCTCAAGCTTCTCCTTAGGATCATTCGACCGGGTATCAATCTGGGAAAAGGCAGTCTTAAAATGTTCCCTATATCTTACTACAAGCGCCTTTGCCAGATCTCCTTTCGTTGGAAAGTAATAGTGAATACTTGATGTTTTGATACCGACTTGTTCCGATAGGTCTCGATAGCTAAAGGAGTTGTATCCCCGCTCTTGAAACAGATTCTGCGCAAGATCTAGTATCTCCTGCGCAACTTCATTCGATTTAACCCTCTCTTCCATGCCACATAAGTTATCTACTGATAGATAGATTGTCAAGACATGATCTCTATATTCGAAAAATTTATCTATTCAGAACCCTGTATTGGTAAAGCGGGGTTGGAAAACCCCGCTTATCGTTTTTTGATGAGAAGTTTAAAGATAATCGATAGTCGGGACTTTCCAGTCCCGATTAGTCAACAATTGAGTCACTCATATCCGAGCATCATCCTAAGTGTCGGTCACGATTTCCTTGGCAAGGCCTCTTGTGAGCTGTGTCGCACGGCTCGAGATAGGCTTCCTCGTGATATCATCCCCGAGGATAGTTATCGGGGATCCAGAGGTAAGTAAATGGATTCTCTATCAAGGAATTAGGGAATGACGATAAGGGGACAGCAAAATCGAAGGATTGCTTGAGCATCTTTTTAGACATTCGCGACAGGTCGGATCACCTATAGGTCGGAAATCCACCAAACTGAACAAGCTTTGAAAAAAACCTTTTCGAAGACGATGTGATAATATATAATGAGGTTTGCCAAGTTACCAACGCAGGTAACCTTAGCTCACGGAGGATTATGAAAAAACTGCTCTTCTTAATTTTAATGTTTAATTCGATGCTTGTACTTTCCTGTAATGATCATGGAAAAGTCACGAAAAACACACCGAGCATAAGTAAACTTGTGTCTATTGGAGACAGCCTGACCGCAGGAGTCCAATCCGATGGACTGGTAAGGGATTTCCAGGAGAAAAGCTTTCCCTCTTTAATCGCCCAACAGTTGGGAATCGCCGATTTTGAACAGCCCCTGATCGACAGACCGGGTATAAGCTCTGATATAACAAAAGCCCCATTAAGATTTGAAGGTGGTGTGATTGTACAGGATGACCTTGATGTTGATATACTTTCCCTTTTCATCAACCTTGATCTACCTAGACCATATGATAATCTTGGCCTACCCACTGCCGATCTGATGGATGCTATATCTTCGTCCGAGATTTTTTTTCAGTTCATTTTAAGAGCTATGGGAACTCAGCTGGAGCAGGCAATTTCTCTAGATCCACAATTGATTACATTCTGGCTCGGAAGCAATGATGTTCTAGGCTCGGCAACTAGGGGTGGCGATCTTGAAAGTATAACACCATTGGACGAATTTGAAACGGACTATAGATTATCGCTCACAGAACTCGTAAATGGAACTTCCGCATTCATCGTCACTGCCAATATCGCAAACGTTACTGATATTCCATTCGTAAATTTTTTCGATAGCGTTTTTAGGGCGATTCCAGCATTAGGGATTGATGATCCCGTCCCTGTAGTCTTTGATGAGAACTTTGAACCCATTGAGTTTGATGACGGTTTATTTATTCCTTTGCTGACTGAGGAGGGTGAAGTAGAGCAACTCCTATTACCGGCACTGGATCTCTACATGGAAGATGGAATAGGGATACCAGACGAAGGAGCCCTCATCGACTTAGGTTTTTCTATGGATGAGGCAGCAGACTTAGTCCTTCAATTAGAACAAGCGGGTTTAAATCCTTCCGGCATCCCGGTTAGTGCTAACCTTACTCTTACAAAATCTGAACGAAATAGCATCCAAGATGCTGTGGATGATTTCAATTCCATAATTTCAGAGGTAGCCTCTGAGTTTGGAATCCCCGTTGTCGATATTAATTCCGCACTTTCCACACTCAATAATGTAGGTATTGACGGTTTTTCAGGACGTTTCGTCCTAGTCGACCCGAAAAATACAGGATTCAGCCTCGATGGAATACACCCCAATAACGGAGGGTATTCGATTATCGCAAATCAGTTTATCCAGGTCATCGACGAGTCCTTTGGATTTAATATACCACCTTTAGACACCGACCAGTTCAGGGGGCAATATGTTAACTAGAAATTATCAGTTTTAAGAAATTAACTCAGCTAGAGAAAATTCAATCATTTGAAAAATCCATGGGATACAAAAGCTCCGTTTCAGTTATCTGCTCAGGATAGACGGCGTATTTCTCGCCCCCTTGCCATTGAATTATGACATTTTGATGCCCTAATTGTTGTCCGGTGAAAGGGTCTATTCTAAATTCTCCATAGAAGGTCTTGAAATTGGCCTTATTTGCCACATCCCTGAGAACATCATTATCAAGTGTTCCCGCGCGCCCAATACATCTTTGAATGATCAAACCAATGTTAAATCCTTGTGCAGCAACATAGTCGGGTTCCTTTCCGTATTCATTTTTGAAAATATTAAAAAACAGCTCCGGGGTTGGACCAAAGTCCGGTTTTATACGCATACCACGTTCCCACTGACTCGATGAAAGAAACCCGTTAACCCTCTCGCCAAGCTCCTCACGAAATAATTTTATACCGGCAACCACAAGCCCAATCGCCTTTGCTTTGATTTTATCTTTCAAGATCTGTTCCGCTAGGAGTAAGTCATCTTCCATCCGTCCAGCACCCAGAATCAAATCGGGTTCCGTTTCTCTTGCCAATCGAAGAAGGGGCGTGAAATCATCTATACCTGACCGATATGTATAAGGTACCACCTCAAAGCCCATATCCTCACCATGTACCTTGGCGCCAAGAGCCACGTTGGCCGCGAAACCGCTATCCTTCGCCGCAAATACGGCAATCCTTCGTGCAGAGCTATCAATTCTTTGCACCATTTCTATGATTCCCTTAAAGTACTCACCAGCCGGAGTAATCGCACTAACGATGTTTTTGAGGCCCTGATTCGTTATGTCATCTGACGATCCTCCGTGATTCCAAATCGTCTTTTTCAATTCCCCTGCTATTGGTGCCACAGCCAGAGTGAGCCCGCTGGAATAGGGCCCAATCAATAAATCAACCCTGATCATTAAGAATCAGCTTCTCTACATTCTTCTTGCATTTATCCGCAGAACTCTCATCGTCGTAATAGACTAGCCCTAAAGGTGCTTTTTTATTGTAATCCCCTACGAAAATGCCCCCTGAGCCATTCACATCTTTAATCCACAGGCGCAGCCCCTCAAAGCTCTCCCTACCCTGAATCGAATATCTACCACTTAAAGAAATGGAAATGCCGATTTTTATCATTTTCGTAAATTAATATAACAACTTTGGGTTGAGAATCTATGGTATTACAATAAGGTTTGTATACACAAGAAATAATTATGAGGTAACATTCCGGCTATCTGAGTTTTGCTAGGGCTTCTTCAATTCTATCAACGCCCTTTACTATCTCTTCCATCGAGGTGGCATAAGATATTCTCAGGTGTTTATCCGAGCCGAATTCAATGCCTGGCACCACTGCCACCTTCGCCACATCAAGGAGGTATTCAGAAAAATCTACAGAATTCCTTATTCCCTTACCATTGTAGCTCTTGCCATAGAACTTCGAGACATTTGGAAAAACATAGAACGCCCCCTGCGGATTAAAACATGTGATACCTGGAATTTCGTTTAGCCTTTTGGCTATATAGTTCTTTCTTCTCTCAAACTCGCCTTGCCATTTTTGCAACTTCATCCTGGGGGCCTTTAAAAGCCTCTATCGCTGCCATTTGAGAAATGGAAGTGGGGTTTGACGTAGATTGTCCTTGCAGCTTACTCATGGCGCTCGAGACATCCTTATCGCCCGCCGAATATCCTATACGCCATCCCGTCATAGAATATGATTTCGAAACACCATTCACGAGGATAGTAGATTCTTTGACATCCTCATCGATCGTTGCAATCGGCGTGTGAGTCAAACCATCGTAAACAATCTTGTCGTATATCTCATCTGAAATTATTATCAGGCCAGCGTCCAAAGCAATTCCTGCAAGTTCTCTAAGGTCTTTCTCATTGTATGTGGCACCCGTGGGGTTTGATGGATAGTTTAGTATAAATGCCTTGGTTCTGGACGTTATCTTTTTCTTTAGCTCATCAGGATTTATCTTGAAACCATCTTCCTCACGGGTCTCAATAATCACTGGTGTCCCACCGGCCAATGTTACCTGTTCGGGATAGGATACCCAGTATGGAGAGGCTATTATTACCTCATCTCCCTCGTCTATCATGACCTGCGTTAAGTTGTAAAGCGTATGCTTGGCACCACAAGAGACCATTATTTGAGACTTATCGTAAGTAAGGCCGTAATCTTCCTTCAACCTAAAGATAATTGCGTTCTTCAGATCGTCAGTACCGCCTACGGCAGTATACTTTGTAAATCCATTATTTATTGCCCTTTTTGCCTCATCTTTGATATTTAGAGGTGTGTCGAAATCAGGTTCACCGGCGCCGAATCCCACAACGTCAATGCCACCTGCTTTGAGCGCCTTCGCTTTTGCGGTTATTAACAGTGTTGCGGAAGGTTTTAGCCTTTGAGCTCTTGAAGCAAGTTTCATCCGTATTATCGCTCCTGACTTTGTAATAGCTTTTCCCTCATCCTTGATTCAACTAAATTTGGAACCATTTCCTTAGCTGAGCCATTTAAGGTAATAATCTCTTTGATTAATGATGAACTGATATGTGAATATGTACTGTCGGTAACCATGAAAACGGTCTCAAGGTCATTATATAAAGTCTTATTCGCCAGAGCCATCTGTAGCTCTGATTCAAAATCCGAAACCGTCCTCATACCTCTAAGCACAATGTTTGTGCCTAATTTTTTTGCATAATCGACAAGCAACCCTTCAAAGAAGTCCACCTTTACTTCGGGTCGACTCTTAAATAATTCCTTAAGCATCTCAACCCTTTCTTCCAGCGTAAAGATCGTCTTCTTGGATACGTTATGAGCAACAGCAACTACTAAATTGCCAAAGATCCTTACTCCACGGTCAATAATATTTAGGTGACCGTATGTAAACGGGTCGAATGAACCAGGATATATTGCATATTTATTCATCAGCTAATCCTTTTAAAGTAACTGACCTTTGTCCCGCCAAATGATCTGGTGAGTCGGGAAAACCCTTTGGCCTCGGCAGTCAAATTTCGCTCGTGTTCAATGATAATGATGGATCCGTAATCAACACAATTTGTCACAAGATTGACAAAGTCCAAGACCTCCATCTTCTCGTATAAGCGGTAAGGTGGGTCAATAAAAACTATGTCAAATTTACTTCCCTCGTTTCCAAGTCTCTTAGTCGCACGTTCATAATCATCACAGATCATATCGGCCTTGTCTAAAAACCCGCATGATGAGACATTATCCCTGAGTAACTTAAAAACGCCAGGGTCTTTTTCTATGAAGGTTACATGTGATGCGCCTCTGCTCAATGATTCAATTCCAAGGCCTCCGGATCCTGCAAAAATATCAAGCACCCTTAACCCGTGAAGATCGCCAAGCGTGTCAAACATCGATTTCTTGATCCGGCTAGTGGTTGGACGAATCGCTCTGCCCTTTGGAACCTTTAATTTCCTGCCTTTTATTGCGCCTGTAAGCACTTGCAACATAGGCAGTTATACTACCATACCAACACTCTTTAGCAAAAATAGCATGATGGAAATCGATCATAAAATCATGGTTAGGTCATACCGAACTTCGTACAGTAGATTTGAAGGTATTCGTAATGAAGAACTAATTACGAATTCTTGTCAATGGTCATTGCTCTCTAAGCGACAGAGAATTATTACCTAATTAACCACACAATTTAATTATTAAGCTAAGTCGCAGAGCTCTTCAGTGTCCTTTCTAAATACAATGAGCTTAAAACCCTGCGACTTAACTCTTTTTTAATCCCTGCTTAAGGGCTTATTGTCAGCTCTAAAACTCTTCGAAGCCACGAGTTGAATAGACGATCTGCTCAACATTCTCCGGAATGCCCAGCACCGTGTATGAAACAATTTTACCGTTTACCGTCTGCAGCTCTACCGTATAGCCTGTAGTGAGGTTTTCTTCTTGAGAATCAGAGATCTTATAATCAAGTTCGATACCGGTGTTATCGTCCAATATTTTCATCATGTTATCACCAACCAAAGTAACTGTCCCGATGATATTATTCGATGGAACTGTCGCACTAACTTTTAGAGCGGTACCGACAAGCAAAATAGCAGAGAGAAAAAACCCGGCCAGAAAAAACGATAATAACCTTCTCATCATTTTCACCTCCTTATATATAGATTTAATATGCATGAGTTTGCAATAGGCATGCCAATATACTCTACAACAAATAAAAATTAATGTTCAACGAGGGTTATGAAAGTTTTTGATTTTAATAGAAGTTGTAGATTCATTGAAGAGTAAATTATTGAACAATAAAAACTGTTCATTTTCTCACACTTTAATAGACCAATTACTTGAAGCAAGCGCGACACACGATTCATATCCAGTCAGCAAGTTCATTTTGACTACCATTTATTCTTACAAATAATGGCTCAGTATCTTTGCGAATTTTGAAACAGATAATTGTTCTAGTGCACTCTCCTCTATTTGTCTTATCCTTTCACGTGTAACTTGAAACTTCTTAGCTATTTCCTCGAGGGTATAGGCATCCTCTGTAACTAATCCGAACCTCATCTTTATTATTTCCCGCTCTCTCGGAGAGAGTACCGAAAGGGATTCCAATATCTTTACTCGAAGCTCCGACTTTGTTAATTGACCAGTCCGGTAAGGGAAAAACACTATCCTCAATGAGTTCCACTAATGTATGTCCGCTCTCATCCACAGGCGAGTCAATACTAAGAGCGAGTTTGTGCGATTCTAAAATCCTCTTAACATTTTGAACCTTATTGCCCGACCTCTCTGCGATCTCCTCTGTCGTGGGCGCTCTTCTCAACTCCATATCAAGAATTGATCTTGTTCGAAATACCTTATTTGCCTGTTCTAAAAGATAAACAGGTTTTCGGAGTATACTCGTCTGTATCTTGAACCCCCCTGGATATTGATTGATGTATCCACCATGTAGCATAAGTGGAAAACTTATAATCAGTTTTATGATCAAATTTTTCTACGGCCTTCATTAATCCTAAGTTGCCTTCTTGAATTAGATCAGAATATGGCATCCCTCTCCCCGAATATTTTTTTACTATGCTGAGCACCAATCGAGGTTAGCCGTGATAAAGCGACTTCTCAAAATCTTTGCCAACTCAGCATACGATTTCGATAAATTTTCTAAGCATCTAATGTTATTTAATAAGATTCTTTGTTTTGATACATCGTCTATATCATCTTTGCGCTTAAATTGATTCTTCTGGTTTAATAGACTTGTAATCATAGTATTTATTTTCGAGATCATCTCATCACACTTTTTCATCATCGCCGATATCTTTTTTTCTTCTTTTGGCTTTAAGAGAGGCTCTTTTGATAATTCCTTAAAATACCATTTAAGGCTTTCAAGGTTTTCCCGACTAGCAATTCTTCTTCCTTTTTCTTTTTTCGATTCAGTTAATTCTTCGAATAAAGATTCAGACTTGTTCACTTGATCATAAAAATCGTTAACCTTTTCGTCACGAGAGATAGGCATACTATTAGAGATAGCTGTTGAGACCGTTTCCTTGTGGTGTTCATCTATTATTCGTAATTTCATCGTTAACAATTCCTTAACTATGAAAACCCTGGAATACCGTATTTTGTTATAAAAGAATCACGCCAGTTGTGGGTTGCGGGAATAAACAATTCCCGAATTGACGATAAGATATATTTGTAATTTAATGAATAGCTACATCCAACGCTTTTTGTTTCGTCCTGAACGGAATAAAGTGGACAGTTCTATCAAGTCTCCAAGGACTTTCATCAGTTGTTAAACTGACATAGGACTCATTACATTTATCAACTGAGTTCACCCTTTGCGGCGCAACTCCTTGTTTTACAATATAGTCAATAATTGCATAAGCCCTTTTCAACCCCAGGTGTTCATCCGTATTTTCTCTTGAGTCGCAATACCCCTGAATAAATACAATTACATCGGAGTTGCTTTTTAGAATCCCAGCATTTTCCTTGAGTACGGCTTTCGCAGATTCTTTGATATTAAAACTGTTGAAATCAAAAAATACATCCTTCATCGCGATTTCGACTCTTGGATTTGGTGGAGGTAATATCTGGTACTGATGGTAGTCTCCAGCCACATCATTTGCAAAAGTTTTGTCCGATGAAACAACGATCGAACCGACGATGACAGCCGCCAAGAGAAAAAACCAGAGCAATGTCCCTTTAACTATTCCAAAAACTTTAGAGACTTCGGATCGTGAATAACGGTTCTTGTGCTGACGTTTAAATGTTTCTAAAATCTTCTCTTGATTTTCGAAGACAATCGATTTAATTGAAAGTTGTTGGATTCTCATAATTTATTGACTCCTTTCGTTGATTTTATAAAAGCCACGTAGCAAGATATTTATGTTGGGATGTAGGTTGCAATATACATGCCAAGGGTGCTCATATTGCAAAACTCGTAACGAATTCAACATGTTAAATCACACAGACGCTGTGAAGTTTCATCTTTCTTCGGCTAAATGTGTAAAAAATTGACAAAAGGAATTGTTCATTTTCGAACAACATGGTGGGAGTGAGAAATGACTTTCGGGTTTTCAGAAATAACCTAAATGTGCTTCAGTACGAAATACGAATAATTTTTTCGATATGACTTTAATTATCGGAGGGATCTCTTTTTCAATTCGTCATTCTTTTATAAAAGCTATCTGGGATCAATCTCGTCGCTCTGGTTTAGGAGCGACTTTCTTTTTAGCCTTACTCGTTTAAGATTTTTAAATTAATCTTTGCAATTTTAGCCTCACCGGATTCTGGATATTTATCAATTATTGTCTGAAGAAAATATCTGGCTTCCTTTTTTCTACCCAATTTAATTAATGAAATTCCTTGTTTCAAATATGAGTCTGGCGCCCTGTTATCTTTAGGATTAGCATCAATGAATTTCTGGTAGGCGATTATTGCTTCCTCGTATTTTCTTTTATGGTAAAACGATTCAGCGGATGAATAAAGATCATCGGGTGACTTAGCCGTGGCGGGATCAGAAGTTGAACTTTGTTTCTCTAACCTATCTAATTTTTTCTTGAGTGATGAATAATCTTTTGCGATGCTTGCGATATCTTGCTGCATCAGAGAAATCCGCTCGTCTTTTTCAATCTTAATTTCCGCTAATTCGCTGGATAATTTCTCAACTTCAGCTTCTAGCCTATCTTGGCGTTTATTGATATTATTTATCAACAATGGATTGGAAGCGCAGGCGGCAACTAAGGTAAGTATCAACAATACGGAAATGTCCTTTGTGCTCATTCTTTGATTTTAGTAGCAGTATTAATATAAACTTAAGTAAACAAGATTCACCTGATTGACTTCCAATTTAATCTTAAGCAAAACCTGAATCAGACGACTTAGTTTTTAATAATCATAATAAATGAAACTCTCTGCAGCAAGCTGCAGGGCATCGTGAATGAAATTGAAAGTCATTGCGAGAGAATTGAAAAGTCTCGAAGCAATCTCCGTCGAAATTGGCAGAGCATTTCGTAATACATCACATAATAGGATTAATTAAGTAAATTGCTTCACCGAGCCTGCGCTGAGGAAAGTGAATGTGTTCGCAATGACAGGCAGCGGGAAACCCTGTAGCACACTACAGTGAATTCACTAGTTAAAATGAAATTAAAATGGAAATTTTGAAATCCGTTACAATTTCAACCCGTATCTTATCATTCAGACTTGCTTTAATCTAAGGAATCTCCTCTCATTACACAAGATTTATGCTCGCCGAAACTATACCCACATAAATTATATTTGGTGAGAGTATTCCTCGTATTAAAAGCTTTGGATATTAGCTCCATCATTTAGATTATTAGAAGTAACTGGATGTAAATAAAATATGTGTTGTAGGGTCTGTTTCCTTGAATCGTGGTTCGACCAAGGAAGTTAACTTAAGTCTCCCGTGGGCTCAACTTACCCCGATTATATAAATAGACTTTATAACTTTTCAGCTTCACGAATAAATTTTATCTAGTTCTTTTGTAATTAGTAACTCAGAGTCTTTCCCCGCGCGGTCAATTATTAATAGCAAAGCCGATGCAATGTCTTCAGATTTGGTTTTGCCATGATTTATTGATTCGCTGATCTCATTAATCATTTCAAACTTGGCCGATTGGATAATTCCTGAATCAAGCGGGGTCACTCTTCTCAGGAATTCTTCGAATGTTTCACCACCCAAAATTTTAAAATTTATCAAACTTGCTCTTGTATCTTGAATAACTTCCTCTGAGATATTCTCTAATGTTAGACTAATTGAATTAATATCTTTGTTTTTAAGATGTTCATTGAAATCTGAATTCAAGTACGACTGGATTCTTAAAATCATTTCCAATTTGATATTTTTCAAATACATCGTGGCAAGGGCTTTTGCTTGATCTTTTTGAATCGTGTTTCCATTATCCAACAGAATGTTATCAAATTTGTTGCTGATTACTTCTAGATTTTTATTTATATCGGCATTGTAAAGCCATAAAGAGAACAATATAGCCAAAATTGTAGTAAAAAGATTGGTAAATATACCAGTATAAATTTGTGCATTATTAGATTCCTTGTTCATTTTTTCAGAACAGCATATTTAAATTTAGATTCTTAAACAAAGTTTAGAACGGAATACAAAACCAATCTTCACATGAAAAAAACATCTTTCAGTCACAGCTTATACATTTGGTATAGATAAAACCTCGATTTTTACGTCTTGAATGCCCCCATCAATTATCCCCAGCGACTTGGCAGCTGAATATGACAGGTCTATAATTCGATTTTTGATATATGGTCCTCTGTCATTTATCTTGACTACGATATCTTTTCCATTTTGTAAATTTATAACCCTTACCTCAGATCCTAACGGCAAGCTTCTGTGCGCAGCTGTGTAACCATACATATCGTAAATATTACCGCTTGCTGTTTCTTTGCCATGAAATAATTTGCCATACCATGATGCGATCCCCTTCTGAAAGTAGCCTTTGCTAGACCTGAAAGGAATAAGCAGAAGCTCGTCAGTTTGAATCTCATCAGGGGAGTCGATGTTGTTAGCTTCCGCTATAACCTCCCATTCAACTCCAGAACCGAAAAATTTCTTTGAAATACCCGATAAGCTATCGCCGTCTTTCACAATATAATCTCTCATTATTCCTTTTTTTGAATTTGATTTGGTAGCCTTGAGCACTTTTTGAGACCCATCTTCTCCATGCCTTGCGGATACTTTATTCTTGACATGCATTATTTGTAAAAATTCAATGGCAACAACTACACTGACACTGCAAAAAATAACGATTAAGGTCGAAAGTATTGTTAGATCCAACTTCCTCATTTAAATCGATCTCCTCTCGGTTCAATCATTCACACTTTTGATAATTTATCCGTTGTGGGTCACCTCGAGGGTAATACCCACAACGGTATCCGAGGAAGGATGGGTAGTCATTTCAAGAATCAAATGTGAATAGTGCGCAAAGAATTAAACCTCTCATGATTTGTCGCCTCTTATTTTGGGTTTTACCCTGTGCATCGCAAGATTCATGCCAACTAAGTCATTTATCAAAAATCCTTTGCAATTCAGGCTAGTTAGTATGAAAAGGAAATAGTCTTGGGGTCATGCTGAATTGTTGATTAGTAAGGTTTTGCACAATGACCACTGTGTAATATGTAACAGCCTCGTGAGTACTAACAACGCCATCGAAACCGCTCCTGTCATTCTTTTTTAACGGGAGACTGTACCTCATAACCCTTGTCCCTTAAGATATATCCGCCCGCCCCCCCCTGCCGCTGCACCTACTAGGAACCCACATCCGTAGCATAGTAAAATCGACAAGCATACCAAAAACGCTAAAAGTCTTTTTTTTAATGTCATTTTTTTCTCCATTTCCCGATATTTAATCGAATCCGGAGGCCAAGACCTCAAATCTGATACCCAGTTCATTAACCGGAGAGAAAATATGCAAAATTTGTTCCACATAAGTCTGGCGCCCCCTAACTTACTCTCTCAAGTTCAAAGTTCATTCCATATAACCTCCAGGTGCAAAAACCATTCCTAAACTTCCAATTACTACAATAATGTTGTATTTTCAGTGGGTTACAGGCGGAAAGATCGGAGACGAAGAAAGAATGATCTTCAATTGTTCAAAAATTATACATTAGATACTGTTAAATAATTAGGCCAATTATCTTTAATTAAATAGACTGAAGTTTCTGGGATGCACAGATTAAGGGCAGTAAATTTTAACCATCAAAAACCTTACTACGTTAGCACAGCTTAATATAATAGTCACAATTCCTAACCCTTCGTTAATATTTTAAAATTATTACGTAAATATATTCGTTAAAACAGTTAAAATACTAAAAAGCCTTCGATTCTATTTAAAGGGGTCCCTAAACCTTTGAAGCTCAGCAAGCAGATTACTTTAGGATATGCATTGATGTTTTTTGTGATTATCCTAATAAGTGGTTTTTCCATCCACAGTATCTACAGGCTTGATAAAGCTGCTTCGAATTTAGAAGGACGATATACAACTCTATATAAACTGATTTCGAAATCCAGCAATAAGGAATTAACCTCCGAAAATGAAAAGTTTGGAAGCGAAATGATCGATCAAGCCCTAACCCTTATCGATCAGCAAGTCAAGCGTTCCTATACAAACATTTTCTTGGTAGTAGGAATCGCACTGTTGTTCAGCGGAGCAATAGCTGTGCTGTTTCCAATAAAAATCACAAGACCAATGTTAAGATTAGTAAATGCTACTAAATCCGTCGGTTCAGGAGATTATTCATATAGAGTAGAGAATCTTGGAGGCTCAAACGAAATAGCTGAGCTGATTAGTTCATTTAATAAGATGCTTAAGAATATACAGGTTACTCACGAGTCCAACGTGAAACTCCTTGAACGAACAAAGCAATTCAACGACGTTCTCGAAGAAAAAATTGAGGAAGCGACTAAAGATATAAAAGAAATGCAGAATGAACTCATAAAATCGGAGAGGTTAGCCACTATTGGAGAAGTTGCGGCAAAAATCGCCCACGAAATTAAAAATCCTCTATCCGGTATATCGATCGCACTTGAACTGATGAAAAACAAAACGCCAGACGATGATCAAAGACAAAAGGTTTCTGAGATTTTATCAGAGGTAGCACGATTGGACCGTATTATTAAAGACATGCTACAAATAGCGAAGCCTCCGGAATTATATCTTCGAACAATTTCACCAAACGAAATCGTGGAAAAGGCCATAGCCCTGGTTATCCCTAAGGCAGATGAAAGAAGGATTAAAATTGACAAAAATCTAAATTGTGGAGATTCTTTTTGCCTGGACCCTGAAAAGATAGAGCAAGTCCTCATAAATCTTTTATTAAATGGAATTGACGCAATCAACCCTAGTGGGGGAAAAATTACGGTTGAAACTGAAACCCTGAAGAATGAACTATTCATAAAAGTCTCAGATTCTGGTTGTGGATTTCCCGAAGTAGAGATAGAAAAATTATTCCAACCCTTCTATTCAACTAAACGGACCGGGACCGGATTAGGACTTGCAATCTCTAAAAGAATTGTTGAGTCACATAGGGGCAGGATAATCGCCTCGAGTGAAGTAGGGAAGGGATCAATATTTACAATTGTTATACCTAATAACTTAGAAGATGAATATGAAGCTACAAGCTAAAACCCGGTGTAATAGAGACCGGAGGCAGCGTTTGAGAATCGATTATACAACAAGTCTTTGATAGAGTATAGGCACTAAACATATGACGCGCAGGATATTAATAATTGATGACGAAGAATACTTATGCAAAAACTTAGAGGAAACCCTTGCCGAAGACGGTTACGAAGTATTTACCGCGCACACCGGGAATGATGGAATCGAAAAGGTTAAGCAGGAAATTCCTGATTTGATTTTGCTCGATCTAAAACTCCCTGATAAGGAAGGAATAGATGTCCTCAAAACTATTGATAGTCTCGATTATCTTCCCATAACTATAATGATGACCGCCCATGGAAATGTTGAAGCAGCCGTTCAGGCCATTAAAGTAGGTGCTTACGACTTTCTAGAAAAGCCATTTCCTATAGACAAGCTAAAGGTGATAGTAAGAAACGCGTTGAATGCAAAAGATCTCAGAAACAATCTCAATACCTCTTTAAAGGTAGAAAAGAGGAAATTCGGTTTCCAAAACCTTATTGGCAAGAGTCAAGCAATAAAAGAAATAATAAACCTGATAGAAAAATTAGTTGTTACCGATCCTAAAACTATACTTATTACCGGCGAAACCGGAACCGGCAAAGGACTTGTGGCAAAGTTACTACATTACAATGGAGTAAGGGCTGACAAACCATTTTTGGAATTAAACTGCGCATCAATACCCGAAACACTTCTGGAAAGTGAGCTATTTGGCCATGAAGCAGGCTCATTTACGGATGCAAAGAAAATGAAAAAGGGTATTTTTGAAGAGGCGCACAGAGGGACAATATTCTTAGATGAAATTGGTGATATGAGTCAAACATTGCAGGCAAAACTCGTAAAAGTAGTCGAAGAAAGAACTTTTAGAAGGATCGGCGGCACCAGAGACATTACAGTTGACGTTAGAGTAATTGCAGCAACTAACAGGGATCTCAGAGAGCTTGTAAGACAGAATCTTTTCCGAGATGATTTATTTCATCGCTTAAACGTTATTAATTTTGAGATGCCGAGCCTTAGAAGGAGAAAAGAAGATATTCCTTTAATTGTCGAGTTCTTTCTTAATCATTTTAATTCCGAACTAAACAAAAACATCAAAATAATTTCTGATGAAACAATGCGGGCTTTAACCCATTACGGCTGGCCAGGCAATGTTCGTGAACTCAGGAGCACGATTGAAAGGGCGGTGATACTGAGTGAAGGGGACGAATTAAGCCCAAACTATACACAGCTTGAGGAGAATGACGGAGATAACGTCGTAAAAATTGAAAACGACGATCGAAAGATGTTTCTTGAAATTGATTTAGACAATGCGTCACTAACAGGAGTAGAGGATAAAATAATTAAACGCGCCTTGGAAGTGAATCAGTGGAACCAAACTAAGACATCGGAAATGCTGGGAATTACACGGCATACACTGAGGAATAAAATGAAAAGGATGGGTATGTTGGAATAACTAAATAGATCAAATTCTAACATAGTGGGGTACCATTACATCCAGTAAATTGAAGCCGACTAAAACTGCATTGATGATCTGACAAACTTCAAGTTACGAATGTTAAGCGAAAAATATTTTGAGCTTCCGCATTTCCCTGACATATCTCGCTTTACATAAACACTCTCAATAAATCTCTCAATCTATTTCAGGCTTATTAAAATGGAAAACATAACTGTGCAATTTTACACAGAGCTGCAGTGAAATATTTAACAGTCAGAATACTTTTGACGTCGACATTAAGCTAACAGATTTATAACTCCCTTTGAATACTATTAATTTCCAAAGTTACTCTGCTGGCATGCATTTTGCCCGTACTACTCACTACTCATAAAAAAAAATTCAAAAAACGCAGGATCAGATAGATAACAAAAAACTGCAAGGGAGACAAAAA
Source organism: Candidatus Dadabacteria bacterium (assembly GCA_963805855.1). GTDB lineage: Bacteria > Desulfobacterota_D > UBA1144 > Nemesobacterales > CSP1-2 > DASWID01. The sequence continues at coordinate 391,150 of CAWDVW010000005.1, forward strand.
CGGTGAAAAAATTAATTGCTATTTTCATATTTTTGATTTCTTTCATTTTGCTACCAATAAAATCAAAAGCAGATACTGATCTATTCCTGAACTTGGGTGTGGGACTAGGAGTTCCTGCCCCTGTTTTTGTTGCCCCTTCTCCATTTTACTATGCTGTGCCTTCTGTTGCCCAGGCTTCGCTGGTATCTGAAATAAGCCCAAGTACATTTTTGAGTTTCAGCATAGGTGTGCCAGCACCGGTGTTTGTTGCTCCTGCTCCTGTTATAGTGAGCCCACTATACTATTCATATCCATCGACTGTGATAATAGAGCCAGCGCCCATCGTCATACATCCCCGTTATTACCATTCTCACCCGCACGGAGGCCCCCCCGGACAACTAAAACGCCATTTTTTCTACGACTATCCCAGATATCAAGGATCCCGTATACATAATGGAAATAAGAATTACAAAGCGAGGAATAAACATAGGCACAAACATAAACGTAAGCATAAGTAAAATTTGCCGTATTGAATTAAATCAGGATTTCAAAGGAGGTATATCACTATGACGATCAAATTCAAATACTTTACTAAAATGAAACGATACGGAAAGTCACGCTTATTGTCTTGCATTACTATTTTGTCTTTCCTGATTATTATTATCTTAAATTCCGCTGGATGTTCCTCACCTGAAAAGAAAATGGAAGAGGCAAGGGAACATTACACAAAAGGTAGGAATTCCTACCTGCTTTTTACACCAAAGGGGCTGGATGAAGCAATAGAACATTATGACAAGGCTATTGAGTTGGATGATAGAAACGCCCTCGCATATGCTGGACTTGGAGAGGCATATTCATTCCTGGGCTTGTGGAATGAACAGAACATTGCTGAAAAGGATAACCGGCTCTTCGAAAAGTCTTTAAGTTATAGCCAAAAGGCTTTGGAGCTTGATCAAGACTCTTCCGTATCTCATCGCGCGCTTGCAGCAAGCTACAGGGGTTTGGGCAGGTTTGAAAATGCGAAAGAAGAGGCCCAAAAAGCCATAGCACTTAACCCGAATGATGCGGAGACTTATTATATCCTCTGGACCGTATCCGGTGCGGATGCTGATTCCAAATATATAAGAAAGGCCCTTGAATTAAACCCGAATTTGAGCATCGCCTATAATGACCTGGGATACATCCATTACACTAAGGGGAATTATGACAAAGCGATTGACAATCTCAATCGCGCCATTGAGCTGAACCCAGAATTAATACAATCGCATGTTAATCTCGGCTTGACCTTGGCAGCTACGAAAAGATTTAAAGAGTCTGAGGAACAATTTAGAACCGCGATTAGGCTAAATCCAGATTATCTGCTAGGTCATTATAATCTTGGAATTGTATTAGCCAGCCAGGGTGGCTATGACGAAGCCATAAGCGAATTTGAGAAGGCCATCGAGATCAATCCCGATTTTCCTGAGCCACATATAGCACTAGCATTCGCCTACGAAAGCAAAGGAGATAATAATGAAGCTGTCAAACAATACGATAAGTTCATTGGCCTGGCATCTACGGATAAAACTAAATATGAAAAAATCGTTGTTGAGGCCAAAAATAGGATCAAAAACATTAATAAGGATGATGGTTAAATTACGTGAAACTTAAATTAAATTATTTTGAAGGATTAAAATGAAAAAATTGCGAAGCAGCATTTACTTTATAACATTCTTAATGCTCACTCTATCAATAGGTCTGTTAAGCTGTGATGGTGGTGATGGCGGTGGTGATGGCAGTGGCGGTGGTGGCGGTCAACCGAGTGGACAAACCACAACGATAAGAGGAAACGTCGAAAGCGTAGTCGCTATGGCACCACAGAATAATAAGTCATCCATGCTAGCAAAGATTAAAGACTTTTTCACGTTATCAAAAACAGCCAATGCCCAAGATAATCAAATAATTGTTACATTTGTAGTCGACGGGGAGGTTGTAGATGTGGTCACAGTTGAGCCTGATGGCGACTTCGAGGGTGTAGTACCTGTTTCGTTTTCCGGAAATAATGTAACCCTGGTTTTCGAGTCAGACGGAGATGAGGAATCCGTGGTAATTTTTGTTCCTCCAGTCGACGCGGTTATAATACTGGTACTAGTCAATTTTCAAGAAGATGACATCGAAGTTGCGGATACGGAATTTGAAGGCCCTCTACGCTGCGAAAATGCCACAATCTCTTTAGCCGCGGAGCAGGATGATGATATAGTAATTGATGGAAATGGGGGGCCTTGTGTCTTAGCCGGAAATTGCCACCTGTCGTTCGATGCAGAAAACGTCATATTTCAAGACTGCGGCGGTTGTTTTGATGCGCGTGGCAATTCGGTTCTGGAAGTGTCCGCAGTCGAGGATATAAGCTGTGATGCACCTAGTGAGTGCTTGATTGCTAGAGGTACTTCAAGCATAAACCTTTCGGCTGGCGATGAAATTGATCTTAGCTGCATTGACGCGCGAGGCACCTCTGAGGTTATCCTTGATGCATTTTCATGTAACATAGGAGATATTGCTGCAGTTGGTAACGCCACTGTGGATACCAGCGCTTGCGACAATATTGCGTTTTAATGTTTTCGATAACTCAGAATCAGTTAAAGAAGACAGGATATTCCGATAAAGATACCAAGTCTTAACGTAACTCAAAAGGAGGCATGGATCATGTCAATCAGAAATAGAGTCTATAAAACTTCTATAATTATTATCATTCTGTCGAGTTTCATTCCTGCTACCCTGATTTCAAAGAGTGCAGAGGGAGCAATTGTTAATTCAAAGATATTGTCGTCAGGTAACGGTAACACAGAATCAAGAGAAGTTAATCTGACTAAAATTCGAAAAATGCTTGAGAATAAGCTGGTTGCCGAAAAATTGAGAAGTCACGGGCTTTCAACTGAAGAAGTAAATAAAAAATTAGACAAAATGGGCGATGCACAGATTCATCAGCTGGCCGCACTATCAGATAAAATAACCGCGGGAGGGGATGGCGGTGTAGCTATAGCTATTGTAGCATTAGTGATAGTCGTCATTTTTATCTTAGTACTTATAGTAATGAAGAGAATTTGATCGCATCGCTAGGAGTCTTGTGAATCCTAAAAGTACTAAATGCCGGATCGGTTAATCTGCCAAATTAAGGTTAACATCGGAGAGGAAATAAGCGACGATGCACGCCGGTAATACGGTTAATAGAGTCCTAATCATGATGGTGCTAGTCAGTTTTACCCAATTCTATTTGATTTCAAATACGGGGTATGCATCAATCGCTGATTCAAGGATGATCATGCAAAAATCTAACCAGGCAGGCAGCAGAGAGATCGACCAAAAAAAGATCAGGAGAATGCTTGAGAACAAAATCTTAGCCAAAAGACTGAAAAGCTTTGGAATATCAGACGACGAGATATACCTAAAGATAAAGGCTATGAGCGATGAGCAGGTTCATCAGTTGGCCTCCCTTTCTGATCGTATACCCGCAGGAGGCGACGGTGGAGCAGCAGCTCTGATAGTCATTGTGACTATTGCGGTCGCCATTATTATTTTACTAGTGCTTGTAGTGTTAAATAGAAAGGGGTAAATAAAATTTGGATTTGGAAATATCATGCTGTTTAAAGACTGCATTTTGCTATTAGCATTAACCTGCGTGATGCTCCTCTTCTCCTGTTCAAAAGAAACTGTTAATTCTGAACATTTATCCTCTATAAAAAGTGCTAAGATCATAAGAAACGTTCCATTTGTAAGACAGAGGGATAAGTTCTGCGGACCAGCGGCAATGGCTTCTGTCATGAACTTCTACGGGCAAAATATAAGCCAGGATCAAATAGCCAAGGAAGTTTATTCCCCGGAGCTTAAAGGGGCATTGATTTCCGATATGGAAGATTTCGCAAGGGAAATGGGCTATAACGCTTCCACTATAAACGGCGATGAAAATACCCTTATCTCCCTCATCGACGAAAATGTCCCATCAATCATTCTGGTTGACCTGGGAATTTGGGTAGTAAGCGTTCCACATTACTATGTGGTATATGGCTACAACGAGAGTAAAGAAACTTTTATAATCAACACCGGATTCACAAGCAGCAAGGAAATCAATTTTAAAGACCTGGACAAAGAGTGGGAAAAGATGAACAGGCTCATGCTTATTGTCAGAAAGTGAAATCGCATTTAAATAAACCGGCCTATTTGACTCTTATTATTTCTTTCATAATATCGGGGTGTGCTTACCTTCCGATAAATGTTCTATTGATGAAGGACCCTTTGACCGCCGAAGAACACAACGACCTGGGTGTTGCGTATGAAAATGAAGGAAAGTACGAACTTGCTATCAGAGAATATAAAACCGCTCTGAAGAAAAATAATCAATTAATCGTACCATTGGTCAATATCGGTAATGTATTTCTCAAGCAGGGGAATTACTCCGAGGCTGAAAAGTACTATAAAAAGGCTCTCAGTATGGATCCATACAATTTAGAGGCGGCCAATAACCTTGCATCACTATGTTTAATCGTTGGAAAGGGATATCAAAAAGCACTCATGCGCCTAACAAGCGCAGTGGCCTTTAATAAGGGCTTTCCGGCTTATGCGATGGATACAATGGGCGTTTTGTATTATAGATTGGATAATGTGGAGAAGGCGTTGTTTTTTCTGACCAAAGCCTGTGAGAACGCAAAAGGAAACAGTGAGCTGATTAAGGAAATCGATAATCACCTTAAGGAGATGGGTGAAAGCGGTTGTAAGAAAGAATGAAATTCACTACAGCAAGCTGCAGGGTACCACAACAGAAACTGAAATACTCACGTGTCATTGCTGTAGATGTTGGATAATCCGTGGATAAAATCCAAAATAATAAATTTTCTCGAAATTTACTCTTCCGTCATCCTCGAACGTTCCCCGCCAGGTACATGTGAGGACAAGCTTTACCGAGGATCCACTGTTTAATGTTTTATTTTCTTTGTCTTGATACAAAGAAACAAAAATCAAGGGCTGACAAAAAACGCCTGCGTATCGAGCGAATGCGAGATATCTATTGCTATAATTAATTAGTTCTCTCAGTCACGGAGCCTGTACTGAGCTTAGGCGAAGTATTCGACCTGACAACTTATATCCGTCGTCGTGATACCACAGTCTGTCATCTCGAACAAATGTGAGAGATCTTGTAGTTAATTCGGTAAATATAAAAACTAAGGAAAGATTTCTCTCTTCGTTCGAAATGACAATAGGCGGTCAGAAGATGGATTTCTCACGGAGCCTGTACTGAGCTACGCCGAAGTGTTCCTTCGAGATGACAGTAATGATTGTCACTTTTCTTAACGCTTCCGGAATTGATTTTGGCAATTTTTTGAATGCCCGTTTAAGATCTAAGATATTGTCCCCGAATTATGTAACATCACAGCAATGACGGGCGAGGGGAAACGCTGTAGAACGCTGCAGGGAATTCACTTGTTAAATCTTTTTTTGTCGATTTTTCCAGCGAGGTCGATTGCTTCCTTTACCATACCCCTAAGGATAGATAACCCACCCTGCCAGAATTCCGGATCTGTAATATCTACACCTACGCGCGATAAAAGATTTTCGGGCGATTCACTACCGCCCGACGACAGAAGCTCAATGTATCTGGGGACAAAACTATCACTTTCCTTCAGATATTTATTGTATAAAGACAATACCAGAAGCTCACCGAAGGAGTATGCATAACAGTAAAAGGGAGAGTGAATAAAATGAGGTATATAAGTCCACCACCATGAGTAATCGTCTGTTAGCACTACAGAGTTTCCAAACATCTGTTTATTGGCCTCGATCCAGATTTCACTTATGCTCTCAGCTGTCAGTTCACCCTTATCTCTTCTCGCATGGTGGAGTTTTTCCTCGAATCTGGTCAGTACAACCTGTCTGAATATAGTCGCAAAAATGTCCTCAAGCTTACCGCAAAGGAGTGAAAGTCGAACCCCGGAATTCTCTTCCGATTCCATAAGCTTATGAAATACCAATATCTCACCAAAGACGCTAGCCGTCTCGGCTGTTGTGAGAGGTGTGTTACATTGAAAATATCCTCGATTTCTTGAAAGATATTGATGAATCCCGTGACCCAGCTCATGTGCCAGTGTCATGACGTCGCGGAGCTTGCCGGAGTAATTAGTAAATACATAGGGATGAACGCTTGGCACTGTGCTGTGACTAAAGGCGCCCCCCCTCTTCCCCTGTCTTATCTCAGCATCAATCCAATTTTTGTCAAAAAACTCTCGCGCGATATCGGACAGGCGAGACGAGAAATCGGCAAACGAGTCGAGGATTATCTCTTTACCTGCTTTATAATTTATTGTTATCTTTTCAGCATCGATCGGTGCATATCGGTCATAATCGTAAAACTTTTTTACGCCAAGAAGTCCTTTCTTCAGATTATAATATTCCTCTACCATATCAAAATTATTTTCACAGGACGTCATAAGGGTATCAACAGTTTCTTTATCTATCTCATTATCCAGGTGACGGGAATCCATTGGATCTCGGTAAGAACGGAGCCGGTCATCTATGGAATGGTCCTCGACCAGAGTATTGAAAATATAGGTAAGTACATGGATGTTCTCCCTAAGCCCTCTTGTAAGGCCTTTAGCTGCGGCCCGACGTATATCTCTTCGAGTGTCATAAAGGAGCGCGAGTGCCTCTGTTTCGGTTAGGCGCTTGATCTTCCCATCAAGTCTCACTTTAAATCGGATATTATTAATTACCTCGTCAAATAGTCTAATAAATGCCCGCGAGCCAGTGTTTGCCTTTTCATCTAAGATCTTCTCCTCGGGTTCACTCAACTTGTGTGGTTTATAACGCCTTTCCTGTTTAAGAAAGTGTCGGTAACGAGAAAGAACCTCATCTCCTATCAGCCTATCCGCGATTTCGTCGGACAACGCTATCCATTCAAGCTCAAAAAAGATGAGGTGTTTTCTGATTTCAGTGGACCTTTCTTCGACATATTTTAAAAACGCGCCGCGCGTGGGATTGCTCGTGTCTGCTGCGAACTCGAGATATGCATAAGAGAGTAATTTCCCTATCGTCTCAGTTACAGACTCCAGCTCCTCAAGCGCCCTCAGCAGCATAGAAGATGAAATTCCATCAGAATTTACCTTGCCTCGATACTCTATTTCAAATTCTCTTGCCGTCGATAGAGCAGTTTCCAGATCCCTTTTAATCTGGGGATCGTCCAAACCCAAATACAAGTCGGAAAGATCCCACCTAATTCCCTCAGAACCTATCAATATCCTTTCGGCAACTTCTGTCATAGACTATACTCCTCTTTCTTTTTGTGACTGTGCTTCTTCCGGCTGAAAAATTATCTGAAATAAAATGGACTTATTCGGAAGCTTCCTTAATAAAATCCAAAACATCTTGTGGGTGGCCCGAAGGTCTAACCGTTCTATACACGTTGGCAATGTTACCGGAAGGGTCAATAACTATCGTGTCTCTTGAGGCAAAACCATCTGAGACCTCAACATCAAATAACGACATTATTCTTCCGTCCACATCGGGTATTAGCGGAACCTTAAGCTTATATTTGTCTCTGAAATCACAGTGACTTTCCCTTGTATCAGTGCTGATACCATATACCGAGACGTTATTTTTTAAGAAGTCCTCATATAAATCGGTAAACTGTTTCGCCTCAATCGTACAACCTGGTGTATCATCTTTGGGATAGAAATATAATACCACCCATTTTCCTCTTAAATTATTCGTGTCAACCAAGTTACCCTCTTCATCATTCGCACTGAATATGGGTGCCTTATCACCCACGCGGGGCTCAGCATTCGCTAATTTAAGCGGGTAAAATGATATGACATTTAATACCAAAAGGATCTTAACTAATAATCGCATGAAACCGTCCAAATTATGAAGTTTCCTTTTTCTCCAGCTCTTCCCTTACAATTCTACTGACTAACGAACCCTCTGCTCTTCCCTTAAGCCGAGGCATAATACTTTTCATCACTTTCCCCATATCTTTAACCGAAAGCGCGTTAACCTCATCAATTGCATTTCTAGTCTCAAGCCTTATTTCTTCCTCTTCCATCTGCTTCGGCATATACCTCATGAGTATATCCACCTCGGCTGTTTCTTTATCTGCTAGCTCTTGCCTATTTGCTTTCGTATATTCACTCACAGCCTCTTTACGCCTTTTGACTTCTCCAGATACGACCTCTATAACCTCTTCGTCGGTTAAGAACTCTTTGCCCTTTTTGATTTCAATCTCCTTGTTTCTTATTGCGGCTTGGAGCATTCGCAGTACAGAAAGCTCAAGTTCACTCCTATTCCTGAGGGCGTTTTTTAAATCCTCTGGTATCTTTTCTCTGAGAGTCATATTTAATTACCCAGTAACAATCTACCATATACTTCAATTCAAATAAATTTAACGATACTCCAGAATGATTCAATGATGCTTGAATGGAACTCGTAGATTGAGTAATCTGATTTCCTAATTTAAAAAGGATGCTTATACCTCAATTTTATAAAGACAATTTAAAGCCAATAATCTCATTCGAGATTTTCCCCCCCAAGACAGATAAAGGAATGGAAAACCTTCAGATCATCATTCCCGAACTAATCTCGCTCAAACCCGATTTCATGACTGTAACATATGGTGCACTCGGTTCTACACAGGAAAGAACACTTGAGATCGCATCAAAAATCAAGAACAACTATAATATGGAAACAGCATGTCATCTAACCTGCGTAGGAGCATCCAGAACCGAACTCGATTACATTATTAAACGAATCTATGACGCGAATATCAGAAATATCGTTGCCCTCCGGGGAGACCCCCCCCACGGAGAGGAAACATTCATCACACCGCCTGATGGACTCTCCCACGCACATGAGTTAGTAAAACACATAAGACAATTCGAAGAAACGGAAGGGATCGAGCGATTTGGCATTGCTGTTGCAGGTTATCCCGAAAAGCACCTCGAGGCAGAGAGCATGGAAAAGGATATCGCCAACCTTAAGTCGAAGATAGAAGCTGGAGCCGACGTAATTATTACTCAGCTATTCTTTGAGAATAAGTTTTTCTTAAACTTTGTAAAGAAAGTCAGGGAAGCGGGTATCAAGGTGCCCGTCATTCCTGGTCTCATGCCGATACTTTCTGTCAGGCAGATTCAGCATATCACATCGATGTGCGGTTCTAGCATACCACAAAAGCTTCAATCTGAGTTAAAATTAGCAGTAGATGACGATGATAAAGCTCAAGAAATTGGTGTTCGCCAATGTATCAGCCAGGCGAAGGAGCTGATAGCAAATGGAGCAAAAGGAATACACTTCTATGTGCTAAACAAAACAACGCATATAAGACAGATAATGGAGGCTATAAGAAGCTGATTAGGCTTGATCTTTATATTAAAGCCTGGATTTCGATAAAATTTATATCCATTATGATCAGCTAATTTGAGTCAAAGATCAGTATGAATTATCTTAAAGAATCTAATCTCATTCAAACGAAGGCAAAATGAAATTTGGAATCGTAATTCCGTTACACAGAGATGTCGATGCGCTTGTTAACCTTGAGCTGGCTGAGAACGCCGAAATGCTTGGTTTTGACTCAATATGGATAAGCGATCATGTCGTTCTTCCTACAAAATACGAAGGACGATTTAGCAACGTCCTCTATGATCCCTTTGTTCTCCTCGCATCAATAGCGGCGAAGACCAAAAAGATTTCACTCGGAACCAGCATAATTATCGTTCCTTATAGAAACCCTATAGTGGTGGCAAAAATGATCTCTACGATCGATTTGCTTTCGGAAGGAAGAATTGTTCTCGGCGTTGGTCCGGGTTGGATGGAAGAAGAATTCAATATACTGGGTATTCCATTTAATGAAAGGGGACAACGAACCGATGAATACATAAACATCTTTAAAGAAGTTTGGGAAAAAGACGAGCCTCAATTCGAGGGAGAATTTTACAGCTTTTCCAAAATAAAGTTCTATCCCAAACCTATTCAAAAGCCACATCCTCCCATCTGGATCGGAGGAATCAGTAAAAAGGCTATTGAACGGGCTGTCGATCAAGGAAATGGGTGGCATCCCGTATGGCTCAGTCCTGATCAGATGGAAAAGAAGATCGGTTATTTAAAAAGAATTGCTAAGGAGCAGGGAAGGAATTTAGACAATTTCGTTTTCTCTATTAGAAACAGGCTTAGAATCTTAGAAACTACCGAAGTGAAAAAACCTGATTTCAGTGAATCGAGGGGAAAGTATACCTTTTCATTTCACGGAACGACAGAAGAAATCATCCATAAGATACGGCAATTCGAATCTATAGGCGTTTCCCACATAATGTTCGATTTAGATGTAGAAAATAATAAGGAAATGTTTAATACGATTGAGCGATTTGCAAACGATATAATGCCTGTTTTTAAGTAATTTTCTCGCAAAGCCGTTGGTTTTCGGCAGTCGGAGAATCAATCCGGAATCCACTCCGATTGTCATCCCCGAATGTTGCCCAATCAACACATTTGGGTACAGGCCTAATCGGAGATCGATAAAATAGGTAACTGCGAGTACTTCCACTCGCTCAGCACTGGTTTCGAAGCAATCTCCTCGCTTATTGTCATAGCAAGGCGTAAAGCCCTTTCGCGGATGTCGCTATTTGTTCATTCTATTTCTGAAACTGTGATCCCTAGTAGTATTGTTCTGAATCATGCATCCTGATTTAAAGGGTCGCGTCCCCTTTGATTACTTTGATTATTATAAAACGCCACCTTCCAGTGCAATAAATAGATCCCGTTACCGTAAAACATTGGGGCAATCTTTTGTTCGGGCATGTTCTATGTTAGCATATAAGGGGTTATAAGAGGTGCTGACTAACTAATATTAACCAAGTTGGTTAATCCTTTAATGGTGAAATTCCAATCGATTAATAATAATCAAAAAGATTTCGAAGACGGTATCGAAAAAATATTACAATACGCTCAAGAAGTAGCAGAAAATATATCTTTGAGAAGAAGGATTCAAGAAGAAAAATCTATAGTTTTAAAGCACTTGACGAGAGTATGTGCAAATTGGGAAAAATTTATTGAAAGTGAAATTACATTAGCAGCTAAGCTTGATACCACAAAAATAATCAAAGAAATGAACCTACCAAGGAATACCAGACTCAATTTACATTTAATTAGAGCTATTTTATATTCAGATATTTTTAGGGATTTTCACGAGGTCGATAGAGCTAAAAACTTTTTTAATAAATTCATCATCGATAAATACAACCCCTATAAGAGAATTACAAACAAACAAAAACAAGACATTAATTTGTTTATAAGCTCAGAAACTATTTATCACATTATTCAGAATTTTCAAAAAGAATGTTACGCCAGGGTTATAAGAAAAAATATGGCTTAAGTCGCTTTACTGAACCGGGGCAGTTCTTATTGTCAAATAATTGCAAAAGATTTCAGGAGCTTATTTCGAGTTTCAAGTATGCTTCAGTAAACATGAAAAATATTTATAAGTAAGTCAATAAAATCAAGATGAATAATTTATTTGCTGATTTAAAAAGCCTGACCTTCCCTGGAAAGTATTTTGTTTCAGAAGATAAAAAGACCATACTTGGTGAAACAAGATTTAGAGACATATTGTTTTTAGATTATAGAGACACGGAAGCCGGAAGCAATCCAAGAGAATATGCAGGACTAAAAAAGACAAATGAAGAAATATTAAAAAGCCTTCTTAGGGACTATAAAAATATGTTTCGCTTTCTCCATTCGGGAATAATTGCATCTTTAACTGGTCTAAAACTAATAAATGATTCACATACAATATGATAGTTGTTGTTTAACAAACGGGAATCAGACACGGTTCATTATCCTAATTCTCGCTTTGCTGAGGATGTACTCTATCGAGAATGACATTAGCAACATAAATGAAAAATCATTCAAAAGCTTAATAAAAGAGAAATTTAAGAATAAAAATAATATCTTAAACTTCTCATCTTTCGTCAAATATACAAAAATTGCGGAGATACGCAGATTCCTATTAGGAAATGGAAAATATTTAATTTCTTTTAAAGATATGAATTTCGACGTATTCTTGAAATTCAAAAATCAGAATTCAAGTAAATGTCTTAGAAAGAATAATAGAGCCTATAGATGATTTAGATGAATATGATGCAGGCACATTAATTGCTCAAGCCAATAACAACACGCAAAACGTAAAAGTTGACGATATATTTGGTAGTCGCCATAAAAAGGAATTACCTAAATTCATTTTTGATAATTTTATTTCTCGTTATGGTGACTCTGTAAAAATAGAATACCGATTAGGAGAAGTTATTCGAGAAAGGGTCCAAAGTTCATATCCTAACTTTACTAAGACCGGTTGTTGCTACGGGAATATTAACTAAAGAAAAGGATGTATTTAGGTTATCTAATCAAAGAACCCCTATATATAATCTTTTTACAAAACTTTTGAGAAATTTAACAAAGGAGATGAAAAAGCCAAGAAAACAGTGGAATCGGTCTCGAAAATGATTCCGCTCCTTTATGACATAAGAGAAAATTTTATCATTCCTCAATTAAGACTACACAAGAGTATATTTTATAGAGAATACCGAGAGAAAGCTATAAATAAAGAATTAGATACAACAACAATCCGCGATAGAATAAAATTCAAAGATGGGGAATTACTAGAGGATTCAATAGACGCTTTAAAAAAAATCACAAATTTTAATATAGACCATATAATTCCTGTGGTTGTTTTTAGAATTAGAAAAATTATAAAATTGAATCTACTGGCGAAGTGGCAATTACAGTTTCAAACGGATAAAGAAAAGTTTTTCAAAACGATAATACAGGCGATATATAAAAGTTATATTGAACTTAAGTTGATTGGTACTGCTGGTTCAATAACAGACGAAATTAGGAAGACAGCATTTTTTAAAAACGGTGAGGAAGGTTATGAAGCTTTAAAGAATTTGTTAAATTTCGAAGAAACAAAATTTATAGAAGAAAATAAGTACATTGCATAAACAGGAAATCAATCAAAACAAGTCAGGCTCAAACATTTAGACAGAGAAACTCGGGGCCAGGCATGCAATTTGACACATATAAGCTGTCTTCATTCTAGCCCCTTTGTTTCTTAATTTATCTTTGTAAAGCTCGTAATTAACTCGTTACAGGCACGAATTAATTAATCAGACGTTAATAAGAATTAGTCAACAAAAGACCCCAAACTTTAAACTCTGTAATCCCGAAGGTCGTGGGTTCTCCAGTTCTATGCCGCTCGGTCGTGATCCTGATTGGCGTTGGTTTTCCGGCTGCCAGCGCGCGCCACCATCCAGAATTGCGGAGATTGGATGGCATATTCACCGCATAACCTACGGAGAATGATCTAGCTTTTGCGGCGAATAACAGGCATAATCTCCGCATGAGGTGCGGAGATTATGCCAAAATATATCCATGAATTGGCGAACTGGCCGCAGTTTCGCTGGGATCGACAAGGTCCTGGCGGAACCCCTGGCTGCCGTGCGCCACCGGCAGGGACGGCTAATCGGGCGAATGGAAGGGCTTGGCTTTGCCTTGCGCGGTGAAGCCTTGCTCCAGACCCTGACCGAGGACGTCCTCAAGTCCAGCGAGATCGAAGGCGAAATCCTCGACCGCGACCAGGTGCGCTCTTCGATTGCCCGGCGGCTTGGGGATTGATATCGGCGCGCTGACTCCCGCCGACCGCGATGTCGAAGGCGTCGTCGAGATGATGCTCGACGCGACGCAGAAATTTGATGAACCGTTGACGGACGAGCGGCTGTTCGGCTGGCATGCGGCGCTGTTCCCGACCGGGCGCAGCGGCATGCAGCGGATCATCGTCGGCGACTGGCGCGATGACAAGAGCGGGCCGATGCAGGTGGTCTCAGGCGCCTACGGGCATGAACGTGTTCACTATGAAGCGCCGGCAGCCGCTCGCGTGTCCGTCAGAAATGAAAGCGTTCCTGACCTGGTTCAATGCGCGAGCAGAGACTCGATCCGGTGCTGAAGGCGGGAATTGCGCATCTGTGGTTTGTCACCATCCACCCGTTCGATGACGGCAACGGGCGCATCGCGCGCGCGATCGCCGACATGCAGCTCGCGCGGTCGGAAGGGAGTCCGCAGCGCTTTTACAGCATGTCGGCGCAAATCCGGCAGGAGCGTGGGACGTACTACAAGATCCTTGAGACGACGCAGAAAGGCGATCTCGACATCACGGCCTGGCTCGATTGGTTCCTTGCCTGCCTGGGTCGCGCGATCGACGGCGCAGAAAACGCACTAGCCGGTGTGCTGGCGAAGGCGCGGTTCTGGAACCACTACAAGGACGAAGTTCTCAACGAGCGCCAGCGCGACATGCTGAACCGGCTTCTGGACGGTTTCGAGGGAAAGCTGACGTCGTCGAAATGGGCGAAGATCGAGAAGTGTTCGCAGGATACCGCCTTGCGCGACATTACCGATCTGCTTGAACGCGGCATCCTGACCAAGGATCCCGGCGGTGGTCGTAGCACCAGCTATTCTCTGGCAGAATGGAGTTGATCAGGAAGCGCAGTGCAGATTGCCATTGGGGTGGGGTGGCTCTAGGAATGAAGAGAGTCGATATGATCGATTTCGAAAAAAACTCGGGGCCAGGCATGCATTTTGACACTTGCTGACACGATGCAGGATACAGGATGCACGATTCATGATTCAGAACAATACAACCAGGGATCACAGATTGACAAATAAATGGGTACATCATTATTACGATAGAGACGAGTTTACCCCTATATCTATTCTTCCCCGCTCTCTCTTAAACCCTCCTTGCTACTTCCCCATCAAGAACTTCCTCTTTCTTGTCCTTTTCTTGCTTACCGTCGAAGCTGCCTAATTCTTCTATAAATCACGAGATCGCCGCTGGGCCCCGCCCTTCGCGATTTTGGATGTTAGATAATTCGTCGACAAAATCCAAAGACTGATAAATTTCGCTATAATTTACTATTCGTCATCCTCAAATGTTTTTATCGTGGATCCATTCTCTAATTTCTTTTTTCTTTGTCTTGATACAAAGAAACAAAAATCAAGGGCTGCAAAAAATTAGGAATTATTAAATCAATTCCTTCAGCTAAAAATTTTTAATCCAACCACAGCCCCAAATCTTTTTTTAACGCTTCCGGAATTGATTTTGGCAATTTTTTGAATGCCCATTTAAAATCCAAAAAACTCTCCCCGAATTACTTGACATCTACTGCGGTGACAATCACAGTGGATTCCCGATAACAGTCCTCTGGAATGACCCCGGTGTAGAATTGCGGCTAGAAGTTTTGGTTCATTCACAGTTGGTCATTAAGGTAAAGATAAGTGGGGGACTAGAGTCCTCCGCTACAGAAGAATTCGCTGAAAAGTGCTTCTATTTCCTTCCCTCACTTCAACGGGTTTTTTGCAGTCCTTTCTTTCTCCACCTGTTCCCTCAGATGGTCATCAACGGCCTGCCAGTAACGCCACCAATACGAATTTTCTTCGTAATTCTTTTTCTGCAATTCAGCCCAATTTATGACCTGAAATACATCGCCCTGATAAAGCATCAGTTTCTTCGCGGCGTCTTTAGCCTGATCAATGTCAACCGGTAATTTGTTTAGTTCTTCATCAATGTAAGACTTCATAGTCTTAATGCTTTTCTCAATATCGGGAGCAACGTCTTTTATCTTTTCTCCTGAAATCCTTACTTCATCCGGAAAGTCTTCGAAGTGATTCTTCATTAAATCTACAAAATCCAAAACCCTCTCAAGGTTTTGCTTTGCCCTGATAGTCTCGGTAACTAAATCGGTAAGCTGCTTAGCAGTCAATGGCATATGTCTACTCCCTATATTATTTTTTTCACACTCCTTTGATTTTTGAACTAAGTCGCATGTACATATTAACATATATTAATGCGTTAGTTACTACGGAATATTCAGGCAATTTCCCAATTCGAAAGAAAACCTATTGACAGAAGTTCAGAGAACTCATATAATCCGCGTGAGGAATCCTGATTCATTAACCGATGGGGCAATTAGGGGGGTCAGGCTCAGCCCTGAGTCTGATTGTTAGTGGGCGATCGAGAAAACAGTAGGAAGAAACTATTAACGCAAGGGAGTTGGTGCACTTAGACGGCCCCCCCCAACAGGGTAGGTACGCCCTAGGCTGCTCAACGCAAAACTCTTATAAGGAGGATATCATGAAAAGCACTCTATCAAAACTTACCATTTTTTTCTCTATTATCGTACTCTTAGGTTTGATTTGGCAATTTATTCCAAGCACCGATCACTCTTCGGATAAGAGGCTTTACCCAGTTATAGGTAATGCGAAAAAACTGAAGAATACTTATGAGACCTGGAAGGCAAGGGCTACGAAAAACGGCGCAGAGAAGAAGATGTTGATTCAGCTTGGATATATGAAAGGTTTATCTTCTGATTTCACAGAGGCCCATGGTCGGGCTTCAATCGACCTTACGGACGGGACATTAGACGTCGAGGTCACTGGTCTAGACGCCGAAAAAGATTTCGACTTTTGGTTTGTCGATAATATTAGCGGACCTGGAAAAAGTGTTAAGCCGGAAGATGGCGATAAAATTGTTAATCTCGGTAAATTAAAAAACAACAACGGTCGTCTTGTACTGAATAAGAGATTGGCGACAGGACAAGTCAAGGACTTCAAGCTCGATCTTGCCGTTGTCGCCAGAAGTGGTGAGAACCCGGCCGATAGGGGTTTATTATTTGGATCGCCCAGCCTCTTTCAAAGGCTTTACTATAGTGAATTACGGGGGGAATTTGGAAACCTTGGAGACAGACACACATACAAAAACACCGAAAACATGATGTTGACCACACCATTCAGCGTTATAATACCAACTCCTGCATACGCTGATGACGGCGGGGTGGACGAATTAGTGGCTGAAGGTGAGGAACTCTTTTTTGAAGAAACATTTGACGGAAACGGCAGGACCTGCGGAACATGTCACCCAATGGAAAACAACCTAACTATTGACCCGGAGTTCATTGATACGCTGCCCCCCGACGATCCACTCTTCGTGGCTGAATTTAATAAAAAACTATCAAAGGATTTCGAGAGGCCGGATTTGATGCGGGAGTTCGGTCTCATCCGGGAAAATGTAGATGGTTTCGACGACTTGGCGAATAAATTTGTGATGCGCGGGGTTCCCCACACACTCGCGTTGCAAACATCTATCTTGCAGCCTATAATTGGTGCTGACCTTCCGCTTAATGAAGTCGGCCATGCCATAAAAGAGGGGATGGAGATGACAGGATGGTCAGGTGACGGAGCACCTGGAGGTAGCACTTTAAGGGAGTTCGCTACAGGTGCTGTCACTCAGCACTTCACAAAAACCTTGACTCGTAAAGCCGGCAAAGACTTCCGCCTGCCGAATGATGATGAGCTCGACGCATTGGAGGCGTTCCAGCTTTCATTAGGGCGCCAAGCTGATCCAGTCTTGATGGCAGACAATAGTTTAGGTCTCATGCTAAAAAATGATCCTGCAGTGGATGATACCCACTTCGCTGGCTTCGATGTCATTAAAGGAAAGGCCGTTTTCATAAACGGCTCGGGTTTGGACGAATTTTTTGCGCCAGCTTCTAAGCTTGGCAAGTGCATCACATGTCATTTCAACGCTGGTGCGACTTCCGGCCGCCACCTTCAGGTCCCCCCTCGCCCCGAGATAGGTATGAATCGAAACGTTGCTACAGGTGCAGAGTTTTTTCTTCTACCCGATGGTAGCGATAGGCATGTTGCCCTAAATATCCCGGTTGATGGAGGCTTTGGAAGGTTTAACAGAAGTGTTAATGTTTTAGGCCCTACTCTATCCGTTAATGCCTCCTGCCCACCACCCCCAACTGGCGATGGCGGTACCTCTCCCTCACCTACGTGCTGTACCGCTCCCTCACCTACGTGCGGAATCGGAGATGGCAGGTTTAATTCTCCCCCTCTCATTGAGGCAGCAGACACCCCTCCCTTCTTCCACAACAATGCATTCAGCACGATCGAAGAGGCTGTTGCGTTCTATAACAGCCCTCTATTTAATCAGGGACGTGGGGTAAATGAGATACATCTCTTACCTAATCAAATCACTCAAATCGGCACCCTCCTTCGGGTATTAAACGCACTCGAGAACATTCGGTCAGCGATTCAACTCAGTGACACCGCCTCATCGGCAAAAAACTTTGGCAGGGCAAAGAAATCCCTCGGAGTTGCCCTGGCTGAACTTGATGACGCAATACAGGTTCTTCATGATGGAGGAGATCATGATCTACCTGGTGGTCTACCTGGTGGCCTATATCCCCTTGCTGTCGCTGACTTGATGGATGCTGAGGGATCCATAGAGAACGCAATTAAAACTAGTGATATGGAGAACAGAAATGAGCTGATAGATATGGCTATCGAAGATGCGATATCGGCTAGAGAGGATATGTGTTTTCTCGGCTCAGATGACGTTCTTTGTCCTTGATTGTCTGGGCGGACCAGATTTAGAAGCAAGGTTCGGTTAATCTTTCCTCCCCCACTACTGTGGGGGAGGACTAAGTTGGGGGGAGGTTACCCGAGTTTTTTAAATTCCTCGTCGTCGTAAAGCTTCTCAAAAACCTTATCCTTGTTCGCTTCTTCAATAAATGATTTATTAATTTCAATAGCCTTTCTTAAATCAGAGAGCGCCTTCTTATTTATCCCTTTTTTGGCATAAACCCTGGCTCGGTTGTACCAACCTTCGGCATAATCGGGTTTAAGTTTTAGCGCCTTGTCCAATGCCTTGATGGCTTCGTTTAGATCATCAAGGTTGAAGTGTGAGATACCCTTGTTATTCCACGCCTCAACATAATCAGGCTCAATGTCTAATGCCTTTTCATAAGAGTCAATTGCTTCCCTATCCCGACCAAGCCAGCCAAGGGCTGCCCCCTTATTACACCACGCCACCGCGAACCACGGCTTCAGTTCGAGCGCCTTATCTGAAGCATTAAGAGCCTCATCGAAGCGCCCTAGCCTACCCAGTGCGGCAGATTTGTTATTCCACGCCTCGGCATAATCCGGCTTCAATTCAATCGCTTTATTGTAAACCTCAATCTCCTCTTCATTACGACCAATCACAGATAACACTATTCCTTTATTATACCAAGCCTCAGCAAAATCAGACCTCAATTCTATAGCCCTATCGAGATTTCTTATTGCCTCCTCATACTCGCCCTTATAGTAGTGATCAGTAGCGCGAAGAACATACTCTTCCGGTTTCAATAGACTCTCCTCCAAAAGTACTCACGACGGTTTTTCAAAGTTATATAATTTTAAGATTATGACAGAATTCAAAAATCGTCTGAGTATTGATCAAAGAATCAATTATTCTTTGGTCTCAGAACTACCAATCCAGGCTTGTCAAGCATATAGGCAAGCAATTCCTCATCAACAACCCTTCTATTATCTTTTCTCGAAGACGCATGCCTTAGATACACTTTATCACCCTTTCTGACCAGAATCCCGGTATGTGAAACATCTAGGCCATCCGTATGAGTATAGATACCTATATAATCTCCCGTTTTCAGACGTCCTATAACCGTATCATCAATAGATTGAGACGGTATGTAGTGTACAGTACGCTCCTTAACCGGAATACCCGGGAGATCAGGTGTGCCGTCTTTTTTCTTATTCAGAAATTTCTTGACGGTTCTCGTCCGTTGTCCACCCACCTCTTTTGTGACATCAACGATATTGTCACTATTATATACAGCCCAATCAGTAAAGAAATGATTTCTATTTCTAAAATCTACCTCGCCAGACTGATACCTTATACGCTGAATATTATCTACAAACATCGGATAAGAACTAGAGAGCTGCATCGCTTCCACATAATCTATATAGGTAAAGCAATCCATGCCCTCCAAGTTTATCACCCGTTCTTCAGGATGGTTTATATCTCCTACCAGTGTTGATTCCTCGTATTCGGTATTCAGGAATTTCCCCGATAAAAAGTCTATTCGTCCACCGACATCTTGTATTTTAGACGACTGCTCCATGATACTGTTTAAGTCTTTCTCAGTCCAACTTCCTAATATGAAAATCCCGTCTTTGACTTCTGAAGCTGACCCAAAATCATTTATGACAATACTAAGAAAAATCGAAACAGGAAATAAAAAAATGATCAACCTCATCCCGAAAACCGGTCCATTCCTTTTTGGCTTGAGTATCATAATATTTTTATATTTTACCTAATGCTTCGACTTAGAGGGTATAGACTAATCCCCGACGAAGCAAGAAACTCAAAGAACGGGTTCGAGTGATTTATAGTAAGAAAAGCACCTCGAGTCAATTTGCAGAAGACATAGGGGGAAGCGATCCCTGCGTACGAGTTACTTAGCAAATGATCCGCTCCTCTCCGATGGCTAGTTCACGGAAACGCGTTCAAGAATCCTGTAAACCCGATTAACCATGGTTCTTGGGTCATCGAGGAAACCAGCGGCAATCAGCGCATTGTCGAGTAACTGCTCCGCCACCAGTTTAGCTAGATCAGGGTCTCTATCCTTTAGATCCGAGAGGTTTTTAATCAAATTATGTCTTGAGTTTACTTCGAGATTTACTTTGTAGCCCTCCTTTACTTCCTGCCGCATTGCCTTCATAATCCGTTTCATGGCCGGGGTCATAAATTTATCCGCGTTGAGTGCAATCACAGGGCTCTCAACAAGTCTTTTACTCATAGTCACTTCATTCACACTATCTCCCAAGGTCTCCTTAAGCCATTCGCAGAGCTTTTTCTCTGCGCCTTTATCAAGCGGTTCTTCCTTTGAGTCCTTCGTAATGTCGCCAATTTTTACCTCAGCGCTGTCGGCAGAGATAAGCTTTTTGCCGTCAAATTCTCTTAAATTGTTCATCACAAAGTCATCAATCGGATCGTAAAGGAATAAGACTTCAAAATCCCGCGCCCTGAAGTACTCTAAGTGCGGTCCGAGTTCTAAGCTCTCGCGCGTTGGAGCATTAAGGTAATATATTTCCTTCTGGTCCTCTTTCATTCGTGAGACATAATCGGATAATGAACTTAATTTGCCTTTCTCGACTTGCGACGATTCAAAGCGAAGCAATTTTGAAAGCTGCTCCCTGTAAGTCATATCAGTTGCGATCCCCTCCTTAAGGAAGAGACCGAACTTATCATAAAACTGTTGGTATTTTTCCTTGCTCTCTTTCGCCTCTTCCTCAAGAAACTTTAGGAACCTCTTTGTGATTACATCATTAATCTTCTGGACGAGACCGCTGTCCTGCATCGTCTCGCGTGAAATATTAAGCGGCAAATCTGCACTATCAATGACTCCCCTGACGAAACGCAACCACTCTGGAAGAAGTCCCTTTGGGTTTGAATCAATCAGAATTTTTCGGCAGTAAAGACTTACCCCCGGGTCTAAACGGATAAACCCCCATCGCTCCTGGT
The DNA here is from genome assembly GCA_963805855.1 of Candidatus Dadabacteria bacterium. Taxonomy (GTDB): domain Bacteria; phylum Desulfobacterota_D; class UBA1144; order Nemesobacterales; family CSP1-2; genus DASWID01. Next base: position 412,559 of record CAWDVW010000005.1, read on the forward strand.
TTTCAGTAGGCACAAAGAGAAGGGAATTGACGGTGAGTGGGGCGTCGGAACTAAAATGGAGCTTGTAGAAAGGCTCGTCAAAAGCCTTTGCCTGGAATTTATAGAACTCTGCGTATTCCTCATCCTTAATTTCGTTTTTATTTCTCATCCAGATCGCCTGGACAATGTTGATGCGCTCACCGTTCAAGTTAATTGGAAATTGTACAAAATTTGAATAATGTGAAAGTATCTGCTTGACGTGCTCTGCTTTAGAGAACTCCTTTGCTTCATCCTTTAATCGAATTTCAATTTTACATCCGCGCCTTTGGCCGGAGGTTGCCTCAATCTCGTAAGCGCCAGAACCGTCGCTGCTCCAAACAAGGTGCTCACCATCCTTTTTCCAATGATGTGTGTAGACCCTGACCGATTTTGCGACCATAAAAACACTATAAAATCCAACTCCAAACTGACCAATCAGATTATCTCCCACGTCCGCGCCCTTCTTAACAGCTTCCAAAAAAGCCTTTGAACCTGAGTGTGCGATCGTCCCAAGGTTTTCGATGAGTTCCTGCCGCGTCATGCCCACCCCGAAGTCCTTTATAGTGATTGTATTCGCAACATCGTCTGTGGAAATGCTTATTTCGAGAGGAAGATTATCATCGAAAATATCCTTGTCGGTGAGCTGAATATACCGAAGTTTTTCAAGTGCATCTGAGGCATTAGAGACGAGCTCTCTAATGAATATCTCCTTATCTTTATAAAGTGAATTTATAACTATATCTAAAACTTGCTTAACTTCAGCCTGGAATTCGTGTCTTTCAGGAGTCGTCTCTGTCATTTTGTTATTGATCGCTATTAACTCTAAGGGTGATTACAAAAGAAAATCTACAACAAAAAAATAATATTCATTGCTTGAAAAAATTCAAGGATTGAATTTTTATGGAATAACAAAAATAGAGGTTTAATCTTAAAACAACCTGAATACCCGCTTAAACCAGAATAATCAAAATCTAGGATGAACCAGCATAGCACTCTTAATGATTTCATTCTTATTAATGTCGAAGATCCAACTTTCATTCATCATCCGGCGATTTTTTCCCCGCTTTGGCCGCCAGAATTCTCTTATCAAAATAATCAAAACCGATAAGTATTATAACAGTCACTATTGATAACATAATTGCGGTTAAATAATGCCCAACACCGATTACTACACCGATTGCTGCTAATACCCATATTGTCGCAGCGGTGGTTACACCAATAACCATCCCACGGCGTGCTAAGATAACACCCCCACCAATAAACCCAATCCCGGTAACAACTTGCCCGACCACTCGGGTAGGATCCGCACTCGGAGTAGTAAAAGAGGTTCCTATACTTACAAAAATTTGTGTACCAAGGCAAATCAGGATGCTCGTGCGCGCCCCGACAGGCTTATCCTTCAATTGCCGCTCGTAACCCACGATCGCACCGCAGACAATAGCTACAAGAACCCCATACCAAAAACCGGGATGAATCAGGCTAAGATTTTCCATTTATTCACATATATTCTATCATCATTATTCATAAATTATACGATTCGGCTAGGTTTCGTCTCAATTTTTGATTAAATCGGTAAAGGAATGTGAAACTGCCCTGAAGCTAAAATCATCAATTTTACAGATTGTTCACTAACATAATAGATAGCCCAAAAATACCAGAGGAGACGATGCCGCGCAAAAAGCAAAGCGCGTTAAGCTAAATGTTGTGAATGAGCGCTTGCGACATTAATGGTAATGGTAACCCTTTTTGTTACTCCATCCGGGGAACAATCAATAGTGCTCCTGCAAAAATCAAAGGGTCCTTATTCACCGCATAGCTCACTCGCTGCCACATTTTTAAAAGCAGATAGGAACCGAGTAACATTCAGGTTACGGCAAAGAAATGATTTCTGATTCCCCGTAACTTTGTTACGAACGATACCTCTATTATAACCCGTTACATTACAAGCTTCCCTCAACGCAGCATCTTCGTTGACTGCCAAAAACTGTGAGACATTGGAATTTCGACAGATGTAAGCCTTTTGATTCTCAGACGCAACCGACTTGGTATCCGTTAGCCAATCGACATAAAAATCGACATACTCACGAAATATTTGATCATTAGCATCGGTGAAGAATAGTGACTCGGACATTTCATCCGCAGGCTCGGGTTTGTCAGCCAACAGGTCTTCCTCGCCTGCATCGTCGTCGGTAATAGCTTTGAGGCCCTCTTCCAACTCATCGTTTTCGACCCCCGATTTCGCTTCGAGAATAATATATTCCAGGTCTTCAATTTCTGATTGAAGAACGCCTATTTCATCCTGTAAGTCACTGACTTTTATGTTTAACTCTCTCCTGGATTTTTCAAGTCCTATCAGCTCAGATACTAGTTGGTCTATACCACTTCTCTGGACATTATTTTGGTTTTCAAATGGCTCTATCCCCTTCTTATCTGCCATCTTGGGTGCTTGCTTTAGACCGACAGCTATCCTGACATGATCTAAAGCCGCCGCCAGCGGAGGAATCAGATCGCCCCTAAATGCCCATGCAAGACTGACAGTAAATACAAAGGCCAAAACCGCCAACGATATCAAGAAATTATTTGTAACTCTCATTTTCTTGGATTCCCATCCATAGCCCTTAAATATACTATGGTGAAACTATTGTTACCCCATCAGCCCGTAGCTGTCTCCTGCGGTCAGCTGACATGTTACAAAACATATTCCAAATATCTCATAAAAGTATAATTTATCAAAAGCGAAGATTCTACACCTAACTATAATTTCTATATTAATTCAAGCTTTCCAGTATATCTTCCTGAAAATCCAGCATATCGTCACTCGGCTCGGGTGGGGAGCTATTGGCATTTTTATTTTCCGATCCTGATGATACCGCATTCTTTAGCTTTCCGGTGAAATCGAGGGTAGTTCCAGCATAAAAAACCCCTTCCAATTTGAAAACACTGCCGTCTTCCTCAATACTACATTTGCCATTCGCCCGGTAAAACCCCGCGTTCGGATCTTTAGTAAACATCTCGATTTCACATTCTGTGCCTGATATTGGCAATCCCACCAGTCCCAACAGGCTTCCATCACTATTCTCCATCACAATGATCACTTCATCCCCATTTGAAGTAATTCCAGCGATATTCGATTTTCCATCGGCAACAACCACCACAGTCCCCCCATTGAAATCGGAGTTTAATGGCGGAGCGGGATTGCTGACGACAATCACGGCTCCCCCACATCCACCAACACTTGCAAACGCAATAAAAATTAATAAGCAACACCTGATAATTGAGTGCTTCATATAAAAAACATAATCAAATATATTAAGAATAAATTTGATAAATTAGGCGTAAACCTCTCAATCAATATTCTCTTTGAAATCAATATCGTAATTTTGAACAGAACGTCCGTCAGGATTGCGGCATTGGCGGCTTTGATAGTTTCGAAAGGGCAATTACAAAGGGCATAAGAACTACCTTTGGATGAGGCCGCCTCAGGAAGCGCGAAAAAATGAAGTTTCACCTTTGTGTTCGTTACCCCATAATACAAGCAATATACCATCTTACAGGGACAAAAAAAGCATAAAAATAATTCTTTGACAAAATTAACATGTTAACCCTTGACATATATATCAAGAATATATTAGTATCGTAAAACTATGATCGAGCGCGTATACATGGGTCCGGATGGGGTGACCCATTTATCGATTGCACGAAAATAGCCGTGGTTAACTCACCGGATACGGGTAAAAAATTTCCACAGAGTTTAGAGCAGTATCCTATTAACAACAATACTTAAAAGTAAAATATTTCATTAAAGGAGGATTTAGTATGAATAAGGGAATGGTTGGATCATTATTTTTAATTTTGGTTTTTTCATTCGCAGCGTATTTGTCGACTTCAAGCATCGCTAAAGAAGCGGCCACCGAGAAAGCAGGCGAGATGAAGTCAATTGAAGGGAATGTGTACTGTGTTGAGTTGGATGACAAAGGACAAATCATTATGAAAGAGGAATGGACTGAATGCAAAGGATCTCTCGTCGAGGCAGGAGCGGACGGTAGATCGTATGTTATCCAGGGAACCGTCGAGGATGAGAAAATGATCATGAAGCAAACAGATGAAAAGAAGACGGTCAACGGAATAGTTTCAGGAAATAATCGCGGCTGGATTCTGGCGGCAACCTCCGCAGAGCATCCCGAGCCAGCGGTAACATCCGCCGAGGATATAACGGTTAAAGGTACGATAGTTTGCCTGCTCCCAAACTACCAAGCAGGGAATTTCAAGCAGGTTGTAGCAGCTGGCCCGTGTACTGAGTTGGATCAGCATCTACATGTAATTCAAACGAGCGATGGTCAAGTTTATGCAATTCACGGGTCCGAAGAAGCAATTCACAGCATTGAATCCATGTCCAATAGAAATAACGTAGAATTAAAGGGGAAAATCCAAGGCGATCAGGGAGCCTGGGTGTTATTTGTTCAGTAGAACTCCTTCTTAAAATATTGTACATCAGGATGGAGGGGAATCTGTCAGGGATAGATTGCCCCTCTGGTTTTATTTTTATCTTGAACAAGAAAGCATAGTCGAAACCTTATAATCGACGTATCCGTGATTAGATTTGAACCTAGACCACGCAATCGGGAATCGCTTTTCGAAGCTGAGTATCAAAGGTCGAAATTCGAAACGGAGCACTCTTACCGTTTTCCACAGCGGCCATGCGACAGTGCCTGGCCCAAAAGGACCGAATATGGCGATATCAGTGGAGGAATGAAAGGTTTCCTTGATTGGGAAAGGGGAGAGAACTTTGCAAACCCCACTCTATTAATATCGGTTTGAAAGCCAGCACAACTCGTAACTTTAAACAAATTACAAACATCTTGACATCGTACCAATTAAGAAGTTTTGATGAAAAATAATTGACTCAGATACATAACTTGCTTTAAATTGTAATATAAAGATATAATCTTCGGTACTTCATCGAATCACAATAACTTTACGCCATTATGAAATTGGAATCATGGTATGAATCAAACCGACCACCTAAAATTGATTCTTGGGATTGATATCGGAGGAACCCATATAAAGGCATCGCTCGCTGACATTGATTCTGGAAGACTGACCGGAAAGCATCTATTTGTAACAACTCCACAGCCGTCGACACCAGATGCTATGTTCTCGATAATTAATAATATGATTTCTGATCTAAATTGGAGAGGCCAAATCGGGAGTGGATTTCCAGGTGTCATAAAAAAGGGTACGGTATTTACTGCCGCAAATCTGTCTAAAGAATGGATCGGAGTGAACCTAGAGAACGAAATTCATAAATTTACCGAGGGTAATGTCACCGTAATAAATGACGCCGATGCCGCTGGCCTCGCGGAAATGAAGTTTGGAGCCGGGGTTGAATATAATAGGCAAGATGGTGGTATCGTACTAATGGTAACATTGGGTACCGGCATTGGTACTGCCTTGTTTGCGAATGGAGCCCTAGTTCGAAATACGGAATTCGGTCACATTGAAATTGATGGCGTTGATGCCGAAACACGCGCGGCGACAGTGCATAGAGAAAGGGAGGGTCTCAGCTGGCAGGATTGGGGAGCTCGCGTGAATAAGTATCTTCAAACTATGGAGAAGCTACTATCCCCAGATGTGTTTATAATAGGCGGCGGAGTTAGCGAAAGCAGCGAGAAATTCTTTCCATTTATAGAAGTTAAAGCAAAGATGATCCCCGCACAAATGGGTAATGATGCGGGAATCGTGGGAGCGGCGATCGCGACAAATATCCAGTAAATTAAGAAATAGAGGATAGAAAAGATAAGGAGATCAGCAATGCCCCGAAAACAAAGCCTGGAACAACTTATTATCAACACAATAAGAACACTATCAATGGACGCTGTTCAAAAAGCAAATTCAGGCCACCCCGGGACGCCGATGGCAATGGCCCCAGTGGCGTATACGGTCTGGGATAAATTCATCCATCATAATCCCAGGAACCCAGACTGGCCCAATCGAGACCGTTTCGTGCTCTCCGCTGGACATGCTTGCATGCTATTATATAGTATCTTCCATATATCCGGATATGACGTCTCACTAAACGACATCAAGACTTTTCGTCAACTAGGAAGTAAATGCGCCGGGCATCCTGAATACGGACTGATACGCGGAATTGAAACAACAACCGGACCGCTCGGTCAGGGCGTAGCCACCAGTGTGGGAATGGCTATAGCTGAAAAATGGCTTGGCACCTATTTTAACCGTCCAGGACATGAAATCATAAACTATAATATTTTCGCCCTTGCCGGAGATGGATGTATGATGGAGGGAATTTCTAGTGAGGCCGCTTCTCTTGCCGGGCACCTGGGTCTCAACAACCTGATTTGGATTTACGATAATAACCATATAACCATCGAGGGGCATACGGCATTGGCGTTTACGGAGGACGTGGCCGCCAGATTCATGGGTTATAACTGGCATGTTCAAAGAGTCGGCGATGCCAATAATCTTGAACTGCTTGAGGAATCGTTTCAGAGAGCGGTTGACGAAGCAGACCGACCGTCCTTAATCATTGTAGACAGCCATATTGGTTATGGTAGCCCGAACAAACAGGATACATCCGCGGCTCATGGTGAGCCGCTGGGCGAAGAAGAAATACGTAAGACGAAAATCAATTATGGTTGGGATCCCAATAAGAAGTTTTACGTTCCTGAAGAAGTAAAGGCTTATCGTACTACAGTCATCGAGAAAGGTGAAAGGGTTGAGGAAGAGTGGAAACTGAAGTTTTCGAGGTATGAATTTGAATACCCTGACCTGGCAGAGCAATTCAAACTGATCCAAAGTCGTGAGATGCCACCCGGTTGGGACTCATGCCTTCCAAAATTTTCCCCTGACCCTAAAGGTCCAGCTACCCGGGTATCAAATGGCAAAATTTTAAACACAATCGCGACGAATATACCATGGTTCATGGGTGGAGCCGCCGACGTGGGACCATCAACAAAGACTTACATAGATAATGCGAGTAGTTTCGAAAGGAATGTCTACAGTGGAAGGAACTTTCATTTTGGAGTTCGGGAGAACGCGATGGCCGCAGTAGCAAATGGCATGGTTCTCAGTAAACTTCGAACCTATGTCGCTTGCTACTTTGTTTTCTCAGACTACATGCGAGCCCCACTCAGACTCTCCTGCTTGATGCAACAGCCGGTCATTTTTGTCTTTACACATGATAGCATAGCGTTAGGTGAAGACGGTCCAACTCATCAGCCAATTGAACACTTGGCTTCCCTAAGGGCTATTCCAAATATGGAAGTAATCAGGCCAGCTGATGCAAATGAACTAAGTGCCCTCTGGAAGTATATAATGGCGGTAAAAAATCATCCAGTTGCTTTAATACTAACGCGGCAGGGTGTGCCGACATTTGACCGATCTAAGTACGCCCCGGCGGAAGGTGCCTTACGCGGTGCTTATATTATTGCACACACTAGAGGAAAACCCGACATAATAATGATAAGCACTGGGTCAGAGGTTCAGTTATGTCTTGAAGCCCATCAGAGATTAAAAAGTCAGGGAATCAAATCGCGAGTTGTCAGCATGCCTTCTATGAATCTATTCGAGACACAAGACGCTGAATACAGGGAGGAGGTTTTGCCTAGTTCAATACGAGCTCGTCTGGCAGTTGAAGCGGGATCCACATTCGGCTGGGGTAGGTATACAGGGATCAGGAACCTTGACGGTGGTGTAATAGGTATGAGGGATTTCGGCGACTCTGCCCCTGTACATGATTTGTTGAAAGAATTTGGACTGACGTCAGATCACGTTGTTGCTGAAGCCAAGAGGATATTAAATAAACATAGGAAGAAAGCCCATAGGCAGATTAAAAAACGAGCATGAACTATCGCTGAACCACGACTGGTTAGACCGACCCGCAGGCAGGTAAATTATCAGGAAAGGAGAACACAATGTCGAAAATAAAGGAGTTAACCGACTTAGGTCAATCCATATGGTACGACTACATCCGTCGCTCGTTCATCACCTCGGGAGAGCTAAAAGCATTAATCGATGAGGGCCTCCTAGGAGAAACCTCAAATCCCTCGATTCTGGAAAAAGCAATCGCAGGCAGTTCCGACTATGACGGCGATATAAAAAGGCTTGTAAAAGAAAACAGGTCTGTCGAAGAGATTTATGAAGCGCTCGCGCTGGAAGATATTACGCTGGCTGCTGATCTATTTAGACCATCGTATGATTCTACAAATGGCGCGGATGGGTTTATAAGCCTGGAAGTCAGTCCGACATTGGCCCATGATACTCAAAGCACGATCGCCGAGGCAAAAAGGTATCACAGATTGATAAATCGTCCAAATTTACTGATAAAGGTTCCGGCCACTCCGGAGGGTATACCAGCGATAACAGAATTAATAGGCTCGGGGATTAGCGTGAACGTTACCCTAATGTTCAGTCTCGACCACTATAAGGCGGTTTCGGAGGCTTATATTAAAGGGCTAGAAAAATTAGCTTCGGACGGACCATCAGTTCCAGGCGGTCATAAGGTTGATAAGGTCGCGTCGGTGGCGTCATTTTTTGTAAGTCGCGTGGACACAGCCGTTGATCACGAATTGGAAAAGATCGGAAATACCCAGCTACAAGGTAAAATAGCGATTGCTAATTCGAAAGCGACATACTTAGAATTTCAAAACACCTTCAGGGGTCCTCGATGGGAGAATCTAGCGTCAAAAGGAGCCAGAGTCCAAAGGGTATTGTGGGCGAGTACCAGCACCAAAAATCCTCTTTATCCCGATACCATGTATGTAGACGAGCTGATCGGGCCAAACACAGTTAATACAGTTCCACCTGTAACATACAAAAGCTTTCGAGACCATGGAACACCAAAAGTCACGATTACAGAGGGCGTCGATCACGCGATGTCCCAACTCTCCGAATTAAATAAGCTAGGTATAGATCTTAGCGCGGTAACGGCAAAATTGCAGGATGACGGCGTAGTAGCCTTTGCTAAATCATTTGAAACTCTCATGGCCAGCATCGAGGAGAAGAAAGATAGGCTGATTGCAAAGAAAAAAGGGTTTTCCGCAAGTCTAGGAAAACACCGGAAGGTCGTTACTGACGAGCTTAAAAGGATGGAGGACAATCATATCAGCCAGCGAATCTGGAATTTTGACTTCTTCGTTTGGAAGGATGATCCCACCGAGATCAGTAATAGACTAGGTTGGCTGCACATTCCCGAGGTTATGATGGACGCCATACCTGGGATAAATTTCGTCGTGGATTCGGCCAGAGCGGATGGATACCGGTATGCCGTACTCCTTGGAATGGGCGGGTCAAGCTTGGCTCCGTATGTTTTTCGGGAAACCTTTGGTGCAAAGAAAGACTATCTGGATCTATCAGTCCTCGACAGCACCGATCCTGGCGCCGTACTCGACAACAGAAACAGGGTTGAGCTCGATAAGACCCTCTTCATCGTCTCCACAAAGTCCGGAAGTACCAACGAAACCCTCTCATTCATGAGATATTTCTATAATGAGGTGTTGGACGTTGTTGGAGCAGAAAATGCCGGAAAACACTTCATAGCCATTACTGATCCCGGAAGTCCATTGGCGAAGACAGCAACTGAACTGAAATTTCGAAAGACATTTCTCAACGACCCCAATATTGGCGGCCGTTACTCTGTTCTATCTTATTTTGGCTTGGTCCCTGCAGCCTTAATCGGTATCGATTTAAATCTTCTGTTGGAAAGGTCAATCGCCATGCTCCACAACAATGAGAGCTGTAATTCACCGATCGCGGGAAATAATTCGGGTGCATGGTTAGGGACGAGCATGGGAATTCTTGCCAACCTGGGTCGAGATAAAACGACACTGGTTGCTTCTCCACCCATTTCGCACATTGGAACATGGGTAGAGCAGCTGATTGCGGAGAGCACTGGTAAAGAGGGAAAGGGAATTTTACCGGTGGACGGGGAGGAATTACTACCCCCTGAATTTTACGGAAATGATCGCTTATTTGTCTACATGAGATTGGAAGATGATGCTACTTACGATGATAAGGTGAAAGCACTTGAAGATGCGGGACAGCCAGTCGTCCAATTAAATCTCAGAGATCTTTACGACCTAGGGGGAGAATTTTTCAGGTGGGAAATGGCGATTGCCGTCGCCGGCATGCACCTTGGAATTAATCCGTTTAATCAACCAAATGTTGAGGCGGCAAAGGTTCTTGCCAGAAATATGGTCGCGGCCTATCAAAAGGAAGGACGACTGCCGGAGATTGATGCGTCCTTAGTAGCAAATGGCTTGAAAGTGTATTCAGATTTTTCAACCGACAGTATAGAAGACGCTCTTCATAAATTTTTAGCGCTTGGAAATCCTGGTCAGAACGAGGGTAAAGGAAGGAGTTATGTTACGCTACAGGCTTATATAAAACCTTCGCCTGAACACGATAAAGCGCTTCATACTTTACGTACCACAATTCAGAAAAAATACCGACTCGCAACAACTCAAGGCTACGGCCCTCGATTTTTGCATTCCACCGGTCAACTCCACAAGGGAGATGCCGGCCATGGATTATTTATTCAGTTCTTGTCAGAAATGCCGCAAGACATTCCCGTACCTGATAAGCCTGGCGAGCCTGCCTCTTCAATAACCTTTGGTATAATAAAGAACGCCGCTGCCCTTGGCGACCGTCAGGCGCTCAAGGACGTTGGCAGAAAGGTTATAACGTTTGATTTGGGTAGAGACATCGTCGGTGGTTTAACAAAGCTAAATGACAGCATAAAGTGATTAAAGTTTTCATATTCGATCTCGATGGTACATTGGTGCAGACCGAAACTCTAAAGGCCAGGTCATACGCTAAAGCTGCGGTGGAACTGAAACCCACACTTAAAGAAGAGCAAATTATAGAGGCATTCAAAGATGTTGTGGGGCTTTCCCGAAAAGAGGTTTCCGAAGCCATAATGGAACGCTTTGGTTTACGAGAGATGGCTAGCGCCAAGATGACGGAATTTAACGTGCACAAACCTTGGCAGGCATTTGCGCAGATTAGAATGGGTATCTACGACTCTTTGATTTCAAACCCTGAGATTTTAAGCCAACACCTGTGCCCATATAATGTTGGTCTCTTAAAATGGGCAAGACAAAATGGATACCCAACCGGCCTAGGCACGCAGTCTCATCGACCACAGACTCTACGCATCCTGGAAATCCTGAACATTCGGGACGAGTTCGACTTCATTGCTACCCGTGAAGATGTTGAAAATCCGAAGCCCGATCCGGAGATTTATCTACTGTTGGCGAATGAGTTACAGATCTCTCCTCCGGAAAGTCTTGTTATTGAAGACTCCGCCACTGGAGTTCAAGCCGCTCTTAGCGCGGGAATGAGGTGCATCGCAGTTACAACTGAGTTTACGAAAGAAGGTGTGCATAAGATGAACAACTTTGATGAGCGCTGGATTGTGGACTCCCCGCCAGAATTACTGGAAGTAGCAAAACGTTTTATTGCTGAAAACGCTGGGGGAGGGGAGAGGATCAGTTGAGCGAAAACGCGAAGTCCGAACAACTAAAACTGCAGGATCGCCTTAAAAAGGAAGCGGGGCGGGCTGCCGTGGATTTTATCGAATCGAGTATGGTTTTGGGTCTTGGGACAGGTTCTACAACCAGGTATGCATTAGAGGAGATTGGAAGAAGGATAAAGTCGGGAAAGTTAAAAGACATCGTTGGAATACCAAGTTCAATACAAACGGAGAAGATCGCGGGAGAATTAGGAATCAGCCTAACTACCTTCGATGAGTTCCAAGAATTAGATCTTACGATCGATGGGGCCGATGAGGTGGATCCTGAACTCAACTTGATCAAGGGAGGAGGAGGTGCTTTGCTCAGGGAAAAGATTTTGGCTCAGGCAAGCAGACGCAATATTATGATTGTGGACGAGAGCAAGCTCTCCCCGCGGTTGGGAACCCACTGGCCCGTGCCAATTGAGGTGATCCCTTTTGCCTGGAAACTGGTAGAGAAGTTCCTCTTGTCATTAGGTGGAAAGGCTAGACTACGAATGAAAGATGATGGCAATCCATATACTACGGATCAGAGCAACTTTATACTCGACACTAAATTTGGACCAATTGCTGATCTTGAGCGCCTCGCATCAAATCTAAGCAAAAAGGCAGGTATAGTGGAATTTGGATTATTTCTGGGAACCGCATCCGAGGTAATCGTTGCTGGCGAGAACGGAATTCGCTTTTTAAGACGTAATGATTAATAATTTGTTAATGACCATTTCAGACCTTTATGCAGAATCTCAAAGTTGAAATAGAACCATCAATACTATCAGCAGATTTTTCCAGGATTGGGCAGGCTGCAAAAGAGGCGGAAGAAGCGGGCGTCTCGGCAATTCAGATCGACGTTATGGACGGGAGGTTCGTACCTAATATAAATTTTGGACCAGGCGTTGTATCAGCCTTAAGACCGCTGGTTAAACTAAAGCTTGACGTACATTTAATGATTATGGAACCCGAACGATACATAGAGACATTTGCCGAAGCTGGTGCAGATCGTATAATCGTTCATCAGGAGGCGTGTATTCATCTCCACAGGGCGCTTGAATCTATACGAGAGCTAGGAATTGAGGCAGGGGTTACTCTAAATCCCGGCACACCCGCGTCTACTATAGGAGAAGTCCTTGAATTAGCTGATCTCGTCCAGGTAATGGGTGTGAATCCAGGTTTTGGCGGTCAAAAGTTTATCCATAATCAGTTGGACAAGATAAAGCGTATCCGAGGGATGCTCGACGAATTGAACATTGACACCCCGATAGCCTTAGACGGAGGAATCGATACGCAAACAGCTCCCCTAGTCGTCGGAGCAGGAGCAACGGTCTTAGTTGCCGGTTCAAGCGTTTATAACTCCAGAGACTCTGTCGTTAATAATATAAATGCACTGCTGAAAAGCGTGCAATGTCATATGTGAACTGATATTCATATTCGGTATCGTAAATACCGGATTTTATAAAGACATGATCTCAGGGAGGCAATAATCAAAATCTGGACTATCGGTCTAGGGTGATATTATTATCGACGGCGTAAGCCAAATGACGCTGGGAATAATGTTTAATCTACTATAAGAAAAGCGAGGTGTTAAAATATGGCTAAGCCTGACAATTGTGTCGTTGTAATTTTTGGTGCGTCCGGCGATCTGACAAAGAGAAAACTGGTACCGGCGCTCTACGCCCTTTATATTCAATATGAACTACCAAAACAGTTTGCGGTCTTGGGGACAAGCAGGAGCCCCATCTCCGACATAGATTTCCAGAAAAGGATTGTAGAAGATATCAAAGCGTTCGGCCCGAAAAAGCCAATCGATCGAAAAAAGCTAAGTGAATTTTCGAAAAACTTCTATTATCAACCCCTTGACGCCACTAATGCAGACGAGTTTGAATTACTGAAGAACAGACTCTCTGACTTATCCAAAAAAACGAAAAGCAACGAGAATTATCTCTATTATCTCTCCACGTCGCCTGCCCTATTCCCGACGATTGCGGAGAATCTAGGGAAAAAGGGGCTTCAGAAGGAACAGAACGGGACAGGCTGGAAGAGAATCATAATCGAAAAACCCTTCGGGCGCGACCTTAACTCCGCCCGGGGTTTAAATGCCAGATTGCAAAGCCATTTCAAGGAAGACCAGATTTACCGAATCGATCATTACTTAGGTAAAGAAACGGTCCAAAATATCATGGCTTTTCGTTTTGCTAATGGGCTTATCGAGCCAATATGGAATAGAAATTTCATTTCTCGCGTGGAGGTAACCGCGGCCGAATCGATCGGAGTTGAAGAAAGGGGTGGATACTATGACCACTATGGTGTTATAAGGGATATGGTTCAAAACCACCTGCTCCAGGTGGTAGGAACAATAGCAATGGAACCTCCACCCATTTTTGATGCAACTGCAGTGCGTAACGAAACAGTTAAGGTATTTCAGTCTCTAAAGCCAATCAAAACAAATGAAGTCAGAAAATACGTCGTTGCGGGTCAATACGTGGCATCAAAGATTCGGGGTGAAAGTGTTCCTGGATATCGTGATGAAAAGGACGTCGTGAAAGATTCCAGAACACCAACATTTGTCGCTCTAAAAATATTCATCGAGAATTGGCGCTGGGGGGATGTACCGTTTTTTGTAAGAACAGGAAAACGACTACCTACAAGGGTTACAGAGGTTGTCATATATTTTAAGAAAACGCCCCACCATCTGTTTGCTGCAAACGATAATCGTAACATCAGTTGTAACCAGCTGATCATCAGGATACAACCCGATGAAGGCACATTGCTTAAATTTGGAATTAAAACGCCCGGTTCAGGTTTCAATATCGAAGACGTAAGCATGGACTTCCATTATTCCGAGCTTGCTAATACACATGTTCCAGAAGCATATGAGCGCTTGATTCTTGATTGCATGGTCGGAGATGCGACACTGTACGCCCGTATAGATGCAGTTGAGTCGTGCTGGAGATTTGTAGATCCTATTCTCAATGTATTGGAAAAAAATTCAAGGACGAAAATGTACGGCTATCCTGCAGGCACGTGGGGCCCGATTGAGTCTCATAAACTTTTTGACAGCCCCAGCGAGGATTGGCGCTATCCCTGTAAGAACCTAGCAACCGAAGGGGAGTATTGCGAACTGTAGTATCTATATTTAATGCCTAATCGACATTTTAGCTTTAGCAGTAAGGTAAATTTATGAATAGAGAAATCTATATTTTCAATGATAAACAGGAACTTGCAGATAGATTAGCATCAGATTTTCAAAGGGCGGTGGAACATAGTAGAAACCGAGGAAAGGGAATTTCTATTGCGCTTTCCGGAGGTAGCACCCCCCGCATCTTTTTCGAAAGGCTGGCACTACCGCCATATCTCGAACGAGTTCCCTGGAGCAATGTAAACCTATTCTGGGGAGATGAACGCTGTGTCCCACCTGACGACGGACAAAGCAACTTTAAAATGGCAAACGATACTTTCATATCCAAAGTAAATATCCCTGATCAGAATGTCCACCGAATAATTGGAGAAAATCCGCCTGAAGCAGAGGTACTAAGATATGCAGATGAAATCCAAAAAAATCTTCCTTCCAACAATGGCTTTCCCGAGTTTGACTGGATTTTCCTGGGAATGGGAACAGACGGACATACCGCATCACTTTTTCCAGACGCCCCGACTCTAAAGGAAATGAACTCAATATGTGTAGTAGCGGAACATCCAGAAACTGGGCAAAAAAGAATCAGCCTTACCCTACCGGTAATCAATAACGCCAGGCGTGTTTCTTTCCTGGCAGCTGGCAAAGACAAAGCCAAGGTTCTCAAAGAAATCCTGGAAAAAGGGGATTCGCCTCTAAGCTATCCTGCTTCAAAAGTTAATCCCAAAAATGGAGTTCTCGAGTGGTACATAGATAAGGCGGCGGCTTCTGAGAATTAAAGACAAGATTACAAAAAGCAGTTTTTGTCATTTTAATCTACAATTTAGAATATACTTGAACTTGAATTTGATAGAGTCGATTAAAAAAATCTTTGGTAAGCTCGGTACTGTAAGAGAAATAATTCTTATACTTAGAGCTTTTCTTTTCGTCTCACTCCTTGCTCTTCTGGTAGCGCTCATAATTTATTACTTGCTTCAACCCATATATTTCTAGACTAGGATTCTCAGACACGAACCCGAGATTTTCTAATCTCTGGCTAAAGCACAGTATTCCTATTATGGGTAGGTCATGAGTCTTGCTCGTGACATTTGATTTTTCCACCAGCAAGACTGGTGGGCTACCCACGTTAAGACTACCAATATAGCCGGATCGGCTATGAGCGTTACCAAAAAAGAAAAAAATCACTCCGTCAACCATATGTATCGGGCGATAAATAAGATAGCAAAAAAATAAATCAACCAGTGGACTTCTTTCCTTTTCCCGGTAAAAAGCTTTAGAAGCGAGTAAGAAATAACTCCTATCGATATGCCCTCGGTTATACTAAAGGCAAGAGGCATAATGATTAGTGTCAGAAACGCAGGAATAGATTCCGTAAAATCATCCCACTCAACGTTAACAATATTCTTAAACATCAGGCCACCGACAATTATTAATGCAGGCGCTATCACAGGATAAAGAGTAACGCCATCCTGAATCTTGTATCCAGCGCCTATCATCTGTATGATAGGATGGAAAAAGATTGCACCAATCATTAATAGGGCTGTAACTACGTTTGTGAGGCCAGTACGACCCCCAGCGGAAATACCGGATGCGCTTTCGATATAGGCGGTAATAGTTGATGTCCCGAGCAGTGCCCCTGCACTCGTCGATATCGCATCAGTGAGAAGAGCCTGCCTAGCCCTCGGCAGCTTCCCGTCGACCATCAGGCCGGATTGCTGGCCGACTCCGATTAAAGTCCCAATTGTATCAAACATATCGAGAAAAAGAAAAATAAATATCACGGTGAGTAGATTAGGATCCTTGAAGACATTGGGGAACTGAAGCTTCAACATGGTGGGTAAAATTGAGGGGGGAGCAGACACGATTCCCTTAAATTCGATAACCCCAACAATCAGCCCAAGTATACTGGTTGCAACGATTCCAATTAATATAGCTCCTCTTATCCTTAGAGCTAGGAGCAGGGCGATTAAAAGTAAACCAAACACGGAAACTAGGGTAGGAGCAGATTTTAGATTACCGAGGGTGACATATGTTACTTGATGACCTACTACGATGCCACTCCATTCCAGCCCTACTAAGGCTATTAAGAGACCAATGCCAACTGGGATCCCGTTCTTTAAACAGTCGGGAAGCACAATCATTAACTTCTCGCGCAAACCGACTGTAGAAAGAAGGATAAAAATTAAACCGGCTATGAAAACCGAACCGAGCGCAACCTGCCATGAATAGCCAAGGGTCAATACAACAATATAGGCAAAGAAGAAATTATGACCCATGGCTGGCGCAAGAGCGATTGGATAATTGGTCAATACCGCCATTAAAACCATGGCAATAGCGCTAGACAAGCAGGTTGCGACCATAACAGCACCCGGATTCATGCCCGCTGCTCCAAGGACAGCCGGCTGTACAAAGATTATGTAGGACATCGTCATAAACGTTGTCACGCCGGCAACGATTTCAGTCCTTACATTAGTGCCTGCTTCCTCTAGGTCGAATAGTCCGTCAATCATTTCTTAAACAGGAATTAGCATAAGCATAAGATTTAGATATCTATCATTAACCACGGCATTATTACACGAACTATGTTTCAATGTCAATTAAATACTGTCAGTTTTCTGTACCCTTTATTAGCTCCAAGAGAGGCTCAGGGGAAATTACCCTTAAAACGGGAAGAGAGAGTCTCCGCCCGGCGAGTGCGGGAATTAAAGGTTGGAGTCGAAAATGATACGAATGCTTATCCGTATCAGAACATGATTAATTCATAATCCAATATTTTATCGACCGAACTGGGAAGCTCAGTCTATCTGGATTATTGCTTATGCCACTACTTAGTGAAAATTTAACCACCTATGTCAATCGGAAGTTCACACTCTGGGGCATCTTTACAGGGCTCAAAGTCCCTCCGATTGCCGTGATCTGCCTCCATTCCGTACCTATGGGCAAGCTCGTGTTTGAAGAAAGAAAAATCCTTGCACTGGCCGATAGTCCTTTTTGATATGATTGTCAAATCCGCGCCGGGACCAGCAAAGTAGACCCCTGCACACACATCCGTAGTCGGTCCTACACATTTAAATGTCAACGGTACTACAAATACCCTTTGCTCTGAAAGCGGAGGGATTATTTGTCCGTTTTCAATCTCAACATCCTGAAATCCGACATTAGGGTCTCCAAATTGACAGTCTAAGAAGCTTGCCGCTCTGTTATCTAGCTTATTCAAGATGTCGTCAACATTACCACTCACATCGCCTCTAATTGCCACCTTCATACCATAAAGCGGGGTCCTCAAATTGTAACTCTGGGCATCGGCGTCCTCAAACGTAATCAGCGGATCTGGTGAACCTGTTTCCGGAACAACATCACCCAGACTATCACAAGATATAAGGACAAGAACAGTAATTAGCAGATTTAAAATAAACAATAATCTCAATTTTTATTTCCTCCTTTACAATTTTTTTCCGGATCTAATGCCTTATATTTTTCATTACGAAGTTAAAACAATACACTCATAATAATCTTTTGACCAATATTACATGATGCTTTCATGAAAAATTCGAACTCGAGTAAAATATCAGACACCGGTGGTCAATGAATGGAAGGAGGAGATGAGCTTTGAGCATTTGCTCGTTTGTTGGTCTGCACCGTAAGGTTCCGACGATCCAGAACTTTTTATATCATAAGGTGAAACGTCTACTCAGAGCACATGACCTCATATTTCCCGGGGTAAAATCAACGGCTCATTAGTAAGAATCTTCTCGGCGGCCTCGTATGATTCGATTGTTCCAACATCCAATCTCTTGCCGTTCATCTTAATTGCGTATACAGGTTCCCGTTCAACTAGATAGGATATGAAATGTCCCGGAGCATCCCCAGCATCCGGTCGTGCCGCATATTCCTCTATGCAACCAAGAGCGGAGGTTTGTATAAAATATATAGGCGGACAGGCCCAGCCTGACCTAGCTTCTATAGGTTTTTCGCAAAAGCTTAACACGCGATTATCCGGTCCAACTTCAAGAACACCCTTTAGGTTTTTTCTACCGTGATTTATTTCATCTAAAGCTACCACAATATTTTTCCCAGTCTTTATAAACGTCTGAGCAACAGGCTTTAATGAGAAGCGAAATATATTATCCCCTGCAGAAACTATAGCAGGCGCTATGGTTTTTAATGATTTCACCGCAAGCGCCAAATCTTTAGTAGCTCCAAGACGATTCTCATTACTAGTAGCTCCATCATTATAGAGATGTATATCGATATCATATTCTCTCGAAATCTTTTTCCACCTGGCTTGCCACTCAAGAAAATTCTTATAAAAGAGTCCATTAGTCACTACATGTATCGACTCCATTTCGGGTAATACCAGCAATTGGTCCATTAAGTAGTCGAGAACAGGCCTGCCGCCAACCTTTAGCAACGGCTTAGGAAAATTCTTCGTGAGAGGATACATTCGTGTGGCAAATCCAGCGCAGAGCAGTATAGCTATCATAAGAATCTAATCTCTTCATCGGATTTCACTCTATAAACCGCTGCTTTCCCCTTTGCTTCAGGGAGGCTACTCAGATAGTTCTCTAATAATTTGGATGAATCTTCATCCGAAAATTCAGGTGTCACGAAACCCATAACACACCCACCATAACCACCACCGCAGAACCTGCTGCCGTAAACTCCATTAGTCTCGCTAAATATTCTTTGTAATTTAATGAGCGCAGGACTACCGCTCTCGTAATTCTCAATTGAACTATTACAGGACTCATTCATCAAACGGCCAAAATTTACCCAATTCCCGTGGCGCCAACACATAAAACCATCTTCCACAGATCTAACCTCAGAAAAATAGTGGTCAGCCCTCTTCGTTAAATTTTCGGGCAATGCGGCTCGATATCGTCTATATACCTCTTCCGGTATGTCAGATAGCGTATTTGCCGGTTCGATTCCCGCCAACTCGCCCAACAACGTCGAAGCTTTCTTGCACTCCTCGACACGGGTATTGAAACCACTTGATGTTAGTTCCCTGCTAAATCCAGAATTAACAATTATGATCCTAAAGTCATCACTGTTATTTGGTCTTTCTACTGATTTTACCTCCGCATTAAGCGTGTTTATATAGAGTAAATGATCTTTCCTTCCATTAAGAATCGTTGCCTGGTCAAGTATCCCGTTTTGCAAGCCTAGGTATTCGTTTTCAAGCCTCCGATCCAACTGAATAAAGTCATGGTTCGAGAAGTCCAGTTCGTTTACCCTTGCAAGGGCATAAAGATATGACAAACCAACCGAAGCAGAAGAACTCAAGCCACTCGAGGGCAGGGTCCCGTTTACAGCGCCCACAAATCCGCGGGAAAGAGTGTTTACGTCCCCGAGTACTTTCGTCGCTCCTCGAGCATATCTTCCCCAATCACCAATATCAGCCGGAAAGACCTTCTGAAGATCAAATTCCACTACACCCGGATAATTCATGCTGTGCAACCGCACTTTTGGAGCGACAACCGGTATGAAAGCAAGAACCGTATAGGCTTCTATCGTCATTCCTAATACCGGCCCGCCCTGATGGTCAATATGTGCTCCCAGAGGACAAACTCGGTAAGGAGAAACTATAAAGTTGAGATTTCTTTCAGAAATCCTCTCGCGTCGCTGAAGAAATGATATCAGTTCCTCTTTAAGTTTATAAATAGGCTTAAATTCTTTAATCACCTTTAATATGATCTGCAAAAATAGAACGGGATCTTTAGCGTTTATTAATAATTCATAGACCTACGATCAAATCTTTTACATGATTTTTATATCCTTCACTATTGTAGGGAACGCATATATGCGTTCCCTACTTTGTAACCACAAGCCACTACGGCAAAAGAATTTCCCCTACAATCACTCCTCTTATTAGGAGGATGAAGGTCTGGCGAATGAATTTTATTCCGCGACAGCAGAAATTCTTTGAATCTCATTTTGAAGCTGGTATAGATTAAAATAAATTCCTTCCCTTTTTAATAATTCATCGTGAGTACCAACCTCATAGATCTCACCTTTATGGATGACGATAATCTTGTCTGCATCTCTGACATTAGAGAGCCTATGAGCAATAATTAAAGTTGTTCGCTTTTTCGACCCTTTTTTAATTTCATCTCGCACCCTCGATTCTATTTGAGCATCTATATGAGAAGTAGCTTCATCGAGTATCAAGAAATTGACATCTTTATTAAAAGCGTGGCCAATTGAAACGAGCTGTCTCTCTCCGGAAGAAATAAAACTACCGTCACTCTCTACAAGATCATCAACCCCTGTAGCCCTTGCAAAATCATCTCCATTTCCAGAATGACCATCGGTCATAGTCCTCCCGAACAGAAATAGATCCTGAAAGACCGCAGATATATTTGCCCTCAAAAACTCCCGACTATACTCTCTTATATCCAACCCATCAAAAATGATCTGGCCTTTCTGTATGTCGTAAAACCGTAGGATTAAATTAACTATAGTGGTTTTTCCAGAGCCTGTCAGGCCAACAAGGGCGACAGTCTGCCCGGCACCCACTGTAAAAGAAACGTCTTTTAAAACCCACTCGCCTTCATCATATGCAAACCAGACATTCCTAAATTCAAGCTCTCCGTTAACATTTTCCTCCCTTCTTCCTCTATCCCTTCCCTCAGGCTCAACTTTTGAAAGATCGTAAAGATTTTCCGATGCGGCAATTGCGGATTGAAAAATATTGTACCTCTCCGTGAGCTCCACGATTGGCCTAAAGAGCATTCTTACATAGTAAAGGTATGCGATAAGTGCCCCGAGAGTGAGGTCCAGGCTCAAAACGCTAAGACCCCCATACCAGAGTATTAAGGCTACGGAGAAAACACTAATAAATTCAATGACCGGCCTGAACGTAGCGAATGCCCATAACTGATCCATATTTGCTTCATAGTTCTTTCGATTCACATCCTTAAATCTTTCAAAGTTTTCCCCCTCTCTCCCATATAGTTTAATCAGCACGATTCCTCTGACGCTTTCCTGAACAAACGCATTTAGCTGAGCGACCGTCTTTCTAACGTTTCTATAAACCATCTTGAGCCTCATTCTAAACAGGGCCCCGACAACTCCGACTACGATGGTAAGGCAAAGTATAAAGATGGTTAGATTCCTGTTCATATAAAACATCAAAATCAGCACCCCAAAAATTACCAAAACATCTTTAAGAAATTGAACCAGCACAGAGGTATACATCTCGTTTATCGCGTCTACATCATTCGTAACACGGGTTGACAACCTGCCTACAGGGTTATTGTCAAAGAATGTCTGAGGAAGGGATAGGATATGCGAAAACACCCCTACCCTGATGTTATGCATGATTTTTTGCCCTGAGTAATTGAGAAAGTATGTATATAATGAACTGAAAAGGAAAACGCCAAAAAGACTCATTAAAAGAATTGTTGCAAGCCTTTTTACTCCGCTAATTTCCTCGCTTCTTAATATACCAACCTCAGATCTGCTCAATTTGTTAAGGGACGAATAGCCGACGATAAAAGATTTACCAAGAGGGCTAATCACATCGGGGTGATCTTCGATAATTTCGTGTATTTTCCTCATCCTGTCTGTACTAACCTTTGCCGGGTCAATAACCAAGTATCTTTCTTCCGAGACCATCCCAAGCTTCTCTAGATTATTCTTTTCTGCCGTATTGACTGCGGAGAGATCGATTAAATATCTATCTTCATCCAGTTTGATTATCGAAGTAGGGTATTTCTCTTTTAGCTGTTTTTCGAATTTGCTATCTTGCTCCTGATCCGAAAAGGTTGCCTCCCTCCAGGATGGGAAAATGAATGCATCCACTGCGATCTTGGTTAAATATGGTATGAGAAGCTCAAGTCCGGCGGTGATGATCATAAAAACCAATGAGAAAAGAAATAACCGCTTAAAAGGCTTAGCAAAGCCAAATAGCCACCGGATCAACTTTAGGTCATAGGTAACCTTTGCTCGCTTTTCCTCTTCCTGTTTCATTAACGCCAATTTAAACGCTCCATTTTATATGAAATCTTTTTGTGCTCACTTCCCAACCTATCTCTCCCTCCCCCCTTGAGGGGGAGGAATTAAAAGTGGGGGGTATCATCCTCAAGACCCAACGCCTCTGCAATAACCTCTTGTACTACTTCAATCTCCGTCAAAACTTGGTTATTCCAAAATCTAATCACTCTAAAACCGCGAGACTCTAACCAGTGACTACGCCTAGCATCGTGAGCAATCTGTTCATCATGATGTCCTCCGTCTACCTCTATTATCAACCTTTTTTCTAAACATATAAAATCAACTATATAAGGTCCTAATATGTGCTGTCTTCGAAACTTATGGCCACCAATCTGTCTTCTCTGTAAATGAATCCACAATTTCCTTTCAGCATCGGTTGGGTTTTTTCTTAACTCTCTAGCTCTACTCCTGCTCATGTGTTAATCACCCCCATCTTTAATCTTCCCCCGTCAAGGGGGAAGAGAATATGAAATGCCACCTTCGCCGAACGAAACCTCCTCCCCCCTTGAGGGGGAGGAACTAAAGGTGGGGGGGCAAGAATTATAACCTTCCTCATCATCGTAATTATCATGTTATCGTCTGCACGTTATATAGACTCTCATAGATTCCTTCTTTTGCCATGAGCTCATCATGGCTTCCTATCTCCACAACCCTTCCCTTCTCGAGTACGGCAATCCTGTCAAAACTGCTTATCGAAGGCACCCTGCTCGAGATGACAATCAGTGTCTTCTCTTTCATTATCGCCCTTAGATTTTGTAGCACTAAATGTTCAGTCTTTAAATCAAGGGAAGAAAGAACATCGTCGAGGATTAATACCCTGGGGTCTAAGAGAATCGCCCTCGCTAAAGCTACTCTCTGCCGCTGCCCTCCTGAAAGAGTGAGACCCCTTTCTCCAACCCTGGCACCGAAGCCGCCTGGGAATTCCATTATCTCCTCATAAATCCCGGCGAGCATGGAGGCTTCTATGATTTCAGGATCAGACAAATTAGGGTTCATAAAGGAAATGTTATCTTTGATTGTCCCACTGAATACCGTGGTCTCCTGCGGTATATAAACCACGCCCTTCCTCAAGCTGTCTCGTTTCAGCTTTTTTACATCTACTCCATCAACAAATATTTGATTTTCGTCAGATTCGATCACCCTCATTAAGAGCTCAACGAGCGTAGTTTTTCCGGACGCCGTGCCCCCTGTTATTCCAAAGGCGCTTCCCTTCGGTATAGACAAATTAACACCCTTTAAGACCCTGTTTCCATTATAAGAGAATTTCACGTTGCGAAACTCGATATCACCCTCTATGTCAACTTCGATCTCTTCGCTGCTATCAGTTTTCATAGGCTCGGCGCCAAGCACCTCATTTATTCTGTTAATAGAAGCGTTACCCCGCTTGATAAGGTCCACAGCCCAGCCCATTGCCATCATCGGCCAGGTAAGCATCGTAAGGTATATTAGGATCGCAGCAAAATCACCCAGTGTTATACCCATCTTGATTGCACTTGTTCCGCCAAGCCAGAGGAATATGGCAATAGATATTCCCGCAATAAATGTGATCAATGGTTCATATACGCCCCAAATCTTAATAAGGTGCAGATTCTTATTTAAATACGTGGCGCTGGACGATCCGAAATCATTGACCTCATCATCTTCTCTGACGTACGCTTTTACCACTTTTATCCCCGAAATAACCTCTCTCGCCTTCTCAGTGACGTCAGAAAAAGATGCCTGAACCTTCTCAAAACGCTCCTCTATCATGCTTCCAAATTTGAAAATAACGATTGCCAGTATCGGAAAAGGAATAAAGGCATATAGAGTCAAGACAGGAGACACATACAGCATGGCGCCAAGTATAAAAATAAGAAGGAACACACCGTCATAAGCTATTAGCACACCTAAACCGGAAGCCATTCTGATAGCCTCTATATCGTTTACGGTATGCGCCATTAGGTCGCCGGTCTTTCTCTTGGAGAAGAAATCGAATTTAAGGCTCTGGAGGTGGGCAAAAAACTCGTTTCTAAGACTGAACTCAATTATCCTAGCCGCTCCCATCAGGAAATATCTCCAAACAAATCTGAAAATAGACATGATCAATGCCAGACCCAGCAAATAAAAAGCGTATCGATTTAAATCTCTGATCGAAGACCCCTTAAGTGTTAGGACATCCACGACCCGCTCAATAATCAATGGAATAGAAAGCGTCGCCAAATCCACGACTGAAAGCGCGAGGAGACCGGCTATGAATGAATACTTGTGCTCCAAAAGTAAAGAGGTTATTGACTTCTTCTTAGTCAAGAAATAGACTCCGCATAGTTAAATTAACTAACTGAATACGCAAAATCCCAACCAATATTAACTAAACTGAAAGTATACCATGACAGGCCGCTCTGTTATCTTCTCCACCAATGCAACTTACTCATTGTGCTCGAAATATTTTTACGAATTTAGATACATTCACAACATAGTTAGACTTGTTGTAAGACATGTAGAGTCGCAAGTGATGTTTGAAAATAATTAAGAGGCTTGCTGTTTAGCGGGCTATCACGCCTTTATAGACGATCGAAATCTTCGAGACACTTATTTCCGAACGTGAACGAGTAAATACGAATGCCACCGTTTTTAGGAAAGAACCTTAATTCGTGCGGCTTATCATCCTCTTTTGTGACAACATAATACATTCTAGGCTCGTCAATCTTGATTAGAGTTCGCCCCTGGTTATCTGCCATAATATCCTGTCCTCTCATTGATTTTGGGATCGGCAGGCCATCTCTCATTACCACCAGCGTAGCAGGCCCTTCCGTCCCTCGACCGAGAACGGAATAAACATCCCTACCCCTATATGTTATCCCAAGATAAGAAACGTCATCAGGCTCGGAGGGAGTGACAGATTCAAAAAAGTCTTTTGTGTTGGTCCAGCCACCCTTCACGAAGAATCCCCTTTTAACTCTTTTTTCAGTTGGAGCATAATGAACAGTCTTTTCTGGCTTAAATCCCTCGCTGTTTGCCATTTCACCACCCCACTTCGAGCCGCGCTGGTACCCCACGTAAACCTCTTCGCTTTCCTCTCCACATCCAGGACCAAACAGAGGCTGATCCGCTGGCATATCATATTTGGAAAAGTCAAGCTCAGGATGATCTTGCTTGAGTAAAGTTTGAATTTCCTTCTCGAATTTCCCATAATCCCCTTCGCCGTTATGGACCTCTCGTATGATCCCATTTCGGTCTATCAAAAAAGAGTTGGGCCAGAAGTTGCTATCATAAAGATCCCAAATCTTGTCATCGACATCGGCTATGGCAGGATAAGGGAGTTTGAATCGTTTATATGCGCGTTTAACATTTTTGGGATCAGAGGCAAAATCAAATTCACCCTTATGCACCCCAATGATCTCGAGGCCATCCTTATGATATCGGTTATACCACTCCTTCAAATGGGAAAATGTCCGGACACAGTTGATGCAGGTGTACTCCCAAAAGTCGATCAGCACAACCTTACCCTTCAATTCTTCCATCGATAATCTCTCTCCGTTTGTACCGATCCAGATCGCATCCGTTGGAAATGCCGGCGCCGGCGTACCAGGTGTCAACTCGGCAAAGACGCTTCCCGAATAAGTTAATACGAATAACATCAGGGCAAGGCTTTTTAATTTCAACTTTCCGGCATTACGGATAATCATTGATAATTTCCTCCAAAATAACGAAGATATTATGGATTTCAACTTGCATCAGTGGGCTTGGTTCTCCAATCTAAGCCATTTAGTTCTCCATATAAATTTCTTAAGATCACTGGTTTAATTAATCCAATTATGTTATTACGATGAGAAAAGCTGAAAGATGATTCAGACCCTCGTTAAAATATTCATTAAAATAATACACAAGAACAATAGTAAATATAACTAATCGACATATTATACGTCAGGAATTTAAGAACAGGTTTATCCCAGGAATAAGGAGACTTTAGAAGGTTGGTAGCTCAAAGCGCTCTCTCTCTGTTAATTTTAGTCCTCATTTATCAACTCTCCTGTGCCGGCGTGAAACCGACTCAAATCGATGTACTAAAAATGCCACATGACTTTGTCGATGTAAAAGAAGTAATTCCATCAATCATTTTAGACATAAGATATTACACGCCTTACAACTTTGTCGGAGAAAGAATCGATGGTTATAATGCCCCAAAATGCTTTTTGACCAAACGCGCGGCATTTGCACTAAACAACGTTCAGGAAGAGCTAAAAAAATATTCTCTTTCTTTAAAGTTATATGACTGTTACAGACCGCAACGTGCCGTAAATCAATTTAGCAGATGGGCGGAAGATCCAGACGATACCAAAATGAAAAGTGAATTCTATCCGGATATTGATAAAAAGAACCTTTTTAATCAGGACTATATTGCTAAAAAGTCAGGGCACAGCAGGGGGAGCACCGTTGATGTAACAATCGTGCCGGTCCCAACTCCACCCGAGGTGAAATACATTCCAGGACAAGGTCTACGCCCATGTTACTGGCCAAGGGGAAAAAGGTTTAACGATAACAGTATAGATATGGGAACCGGGTTTGATTGCTTTAGCAAATTCTCCCACACAGACAACAAGCAAATAAATGTTCAACATCGAGTTAACCGACTAGCCCTCAAATCCATTATGGAAAAATATGGTTTTATTAATCTTGAGACTGAATGGTGGCATTACACTCTTAAAGACGAACCGTACCTCAATACATATTTTGATTTTGTGATTGAATAGAACATAACTGCTTTAATGGAAACGAAATCGGGGTAACATTTAGATTCAAAACGCCTATGTTTTATATTGGTGAATAACTCTGCAGCAATCCTATCAAGTTTGCAGAGGGACTGAAGGCACTAAAATATAGATATTATTTATCTCTTCACATTGAGGAGGTCTCGCAATTATCATGAGACTACTACTGATTTCATCATTGCTGATTATAACTCAATCTTTGTATGCCTGTCACGAGGGAGGGCCGGACCAAACGGTGAACAAATTATATAGCATCTATCTCAAATTGCACTCATTCGGCATCCCGAATGAGCAGGAACAGGCCCAGTACTCTCCATATTTGTCGCCTGAGTTGGCAGAGCTGTTAAAGAGAGCCGATGAGTCAGAGCGGAAGCATCAAATCGCTACTAAGGGAGAAGAACCCCCTATGGTTGAGGGTGACCTCTTTACGTCACTATTTGAAGGGGCAAGCTCCTACACTATCGCTTCGTGTGAGAGCAGTGACGAGCACGGGTTCTGTATCGTTGAGTTTAAATATTTAAACCCTGGAGACAAGTCGGAAGTTAAGTGGAAAGATAAAGTGTATTTGGTCAAGAGCAATCGCGGCTGGGCTGTTGATGACATCGAGTATCTTGGAGAATGGCAGTTCATGCATAAAGGGAGGCTCAAGAACCTACTTAAAGAAGTGATTGAGGAAGGTAACAGTAATTAGAACCAATTTCATTTACGTGCCTCTTTACCTTGTTTATTGCCACTGTATAATATGATGCTACTTATGGAGAAAAACAGCAATACATGGATTGGTCTGACACTTTTAGGCATCTGCCTGGCTATAGGTATTATCGCCTCGTCACTGCTTGTAGCCAAAACAGTAGAGAAAGTAAAGATACAAAACCAGCGCATCCAGATAAAGGGCTTCGCAGAGCAAAAGATAACCTCGGATCTAGCAGTGTGGCAGAGCAGGATTACAACGCGCTCCCAAAATCTTGTTACGGCATACAATAAGCTAAAGCAAGACCTGCAAAAGGTTCTCAGCTACCTCGAGCAAAAGGGAATCGACAGGAATGATATAGAGGTTTCTTCTGTATCGACAATTATTCAATACCAGTTAACGGCCGAAGGTGTCGCAACCAATATTATTGATGGTTACGTTTTGGACCAAAATATAAGTATCACTTCTCCCAATGTTCCAGAAATATCAGAAATAGCGAATGAATCAACCTCTTTGATAGAGGAGGGAATCGAGTTCGCATCTTATAATCCTCAGTATTACTACACGAAGCTGGATGACTTGAAGATCCAACTGCTTGGCGAGGCTACCAAAAATGCCAGAATGCGCGCCGAGGAACTTGCTAAGAATAGCGGCAGTGAAGTAGGTACTTTGAAGTATGCCAGCCAAGGTGTCTTTCAAATCACCCCTGTGAACTCAACTGATGTCTCAGACTACGGGATATACGACACCTCCACGGTCGATAAGAGCATCAAAGCAGTCGTAACGATCGAATACTCAATAAAATAGGGGATCGTTCCCGCGCGGTTTTTCATCGCAATCACTTCGTTACAATCCCTTGTTAACCGACAATGGTAAGCGTGACCTGTAGGAGCGGCTTCCAGCCGCGAGGATAAACGCAAGTCATCCATAATCCGCGCAGCACACCAGTCCCTGCCCTGAGCAGGGTCGAAGGGTTGCTTGTGTGACTTCGGAATAGATTCGGACCACGCCCTGTCTAACGGCCGTATTTCTTGACCGCTCGATCGATCGCAGGCCCCGCCTTAGCGAGATCCTTTGGTACCATTACCGGCTGAATCTCGATGCTTGCGTTGAACGCGAGGAACCACGGTTCTGCAATCGCAGGAATCTGTGAAGCGTCCTTCATCTCCAGGAATATGAAGGCCGTTCGTCGCCCGTTGTCGGCCGCGAAGTAGACAGCCTCGGGCTTCAAATCATCCAGAATGGACTGGATGGTCTTACCAAGTTTTCCTTCCTTCGCAGCCGCGTTGCCGGCCTCAACCGGCATGTTCACCTTTAATAAGAAGCGCATAGCTTACCTCCTGAGGTTTTAGGTTCTCGGATTCATGAGTGCCGAATAGCAATCAATTATACCTCAAATCCCTCAATACTCATCTTGTAAAAAGCCCAATTTCAACTAAATAGACAAAATGAAGGAATTGGCTAAATCGACCCAGACTTGCTAGGTTTATTGAAAAGGTACAATGTTAAGCAATGATCCCGTGATCTTCGTCAAAACCTATTTGGGCTGCCCACTCTTTTCCGCTATGAACACGTCACGCTTGGGGAAACTTTCGAACAACTCTGGTGGTTGAGCAAAGTTAGTGGCGAGAACGTCGGCGGGATTGCCCGCAATCCATTGCGACAAATCGATCGTCGCATAGATGCCAGTGTTGAAGCCGATGAGAATGCGCGCGTTGTTTTCCCCAACGTTCTCAATCGAGTGCCCATATCCCTGCGGGATGTACCCGACGTCTCCCTTCTCCAGTTGCTCGATCCGATACCGGCCGTGGGAACCGAACAGGGTCACGCTTATCTGACCCTCGATGACATACTGCCACTCGTCAGCAGTCGGATGCCAGTGTAACTCGCGTAAGGCTCCGGGATCGAGATCGAGGACAACTCCAGTGATCGTCCTGGAGATGGGGAATTGCGTCGAATCGACACGCCAATCGCGGCCGCCCTTGAACACGCCACGCGGTGGCTGGGCGAGGAGCCGGTACTTGTGCGTCTGCGGTGGTTTCTTCCGGCCCTGGAGCGGCGGCGCGGGTGCCTCGGGAGGAACAGGCCCACGGGCAAAGTAGACCTCTTCTTTGGGGATTGTGTCGAACGCCGCCTCGGGCAGGCCGAAGTTTTTCGCCAAGAGTGCCTTGGGTGTGTGGCCAATCCAGTCGGTGATGCTAAAAGTCCCGAATTCGGAGAAATAGCCGTTGTCGAAGATCAGGATGAAATGGCACGGCTGCTTGCCGAGGCACTGCAACATGTGGCCGTGACCGCGTGGAAAGTACCAAACGTCACCCGGATCGAAGTCGTCCGTCTCCGCGTAACCCTCCGGATCGATGACAGTTGTCCGCACACGCCCCGCGATGACGAAGGCCCATTCGGCTGCCGTGGCGTGCCAGTGAAGCTCGCGCATTACCCCAGGCTCGAGCCGCATGGAGACTCCTGCGATCCCCTTGGAAATCGGCAATTGTGTGACGGTTGCCTCCTTCCCATAGCTCTTACCGATGACCTTGCCTTCGGACTTCTCGAGGGCAAATTTAAACGTCGGGAGTTCCTTACCGGACAGGATGGGATCTGGGACATTGTTCATGAAACTCGGATCTCCAGCTACTGCCGGCAATGACCCTCTCCCCACAGTCTGAGCCGCGAGGCCCGTGCTCCCTGCTGGAAACTCTTGATGTTGCGAATCCGCCATGTTGCCTCCTAGATATGTGCCATCGATAGTCGCCCCCAATTCTCTTCGGCCGAACTATAAATTAGACGGCACAGATTTACACTGAAATTCTTGCTGTTTAATCACCTCAACTGGGTATCCTAGACAGCAGAAACTTAGATGATTAACAGGGAAACCAATTTAAGCTAAACAGAGTAATATGTCAAGAATCACCGTGAATCCCTCGAACACGGAAAATAAGCCCAAGAAGCTCCTTGACCAAGCCCGGGGTGCAATACAGCTCAACCACTATTCCGGCCGCACCGGCGAGAGTTACGGTCAGTGGAGTAGGCGATATATCTTCGTTCATAATAAACGTCACCGAAAGAATATGGGTAACGCGGAGACCGAGCCATTTCCGACACACCTTACCATCAAAAAGCAGGTGTCTGCCTCTACTCAAAATCCAGAGAGAAATTTAAGGAATTGACCAAACGCTTGCAAAATTACTAAAATTGTTGAAAAAGGTACAAAGTCAAGCAATGACCCCTTTATTTTGTCACGCACTAGCGAAACGCCGGAATTACTTTTCTCGCGAACAGCTCCAGGTGCGGCTGCACCCAGCTCGCCGGGAGACCCGGCGGGACCGTAAAGGAGTAATAGTGAGTCAGCGGCACTTCTTTTACATACGCGCGAATCATCTCTATACAGGTATCGACATCCACCACGTTAAACAAGCCCAGCTCCCGGAGGTGCTCCGCATCACGGATATGGGGTAGTAACGGCATCCCCGCCTTTTCAAACCACGCCGCATAACCGTTCAGCTGATAGAGTATGTGCTCCACGGCTTCGTGCCATGTCTTCTCGGGATCGTGTGAAGCGATCAGCCAAAAGTACCCCCCGCCAATCGTGAGATTGCTCGTCGGCTTGCCCAGGTTCTCTAATTCAGCTATGTAGTGGTCGTAGAGTTCTTTAATAGGTCCGGTCCCCACAAACCCGTCCCCGTATTTCGCGGCGCGCCGAACCGCGGCTGGGCTGAACCCTCCGACCAGCAGGGGCGGCCGGGGTTTCTGGACGGGCTCCGGGGCGAGTTTGGCGTTATTGACCTCGTAATATTTCCCTTTGTAGGTGAGCGTCTCGCCTTCCCAAAGACGACGGATGATTTCCAGCCCTTCATCGCTGCGCCCGCCCCGCTCTTTTCTGGGAATTCCGAAGCTCTCGAACTCCTCCACCTTGTAGCCGTTCCCTACTCCGAGCTGGAAGCGGCCTTCAGAGAGTATGTCGATTGTTGCGCCGTCCTCCGCCACCCGGATAGGATTATGAAGGGGTAAAAGCATGACGGCCGTACCGATGCGGATTGTCCTGGTTCGCGCTGCGATAGCCGCCGCGATCGGTAACACCGACGATGAGAAACCGTCCTCGTGGAAGTGGTGTTCCTGGAGCCAGACATCCTCGAAGCCGTTACGCTCTGCCCAGACGATCTGGTCCAGTGTTTCACCATATATATCCGTATAGGGACGTCTCCACTGAGGAGGATTGCGAAAGTCATACCACAAACCGAACCGCAGACGAGCGTTTGTATCCATGTTCATACCCCCAAATAGTTTTGGCCCTCGATGTTTAACCCAGTTCGGGCGTGAATGTTTCCTATCCCCATTATTTCACAGGGGATAAACTTTTTCAAACATAATCTGTTTTGCTGCTACGCGCAGGCATGACAAGCATAATGAATAATTCGCAATTCCATACCGAAACTAATCTTTTATAATCGGTGACACATCCCGACCCTCAGGATAAAGGGAGAAATTGAAATAACTGATCAAATCGATCCAACCTTGTTTTAATTGTATTCAAAAAGTACAAAGCCAAGCAATGACCCGATAATCATTCAATTTAGGTCAGCTGGGCCTTGAGGCCGTCGAAGTCAAACCAGAGGTTCTCCTTTGCGATAAGCCCATCCCGCAGCTCGAAGACGTGCAGAAGCCGTAGGCGCACCCTGCCGCTCTTACCGTCGAGTTTGAAGGGACGGCCATCCACCACGTCCCCGATCCAAATCGTCTCGTCGATGATGAAGTTGTCTCCGCCGAAGCGCATCACCGGCTCCACGCGCTCACCATTGACATCCGCGAACAGGCGCTCGTAAAAGCGACGAATCGCAGCTTTTCCGCGCAGCGGACCATCCGGCCCACCGACCACCTCGTGCTCGGCGTCGTCGGTGAAAGTTCGAAGCACGCCCTCAATGTCGTCGGTCGCCTCGTACATAAAGTGGTCATTTATGACCTTGTCCATCATTTCCCTGCTCATGGTTCCCACGTTCATGACCTCCGCTCTTCTTTGATTGTTGAGAATTACCCGCGTTGGCACCCAAGTCGGCCCACCAGCCGGTATCCCGGCTTCGATTCCTTCCAGCGACTACTAACTACACTCCGAGAATGCAGTAAAATTCTCAGTTGGAGTTATGATAACACGAATCGCTGTTTTGCCCCAACATGCAACAAGTCTAATTACACATCAAGAGACGGAAAATGGAAGCCCCCAAAATACAAGATTCTTGTTCTGTTTCGCCAAGCTATGCGGCGAAAGCGTTGCTCTATTCGTACGGAACGGGCCATACCTTATGAATCAGGCTTACCTCTTTTTGGATAGGATCACCCTGTTGTCCCACTCGTTTGGGATCTGTGCTCTACTTCCTCACCACATACCAGTTGTTCTGGATGTCGTGATCAAGACGGTGCGTTTCGATAGAGCGAAAACCCGCCCGCTCCAGATACTCCCGCGTTCTTTCTTCTCCCCACATCGCCCCCAACCCTTCACCGCCTTGCGCGAGGGAAACTGTCATGCAGTGCATGCAGGAGACCGTATAAAGGAGTGTCCCGATTGGGTGCTCGATGTCCTTATGAATATGGCTCGTACCGCTGATGTCCTGCATCAGATACACACCGTCCGGTTTCAGAGCCCGGTAAATGCCCCGGAGAACGTTGAGTGGCTTGGCTTGGTCATGGATCGCATCAAAGGTCGCAACGAAATCGAAGGATTCGGCCTCGGCGGTCTCGTCGAAGTTGCTCAAATCCCTTGCGACGAACTCAATGTTGTTTAGCCCACGCCGTGCTGCCTCCGCTCTTGCGAATGCGATCGCCTCCTCCGAGAGATCCATTCCCACAAGTCGGCTCCTTGGATAAAGCTCGGC
Organism: Candidatus Dadabacteria bacterium; assembly: GCA_963805855.1. Classification (GTDB taxonomy): domain Bacteria; phylum Desulfobacterota_D; class UBA1144; order Nemesobacterales; family CSP1-2; genus DASWID01. Next base: position 446,532 of record CAWDVW010000005.1, read on the forward strand.
CACTCGCATCATGATCAGACCCCGACCACAACCAACATCAAGAACCCGCATGCCTTTCTGCAAGGACTCAGTCAAGCCCGGCACGAGCGGGAGGATGTGCGATTCCAGGGACGAAAGCACGGACTGGCCGCTATCCTCCGCCATCACTTCGTGAAACCGTGGGAATCTGGAATATGGGAACTCCTCCCCCCTTCCTGAAACATTCCACGATGTCATCCTCTACGCCGCCAAGCCCTGAAATATACTGCGTAAATACCGCAATGTTGTCCGCACCCGCCGACCGGGTGAGAAACGCCGCGTGTTCCGCTGGCAACAGGAACCTGCCGGTGTTCGGATCGATCTCCACCACTCGCCCGGTGACCATGGCTCCAAGCCACTCACGCACGTAGCGCTCGTTAAGGCCTGAAGCACGTGCGATTTCCTCGGAGGTGCTCGGCGGCAATGTGCTCATGACATCGAAAAGCCCGGTGCGATGGCCTAAAGAAACCATTAGACAAAGGGCACCATTGTTGAGCACAGTTAGTAATTTGTCGGCGAATCCCTCTGCCTTCGCCTGATCGAATTTGGAATCTGCGTCTGTCTTTGACACGGTTCTCATACCTCCATAGTTGCTGTATTGCTTTTCCCGCCTAACGCCGGATTTCAGCCGTCGCTTCGACGAGCTGTCGATTTCAAACTAACAATGAGCCGACCACCACTTAATATTACAAAATCACCACAGCTCATTCATTGATCCATCGCAATGCGTCCTCGCGTTTGCTTGAAGAGAAACTCCTTATCTCGCCGCTAATCGCCAATGTAGCGATTTTCAATCCCCACTCGACCCATTTTGGCCCGCCAATTACACCCATCTTTTCAAAATCGTTTCTGTGTGTGAGTCCAAAACGAGAGTCATCCCATAATGCTGCAGCCTCCCAACCATGGAATTCATCACCCATATCCAGCAGAAGCCGCGCCTTGCCGTGTTCGCGGATAATCGATTCCAAGCGTGGAATAAGTACATCCTTATAGTCCCCGTCTGTCAATTTGCCCACAGCGCCAAGTATAAGAATATTCCCCTTGCTTTCCGGTGACACCTTAATCATGGGATTCTCGGTTCAGGTCGCGCGTTGAATTACGCGAATGTTCGCAACCACTTTAAATTATACCGTGTGAAATCGGAAACAGTTAAACAATAATCACTCGAATGAAACTTCGCATAAACACCCCAATATCTGGTGTTATGAGAACAATTGTCACCCTTATGTTTGTAAGGGAGTATACTTAAAAATGTTCCGTTGAGGCAAAATCTACGAGACGAAATGCAATGACAGACCGGGTGTGGGCTCCCGCTAAAGCCCGTACTCCAGTGTCACCCGATCAACGCATTCGAGTGCAGGATTGATCGGGTAATTAGGTGGAATGACACACCCAAAACGGAATAGCGCAGGGAAATTGTTGCCTGACAGCTTTTTCCTAATTCTGCATCGTACTTGAATCATGTGCATGAATCATGCATATTAATACATATGAGAACGACCTTGAACATTGACGACAATCTTTTAAAAAGGGCGTCAGAGCTTTCAGGCATAAGCGAAAAGACCTCTCTTGTGAAAGCCGGTCTTGAAGCATTAATCGTGATAGAGAGCGGAAAAAGGCTCGCTCGATTGGGCGGCACTGAAAAGCTAATTCGATCTGTGCCACGAAGAAGAGAAAGAGCTAAAAGACGCTAACGATGATCCTAGTCGACACTGCTGTATGGATCGGTCATTTCAGAAAAGGTAACGCCCGTCTCAAAGAGCTACTCATCGAAGGGCACGTCGCCTGCCATCCCTTCATTATAGGCGAGCTTGCCTGTGGAGACCTTAAAAAGAGAGGTGAAATTATCTTATTACTTCACGCGCTTCCTACGGTGAATAGTATAAGCGACGATGAAGCGCTTTATTTGATCGAAGAAAAGCGCCTAATGGGCTTGGGGATTGGAATCGTAGATGTACATTTACTCGCATCAGCAATAATATCGAATACGCCGCTATGGACAAGCGATAGCCGATTAAGAGAAGTAGCCACGAAACTTGATATACTTTATAAAACAACATGATCCGAGAAAAACATTTACGATGTTACTCATCCTTTAGGAGAATCTCTACATGGAGTTAAAACCACTGGGGAATTCAGGAGTCACGGTTCCCGCGATTGGGCTTGGAACATGGAACTACAGAGGTGGAGTCGACCCGCTCCGAAAGGGAATCGAGCTCGGAGCCACATTAATAGATACCGCCGAGGGTTACTACACTGAGGATGTCGTAGGCGAAGCAGTAAAGGGAATTCGAGACCAGGTTTTTATCGCAACTAAAGTTTCCGGGAGGCACCTGGATTATGACGGCGTTCTGAGAGCAGCCGAGGGCAGCCTCATCCAGTTGGGAACCGATTATATTGACCTTTATCAGATACACTGGCCTAACCCACGCTTCCCGATTAAGGGGACGATGAGAGCAATGGAAAAGCTTGTGGACGATGGAGTTGTTAATTATATTGGTGTGAGTAATTTTACACTCGAGGAGATAGAAGAGGCTCAGGCGTATATGAGACATCATTCAATTGTTTCAAATCAGGTTTTGTATAATCTGAACAGCAGGGAAATTGAGCATGATCTATTACCATACTGCCAAAAGCAACGAATAACCATTCTAGCCTATACACCCCTGGACAATGGGAATTTGGCGAAAGGCTCAAGCCTTTTTAAGAGAAACAGATTGAAGGTATTAGAACAAATAGCATCAGAGACAAATAAGACCAAGCCGCAAGTTGCTTTAAACTGGTGCATTTCGAAACCATATGTTATCGCAATACCAAAATCCGACAGCGTAAAGAGAACAATTGAGAACTGCGGTGCGTCGGGCTGGAGGCTCTCTCCGGAGCAAATAGATAGACTAAACGAAGCATTTTCATAACCATGCCATCCATCAAAGAGACAAGGAATCAAATGATCCAGCTGGTATTCCCTGAGCATGCAAACACCGTAGGCACGCTTCATGGCGGAAGAGTTATGGACTGGATCATGCTAGCGGCAAGCATAACCTCATCCAGGATAGCAAAAGGTATAACAATCCTCGGAACAACCGACAGCATAGATTTTATTAATCCTATAAAGGTAGGTGAAATCACCATTCTAGATAGCTGGGTTGAGTACATAGGTAATAGTTCGCTAGAACTCGGAGTTAGGGTACACTCGGAAAACCCGGAAACAGGTGAGAAGAAATTAACGACAACCTCGCATTTAGCATTTATAGCAGTTGATGAACAGGGAAATCCAAGAAGCGTAAAGGAAAAGATAACGCCGGCTGATGAAGTTGAGGAATCAATCTATCTCGAGGCCAAGAATAGAAAAGATGCCAGAATGCCCGAGTTGGCAAACAGAAACGAAATGGCGGAGAACCTTGTCGACGAAACAGAGGTGACCAGATTTAATCTGGAGACCATAAGGGCCGTTCTGCCAGACGACACATTCTACGGCAATTTTATGTCAGTCGGGAAACTCATGTTGGATATCGATGAGACTGCCGCAATACTTGCCGGACGATATGTTAAAGGATTAATAGTCACAGGTTCTCTCGACAATCTCTATTTCTACTCGCCAATAATCGTGGGAGATGTCATTATCCTCAAGGCAGGAATCAACTACGTTGGTAACACATCTTTGGAGGTCGGAATAAAAGTTCTTACTGAGGATCTGACCACAGGTGATCAGAAGCATACATGCACCGCCTTTCTCAGCTTCGTTCATATTGGTGATAACGGAAAACCAATACCCATCCCCGGTTTCAAGCCTGAGACACCTTATGAAATTAGGCTCTGGAAAGAGGCCGAAATCAGGAAGAAGAGGCGGGTTGAGAGGGTTAGAGAGATTAAAGAATCAGTTGGCAAGTTTTTACCCTAGTATTGGGATTGGACTACCCCCACCTTAATCCTCCCCCTTCATCTATAGGGGGAGGAGACAATTTCCCCCCCCTTTTTGAGGCGAAGCGTAGAATCTCTTGCCCCTTGAGGGAAGAACTAGATGGCGTTGATTTTTTGGTTTCTAGGTATACCATGTAAGTAAATTTACCGAAAAGATGTAAAAACAAGTTAAATAAATCTCATTCAAAACAGTAAACCCCGTTCACAGAATACGTAAACCGAGTTGACGCTAAAAGTTCAACTATGCTATAATTTTAACCATTACCATGAGCCCAGGAAATAAGGACTCAGAATCCAGTTTCGTCAAAGAACACAACTCCCTCTTTAACCTCTCTCGTATGATTAATGCAGAAAGAGACCTAAACGTCCTTCTCGATTTTCTGGTGAAGGAGTCGTCAAGGATTGTAAACGCAGACAGGACAACGCTATTTCTTTATGACGAAAATACAGACCAGCTCTGGTCACACCTCGCAATGGGAACGTCTGAAATAATCAGATTTGACGCGAAGCTTGGGATAGCAGGCGAATCACTTAAGAGTGGGAAAATCATAAACGTGAAAGATGCTTATTCGTACCCAAAATTTAACCCGGAAATAGACAAAAGGACTGGCTACAAAACAAAATCGATTCTATGCGTGCCATTGAAAGATTTAAAAGGAAAAACAATAGGAGTCTTGCAAACCCTCAATAAAAATGACGGATCGTTTACAAAGCAGGACGAAGAAACTTTGGAAATCTTTGCCTCAAATGCGGCCGTCGCAATCGAAAATGCACAGTTGATAAAGGAGCTCGAAGAAGCAAAATCTCGCATCCAGCGTGAAAACGTGGTTTTAAGAGATAAGGTAAAGGGCAAGTTCTTCACAAGCAAGATAATCGGAACGAGCAAGAGGATACAGGACGTGGTAAATCTTATAGAAAAGATTGCGGACACTCCAATCAATATTCTGATCACAGGAGAGAGCGGCACCGGGAAGGAATTGGCTGCGCGCATGATCCACTTCAACAGCTCAAGGTCAAATAAACCCTTTGTGGACATTAACTGTGCCGCTCTTCCGGAGAGCTTACTGGAGAGCGAGCTCTTCGGTATAGAAAAAGGGGTTGCCACAGGTGTTGAAAGAAGAGAAGGAAAATTCGAGATGGCAAATGGCGGCAGCCTCTTTCTCGACGAGATCGGAGATATGAGTCTTCCCGCTCAGGCTAGGCTTCTCCGTGTGATACAGGAACAGAGGGTAAGAAGGGTCGGTGGAAAACAAGATATATCGGTTGATGTGAGGATAATCGCGGCAACAAATAAAGATCTGATCAGTGAAATTAACAAAGACCTATTCAGAGAAGATTTATATTACCGACTAAATGTTGTTCACATCCGTATGCCGTCACTAAGAGAGATAAGAGAAGATATCCCTATACTCGCTAAACATTTCTTAAATATTTTTACAAGCGAACTGGGACATCGACAGATGCATTTCTCTCAAGAGGCTATGGATTGTATTACGAACTACAGCTGGCCTGGCAATGTAAGAGAGCTGGAAAACGAAATCAAAAGGGCCGTCATCCTGACAGAAAGCGATGCTATAGAAAAGACAGATCTTTCAGAACAAATCCAACGTGAGATGCAAGTAATGGGTTCTACACTTGTGAGGTCGTATGCAAGCGGAGATAGCCGATCTCTTAAAGAAACTGTCGAAGAAATTGAGATAGAAATGATAAAAGGCGCCCTGGAAAAAACACGAGGAAACAAGCAGAAGGCATCAGAAATTCTTGGAATAACAAGGCAGGGATTGATAAAGAAGATAAAGAGATACGAGTTACTATGATCTAACTTTACAATTTCAAAACAGAAAAACCCTACTCAACATCAATCAAAAGGGTTAGATTCTCGTACTAAACCGATTCCTTCATTTCTTAATACCTATTGATATTGGGAACAGAAAGACCCCATTACCTTACAAATCCTGCTATAATCATAAGTTGATATAATATGACGGGTGATTTATGAGTACAACACACGATACCGTAACAGTTAACGATATGCATTCAGAAGAGGAAACCTTAAGGGAAAAATTAAACCGGATGCATCTCTTCGCCGAGCTTTCAGCGGAACATATTAACAGCTTGGTCGCTAAATCTAAAGAGCAACATTTTTCACCAGGGACTGTTGTTTGCCGAGAGGGAGAATACGGCGACACGTTTTTTGCTATTCTTGAGGGTTCCGTAGAGATCACTATCAAAACCGCTGGGTACGACAGTTTGACTCTCGCCAACCTTGAAGAGGGTGACGTTTTCGGGGAAATGGCTGCATTATCAGGTTATCCAAGGAGTGCCACAGTTTCTGCCAAGGACGACTTACGCCTGCTAGAGATACCCTCAGAGGTTCTCAAGGAATTAATGAAGATTTCTCCTAAGTTCAGGGAAATAATCGAAGAAAAATATACCGCACGAGCGGTTCGTACATATCTGAGAAAGGTACCGCTCTTTGGAAATTTGAGCGACACCATGCTCGAGGAACTGGAAGGTAAGGTCAAATTAAAATCATTCAATCAGTCGGATGTTATATTCAGGGAAGGCGATCCCGGTGATTCTCTATATATAATACGGAATGGATTCGTCAAGATAACAAAGCAAAGTGGGGATAAAGACCAGATAATCGCTTATCTTGCGCAGGGAAGCTACTTCGGGGAGATGGCACTTCTTGAAGATGAAAAACGAAGCGCAACGGTATCAGCCTTCACAAAGGTTGAGACAATCCAGGTGGTAAAGGACGATTTTAACACACTGCTACTTACAGATCCAAAATTGGCTGAAGAGGTGAACGACATCATTATGGAGCGAAAGCTCAAGACCCTCGAGGTCCAGAGGGATCCGGCAAAGGCCGAGAGGCTTGAAACGCTGGTGGAGAAGGGAATTATACAGAGTGAGAGTCTTCTAATCATTGACTTAGCAACCTGTATTCACTGTAACAATTGTGTTGAGGCCTGTGAGGACCGACATGGATATCCGCGCCTTGACAGGAGGGGAACACGGTTCGCCGAAATATCTGTTCCCGTTGCGTGTCGTCTTTGCCAAGACCCGGTTTGCCTTATCTGCAATTTCGATGCTATAAAAAGGGCGCCAACAGGCGAGATCTATGTGATAAATGATAAATGCATAGGGTGTGCGGGATGCGCAATTAGATGCCCATATAATGTTATCCAGATGGTCTCAACCAAGAAAGAGAGTAAATCTGGAGTGTTTGACATTATTGGAACCTTCTTTGGCAGGGACGAAAGACCGGCTGCGGAAGATGAGGAGGAGCGCAAACCTAAGCCGAAACGTATTGCGATTAAATGTGACAATTGTATGGGTTATAGCGATACCGCATGCACTAATAACTGCCCAACAAATGCCATTCGGTGGGTGAACCCCCTTGAATACTTTAGAGATCTTGAGGATGTATTAACAAAACGGGGCAAATATCAATATTAAACATTTCAGGAACTCAACAAAATATGTTCTTTTCTTCCTGATAAGTACGCATAACTTCCCGCAAGTCCTCGGGATCGAGTTGCTCAGATAGTCGCGTAGAGCCAACCAAGTCACAAAACATTACGGTCACCTGACGCCGTTCGGGTTCACGAGCTAAACGGTCAGTGACTCTAGTTTCGGAAGACAAGTCCAATGATCGTGGGGCAGTTGTGTCTCCTTTGACCAATCTTGTTCCACACTTCATGCAAAATAATGCTTCCTTAGGGTTGTCATACTCACAGTTTGGACATGGCATTTTAATTGCCTCTCTGAACTATTGAGATACGAGAACCTATGACAATTCATCAAGAACTAGCTTCGCTTCCTTTAGATCTCTGGTGTTGAATCCTTCTTCAAACCAACTATAAATATTCAAAAGGATCTTCTTACCTTCTTCTGCTCTATCCGTGTTTTTCAGCCACCGTCCAAGGCTGGTCGCTGCTCGTAGTTCGAAAGACTTGGCTCCCTGTTCTTTAGCCAAAGTCAGTGATTTGAGCAGACATTCTTCAAAATTTTCGCGATCCTTTTTGGGAAGACCCTTAATTGAGCCCTTGGCGGTCATCTTAAGTAAGAGTAATTCGCCCTTTAGTCTCAATAGCTCGGGATCATAATTATGTTCGTTTTTTGATCTGGCGACTTCTAAAAGCTCTTCTACGAGTTTAAGACCCTGTTCAGGCATATTGGCTAAAATGTACAGTTCTGCAAGCATACTCATATAACCGGGGTCCTTATACCCCAATTTCTCCATCGAATCAGCAATAACAGAAATCCCTGCCCCGATTTCACCATTTTGCCCTAGTATCCAGCCCTTAAAGATTGATGCCCATAACACATGAACCGGTAATTTTTTTAAGTTTGCATGTTCTATGATTAGATCAGCCTGCTTTTCAGTTTGTTCAATATCCCCTCTTTGCTTATGAATGAATGCCGTAGCCATATGTGCGGTAATCAAACTGAAGTTATGAGATTGTGCCAACTTTATGGCTTCATATCCCGCCTTAATAGCCCTATCGGGATAACCCATTGTCCAACTGATTAAACACAAAGCCCTGTGGCAACACATGCCCGGGTCGTGCCCTCCATAATTGAAACAATGTGTTTCATGCATCTCCGGACTGTATAGCTTCCGTCCTTCTTCCAGGTGCTCATATGAGCGTTTATAATCGGGGATCAACATCAATGTGGTCCAAAGGGCATGGTGGGCCTGCAAAAGCAGCTCTTTGTCATCTTCTTTCTTGGCGATCCTATAGAGCTTCTCACCGAGCTGAATTTCTACCTCTGTGTCTTGCGAGAAATGATAGCCTAGCCATACACCCCATAAAACGGGGAAAACGTCGGGTGAATCTCCGATCTGCTCACTTAGTGGCCATGCCCTGTCATAAATCTCCTTAGTTTGTTTAGACCCGTATCCAGTAGTTGCAAAGGATGCTATTCCTAGATTCTTTAGTAACTTGAGCTCCCGATCTGAATTTTTTTCAGAAGCTGGCAATGAATCATACCAATCTAGGGCCTTACATAGGAATTCATAGGCTTCTTTAAATGCGCCACTTCGAAGGGCTGTCTCACCAGCCAGTTGGAGATAATTAATGGTTTTGATAGCAGCTTCTCTATAGTCCATATTTTCTCCAGCCGCCAGAGCCCAGTGGTATGCTAAGATTGGGTAATAGGCCATTAAATCATTCTTATATTTTTTCTCATAAGCCATTGCAGCTCTATGATGATATTGCCTACGCTTGCTCTTAAGCAATGACTCATAAGCCGCGTCACATATTAGGGCATGTTTAAAGATGTATGTTGATTCAGGAGGAATGCCTTGTTGATAAAGTATTTCCACATCGACTAACTGAGACAAAGAATCCCTTAACGTGTCATCATCCATGGATGATACTTCAGACAGCATCTCATAAGAAAATTCACGACCAAGCGTTGACGATAATTGTGCCACTTCCCTCACTGGTGCAAGGCGATCCAGCCTCGCCATTAGAGAGTCTTGTATAGATGAAGGTATTGCCAATGATGGTATTGATCCTGTCACCTCATAATTCTCATCATGCTCTTTCAGAAAATCGGATTCCAACACCATCTTTGTCAATTCTTCCACGAAAAGTGGTACACCATCAGTTTTGGCAACCAACTGCTGAATGACTTCCCGCGGAAGCGACTTTCCCCCTGCTACACTCTTAGCCATAAGCTCAATATCCTTTGCAGATAGTCGAGTTAAATTTATCTCTGTGATATTTTCTGAACTGTCCCAAGAATGGGTAAAATCCGGACGGAATGTCAAAAGAGTTAAAATTCGTGACTTAGAAATATCATCAAAGATGAGACTCAACAACTCAAGTGTTGAAGGATCCACCCAATGCATGTCCTCCAATATGAATAAAACAGGAGAATTCTCCATCGCATTCCTTAGCCATTTAAGTAAGGCTTTCTGTGTCTTTTGCTTTTGAATCTGTGGAGATAAGTTAAGAGGCTGAATATCATTGTTAACCGGGATTGTAAGCAAAGAAGCAAAAAGTTGTAACGATTCGTTTGTTGAAAAACCCATTTTCGCTTGACCTCTTTTAAGCTTCTCTAATTTTTTCTCAGGGGAATCTGCCTTACTTATCTCCAGAAATCGCTCTAGATAATCAATCACAGGATATAGAAAACTATTCTGAAAATACGGTAAGCATCGGGCACTTATTATATGATGTGGCTCGTCAACTAAGCGGCCTTTTAAGACTTCTACAAGACGTGATTTGCCAATTCCAGCCTCTCCACTCAGGAGAACAAATTGTCCAAGACCTTCTTTAGCCTTCTCCCATGAAGCAAGCATAAGTTCAATTTCCTTTTTCCTCCCCACAAGAGAAGTCAATCCTTTGGTGGTAGCTACTTCTAGGTGACTTTTTAAACCACTCTCTCCCACTACCTTATATGCTTCCATAGGCTGGGATATGCCTTTTAGAGTGTGCTGACCCGTGGATTCACACTCAAAATAACCCTCGATAAGCCGATAAGTAGCTTTACTAATTACTACCGTGTCAGTCTCGGCAAGCCCCTGTAGGCGAGCCGCTATATTTGGTGTATCACCCACTATCGCCATCTGCTCACGCACCTCTCCCGCACCCATTTCCCCTGCTATTACCAGCCCAGTGTGAATCCCTATTCGCACTTGTAGAGGCTGTTCTAATTGCTTTTTCTGGAGGGGAAGATCCCGCACCGACTGAACAACTTCTAGACCTGCATGAACGGCCCTTCGGGCATCATCCTCATGTGCCTTCGGATATCCAAAGTAAACAAGGATGCCGTCACCTAGATACTTTGCTATATGTCCATCAAATCCTTTTATTACCTTTGCGCAAACCTCCTGATAAGCACGCATAACTTCCCGCAAGTCCTCGGGATCGAGTTGCTCAGAAAGTCGCGTAGAGCCAACCAAGTCACAAAACATTACGGTCACCTGACGCCGTTCGGCATCTTGTTTTCGCTTATATATAGCTTCGTGTACTTCCTCTGAAAGAGTAGTCCCGCACTCTCCGCAGAACTTCGATCCCGAGGGATTCTCAAAATTGCAATTAGGGCATAGTCGCCCGAGTGGACTACCACACTCATTACAAAACTTCATTCCATCCGGATTTTTAAAACCGCATTTTGAGCAGGCCATGCCTCAACCCCCGAATTGGTCAAAGACTTTATCAATAAAAATTGAGTGGATTAACTGATTCAACAAACTCGAGCTCACCACCGCCAAATCAATCCCATTTCAAATGCTTATTATCTAAAATTTGGTCCAAGAATGCAAGCTAACCAAAAATAACTCCTAGAATCGAAGCTGATTCAATATACCATTTATCCCAATATGTTTAATTTCCTTGGTTTGATGTTTGAGTAGGAAACTTTTATAATTTCGTATCATCTAATTAACAATTTTCTTCCTTTTGGGTGGATGAGATCGATTTGGCTGAAGTGGAGAGGCCATTTTGACCTGTGATCTTCTCAATAATCTGAGTACACCAGGACTTAATCAATGACACAAAAAGGCTATTTAGTAGCTGCTAACATCTCGGGATATGAAGAATTTCTCACGAAGGCTGAGCTTGAGCATGCACAATCGATTGTAAATGATCTAGTAAATACCCTCATAGATGGTATCAGCCATCCGCTAGTCTTCTCAAAAATAGAAGGAAATTCCATTTTCCTATGCTCACCTGAAGGTAGTTTTGTACAAGGTCAGACCTTGCTGGAAATAATTGAGAACCTGTATTGTACCTTCGCTAGGACACTAGAAACTATGTCTCGGAACACCGTGTGTCCTTGCCAAGCATGCCAGCTTATGTCTGGTTTGGATCTCAAATTTATCGTCCACTACGGAACATTTAGCTTGACTAAAATTGATGGTCAGCACGATCTGATGGGTCCGGACGTAATGATTCTGCGTGAATTATTTAAAAGCCCTATCTCCGATGCTGCAGGTAATAATGGCTATCTGTTCATCACAAGCGCGTGCACAGATGCCATGGGATTAAGCAGGTTGACTGATCGTATGAAGACCTACTCCGCCACGTTTGAAGACCTTGGAGAATTAAAAGGGCTTATCCACGACCTCCACGCCGTTTGGGAACGCGAACGCGAGCAACGTCGCATCACGATTAAACCTGAGGACGCCTGGCTTCAGGTTGAGACAGATCTACCCGTTTCCTCGGCTTTAGCCTGGGAATACGTCACAGAACCGAATTTTAGGAAACAGTGGCTTTCGGCAAGCAATGTTACGGCCTATACAAACGATAAGGGCCGAATGGGAATCGGTACTACATATATTTGCTCCCATGGGAATTATAAGATAAACCAGGTCATAGTCGATTGGCGCCCCTTCGAATATCTGACAGTTGACACTGCGATGCCGATGAAGGGGATGCAGAGAAATACCACGCAGCTCACCCCTCATGGAAGCGGAACCCGTGTTTCATGGAGATTTGATGAAATAACGGGGAGAAACCGAATACATACGCTTATGCTGAGGATGCTTTTGAATTCTATGAAGGGTAAGATAACGAGCCGCTTAAAAGAGGGCGGCAAGAAGGTACTAAAAATGATTGAAGACGATCGAATTGCGGAGTAATTGATTAAATGCTTCGTATTTGAGAGGAGCGATTTAAAAACTTTCTTTGATTGAATCAAATTTTGTTTAGACAATAGTGATAAGGGGAGGTATTAATTATGGCTCAAGAAAAGGGTTACCTTGTTATCGCCGATATAAGTGGTTACACAGCCTTTTTGACCCAGGCAGAGCTAGAACACGCCGAAGGGATCATGAAAAGCCTGTTCGACACGCTTGAAAAAAGCATGCAATCACCGCTTGTTATATCCAAATTGGAAGGGGATGCAATCTTCGCTTATGCACCGGACGGAAGTTTCATTAAGGGTCAGACGCTGCTTGAGGCTATTGAGAATATATACTGTGCCTTTGCAATGTCTTTAGAGAGCATGCGTCGTAGCACAACGTGTACCTGCAAGGCATGCGAACTCATTCCCACCCTGGATCTAAAGTTTGTATCGCACTATGGCACATATATTCTGAGTGATATAGGCGGACGACAGGAACTTAGCGGACCTGACGTAATACTAACACATAGGCTTCTCAAGAATAAAATAGATGAAACAAATGGAAAGATAGCCTATGCCTTTCTATCTGAATCCTGTGCGGATGCTATGGGTTTGGGCGAATTGAAAGAGGTAATGAAGCCGCACTCCGAGACGTACGAGCACCTCGGAGAGATTCGCGGCTATGTTCATGACCTGCATAAAGTTTGGGAGAGAGAACGCGAAGCGAGGCGTGTTTATGTTGATCCTGACGAATCCTGGTTCAAAGTCGAGGTTGATATACCGGCGAAACCTGCGCTTGTATGGGATTATTTGGCCGACCCGCAACTGAGGCGTCATTGGCTTCAAGCAGACGGCATGACTGCGAAGGGTGCTGAAAAGGGAAGATTGGGAGTCGGATCAGAATATCACTGTGCCCATGGAGACCTGACCGTCGTCCAGACTGTTGTGGACTGGAAGCCATTCGACTATATGACCCTTGATGTCGCTTTCGCAAAGGATCAACGTTTTCGGCTCACCACCAAACTTACTCCAACAGATGGCGTTACACGTGTGTCATGGTACTTTTTCAAGCTAGGCAGCAGCAATTTCATCAACTCATTCGTAACCAAATGGAAGACGTCCAAGATGCAGGGTATGCTCGCTGACTTTTTCGGTAAGGGTAGCACGCTGCTCCGCGAGATGATAGAAAAGGACATCACAGAGGGTAAGGTAGCAACCAAAAATTAGTTTTGGTTGGTAGATCTATGGCGAGAGGTTATTGATCGTCTCCCTCGCCAAATCTCTCGAGGCTTTGGGAGGCAAAATAATGATAGGAATGTCCGCGCCCGCTTTCCTGAATTCCTCGATTTTGCTTCTGCCGGCATTCGCCGAACCTGTAACCGCGACTGAATTCAGCAAGGTATCGCTGACACCTTCGATTGCTTCTGTTTTGCTTCCCTTTTTCCAAGCCTCAACAATCGAATTGGCTTCATGTTGGAATCCGTACCTGCTGATCAATCCAGAATAAAAAGTCCCCATCGCACCAATGTAATAGGCGATGTATTCCTTGATTAATCTTCGTGTGCCATCCTCGTCATCAGAAACTAGCGCTGGGATGTAGGGACAAATTTTGATCTTATCAAACGCCTTTCCTCCCTTTTCAGCTCCAGCGCGTAGGTAATCTTCGGTTTGTTTGTAATGTTGAGTTGGAACCAGAAACGGAATCCAACCATCGGCAATTTCACCTGTAAGGGTTATATTCTTAGGTCCAATAGATGCAATATAAATCGGTATTACCTCTCTGAATGGCTTAAATTGGAGACTAAAGTTTTTTAGTTTAAAAATCTCGCCCTGATAATTTACTCTTTGTCCACTAATTATCATCCTTATTATTTCGACGTATTCTCGAGTCCTTCGTAGTGGTTTCTCAAACTTAACACCATGCCAGTTTTCAATCACTACGGGTCCGCTTGTACCCAGGCCGAGTATCACTCTTCCCTCTGAGATCTCATCTAATGTCGCAATAGTTTGTGCAATAATCGCCGGGGTTCTGCTGTAGACCGAAACGATTCCCGTTCCGAGCTTAATCCTTTTTGTATGTAGCGCGATCACCGAGAGAATAGAGAATGCGTCCCTACCCCACATCTCGGGAACCCAGATAGAATCATATCCAAGTCCTTCTGCAAGTTGGGCAAAATCAATGATCTCGTCTTTTGTGATATCATTCCAGTAAGGAATTACAAGACCTATTGCGGACAATTTGTCACCTCCTTCAAATTCAGCATCTATATCATAATTTTGCCAATCCCGCAACGAGTGAGTGGGAATCCGTCTGGCCATTGTCCCGACTTCCTTTATTGGAAATCGATATAAATTATCTTTTGGATCACCGATTACGCTTTTCCCGCATGAACTAAGCGGGGATTACTCGGTGATGACAAATGAGATATCGCCATCAGCGGTAGTCATTGAAAACCATCCTCTTGTGTCATTCCCGCGGATTGTTAGCGGGAATCCATATTTTTCTTTCTGGATCCCCGACAACTGTCCTCGGGGATGACAAATTACTCGTCATTTCAATTAGAGCATTATACTTACAGTGTCGGTATTAAAATACAGCTAGACTATGAACGCGTACTTTGTTTATATAATGGCGAGTAAAAGAAACGGTACCTTGTACGTTGGTGTAACCTACAATCTAATGAAAAGAGTTTACGAACACAGAACTGATATAATCCAGGGATTTACGAAGAAATATTCGATACATAAATTAGTTTATTACGAACAGACAAATGACATTTACAACGCAATCGAAAGAGAAAAACGTCTAAAAAAATGGCACCGAAAGTGGAAAATAAAGCTGATTGAGAAGTTTAATCCGAATTGGGATGATTTGTATGACGAGGTAACAGGCTAATTGTAAAACCAACCTAAGCTGTCATTCCCGCGGATTGTTAGCGGGAATCCATGCTCCTGGTTTTGGATCGCCAATCCAAATTGTGCCAGTTAGGCTTTCGAAGTACTGAAATCCCATTTAATGATGTTAAGATATTTTATAAATAATGTCCAAAATTCCAAAAGACTTATTAAGCGAAGTAAACAAATGGAGAAATTTAGCAGAGAATGAGACCGACTAACATTATAATTCCTGGTCCTGGGCAGGAATCGGTCTGGGACTATCCTAGACCTCCCCGTGTAGAACCGGTAAAAAGTAGAATTCGTGTTGAGTTTGGAGGTCTTGTAATCGCAGATAGCAATAAAACCTATAGGGTGTGAAGAGACCGCAAGTCCCCCGGTTTATTACATACCTCAAGCAGATATACAAATGAAATATCTGGAGCCTGGCAATAAATCGACCCTCTGTGAATGGAAAGGAAAAGCCAGATATTGGACTGTCCGCGTTGGGAAGAAATGCTCTGAAAACGCCGGCCTGGAGCTACCCAGAGCCCTGGGATGGTTTTGAGTTGATAACCGATTACATAGCCTTCAATGCGAGCAAGATGGACGCCTGCTACGTTGGAAATGAAAAAGTGTTGCCGCAACCGGGTAATTACTATGGGGGATGGATAACATCGGACATTGTAGGCCCCTTCAAAGGCGAACCGGGAACTGAGGGGTGGTAGAAACTAAGTTTCAAAAACGCAAAATAACAGTTAACTTATCTCCGCACTGTAAGACAATTACCCTTATTAAACAGATACCGAAGGCATTGGTAACCAAAGCAGCTTCTTCATCTTAAGAATGAAGATGCTACTGGTTTTTCCGTTCGCAACCAATTCTTTATTTTCATTTTTATGACAAATCTCATATAATATTTCAATAATAAAACGAATAAATTTGGTCGAATATTATTTCTTGAGAATATGGAAACTAAGATTTTAGTCTGTGCGCATTGCGGATTTCAAAATCCTGAGAATGCTAAGTTCTGCGTTGAATGTGGAACGAAGGTGGAGATCAGATGTCAGAACTGTGGCAAAGATAACCCTCCTACCCATAAGTTCTGCTTCGAATGCGGAGGAAAGCTCGGCAAAAGTGCAGATGTTAAAGAAGATAAGCAACTTAATTTAAGTGAACCCCAGAGTTACATCCCAAAACACCTTGCCGATAAAATTCTCGTCAATAGAGCCCGCCTTGAAGGAGAGCGAAAGCTGGTAACGGTGCTATTTGCCGACGCTTCGAGCTTCACTGCATTATCAGAAAAATTAGACCCTGAGGAGGTTCGCACTTTGATGAATCAGGCCCTCAGGCTTATTATAGATCAGGTACATCGCTATGAGGGCACAATCAACAAATTTACGGGCGATGGCGCAATGGCACTATTCGGTGCCCCTATTGCCCAGGAGGATCATGCCTATAGGTCGGTAACTTCGGCTTTGGGTATTCAGAAGGCCATCAGATTATACGGTGAAGAGCTTAAGTTAGCGCAGGGGATAGACTTCAAGATGCGAATTGGCATTAATACCGGGCTCGTAGTCGTTGGAAGTATTGGTAATGACCTAAGTATGGAATATACAGCCATGGGAGATACGGTTAATCTGGCTTCACGTTTAGAAGGCCTGGCTGAACCGGGGTCTATCCTGATTAGTGAGAGTACCTACAAACTCGTGAAGGATTACTTTGAGTGTATCCCACTCGAAGAAGCTCGCGTTAAGGGAAAAAGTCAGCCTGTAAAGGCCTGTACAGTAATTGGGAAAACGGATCGAAAAGTAAGATTTGATTTATCCCTGGAGCGAGGGTTAACAAAATTTGTAGGAAGGGAAAAGGAACTGGGGCTTATAAAGGATTCCTTTGAAAACGTAAAGAAAGGACACGGACAGATTTTATGTATTATTGGCGAAGCGGGGTTGGGAAAATCAAGATTGGTTCACGAGTTTAAAACTACGCTCCGTGATGAAGAAGTGAGCTACCTGGAAGGGAATTGCATCTCTTACGGCAAATCATTTTCTTATCTTCCAATCATTGAGATATTAAAGAATAGTTTTGATATTGATGATAGAGACGATGACGACCTGATTAAGGCTAAAGTGGAGATTGCGATAAACAGGATCGACGATAAATTAACGGATACGATCCCACTTATTCTCGATCTCCTTTCTGTAAAAGCCGATTCTGATATATTGAAAAACTTAGATGCAGCACAGAAAAGACAAGCTATATTTGACGCCCTTAAAGCCATAATCCTGAGAATGAGTCAAACTAAACCGCTGGTTTTAGCAATTGAAGACCTCCATTGGATTGATAAAACCTCAGAGGAACTTCTTAATAGTATTGCAAGGAGTATGGGTAATGAACGAATTATGCTTCTCTTTACCTGTCGCCCGGGATTTGTTCATAGCTTTATCGACAAACCTTACTACACCCAGATCGCGCTAACGTCTCTTTCAACAGGCGAATGCAGGTTTCTAGTAGAATCGATTCTGAAAAGTGAAGAAATATCCGAAGAATTAATGGGACTAATACTTAAAAAAACCGGAGGTAATGCACTATTTGTTGAAGAGGTAACAAGGTCGCTTATCGATAGCGGAATAATCGTCAAGAGCGATGGACGATACACGGCAGAGAAAGAAGTATCTGAGATTGAAGTCCCGAGCAGTGTACAAGATATAATCATGGCCCGGATAGACCGACTTGAGGAAACCCGAAAATCGAAACTCCAAGTATGCTCGGTTATCGGAAGGGAGTTCAGTTTTGAGCTACTTCAAAAGATATCTGCTATTGACGAAAATGAACTTCGGGAACGCCTGATGACACTCACAAACTCCGATCTGATCTACGAAAGGGGGGTTTACCCGGACGTTGACTACCTGTTCAAACATGCTCTTACCCTAGAAGTTGCATACAACACACTTTTGCTTCAAAAGAGAAAGGAACTCCATGAAAAGGTGGGTAGTGCAATCGAAGAGATGTATCCTTCCCGTCTTGAAGATTTCTATGGTGTCCTTGCCCATCATTTTAGTAAGAGTGATAACAGGGAAAAGGCGGTTAATTATTTAACACTGGTTGGCAAAAGGGCAAAGGATGTTCTTTCAACCGATGAAGCCCTTACCAATTTTAACGAAGTGCTAAAACTTCTTGGGCAAATGGAAAAGACCGATACCGGCAAGGCTAAAAGGATAGATATTCTATTTGAGATAGAAAACATATACGACAACATGGCAAAAAGAGATGATCAGAAAAAGATACTCGAAGAAATAATAACTCTATCTAAAGATATAAATGATAAGAGCAGGCTTTCAGATGGTTACATCAAGCAAGGCGAACTCTTGAGTGTGATGGGAGAATACCAGAAAGCAAAGGAAATCTGCCAATCAGCGCTTACCCTTAAAAGGGAGATAAGAGATAAGATAGGCGAGGGAAAAGCATTGAGGGGTATGGGATTCATAAATTGGCGTTCGGCGGATTACAACGACGCTCTGAAGTACCACAAAGAGGCCTTAATGGTGCATAGAGAAATGGGCAGTCGCGAAGCAGAAGGATTTGAACTTATCAGCCTGGGAGAAATCTATAGGAAGCTTGGTCAATATGAAGATGCCCTGTCACATCTTCACGAGGCCTTTAACATACATAGAGGCGCGAGAATCGTAACAGGTCAGAACGTTTCCGCATTTAACATCGGAACCGTCTACGGAGAAATGGGCAATTACGAGAAATGCGCGGAGTACTATCGGGAATGCTGGAGAGTAATTAAAGAGGGCGGGTTCAGGAGCTTTCGTGCATACTCGCATCTTATTGTTCCAATCAGTTTGGGAAATGTATACTCGCGTTTGGGTAATTACGAAGATTCACTCCAATACTACACTGAAGCGCTGGATATAAGCAGAGGCCTTGGGGATAAGACCGAAGAGGGCAACATACTGAGTTACATTGCTGCCACATACAATATTTTGGGAAAATATGATGAGTCTATAAAATATTACAAAGAGGCCTTGAAGATCTATCGAAAATTAGGAGACAAGGTAGCAGAAGGCGCAGTTCTCAATCACATTGGTAATACCTACCGTCAATATCTTAACGACTATCGAGAGGCCCTATCATATTATAAAGAGGGTTTGGAAGTTGCAAAAAAGAACGGCGACGAAGATGGGGCCAGAAGTATTCTTAACAACCTGGGGGTAGTAAATTGGAATCTTGGTCTCCACGAAGAAGCCCTTGCTTACTACCGCGAGGCATTGGAAATATGTAAGAGGATTGGAAATACGATCGGAGAAGGTGTTACGCTCAGTGGAATGGCAATTGTTTATCTGAGCCTTCGAAAGTACGATGAGGCCTTGAAGTGTAACGAGGATGCCTTGAATATTCTAAAGCCAACGGGAGACCAAAAGGTTGAGGGTTATATCCTAAATTCTATCGGGAACGTGTATAATGAGATGGGTGATTACCAGAAGGCTTGGAGGTACTATCAAGAGACTCTAAGGATAAGAAGGGAGCTCCAGGATAAAAAGGGAGAGGCCTGGGCACTTCATAATCTCGGCAGGGTCTATACGAACCTGTCTAATTATGAGGAGGCATCGAAACATTACGAGGAAGCCCTTTGCCTGGCTGAAGAACTGGGAGAGGAAGAATTGACCGTCACCACCAAGGACGCTTTGAGCGAGATCAAAGGAATGGAGAAGAGTATTTAGCTTTAGTTTCAAAAAAGTTTAAAAAATATTATAGGGAGGTTAATAGAGATGCCAAGATATCTAATCACCCGGACGGTGCCCCCATTGACGGAAGAACAAATAGCAGCGGCAGGAAAACTTTCTAAAGCTGTTACCGAAGAGTTGGGAATAAAGTGGATAAAGAGTTACTACTCAGAGAAAGAGGGAAAATTCTACTGTGAGTATGAAGCACCAAACGTTGATTTAATCTATGAACACGGAAGACGGGCACAACTCCCGGTGGATTCTGTCTCTATGATTTCGGGCGAGTTTGATCCCAGCATGTTTAAGTAGTTATAATATAGTCAGAGTTAATTTAGAGAAATATTACTTATGCCAAAATTCCTTACTGTGCGGACGGTGCCTCCTTTAACAGAGGAGCAGATCTCCTCATCGTCAAAACGATCCATGACTGTTGGCGAGGAGATAGGGGTAAAGTGGATAAAGAGCTATTATTCAGCGAAGGATGGAAAGCTCTATTGCGAATGGGAAGCAACGAGCGTAGAAGCGATATATGAACACGCAAAGCTCATGAATAGTCCAGTAGATTCCGTTTCAATCATATCGGACGAATTTGACCCCAGTATGTTTAAGTAAAAACTCTGGTTTTATTCCAAGATTACCGCTTTCGATGAATCCTTAATTATGCTTACTAGAAAATGAAAGGCTCAGGTGTCGCAATGACAGGCGAGGGAAAGACCTGTACCAAGCTACCAAGAGTTCACTAGTTAAAATGGAGAATTTTAGGTGCCCAAATTTTTAGTTACTCGAACTGTTCCCAATCTGACCAAGGAAGAAATTGATTCGGCAAACAAACGCGACGTAGCCATCTGCAGAGAGATGGGAACCGTGAGATGGATAAAAAGCTATCATTCCGCAAAAGATGGAAAGTTCTATTGTGAGTATGAGGCACCGAGCGTAGATGCAATCTATGAACACGCAAGGCGGGCAAAATTACCGGTAGACTCGGTTTCACTGATTTCCAATGAATTTGATCCAAGCATGTTTAAGTAGAAATCTAAAGGACATATCTTCATGGACTAAGTACCGATATCTATAAAGTCGTAAACGTTGTTTCCACCTGTGTAAACTTCGTTGATGCGATGACGCTACTAATGTTGTTCGCACATGTTAATCTAAAATCCTAAAGATAGCTCACAAAACAAATACGTTTGGGGACTTGATGTGATATTTGGCATGAAACTTGCTAATTTGCGTTGAATAGGATAAACCTGACAAAATCATAAACTAGGAGGAAACTATGGCTAATAGCAGAGTTACCAATTCCAAGGGAAATGTCGTCCAGGAAAAGACGATAGACGAATTCAAATCCAATTTGCGGGGTGAATTGATAAGTAAAACCGATGAACAATACGACGAGGCTCGTAAGGTTTACAATGGGATGATTGACAAGAAACCGGGACTGATCGCGCGTTGTGTGGACGCAGCAGACGTGATAAACGCAGTAAATTTCGCACGTGATAATGATATGCTCGTCTCTATCAGGGGTGGTGGCCACAATGTCGGAGGGTTGGGTATATGCGATGATGGTCTTGCAATCGATCTTTCGCTCATGAAGTACACCAGAGTAGATACTGGTGAACGAACTGTGAGAGTCGGGGCAGGTTGCACATGGGGAGATGTTGATCACGCAACCCATCCTTTTGGACTAGCTATACCGGCCGGAATTATATCAACTACTGGCGTAGCCGGACTAACCCTTGGCGGAGGGGTTGGTCACCTCACAAGAAAATGTGGATTGACGATAGATAACCTATTGGCCGCCGACATGGTGTTGGCTGATGGTAGGTTCGTTACAGTCAGTGATAAGGAAAACCAGGATCTATACTGGGCAATTCGGGGTGGAGGTGGGAATTTCGGAGTAGTTACCTCTTTTCTTTTCAGGGCTCATCCCGTTAGCACTGTCCATGCCGGACCGATGCTATGGGAACTGGATCAGACAACAGAGGTTATGCAGTGGTACCGTGAATTCATCATAGATGCGCCGGAAGATATTAACGGCTTCTTTTTATTTCTAGTTGTTCCTCCAGGACCTCCCTTTCCCGAACATCTCCATGGTAAGAATATGTGCGGAATTGTTTGGTGTTACGCCGGCCCAAAGGAAAAGGTTGAAGAAGCCTTCAAGCCCATTCGTAGAATTTCGAAGCCGGCGTTCGAGCATGTGGGACCCATCCCATTGCCCATGCTAAATAGTGCGTTTGATGCGCTTTATCCTAAGGGGCTACAGCAATACTGGAAAGCTGATTTTATGAACGAGCTTAGCAACGAAGCCATAGCTCAACACGTGAAGTACGGGTCGAAATTACCTACTCCGCTTACTACAATGCACATATATCCGATAAACGGTGCTGCGCATCGCGTCGAAAAGAACGATACACCATGGAACTACCGCGATGCCATTTGGGCTCAGGTCATTGTAGGAGTCGATCCAGATCCGGCAAACAACGAAAAGATTATATCCTGGACTAGGGAGTACTGGGATGCCTTGCATCCGCATTCTGCCGGCGGCGCTTACGTAAACTTCATGATGGACGAGGGTGAAGATAGGATAAGAGCTACGTATGGTGATAACTACGAACGTTTAGTCCAGATAAAAAACAAATACGACCCGACCAACCTGTTCCGCGTTAATCAGAACATTAAACCAACAGCTAAATGATCCTGGGGAAGCATAAGCTAGATACCGCTCAAAAATGCTTAACCAGCGATTGTTGGGACACCACCTTGCTGGGAATATCTTAATCACGGCTGAGTCTACACAATCGATAGGCGAGGTTTTCCAACCTCGCCTTCTTCACATTATTTATAGGAATCTGTCAGTATTAATTAGTGACACTAATTGATCGCTAATACTTTCGCTGCACGTTATGGCGTTGACTTTTTAACTCTTAATAAATTATAATTAGAGATAGTTTTAATTTAGACGTGGAACGATTAGGATTGGGGTACGATCGTATGGCTCGAACCATATCTGCACGATTAGCAGAGCGGGCACAAACCTAGCTTCGTTGGGCGAAAAGAAGAACTTTCATTACTAAGAAGTGCAATATCATCAGATGAGCTTCCATTCGTTGTAGTTTACACTCACGGAGTTGGGGGCATTGGAAAATCCAGGCTGCTCCAAGCCATATTTCAAAATCTACATCCAGACATTACGGCGATCAGATTGGACTGTCGAGAAATTGAACCAACCGAGCAGGGCTTTCTAAATGCACTTAGAAATGCTGTTTGTCCAGAAGAGTTGGAGTTAGAGAAAACTAAGATCATCTCAAAGTTGGCCCAACCAGGCAGACGCACGGTACTCGCTCTTGACACTTATGAGACCTTTGGCTTAATGGACACGTGGTTGCGTCAAGAGTTTATTCCTGATCTCCCGGATACGGTTCTCGTCCTCATCAACAGCCGTGAAAGACCAAATTCAGCCTGGCTAACCACTCCAGGTTGGGAATCTCTATTTCATGAAATTCATCTTGAAGAACTTCCAGAAAGGGACGCTCATGAAATGTTGAGGCTTCGTGGACTCAATAAATCGCAGATAAAAAAGGTAAACCGTTTCGCGCGCGGTTATCCGCTGGCATTAGAGCTAGCTTGTGCCGCGATCAAGAACAATCCTGATCTCGAGATGATAGAAGGGCCGCCTCCCAAGGTTTTAAAACATCTAACGGATCGGTTTCTCAGTGGTCTCCCGTTAGAAATAAAAGAGGCCATAGAAGCTTCGTCAACCGTCTGTCGGTTCACCGAGCCTGTTTTAAGGTCTTTGCTAAATAAGACCAATGTCAAAGAGGTATTCAATAAATTGCAAGAACTTCCCTTTGTAAATGCTACGGATGAAGGATTATTTCTACATGATCTGGTTCGGGAGACTATTTCCAACAGCTTATCGAGCAGAGATCCGGAAAGTTACCGCGGGTATCGCAGGAGGGCATGGCGGTATTTTAATACAGAATCGTATCGAGCCCAGGCAATTAATCTCTGGCAATACACCGCGGACTTACTCTATCTGATACAGAACCCCAATATCAGAGAGGCTTTCTTTCCGCGAGGAGCCAGCGATTACACAGTAGAGCGGGCCACCACGGGTGACACCGAGGAGATTTGTAATATTTGCTCAACTACAGAGCCCAAAGAGGCAACTCGGCTCATCCAGCGTTGGTGGGACCGGCATCCTGAGACCTTTAGCGTCGCAAGGACGCGGGATGTCAGGGTCGCAGCGTTTTACATCCTATTCGAACCCAATGACGTTGACCCTGACTTACTGGCAGATGATCCCCTGACTGCCGCGTGGTTGGAGCACCTACAGATAAATCCCCTTGCTCCCGGGGAGCGTGTGCTCTTCCTCCGGAGGTGGCTTACCCGATTAATCGGCGAGGCTCACTCACCAGCTCTGGCTGCGTCTTGGCTCGACGTCAAGCGCACCTACATGGAGCTCCGACCTGGTTTGCGGCGGCTCTACGGAACAGTAATTGATCCTCTGCCTTTTCTTCCCATGCTAGGTCCCCTTGGCTTCGTTCCGCTCGAGGAAGCAAATATAATGCTCGGTGGGGTCACGTATCACACAGCCCTCCTCGACTTTGGCCCCTCCAGTGTTGATGGCTGGCTCAGTAGACTGATTGGTGCGGAACTGGGTGTGGATAAAGAAGAAATTGAAGAAATTCCAGAAGGCACTGTAACTATTTTGTTCGCCGACATTGCAGACTCAACAAAGCTCACTGAAAAACTCAGCGATTCGGCCTTTAGAGATGAATCCCGGAAACTGGAGGAGGCGCTAAAGAAAGCAATTACTGCGTGCGACGGAAAGATGATCGAAGGGAAACTACTTGGTGACGGTGTCTTGGCTGTGTTCAAATCGGCGAATAAGGCAATTGATTGTGCGTTCAGCTTTAATAATGCAGCTAATTCGACCATCCTTAGACTTCACATCGGATTGCATGCCGGCGACGTTATTCGGGAGGGCAAGAATATATATGGAGGCGCAGTAAATATAGCTGCGCGTATTTCTGATAAATCTGCTCCTGGGGAAATTGTTGTGTCTGAAACTGTGAGGAGTATTGCCAGAACGTCAATCAGAGTTAAATTTGAGGACAGGGGATTACACAGCTTAAAAGGCATTTCAGATCCGCATCGCCTCTTCTCAGTCCGTTTATAAGATTTGATTATTGACTGAATAAATCTCTTTTAAATTGTACGTTGAAAATTCATCCTAACGATCTCGATCTAAAAATCGAACTAGTTTTATATCATTTCTTGTTATAATCAGTAAAATTAAGGGTTCACACCAATAAACATAATCAAAATAGATAGAGGAGGACAAACTATGAAAGACTTTTCAGGGACCTTTATATTGCTTCTTATAACAATCTTGATGACCCTGTTTATGATTGATAGGGCTATGGCTCAAGATGCGTTGGAAGTAGCGCCAGAGCACTACACCGTGCTGCTGGAAAATGACAAGGTAAGGGTGCTTGAAGTTAAAATCAAACCGGGCGAGAAGGAAGCGATGCATACCCATCCGGCTACTGTGCACATAGAATTGGTTCCTACCAAGGTCAAAATCGGCTATCCCGATGGAAAAAGTGTAACGCTAGAAGGAAAGAAAGGGGAAGCAATATGGGTTGGTCCCGTGAAGCATACCGTGGAGAACATAGGCGACACGGAGATTCACGCCTATATAATTGAGCTAAAAGACATACCGTATAAAGACTGAGGTCCAATTGAACCGCAGGGATTTTCTAAGGTCTATCCTAGGATCATCTGGTCTAATTCCAACATTATCGTGGAAGTCCGCCACTTCAGAGACGAAAGGTAAGGGAGTATTGGTAAATGATGCGCATACACAACTTAATCCGACCTATGTGGATCAGATCGTTTACCCGCAGTCTATCGACACAGTTCAAAGTATAATCCAAAACGCCTCCCGTAACGGAAGCAAGATTTGTATAGCTGGTGCACGCCATGCCATGGGAGCGCAACAGTTCGCAACCGATGGAATTCTTATAGACACGACGACACTTAGCAAGGTGTTGAAATTCAACCCGGAGAAGGCGACTATCGAGGTGGAAGCTGGAGTGAGGTGGCCCCAACTGATTGGCTACTACATCGAAGCACAGAAAGGAAAGAAGGCTCAATGGGGAATTGCCCAAAAACAGACTGCTGACTGGCTATCAATTGGCGGTAGCCTCGGATCCAATATCCATGGCCGTGGACTCACAGATGAAACCCTTTGTTCAGGATATTGAATCGTTTCAATTAATCGATTCAAATGGAGAGCCTACACAAATGCAGTCGTAAAGAGAATCCGGAGCTCTTCGGTCTCGCCATCGGCGGATACGGATTGCTTGGAATCGTTTATTCCGTCGAACTGCGTCTTGTGCCCAGGCAAAAGGTAGAGCGTGTGAGCAAGATTCTAAGTGTAGATGACTTAATGCCAGCTTATGAAAAGCGCATTGCAGACGGTTTCCTGTATGGAGAATTTCTTTACAACTCTGACGCAAAATCAAAAGACTTTCTCAGAAAGGGAATATTTGTCTGCTACCGGCCTGTAGAAACGAAGAAAACCAGTACCGGACTACCCGGAGCAACCTTCAGCCGAAAAGTGGATGAATCTACGGTATCTGGCTCATGCAAAGAAAGAGGAGTTTTTCCGCAAAGTTTCTGATCACTATCTGTCGACCTCTGGTAATGTATATTGGTCAGACACACACCAGATGGGGTTATACATTTATGACTATCACAAGCAACTTGATAGAATGCTCGGTTCTCCAGAGGCAACCGATATCCCGGCGGAGGTCTATGTACCGAGAGACAGGCTAACCGATCTCATAAACGAGATGCGAGAAGATTTCTTAAAAAACAATGTGGATTTAATATTTGGAAATATAGGTGTGATAGAAGAGGATAATGAGAGCTTTTTGGCTTACGCAAAAGAGCCTTATGCGACAATCAGCTTTCATATACACACAGTCCATACACCTGACGGTCTAAAGCGCTCTGCCGAGGCGCATCGCAGAGTCATTGATATGGCAATAGAGCGCGGAGGAAGTTACTACCTCACCAACCACAGGTTTGCAACGCCAAAGCAATTAAATGCCTGTTATCCGCAATTCCCTGAATTTCTTCAGTTAAAAAAAAAATATGATAAAGAAGATATTCCAGAGCGATTGGTACAGCTACTATAAGAACATGTAAGGAGAACTATAATTGCGAGTCGCAAAGAGACGAATCCACCATCATTCTGGTTGAGCACTTATTCTGCTTAGCTTTCGAAATTTCAATTTGCCAGTCGCAGACCGTCGTAATTTTTCAAAGTTAATCCTTTCACTTTTTTTGGACTTGGGAAAAGCGTGCGCGTAAAAAATAAGTGTCAGTTTCCCCTCAGATGTTTTATGTAGTATCTTTTATAATTAAGAAATATTTGAAGAGCAAAAAATAGCGAGGGTAGAGGTAAGCGGATGATATGTCCTTCCTGTAACTTTCAAAATCGAGAAAAGCTAAAGTATCTGTAAAGAATGTGGAGCAAAATTAGAATTCGTCTGTCCCCAGTGTAACAATAAAGTTGAACTAAATGCCAAATTTTGTGATGAGTGCGGTCATAATTTTAAACGAGCTAAGAGAGACCAGAAATCTCCCCAAATTGAGTTAGGCAAACCCCATAGCTATATCCCTCAAAATCTCGCTGATAAAATTCGGGCCTCAAGAAGTGGTATAGAAGGAGAAAGGAAGCTTGTTACCGTTCTGTTTGCCGATGTAAAGGGCTCAACGGCAATCGGTGAAAATCTCGACCCTGAGGAACTTCACTCAATAATAGAAAAATCATATGAAATCTCGTTGAAAGAAATTCATCGATTTGAAGGAACTGTAAATCAGTTTCTCGGTGACGGATTCATGGCCCTTTTTGGTGCACCAATAGCACACGAAGACCATGCCATACGAGCAATCCACTCTGCCCTTGCTATACAAAACGCTATGACTTTTTATACCGATGAGTTAAAGAAAGACCGGGATATAGAATTTAAGATGAGACTTGGAATAAACACCGGAACTGTAGTAGTTGGAAATATAGGAGACGACCTCAAGATGGACTACACCGCATTGGGCGACACAGTAAACCTAGCATCTAGAATGGAACAGATTGCTCAGCCTGGAAGCATTACCATTGCTGAAGACAGCTATAAGCTCGTAAAAGATCACTTCAGTTTTAGGTCATTAGGTCCACTAGAGATAAAAGGAAAGAAGAAACCAGTATCCGTTTATGAGGTTATAGAGCCCAGAGGAAGGGAGAAAACGAGAATTGAGATTTCAGAGGAGCGGGGATTTACAAGATTTATAGGCAGAGAGAGAGAAATAGAGGTACTAAGAGACTCTCTTGCAAGATCGAGAGATGGCCACGGACAGGCCGTAACCATAGTTGGCGATGCAGGGATAGGTAAATCTCGACTTCTTTATGAATTTAGAAAACTCCTGGAAGACGAGAATATACTTTATTTAGAGGGTAGATGCATTTATTATGGTAAATCAATGTCTTATTTGCCAGTTATAGACATTATAAAAAAGAGGTTTCGAGTAGATAAATTAGACACTGAAAAAACGATCAGAAAAAAGATAGAAAAGGGGATAAGAGATATAGACCCAAGCTTAAAAGAGGGTGTTCCTTTCCTCTATGACATACTTTCGATTGATTCGGATGACCCTACACTTAAGAGCCTGGACGTAAGAGACAAGAGGAGGAGAACGATTGACACCATCAAAAATATAATCTTAGCGGATAGTACACCTAGACCTCTTGTGGTAGTTGTTGAGAATCTTCACTGGATAGACGGTGCCTCTGAGGAATTTATTAGCTTTCTTATCGATAACTTGCCAGGTAATCGGATAATGCTGATTCTAACTAGTCGTCCCGGATACAGGCCCAAATGGAGTGAGAAATCCTATCACAATCAAATCGCTCCAAGCCGTTTGTCAAATTCCGAAGTGGGGGAGATGATTGGGTCAATCTTAGATGCCAAAAATGTAGCTGGAGCGCTAACCAAATTGGTTACTCAAAAAGCCGATGGAATACCTTTTTATGTCGAGGAAATCATTAAATCCTTCACTGAATCTGGAATTATAGTGGAAAGCAAAGATGGCTATGATGTCAGCAAAGGAATAGCTGAGATGAACGTGCCTGACACAATTCAGGACATTATCATGGCCCGGATTGATAGGTTAGAGGAGAGTCACAAAAGTACACTTCAATTTGCCTCTGTAATCGGTAGGGATTTTAACTACAAGCTACTGAAAGAGCTAATGGAAGTAGGAGAAGAGCTTCAAGACTATCTTACCAAGCTAAAAAGCTTAGAGCTGGTTTATGAAAGGAGTCTCTTTCCAGATCCAGAATATCGATTCAAACATACTCTAACACAGGAAGTAGCTTACAACAGCGTCCTAATTAGGAGAAGAAAAGAACTACATGGGAAGATAGGTGAGATCATGGAGGATCTATATGGGGATAAGCTGGAAGAAAATTATGAGCTATTGGCGTATCACTATGGAAGAAGCCCCAGAGACGAGAAAGCAGTTGATTATTTGGTCCTGGCAGGGGATAAGTCTGCAAAGATATATTCTCCCGAGGATGCTATAGCCTATTATGAAGAAGCCCTTAAGAAACTGGATAATTTGCCGGATACCAGATCCAATAAGGAAAAGAGGGTAGATATTTTCATAAAGCAGGCGAGAGTTATGCGTCTTATGGGTCGCTTTAAAGAGTACATAAAAACACTGGAAAAGCACTTACCAATAGTAGAAGAGCTCGGAGACAAAAATAGGCTAGCGGAATACTACTTTAAAATGGGATTCTATTACTCAGTTATGGGAGAACTTTCAGATTCAATCAAGTACCTGGCTAACTCTATCAAACTCGCTCAGGTAACAAAAAATGAAAGGATCATTGGATTGGCATCAGCTAGGCAAGGGTATAACTACTGGTACAAGGGCGAATTCAAGAAGGGGATTCCCATCATTAAAAAAGGTATAAAAATTCTAGAAAAGCTAGGTGATGATTATTGGCTTGCTAGGTCGTTCCAACCGTTAGGAGCATGCTATTGGCAACTTGGTGACTGGGATAACAGCATCAACTGCATGCAAAAGCTTCTGAAAAAAAGCGAAGAATTATCAGACAACAACCTAATGGTTTTAGCAAACTGGTCTGCTGCTCTTCCCCATTTAGAAAAAGGAGAATGGGACATAGCGATTAAGTACTGTGAAAAAAGCCTTGAAATGTCTCCTCCACCCGTGTTCGCTGCGTTTGCAACAGGATTTCTCGGCACTGCATATTACAGGAGTGGTCAATTAAAGAAAGGAATAGATTGTATGGAGAAAGCCATCCAACAGAGCAAATCGTTTGGACTGAAGCAACAAGAAGCTATATGCACCGTTTCTTTAGCAGAGGCTTATTTATCCATAGGTGAAAGGGAACGAGCCCAAGAGACAATCAAAAGTGCTTTGGATATTAGTACAAAAGCCGGCTTTAAGCACATCGAGGCCATGGCTTTAAGGGTCTCGGGTGAAATATATGGTTCATCAAATTTTCATAAGGCTAAAAAGCATATCGAAGATAGCATTACGATCTTTAGGAAAATAGGAGCGAAAAACGAGCTTGCTAAGAGCTATTTTAGTTTGGGGAGGCTATACAAGGAAAAAGGTGAAAAAACTAAGGCAAAGAAATACGTCACTCAGGCTCTCACCATCTTCGAAAAGCTGGGCACACTCCACGAACCCGAGAAGGCAAGGGAAATACTCAGGGATGTAAAGGGGTCGCCGTCCTAACAAACTGACCGCACGCATACGAGTTAGCAGTTTAACATGAAGTAACAATTGATACTGCTAAATTAGTAAACGTTTCTTCATTGCGTCAGTAAGATGTAGCTCAGGATTACTTTGCTTAAGGATAGCTTCCATCCTTAAACGAACTATTTCGAGTGGCTGAGAATTCGGAAAAATATAGAATTTTTCTTCACGTATTGCATTTATCGTGTGATCGGCAACCTCTTCTCGGCGTCATTCCATGTGAAATGAACTCTCTATAGGCATCGAGCCACACTTCCTCTATCTCAGTTCGTGGCTTGTCATTTCGCCTGAAGATGAGTCGGCCGATTTCGCTCTGATTCCATGAACTTTGTCTTTACCATCCCTGGGCATAGTACCGACACTTTCAACTTGGCATTTTGCAATAAAAGCTCATGGTAAAGCGACTCAGATAAGGTTATGATGGCACCTTTGGTCACGTGGTAAAGAGAAACCAGAGGCATAGAAAACAACCCCGCCACCGAAGCTGTATTTATTATGTGGGCTTCTTCATCTTGTTCCAGCATTATTGGCACAAATGTTCTGATTCCATGAATCACTCCCCAGAGGTTTACACCTAACACCCACTCCCAGTCTTTAAGGCTTTGCCTCCATAATGGTGCGAAATCTCCGAAAACACCGGCGTTGTTGCAAAGAATATGAACCACACCAAAGGTGTCAATCGATTTTCTGGCGAGCCTTTCGACGTCCTCTGCGTTGGAGACATCAGTTAAGACTCCAATAACCTCTGTGCCCATATCCCTTAATTCACTCTCTGCCTTAGAGAGTGACAATTCCTCGACATCTGCGAGTACAATCTTCATTTGTTCTCGAGCCAATCTCTCGGCAATAGCACGCCCAATGCCACTCCCAGCTCCAGTTATAACAGCCACCTTTTCTTTAAACTCTTTCATAGTATTGCCCCGCTTTTTTTTAAGATTTCATAGATGACAAGAACAAATCGTATAGGGAAATAAATGTGATCCTTACAAATAACCCTCTTATTTCCCTCGCATAAAAAACATGCCAAGGTCGTCTCAAGCCTGCCAAAATTAGGTCTACCTATTAGAGTTAGAGTTTTTGCCATACTCTCGTTATTTCTCAAATAGTCCTACAACTCTGATGTCAGTTAAACTATGACACTATTATTAGGTGGGCAAATCAGTTTCAATTTATGTCTTTGATTGATAACTGAGTTTATTTTTCCGCAGAAGGTGGCGTAATTGTAAATCCAAGCTGTCTAAACACAGAAGCCATGTTTACATAAAACCACTCCTCTGCTATTTTCCCATGATCTATACGAGTAATTATTACACCTGAAACTTTGACATTTTTACCAGTAGGTGGTGCATCTCCCCTGGGTCCTGTATTTGTACCAATGAAACGCATGAGCATTATAACCATATCATCACTTACGATTAATTCATCGGCTTCAATTTTCATGTCAGGATAGGCTGTTCTCAAGAAATTAACATATTCCTTGAACGCTTCCGTGCCCGCTCGCTCCGGACCGACTTGATCTACAAGATGTAGTTTGAATTCAGGTGCATAGAGTACCTCAACCAGTGCCATGTTACCTTTGTTCCATACCTCCAAACTTTGTTCTACGAGAGCCTTAGGATCCGCACCTGATTCCGCTTTGGCAGCCTGAACACCGGAAGTCACGAAAAGTGCTAGAACTAACAATAGAGGTAATTTCAAAGGAAGTAAATGATTTTTCATTTTACTTCTCCCATTATATTATTTTGATTCTTGAAACTCATTATATCACGCATCTTGTTTTAAAACTATTTTCTAGGTGATAAGATACTTTTATACCAAAAGTACACAAGAAATCTTCCTCAATGTGATGAGGAATAAATAGGGGCAGGCCACACTAATTTCAATGGGTTGAGGGAATTCATTGAAATAAATAGTTATAATCTATATTGAAAAGGAGAATATATGTTAAAGGTTGCAATAGGGCATAGTGATGATGTGGATTCGGCAGACGCAATCGAAGCAGTCCTGGAACAATGCCGGGACTCCCTCAATGGGCTATCTGCCCAAGCAGGCTTATTGTTTTCTTCTATTGACCAGGATTTTCAGTTAATTCTCGACAAAATCAATGAAACCTACCCGGGAATTGAACTAATCGGTTGTTCGACTGACGGTGAATTTTCCTCGGTGCTAGGTTTTGCGGAAGACTCCATAGCGCTGACATTGTTTCATTCCGATGAGTGCGAATGGAAAGCAGGTGTAGGACGTGATATTTCCAAGGACCCGATTGGAATTGTTGAGCAGGCGGTGAAATCGGTTATGCCTCAACTTCACCAGGAACCGAAATTGTGTATTGTCACTCCGGAAAGTTTAACAGTCAGTGGTGACTCCATTCTGGAGGGACTGCGAAAACAGTTAGGAAAAAACTTCCCCATTATTGGGGGAACAGCCGGAGATCAATTGAGAGTAAAGCAGACCTATCAATTTTATAAGGATCAGGTCTTGAGCAATGCGGCTCCTTTTTTGCTCTTTTCCGGTCCCCTATTATTGTCTTTTGGTGTGGAAAGCGGATGGAAACCCGTTGGAAAGAAAGGGAAAGTAACCCGTGTAGAGAACAATATCCTCTATCAAATTGATGAAAAGCCTGCTACGGAGTATTATCAGCACTACCTTAAAATTGAATTGTCAGAAATCGTCCCTGAATATCCTCTTGCAGTGTATGTGGGAGAGACAGAGAACTTTTACTTAAGAAACCCAGTTTATTTTAATAAGGAAGACGGCTCCATCTCTTTTATGGGAGATGTTCCTCTAAATGCAACGGTGCAAATTACCCACGTCGAACGGGATGGAATCATCAACGCCACGGAAACGTCCGTTGCACAGGCACAAAGAAATTATCCCGGTTCGAAGCCCGCTCTTGCCATTTGTTTTTCCTGTGCAGGGCGTAAACTGGTGCTCGGTACACGGGCGCATGAGGAGTTTCAAATTTTTCAAAAGAACAACTTGAATTTAAAGGTTGCAGGCTTTTACGCCTATGGAGAAATTGCTCCGCTTCTGCCCGATACACCCTCCCAGTTTCATAATGAAACCTTTATAAGTTTGTTAATAGGAGATGAATAAAAATGTTACGATTATATGGATATGTGGGAATAGTTTAAAATCTGCCTAAAACTCCCTATCGATTTCAATATCAAAAATTTCTCGCATTATTGAGGGATATTTAATAATGTCCGAATCGGATGAAACAAAAAAACTGCTTAAACAGATCCGTTCTTTGACAAAGAAATTGAACCGATCTGAAAATAATCGGAGTTTCTTAGAACAAATGTGGGACCGCAATTCTAACCTGTTTCAGACCCTAAATACGGAGATTGAAAACCAAAGAACATTAATCCAGCAGCAGCATCAGCAACTGGAGAGGGAACGTCAAAAATCTGAAAATCTCCTGCTGAATATTCTCCCCCGATCCATTGCCCAACGCCTCAAAGAAAACCAATCGGTCATTGCCGATCATTTCCATTCAACAACCGTATTATTCACCGATATTGTTGGCTTCACGAAGTTATCCGAAAACCTGACTCCCTCGGAATTAGTCCAGTTTCTCAATCAAATCTTTTCCTCCTTTGATAATTTGGTGGAAAAGTACCAATTGGAAAAAATAAAAACTGTTGGGGATGCCTATATGGTTGCAGGTGGGTTTCCTGAGCCTCGCCTCGATCACGCCGAAGCGATTGCCGATTTAGCGTTGGAAATGCA
Source organism: Candidatus Dadabacteria bacterium (assembly GCA_963805855.1). GTDB lineage: Bacteria > Desulfobacterota_D > UBA1144 > Nemesobacterales > CSP1-2 > DASWID01. Next base: position 481,253 of record CAWDVW010000005.1, read on the forward strand.
GGAATCATTGGCAAAGTTTCATACGGAAAAAAACCAAGCCGTCTCTATGAGAACTGGAATTCATACAGGACCAGCTGTTGCTGGTGTTATTGGAATTAAAAAATTTATCTATGATGTTTGGGGCAATACGGTCAATACGGCAAGCCGCATGGAATCTCATGGCATTGGCGGACAAATCCAAGTATCTCACGCAACTTACAACGTGCTAAAAGATAAATATATACTCAAGAAACGAGGGATAATTGAAATCAAAGGAAAAGGAAGAATGATGACTTATTTTTTGCAAGGGAAAAAATGAATAGTATGATACAGGTTAAATCGGGTATTCGAGGGAAACAAAAGATGTATTAATTTAATCCTAAGACTTCTCACAATGCAAACTGACTTTTGGCACTTAAATCAATTAAATATCTAAATCGACACTAACATGGCCGGAATAGTTGCAACACCACTTTGGTGGAATTGCCAATCCTTTGTCGAGGTATAACATTGACTATGTCACCTTGTATTTTTTCACTATTTCTAAACACAATTTGTTTTGATTGTCAACCGCACGGATGGTCCTGCGATGGATAGATAACTTTCTTACATTATTATATTTGTGACGAAGAAATTTCAGATCTGAATGAGTAAATATCACTGGTATTATAACCACAACATAACTAGATTTGGGCTTCCGAATCGTCTTGCAACAAGGCTAGTTTAAGTTGGAATTATGAAAATTTAACGCTTAATGGCTATTCCCACGACCTCTAGTATTGATTATTTATCAAAGATCTAACTTAACTTATGGACCTATTATAGGAGGGGCAGGCCATAGCTATTAGCTTGCCATCTATCTTGTCTGTCTTCTTATGTCTCTTAGCGAATGCCTTAAGCTCGTATGTGTTAGCCAAATATACCTTATCGGCATATTGCTCAGCTAAATCTACGAAGAAATACCAATTGTAGGTGGATTCCACTGCGAGTATAAACGGCTTAGGTATCTGTTCAAAGTAGCCCTCTAATTCCTCTTCAGTATTTGTTACATTTCTACTATCCAGTTTTCTGCACCTTGAATCTACTACGTAAAATAATGATGTTTTTTTGTGTAGATCTACTCCGACATAGTTCATGGTGATTCCTCCCCCTGTTTTGGATTAAGTTTTCCCACTTTAATCCAAGTCTAACAGATTACGAGGAGTCACCTCTCATACTATCACGTCCCCTTTAATCGAAAATAGGGCATCATCTCCTTGAGAACTCTCGGGTCGATTGGTGTAGTAGCGTTATAATCTAAATATATATTCGTCATCTAATTATCCGTTTGCTTGTCTGGTTTCGCGGTCATTTTGATTCGACAAGAGATTCATATTCTTTGCTTACTATAGAGATAAACTCCGTTGCGAGTTTTGACAGTTTCCTATCTTTATGCCATGCCGCGACTACCGTTCTCAAAGGAGACTGCCCCTTAATCTCTCTATACTCACAGCTATTTGAAGCGTCTTTCACTACAAGCATCTTTGGGACAAGAGAGATTCCGTTACCGAAAGACACGCATTGCTGTATAGTCGATAAATTCCAGGTGCGGCATATTATTTCAGGATTAATTTGTTTTTCATAACAGAAACTCTTAACCTGCTCCCCTAAGCAATGCTCCTCATCCAAAGCTATAAATGGAACGCTTTTAAGGTCTTCTATCCTTATGTTTTTTGATTTTGATAGAGGATGCCCGGGAGGGAGCGCCAGAACCAAAGGGTCATCAAAAAGTACTTTAGTCTGAATAAGAGGGTCGTCAATCGGAAGACTCATTATAGCTAGGTCTATATCCAGATTAATGATTCCCTTTATCAGCCTCTCCGTTAGATTTTCATTTATTTTTATTCGGGAAATAGGAAAATTTCTGTGATATCTATCCAAAGAACCGGGCAGCAAATATGGGGCAATTGTGGGTATCAGTCCTACCGAGAGAGTTCCCGAGCCAGAATTCACATCCTCTAATATTGCAGACTTAATACTCGCCGCTTCTTTAAGAATGAGCTTAGCTCTAGGCAGCAGTGCCTTTCCGGCCTCGGTTAACACAATTTTTCTGCTCAGTCTCTCAAAAAGCTCCTGTCCAAGTTCGTGCTCAAGTTTAATGACCTGCTGACTGAGCGAAGGCTGCGCAACATAACACCTCTTTGCAGCTTTACTAAACCCGCCTGTTTCAGCAACAGCAACGAAATATCTCAACTGGTGAAGTTCCATAATGCTGACCCTAAACTATAGGTAGAAACTATAGAATACATAGACAATTAATATTAGACAACTATAGGCATTTACGTATATTGTATAAGTAAGACATACACAAGTAGGGGGTATAAAATGGCTAAGAAAAAAAAACAAAATGGCACTAAAGGCAATATTATGGGAAATAACAACACTACCGGTGAAAGCAAGTGCCCGTTTCATGGGGGGACCGCAAGCCAAACTGCCGGTGGCGGCGCTAAAAATCTTTACTGGTGGCCTAACCGGTTGAATTTGGACATACTCCGTCAACACTCTTCACTGTCGAACCCGATGGGTGAGGATTTTAACTACGCTGAAGAGTTCAAAAAACTTGATCTGAATGCCGTGAAGCAAGATCTTTATGATCTGATGACAGACTCTCAGGACTGGTGGCCTGCCGATTTCGGCCATTACGGACCACTCTTCATTCGGATGGCGTGGCACAGTGCAGGTACTTACCGCATCGCCGATGGCCGTGGAGGTGGAGGTACCGGTAACCAGCGTTTTGCTCCTGTTAACAGCTGGCCAGACAATGTGAGCCTCGACAAGGCACGACGTTTGCTCTGGCCGGTCAAGCAAAAATACGGCAGGAAACTTTCGTGGGCCGATCTGATGATCCTGGCCGGCAACTGCGCCCTTGAATCAATGGGATTCAAGACTTTCGGTTTTGCAGGCGGACGTGAAGATGTCTGGGAACCCGAGAAAGATATCAATTGGGGTTCTGAAGGTGAATGGTTAGATGATAAGCGTCATGACGACGATGGAACTCTCAAGGGACCACTTGCCGCCGATCACATGGGCCTGATCTACGTAAATCCGGAAGGCCCGAACGCTGAACCGGATCCAAAAAAGGCTGCGTACTTCATTCGTCAGTCATTCGCCCGCATGGCGATGGATGACTATGAAACGGTCGCACTCATTGCCGGTGGACACACCTTCGGGAAAGTCCATGGTGCTGCTCCCAATGACAATCTCGGTCCCGAGCCGGAGGCTGCCTCTATTGCACAGCAGGGCCTCGGCTGGGAGAATAGTTACGGCACAGGTAAAGGTCCCGACACGATCACCAGCGGTCTGGAAGGAACCTGGACCCAAACGCCAACCCAGTGGAGCAACAAGTTTCTCAGGAACCTGTTCGAATATGAATGGGAGCTGACCAAAAGCCCTGGCGGTGCCTGGCAGTATAAACCAAAGGACGGAGCAATGGAAGGCACAGTTCCGGATGCACACGATCCGGATAAGAAGAATGCACCGTTTATGCTTGTCACGGATCTCTCTTTAAAAGTGGATCCAGACTACGAGAAGATTGCACGACGATTCTATGAGAATCCGGACGAATTTGCAGATGCCTTTGCCCGGGCATGGTTTAAGCTCGTCCACCGGGATATGGGACCCAAGTCGCGTTACCTCGGACCTGAAGTCCCCGAGGAAGATCTGGTCTGGCAAGACCCCATTCCGGAAGTGAACCATGAACTAATCAACGATGAGGACATTGCTGTTTTAAAGAATATGATACTTGCCTCAGGACTGTCTGTGTCCGAACTGGTATCCACCGCCTGGGCATCCGCATCCACCTTCCGTGGATCTGACAAACGCGGTGGCGCAAATGGTGCACGCATTCGCCTTGCTCCGCAGAAGGACTGGGAGGTCAATAATCCGGCTCAACTGAAGAAAGTACTTGATATACTGGAGGGCATCCGGAAAGAGTTCAACGATGCTCAATCCGGCAACAAGATGGTTTCTCTCGCTGACCTGATCGTTCTGGGCGGATGTACAGGCATTGAGCAGGCGGCAAAGAATGCCGGCCATGATGTGACGGTGCCCTTTACGACGGGACGTGCCGATGCGTTGCAAGAGCAAACCGATGTTGAATCCTTCGCCGTCCTCGAGCCGGCTGCAGACGGCTTCCGTAACTACTTTAATTCAAATAACACGGCATCACCGGAAGATATGCTGGTCGATAGGGCTCAATTATTGACGCTTACTGCACCCGAGATGACCGTTCTTGTTGGCGGCATGCGTGTACTTGACACAAACGCCGACCAATCACAACACGGTGTTTTCACCAAGCATCCAGAGGTGCTCACCAATGACTTCTTCGTCAACCTGCTGGATTTAGGCATAACGTGGAAGGCAACTTCAGAGGCAGAAGAACTGTTTGAGGGTCGCGATCGTAAAACCGGTGACCATAAGTGGACCGGTACACGGGTCGATCTCATTTTCGGATCGAACTCAGAACTCCGGGCTATAGCCGAAGTGTACGGAAGTGAGGACTCTCTGGAGAAGTTCGTACAGGACTTTGTAGCGGCGTGGACTAAGGTGATGAATCTCGACCGCTTCGACCTTCCCTGACTTCAGTGCTGGCTGGCCGAAAGGCCAACCATTTTCTGTTGCTGGGCTCGGCAATACTTGATGTGATAGATATTTTGTAACTGCCGAGCCGACTTTGGTCACACGGCCGACGATTTCGTGGCCGGGGACCATCGGGTAGACAGCGGGCAAAAGATTCTTCCACTCGTTACGCACCTCGTCGAGGTCGGAGTGGCAGATGCCGCAGAAGAGTATTTCGAACTGAACGTCGCGTTCAGTTGGATCACGCCGCGGGATCGTGGTGGGAACTAACGGCGATGTCTCACTGGCAGCGGAATATGCTTTTGTATGATACATGGATTTATCCTCCTATTGATTTCATTCTTGGTATTGCTCGTCGGTTACCTTCTCCATCCAGTCGACGGCCTTGCCGCCTAGTCCATGGAGATAAAGAGAGCGCCCTACGAGTGGCTCAAGTTTTATGGGCGGGCGTGCATGGTACTTGTTCGCTCGGGCTGACGCAGAGACTGGGGCAAGATGGTACGGAACTGTTAAAATCCATGTCTGACTCTCTGATCGAGAATTACATGAGGGGTCTGAGTCAAGGTAAGGAATGATAATGAAGCGTTGTCGCAGTTACTTATATTTCAAGTTATTCTTTTGCCAATCAACTGAGTAAGCTTTCACTAGTTCCACACACCAATTAGTTTGATTGTAGACCGCACGGATGTCCGTGTCGTTATTAATCATCAAATTTAAATCCTAAAAACAGGGGACAGACGTCCCTAATCTCGATGCCAAACAACGAAAAGATTAATTAAATCAATAGAGATCTGATATTTAAATCTTCTCAGGGATGAAATTCAATATCTTTGGTGGGGTTGCATCTATGATGAACAACCATGAACTTGGTGAGAAAACCGCAACTATTTTCTTGAACAAAAACTAATTAGAATAAAACACATGGCAATTTCAGAGCATATCAATTTCTTAATCGTTGGGGCGGGGCCATTCGGATTATCAATGGCTGCCTATGCTGAATATCAAAAACTAGATCATTTGGTTATCGGTAAACCTATGAGCTTCTGGAAGGAGAACATGCCGAAGGGCATGTTTCTGAGATCAGGTCGTGAGTGGCATCTATGCCCGGAAGGGATTTATACAATCGATAAATATTTGGAAACTAAACAGTTAAAGCCGGAGAACGTAGAGCCACTCTCCTTAGATTTCTACCTGAGCTACACTGAGTGGTTCCAGGAACAGACCAAAGTCCAGATTCAGGAGTCTTTGGTTCAGCGCCTCGATCATTCAAATAATCAATTTGTGGCAACGCTAGACGATGGCCAAACCATCACGGCAAGCAATGTATTACTTGCGCTAGGGTTTAGATATTTCAAAAATGTACCAACCGAATTGGCAGAAATCATCCCTCCAGAGCGCTTTTCTCATACATGCGATTTAGTGAATTTTGATTCCCTAAAGGATAAAAAATGTTTGATCATAGGAGGTCGACAGAGTGCTTATGAATGGGCTGCGTTGATAAACGAAAACGGAGCAGCGGCGATTCACGTTTCGCACAGACATGAAACCCCTCAATTTGCCAAGTCCGATTGGGCATGGGTTGGTCCCATGATGGATACTATGACTAAAAATCTGGATTGGTTTCGCAATTTGCCGAAACGGAAGCGGGAAGAAATTCAGAGGAGATTTTGGGCCGAAGGAAGGTTAAAGCTGGAACCATGGCTTTGGCCGAGAATCAACAAAGAAAATATTAAAATTTGGCCGTCCTCTCGGGTTGTAGCCTGCAAAGAACTCCCAACCGGCGAACTTGAGGTGAAATTAGATATCGGAGAAAGACTCACTGTAGACCACATCATCTTGGCCACCGGCTATAAAGTAAACATGGAAAACGTGCCTTTTCTTACAGCGGGAAACGTCCTTTCGAAGCTGAAAATCCAGGAAGGCTACCCTGTTTTAGATGAAAACTTTCAAAGCAATATACCCGGACTATTTATCACGAGCATGGCTGCTACAAGGGATTTTGGAAATTTTTTTGCATTTACTGTAAGTGCAGTTGCATCTGCGCGAATTATCGGAAAAGCAATCAAGAACTAAACTCAAAGTACCTCCGAGAGGTGGAAAATTATATTGAAAGATTTGATGCAGTCTCAGTAATAATTAGTGCAATCTTAATAATGATCAGGTATAAAATATAATATAGGACTAACAATCTACCCTTCTCGTCCATATAAATCTCAAATTTTTAATTTAGAAGGGAAGAAAATGGAGGTATAAAAATGGCTCGAGTTAAATACGTTGAACAAAGCGATACGGACAATCCCATAATTAAGGATGCTTATGAGCGGATGATAAAAAAAAGAGGAAAGGTGACAAACATCTATAAAGCCCTTGCACACAAGCCCTCAATCCTATCTACTATCGGGCCATTTGTCGCCGCAGTTCAGCAGCCGGATGAGATAGATGCAAAGCTTAAAGAGAGAATCATCCTCAGAGTCTCGAAGATCAACCGCTCAAGGTATTGCTGTCACGCACATGAGCAAATCAGTGCCAAAATGGGATTTACCGGCGATGAGATCACTGAGATGGATAATCCCGATTCGGCAAATATTTCAGACGCCGAAAAGGCAGCCCTAAAATATGCTGAAGCCCTAACAGTAAACCCGGGCAATATTAGTGAGCAGGTATACGAAGATCTAAAGAAATATTACAGCGAGTCACAGATCGTAGAAATAACCGCAATCGCTGCTCTGTATAATATGATAAATCGCTTCAATGAAGCACTGAAGCTTGACCCTGAGGAATACTGATAAAATTGACCTAAGGGGAAAGAACTTACGATGAGTCAGATTTCCGGAGAGAAAATGGAGACGAAAAAGGGATTGGACTATTCTGTACTGCATAAGTTAGACAGCCCGGCTAATCAATTGATCAGAAAAAGTATCTTCGGAGATCAAGACATCGGTCAGCAGTCATTTATCACCCCCAGATATCTAGATGAACTAATACACGAGACAGGAATAGGTGCCGAAACTTACGCACTGGATATTGGGAGCGGAGTAGGAGGCCCTGCCGTTTACATGGCAAATAAAACCAGATGCCGTTTAACAGGAATAGATGTTTCAGATGTCGGAGTAGAAACAGCCAATAAACTCGCTGGCGGCGCCGGACTGAGTGAACGAGTAAATTTCGTCTTAGGCGATGCCATGGATATGCCGTTTCCGGATAACAGTTTCGATATAGCGATCAGCATTAATGTAATGAATGTGTTTAAAGACAAAGAAGGTCTATTTCAACATGTATTGCGAGTATTAAAACCGAAAGGATTATTCGCTTTCTTAAGCGGCACCTTTGATATGCCTGATGACCCAAAGACTATCGAGGATATGGCGCATGGCTATCTTATCCCCCAGTATTATGACACAGTAGATGGTTATAAATCTAAACTAAAGCGACCAGGATTCATGATACTCAAGGTGATTGAATACGTTTGGGATTTCAGGATTCAAAACAAGCTGTGGGGTGACGCCTATAAGAAGCACTACGATGCTATCGTTAAGGAGCAGGGTAAAGAAAACACAGACTTACACATAATATATTTTGACACCTACCTGAGGCTTATCGATGAGGGTCGTGCAGGAAATTACCTATTTATTTCACAAAAGCCCGGTAGCTGAATCATAAGCAAATATCTTTATGAGTGGATTTGTAACACCCTCCCTCCCAGGCACTACACAAGTCTTTGAAAACGTCCAATCATAATTCCTGATCGAGCGACGTAGGAACTGGTTCTCACGATAGTCCGGGAACCCTTTTTCTTGTGCGAAACAACCGACTGCATCATTTGACATTGAGATTTGTAATATCTTAAAATCATAGATAGGGCAAATGCATAGTGGGTCAATTATGATTTAAGAAAAAATAATGATCTAGGCCCACATTCATTTCCACTAATGAAATTCTGAATTCTATCATGCTTTGTATTAATTGCGGTTTTGAAAATCCATCGGGGTTCAAGTTCTGCGGTGAATGCGGAACTCCTATCGCAAAGGATTCTCAGGAATTAAAACCTCACAAAAAACATAAAGATGAGGCCGAACGTCGGCAGTTAACGGTGATGTTTTGTGATTTAGTTGGGTCGACGTATCTTTCACAGCAACTTGATCCCGAAGAACTACGCGATGTAATTAAAGAATATCAAGGCGCATGCGCAGAGGTAATAAGCCACTTTGATGGTCATCTGGCAAAGTATCTTGGAGATGGAATTCTAGTTTACTTTGGCTATCCACGGGCGCATGAAGATGATGCCAATAGAGCTGTGAGAGCCGGATTAGAAATTGTAGGGGTAATACATGAATTGCCCCTACATAATACGCAGCTACAACAAGCCCTCCAGGTACGAATCGGGATCCACACAGGTCTTGTAGTGGCAGGGGAGATGGGAGGAGGAAAAAGGCGCGAGCCCATGGCAATTGTTGGGGAAACGCCTAATGTCGCTGCAAGGCTTCAAGGATTAGCGGAGCCGAATACGGTGGTAATAAGCGGAGCAACTCATAAGCTAGTAGAGGGATTTTTCGAGCACAAGAATTTAGGGATGCACGCGTTGAAGGGGATTTCGACCCCAATGGAAGTCTATCAAGTGCTTCAAGAGAGTGGAGTTTACAGCCGATTCGAAGCGGCTGTTACAAAAGGGCTTACGCCTCTTGTAGGGAGGGAGCAAGAGGTTGGGATTTTGCTTGACCGCTGGCAACAGGCAAAGGAAGGAAGGGGACAGGTCGTTTTGATTGGCGGTGAAGCTGGTATCGGTAAATCACGCCTTGTTCAGATGATGAAAGAGAGCCTAGCGGGAGAGTCACATGCAAGAATTGAAGTCCGCTGCTCACCCTTTTACCAAAACAGTGCCTTGTATCCCTTGATCGACAATTTACAGCGAGTACTCCAGTTTAGTAGGGAAGATTCATCTGAGGAGAAGCTGGGCAAGCTCGAGAAAACTCTGGAGCAGTATGATTTTCCCCTTCGAGAGGTGTTCCCTCTTTTTGCCTCCTTACTTTCTCTGCCACTCCCCGATTATTATCCACCTCTTAATCTAACTCCTCAGAAGCAGAAGCAGAAGACTCTGGAAGCGTTTCTTGCTTGGATGCTGAAAGAGGCGGAGAGAGATCCGATGCTGAGTGTAGTGGAAGACCTGCACTGGGTAGACTCCTCAACGCTTGAGTACCTAAGTCTCCTTGTGGAGCGAGTGCCCTCCTCACGCATCTTTGCTCTGTTTACCTTCCACCCGAATTTTAGCCCCCCCTGGCCCATACGTTCGCACATGACCCAGATTATGCTAAATCGCTTCACTCGAAAGCAGGCCGAGGTGATGGTCGAGAGGGGCACGGGAGGGAAGGCTTTTCCCGCCGAAGTGATTCAGCAGATAGTGAACAAAACCGATGGGGTACCGCTTTTTGTGGAAGAGCTAACCAAGATGGTGCTGGAGTCGGGATTGCTAAGTGAGCGAGAGAGCTATTATGAACTCACAGGTCCGTTACCCTCACTTGCGATTCCAACGACACTCCAGGATTCGCTCATGGCGCGACTTGATAGGCTAGCTACGGCCAAAGAGGTAGCCCAACTAGGAGCTACTTTAGGACGGGAGTTCACTTACGAGTTACTCCAGACTGTCTCCCCCCTTGATGAGACAACCCTGCAGAGAGAGCTAGGCAAGTTAGTGAAAGCCGAGCTTCTCTACCAAAGGGGTCCCCTGCCACAGGCTAAATACTTTTTCAAACATTCCCTGATTCAGCAGGCAGCTTATCAGTCACTTCTAAAGAGCAAGAGGCAGCACTATCATCAAATTATTGCGCAGGTCTTGGAGGAGAAATTTCCAGAGACTGTTGAGACACAGCCTGAGTTTCTAGCCTACCACTACACCGAGGCAGGTTCAAGAGAACAGGCCATTCCGTACTGGCAGAAGGCAGGGCAGAGAGCCATCGAGCGCTCGGCCAATTTAGAAGCAATCGGCCACCTAACCAAAGGACTGGAGCTACTCAAGAATATGCCGGAAACACCAGAGCACACCCAGCAAGAACTTACGCTGCAAATTGCCCTGGGCGTGCCCCTGATAGCTACCAAGGGTGGTTCATCCCCAGAGGTAGAAAAAGTCTACACTCGGGCGAGGGAGTTATGTAAGAAGGTGGGTGAAACCCCTCAGCTTTTTCCGGTTCTGTTTGGATTGTGGAGGGTTTATATTGGGCGAGCTGAATTACAAACGGCCCGGAACCTGGGAGAAGAACTCCTTTCATTGGCTCAGAGCGTAAAAGACCCAGCTCTTTTCCTTCAAGCCCACCACGCCCTTTGGACCACTTTATCTTACCTCGGAGATTTAAGCCTGGCTCGAAAGCATTTGGAGCAGGGAATTGCCCTCTACCATCCCCAGCAGTACAAATCTCATGCTTTTATTTACGGCGGACACGATCCCGGAGTATGCTGCAGGTCGTATCTAGCGTGGGTTTTGTGGTTGTTGGGTTATCCAGAGCAGGCTCTTAAGAAAAGCCAAGAGGCTCTCAAGCTGGCCCAGGATCTGTCTCACCCCAATAGCCTAGCCATTGCACTTGACTCTGCTGCCATAGTCCATCAGCTCTGTCGAGAGGAACAAGCAGTCCGAGAGCAGGCGGAGGCAATAATTGCTCTTTCTTTGGAGCAGGAATTTAGATTTTCGTTAGCACTAGGGACTATCATGCGAGGCTGGGCGCTGGCCGAGTTAGGGCAAAGGGAAGAGGGCATTACACAGATGCGCCAGGGTATGGCCGCCTTTCGGGGCACCGGATCAGAACTTGGACTCTCTTATACTCTCTCACTCCTAGGCGAGGTATTTGGAAAAGGGGGACAGACCGAAGAGGGCCTGAGTGTCCTGGACGAGGCGCTGGATATGGTGGACAGGAATGGAGAACGCCGATGGGAGGCAGAGCTCTATCGGCTCAAGGGAGAATTGTTACTTGGCCTCTCTCAAGACAATCACAAGGACGTCGAAACATGTTTTTGTCAGGCTATCGATGTTGCTCGCCGTCAGAGTGCAAAGTCCTTGGAGCTGCGGGCAGTGATGAGTCTGGGACGTCTGTGGGAGAAACGGGGGAAAAAAGAAGAAGCCCGAAAAATGCTCTCCGAGATTTACGGCTGGTTCACGGAGGGATTTGAGTCCAAAGATATAAAAGAGGCAAAGGCCTTGCTAGAAGAGTTATCTTGAAGCTTTGAAGAATAAAGCACAGATAGGTTGCCTAACAATCTCCCCGTACTCTATGACAATTTGTTCCGATAACCTCGGCCAAATGACAACCTAAAGCTGAGGTTCTGCGATTCTCAAACTTATTGATGTAAATTAAATCTAGAGGTCGGGGAAAGGCGATGTTTTACCTGTGGGTTTGACAATCCTGAAGGTATGAATTTCTGTCGCAAGTGTGCTGCGTCACTTGGACCTGGTTGTCCGAATTGCGGTTTTAAGAACCCGCCTGGGTTCGAGTATTGCGGCAAGTGCGCCGCTCCTATTTTGATGTAGGAACGGGAAAAGGGTATTTTTTGCAGCCTGCTATATTTGATGAAGTAGATAATAGCATGAGGATAGCTCAGGAAGAGATATTTAACCGGTATTAGCGACTATTCAATTTGAGGATTTAGATGAGGTTATACAAAAGGGAAATGACACTATTTTTGGATTACCGGCGGCAATATGGACAAGGGATATAAAAAAGGCGCACATAGCGGCAAGAAAGCTCAAGGCGGGTACTGTTTGGATTAACACTTATCATACTTACGATATGGGTTCATTCTTTGGCGGATACAAGATGAGCGGATTCGGAAGAGAGCTGGGGATGCAGGCGATGGATTTATACACACAGGTCAAAAGCGTATTTGTCGATTTGAATATGTAGAGTTCAAACGCTAAGTCGGTAGGCATTGTATCATAAAGTGTAGCGTCGGTTCCTCAAATCTATCCACCCAAAATTACCCGTTCGGGGAACGGGCGCTACAATTCAGAAGCTTGACAAAACCTCCAATATAACTTGATAATAAATAGAAATTCATAACTGATGACATACAGATGAATTACAGAAAACTCGGGAATACGGATTTAGAGCTGTCCGAGATCGGATTTGGTTGCTGGGCCATGGGTGGAGGATGGGGGAAGACCGATGATAAGGAATCAATTGCGGCCGCAAGGCGTGCACTTGATTTAGGAATTAACTTTTTCGATACCGCGGACGTGTATGGCTTCGGGCACTCAGAAGAGGTTCTGGCCAAGGCACTGGGAAAGAATAGAAAGAATGCAATAATAGCTACAAAGGGAGGGCTCGTTTGGGATGAACATGGCTGCCTTTTCAGGGCCAGTTCGAGGCATCACCTAATTAATGCAGTGGACGCGAGCCTGAAGAGACTTAAAACCGACTACATAGATCTTTATCAAATTCACTGGCCCGACCCAAACACAACATTCGAAGTAACAATGAAGGTAATGGATGATTTGGTTAAATCGGGCAAGGTACGCTACGTAGGGGTTTCAAACTTTACAAGAAAACAGATGAAGGAATGCCTGAAAGTCAGACAAATAAACTCCCTCCAGCCACCGTATAATATGTTTATGAGGGATATTGAAAAGGACTTTTCGTTCTGTAAGGGGAACGGAATAGGTATCGTAACCTACGGTCCACTTGCCTATGGACTTTTAACAGGGAAATTCACAAAAGAAACAAAGTTCCCCGATACCGATTGGCGATCGGGAAGGCTATTCCCCGACCCGGGTGACTGGCAGGCGCATATCGACATCTTTCACGGAAGCCATTTTAAAAGAAATCTCGGAATCGTAGAAAAACTTAAAAAGATAGCACAAGAGCTTGGAAAGACAGTCGGACAGTTGTCGATAGCATGGGTTTTATCCAATCCAGAAGTCACTTCAGCAATCGTTGGTGCAAAGAGGCCTTCCCAACTAGAACAAAACGTCGGCGGAGCAGGCTGGAAAATCCCTAAAGATGAAAAAACGAAAATCAACGAACTATTAAATCTAAAATAATTAGCCAATCACTACACCTAGTCATTAAAGAAAAATCGTCTATAAATCGAAAGAAGTTGGAAACCCGCAGAATTCCGCTACAATTAAAGTAAATATATGTAGAAGAAAACTTCAGCATTCCAATCAAAATCTACAAAACTATCGCCAAATCGGAGGGAATTAAGATGTCAAAGAAATCATATCTTGTTCTATTGTGCCTTGTACTTAGCTTACTAATAAGCAGCGTCGCATTTTCGCAAACTGTAAATAACGAGAAAAATACGCTCCAAGTAAATGGAAAAGGCGCAGTTACCGCAAAGCCCGATAAAGCTAACCTCACAATTTCAGTCGATACGACAAATCTAAATGCCTCAACTGCGGTAAAGGAAAACGCGGAAAAAATGAATAAGGTTATGGAAAAACTGAAATCTCAGACAGGAAAAAATGATAAAATTTCTACAACAGGCTATAACCTTTCGCCCATCTACACATATGACGAAAAAACGAGAAAATCAGAGCTGTCAGGTTACCGGGTGTCCAACAGCATTATCGTCGAATCGAAGAATCTTGAAGTTATCGGCAAGTCAATCGATTCTGCAACCCAGGCCGGAGCGAACCGAATCGATAGCCTTAGCTTTGACACAGACAAAAAAGACGAGTACAGAAGGCAGGCTCTGGTAAAGGCGGTACAGGATGCAAGGGAGACGGCAGACATTGTAGCCAAAGCCGCCGGTGTAACAATAGTTAAAATTATCCAGATCTCCCCGTCTTACGAAATTCCCATACCGGTCTATAGGGAGTTTGCTTTAACTGCCAGAGAAGCCGGTGCCGCACCTCCGCCAACACAAATCGAACCGGGCGAACTTACCGTTAATGCATCAGTCAATATAGTATTTGAGATTCAGTAAACTTCTACTCAAGCCACGGGCTTGCACTCATCGCAGGTACACAGCTCTCTGAGAAACTCGAACGTATATATTCCGGTTTCGTGTCGGTCGTTCCATTTAAATCTGATGGCGTAGAGACCTATATCCTCAATTTCATCTGGCCTTATACTTGTTGACCCCACTCCGATCGGGATCGTCTTCCTAAACGAGGATCTACCCTTCCCTCCTGACTTGCCCGATCCACTGCAAGAGGCGCAGGGACAAGCATTTCTGAGATCTTCGTAGAGATATAAACTCTCGTGCCCATCATTCCAGACAATCAGTAATGTGGTATCGCTGAATTCGGATATCTCTTTTGGTTTGGGTTCCATTGGAGCTAATTATAAAAAGCTTCCTTGAAATTATGCGACTATTTTACCAGATTTGCTTATTCAGTTTTCGCGCCTTCCTAACGAACAGCCTATAAGATCCTGACTTTACTCGTTCTTCCCAATTCATAGGAATGAAAAACCCTGCAGCAAGTTGCAGAGTATCATAATAGAAACCAGAAGTCTCAGATGTCATTGGTGTAGATGTTAGATATTTCATGGACAAAATCCTACAAATAATATATTTCCTGGGAATTTGCTCAACCGTCATCCTCGAATGCTTTTATCGGGGATCCATTCTTTAATCTTTTATTTTCTTTGTCTTGATACAAAGAAACAACCCTTCGACATCGCTCAGGAGAAGGACTTACAAAGCCGTGTCATATCGAGCGAAGGCGAGATATCTATCTTTTTTTATAAATAAAGTTCTCTCAGTCACTTTGTTCCTTCGAGATGACCGTAATGATTGTCACTTTTTTTAACGCTTCCGGAATTGATTTTGGGAATTTTTTGAATGCCCATTTAAGATCTAAGATACTGTCCCCGAATTATGTAACATCTACAGCAATGACAGGCGATGGGAAACCCTGTAGCAAGCTACAGGGAATTCACTAATTAAAGATAAAATTCGCACATTACCAAAAATTGGCTAACCGACACAATCGAACTCAACTGAGATTATACGTTCTTTCACCAGTAATGACAAAATTTGATAAGCAATCCATCAACCATTTGAAGATTTGATCTCTAAATTGTATAATCGATAACGGATGGAAAAAGACGTAGACGTAATTGACACGGTAACCAACTGGCTAAAGGAATCAAAAAAAATCATTGCTCTTACAGGGGCCGAACTCTCAATCGAATCGGGGTTGCCAGATTTTTCGGATCCTAGGCTAAATCCTCATATAAGAGAATTTCGCGAAAATAGAGATGTAAGGGCTCAATACTGGAAGAAGATTGGGGAGATCTACCCTATGCTCTCAAAGGCGAAACCGAATCCTGCGCACGAGGCATTGGCGGAGCTCGAAATGTTAGGGAACCTCGATTGTATTTTCACCCAGACTACAGACGGACTACATCATAAAGCCGGCAGTTCGGTAGTCATTGAGCTTCATAGTACCATATTATGGATTACATGCACCAGTTGTGGAAAGGACTACCCATTGGAATGGATTCAAAATGTTCTCGACAAAGGAAAAGATATACCCGAGTGCGAGCAATGCGGTAAAGACACTTTAAAGCCACCGATTTCATTTCCTGGTCAGCCACTCCCCCATTGGGAAGTTAGAGAGGCCTGGATGAGGCTGAGGAATTGTGATCTCCTTTTAGTCGTAGGAGCATCTCTAGACGTTTCACCAATTTCATCACTTCCTACAGTTGCTTCCGAGGGTGGTGCAAAGGTTGTGATCATAAGCGAGAGGCAGAGCCCTTGGGATGATTTTGCAGATGCAGTTATCTATGGAAAACCCAGCCAGGTTCTTCCATTCCTGGTTGCTAAATTAAAAAAAGGTATAGCACTAGCTTAGGTATCCCATAAGTTGTGAAGAGATCTGATGTCCTATATTCTTGATTAGTTTCCTGGCATATGTACATTTAATTCAATTGGATCTTCTAAGACAACTATGGCTGAGAAAAGTAGACCAATCGGCGACGAAATAAAACAATACGTATCAAACCTCGATAGGGACATATACACGGTAGGTAATATCCCCGAAGAGGTGATAGCCGTAATTTTTGCCTACGTTAGCAGGAGTCCAAAGAGCTTCAGAGACAACATCATGACCGTGATTCAGGAAGAGCAACTCGGCCGGGAGAGAGCTAGCGAGTTCCATGAAAAGTGGGTTCTTAACTACGGCCACGCCTCGGTGGCTGAGCACGCCGCGGTTCACATCGGAATTGAAAGGGTCTCACGTCTCTTCTCTTCACTGCTTGAACTTTCGAACGAGTATCTGTCCTTCACAGAATACTCTCAGAGATACCAGAAACCAGAAAAAGGGGATTTTTACGTACCGGAAGAAATAAATAAAGTTCCCTCGCTTCTCAACGAATATATCGAACTAAATAACGAACTCTATGATACTTATACGAAGATTAATGATAATCTTTTTGAGTTTCTAAAGATGAGTTCCCCAGTCCCGCAAGGCAAGGAAGAAAAAGCCCATCTTAGAGCAATTGAAAAAATAGCCTTCGAGGACGCAAGATATGCACTGACTCTTGCAACCCTGACAAATTTGGGTATGACAGCAAATGCGCGCGCAATCGAAGATACTCTCACTAAGCTGTTATCGAATAAATACCCTGAGGCGAGAAGAAGAGCTAAGGAAATAAAGGAAGAGGTGAGATTCTCCGTCCCTACGCTTGTAAAATATGCCGACGAAAATAAATACATCAGCGAAACCAACCAACAACTAGACCATATTGCTAGTTCCTATATTAGCTTAGTCCACAGCAATAAAAGACATGCACCTGGAGTAAAGCTGCTGGATTGGACCGGGAAAGACATGCCTAATGCCGAAGAAAGTGCGATTACGAAGATGATAAATGCAATTCTATTTGAGCATTCAGACCTCAGATACGAGGACATTGTAATATCAACGAAGCCGAATCATCTTCAGAACAACTTGCTTATTCTCAGAGAGGCAATTGAAAACCTCGGAAAGTTCGATAATCCAATAAATGCTTTTAGACTGATAAATTATGAAGCAGAGTTCACGATAAGCGAGGCTTGTTGGCACCAGCTCCTCAGACACAGGAGAGTAAACTGGTTCTATAAGGATCCGAGTGTTTCAAATGGAATCACAATTCCACCAAATATCGAAGAGTCTGGATCAAGCGGGCTTCTTGAGGAAGCAACAAGCAGGAGTGAAGCTCTGTTTGAAAAATTAATGAATGAGGACCTTGCACAAGTGGCAAGCTATGTAGTAACAAATGCTCATAACAGGCGCGTATTAGGCAATTTCGATCTATGGGAGCTCTATCATTTAATAAACCTCAGGATGTCAGAGGGAGCCCAATGGGACATCAAAAATGTCATAGGTCTGCTTGCAACAGAAGTAAGCAAGTTTCATCCGAATTTAGTGGAACCAGCCCTAAAAAGAGTGAAGTCTTAATTAGGCTAGAATATTTTGGGACAAAGTAACACTGGCAGAATGACTATTACAAAATGCGATGAATGTGGATACGAAATCAGCATAAAGACTGATACTTGCCCTAACTGTGGAGATAGAATAACGAGAAAGGTGAGCACCGTTTGGGCTATAGCTAGAAGGTTTATACTAATTATATTTGCTATTTATATCTTCATTTCCGCTATAAAGTATCTTAACTTTAATTAATACCTGATCGCCAAAGATCCTTTTCAAGAAGATCAATAGAGTGTTTTAATCTCAACCCGTGGGTGTGGGTGAAAAGGATTCATGATGTCGACAATTATAAGGAAGATAAGAGCTCCGACGGGGAGAAGTAACGAACCCAGGTTCCACCAGTATTTTGCTAAGCTACCCATACTGGCTCCGATAATATAAGCAGACCACATACAACCTGATAGAAAAGAATATCGAAAAGAGTCCTGACTTATAGATACGCGCAGAACCTTAGACATCCGACCAATAGATCTCCCTTTCGTATGATCACGAAGCCAGTAAAGAAACCTCACCCCCTCCTCGGCAAAGCTGTTTAAAACGCCTGTAACATAAGTTGTGTGAAGACCGTAGCTCCCGATTCGACGGATTGTCGCGTTCTGGAGTCCCATTGACAATAGAGGCAATGAAGCCAGCAAGTAAAATTTCCACGCTGTGTCGGTTTCTATATATCCATGACCTGTTGACCGCATGCCGAATGACATAAATAAAAAAAGAAGAAAAGCCTCTATTCCCAGCACAAGAGAATAGCTCGACTTTAAGCCCCGTCTTATACACGTCTCACTTAGAATCCTGCCCGCGGCTATGCCAATGACAAATACCGGGATAGGAAAAAAATGGTGGAATGCTAAATTCCAATTACCCTGACCTACATAAGCGCCCAATGCCGCGCTGTTTCCGCTCATATGAGCTACGAACATATGAAACAATACAAGAAAACCGATCGCATCCACGCTTCCTCCAACCCAAGACAGGAGAAATGCGGGCCAGGCGCCTATGTGCTTCTGTGAACTCCTAGTTTGTTCCAATACAGTTCCTCCTAATAAAAAGGTTCACCGGGCGGTTTTATTTTTTGGATCTTAAATCTCTAACAATTTAATGATTAGCAGGCTTTCTGTGAGAAATCAATGACTTATCAGCATCCCACAGTCTTGGATAAGAACGTCCTACAGAAATAGTCTAAGATGTTAAAGTGGGATGGTATTGGGTCTAGAACCAAAAAAACGAACTCGTCAAATTAAATTGTTTATCTCTGGCAATTCGATCAAACTTATCCCGGCGGTTCGAATCAGTTCTTTTATCTCATCGCGTGGGATCGAATCAGTTATGATGTGATTAGCCCTCCCGCCGAGTTCGTCCCTCAATAGACGAGGATCGCCACTTCTGTTCTTTTCTAAATGTTTTGAGAGTATCTCCTCAAGTCCGCGCTGCGTTTCATAAATTATAGTTGGTTTCACTTCAAGTATGTCTTCAAAGAAAGCTTCCCTCGTCTCTGCCACAACCATTCTGAATCCGATATAAATGGCAAGATAGTTTATTAGCTTTTCATATGGACTGACCGAGGGTAGATAAGAGTACGTTTGTTCTTCCTCGTTAAGATTAAAAAGTCTTTCCGAAGCACACTTCAGAGACTCAATGATACCTTGATGAGTAATTTCCCTCTTTCCACCGGCCGCTTGCGAGCCGTGTTTGTAAAATACGCAGGCTACACTTTTTGATAGCACATTGCTTGCAATCTTTCTTAAATCATCTTCAAGCTGTTTTCTCTTTAGCATCCCAAATTTAATAAGACTCTTAAATTGAATAACCCTGCCATCATTTCCCCCCTCAGCTCCAGAAAATACTACTATCTTCTTCAAATTCGACATTCTCTCGGATACAGCTAAGACATTGTTTAAACCACTGGCATCTTCAACGAAAATGAACTTAACGTCATAATCCTTAGCAATTTCAGGAATTCTTTCCGCAGCCCCATTTCTAACGATGGGGATCATTACTCCGCCGAGATGATAAACTGCAAATTCAGTGACAAGCGATTCTATCCTATTCCCTGAAATGATTAGAACCGCATCACCGTGATTGAAATCCAAATCCAATAGAAAACAGGCGACACTTTTTACATCTCTATCGAAATCAAGCCAGGTGATCTGCTTCCAGCTCCAACCATCCTTCCTCTGTAACAATAACTTTCCGCTATATTTGCTGATTCGATTGTCGATGAGCTTGGGAATCGTTGTTTCAGATTCAGTCATATTTCGCCAACTTAGTTAAGAGTAGTTACGTCAGGTAAAGTATTACAATATACATAAGAACTATATAATTAAAACCATGCAAAATAAACTAAGCCCCATTCACGATGATCACTTCCAAATAGCAAAAGGTATAGTTGGACAGTTAAAAAGCACCGGCTTTAAGGCATTCTTAGTAGGAGGGTGCGTAAGGGATATCGCCATGGGTATTCCTCCGCAAGAATACGATATTGCCACCAGTGCGACTCCCGGGGATGTTACGAAACTTTTCCCCACCACCGTACCGGTTGGTGTTAGTTTTGGTGTTGTTCTGGTGCTTGAAGGGAATAAAAGATTTGAGGTTGCTTCGTTCAGAAAAGAGGAAAAATATACAGACGGGAGACACCCCGACCGCGTAGTCTATAGCACAGATGAAAAAGAGGACGTGATGAGAAGGGACTTTACGATCAATGGGATGCTTTACGAACCCTTTGAAGAAAAGGTAATTGATCTTATAGGCGGCTTAGATGATATAAAAAGAAGGACAGTAAAGACAATCGGAAACCCTGATGATAGATTTAAAGAAGATAAACTTCGAATGCTTAGAGCAGTTCGCTTTGGCGCAGGCCTAGACTTTGAAATTGAAGAAAATACATTTCTTTCAATTAAATCATTGGCTCCGCTTATAACCCAGGTGAGTAAAGAGCGAATAAGAGATGAGATTATAAAGATAATAATTCAAAATCACCCCGGCAACGGCCTTAGACTCCTTAGGGAATCCAGACTTTTGAGATATATTCTTCCCGAGGTTGAGAAAATGAACGGTGTGCCTCAGCCACCAGAATTTCATCCAGAAGGCGATGTCTTTATCCATACCTGTATGATACTCGACAAGCTTTACGAAATCGCTGGAGGGAAAAACTCCGCCGAGTTAGCCATGGGCGCTCTTCTCCACGACGTTGGAAAACCTGATACATACACTGTTAGCGATAGAATTAGGTTTAACGGCCATGATCGAGTTGGCGCTAGGATAGCAAAGAACATCTGCAAGGATCTAAAGTTTTCCAAGAAGCAAATCGAAATTATAACATCCCTAGTTAAGGAGCATCTAAAATTCAAAGATGTTTTTAAGATGAGGGAGGCCACTATAAAAAGATTCCTCGGCATGTCAAAGTTCAACGATCATCTTAAACTTCACTTAGCGGATTGCCTCGCTAGCCACGGATCAACAGAGGCATACGATTTAATAGTTAATAAACTGAAAGATTATAAAAAAGAGGAGCTGAAACCGACACCGCTCATTAATGGATACGACCTCATCGATATGGGATATCCGAGAGGCCCGCTGTACTCAAAGATACTCGACTCATTAGAGGAGGCACAGCTTGAAGGTATTGTGAATAACAAGGAAGAGGCTAAGAGTTTTATTCAAAAAAGATTTCCCTTAGAAAACTTTATCCGATTTCCCAAAGAAATGGATGAATGATTATTTTGAGTTTTCCTAAACTATAATTACTTATAAATGTCTTGGTCAAAATCAGGAGATATATACCATGCCTTACCGACCAAGATCCAACTGTCATCAACTATCAATGTCTTTTCAGAAACCGAAGGGTACTTATAAAACGTAATTAAAACCTCAATCGTTCCTTCTTGCCCCTCCTCGTCCAGAAGGACCTTTTTAACCTGATAATCCGTTATATTTAGGTTATCTTTATTCCGCTGTACGAAGTCTTCAAACTGACTCCTCTCCTCCTGGTTAACCAAAGCCACTGCCTTGTCGTAGTATTTCCACATCAGTAGCTTATAGTACAGATCGGCGGATTCTGCAGGTGATTCCCTGCTTGGACCAGGTAAGCCAGGAGCCTTCAGTAATTCACTCATTGAATTACAGCCAAGGAGGAACAGGATTGAGAACGCAATTAATAATTTATGTTTCATCAACAGAATCTCAAATTATGATAGGACATTGGCGAATCCAAGCTGTTGTTAAAGGAATGAAATCAATAAACGCCAAGTGAGAGAATAAAGATTTCTTTACTCTCTCACTTTGATCGCTTGCATTTATTACTAGATTTTGGACTGAAGCAAAAAGGTGATTGCCAGGGCATATATCACTAGAGACTCTATCAGAGCAAGACCTATGATCATAGGTGTCTGTATTTTTGAAGCTGCTCCGGGATTTCTTGCAATTCCGCTTAAGGCAGCTGCTGTAGCCCTCCCCTGACCGATCCCACCTATTCCTGCGGCAATACCAATTCCAAGACCGCTTCCGATAGCAAGGCCTAGCTTGGCGAGCTCTCCCAGCTGTCCACCGGCCTCAGCGGCTTCCTGGGCCATAACATCTGGAACCAAGACCGCTAAAACAGCGAGCCCTACAACAGTGGCAAATGCCAGAACCTTTTTCATCTGAACACCTCCTTCGAGTTAATGGTTATTGAACTTAAAAACTGAATTTTTATTATTATATCTCCGAATGTTCATGTGATATAGAAAGCGCTATATAAATAGCCGAAAGAATGGTAAAGATAAAGGCCTGAAGAAAAGATATAAAAATCCCGAGCGCGATAAATATCGCAGGGATCACAAGATGTGTAAGATTCGTGAATATCCCCAAGACCAGATGATCACCCGTCATATTCCAGAATAGCCTTAATGATAGCGACAAGGGCCGAACAAGATGACTGATAACCTCTATAATGATCATCAAAGGCGCAAGATAAATCATGGGACCCATAAAATGCTTTAGATAACCAATACCATTCTCCTTAAATCCATAAAAGTTATACATGACGAAAATAACCAGGGCACATGCAACCGGTGTATTATAATTGCCAGTTGGTGCAAGAAATCCAGGGATCAATCCAAGAAGGTTAGCAAAGAGAATGAAGAAGAACGTTGTGGCCAACAACGGGAAATACATCTTCGCATGATGACGAGATCCAAATATACCTGTCAATAAATCAAGCAGAAAATCTATACTCAAGATCTCAAAAATATTTCTTATAGAGAACTTCTCATCCGGAAGAATCGAATCTTTGTCGGATAGACTCTTCTTTATCTTCAATCCGGCGAAGATCAGAAAAAGTACTACCAGTATCGCGCCAAAAACCGGATCATACTGCCCCAATCCAAGTAATGTAAACCAGCTATAATGCTCCATCCTTGTTTCCTCTGAGGCTTTCTCCAATAATTACTATAACTACGCCTGAAACCCCAATAAAAAAGCCATAGATATTGAGTTTTGTAAACAGAAAGAAAATGACAACCATAGCAACAAGCACCAGCATCTTGACGAGCAGAATAAAAATGCTGTACCCCTTTGTGTAGGCCTTACCGATAAGAGCACCAACCAGCAACCTGATTGCCAAAAAATTTGCTATTACCAACAAACCACCAACAGCCACCCCTATTGCCAGCGCCTGGGATCCAAGAATCAAATTTACCAGAACAAGAATTCCAGTAACAACTATTCCGCTCTTCTCAACTCTCCCAAGAGTTAAGTTCTTGTTTATGTTCATCGCTGTTGATGTCATTTTATTTTTTTGGCCATCCTAATCAGGAGTGCAAACCCCGAAATCATACCAGCTATGAGACCAATAATCGTAAACCATGGGGTTTTAGCACCTATCCATTTATCGACATAGTGACCTAAAATAAGCCCGGCCACAACTGAAAAAGCTAATTCAACGCCTATGGCAAAGTATTGTAACCACAATAGGTTCTTTTTTTCTTTAACCTTTAAATTTCCTCCCGCTATTAAAACGATTTCGCCACTCTTGAAAACGCCTTTAGAGTCATATCAATATCCGATTCTTTATGAGCGAGCGATACAAACACGGCTTCAAACTGAGAAGGCGGAAACATAATACCAGCCTTTAATAGGCTTTTAAAGAACCTAGCATAAATTTTTGTATCGGACTTTAAAGCGGTCTCATAATCAACAACATCGGAGTCTGTGAAAAAGATAGTGAACATGGAACCTATTGAATTTATCCTGGCATTTATACTGTGTTTCTTTAAGATCTTATCCATACCTTTGACAAGTTGTTGAGTCATTTCATTCAGTTTCTTATAGGTCCCCTTTTTTCGAAGACCATTTATAGTCGACATTCCTGCCGCCATTGCAAGCGGATTTCCCGACAATGTTCCTGCCTGGTAAACAGGACCAATCGGAGCAACCAACTTCATTATTTCTCTCTTCCCACCATAGGCACCTACAGGGAGACCACCTCCAATTATTTTACCCAGGCACGTTAGATCCGGCGTTACGCCGTAAGTCTTTTGAGCCCCTCCAAGACCCAACCTGAATCCACTAATGACCTCATCAAATATAAGCAATGCACCGTTATCCTCTGTAATCCTTCTTAAAGACTCCAAAAACCCCTCGACAGGTGTTACAACTCCCATATTCGCCGCTACAGGTTCGATTATTATTGCAGCTATTTTATCTTTATGCTTTCTAAAAAGATTTCGTACCGACTCAATATCATTGAACCTAGCCAGAAGCGTATTTAAAGTAAACCCTTTTGGCACTCCAGGGCTGGAAGGAGTTCCAAATGTAGTTGCACCTGATCCGGCTTTCACCAGAAGGTAATCTGCGTGGCCATGGTAGCATCCTTCAAACTTCACAATTAAATCGCGGCCGGTAAATGCCCTTGCCACCCTAACGGCACTCATTGTAGCTTCAGTGCCCGAATTTGTCATACGGACCATTTCAATCGAGGGGAATGCTTTTACAATAAGTTCTGAAAGCTCTATTTCCCTTTCACACGAGGCTCCAAAACTTGTCCCATTTTCAGCGGCCTTTTTTATCGCTCTTACAACATCTGGGTGGGCATGTCCCAGAATTAGAGGTCCCCAAGAAGCGATATAATCTATATACTTATTTCCATCCTCATCATATACATATGCGCCTTTTCCCCTTGATATAAATATCGGACTGCCACCCACAGCTCTGTAGGAACGAACCGGGCTATTCACGCCGCCCGGCATCAAACGCTCCGCTAGTTTTTGCAATCTGGTTGATTTACTAGTTTTCAATCTCATTGACAGATTACGGTGGAAGGACAATTATAGAAAAAGCCTGTATAAATAAGTGGGAAACTCCAAATGGCTTACAAAACCATCCCTCAAGAACCCAAAATAAGCAAAGGGGGGGGAAGAAGATTTCTTCTCTCCTTTCCCCCCACCTCATCTTGCTATTTATTGGCCCTAAACATGTAAAAAAATAGAGCCTGATTTTCTACAAAAGCAGGACTACTTTCACCTTAATTATATTTAAAGTAAATCCTGGCCCCTACTTTCGCTTGAGGCTGCATGGGAACAAAGTGTGCCCTTCTGTTTAGCTGATAGGCCTCTTCAGTTGTACCAGCCCCAAACTTCTCTGTTTCACCACCACTTGAAGTCTGTATCCTCATTGGATCAATTCCTAGCTGGACAAGATAAGCCTTGGTTGAATCAGCTCTCCTCTGAGCAAGCCTCAGGTTATATGCGGGAGTACCCCTTATATCAGCGTAACCCTCGATCATAACCGTCATATTCATGCTGTCTCGAAGTAGTTGAGCGTCCTCTTCGAGAACTGCGGCTGCGTCAGGTCGAATATTGTACTTATCAAAATCAAAGAAAATATCCTTCAATTCAGGCGCAGGTGGCGGCGGGGGTGGCGGCGGTGCTACTGTCGTACACTTAAACTTAGCTTCATCCGCCTTTGCTTTAGCATCAATGAGCATCCTTCTAGCCTCTAGTTCGCTACAAAACTCACTCGCAAGGGCTCTTCCTTTAGCAAGCGCACTCTCTGCGGCCGCAAGTTCCTCATCTCCACACGGATATCCGCAATACTGCGCATCCGGCTGCCCCACATTTTTACACCAGTCCGTTTTGCAAGCGTCACATTGAGCTTTAGCGTCTGCAAACGCTGACTCAGCATCGGCAAGCTCCTTTGTTGGGGGGGGAGTTGCACAGCTCACTAAATAAAGCAATGCAACAATTAGCAAGGGAAAACCTAGCAAAATAATCTGCTTATCCCTTTTCATTTTACTGCACCTCCTTTAAGAGTATTTATTTACAAAATCAGTAACCTATAATAATACTAATAAATCTAAACCGCAAGTTCATCTAATTTCTCTTTTGCGATCTTAGCTTCATCCGACTTTGGGTATTTATCGATCAGGGTCTGAAGAAAAAGCTTGGCCTCTTCCTTTCTCCCTATATTAATCAACGCGAGCCCTTGTTTTAAATATGATAAAGGAACCCTTGAGTCTTTTGGATAGGTATCAATAAATCGCTGGAAATCCAGTATAGCCTGTTCAAATTTACCCTCTCGGTAATATGACTCAGCGATCCAGTAGATAGCGTCCGACGCCTCTGGTGAAGTTGGATTTTGGTCCAGAAACAGATTGAATTGTTCCCTTGCCTTATTGTAGTTTCCCTCGCTAAGATCTTTGTATCCAGCAGAAAACAACGGAGCACTCGCCTGAGTTGAACCGGTACTTCCCCCCGTTATCATGTTTTCGAACTGAGAACTGGAAGATTGTACACTACTCAATTCATCGACCCTTTTCTTAAGAGCTGAGTTTGCTCTTTCCATATTATTTACCTTTTTTTCTAAAGCCACTAATTCATCCATCATCTCACCGCTGTTTGAAGCTAACGATTGTCTTTTAATCGCTTCAATCTCCTGCGACAACTTCTCCGTTTTAGCTTCTAGCCTATTCTGCCTAATATAAACCCCCCTAACGTCATCCTGCGTAGCGACACACCCAAATAACATGATAAAGCCGGGTAACGCGAAAAAAATATACCTATATCTCATTAAAATTAATATTACCTTGAAGCCTGTGGGGACATCAACACCGGGACAAAATGCGCTCTTCTGTTTTGCTGATAATCATATTCCGTAGCCCCCGGTGCCCACTGTTCAGTTTCGCCTTTACTTATAGTCTCAAGAGAAGACGGGGAAACACCAATTCCTACGAGAAAGGACTTGGTAGAATCAGCCCTTCTTTGTCCCAAAGCCAGGTTATATTCTTCCGTACCACGAATGTCGCAATATCCTTCAATCACAACAACCCTTAACCTACCAGAATTGCTATTAATTATACTCGCATTGGTCTGAAGTGTCGGCCTCGCATCGGATCTGATATCTGACCTATCATAATCAAAGAAAACATCCATCATTCCCATACTCGATCCACCAGCACCCTTGAGCATTGAAAGCTCCTCTTCCAACGCCTGTGATTCGGCACCGCTCATGCCTCCTCTGGCAGCGGCACTTTCTGCCTTCCCCTTCGCTTCAATCGCTTTGTATCTAGCGTCCACTAATAGGTCACGTGCTTCTTTATGCCTACCAGCCGCCATCATTTCTTTCGCTCTATTGATGAGCTCTTGTGCGGCTTCGTACTCAGCCGGCGCAAGCTCTGGAGCACCCGCCTGTCTCGCTGCTTCTAGTGCGGCCTCAGCATCTTCAAGCTCCTTATTGCTATTCGCACAACCAGTCGAGTAAATAGACAGGGCAAAAATCATTAAAACAACTAGAGAAAAAACCTTTTCTTTCATCAATCGACCTCCGAGCATAATCTCATCCTATCTCTTTAATAGCATTTTATCATTTTGTTATACATGTGATTTTTACATTATTTTGTGATGTAAGTCAAGAGATTTTTTAAAGAAATAATCATTGTATGGGTTATGGAATTGCCGTTTTTAATCCATAATACTCTTAATTCATTAATTTATCATAGAAATATTATCAAAAAAGTGGTCGATGTGTTATTATTGAAAACAAATATTCTAAACATACAGGGGCAAATCGTGCGGCGATTGCTCTTCATATTTCGCTAATGATTTAAGACCTTTATTCAAGCATAAAAAGGAGTTAGGGATGAGCAAAGAAGAAGGAAGTTCTGTAGCGGGCGCCTTTTGGACCTTAGCACCTGTTGTCGCAATTACAAGCTCCTGGCAAGGCAAAGTGAATGCCCAAATTGCAGTTACAGTCATCACAGCGTCTATCGTTCACACCATACCCAGGTTAATAGTAGGAATCTGGAAGGGTAATTACACACACGAATTCATCATAAACAGTAAATCACTCGCAGTTCATCTATTAAGAAAAGATCAGATCGGTTTGGTAAGGAACTTCGGATTTTACACCGGTAGAGAAAGAAAAAAGCTAAAAGAAGTCACATTTAGCTTGGGAATGTCCGGAAGCCCTATTCTTCACGATGCCCACTCTTTTGCCGACTGTAAGGTAATTAATGCAATGGACGGTGGTGATATGACAACATTCATGGCCGATGTTATTGATGGTGGAATAATTAGTGGGGGTGAATGGATGACCCTTAGTTATTTTTATAGTGCGGCTCCTCCGGAATGGATAACCGAATATGCCGAGAAGCTATCCAGATCTGTAGCTCTTTCGCTAGAAGGGATTCATCAGATAAGCTACGAACCATGGAACCCTTGATTTTATTGGGCAAGAAATGAGAAGTTCATCATAAAAATATCAATTTAGCGAATCGCGTCTATATTCACCACTCATTTATCCATGATAGGGTCTTTTAATTCTAAAACCTGAAATATTCATTCGTGCTCGTATATTAAGTAAAACATATACTTGGGTTTTTGTTTCATTTCTGTTATAATTTAGAGGTTATTAATTGTAAAACATTAAAAGCTAGACTTCGGAGTCAAAGACAGGGATAAAACACTGGCTAGAAATTCTGGTAACTATTCTAATATCTTCACAAGTAACGATAACAAAATCAACCCTTACCTCAAACTATTCCCAAACAAAGAAAATAATCTTAATTCCTCGGTGTTACAATAGATTAATTCAAATAACTTAATTGGGAGGACCAATTTACTCAATATGCAAGATACCTTAAAAGAATTAGATGAAATCACGAGCGAGATAGTCTTCGAAGACAATGGCGCTATAATGGAGCTCTACGGTGAACATAACGAAAACCTAAAAGAAATTGAGAATATATTTGGAGTTAGCATTTACTCAAGGGGCGGGAAAATTACCATTAAAGGCGCAGGTAAGGGAGTGGAGGCTTCAACAAAGTTCCTCAATGAAATTTATAATATCATCACAAAGGGGTATAAACTCGAACTAGGAGACATTGAACCTGCTGCCAGGATAGTCATTGAAGATAAGGTTTCACTCGAAGAAATCTTCTTGGATACCGTCTGTATATCAACAAGGAAAAGAATAATTGCGCCCAAAAGCATAACCCAGAAGATATATATAGAAGCCATTCGTAAAAATGATATTGTTTTTGGTATCGGTCCTGCGGGAACGGGTAAAACCTATCTCGCTATGGCTATGGCTGTTTCAGCCTTCTTAAATCGTGAGGTAAGCAGGATAATACTGACCAGACCAGCGGTTGAGGCAGGGGAAAAATTAGGGTTCTTACCCGGAGATCTCAGTCAAAAGGTCGACCCTTACCTTAGGCCGCTATTCGATGCACTTTTTGACATGATGGATATCGAAAAGTCCTCAAGACTAATCGAAAAGGGAGCAATTGAAATTGCACCATTGGCCTTTATGAGGGGGAGGACCCTAAACGACGCATTTGTGATTCTGGATGAGGCGCAAAATACAACTTCTCTGCAGATGAAAATGTTTTTAACACGGCTGGGTTTTAGTTCGAAGGCTGTAATCACCGGAGATACAACCCAGGTTGACCTTGGTCAAAACGATAAATCCGGACTCCTTGAAGTCGAACAGCTTCTCAAGGGTATAGACGAGATATCTTTTGTTTACTTCACCAAAAGGGATGTCATAAGGCACCCCCTAGTAAAGCGAATCATAGAGGCGTATGAAAAAGTTTGAATTTTGCGAATGGCTTGTCAAAAATTTCAAACATATTGTATAATTTCAAATTTGGAAGCTAGTTATGACCAGAATATCTAATTTTTTCCTATTCATATTTATTCCAGCAGTCCTGATTTCTTGTAATAAGCAATGGCAAGATCCGAACACGGCCGTCCCCTATAAGCATACATCAATACGGGAAATATTAATAGCGCCAATAGGTTATGACAGTGCGGGGGTATCGGTCGAAGGTATGGTCTGGGATTTAAATTATGATCTGCTTGTTGAAGATGAAAAAGAAATCCCATATACGAGCTTCAAAATTGCAGACTCTGACGGGAATTATGTCAATGTATTCGCAGAAGGGAATTACCCTTTGATTGATGGTGACCAAGTAAAAGTAATCGGAGTGTATAGAAGGGAGCAGATTACAGAATATCGTAAATACATCAATGAGATCGATGCCAATAGTATAGAAGTGGGAAGGACATCCACATTATATAAAATTTATAGGTACATACGTTAACTGACTAAGATAGGCTTACACTACGAGAATAGCTCTTTTAGATACACAACTCTTTCTCTGGAAGCACCTATTGAAACGATGTTGACCGGTACTCCTGTTGTTTCCTCAATTTTTTTTATATAAGCCATTGCCTGAATTGGAAGATCAGAAGGTTCTCTTGCAACTGACAAATCTTCTTTCCAGCCATCCATTTCTTCATAAACAGGCGTACACCTTTTAAGAACCTCTGAATCGGAAGGAAATTCACTTATCATCTCACCATCACACTGATAACGAACACATACCTTTATTTCATCAAAACTCGAGAGGACGTCAAGCTTTGTCAAGGCAAGCCCGGAAATCCCGTTTATCATTGCTGAATATTTGACAGCTACCGAATCAAACCATCCACACCTCCTTGGTCTCCCAGTTGTAGACCCATATTCCCCGCCCCCTTCCCTTAGCTTTAAACCGAGCTCTCCTGATAGCTCAGACGGGAACGGACCTTCTCCCACTCTTGTCGTATAAGCCTTGGCAACCCCGAAAACATGGTCAATATTTGTTGGGCCAACACCGGTCCCAGTGCACGCCCCCCCTGAGCCCGAATTGGAAGAAGTTACGTACGGGTATGTGCCAAAATCTACATCGAGTAAAACGCCCTGGGCTCCTTCAAACAGTATGCTCTTTCTCTGCGATATCAAATCATTCAAAAGCCTAATTGTATCAGTTACAAAATGTTTTAGTCTTTCACCATATTCTGAATATTCGGCAAAAACCGATTCAAAGTCTATCGGTTTTCTATCCAGAACCCTAGTTAGATAAAGGTTTCTTTCTTCAAGTGAATTTCTGAGCCTTTTTTCAAGAGTGCCCCTATCAATTAGATCCGAAATCCTTATGCCTCTCCGGGCAATTTTATCTTCATAGACAGGTCCGATTCCACGGCCAGTCGTACCGATTCTCGTCCCCCCAGTTGCCTCCTCCCGAGCAAGATCAATCTCCTTGTGGTAAGGCATGATCACATGAGCCCGGTCACTTAGCTTCAGGTTCCCCTCATGAACTACATATCCGGCTGACCTTAGCCTCTCAATTTCTTCTAAAAGCACACCCGGATCAACAACAACACCGTTCCCTATGACTGAAAGCCTACCCTCCCGAAGGATGCCAGACGGAATATGGTGCAGAACAATGGTTTCCCCGTCGATCACTATCGTATGCCCGGCATTGCTCCCACCTTGGTACCTTGTAACAACGTCAACCTTATCTGCTATTAGATCAACTACCCTACCCTTACCCTCATCCCCCCATTGGGCACCAACTAAAACTATGTTCGGCAATTTCTAAATGCCTCCCTTGAGAAGTTCTTCCAAATTTGAAAACTCTCTACTTACACCACTTCTAGATTCAACTAACTTAATTCTTTTTGGCGTTTCGAGGAAGATCACTCCGTAAGAATTTGATTTTTTATTCTCCTTCATCCTGAACTTTTTTAAACTCACATCAGCTTTGAGATCAAGTATTACCTTAAAACCACTTGATCTTAGCCATTCGGCCAAACGTATCGCTTCAGGCCTAAGCCTCAGATTCTTAGGAATGATAACAAAGTGAACCTGATTGTCTTCCAGGTGCGGTTTTGTAATACTCAGTAACGATTCGATATCGATGGCAAATCCCGTTGCAGGGGTGTCGAAACCGTACCTGCCGATTAGATCGTCATACCTCCCACCCCTGAGAAGGGCAGATGAAATATGTGGTGAAATAACTTCAAAGGTTACACCTGTGTAATAATTAAAACCCCTTAACTCACCAAGATCAATATTCACCTTACAATCTAGGCCAAACTCGTCAAGCACATAAAGAACATTCTCTAGCTCACTTACATATTTTTTTAGTAATCCAATACCCTTAGCCCTTATGAGTATATCCCTACCGCCGTACAGCTCAGGCAGGGCAAGCAGGGCCTTTTTAACTCCCTTGGAAGTTTTCGCATGTTTGACTGCGTTCACAAGCTGTTCATAATCTTTTTTCTTTAACGCTTCCTCTATCACCATTCGATGATTCCCAGTCTTTGAAAGCAGGTATCTCAAAAGTCCAGTGTGACCAATATCCAACACAAGTTCTTTGGACCCGGCCTTGGTCAAAGATTTGACTGCCAGTGCTATTATTTCAGAATCGGACTCAGGAGAAGAAGACCCGATGAGTTCGCAACCAACCTGAAAAACTTCTCTTTCCTTGCCACTCCCCTTTTCTTCAAACCTGACCACCCTTCCATTGTAACAAAGCCTTAGAGGCTCTCGGTGGTCTTTTAATTGTGTTGCCACGATCCTGCCTACCTGGGGCGTTATATCCGGTCGTAAAGCAACAACGTCACCGGTTGATGGATCAACAAACTTCATTATTTTTTGCTTTAATTCATCCCCCAGGCCGACCGTGATTGCTTCAAGATATTCAAATAGAGGAGTAACCACCCGTCTGTATCCCCAGCGGGCGAATTCCGCCATCAAGACTTCTTCAACTCTCCTTATTTCCTCTGCTTTTTGAGGTGTAAAATCCTTCACCCCTTGTGGGAGGCTAAGTCGGTTAACCATCTAAAAACTTACCTGTGTTACAGAAATTATATATGGCAGTTTATGTATTTCCTCTATTACTTCGTCGGTAACTGGCGAGTCTATATTAATAAAACAAATAGCCCTACCCCCAATACTTTCCCGACCGAGATGCATCTGACCAATATTGACCCCTCTGTTCCCTAGGAGTGTACCCATTGCCCCTATAAACCCCGGCTTATCATAGTTCTCGCTGATTAAAAGGAACCCTTGGGGTATTACGTCGATTGGGAACCCATTGATCTTCACAAATCTTGGCTCTTCTAAACCGAAGATAGTTCCAGCAACTTGATTCTCGCCCATGTTTGTCTTGACTCTCATAGTTACCAAGCTCTTAAAATCCAGCGACTTTGAGGACTTTGACTCAATTACCTTAATTCCCCTCTCCTTGGCAAGAATCGGAGCATTAACATAGCTTACAACAATATCCATCATTGGCGAAAGAAATCCCTTTAGGGCCGCAATTGTAAGTGTCTCAACATCAAAGCCTGAAGCTTCTCCGTCATACAGAATCCGAATTTCTTCGACCGCTCCCTTGCAAAGCTGTCCCTGAAGACTCCCCAGCTTTTCCGCGAGTGTTATATAAGGCTTCATAACCTTTAGAAGCTCCAAGCTTATCGAAGGCATATTCACAGCGTTTCTGACAACACCATTCAAATGATAGTCTATAATTTGTTCCGCGATCGCAACAGAAACCTTAGTTTGTGCCTCTTCAGTTGAAGCACCAAGATGGGGAGTTAAAACCAAATCACCGTCAAGAGCCAAAAGGGGATTATCCTTGTCAGGCGGTTCCTTTGCGAAAACGTCTAATGCAGCTCCAGAAACTATTCCCGATTTAATCGCATCCGAGAGATCATCCTCGTTGACAATTCCACCGCGAGCACAATTAACTAAAATCACCCCCCTTTTCATTCGCTCAAATGCTTCTTTTGAGAGGAGGTTTTTCGTTTCATTTGTGAGTGGAGTATGGACTGATATGATGTCAGAGTTTTCTATCAATTCATCAAAAGATACAAGTTCAACCCCAAGCTTAGCACTGGCTTCAGGCGATAGGAAGGGATCATAGGCTACAACCTTCATCTTTAGTCCTATCGCTCTCTCAGCAACTAGCCTTCCGATATTACCAAGGCCAATTAAACCGAGGGTTTTCCCAAAAATCTCCCTCCCCTTAAATTTACTTCTCTCCCACAATCCCGATTTCACTGAAATATGAGCCTGGGGCACTCTGCGTGCAATAGACAGCATCAAGGCAATCGTATGCTCGGCAGTGGTAATTGCATTCGCCTCGGGCGTATTCATAACTATAATGCCCTTTTTCGTGGCGCTGGCTACGTCAACATTATCCACACCTATGCCTGCACGACCAATTAAATGCAGCTTGCTTCCAGCAGCATCAATAATGTCTGATGTGACATTTGTTGCGCTTCTTACTATTATCGAATCATAGTTACCAATAATATTCCTTAGTTCGTCCGGCGAAATACCCTTCCTTGAATCGATTTCTATTCCGGGTTGGGATTTAAAAAGCTTCAACCCTTCCTCGGCAATACCATCCGTAATTAATATCTTCAAACTTCCCTCCACTGATAAAAAACATGCATCATCCAAACTGGATTAAAATATAAGTTAGTGAGGAGTTTTGTCAATTTGCCTGGATTAGCGACACCGAGTATTAGAAAATCCTCTAAATTGTTTAGAGATTCGAATTGAGTTAAGATTTAGCTCGTCTATGAATGACGAAGCCAAAATGAGTTTTCTTGACCACCTCGGCGAACTAAGAAAGAGGATACTGTGGTCAATTCTATCAATTCTCGTATTCTTTATTCCCGCATATGCTTTCTCTGAAAAGGTATTTGACTTGTTAATGTTGCCAATAATAAAGAATCTACCTGAAGGAAGCACGCTCATTTTTACTAGACCCGCGGAGGGTTTCACTACCTACCTCAAGGTCTCCTTTTTCGCCGCAATCTTTGCAGCATTTCCATTCATTCTCTACCAGATATGGAAATTTGTCGCTCCTGCCTTGTACAAGGAAGAAAAGAAGATAGTCGTACCCTTCATTCTATTTGGTACTATATTATTTCTGATTGGTGGAAGCTTTTGCTACTTCATCGCATCCCCTCCCGCCTTCAAATTCCTTCTTGGAGAGTATTCATCTGAGTATGTGAAGGCATTTCCCTCAATTAGTGAGGCCCTTTTTTTCTTCATGTCTTTGATAATCGGTTTCGGACTTGTTTTCGAATTTCCTCTCGTAGTATTCGTCCTTTCTAGGCTTGGGATTGTCAGTAGCAGGTTCCTAAGGGAAAAGAGAAAATATGCAATCCTCGCAGGAGCCGTTCTGGCGGCGATTCTCACGCCGACGACCGACGCTATTTCAATGATGTTCATGTTCGTGCCACTTCTGGTCTTTTACGAACTTGGAATACTGGTTGCATGGATATTCGGGAAGAAAAGGGAGAAGGTATCGGAGTCTGAAGCGGACACAATTGTATAATCGGAATTTGTAATGACACACATCAAAGTTGTCACCAATTTGATTTTGGGTAATATTTAGACTTTTTCAAAAATTCAAGAGGGGATTTTCTTGTTACGAGCCGGGCTGATTTCTTCAAGATTTGTTGGTGATTTTGATGAGGGAGATTTTTATCATCACGGTGCTATCCAAATAACACCACCTAGGAACAGGGAATACATAAACAAGTACAAAGACGGACTATTGCTCGGTGCTAATCCCGAATTGTGTTACCACCTTGGATACCAGGATCCCGATTCGACAAATAAACACGAAAAATGCGGAATAGTAAAACCCGCGTTGGTAAGTCAGGGTTTTATATTTAACGCCGGTTTCGGCTTGAGCGTCCACGACATTTCATTCAATGCCATAGCAAATCTCTCATACAGCGACCTGAGATTCGGTGCACCTGTTTACGAAGGCGACGTTGTGTATGCCAGATCCGAGGTCCTGGGTAAACAATTCAGAAGGGATGCATCAACAAGTGGCTCTGTTCAGGTCAAAACAACCGTATATAACCAACTTGGAGTAACTGTCCTCGAATACGTAAGACAAGTGCTGGTGAGAGGGGAACCCGGTAAAACCTATCCACAGTCAAACACTATTAAACCCCAACCCGATAGAATCAAGCTAGACAATGCTGTCCTTCCCAACGAATTTTTTAAGCTACCTGACGAACTGCTAGGTGAAAATGGTAAGACATTTGAAAATTTCAAAATTGGAGACATTTATAGGGGAACTTTCGAAGACCAAATAAATTTCGTAGATTTTAGCTGGCTCCAGATTGCAACCCTTAACGACGCCGCCGTGCATCATAATCCTGCATCCGCCTTCATCGGATACGGTGGAGCCGTGAAAGCAATGGCAGAAGGTGAAGTAAGCAGACACTTTCCTCTCGCATATCATTTGGGTATGAATAGTGGTGCCCATAACGCTCCCACTTACCCCGCGGATATAGTTAAGCTGCTTTTTGCTAACGGTAACGAAGGTGAACATGAGAAAATTAGATCGAAGATCGAAATAATAGATACTAACTCTATAGTTGGAAGAGACGACATAGGTGTAATAACCATAAATCTCATCGGCGAAAAATACGTCACTGACGCGGGCATTAAAGCACTTGAGGAAGCTAAGTTTGGAGGGATAGACCAAGTTTTTGAGGAAAACGGGAAGCGATATCTCCGGGTTTTAACGTTAGAGCAGATTTTGGCAGTGCCCACGAAAATGGCTTTTATATAAGAAATAATGCCTGACACTTTCCTCCCTCGCTGGAGCCCGTCCTGAGTGAAATCGGAGGAAGGGAAGGATCAAGGTTGCGGAGGAAAAAATGCCAAAAAATAACAGACAAAGAAAACCCTTAGACCTTCATCATCCACTTACCTATAAGAGAAGAAAAAAATTTGATGTGGAATGGTATTTGAAAGAGGATAGGTCAAAATGGGTATTGCCAAACATATTACGGGAGCAAGCGAAAAAGCTTGGAAGGAAACCATTCCTTCAG
The DNA here is from genome assembly GCA_963805855.1 of Candidatus Dadabacteria bacterium. Lineage (GTDB taxonomy): Bacteria > Desulfobacterota_D > UBA1144 > Nemesobacterales > CSP1-2 > DASWID01. The sequence continues at coordinate 518,414 of CAWDVW010000005.1, forward strand.
TTCGGATACAGAAAACCGCTGAGTTTCTATCAAACTAACCAACTAGCAAATAAGATCGCAAACGGCTTAATAAAACTGGGAGTGCAAAAGGGAGATAAAGTTGCGGTCTACATGCCTAACTCGGAGGATTATGTAATTGTCTGGTTTGGTATCCTGAAGGTTGGTGCGGTCATGGTACCTATAAATACGGCTTACAAGATGGATTTTCTTCAATACATAATCGACAGCTCCGACTCAAAAGTCTTATTCATAGCAGAAGAATATCTTGACAGAATGCCCCCAATCGCAAAGAGGATTCCCAAGGTAGAAACCGTGATCGTATGGACTAGAGAAGGAAGCAACAAATTTGATAGACAGGGATTTAACTTCAAAACGATGGTTTCATATAACAGGTTCATCAATTCCCAGAAGAGTACGGAGCCGGGAATCGAGGTTACGTTCATGGATTTTGCCAGGTTGATGTACACATCCGGGACAACAGGACGATCTAAGGGCGTTATGAGACCGTGCGCAGCCGATTACAGCAGTGCCCGAAACTATGCTGAAATCATGGACGTTGGTCCCGATGATGTCTGCTTCACATGCCTTCCCCTCTTCCATTCAAATGCAATGGTAATGACGGTGTATCCGGCCCTGATTAAAGGGGCCAAAGTGATAGTTGAGGAGAAATACAGCGCAAGCCGGTTCTGGAAATGGATTAAAGACCATGGAGTTACCAAATTTAACATTGTCGGCACGATGTCCTACTTCATGTGGAACACACCTCCAGTGCCTGAAGAGAAGGAGCATAAAGTCAAATTAGTTCTGGGATCGCCCGCACCTCATGACATTATTGTGGAATTCATGAATAGATTTAATATTAAATTTATGGAAGGCTATGGCCTGACTGAAATCGGTCAATGCACATGGATGCGCCCTGGGGAGCCGTTCAGGGTTGGATCATGTGGAAAGGAGGCGCCTGGCTATGAGATCAAAATAACAGACCCTGAAACCGATGAGGAAGTTTCGAGGGGACAGGTCGGAGAGATAGTAGTTCGGCCCAGGATACCAAACATAATGCTGCACTACTATCATAAGATGCCCGAAAAGACCGTAGAGGACTTTCGCAACTTCTGGTTTCATACGGGCGATGCCGGAAGAATGGACAAAGATGGTTATATCTACTTCGTCGACAGGGTAAAGGATTACATTCGCAGGAGGGGCGAGAACATAAGCTCATTCGAAGTCGAAAAGATAGTAGGCTCTTACCCCGATGTTGAAGAATCCGCGGCCATAGGAATAAAGGCTGACACAGGTAGATTTGCGGAAGATGACTTGATGGTTGTCGTTGTTCCTAAGAAGGGTAAGAAAATCGATCCCGTTAAACTTCTGCAATTTCTGGAACCTAAAATGCCTCATTTCATGATTCCCAGATTTATACGTTTTGAGAAATCACTACCTATGACCGGCACCCAAAGGGTACAAAAAAATAAACTCCGAGATCAGGGTATTACCAAAGACACATGGGACAGGGAAAAGGCGGGATATAAGATCAAGCGCTAGTTAATTTCTCCAAATTTCGCAATGCCCACTGCAACTAGATCGCATTGCTCGCGAACCTACATTGGATGGATAACCCTCTAGTAAGCCACAGAAGATTCGCGAGCTAAATTTCTAAGAAACGTCGTATCCTTGCAATCTTTTTCTCACGAGTGGACCATTTCAAATCGCGGATGCTCATTCTTCTCTTTCGTTTGTGGTTTCTCCAATAAAAGGTTTGCGTTGTTCCCTTTTACTATACCTAAGTGGTGATATTTCTGCTTTGCACTTAACTCGTGACGTTATCACTTTGTAAAAACATGAGTTGAAAGAAGTTTTTGACTAATGATTTCTTTTGTGTATCATTCATTAACTCACAAAGCGTTGAGAAACCGTCCTTACATCTTATTTAGTATCTCAACTTGTAAAGCCTAGGTAGTCCAAACAGAATACCTTCACAATTGAGTGTTTAAGCGAGCTAAATCTGGAAAAGGTTGCACAACGACCTTTTTGCCGGCCAGGTGTGAATGATTCATTATGCCCTCTGCACAGAAGGCGCAAGGGTGCTCGCAAGAACGTTTGAAATGCCCGATGGAGCCTCGAAGAATCAGAATGGCTTCTCAGCCGAAGAGTGAAGGGCAAAATCGGAACTTAAGCCCAAAAAGTAAATCATTAAATTGTATTGTAGGAAAATAAATTAAATAGGAGGCCAAAAATATGGCTCTAAAGACAGAAACGACAAAGGGAAATGGTGTACGAGGGGCAGTAAGAGGGATCACGGCATCCGTTAGTGAGAATCATCTAAATAGTGTAAAGCGTTGCCTTTCCGTCTTGCAAGAGAATCTAAGAGCCTTCAACATACAGGTTGAGCAGCTACTTAATCTTCAGCGAGATCACATCAGTACTGGACTAGTGTTCTACAATAACTCTCCGTTAGGAACGCTTTGGAACGGAAACCCAATGGCTTTAAATGGTAGGGTTGGTGGCATTGTTGATAGCATTGTGGATTTCCAGAAAGACTACGCTAAATTAGTTACAAGCGTATCAGATAACGTTATAACGGAAACTCTTAAAATCACTCAGAAGAAGGAAAAGCAAAGCTCTGTAAATTACCTTGAACCTATATGTCTTTTTATAGTGAAAGATAAAGTAGAAGAGTCGGATGAAAAAGAAATAGAAAAGGCAGTAGACGAATTCCTTTCTCAGTTTAAGATTATTAGAACCCTAAACCCGTTATTCAGGTGTTTTTTAGGTAGATGGAAAACCGAGATAACCAAAAAAAACGAAGATAGAATTATCAGACTAGTTGATAATCTGAAATCAGTTGACGGTATTTATTCGGTAATACCAGCCCTTACATTGACTAATATGTTAAAGCAACAAGAGCTCACTTGGAAGGCTTGGAGAGAGGTAATTTCCTGATACCGAAAAGGAAGACAGGGGTGCGTCTCCCGTTATTTTACACTTCGGCAGGCTCAAGTGTGAACGGATCATCTTTTTTACTTCAATCCTGACGGCCCAGGTTATCGAAGGGCTACAGAAACAATAGGCAGGGTTTTCCAACCCCGCGATCAATATGTAAGACAGGACTGTCTCGGCTATCGTTATCACAGACCCGTATCAAGGAATGCAGAATAATCAAATTCAAATCCTTCAATATATGAATTCCCTAAATATCCTTAACCATCAGTAAAGCATAGCCCGCATAACGGATCAATTCATGAGGTACAACCTTTTCACGCGCTATCTCATAATAGCCGTGACGATCATATAGCTTCTTCGCACCTCGATTTTCCTCGAAAACAATTAAACTTATCTGGTTTAGTCCCAGACCTTTTGCTTGCCGCTCTGCGATTTCTAGAAATTTACTCCCGATACCCTTTCCCCTATACTCAGGAAAAACTGCCATACCAGCTATATAATAGCTATTGGGTTGTTCGAGTTTGGTATACGGAGCAAGTATCGGATCGACGTCCTTTTCACTATTACTGCTATCCTCGGTCTCCATAGGAAAGGCAGCAATCATACCTACAATCTCACCAGCTATTTCGGCAATAGTGCAGTTCTGGTAGTTAAATTGGGTATCTTCACGGGAATAACGACGTTCGCCAACATCTAATATGTTTTCACCCGGTTCTGCCAACGTGCTCCATGTGTAGTCCGCTACGCCATCAGAAGAAATACTAAAAAGTTCCGCAATGATTCTTGATTCCTCTTTTCTAGCAGGACGACATCTGATTCTATCAAGCATATGAGCAGCCAACGTCATCTAAATAATCTCAATAACCCAAGACGGATAGTATTACCTCGTCAAACTGACAATTTATTCAGCTTTCAAAATAAACTAACCAGCTCACCAACATCTTCTCGCGAAGAAGCTTGTTGGGTTTCGGGGCATTCCATGCGCGTCTTCCTTGTGGGTGTATTGCTTTTCCCCTAATCCTTCTTGAATTAGCCTGTTTCCGCAGAAATTTTGAATACGCTTTGTGTGGCGCACTTATTTCCGAAACATAAAGTTATTCGAAAGAATCTTGAGTATTATTTTTTTTGCCGGAAGAACCACAAAAGGTAGCGATTGCAGACATCACTTCACGTTCGAAGAACCCGCCTGCCGGTCGATTGACCAAAGTATTATTTACAACGAGTGTCGAAGAACCTCCTCCGTCAAGATTAATTGCATCGACTGCCCCCAAATCAAGCATCAGTGTTGAAAGCTCATCAAGGGTTACTCCTCTGCTATCAGATTGACGTCCGTCTACGACCAACAGTATTAATGCACCATCAGCGGTGACTCCTGCGGCTGTTCGGGGGTTAAACTGGTTGAATGATTTTGCAAAAAACGCCTCCTCGTCCGAAGTAACATGCATATTTCCATCTACCACTAGGGCCGGGCCAGCACCAATCGCATCTCTAACATTCCATTCCTTTGCATTGTCATAGTTATGCGGGCCAGCGGGTTGGCCTGGACGATGATTAGGAGGCTCGGACCATTCATAGAGTTTATTATCGTGAGTTGTGACCCAAGCAATATCAACATCTCCATTTTCCTTAAAACCAATTGCTGCACGGGCCGTATGGTATCGATCAGAATTAAGAATGATAGAATTGGTGGCTGGTTTTATTATGGTCCCGTCAGAAACCAAAAGACCAACGTGCTCTGATGGAGTTAGATCGTTTCTGAAGAACCCGCCGTTAACGACGACGCAGGCACCGAGATCCTTCGAAAAACTGGAGACTGTTTCACGATTATCGGTCCTGTCATCAGAAACCACGACCTTGGTCTTAATGTTTGGTTGCTTTTGATCGATATATACATACCAGGCACGTAGCGGAAGTGCCTGATTGAATCCACCGTAGACCCTAACTCCATGAGGTAGATTTTTATTCACGGACTCAATAGGCTTCCAATCCATGGAAAGCCTTTGATCAATTGCCAAGTCATCTGAGTAGACGGCGTGAGTGGACACGAAAAGAACGCTGAAAAGAATTAATAAAGAGGCTTGAAATAGTCTTATTGAATTCATTGATAACTTCTCAGCATTGGTAACAAGTAGCTCAATACCAATTGATACTAAGATATATCCGGTTTTGGACAAAATCAATTAAGGTGTCGATGGATTCTATTTTTTCGTAAGAATCTAGAATATTAACTTGGGCCATTCATTTCCAGTTTATTAAGGAAGTTCGGACTGATTAAATTTTATGTCCTTTCGGACAGCAGCTTGCTTTCGAGATAACGTTCACATATCAGATAAAACTTCACCATCGAATCAATATCGACCCACTCGTCTTCAGAATGTAGTTCTCCTACGAGGGGACGGGAAATGATAACAGGGATTCCATAGCCTTGAATAAACCTTGAGTCGCTCGCGCCGTCTTCCCGGATGAAGGACGCCGGTTCCCCAGTGACCTCCTCAATGGCTTTTTCAAAAAGGGCATCAGGGTTGAATTCCGTAGGCTCAGAAGAGAGGATTACATTAGTTTCGATATGACTTCCTAAGACCTGCGTAATCTCGCCAAGCATCTGATCAACTGTAAAGGGAGGCGGAAATCGGATATCCAGATCGGCCTTTGCTATAGAAGGAATTCTGTTGGTTGCCACGTTAGGAGTTTCGACCCTGGTTAATGTGCATGTTGGATACCAGTGATCACCATCATGTTTCAATGCGAGGAAATGTCTTTTTAGTGATGTTACTCTTTCGAGCAATTTCTCCAACGGATTATCACCCAGCCATGGCCTTGCAGCATGGCTCGAGTGGCCAAGACAAATAAGATGAAGATGAATTACTCCCTTTTCAGCGACGGTGATTTCATTCAATGAACCTCCATCAGGAACGATCGCCGTACCGCAACGAAGGCCTGCTTCATCAAAGAGATAACCCATACCAGAACTTCCACCTTGTTCTTCATCCGAAGTAACAGCAAGTCCCAGCGAAACGCCAGGATATAAGCGATGGAAATTGATAAATAGCTCAAGCATTATAGCCAATGCTCCCTTCATGTCACCCGATCCCGCCCCATATATCCGACCGTCGGTGATTTCCGGATCATATACCTCCACATCTCCATGAGACACGACATCCAGGTGAGAAACCAAGAGAACCTCAGGTTTCCCTATTTTTTTGGGTAATGCCACAAGCGAAGGAATGTTGTTGCGCCGGTATTCCTTAATGTGCACGCTATGTAGTGTCTTGATATAATTCCTAACAAATGCAATACAGCGCTCGATATCATCTGGTCTTGATGCCGTACTCGGTATCAAAATAAGATCCCTGGTCAGAGCAATTAGGCGTTCTCGCACACCCTGGTCGTCTTCGTCCCTAGTCTCTATCATATTGCCATTTTATTGGAAGCACCGCACTAAGATTTTCAAGTGCCTCAATACATGTATTGATATTCTTCGCCAAATATAAAAACTGTCCCTTAATCACCTTTCCACTTTCATTCAGATTAAAATTAATGGGTAAAAATCCCTCAGATTTTCCGGGACAATAGAGGGCACCGGCCCTATCAATCAATTTGAGTAGTTCCTCTCCTTCGATCGGAATATCTGTTTTAACGTTTCGCATGAGCCAAGCTCCATTGGGTATAAAACGACGAGAGAGAACAGATGGATAAGTCGCTCCGGTCACGCGGGCGTTAATTTCACATATTCTAACTTCAAACTTTCCCAGCCGCCTTACTACCAGAAAATCGACGCTTGCTGTACCACGGTAACCATTTGTATAAAGCCATTCGCCTGCCAGAGCTGCCTGGAGGATCAGCTCATCCTCCAACCCGGTATAACTCGCAAGGTAGGGCGGTGGCGCAATATTCCCTTCATGGATGCTATCTTTACTGAGTATTTGTTCCGTTATGTCATATATATGGATTGATTGATCACCGACAAACAACTGAACACTAGGGGAATCCACACTTTCTATTCCCTGGAAACCAGGGCATATCCATCCCTGAATCAGGCAAGGTCCTTCATAAAACATATATTCCGGCAAATCGAGGTCCTGCATGCAAGTTTCGAGACGGATCATACCAATTCCTGAAGCTCCGATTTGAGATTTAGCCACTGCTCTCTCATATCCATTCTCGCGCAGGGCATTTAAGCAGCGCTTTGCATCAAATGGTGACGCGGCTACCTCGGTATCAAAAACAGGTAGGCCCCTCTCTAAAAGGTAATAATGTAGTTGAAGCTTGTTGTTCGCCTTACGGCATTCATCTTCTGTGTTTATAGGCGACTTATTTAATTTACGGGACCATAACACCAGTCTTTTGTCTGTAACAAAGCCATCGGTCCATTTTGCCGGGTGTGAGGATATTCTACCCATCACATTTTCGATTTCATCGGGATTAAATTTAGTTCTACAATCCTCATCAATAGCCTCGTAAGATTCCCTCGGAAGTATTATAAAGTCAGGAAGGCTTAATTTTAAAACCTCCTGCTGGTAATTTAATATCGATTCATTAGGTTCTTTCTCCAGAATAAGTAGATTCCTCCCACCCTGAAACAATATGTCAATCACAGGAATCAGTCTTCCACCGTAAGTTCTCGCGCCCGATACCTCTTTATTAAGTTGGTTCATTTGCTCGATGTTCCCAAAGAACATAGACATCAAATTTGCAAAAAACACAACTGATCTGTCCCAAAATGCTGGGAGTCCTCCAGGATGGATGTAGGTCTGAACCGTCAATCTTTACTCCTACTACAGCATGTCTTCACTCCGTTGAAATTCTACCAATTTTTATGATCGATTAGAAGGCAAAAGCTTAACTGGGGATCCAGCCCCTGTTGTCATCCCCGAGGATTTCTGTCGGGGATCCACATCATCTTGTAAGATTTCTAGCGAATTTCGGACAGCCTTGTCCTGAGCCTGCATTGAGCCCTGAGTAATACCGAGGGGTCAAAAGGGAAAGTCCTAGAATGTTATTTCTTTTTTGTTTTTACACTTTGACCCTTCGATAAACTCAGGGCTAAGTGCGAGCGAGGTTTTCAAACTCCTAATGCGATAGACGAAGAAATGTTGGCGTTCGCCGTCAGGTTACAATATTTTCTATATTTTCACTTCGCTGATCTGAATTGCGGGCCGAATATCGGTGTAGTTTGGGAGATCTCCCATAATAGCCTCAGCGTGTGGCCCAAAAGCCGCTTGAAATGCCTCTACAGAATCGAAATATAGATGGCCCATGGCAACGTAAGTCGCCCGTGATCCGGGCTCCGCGCCAGCCAGTCCCTGTTCTACAGCCACGCCTTTGCACTGAGCTCCTAACTTTTCCTGGACCATGGGTATGTGCTTGTTGCAGTAGTACTCCATGTCAAATGTTTTGCCTTCGTCATTCGGATAAAAGACGCTAATTTTTATCATAATTTGTTAACCCCTATATTAAGATTTTTACTAGGTAAACATGCAAACGTTTTTCGTATTTCACCGCATTACTCGTCACATCTGCTCTTAATAACGCTGGCAGTGAAACTCGAGCGGGAGGTTTGAAATGGGCTTTCTCGTACCGCATTTTACTTGGCCCCAAACAGCCCAAAAATTGTTTCCGTTTCTCAAGAAACCTGACTCCCCATCACTTTATTAATGTGCTTACCTATACGTTCAGAGAAGCTAAAGATTGATCGCAACGGTACGAATCCCGCTACTCTGTATTCACCAACAGATTTCATCCCGGCCGACGCCATACACCCGCATTGCGAACAATCGGGTTCTCCACCCAGCTGGCAAGGAGTAATCTTGCTTTTTAAATCTGCTGTAACGCTTAGATTAGCTCGAGTAAAAATGCAATCGCTCGGTGATTTTGGGGGATCGAGGTACCCTTCAACTACGGAATCGGACATATCCATTTTTGGAAATCGATGTCGCAACTCGGCAAGTTCCTGCACGACTCTTACTCGTTCCTGCGGCGTAAGGATCTCTCCTGCCATTGCATTTTTTTGAGGTGTAAAAAGGCTGAACCAAATTGTATTCACCTCTGGCCGTTCTGACCAAAACGTTAAGAACTGCTCAAAGTAATCTGGCCTTCTAGCCATCTGACTCGTCACGGTGCAGTGAACAGTGATTGCATGGCCTGAAATACTTTTAAGAATACGATCATAGGTCGCGGGCGCTCTTCTTACGTCGTGCTCAGGCTGCAGGCCATCTATAGAGACCGCCACACGTAATCGATCTATGCGACTCCATGATTTTGGAATTTCACGGACAGCACTGGTTACGACCATGGTTGTGATGCCCTTTTTACTTATCTCCGGGAGTATGGCATCCAATTCCCTATATCGCACCAGAGGCTCACCACCGACAATTGAGACATAAACTGGACGGTGTTGTTGCACGAGGTTCAAAACGCCATCTATCAGCTTTTGACCTTTGTAGTCAGATAATTCTATCAACGGCCCTAGCTGATGAAGGTGCTCAGGCTCATACGCATAACAACCCGGGCAGGTCAGTGGGCATGCGCGTGTAATCTCGATAGATAAAAAGGGAGAGTATCCGGTAAGGATACGTCCCCAAGCGCGCAACGCATCTTTCGTATAACCCATATATTTCTCCTTGTGGATGTTTCGGTGCCAATAAACTCACCACACATTACCAAACAAATGTGATCCTTCCATATTAAATTGACTAATTCAACTCTTTTAAAATCCTTTCAACGATTGTTGGGAATTATAAAGTATCTATGGCATTGATTTCAAGTTTTCTAAGAAATACGATATGGATTCAGAGGATAAACTAAACAGTTGCTACCTCTCCCATCACGAGGTTGCATTAAACACATTCTACGTGATAATATCATCACGCTACCTTCTAATTGACCGGTAAGGAGATTCGAATGGAAATTGGCTATTTTACAATGCCCTTACATCCTTTGGGTTCTGATTACACTCAGACAATCGATGAGGACCTTGAGCAGATAATAATACTCGACCAACTTGGTTTCAAAGAGGCGTGGATCGGGGAACACTTTACAGCAGAATGGGAGAATATACCCGCACCTGACCTATTCATCGCTAAAGCTATTCCGCTAACTAAAAACATAATACTTGGCACCGGGGTTTCGTGTTTACCAAACCATGATCCTTTCGTGCTTGCCCACAGAATAGCTGTTCTTGACCATTTGGCTAAAGGAAGATTCTACTGGGGTGTCGGGTCCGGGACCTTTATTGGTGACTTTCAGGCATTCGGGATTGACCCAAAAACGGGAGAGCAAAGGGAGTTAACCAGTGAGTCGCTGGATTTTATCCTTGATTTGTGGAATAACCCGAAACCTGGTTTTTATGGAAATAACAGATGGAAATTTCGCGTACCAGAACCGCAAAACGACGTGGGACTAAGGGTACATGTTAAACCTTACCAAAGGCCGCACCCACCTATCGCAGTTGCGGGGCTTACTGAGAAATCCGGCACACTGAGAATAGCAGGGGAGAGGGACTGGATACCTATGAGCATTAACTTTATACCTAAAGATATTTTGATAACTCATTGGTCATCTGTTGAAGAGGGAGCTAAAAAGTCAGGCAAATCTCCCGATCGTTCAAAGTGGAGAATCGCAAGGGACATTTATGTAGCCGACACCACTGAAGAGGCAAAAAAGGAGGTTAAGGAAGGAACCCTAGCGAGAGACTTTACCGATTACTTTTTCAAAATAGTACCAAAAATAAGAGGCAACTTAGATATCTTTAAAGTCGATAAATCCATGGCTGATTCAGACGTAACCCCGGATTATATGATTGACAATATATGGCTGGTCGGAAGCCCCGACGATCTGGTGGAACGAATAAAGGAACTCTACGACCACGTTGGGGGTTTTGGTGTGTTGCTGGTAATGGGACACGAATGGAAACCCAAAGACAAGTGGGTTCGGTGCATGAAGCTTTTGGTTGAAGAGGTAATGCCGAGGTTACGGAATCTCTAATTCTTCTCTCACACCTTTGTCATCCCCGAATGTTCTTCGATAAGTGCATATGAGCAGGAGTTTAATCCGGATTCGGCGGCGTCATGTACGTCGCAGCAGATTTAGTTCAGACTTCGACTCGACTTAGTGTGATCGGGGTTTTTCGAAACTCGGATTTTTTGAAAAGCAAACTTCGCGTTTATAACTTTGCAATGCGTGAGTTTGACCTCCTTCAAAAGTGCTCACGCCAAACATGAGGCCTTGTCCTTTCCAGAGAATATCGAAACTACTGCACTACTGCCGAATTAAATTAACGAAAGCTTGAAGTTAAATTGAATCGTCAAATCAGAACCAGGACGGGCGTTTGTGTCTACTACGACCACGTGAACTAGTCCTTGTTCTTCCCCCTAAACCAAAAACACCCAGTATTCCCCTAGTAAGTTCCCTTGCTACCGTTCTTCCGATTTGCCTGGTGACCGTGCTGTCCATAACGGTCTCCAGGGTGCCTTTGTCGCTCGATGACCTTGAGCGTCCTGCCTTCTCCTGCTCTTTTGCCAGCTCGTCTTGCTTCTCCTTTTCCCTAAACTCATCTATCTTTTGTGAGAGCATTTCATATGCGCTTTCGCGGTCGAGGGATTCATCATATTTCTGAACGAGCCTCGAATTTCGAATCACACTTTCGATCTCCTCCCCAGCCAAAATGTCCATTCTGGAACTCGGCGCACGCAACTTAGTCGCCACAAGGGGAGTCGGAACCCCCTTTTCATTTAAAACCGTAATCATGGCTTCACCAATACCAAGAGAGGTTATGAGTTCATCCGTTTTATAGAACTCTGAAACAGGGTAATTTTCGGAAACTAGTTTTATATCTTTCCTGTCTTTAGCAGTAAATGCCCTGAGGGCATGCTGAACCTTCATACCCAGCTGACTCAGTACGGCCGCTGGTATATCTCTAGGCGTTTGAGTGCAGAAAAAGATACCGACTCCCTTTGAGCGAATAAGCTTCATAACGGTTTCAATCTGATCTAAAAGTGCCTGCGAGGCTTCGTCGAAAATCAGGTGTGCCTCGTCTATAAAAATGACAAGTTTTGGATACTCCAGATCCCCCTCCTCAGGAAAGCTTGAATAAATTTCAGCAAGAAGAGAAAGCATGAACGTTGAGAATAACTTAGGACGACCTTGTATATCCGTTAACCTGAGAATAGAAATCACTCCATACCCATTTTCATCGATCCTGAGCAAGTCATCAACCTCAAAGGATTTCTCACCGAAAAAGATTTCTGCACCCTGCTGCTCTAATTCGATTACCTTCCTTAAGATTGCTCCGGCCGTTGTCGTAGCAATCAGGCCATACGTGTTTTCGATGTCCTCCTTACCTTCATTCGTAATGTATTGAATGACCTTTTTAAAATCCTTTAGATCGAGAAGTGGTAGTCCCTGATCGTCACAATATTTGAAAATGAGTGATACTACACTAGCCTGTGTTTCGTTAAGTCCTAGTATTTTCGCGAACAATACAGGACCAAACTCCGACACCGTCGCTCGAAGTCTTACACCTCTTTCATCTGATAGTGTTAAAAGCTCAACGGGAAATCCTTTTGGAGAATACGGGATACCAATCTCGCGGTGTCTCTCTTCAATCTTTGGATTAGCGATGCCAGGCCTTGCAAGACCACTCAGGTCTCCCTTAATATCCATCAATAAAACTGGGATGCTTTTTTCTGAAAGGCCCTCGGCTATCGATTGCAGGGTTTTTGTTTTTCCTGTTCCGGTCGCACCGGCTATGAGTCCATGACGATTGAGCATCGCTATAGGAACACTTATCAAACAATCGGAAATACATTCCCCATCCAGCATCGCGCCACCTAAAATGACGGATTCTCCCTCAGCGCTGTATCCCTGATGAATTTGATCCCTAAAATCTTTTAACCTATCCATTTTCGTTTCCTTACCTTTACAACGATAAGTAACTTGAGAAAATCAAGTTTGGATGAATAATATAAGTACTGATACATTGTGTCAATTTAAAACGATCTTTCAATGAAATGCTAAATAAACGGGTTAATCGTAATATTAAGCGCAATAGGCTTCTCGAGTGATTACAGTTTATCTATTCATTTATGTTTTATTTATCTCGATTTTCAATAAATCCCGTTTTTAAAATACCGATAAAAATTCTTCATCTCCAAAGGAGTATCCACTATGATATTGATTGTCAGTTGGATTTTAAGCGCTTTAAGCCTGGTGATAGTGGCTCACCTCATCCCGGGGTTTGAAATCAAAAACTTTTGGTCTGCTCTCTTGGCAGCGGTTGTGATTGGCTTAATTAATGCAACGCTCGGATTTATATTAAAGATCCTTACTCTTCCAATCTCAATCCTTACCTTCGGAATTTTTCTCTTTGTTATAAATGCACTGATGCTTAGGTTCGCGACTTTTTTTGTCCCTGGCTTTGAAGTCAACAGTTTCTGGTCAGCGTTCTTCGGTGCAATAGTCCTTGCTATTTTAAATATGATCTTGAAGGGTCTTGTATTTGGTGAATAGGAGTGGCCAGATAAAATGTAAGTTATCATAACCGAATACGGAGAATCTCATGAATGAAAAGGTTGCATTAATAACAGGGGGGGCAAAGGGTATTGGAAGAGCCATAGGCCTTAGACTTGCCGAGCAGGGTTGGTCTATCGCTATTTGTTATAGGAAATCTGGCGCTGAAGCTGAGAAAACAAAACAAGAGATTGAGGAATTGGGAAGCAAATGTATTTCAATTCAGTGCGATGTCTCAGATCCAAAGGCGGCTGAGGGATTTGTAGAAAGTGTGGAGAGCAAATGGGAACATATTGATGCATTAATAAACTGTGCCGGTCCGTATCACCGAGTAAATCTCCTCCAAGAAACATCAGAAGGGTGGCATTCAATGTTTGACAATAACCTTCATCCGGTCTTTTACCTCACCAAAGCTGTATCGCGAGGAATGATTGAGCGAAATTGGGGACGTATTGTGAACTTCAGCATGGCGAACGCAGATCAAATGGTCGCCCAACCGAACCTAACCGCGCATTATATCGCAAAGGTGGGGGTTCTGATACTTACCCGATCGTTAGCACGCACACTGGCTCCTCATGGAATAACCGTAAATGCCATCTCGCCTGGTTTTATTGACTCAGGGAGTGCACCTAAAGAAGAGCTGGAAGCTATGGTCAAGCGAATCCCAGCCGGTTATATAGGTAGTACAAAGGACGCCGTTGAAGCCGTTACGTTCCTCCTTTCAGACGAAGCGCGGTATGTAAACGGTACCAATATTCACCTTAGCGGTGGATGGGGAATATAGTAAGTTTGTAGCACCAGAGCGACGGCCGTTAAAAACCCAGAGTGCCCCATCTACTCCTTAATCCCCGTAATCTTCTCCACATGCGCCATCCGCTCTTCGAGGTCGTACTTACGCATAATCTCAATCTTTTCGGCTTCAGGGGGGCCTCCGCCGACAATGCTTATAACTGAGTACCAGCCTCCCTGATAGGAGGCCGTTATATCCTCCAGAAGCCTTGCGACTTTTAATCTATAATCAGCTGGTACGCCTTCCTTTCCCTTAAGATATTCAGTCAGTCTTGTTTTAATATCAGGAACCTCCATATCTTCGGGATATGGAGAGGTTACAAGTATGCCCCCCGCGATCTCATGCGACGCCTTGAACATATCATAGATATGGAGGCCCTGAAGGAGCTTTCCAATATTTGAATAAACAGGATCTGGGCAAAAATTGCCGGCTGGAGTTTCTTTCCCAAAAACAGTTGATGTTACCCCGCATGCGTAGAAAGATTCAACATACTTAATTAGGTCTGTGATTTTGTGACGAATATGACTCACTTTATTAGGATCTAGACCATTATATTCAGCCATCTTTGCAGAAGCTCCAATTATCATATCACCTAAACCGGCCCTGCACCCTATACAGCTAAGCCTGTGATGTGTAGCAAAAGATTCCGTAAGTGTTCCCGCAAATCGCCACTCACCAGCTAGAAATACCCTTTCCCAAGGGATAAATACGTCGTCGAACATTATCATTGCGGTAGCCTGACCGTACTTTGAAGACAATTCAGCACTTGAATCATTCGGCCTACCGGCCTCACGCGAAACCATTTCAATACCTTTTGCATCAACCGGAATAGCAAATGAAACTGCGTAATCTTTATCCTTATCGGTCATATTCCTAGTAGGCAGAACTATTATTTCATGTGTATAAGGCGCCCCGGTTACAATGGCCTTAATCCCTCTTACAATAATTCCCTTCTCATTATGTTCAACCATTCTAAGATAAAGATCCGGATTTATCTGTTCATGCGGTCTCTTGCTTCTATCACCCTTCGCATCCGTCATGGCAACACAAGTTGTCAGATCCTCATCTTGAACGTATTGTAAATAGCCAAGAAACCGCTGATGATATTCGGTATTCAAATCATGGTCTACTTTGTATGTGTTTTCATAAAGGGCGTTCAAAGCATCATGGGTCAAATACCTCTGTGCGCACCCGGCAGTTCGGCACAGAAGCCTAGTCATCTCTAGCTTTTTTAACAAATCATCTGTATTTGTGTTGATATGCAAAAGACGGCTTACATCCTTTCCGGATACATGAGATGTAGCAAGCATGATGTCATTAAATTCAGGGTTTTTACCATATTCATAGGTAAGTGATATGGCATTAACACCAGGTTTAAGCAAAGGCTCGTCCGGAACGCTTTTTACCTGTTTCCCTCGTATATAAACAATCGGCTTAAGTTTTCTCAGACTGCCAACATATTCTTCCGGAGTTTTGATTTCTGGTACCCCCTTGAGAAGTTAAAAAACCTATATTGGAGTATAGCAGTTTTTGATTATGTGTCGAATACTTGATTTCTTTAGGAACTAAATCAAGATAGTCGGAATATGCCCCTCGCCCGGAACCTAATCCAAGAGCGACGAGTATTTCCAGTTTACTCACATACAACCTCACACTTCGACAGGCTCCGTGTGAACGGGTTCTTCGAACACTCACATCGAGACTTCTGATTTTGTCGAACTGCGCTGTCCAACAATAGGCGGGACTTTCTAGTCCCGCATAATGGTCAGATTGGAACATAGTTCTCATCTAAGAGCGACTTCCAGCAGGGAGAATAAAGTTGCTCCAAGCCTGCCCAGAGCCTAGTCGAAGGGATGGCGCTCCTACATTTTTTACAGTTGTAGCAGGCTTTGTCTAGAGTGCCCGACCGGGCTCTATAAAGAAGGGAATTTACCCCCAACCCATTCCCTCAAAGATGTGAGAAAAATCATGAAACTAAGCCTTGATTCTCTTCTTCCCGGGTTGCTTAGCCCTAACGCGCTTCTTTTCCGTTTTATAAGCAAATGGATCCTTAAGGTCTGGATGAAAGAGCTTGAAGTGGTTTACGTGCATGTCCGAATAAGAGCCGGGCGGATAATACTTATCGTAGAATTCGAGGTCTAAATGCATTGCCTGAAACACAAGACGCATGTACATCGGGTCAACGAATGCAGGGAACCTTCCATATGTGTCGTAAATGTAATTAGCAACGTCTTTTACAATCTGTATGGTCCTCTCAGTTGGTTTGGGGGCTTTCATTAGATGTTTATCGGGTTCGGAATAAGGAAATGGCTTATCCGGTTTCCAGGCCTCATTCTTGTGCTCGAAGAAGGAATCTATAGCCTCGCCCATGTTTTTGTAATATGGAGGACAATACGCTTCGAAAACCCCATCCCTTCCGACGGGCACCGTTGTGGGAGGATCTATCGCCCCCTTTTTGGGTTGAATAAACCTGAAACCCAATCCCTTGAATAATTGAGGCGCCGCGCCCATTGCAAATCTTGGAATGAAGCCACTGAATGTCCACCCTGCTAGGCCAAGCGCCTGAAGCGCTAGGCTCATGTTCTGACAGATAAATGCCTGCTCAACATTTAGTCCAGTAAGAATCCTTACTTCGAGATCAAAAAGGGATAACTTAACCTGCTCCTTGAGTCTCCCCATCTTTACCCATTTTTCAATCCCTGCCGGCTTACCTGTCAGATCATCAATAATGGTAAATCCATAAGTACTGCTACAATATAAAAGAAGCAGATTTATATATTCTTCCGTTATGTCAGTCACCGGTATGAATACTGATGTACCTGGCTTGTTTGTATTCCACTGATTGAAATTAAACAGACCCGGCATCTTATCGGGAAGCTGCGCCCTTCCGCCCTCTATCTTGACCAGACTTTCCCGATAGAGTTCCAGCACTCGCTGGATTTTCTCATTTCGGCTCATCTTAAAAAACACATCAAGTTCATGATTTTGAGGGAGCATTCGCTTAACGTCGATGTAATAAAGCCCCTTATCATTCGTAAAAAACAATTCCGTACCATGGTTGTTACAAGCCGAAGGCCATGTACGTCCGGTCCACTGACAGAGCAGATCGATCCCAGTTTCGGGTGGAAGGTCTGCAAGGCAAAGTCCCGTTAGACCGGTTCCAGACCATACTAATAATGCCTCCTCCAATTCATCCAGTGGAACAGGCTCATAGTCGGAAGTAAATTCAAGGGTGGAATCTTTCAGCTCCATTCCTAATCCGAATCGACGTGAACGTCTGTTAAATACTGCCTCAAAAAAGGGATACTTTAGGGCCTCTTCATAGCCCTTGTTCAAAATAGATTTAGGATTGCCTCTTTTTGCCATCTCGCTTCCTCCAAAGATCTATACGTTGACTAAATCAGAATTTATAATAATGAAACAAAACAATCAATCTAGACAGGTATCACCAACGCCGTTTATACACAATATTATATGATAAACGGATTCGCAAAAAACTTGAAGTTTTCACAAGGTGAGGCATTAAAATATTCCAAATTGAAATAAATGTCAATATAACCCATTTTCAAACGTTTATTCCATTAGAGCTGAATTTATGACGCGTTGAATTTCGATATGATTTATTAGCAGAAACACGAGACCCACGCATGGGACTTTTTCTCAGTGCTTCCGTCCCATAGTAAAGCTCCTGTGATTCTTTTCTCGATTAAATGAAACTGAAACGCTCGGGCTGCGTAAATGGGATCCCTCCAGCATGCTTCTGCCATTTTTTTATCCAGTTGTAATTGCCTCGTTCCCGGGGCAATACCGGTCTCCGTCAGCGAGTGATAATCATGACCATTCTGAGCATCGAAAGACTTCTTCGGGCTTCCGATGGGACCTCGCTGACTGAACCCCCAATGTCGTCGAGCCGAAACAGAATTGGCACACCAGATAAAGCCCCAGGGATTCATGCCGCCATATGGGAAGGCATCTAACTCCAGTATCATCGGAGTTGCATAATATTCATCAAAACATAATCCTTAGGTAATTTCCAACCAGTATATGAGTGCTATCAAATACAACCGCGAATCTCCAACAAAACTACGTTCTTAATCCTTTTGGAATAATTCCTCTTCAGATAGTAGAATCCAGCAAGAAACACAAATCGAATTGCTCGAATTCGATAACAATTCGAATGATAGCTTTTAAGTCACTAATATCATTAATACTTATGCACTACAGGTCTTATACGATCATGCACTTTAACGTCAAACCCAAAAAAACACTTGACAAACTTTTCAAAAGTGCTAGTATGAAACCAATGGGGTAGAAAGTACTATAGAGCTAGGACATAACCGAAAGGGCATAATCTGTAAAGAAAGGATCAGACGAATTTCGTTCCCTGAGACCAGAAGTTTCGGGCTACGACGCTCGGGTACTAAGTCGGATACACTGGCTACACCCTCCTATCATGATGCTTTTTCTCTGTGCGTACAGCGCCCTCCGTTATCAGGAATGAGAGAAGTTATTCATGTTAATAATTCTTAACCCCCTTTAGAATCGTGGAAATACATCATCTATTAATGTGATAGCAATTATTTAGCTAGCAATACAACTGTTAGGATGGCAAAAACAATTCCCAAAATCTCTCTCAAGTCTAATCGCTCATGCAAAACAATCACACCCAGGATCACTGTGACCGCAGGATAGACTGCTGTCAGAGGAACGAGGGCAGAGAGCTTTGCCGGTTGTAAGGCAATAATAAAAATTATTGTCCCTATTCCCCATGTTAGCCCCATTAGCAAAGCATATGGGTTTACGGCGAAACCCGTAAAGATTTCGTGCCTTTTAAATATGATCAATGAGGTTAAAACCGTTATGGTTCCAATTCCCTCGAAAAAATAGACACGATATGGAATATCCCTCATCAAGGCAATCTTTCCGAAAAAGCTTCCAAGCCCCCACATAGTTGTAGCAATAATTGCAAATATAACCCATCTTTCCATTTTGTTTGTCCTTTAAGATTTATTTTAAACCCCAATTGTATAAAAAAAGATAAAGGTTATCAACCATCGCAGCTGTTCACATTTAGATTTAGTTTCGTGGTTCAATCTTTGAATGGACACATTTGAAAATACGCTTTCACATTTTAAATACCTTTACCTAGAAGGATGGAATTTTTAAATTCTATTTAAATATTTTCAACAACAAAATCAAAATAGCCGTATACTTTTCACCAGAAATCAAATTCAAGGGAGGTAGGAACACCATGAAGAAACTCAGATTGTTTCTTTTAGTTTCTTTGTCGATCTTTCTTTTCACCTCATACGGCTTATCACAAGCCGCGCCCGTCGATTTAAATGAAGCTTCAGTTGAGCAACTCGCCGAACTGCCCGGAATAGGTGAGGCTACTGCAAAAAGGATAGTCGAATACAGGGAGCAGAACGGCAAGTTCGAAACGACTGAAGACATAATGAATGTAAAGGGCATAGGTGAAAAGAAATACCAAACGCTGAAAGACTTGATTACAGTAAGTAATTAAGTGCTTGACATAAGAATCATCAACATATGATTCTCACCCAATATAATCAGAAGGGATTTTATTAAATTCCTTAACGAGACGTTTATTCTGTTGAGCATATAACTGCTCAACAGAATAAACTGATACCCTTCGCGACCTAAAAACTCTAATCTTTTCAAATCATGTTATAATAAGTCGAGTAATAGTCATAGGAATCTTGATAATTATTGATCATATCGCGTTCAGAATCCTGTGTTAAAATATTGTTTTAACCAGGAGGAGAAATTACATGAAGAGACTTAAGCCATTTATTTCGAAACATCCTCTTTTTAAGGGCCTAAATAAAAGCTACCTCGATCTAATTTTAGCGTGTTCATCGGAAGCGAGGTTTGATTCTGGTAAGATTATATTCCGCGAAGGTGAAAAGGCAAAGACGTTCTATATTATTTTGCAAGGCAAGGTTGCTCTAGAGGCATTAATGGCGCCAGAAAGGAATCCCATTATAGTTCTTAACCTCGGTGAAAACGACGTACTTGGGTGGTCTTGGTTATTTCCTCCACACCGATGGCATTTTGACGCGCGAGCTATAACACTTACAAAAGCGATTTCAATCGACGGTGATAAAATCAGGAAACACTGCGAGGATGACCATGATTTGGGCTATGAACTGATGAAAAGATTTGCCAAGATAATAGAGCAGAGACTACGATCACTCAGGTCACAAAATCCAAATATGTACGCGATCCATGCCTGACCCAGGGAATTTGATTTTGAGATTTCTCCACAAAGATGAAAAATCAGGCTCTGACTGAGGCTTAGAACAGGCTGGTTATACCTTGTAATTAATTGCGACAAGAAAAACGGTCATGGTTAGGTATGGTTGTTAATTGTTTGCTAAGCGTCTTTCCTTCTCAATCTCGGCTATCGTCGTTTGCTTACGCCATTCCTTTATTGCTTGCTTTATTGTCGTAATGCCAAGAGTGGCACAGCGGGGACGTGTTAATGCCAGGTCCTTCCCAATCAAATCTGTGACAACATCTGGATTCATCTTCTCCACCTCTTCAGCGGTTTTACCCAAAACAATATCGGTAATCATAGACGTAGTAGCTTGGCTTAATATGCAACCCTCTCCATCGAAAGACACATCTCCAATCCTTCCGTCATCATCGAGTTTGAGATAAATTGTAATAATGTCACCACATCCAGGATTACCACCCTTCTGGACTACATCCGAATCCTCACGAGCCCCATAATGCCTGGGATTCTCGTAATGGTCCAATATAACTTGCATGAGCTCTTCACGATCCATTTCCATAGCTGAAAATATAACCTAGAAATTTACTTAATAAAAAAAACGTGCAATTCTATTTTGCGCGCGTATTCAGGTTTGTACATGCCCGGCACCATGTGTGCCAATTAAGGTCTTTCAATTGGGGCCTTTACAAGGTTGCCCCACTCTGTCCATGACCCATCATAGTTCTTCACATTTTCGAAGCCCAGTAGATAAGTCAATACAAACCAGGTGTGAGAAGACCTCTCCCCTATTCGACAGTATGCTATTACGTTATCACCTTGTTTTAAACCAACTTCTCCTTCATAAATCGCCTTAAGTTCATCCGCCGATTTAAACGTCCCATCCTCGTTTGCTGCCCGCGCCCAGGGAACATTTTTCGCTCCAGGTATGTGCCCTCCCCTCAATGCCCCCTCTTGGGGATAAGCTTCCATGTGAAGAAGCTCTCCAGTAAATTCCTTTGGTGAACGAACATCGATTAAAGGATTTTTAGATCCCATATGCTTCATTACGTCATCACGAAATGCCCGTATGGCTTCATTGGTCCCGGTAACCTTGTAATTGGTTCTTGGGTAACTTGGCACATCCTTGGACAGAGGGCGCTTCTCTTGAATCCATTTTTGCCTGCCACCATTCATGATCAAACACTTATCGTGCCCCATCACGTTAAATGTCCAAAAAGCGTAGCAGGCCCACCAATTGCTTTTATCACCGTAAAATACTACTGTGCTGTCATTCGCAATTCCTTTCTCTGACATCAATTTCTCAAAATTCTCCTTGCTAACATAATCCCTTATCACTTCATCTTGCAGCTCGGTTTGCCAGTCAATCTTCAAAGCGCCTGGCACATGACCAACATCATAAAGCAGTACGTCTTCATCAGATTCCACAATTCTGATGTTAGGATCATTTACATTATCTTCAACCCACTGAGTACTAACCAAAACGTCTGGATGGGCATATTCGGACATATACCTACCTCCTCTATATTTTGATTGATTTTAGATTAAAAAACCCCCGCTGAGTTTCAGAATATAAGATTATAGACATTGTCGCGGACAAAATCAACAATAACTCCTGCATTTAAGCCTTGTAGTATTATTTTTTATCAAGTTACAACCATGATGAAATAAACATCATAAGAACCTCGTTCTATTGCGAAGAGAATCGGACATCCAAGAAAAAAATCAATCCAGGTTCTTTATTTTTAAATTTTATGCTAAGATAAAAGGTATAGGCAGGGGTTTAGTTAAGCAAAAGTCTGTAATATCAACATAGGAGGGCGTCCATGTTAAAAAATCTAAAAGTCAGAGACTTGATAGGAAAGAGGGATAAGATCTACTTTGTGGATGCTGAAGACACAACTGATGTTGCGGCCCTTAAGCTAAAGAACTTTAAAGTAAGAACCATCGGTGTGAGAAGAAAGGGAGAAATAGTCGGTGTTGTGGGACAGAGTGACTTCTCGAATAATGTAGTTGCCATGGGAAGGAATCCATCCGAAGTAAAGGTAGAAGATATTATGACAACCGACATGTGTACAGTAGGGCTTGACTCTTCATTCTATGAATGTCTGGAACTGATGGACACAAACAACATCTCCCACCTGATGATTCTCGATGAGGACGGGAAATACTACGGAATGCTGTCATTGAAAGATCTCAAGGAAAGGTTGGTTAATGAATTGAAATACCAGCTCGAAATAACCCAAGAATATGCTTTTGGGCCTCACGTTAAAAACATCGATATAAGCAGTTGAAATCTGTCTCAGACTTCCGAAAAGATATTCAAAATAATCCAAATTGGTCTTAGCAGTGATTAATGATATCAAGATGATGTTGTTTATTAGCCAATTACACCATCCTTATAATTTAAAAAATCTCTTGATTGAATAGTTATTTCGAGTCGTGAATTTCTTCCGATGTTAAATTGTTTCTTTAATTTGTCATAACGATCCACAAACAGGAAACCCCATGACAATGAGGCATAGAAAGCTCAAAATCAAAAGACAACATGGTATGATAAAGGGACTAGAAAAGTTTCTAGAAGAAAACATCTCAACCCTTGAATTTGTCGATGGAATATTACCAGGTGAGATAAAGGTTAGTAGCGCTACCGGCGAGAAGCTGATCGTAAAATACAAATATCGTACCATTAGTGGCGCAAAGCTAATTGCAAAGAGTGGAACCTCGATTCAAGAAATCTTTGTTGTTACGAGATCCCCTGATAAGCTTAAAGATGTGGTTCGAGATTTAGAGGTCGCATAGTTTCTATCCGATCCTCAAGGTACCTTTACCAAACAGCCCCTCGACATCTTCAATAAATTTATCCTGAATTTCAACCCTGGACTCGCCTATTTCAACGACGGCTTCTCCTAAGCTTGTTTCAAAATGAAGATGTACCAACGATACGCCTGGATAGTATTTAATTACTTCCATTAGCCTTTGAAGATCATCTCTCTTAACACTATCCCTTAGCCTGATATGAACTTTAGAATTGTTTCTAGCCTCTTTAAGTGATAATATGTTAGTCGCTCTGATTCTTACCCTTTCTTCAGCCGTTTCTAACCTCCCCGTTACAATTATGGGCTCTACTTTTTCTTCTAGCAAAGGGAGTGATTTTCTTAGTAGGTCATTGAATATCAAAACTTCCACCGATCCCTTCATATCTTCGAGTACCAGATTCCCAAAAATCCCAGATCCATTTTTTGTGTGCTTTACTGTCATTGATCGTACGACCCCCGCTATAATAACCTCGCTCCTTTCCTTTATTTGACATATATGCTCCGTATCAATATTCGAGGTATATCCTTCTATCTCAGACACGTACTTTGCCATTGGGTGATTAGTGACGTAAAACCCCAGCACTTCCATTTCATTTTTTAGTATCTCTCTTTCATTCCATTCTTCAACCTCCGGTAATCTGGGCTGGGAAAGAGATTCATTCATCGTGAAAAGGGCATTCTGCCCCTCAGGCGAACATCTCTGTCTCATTGATGTGTAAGTCAAGAGTGTATCTACCGAGTCCATGAGTTGGGCTCGATGACTTCCCAATGAATCAAAAGCACCGCTCTTTATCAGGCTCTCAATTGTCCTTCTATTTACTTTTCTCGAACTCACCCTTTCACAGAAATCAAATACTGAATTAAATTTCCCACCCTCGTTTCTCGATTCTATAATTGCATCAACCGTTGACTGACCAACATGCTTAATCGCCGAAAGGCCAAACCTTATTTTTCCCCCCTGAGCTGTAAATCCCGACACGCTTTCGTTGACATCGGGAGGGAGAACCTCAATCCCCATTTCCCTGCATTCAGCAATGCTTGATATAACTTTATCGGTGTTTCCCGATTCGGCAGATAGCAATGCAGCCATAAATTCAGCTGGGAAGTGAGTCTTCAGGTAAGCGGTTTGATATGTTAATAATGCATAAGCTGTACTATGACTCTTGTTGAACGAATAATCGGCGAATTTTTCCATCGTGTCAAATATCTCTTTGGCCTTTTTATGGCTTATCCCCTTTTTCTTTGCCCCACTAAGAAACCTCTGTCTCTGAGCCTTCATCTCAGCCGACTTCTTTTTTCCCATAGCGCGCCTGAGAAGATCCGCTTCACCAAGACTGTAGTCAGCTACCAAGCTGGCCGTCTTCATTATCTGCTCTTGGTAAACAAAAAGTCCATCTGTGTCCTTTAAAATTCCTTCCAGCTCAGGAAGAGGATACTCGGTATCCTTCTTCCCGTGTTTTCGTTTTATGAATTCGTCTACCATACCGCTGTCCAGCGGTCCGGGGCGATAAAGCGCGAGCACAGCAATGATATCTTCAAAATTCGTTGCTTGAAGCCTTTGAAGAAGCTCTTTCATGCCAGATGACTCAATCTGGAAAATTCCTCTCGTATAATTGCTTGAAAGAAGTTTAAAAACATCGGGATCGTCTAAAGGAATTTTTGAGATGTCAAAATCAAGCCCATTTGAGGAATTTCGACCCTCTCTTATTAAATTTATGGTTCCATCTATTACTGTTAGAGTCTTTAATCCTAAGAAATCAAATTTCACAAATCCCATTTGCTCAATCGAATTCATATCATACTGAGTTACAACTTCATTGTTTGATCCCCGATAAAGCGGAATATAATCGGCAAGCGGTTCACTAGATATCACAACACCAGCTGCATGTGTGGAAGAGTGCCTCACCATATTCTCGAGAGGTCTAGCGAGTTCAACCAATTCTTTAAGCGCCGGTAATTTTTCAAGCAGGCTTCTTATTTGAGGGACTTGAGCGATCGAGTCGTCAATGCTAAAGACCTTTCCCCTGAATGAAGGGATGAGTTTGGTAAACTTGTCAACGTCCGCATAGGGAATTCCAAGAACTCTACCAACGTCTTTTATTACAGCCTTTGCAGACATTGTCCCAAAAGTACCGATCTGAGCAACCTTATCGGACCCGTATTTCCGGGTAACATACGCTATAACTTCATCTCTTCGATCTCCGCAAAAATCAACGTCAATGTCGGGCATACTAACTCTCTCGGGATTAAGAAATCTTTCAAAAATGAGATTGTATGGTATCGGATCAATTTCAGTAATGCCGAGCGCATAGGCAACCAGGCTACCAGCGGCACTTCCTCTCCCCGGTCCAACTGGTATACCGTGTGTCTTCGCAAAATCAATAAAATCTGCAACAACCAGCAAATAACCGGAAAACCCCATATCCTTCAAGGTACTGATTTCACTCTCAAGACGCTCTCTGTAGAAGGGAAACATGTTCGAGGGGATGTGATTTTCTTTTAATCTTTCCTCGAGCCTCTCCCTAGCTAGCCCAGCTAAATATTCATCGTGCGAACTCCCATCTTCTAGCTCGAACACGGGCAACTTATAACCATCGGTTTCAAATTCAAAATTGCACCGCTCGGCAACCTCCAATGTTTTCTCGATTCCCTCTTCATATCCCCTGAGACATTCAAGCATTTCCTCGTGAGACTTAACATAGTATTCATCGCCTTGAAACCTAAACCTATTTTTATCCGCCAATGTCGTACCGGTCTGTATGCATAAAAGAGCATCATGTGGTTTAGAATCCTCCCGCCTTAAAAAGTGACAATCGTTAGTAGCAACAATTGGTATTTTAAGCTTCTTACCTAGCTCTTTGACCTTTTCATTAACGAGTTCTTGGTCTCGAAGTCCATTTGCCTGAATCTCGAGGTAGTATCGATCCGCAAATATCTCCTTGTATTTTGCAGCAATGCTCAATGATTCTTTCATATTATTATTAAGAATGCTCCTGGCAACCTCACCATTAAGACAGCCGCTCAGTACAATGAGCCCTTCACTGTGTTTTTCTAGAAGCTCATGATCTATTCTTGGCTTCCTGTAAAATCCTTCAAAATATGCCTTGGTGACTAGATTAGATAAATTTTTGTAGCCCTGCTGATTCATTGAAAGAAGAATGAGATGATTGTTTCTCTCACGGTTTTTACTATCCGATTTTAACTTCGGAGTAATGTACACTTCACAACCTATAATGGGCTTAATCGAAAACTGTTTGGCCTTTTTATAAAAATCAAAAGCCCCAAAGAGATTCCCATGGTCGGTGAGCGCCACTGAATTCATCCCTAATTCATGTAACTTAGAGAAAAGTTCTTCAAATTTTATTGCGCCATCGAGGAGGGAATATTGAGAGTGTAGATGAAGGTGAACAAAACCCTGTGCCATTTACAACCTATTATATATCAGGAATTTTGATCTCTGCAAGTTTTAAAATATAATGCAATGATGTTGGAGTGTTAGATCATAGGGACGCCAAATAACATATCAAGAGGCCTTCGTTTTGCCAATCCAGGTTGCACACCGATCACTATATGATATCCCCGACATTTACCTAGGATAAAAACTCTGAAATCTCCGATGAGGATTGTGTGTAAAACGTCTTAATTGGAAAAAACGCAAAACTTCATGATCAAACCCGGGATTAAGGTTTTCCACAAATCAATGGTATCATATAATTTATAGAAGGAATGTAATAATAATCTAATTCTTATTTAAATAACACTTAGAGCTACTAGATTCTGTAATACCGCTGTAAAGTTATGGAAAAATTAATCCCCCTTTTAAATGATTTTTACACCAACTTCCACGAACCATTATGGATTGTCATATTGTTCGGGGGCATTGTAATTATTTCATTAATTCTGGCCTATTTATTCGAAGAAAAGCCGGAACCCGAAAAAGCGCGTTCCTTGCCCGAGGAAATGCCTAGACATGACGTGTCACCGTTTACATCAGCCGTTGAACTCCTTGAAGATATTCCTCATGAAGAAAGAGCAGAAGTTAAACATACTGAGACCGATCGCATCTCAGATAAATCGGTACGGCAAGAGATACTAGAGCAAACGCTACCCGATGAATCTACTCAAGTTACCCAAGAACCGGACGTGGAAGAAGAGCTCAGGTTGAAGCCGGAAGTCGTTAGCGACGAAGGCCGCTATGCATTTGAAAAAACAATAGTCGATACGGAAGAATCGTATGAAGTTGCGGAAAAAAGGGTTGAGGAAGTGCCTGAAACTAAGGAAAGCCTCTTTTCAAGGCTAAGGTCGGGGCTTTCAAAAACTCAAGTTGGCCTGGTTGGCAAATTAGATGAAATATTGTCAAGTGGGGAAATAAATGAGGATCTGTGGGATGAATTTGAGGAGGCACTGATTACGGCGGATCTTGGAGTTGGTACAACGTTGAAGCTAAGGCAACGGATTGAAGAAAAGCTGTCGAAGAAATCGCTGAGGGACCCAAAAGCCATAATGAACACCCTTAAACAGGAATGTTTGGAAATACTGAAAAAGGCCGAGGGTAAACCCATTAAAATTGAATCAAAACCATTTGTAATAATTATCGCTGGAGTGAACGGAGTGGGAAAAACAACCACAATCGGGAAAATTGCGTACAAATTCAGTAACGAGGGCAAAAGCGTAATGGTTGCTGCGGCAGACACATTTAGGGCCGCTGCTGTTGAGCAACTTGAAATTTGGGCGAAGAGGGTCGGCAGCGACTTCTTAAGAGGTCAGAGCGGTTCAGACCCGTCGGCCGTCGCATTTGACGCACTCAAAGCATCCCAGGCAAGAGAAACTGATATCCTCATTGTTGACACGGCAGGAAGATTACACACAAGGACAAATCTAATGGAAGAACTTAAAAAGTTGAGAAGGATTATATCACGTGAACTAGATGGAGCTCCCAACGAAACTTTACTGGTCCTTGACGCGACAACAGGACAAAACGCAATTCAGCAGGCGAAAATGTTTAATGAAGCAATCGACATCACCGGCATCATCCTCACTAAGTTGGACGGTACTGCGAAGGGGGGCGTGATTTTGGCTATTGCCGATGAGTTAAATGTCCCCGTTAAATTCATAGGTATCGGTGAGAGCCTGGGAGACCTAAGAGAATTTAACGCCGAAGAATTCGTAGAGGCTTTATTCGTGACTGGTGAGGAAACCATACATTAGAATTTCCGTGATAACTTGACCTTCACCAATAATTATCGGGTTTCTCAATAAAGATATATGCTCAAGGACTCAGATACTAAATATATGTCTCGTGCAATCAGTCTTGCGACGAGAGCCGAGGGAATGACCAGTCCAAACCCCCTTGTGGGAGCCGTACTGGTTAAACAAGGAAGAATCATCGGCAAGGGATATCACAAAAGAGCGGGGCTTCCTCACGCAGAGGTAGAAGCCATATTCGATGCTGAAAACCAGGGAAACTCTGTCAATGGCTCGACCCTCTATGTGACACTGGAGCCATGTTGCCACACAGATAAAAGGACACCGCGATGCGTTGATTCAATTATAAAGAAGGGCATATCAAATGTTGTCGTCGGAACCCTCGATCCGAATCCTAAGGTTTCGGGAAACGGAATAGAACTCCTAAGGCAAAGGGGTGTAAATGTAAGGGTAGGTTTGGGTGAGGAGGCGTGTAAGATCGTAAACGAGGCATTCTTTAAGTACATAAAGTGTGGTATTCCCTTTACGACCCTTAAACTCGCCTGCACCCTTGATGGCAAGATAGCAACCATGACCGGGGATGCGAAGTGGATAGGTAGCGAAAGTCAAAGAAACTTTGCACACAGGCTGAGGAAAAAAGTCGACGCTATTCTGGTAGGCATAGAAACCGTTCTACATGACGATCCCGAGCTTACGGTCAGGTTGAGGAAGAAGGCTAAAGATCAACCCATGCCGATAGTACTTGACTCCAGGCTCAGAATCCCAATCGAGTCGCGATTGCTTAAGATTCATAACTCACCTTTAATAATTACGACAAATAAAGCAGACCTAGAAAAGAAAAATAATCTGGAACATATGGGGTCAAGAGTCCTAATTTGTGATAGCGATAAAAATGGAAAAATAGATTTACCCAGTTTATTCAAGAAGCTTGGAGAACTGGAGATAACAAGCGTTCTAATAGAAGGGGGGAGCAGAGTGGCGGCTTCGGCGCTGAGTCAAAGAGTGGTTGACAAGCTTGTTCTTTTCTATGCTCCTAAAATTATTGGAGCGGAGGGTGTCAGTATGGTAGGAGACCTCAATATTCTAAAAGTCAAAGAAGCCCTCGCAATCAGAGGTTTAAAGGTTAAGGTTTTCGGAGAGGAACTAATGATCGAAGGTTATACATAAGCAACCATCTGTAAGAAGATGGAAATAATGATTATTACTCTTCTATTACCATGCGCTCAGCCCAAAATATCAATACCCCTCATAGAATTTTAAAATTTGATAATCGATCATCACTAATAGGGCATAAAATTATACTCCTCCCAAATATAGATATTATAATAAGAGAATTAAGGAATGAATGAAGATCGACTCACAAAGATAGGGCTCTTCGGTGGAACATTCGATCCTATCCATTTTGGTCACCTGAGGGCGGCCGAAGAGATCAGAGAAATACTGGATCTTGAGAAAATCTATTTCGTTCCAACTTCTGTGCCCCCTCATAAGACCAGTCCAGGCATGGCTTCACCCCACCACCGTCTGAAAATGCTTGAGCTCGCACTGAATGATAACAATTTTTTTAGTATTTCGGACATAGAAATAAAACGAGGCGGAAAATCCTATACGATCGATACGCTGCGATATTTTTCCGATACATTTCCACTGTTTGACTTATATTTTATAGCCGGATCCGATCTATTTTCTGAAATAGATAGCTGGAAGGATTACAAGAAAATATTCAGGGCATCGAATTTTGCCGTAATAGAGAGGCCTGGATTTGGTTTTGAATTGCCCGGCACGCTTCCACTTGAAATTAAGGATGATTTTCGATATTATAAGCGCTATAATAATTTGACTCTTTACATAAATAAAAACTCCAGGATTTTGAGTCTCGTTAAAATAGACGGATTAGAAATATCGTCGACAAAGATACGAGAACTGGTCGAAAAATCCAAATCCATAAAATATCTTGTCCCATCGAGTGTTGAAGCCTATATAATAGAGCATGGTATCTACAAGAAGGAGGCTGCTAAATAGAATCTAAAGATAAGGCATTAGTTATTGCACGCGCCGCCTGGGAAAAAAAGGCGCAAGATATAAAACTGATAGAGATGAAGGCGCTTAGCAACATTACAGATTATTTTATCATCTGTAGTGCCAACTCGGATAGAGGAGTAAAAACGATTGTTGACCATATTGAAAGAAAACTAAATGAGCTCGGACAAAGGGTTATTGGTATTGAAGGATACACGGAAGGCAAATGGGTCCTGATTGATGCTGTGGATGTGGTGGTCCATGTGTTCTATGAACCGTTAAGGAAATTTTACGATTTAGAGGGACTGTGGATTGACTCGCCTCGTATAGGGATTCCGTTTGTCGAGGAATTCCCAATCGCAGCCGAAGACCTGGGAGAGTTGGCTTAGACTTATGATTGGTCGGATATGGTCGCTTTCTTCTGTTCTTACAATTTTTATAATCTCTCTTAAAGCAATCCGTAATCGTTCAAGCAAAAACCTCATCTAGCCCACCGGTCTTAACATCATAGACGAATCCCCTAACGGGAATATCTATGGGCACCCATGGATGAGATTTTACCTTTTGAATCTGTTGTCGCACATTTTCCCAAACATCGCTGAAAGAATGGAACAAAAGAGGTGCTACAGTTGCTGTACGGGTTTTCTTTAAAAGATTCTTTCTAAGTTTATCATCGGTAAAGGTAAGCATTCCGCAATCAGTATGATTTATGATCATAAATTCTCTTGTACCAAGAAGATGATGAGAAATTATTAATGATCTTATGGCATCTTCGGATACTATTCCTCCAGCATTACGAATTATATGAGCCTCTCCTGTCTTTAATCCTAGCATTTCCTCGATTGTTAGCCTGGCATCCATACACGCTACAACAGCGAGCATACGAGATGGCGGCATAGGCAGCTTACCAAGCTTAAATCTCCTAGCATAAGCATTATTTTCCTTCAAAGCTTCATCAATTACACCCATTTCTTTATGCCTCCAAATAGCATTACAGAAAACTTTGCAATCATGGTGCCAATTGTAACCAGCTGCAATCACTTGATATTTTAAAGCCCGCTTTTCAATATAATGGTTATGAATTAAACAATTAGTAGTTTTCTATTACAATAACGATGATTTGAGGTGATGTTGGCATTTAAGTAGGCAATAAAATCCATCCACCACACCATGAAATCCGGAATTTTCGTTTCTTACAATAATTCGCGTTGAGAAAAACCCGATCGCACTGATCCTGAGTCCGATCGAAGGGTCGAAGTTTGAAAACGCAAAAGGCATACCATCCTTCGACGAGCCTGTGCTGAGTGAGATCGAAGTGCTCAGGATGCTCGGATTAAATTATCGGATAACACGAGCCTGAAGCCATAACCGGGCAATGTTATTGCACGACAGCTAATGGATTCTGAGTTTAGGTTTTTATTAAGATAGCCTTCAGGTCAAAAAACTTATTTGATACCTCTTCTTCTTACAAAGGCAGGGATTTCAAACTCGTCATCTAGCGATTCTGTAGGCAACTTGGTCACTATTTCACTGACACTCTCTTCCTTTATACTCTGTATTCCGGTTGCGATAACCGTAATCTGAACGGCTCCTTTTAATGCCTCATCGAATACAAGTCCGAAAATCAAATTGACGTCTTCATGAGCACGATCTCTTATATAATTACAGGCATCATTTAGCTCTTCGATACCAAAGTCATGAGATGCTGTTACATTTATTAGAATCCCTCTTGACCCATCTATTGAGATATCTTCAAGCAGTGGGCTAGTTATTGCTGTTTCAGCCGCAACCCTTGCGCGATTCTCTCCTTCGGCATAGCCAGAGCCCATCAATGCCTTCCCGCCATTTTCACCCATTATCGCTTTTACGTCTGCAAAATCTACATTTATATATCCAGTTCCGGTGATTATATCCGAAATACCTCTAACAGCATTGTAGAGCACCTCGTCAGCTTTCTTGAATGCCTCAATTATGCTTATCTTATGCACAGCCGTAAGCCGGTCATTGGGAATTATGATCAGGGTGTCAACTTCCTTCTCCAAGTTTTCTATTCCCTCAATTGCCTGTTTGTTTCTCTTAGGACCCTCAAACCCAAATGGCCTTGTAACAACGCCTATAGTGAGTGCACCTTGTTCCTTAGAAGTTTGGGCTATAATCGGAGATGCCCCGGTGCCGGTGCCTCCACCCATACCAGCAGTAATAAAAACCATATCGGCTCCTTCCAGCGATTCCGCTAACTTTGCTTGGTCTTCAAGCGCGGCTTCTCTTCCAAGGACCGGATTACCCCCAGAACCAAGACCCTTTGTAGTTCTTGAACCAATCTGAAGTTTGGCCGACGCTCTTGATTTCTTTAGATCCTGTGAATCGGTGTTTGTAACGATAAACTCCACCCCCGTCAGGCTTTTATCAATCATTGTATTTACAGCATTTCCCCCCGATCCCCCAACACCGACGACCTTTATCCTTGCCTTTTGTTCAGGGCTAATATCCTCGATTTCAAAATTTGCCATTAATTAATCCTCCTTAACTCGAGCACTGCTCTTCACATTTTAACCTAAAAAAACTCTTGAAACCAATTTTTCATACTATCAAAAACCTTTTTAAAAATATTTTCATCTCTTATACGGAGCTTATTCTCCCCGTTGTAATTTGTGCCGTAAAGCACAAGCCCTACCCCTGTAGAATAAACAGGGTTTGCGATAATATCATTCAAGCCACCCAATTCGGTCGGAATTCCTCTTCTCACCGGGACGCCAAGTATCTTTTCTGCAAGGTCATCCGTTCCCTCCATTATAACACTCCCCCCAGTGATTACCGCGCCAGCAGGAACGAGATCTCTGTAGCCAGACTTTATTATCTCGCTCCTGACAAGGCTGAAGATCTCCTCCATTCTTGGTTCTATAATCATCGCCAAATCCGCTTTTGGAATCTGCCTAGGCCTACGCCCTCCCACGCTGGGTATCTCAATACTCTCATCCAGAGATACTAGATCCGATAGTGCTACACCATATTTTTCCTTGATTTTTCTTGCCTCTCCCAGCGGAGTCGAAAGTCCAAGAGCTATATCCCTATCGATATGATCTCCTCCAAGCGTCAGATTTTCCGTGTATCTGATGCTGCCTCCGACAAAAATTGCGATATCAGTCGTTCCTCCGCCACAGTCAATTAAGACAACTCCAATTTCCTTCTCGTCCTGCGTAAGCACGGCTTGACTGGAAGCCAATTGTTCCAATGCGATATCTGCAACGTCCATGCCGGCACGGTGAATACACTTTACAAGGTTTTGGGCAGCGGTAATCTGACCAGTTACAATATGAACCTTGGTTTCAAGTTTTATTCCACAAATTCCAATAGGATCCTTTATGCCTCCTTGACCATCAACTATGAATTCTTGTGGTATAACGTGAATAATCTCCCTATCAGCAGGAATCAATAATGCGTTCGCAGACTCAATTACCCTCTCTACATCACGATCGGTGACTTCGCGATTCCTTAAAGTTATCATTCCGTGTCCGCTTATACCCTTGACATGACCCCCTGCAATTCCCGCAAAGACCGTCCTTATCTCACATCCGGCCATATGCTCTGCTTCTTCAACGGCGTTCTTTATGGATTGAACGGTATTTTCAATGTTTACAACAACCCCTCTCTTAAGACCGTAGGAAGGATAGGTTCCAACACCTATGATATCAATATCATTGTTGCTGTTTACCTCTCCGACAATAGCACACACCTTGGTCGTTCCAATATCAAGTCCTACTACCAAATTTGATTCCTTTCCCATGACAATTTTTCCCTAACTATCAAGCTTATAACTTGAAATCAACAATTCCCTGTTTTTCTGAACTTATATTTATGTATTGCTCCACGAGATTGATCGTCCTCGTATATTTCATGATCTTTTCCATTTTATACCACTTCTCTGTAATATTACCGCTGCCAAAGTCTATGCGTCTTTTATCCGTTGTGAACACGGAAATTCCATATACTGTATCAAGGTGGATTTCTGAAATTTCTTTAAGGTTCAGGAGGTCACTATCCATCGCCAATCTTCGAATCTCAAGCGCTTTTCCCAGCAGGTCGGAATTAGATATACCATCGCCCACAAGCAAAGGAAAATCCAGACCGTATTCAAAATTAGCTTTACCTAGAATCTCTCCCGTTACGCTCATATATAGAACCTCCCCATCCTCTCCAACCACAAGCCAGTACGGAGTCGCCTCGGTTATATGTATAGTGACTTTATGAGGGATATGCCTTTTTATTGTCACCTCGGATATCCACGGACATTTCTTTATCTCTTCCTCAATCTCTTTCTCTCTAAAGAAAATAGTTGATTCATTCTTTCTTAGCCCGGATCTTTTAAGTACTTCCTTCTCTGTAACCTTGTTCGTCCCTGTTATTTCGATTTCGGTTATGTCAAACATCTTTAGATGGAAACAGATCAAAGCAATCACTGTGGATAGAGACATTACAAATACGAGTAATACTAGAGCGTGGAGAGGTCTCAATCGCTTTTCTGTCAATTTAGATCCCCCTCTAGAATCCTAACCTCAGTCTCGAGGTTGATTCCCGTTTTCAGAAAAGCCTCTTCCGTCGCGATTTCTATAAGCCTCAGAACATCAGATGTCGTCGCATGCCCCGAATTAACGATAAAGTTTGCATGAATTTCAGAGAACCTTGCCCCACCCACTTTCAGGCCTTTGAAACCGAGCTCATCTAACAGTTTACCAGCTGGTATTTCAGGGGGGTTTATAAATATAGAACCAGTATTAGACGTCTTTATTGGTTGTGTCTTGCTCCTTTTATCTAAAAACTCCTTTACCAATTTCTGACTCATATCCTTATTTCCTTGATTCAGTTTGAACAAAGCCTTTGTCACCACACTTCCCTCTCGAAGATTACTCTTACGATATTCAAACTGTAAGTCATCTCTGGATAAAACATATTCTTTGCCTTTTTCCCAAATCCATACCCTATCGACGACGTCCTTTATTTCTCCTCCATTTGCTCCCGCGTTCATGAATACGCCCCCTCCTACGGTCCCAGGTATTCCTGCCGCAAACTCGAAACCGGTTAACTCAGCTCGTATGGTTGTGTTCAAAATCGTGCCCATCACAGCACCTGTTTCAGCCAATACACCCCCATCATCTACGAGGCTTATGTTCCTTAACTTCTTGGTAACAATGACAGCTCCTCTGAATCCAGCATCAGCTATTATGGTGTTAGATCCTCCACCTAGAACAATCCATTTCACATCATAGGAGGAGAGAACATTAAGAATTTTTAATAACTCATCCAGAATCCGAGGATAAACAATTAAATCTGCGGGACCTCCCACACGCAAAGAGGTAAACCGCTTCATAGAATACATTCGATAATATTCACATCCAATCTTATCAAGCTCTCTTATAACCCTGTTCACGAAAGCTCCTCTAATAATTGTTCGCCGACCATCCAGACATTACCAGCACCTATCGTTACTACAACATCCCCCGGCTTAATTACACTGGTTAAATTATCTACAATTAGATCTGCATCTTCTATGTAAGACACATTCTTATTTCCCTTATCCTTTATTGCACGCGCTAGCCTGGAAGATGACACTCCTTCGATCGGTTCTTCTCCAGCAGGGTATATGTCAAGCAGAAAAAGCATATCAACATCACTGAGTACCCGCACGAATTCATCAAATAAAATACTTGTCCTGGTAAATCGGTGAGGCTGGAAAACTGAGATAATCCTGCTAGAAAATGATTCTTTAATCGTATTGAGGGTAACTCTGATTTCCTCCGGATGATGCGCATAATCATCTATTACCCGAATGCCATTGATCTCTCCCTTGAGCTGTATTCGCCTATCAATTCCATTAAATTCATGAAGACCCTCTTTAACATCTTCAAAGCTCATACCTAACTCCATACCCACAGCAAAAGAGGCCAGGGCATTTTGAGCATTATGTCTTCCAGGAACGTTCAGTCCTACACTCCCCAGCAATGAATTCTTAAATAAGACCTTAAAATCGGTGTGGAATCCGGAAACACTGATGTCTTCTGCCCTGAACTCTGACTCGTCTGAAAACCCGTATGTGACAACTCTCTTTTTGAACCTCGGAATTATTGATCTAATCCGCTCAGAATCAAGGCAAATAACTGCGAGTCCATAAAATGGCACTTTGTTCAAAAATTCAGAAAAGGCAGATTCCAACCTGTCAATACTTTGATAATGATCGAGATGCTCTTCGTCTATGTTTGTCACAACAGCGATAACGGGTGATAACATTAAGAAAGATCCATCGCTCTCATCCGCCTCCACTACCATGAATTCCCCATTTCCAAGATGGGCATTAGTCCCAAGGGATTTCACCCGACCACCGACAACGATAGTTGGGTCAAAACCCCCGTACGCCAAAACGGCTGAGATCATGGATGTGGTTGTAGTCTTGCCATGACTTCCGGCTACGGCTATGCCGTATTTGAGCCTCATCAACTCCGATAGCATCTCAGCTCTCCTTATTACCGGAATATTTCTAGATTTAGCCGCTATAACTTCGGGATTGTCTTCTCCTATGGCTGACGAGATCACTACAACATCCGCAGAGCTAACATTCTCGATTTTATGTCCTAATGTGAAATGGGTCCCCAGTCTTTTTAGCCGTTCCACAGTCTCAGTTGATTTGATATCTGATCCTGTGACCCCATAGCCCAGGTTAAGAAGTACCTCGGCTATCCCACTCATACCTATACCGCCTATCCCTACAAAATGAATGTTTTTAATTCTTCCGTACATCAGCCCACCTCAACAATTCTATCAATTTCATCCACTATATCCTTGGTAGCGTTTGGCTTTGCGAGATTCTTAGATTGAACCGTCATCTCATCAAGCTTGTTGTTATTCAACAGATCACTTATAGTTTCAGCAATTTTCTCGGGAAAGGCGAGCCTATCTTCGATAATCACAGCCGCACCCGCTCTTTCAAGCACTTTTGCATTTTCCAATTGGTGATTATTTGCCGAAAAAGGGTAAGGGATCAGAATTGAAGGCTTTCCAAGTACTGTAACCTCAGATATTATCCCGGCCCCTGACCTTCCGATAACGAGATCGGCATCGCTATAGACATTTGCTATATCATCTATAAAAGGAAACACGTCTGCTTTGATTCCATACCATTCGTACGCTTTTTTAACATCTTCGATATCCCTATTGCCTGTCTGATGGACAACAGATACGTCGTCCCTTCGCAGCGTCCCTACCGCTTTGGGAACAGAAACATTGAGTTTATAGGCACCTTGGCTGCCACCCAGCACAAGGATTTTTATTCCGCTATGATTCTTATAACTCCTATTCACAGTTAGGAATTCAAGTCTCACGGGATTACCAACGACCATTGTTTTATCATTCGGGAAGTAGCTTGTACTCATCTGGAATGTCGCGAACACCCTCTTTACAAACCTTGCAAGGATTCGATTTGTTAATCCGGGCACCGCATTTTGCTCACAGATTACAGACGGGGTAAACAGTATAAATGCCGCAAGTACGACGGGACCCGAGACATATCCCCCTACGCCGATAACCACGTTTGGCTTAAAATCCATGATAATCCTGAAAGAATCAAATATTCCTTTGATAGCAGATAGTACTCCTTTTAAACTCCTAACGAAACCCATACTCACTATGCCACCAGAATTTATAAACCTAAGATTGTATCCCTCCTTCTGAATCCTATCTACTTCAAATCCACTTTTTGTACCAACGAAGAGTATCTCATTAGCCGAATCCCTTCTTCTAATTTCTCGTGCAATTGAAATTGCAGGGAAAATATGACCTCCTGTACCACCGCCAGCTATTATGACTCTCATTTTCTTCCAGACTTAGAAACACTAAGAATTAAACCCATCGCCGCAAGATTTGTCACCAGAGAGGTTCCACCATAGCTGATAAAGGGTAGAGTCAAACCTTTTGTAGGAAATAAACCAACGGCGACAGCCATATTAATCCCAGCCTGGAAAGTTATAAGCAAGATACAACCGAACACGAGATAGCAACCGAACAGGTCCTTTGCCCTGATTGACACCCTTAGGCTCCGTATTAGCAAAAACGCGAAACCAATTATGACGATCAGCACACCAATAAATCCAAGTTCCTCCCCAATTATCGAGAATATAAAATCTGTGTGAGCCTGGGGAAGAAAAAATAGCTTCTGGGTACTATCACCAAGGCCAGTTCCCATAAAACCACCCATCCCAAGGGCAACGAATGATTGGATAGCCTGATAGCCAGACCCTAGCGGGTCCTTCCAGGGATCAAGAAATGAAACAACCCTTTTCATTCTATAGCCCTCTGTAATCACGGCGAGGGCGAGAACAAACAAGGAGGATACCCCCAACGGAACCAGAAACTTTAGCTTCACGTCTCCAATGAAAAGCATTCCAAACAGCATTATGATTAACGTTACAGACATCCCAAAGTCGGGCTCCAGTAAAATCAGAATTATGTAGATACCCGCGAATAAAAGATGTGAAAGAAATCCGACAACAAACGAATCCACTTTGTCCCTCTTCTTCGTAAGCGAA
The DNA here is from genome assembly GCA_963805855.1 of Candidatus Dadabacteria bacterium. GTDB lineage: Bacteria > Desulfobacterota_D > UBA1144 > Nemesobacterales > CSP1-2 > DASWID01. The sequence goes on from CAWDVW010000005.1 coordinate 557,522, forward strand.
TGGGCAAGATACAAAACCAGAATAAATTTTGCAATCTCGGACGGCTGAAAAGTCCAGGAACCGAGCTCGAGCCACCGCCTAGCACCGCTCACTTCTTTCCCAATTCCAGGAATGAGCACCAATACCAGCATCAGTAACCCAAATATGTAGGCTGGGTAAACTATCTTCCTCAGATAGACATAATTTATCTTCATCAACGAAAACATAAAAAGCAATCCGATAGACAGATAAATAACATGGCGTTTTAAAAAGTAGTTAGGATCCCCAAATTTCTCCAGAGCGAAAACAGAACTGGTACTGTAAACCATGAGCGTACCGATTGATATAAGAAACGTTACAGCTATAAAGATACCCCAATCATAGCCCATGCCTCTATTAAGAAAGTCCTTGAACAAGTTCCTTGAACACCCTCCCTCTTTCTTCATATGATGAATACATATCAAAGCTTGAGCAGGCAGGAGAGAACAAAACCGTGTCACCACTGTTTATTCCTACGACCACCGTCTCCAAAGCTTCTTCAAGAGAACTAGCCAACGATGTTTCAGACCGGCTACCCAATTGTCTCTGCATCCTGAATCGAGATTCTCCAAACAAAACGAGTAGCCTAACCTTGTTTCTGATCTCGTCTTTCAAAACATCGTAATTTAAACCCTTATCTTTGCCTCCGGATATAAGAATTATTGGACTCGCAAAACATTCGAGAGCCCTAAGAGTTGCAGCAGGACTAGTCGATTTCGAATCGTTATAAAACTGTGCACCCTTAAACAAACGCACGAACTCAATCCTGTGCGGCAGAGGGTTGAATTCGGAAATTCCTTTTTCTATCTGTGCCGGGCGGCACCCTACAATCCTAGACACAGCTACCGCTGCCATCGCATTTTCTATGTTATGAGCACCCAGTAATTTCATATTGGTTAAATCGTACGCATCCTCGCCAAACCTGACGCATCTTCCGTCGTAGAAAACACCATTTTCCATCGGCTCCTTTCCGAAGGCGATTTTTTTTGACTTTAACGCCGGCAAATACGTGGCAATGAGGTCGTCGTCCGCATTGTATATGGCCCAATCTCCACCGTCCTGGTTGAAAAACAGCTTCATCTTCGATTGCACATATTCTTCGAAATCGCCATGATGATCCAGATGATTAGGGGATAAATTTAGAATCGCGGCTATGTGCGGTTTAAATTCAGTTATACCCTGAATTTGAAAACTGCTCAGCTCAAGTACGAGAAAATCATAGCCATGATCCCTTTCCGCCACTTCTATGAGAGGAGTCCCAATGTTGCCGCCGAGAAAAACCTTTCTCCCCCCTTTCTCTAAAATAGAAGCAATTAAATTACATGTCGTAGTTTTACCATTTGATCCAGTCACAGCTATCACCGGGGTCTTAATAAATCTAGAGGCAAGCTCTATCTCACTCATTACTTCAATTCCATGTGCTACCGCTTCCCGAACAGGTGGTATATTGAAAGATACGCCCGGACTCAGTACTACGGTGTCTGCCCACTGGAAAGTTTCTTTCCTATGAAAACCCGTTTCAATCCCCACACCATTCTTCCGGAATTCATCTATCTCGGGTGGAAGGTTTTCGAGCGGCGATATATCACTAACCCGAATTTCCGCACCCCTCCCGAGCAAAAATTTCACGGTCTCGAGCCCTGTTCGTCCCAGACCGACAACGAGTATCTTTCTTTTCTCTAATTCCATGATGACATCACAAATTTGTCAATCAATCACAAAACACTCTTATCTCAGCTTTAGTGTTGAAAGCGCCAAAAGAGATAGAACAAGAGAAATTATCCAGAATCTGATTACCACCTTTGATTCCGACCAACCACTCAATTCGAAATGGTGGTGAAGAGGAGCCATGCGGAATACCCGCTTTCCGGTGATCTTAAAAGAGATAACCTGGATTATCACTGACATGGCCTCCATTACGAAGATACCGCCCACCAAAATTAAAAGGATTTCTTGCTTAATTATCAATGCTGCTGAACCGATTGCAGCACCAAGGGAAAGTGAGCCCACATCTCCCATAAATACTTGGGCAGGATGGGAATTGTACCAAAGAAATCCGAGACATGCACCGCCGACCGCTGCAAGGAAAACCGCCAATTCTCCTCCGCCTGGGATATAGGGGATTTGAAGGTATCTTGCAAATACAAAGTTTCCTGAAAGATATGAAAATATGATGTATGTTGCGGTAGCGATGGCTATTGAACCGATGGCTAAACCATCGAGGCCGTCAGTTAAATTAACAGCATTTGAAGCACCTACAACCACAAAGATTGCAAAGGGTACATAAAACCAGCTCAAATTTATAACAGCCTGTTTGAAAAACGGAATAATTACCGAAGTATATGGGATATACGCTATCTCATTTACCCTGAGTGACATAGTGAACCCTTTGTACTCGGTTATCAGAAACAAAATGAAGAACGCACCAAAAAAGAACTGTAACGAAAATTTTACTCTTGCGCTCATGCCTTTTCCATTAATCAGCTTTTGTTTATCGTCTATCAGTCCTATGAGCCCGTATGTAAACGTAAACAGTAGGGCAACCCATACTGATTCACTCAAAAAGTTCACCCAAAAAAATGAAGATATTGCAATTGCCATTACAATAAATGCCCCACCCATCGTGGGTGTACCGGCTTTGTTTTTATGCGCTGGTGGACCATCTGACCGGATATTTTCCTTAAATTGTTTTCGCACTAAATAGTTAATAAACGTTTTCCCTAAAATCACACTGATTAAAAAAGCTGTTACCCCCGCACCAAAGGAACGAAACGTTATATATCTAAAAACATTGAAAAGAATAAAATCCTCTTTCAGCAAATATAGAAGATAAAGCATGTAAAAATTACTCCTTAAAAAACCTTTGAATAATATTTTCCATTTTCATTCCGCGCGAACCTTTTATCAGAACCAGGTCTTTGTGACCCGCATAGTTTTTGAGTCTTTCAGCAGCATCTTCATGTGTTTCAGCATAAAAGCCCCTTGATTCCTCGCTGAATCCTTCTAAGAGGCACGATGCAAATTCCCCGTATGCAATTACATAATCAACCTTGAGTTGTCGGAGATACTCACCAAGCATTCGATGTTCGGTCATGCTTTCGCTACCTAGCTCCAGCATGTCACCCAGAACAGCTATAGTCCTTCCATCTGATTTTAATCTGATTAGCTCTTCTATCGCCCTTCTCATCGAATCCGGATTGGAATTGTACGTATCGTTTATGATCTTAAAACCAAAAGGAGAGTCTAAGACCTCCATCCGCATATACACAGGACTGTACCTTTCTAAACCGGCTTGAATTTCTTCATTGCTACACCCAAACCCCACGGCAATGCCCGATGCGCACAGGGCGTTCATAACATTATGAATTCCGATTCCTCTCATTCTGGCCGGAAATTCCTTACCATCTATGTTCACCTTGAAACTAATTGCCGAGAATCCATCCGTCATTATGTCTCTCGCGGATATCAGAACTCCATGCGACTTGATACCATAGGTAATCTTCATGCATTCAATGTCGGCGGCCATGTTCCGAATTAACGGATCATCCATATTAACAACGAAAGAGTTTGATTCGTCGAATCCCTCTATGAGCTCTCCCTTGGCTTTTGCAACGCCCTCTACGCTCCCCAGCTTTTCCAGATGAGCCTTACCGATATTCGTAATTGCCCCAATGTCGGGATTGCAAATTTCGGTCAATCTCTTTATCTCGCCGAAATCATTCATTCCTAGCTCTACGACCGCAGCATTGTGGTGTTCGGCAAGCTTTAGTAATGTGAGAGGAAGACCGATAAGATTATTGAAATTGCCAGAGTTCTTTAAGACGGAATACCGCAGTGACAGTATGCTAGAAGCCATCTCTTTCGTCGTTGTTTTTCCGTTTGAACCGGTTATGGCAGCAAGTTTTAATCGAGGGAATTTATTTCGCCATGCCCCCGCCACGTCGCCTAGTGCTTTAAAGGTTGAGGGTACCCTTATTATTATCTTTCCATTCTCAGACTCGTAACCATCTTTTTCTACGACGGCTCCCTGCGCCCCTCTGTCGAGCGCCTCTGAAATAAAGTTATGCCCGTCCAGCCTTTCACCCTTGAGGGCAAAGAACAGCTCATCGCCTAATATATTATTTGAGTCGGTTGAAATTCCTGAAAAGTCAACATCCTTGTACGTTGATAAATTACAACCCTCTATTGACTTCAAGACAAAACTCAGCTTTAGCATAATTTAATAAATCACCCGATCATTTCTTTAACCTTATTTTTTGCGACATCTCTATCATCAAACGGATTTTTCTTTTTCCCGACAATCTGGTAGTTCTCGTGTCCCTTCCCCGCTATAAGCACACTATCGCCTTCAGATGCAATTTCAATTGCTTTCTCTATTGCACTACGCCTATCAATCATCCTGAGATATGTTTTCTCGCTGAATCCTCCTTCAAACACGCCAATTTCAATATCTTCTATTATCTTCTCCGGGGATTCTGTTCGAGGATTATCGGATGTCACAACTAGTATATCTGAAAGCTCTCTACCAATCCGCCCCATTATCGGTCTCTTCACGGGATCCCTGTCACCGCCACAGCCAAATACGAGTATTAGTTTACCTCTTGTTAGGGGTCTTACGACTTGGAGAACGTTCTTCAGGGCATCTGGCGTGTGCGCGTAATCTACAAGTATAGTAATTCCAAGCTTGTTATCCACCTTTTCTAGCCTACCTGGAATCGATGATACGCTTGAAACCCCCTTCTCGATCGAATCTGAAGGCACTCCTAGAGAAAGAGCGCTGGCCGTTGCAGCAAGGATATTATAAAGATTATGCCTCCCTAGAAGATTGGATTTGACATCAATCTTTCCCCAGGGCGTTCTCACGTGTGACACGATACCCTCATTTGTCAATTTTATTTCATCCGCAAAAACGGTTGCATGTCTGTCTTCAATTGAATACGAAATGATTCTACCCGCTGACTCTTCGATGAGCTTCCTCCCATATGGATCGTCGACATTAATAACAGAGCTAATAGGGCTCTTACCACTTCTTTTAAGTACTTCGGTAAATAAACTCTTCTTAATCATAAAGTAATTATCTAATGTCTTATGATAATCAAGATGATCCTGAGATAGATTAGTGAACACGGCTGCATCGAATTGGCAACCTAAAACCCTTTTCTTGTCCAACGCATGCGATGATACTTCCATCACGACATACTCAACGCCTGATTTTCGCATATCTCTTAACAACGCCATCAGGTCGATGGATTCTGGAGTAGTCATATTGGATGTAATCTTTCTCCCTTGGTATCTGTATTCAACTGTCCCGATTACACCTACGTTCTTCTTGTTCTGATGTAAAATTGATTCAAGGAGATATGTCGTAGTCGTCTTTCCGTTCGTACCGGTAATTCCTACGAGTTTAAGTTCCTTTGTAGGATCATTATAAAAGTTTGAGGATATTTGAGCGAGTGAAGATCTAGAATCTTCAACCAGAATTACAGAAACATCCCTGAAATCAATCCCGTCTATAGTTTCAACCAGAAGCGCCCTTGCCCCTCTATCGACGGCCTGTCCTATAAATGTGTGGCCATCGGTAGTGTCACCTTTGATAGCCGCGAACAAGTAACCTTCATTCACCTGATTGGAATCATGCGTAATCCCTACAATTCTTACATTTTCGGAGCCGAGTAACCTTTTAATTTTCACCCCTACGGTTAGCTCATTCAAAATCATATCGCCTGCTTTAACTCTACCATGCAAACCGTGCCTTCTTTAATCGTTTCTCCTGCTTTAGGTTTTTGAGATGTAGCATAACCAGTTCCCTTAATCCTAACTTCTACCCCTTCATTCTCAGACCACATCAGAATTTCCCTCACACTCTTTCCTTGCAGATCTGGCATGACCTTTGCTCCTACGTACTCAGTTCTCGGAGGGACGCCGAGATAGAAGAGAACCTTTTCAACGATACCCTTGAAAATGGGCGCAGCCACCGTTCCGCCATAAGAACCATTTTTAGGATTTTCTACGACGACAACAAGGGTAACCTTTGGATCATCACTCGGACCAAATCCTACAAAAGAAGACATATAACGATTTCCATAGTAGCCGCCAGTGTTGGGATTTGGTACCTGAGCGGTACCCGTCTTGCCAGCCACCTTATATCCTGACATTGCAGCCCTTTTACCTGTGCCAGATTCCACAACCTTCTCCATCATTTCAGTAATGTTTTTTGCCGTATCATAGGAAATTGCCCTACCCACCACATCTGGTTTATTTTTCGTAACCTCTTTGCCATCAGGATTGATTATCTGTTCAACGATATATGGCTTAACTAGATATCCGCCGTTTGCAATTGCGGAAAGAGCTGTCGCAATCTGGATTGCAGTTACAGCGATCCCTTGACCAAATGAAATTGTGGCAAGTTCCACCGGGCCCCACCTGCTTGACTTTGCCATCATTCCGCTAGATTCGCCCGAAAGATCTATTCCAGTCTGCCTTCCAAAACCGAAACTGCTAAGACGATCGTAGAGCTTGTCTCGTCCCAAGGTTTCCCCTATCTTCGAGGCGCAAATATTGCTGGATTTCTCTAATATTTGAGCCACGGTAAGTACACCATAGGGGTGTACGTCTCGTATGATAGCTGGTCCAACCTTTCTCCTTCCGTTCTCGCAGTCAAACCTAGTGTCCGGATTTACCTTGTTCTCCTCCATGGCAGAAGCTAATATAAAAACCTTCATGGTGGAACCAGGCTCAAATGAAAACCAGATAGGTAAGTTTCTCCTCATCTCAGATTTAAAATCCTTGTAATAGTTTGGGTCGAAAAACGGATAAGAAGCCATTGCCAGGATTGCGCCTGTCTCCGAATTCATTAGCAATGCCATTCCTCGATCCGCCTTCGCGTTCTCTACGCCATCTTTCAGCTCTTTTTCGACGATATGCTGAATTTGGGAATCTATGGTGAGTACCAGATCGTAACCAGAGATACTAGGCTCAAGAAAGTATGGAGTGCTCATTATCTTTCTTCCCCTGGCGTCCTTCTTCACGTTTATCTTCCCTGGTTTTCCTGTTAGTAGCTCATCATATTTGAACTCTATCCCCTCTATTCCCTTTGAATCAATGTTAGTGAATCCTAAAATCTGCCCTGCAAGAGTTCCGTTTGGGTACACCCTCTTTGGCTCTTCAATAAATCCCAATTCCTTAAAATCGTCACTCTTGATTTTTGCTATTATATCCGGATCGACTAGCCTTTTTATCCAAACAAACGACTTCTTCGTATTAATTTTATCAAGTATAGCTTTTTGTGGAAGTTTTAGATATTCCGACAATTTTTTTGAAAACCCCTCAGGGTCTTTTACGTCCTTTGCATTAACATATATAGATTGAGTCTCAATATTTATTGCAAGCTCCTTTTTATTTATATCATACATCCTCCCCCTTTTTGGAAGCAGCGTATAACTCTTTTGGTGCTGTCTTTTTGCTAGGTTGACCGCCCTCTCACGATTCAAAATTTGAAGGTCTAAGGCCTTTACAGAAACAACCGCGAAAAGAAATAGAATTAAAATACCAATAATCGATATTTTCCATGTAGGTTTTGTTAAATCTTTTCCTAGCGAGATTCTCTTAGAATTTTTTTTTCTCATTACCTCTTTTCCCCGACTACCGTGGCATGCTCTATATAGAATACATCGTCCTGAGTAGGATATTTAAATCCTTGCTCACGAGCTAAATCCTCAATCCTTTGGGGTGATCTCAATTTCATGTACTCCGCCTCAAGAAAGCTCTTTTCATCTGTGATCTCGTCTTCTGTTTTCTTGTTGACTGATATCTCGTATCCCAATTTTGTTCCCTCAAGGCTGATCCGTAGATATCCCAGAAATAGCATGATTGTAAAAACAACAAAGACCACGAACTTTGTGGAGAAAATGAACTTCTCTAATTTTGATTTTCCTCTTCTCGTTTTTGTCATGATTAAATACCCTCTCCTACTCTCATTTTTGCGCTGCGTGCCCTTGGATTTCTGACTAATTCCTCAGTGGTTGGTATTAAAGGAGAATAAGTCAATACTTTCATGCAGGCCCTTTTTCCGCATCCACACCTGGGCAATCCAGGCGGACAGATACAAGGGTTGGACAACCTCTTAAAAGTTTTCTTCACAATCCTATCCTCAAGCGAGTGAAATGAAATGACTACGATTCGAGCCCCGACATTAAGAAGCTTGACAGCCTTTTCCAGGAAAATGCTCAGATTTTCCAATTCATTATTCACCACTATCCTGAGCGCTTGGAATGTTTTTGTTGCGGGGTGAATTCTAGCGGGGTGAAACTTTTTGGGGATAGAGTCCGACACAATTCTTGCAAGTTGATCAGAGGTACGAATTGGATTTACGCGGCGAGATTTGACTATCTCTCTGGCTATCTTCTTTGCCCACTTTTCTTCACCATAAACCCTTATGATCTTAGAGATCTCTTCTGTATCCAATTCATTAACCAGGTTATATGCAGTGAACCTAAGTCCAGGATCCATTCTCATGTCAAGGGGTTCATCCCTTAGAAAACTTAATCCCCTTCCACCCAACTCGATCTGATAAGAAGAAATCCCCAAATCAGCGATAATTCCATCAACTTCACTAATCCCCAGAGCTTCAAGTTCCCTGTCCACATGGATGAAGTTTTTATTTACAAATATCACCTGGCTGCCGAATCTTGAAAGGCGATTCTTCGCATACGACAGAGACTCCGCGTCTGTATCGAATCCGATGACTTTGGCACTACTCTCGGAATGCTCTAAAATCTTCTCGGTATGACCACCGAGGCCCAATGTCGCATCTACATAAATGCGATTGGCACTGGGGGTTAGGAAATTAATCACCTCTTGAGACATCACCGACTTGTGAAACAAATTCTCCCTTTCCAACAGGGCGTTCTCCATTTTTTATAGTCCCTCCGCTGCTAGAATCTCTCTGCTTCTCTTAAATTCATCATACGCCTTTATAGACTCGTCTTCCTCCCACACTTCCTTGGCCCAAATTTCAAACTTGGTCAGCATACCAATCATTACGACCTCCCGGCTAATACGAGCATGGATTCTAAGGGATTGTGGTATTAGTATCCTTCCCTGGCCATCGACGGGGCAATCCGTGGCGCCTCCCATCAGATACCTGAGAAACGATATTACCTCCTGTCTAAACTGGGGAAGCTCGGATACCTTCCGTTCAAGCTCATTCCACTCCCTCAGGGGATACGCGACTAAGCACTTATCGAAATTCGTAATTATAAGGGTTTCGCCGTTATACTTCTCCCTCACGACCTCCCTGAACTTTGAAGGCACGCTGACCCTCCCCTTGTCGGTTACTGAATGCTCAAATCTTCCACGAAACATGATAGGTCTTTATGCCACTTTATACCATTTAATGACCACTTTGGTACCAATACAATGCCACTATATAAAAAACTATGAGCTTTGTCAAGTAACTTCTTGAGATATTTGAAAATTTTTTTATAATTATTAGTGGTTTTTTTATGATCTCCGGCAGGTAGGAAACACTATAAATATACATATTTTATATTAAGTGTTATCTATAATATACTAACATTATTATATATTGCGTCAATATATTAAGAGAATTCACATTGGGAAAACAATGGTTGGGACAATTACTGCGCTCTGGTATACTTTCCGATAAAATATGCCAAATATCTTTATAAAGCTGAAAAATCCAAGCCAGACGGTTTATTTTCAATCAATCATAGGCACATACACTCATATTGCGTGGACCCGAACAGAAAATGCTGACGAGGCAATAATTAAGGTCTCCGCAACAGAGGATACTTTATCGGAAGCAAGACGCATACTCCGAGAATTGAAGTCTGAAATAGATTTTGAAGAGATTGAGTAACCCTGTAGCAAGAAACCTATAGGGACAGGAATGTCCCGACTATCCGCAATAAATACCGTCACAAACAATGATAGGCGGGGACAGGCTCTGGATTCCCGCCAACAATCCGGGGAACGACAGAAAGGATAGGCGGGGTTTTCCAACCCCGCATGGAGACCTTTTTTGTCATCCCCGAGGACTTTAATCGGGGATCCAGGAACAAAGACATGGATTCCCGCTAACAATCCGCGGGAATGACATCAAAGGACAGCAGACTTGTCCTGGTCGCATGGATAAAACTAATTAAATTTCCACCCTATCCTACAGCGATAATTGCCCCTTGATTTTCTCTTCATCTACAAGTTGCAAAAACCCCTCTAGCCCTGACTCAACCCCTCTCCTTATACCAGGAAATGATTCGGATCTTTCAAGAAACGTTTTTAAGTCCTTATCTCTTTTTGAAATAAAATCTAACATCTCCTCTCTATCTTCGATCCCCTTAACTACGATATTGTTAATCTCCCTATACCATATCATTAATTGACTCTGATACTTCCGAAGTAATTGCGACCCATTTTTAGAAACATCAAAATGAGTAAATGCGATCAATTTGGGGTTGAGTGAAATCATGGTTTCAATGGATTTCATAGCGAGTTCGAGTTTGAATGGAGGCGGAGATATCGGAAGGAGAACATCAAGGCTCGGGATGTATATACCCGCAGCGTCACCGGAGAATATAACTCCCTCTTTCTCAAGAAATACACACACGTGGTGACTTGCATGTCCTGGCGTCGGAACAATCTGGAACGAGATCTTGCCAAGGTCAAAGTCCATCCTATTTTCCACCGGGACAATTCTACCTTCAGGAACTGATTCGGGTTTCCCATATATGTCTGCCACAAAGCCTAGAACCTTTTTAGATGCGTTCCAAAGGACACTTTCAGGATCAATAAGATGCTCTTTTCCCCTCTTATGGACTATGACGCTTGCATTTGGAAAATGCCTTATTAAATTCCCCAGGGCACCAGCGTGGTCAAGATGTATGTGTGTAAGGAAAATAAATCTTACGTCCTCGCATGCGAGTTCAATATCTTCTAAGGCGCTGAGTATTTTTTCATGTGTAGACGCCGGACCTACTTCAATTAAGGCGACTCCCTTCCCCGATTTTACCACGTAAGCACCGGTATACTCGCGCTCCCCGTCTACCTTGAGGTCGATGAACCAAAGACCGGGTAATTCCTCTTTTATCGAATATAACATTGACTCAAACCGTAATTTATGGAGCCCTAGAATGTTAACACAGCATGGTATTTAATAAACACATTCTCTTGATTGTTTTCATCCATCTAATATAAACTACAGCCCTAAGTGAATCACAAGCACGAGATCACACGCTCAGCCGGATTGGTAGGATCCCTTACATTTTTGAGTCGCATCATGGGATTGGTAAGGGATATGGTAATCACCTATTTCTTCGGGGCAGAAGCCCAGACAGACGCCTTTTATGTTGCCTTTAGGATACCAAATCTTCTCAGAAGGCTTTTTGCAGAGGGCTCTTTAACTATCTCATTCATACCAGTCTTCACGAGTTATCTTGAAACCAAGTCAAGGGAAGAGACAAAGAGTATCTCAGATATAACCTTCACGTTGCTCTTCATTGTTCTAGCCCTTGTGTCAATAGTTGGAATAATTCTATCTCCTCTCTTAATTAAGCTTTTTGCCTCAGGGTTTAAAGGTGAAACATTTCACCTCGCAGTCACTCTGAACCGCATAATGTTCCCATACATTTTTCTTATTTCCCTCTCCGCACTCTCAATGGGAATATTAAACTCCCTCAGGCATTTCTTTGCACCGGCATTTTCACCGGTGATCTTCAATGTATTTATTGTGATGACAGTCATCCTTATCCACACAAGCCTCAACATCCCTATTACGTCTCTTGCAATAGGAGTGATCATTGGTGGAGTGATTCAACTCGTGTTCCAACTCCCATTCCTAAAGCAGAAAGATTTTCTTTTCAAATTTAGAAAAAACTTTCGGCACCCGGCTGTAAAAAAGATCGGGTTACTAATGGTGCCCCAGCTCTTCGGTCTCGCCGTGTATAACCTTAACATAATCGTAAACACCCAGTACGCATCCTACATGCCGGAGGGGACAGTCTCTTATCTTTATCTTTCAGAAAGACTGATCGAATTTCCCCTTGGCATAGTTGCGGTATCGATCGCCACGGTCTTGCTCCCCAGCCTTTCCTCCCACATATCAAAAGGAGAGACAGAACTCTTTAAGGAAAATTACTCCTACGCCCTACGACTCATGCTCTTTGTAATGGTTCCGGCCCTGGTGGGACTGATCGTCCTCAGAATTCCTATTTGCAACCTCTTATATCAGCGGGGCGAGTTCACCTATCTGTCTACTATAAACACCTCCCAGGCCCTTTTTGGATATGCCGTAGGAATTTGGGCCGTAGGAGGGATTCGGATTACTGCCCCGGCGTTCTATTCTATGCAGGACACGAAGACCCCTGTCATAATAGCGTTTTTAGCGTTTATTATTAACGCCATCTTAGGTTATCTGCTCGGATTTACATTTGGATTGAAACATACCGGACTGGCGCTGGCAAGTTCGATATCATCAATGTTTAATTTCGTCGTTCTCTTCATAATCCTCAATAAGCGGGTCGGTAAAATAGATATAAATGAAACCCTTATCCTTTGCATTAAGATTGCAACAGCATCTATGTTAATGGGGCTGCTTGCATGGGAAATAGCTAAGCGCTGGAATTGGACAGGTAGCGAAACCTCAATCGAAAAGATCCTATTCCTGATAATCTCCTTATTAGCCTCATCGGCGGCTTATCTTATTATATCAAAACTCTTAAAGATAGACGAGGTTGACCAGCTAATAGGCCTTTTAAGGAGGAAACCTGTAATCAAATCATAAAGGGTACCTGGCATCGTTGTTTTGTTGTATTTTCTAGTAAGTTGCTAAAAATTAAACTGTGCAATATTACACAATCCAAAGTGTGCAATTTTGAACAATTTGAAACGGATTATTGAAGTTACGCGACTTTGTGATATTCTAATTCGGCAGAAATATTAATTCTTAAACGATAAATGTTAATCGGCACAGGAATTGCAACCCTGTTTTCCTCAGGGCAGGAGTGGATGTATTAATCTAACATATGTACTACCAACTTATTAATTGATATTAGTACGTCTAAAATAAATGGAGAATTGAATTGAGAAAAAGAATTTTGGTCACAGGCGGCGCCGGGTTCATTGGCTCCCATCTCTGTGAACGACTCCTGAACGAGGGAAACGAGGTACTTTGTGTTGATAATTTCTTCACTGGCACCAAGGATAACATCAATAACCTCACGAAGAACCAGTACTTCGAATTTATAAGACACGATATATGCTTCCCATTATACGTCGAGGTTGATGAGATATACAACCTTGCCTGCCCAGCGTCACCTATTCACTATCAATTCGATCCGGTTCAAACCACAAAGGCAAATGTATTGGGTGCAATAAACATGCTAGGGCTCGCAAAACGACTCAAGATAAGAATCTTTCAAGCCTCAACAAGCGAAGTATATGGTAATCCCACTATTCATCCTCAGCCAGAAGCATATTGGGGTAATGTAAATACTACTGGCCCCAGGGCATGCTATGATGAGGGAAAGAGGTGCGCAGAGACGCTCTTTTTTGATTACTATCGCCAGCATAAATTAGATATCAAGGTTGCAAGAATATTTAATACCTACGGCCCGAGGATGCATCCAAACGACGGTCGGGTTGTAAGCAACTTCATACTACAGGCCCTCCGTGGGCATGACATAACTGTCTACGGAGATGGAGTGCAAACACGGTCATTCTGTTACATTGATGACATGATTGAGGGCATCTATCGATTCATGAGTTTTACAAACGGTTTTACAGGACCAGTAAATCTAGGAAATCCCTCTGAGGTCACAATCCTTGATCTTGCCAAATTAATTATTGATCTCACAAGATCCAAATCCAAAATCGTCTTTAAACAATTGCCACAGGATGATCCAGAAAGGAGGATGCCCGATATCTCTTTGGCAAAGTCAAAACTGGGTTGGAAGCCTGAGGTACATTTAGAAACCGGCCTCATGAAAACAATAGAATATTTCGAGGAGATCATAAATAATTAATCCTAAATATCAGATCCAAAAATACACCGACATGAAAACCTTATACGTTGTTACCCCTAAAATAAAACCTTATCGGTTTGGCTCAACCTAAAATTAAATGTATGACTAAAGGGAGGAATGGGATTGCAAATGAATTACGCTCGGGGCACGGCCTCGCGTATTGAGTTATTTTCAACTCTAACTGAATTTCAGCGCCCAACTGTAAGGGGTAAATTTCTATATGTTGGTGATGAGAAATTCTACGTGCGGGGCGTCACATATGGTACATTCCGCCCAGACGCGGATGGATATCAATTCCCGGATCCCGAGACCGTCGACAAAGATTTCGCAAGGATGGTAGAAAATGGGGTCAATTCAGTTCGGACTTACACGGCTCCTCCAGAATGGTTTCTGGACAAGGCTCAGAAATATGGACTATTTGTGGTTGTTGGTCTCTGGTGGGAGCAATTTGTAATGTTTCTAGACGATACAACACTGACGCGATCAATTGAGAGAAAGATTCGAGAATGGATACGGTCCTGCGCAAGTCATCCAGCCGTCCTGTGTTACGCAGTTGGAAACGAGATTCCATCCTCGATCGTGCGCTATTATGGTGCTCGAAAGATCGAGAAATTTATTGAGAGGCTCTATCGGATTGCAAAATCAGAAGATCCTGATGGGCTTGTCACCTACGTAAATTATCCAACCACTGAATATCTCCAACTGCCGTTCATCGATCTCGCCTGTTTCAACATATATCTTGAATCGAAAGATAGACTTGAATCTTATATTTCCAGATTGCAAAACCTTGTTGACAATAAACCCTTAATAATGGGTGAATTTGGCCTCGACAGCCGTAGAAATGGTGAAGATAAACAGGCAGAGGTGCTTGACTGGCAAATTCGTACTGCCTTCGAATCGGGTTGTGCTGGAACCTTTGTGTTCGCATGGACGGATGAATGGCATTGCGGTGGTTATGACATAGGAGACTGGGATTTCGGACTGATAACCAGAGATCGCATACCAAAAGCTGCCCTAGGAGCCGTTCGAAAAGCTTATTCAGAGGTCCCTTTTAACACCATGACCTGCTGGCCAAAGATTTCGGTAGTTGTATGCACCTTCAATGGAAGTAAAACGATAAGCAAGAATTTAGAATCACTATCGGTATTACAATATCCGAAATACGAAGTAATAGTGGTAAACGATGGCTCTAACGACATAACTGAGGCAATAGTTAAGGAGTATGTCCACAAATACAATTTTAAGTTAATCACAACAGAAAACCGAGGTCTGGCCAATGCCCGTAACACCGGCCTAGAATCCGCAACGGGCGACATAGTAGCCTATGTTGACGATGATGCTTATCCTGACCCCCAATGGCTAACATATCTTGCAATTGAGTTCAGGAAAACTACCCACGTCGGAATCGGTGGACCCAACATAACGGCCGAAGGTGATGGGCCTATTTCCGAGTGCGTATCAAGCTCACCTGGAAATCCCGTGCATGTTCTTGTATCAGATACGGAAGCCGAGCATATCGCAGGTTGCAATATGGCATTTCGCAGATCCGCTCTCAAAAAGATCGGAGGGTTCGACTCTCGATTTAACATTGCGGGAGATGACGTAGATGTTTGTTGGATGTTGCAGAAGCGAGGGTACACACTGGGGTTCAGTCCCGCGGCGATGGTCTGGCATAGCCGGCGGAGTTCTATTAAATCATACCTGAAACAGCAATTAAACTACGGTAGGGCCGAGTCACAGCTAGAGAAAAAATGGCCGGAGAAATATAATGCTGCTGGGCATGTTACCTGGAGTGGGCGTATATATGGAAACGGTGTCTCGAATAAAATAAATCTATTCGGCTCAAGAATCTACCAGGGTATCTGGGGCACGGCTCCTTTTCAATCGATATACCAACCTTCGAATGGTACGTTTAGCTCACTACTTCTCATGCCAGAATGGTATCTTATTGTAGCCGCTTTTCTATTCCTATCCTTAATGGGAGGTTTTTGGTCTCCGCTGCTGTACTCATTACCCTTTCTCGGATTAGTTCTCCTTGCACCCGTAATTCGAGCCATCTGCAGTGCAAAAAATGCCAGGTTAAGCGAGCTATCATACTCGTCAATCGAGCTGCTCAAACTACGTGCTATAATTGTCATACTGCACATTCTCCAGCCTATTGCGAGATTATATGGAAGGCTCAACGCCGGCCTTACCCCTTGGCGGAGGCGAGGCTTATACAGATTTTCTTTACCATGGATACGACACAAGACTTTTTGGAGTGAAAACTGGGCTGCCCCGGAAAAGAGACTGGAATCGATTGAGATAGCACTCAAAAATTTTGGCATAATTGTGACAAGAAGCGGAAACTTCGACCGATGGGATCTTGAAGTACGTGGTGGGCTATTTGGTTCTCTCAGAGTTCTGATGGGGATCGAGGAACACGGCGCTGGTAAACAAATGGTACATTTACACTCTTGGCCTAAAGTATCTGTGTTTGGAACCGGATTAACCATCATCTTGGCACTTCTTACCGTCCTAGCGGCATTCGATAACGCTTGGTATGCATACTTTATTCTCGGGGGTCTATCCGCATTTGCAGTCGTTCGGTTAATCGGCGACTGCGCTGGCGCAACGGGATGCTATTTGGAAGCCATTAAGCAAGCCTTCGGGCAATTGGCATCAACATGAACTCCAATTACTCTGATATAAGAATTCTTAGAAAGCTACTGGCTGAGGCTAAGCCCTTCCGCACACATTTGCTCCTCATCTTGTTATTAGGTCTCCTGGCTACGCCGCTTACACTTCTTTCGCCTATTCCGCTCAAGATTGCCGTCGATAACATCTACGGGTCAAACCAGTTACCTGAATTATTTTCCTCGGTGATTCCCCAGTGGTTTACCAAGTCTAAACTAACTATGCTCGGCTACACTGCAGTTCTACAAGTCTTAATCATATCGTTGATACAGCTCCAATCACTTGGAAATCAATTGTTGAAGACAAGTGTAGGCGAAAGGCTGACCCTCAACTTCCGGGCGAGGCTCTTCCGTCATGTTCAGAGGTTATCACTCAATTATCACGATTCAAAGGGAACCGCTGATTCTATATATCGAATTCAATACGATGCCCCGTCCATTCAATGGATTATCATATATGGATTCATTCCTTTCATGTCTTCGATAGTCATGTTTGTAGGAATGATTTACGTTATCTTTAGGATTGACGCCGAGCTTGCCCTGGTCGCCCTGACGATCTCGCCTTTTCTATTTATATTTTCGAGAACCTATACTTCTCGCATGCGAGGCAGGTATAAGAATGCGAAGATACTTGAAAGCACCGCTCTAAAAGTAGTTCAAGAAGTATTAACTTCGGTTCGCCTGGTAAAGGCATTCGGGAAAGAGGAATATGAGCAGGAGCGATTCCTGGATCATTCGAGAAAGGGTATGATGACAAGAATTTGGCTATCGTTTGCCGAAGGGGGATTTGGTCTACTCGTAAACATAACGACGGGAGTCGGCTCGGCCCTTGTTCTTTTCATCGGTTTCAAAAATGTATTTTCTGGTGCGCTAACGCTTGGCGAACTTCTAATGGTGTTGGCATACCTGGCGCAGCTCTATGAACCCTTAAGAACCATTAGCAACAAAACGGCGACAATACAGTCATCCATCGCAAGTGCGCAACGTTCTTTTGAATTGCTGGATGAACTACCTGAAGTTCTAGAACGGCCCCATGCTCGAGCATTAAAAAGAGCTTCAGGCTCAATTAGTTTTGAAAATGTTTCGTTCTCCTATAACGGATCTAATACCGTTCTTTCCGATGTATCCTTCAACATTATGCCGGGAACAAGGGTAGGATTGATTGGGAGAACCGGGGCCGGTAAAACAACTATAATCAGCCTCTTAACAAGGTTCTACGACCCGCATTCGGGCTGCATACGCTTAGATGGGATCGATTTAAGAGAATATAAGACTGCAGACCTTCGAAATCAATTCGCAATAGTTCTTCAAGACCCCGTGTTATTCTCGACGAGCATTGCTGAAAACATAAGCTATGGAAAACCTGAGGCCAAATTTCAGGAAATTGTCAATGCGGCCAAGACTGCAAATTGCCATGAGTTCATAAAGAAATTACCGGATGGGTACGAAACACTCGTCGGTGAACGAGGCATGAAGCTTTCCGGGGGTGAACGTCAGCGCGTTGCTTTGGCCCGAGCATTCCTGAAGGATGCCCCAATTCTCATACTTGACGAACCAACAAGTTCGGTCGATATCAAAACCGAATCTTCGATCATCGATGCTGTTAGTCGCTTGATGCAAGAACGAACAACATTCATGATATCCCATCGGCCTGCTACACTTGAATACTGTGAGATATTTATCGTAATTGATGGGGGCAGAGTTCTAACCACATCATCTGAGCTACATCAGGCACTTAGGGAATTTCATAGATTTGCGGAGCCACAACTTACACGTCTGAATATTTCATCAATTTAGTAATATGTATTGTAAACAATCTATCGCAAATTTCACAAGTTTGAAGTAATAGTGGTTAAGAGTTCACGACTAATTATTGCCCATTGACAAATGATCTATGGAGACTCTGAAGCGCAAGTCCAACATTTTAAAACTTGATACCAATTACCCCCCTGCTACGCGAGGCCTAATAGTACTATGGGGTTTGATCGCTTCTTTTCCATTTCCAGGAATGGCCTGGCATCGTCTGCATTACCTCGCTGGGCTTCGTAGGCTCGGCTTCGACGTATGGTATGTTGAAGAGACGGATATACCTGTAATGAAATTTGATAACCTCTGGCGAACGCTCGATTACGAACCAAATCTGAAATACCTCTCTGATCTAATGGACTTAATCGGTTTAGGAAACCGCTGGATTTTCAAACCCCCCGGACAGTCTGAAATGTATATAGGGGCAAGGAATCTCGATGGTATGAATCAGCTTTATCGAGACGCGGATATCGTCATCAACCACTCCGGAGCACAAACCATCCGCCCTTATCACTCAGTCATCAAGTGCCTTGTATATCTTGAGACTGATCCGGTAGCCAGTCAGATAGACGTCGCCTCTGGAAATAATTCAATCATAAACAAATTAGGCTCTCATCACTACCTGTTTTCCTACGCGACTAACATCGGAGCCCCCGATTGTAAAATTCCGACGTCTAAGTTCTCATGGATACCCGCGAGGCCACCTGTCTGCGTTGACTGGTGGTACAGAAATAAAAACTTTGGGAAATCGCGACCGCTAACGACGGTGGCAACCTGGAAACACGCAGTAAGAGATAGAAGTTGGAAAGGCGAATCCTGGCACTGGAGTAAGCACGCCGAATTCCTCAAATTTATTAAGCTTCCGAGAAAATCTAGGATGCCACTCGAACTGGCCATCGGCGGAATAACCAACGATGAACTGGAGCATCTGAAGGATAATGGCTGGAAAGTCAGGGCTGCTAAAGACCTGTCTAACCTAAGCAAATACAGAACTTATATTCAAAATTCATCCGGAGAGTTCACAATAGCCAAGGAGCAATACGTAGCTTCTCGAAGTGGCTGGTTTAGCGATCGCAGCACAACTTACCTCGCATCCGGCAGACCGGTTATAACCCAGGATACAGCGTTCGGGAATTCGATACCGACCGGTGAAGGTCTATTTGCGTTTTCCACAGAAGAGGAAGCGCTTGCTGCAATAGATGCCGTAGCTACTGACTATGATAGGCATGCCTCTGCTGCGCTCGAAATAGCCAGGGAATACTTCGAGGCAGAACAGGTGCTCAAGACTATGCTGAAGCGAGTTGGAATCATGTGAATAGATAACCCCTGCAGCAAGCTACAGCGAATTTGGCAAACATTTCATAAGCATTCGCCACTTACACTTAGTAGGGATATGTAGTCTGATGCACCTGTGATTTAATCGAAATCGAAATACCGGTTGGATTAAACAAGAAACTATTTGTCAAAATAAAAAGACGGTCCACTTCGCTACGTTGAGAACTACATTGGAATCAAGAAACGTTATAAATAAATCGCGATCATCTCTAAATAAGGCTCTGAGAAACAAGCCAGATGTCGATGCATCCTTGATTTCCGAACTGCTTTCCCATTCAGATTGGCCCATGGCAGAAGACTCTCTAACCTTCATAATTAGCTTAATAGCCAGTCTAAGACCAAAGCATATTCTTGAATTTGGATCCGGTCTCTCCACTTATGTTATGGGAGAGGCGTGCAGATTGCTTAAGTTGAGATGTAAAATTACTTCGATCGACCATGATCCAGAATTCGGAGCAAATGTGGCAAAGAGATATTTTAATATGCCACAGGTTAGTAAAAGTATTAACTTCGTCTTTGCATCTCTTGTGGCCCGAAGTTTTGGTGGAAAGTATTTGCCATCCTATTACATTAAGCCAGTACAAGCTCGATCAATAGTACGTGCAGATCTGGTTTTAATAGATGGGCCACCTACTTATTTAGGAGGTCGCGAAGGAATATTATATCAAGCAATGGACTTTGCCAGCCCTGGTACCATAGCACTATTAGATGATGCCAATCGCGATGAGGAAAAACGTATCATTTCGAATTGGCAAGACGCTCTAGGTAACAACATTGAAATAAATCTCCTCACAGGCTTTAAGAAGGGACTTGCTGCGGTCATAATAAGCGAACCAGTCCAGAAGGACGATCTCTATAGACACAAAATAAAATTAACTGAACTAGATATTTGCGAATTAATAGGGGAGAATGAACCATTCATAATAGTGGATGACGAGATGTGCGTGAGGGAGAACATAACCTCCCAACGAAAGGTTGTAAATTTCACGGAAAAGAATGGTAAGTACTGGAAACCTTCAGATGTCGAAGAGGCAATCCAAACGCTTGAAACTTTGCGCAAACTTGGCGCAAAGTACATTGTGTTTGTTTGGCCGTCTTTCTGGTGGTTTAAGTATTACAACGGTATCCACACATATCTGAAATCTAACTTCCCGCGCATTATAGAAAATAATAGATTAGTAATCTTTTCCCTGCAGCAGGCTTAGCACCTCAATTTTTCCGGCGGCATGTGAACTTCATTCAGGCTCTTTTTAGGTTGTACTACTTTAGTTAAGTTACACATAATATGTTAGAATACGGGTCAAGCTTTTAACAAACAGGTCCTCTAACCATCACAAGATACCGGCGATCGTAGACTTTTCATTGCGTGAATTTTTAGTTGCTCCTATCATTGATCAAACTGCATCACAAGAAAATGGTCCTAATGTATGGGAAAAGCAAATCCTTGAAGTGAAATCCTGTATCGCATCCCATATTCCGCCAGATAGACCTTTCATTTTAGAGTAAAAATTGGGGTCGTTGCTTGACTTTGTACAAATAATTCAAATAGCATACCTGAATAAATCCGTGGCTGGAGAATTGAGATTAGATTCAGAATCTCAAAATTGCGGCAAAAGACTTTGGTACTGGATTCCCGCGAGCGGCTATCTCTACACCATCCTCGGATAGGCTGGGTTTTCTAACTCCGCATGGGGACATGCGGGGACAGGCTCTGGATTTCCGCTAACAATCCGCGGGAATGACAGGGGCCTAAGATGACAGCAACAAGCATGTGATTATACCGGAGAGTTTGAATCTACCTCATTCGGTATGCACGGCGTAGACTTCTTGAATATTCCCGATATAACATTAAAATTCATGGCGCAAACAAGAAATTTTCAATTTAAAAGTCGTTTTTTGGAATCTTAGATCATCAAAGCTTATGCGATCGTTAATACAAAGATCCTGGATATGGTGGAAGAGAATTGCAAGAATTATCGGGGATTTCAATGCACGCGTTATCCTGACTTTGTTTTATTTTATTTTTCTTGCACCCTTTGCCCTCGCAATGCGTTTCCTCGCCGACCCTCTCGCTATTAATAATAAATCTACACCTTCGTGGGGAATAAAACCTGAAGCTAAAGAAACACTGATGGAACAGGCAAGAAAACAGTCATGATCCATGATCCACGATGCAAGATGCATGATAAACTTCAATTTGTGGAAATTCGTGTTCATTCGTGGCTAAAAAGGAAAAAGTAACCGATGGACATATTAGGGATATCTTGTTATTTTCATGACGCTGCAGCAGCTCTAATAAGAGATGGTGATCTAATTGCTGCTGCAGAGGAAGAGCGTTTTACCCGTAAAAAGCATGACTATGAATTCCCTCAGAATGCCATAGATTTCTGCTTGAGAACCGGAAACATAAGGTCACAAGATTTGGATTATGTCGTATTTTTTGAAAAGCCATTCATAAAATTCGAACGCCTTCTCTTATGTTCTATGCAGACCTTCCCGAGCTCTTTAAAGTTATTCAGGGAAGCTATGATTACATGGCTTGGTGATAAGCTCTGGATAAGACACCTGATCCAGAAGAGACTGAAACTGCCAGCCTCTAAAATCCTTTTCAGCGAGCACCACCTTTCTCATTCGGCCAGTGCATTTTTCTGCTCTCCCTTTGATGAATCGGCTATTTTAACGGTAGATGGTGTAGGAGAATGGACAACTGCAACAATCGGGATTGGAAAGGGAATAAACATTAAGATTTTAAAGGAAATCCGCTTTCCGCATTCATTAGGTCTTCTCTACAGCGCCTTTACCGCTTATCTCGGTTTTGAAGTAAATGAGGGTGAATACAAGGTAATGGGGATGGCTCCCTTTGGTGAACCGAAATACGTTGATAAGGTCAACAAGCTGATCCGACTTTCAGGCGACGGAAGCTTTGAGCTGAATATGGAATATTTCTCATTCCATCAGTCTTCAGAAAGAACATACAACAGAAAATTTGAAAACCTTTTTGGACCTTCCAGAAAACCTGATTCTTACTTTTTCACATCCGCAAGCGGTTATCCTTCGTACTTCGGAGAAAAACCCTCAAACTATGATGAGCTGTGCAGAGAAAACCAATTCTATGCAGACATTGCCGCCAGCATCCAGGCGGCGACAGAAGAGGTCTTGTTGACGATGGCCAATCAGGCATATCAAGAAACAGGCCTTAAGAATCTCTGCATGGCCGGTGGCGTTGCTCTGAATAGCGTTGCAAATGGAAAAATACTCAAGCAAACACCTTTTGAGCAAATATATATTCAACCCTCGGCAGGAGATGGAGGTGGTGCCCTGGGAGCAGCCCTTTTTGCATATCACATGGTCCTTGCAAAGCCCCGCAAGTTTGTAATGGAACATGCCTATTGGGGTGAAAAACATGGAAATGGTGAGATAGATAGCTTCTTGAAAGAAAATGCCATCCCCCATGAAAGGATAGAGAACGAAGAAAGATTAATAGAGAGGGTTGCAGATCAACTTAGCGGAGGGAAAGTAGTAGGATGGTATCAGGGCAGATTTGAGTGGGGTCCCCGTGCCCTGGGAAACAGAAGCATCCTGGCAGACCCAAGAAGGACCGATATGAAAGATATCGTAAATACAAAGATCAAGTTTCGCGAGCCATTCCGTCCGTTTGCCCCATCTGTTCTTGTGGAAGAAACGGGAAATTATTTCTCGTTACCGGATGCGTCTAATCATTACCCTGCCAGATTTATGCTCTATGTTGTGGATGTCAATAAAGACAAACATGATGTCATTCCAGCCATTACTCACGTAGACGGCACGGGACGGCTCCAAACGGTTCAAAAAGAAATCAATCCCAGATATTACAAACTAATAGAGACGTTCGGACAAGCCACAGGTGTTCCAGTGGTTCTCAACACCTCTTTTAACCTCAAGGGTGAGCCGATTGTAAACACACCGCAGGAAGCCTTCAGCTCATTCCAAAGGAGTGGGATGGATGTTTTGGTGCTTGGAGATTATGTGGTGGAGAAAGAGGGGCGATGACCGGTCTTCCGTCCTCACCAAAACCAAGGTATCATATCAACCCCATGAGCTTCCTAGATGGCATAACAAACAGAATGGGAATTGCCGGCGAGCTTTTGAAATTCTTCTTACAGAACAAATGGTGGTGGATCACCCCCATGATCATCGTATTACTTATATTTGGGCTTCTTATCATATTCGCCCAGAGCTCAGCCATAGCACCATTTATTTATACGCTGTTTTAACAAATCATATTTGGTTTAACGCATTTTAGGTTCCTATGATTGGATAAACTTGACCCATGTCCGTTCCCTGAACCAATATAAACTGGCAAATGGAAAAAGATGTAGTTCAAGATCAGATCGAACTCATTAAGCTTGAAGAAAAGTATGAAGAATTACTCTTAGAGGATCCATCCTCTCCAAAATTCGTATTTCTTGCCGAGATCCTAAGAAAAAGGGGCGACCTGCACAGGGCAACCGAAATCCTTATAAAGGGATTGAGAAGTAATCCTGACAGCATTACCGCAAGGTCAATTCTGGGGAAAATCTACTACGATAGATGGATGATAGATCAGGCAAAAAATGAGATGGAAAAGGTAATCAGGGTTGCTCCGGATAACATTGATGCCGCTAAAATGCTAATCCAAATATATAGGAGCGAGGAAAACTATAATAAGGCTCTGGAAACCTGCTATTCTTCACTCGTTTTCAATCCCGAAGACTATGATTTGACGAAAGAGTTGAAGGTACTTCAGAAAGAGGCCCCTCATGATGTAACAAGGACCACGGCAAATGAAACCGGCCAAATAGCAAATGATATCCTTGAATTTGACGCGAGACCCGAAGAAGAACCTCCTTCCGATTCAGTCATTGAGGAATTGTACACAGATTCCATGGCAAATCTGTACATTGATCAGGGATTATATGAAAAAGCAATAGTTGTACTCGAAAAACTTCTAGCAAGAGAGCCCGAAAATAACTCGGTCCGCAGTAAATTGGATGTAGCGAGATCGTTTCTCCTGAGCGAGCATTCCGGTTTTAAAATAAGGACAAAATAAAGCCACAAACCTGTCCTGGCTGGAGCTGCAGATCAAAATGAATAACCCTGCAGCGCACTGCTGGGCATCAGAACATAGTCAGACAAGCCTGTCCGTCATTGCTGTGGATGTTAGATGTCCCGCTAGGTCTCTATCCCTTGTGTTTTATCCATGCGGGGTTAGAAAACCCCGCCTATCCTTTCTGTGATTCCCGCAGATTGTTAGCGGTAATCCACCGCCTCGTGTCATTCCCAAATGCCGTTATTGGGAATCCATGTCTTTATTTCTGGATCCCCGACCACTGATTTCGGGGATGACAGCTTAGGACAAAGCAAATCATCAATCCAAAATAAGTTTTTTCCTCAAAAGTGTTTGAATATATCGGTTCATTCAATTAGAGTATAAACATACTCGATTACAGATGCCCATCGAAGGACGAGGATGAATGATGAAAATTCTAGTTATTCATGGACCTAATCTTAATCTTCTCGGAAAGCGCGAGCCGGAGATCTATGGATCGACTACGATTGATGAGATCAATACGCTGTTGAACAAAGAGGCGCAAAGGCTGGGGACTGAGATTGAATTTTCACAGTCAAACTCCGAAGGTGAGATTGTTGATAGAATACAAAGTGCTATGGGGAACATTGACGGAATCGTAATAAACCCTGCTGCATATACCCATACAAGTGTCGCAATCAGGGATGCCATCGCTTCAACTGGAATACCAACCATAGAGGTGCACATCTCAAACATATACAAGCGAGAGGATTTCAGAAAGTTATCTTATGTTTCAGGAGTTGCGGTCGGAGTTATATCGGGACTGGGTGTGAATAGCTACCTGCTCGCGCTTAGAGGACTGGTAATCCACTTAAAGATATAATAGACGCAGGATGCACGATACAGGATCCAGGATGCAAGATAAAACATGAATCATGGATCATGCATCTTGTATCATTCATTGTAATGAAAAAGAACTGGGAATTAGTAAAACAAAATCCTAGGCTGGTCGAAAAGCTTGCCAAATCTCTAGGAATAAATCCCTTGACAGCACGGGTATTGATAAACAGGGGCATAAGAAACGAGGTCGAGGGAGAGCAATTCTTAAACAGTAGTCTTTTTGACCTTCCATCTCCATATCTCCTTAAGGATATGGATAAAGCAGTAGACAGGATTAGGGATGCTATCGAGCGAGTTGAAAAAATAGCAATTTATGGAGACTACGATGTCGATGGTATTACGTCTACGGCAATACTATATTTATTTTTAAAGAACATAGGGGCAAACGTCATCTATTACAATCCGGATAGATTGAAAGAGGGTTATGGCGTAAATATCGACGCGATACAAAAACTTAAGAATGATGGCGTTTCTTTAATTATCTCCGGCGACTGCGGCATAACCGCACAAGATGAAGTGGTTAAAGCTAAGAGCCTGGGAATTGATTTTATAATCACGGATCACCACGAGCCGTCTGACGTTCTGCCAGAAGCGGCTGCCGTACTGAATCCTCATCAAGAAGGATGTATTTATCCAGGAAAGGAAATTGCAGGAGTTGGTGTAGTCTTTAACCTGGTTATCGCCCTGAGGAGATTGCTCAGAGATTCAGGCTTTTTTGAAGGCGGTGAGCCAAATCTAGGGGAATATCTCGACCTCGTAGCGCTCGGTACTGTTTCAGACTGCGCTTCACTCAGAAACGTTAATCGTATATTCGTGAAAGAAGGGATAAAGAGGTTATCAAACGCTAAACGTCTGGGCATAATAGCGCTCAAAGAAGTCAGTGGTACTAAAGGCAAAGTGAATACCTATGATATTGGGTTCAAGCTGGGACCAAGAATAAACGCTTCCGGAAGGCTAAGCAGCGCTAGTTTAGCTGTAGAACTCTTCGTTTCAAATGATATCAAAAAAGCAAGAGAACTCGCTTCGATCCTAAACGATGAAAACTCAAAAAGGCAAACTATCGAGGGCGACATTATTAGAGATATAATCAATCAGATAAAAACAAACCCTGGTGTTCTCAGCACGAATTCCTTGGTGCTTGCCTCTCCCGATTGGCATCAGGGTGTTATAGGAATTGTTGCGTCAAAATTAGTCGAAATATATCAGAAACCGACCGTTATCATATCGATTCAGGAAGAGGGAATTGGCAAGGGCTCTGCCAGAAGTGTAGAAGGTGTAAATATCTATGAGGCCTTATCCAAATGCAACGACTTATTTGAACAATTTGGTGGCCACGAACTGGCTGCCGGATTAAACATTAGGGTAGAGAAAATAGACGAATTCAGAAATCGATTTGGAACAGCGGTCAACGACGCGGTTGTAGATTACACCTCAAAGATTCGAATCGATGGCGCTCTTAGCTTATCCGATCTTACTGACTCATTAGTAAACGAGCTAGGCCTTTTATCGCCGTTTGGAATTGGAAACCCTGAGCCGATATTCATAGCAAAGTCCGTAGGTGTAACGTCCCAAAGATTATTAAAAGACAAGCACCTCAGTCTCAAACTGAATGACAATAATCATAGTTGTGATGCAATTTGGTTTAACCCCAAAGAACAACAAACAGTACCTAATAAAATAGACGTTGTTTTCACCCCGGAATTTAATGAGTGGAATGGCAAGAAATCCATTCAGCTTAAAGTGAAGGATATCGGTTGGTAAAAAAAGAGAGGTCAATGACCCTTCAAAAGCTGCACGGCATGGGCACGATTGATAGGTGTGGTTTTCCAACCCCGCATGGACAAAATTCCCGCCAACCTTCAAAAGCTTTTATGTTTGCAGACTACTTTAAAGAAGGTAAATTTAACACACTTAAATAAACCAAGGATAGTTTTAAGATGCACCCCACACTTTTTACGGTAGGCACCTATTCGGTCTCTTCATTCACAGTCATGGTGGTTATCGCTTTTATAGTTGGTTATGTGGTCACTCTGCACGAGTTCAGAAGGAAGGGAATAGATGAAGGACTTTTGGATCTACTTGCTGGCACCTCGGTAATTCTAGGATTCTTGGGTGCAAAATTATTATTTCTTTATCAGAACGCAACCTTTTCGGAATTTATTGCTCACCCCATCCAATACCTTGCTTCCGGGCTGACATGGTGGGGTACATTAGTACCATGTATCTTTCTTTGGGCCCTGGTAGCCAGATGGAAAAAGGTAAATTTCTGGCTAATTGGTGATGCTGCAGCCCCCGGTCTGGTTCTTGCATACGGTATCGGTAGAATTGGCTGTCTGTTAGTTGGCGACGATTACGGCGTGCCAACTAACTTACCCTGGGCACTCTCTTTTCCAAACGGCGCGCCTCCGACATTGGAAATGGTCCACCCCACTCAAATCTATGAGTCTTTATCGATGATTATTGTATTCCTTTTCTTATGGACTGTGCGCAAAAAGGACTTACCGGTAGGTTGGATCTCCTATATAACGCTCATAATACTCGGCGTCGAAAGATTTCTAGTAGAATTTATCAGAAATACCACACCAAGCTCTATACCGGGTATCACTCAAGCGCAGATCATTTCGATTGGATTTATCGTTGTCGGTGTTTATAAATTTATACAACTAAAATCCCGATTGAGAAAATCAGTGGAAGCTAGGGGATAAAGAGGTAAATTTTTAATCATGCGAATTGTAATAATAGGCGCAGGACAGGTCGGTAACTTTCTGGCAACAAATCTTTGCGCTGAACACGACATTATCGTGATCGAGAATAACAGAGAAAGGGCTGAGAAGATTAAGGAGAGTCACGATGTTTTAGTCATACAAGGAGAAGGCGATGACCCGTCCGTTCTGCGCGAAGCACAGATTGAGAAAGCCGACGTACTCCTCGCGGTTTCGGGCGATGATAGGGTTAATATTATGTCTTCCTGTCTTGGATGTTCATATCAGGTTCCGAAGGTAATTCTTCGTATCAGGGATATACACTATCTGGAGTACCACTCCGTTCTGAAGAACTCGAAGGTTGATGTCGTTAATCCCGGGAAGATAATTTCAGAAAAAATAACAAGCCTGGTGAGTTCACCTTTCGCCTGGAAAACCGAAACCTTCGCCGCCGGGAAAATAAAAATGTTCAAACTGAAGATCAACGAGGAAACACCGATACGCGGTAAGAAGCTCAGCGAATTGGGACCAGCCAAGGCATGGATATTTGTCGCTGTTTCGAGAAACGGAAAGATAGCAATACCGACGGGGGAGACCAGGTTACAATCCGGTGATTATGTATTTGCACTAGGCACACCCGATATTATGGACAAGCTTAAAGAGCTATTTGCTGTTGAGGATGAAACAATTAAAACAGCAATTATTGTTGGAGGGGGTAGACTTGGAAGAAAAGTCGCAGGCTCCCTCGTCGAAAAAGGTCTGTCTGTAAAATTGATAGAGAGTGATTCAGAGAAAGCAAGAGTAGTAGCAGAAGAGCTACCTAAGGTTCGTGTCTTCAATGGTGACGCAACCGATCGTGAAACCTTGCAAGAGGCCGGCGCAGAATCTTCAGACAATTTTATTGCTCTTACGGGTGATGATGAAAAAAATGTTTTAAGTTCACTTTTGGCCAGAAGCCTAGGTGCTAAAAGAACAACCGTGCTCTACACAAAGCCAGATTATATTGACGTCATTGAGCGCATCGGCGTTGATAGAGCAATAAGTGTTAGACTTGCAATTGCAAATGAGATATTAAGCCTTCTTCATATAGGCGGGGTGGCACACGTGGCCCTGGTAGAAGAGGGAAGAGCCGAAGTCTTGGAATTTGACATTTCTGGCAATGCTAAAATTCTAGGAACCCCGTTGAAAAATGCCCATTTCCCACATGGAGCTATCGTCGGTATTGCGGTTAGAGATAGCGAGGTTATTATACCGAGAGGGGATTTTACGCCCCAACAAAATGACAAGCTTATAATATTCGCTCTTCCAGAAGCGATAAAAAAAGTAGAGAAGATGCTCGGCTAGTGAATATTAAATCTTCACTCCATATTATTGGGAATTTTTTAAAATACCTGGGACTTCTCATGTTGCTACCAATCATCTGCTCTGTCATCTATAGAGAAGATGATCTCTGGGTATTCATTGTCTCTGCTCTCATTACATCCGTATTCGGATTTACGCTAGAAATTCTAACCAGGACAACGGATAAAGCCTATGAATTCCAGAGGAAGGATGGGTTCCTTATAGCCAGTCTTTGCTGGATTACAGCAGCTCATTTCGGAGCGATACCCTACCTGCTATATGGTGTTCTTACAAATCCAATAGACGCTGTATTCGAAACCATAGCAGGATTTACAACAACAGGCGCAACCGTCATCAAGAATGTCGAAATTCTTCCCCACGGAATTTTATTCTGGAGAAATTTAACCCAATGGCTCGGAGGAATGGGGATAATCGTCCTTGGAATTGCCATACTTCCTCGTCTCGCAGTCGGTGGAATGCAACTGATGGCACTTGAGACCCCCGGCCCTACTAAAGAAAAAATCGCACCAAGGATTGTTGAAACCGCCAAAAAACTCTGGGGTGTCTATATTGTTTTCACACTCCTTCTGATACTATCGCTCTTTTTAGCAGGAATGCCAATTTATGATTCCATCATTCATTCTTTTACAACGCTGTCAACGGGTGGATTCTCATCGAAGAATTTAAGCATCGCGGCATATAACAACCCAATTATAGAAGTCATAATTACTTTCTTTATGTTTATCGCTGGTGCGAACTTCGTCCTTCATTACGGGCTTTTTAGGGGCGAGGTCAAGAAATTCTATCAAAATCCGGAATTCCGTTTTTATTTCTTTGTAACTATTTTTGCAGTATTGGTCATTTCAATTCAACTTTGGGCGTATGAGTATCACAGCTTTTTAAATTCGCTCAGGTTTTCTTCGTTTCAAGTTTTATCAATAAGCACCACTACCGGATACACGACTACAAACTATGACCTTTGGCCTTCATTTTCGAAATGGGCATTATTGATCCTGATGTTTGTTGGCGGATGTGCCGGATCCACCGCGGGGGCAATTAAAAGCATCAGGATAATGGTTTTATTTAAAAAGGGCTATAGAGAGGTTTATAAACTCATATACCCAAAGGCGGTAATCCCAATAAGAGTCGGTAATACCCCAGTAAACGAGGATGTCGTTTCCAGTATAGCCAGTTTCTTCTTGCTGTATATCTTTATTTTTCTAATAGCCTCTTTGTTGATTATGGGCATTGAAAACGAAGATATCATCACCACCATCTCGGCATGCGCAGCCACATTTGGCAACGTAGGACCCGGACTTGGGAAAGTTGGTCCCATAGAACAGTACGGCTATCTGTCCAATTTTACAAAGGTCATACTATCCTTACTAATGCTTATCGGAAGATTAGAGCTTTTTACAATCCTCGTACTTTTTACACCAGCTTATTGGAAAAATTGATATTCTACAATTATTGCGATTTAAATCACGCTGCCTTAATTGTAGATCATTTGTCCACGGTTCTAAATGATGTCATTTGACAGTCTCGTAGTTCTTTCAATTGTTATGAAAGTTATGGTATGATTGAGTCGGTCTGTTGATTGGGCGATTGCTGGTATGTTACGCGCCCCAACCGAAGATGGCGGATTTTGAATTGCGACGATTTAGTCAAGAATATTCTGATGGCGATTATATTCCTTGATGAAGTGACTTAATATTTAAATTTCAACCGCATGAAAGTTATTTTCGACCCTAAAGAAAAGATTAAAGAATCGACTTCTGCAACTATCGGCATATTTGATGGCGTGCATCTTGGTCACAAAAGCATAATAGGTCTTATGCGAAAGAATGCCGCTAGAAATAGCTGTAGTTCATGTGTTATCACGTTTTTTCCTCATCCACAAAAGGTTCTGCGAGGAATTGATATGCCTCTTATTGTTCCTCTCAAAGAAAGATTCAGGTTACTGGAAAAAGAGGGAGTTGACATTGCTGTTTGCTTTAACTTTACGAAAGCCTTTTCAAAAATCTCAGCTAAGGACTTCGTTAAAGACTATTTAGTCGGAAAGATAAACATTAAAACTATATTTATCGGACCCGATTTATTTTTTGGAAGAAACCGAGAAGGGAATCTCGAGCTGCTGAAATCTATGGGGAAATCATTCGACTTTGAAACCCGAACTGTTCGACCAGTCTATTTTGAGGATGAATTGATAAGCAGTACAGCAATCAGGGAGTTCATCGAGGATGGGAACGTGAAAAAGGCAGCAAATTTCCTTGGAGATTGCTTTAGCGTCGAAGGCAACGTAAAAGAAGGTGAAAGGAGAGGGAGAGAGCTTGGATTCCCGACTGCTAATCTAGATACGGATTGGGAACTGCTACCTAAGAATGGCGTTTACATAACCTGGGCAGAAATGGACGGAAAGAAATTTAAGAGCATAACAAACGTTGGCACTCGACCAACCTTTGGAAAGAATCAGCTACTTGTAGAAACACACATAATCGCCTTCAAAGGCGACGTCTATGGAAAATCAATTAGGGTTTCATTCATTGACAGGCTTCGAGACGAGAAGCGATTCGCCAACGTTGAGTCACTCGTCTCTCAAATCTCGACCGATGTCGAAAACGCAAAAAAGGTATTTGCAGAGCTGGGTTAAAAGACATGTAACTGAAATCGATCCGCTTCAATTAATTGCCAATATACATCTGAGAATACTTTCTGTAATATTAAAAAAGAGGGTAAACCTTGCACGTAAGAGCAACCACCAAGGTATACGGAATATTCGGACATCCGGTTAGCCATAGCCTTTCCCCCATAATGCATAATGCAGCCTTTAGGAAATTAAATCTAGATTGTGTATACGTCGCCTTCGATATACATCCAAATAATCTAGAATCAGCTACACACGCCATAAAATCAATGGGAATATCGGGAGTCAACGTGACAATTCCACATAAGGAAAGAATAATTTCACTCCTCGACGGAACCTCTCCCGAAGTATCACTTACCGGCGCTGTCAATACCGTAAAGAATAAGAACGGGAATCTTACCGGATATAACACCGATGTAGAGGGGTTTCTAACGGCGATAAAAGAAGATTTTGGAGTGACTCCGAAAGGCTTAAGGATATTTTTACTGGGAGCCGGGGGAGCGGCGCGAGCGGTCCTTACCGCATTATGCATGACTGGGGCTTCAGAGATATATTTAATCAATAGGACATTAGACAAAGCAAATACACTAGCATTTGAATTTAAAAAATCTTACCACGACGTATCAATAGACCCATACGCCCTGGAAGACACAGACTCTGTCGAACGATCACTGAGGACTGCAGACCTGTTAATCAATGCTAGTTCCTCAGGTATGGAAGGAGTGGCTTCTATAACGCTACAATTGGAATTATTACCAAAACAATCGCTGGTATATGACCTGGTATATAAGCCCAGAGACACTGCTCTGTTAAGCAAAGCGAAGGAATTAGGACTCAGATCAGCCGGCGGGATAAGTATGCTCCTTTACCAGGGCGCAAAAAGCTTTGAGATCTGGACAGGAGAGATGGCACCCGTGGATGAAATGAGAAAAGCTATAGAATTTTGACCACGCCACCCTTTGGGTAGGTCATGAGTCTTGCTCGTGACAATTGATGATCCCACCTGCAAGCCCGGTGGGCTACCCATGTTGGCAATTTCTACCCTTTATGAGATAATTTGGAACAAGATACATGTGGTTTCTAAATCAGGCATCCCGGGAGGTATTGAAATACTATGAAGGTTATCAGCCCCGCAGGTGAATTTGATTTTATTGTAAAGGGTTCTTCGGTTGAGGACGAATTTGTTGTCCTGAAGGGGCAAATGGGGGTATGGGATTCAAAGATTTACCTCAGTCCAAATGATATTTGGTTCTTCGCATCAATATTTTTTCGTCCTGCGGTTTTGGCCTTTCTCGTTAAGCTTCCATTTAGATACCTTTTCGGTCACGACGCAAAGAAAAGAGAAGATAAAGAGGATTAGGTGACAGAACGACTAACGCGTTTAAGAGCCCCAACCTTCCCGTCGAGTAAAGGCACGCTGCAGCGTGCCCCCTACATTTGAACGTTTCCAATCAGCAGATGTAAGAGTCGCCGCCCATATCTAACGAACGTTTG
Organism: Candidatus Dadabacteria bacterium; assembly: GCA_963805855.1. Taxonomy (GTDB): domain Bacteria; phylum Desulfobacterota_D; class UBA1144; order Nemesobacterales; family CSP1-2; genus DASWID01. Next base: position 591,523 of record CAWDVW010000005.1, read on the forward strand.
GAAAACGGCCTCTACAATTTTCCTTGTCGATTGTCAACCAATTGTCGCGGCTGAAAGCCGCTCCTACAGACTTTCGAATAAGAATAGAGTCCCATCACCTAACGGATGATGTGTTGTGGATTGACGACGGGATCATTCTCTGCATTTCAAGACTTCAGGGTTTACGAGATTTTTCGGAATATCTCCGCTCAGCGCTGACACCACATTCCGAACAGCCATGTCTGACATCTTTGCTCTAGTTTCAAGCGAAGCACTCCCGACGTGTGGAAGCAATACAACGTTCTTCATATTTAACAAGTTCTTTTCAACCTCGGGTTCCTTCTCATAAACGTCAAGTCCGGCCCCCCATATAAATCCCTTCTCAAGAGCCTCTGCTAATTCCTTTTCCTTTACAATCGGCCCCCGACTAATATTCACCAGTATTGAATCATGCTTCATGCTCTTGAATTCACCAAGACCAAATCGCCCTCTGGTGCTATCAGTAAGAGGAACCGTTATCACGAGAAAATCCGATTCCTCGAGAAGGTTCTTGAAATTGACCAAAGTACATCCAGTTTCTTCCTCAGCGTCAAAGTTTCTACTTCTACTGTGGTATATCACTCTCATACCAAAACCGTTTGATCTCCCGGCCACGGCCCTTCCTATTCTGCCCATCCCGTAAATACCCAAGGTTTTTCCGTGTACATCAAGCCCCAGGAGAAAATTCGGCCCCCACCTTTTGAATCCCCCTTCTCTTACAACTTTATCTCCCTCGACAACCCTTCTAGCAACGGCAAACATTAAAGCCCATGCCAAATCCGCAGTTGTATCCGTTAGCACATCCGGAGTATTGGTGACAAATATTCCCTCTTTTGTCGCGTAGGAAACCTCAATATTCTCAAATCCCACTCCATAGTTAGAAATGATCGCGAGATCGGGGCAATGATCTATTATTTCTCTATCTATCTGATTCGAAACAGTCGAGATGATCGCACAGGCATCCTTCGCACCTTCTATTATCTCACTCTTTGTGGGTAGATCTTCTTTGTCAAAAATCTCTACATCGAAATTATTCTTAAGATCATCAACTGCTCTTCCGGGTAGCTTATTTGAAGTTACGAAGACCTTCTTCATTTATTGTTCAGCCACGAAGACACTAGGACACGAAGTTAGAACGGTTCAGGATCAATGATTCAAAGTCTTTGGCGCCCGGATATCTGTCTTATTTCTTCCGTTTTTAGGATCATACAAATTTGATATTCCTTTTTTGTGTCTTTGCGACTTAGTGGCGAGCAGACATTATGCATGTTATTTCTCAAATGGATCAGGAATTTCCGGGTGCCAAAGACGGAAGTGATTCTTATGGTTACTCGTATAGGCTCCCTCGGGATAGAACTGGTCATAAAAATCCAAATCGAGATGGTGCGCTTGAACCATGAATCGCAAGAACATAGGATCCGAAAAAGCAGGAAATCTCCCATAGGTATCATAAACATAGTTGCAAATATCCTTTACAATTTGGATCTCCTCTTTAGTCGGTCTCTCAATCTCCTGAACTACGCCTTCCGGATTTTTATAAGGCATCTTGTGAGATTCCCAGTTGCTCCACTTTAAATCGTTTAATGCCTCAACAGCTTCACCCATATCCTTGAAATAAGGGGGGCAGAATGCCTGAAAAAGGCCGTCTTTACCAACTGCTACAGGGTTAGGATTCCCGGTATCCCCTTTTATCTGGGGTGTCATAAATCTAAAACCCAGACCCTTAAAGAAGGGTGTCCCCCCGAGCACGAACATGCTCGCAAACCCGCTAAATAACCATCCACCGAGTCCAAGCGTTTGAAGAGCAAGTACCATATTCTGTCCCATGAATGCCTGCTCCGCTATATAACCATTGGCAAACCTGAGTTCGGCTTCGATCAGGGGCATCCTCTTGCCCTCATCTATTAGCCCCTTCTTGATCCATCCCTCAGTTCCCGGAGGTCTCATACCGTGCAATTCATCTACAAAATTAAACCTGTGGTCTGGTCTCATATAGAAGAAATAGAGGTTTATTATACAAGCCGTGAGATCTGTGACAGGCATAAACAAAGTTGTTCCGGGCTTATTTACGTTCCAGAGATTGTGTGCGGCAATTCCAGGAGGTCGGCTAGGCAGATCGGCACGCTTATCTTCTAATTTTATCCTCGATTCCGTGAATAATTCTAGAATCCTATCTACCCTTTCCTCGCGACTAAGCGCCTCAAGCCCCATAAAATTATCTGGCTTCTTATCATGCATTTTGATCATATAGGTGCCGTCGTCATTCGTGTAGAAAAGCTCTGTTCTGTGAACATCGCCTAACGCAGGTATGGTTTTACTCGTAAATTGCATCTCGAGATCGAGTCCCACATGCGGCGGAAAATCAGAGAGGTTTATGCTTTTTATTCCCAATCCTGTCCAAACAAGTAAAGCCTCCTCAAGTTCAGTTAATGCCACCGGGTGATGTCTTGATTTATATTTGAGGGGTCCCTTATCAATCTCCATTCCAAGACCGAATCTCCGAGACCTGCGTTGAAAAACTGCGTCATTGAATCTATATTCAAGCGCCACATTTAGACCTTCTGGATGCTTACTCATAAGTTAATTCCCCTCTTAGAATATTTATTGGTGACCGAAAAAGGCACATGATACTCGATACCTGATGAACGATATATCTTGTATTGTGCATAATAAATACCGTATCCTCCAATCGTCATAGGCTTCAAGGTGTCAGAAAAAAACGAATCTTAGTTTAACAAATCGTTAATTATTATCCAAAATATTTAATTTTCCTAGTTGTTCTTTATACTTTAATATGATCAAGCTAATAGAAACGAAGAGACATATTTTCAGCAGAATTATTACGTCCAACCTAATTTGTATTATTCTTTGTGTCATTGGGGCATTGGGCTGTGCATCCCGTTCTCTAGTCCCAATTTCAGATAGTGGAATTGCATACCCGGAAGTGCTAAGGGCCAGCAAGACTCTGGGGAATGTAACAGTTGTAGTAAATTCCTCTCCCTGGCAGGGTTCACCCGATAACCTTGAGCGCTATATAACGCCAATCTATGTCGAAATACAAAATAACGGGCCAAGCCCTCTAAACCTTAGTTACGATGATTTTGTATTGATTGACCAAAACCGCACACAGTTTAATCCACTCACTCCCCAACTTGTTGCCGATACACTTAAGACTGTGTCAGACAGCTATTTCGCCTACGGACCAAATTATCCCACGGTTTCGATCGGATTAGGGTTCGGTTATTTCTCAGGTGGTCCCTTTTACGGTGGCGTGCCTTTCTATGGGCCTTACTACAGCCCATTCTTCATCTACGGGGACTACCCTCTCGGGTACTATCCGCCAGCCTACTACTCTCCTCCGCCGGTCGGAAATGTCTACACAAAAGCACTTATCCCAGGACAGATAAATCCAAACGCAAAACTTCAGGGCTATGTTTACTTCCAAAAGCTGCCCAAGGAAGTTACCCAAGTCACACTCGATGTCGGATATCAAATTAAGGGAGAAGTGAAAAGCCGTATGCTCAGCTTCCCTTTTGAATACAGGTAGACCGATTCATAAAGTCGATTTAAACCAATAATAAAGGCTAAAGATCCTTTTTCAATTTCTCGAAGTAGTCCGCCGCGTGTCTCAGTCGGCTACCGTACCAAGAAAACATCGTCCCATCCACAAGCTTTATTATGGTTGAAGGGAATCTTTCTCTAAACTCATTCAGATGTTTAGCTTTAAAAGGAAAGGGTTCCGATGAAAGAAAAATTGCACCGGGACTTGCATCTCTTATTTGATCCAATGTCACCTCTGGATACCTATCCAAGGAGTTAAAGACGTTTACAAATCCAAATTGGCGCAACATGTGATCGATAAATGTGTTTTTTCCTGCAACCATATACGGTCTATTCCAGATAAAATAGGCGACCTTTACACCTGAGTTAGCCTTAAACTGTTTGATTTTTGACCTAATTTCAGAAACCATCGTATGAGCTTCCTTATTTTTGCCTACCATTTGTCCGACAGTCTCAATCATTTGATATGCATCCTCTAAGGAATTAACGTCGCTCATCCAAACAGTGTATTTTGACCTGAGTCGTTCAATTCCCGCTTTATAATTCTCTTCTTTATTACCGATAATAAGGTCTGGCTTCATTTTGTCAATCAGATCGAAATTAAACCTTTTTGTACCCCCGATCTTTATCTTTTTAGCACACTTTCCCGCCGGATGGATGCAAAATCTGGTAACTCCAATTACTTCTTTATCCAACCCCAGGTCAAAGAGCAGTTCAGTTTGGGAGGGAACTAGAGAAATAATTCTTCGTGGAGTCCCCGCTAGGAATATAGTTCCACCTAATTGGTCTTTAATCTGCTTTAACGTGATTTTTCCGGGGAAATGCCCCATAGATCTTATTTAAATAAATGGGATAAAGTTTCCAAACTCAGGTAGACGAGAACCACCCACATGGGATTTAGGGCTGTATAATTCTTGTAAATTGGCAAGTCATTCGATCAACAAGTCGTGTGAAACAACCCCCCTACGCTCCTATAATTCCTAAGCTTATTATACAGTCGAACAGCCTCTTCCGTTTGGAGAACATGAGCAGAGATATTTCGATCCTTCAACATTTGCAGTGTATCAGGGCAAACCTCTAATCTTTCGAACATACCCTTTGATAAAATCACTTCTTCGGCACCCTTCTCGATCAGCTCTTCAACATCTGCGGGCTGAATTCCCGGCACATGTTCTGTTCCAGTCTCGCTCCAATCCCATTCTCTTACGCCCCCTGGATATAATTTTGCATCTCTAAATGGCATTTCATGACCCTCTACTTCTATCCGTCCCCAGGAGATGTGAGTAATTTTTGGGGCATTTTTCCGTTTAACCAAAGGTCACCCCCAAATTTATCGTTACCAGCATAAATTTAATAACTATTATTGAAAAATCAGTACCACCGATTGTAAAGTCCTCAATTGATGAAGCCCGCGGCATTACTCTATTAAGTTATACGCGTAAGCTATAAAGATCACGCTCTCTTTCCTCTGTACCGCTGAATCGCATCCTCGAGTCTATCATTCCCCCAGAAAAGCTCGTTTCTCACAATAAAACTAGGGGCTCCAAAGATCCCGAGAGTCATAGCCTTCGCCGTCTGCTGTCGCAAGAGCGCCTTGAATTCCGGTAATTTTACTCGAGACAAATATTCGTGACCGTCCTTTTTAACGGACTCCAGTATCTCCGTAATTACCTCTGGACTTGAAATGTCACGATCCTCAGCAAAATTCGCCCCAAACACCGCTCTGGAAAATTCAGGACACCAGCCTTCGCACATTGCTATACATGCCACCCGCGCAGCCAATATACTGTTCCTCGGAAACACCGCGGGTTTTTTGAATGGAATCCTATACCTCTGGCAATGGCGCTCAACGTCACGCCACATATACTCACCCTTCAACGGGTATAGATTAAATGGAGACGTATCCCAACCCTGTTTCCTGAAAATAGGACCCAAAAGAAAGGGGCGCCAGGCTACATGAATTCCAGCATCTGCGGCAACAGTTTCGATACGCATTGCAGAAAGATATGAATATGTGCTTGCAAATTCAAACCAGAATTCAATACAATCGGGCATGACTACATAAAGTTCTAAATTCCTTGGATGATCAAACTAACACCTACCTCACTTGATTTTAATCAGAAAATCAAGAGATTGACAACGAAAATCGAGTAGTGTTAGATATGTTCCCATGAATTCAGATAGGGAAAAGCTGAAAAAGTTGCTCAAGCAAAACTCCATTCTTCGCGGTAAATTTATTCTCTCTTCGGGTAAAGAAAGCGATTATTACATTGATGCCAGGCTTACAACCCTCCATCCAGAAGGCGTTTATCTCGTGGGGAAAATTTTCCTAGACGAAATTGCCAAAAGTCCCGAGATTAAGGCCGTTGGTGGTCCAACCATGGGAGCTGACCCAATTGTTGGCTCGATTTTGGTTCTTAGCAATCAAAAAGGACATCCATTGGATGGCTTTATAGTAAGAAAAAATGAGAAGGATCACGGAACAGGTAAATTGATAGAGGGTAACCTGAAATCCGGATATGGTGTAGCTATAGTTGAAGATGTCATAACAACGGGCAGATCAGTTTTTTGGGCTATCGACGCCGTAGAAAAATCGGGAGCTGTGGTGAAAAAGGTTTTGGTTATGGTCGACAGAGAAGAAGGCGGGAAAGAATTAATAGAACAAAAGGGTTACGAGTTTTTTTCGATTTTTCACATCGGCGAGTTGTTAGAATAGTTTATTATAAATGTCTGCGTGAACCAAAAAATGATAGGCGGGGTTGTCCAACCCCGCAGGGGGAAAACATGACAAATGGAAACCTATCGGGACAAGAATGTCCCGACTATCCATGATAGAAACCGTAATCCTCAATGAGTACGTTCATCACTAGCGATAGGGAACAATCTTTTTTGGGGGTACGGCTCTTGTTGTCATCCCCGAATGCAGTAATCGGGGATCCAGAAACATGAACATGGATTCCCGCTAACAATCCACGGGAATGACAAATTGATCAAACCGAACTCTTAGGAAACGTTATGTCATACTCCTCGAGTTTTCTGCGAAGGGTCAATCGGTTTATACCCAGAAGCCTGGCAGCTTTTGACTGGTTCCAGCCACTTGTATTCATTGCCTCCTGTAGTAAAACCCTCTCGGCCTCTTTTAGGATACTATTGTAAATTTGCCCGTTTACCCCACTTGAGTTTAGCATCCCTCTTACCGAATTACGAAGTGGTTCCACATAGGAATCAGCCGATATTACTTGTGAGACTGAAAGCGTATTTTCCAGCTTTAATTCGTAAGAAGTCAGATAGGGCGTTTTTGTAAACGCAATTGCCTTACGTATTGTATTTTCAAGCTCCCTGATATTTCCAGGCCAGTCATATTCCGTCAATCTATCTAAGAATTCACTGGTTGTCCCAAGTATCTCCCTTCCAACTTGATTACTATAACGACGAGCGAAGCATTCCACTAGTAGGGGAATATCCTCTTTCCTTTCGCTTAGAGCTGGAAGATGGATCTTTACGACATTGATTCGAAAGTAAAGATCCTCTCTGAATTTTCCCTCACGAACCATCTTCTCTAAGTCTTTATTTGTTGCAGCGATTATCCTGATATCTACTGTTACGTCCCGGTTATCTCCAAGTTTGTTAAAGGTTTTATTCTGAAGAACCCTGAGAACCTTTGACTGTAAGGAAAGAGACATGTCTCCTATTTCATCCAGAAAGATTATGCCACCATTAGCTTCTTCAAATTTTCCGATACGTGAATTATTGGCTCCGGTAAAAGCACCCTTTTCGTATCCAAACAGTTCAGCTTCAAGAAGTGTTTCTGGAATCGCAGCACAATTTATTACGACAAATGGCCTTTCCCATCTTGTGCTTACCTTCCATATCGATTCTGCTACCAGATCCTTACCTGTTCCACTTTCCCCAGTAATAAGCACCGGTACGTCCACCCGCCCAACCTGTCCTATAAGCTTACATACCTCTTGAAGAATGGGGGAGTCACCAACGATTGCGCAAGTTACACTGCTACCCTCAATATCTCCATGGAACTGAATCAATCTGCTTCTGAGTTCAGATCTTATTCCGAGAGCGCGATCCAAGGTCTCTAATACCTTTTTACGATCAAGTGGTCTTAACAGGCAATCAAAAGCGCCAAATGTCATCGATTCTACAAGATACCTCGCCCCCTTTTTTGATGTAACAACGATTATGAATGAATCGTCGTTCAGTCTATTGAGATTACCGATACCTAAACTTTCGACATCTAGGAAGACCACATCAGTCCCCCGAGCATTTTCAATATCGCTTTGACTGGATAGCTCGATGCCACTTGGTATAATAAGTTCCAGTTCTCTAACAAATTTGGTATCTCGGGATAATAATATTACCTTTCCCTGCATTTGATTCTCCGATTTTATTGTAACACAACTATACAGGGTGATTATAATTTAATCAAGATAGAACATATCAATACCTTGTATTTAACCAAAATCTATCTTTTTCCCTCTACGGTATATTTTTTGCAACCATTAACCGACTTTTATATCAAAATTCAATTATCACCTAAACTTAAGGAGAAATATAATTGGGCTTCGTGATCCCGATCGCTATAGGTCTATCTGTCCTTCTGGCAGTTAATATCGGCGCAAATAATTCAGCTGCCGCAATGGCAACCGCATATGGAGCAGGGGCTAGATCTAAAAGAGAGGCCATTACACTAATTGCAATCTTTGCACTTTTAGGAGCACTAATTGCCGGTAGCTCTGTCATAAAAACATTGGGAAAGGGGCTGGTTCCAGAATCTGTTCTCTCTACACATATCGGACTGGTGTTAATCGTACTTATTATCGCAATAATTTTTATTTCTTGGGCAAATCTTGTACGAGTTCCCGTTGCGACTACCCACGCTATTGTCTGTGCAATGGCAGGTGTTGGCATTTACTCAGACGCATTTAATGGAAGGAAGTTTTTTGAAATTGTTATCTGGTGGATTATAACACCCTTTGTCGCTTGGTTTTTAAACTATCTTATTGGAAGATATTTATATTTTCGAGCCATCAAATTCCTTACCAGTCATTATACCGAGAGAAGCATAAATAGAGTTTTGACTCTCTTCCTAACTGTTTCTGGATGTTTTGTAGCTTTTTCGGCTGGTGCCAATAATTCAGCAAACGCTGTAGGTCCTCTTGTGGGCATGGGACTCATAAATTCGCACTCAGGGGCAATCTTAGCAGGTGTAGCTATGGGAGCAGGAGCAATATTATTAGGCGGGAGGGTACTCGAAACAGTAGGGAAGGAAATCACCGAAATTTGCATACTAAGAGCCATTTCTGTTGAATTCACCGGGGCTACGTTGCTTCTTACCGCCTCACTGTTTGGAATACCGGTTTCATTAGCGGAAATTATTACTTCAGGTATAATTGGGTTTTCCTGTGCCCAACAAGGCTTCACTGTAACGGCTCAGAATAGACACGTAGCGCGCATAGCGTTTTTTTGGTTTGTCGTACCTTTTGTTGCGATTGGATTGAGTTACATGCTCTCTTCAATATATTTCAAGTATGACATCATAGCCATCGTAGGCAGAAACTTTTAGTAGAATTAAGGAGAAGCTATAATCATGTTTGATATAATCCAACCCCATGGTGGAAAACTGGTAAACAGATTGCTTCAAGGAAAGGCCAGAGAAGAAGCCCTGATAAAGGCGAGAAGTTTAAAAAGTATCAATGTTTCTTATAGAATAATTTCGGATATAGAGCTAATAGCAGTTGGAGCTTTCAGTCCCATTGAGGGATTTATGGGAAAAGAAGACTACAATAGTGTAATTGAAAATATGAGACTTAAGGATGGGCTTCCGTGGAGCATTCCAATTACACTTCCCGTGTCAGAAGAAGAGGCAACCGACTTAGAAGAGGGTGAGGAAGTGTCACTCGTTGACCAGGATGGAAATATAATTGCAATGCTGATTCTTGAGGAAAAATATCCCTATGATAAGGAAAGGGAAGCAAAAAATGTTTATGGAACCAGCGACTTAGCTCACCCTGGTGTAAGCGTGCTTTATGGCCAGAGTAGTATCCTTCTAGGTGGAAAGATAAGCCTTATCAACAGACAGAAGGATATTGAATTTCCAAAGTATGCATTAGATCCCTCACAAACGAGAGAGATATTCAAGAATAAGGGATGGAGAACGATTGTCGCTTTTCAAACGAGGAATCCGATACACCGGGCCCACGAATATTTGCAGAAATGCGCTCTAGAGATGGTTGACGGCCTGTTGATCCACCCGATTGTAGGCGAGACAAAATCGGACGATATACCGGCTCACCTCCGGATCAAATGCTACGAAGAACTGTTAGAGAATTACTATCCAAAGGATAGAAGTTTGCTAGCAGTTCTACCGACTGCAATGAGATACGCAGGTCCAAAGGAGGCTATCTTTCATGCGATCGTGAGAAAAAACTACGGATGCACGCATTTCATCGTAGGTCGCGATCACGCAGGGGTCGGTAACTATTATGGAACCTATGACGCCCATAAAATCTTCGATAGCTTTAATCATGACGAAATTGGTATCACGCCGTTGTTTTTTGATCACGCATTCTATTGCAAGAAGTGTAATGGAATGGCAACGACAAAGACTTGCCCCTGTCCACCTGAAAATCACGTTCACCTCAGCGGTACCAAGGTCAGGGAATTGCTTAAGAATAAACAGCAATTGCCTGTCGAGTTCACTAGGCCGGAGGTGGCAAAGATTTTGATGGAAGCCTATGGTAATCAATGAAATGTCTAACTATGAGGCAACGAATAATATATAAACGAATAATATATAAATGTAAAAACAGGAGAGAAATATGAGACTTGATCAGGCCCAACTAAATGAATTGAATAACATGTATTCCGACAAATCTGCCGAGGAGGTTCTGAAGTGGACACTTGATAACCTCCACCCTAAAGTCGCTCTGGCCTCGAGCTTCGGAGCCGAAGACGTGGTTTTGATCGACATGCTGACAAAGATAAACCCTGAAGCGAGGATATTCACGCTAGATACCGGAAGGCTCAACCAAGAGACTTATGATGTTATGGATAACTTAAGAAGCAACTACAAGATTAAATTCGAAGTAATGTTTCCAAATCAGGACGACGTCGAGGCAATGGTCAGAGAGCATGGGATGAATCTGTTTTACAGATCGCAAGCAAATAGAAAGCTTTGCTGTGGGATCAGAAAGGTTGCCCCACTGACTAAGATTTTATCAACGCTCGACGGCTGGATAACCGGAATAAGGGCCGACCAAACTCAAAACAGAGGCAATGCGAATAAATTCGAGATTGATAATCAATTTGGTGGGATATTAAAGGCCAATCCGCTAATAGATTGGACATGGGATCAGGTTTGGGATTATATAAAAGTGAATAAAGTACCTTACAATAAACTACACGATAATGGATACCCTAGCATAGGTTGTGAGCCATGTACGAGGGCCGTGAAGGAAGGAGAAGACCTTAGAGCCGGCCGATGGTGGTGGGAAAGCGAGTCGGACAAGGAGTGCGGCCTGCACATGGAGCACAGGGCATAGACGGCATAAGCTTAATACCTATAGATATCCATGTAGCTGAAATCATTCTATGGTCATTAATATTTTTGAGTGAAAGATTAATTTCTCTAGTATGCCTTTTTTTTCACTGTCCACTGCACCTTCGCAATGTTTGGAATGCCGTTCAAGTGGGCCATAAGATCGATGAGATGGAAACCTATCGGGACAAGAATGCCCAGAGTATCCATATTAAATACCTTTATCAATAATGATAGGCAAAAGCATGGATTCCCGCTTACAATCCGCGGGAATGACAAAAAGGATAGGCGGGGTTTTCCAACCCCGCATAGATAAAACATAAGGAATGGAAACCTGAAGGTTTCCGCTACATTTAGTTATAATCCTATTTTATGTAGCGGAGGACTTTAGTCCTCCACAAAACATGAGGAACGGTAACCTAACCTGTATCACGCTACATTGTATCCACTAGTTGAATTTCATCTTCGATAATTCATGAAAAAACGACGAGATTTTTTAAATCACTGAAAAAAAGTATTGATTTTTCTACAAATATCTGTATGATTGAGGAAAAATCATTTCATAAAGGAGGAGAGATGGCAACAAGTAAAACTATAACAAAGTCTCAGATTGCTGCGCATATTGCTGAGAAAAACGGTTTAACCAAAAAGACCGCTTCTCAGGTTCTGGATGACATCGCAGCTCTTGCTTACAAATCAGCCAAAAGAAATGGCGAGTTTACCCTGCCGGGGCTTGGAAAATTGGTTCTATCAAGAAGGAAAGCAAGAAAAGGAAGAAACCCCGCGACGGGTGCACTAATTAAAATTCCAGCTAAGAGAGTTGTTAAGTTCAGAGTAGCAAAGGCCTGTAAAGACTCTATTCTTGGAAGTTGATCGCAACTTTTCAGTTCAGCAATCATTTACCCACCTCAGACTTAAACATAGGTGGCGGAGTGTATACTTACAACGGAATGGGTATATCTTCGGTCGGCCTGTTTCAGCCTATTCGTGACAATTGATGATTTAGGCACCGTATTTCGGGTTAACTGACGCGTTCCATCTAGATTGGTACCGAGTTATTCATTCAATTCGGTATCAGGTCGCTTTTATATCCTCGCGATGACGTCCAAACGCATGTCTTGTCGTTCACGCGGATTTCCCGATAGAGCCTGCACTCGAATGCATTGATCAGGTGTTCGTCCCAACATGCTGCTGCTGGTGATGGATCCCCAATAACGCCATTTGGGAATGACATGAGGGGGTGGATTACCGGCAACTATCAGCAAACGACAAAAACGATAGGCGGGGTTTTCCAACCCCGCATGGATAAAACATATCGGGTGGAAACCTAAAGGTTTCCGCTACATTTAGTCGCGGATATACCGATGTCTGAAGGTCACCACTGCAATAATCATAACCCTGCTTTATGTAGCGGAGGACTTTAGTCCTCCATAAAATCGATGAGATGGAATCGCATCGGGACAATCATGCCCCGACTATCCATAATAATTACCGTCATCAATAACATAGGCGGGGTTTTCCAGCCCCGCATGGATAAAACATACCGATATTTTCCAAAACGAACAGCATTTCGTGATTAAAGCCTAAAATATTGGATGAAAATGCTTACTACTCCTTTTGTCTCAGTGCCAGAGTAATTTTCGTGTATGCCGCTTGGCTAGCGGGGAGTAAACCCCCGAAAAGCCCGATAAGGAGCGATAGCGAGAGCCCGGTGATTATCCGGCCTGGTGTCAAACGGAAAGCGAATACCACCTCAGAGAAGGTGTTAAAGTTTGTTGTGCCAGTCACATCACTTATAGCAAATTTCACAAGCAGTAAGCCCATCAAGCAACCGATGATACCACCAATAAGAGATATAATCAGTGATTCTGCGACGAATGAGGTTAATATTGAGAATCGTGAAAATCCAAGCACCCTCAAGGTAGCGATTTCCATCGTACGGGTTGAGATATTCGCATACATAGTATTCATGGCCCCGAAACTGGCACCTATAGCCATGATGATTCCGATGAACATCCCTATAAATTTAATCGGGTCAGCCACGGAGGTCTGTCGATTGTAATATTCTCTTTCGACTGTTCCGTCCAGCGAGAGGCGCTGGTCACTTTCGAGAGCATTCACAAACCTCTTCTGATTCGCCCTATCCGAAGCCCTTACTAAAATTGAAGAATAAATCGTTCTCTTATAATCTCCCATTACTCCCTGAACATCTGACCAGATTTCGCTGTCGGCTGCGGTTCCACCCGCATCGAATATCCCAACAATCTTCCACCTATTTGACCCCGCATGAACAATGTCTCCTACACTCATATTCTTGAAACGTTTAGAAATCCCCCGAGAAACAATTACTTCGGAAACGCCAGGATTGAACATTCTTCCCTCTACGATCTTGAAATGAGGCCTTAAAAGCGGACCTTTTTCCGACACTCCCCTTACAGTAACATTGGAAGCCCCTCCACCTATCTTCTCCAAATTTATGACAACTACGATCTCAGCGGAAACCAGGGGCTTTTGATCAGCGTCTTTATCGATACCTGGTAGTGTATATACGAGTGGGACTTGATCTTTATATATTCCCGACTGTATCTCCGATTGCGAGTTTTTCCTGAGAACTATAACATTATCAGAGGAACCGGATGCCTTGAACACGCTGGCTAAACCATCTGCAAGGGCTAATACACTAAGAAGCACAGCCACGACAAGTCCGATTCCAAATGCCGTCAAACCGGTTGTTATTTTGCGTACGGCTATGTTTCTTAAATTGTACTTTATCGGTATAGACATCCTCTTATCCTACGTATCTCAGTCCCTCTCTAATCGAACGCCTGCTAGACCCAACGGCCGGAATTATCGCCGAGAATATACCAACCATTATGCTCACAACAATCGCCAGCAAGATCGTCTCCGGATAAAAGGCCAGTGCTTCAGCAAGACCTCCCATCGGCGTGGTAGCTAGGAAAGACTTTAAAGGGTCAAAAGTTAGCACGAAGATTACAACCCCCAATATTCCACCTATTATACTCATTATAAGGCTCTCACCCAGGATAAAGGACAGTATCATAATACGGGTAAATCCCAATGTTCTTAGAACGGCAATCTCTCTAATTCGCTCCCGAGCGGAAATAGCAATTGTATTAGCTGATATAAGTATGACAACCAATACAATTATTACCCCCATTGAAGTTATTAATAGCTTTATGTTACCGAGCATCGACACGAAACCCATCTGGAAGGCCTTTTCACTTTCTGTCGTTGTTGGATAAGCAGAATTCTCAAATAATTTATCAATTTGAGTCGCAAGCCGGGTTGCCGATTCTGGATCTCTTGCCTTGGTCCATATCGTCCCGACTTTTCCTTTAAAACTCGGCAGTGCTTCTTCCAGATACTTTCTGTTAAAAAACAGCGCATCAGATGCCCCGGTGGCGACCTCATATACCCCGCGGACTGTGAGCTGGAGAGTAACTGGATAAATAGTCCCTACAATTACAATTTTATCACCAATTTTCCATCCAAATTTTTTTACCAAGTCTTCTCCAACAATACAACCCGATGGGTCATTAACCCAGTCTTCCGTAGAACCTTTCACCATTGAAGCATCATCAAAAACCTTTAATAGCGATTTGGGCTCAACTGCAAACCTGGCAAAAAAATTCTCTGCACTCTGATCAATATAAGTACCGCCAAACCAAGCGAAATAAGTAATAGCCATTACCCCATCTAAACGCGAGATTTTATCGGCATAGCTCGCCGGGATTGGGTTAGTCAGACCAACTTTGTGTCTTGTTACTAATCGAAACATCCCACGGGTTTCAGATGGGTCGGGTTGATCCAGTACTTGGAGAAAGGAATTTAATAGACAAATCAGAATTAATGGAATCAATATCGAAATAATTGTTAATACCGATCTAGTCTTTTTTCTGAATACATTCTTCAGCAAGAAGGGAATATATTTCATAATTTTTCGGATCGCCTACCTCGGAGCAACTAACAATATATAGCCTGATTATTATTCAAGGTTACATCATCCCTCATTAAGCCCTTATCAAGATGGATAATGCGAGAAGCGCGGGCCGCTGCATGTTGATCATGGGTCACCATTACGATAGTTTTTTTGAATGTCTTATTCAAATTTTCGAGGAGAAATAGTATCTCCTCGGCACTCTTAGCATCCAGATCACCCGTTGGCTCATCGGCTAACAATATTGTTGGGTCGGTCACAATTGCACGCGCGATACCAACCCGTTGTTCTTGTCCTCCGGATAGCTGGCGTGGGTAAAACGACCTCCTGTCCGTCAACCCAACTATTTCAAGCGCTGTTTCAACATGCTCTCTTCTCTCCGATTTACTTAGGGGAGTAAGTAGCAGCGGGAGCTCAACATTTTCGTAGGCGGTAAGTGCTGGAATGAGATTATAGAATTGAAAAATGAAACCGATATGTTGGCTTCGCCAACGGGCGAGTTCACCCTCGGTCATCGCTGAAATTTCATCCGAACCTACAAGTATCTCTCCATCAGTCGTACCATCAATCCCAGCTATTAGATTAAGAATGGTGGTTTTACCCGACCCAGAGGGCCCCATTATTGCTATGAATTCCCCTTCAAGCATTCTTAGGGTTAAACCATTTAATACGGTGATTTCCTCAGAGTTGGTATTATATGTCTTAACGACGTTAACCAACCTGATAAGGGCATCAGGCATCAGTTACTCCTCCTCATTCTCCAACCGTACTTTATCTCCGTCTTTTAGATTGAACTTTCCAGCCTCCCTGACTACTTGCTCGCCACCAGCCAGCCCCTCTCTTATTTCAATCTGGGTACCGAATTCATCGCCAGTCGTCACGGGCTGGAACTTCACTCTGTAATTATCGACTATGAAAACCCCCTTCTGCCCCTCATAGTCTACAAGGGAAGAAGCTGCAACCAATATTAGATTTCTCTCAATTCCGTCTTTATAGACCGCAGGATCTAAAAAGTCAATTTTACACGACATCTCCGGGAGCACTTTGTCATCTTTATTTAAGAATTCGACCTTTACGGTGACCGTCCCCTTTTGTCTGTCCGCCGTAGGGACAATTTGTCTGAGACGGGCTTTATACTGATGTTCAGGGAAAGCGTCGAGGATGATCTCAGCTGGCATTCCAAGTTTGAGTTTGCCCAGATTTTGTTCGTTGATATCTGTTTCCGCTTCCAGGGAATCGAGATCAACTATAACAGCAAATGTCGCGCCAGCAGACCCTGCGCCCCCGAAGCCCTGAGGCGTTACTGTCTCTCCCAAAAAAGCCTTCTTCACTGTGACAACCCCGCTTATCGGAGCATAAATCTGGGTATTATGTATCAACTCCTCGGCATTGCGGAGTTTTGCTTCAAGAACCCTAACCTGCGTCTTAGCATTATCTAGAGTTTGCGGACTAATTATCCCCTTAGCAAACAATTCCTCTTGCCTTTTTAATTCCCTCTTCGCATTATCCAAATTGGAAGCTATTTCGTCCCTTTGCGCCCTAAGCTCCTGGTTTTCGAGCCTTGCAACCAGCTCGCCCTCCTTAACCTTTTGTCCCTCCTCGAGGTTTATCCATGAGATTCGGCCAACCGACTTCGGTGAAATTTCTGCCTTCTTTCTGGCTATCACATACCCACTGGATGTGAGCACAGTCGATGCTTCTGAAGCGCTCACTCGGCTCACACTGGCGGTAGATACTTGAGGATTTAAAAATGGAATCTCATCCAGTAACCAAAGAACCGATATGGTACAAATAACAACCAGAACTAATAGTACGATCAAATATCTTGAGCGATTTCGTCCTGATGAAGGTTTGTTGCGATTTATCCTAAGAGAAGAAACATCAATACGCTTTTCATCAGATTCCATTTATAAACTCTCCAGTAAAACTAATTGAGAATTATCGAGTTATCAATTCAAATCAGATGGTTACGATAAATCCAGCCACTTCAAATATATTTCTACAGTTTATCGCTTTATCACTCGGCGAGTCGCCTGCAATTTCTGATGTAGCTAAGTACATGTATCGAGCATGTCGAGTGTATCGCGTTTAACTCTTGATTATATTAAATTAGAATGATGACTTATTTCTCCGCCTACAGAAATTTCAATAAACAACGTCAATCTTATCTCATACGTAGCAATTGAGTTATAATAAATATACCCTCTTTTTCCTAACATGTAATCGCAGTGGTGAGATTATATTGGCGTGGGAATATTAATTTTGACGAGCAGGAATCCACAAAAATTAATAACACCGTGGTAGAGCCGAAGAGTAGTGAAAAATTACAAACTAACTGCTTGTTTTAACACTTATCATTATATAGCGCATTCTTAGCTCTCTTAACCTGAATCATTGTCAAATCTTAAAATCGTTATGTCTTAAACCCCAAATAGTTTGCATTCCACAAGTAAATCTGTGGGGTATTCCACCGGTATTTTAATGGATTATGACCGTTTCTTTGTAGGCTTGTATTTTTAAATATCGATGGTAACATAAGACCTGTATTCAAGGAAATTCAGTAAGGAAAGTCAATAACTATGAGGATGGAAATGCCGAGCACGGGATTGTCTAGTGTGATTGCTGGTGTCGGTTCTTTTTTGCCAGATCAGGTCATAACAAACAAGAAGGTCGATGAGAGGCTAAATGGTTTTAGCTACATGAACGTGGGTAACATGATAGAAAATATCACCGGGATAAAAGAACGCAGATATGCCCGGGAAGATGTTCATTGTTCGGACCTAGCCACTTATGCAGCTCAAGATGCACTTAATAATGCTGGACTTAAACCTGATGATTTAGACGCTATCCTATTCACTTCCTGCAGCCGAGACCTTGGAGAACCCGCAACCGCTTGTATAATTCAGCACAAATTGGGGGCGTACAATGCGCAAAGGGTAATGGATGTCTCAAATGCATGTAATAGCTTTCTATCTGGACTGGACATAATGAATTCTCTTATATCCATGGGACAGGCTAAAACAGGATTGGTTGTGTCAGGTGAGAAGCTAAGTCCGTTTGTAAATTGGAATTTGAAGGATCAATCTGAGCTAAAGAAGGGGTTCGCCGCACTGACCCTTGGAGATGGTGGTGGCGCAGTTGTTCTTACTGCAAAGAATGGAAACAACAATGAAGGAATACTCAGTTCGCATTTTTTTTCGGACGGTAGTAAGTGGGAACTGAGTGTGGTAATGGGAGGTGGATGTATATCTCCCAGAAACCCAGAGGCTTACTATTTTATTTGCGATGGTCTTAAACTTAACAGCCTGGCGTTAAAACACGTACCGGATGCGATTAGTAAGGCATTGGAAAAGTCCGGTTACCAACTTAATGATATAGATCTCGTCATACCTCATCAAGTCTCTTTGTCTGTAATTGAGCATATCGCTAGATTAATTAGTTACCCTATAGAGAACATTATGGTAACCCTGGATGCTTATGGTAACAATGGTGCAGCCAGTGTTCCAATAGCTTTGAGCAAGGCGATCCAAGACGGGCGAGTGGGTAAAGGTAGCCTCATATTACTTGTCGTTGGCGCGGCTGGTTTTAGCGCGGGATCGATGGTCATAAGGATTTAACGGATTAGAAAAGTTGGGAACATCTACTTTAATTATTCTCTTCCTTAAGAGGGAAGCCTATCACAGGCCAATTTTCTAAATCAATCTTAGCCATCGACTCTTGTATCTTTTCATTGCACAATTCAAAAATTTTAGGGTGAGTTTCCTTAGGTCTATATTTAGCTTCCTTTCCCGGATACCTCATTTGGCATTCCAAATTCCCCTAGCCTTGAGGTTATAGAATCACTTCCAACGAGTAATTGTAGGAATTCAAACAGCTTGGTTAGTGAAGCACGCGGTTCGAGTATTAGAGTAGAGAAGTCTAAAAAGCAAGACCTGTCCTCAAACCGCAGGTTATTCAACCTCCTTGACGCATTCTCTATCCATTTAAAGTAGCGCTCGGCTATTTCAATTGGATCTGGCTCCCGAATATGTATATCTAGTGATCTTTTTTTTAAATCCTGTCTTCAACCGTGGAAAAAAGAGATTTTAATTTGTTGAATACTGTCGAAGAGGCGTCCGAACATCGGTAAAATTTTCCATTAAATATTTCCTCAAACAGATTAAATCTGACTCGGTGCTTTCAATTCGAAAAACGATACTAATGTAAAAATTGCTATACGACAAGTTTTTGATGCAATAAAGAAACAAGACCATAAACCAACCGATGGTTATGATGCCTTCTGTTCAAACAAGCAGTTGAAACCAGTCAATCCTGACTGCCCACCAACATATAATATTTTCCCTTATAGAGATTTTTTATTATAATTCTTTGGACATCCATACCGGGGAAAACGGTAATTTGTTACACCGGTGGTAAGGTATTTAATCAAGATGAAATTAGCCGGACAGCAGCACGACGTAATCGAAGGCTTAGGTGTAAATTGATAATTAAGAGCTTAATTTGGATTTTCTTTATAATTGTCGTAATCGGGGGATTGTTATTTGGCTTTGCTGGCCGTCTAGATTGGCAAGAGGCATGGATCTTTATGGTAACCCTATTTGTTTGCCTTTCCGTTGACTACCTCATAATTCTTAAAACAAATCCTGAAGTCATTGGAGAGCGGATGACCTGGACGCGATTCCAAATCGATAGAGGTGCTAAAAGGTGGGATGTTTTTGTAACCTCCGTCCATACACTTTTTATTCTAGCCACGGTTGTTATTGCTGGTTTTGATGAACGTTATGGTTGGCCGGGATCACTCGGTCCTGGATGGCTTTATTTAGGACTAATGCTGTTCGTAATTGGAAACCTGTTCTTTATTTGGGGAATGTCGTCAAACAAGTATTTCTCGAAGCAAGTCCGTATACAGACTGAACGTGGTCATAAGGTCGTGACTTCGGGTCCCTATAGGATTGTGCGTCATCCCGGCTATCTTGGCTGGTCTGTGATGTGGATGGGAACCCCTTTAATTCTCAACTCACCTTGGGCTTTTATTCCCGCAGTTTTATCTATTGTCTTGATTGTGATTAGGACTGCCCTGGAGGACGGTACGCTTCGAAAGGAACTTCCCGGATATTTGGAATACGTATCTAGGGTTCGTTTCAAGCTTATCCCCGGGGCTTGGTAACGGTAAAAGAATACCGAGTTTTATTAAGTTCTCTCTGAAATGTGGAGATCATGAGTAGCCATTAATTTGAGGACACAAATTTCTTGAAAACCTGGGCATATGTGCATATTGAGTTTGATTTAGTACTCCCGAGTTAAGTCAATTTTCGTTATCTTATTACTACACGAGAGTTCATTAGATATTCGATTGAGCAGGGAATACTCATAGAACCCCCGGTAACCTGCACTATCGGTTTTCCTGGCCGGCAGATGGCTGTAAAATTGGCACAGCACAGTTGGAAGGTCGAAATTCTATTAAGAAAACCGCGGTCTTCAACCATAAGATTAGGTATCTTTACCCCGGATTGCTTCGGCAATATCAAGTTACAAGAATGAGTTTAGAAGACTGCGGCAATCCTTGCGTTGGCTGAGAGAGCCTGCCTCAAGAATCGAGGTACCCGTTATCTCTAAGCCACCGTACTATTCTCTCTAAACTTTCTTCAATCGAAGTTGGGCGAAAACCGAGCTCCTTCACTGCCTTAGAATTGTCGAAATACCAATGGAGGGCTGCTGATTTTACCGAATCTACATCCAGAGTAACATACCTCGGAGATGGCAACCTGAAAACCCGCTCGGCAAAAAAAGCCACGGTAATCGCTAAAGAATAAGGTATCTTCCTCCTTGGGCGTGGAATCCCTGTAATCTTCTCCATCAGACTAAAAACCCCCTCGAGGCTAAAGTTCCTGTTTCCCAAGATATAGCGCTGACCCACCCTCCCCCTCTCTGCTGCCAATATGTGACCCTCTGCGACATCATCCACATCAACGAGATTTAAGCCGCCATCCATGTAGCCCCGTAATTTCCTTTTACAATACCAAAGGATTGTGCCAGTAGAGACGATTTTCATGTCCGGTCCTATGATCACCGTGGGATTGACAATAACGACAGGTAAACCCTTGTCGTAAAGTTTCAGAGCCTCTTTTTCAGCACGGTGTCGTGAGTTCGCGTACTGAATACCCATGTGCTCTATCGTAAAAGGAGTTTCCTCATTGGCAATACCTCCACTCGGGTCTATCCCAACCGAAGATGCACTACAGGTATAGACGACTTTTTTTACTCCTGACTCCAAAGCAGCTGAAAGTACACTAACTGCTCCTTTCACATTTATATCTTCCATGATCCTGTAGTCCGCTCTTTTAGACGACACAAAGCCTGCGACGTGGAACAAGGTATCACATCCCCTGAGAGCATCTCTTACTGAGTCCCTCTCTAGTATGTCGCCGTAGACCCTTTCGATATCAAGACCTTGAATCATCGGCACCTCACTAGTCTTCCTGAGCAGGATTCTTACGCGCTCCCCTCTTTGCACAAGCTTTTTCACAATGTATGAACCCAAGAAGCCCGGGTCAACGGTAACGAGGATAGCCATATTTTTTGCTCCTACGCCGCTCCTGTAGTTACAATTCAGTACAACTGAAGAACCAATTTAATTTTTCTATGGAACGTTTTTTCTAGTGTACCATTTCCGGCATATAATGTGCATTCTAAGCGACAGAGTGACAATCGTGCACTTGGAGGATCCATACTAGTAATGCTATCTTTCGGCAGCTAGGAAGATTATTCTCCGGGAACTGGACCAATTACCTCCCAATCATTCCAGTCCACCGCAATTGAGCACTGGTGCAAGCGTTCACGACAGATATCCTCAATAGCAGTAAGACTTTCTTCGGGAATATGATCGAACTTCGGTTCCGGCATGCTCAAAGGCATACCAAGTTCCTCTAACTGTGCGAGGATAGTCTCGCCCTCATTAGGCAACTCCAGGAACTCGAAAAGGCGACGCAGGGAAGAACGCGGCTCCATAATAAGAGTCGAGAAGTCAAGGTAACAGCGCGCGGCAGATGAACCCAATTTCGTCATATCCATTAGCGCTCGCTCAATCCATTGAAGGTGATCTTTGGTCATAGCCAACGAGTCCGGTGGCCTATATTTAAGATTCACCATCTGGTTTGCAAGCTTCATGAAATAGCTTAGGTCGTGTTTGTCGAAGGACCGATTTTTCCCTACCAATCGATGATAGAAGTGCGAAGGAGCTATTGCCATTTCCTTCCATGTCTCGATGAACTTCATTTTTGAATTGACAGAAGCTACAGGATTCCGATGGAGATAAATAAATCGTGCATCTGGAAAAAGCGCGATGACATCTGGCACGCGAATCGTAAGATATGGAACTTTCCACAGGAAACGTGTTTTGTGTTCCAAATATAAGAGCTTCTGCATGTAGTTTTTTATGTCGCGCAAACTCGTTGGGTTGTATACAACTAACTCTTTATTGAAATAGCGCAAGATGAGGCCCTGCGCCTCCTGCGGGGTATCAATGCCGACAATAATTCTATCGGCCCTTCGATTGGTGCGACCACGAATGAGCGGACACAAAAACTTCTTCGCCAGAATGGGCGCCAAGTCAAACATGTCAGAATAGGTTCTTGGCGTCGCAACGGCTGAGTGGAGGCTGAGCACTTGCTGGAGTATTGTAGTTCCCGAGCGGCCGGGCCCAATGATGAAGATAGGCTTCCTAAGCTCAATCTGCTCCCAGTTGTTTTTGTAGAATTGGTCTTCGACACTTGAGAAAAACACCTTTAACTTAGCTACCAAGGAGTTAAAGGCATGTTCGTTTTGAAAATACGCATAGGCGAGGTACCAGTACAGGCGATATTTCCATGTAGGTGTTTTTTGATTCGGCTTCATATATCCGGATTGAATGTAAACACGTGTTAAACGATTAACCTTGATTAATACCACAAAAACTGCGCCACGCCAATAGTCTCAACGTCGGATATCTCAACGCTGGAAATCCCTCCCACCTGTCACTCGCGCGATTCTTAAGTAGGACTCCAGTCTTGCACTCGTTCTGTATTTTCGAGGAGTTTTATCCCGAAGCAATTCCCTACCTAGCTCAAAATAGAGATTACTTCGACTTATTTGACAGATGGCGTCTGGTTGAATGTTATCGCTGAGCACCTGCAGTGGCCTGCGAAACCGATTTTACACGGACTGACACCAGGTAGCAAGTGTTCGTGGCCGTTCTCGACATTGAGTTTTCCAGCTTTTCTAGTAAATATAATACCTGCAATTAACGTGGGGAGATTAAGCTTATGAAAGCCTATGTTACGGGTGCAACCGGTTTTATCGGAGGACACCTTGTAAGAAGATTAGTCGAACGGGGTGATATTGTAAAAGCCCTGATCAGAGACCCCGCTAAGGGGGAGCCTCTGAAGAAACTTGGTGTGGAGCTCGTGATCGGAGACATTCTGGATAAGTCCTCATTCGAGAATACCATGGCAGGCTTCGATGTCCTCTATCACTTGGGAAACGTTGCAAGGTGGTGGCTTCCACAAAAAAGCCTTTTCTACAAAGTAAATGTAGAGGGCACAACTAGCATTTTCTCTGAAGCCCTGAGGGCCCAGGTCCCTAAAGTAATTTATGTAAGTAGCCTTGCGACGGCCGTGGAAAGAAAAGGAGATATGATCACAGAGGAAACAGAACAAATAGGGAAGCTTAGCAGCAATTACTCCAGGTCGAAGTGCCTTGGCGAGAAAGAGGCATTCAGAATGTGTAGAGAAGAAGGCTTGCCCCTCATAGTCCTAAACCCCGGAGTTGTATTCGGCCCCGGTGACCTAAAGCAGTCGGGTAAGACGCTGATAGATTTTATGAATGGAAGATTCCCCGCCATGATGTTTGAAGACAGCTACGTTCCTCTTGTCTATATAGAAGACACGATTGATAGCCATATCCTTGCTCTGGAAAAAGGTAAGACAGGAGAGAAGTACATCATAGTGGGTTATAACCTCACTGTGGGAGAGCTATTTAGACAGCTTAGCGAAATAACCGGCGTTCCTGTCCCAGAGCGGAAGATATCTCCAACATTAGTAAGACTAATCGCGTACGTGTCGGAGCTCCAATCGTTTCTTACTAAGAAGCCCCCAAAGCTTACGATCGATATGGTGAGGGCGATGGAAACCGGAGCTAGGGGAGACAGTACAAAGGCCAGGGAAGAGCTTGGCCTTGAGTTTACACCTTTAAAGGAATCACTAATAAAAACCATTACGTGGTATCGCGAGAACGGGTACGCTACACCTGTTTAGGTCTAGGTTATAAATATGTGCCGACAGCATCAATCATCTTGTAATTTCTGACCGTCCCCCGTGCGCGAGAATATACGCTATAACACACGTGATCCAGGCAGAGATTATTTTAAGCTTAAAAGCTCCCAGCCGCCCTCTGGTGAAATGTTAAATGGATTAGCTGTGCCAATATATAGTGCATCATCACCATCTTGAGCGTCCTCGTCTGATACCATGTTCCTGACACCATAATTAAGAGGATTTCCAAATCCGTCCAGCGTTACAGTCTCCGCGCCTGAACTTAAATCACTGAATCTAAAAAGATCGGCACCATATGGGCTCTCGGGATTATCTGTCAGCAGAATGCTAGCGTCGAAGGTCGCAAGATAAAGCCGGTCCTTATAGACAGCCATAGCCCAAGTATATGCGTTATTGGGATTGTCTATCCCAGATTTGCCGAAAAGAGGAATCAAGGAGCTATTGTTTTGCTTTTCTTCCCACTCACCCACGGAAGAGTCATAAACGGGTAAAGAGGTTTCGCCGTAAAGGAGCTCAATCTCAGGCGTACTATCAAAGTTTCGTCCCCGAAGCAGCGCTAGGGCACGGTTGCTATTGTTAAACGCTTCTTCTTGCCTGATAGAACATTCCGGGTCAGAAGAACAATTAGCGCCAAGCAAGTCGATCTCAAAAAAAACAGAATGGGCAAGAAATCCCGCTGTTGTAAGATGCAGAGTACCCCACCAAAGTCTACCGTCAAATGAAGCTAAATCACCCACAGCATAAGTTGCAGCAATAACGGGATCCGGTTCGTATTCACTCGCGTCCCAAACCTTAACCCAATCGTTAAGGTTGCCATTGGTCAAACCCTCTGGCGGTATGACAGAACTCATAAAAATTGCAGCGCGTGGAAATGAATCTAAAGCGGATAAGTCGAATGATAGTGATGATATGGAATGTATGTTTGGCCATGTACCAACATATAATCTTCCATCGTGAAACGCCATGGCAGCTCCAATTGTATCAAGCTTCCCCACCTCTTCCCACTTCAAAGGATCCGATAAATCTCCCCTATAACGGAGAACTCTTCCACCTCCCAATGGATTTTCGTCATCACTCGATTTTCCGACCGCGGAATAGAGAACTCCATTAACCACCAATGCCTTTCTCGCATCATTATATTCGGGGAAGTTTTTTGCGGCCAAACATAACTTAGTTTTGCCGTCGAATGCAAACATATTCAAACCACTAAGCAAAGAAGGGCCTGCAAGAATTACAATTGAAAAGTCTCCATTGTCAATACTGCCTCCTTGACGTAGACCCAGAGTCGTTGCCAAAAGTTCAGTTCCACCGGCACAGTTATCCACTGAAACATCTTGAATAATGCCTGTACCAGAGTCGTAAATCTTGATTTGCGGACTTCGATGGTCTCCTAGTTCAGGATCTGGCTTTGCCGAAGCGACCTTACTTTCTCCATACTCACAGGCAACGATATCTTCAAGACCAGACGCCTGAGCGCCAATTTCAACTGTGGATTGTATTACAGAACCT
This sequence comes from Candidatus Dadabacteria bacterium, assembly GCA_963805855.1. Taxonomy (GTDB): domain Bacteria; phylum Desulfobacterota_D; class UBA1144; order Nemesobacterales; family CSP1-2; genus DASWID01. The sequence continues at coordinate 617,429 of CAWDVW010000005.1, forward strand.
GCTACACATAGAGAATTTGCAAGCGTCCCAAACCAGACATCCTTGCCCAGCTTGGTTAGCGCCCATATATACGATTGGTCGGTCTTGGAAACGCATTCTGTTAGCGGGGGTGCAGGCGTCAGATCAGTGCAGTCACCTGTAGCAGAGCTACTGATCGGCCCATTGTCTCCCGCGCCTATTCCGCAAAAACATTCGTCTGGCTGGGCCTTGGCTAGAGTCTCTATCTCGGATGAAGAAGAATCACCATCATTAGAGCCATCCCCTCCTTGATCATTGCAGGCCGTCGAAATTGCAAACACAAATAATAAGCCCATGAATGTTGTTAATTCAAAGCACCTGCGCATAAATTGAAGATAAAACATAACGATCCTCCTTCAGTTCTTTAAATTGTTATCGATTGCTTTTTTTGAATTCTGAAGCCAAATAAAATCTGGCTATAAATCATAAAATGATACCATATTATACAAGATGTTATGAATGACAACCTAGGATATTTTGGCTCAGATTAAACTAACCGGAGCAGGCGACCGAATATTTGCTAATTAATCTTTTCTAATTCATGTTAAATTATTTCACAAACTGCGGTCTACCCAGTGCCCTGATCCGTCTTTTAACATATAGCTCATGAGAGAAATAGCTTTGCCGGGTAAAGACTTAAGCGAACACTTCGTCAAGCCCGAACTGTTAATCGTACATGATCCAACCGAATTTGACGCATTTCAGGGATTTTCTGAGTGCCGAGGAGACGATGATCTGCTAGGTAAGTTCCTATTTCGTGAGCGGCCTGACGCTGGCAGAGCCCACGCTCAGCATGTAAAGTTTGTCGAGAGTCTTAAGAAACATGTGGAGGTAAAATACCTGGCAGAAATCTTAGGTAATTCCCATCTGCCGATTTACGAGAAATTCCTCAGAAAAAATCCGAATCATATGTATACACACGATGCAATAATAACAATCCCATGGGTGCCCGATGGATATATACTGGCGAACATGAGGAAAGAGATTCGAAGAAACGAGCCGGCCGTACTGGCAAAGGTAGCGGAAAATCTGGGACTTAACGAAATCCTGACTATTCCCTCTCACCTTTACCTTGAGGGCGGAGATGTTATGCCCTTCTGCTATGGCAGAAAGAGAGCATTACTGATGGGTTATGGCCCCAGAACATCAATAGAAACACTTTACTTTCTCAGGGAAATCCTGGTGACTGACGGAATCGTTGATGAAATTGTTGGATTCAAATTAGCCGAATGGAGACTAAATCTCGACGGTTGCTTCTTCCCCGTCTCTGATAGAATGATAGTATCCAATCCTGGTAGCATCTTAGAAGGAATATTACTTGGTCGAGATTATACCAGGCAGATCAACCCTATTGAGTATTTCAGAGGACTCGGTTTTGTGATTGTCGAAGCAACCCGGGAAGAATCCTACCAACTTCAGGCGTGCAATTTTGTGTGCCTGGAAAAAGGAAAGCTCGCGGCATACAACATGACCGAAAGAATTAATAACATTCTGAGGGATCAAGGGCTGGAAGTAATTGGCGTTGAGGGCGACCAATTAGTCAAGGGGAATGGCGGTCCCCATTGTATGACAAGGCCTGTTTACAAACTAGTTAGAATTCATAGCTCGAGTTAAAAGAAAAGCCCCGGGATAGTCTCCCCCCCCAGTCTTGCTGGTCGGATGATGCGGTGCAACGAGCAAGACTCGTGACCTACCCATAAAAAACGCATCATACCCAAGCTGGGTCGCAAAACAGACTCGCTGGGGGATAATCAAATGTCACGAGCAAGATGTAGCGGAGGTCTTTAGTCCTCCCCTACATAAAACAGGGTTATGATTATTGCGGTGGCGACCTCCAGACACCGGTGATCTCGGCGACTGAACGTAGCGGAAACCTTTAGGTTTCCGCCCGATATGTTTCATCCATGACGGGGTTGGAGAACCCCGCCTATCGTAATAGGTGACGGAATATCAGATTGAGGATAGTCGGGACATTCTTGTCCCGATAGGTTTCCATTCCATTGATTTTCTGGAGGACTAAAGTTCTCCGCTACATAAAGGAGTGCTTATGATTATTGCGGTGGCGACATTCCAGACACCGGTCATCTCAGCGACTAAACGTAGCGAAAACCACTAGGTTCCCACCTCATATGTTTTATCCATGCAGGGGTGGAAAACCCCGCCTATCGATTATACATGACGGTATTTACTAGAAAGTCGGGACATTTTTGTCCCGATAGGTTTCTATTCCATGATTTCATGGAGGACTTTTAAGTCCTCCCGCTACATAAAGACAGGGTTATGATTATTGCGGTGGCGACCTCCAGACACGGTGATCTCAGTGACTAAATGTAGCGGAAACCTTTAGGTTTCCACCCGATATGTTTCATCCATGCAGGGTTGGAAAACCCCGCCTATCCTTTCTGTCATTCCCGCGGATTGTAAGCGGGAATCCATGCTCTTGTCTATCGTTATTCATGACGGTATTTACTATGGATAGTCGGGACATTCTGTCCCGCAATTGGAACATCCCAGGGAGGTCACGAGTCTTGCTCGCTGCAATATTACTCCCCTTTCGTAAAAGGGGAAGTACATCAATGCCGGAGGACTAAAGTCCTCCGCTACATAAACCAGGGTTATGATTATTGAGGTGAAGACCTTCAGACATCGGTATATCCGTGACTAAATGTAGCGGAAACCTTTAGGTTCCCACCCGATATGTTTCATCCATGCAGGGGTGGAAAACCCCGCCTATCGTTATTCATGACGGTATTTAACTATGAATAGTCGGGACATTTTTGTCCCGATAGGTATTCCATTCCATGGATTTTATGGAGCGACTAATAGTCCTCCGCTACATAAAGGAGGGTCAGATTATTGTCGGTGGCGACCTCCAGACCCCGGTGATCTAAAGGGGGAGTACATCGTAGCTGGAGGACCTTTAGAGTCCTCCGCCCACATCATTTTTATCCAGCGGTAGTTTTGTGAGAACCCCGCCTACCTAACGTGCAGGAATGACAAAAACCAGGGGGTCGGTTGGCAAACGAAAAAAATCTCCGAAGCCTCTAATGATTCGGGGCGTCGGAGATAAATGCAACTTCAATCAGATTACATACAGTGATGGTCTAATTGCCCATCTATAGGCTCCAACTAACGTCTATCTTTTCCGATAGTATCCTCAGATGGCTACTGAGTCCTTGACTTCCTAGGCAAAATTGCATCCCTTTTCGCAACTAGCAGGTACATCAGAATGATCCTCATTAGATTGTACGCGACTGGATGCGGACTTACCGATACTGCGAATGCGCCGTCTGAAAGATATGGCGTTACCATGTAAACAATTGTCGCACATCATCCTCCAAAGCACTAAGATGCGTAGTACATCTAAACACACATGATCCTGAACCATGGCTGGTCGCACCTGTCAACGTGCGAACTTCAAGGGGTGGGCCTGGATCATACGGAATTAAATACAATCATCTGGATCAGCGCGTATATATCAGCCGTTAACAGCTGACATTCAACAAGGTCTCCCTCGATAACTTGCCCCTGAGGCAATTGTTACGGTAATGAAGGCTGTTAGATCCATACCATCGTCAACCATAAGTGTGGTCGACACTCCGCCGATATCCTCTACATCTTCGCAGTAGGCCACCGCTAAAGGTCCACTGCAATCGCCGCTGTTTAAATTCGGAATATCATCGTCACAGCTCGATCGGGCGTTGGACATGGGGGCAGAGGTAGTGGTGTCGGAGTAGGCGTTGGTGTAGGTGTTGGGGTTGGACTTACAGTCGGAGTTGGAGTTGGGGTTGCGGTCGGCATAGGCGTAGGGGTTGGAGATGGCGTCGGAGTTGCGGGTTGGCTGAGGCGTTGGACTTGCAGTAGGAGTAGGTGTTGGAGTCGCAAACGGCTGGCAATTCCCCGTATCAATACTACATTGCTGATTCGGGAAGAATGCTCCTCCGTCTTGACTACAAGAATTAGCAGTTACATCAGTTCCTGCCTGGCAGAAATCAAGAAATTCACAGCAATTTATTTTCCGTCCCCCATTGTTGTCATCGCAACCACTAATAAACACAAAAACCGCAACATTTAAAAATAATACTGCTACTAGAGCTTTAAAGACCCGTATCCTACTCATAATGCATCCTCCTTATCGATTATTGTACTATAACGAAAATCTCTATAATTTTTTCTCTTAATCACTTCCAGTTATGATCGATATATTCTGAAAAAACTTTCATCGCTCACGGATAGACCGGATTTGATTTAATTGAAACATTCCCAAATACCAGTCCATGCTATCATAATACTAAGTCTATTTCAAGAGCAGAATTAGATAATATAAAAATTTCTTGAAAATGAAGAACCTGCACCAGACTTGTCCTCGAAAGCATTTATCGGGGAAACATGCGGGGTTGGAAAACCACGCCTATCGTTTCTGTCATCCCCGAAGACTCCCCGCCAGATGCATGCGGAGACAGGCTTAATCGATGATCCACGCATTAAGATCATGGATTCCCGCTAACAATCCGCGGGAATGACAGGATGGCCGGATTCCTACTTACCGAGTGCGACATCAAGTTTGTCATCCCCGAGGACTCCCCGCCAGATGCATGCGGGGACAGGCTTTGTCGGGGATCCATCCCCACTAAAAACACGTGGGGACAAGCTCTTCTGGATTCCCAATAACGGCATTTGGGAATGACAAAGGGAGCGATGGAGTCCCTATTAAGGCAACCGTTTTGTCATCCCCGAACGCAGTGATCGGGGATCCATGTGTTTTCTTCTGGATTCCAGCTAACAATCCGCGGGAATGACAGAAGAGAGAACATGCTCTCACTTATCCAATCACCTCCACGTACAAATCTTCCCAATTTCGATTGAACTTCTCGATCAGTTCTATTTTCCATCTTCGGTTCCACTTTTTTAACCTCTTCTCTCTTTCGATTGCGCTGTAGATATCAGGAGTCTCTTCATAATAAACTAATTTGTGTACCGAATATTTTTTTGTAAATCCCTCAACGATATTATTTTTATGTTCATAAACTCTCTTAATTAGATTATTGGTGACACCAATGTACAGGGTCCCGTTTCTTTTACTCGCCATTATATAGACGAAGTATGTATTCATAGCCTCCGGGCATTTGAATAGTTATATTGAAAGTATAATGCTTTTTGCAGTTGTCAAACCGGAGGACTCCTCAATTGTCATCCCCGAGGATTTTAATCGGGGATCCATTCGTTTGTCTATGGATTCACAATAAAGGCTTTTGGTGACAAAAGAAAATTTAAATTTTCAAACATGTTCGTTATTTTTCGTTTTTTGTTTATAATTAGTTCAATTTAATTTCTTCCATACCGCGATGAAGAGACTCCTTATTCTATGCCTTTTATTAATCACGACTAATGCCAGTGCAATACAAACCTTCAAATCCGAAAGACAGACTGATTATTTCAACTTTAAGGCCAAATGCTCCGCAATAAAGAGTGACTGGAATAAACAGGGCTCTTTAATTTTCACGGAATATAAATTTATCGATGAGGAAACTGGAGAAGAAGTATCAATAAAGAAATTGGGGGGGAAGGTGGGCGATATTGAGCTGGTAGTGCCCGATTTGCCCAATTTTGAGGTAGGTGATGCGTACCTTCTTTCACTGAGTAGAAACGAAGAGAATTCCGAACTCATTCTGGAAGATCTAGAACCTTTGAATACGACAAATATTCAACCCCGTAATATCACAGCCTTTCCCGTTTCGGGCACATTCGTTTTTGCAAGGTGGGAGAATATCCCGGTTGACTTTCGAGTTGACCCGGGAACGCTGGGTGGTGGAAATGGAATGACCATAATACAGCAGGCTTGTTCTGCCTGGAACTCTATTAATAACGCCCCTAATATATGTGGAAGTATGAGCGTGGGCGCAACCGACGTTACCGGATCAAACTTCGACAGCATAGCGAGACCGGATGATGGTATAAATGATGTAATATTCGACGAGGACGGTTCTATTATTAGTTCAATGGGGGGTTCTCCAAACAGCACACTAGGAATAGGAGGATTTTTCCAAGCCACCACATCGGGTGAAATATTGGACGGGTTTATCGTATTAAATGGAACAACCACTCAAGCGGACTTCGTAGCGACAGCAACTCATGAGCTCGGTCATACCTGGGGAATCGGTCACACTGCCGTAGGAATGGTCAATGATTTTTTCAGTGATCAAGGGTTAGATCCAATAGACATAGCAAGACTTCCAACGATGTATCCTTTGAGTAATCCCTTGGATGACACTTTTGGCAGGACATTGGAGCCTGACGACATTGCCGCATTTATGACACTTTACGGTACTGCACAGTGAAGATGAGAAAGCTATTAATACCGATTTTATGTATGATTTTTTTTTATTCATGCGGCCAAAGTGGTAATGATGGATCACCTCGAACAAATAATCCGCGCCCTACACAGATGGCAACTCCACAACCGACACCCAGTCCGCCTACCGAGACTGAACCGCCGGTAGCACCTTCTCCTAGTCCTGGACCGACTTCCACACCCCAACCAGAGCCCGCGCCAGGACCGACTCCGACGCCTGACCCGGCTCCCACGCCCGAGCCCACTATGACACCTGAACCTAGTCCAACTCCAACCCCAAATCCCGTAGACAACCCTCCGACTCAATCCTCCAGCTTTGGCGCTATCAGGGGAATGGTGACTACATCTGGGGGATCACCTCTTAATGCTGTTCATGTAAGGGCAGTTAACGTGACTAATAACGGCATTCAGATAGGTGCATTTTCAGGAATTGACAGCGGCTTAACCCTGAGGGACGGGGCCTATTTTATACAAGGTGTGCCACCAGGAAAATACAGGGTCTTGATTGAAAAAATAGATGGAAGGGGAAATGTAACTCCAAACACACTTGGAAGCTTTGTTTCATCAAACGCCCCTAATTTAGTATTCTCGGATGAATACTACAATGCAGAAAGAGAATCCGATAACGACAACCCAGATGATTTTGAAGAAGTAACAGTCTTCGCAGATCAAATAACCGATGGTGTCAATTTCATCACGAATGATTGAAAAATGAATCATCCTGATGCGGTCTGCAGGAAATCAGCACATCAAAAATCAGCCTCTTCTTTCGCTTCGAGGAATCCGGAGCTTTGTCAAAAAGGAGATTGCTTCGGGATAAAACGCCTCGGAAAGCTTTGTGGAGGACTAAAGTCCTCCGCTACACAAAATTAGTATGATAGTTAAATGTAGCGGAAACCTTCCTTCGACGGGCTGGACAGGTTAGGTTTCCAATCTTTATGTTTTGTACTCGAACCTCTCCATCGGGTAGCATTTGGGAATGACACCCGGTTTGTCATCCCCGAGGATAGTCGTCGGGGATCCATGCCTTTTTTTCTGGATTCCCGCTACCAATCCACGGGAATGACAAAAGGCGGGAATAACGGGTCGTGAGTTTGCTTCAATATCGGAGTTTGTCCGTAGTAAATCGAAGGCCAAACTTCGCAATTATGAGGGGTCGGTTGTCATCGCGAAGATATCGAAGCGATCGCCTACCTAAATTGAGCTAATTACTGTCTTGCAGGGTTAAAGGAAATTCGCCAGTTGAATCGTGGAATAAAACAGAGACAAGTCTAATCCTTGAATAAGAAAAAATCTTTCAAGTCTTTACTATCCAAACACAAGTCGTCAATAATTCTGGGTCTTATCGCCTTGTCCATTGTCGACCTCGCTCAGATCGCCATTCCATTAATTGTTGAAAGGGTTGTCGATGTTCTGACCGCCGGTGATGCAAGAATTCAACAGATCACTCGATATGCTCTATATTTTCTGATAATAGGGTTTGTAATGGGTTTATTTGGTTTCGTCTGGCGATATTTTTTACTCGGAGTGGCTAGGGAAATAGAATACAGGCTGAGAAATGAATATTTTTCCCACTTACAAAGTCTAGACTTCAGCTTTTTTTCAAAGAGAACGGTCGGAGACCTGATGGCCCGCAATGTGAACGATATAGAGGCCGTTCGAGCAGCCTGCGGATTGGGAGTCATTGTAGGTTTTGAGGGGATATTTCTATTCTCATTTATCGTTCCTACAATGCTTTTCGTCTCTCCCAGTCTGACCTTCTTTACACTCATCCCCTTTACTGTACTAGGATATGTCATTTTCAAATTTGGGAAAATGATAGAAGATCGCTTTAGGATGGTTCAGGATTCGTTCTCAAGACTCACGGAAACTGCCAGAGAAATCTTATCGGCAATCAAGGTGATAAAAGGGGGTGTTCGACAAGGATACGAGGAAAGAAGGTTTGCAACCGAAAGCAACGATTATGTTAAGAATAACCTCTTTCTGATAAGAATCTGGGGCATATACGAACCCCTGATCGCCTTTATACCGGGGATATCAATAGCGATCTTCCTCTGGCTGGGTGGTAGAAGCGCCATAACAAACCATATTACCCTTGGAGACTTCGCCGCGATCCTGTTCTACCTGGTGATGCTTATATGGCCGGTAATCGCAATCGGTTGGGCTTCGAACCTTTTCAAGCGAGGAAATGCATCGATCAAACGGATAAACGAAATCCTCGAAACTCAACCTGCCATGACCGAAAGCCCAGATAAAATCGAGCCAACGATTGAAGGAGATATAGAGTTTAGAAACCTGAATTTTTCCTACAATGGAAATCCGGCGTTAAGCGGAGTTAACTTATCAATTCCGATCGGAACGGGTTTGGGTATAACGGGAACGACCGGCTCGGGGAAAACCACATTATTAGAGTTACTCGTGGGCATATTGCAGATCCCTGAGGGCAGGATTTTTGTGGACAGGATTGATATAAGAAACATTAACCCGAAGAGTTTAAGAAAAGGAATAGTCTTTGTACCCCGAGAATCAATAATCTTTAATGGAACAATCCTGGAAAACCTCTCCTTTATGAATCCTGAGATCTCCTACAGCCAGGCAATTGAAGCCGCCAAAACTTCAGAGATTCATGATGAGGTCGTACATTTCCAAGACGGATTCAATACGATTGTCGGTGAAAGAGGGCTCAGCCTTTCCGGGGGTCAAAGGCAGCGGTTAGCGCTGGCGAGAGCAATACTCCTGAGACCGAAGGTATTGGTACTCGATGATGTGCTTTCTTCGCTTGACCTAAGAACCGAAAGCGCGGTCCTTAGAAATATCCGAAAGGCCATGGCGGAAAGAACACTGATCGTAGTGTCTAGCAGGGCACCCTCGATTAGTAACTTCGACAGGATTGCCGTTTTTGAAAGGGGAAAGGTCGTAGAAATGGGAAATCACAATGAGCTCTTATCGATGAAGGGGATTTACGAAAAACTCTATAATCTACATTCATTCAGGTAGGAAACAATTATCGAAGCGAAGATAAACGGGGTTTTGAGGTAAACGAAATCTTCGATGAAATAACTGGGCATTTAAGGTTGAAAACAGTGTAAAGAATACGCATCTCCATATACTAAAATGAATGCAACCGGGAACAAAAAAAAGAATGTAAATTATGAATTAAAGGTCATTAATTGGCTTTTTAAATTCGCGAGATCACATAAAATCTCCATCAGTTTATCGCTTACCTTTATGTTGATGTCCGCTGGTCTCGAAATTGCCGTCCCCTATTTAACAAAGATCGCGGTGGACAACTACATAACCCCAAACTGGAGAGAGCTAACATTTTCAAACGATATAGAAGATATCAGGCTGGAGAAAAGGCTTCAGAACCAGTATCCGTCTCATGTTATTGCCCTTAACAGAGATAACTACCTTATAGATATTTCTCGATTGAGTACCGAAGATAAATATAGTGTTGAGAAACTATCCTCTCACCCAGAAAACAAGTACCTAGTCATTGATGGTTCCAAAATTAAATCCGATCGTCTGGCCAGGGTTCACGAGATAGTGAAGACGCATCCACAAGCCTTCAAAAGGAAAGGGAATCTCTATTACGCGGAATATAATTCCTTGGAGGAGCTGAGCCATCGGGAACTTGAGATCTTGCGTAGCGAGCAAATTAGCAAAATAGGAATACTTGCTTTATTAGTAATTCTAAGCCTTTTTGGAATATTCGTCTTCAGCTGCCTCTATACTTATATACTGAACTACTCAGGGCAAAGGCTAATGCACAGAATCAGGTTAAATGTCTTTTCTCATATCTTGAATTTGCCGCAATCATATTTCGATCGTAATTCCGTGGGAACAGTTACAACCCGTGTGACTAACGACGTGAACGCGATAACCGAAATGTACACATCTGTCCTTATACAGTCGATTAGGGACATCCTCCTGATAGTTGGGGTGATTGGTGTGATGTATTACATGAATCATGAACTAACGTTAATCATTATCTTTCTCATCGCGCTTATTGTGATTATAGGCGTGGTCTTCAGAATCAGATTTAAAACCGTCTACAGTAATGTTAGGAAGACTATTGCCAACGTCAATGCTTTTGTACAGGAGAGTATTAGAGGAATTGTATTGATCAAGCTATATAACAAAGAAGGCAACAATTTTGAAAGGTTTAACAAAGTTAATACAGAAAGTTACAAAGCAAACATGGATGAACTATCGGCAATCTCGAAGTTCACGCCTATTGTGGAATTCGCGGGAATATCCTCAGCAGCAATTGTGCTATGGTATGGCAGCACGAGTGTTGTAAACCTGGAAATCAGTCTCGGAGCATTTATTGCGTACCTTTATTACATCTTGATGCTCTTTAGACCCATTCTTCAAATGTCTGAAAGGTACAATCGTATCTACTCCGCGATAGCTGCATCTGAAAACCTGTACGATATCGTAAATCTTGAGGTGGAGAATAATGAACTCAAGGGTAATATCGAAAAATTTCGAGGTAAGATAGAGTTCAAAAACGTCTGGTTTTCGTATAACGAATATGACTGGGTCCTAAAAGACGTTTCCTTCAGGGTAGATCCCGGCGAGACAGCGGCGCTGGTAGGGCTTACGGGCTCTGGTAAGAGTACAATTGTTAACTTAATCCTCAGATTCTATGATATACAAAAAGGCCAATTATTAATCGATGGATCGGACATAAACGAATTCAGCCCGGATTTCTTGAGAGAGAATATATCGGCCGTATTCCAGGACACATTTCTTTATGAAAAAAACATAGCAATATCGCTCGGCGATAAATCTGCTGAACTCTATAATTACTTGCATGGAGATGACAAGTCTGAAAGATTTTCTGCATCCTCCGGTGAGCAGCAGCTAGCTTCCTTGATAACTGCGCTTGAAAAAGACGTAAAGATTTTGATACTTGACGAAGCCACCTCCAATATAGATGCCCAGATTGAATCGAAGTTACATGATCTCGTTAGAAAGGATTTTGATACCAGAACAAAATTGATCATTTCTCATAGACCATCCAATGCAAAATCAGCCGATAGAATAATTGTTATTCATGAAGGGGAAATTCTCGAAATTGGAAGTCACACCGAACTCATTGAGAAACAGGGCTTTTACTACAATCTCTATAGACTCGAGGATGAGATTGAACACGTTTCATCATGAAGTTGGTTAACGCTCTCGGGACTATAGTCACAATATTAATTTCCCCTAAAATACCTATTCAAAAGTATTCAATTAAATGATATAATATGCGGGTATATGCCAGGTAATTCTGCCAGTCCACTTGTTCACCTTCGATGTTTACGCGGCTATTAAATAACCCAAGGGTAAAATATTAGCAAAAAACACTTGAAGGAATCAACCGTATCGCAGGTTGTACAGGATGTGTAGGATAAATTCAGATATTGTTCCCGGGAAGAGAAATGAAGGGTTCGCTCCTCTTTCGTTTGGGCAAGAAAGGCTCTGGATTCTTCACCAGTTGAATCCTGGTGGTTCGTCATACAACGAATCCGGTGCAGTTAGATTCAACGGGCCTCTAAACCTTAGCACACTCAACGATACTCTGAATGAAATCATCAGACGTCACGCGATCTTAAGAACCACATTCCCAGTAACCGAGGGAAAACCATTTCAGTTCATCAACCCTTCCCTTAAGCTGCCCTTACCGATGGATGACCTTTCGAACCTTTTAAAGAGTGACAGGCATTCTAAGGCGACGCAAATAATCGAAGAGGAAGTCAAAAAACCTTTTGACCTTTCTAAAGGCCCATTAATTCGTTACAGGGTGCTACGCCTTAACGAGGAAGAGCATTGGTTCATAATTACATTCCACCACATTGTATGCGATGGATGGTCAATTGGTTTGTTTACAAAAGAAGTAGTAAATGTTTACAATGCCTTCGCGCAAGGCAAGCCTTCGCCCCTACCCGAGTTACCCACCCAATATGCCGATTACGCCCTGTGGCAGCGGGATCGGATGCATGGCGGGGGGTTAGAATCACAACTCAATTACTGGAGGTACAAGCTTTCTGGGGCTCCTCCTGGGTTGGCAATCCCGACCGACAGGCCGAAGACTGCGGATAACAATTTCATACATGGCGGTCAATGCTTTGAAATACCAAAAAAGCTTTATAAATCTCTCTTGGAACTGAAGGAGCGCGAAAAGATTACGCTATTCATGGTGATGTTGGCATCGTTTGACGCATTGCTTCATCACTATACGGGAGACGAGGATGTCATAGTTTTCTCTCCAATAGCTGGTCGTAATTATGCCAAGATAAGGCGATTAATTGGTTTCTTCGTGAATACACTAGTCCTGCGCACCGATGTCTCGGGAAATCCCACTTTTAGGGATTTACTTAGACGAGTGAAAAACGACTGTGTTGGAGCATATAGACATCAGGATCTCCCGTTTCAAAAATTGGTAGAGGAACTTAGACCTAAACAGGTTTCAGATCGTGCAAATCGTGTACAAGTTGCTTTCATGCTTCATCGCGAACTCGTGGAACCAATAAAGCTATCGGAAGAATTAACCCTAGAACCCATAAAGTATGACATCGGGATTGATGAAGTAGATCTGACGTTCATTCTGTGGGAAGGAAGGGAAAAGATAACCGGTTCTGTTCAGTATAATGCCAGTCTGTTCGAAGACTCGACTGTAACTTGCATGGTGAGGAACTTCCGTGCCCTGCTTGAGTGTATTGCTGAGAATCCCGATCAAAGAATTGCGTCGTTGCCGATCTTAAGCGAAGATGGAAGCAATAAGTTAATAGTCAATAAGAATAGAATTCCTCAAAAAGTAACTACTAAAACTCACAGACATTCAATTGAAGAAATCTATAGACTTTCTAATCTAACCAAAAACCAACTGTTAGTATGGATGGGCCAAAAGTTACAGCCCGAGGCACCTGTCTATAATCTAGCCGCAACACTTACCATATTTGGTGAAGTGATTCCAGAGCTCTTTCAGGATGCATTTCGGACCCTGGTAAATTCCAGTGATGCTTTAAGGACGGTTATACGCGAAGTAGGAGGATTACCTCAGCGTGTTGTACTGGAAAATTCCCAACACGGAATTGAGTTCCTGGACTTTTCCAAGGTCCACGAACCCGAAATGAGGCTTAAATCCTACTTAGACAAACAATCTGAATTGCTATTCGACTTGGAGAAATGCCTGTTTAATTCTGCATTAATCAAGCTATCGGAGAAAAAATACGTATGGTATCTAAATCAGCACCACATCATTAGCGATGGATGGTCCGTTTGGCTAATCTTTAACAAGTTTTATGACATTTATGAAAATATGTTGCGAGGAGAATCAAAAAATAAGATAGAACTACCCAAATACGAAGATTATATACAATTTGAGAGAGATTATTACTCCTCATCAAGATACTTAAAGGATGAAGCATACTGGCAAGAAAAGCTTCGTGAGGATACAGAGCCGATCACATTTTATGGAAAATCAAATCTATTTTCTACCACTAATGTCGAAAGAGTTTCATTCGACTTAGGTGCGACCCGGTCTCGAAAGCTTCGAGAGCTTGCCCAACATGAAGATATAAGGTCAGGTACCGTGGATGTATCTCTCTTTAATATCTTTGCCGCATTACTTAATACATATCTTTATAAGGTAAGTGGGAACGAAATGCTCACTTTAGGAACAATCTTTCATAACCGACGCTCTAGGGCCTTTAAGGAAACGATAGGACTATTTATGCAAATGCTCCCGATTCGAGTGTTTGTCGAGGAGGATGAGACCTTCCTATCATTGATTAACAAGCTAAAGGGTGAGATGCATGGCATCATCAGACACGGGCAATATTCATTAGGCAACCGACCTCAGAAGAAGGTCTACGATGTATTACTGAACTATCACAACATGAGTAATGAAACACATAGGGAATTTAACGGGAGTCCGGTGCTTGCGGAAGCAGTTCATAGTGGCCATGAAAGCGATAGCCTGGGCTTGCGAATACTTGATTTCGGTTCCACTGGAAGCCTTAATCTTGAATTCGATTTCAATTGCGACGTATTCGCCGAAGAGGACAGGAAAAAGGTAGTCAGCCATCTCCTCAGGATACTAGACGCGTTCCTCGAGGATAAAAACCAATCCCTAGACGACATTAAATTACTCAGACACGAAGAAGAACAGCCAATATTGGTTGATTTTAACCAGACAAGAAAGGAATATCCGTACGATAGAAGCATACACGAATTGTTTCTAGAGCAGGTTAGGAAGAGGCCAGATGCTACTGCCGTGGCATCCAAGAACTCAACATTGACCTACAGGGAACTAAACGAGAGGGCAAATCAATTGGCCCATCATCTGATTGGATTGGGGGTAGATCAAGAAAGCATTGTTGGTCTTTGCCTGGAGCGCTCAGTGGAGATGATAGTTGGGCTTCTTGGGATACTCAAGGCAGGTGGTGCTTACCTGCCCCTTGATCCCTCGTATCCCAAGGAGCGATTGGCATTCATGCTTAGGGATGCAAATGTTTCTGTCCTTATTACACAGAGGGGATTCGAAGCGAGGCTGCCTGAGAATGGAGCGAAGGTAGTGTTGATCGACACCCAGTGGAATGAGATTTCAAAGGAGAGCAAAAGAAACCCAAGGCATGCGGTATCACCGGACAACCTTGCCTATATTATCTACACCTCTGGCTCTACAGGGGTACCCAAGGGTGTAGCTGTCCAGCACCGCTCCGTTGTCAATCATAATTTGGATGTTTCGAGAAGGTATGGCCTTAGGGAAGATGATCGGGTGCTCCAATTCTACTCCATAAGCTTTGACGGTGCAGTTGAGGAGATATTCCCGACGTTAATATCGGGTGCTACATTAGTGCTCAGGGGTGAAGACATACTGGCTCCCGGCAGTGAATTGTTAGGGTTTATTGACAGCAATGAGATAAGCGTTGTCAACCTACCCACCGCATACTGGCACGAGTGGGTAAAAGAACTGCCAAGCACGAATGGGAGGTTTCCAAATTCTCTTCGATTGGTGATAGTGGGAGGAGACAAGGTTTCACCCGACAGATATAAGACCTGGGGCGAGGTGGTGGATGGTAGGGTGCGATTGATAGACACATACGGTCCAACAGAGACAACAGTGATTTCAACAATGGCTGAGGTTAACGGAGCATCAAGGCTCTCTATTGGACGGCCTATAGCAAACACAAAGACCTACATACTCGATAAACGAATGCATCCGGTCCCTATCGGAGTGGCAGGGGAACTTCACATTGGAGGATTAGGAGTTGCACGTGGGTATCTTAACCGACCTGATCTGACAGCGGAAAGATTTTTACCAAACCCCTTCGGTGATGATCCTGGGGAGAGGCTTTATAGAACAGGCGACCTTGCACGGTACCTGGAAGATGGAAATATCGAGTTTCTGGGCAGGATAGACCATCAGGTTAAGATAAGGGGATTCAGGGTTGAGCTTGGCGAGATAGAATCAATGATATTGGAACACCCTGGTGTGAAAGAAGCCGCGGTGATGGCACGGGAGGACCAGCCTGGGAATAAACGCCTTGTTGCGTATGTTATTCCTAATGAGGAAAATAACTTACACAATAAATCAAACGCAGCAGCTGAACTTGCCGCTGAACAAATATCTCAATGGCGCACTGTATTTGAAGATCCTTTCTCAGAGCATTTACCCGATACTGACCCCACCTTCAATATCGAGGGCTGGAACAGCAGCTATACTGGCGGTCCCATTCCACAAGAGGAAATGCGCGAGTGGGTGGAGAACACCGCGAACAGGATAATTTCACGTAAACCAAGCCGAGTACTTGAGATAGGGTGTGGAACGGGTTTGCTGTTATTTCGGATTGCACCCCACTGCGCCAAGTATGTTGGAACTGACTTTTCCGAGTCAGCACTCAGCAATATTAAGAAGCAGCTGGCGAAAGGGGATAAGGGATTGGAGCGCGTGTCTCTATTCCATAGGCTGGCGGATAATTTCGAAGGGTTTGAGGAAGGGGATTTTGATTCGGTTATTATCAACTCGGTAATCCGGTACTTCCCTAGTTTAGAGTACCTTTTATCCGTGCTAGACGGCGCCGTGAAAGTTTTATCAAACGGGGGCTTCCTCTTTATAGGAGATGTTAGAAGTCTTCCACTATTGGAAGCCTTTCACGCCTCTGTTCAATTACATCGTTCGTCTGCCGTCACAACGAAGAGACAGTTGCAAGAGCTAGTGCAAAAACGTTTGTTCCACGAGGAAGAACTTGTTATTGATCCCTCTTTCTTCTTGGCTTTGAAGCATCATTTTCGCCAGATCAGCCATGTCGAGATTAAAGGCAAGCACGGTTACTATAACAACGAACTTACCAGGTTCCGTTATGACGTCATCCTACATATCGGGAGTGAATACCTCAAACTATTAAGACCTAAATGGACTGATTGGCGGGAGGGAGGGATGTCACTTGAATCGATCCGAAGATATCTTTCAGAGTCGCAACCCGACATTCTCGGAATTAAAAATGTGCCTAATGCCAGGCTTTTGGTCGAGCTAAAGACACTAGAATGGCTAAAGAGCAATGATGGCCCCGATAAGGTAGCAGATTTCAGGAGAACCTTAAGTGAAGTCAGCATGTCTGGAGTTGACCCAGAAGCCCTGCGGATTCTGGGCAACGAGTTACAATACCAAACTGATATCGCATGGTCAGGTCCATCTAAATATTTCTGCTTCGATGCAGTATTTAGCCGTGTGAATACCGCGAGGACAATAAACCTCTGGTCAGATGATTCAAACATAAATGAGACTGACTTTCACGCCGCCACGCTTGATAGCTACGCCAACAACCCCCTGACCAGCAGGACTGCGAATAGGCTAATATCAAACTTGCGATCATTTATTGAAGACAAATTGCCTGCGTACATGTCACCATCATCATTTGTTGTGATGCAATCTTTACCAAAAACTGCTGGCGGGAAGATTCACAGAAATTCGCTTCCACCACCGGAAGGAGAAAGACCTGAATTGGATCGTGATTATGTCCCGCCACGAACTCCCACCGAGAATAAGTTAGCTGAAATATGGTCCGAGGTCCTCGGAATCGAGCATATTGGTGTATATGATAACTTCTTTGAATTAGGAGGCCATTCACTTCTTGCCGTGCAGATCATCAACAGAATTCAGGAAATCTTTAAGAAAGAGTTCCAACTGAAAAATCTCTTTACGGACCCAACGATTGCCACATTGGCACGAATTATTGAACTGGAAGTAAACTCAGACCAGGCGCAAAAGATTCATTCAATCCCGCAAAGCTCACGTGATTCGAACCTACCCTTATCATCTGCCCAAGAAAGATCATGGTTCTTGGATCGACTGGATCCGGGCGGTACTGCGTATAACATGATTACGGCTTTCCGTATCAATGGTTCAATCAATTTAAATGCACTTGAGTGGTCGCTCAATGAAATTATCAGGAGGCACGAGGCGCTCCGGACAACCTTCCAGGAAGTAGACGGTAAACCTTTTCAGGTTATTTCACCATTCAAACGAATACAAATACCGACCGTTGACCTAACTAAACTCAACGAGATGGAGCGGGAAAATGAGGCCCTGAGGATAGTCAAGAAAGAAATAATGAAACCCTTTGACCTGAAAAAAGGGCCGCTTTACAGCGTATCACTATTAAAACTCTCCGATAAAGAATTTATAGTTGTCTTCATAATACATCATATAATTTTTGACGGTTGGTCGGCGAACATTCTGATTAACGAGATGACCGTCTTTTACCAAGCCTTCCCCATGGAAGAACGCGCCCCCATTCCTAAACTCAAGTTTCAGTATGGGGACTTTGCACAATGGCAGCGGAGTTGGCTGGAGAGCGAGTTAATGGCTAAACAGCTTTCCGACTGGACTGAAAAACTGGGAGGTCAGCTGCCTAAGTTAGAGCTGCCCATAGACCACCCGCGGCCACCAGTATTCACTTTTAAGGGCGCTACTACAAAAAAATTCGTTCTGCCAAAAGCTCTTTCGACTAGATTAAAGGACTTGAGCCTTAAGGAAGGCGTCACAATTTTTGTGACCTTGTTAGCCGCTTTAAAGATATTGCTTTACAGATACACAAACGAAAAAGATATAATTGTAGCTTCACCGACTTCAGGGCGGCATCATCCTGAAATTGAAAACTTGATAGGCTTTTTTGTTAACCCTCTCATCTTTCGAAGCCGTATCTCGCCTGAGCATACTTTTCGTCAGACCCTTGCACGAGTACGGGAAGTTTGCTTGGATGCCTTTTCGCTTCAGGACGTTCCTTTCGAAAAGATAATTGATGCTATTAGGCTTGAGCGTAATCCAGGAGTAACGCCAATTTCTCAAGTAGCATTTTCGTTTGAAAGCCCACCGAAACGCTATCAGCTGCCGGAAGCGATTAGTATAGAGCCTCTGGACATTGACACTGGAACAGCTAAGACAGACTTTGCTCTTTTCATTTCTGAACTAGACGGTGGTTTAGAGGGAAGAGTTGAATATTATTCCGAAATCTTCGACGAGTCCACTATTAACCGAATGACAAGTCATTTCCAAATCCTCTTAGAAAGTATCATAAATAACCCGGACCGGCGTGTCTCGGATTTGAACATCTTAACGAAGGAAGATAGGGAGAAAGTGCTCGTAAAGTGGAATGAGGAATCTAGAGAATATACCAATGAGCGGTGTATTCACGAGCTATTCGAGCAACAGGTGGATAAAGCTCCTGAAAACATTGCAGTTGTGTTCGAAGATCAAGAGCTTACATATAGAGAGCTAGATGAAAGAGCCAACAAATTAGCGTATTACTTGCAATCATTAGGTGTAGGGCCGGAAACATTAGTAGGCCTCAGTATGGATAGATCTCTGGAAATGATTGTCGGATTGCTTGGAATTCTAAAGGCAGGCGGAACATATGTACCAATCGATGCTTCATATCCAGCAGAGCGTCTAGCCTTAATTTTTGATGATAGCAAATTACAAGTACTTCTAACGCAGAATCATCTAGAATCCAATTTATTCCATCGTAATACAAGGTCAACGCCGAAAGGCATAAAACATATTCTCTGTATCGATGCTGATCAGGAAATCTCCTCTAAGATACCAAACAAACATCAAACCGCCAATGTGTCGCATGACAATTTGGCCGTCATATTCTACACCTCGGGTTCCACGGGAAAACCGAAGGGCGTCGAATTGGCACATCTCGGAATATGTAACTTCACTGAGGAGCTGTCCAGGGATTTACAGATTGCCCCCAACGACCGTATACTCCAGTTTGCCTCACCGAGTTTCGTCGTCTCCATAATTGAAATCTTCACAGCCTTGAGTCGCGGATCAACGCTGGTTATGGGGAGCCAAAAGTCATTAATGCCGGGCACCCCATTGACGCGGTCTTTAATCGATAATCGCATTTCCATAGCCATTTTACCCCCTTCGATAATTTCATCCCTAAACACAATTGATCTGCCAGAATTGCGAATATTAATAGCCACAGGGGAATCAGTCACTTCAGAGATTGCGAGGCGCTGGTCTTCGACTCGGAAATGCTTCAATCTTTATGGAACCACAGAAACGGGTGTTGCTACACTCGGGAAATTAAATGGTCAAGCGGGCGATGTGCCCCTGATTGGAAGGCCTATCTCACACATGCAAGTTTACTTACTCGATAATAGATTGAATCCAGTTCCAGTGGGAGTCAGGGGAGAGATATATATCGCAGGAACAGGTTTAGCCAGAGGTTATGTTAAGAGACCAGACCCGACTTCCGAAAAGTTTATTCCAAACCCATTCGATCGCAAACCGGGGAGTCTGATGTACAGATCGGGTGATTTTGCCAGATACAGGCCTGACGGCAGTCTAGAATTTCTAGGTAGGCTTGATAATCAAGTCAAGATTCGAGGATTCCGCATAGAGCTGAGCGAGCTAGATGCATTAATGCTGCAACATCCCCATGTCAGACACGCATTGGCGCTCGTGCAAGACGACTACCCTAAAGGTAAACGTATTGTTGTTTATTTTTCCCCAAGTCAGGATAAGAAAATCGATGTGAGCGAAATCAGAGAATTTCTTAAGCAAAAGCTGCCATATTATATGATGCCTTCAAATATTGTCCTTCTGAATAAATGGCCACAGACTGAGAGCGGCAAGATTGACAGGACAAAACTGCCGTTGCCAGATAAATCACGACCAGAACTTAAGGAGGCATATATAGCACCAAGCTCAGCAGCTGAGGAAATGCTTGAACTGATTTTCGCTGCGGTTCTTGGCATCGAAAATGTAGGCATCAATGACAACTTCTTCGATTTGGGGGGTCATTCGTTAAAGGCAACGCAAGTTATTTCACGAATCAAAGACGCCATGAAGCTAGAATTACATCAAGACATTATTTATAAAAATCCGACGATAGCTAAGCTTGCCAGATTTATAAAAACGTGCGGCCTGAGCGACCAGAATTTATCGTTACCAACAATAGCCTCTCGATCTAAAATAACGGAAGAAGATAAGATTATGAAATACCAAATTACAAATGTTGATGACCTAACCGATGAGGAAGTTGACTCCGCACTATCCGAACTTTTGAAAGAAGATACACAATGAATGACAACCCAAAAAATACACCAATCCTCACACCCGCGGAAAAGCGCCGGCTTCTAGCTGAGAAACTTCGCGAGAAAGGCAAAAAACCAACCAATTTCCCTCTTTCGTATGCTCAGCAAAGGATATGGTATTTTGAGCAACTGCTTCCGGGTACACCTGTTTATAATATTCCTTTTTCCTGGCGTATCTTAGGTCGATTGAAAATAAGCGCACTGGAGCAAAGTCTAAATGAAATAGTAAAAAGGCAAGCGGTTTTAAAAACAAACTTTTCGACAAGCGATGGCCAGCCCGTTCAAATCCTTTCAGACCGCCCGCAAATAGAGATCTCGGTTCAGGACCTTTCAAAATCAGCTCCCGACGACCAAGAACAATTCATAGAACAAATAAAAAACGAAGAATCAAGGACTACATTTGATCTTGCCGGTGGACCGCTAATCCGCGTAAAGTTACTGAAGCTAGGAGAGGAAGACCACATCCTTTTAACGACAATTCATCACATTGTCTTCGACGGGTGGTCTACACAGGTATTCAACCGGGAGCTTTCGACGATATATCAAGCTTTATCAGATGGAAGCCGGTACTCCCTCCCTGAACTTCCAATCCAGTACCCCGACTTTGCAGTCTGGCAACGTAAATGTTCCGGGGAACTATTGCTTGAAGCGCAACTTTCGTACTGGAAGCGCAAGCTTAATGATTGCCAACGTCTTAAATTGGTAACCGATCGGCCCAGACCATCGTCGAATACCTTCGGTGGTGCGTGTAAGTCCTTTGAGCTTCACACAGCGCTATACGAATCCCTCAAAGAGCTAAGCGGGTCGAATGGGGTTACCTTGTTTATGACAATGTTAGCAGCACTTAAGACGTTGCTTCATCATTACACAGCGCAAGAAGACATAGTCATTGGAACCGATATCGCAAACCGCAATCAGACAGAAATCGAACCGCTTTTAGGCTTATTCACCAACACGTTGGTTATGCGCACCGACCTCTCTGGAAACCCGACCTTTAAGGAACTGCTATCTCGCGTAAGAAAGGAGGCTTTGGAAGCCTACAAGCATCAAGACCTTCCATTCGAACAGCTTGTCGAAGCTTTACATCCAGCACGAGACCTAAGCCACCATCCACTGTTTGACGTAATGTTCATCATGCAGGACGATCCTTTAAAGTACCTTAGCCTGCCTGGCCTGAGTATAAGTCCTCTGGAAGTACACACCGGCACTTCAAAACTTGATCTGATCTTTTTTATCTGGGAGGGGAAAAACGGTCTTCGAGGTGAAATAGAATATTACACCGAAATCTTTGAAGAGTCTACGATTTTAAGAATGATTGAACATTTTAAAACCCTCCTATTTCAGATTGCAACGAATCCGGACCGGCGAATCTCTGAGATACCGATATTGGGAGAAAAGGAAACACACCAACTTTTAGTGGCATTGAACGAAACGGAAAAGGAATACTCATACGATAAATGCTTACAACAATTGTTTGAATCTCAAGCGGAAAAGAATCCCAACGCCCCCGCTGTAATCTTTCCTTCTAACCCTCGTCGCGCTCAGGGCTCAGGACAGGCTGAAGGCAGACAAGTTACCTACAGGGAACTAAACGAGAGGGCAAATCAATTGGCCCATCATCTGATTGGATTGGGGGTAGATCAAGAAAGCATTGTTGGTCTTTGCCTGGAGCGCTCAGTGGAGATGATAGTTGGGCTTCTTGGGATACTCAAGGCAGGTGGTGCTTACCTGCCCCTTGATCCCTCGTATCCCAAGGAGCGATTGGCATTCATGCTTAGGGATGCAAATGTTTCTGTCCTTATTACACAGAGGGGATTCGAAGCGAGGCTGCCTGAGAATGGAGCGAAGGTAGTGTTGATCGACACCCAGTGGAATGAGATTTCAAAGGAGAGCAAAAGAAACCCAAGGCATGCGGTATCACCGGACAACCTTGCCTATATTATCTACACCTCTGGCTCTACAGGGGTACCCAAGGGTGTAGCTGTCCAGCACCGCTCCGTTGTCAATCATAATTTGGATGTTTCGAGAAGGTATGGCCTTAGGGAAGATGATCGGGTGCTCCAATTCTACTCCATAAGCTTTGACGGTGCAGTTGAGGAGATATTCCCGACGTTAATATCGGGTGCTACATTAGTGCTCAGGGGTGAAGACATACTGGCTCCCGGCAGTGAATTGTTAGGGTTTATTGACAGCAATGAGATAAGCGTTGTCAACCTACCCACCGCATACTGGCACGAGTGGGTAAAAGAACTGCCAAGCACGAATGGGAGGTTTCCAAATTCTCTTCGATTGGTGATAGTGGGAGGAGACAAGGTTTCACCCGACAGATATAAGACCTGGGGCGAGGTGGTGGATGGTAGGGTGCGATTGATAGACACATACGGTCCAACAGAGACAACAGTGATTTCAACAATGGCTGAGGTTAACGGAGCATCAAGGCTCTCTATTGGACGGCCTATAGCAAACACAAAGACCTACATACTCGATAAACGAATGCATCCGGTCCCTATCGGAGTGGCAGGGGAACTTCACATTGGAGGATTAGGAGTTGCACGTGGGTATCTTAACCGACCTGATCTGACAGCGGAAAGATTTTTACCAAACCCCTTCGGTGATGATCCTGGGGAGAGGCTTTATAGAACAGGCGACCTTGCACGGTACCTGGAAGATGGAAATATCGAGTTTCTGGGCAGGATAGACCATCAGGTTAAGATAAGGGGATTCAGGGTTGAGCTTGGCGAGATAGAATCAATGATATTGGAACACCCTGGTGTGGAGGATACTGTGGTCGTCGCTAGGGAAGACGATCTAGGAGATCCTTCGAATTCGGCCGCACAGGATAAGCGCCTGGTCGCTTACCTGGTTCCTAAGCAAGATCAACCAGGCGCCGATGAAGTGATAGAAAAAGCGGAATTGGCTACAAAGCAGGTTTTTGAGTGGCAGGCGGTATTTAACGAGTTGTACCGAGAGATCGATCAAACTCAGAAAAGCGGTTTCTATATTAAGGGTTGGGAGAGTTCCTACACAGGTTTACCTATCTCCGATGATGAGGTTAAAGACTGGATGGATCAAACAGTAGAGAGAATCCTAGCGTTAAAACCTTCTCGAGTGCTGGAGATAGGATGCGGTGGTAGTGGGTTAATGCTTTTAAGATTAGCTCCGGAGTGCATTGAGTATTGCGCTACAGACGTTTCGGAAAATGCAATTCGTGTTATCAAGGAGCAATTGTCAGCAATGAATCTGAGCCTTCCACAGTTGAGCTTCGTTCAGAGGGCAGCAGATAGGTTTGAGGGCGTGACTTCAAACTCTTTCACCGCTGTGTTAGTCGTGTCAGTCATACAGTATTTCCCCAGTATAGAATATTTATACAAAGTTTTGGAACACGCTGTAAGCGCCGTCGAACCAGGTGGCTTTATCTTTGTGGGCGATGTGCGAAACTACAGGTTGCTCAGAGCCTTCCATACATCAGTTCAATTGTACAAGGCAAAGTCATCTCTTCCCGCGCAGCAACTCAGACAGGAAGTAGAGAAAGAAATTGCATTCGAGAAACAATTGACTGTAGATCCCGCCTTTTTCAAGACATTGAAGAATCATCTGCCGAAGATTGGTCATGTAGAGATACTGTTAGAGAGAGGACGTCACCACAATGAGCTTACGAAGTTTCGTTATGACGTAATGATCCATGTTGGACCACACGTGAGAAAAAGCGCTCCCGCTAAATTGCTTAAATGGAGGGAAAACAATCTAACAATCGAATCTGTAAAGAAGGTACTGGAAGATTCTGAGTCGGAAGACATAGTTATTACTGAAGTGCCTAACGCACGCGTCTTGCATGACATAAACGCTTGTGAATTACTGAGGGATCCTGATGGACCACAGACAGCGGAATCCATCAGAGAAAAGCTCGGGGCAGTGGAAGAAAAGGGTGTGGATCCGGAAGACTTCTGGTCCTTAAGTAACGGGGTATCACATGTCATAGATGTCTATACTGCGACCGCAGGTGACAATAGCTGCTACGACGTAGTATTAAGGAAAAATAGAAAAGACATATCAGAACGACGAATGGTTGAAATTCCCCTACTTGAAGAAGAAGGAATCAATCTTAGAAAATCAAATGAATATGCCAATAATCCATTGGCGAGCGCATTCAGTTTTAATCTTCTCCAAGACCTTAGATACTTTCTAGAACAGAAGCTTCCGGAATATTCCGTTCCTTCATCATTTGTAACATTAGATAAAATACCCCTGACGCCGAGCGCTAAGGTAGATAGAATGGCGCTACCCCGGCCTTACGGAACCAGACCGGATTTGGTGGGTTCTTATGTCGCACCGCGCACTTCCGTAGAAGAAAAACTGGCAGACATATGGTCTCAGGTGCTTGGTGTTGAGAAGGTAGGGATTTACGACAACTTCTTTGAATTGGGGGGAGAATCTATAATTGCCATACAGATCATTTCCAAAGCCAATCAAGGTGGGCTAAATTTAACCGTAAGACACATCTTTCAACATCAGACGATAGCCGAACTCGCTGCTGTTGCAGGCAACTTCTCTATTATAGAAGCAGATCAGGGGCCAATAAAAGGCCCGGTACCACTAACGCCAATTCAGCAATCGTTTTTTGAACAGAATCCTCCTGATCCTCACCACTTTAATCAGTCGGTTTTTCTTGAGATACGAGAAGAGCTAGACCCAGTGTTACTGGAGAAGGCGATAAACTATCTTGTGGTACATCATGATGCTCTTCGTATGCGTTTTATGAAAGGTGATCCGGGGTGGCATCAGGAGAACATGGATAGCGAAGATTCTGCGTTCTTTTCAATTATCGACCTATCTGACGTTTCTGAGGCGGGACTGACGCCCGCTATTGAAGCGACTGCGTCAGAGCTTCAGAGTGGCCTTAACATATCCAAAGGACCCGTGCTGAAGGTTGCCTTATTCAATCTTGGCCTTGGCAAGCCCGCCCGTTTGCTGATTATCATTCATCACCTAGTAGTAGATGGAGTCTCGTGGCGAATCCTGCTGGAAGACTTACTTATGGCCTACACGCAGTTGAGCCGAGGTAAAGAAATAACACTTCCACCAAAGACAACCTCGTTTAAGCGTTGGGCAGAAAGACTAAAGGATTTTGCCGAGTCTGAACCTGTTATGGACGAACTGAACTTTTGGACATCGCCGTCAGGGAGCGAGGTCAACAGATTACCTATCGATCGTCCCGGCGGAACTAATACGATTATCTCCTCACAAAGCGTTTCAGCATTTCTCGATGCGGAGGAGACACAAAAGCTATTGAAGGAAGTTCCCCAGGCTTACAACACACATATCAATGACTTACTACTCACTGCCCTGGTACAGGCTCTATCACCGTGGACAGGCAAAAACTCCTTACTGATTGACCTTGAGGGTCACGGTAGGGAGGAGTTATTTGATGACGTCGACATATCACGAACGGTTGGCTGGTTTACGACAATATTTCCCTTGTTGTTAAGTTTGGAAGACTCAAATGACCTAAGCGATATCATAAAGTCTGTAAAAGAGCAGGTTAGAAGAATTCCCAATCATGGGATTGGATATGGTTTGCTTAGACATATGAGAGGAGACATTGAAGTCACTGACAAACTGAGGGATTTGCCCCAGGCAGAGATTTGTTTTAACTACCTAGGGCAGTTCGATCAATTATTGCCAGGGTCTGCTCCGTTTGGTCGGGCCAGGGAATCGAGTGGACCAAATGCAAGTCTTGTTGGAAATAGGAAATATATTCTCGAGATCAATTGCGGAGTATTGGAAGGAAAACTCCACATGGTATTGACCTATAGTGAGAACCTTCATCGACGAGCTACGATTGAAGAACTGGCTGAAAGGTACATGGAATTACTTCGTCAACTTCTAGAATACTGTCTATCCGATTACGTCGGAGGCTATACGCCCTCAGACTTCCCCGGAGTCGACTTGAATCAAGAAGAGCTTGATAAGATCATTACAGAAATCGGTGAGTGATAATTGTGAAAAGGGATGATAGAAAAGATATCGAAGATATATATCATCTCTCTCCCATGCAGGAGGGAATGCTGTACCACTCCCTCTACGCTTCAGAATCCGATGTCTATTTCAACCAGCTCACCTGCACTCTCCAGGGAAAACTTAATATTTCGGCCTTCAAAAAGGCATGGCAAAACATCGTTGATAGGCATTCGATCCTGCGCACCCTGTTCATTTGGAAGGGTCTGGATAAGCCTCTTCAGGTGGTACGGCGTAATGTAAAGCTGCCCTTTGAGCTGAAAGACTGGCGCAGTCTTTCACCATCAGATCAGCTACTGAGTTTCGAGACCCTTCTCGATGAAGATCGGCGCCGCGGCTTTGACCTTTCGAAAGCTCCACTCATGCGGATGACCCTGATAAATATTGGTGAGAATAACTATAAACTTGTTTATAGCAGTCACCACCTGTTACTTGATGGTTGGTCACTTCCTTTGATCTTGAAAGAGGTTTTTATATTCTATGAAGCATTTTGCCAAAATCAGGAAGTACAGATGGAAAGGCCTCGCCCCTATCGTGATTATATAACCTGGCTTAAGAAACAGGATTTATCAAAGGCAGAAGTGTTCTGGCGGAAGACCCTAAAAGGCTTCACCGCACCTACGCCTCTAAATTTGAAGAGTTCAACAGATAATGGGCCAGAAGATCGGGAAGAAGCCTACGGTGAACAGCACATGCAGTTGCCGACTGCCATTGCAAAATCGTTGCAGTCCTTAGGACGACAGCACGAACTGACGCTAAATACGCTTGTACAAGGGGCTTGGGCTATACTTCTCAGGCAGTATAGTGACGGCGAAGATGTTGTTTTTGGGTCGACCGTATCCGGTCGGCCACCTTCACTCAGAGGGGTGGAGTCGATGGTAGGTTTATTTATTAACACCCTACCCTTACGAGTCCGAGTATCTCCCGATCATTACGTGATACCCTGGTTGAAGAATTTACAGGCGAAGCAGGTTGTGACTCGCGAATACGAGTACAGTCCACTGGTGCAGATCCATGGGTGGAGTGACGTACCTAGGGGTTTACCGCTTTTTGAAAGCATCCTGGTATTCGAGAATTATCCTGTCGACCGCACTGTTCAGCACGGGTTGAATAATCTTGAGGTTCTGGACATCCGATCCTACGAACGCACCAATTACCCAATAACGATTGGGGTATCAGCGGGAGAAAACTTTTCATTACAGATAGGTTACGACCGAAGCCGAGTTGGCGACAATAGCATAAGTCGGATGCTCGGGCACTTCCGGACCCTGTTAGAAGGAATGGCTTTGAAGCCTAACCGGAGAATCTCAGAACTTCCAATCTTAACAAACGAAGAACGCCGACAGATTCTTGTTGAGTGGAATGACACGCAAAGGAAGCATCCCACCAACAGGTCCATTCAGGAGATATTTGAAAACCAAGTAAATAAGACGCCAGACTCGGTTGCATTAGCATTTCGGGAGAAGCAACTTTCATATAAAGAACTAAATCAAAGGGCAAACCAGTTAGCGCATTACCTTACAGATCATGGAGTAGGACCCGAATCCCGGGTGGGCATATGTTTGGAAAGATCAACAGATATGATAGCTGGAATGCTGGGGATACTTAAGGCCGGAGGGGCCTATGTACCTCTTGACCCAACCTATCCCAAAGAGCGTTTAGATTTCATGGTTCAGGACTCGAGTCCAAAAGTAGTCTTGACTCAAGAGAGATTTTTAAAACTACTATCGGATCGTGCTGCTCACATAGTTTGTATTGACACCCAACGGGATGAGATCGATAGGAAGAGCAAAAGAAACCCGAAGCAAACGATATCACCGGATAACCTTGCTTATGTTATTTATACCTCTGGATCTACTGGAAAACCTAAAGGAGTGCTTATATCTCACGGGGCAATACTAGGTCACTGTGATACAGTAAAGAGGTATTATGATTTAGAGTCTAATGACAGGATACTTCAATTTGCCTCATTCAATTTTGATGCATCACTAGAGCAAATCTTTCCTACCCTGATTGTCGGCGCTAGATTGGTACTCCGCGGCGACGAATTATGGATACCATCCGAGTTCCTTAGGAAGATGGAACAATTTGGTCTCACCGTTATAAACCTGCCATCAGCCTACTGGCAACAATTGGTGCGAGAATGGGCTGGTTCACCTGCACTTAAGACCAATATCCGCCCTAAACTGTTCGTTGTCGGAGGAGATGTGATGGACCCGGAGAGTCTTAGACTCTGGCATCAAACACCCTTCAGTTCTGTGAGGCTGCTCAATGCTTATGGTCCAACCGAGGCGACCATTACAGCCACCACCTACGAAATACCAATAAACTTCGATGAGAAATCTTCCGCAGCCAGAATTCCTATTGGAAGGCCACTCTACAATAGAAACATATTCATATTGGACAAGAGTCGCAATCCTGTACCCGTAGAGGTAAACGGCGAACTCCATCTAGGGGGAGAGGCTCTAGGAAGGGGTTACCTCAACCAACCTGAGCTTACCGCCGAAAGGTTCATACCGAACCCATTTAGTGAAGAACCAGGAGAGAGGCTTTACAAGACAGGTGACCTTGCCCGATACCTGCCAGACGGGAACATAGAATTTCTGGGAAGAGTAGACAATCAGGTAAAGATACGTGGATTCAGGATAGAAACCGGGGAAATAGAAACAACACTGAGGGAACATCCTTATGTAAACGACGCAGTTGTTGCAGCAAGGGAGGATGGGAGTGGAGAGAAGGAGCTCATCGGATATCTGGTGGCTCACGGAGAACAGGAATCGATTGTAAGTGAACTGCGGGGGTTTTTAAACGAAAAGCTGCCTGGGCACATGGTGCCATCATACCTTGTAACACTGGATGAATTACCACTAACTCCCAGTGGAAAGATTGATAGAAAGGCACTGCCTGAGCCTGATAAAACAAGGCCAGAACTGGGTAGAGAATTTGTAGCACCCCGAACCCCTACAGAGGAGATACTGGCAGACATATGGGCCCAGGTGTTAGGCATAGAGAAAGTAGGAGTATACGACAACTTCTTTGAACTGGGAGGACACTCACTGCTTGCCACACAGGTGGTGTCCCGCACAAGAGATGCCTTTAAGGTAGAGCTGCCACTCAGAAACCTTATAGAAGAACCCACTGTTTCTCGGCTGGCAGAGACAATAGACGAGGCGGGAAAAAGGGGTGAGGGGCTGAAGGCACTTCCAATCATACCCATACCAAGGGATGGAGAACTTCCCGTATCCTTTGCCCAGGAGAGGCTATGGTTCCTCGATCAGTTTGAGCCAGGCAGCAGTGCTTACAACATGCCTGGGGCAGTGAGGGTAAGGGGCAGACTAGATGTGGAGCTACTGGAGCGCTCGATAAACGAGATAATAAGGCGTCATGGGTCACTCAGAACTACATTTAAATCAGTGGATGGAAAACCCAAACAGGTAATAGCAAGTGAGTTGAGTTTTGCACTACCAGTGGTAGACCTCAGAGAATTGCCAGAGGAGAAAAGGGAGTCTCGGGCTAGGACTTTAGCGATAGAAGAGGCAAAGACCCCATTTGACCTTGAGAGTGGTCCTCTACTCAGGGCTACCGTGCTAAGGCTTGGGGAGGAAGACCATGTCGGTCTATTCACGATGCACCACATCATATCAGATGGCTGGTCTATGGGAATACTCATCAGAGAGGTTGCGGCAATATATGATGCATATTCCAATGGAAAACCCTCACCCCTGCCAGAACTCCCGATACAGTATGCAGACTTTTCACAGTGGCAGAGACAGTGGCTACAGGGTGAAGTGCTTGAGTCACAGCTACAGTACTGGAAACAGAAGCTTGATGGCCTGCCACCGGTTCTTGAGTTACCAACCGATAGGCCGAGGCCAGCTGTACAGACATACAATGGGGCACATGAATCATTTGAGCTTTCCTCCGTGTTATCAGAAGCCCTTGGTGAGCTGAGTAGACGGGAAGGAGCTACACTGTTCATGACGCTGCTTGGTGCCTTTCAGACACTGCTCTACAGGTATACAGGGCAGGAGGATATAGCAGTAGGTACGCCAATTGCAAACAGGAACCGGTCGGAGATCGAAGGGCTTATAGGTTTCTTTGTCAACACACTTGTGCTGCGTACTGATTTTTCAGGAAATCCGAGCTTCTTAGAACTATTGAGGAGAGTAAAAGAAACCTCTCTCGAAGCATACGCATATCAGGACCTACCTTTTGAGAGACTGGTGGAGGAGCTTAATCCCGAGAGGGACATGAGTCACTCGCCACTATTTCAGGTGATGTTTGTACTGCAGAATGTGCCTACCCAGGCCTTAGAGATAGAAGGCTTGACCTTGAGCCCACTGGAACCGGATAGCAGCAGGGCACTGTTTGACCTGACATTAACGGTCAGTGATACAGATCAAGGACTAATGGGATCAATTGAATACAATACTGATCTCTTTGACGATACTACCATAACACTAATGATCGAGCATTTCCGAATTCTAGTGGAAAACATAGTAAAAAGCCCAGACCAGAGAATAACAGACCTGCCAATATTAACCGAGAAGGAAAGACATAAACTCCTTGTAGAATGGAATGACACAAAGAGTGAATATCCCACAGATAAGTGTGTTCATCAATTATTTGAAGATCAGGTCAAGAAGACTCCTGATGCCACTGCAGTGGTCTTTGAAGATCAGAAACTTAGTTATAAGGAGCTAAACGAAAGAGCCAACCAATTAGGGCACTACCTTAGAGATCATGGGGTAGAACCTGAGTGCCGTGTGTGTGTATGTTTGGAAAGATCAATTGAGATGATAGTTGGGCTCCTGGGAATACTTAAAGCCGGAGGGGTTTATGTACCTGTTGATCCTTCTTATCCTAAACAACGGCTGGAATTCATGCTGGAGGATTCAAAGGTAAAGGCAATCCTAACTCAAGAAAGTTTAGTAGAGATGCTTCCGACTAATGGTGCACAGGTAGTCTGCATTGACACACAATGGGAAGGTATCGCTAAGAATACTAAGAAAAACCCAGTAAGTGGGATCACACCCAGCAACCTTGCCTATGTTATATACACCTCCGGCTCAACAGGGCTACCCAAGGGCGTCGCAGTCCAGCACCGCTCGGTTGTCAATCATAATTTAGATGTTTCCAAAAGGTATGACCTTAAACAAGATGACCGAGTCCTGCAGTTTTACTCCATAAGTTTTGACGGCGCCGTTGAGGAGATATTTCCAACATTATTATCAGGGGCTACATTGGCCCTGAGGGGTGAAGAGATTCTTGCCCCGGGGACTGAATTCTTAGACTTTGTTGCCAGTAACAAGATAAACGTTGTTAACCTACCCACTGCATACTGGCATGAGTGGGTAAAGGAACTGCCTAGCACAAATGGCAGGTTTCCGGACTCCCTCCGACTGGTGGTAGTGGGAGGAGACCGGGTCTCGCCAGACAGATATGAGACATGGAGTGAGGTAGTAGATGGTAGAGTGCGCTGGATTGACACATATGGTCCAACAGAGACAACTGTGATATCGACAATGGCTGAACCTGATGGGATATCAAGGCTCTCCATTGGACAACCTATCGCGAACACAACGACTTACATCCTTGATAAACACATGTATCCTGCCCCTCCAGGAGTCCCGGGAGAATTACACATCGGAGGTTTGGGCTTGGCCAGAGGCTATATGAACCTTCCAGAGCTCACAGCGGAGAAATTCATACCCAATCCCTTCAGCGACGATTCTGGGGAGAGGCTTTACAAAACAGGTGATCTTGCCCGCTATCTACCAGATGGGAACATAGAATTTCTAGGCAGGATAGACCATCAAGTTAAGATTCGCGGATTCAGGATAGAAACCGGGGAAGTTGAATCAGTACTGAGAGAACATCCATATGTAAAAGATGCAGTCGTTGTAGCAAGGGGGGATGGGAGTGGAGATCCTTCGACTTCGCTCAGGACAGACAAGCACCTGGTGGCATACGTGGTAACAGCAGGGGAAAATCAAACCACTGATAGTGAGCTAAGAAACTACTTAAAGCAAAAGCTACCCGAGTACATGGTGCCATCATCATTTGTAACACTGGATGAATTACCACTCACTCCAAGTGGAAAGGTAGATAGAAAGGCACTGCCTGAGCCTGATAAAACAAGGCCAGAACTGGGTAGAGAATTTGTAGCACCGCGAACTCCCACAGAGGAGATACTCTCAGACATATGGGCCCAGGTGTTAGGCATAGAGAAAGTAGGAGTATACGACAACTTCTTTGAACTGGGAGGACACTCACTGCTTGCCACACAGGTGGTGTCCCGCACAAGAGATGCCTTTAAGGTAGAGCTGCCACTCAGAAACCTTATAGAAGAACCCACTGTTTCTCGGCTGGCAGAGACAATAGACGAGGCGGGAAAAAGGGGTGAGGGGCTGAAGGCACTTCCAATCATACCCATACCAAGGGATGGAGAACTTCCCGTATCCTTTGCCCAGGAGAGGCTATGGTTCCTCGATCAGTTTGAGCCAGGCAGCAGTGCTTACAACATGCCTGGGGCAGTGAGGGTAAGGGGCAGACTAGATGTGGAGCTACTGGAGCGCTCGATAAACGAGATAATAAGGCGTCATGGGTCACTCAGAACTACATTTAAATCAGTGGATGGAAAACCCAAACAGGTAATAGCAAGTGAGTTGAGTTTTGCACTACCAGTGGTAGACCTCAGAGAATTGCCAGAGGAGAAAAGGGAGTCTCGGGCTAGGACTTTAGCGATAGAAGAGGCAAAGACCCCATTTGACCTTGAGAGTGGTCCTCTACTCAGGGCTACCGTGCTAAGGCTTGGGGAGGAAGACCATGTCGGTCTATTCACGATGCACCACATCATATCAGATGGCTGGTCTATGGGAATACTCATCAGAGAGGTTGCGGCAATATATGATGCATATTCCAATGGAAAACCCTCACCCCTGCCAGAACTCCCGATACAGTATGCAGACTTTTCACAGTGGCAGAGACAGTGGCTACAGGGTGAAGTGCTTGAGTCACAGCTACAGTACTGGAAACAGAAGCTTGATGGCCTGCCACCGGTTCTTGAGTTACCAACCGATAGGCCGAGGCCAGCTGTACAGACATACAATGGGGCACATGAATCATTTGAGCTTTCCTCCGTGTTATCAGAAGCCCTTGGTGAGCTGAGTAGACGGGAAGGAGCTACACTGTTCATGACGCTGCTTGGTGCCTTTCAGACACTGCTCTACAGGTATACAGGGCAGGAGGATATAGCAGTAGGTACGCCAATTGCAAACAGGAACCGGTCGGAGATCGAAGGGCTTATAGGTTTCTTTGTCAACACACTTGTGCTGCGTACTGATTTTTCAGGAAATCCGAGCTTCTTAGAACTATTGAGGAGAGTAAAAGAAACCTCTCTCGAAGCATACGCATATCAGGACCTACCTTTTGAGAGACTGGTGGAGGAGCTTAATCCCGAGAGGGACATGAGTCACTCGCCACTATTTCAGGTGATGTTTGTACTGCAGAATGTGCCTACCCAGGCCTTAGAGATAGAAGGCTTGACCTTGAGCCCACTGGAACCGGATAGCAGCAGGGCACTGTTTGACCTGACATTAACGGTCAGTGATACAGATCAAGGACTAATGGGATCAATTGAATACAATACTGATCTCTTTGACGATACTACCATAACACTAATGATCGAGCATTTCCGAATTCTAGTGGAAAACATAGTAAAAAGCCCAGACCAGAGAATAACAGACCTGCCAATATTAACCGAGAAGGAAAGACATAAACTCCTTGTAGAATGGAATGACACAAAGAGTGAATATCCCACAGATAAGTGTGTTCATCAATTATTTGAAGATCAGGTCAAGAAGACTCCTGATGCCACTGCAGTGGTCTTTGAAGATCAGAAACTTAGTTATAAGGAGCTAAACGAAAGAGCCAACCAATTAGGGCACTACCTTAGAGATCATGGGGTAGAACCTGAGTGCCGTGTGTGTGTATGTTTGGAAAGATCAATTGAGATGATAGTTGGGCTCCTGGGAATACTTAAAGCCGGAGGGGTTTATGTACCTGTTGATCCTTCTTATCCTAAACAACGGCTGGAATTCATGCTGGAGGATTCAAAGGTAAAGGCAATCCTAACTCAAGAAAGTTTAGTAGAGATGCTTCCGACTAATGGTGCACAGGTAGTCTGCATTGACACACAATGGGAAGGTATCGCTAAGAATACTAAGAAAAACCCAGTAAGTGGGATCACACCCAGCAACCTTGCCTATGTTATATACACCTCCGGCTCCACTGGGAAACCAAAGGGGGTACCTATAATCCATAGTTCTTTAGTGAATTTCCTTTGTTCCATGGGTGAGCAACCAGGCCTGACAAGCAAAGACCTTATGCTCGCAATTACTACTTTGTCCTTCGATATTGCAGCGCTGGAGATTTTTCTTCCTATCATTAAAGGTGCCTGCGTTGAACTGGTAACCCGCGAGGTCGCATCCTATGGTACTCAGTTGCTAAAAAAGATTACGGATTCCGGCGCAACGGTAATTCAAGCCACCCCAGCTACATGGCGAATGCTTTTAGAAGTGGGTTGGAGTAATAAGGATAGACCAAAAATACTCTGCGGGGGTGAAGCCCTTTCGAGTGATTTAGCAGATGAATTAGTAAAAAGATCAGATTCACTTTGGAATGTCTATGGTCCTACGGAAACTACAATTTGGTCTACTATTCACCGAGTCAGTAAAAGAAGTGCTTTCGTTTCAATCGGACGACCAATTGGAAATACTCAAATATATATCTTGGACAAGCACCTAACCCCTGTGCCCATAGGAGTACCTGGGGAGCTACATATAGGTGGTGCGGGTCTAGCAAGAGGATATTTAAACAGCCCGGAACTGACGGTGGAGAAGTTCATACCAAATCCCTTCAGCGATACACCCGGGGAGAGGCTTTACAAAACAGGTGATCTTGCCCGCTATCTACCAGATGGGAACATAGAGTTTCTGGGGAGGATAGACAATCAGGTAAAGATACGTGGTTTCAGGATAGAAACAGGGGAAATAGAATCTATACTTAGAGAACACCCCGCTGTAAGAGATGCGGTCGTTGTAGCAAGGGGGGATGGGAGTGGAGATCCTTCGACTTCGCTCAGGACAGACAAGCAGCTCATCGCGTATCTGATTTATCAAGGGGGGCAGGAAGTAATTGTAAGTGAGGTGAGGGGGTTTTTAAGGGAAAAGCTACCTGAGTACATGGTGCCATCATCATTTGTAACACTGGATGAATTACCACTCACTCCAAGTGGAAAGGTAGATAGAAAGGCACTGCCTGAGCCTGATAAAACAAGGCCAGAACTGGGTAGAGAATTTGTAGCACCGCGAACTCCCACAGAGGAGATACTCTCAGACATATGGGCCCAGGTGTTAGGCATAGAGAAAGTAGGAGTATATGACAACTTCTTTGAACTGGGAGGACACTCACTGCTTGCCACACAGGTGGTGTCCCGCACAAGAGATGCCTTTAAGGTAGAGCTGCCACTCAGAAACCTTATAGAGAAACCCACTGTTGCTCGACTAGCAGAGATAATAGATGAGGAGAAGAAAAAAGGTGAGGAACTAGAAGGTCCACCTATTAAACCAATACCAAGGGATATCGAACTTCCCGTATCCTTTGCCCAGGAGAGGCTATGGTTCCTCGATCAGTTTGATCCAGGCAGCAGTGCCTACAACATGCCTGTAGCAGTGAGAGTAAGGGGCAGACTAGATGTGGAGTTACTGGAGCGCTCGATAAACGAGATAATAAGGCGTCATGGGTCACTCAGGACTACATTTAAATCAGTGGATGGAAAACCAGTACAGGTAATAGCTCCAGAGTTGAGTTTTACACTACCAGTGATAGACCTCAGTGAATTGCCAGAGGAGCAAAGGGAGTCTCGGGCAAGGACTTTAGCGATAGAAGAGTTTACTAAACCATTTGACCTTGCCAAAGGTGCACTCATAAGAGCTAAGGTTCTGCATATGGGGGAAGATGAGCATGTGGTTTTATTTACGATGCACCACATCATATCAGATGGCTGGTCTATGGGCATACTCATCACAGAGGTTGCGGCAATATATGATGCATACTCCCGTGGGGAACCCTCACCCCTGCCGGAACTACCGATACAATATGGAGACTTTTCACAGTGGCAGAGACAGTGGCTACAGGGTGAGGTGCTTGAGTCACAGCTAGGGTACTGGAAACAGAAGCTTGATGGCCTACCACCGGTTCTTGAGTTACCAACCGATAGACCGAGACCAGCTATACAGACATACAATGGGGCACATGAATCATTTGAGCTTTCCTCCGTGTTATCAGAAGCCCTAGCTGAGCTGAGTAGAAGGGAAGGAGCTACACTGTTCATGACGCTGCTTGCTGCCTTTCAGACACTGCTCTATAGGTATACAGGGCAGGAGGATATAGCAGTAGGTACGCCAATAGCAAACAGGAACCGGTCGGAGATCGAAGGGCTTATAGGTTTCTTTGTCAACACACTTGTGCTGCGTACTGACTTTTCAGGAAATCCGAGCTTCTTAGAACTATTGAGGAGAGTAAAAGAAACCTCTCTCGAAGCATACGCACATCAGGACCTACCCTTTGAAAAGCTGGTAGAACACTTAAGGCCGGAGCGTGACCTGAGTAGAACACCGTTATTTCAGGTGTTTTTCAATATGCTAAATGTCAAACTTGAGCAACAAAACGTAAAAGGGCTCGCCATCGAGGATTTCCCATTATCAGATATGGAATCAAAATTTGATTTAACCCTCTATGCCGATGAAGGACAAGGGAGAATCAGCTTTTTGTTTGCCTACAATAGGGACCTTTTTAACCGAGATAGGATCCATTGTTTAACACAACAATTTCTCCATCTTCTCAATCAAATCGCCAAAGAGCCAGACAAAAAGCTTTCTACCTATTCCCTTGTAGCCCCAGAGCATAGGGACATAATTCCAGATCCCTCCATCATCATAACTGAGCCTGATCTTGAACCAGTTACTTCTACGTTTTTAAGAATAGCCGAAACGCTTCCAAATCATATAGCAGTTTCTCAGGGAAACCGAAACTGGACATACGCGAAACTTGCATGGAGTTCTTCTATTATTGCGAGAACCCTTCGATCAAGGGAATTCCAGAAAGGCGATGTAGTTGCCATACATGGAGAGAAATCCATTGGTTTAATTGCAAGTGTGATAGGGGTACTTTTAAATGGCTGTGTAATCCTTACTCTGGATCGACAACTACCTGACGATAGAAAACAATTGATGCTCAGGGAGGCAGGTGTGAAAGGTCTGGTATTAGTCGGTAGTAACGACTATGAACATAGATGGTCCGATAAGCAAGTAGGGATAAAGGTCATAAGAGTCGACAGTTGGGATGGTCTGCCATGTGATTTTGATAGCAGTTCGCTCTGCGAGCGTGTTCAATTGCCGTTGATCAAGTCAAGTGATCGCGCCTATATTTTCTTTACCTCAGGAAGCACAGGTTTACCTAAAGGCATATTGGGTTGGCATAAGGGCTTAAGCCATTTCATTAACTGGCAACATAACGCATTCAATATTAATAGCCAAGATAGAGTTTCTCAACTTATAAGTTTATCCTTCGATGCTGTGCTAAGAGATATTTTCTTGCCTTTGACAAGCGGCGCAACTCTTTGCTTGCCAGAAGAAAGTG
Organism: Candidatus Dadabacteria bacterium; assembly: GCA_963805855.1. GTDB lineage: Bacteria > Desulfobacterota_D > UBA1144 > Nemesobacterales > CSP1-2 > DASWID01. The sequence goes on from CAWDVW010000005.1 coordinate 656,124, forward strand.
ACGATATAGCAGCGAATGACGTGTTAAATTGGTTGGATGTGCAAAAGGTAACGGTACTGCATACCGTACCTAGTATAACGCAATTCTGGCTGACAAATCGCGCTAGTGAAAGATCATTAAGATATCTCCGATATGTGTTCTTTGCGGGCGAACCTCTCACAGATAGTCTGGTTAATGATTGGAAAAATTCATTACACTATGATGGGAAAATCGTGAATCTTTATGGTCCCACTGAGACGACGCTAGTAAAGAGCTACTATGAAGTTCCACAAGAGGTTTCACCTGGAATACAACCAATAGGCAAAGCGATGCCCCAGACACAGGTTCTTATTCTAAATACTGACTATGAGCTATGCGGCATCGGTGAGCCTGGAGAGATTGTAATTCGTACGCCTTTCCGCACCCTTGGATATATCAATTCACCTGACGAGCAGCTGAAGCGCTTTAGAAACAACCCTTTCAGCAAAGATGAGAATGATGTTGTCTACTTAACAGGTGATCTCGGCCGTTATAGGCCAGATGGCTCTCTCGATATTCTTGGCCGCGTCGATGATCAGCTAAAGATCAGAGGGGTTCGAGTAGAACCTTCAGAGGTGACGGCGACACTCTCACAGCATCCTGATGTACAGGCATGCTTTGTTACTGAATGGAAAAATGAGAATGGAGAAAGGGCGCTAGTCGCTTATGTTGTAACCTCTGATAAACAGGATCTTAGGATAGACAATATAAGAAAGTTCCTAATCAATAGACTGCCATTGGCATTTGTCCCTTCGGTTTTTGTAACAATTGATCAACTTCCGTTGACCGCCAATGGTAAAGTAGACCGTCAAGCGTTACCATCTCCCCTTGTCTCAAAGATAGAGATAAAAAGTGATTTCGTATCTCCTCGCAACACTACTGAGAAAATTCTAGTTGATATATGGATTCAAGTGCTAGGTCATAACAAAGTGGGAATTCATGACAACTTTTTTGATCTTGGCGGACACTCCCTTCTGGCTACGCAAATTATATCTCGCGTCCGTGAGGCCTTCAATGTGGAGCTACCCCTGCGCGGTCTTATCGAAGAGCCAACAATATCTAATATGGCAAAGGCGATCGAAGAAGCCAAAAATGTTGAAAGTGAGACTCAGGCACCTCCAATTAAGCCGATTCGACGAGAGATCGAACTTCCCGTATCCTTTGCCCAGGAGAGGCTATGGTTCCTCGATCAGTTTGATCCAGGCAGCAGTGCCTACAACATGCCTGTAGCAGTGAGAGTAAGGGGTAGACTAGATTTGAAGGTACTGGAGCGCTCGATAAACGAGATAATAAGGCGTCAGGGGTCACTGAGAACTACATTTAAATCAGTGGATGGAAAACCCAAACAGGTAATAGCAAGTGAGTTGAGTTTTGCACTACCAGTGATAGACCTCAGAGAATTGCCAGAGGAGAAAAGGGAGTCTCGGGCTAGGACTTTAGCGATAGAAGAGGCAAAGACCCCATTTGACCTTGAGAGTGGTCCTCTACTCAGGGCTACCGTGCTAAGGCTTGGGGAGGAAGACCATGTCGGTCTATTCACGATGCACCACATCATATCAGATGGCTGGTCTATGGGAATACTCATCAGAGAGGTTGCGGCAATATATGATGCATACTCCCGTGGGGAACCCTCACCCCTGCCGGAACTACCGATACAATATGGAGACTTTTCACAGTGGCAGAGACAGTGGCTACAGGGTGAGGTGCTTGAGTCACAGCTAGGGTACTGGAAACAGAAGCTTGATGGCCTACCACCGGTTCTTGAGTTACCAACCGATAGACCGAGACCAGCTATACAGACATACAATGGGGCACATGAATCATTTGAGCTTTCCTCCGTGTTATCAGAAGCCCTAGCTGAGCTGAGTAGAAGGGAAGGAGCTACACTGTTCATGACGCTGCTTGCTGCCTTTCAGACACTGCTCTATAGGTATACAGGGCAGGAGGATATAGCAGTAGGTACGCCAATAGCAAACAGGAACCGGTCGGAGATCGAAGGGCTTATAGGTTTCTTTGTCAACACACTTGTGCTGCGTACTGACTTTTCAGGAAATCCGAGCTTCTTAGAACTATTGAGGAGAGTAAAAGAAACCTCTCTCGAAGCATACGCACATCAGGACCTACCCTTTGAGAGACTGGTGGAGGAACTTAATCCCGAGAGAAACATGAGTCACTCACCACTTTTTCAGGTGATGTTTGCACTGCAGAACACACCGATGCAATCCGTAGACCTGGGAGACCTGGTGATTAGTCCGGTGGATATGGAGAGAGAAACCGCGAAGTTTGATCTTACAATGTTCATGGTGGAAACGGACGGGAGACTAATGGGGTCAATCGAATACAACACCAACCTCTTTAACGATACCACCATAACTCGAATGATAGAGCATTTCCGAACTCTGGTGGAAAACATAGTGAAAAGTCCAGACCACAGAATAACAGAGCTGCCCATATTAAACGAGAAGGAAAGACATCAACTCCTTGTGGAATGGAATGACACTAAGAGGGAATACCCCAGAGAAAGGTGTGTACATGAACTATTTGAGGAACAGGTGGAAAAGACTCCGAACAATATCGCGCTTGTGTTCGAAGATCAAAAACTTACTTACAAAGAATTAAACGAGAGATCCAATCAGTTGGCTTATTATCTGATTGAACTTGGAGTTGGACGGGAAACACTGGTTGGAATATGCATGGAGAGATCATTGGAGATGATCATAGGTCTATTGGGAATACTCAAGGCCGGCGGGGGCTATGTGCCGCTTGACCCCTCATATCCCAAGAAGCGGCTAGAGTTCATGATAAAGGATTCACAAATAGATATGCTTCTTACTCAGACAAGCTTGGTCGAAACGGTACAAGGGGATGAATTGACAATGACTTGCCTTGACGAGCAGTGGAATGATATCGCCACGAGGAGTAAGAGAAACCCCTCAAGCCGTGTATCCACAGATAACCTTGCCTATGTCATTTATACCTCAGGCTCCACAGGCAATCCTAAGGGTGTGGGAATCGCACATAGCGCCCTCCATAACCTTCTTTTATGGCAACTCTCAAATCTCTCGTCATCCCTCAATGCCAAAACGCTTCAATTTTCTCCTGTAAGCTTCGACGTCTCCTTTCAGGAGATATTATCAACCTTGCTCGGTGGAGGGTCGTTGTTCCCAATCTCGGAAAATACTCGAATCGACGCCTCAGAGTTATTTAATTTCATAATCGAGCGAGGGATTGAGAGAATTTTTCTCCCCGTTATAGCCTTGCGACAACTCTCCGAGGTCGCCGATGGAAAGATTTCAAATACCTCACTACTTAGAGAAGTGATCACCGCTGGCGAGCAATTGAACATTACCCCACCCATTGAAAGGATGTTTAGTCAACTAAAGGATTGCATTCTTGTCAACCAATACGGACCTACAGAGAGTCATGTAGTCACTGCGTTCAGGCTCAAAGAAAAACCAACTAGTTTGAATCCCCTTCCCCCCATTGGGCGGCCAATTTCAAATACTCGGATTTATATAATGGACAAGTACCTAAACCCTGTCCCCATTGGAGTAGCTGGGGAACTTCACGTTGGAGGACTAGGACTTTCACGTGGATATCTTAATAGACCTGCGCTTACCGCCGAGAAGTTTATACCAGATCCATTTAGTGAAGAGCCAGGACAGAGACTTTACAAGACAGGCGACCTTGCCCGATACCTGCCAGACGGGAACATAGAATTTCTAGGAAGAATAGACAATCAGGTAAAGATAAGGGGATTCAGGGTAGAAATGGGGGAAATTGAATCAGTATTAAGGGAACATCCATATGTAAATGATGCAGTAGTTGTGGCAAGGGGGGATGGGAGTGGAGATCCTTCGACTTCGCTCAGGACAGGCAAGCAGCTCATCGCATATCTAGTGGCTCAGGGGGAGAAGGAGTTAATTGTAAGCGAACTGAGGGGATTTTTAAAGGAAAAGCTACCAGAGTACATGGTACCATCATACTTTGTAACACTGGATGAGCTGCCACTAACACCCAGTGGCAAGGTAGATAGAAGGGCACTGCCTGAGCCGGATAAGACGAGACCTGAGCTTGGAAGAGAGTTTGTAGCACCCCGAACTCCTACAGAGCAGATACTTGCAGACATATGGTCTCAGGTGCTAGGTATAGAGAAAGTAGGAGTATACGACAACTTCTTTGAACTGGGAGGGCACTCACTGCTTGCCACACAGGTAGTCTCCCGCACAAGAGATGCGTTTAAGGTAGAGCTACCACTTAGAAACCTCATAGAAGAACCCACCGTTGCTCGACTAGCAGAGACAATAGACGAGGCGGGAAAAAGGGGTGAGGGGCTGAAGGCACTTCCAATCATACCCATACCAAGGGATATCGAACTTCCCGTATCCTTTGCCCAGGAGAGGCTATGGTTCCTCGATCAGTTTGATCCAGGCAGCAGTGCCTACAACATGCCTGTAGCAGTGAGAGTAAGGGGCAGACTAGATTTGAAGGTACTGGAGCGCTCGATAAACGAGATAATAAGGCGTCATGGGTCACTCAGAACTAGATTTAAATCAGTGGATGGGAAACCAACTCAGGTAATAGCGTCTGAGATAATATTTACTCTACCTGTTTTGGATCTCAGAGATTTGCCAGAAGACAAAAGAGAGTCCCGGGCTAGGAGATTAGCGATAGAAGAGGCCCAGAAGCCTTTTGAGCTTGAGAGTGGTCCTCTACTGAGGGCTACTGTGCTAAGGCTCGGGGAGCAAGACCATGTCGGTCTCTTTACGATGCACCACATAATATCAGACGGCTGGTCTATGGGAATACTCATCAGAGAGGTTGCTGCGATATATGATGCATATTCCCGTGGGAAACCCTCACCCCTGCCAGAACTACCAATACAATACGGAGACTTTGCACAGTGGCAGAGAAAGTGGCTACAGGGTGAAGTGCTTGAGTCACAACTAGAGTACTGGAAACAGAAGCTTGATGGTCTGCCACCGGTTCTTGAGTTGCCAACCGATAGACCGAGGCCAGCTGTACAGACATACAATGGAGCACATGAATCATTTGAGCTTTCCTCCGTGTTATCAGAAGCCCTAGCTGAGCTGAGTAGAAGGGAAGGAGCCACGCTGTTCATGACGCTGCTGGCTGCTTTTCAGACACTGCTCTACAGGTATACAGGGCAGGAGGATATAGCAGTAGGTACCCCTATTGCCAACCGGAATAGGTCAGAGATAGAGGGGCTTATAGGTTTCTTTGTCAACACACTGGTGCTGCGAACTGACTTTTCAGGAAATCCAGGCTTCTTAGAACTATTGAGGAGAGTAAAAGAGACCTCACTCGAAGCATACGCACATCAGGACCTGCCGTTTGAGAGACTGGTGGAGGAGCTTAATCCCGAGAGAAACATGAGTCACTCACCCCTTTTTCAGGTGATGTTTGTACTGCAGAACACACCGATGCAATCTGTAGACCTGGGAAACCTGGTGATTAGTCCGGTGGATATGGAGAGAGAAACGGCGAAGTTTGATCTTACAATGTTCATGGTGGAGACGGACAGAGGACTAACGGGATCGATTGAATATAACACCAATCTCTTTAACGATACCACCATAACTCGAATGATAGAGCATTTCCGAATTCTGGTGGAAAACATAGTAAAAAGTCCGGACCACAGAATAACAGAGCTGCCAATATTAACCGAGAAGGAAAGACATCAACTCCTTGTGGAATGGAATGACACTAAGAGGGAATATCCCAGGGATAAGTGCGTACATGAGCTATTTGAGGAACAGGTGGAAAAGAATCCGGACAATATCGCAGTGGTATTTGAAGATGAAAGATTAACCTATAGAGAGTTGAACGAGAGAGCCAATCAGTTGGCTCATTATCTGCTTGAACTTGGAGTAGGCCCTGAAGTATTGGTGGGGATATGCATGGAGAGATCATTAGAGATGATCATAGGCCTATTGGGAATACTAAAGGCCGGCGGGGCTTACTTACCCCTTGATCCAGACTATCCGAACGTAAGACTAGAATTCATGATGCGAGATGCAATAGTTAACGTACTCATCACACAAAAAAGTTTGTTGGAGAAGTTAAGAAACAGCTTATCCAAAAAAGTTTGCATCGACGCAGATTGGGAGGAGATAGATAAGAAAACTCAGAAAAACCCCGAAGTCCAGGTATCCCGAGATAACCTTGCCTATGTCATTTATACCTCAGGCTCCACAGGCAATCCCAAGGGTGTTCAAATCCATCATAGATCACTGACAAATTTCCTAATTTCATCTTGCAACCAGTTGAGATTAACATCGGGTGAAATAATACCTGCAATTAATACCTATTCATTTGATATCTCTATTCTAGAAATTTTTGTACCACTTGTTACCGGCGCCAGAGTAGGTTTGATTAGTCACGAAATTGCAACCGACGGATCACAATTGTCAAAAAAGATTAATCAATTAAGCGCAACGATGATTCACGCTACACCTGCAACCTGGAAACTGCTTTTTGCAGCAGACTGGAAGAGTCCAAAAACATTCAAATTACTATCTGGTGGTGAGGAATTAATTAGAGATTTGGCGAATCAACTGATTGAGAGGTCGAATTCGCTATGGAACGTGTACGGGCCCACTGAGGCTACTGTCTATTCTACATTTTACCAAGTTGCTAACCAAAACGGTTCTGTACCGATAGGCCGACCGATTGCCAACACCAAAATCTTTATTCTGGACAAGAGCTATAATCCAGTTTCTATAGGTACAGCGGGAGAGCTTCATATCGGAGGAGACGGACTGTCTCGTGGCTATCTGAACCGACCCGATCTGACAGCCGAGAAGTTTATACCGAACCCATTTAGTGAAGAGCCCGGCGAGAGGCTTTACAAGACAGGAGACCTTGCGCGGTACCTGCCAGACAGCAACATAGAATTTCTGGGAAGAATAGACAATCAGGTAAAGATAAGGGGATTCAGGATAGAAACAGGGGAAATAGAATCAATACTAAGAAAACATCCATACGTAAATGATGCAGTTGTTGTAGCAAGAGAGGACGCACCTGCCGAAAAACGCCTTGTCGCATATTTATTGGTGGATAGCGAGCATAAGCCTGTTATAGAAGAACTAAGGGCTTTTTTAATGGAAAAGCTTCCTGAGTATATGGTGCCATCATCCTTTGTAACACTTGATGAATTACCACTAACCCCAAGTGGAAAGGTGGATAGAAAGGCACTGCCTGAACCGGATAAGAAACGACCGGAAATCTTACAAGAAAAATACGTGGCACCGAGAAATCCAATAGAACAGGAATTTACAGATATTTGGAGTGAAGTCCTTGGAGTTGACCAGGTTGGAATTTATGACAATTTCTTTGATTTGGGAGGTAATTCCCTCCAGGCAACCAGACTGATATACAAAATATCTTCAGACCTGCAATACGAAGTTTCGGTTAAAACACTATTCTTAAATCCTACAATCTCTGACCTTGTAAATGCTATTGCGAAACCTTCAGCTGAAGTCGAAGATAAAAGACCCTCAGTTTCGAACGAAACCACTAGCAAAGAACTTGTAAACAAAGATCAAGCAAGCCGTTCTAGATTGAATGATTATATAGAAATTGAACGACGTCCACTACTGGACCTTATTAAAGATGGGGAAATTAAGCAACTAGATGCAGCAGCTATCGGTTACTTATCAAGCTCAATACTGGATCACCCAAGTATTGACAGGAAAATGGTGGACGATTTTTTTAACAATAAACCGATAATATCGAATATTATGGATTTAGATCTAGGTCGTATTGCAATAATATTAATACCATTTTTCGAATCAGAGCTATATGCCGATCAGGATTCCTTAGTTGACATGATAATAGACTCGCTCGAATTAGCGGGCTTAACGGGGGCGAAAACCGTTTCTCTAACGGGTCTCATACCCTCTGCCACTGGTTACGGCCGTGCTATCTACGATGCAGTCGATGGTCGCACTGATTTACCTCAGATCACAACAGGACATGCAACGACCACATCTTCAGTTGTACTTCAAATAACCAGAGCACTTAGGGAAAGTGGGCGGGAGCTGAGCAATGAAAAGGTAGGTTTTTTAGGTCTGGGATCGATAGGAATGGCAACCCTTAGTTTGATGCTGAAAAGCCTCCCTCATCCATCGGAAATTACTTTGTGTGATCTATACAGCAAGCATGATACCTTAGAGAAGCTAAAAAACAGTATTATTAGAGAATTTGGATACTGTGGGAGTATACAAATAGTAGGTTCCGGTGTTAGGGTCCCATCAGAATTTTATGAAAATTCTCTAATCATCGGAGCTACAAACGTACCAGAAGTCATTGATATTAAACTTGCAAAGCCCGGTACGATAATTGTCGACGATTCAGCACCGCACTGCTTTTCCGTAGAGGACGCCATTCGCAGATTTGAAAAGCACGTTGATATAATTTTCACAGAGGGTGGCGTTCTACAATCACCCAAGCCGGTTTGCCATTTACGGTATCTCCCAGAGATCGCAGAAAGACTTATTGAGAAAGGCCAATTAGAAGCATTCGCAGAACAAGACTCATCGCAAATAACCGGCTGCGTGTTATCCGGCCTACTCTCATCTCGTTTCGACAATCTAAAACCTACATTGGGTTTAGTTGAAGCTGCAACTTCCTGCAAACATTATGAAATTCTTAAAGATTTAGGGTTCGATGCGGCGGAACTACATTGTGGGAATTATGTCCTTGAAAAAGAAGCAGTTAAGGCATTCAGGCAAAACTTTAGTATACAGAATACTAAAATCAAAAAGGATATAAGGATAGGTATAGAAAAATCTCCACTTGTGACCATCCAACCACTAGGTTCGAAGCCCCCCTTCTATTGTGTTCATGCCATTGGTGGGAGCGTTTTCTCATATTATGACTTGTCAAAATTTCTCGGCAAAGATCAACCCTTTTACGGGCTAGAATCGGTGGGTATGGAAGGTGAAGAGCCTCCTCTCTCGAACATCGAAAGAATGGCCGCACTGTATATTCAAGCTATTCAATCGGTTCAGTCGGTTGGTCCTTATAGCATAGGAGGATGGTCTATGGGAGGATTAATTGCTTATGAAATGGCTCAGCAATTGTTAGCTCAAAAGGACACAGTGTCACAATTAATTCTGTTTGACTCTCACTCTCTCAGAAGAAACAGAAAGGCAACAAAAAGATATTCGAACAGACTTCTACGAAATTTTTTAGAAAAGCTTTGCTATTACTTTAAAAACCCGAACACTTCATTAGATCACGTCATAGACGATTTACCTGACGAGGGTTGGTCAGAGGAAATTATATACGAAAATGAATTAAGTAAGGGTAATCGCGTAATCCGTCCCTATAGAGAATTAGCCAAGATTCTCGGTATCAATTCCAGTGAGCTTAACTTATTATTGAATCATATTTTAGAAGGCGATTCAGGTAAACCCTTAATCCGGATCTGGAACAATCTTGAACCTGAAAATGAAACAAACAGAATGATTGAACTCCGGCATGCTATCCGAAGGTTGGACATATATCTTAATAACTACAGGGCAATGCACAAATATAAGCCTAAACCTTATCCAGGGCAATTAACCCTCATTCGTGCTAAGGGTCACTTTAGCATTTTCGAAATAGATAAGTCCTTGGGGTGGGGAACCTTAGCCAAAGGCGGCGTTGAAGTTCACATTGTTCCCGGGGATCATTATACTATATTTAAAAGGCCGAACGTCAATCTCTTGGCTGAAAAACTAAATGCATGCCTTAACGATGCAAATGGCACCGGAATTTAATCCAAACTAAATTGAATTCTTTGGAGGAAACGATGAGCATAGATGAAGATGAAGACAAGACAATCTATAAGGTCGTAGTTAACCACGAAGAACAGTATTCCATATGGCCTACTGACAAAGATAATCCTCTTGGTTGGAATGATGTTGGAAAAGAAGGACCAAAATCAGAGTGTTTAGCTTACATCAAGGAAGTATGGACTGATATGAGACCTTTAAGTCTTAGGAAAAAGATGGAACAGATGGAAAAGGAGAAAAAAGTAAAATCAAAAAAGAAAAAAGCTGCAAAGAAAAAGTAACTGAATTATTTCTAAAGACGTAATCCATTGTTTGCACCCTGAATTATAAGATTTCCAAACAACATTTAATGTATAATAATGTTTAATTTGGTATTCCACTATTCGTTTTTGACCGCTTGAGGAGAAACAAATGAAGCGAATATTTGTCAAGTTCATACCGTTAATTCTTATCGCATTCTTAAATTTAGGAGGCTGCGACAACGGAGGTCAAACTACTGCCCTCTGGATCGTCGCCGGACAAAATTTAAATAACACACGTCATCAATCAAAGGAAACGATAATAGGTCCTTCAAATGTAGTGAATCTATCAATCAAATGGATTTTCACAACGGGAGGAGACGTTTCTGCCACTCCTGCTGTAGATGAGAATGCAGTCTACGCGCCAGATTGGGGCGGGAACCTTTTCAAAATAGATAGAAAAAGCGGTGCGGAAATATGGTCGCGCCGTATATCTGATTATACGGGAATACCGAATGACCTATCTCGTACGACACCAGCAGTTTATGGCACCAAGCTCATATTGGGAAATCAGGGCGGCGGCGCACATGTGATAGCCGTCAACAAGGATACTGGGGATCTTATTTGGATTACAAAAGTTGATGACCACGAGGCTTCTATAATCACTCAATCGGCGGTTGTACATGATGACCGCGTCTATGTGGGCATCTCTTCATTTGAGTTTGTTACGGCTATCGATCCGGAATATCCATGCTGCACATTTCGTGGAAGTGTTCTAGCCTTAGATTCAAATAACGGAGAGATCCTATGGAAGACTTACATGACACCATCGACTGATAAATTCCCCGGCTATAGCGGAGTTGGCGTTTGGGGCAGCACATTAGTCGTGGACTCGAAACGCAACCTTCTTTACGTTCCGACTGGTAACAACTACACAGTCCCGGAGGAAGTGCTCGAATGCGTTGAAGAAGCAAATAATCAAGGCATCGATCCAAGACTATGCAATGATCCCAGTAACCTTTTTGATGCTGTAGTAGCCCTTGACCTAGATAGTGGAGAGATAGTATGGGGCCAGCCGATGATTCCATTCGACGCCTGGAACTTTTCATGCCTAATAGGGGGTATAAACTGCCAATCGTCAGCGGGAGTTGATTACGACTTTGGGCAAGGCCCCATTTTGTTCTCAATTAAAGGTGCTGACGGATTATTTATCGATCTGTTGGGGGCTGGTCAGAAAAGCGGTCAGTATTGGGCACTTAATCCTGATAACGGGGAAGTTATGTGGGTGACTCAGGTCGGGCCCGGTGGTATTACCGGGGGCCACCAGTGGGGTTCCGCTACAGATGGTGAACGTATCTATACGGCAATATCAAACTCAGGACGAGTAGAATGGGAACTAATGGAGAACGGACAGGGAACCGGTGAGTTCACTCGAGGAGGGTTTTGGAGCGCACTCGATCCCACTACAGGAAAGATTCTTTGGCAGACGCCTGACCCAAACGCTGCCCTTGACCAGGGTGCGGTAACTATCGCTAATGGGGTAGTTTTTGCAGGTTCCCTCGCCCCTGATCCCGATGATAGTACTTTCTTCGCTTTGGACGCCGCATCAGGTGATATCCTTTGGGAGTTTCCAAGCGGCGCATCTGTAAACTCTGGAGCTGCCGTAGTTGATGGCACAGTTTATTGGGGCTCCGGCTATTCACGCCTGAACTATGCAACTGGTAACAACGAAGTGTACGCGTTTGAGATAAGATAATACGCCATTATGGTAAATTCAGTTAATTCTTGCTCGCATCGGTTCTTGATTTCTATTTACCCAGTCATAAGAGATGAATTAAAAACGCAATTATCTAGTATTCCACGCTATACCTTCAGATCCAAATATAATGTAGATTAATTCCAAAAGTTCTAATCTAGTCACCCATTCGATGCAAAATTCAGAACAAAAATGGCGTAACCCGCCGAGCAAATTAAATTTAGGACGCCATGAAATCCATGTCTGGCGTGCTGACTTAAATGTTACCAAGCAACTATTAAAGAAACTTAAAGACACCTTACAAAAGGTAGAAACGGATAGGGCCAATCGCTTTCATTTTGAAAAGGACCGACACCATTTCATTGCTGCCAGAGGTGCTCTTAGAGTGATCCTCGGAAATTATCTTAATATACAGCCACGCAATCTGAACTTCACTTACAATACACATGGAAAACCAAGAATTGCCAATGAACTGGATCAAAATCATGTCAACTTCAATTTATCCCATTCGCATGGGATTGCACTATACGCCGTAACCTTGGGTAGGGAGGTAGGAATTGATATTGAAAGGGTCAGGACAAATTTGTCTTTCGAGAAGATCGCAAAGCGATTCTTCTCACCCTTGGAGTTCCAGACGCTCATGGCATTGCCTCTCTCAGAGCGTGTAGCAGGCTTTTTTAATTGTTGGACTCGTAAGGAGGCCTATATAAAGGCTATCGGAGAAGGTCTTTCCATCCCCCTAGATCAGTTTGATGTGACACTGAATCCAAACGATGAAGCTAAAATTATTAGTACTAAAGGAGACTCGATTTTGGCAGCCCGCTGGTCATTGTATGCTTTGATACCAGCGCCCGGATATGTCGGAGCTTTAGCCGTGGAGGGAAAACACCTCACGATCAAATATTGGATGTGGACAGGTTAAGTGGTTCTATTTAGGGTGTTAGCGCAAATGTAAGAAACGAACGAGTAAGCGGGACAGGAATGTTCCGCCTACCCTTGGATTAAAATTAAGGATAGCCGGGGTTTTCCAACCCTGCATGGACAAAACATAGGGCAAGGAAACGTTCCAAGAATATAGCGGAAGGCTTCGGCCTACCATCTCAGAAATTAACTCTGATGGGAACATAAAGGTTTCCGCTACGTTTAGTCACGGATATCACCGAGGTCTGAAGATCATCACTACTAAAAGAATATTCCTTTTTAATGTAGTGGAGGACTTTAGTCCTCCATAAACTCGATGAGACGAAAATTATCTGTCATCCCCGAGGACTCCCCGCCATGGACATGCGGGGGCGGGCTTAATCGGGGATCCACATGCTCTAGGAATGTATATTTGCTCTAATCTCTAAAATCTTATCGAGAACCCTGCTCGCCAAGTCGGATTTACTCATTAGGGGAAGTTCCTCCACCTCTCCCGAGCCGTCCACCAAATACGCTGCATTTGTATCCTGTCCGAACCCCGAACCCACCTTAGAAATATCATTCGCTACTATCAAATCGGCGTTTTTCATCCGTAACTTAGCTCTCGAATTCTCTATTATATTCTCACACTCAGCGGCGAACCCAACTATCGTCTTTCCGTCTTTCCTCTTTCCGATTTCCAAAAGGATATCCTTAGTAGGTTTAAGCGTGAGTGAAAGATCCTTTTTACTTTTCTTGATTTTTCCCTTAATAACATTCGACGGAGTGAAGTCACCAACAGCAGCGGCTTTAATTATTATTTCAGCCCACTCAAGGTGATCCATAACCTTTTGGTACATGTCGCTCGCGCTTGCGGCATTGACAATATTCACGCCCGTTGGTGGAGCAACATCGGTTTTACCCGATATCAAAAGCACATCAGCTCCTCTCAGCCAAGCTTCTTTAGCAAGCGCATACCCCATCTTTCCAGTGGACGGATTCGAAATGAATCTAACTGAATCGATGTACTCTCTTGTAGCTCCCGCCGTAACCATCACTCTCTTACCCATAAAGTCTTTACGAGAAAATACCCTCTCTATTTCCTGCATTATCACGCCTATCTCGGGATACCTACCTTTTCCTTCCCAACCGCATGCGAGCTCTCCCTCATCCGGATCCACAATAACAAACCCCCTCCTGCTTAAGCCTTCGATGTTTTCCTGAACGGCGGAATTGTTGTACATGTTTACATTCATAACGGGACAGACAATTACAGGAGACCTTGTAGCCAGGATCACGGCATTGAGAAGATTGTCTGCAATTCCGGATGTTGCCTTTCCAATAAAGGTAGCGGTGGCAGGAGCTACGATTATCAGGTCCGCATTATCGGCAAGAGCTATATGCCCAATCTCCGATTCCCACTCCGCATCGTAGATTTCGGTAGCCACCCTGTTTAAAGAAAGGGCCTGAAATGTCATTGGCGTTACGAATTCAGCGGCATTTTTAGTCATAATTACGCGTACCGTCGCATCCTCTTTGACCAATCTCCTGACTAGCTCACATGATTTATAAGCGGCAATTCCACCCGTAACCCCAAGTACTATGTTCTTCCCAGAGATTCTAGACATTTTAACCCTCTTGCTCATTTTTTGTACCGGAGAGACCCCCAGGTCTCCATAGTACGGTCTTCCTATTTAGTATAGAGGAGTAGACGAAATGAGGCAAACCATAATTTCAATTGCTTATCTTCATTCTGAATTTTTCAGTTAGAAATATGATCTACGATGCAGGGTTGGAAAACCCCGCCTATCAGAAAACCCCGTCTAAGATTAGAAAAAATTCAGACGATTCAGAAACCCTGATCAGTCACAGCTCCCTCGGATGCGGAATTCACGAGCTTCGCATACTTCGCTAGTACACCCCTAGTTACCTTAGGTTTTGGTTTTTTCCAAACTGCCAATCTTTTTTTGATCTCGCTCTCCGGTAACTTGAGATTGATCTCCCTTTTACGGGCATCTATGGTTATCGTATCGCCATTTTTCACAATCGCGATGACTCCCCCATCATATGCCTCCGGAGTAATATGACCCACTACAAAACCATGGGTGCCACCAGAAAACCTCCCATCCGTTATGAGTGCCACATCGGTACCCAATCCCTTACCCATAACTGCTGAAGTCGGGGCCAACATTTCTCTCATCCCGGGACCCCCTTTGGGTCCCTCAAAACGGATAACGATCACATGTCCTTTCTTTACCTTTCCGGAAAGTATAGCCCTGAGACATCCCTCTTCCGAGTCGAACACAATCGCCTTTCCCGTGAACGAGTGACCTTCCTTTCCAGTAATCTTTGCGACACCCCCTTCCGGCGCCAGATTCCCCCTGAGAATTACAATGTGGCTATCCTCCTTAATGGGATTTTCGAAGGAATGTACTACCTCTTGTCCTTTCGGATAGGCGGGCACAGATCGCAGGTTTTCTCGAACGCTCAGCCCCGTTACGGTCATGCAATCACCATTTAGTAGACCTCTATCAAGAAGCATCTTCATTAAAGGTCTCAGGCCGCCTATCTTACAGAAATCTGCCATCATGAATCTTCCGCTAGGTTTAAGGTCGGCAAGAACCGGAACCTTTTTGCCTATTCTATTGAAGTCATCGATTGTGAGCTTGACACCCATCGCATTGGCCATTGCTAAAATATGTAAAACAGCGTTTGTGGATCCACCCAATGCAACCACGACCGTTATTGCATTCTCAAAAGCCTTCTTCGTCATGATATCGCTTGGACGAATCCCTCTTTTCAGTAAATTGACGACCGCCTGGCCGGCATCAAAGCAGTCCCTGTTCTTTTCAGGAGATATTGCAAGCTGCGCGGAACTGTTGGGAAGACTCATGCCAAGGGCCTCTATAGCTGAAGCCATTGTGTTTGCTGTATACATCCCGCCACAAGAACCTGGTCCGGGTATGGCCGAAGACTCAACCGCTTTTAATTCTTTATCAGAAATCTTTTTATCAGCATGTGCGCCAACAGCCTCAAAAACAGATACAATATCAACTGGTTTCCCACAATACAGACCGGGCATTATTGTGCCACCGTAAACGAACACTGCCGGTCGATTAAGACGCGACATCGCTATCAGACAGCCCGGCATATTTTTGTCGCAACCCCCAATTGCGACAATTCCGTCAAAGCCCTCAGCTCCGGCTACAGTCTCAATTGAGTCGGCAATAACCTCTCTCGAAACGAGTGAGTAGCGCATGCCGGGTGTCCCCATAGATATACCATCGGAAACGGTTATGGTATTGAATATTATCGATTTCCCACCTGAACTATCCACACCCCTCGCAGCCTCCAGCGCCAGCTTATCTATATGCATGTTACATGGTGTGACCATGCTCCAAGTGGAAGCGACCCCGATAATCGGCTTCTTAAAATCAACGTCCTTAAATCCAACTGCCCTAAGCATCGATCTGTTCGGGGAGCGATCATCCCCCTCAACTATTATTGACGAGTATTTTCTTATACCATGTGGCTTCTTTTGACCCTTTTTTATCCTTGACAATTTATTTCCTCCAATCTAAATCACATAAAGGTGACTATTATCTATTGAATATATGTTGATGTCAATTGCACCAACTCTCAGAATGAATCCACTCTGAAATTCGATCATCTGAAATCATAAGACCAAAAACCATGAATCGTATTTAGCAATTAGGAAAAGTTGAAAATACCTATTGCTATTATGACCAGAATCTAATATAAGCAGTAAGGCAAGGAGGAATACATGGCAAACGTAATTCTAACAATAATTGCCGGCCTGATAGGAACCGGCGGGATGACTCTCGTGATGTGGTTAATACAGAAATCCGGGATGGCTAACGCAGATATGGTCAGGGCAATCGGAAGCATATTCTCACGTAACCTGGATGAATCTTTAGCCCCGGGACTAATCATTCACTTTATTGCTGGGTCACTTATCGCATTTATCTATGTGATATTAATAAGTCTGTTCCATCCTACCTCGGTAGCCGCCACAATTGGAACAGGCGCCATGATTGGCCTATTCCACGGGGTAGCTTTCAGCTTCCTGCTTGTCGTTACAGTAGCTGAGCACCACCCCCTGGAGGATTTCCGCGACGCGGGACTTGAAGTCGCTTTAGCCCACCTGGTGGGACACATTATTTACGGATTATTAGTTGGTACGGTTATAGGCATTGCAGGTGTCAGATTCTTCTAAGTCTCCGGATTTATGGAAAACGATACCGAACCTCGTCTTTTAATCTTTTCAATCAGTTACTTCATTCCACCAATCCGTAATCGAAGCAGTGTGGCTTCCACGTTACTTTAATTTAGGCTATAAATTATGATAAGAAGAAAGAGGGATGGGATTTACCAACCTTCCCTACCCCGAAACCCACTTTTTATGGCTCTCGGATTGGTTTGCAGGCGGTGCCGTCCCAGTTACCGACGATTACCCGTATCCTTCCGAATGGAGTTACAACGATCCTCCCGCATCTCGTTATCTTGCTGCCATCTGATGGTCTGATAGAAATTGATCCACTGGAACCGCCGAGCGTACCATTAGGGTTAAAATTTATGATCTTATTGGAAGGAGTGATGCTTATTCCATTTGATACATTTAATGTTTGAGACGTTTCGGTTGTATACCTTTCTGACCCCCTGTTGCTGTCTCCGATCTGCATTGCAATGGTGAGACTCTTATTTGAGTTATCGTAACTAACAACCGCTTGATACTCTACACCGTGCCTGGCTGATTTTAGTTTTGCGATTTGCAGCGTTGAAGAAATAGTCCTTGTTATATTATCAACTTTCCGGTTAACGAAAAACCTGGTGCCCATCGAACCTGCTATCACAATAAGCATCGATATCATCCCGGCCACGATAAGTACCTCGAGGATGTTCAAACCATTTTCTTTAACAAATTGACCCATTTTAGGTTCCCCTTCCTTGATCATTTTTAAATATGCGTTTCATCCCGGTAACGCACGGATGGTGCTCCATTACATGGAAAACTTTTATTTCCTGATCTGCGGAAGGGGGGACTGGGCGAAGCAAAAGCTATAAGCTTTAGTAAAGTATAAACCCATTTTCAAATATCTGGTGAAAAAATGGGGTGGTTGGAAAAACCTCGTCTATCGTGTGTTGGCTTGATCTATGTGCGGGGTTGAAAAACCCAGGCTATCGATTTATATCTAGATTTTAACCCCTTCCGGGAGGATAGGCAGGACCTTCCAGTCCCGATGGTTTTCATCCAATTAGTTTTATGGAGGACTAAAGTCCTCCGCTACATTAGAAAGGGTTATAACCAATTGTAGCGGAAACCTTTAGGTTTCCATTCCTTATGTTTTATCAATGCGGGGTTGGAAAACCCCGCCTATCCATTCAAATACAAATTTTAACCCCACCACAGGATAGGCCGGACATTCGTGTCCCGCATAGATTAATGTTGATTAGCTGGAAAGCCTCTTAAATCAGGAGAAGGGAAAAGATCATGGTGTTGGGGTCGCTTACGGCTCCCTTATCGGATTGCAATCGGTGCCATCCCAGTTACCCCTAACTACATCTACCCTCCCAAGCGATGGTGATAGCTCAACAATCCCGCATGTGTTAACCCTGGACGTGACGGTTGGCGTTACTAACATTGAGACCGTCTCCAGATCGGTATCAGGCTCCGGATCAGTCGTTACCGGCTCGCCATTTTGATCTACCATAAATCCCTTTGGACCGAATCCACATCGAAGAGGGTCGGTTTCCCCCATGTCAGCCATATTTAAGTTAAAGTTCTTGTTAATTTTCTTTGTCTGACTGGATACGATACACCATTTATCAGACCCTCTGTTGCTATTACCCCTTTCGAGCGTAATCGTCAGCGTGTCATCCCCCAGGGCAAAGTCGTTATAATTATTACAAAATTTGCAATTTGGGTCAGTGTCATCAATATCATCACACTGCGAGAAGACAGCCCTGTATTCCACACCGTCCCTCGCCGATTTCATCTTTGCCATCTGAAGTGTAGAAGATATGTTCCTCGTGATATCGTTAATTGAACGGCTAACAGTAAACCGGCTAACCATAAGCCCTGCGATACCGGCAAGTAAAGATATAACACTGGCTACAATAAGGGCCTCTATAATTGTCATGCCTCTTTGCCTTTCTTTACTATGCATGTTAGTCATTATAGCCTATAATAGCTCTTCCCAAAAATGTGTCTGCGTTCTCGTAGCGAGCTGGGGAAGCTCCAAGACGAGGAAATTCGCTCCGCCTGCTGCCGCACTACCCGAAAAGGCAACAGTCATGATCACAGAACCACGCGCTCCGAAGGTAAGCTGTGCCGGCGTCGGCATACCAAACGCAACTGTTTTTCCCACAGTAGCCGCCTGCTGGTCGGCATCTCCACCAAGAAGACTCGCCGCTCCCGGCACCCTTGCCAGAGCGGGCTCTCCTGAAAGATAATCGAGAGCAAAGAGTCTGCCCTCACCGGCGCCCGCCGCGCAAACATTCTCAGTCTCAGGATCCGGCGCGAATGTCGTAAAGAGTAATACTCTTTCTATGACAACAGGCGTGCCAAACCCCTTTTCTCCCATCGGACTTTCAACACTGGGATCAACCGACGTGTCAATGTTATCGGGGAATCTCACAATAAACTCACCCTGGTTGTTTACTGTACTGCCGCCTTCCGTTGTAAATTGATCGGTAACCCCACCAAGGGGCACAATATCAATTATCTGCCCTGCGTTGAAATCCGCCTCGGTTTTAGTAGCGGCAGGCACTGCGGAGCCCCCGGCGAGAAAAGCCGGGATAAAGGTATCTATGAAGTTATAGAGCTTTCCAAATTGGAGCGTACTGGTCGGGTTTCTTCTATTCCCAGTTAAGAATATAATATGGACCTGGCCAAGATCATCAAACACAGCCGTAGGCGCAAAGAATATGGGCGTCCTCGGACTTATAAAGGTTATAGGATCAGGTATTAGGGTCGAAGGATCCAAGCACTGAGTAATGTCCGCGGTGGCACAGAATGCTATATCACCCGTCCAATCAGGCGCGGATATATCAGCATCGCCTCTGAGACCGGTCTGAGACAAATCATCGGCGACGATCGGGAGGGAGATATCGAATCTCCAAAGCCTGCCGCAGGTATCGCCCGCGTAGGCTACATCCATATACCCATCGGCATTCAGATCAAAGACCCCCACTCTTGCTGACATATCGCATTCCATCTCAGCTAAATCTGGATCAGCGAGAGTCGAAGGTATTGGATCATCAGGGTTGAATTTAAAGACTATCTTCCCTGTGGGTATATCTATAGCATAAAATGCATCACCGAAATTAACCCCATCAGTCGGATCGGTGTCAAGGGGATCCATCCCCCCGCCCACAAACATCAACCACCTATCAACTATTACGTTGCTTCCCTGTTCCTTCATCCTCACCCTTCCAACGGTCGGTTCAGACCATGTGTTTCCAAAATCATGGTCGAACAGCGTCCAGAGGTGGGTGGGATAGTCCGGACCGTTTGTCAGATGCTTACCGATATTGCTGCAATCGGTATTCACGCCCCCGGCACATTCGACATTTGTCACATCGAGGGCAGTATAGGCTCCACCCCCGTTTCTATACCCGGATATATACAATGTGTGCCATTCGCTTCCGCAACTATCAATCACGCCATCCAGAGCGCTGCTAGCTCCGGTACAGATTGGATCATCTATCCCATTCGAATAACCATCGACAAATATATCCGCAACCAGAGCCGACCCGTCCATGAAAGATCTCTGCTCCTTCTTCTCCGCTACAAAAGTCTTGAAGTCTCCAAACCTGTAATCCGGAGGAGTTATATCAGAAGGTGATTCAGGACCATTATCTGAAATAGAGTCCGGAAGAAAGGAAGGCGGTGCAATCCCGAATAGCTCAACGCCGGTGCCCGGATTAAAGAATGGGATCGACTCCTCCTCAAGATTAAAGGGATTCGTTACCGTTCCCCCTAGAGGGATAGTTACTAGCTCCCCACCGTGAAATGCATGCAT
This sequence comes from Candidatus Dadabacteria bacterium, assembly GCA_963805855.1. GTDB lineage: Bacteria > Desulfobacterota_D > UBA1144 > Nemesobacterales > CSP1-2 > DASWID01. The sequence goes on from CAWDVW010000005.1 coordinate 676,885, forward strand.
AAATCCGTCATTCGCACCCACATACACCGCTGCAGACCTATCCCTGAACTGAGATGCGAAGGCCTGAAAACCAATATCAAAGAAAAGAGGCGACGGCGTACCCACCAGCACGGGCGCAGAGTGGAATATATCGCCGAGTTTCACCTGGCAGTGGCTATAGTCATCATTAGCCGTATTTCCATCGGCAAGATCAGGACAACTATACCCCATGGTATCAGCCGCAAACCCTCCCGTAGTTGGAGAACCAAGCGGGTCGCCCAGTGGGAAGATTTTCGTGTTACCGGTCATGAAATCGATTGTTTTGTCTCTTATACAGTTTTCAACGCAGTCTAAACAAGGTTGTAGTACTGGCTGCTGAAGATTTCCAGTTATAAGATCCACCGGACAATCGCCAGAACAATCCGTATAGCCGTCCGGAGGGTCTGCCGCGCAAAAGGTCGGTATCGGATCGGTTACATCAGCGTCACTTATCCCAAATTGAGCCAGATCCAGATCGGTGTTGAGTAGATTGAAATCAGCCTTATCCCCCTCATATCTGAGTCTTAAGACCTCTGAAGTGGCCAGGTCTATCTCCTCATCGATAGTAGTCGGGTCTGTTCTTATAACCGTATACAGGTGTCTCGGGTCAGACGATATGTCCCTCTCTGTAAGCAGCTTACCCGAGTCCCAGAAAAACTGCCTCGCATTTGCGTTCAGGATTCCCCTGTTGCTGAAGATCCTGTGGGCATCAACGACCGCAGCATCAGTGAGGTCGGCACCCGGGTCTGGTTTTCTTATAACAACCTTTGAACCCGGATTCCCCGGTTCATCCACAAAACCAAAGAGGGCAAGCCTCCCCTGCCAAAGTCTCGCCGGAGGATTAGGCGTCAGGTTTGCCAGCAGTATCCTGTCGCTTACCGCGACGCTTGCCGAGGAGGTAGGCGCTGTGGGTGCCACACCGGACGTGGGGAAATTTCCGATAAACTCGAAAATCGCATCAAGGGCCTCTATCAGCTCGGATGGATCGTCAACGAAAAAGGCAAAACTTTCGCCTAACACGGTAGAGTCGAGGGGTCCCGCGGTCTGGAAAAAGGTATTGTTAAAAATAGGGTTGGTCTGAAAAGTACATTCGCCCGTCAATTCATTGGGCGTTAGGCAATTCTTAAGTTGCGCACCCGAAGGGTTGGTATTGATGCCGAGAACCGTGCCAAAATCCCTGAATACCTGATCGCCTGCGCCCGGCAAAACGGTCAGCGGTTCTACCTCTCCGACCAGAACACCCTCGGGGTTGACATGCTTAATTATTCCGGTCGTATGCGTGCCCCCAGCAAGGGCCATTGCATTCAATGTCCTCGCTGCCGAAAGACCCTTGACTCCCAGTCCGATCACAAATGTAAGCACCTCCTTCTTTATAGGACCATCGCAATTATCGTTATTTGTCACGGGATGCCTGGCGTAATACGTCCTGAGGTTGCTCGTAGCCTGTATAGAGCTCCTCATGTTCGAAAATCCGGTCACGAGAAGTGGAACACCTGCATTAGTGGAGCATGTTTCTGAGGTACCTTGCAGTGCACAATCCCCTGAGCAGTTGTCGAGACCGCCGGTGACCACGATCAGAAACTCAGCCCGGCACTGGCAGGCGGGATCGGTTTTAAGCTCAACCCTGAATGAGTCAAGAACATCCTGGCCTATTGTGCTGTTCGCGCTGTTGTCATCGTCAAAGCCTATCGCATTTGCAAGTGGCGAACGCCCTCCCGCATGCCTGTCGCGGAAGAACTTCCATATATTAGAAAAGCTCTGTATGCTTCCACCCGCAAAACCCCCCTGTGGCTGGTCGATAACATTATCGGTACAACTACCACTTCCGGATAGTGCCCCCGGAGGGGAGGCGTTTTTTCGTAAACCGGCAAATGTCATAGGGCGGATCCTGACGTTGAATTCACTCGCGTCCAATGCGGTCAGCTCATTGATAAGCGGAGTGTCCGCACCATTCGTTATTGGAAGTACGGTCGTTCCAAGCTTATTAAAATCGGTCACTATACCACTCACATCCCTGAAGGGTGTGTTCATAAACTGATCGCAACAAACCACTCCGGGTGTTGGACTAGCAGGATCGATCCCACAACTGTTATCGTCAAATGATCCAGTGAAGAGCCCCTGCGGGTCATCACACATCCGGCTTGCCAGTGAATCATCTGCGTCCAGGATATGAAAGAATGTGTTTACAACGGCGTCCCAGCGGGTGGTGCCATATTTGGGTTTTGTACAATTGGGACCACTCGTACATGAATTGGATGACTTAAGAGTAGTATTCATACAGGACTTGAAATTACCGAATGCAGTCGCGTCATTGCACGATTTATTGGCAACGCCAGCACAATTTACGGCGCCACATGTTAGAGGCTTTGTGGGATCACCCAGATTCGCCTGATTAACCGTAATATTTTCTATTGCGGACGCAGCCTCGGCACGCTTTGGATCGTTATTGCATGCCACACGAAGGTCGGTCAAAGGAGGAAAACCCGTGCATATATTATTCAACACATGGGTATACGCGGGGTTAACAATTGTGGCCGGATCGTATGCGTAGGTACTCTCAATACAGATTAAGAACCGATCAAAGTTCTCAGGCGTCTGGCACGTGCCCGTCTGAGATGCCGAGCAGGCAAAACTGCCGCAGGGATTTATTCCCGATGCGTTGCCGGCGCAATGCGCCAAAGCGTAGTTGGCGTTTGCCCCCGTAGCGTCCTTTAAGCTCTGAAACGAATCACAAGTGCCTAGAATACTGGTTTGAGCATTATTGGTAAAAATCACAGCGTCAGCATCCCAGTTGCCAACCTGAGAGCCCCCGAAATTATCACCCATCGAAAGTGAACCATCGAAGAGCAGGAGAACATTCGGCTGACCACCTATGATCTGTGAGATAAGGATGTTAAGGTCCTCGACCTGGTTCTCAATAATGTCATCGCCCCTGGCGCCGGTTACAAAAACCAGAAGGGAAAACACCAGCAAGATCTTAATCTTATAAATTTTTCTCTTAAGATTGCGAAAAGTATTAAGCGTCAATCAATCCTCCTTTAGAGAAGCCTTCCTTAAACATATCGTTCTACTGCCCCGAATATACATTAGTGGCGCCTCCCGGAACAAAGGTTTCAAACCCCACCGCTATCTCAACACCCGTATTTATATCCGGATTGGTATCCTTCTTATCCCTGTCCATTGCGTCCTTCCCGGTCACCAGAAAACTCGCCGGCACTGCGGATGCCCCTCCCACGCCTCCCGAAGGGAGGCTCACGTGTTTTAACGGCCTCCCCATCTGTTTTGTAGGCTCCGGCAATTCTACAATCGGACCCGGGGGATCGGTGGGATCAGTACGTTCAAAGTTCCGAGAACCCGTCCTGCAGTATGCTTCTCCATTGGTCGGTGTTTGAGGCATTTCCAGCCCATTTTGCGGAGCACCTATTAGAATCTGATAGAACAATACCTCTATTCCCGTGGTTTCGAATACCTTTCTTGCTTCCTGCACGCACTGTTCAGCAGCAAGGAAAGCCTCCTGACCCTGCTTGTAATTTGACATTGTCTGAAAATCAATGTTCGACATGAATGAAATTGTTATTGCGAGGGTGGACATGATTAGGATCATTATCAAGGCTATTACAACCGCTATCCCGCTCTCACTCTTTTTATGATCTATGGTGATTTTACAACTGCTCATTTCTTGCCCAGATGCCATACTTATACCTCCTCTAATTTATCCAAATTCCTCCCTCGCCAGATTTCTGACATAGACTGTGGTCGAAAATACCCTGTATATAAAACCCTCCACAGGATCCGCTAAGTTATCTGACAACTCCTTCTGAAAAACATCGCCTATCGCAGGGATGTTTTGTCCGAAAAAACCACCGGAGATCTTACGGGGCCTCGTTTGTGAACGGACAACCAGATAGACCTCCACAGATCTTATATCGTTCACACCGCCGTATCTACCGTTATTCACAGGATCTGCGGCAATTGCAGCCTCGAGCTCATCAAAGTTTGCAAACTTCCTGTTGGCAATAGCAGAGGGGACTCCCACCTTTGTTATAACCCCGTCTGTTCCCTGAATATTAAAAATGAATTGCAGGTCAACAATGCCGGGGGCATCCGGCCCTCCTACTATAGGCTGAAATTGATCTGGGTCGCCCATATCATCAAGCGTCTGAGACATCTCCAGCTCCCTGTCGGTTAGGTCGACCCTGAAGGACTTTACATCCGCTATTGTTATCTCCGATGCCTGAAGGGCGAGCTTGGGCTTGAAAAAGTTTGTAACAAAGCTAGAGACATCGGTGAAATCGTCTTCCTGGAAGTTTTGCTCTACAATATCCGAAACGTCATCAATCTCGGCCTGATTCTGGTCGTTAATATCCACCCTTAGAATAACAGAGCACTCTGTACATTTCTCGGGTTCTGAATTGCAATCCACAATCGGGGCCAGGGGGGGATTGGGATTGGGATAGCAGAGATTGAACCTCGAGCGGGCACCAATTAGGCCCCCGTCCTGTATGAGCGGCGGATTCCTGTTATTTCCCGACGCATCTTTGAACCATTCCGTGGGCAGGTTTAAGACCAATGGAGGCCCATCGCTGGCTATGCTTACAACTCCTGCTACCGACGGCAGAAGGGTACAGGAGGAACCATTTCTAGTTCCTCCGTCGCATATTCTATTTTCACAGTGCCCACCTGGGCAATCATCGTTTCTCCCCTCGGTTATATCCCATGTGTATACGGTCAAACAGTCAGGAGGTGAATTCTTACCTGTATCAGTTGTATTATCATCGCACTGCGGAGTCACACCGCTCCCACCATTTTCGAAATCGATTGAGAATGTTTTCCCCTGTCTCGAGCCGGCATTTCTGACTTCTGATGCGATGAAATCAAGGGCTGCCCTGGCGGTGTGATCGACATCGACTATATCCTGCGTGAGATTATACTGCCTTTGTTGTTGAACAAGGGCAAGCGTCATGCCCGTTATGATAAGGGAAAAGATTGCAGCAGAAACCAGCAGTTCAATGATTGTAAAGCCCTTTGAGTTCATTAACGCCTCCGTATTTTTTAGTTAAGGAATATGAGGAACACGTACCTGAGTCCATCCCGGGATTATTTGCGACCAGTCGTCAATATGGGCACTCATTATATGCGTTTGTGTAGCAACGGAGTTTCTTAGAATAGGCAGGTTGTTATTTGTTGGGTCTATTATAGTTAAACCCGTTTCGGCAAATTGCCCCGGAGTCTTTACGGCGTATGTAAGCGTTACCGTGATAATCTGAACAAGGGTTGCAGGGTCTTGTTGCTGCGAAGCCATCACATTCTTGACTATATACATATCAGCATTCGGATCAGTGCAGTTGTTCACATCGGTGTCAAAAACAAGCTTTTCCGGGTCGAAATCGTGCGTCTGAATCGGAGCGCAGGAGGTCTCGTTAAAGGGGTTAGCGGGGGCAGGGGCGGGATTAGGAATCTGAGCTACAGACAAAACTCTCAGGGTATCACATTGCTGCCCGGGGCACCCGGTGCAAGGGTCTGCGCACGGTGGATTTGTACAGTCGGAAGGCGGCGTGCCGTCACAATAAGAAAAGTCGGGAACCCTTCCAGCAACGGTGGATGAATGTGCAATCGTATTGAGCAGATGCAATCTCCTTACTTCTTCCATATCCTTATCGGCTGCAAACTGAATCATATTTGTCGCGATGCTGCCAAACTCTGACTTTTGTTTCTGCCTTAACGATAGATACTGCATCTCCGCTACCGCTAAGAAGCCTAAAGCCATTATCGCGACCGCGATCAGTATCTCGGCAAGCGTAAACCCCTCTTGATTTCTAGTTATTTTCATATACTCCACCCCGGCGAGTCTATACAAAACATTGCAATATTCATACCACCTAAGATAAAATAGTAACCTCCTGTAAATTAATAATATTTTACTTCATTCTCATAAGAGAACGGGAAAACATATGCAAAATATTGCACAGACAGTGAAGTTATTTGCGCAACCAAACTATTTAGAATCATATCGTGGGAATATGCTCCTGACATCGCCCACGCTGGTCCCCGGGTTGCTTCTACCCCACTCTTTCGCATCCGAAATACGAACCGATTCAAGTCGCTCCGTATAACCTAATAACCTCCAAATCTCCGTGGCTGAACTGGGCATAAAGGGATACACCAAAATTGCCACTATCCTGATTGACTCAACCAACATCCAGAGTATCGTATCCAGCCTTTCCTTTTCGCCGGCCTTTGCAAGTGACCACGGAGAAGATTCGTCAATATATTTATTTACCACTCCAATATAATCCCATACTGCCGATAGTGATTTACTGAACGCGATCTCACCCATGCAGTCTTCAACCTCTTTAATGGTCCTCAGTGCATTCTCTCTTATGTTTACATCGGCTTCGAGGAGTGGGCCCGGGACCGGTATCAAACCGCCGCTGTACTTCTTAATCATTCCGATGGTCCTGCTTACGAGGTTTCCAAGCCCGTTTGCCAGTTCGCCGTTTATCCGCCCTATGATTGCACTCCTTGAGAAATCCCCATCCTGACCGAATGGAATCTCTCTCAAAAGAAAATACCTGAAAACATCTTGACCGAATTCGTCAACGATCTTATATGGATCAATAACGTTACCCAGAGACTTTGACATCTTCTCTCCCTCAACTGTCCACCAGCCGTGCGCAAAGACCTGATTGGGAAGCGGAAGCCCCGCAGACATCAGGAATGCGGGCCAGTACACCCCATGGAAACGAAGAATATCCTTACCCACCAGATGAATATCGGCTGGCCATATCTCCTTCAAATCCTCCGGTTTATCAGGAAATCCGGCTGCCGTGAGATAGTTGGTCAATGCATCGAACCACACATAGATTATATGTTTTGAATCTCCGGGCACTGGAATTCCCCACGAAAAGGTCGTGCGACTCACGCTCAGGTCCTTAAGACCACCTTCCACGAACCGAACGACCTCGTTCCGCCTGTTTTTTGGTTTTATAAATTCAGGGTGCTTCCTGTAATGCTCAAGGAGTTTCTCTTGATATTTCGATAGACGGAAAAAGTAGCTTTCTTCTTTTATCCTCTCCAAAGGCGGCCGAGTGCTCTCAGGGAGATTCATATATTCGTCGAGCTGGGTTTCAGTCACAAACGCCTCGTTTCTCACATCATACCAGCCTTCGTATTCACCAAGATATATATCGCCTTTGCCCTCGATCATGCGAAAAATCTCCTGGACAGCCCTTTTATGCCTATCTTCGGTTGTCCTTATGAAGTCATCATTAGTTATATTGAGCCTTTTCCAGAGATTCTTGAAACGTAAAACAACCCTGTCGGCGAGCTCAATTGGCTTTATACCGGACGCCTGGGCCGCCCTCTCTATCTTCTGCCCGTGCTCATCGGTACCTGTTAGGAAAAAAACATCATCACCCCTGAGCCTTCGGAATCTGGCAATTGCATCCGCCGCTATTGTGGTATAAGCATGGCCGATATGTGGAACATCATTCACATAGTATATCGGGGTTGTGACATAAAAACGCTTTCCCATTACGAAGAGATCCTTAAATTTTGCTTTTTCGTGATAAGCGATATGAAAATTCCGGGGTCATTTTTGCACGAGTTAGATAATTAGTAGACAGAATCTTTAATCGTGCTTTTTTCATATAGCCTACTCTTCTTTCTGACTTCTTTGTCTTGATACAAAGAAGCAAAAATCAAGGCTGTCCAAAAATTTGCTAAAAATCATAAACTCCGACTAAAAAATTTAATTCGACCACAACCCGCAAATTTTTCTATACGTCTTCGTTTCTGATTTTCTTAACGCAATTTTTGGAAGGCCGTTCAAATCCTTTTCACCCAAAAAAGTAGCGTCATAAATAATTCTACTCATCAAATAGTAAGATTTTTGCCCTCGGAATGTTTGACTCCTACCTTAACGACGAATTTTTTCAACGTTAAACACCACCTAGACTCACTAACAATCCTAGATTTAATTTCATTCGCCTACCTTTAGGACCAAACTTTCAAGGGCTATCTGTTTATTGGCGTTTAAACGAAGAATCGAATTGGACACCTCTTTGACGAAATTCAGCTTTTCCAATATCTTCTCCAAACTGTGCCTGCTTGCATACTCTCGCGATACCGCGATTAGATCCTTATTGATAAGCAAATCCTCATCCAGACCGATCTTCACATTTATCAGATCACGAAGCCATAGCAAAATAAATTCTAGATATATCTTGAGTTGCTCATTGTCGTCATTGGACGAACCCTTAAGAATAGACTCAACAACGCCAAGCACCGAGGAAGCAAAATCAGTTTCAACCTGTGATAATCTCTGAATCAGCTCGTTCCTATCTGAAAGAATCTTATCATCTAAAGTCAATGCCCTGCCTAAACTCCCTTCGGAAAGAAAAGCAATCAAGCCTGATTCTTCACCCGAAAGACCCCTCCTGGTCTTAAGCTCTTCCACGATAAACTCAATTGGGATAGGCTCAAATCGTAATGACTGGCACCTCGAACGGATTGTCGGAAGTAAAGACTGAGGACTTGACGTAAGAAGAATTATGATTGATTCATTCGGCGGTTCTTCGAGTGTCTTCAGGAAAGCGTTCTGTGCACTGTGGCTCATCCGGTCCGCCTCATCGACGATTGCAACCTTATACCTTCCTTCAAAAGGTTTAAAATAAAGCCTCGCTTCTACATCTTCGCGTATTTGATCAACTTTAATATCCCTCAAGCCTTTGTACTCGATCACAAAAACATCTGGATGGATCCCTTTATCGATCTTCCTGCAAGAGTTACAATTGCAGCCTCCCTGGTTTGAATTCACATCTCTAGGAGACACAGGTTTCAAGCAATTCAAAATCTTTGCAAACCCGAGGGCTACGAGCCTTTTTCCCACTCCGTCCAGACCAAAGAAAAGATATGAATGTGAAACCCTTCCTTCCGCAACGGCGCGCCGTAACAGATTCTTTTGTAAGTCGTGGCCAATTATGTTATTAAAGTGCATTTCAATCAATGTTGATCGTGCATAATCTAGCTTACTTATTATGAATCGCGACATTCATTCTAAGATTCTCTCTATGTCGTGGAAGAAAACACCAACTCCTCAAAATCCTCTCGCTAATGCCAATTGAACAACCATTGCCCCGGCCATCGAACCTTACATTTATTTTGAATTTAAATGTGAAAGAACCAGGCTGCGTATCTCGTCCTGCAAAACACTCAGATCCTTCGCGGCATTTAATATTCTTATCCTGGCCGGTTCGTCTTTTGCTATAAGCATGTAGCCCTGTCTTACACGCTCATGAAAATCAAGGGGCTCATCATCCATTTTAGTTCTGTCGTCCCTCTGGTCTAACCTGGACAACCCTTTCTTAACAGGGATATTTAGGAGTAATGTAAGTTTGGGGTGTACTTCCAGTGCGGATGCCTTTGCGAGCCTCTTTACGAGCGTGAGGTCAAGCCGGCGCGCGTATCCCTGATAGACAATAGTAGAATCATAGAACCGATCACAAATTACTATTTCACCGTCCTTGAGTTTGGGAAGAATAAAGTCTTTAACATGCTGGGCCCTGTCCGCACAAAAAAGACATAGTTCTGCGATTGGTTCTAATTCCAGCTCTCTCTCTTCCAATATCATCCTTCTGATTAGTTTTCCCAAAGCACCCCATCCCGGCTCTCTGGTCAGTGTTACCGTATATCCCTTAAGCTCAAGAAATTCCTTTAGAAGCTTAGCCTGTGTACTCTTTCCACTACCCTCGATACCCTCAAATGTTATAAACATATTGGGCCCCTCAAAACGATTATAGTTAAGTTCCAAATTCTTTGGCTTTCGCAAAAGAGTTAATTAAGAGTATTTATAACTTATTAACAAGATTCAGGAATCCTACCATAAGATTGGGAAAGTTGTAAAATCTGTTTAACAGATCAATGCATAACCCGAAAAATACCCCCCAGGGTCATGACCCTTTCTCGTTAACATATAACTAGAAACTTACAGGCGCGCTCTGAATTATTTCAAAGATGCTGCTGTCCTATTACCGATATTCACTGAAACTTTAACGGTATAAACCTAAATGTCCGAGTACAGTTATTTTCACAAGTCCTAAACGCACTGTTATAGCTGAAAAATTTATCTGGCAAAAAAACTATCTTCTGCACTGTTCTACGAAGGCCCTGAAAATTCTTTTCGAAATTTCACTTGATTCTAACTCGGGGTGCCACTGGATTCCCACTACAAATGATTCGACGGATTCCACGCCCTCAATAACGTCATCTGGAGATTTGGCACAGACCCTTAGTCCACTTCCCAACACCTTTACGGACTGATGATGATAACTCCTGGTAGTGAAGGATTCATTACTCGTCATTGCCCTAAGTCGCGTGCCTTCGAGCAGATGTATCTCATGTTCCGACCCGTCTTCGTGACAGATTGCGCTGGCTAATTGCGAACCTATGTCCTGATATAGCGATCCTCCAAAGAAAACATTTATGAGCTGCATCCCCCCGCAAATGCCCAAAACCGGAAGCTCATTTTTTATGGCGTTTTTCAGCGCTGTAATTTCCGATTCGGTTCTCTCAAGACTCATCGGCCTCAGTTTGGGATGCGGCTCCTCATTGTAAAACTTGGGATCCATATCCCTTGAACCAGGGAGTAAGAGACCATCAATCTCTAAGAGCACCTCTTCAAATAAACCCATTTTTTCAGGGATAGAAGGAAGAAGAACAGGAAGTCCTCCAGCATCCGCTACAGCGAAAGCATACTTGCTCTCTATTTGGAAATTCCCATCTTTTATATCTGTGGTTATGCCTATAAGCGGTTTGGATTTATTCATTAGACTAAATTTAACAAAAATCCCAGCTTTAAGCTAACTTCACCATGATCACATGCCACTCGATTCTTTTGGAAATGTTACAGAATCGCTCAAAACAATATTTATGGTAGTATTTTCCTGGATTAAAAATGAGAATAATTAAATCTTTGCTTTTTGCCGTATTTCTTATCCAATTTTCAATCGTTTTGCTGCCCGGTTGCGAGCGATTATTTAATCCTTTTACAGGCGAGTGGAAGGCGGGTATCCTCACACTCGAATTTAAAGGCGATAAAGAATTCAAGCTTATCATAGGTGATACAATTTCAATTAACTTAAAGGGAAATTACAGCTATAATAACGATAAACTACTTCTAAATATCGACGGTGGCAGCGCTGTAAGTTTTTCCTATGAATTTAACAAAGAAAAGGACGAACTCTTATTGACTCCGGAAGCAGAATTCGAATATATTAGAACTGCTGTAAGGCTTCACAGGGAATGATTTTACAGGCGGGTAGCCTAATCCTTTTCAGAATGAAAAAAAACTTCAAAGACATTCCAAAAATTGCGTTAAGATAATCGGAAAGGAAGGCGTTAAGAAAATTTGCAGGTCGTGGTTGGATAAATTTTTTAGTGGTTATGTCATCCCCGAGGACTTTTGTCGGGGATCCATCCCCGCCAAAAACATGCGGGGACATAGGCTGGATTCCTGCTTACAATCCGCGGGAATGACAACAAGGCGCCGGGCCTGTCCTGAATCCTGAGCCTGGAGCTTAGTCGAAAGGTCGGACTATCGAATGGCCTTTCCTGAACTCAGCCGAAGGGTTGCTCACTTGTATCAAGATAGAGAAGTGAGAAAGAAAAAACATTATAAGGAGGAGCGAGATGGCAAGAACCAAATCAAATCCAGTTAATCAAACCAGACAGAGGCCATTTATAACGGAGAAGGCTGTCATTTTGAAGCTACCCATTATCTTCAGCCTTATATTTTACATCGGGTGTGCCACACTGTCTAGCAATGCAGTCGGGCCGCCTCCGGATCCTGTGAGTGTTAAGGAAATTGTAGAGATGACCGAAGCGGGATTACCTTCAGAGATAATTATCAACAAAATCCAACAGTCTCAAACTGTTTACAGACTTCAGGCCAGCCAATTGGTACAGCTCAAGGAGATGGGTGTATCGAATGAAGTAATAAATTACATGCAACAGACATATATTGACGCTGTTCGTCAAAATCAGGCTTACGATGATTGGTCAAATTTTACCCTTGCCGATGACGGTTTCTGGTATGGCGGGCCATTCTATGGCGGACCATTCTGGTATTAAGACCCTAGCGAAAGGATTCTTGCTCATTACAAAGTTCTAACTGTGATCGAAACATCTAACGTTTTTGAATGATTAGTAGCCTCCTCGGAGCTTTCATCAATGTCACAATACTCACGCGTGGGGCACATTGGCTATTAAAGAAAAGGGTTTCAGATGACCACAAGAGATCAATTATAGTATTCGGTTCCGTGACCCTTCTTGACTTTGTCATATGGACGATAAACAAGGATTTATTATCGGCGCTCCACATAATGCTCTTCTATTATGTTCCATTCCTGATTTTATGGCTTGTAACCGATATATTAAGAGCGAGAAAGAAAAGAAATGCCATTCGAAACTGAACGGACTGTAGCAACACAGGCAGTGGTTAAGGCGTGCAGGCTCTGTGAGACGGTTCGGTCGTCTCTATCATCCGGGGGGTCAATCCTGAAAAAGGATAGGACGCCTGTCACGGTTGCAGACTTTGGTTCGCAGGCATTGATCAACCTGGAGCTGATGAGTTCATTTAATTATCCAGTCATGGCTGAAGAGGAGGGCTCCGCTCTCCAGTCACCGGATTATAATCATATTAAATCAAAGGTCTTAGAATACGTCAACGGGATATACCCCGGTTTGTCGGAGGAAAAAATAATTGCTGCCATTAATAACAGCGACTATAAAGGTGGGCACCCCGGTAGATTTTGGACTCTTGATCCTATTGACGGCACGAAGGGTTTTCTCCGTAACGAGCAGTATGCAATTGCCCTAGCCCTGATTGAAAATGGTAAAGTTGTTCTTGGCATTTTAGGCTGCCCTAATCTACCTCGAAATCTAGAGAATCCAGATGCTCAGAAGGGATGCCTATTCATAGCGGTAAGGGGCAGTGGCACAGTAACGAGACAATTAGACGATCCCGAAGAACGACCGGTTGTAGTAGCCGACATAGACGATCCAAGCCGAGCAATCGTGTGTGAGTCGGTCGAGCCCTCGCACTCCTCGCAGACCGATTCGGATAAGTTCCGAGGAATTCTCAAAATCCAATCCCCTCCGATCCGTATGGACAGCCAGTGCAAGTATGGCCTAGTCGCACGGGGTGATTCATCGATCTACCTAAGAATCCCGACATCATCTGATTATACAGAGAAGGTATGGGATCATGCAGCAGGTTTGATAATAGTGGAAGAAGCCGGTGGTAGGGTTACAGACGTGTTTGGCAATCCAGTCGACTTCTCGGTCGGACGAGGCTTAGAGCGCAACAAAGGAATAGTCGCTACAAATGGAAGGCTCCACAGTAGGATTATTAGCGCTCTAAAGGATGGGGTCAGGCATGAATAAATGAATTATTCACCAGATGAACCTATACTTTCCCGTATGGCAAGGAAGCCAAGAATCCACATTCCAGGTGGTCTTTACCATGTGATTCTCAGAGGAAACGCTGGTAACGCAATTTTTAAAGAAGACCAAGACTACAACCACCTATGCCTTCTGATTCAAATAGGGGTAGAAAGATACTCACACAGAATCCATGCGTTTTGCTTTATGACTAACCATATTCACCTTGCTATACAGGTTGCTCAAATTCCACTTTCTAAAATCATGCATAACCTAGCGTTTCGCTATACTCAATGGGTAAATAAACGAAATAATAGCACTGGGCACATATTTCAAGGAAGGTACAAAGCAATTTTGGTAGATGCAGAAAATTACTTACTGGAGCTTGTCAGATATATTCACCTAAACCCAGTGAGAGCAAAGCTAGTTACCTTTCCTCACGAATATAACTGGAGCAGTCATAATGTTTATCTTGGCAGGGAGAAATTAACATGGCTTAGTACAAATTGGGTATTAAGCCACTTTGGTGATGATTATAGTGTGGCCAAAGACCGATATGAAGAATTCGTGAATGATGGGATTGTGCAAGAATATAGCAATCAGTTTTACTTAGGAAGGACTGATTCACGAGTGTTAGGAGATGATGATTTTTTTGAGAACGCCGAGGAACAAGATAGAAGAACAGACAATAAAAAGAAACCTCTATTAAGCGAAATAGTAAGTCGGGTGTGTTTAGAATACAAGATAAGAGAAGGCGACCTAAAGGGAACAAGTAGGAATCGAGAACTAGCTTATGCAAGAGGTTTAATTGGTTATATAGCAAGTGAGTTAGGGACTTCGAGTCTTAAGGAGGTCGCTGAGCTCCTTAACAGAGATCCGTCAGCTTTAAGCAAGCTAGTGGTCAGAATAAACAAAAGGTTCAAAGAATCTGAAGAGCATGAAAATAGGAAAAATAAAATCATAAGTTATCTAACAGCATAGAAAATAATTCATTTATTCATGCCTGACCCCGTTTATTTGAGAAGCTTTGAAATCGTCTTAAATTCTTCGGTGCCAGCGCGCTCCAAAAGCTGAAATACGAATGCCTCCGTCGTTCCAACAACTGCTCCGGCCTTTTCTATGAGGCATATCCCCTTCTCCCAGTCAAGGTCTTTTCTGGATGCGACCGCATCAGCAGGGACATATAACACATAACCACCATTAATCATATCTATTACAGTCTGTAGCACGCATACGTGAGTCTCTATTCCACAAATAAGCGCCTCGCGTTTATGTGTTTTCTCTATGGCCGATTTAAATTCAGGAGATCTTGCACAACTAAACACGACCTTCTCAATCGGTTTGAATCCGTCTCCAACGCAATCCTTAATTTCAGGGATTGTTGGACCTAATCCCCTTGGATACTGTTCGGTCACGGTTATCGGGATCTCAAAAGTTTTAGCCGCTTCAATCAAGACAGCTGCGCTCTTTATGATTGATTCACGTTTTCGTTCAGGAATTGCGTTCATCAGCCTTTCCTGCATGTCAATTACAACGAGTGACAAATTTTCCCTTCGAACAAAATCCATGCCGATTCCCTCGACTTCAATTAGTTATCTGCTTGATTGCTTCAACCCTATTCGTTGGAATTTTCAGCTATTGATTTCACAAACTCCTTGGTCAGCCATCTTTTTATCCGTTCCTGCGAACCCTTCCCTATTATATTTCTTATTTTTCGCAGTGATATGACCGCCTTAGCCGCAGACCTATGCCCTCCAGCGCTCCCAATTTCTCCGAACAAATCCCTAACAATACGACCAGCGCTTTTCTTAAAACCAATATTTCTTACCGAGATGACAAGATAAGAGTTACTTATTATTCCAAATGCGATAGACCACCCAACGCCCTTTACCTGAATGCCAAAATCAGCCATCTTAGGGATTAAATATTCCCTTTTTACCCTGCCGAGATTGACAAAGAAAATGCCATCGGATATCCAGTGATCCGCCAGTGCTTTCCCGAAACACTTAAGATCGGATGGCGGAATCTCCGCCCTTTCGATTCTCCTTAATAATCCAAGGTTTGCATGAGGATAAAGAAAGGTAAACGCATCTATATCATCCGGATTCGCGTCGCGGCTTAATGAAACGGTATCGGTCTTAATCCCATAAAGAAGGCATGTGGCAAGTCTTTCTGATATCTCAACCTGAGCCGCGCGGAGGAAGCTCGTCAAAATCGTAGATGTTGCCCCTTCTTCAGACCTGATCTCAGAAAACTTGGATCTATAAGAGCCAACCTGGGGATGATGGTCAATAACACTATCAACATCGGGGAGAATATTGCCAAAGTAAGGTGGTTGGACATCAACAAGTGCTATCGAATCAAAATCTTTAATATCTTTATTATCGAGTTCCTCCAGGTCGATATCGAGCTGCTCTATCATCGCCACGTTTTCAGGGCGCGACACCTTCTCTCCAAGATGGCCTATTATAGCTGTCTGACGATTCCTCTTTAGTAATGTTCTAAGTGCGAGAGCACTGGCAATTCCATCAGGGTCGGGATTGTAATGAAGCAATATCAACATTTTCTTCGCTCCATCATGTGCCCTTCTCAATTCTTCTACCCTAATCTCCGTTTTTGCGAATTTTTCCTCTCTGGCAATTTGACTGGAAAGTATCTCATTAAATGCAACGAATCTGACCCAAGGCGGAGGCTCTGACGGCTTGTCGATATCACTCACGATCATCGGGGTGTTTGGGTAATGTGCATGGATCTCCTTAGAAACATCTTTGGAAAAACAATTTTTTTCAATCATGATCATAGTAAAATTCCCAGTTTGATTTAAAGCCTCTTCGATAGAGCTCACCCAGATTACTTCGCCTCTCTTCGAGAAGAGACCATGAAGCAATGAATCAAAATCACCGATAAACAAATATCTCCTAAGTTCGTCCTGCATAAAATGATCACACGATTAAATTACTTTTCGATTTCGATTAATAACTCCTTTCTTATCACATGCTTTGCTCAAACCACTGACAAATTCTCCGGCTCTACTGAGCAGCGACACTCTATCTTTACCATCTTTTTCAATTATTCTTACGAGCGCACTCCCAACAATAACAGCATCCGCCAACCTAGCTATTTTACTCACCTGCGAAGGAGTTGATACACCAAACCCGACTCCAACCGGAAGTCTGATATGTTTTCTAATCTCACCAATAACAGGTTCGAGCGAATAATCCAAATTGGGTCTCTCTCCCGTTACGCCCGTAACAGACACCAGATATACAAATCCGCTTGCATGCTCGGCGACCAGATTAATCCTCTCAGCCGTACTGTTGGGAGCCAATAAGAAGACCAGATTAAGTCCCTTATTATCCGTATGAATTTTAAATTCCTCCGCTTCTTCTGGAGGCAGATCAACACTCAGTATTCCATCCACTCCTGCCTCACTGGCATCAGCTGCCAGCTTTTCCAGCCCGTAAGCAAAAAATGGATTGTAGTAACCAAATAATAAAAGTGGTATCTCAGAATGCTTTCTAATTTTTCTAACCGCATCAAGAACCCCGTGGAGGGTTGTTCCGCTGTTTAGCGCCCTCTCAGAAGCAAGCTGGATTGTGGGGCCATCGGCCATTGGATCAGAAAAGGGTACGCCCAGTTCTACTATATCAGCACCGCTTTTTTCCAGCTGAAATACAATATCCGGTGTTAGTTCAAGTGTTGGATCGCCAGCTGTAATATATGTTACCAATGCCGCTCTCTCTTTTTCCCTCAGCTCCTGAAATTTTCGCTCAATTCTCATCGCTGTCACCCGAAAACCCCACATAATAGCAATTTCATGCTCATCTAATCTGTGACTGGGAATTCTGTGGGATTATTTTAATTAAAGGAGATGGTATATCTAAATATGAAATTCCAAACCTGCAACTTGGGAAAAAAACACATAACGAATTTAACTGTTTCTTCCTAAAAGTCAACGAAATATCCTTAAGGTATATTGTAAAAGAGATCCCCATCTCGTACACGATTTTATACCATAGTCGTAGAAGCATCAAGTACCTGTTGTTTGTTGAGAACGGGAAGGAAGTTTTTCTGATTAAGTATTACTGGTAAATGAGTTAACCTACAATGCCGGAAACAGTATGGATATCCTTATCACCTCGTCCCGAAAGGCAGATGATTATTATCGAATCCTTCGGCATAGTCGGTGCAACTTTTATCGCATGAGCCAGTGCATGAGCTGTTTCAAGGGCAGGAATTATACCCTCGGTTTGTGAGAGGAAT
Source organism: Candidatus Dadabacteria bacterium (assembly GCA_963805855.1). GTDB lineage: Bacteria > Desulfobacterota_D > UBA1144 > Nemesobacterales > CSP1-2 > DASWID01. Next base: position 694,606 of record CAWDVW010000005.1, read on the forward strand.
CTAAATGCATCTAAGGCCTGGTCATCAGTCACTGCGGTGTAAGAAACTCTTTTTATATCACTTAGCATGGAATGTTCGGGCCCAACCCCAGGATAATCAAGACCAGCCGCTATCGAATGTGTTCCCGTTATCTGCCCGTTACCGTCCTGCAGGATATATGTTTTACTGCCATGTAGAACGCCTAATTTGCCGGCGGCTATGCTAGCCGCATGTTTTCCAGTCTCGAGTCCATATCCTGCAGCTTCGACCCCGGTCATTTTCACCTCTTCGTCATCTAGAAACGGATAAAAAAGCCCCATTGCATTAGATCCCCCGCCTACGCATGCGACAAGAAGGTCGGGCAACCGAGATTCCTTGTCTAATATCTGGTTCCTGGCCTCATGTCCAATAATAGATTGAAAGTCTCGCACCATCATGGGATAGGGATGAGGACCGGCAACGCTTCCAATTATATAGAATGTGTTCCTCACATTCGTTATCCAATCCCTCATGGCCTCATTCATCGCATCCTTCAGTGTCTGGGTTCCTGACTTGACCTCATTAACCTTGGCTCCCAGTAGCTTCATCCGGAACACATTAATAGCCTGCCTTTTTGTGTCTTCGAGACCCATAAATATTTCACATTCCACATTTAGCAAAGCCGCGACTGTAGCAGTCGCGACCCCGTGTTGTCCGGCTCCGGTTTCAGCTATTACCCTCTTTTTCCCCATACGCGACGCAAGCAAGGCCTGACCTATCGTATTATTGATCTTATGTGCCCCAGTATGAGCTAGGTCTTCACGTTTAAGATAAATCCTCGCTCCTCCCAGTTTCTTCGTCATTCTGCCTGCAAAATAAAGGGGTGTTGGTCGACCGGCATATTCGGTTAGATAATAATTTAGCTCCTCCTTAAATTTGAGATCATCCTTTATTTCAAGATAAGCCCTCTCAAGCTCCAGTAGAGCAGGCATAAGTGTTTCAGATACGTATCTTCCCCCAAATTTTCCGAAATGACCCATTTCATCGGGTACTCTTAACTTAGTTTCCATTTCTTACCGCCTTTATGAATGCTTTTAACTTAACCGGGTTTTTCTTGCCTGGATAGTCTTCCACACCCGAGCTGACATCAACCGCATAGGGATTGACAATATCGATAGCTTCGGCGACATTCTCAGGGGTAAGTCCACCTGATAGAATAACACTCTTTGACACGGCTATACGCTTGAGCAATTCCCAATTGAAACTTCTTCCCGTTCCTCCAAAATCCTCTGTTGAGTATGCATCAAACAATAAGGCCTGTACGGGAAAAGAGTCGATATCGTCCTGATTTATGCGATCCTTTACTCTCATCGCCTTTATAACTGAATTGCCCAGCTCTCTGCAATAATCTGGTTCTTCGTCTCCATGAAGCTGAAAAAGATCAAACCCAATTTCTCTTTTCATAGATTTAAGCTCCTCCACACTTTGGTTGACAAACACCCCAACTGTCTTCACAAATGGAGGGAGCTTCGAGATAATCCCCAACGCGTCTTCTGAGCTTATGTATCTCTTGCTATATCTGTAGAAAATAAACCCAAGGGCGTCCGCTCCTAAATCTAACGCTAAAAAAGCGTCATTTAAATTGGTAATCCCGCAGATTTTGATTTTAGTCATTAAATTTCACAAAATTGTATAGCTTAGATCCCTAAATGTAAAATGGAAAATTATCTCTACAAGTTAGAATAATTATCTTTTTCTGATGATAATATATTATAATATTTCACCATTTCCGAAACTTACATTAGATTGTTTTACACTTTACATCTCGGTGGGTGAAACTAGTGATTAAGAACGGGGCATTGATAAAGATTTCAATATTCATATTGTCTTCAATTCTATCATTCGTACTGCTTGAGATCTCCTATCGCTATATTATCTTCGGCAGTGATAGCCTGAATTATGAAAAAATGAATAGTGTCACACCACTGGGTTTATCTGGACTGATAGAACCTTCTCGCGATCGAGAAATCGTTTATCAACTTAAACCGAACCTCAATACGTACTTTAAGATGGCCAGATTTAAAACAAACTCCAAAGGACTTCGGGATAAAGAATATTCGATGGCTAAGCCAAAAAACACCATAAGAGTGGCTGTTGTGGGCGATTCCTTAACTATGCCAGCGGGTGTGAATATCGAAGACGCTTATCACTCGATACTTGAAGAAGAATTCAATACAAGCTGTCCTAGAAAGAGTTATGAATTCATAAACTTCGCAGTAGGAGGATATTATTTAAGCCAATATTGGGCTGTCATAAGAAAGAAGGTAATGGATTGGGATCCCGACATGATATTAATTGGTTTTTGCGAATATAACGACTTTGAAATCCCGCCAGATAAACTGCTTGAAGGCACATATAAGGTCAAAGAAAAAGGGAATCCATTCTTCTTTCAATCGTTCGCGATACGAAGCCTTAAACAATTTTTTAAGAACCTTGGGAAAAAAGATATAGATAAAAACCAGGGAATTGACGGTAACTCCGCCTTTACAGAGCAGCAAGTTGATTACATGCGTAGAGTTTTCTCTATGATCGGTGCACTCAGCATGGAAAAAAAGATTCCAATAGTCGTTGCAAACCTGGGAATAACACCAAGCGAACAACATGAATTGGAAGCTATCGTAACAAATAGTGGGCTCTATTATGTTGATCCCACTCATTCATTCGACGGAGCAGGAATTTCGGAACATAGTATCTTTCCAACAGACAACCATCCAAATACCAAAGCTAATCTAGTTATTGCGAATGTAATTAGGGAATATCTGGACAAAAATAAATTACTGGAATGCAGCAGTCCGATGGGGTCAGGCATGAATAATTGAATTATTCGCCAGATGACTTTATAGTTTTCAGTATGGCGAGGAAGTCAGGAACCGATATTCCAGCTGCTCTTTGCGAAGTGATTCTAAAGTAAGTTGGGTACTTCGAGTCTTGAGGAGATAGCTGAAAGCTTTAACAGAGATCCGTCAGCTTTAAGCAAGCTAGTGGTCAGAATAAACAAAAGGTTCAAAGAATCTGAAGAGCATGAAAATAGAAAATAATTCATTTATTCATGCCTGACCCCAGTGACCGGTGACAAAAATGAATCTTCTATTGGCATTAAAAGTTTCGTACGATGCAGTCACGTCAAACAAATTACGCTCGGTACTCACGACACTTGGTATCATAATCGGCGTTGCTGCGGTGATAACACTCGTGGCACTAACCCAGGGGGCTAAGACAATAATAGAGGAGCAATTAACCAACCTTGGAGGGAATTCTTTAATAGTCAATTATGGTAAGAGAGCTGGAACTGGTATCGTAACAAGATCAAATATCAAAAGTCCCCTGACCGCGGCAGATGCAGATGCCATACGCGATCTGAGTATAGTGAGGTTTGCTTCTCCCATCATAGATACGGCAGCAACAGTAGTATCAGGTAACCGTAACTGGTTCACAACACTCGTAGGTGTATCGACAGACTTCATAAATATTAACGATTGGTTTCCAGACCAGGGAAACTTTTTCAATAATGGAGATGTCCTAAGTGATGCAAGAGTTTGCGTTGTTGGGAAGACCGTAGCGAATAAACTTTTCGGATATCAGAATCCTACTGGTAAGTCCGTCAGAATTGGCAATTACTCATTTAAGATTATTGGGGTGATGAGTCCCATTGGACAGACCCCCAGTGGCAAAGACCAAGACGATGTGATATTAATGCCATATACCACACTTCAGAAAAGGATCACGGGTATTTCCCATGTAGAAAATATCTCTGTTTCAGTTAAAAATTCAGGTGACGTGCCACTAGCGCAAACAAAAATAACCCAGCTATTAAGAGAGAGACACAAAATAGGACCTGACATGGTAGACGATTTCTATGTTAAAACACAGCTCTCGATTATAGAGCGGATTTTCACAATCTCGAAGATCATGACCATACTCCTGGGAAGTATTGCCTCAATATCACTCATTGTCGGAGGCATCGGAATAATGAACATTATGCTTGTTTCCGTTCGAGAGAGGACTCGAGAAATTGGCATTAGGATGGCCGTTGGTGCTAAAGAAGGTGATATACTAATACAGTTTCTGGTGGAAGCTGTATTAATCTCAATAGCGGGTGGAATAATTGGAATCATCATGGGAATAGCGGGTTCTAAGATTTCTTCCGCCTTCACAGGATGGCCTGGGGTGATTTCATTCGGCTCAATTCTGATCGCGTTTGGATTCGCAGCGATAGTCGGGATTTTCTCAGGAATTTACCCAGCCAGGAAAGCTTCTAAATTGGACCCCATAGAAGCCCTTAGGTATGAGTAACACAGTCTTCTAACTGTAGGCTTATTTAAATCAATCAACGATTACGAAGCAGGAGAGAAAATATGTAGATCGACATTATTACCTGTATTAGAGATCTAATTATGGTTCAAAAATGGGCATCCTAACTTTCGTATCAATTCGTCGATATATTCCAGGTCAGCCTTGGAAAGGTATGACTTAAAACCCCCTATAATACCTTTACGAACCTTATAACTTTCATTGTCTCGCGTATCCGCTGGCCTAATTTTATCTGATTGGAAATAGTCTTCCCTTTCCAAATGTTTTAAATTACTAAAACTGGCGAACTCTACTGCTGTTCTTATAATATCTTCCTCAATGTAATCAAGCCCGAGAAAACTCAATACCGACGCTGTAATCTTTTCTGGACTCTTCTGCATATCTTCATATCGTACCAACAAGAAACCTTTCGGTTTAGACATGTTGTCATACCAAATATTGTAAAATGTTATAACTTTCATTGCACCGTATTTATCGTGACGAATAAAGTCAGATATGCTCCCATTGAAAGATCCCACCCTCTTAGTGGCTTGAAAATAATGGGATACTAAAACGTCTCTGATATCGCGAACAAGAAAGATAACGTCTTTCCCGGCATATTCTGATTTATCAGCTGGTAACTCATAGTAGTTGTAACCCTCAATTATGGCGGAATAATCATGAATAAATTGGGTGCGGAGTATTCCGGCCTTGGATGTGATTTTGTAGGTATCAATAATTATCTCATCTGAAAATCCAAACTTTTCACAGAGTGCTTTGCCAATTAATATCCTTAGCCATGTTCTTCCGGAATTAGGAAAGGATATAATATATGCATCGGTATTATGATTCCTATACTCTTCCTTTAGTCTAACTACGAAATTCTTAAAAACCTTTATCATATAAACTTTTGAGTCTACTTTAAAAATAAAATCGATCTACAAGAACTTTTCGATCTCAACGCTCCCAAGTTACTCCATGTTTCCATCGCTCTTTAACCCATTTACAATTATGACATTCTAACTGTAATAAAGATATTTACAGTCAATGTTGCTTGAAATAATAAAACCCAATAGAATTAAATACCTCTTTAGAAGGTAAATATGAGCACACGTCCTCCTATTATAATAACCGGAATGAGCCGCTCAGGTACCGGGGTACTGACAAAAATGCTCGAACGACTGGGTCTTTTTGTAGGACTAAGAAAAGAAAGAAACCATGAGGCATTGTTTTTTGAAAAACTGAACCGATGGCTTTTGTATCAGTGCAGTGGGGGGTTGGAGAACCCAAAGACAATTAAATACCTTCTTGAAGATAAAGAATCCCGAAGGCTATTTGCGAACTTCTTACGCTTCATAATGAAAACACCGCTAGCAATTTCATTTCTTGGATTGAGTAAATATTTACGCTATCATACACCTGCGAATCTCGATATTCCATGGGGATGGAAAGACCCTCGTAACACCTATACTTTGCCCATCTGGCTAGATATATTTCCCGATGCAAAAGTAATTCATATATACAGACATGGTGTTGACGTAGTAGAGAGCCTGCGGGTAAGAAGAGAAAAGGGGCTTTCAAGATTAAAAGACCGGCACCCTAGATTCAAGACTATTTATTGGTTCTACCTGACGCTAAAATTCGTAGAGGCACAGAGAACTTTTGTCGACCTGAGGTGTTCCTCGATGGAAGAGGCATTAAATATGTGGGAAGAGTATCTTCAGGAGGCTCGATCCAATGTATGTAGACTTAAAGAAGGTGCTATGGAGATCAAATACGAGGATCTGCTTACAGAACCTGTCAGTATATTGAGGGAGCTTGCAAACTTTTGTGAATTAGACACCTCAGCCAGAGAAATTGAATTAGTAACACAGGAATTAAAAAGAAATCGCGCTTATGCATACCTTGATGACCCAAAGTTAAAGGCATTTGCAGCCAGTGTAGCCGATAGGTTAAAAATTTACGGTTATTAGCCAGCAACTTTTTAGAAAGCCACGATTCAGCTCCCGATACTATGGCACGGGCAGCTCATTTTTCGAAATCCTCTTTTCTTCGCTTTTAATTAAGTCTCTTAGAAATATAAACGCCACAGAAGACTTAATAATTGCGTAACCCAAGAATGCGAAACCTGCTCCGAGGTAAGAAAACCTCGGTACAAGTACTATCAACAAACCAACATAAGTTGTTGTAGTTATTATGTCTAATACAGTTCTAAGGCCCGGTTTCCCGATCGCCAGCAAAGCGGCATTAATCCAGAAGGTTAGTTGTGATATTAAAATGGCAACGGTAACAACCCTGAGTGTATTTGTTGCTGCGACGTAATCTCTACCATAGAAAATACTGATTAGCTGTTCAGCTAAAAGAAGTATGATGATAGTTAATGGAATTGTAAACTTAAGTAGGGTCTTTAATGAGTATTTAATTATATTTATAAAATCGGTTAATCCCTCTGATTTGGAGATGCTAACGAGTTCAGGGTAGATAGCCTGATGCAGAGGCCCTGAAAACCTTGTCATCAACTTTATAGCGGATCTGGCGATCTTGTAGTATGCGGCGGCGTCTTTACCGGAAAAATAACCAAGAGCCAAAATTCCCAGGAGATTTTCATTCCCCATCTTAAGAGTCCCGGTAAAGCTAGTATTACCCAAAAACCATGCTATTTCCTTCCATTGACTCCTGATTAACCCCAGTTTTGCCCTCCACCACCCACTGAGTTTAAACTCATTTAATGTTTGCGAAACAGCCCAAAATCTGATTGCAAAACCAAAAAAGCTGGCTGCCACATATATAAACAAAACACCCTTAATTCCCAGACCAATGAAAAGAACCAAACACACAAGGGCAACTCTGAAGAAAGTCTGGACAGAGGATATAAACGCTATTTTCTTAAATTTATTAAATACCCTGAGTATAGAATCAGAAGTCGAATTCGCCGTATCTATAAGCAGACTGATTGAATAAATTATAATAAGTGTGTAGGCCTGAGGAGAGTGTATAAAATATTTGTTAGCAAGATTTGCTGTAAGAACCGCAATTGCAAATGCCAGTATTCCAGTAGATATATCCACCATATAGGAAAGCTTGACCATCGAACGAGTTCTCTCATAATCCCTTTTTCCCCAAAATGTCCCGATGTATTTTGTAGCAGTTTCCCAGACCCTAACATCAAAAAATCTGTTTAGAAATTCCACGTATGCAACTATTAGCGCCAGCAGTCCAAAATCGCTGACGCCTAGAATTCTTGCTAAGACAATCGGTTCTATAGCAGCAAAGACTGCGGATACAGTATTGCCACCAAACAGCCAGGATGCGTTCAGAAATAAATTCTGTTTTATATTTTTCTTATCGCTCATGTTTCCCAAGAAACAGACAAATCAGCCCGATAAATATCCAACTTAATACGAATCGGAGCCTGATTATGTCTTTAACTCTTCAAGATCAATAATCTTATCCTTTTAAGCCATGAAACTTGACATTTCACAGTAACTACCTTTAATTTAAGTATATTCTATAATACACGATATATTCTTTGCTCGAAGTGGCACATAGAGTTGAAGATATTCTGAAGAATTGATGTCTGACTTAGCATCACGGCTACTAAAAACACTCTGCACAGGTTTAGGGGAAGGCAATACGAATACGGATAAGCTCACAAATTCGATATTAGAATCAAATCCTCAAAGGGACTACAATAGTACAAAAATTGAAATTGTACAATGCCTTAAGGAGCTAAAAGAAAGCGGTCAGATACAGATCGTAACCACCGGCTGGGAACTTGGGCAAGAGTTCTTCTATATTTGCGCAAAAAGACTGTAGAAGTAGAGGTTTTGTCCTTATCACTCTTAGTTCCAGAAAAGTCGCAAGATTCGAATTTAGGCACCCCTCTAGTTTCCTTTCGCAAATTTATTGCACACCTCTTTCGTCTATATTTTAGTTTCCCCTAAAAACCCTCTTGAAATACATACACATAATTTATACAATTATAAGCTCACGGAGGCGCCCAATCGATGAGAAGAGGAGAAAAAGTTTTCTATGTGAAAGACTTCATTCAAACAGTTCCTCTCCACTCCCCCAAAAAGATATTTGAAGAACTGGAAAACCTGGGATACCGGGGACAAGACAGGGCAAGAAAAGCGGTTTCTCTTGCGGCATACCGTCATGTGAAAAGGCTCAAGCTACTCCACAATAAACGCATACCAAGATCAGAAATACCTCCACGACCAAACACGATTCTCATGGGTCCGACCGGATGTGGGAAAACCTACTTAATTGAATTGCTCTTTGGAGAAATATTTAAGCTCCCGTTTGTAATCATAGATATGACAAAGTTTACTGAATCTGGCTATGTCGGAGATGATGTCGTAAACATACTCGTTCAGCTCGTCTACGCTGCTAATGAAAGCATTGATATAGGAGAGTGCGGAATTGTAGTACTGGATGAGTTTGATAAGATCGCCGGGGCATATAGCAGCGCCAGATTCGCTGGCCAGGGAACGACAAAAGATGTTTCCGGCTACGGAGTTCAGAGAGAGCTTCTTAAAATCTTGGAGGGTACAGATATTCAGATTCCCCTCGATTTCGGATTCTCAAGCAGGGGTCCAAGGGCTCTTATTTCAACGAGGGACATCTCATTTTTTGCCGTAGGCGCTTTCTCCGGAATAAGAAGTCTATTTGAAAAAGGCGGGCTCGGATTCCTGCAGAAGGTTGAGGAAAACTTTGAAGGGGAGGAGACAATCGCATATAAGCTCAGTGAAGAGGAAGCAGATGACGTTTCGAGATTTCATCTATTTGGATTCCTTCCCGAGCTAATCGCGAGGTTTAACAGGATCGTACCCTTTTCTCCGCTGGATAATGAGACACTAAGAGAGATCCTCTTTCTAAGGGTTCAAAAATATATAAGAGAATTCGAAGAGGAGGGATTTAAGTTGCATGTGGAACCAGTGGTCGCTGAGTTTATCATAAGGGAGGCCAGGAAAAGACAGACAGGGGCGAGGGGGCTCGATGTTCTAATCTCCAAGTACTTAGAAGAGGTTGCCTTCGAGATATTTGGCAAGGGGGATGAAGGTGAGGTTATACTCAGGGTTTTATCAGATAAGGTTTCGCACATAATCAAGAGACGTGCATAAGACAAAATCTTCTGAATCCAGGTATAAAATCATCTTTATGGGAACCCCTGGATTTGCAGTACCCACCCTCAGAGCGCTGATTGAATCCGAAAACGATGTCGTCACAGTGGTAACAAAGCCCGACACTCCAAAGGGGAGAGGCAGAAGAGTTATCCCACCACCGATAAAAACCCTTACAATTGACTACAATATTCCGGTTCTGCAACCCGAAAAAATTAAGACAGAGGAATTCCATAGCGAACTGAAAGAATATGAACCCGACATGATATGTGTAGCAGCTTATGGGAAGATTCTTCCAAAAAATATATTGGACCTCCCCCCTCATGGTTGCATTAACGTTCACGCTTCGCTCCTACCAAAATACAGGGGAGCGGCACCTATAAATTGGGCCATTATAAGGGGAGAAGAAATCACGGGCATTACAACAATGATGATGGATGAAGGAATGGATACTGGGGATATGCTACTTCAAAAAGAGGTAAAAATTGAGGTTGAGGATGACGCGGAATCTCTTTCTGAAAGGCTCTCTATAGTTGGGGCTGAGCTCTTAACAGAGACAATACGGCTTCAAAAGCAGGGAAGGCTCCCTCGCATTCCCCAAGATCACTTAAAAGCAACTTATGCACCAATGCTCAAAAAAGAGGACGGAATTATAGACTGGAGAACATCCTCTGAAGAGATAAAAAACCTTATCCGCGGCACCCTACCCTGGCCGGGCGCACACACAACCATCGATGGGAAAAATCTAAAACTCTACAAAGCTGAAGTATCTCATGGTACAGGAAAACCAGGAGAGGTAATCCTGCCTGAATCAGGAATTCTGAGAGTCGCCACGGGAGATGGTTCGATCGATATCACAGAGATTCAGATAGAGGGGGGGAAGAGACTATCTACCCAGGCGTTTTTAAGTGGGCGAAAAATTCCAAGGGGTACTATCTTTGGGAAATAGAAATAGGAATCCAAGCCTATCGGGACAGGAATGTCCCGACTATCCATGATTAATTCCGTAATCGATAATGATAGGCGGGGTTTTCCTACCCCGCATGGATAAAACATTTCGCCTTTACTAAAAACTCAAAACAACATCAAACGACCCGATCTTTACCTTAGAAACGATAGAGTTTTTCCAACATATATCCCTTGCCACACCCTGAATCTCCTTTGGAACTAAAACCACAAGTTGTACACCGAGCTGTGACATCTCTTTCCACTGACCGAGCTCTGTCTCATTAACAGTGTCCTTTGTCTCAACCTCTATTATCAAGACGATTTGTCCATAATTCACACACACAGCGTCGGGATAATGTCCTTTACCTCGTAATTCTGCTCGTCTCCAGGATTTATGTGGACTTCTTTATAAATCCTCGAATACTTTTCCTGCAACTTTCTTATCACCCAATCGTGAAGAAATTGTTCATCAGCCGTCCGATCCATATCATTTTCCCCACATGAGCTTTGTCTTAAGAATAGTAAAATAATCCCTGAAAGGAGACCTGATCAACCTAACAGAGTTACCTGACTTTTTAACCTCTATCTCATCACCTAATTCTAAGTTGACTCCTACCTGACCATCAAGCGTGAGGTATATATCGGATGTTTCTGTGAGAACCTTCACCTTTATTGTCGATTCATTTGAAACGACAAGAGGCCTGTTTGTAAGCATATGCGGAGAAATGGGAGTAATTATAGTTAAGGGTAACGTCGGATACACGATTGGTCCCCCAGCAGAGAGTGAGTAGGCTGTAGAGCCGGTGGGAGTGGATAGAATTAACCCGTCCGCCCTGTACGAAGTCACACTGGAACCATTTATATACATTTCGAGATCTATTACTCGTGCAATTACCCCTTTGCAAATTACGACATCGTTCAGGACGAAATAGTCTCCGATCCTATTTGAATTTCTATGGATAACAGCCGATAGCATTTCCCTTTTTTCTGTAGCGTATTCTCCTTTAGTAATACTCTCAACCACCGGATAGAGTTCATCGATCGTTATCTCTGTGAGAAAGCCCAAGCCCCCGAGATTGACACCTAGTATAGGTATATTGCTTTTGCAAACTAGACGTGCGACATCGAGAAACGTTCCATCACCCCCAAAGACCAAAACAACATCTGAAACCTCAGGAAGGACACTACGGGGTACGGAATTCGGGTGATCAATTTTTTTACCTATCTCTTCTTCAACATAGACGTCAACCCCTCTTCTGGCAAGCCACTTGCTTAGCTCACCCGCGATCTCGAACACCTCTTTTTTATTTGTTTTTCCTATTATACCGACTCTCAATCAAATCTCCCTTCTCTCTGATACTTCACGTGCTAAAAGAAATTTTCATAAATCGATATAAAATACTTGAGAGACTCAGGAATCAAAGCAAATGGCTCTTAAGGCCTAACGACTCGTATTGCCAATAATTTTATTTCCACCGTCTCTTGAGGAGAAGACTAGATATCGTTTAATAAACTCATTCAAATCACCATCCAGGACGGGTTCAACATTTCCGGTTTCATATTCGGTTCGATGATCTTTTATCATCCTATATGGATGTAGCACATAAGACCTGATTTGACTACCCCACCCTATTTCCTTCTTTGTCGAGTGGAGCTCTTCAAGCTTTACTCTTTGTTTTTCTTTCTCAAGCTCATAAAGTCTCGCACGGAGTATCCTTAAAGCATTAGCCCGATTTTGATGTTGAGAGCGTTCATTCTGACAACTGACCACCACTCCGGTGGGAATGTGGGTAATTCGAACAGCCGAATCTGTTTTGTTCACGTGCTGACCACCCGCACCGCTGGCACGAAACGTGTCGACCCTCAAGTCGCCTTCGTCAATTTCAAGTTCGATAGTGTCATCAATCTCCGGAGAAACGAAGACCGAAGAGAATGATGTGTGCCTTCTCTTATTTGAGTCAAAGGGCGATATCCGAACTAGACGATGCACCCCGCTTTCACCTTTCAAATATCCATATGCATATGGCCCCTTCACAACAAATGTCGCACTTTTAATTCCAGCTTCCTCTCCCTCCTGCATGTCCAGCATCTGCACCTCGAAACCCTTTCTTTCCGTATACCTTAAGTACATCCTGAGAAGCATTTCAGACCAATCCTGCGCTTCGGTTCCTCCTGCGCCCGAATTGATGGAAACAATTGCATTTCTCTCATCATCAGAATCTCCGAGTATCCGCTTAAACTCCAAATCCTCCACCTTTTTCTCAATCCTAGATAACTTGTCCCTGGCTTCCTCTGCCGCTTCTTCATCTCCCTCTTCAATAGAAAGCTCCGTTAACACCTCTGCATCCTCAAACTCACGCTTTAGATGCTCAAATTCATCTATAATCCCCTTGGTCAGAGACTGTTCCCTGACATATTGTTGTGCCGTCTCCGGATCATCCCAGAATTTGGGCTGCGATATTATTTTATCTAATTCAGCTAGACGCGATTTTTTGCCAGGCAGGTCAAACAAAACCCCTTAATTCGCTTATTCTATTCTTAAGATTCTTTATCTTCTCACTACTTTCCGTCAACATGTCTAAACCTCCATTCTACAAATATATATCTCCTCTCCTAAACTTTCAATGATGTTGAATTATAGCAAATTTTGGGTAAATTCTTAAATTCATTCTTAAAATAGCGGAGAACATAAGGTGAAAACATATCTCTTTACACCGGGCCCGGTCCCAGTTCCAGAAGAAGTCCTTGCTGAAATGTCAAAGCCAATAATACATCACAGGACAGATGAATTCGAAAACATATTTGCAGAAATCCGTGAGGGGCTTCGATACATTTTTGGAACCAAGCAAGAGGTCTTTATTTTAGCGTCCTCCGGAACGGGCTCCATGGAAGCAGCAGTGGCAAACACCCTCTCAATTGGCGATAAGGTTCTCGTTGTAAACGGAGGCAAATTCGGTGAGAGATGGGGGAAGATATGCCGGGCGTACGGCTTAGTCGTAGAAGAATTGTTTGTCGATTGGGGCGAGGCAGTCGATCCGGAGAAAGTAAGTGATGCGCTTAAAAGCGATCGCTCAATTCGGGCCGTCTTAATCCAGGCGAGCGAAACCTCAACTGGTGTAAAGCACCCAACCGATGAAATTGCGCAGATAACTCGAGAAAGGGACGATGTAATACTGATTGTCGACGGCATAACAGCAGTAGGTGTATTTCCCCTCCCGTTTGACGATACCGGGATAGATGTGCTTGTTGGAGGATCTCAAAAGGCCTTCATGCTCCCACCAGGACTCGCTTTTGCAACAATGAGTGAGAAGGCATGGGAATTTTACGGAAGATCTAGCCTCCCAAAGTTTTATTTTGACTTCAAAAGCTATCTAAGCAATGCGAATAAGAATACTACGCCCTGGACCCCGGCAATCACGCTGATAATAGGACTTGCCATAGTCCTAAGAAACTTTAAAGAAGAAGGGCTCGAAAAAATTTACAACCGACACGCAAACCTCGCACTTGCGACAAGGGAGGCAATGAAGGCTATCGGTCTAGATCTATATGCCAAACACTCCCCGAGCCCGGCCCTCACAGCCGTTATTGCTCCCGAGGAGATTGGTGCGGGCAAGGTAATAAATGGGCTTAGGCAAAAATTCGGCATGACGGTTGCAGGAGGACAGGATCAGGCAAAGGGAAAGATATTCAGGATTTCACATATCGGTTTCATAGATAAAGCAGCTACAATTGCCGTGATATCTGCGGTAGAGTCGGTCCTAAAGGATCTTGGATACGAATTCGTTTTTGGAAAAGGGCTTACAAAAGCAGCTGAAATCCTGTCAATGGACTCAACTTCTCTACAAAAATAGGATTTAAACTTTTACCAGAGGAAAATTTTTGATGACGAGCGGCCATTGCCGTACAATGCTATGTTCTCGTCTCATAACAACTGAGACCTATTGGCTCGCATTCCGTCGTCTCGACCTGTAGCGTCACATGGCTGATTCGAAACTTTTCAAATAACACCTTCTTCAACTCACTGACAAGGTCTTCTGACAACTGCATATCTTCAATGACCAAGTGCGCACTCAAAGCTTCAAAACCCTGAGTTAACGTCCAGGCATGGAGATCATGCACACCAAGAACACCCCTGTGAGAGCGGATTGTGTCTTCAACCGACTTTAGTTCTATACCCTTTGGCGTTCCCTCAAGAAGAATATGTATCGAATCCCAAAATAAACCCCAGGCACCCCTAATTATCAATATCGAAATTATGATACTAATGATTGAATCCGCATAATACCAATTAGTCACAAGTATGATAAGCCCGGCAATTAAAGTGCCTAAAGAACCTAAGGCATCACTTATAACGTGATAAAATGCACCGCGTATGTTCAGGTTTTCACTCTGGTACTTCGACAAAACAAAGGCCCCGATCAGATTAATCAACAGCCCAAAAACTGCTACCACGGTCATCATAAGGCTCTTAACTTCCCTAGGCGCCAGTAGCCTGTCATAGGCTTCCAATATGATTACTATAGATAATACAAATAACAGCATACTATTGAAGAACGCAGCGAGAATTTCAGCCCTGTAAAAGCCAAACGTTTTTACAGATGTCGGAGGTTTCAATGAGAACCAGATTGCTAAAAGGGCAATAGAAATTGAGAAAGCATCCGTAAACATATGCACTGCATCAGAGAGAAGCGCCAAGCTACCCGTGTAAAAGCCGGCCACTATCTCTACGATCATAAAACTTACCGTAAGGCAGAGGACAACCACTAGGGCCTTTTTCTCTTTGAAGTCTCTAACGTTGTGATGAGAATGGTTTTCAGGTCCCATTTCAATTAACAATACATATGATAAATATAAGAGTCAAAAACCTCCTGAGGCCACTGTATTTATTATATTATCATGATCTCGTCGGGGAATTTATCACTCTAAATACCAAATTTCAAATAGTGACACTCCCGAAGAATCGATAACTCCAGTAGGTTCTGATCAATTCGAGAGGCTTTGATCGTACCCAAAAAATGCTAATCGATTTAATGCGCCATGAGAACATGACCTATCGGAAAGTCCAACGGATAAACAGATTCTTATATGAACTCAGCTACAAATTACTATATTGGAGATATCAATGCTCCAAACTTTTCCATTATCTTCAGGTTTTCCCTGTAATCAACCGGACAATCAATCACTACCGGTCTATCTTTGGAAAAGGCCTCTTCCAAAACTGGTTTAAGCTCGTCTGTCGATCCAATCTTATACCCATAGGCACCAAAACTCTCAGCGAATTTGACAAAATCGGGATTACCAAAGTTTACGTGTGATGTTCTTCCAAAAGAGATGTGCTGCTTAATCTCAATCAAACTGTAACTTTTATCGTGGAAGATCAAACTAACTACCGGAATATTCTCCCTGACCGCCGTTTCCAATTCCTGACAGTTCATCATAAACCCACCATCACCGGTAACTGTTACCACCTTCCGATGGGGGTAGAGAAGTTTTGCAGCTATAGCGCCCGGCAATCCTATGCCCATGGTCGCAAATCCATTTGAGATAATACAAGTGTTGGGTTTATAACAGGGATAAATCCTTGCGACCCAGAGTTTATGCGCGCCGACATCGGAGACTACAATGTCGTGCTCTCCCATAATGTCTCTTAAGTCCGCTAAGATCTTTTGAGGCTTTGGCGGATACGCTCTGTCGTCTTTATACCTCTCATACTCACTTAAAATTGCCTTTCTGAGTTGAATTGAATAGTCAGCCTCCGTCGGCGTAGCCCTACCGGCAACCTCTCTCAGGGAAATAGAGATGTCCCCAACAACACCTACGCTAACTATGTAATGGGAATCAACCTCGGCGGGAGACATGTCTACATGAACTATCTTTTTGTCCCTTTTTGGGTTCCATTTCGCCGGCGGATACTCAACTATATCATAACCGACTGTAATTATGACATCAGCCTTTGCAAGGCCGGAAGCGATATAATCGCCGGCTTGAAGGCCCACCGTATATAACGAAAGCTCATGATTATCCGAAAGTGCACCCTTACCCATGAAGGTGTGGGCCACAGGTATATTTAATTTTTCAGCAAAGTACCGAAGCTCCTGTGAAGCATTCCCCCTTATCACCCCATTTCCCGCTAAGACCATAGGATACTTGGCCTCTGAGATTATGCTGGCCGCCCTTTCAACCTTATCTGACCTCGGATGCGGCTTTGATGGAAATTGAACAAAGAGCGGACTCTCATTCACTTCCATGTCTGCTACATCTTCGGGGAAATCGATATGAACGGCACCCGGCTTTTCTGTCTGGCAGACCTTAAAAGCCTTCCTCACCGCTTCGGGAATAATCTCAGGGATCTTAATTTGCGTATTCCATTTTGTTATCGGAGCAAAAATCCCGACAATATCTATGTACTGGTGAGACTCCTTATGCATTCTATCCAGGGACGCCTGGCCCGTTATCGCTACAAGGGGGGCCCTGTCCATATTTGCGTCTGCTACTCCGGTGATAAGGTTAGTTGCGCCCGGGCCAAGGGTCGAAAGACAGACCCCCGCCTTCCCACTGAGACGACCATACACATCGGCCATGAAGGCTGCACCCTGTTCGTGGCGTGTCAATATGAACCGAATCTTCGAATCTAGGAGGGCATCCATGATCGCGATATTTTCCTCGCCAGGAAGACCGAACATATGATTCACATTATCGCTCTCCAAGCATTTTACGAGTAATTCGGCTGCTCTCATCAATTTCACCTTTAGTAATTTGGATATACTACATCCTAGATTTCAATCAAACAGCAATCATTGAGTATCTGTATTCTTGAAATGCTTCAGAACCAGTGGATCCTTATCCAATTCTGAAATTAGATATCCGACCTCATACTGATCGCCACGATTCCAATACAGCCTGATCCCCTGCGGCGTTACCAGATAAGAACCCTCCATCTTTGTACCATCCGGAAGTTTAACCTGAAACACTGGATATCCGACGGTACCGCCGCCGATATTAACAATTCTTCTTTCATCCCTGAGCTTAAGTACACCATATGCCAAATCCCAGATTTTCGGAAATACCTGCCCCTTCACTTCAATTATCATAACAAACCTGCTTCGGGATATATAGTTTTCTGATCAAGCATCAATCTAAAACCTCAATCCTTGTGATCATTCCTATGCAAGTTAAAAGCATATCTAAGCCTTTATCCCTGTCGTAGAGATAGAGTTCAGTTAAAATAGCTCCGCAACCCGAACATTGAATCTCCTCATGGTACCAAGCGTGACATTTTTCGCAAAACATACCCTTCTCTTCATACCAGCGGAGATGAGAATATAAGAGTTCGTTCAAACCCCTCTTACCCAACGAGTCTGCCCAATAGCTTATGTCTTCTATGACTACATCGCGGAATTTATCTGGAACTTCAGTAAGATCTCCCGAATAAATCTCCTTTTCGCCGATATAAATCCTAAATAGAGAACCCATTTTTTGAGACTTAGAATTATACCCCTTGTATTATAAATTTCACGGGGCTTAAATACTTTTTTAAAGATTGCAGATTCCTCTAGACCCTTGACACCTTCGACATAAGCAGATGGTCGACTAAAACGAGATTTACCATTGCTTCGGCAATAGGAACTGCCCTAGGGCACAGACAGGGATCATGTCTACCCTTGACCACTAAATCCTTCTCATCTCCAAATTTGTCTACCGTCTTCTGTACTTTCGGAATTGAAGAAGTTGGTTTTATCGCAATCCGAACAATTAAATCCTCAGCCGTTGTAATACCGCCGAGTAATCCACCAGCATTGTTGGTCTTAAACCTTAGCTTCCCCGTGTCATCCTTATACATCAAATCATTAACCTCAGACCCCTTTCGCCTTGCAGCTTCAAACCCTAAACCGACTTCAAAACCCCTTATGCCTCCGATACTCATTAATGCCCCGGCGAGATCGGCCTCCATCTTGTTGAAAACAGGGCTCCCCAGCCCTGCTGGCACCCCCTTTGACACAACCTCGACTAAGCCGCCGATAGAATCACCTTCTCTTCTCACATCCTCTATAAGCTCTATCATCTTTTTTGCAACTTCTGGATCAGGGCATCTCACAGGGTTATTCTCAATTTCCTCAAGATCGACATTTAAGGCAACAATATCACCTACCCGCTTGACGTAACCATACGTTCTTATACCATGGATACCCAGTATCTTTTTTGCGATTGCGGCAGCGGCCACACGACCAACCGTTTCTCTTGCTGACGACCTTCCACCCCCTCTGTAATCCCTTATCCCGTACTTGGTTTCATAGGTAAAATCCGCATGTCCCGGACGATAAGTGTCCTTTATGTCTTCGTAAGATTTCGAGATCACATCAGCGTTTTGAATCATCAGAGAGATTGGTGTGCCTAATGTTTTCCCATCAAAGATTCCAGAAAGGATCTCAACCCTATCGGGTTCCTTTCGTTGAGTTGTTATCCGGCTTTGTCCCGGCCGCCTCCTATCGAGCTCGCCCTGGATATCATCCTCGGAGATATCTAGTCCTGCCGGGCATCCATCTATAACTACCCCAAGGGCTGGGCCATGTGACTCCCCCCAGGTAGTAATACGGAAAAGATTTCCAAATGAATTTCCCGGCATGTGAAAATGTTATATGACTTGGGTTTTTGTTTCAAACACTATCAAATTATCTAATTATCCAGATACCCATTTTCCCTGAACCACAACACTGTCTTCCTTATAGTTTCCTCTATGGGCGACTGCGAATATCCAAGCTCTTTTATTGCCTTTGAACTATCGCAGTACCAAACATACTTCGATAATTTAACCGAATCGATGTCCATCGAAGAAAAATTTGGGAAAGATAGACCTAGGATCCTCTCGACTACAAAACCCGAAGTATATGCGATAAAATACGGAATCTTAAATCGAGGACCCGATATACCGGTAACCTCCTCCAAAAGCTGGAAAAGCTCTTTAAGGGTCACATTCCTATTGCCCAGTATATAACGTTCTCCAATCCGCCCTTTTTCAGCAGCGAGCAGATGCCCGTCGGCTACGTCGTCTACATCAACCAAATTCATCGTGCCTTCCATATACCCGGGGAATTTTTTCTTACAGAACCAGAGTATAAAACCGGTGCTCGACAAATAAATATCGCCGGGTCCGATGACCACCGAAGGGTTTACAATTACCAAAGGCAACCCTTTTTCGCAGATCTTCAAAGCCTCTTTTTCAGCATGATATTTCGTGTTTAAATATTGGATACCTTCATCTTCAAGGGTAAATTCCGTCTGCTCATTTGCGATACCGCGATCCGGATCAGGTCCAACGGCAGCTACGCTGCTGGTATATACGGCTTTTTTGACACCAGCTTCCAGGGCTGCTGAAAGTGCATTAATAGTTCCTTTAACATTAACATCCTTCATCTTCATGTAATCGGACTTACGAAATGAAACAAAACCAGCTGTATGATAGATGGTATCGCAACCCTCTAAAGCCGCCTTTATTGAGTCCTTTTCCATCACATCCCCATAAACACGTTCAACATCCAAGCCTTCAATGTTTATGGTCTTGCTAGTCTTTCTCAATAGGACCCTTACCTTTTCACCCCTTTCCACAAGTTTTCTAACAACATGTGATCCTATAAACCCTGTCGCACCGGTAACCAAGGTAGCCATATGTTGCCTCCTTTAAGCTAATAATCTTACTGGAAGAGAGTCTATTATAATACAAATAATGTAAGATATGAATTCAATACACATCTTTCATTAATCAAACTTACTGAGCAAGACGACGGATTCAATATGAAATGTCTGCGGAAACATATCAAATGGACGAATCTTCTCAAGCTTATAATCGTTCTCGGTTAAACTCTTTAGATCCCTGGCTAATGTCGATGGATTACAAGACACATAAATCAATCTTTTTGGTGATAGCCTTAATAAGTCCTCTAAAATATCCCTCGCACCTTCTCTCGGGGGATCCAGGATGATCAGGTCGAATTTGGATCTTTGATGTGAATTAGTCGCCACGAAAGAAGCAACTGAAGAACACACAAATCTTACATTTTCTATCATATTCGCCTTTGAATTTCTTCGCGCAAGTGATACCGCCGTTTTACTTACATCAACCCCTAATACCCCGCGTGCACTTTTTGCAAGATGTAGAGAAAAATTGCCAACACCCGAGAACAGATCTAGGACCTCTTCATTGCCCTCGAGCTTAGCCCAGTCCAAGACAGTACTGACCAGCTGCTCATTAGTTCTACTATTTGCCTGCATGAATATGGATGGAACCGAATTAAATTTGAGACCCAGTGACTCAAACTGAAATACATGTTCTCCATGATCCTCAAAGCCCAGGTCTTTGAAGGCTTCATTAAGCTCGTGGACCTCTTTTGAACCAGAATAAACATATCCCTCACCCCCATTTGGGATACAAGAAAAAGTCACACAAGCCCTCTTACCATCAGAGACAATATTAATTCTGTTAAACGGCAACGAATCATATTCATCTTTTAAGAAGAATTCATTTAGGTCCTCTATCTCTGAATTAATTACTTCCGATGCGATAGGACATGCATTAATTGGAACCCTCCTAAATTCTCCTTTCTCATGATAGCCGAGTTTAAACTTTCGATCTTCCAACCAGGCCGAAAGCGTGACCCTCTCCCTATAGCCATATTCATAAGGAGATGGAACGATTGGCTCAATATTCAATTCCCTGAAACCACCTATTCTAACGAGTGTCTCGGCAAGGATTTGCTCTTTAGCCCTTAGCTGAAAAGCGTAATTTATATGCTGCCATTGACATCCACCACATGTTCCGAAAACAGGACATTTGGGCACAGTCCTCTCTGGAGAGGGTCTTATAATTCTTACTATCCTAGCTTCCGCGAAGGTTCTCTTATCCTTAACAACAGTCACCTCAAGCAAATCCCCCGGAATTCCGCCACGAACAAAGGTGGCCTTCCCATCGACTCTTGCAAAGCCCAAACCGCCATAAATTAACTTTTCGATTTCTACGAGCAAATCAAGCCCTTCTCAAAGATTAAACGTAATCAGAGGATCGAAGTTGCAATTCACAAAATGATAACACATTAACCTCAGGCTCTGGCTTGTCCTCACACACTGAAGACTTTAACAGGCAAGCATCTTGTTGTCGTCTACAACATCCCGCCGACCCCACGCCGCGTTATAGCAAGACGCTCGGCGCAAGCTCGCCGAGTGCGATGAATTTTACTGCCACTGGGATGATTAAATTAGCTATCTGTTTACTATTCACTTAGCATAAAAAGGCTGATACAGTAAAGGTCTTACTCCTTGCTTAAATTGTTTTCTTAAAAATTGAATTTTGATTAAATTATATGCTTATTTAAATTACTTATAGTCAAATACAAAGAGGTAGAATAATTAAGGAGGCAGAGATGAGGCAAAATGGCTTATCTAAACTTACAGTAAGTTTGATCATCACGACTGTTCTGGCAGGGGCATTATTTATTTCCTTTGAAAATGCCTACTCGGTAGAGACTACGTGTGATTTCCAGCACAGGGAATGTTACACAAAAAAGGGCTACCCGGCCTGTTACCACAAATTGGATATCGAAAAGTATTACCAGTTTCTGAATGAAGGAAACACCGAATTCGCAGATCAAATACTTTCTGATGGCAACAAATGCTTCACTCTCAAAGGTAATGAAAAGGCGTTTATGCTTGGAAAGGGATCCGGCTATGTTAAATTCGGAATTAGGGGTCAAGATAAAACCTTCTGGTCCCTAAGAGAGGCTCTTGTGTCAAGGCAATAACAAGATCCGTACCCTTGAGCAATCCGAATCGCAGTCTCAAACTCAGTGAGTAATTCTTTAATTAAAGTCATAAGCTAAGCGGGTCACCTTTTCTATATTGCATTTATTTTTAACTAGGTTAGATTCTTAATTCAGGAACAAATACATCTCGGAGGCTTCCGGATAAATATGATCAAGAAATTGCTCATAACTCTAGCACTCATAATGGGTGCCACAACACTCTCGATGGCAGAAAACTGGGAAAATGTAGGCGATACAAATGCAAGATTTGAGGGGATAGTAAACAATGTCGGAAAGCAAGCGGCTGTCAGGCAAAAGGATGTCTTAGAGGCGTTTCAAAATTTTGATTATGAAGTATACATAGACACCGATAGCATAAAAGAGACTCGTGATTCTGAAAAAAGTGCTCAGGTTAAGGCTGTTTTTTTGGAGGAACATGAAATAGCACAAACCGAAAAGAAATTTAAATATGTCCTAGCAGAAATTGCTTTTAACTGTTCTCAAGATGCGATATGGTTCATAAATGGAGGAGTGTATGACAATGATGGTAATCTGTTAAGAGATGCGCAAACGGTTTATGTTCCGGTTGTACCATCGAAACTATCAAAAAATTCACTTGAAAGATTTATGTGGGAAAAAGTTTGTCTAATGTGAATATCTAATTAGTAATTAATATTGGTTGTAATATTAAATCCCCTGATTCCCGGCAATTATTGTATTCCTTCTTGTCTAATCTGATATTCTTGGAAATAAATATAGAAGCGTTAAATCGTCTATCCGCATTCCGCTACTTTTTTACTTCTTGAATCCCTTAATCAACAACGTAGATGAATTTTTTGAACACAATAATTAGGTGTAACCAACGCAGCAACCCTATTCTTGTATGAGGCAAAGCAATACACAATTGTAGCGTTTAGCTACTTAATTTAGTTAAAATAAGTAATTGGTTTTCCAACAATTTTATATTTATGTTGAAAAACCAAAATGCTAAATCTCAAACCAATCTATGAAACCAATCAAGATCCATGAGACAGCCTATTTTAATCTACCTACTGAAATCCTCTGGAAATACCTGGCCGATACCGACCAGTTAAATAAAAACATTGGTCTCCCCGATGTCTCCTTTGTTCCGTTGTCGGAGCCTGTAAGAAAAGGATATTACAACGCTGTGATAAAGTTTCTTGGCGTCAAGATAAAATATGAGGAGTATCCCTTCGATTTTATTGCCGGCGATTATTATGAGGTAAAGAGAGGCTTCAAGTCCGGCCCCTTCAAGACAATAGAGGGAGGGGTCAAGCTCTTACCTCAGACTAAAGGCACACGGCTGAATGTCTACACCATCGTAACGCCGCGAAACTGGATCGGATATATCCTTGCGCACTCGGTGCTCAAAAAGAAGGCCACTCGGGACATAGTTGCCTTCATCAGACATCTGGAACAGCAATTTCTTCTGAAACGCGATATTAATTCCATCGCTACCTTAAGACCTCCAGAGATTAACATCGACGAGTTAATTAATCGCTTGAACAAGCTGAAGAGCTATCCAGTTGATAAGGGTCTAGTCTTCAGGTTAGAAAAATTTCTAAAGTATTCTTCAGATTTAGAGGTCAGAAGAATACGTCCTTTCGAGCTGGCTTATCAATGGGGACAAGATCCAATGCAACTGCTAAAGTTCTTTCTCTACGCCGCAAAAGCGGGTGTTTTGGATCTAATTTGGCATGTTTTATGCCCCAATTGCAGAGCGGCCACACAGGAGGTGTCAAATTTGTACGCCCTCAGATCGGATTCTCATTGCTCGACATGTCAGATAAAGTTTGACTCCGACTTTTCAAAATCGGTGGAAGCGCTCTTTAGCGTTCATAACTCGGTCAGAGTTGCTCACAATGCTATATACTGCATCGGAGGCCCCGCAAATATGCCCCAAGTCCAGGCCCAATTCAGACTCGCGCCACACGTGAAGAGAGATGAAAGGGTTACATTGGAAAATGGCAAAGTTAGAATTAGGAGTTATCACTTCAAAGATATAACCCGCCGTTCGATCTCGAATGACGAAGAATCACTTTCTCATCTTACGGTTCGTGCCACTCCTGGGGGGCTGGCTGTTGACGATACGATATTAAAAGCCGGTACGGTCGAAATTCATTTCATAAATGATCTCGATTATGAAATACTTATCGTTATCGAGCACGAGAATTATCTTAAATATACGGCGACAGCCGCACAGGTAATCACCTTGCAGGAATTTCGAGATCTATTTCCCGGTGTTACGCTATCGCAAGGGGTTCAGATTGCGTTTTCCGATCTGGTCCTTCTCTTCACCGATCTTAAGGGCTCCACTGCCATGTACGAGACGGTGGGAGATTCAATGGCCTTCGAATTTGTGCAGAATCATTTCAAGTTCATAACCGGGATTGTAAGAAAGTATAACGGCGGAATAGTGAAAACAATGGGCGATGCCGTAATGGCCTCTTTTATAAACCCTAAGGATGCGTTTCAAGCTGCACTTGATACGCAGCTAGAATGGAAATCTTTTATTGAAAGCGCGAATTCTAGTACCAATGTACAACTCAAAATCGGCCTTCATAAAGGAACGGGCTATGCAGTCAATGAAAAAGAGAATCAGGACTTTTTCGGGTCTATGGTCAACGAGGCCTCCAGAATCGAATCGAAATCAAGCGGAGGGGATATAGTTTTTTCAAAAGATATACTTGAAGATCCAGGCGTCAAATTCATTCTAGGCCAAAGAGGACTTACTCCCGAAACCTTTACAACCCGATTAAAGGGATTGGTAGAAAACAGGACTCTCTACCGGGTTCAGGTCCTGAGTTAGGTGGAATTAAAATGGTCAATCTTATATCTAAATTTACGACATAAGTAAATCTCTAATACCTTTATGAAATGTCGTACCCCCTTGAATTAGATTTTGTACTCAGAACACCTCTATATTTTCTTATAAAAATAGTAGATACTATTTAATCATGTTAAATCGTTAATTTTTCTTGAATTCAAAAACAAGGAGAGACACCATGCCTAAAGTAAAAGCAAATAATATAAATATGAATTATGAAAAACAGGGCACTGGAGAACCCCTAATCCTTATACCCTTTACGAGCGCCGATAATGCTTGCTACGCGTTTCAACTCCCGGATTATTCCAAGCACTTCGAATGTTTCACGATCGACCCGAGGGGAGCGGGCGAAACTGACAAACCCGGGGGTACCTATACTATCGAGCTATTGGCTGACGATGTTGCTGCTCTTATGCAGGAGTTAGGGATCGAGAGAGCCCATGTAGCGGGAGTCTCCCTGGGAGCGGTGATCGGTATTTGGCTCGCGGCAAAATATAGCGAAAGGGTTAAATCCCTATCGATCCATAGCGGATGGACGAAGACCGATCTTTTCTTAAAAACCGCGGTAGAAGGTTGGCAGGTGATGGCAAAAGCACTTAACAATGTCGCTGAAGCTGTCATCCTGGGCATTTTCCCATGGTGCTTTACGCCATCTCTATATGCGTCAAGACCCGATTACATAAATTCCCTCGCTGATTTCGTGAGAAGCAGACCAGCGCAGCCGGTCGACGCCTTTATACAACAGACAGACGCTGTTATATCGCATGACTGTGTGTCTCAGCTAGGAAAGATTGAAGCCCCTACCCTGATAACCTTCGGTGAGTACGATTTGATATGTTCAACACGCTTTGCCGACCCTATGAAGAATAATATCCGAGATTCAGAATTATTAGTTTTTAAAGATTGTTCCCATGCTGGGTTGTATGAGAAAACCGAGGAATTCAACCAGAAGACACTGGATTTCTTGATTCGCCATTCTGGTTAGCAAACAAGGTCTCTCATGCATTTATGTCCAGAATGTAGCGGCGACCTTTAAGAGCATATGGGGTCGCGCATGAATAAATGAGTTATTTTTCTTTTTGTTACTCGTCCTCTTTGTATTTCAAATTATGCTTATTACTGCCGTCATAATGGATTTCCTATGTCTTGTCCTCTTCCTTCTTTTCATTATCAATTAGAAGACAAGTGGAGGACTAAGGTCCTCCGGTACATGTCTATTCGCGGCTGGAAGCCGCTCCTACCGTTTCACTCAGGACTCGCGACCCAGGGCTCACGGTTCCAAATGACACTTTTGTGGATCCCCCGCTAACAATCCGCGGGAATGACAGGAGGGGTAGGCAAATGACCTCTCTGTGGATTCTCGAAAAGAATTTAGAGTATGACAGAGGGTGTTGGATTCCCGATTACTAATTTCGGATTAAACTATAAGCATAGCGTCGCCATAGCTGAGTAGTCGATACCTTTTTTCTATCGCCTCCTTATAGGCCTTAAAGATAAGTTCCTTTCCTGCGAATGCCGCGACTAACAAAATCAATGAGGACTTTGGTAGATGAAAATTAGTTATCAAAGCGTCAACCACTTTAAAGCGAAAGCCTGGATAGATGAAGAGATCCGTAAATCCAGAGGAGGGTCTGACAATTCCCGAATCGTCGACACTCGATTCTAACGCCCTAACGACAGTCGTCCCCACAGCAATTACCCTTCTACCCTCTTGCTTTGCCCGGTTAATTGCTCTTGAGGTCTCTTCAGGTATTTCCCTATATTCCTCATGCATATGGTGATCTTCTATACGTAGAGTTTTAACAGGTTTGAAGGTCCCAATACCTACATGAAGTGTCAGATAATTTATTTCAACTCCGATTTTTTCCAGCCGGCTCAATAATTCATCTGAGAAATGAAGACCAGCAGTTGGAGCCGCTATCGCACCGCTTTCTCTCGCATAAACCGTTTGATAATAGACGT
The DNA here is from genome assembly GCA_963805855.1 of Candidatus Dadabacteria bacterium. Taxonomy (GTDB): domain Bacteria; phylum Desulfobacterota_D; class UBA1144; order Nemesobacterales; family CSP1-2; genus DASWID01. The sequence continues at coordinate 721,587 of CAWDVW010000005.1, forward strand.
TATCGGCCTCTTCAGGTTCTCTGGTTATATAAGGCGGCAGCGGCATTTTGCCATACCGAACCAAATATTCATCGACTCCACTTCGAAAATCTATAAACCACTCGTCTCTACCATCCTTATTTAATTTACCGCTTACCCCCCTATCAAATTTAATCTCCATCCCGTCCTTTGGATTTCTTACGAGACACTTCCATCTGCGCGTATTTATCTTATCAACCAGGAACACTTCTATCCTTTTCCCAGAATCTCTTTTCCCGTAAAGCCGCGCGGGGATGACCTTTGTGTTATTTAATACTAAGGAGTCTCCCTCACGCAATAGATCTTCGAGCTCATAGAACTTTCGATGCTGTATATTTCCCCTCCTGTCCACAACCATTAGATTGCAACAATCTCTCCTCTCCTCAGGATAAAAAGCCACCAAATCAGCAGGCAGATGATAACTGAACTCCTCTGTATTCATTTTTTGGAAACCAGACAAGAATTATTTTCTTAAGGAAGTAGTAAGTTCTTTATTTTCTGTTTCGCTCCAATAGCTTTTTCATCGAAAGCCTGAGCGCATTAAGCTTAATGAAGCCGGTCGCATCAGATTGATTGTATACCGAATCTTCTTCAAAGGTTGCCAGATCCTTCTGATAGAGTGAGAAGCTGGATCTTCTGCCGGCCACAGTTACATTCCCTTTATATATCTTTAACCTTGAAGTACCTGTGACATTTTTCTGAGACTCTTCAATTGCCGCTCTAATCATTTCCATCTCTGATGAATACCAGAATCCATAATAAATCAACTCCGAAAACTTTGGGGTAAGCGAATCCCTCAGATGCATCACCTCTCTGTCCATCGTTAGGGACTCCACGGCTCTATGTGCAATTTGCAATATAGTTCCGCCAGGAGTTTCGTAAACCCCTCTTGACTTTATACCAACAAACCTGTTTTCCACCATATCGACCCTGCCGACTCCGTTCTTTCCACCAATTTCGTTCAATTTATAGAGGAGATCAACTGGAGGGAGATCTTCGCCATCCAATTTCACCGGAACGCCTTCCTCGAAATCAATATCAATAAACGTGGGCTCATCTGGCGCATCCTCAGGTGAAACAGTCATTTCGAACATATCCTCGGGAGGGAGTTGCCACGGATCCTCGAGTACCCCTCCTTCGTAGCTGGTATGAAATAAATTCCTGTCACAGCTGTAAGGTTTCTTGAGAGTTACAGGAACCGGGATCCCATGCTCCTTTGCATAGGAAATAAGGTCGTTTCTTGATCTTAGATTCCATTGTCTCCACGGGGCTATTACCTGAATCTCTGGATTAATTGCGTAGTATGTAAGCTCAAATCTAACCTGGTCGTTGCCCTTGCCCGTGGATCCGTGCGCGACAGCGAATGCATTTTCTTTTTCAGCTATTTCCATCTGCCGCTTAGCAATGAGCGGCCTTGCCAGGGAAGTGCCGAGTAGATAAGTTCCTTCATAAACAGCATTGCCCTTAAGTGCGGTAAACACAAAATCCTTAACAAACTCGTCTCTAAGATCCTCAACATAAACCTTCGTTGCGCCTGTCTTTATGGCCTTTTGCTTGATCTCATTAAGATCCTCGCCCTGGCCCAGATCCGCTATGTATGCAACGACATCGCTCTTATATTCCTCAATAAGCCAGCACAATATTACAGACGTATCAAGCCCGCCCGAGTAAGCAAGAACAATTTTCTCTTTATCTCTCATTTCGGATTATTTCCTCCCGCATCGCTTTTTTCGTCTATCCAGGGGAAATCTTCTATTATTCAGATGTAACTCTTTTCTAAAAAACCGCCTAGACAAAAATTCAATTTTAACTGACCTAAATCAATCCATAACATTTCATAAAAGAACACAGCAGGAACGAAACATTCATATTCATAGTGTAATGAAGAGGTAGTTTAAAGGCATTTAACCTTACACGACTGGATTACATTGAAATTTTCATTTACGTAAAATTAGTTATCCTATTTACCCGGCTCGCGGCTTCCCCTCAGATCATGTAGGTAAAATCTAACATCTTTATTTTCATAAAATTTCTCTAATGAAAAGCCAATATACTCTAGCTTTTCATCATCGTCTCCCATATATGATGCCCTCTTCACCTCGTTTGACAACTTGCAAACTATCGGAATGTCCTCGGCCGGATTTTCGTGTGATATGAACCCTACCTGGAATTCTCCATCGATCTTGAAATCAACAGGAAGTGCGAAGCCCACAGCTAGTTTTGCATTTATCAACTCAACAACCATTAGTTTTGCCGTAGTACTCCCCCCCGTTGTTTCCGAGCCACCGGTTACTTCAAACATATAGCCGTAATAGTCTATAGCAATGTCCTTTTCGCCAATCGATTTCAGATACATGTAGTCCTCGGCATCGAGCCAGCACATAATCTGTATCATGCCTACCTCCAATTGTTTCTTTTAGTTCTCCATGATTAAAATAGGATGATAATAATAACAGCATATTTAATAACACTAAACCAGCCCGATGAAGCTCAGCTGCCTACCAACCCCTTTACCCTCCCTCCGATAAGAGTGAAAGTCTCCGTTACACATAGTGCAAATATCCATAACTTCAAAATTTGCTACCCCTGCGTCAAGCAAGTTTCTAGCGTTAGCCATTCTTAAATCAATAAAGTATTTCGAATCATTCTTTTTATACAAAAACTCACTCCATGTTTCGTACTTCTTCATGAACTGGTTGGCTACCTCTTCGCCAACCTCGTAGCAGCACACACCAATTGATGGCCCTATAGCTGCGGAAATCTTAGAGGACAAGATACCATAATCTTTCTCAATCCTCTTAATAGTCCTATTCACGATCCCAGAAAGAGTGCCCCTCCAACCAGCGTGCACAGCAGCTACGACTCTTGCTTCCCCATCGACCAGGAGCAAAGGAACACAATCAGCTGTGTAAATACCGACTCCAAGATTCCTCATACTCGTTACAATAGCGTCGCCTACTGTCCTGTTCTCTTTTGTTACTTCATCATTTAGGAGAAATACAATATCGCTGTGAATCTGCTTTATCGTGTAAATCCTTTTTAGCCCAGAACAGTGTGCGGCATCATCGATATCCCCAATAAAATTCTTGCTTAAGAATCCATGAACTACCTTGCCAATATTCGACAAATTTTGTGATATAACGGAATTCATTTATAGGTTAATTTTTCTCTTGAAAAAGCCCAATAACGTGCCTCAAGTCTTCTGCAAGAGGAGCAGAAAACTCCATCATATTCCCCGATCTTGGGTGCTTGAAACACAACTTAGAAGCATGAAGTGCTTGCCTTCCCAACTTCTTTGAAACATACTCCAAAAAAGGAGTCCCATATCTCTTTGGCCCATACACGTCATCCCCTAAGAGCGGAAATCCATTGTCTGCGAAGTGAACCCTGATCTGATGAGTCCTACCGGTCTTCGGTTCAATTTCAACCATAGTGACTTGGTCATATCTTTTTATAATTCTCCAGCTAGTCAAGGCTTCTCTGCCTGTTTTTGTCTTTGTAGTCATCTTAACCCTATTTGTTGGATGTCTGCTTATGGGAAACGAAAATCTACCTGAGTCTTTCTCTATTTCTCCTGCAACCAGTGCTATATACATTTTTTTTACTAGCCTTGCTTTAAACTGGTCGGCAAGGTGCTGATGTGAAAAATCGTTTTTTGCAACCACAATTATTCCGGACGTATTCTTATCGAGTCGATGAACTATCCCTGGCCTAATTTTTCCACCAATTCCGGATAGACCATTACATCGGTATAGTAGCGCATTTACCAGGGTCCCATCTCTTATTCCGGCACCCGGGTGAACCGTTAACCCGGGAGGTTTATTTACCAGAATTATTTCATCGTCCTCATATACAATCGAAATGTTTATATCTTGCGGTTGAACATTCAAAGGTTCGGGAGGACGGATGACGACGGATATCACCTCACCACCGTTAAGTCTCTTCGAAGGTTTTATAGCCTTACCTTCTACCAGTATGCTTTTTTCACTTATTAGTCTTCTGATCTGTGATCGAGTAAGATCGGATCGTAGATGGGAAACCGCCATATCTGCTCTCAGTCCAGAAAGACCCTCAGGCACACGAAACACATCAAAATTATCCTCTTTTATATTCATAGATATTAGTCTTAATGCTAAACCCTTATTACGAGTATCAGTTACCTCCCTTTACTCTCTCCTTAATCACCCTGGCGGCTGACGTCGTGACAACGAACGGCCGGGGATGTTTTTATCATTCATGATGCTCCTGAGGTCCCTATCCCTTATATAGCGCAAAAAATTCAGCGATATATGTAACGGCGTTTTGGGATTACTAACCAGACTATACTTTATCTGATACTGCCTTACCCACCTGCGGGTTTCTGCAATCGTTCTTAATACGTCCTCGTCGACGACCTTCGGATTGCACGAAAAGAAGAACCTCTGATTCGGTTAGCCTCGGATTCTTCAATACAGAGCAAGCTATCATCTTACTCTGGTCGCGAATCAATAACGAATGTGCCTCTCTATTACCGAGAATAGCAAGTTTTAATCTTTCAGAAAAATTCATCGCCTTTATTTTATTGAACAGCATGCCTCGATTTTTTTCACTGATCTCCTCATCGGCTTCCCTTATGAGATCGTCAGATAATTCAACTTTATCCAAAAAGGCGTCCTGTGAATCCGAAATGATGTCGGAACTGAAGTCTATCAATTGCTTATCATTTGCTCCAAGAGATTCTGGATCATCATCCGAAGACTTTTTTGTCAGTTCTTCTTTAAGAAAATCAGTGATTTTATCATCATCGATCAAATACTGCCCTAAATATGAGATTAATTCCTCCATTGTGGAACGGTTCAATGACGGGTTACTGCATAGAGCCTCAACTATACCCTCGGATCGCAACATAAGTTCTTTATTGCTGGTCATAAGTTCCAGAAGATTCTGGTCATGTACCGTCTTGGCGATATGTTCAATGGTACTGTCAGAGGTTGAGTGATTCAAAATTATGGCTTTGATTTGGTTCATATCTGAGGATAATCTTGCAAAATAATCAAGGAGCTCCGGAGGAGTCATTTCATCGGACAGTATAGAGGATATGGTCTCCTCCGGTAGAGTTTTAATGGTCTCTTCCGACAGTTTACTTATTTCTTCATCGTTGTCCCTCGGAAGGGCGTAGAGTATTAAGACAAGCTCTTTAGGTAGAACGGCTATCTGGCCCTTTGCAGCCTTCAACCGCCTTTCCCTTGAGACAGACGGTGAAACATAACTATTGATCCTTTGTGTAAACCTTTCCATAACACCCAACAAAATTTTCTACATCATCTGTGACCCAAAGCGTGAGCCAGCATGAATGAAAATATACAAATTATATTTTTATTATACCTAAGCAGGAAAGTTCTAATAAACTGAATCACGCCCTGAGAAATGGCGTTACATGATCGAGTGGAAATCGTATCTAATTATTCCTGACATAGACCTTTCTAGATCTACATTTAATCAAATCAGAAGCCCGTCCTCTATTTACAGACAATTCAAGAAATCCCGAGCTGCCTATGACGGCCAAAAGCTCACCCTCGGACGCGTCGGAATATGATTTACAAACCCCATTTATTACTATATCGCACACGCATAGCCTGGAATTTGAATCGACCATGCTACCGGGAATGTTTGTTATAAGGTTCCCGAATGTGTCCTCGTATATCACTTCGCCAATGATCTGTCCCTCTCCAATATCAGGCTCTTTTATTTCAAGCATGAATGGATTAGTTAATCTCTTTCCTAAATCCCCGATAGAAACACCCAGAGAAAGATGCGCAGCAGCAGGCGCAAATATGTCCCTTCCATGAAATGTAAAACTTACCCTGGACAGAAAGTATTTTGGGTTAGAAATTTCATATGCCCTAAACGATTCTGATTCAAGAATGACATAGGTAAAAACTCCGTTATCGGGGCCCACAAAAAATTTTTCATCCGCTTCCAAGACAATAGGCTTCCTGATGCTGCCTACACCGGGATCAACGACGACTATATGTATCGTTTCTTTGGGGAAATACGGAACGAAGCTTTTGAGGGTAAAAGCAGCACTGAAGACATCGTGGGCCGGAATCTCATGTGTGATATCCGTAATAGTAACATCAGGGTTAATAGTATAGATGACTCCTTTCATCGAACCCATATAATGATCCCTATTACCAAAATCCGTGGTTAAAGTTATAATACGCTTCATGTCGATTTGCCCGATACTTATTTGAACGATAAATTCTATTAATAAATTACCCGAATAGGATCTATAAAAAAATGAGGCTGACTATCCTTGGCTCTGGCACCTGTGTTCCCTATAATAGGAGAGGTTCTTCATCCTATGCACTCGAGCTCCCAAAAACGAAAATGCTACTAGACTGTGGAAACGGAGCCACCTGGAAGCTTGGAAAGGTTGGGATTAACTATTTAGATATAGATCACATACTCATAACACATTTTCATCCTGATCATACATCCGATCTGATACCTTTTCTATTTGCCACTAGATATTCATACGGTTCGACACGAGAAAAACCATTACACTTATGGGGACCTCCGGGATTCGGGGGTTTTTTCTCCGCTTTAAAAGAGGCCTATAGTGATTGGATTACACCAGAAGAACTCCTGGTAAACGATATTGAATGTGACAGGATGCAACTAGGAGATTTTATTCTAAGGTCAGCGCACACCCTTCACACAGAAAACAGCCTTGCATACAGGATTGATTCGGAAGGAAAATCGCTTGTTTACACGGGTGATACAGACTACTCAGAATCACTGGTCAAACTTGCAGAAAACACCGATATTTTGCTGATTGAATGCTCAATGCCAGACGATTTAAAGGTCGAGGGACATCTCAGTCCCGCCGGAGTCAGCAGGATTGCATATGAGTCAGGAGCAAAAAAGATAATACTCACCCACTTGTACCCTGTTTGCGACGAAAGTGATATTTTGGCCCTGATGAGGAATCAAATAGACGCTGATGTCGTAGTGGCCGAGGATTTACTTGTGATTACATTATGACATGCTGTAATTTGGTTTTTTTAGTGATATACTGAAATAATCGCAACAAAATAGATCGAAAAAATAGGAGGTATACCATTATGGACCTCTTCGAAGCAATAGGTTCAAGGAGAAGCATTAGGTTCTTCAAACCATGGAAACCGGTTGAAGAATGGAAGATTCAGATGATGCTGCAAGCTGCAAGATATGCATCCTGTCAGGGCAACTGCGGTTCGACAGAAGCCATCGTTATAGACAAAAGAACTTATCCAAAAGACAAATTTGAACAGATCGTCGAGTGTGCTTCACCCTTTAATGAAATACATCTGAGACAGGCCCCGATCGTCATAGCCTGGCTTCTGAATCTGGATGCATGGTACAAGGAGTTAGTGCAGTCATTTGCGGTACTTTTCCCTGCAAGGGCAATAAGCGCCGCGCACGGATGGACATACAAGCTGCTTACAGAGGTAACATACCCTCGTCTCATGAGCTTTCCCCGTGACAGAACAGAGGATCTTTTAAGGATTGAAGCGGGCCAGGCAATAGCTCATTCACTACTCATGGCTACCGAGCTCGGCCTTGGGTGTTGCCTTCTCGCTACAGGAAGAAAACCAGCCGAGTTTCCTAAGGTTCTTGGAACACCCGACAATGTCGTCCCAATATGGCTCATGGCGGTTGGTTATCCACTCGAAAGCCCTGGACAGAGACCCAGAAAGCGTTTTGATAGGCTGTTTCACTCTAATACCTATGGCAATCCCCTAAAAGAAGATCCAAAAGTAAAAGAAGATCTAAGAAAGAAAAACATGATCCAGCCAATGGACCCGCTCCCTGGGAGGGAGGAAGAGATCAAGCACATATGCAGGATGTTTGGATTTACAGAAGACATGCCCGATATGCCGAAGGAGCACATAAAGGCTCTATACAGTGAAGAATCTCCCTATTTCGGAGAGCTGCCTGAGGGACTTGAGGAGAAGGGGGTTTAGATAAGTCACTGCAAAAAGAAACCTTCCCGCTTCAAGAAGAAGGAAGATATCCATCGCAATTTCGACTGAGAGATTAACAATTCTCCTTCTCAATATGAGAGATTATAACCGGTCGTAGGATCCAGAATGAGTACCCTAATCTGATTAAAAAGCGCACGAAATCGAAATTTATCTCTTCTTTCTTTCACTTTCGTAAAGGGGGAAGAGAGATAGATTTCTTCTTTAGAACCCGAGGAAGACATTAAATAATTACCGTCGTTCCCGGCAAAGGGAGAAGATCAATCCTTTCGCGTTTTAGAGCGAAGGACACCTATAATCTATAAATATAAACTTGCAAATACGTAGCGGAGGGCTTTAGCCCTCCATATTTGTGGAGACCTAAAGGTCTCCTCTACAAGCCTGCTTTTTCAATTCATGACGAGGAAGCATGCGCTGAGCCCCTATGAGTGAGCCTGTCGAACCTTCGAAGGGTCTAAGGAAAGTTGCGACTAATTATGCCCGTCCAACTTGGAGACCAGCTCCAGCACCGCGCCTTTTACCTCTTCAACTGAGATGTCGCCAAGGCATCTCACCTCATAAGGGCATTTTGGAGTGTATCCGAACCTCGTACAGGGACTGCAGGGAAGGTGTTTATTTAATGCGATGTTGCTGTTGCCAATTGGAGCCCACTTCTTCTGAATTCCCGCGCCGAAGAGGGAAACAGTTGGTGTTCCCACACCATAGGCAATGTGCATAAGCCCCGTATCTGTAGATACCAATAAATCAAGCTGGGACATTATTGCCGCGGTTTCGATTAAGGAGGTCTTCCCGGCATAGTTGATAGTAAAATCCCCACTGGCGATTTCATCTAATTTAACTGAATCATCTACATCCTCATTTCCTCCAATGATCACAATTCCAAAACCCTCATTTATTAAGCCCTCTGCCAGCGCCACAAATTTACTTATTCCCCACCTCCTTTCAGGTGTTGTTGCCCCGCTGAATATCCCCGCAATTGCAGCGCATCTATTCCTTAGTTCATTTATTTGAGGACTAAACTTCAATATTAGCTTTCCCCCTATCGGTATAAATGGTGACATATTATTAAATTCGTGACTATCTCCGGTAATTGTTGAAGCTAAATTCAGAAAGCTAAAGACCTCATATTGATCATGGCTGTACGGAACTGCGTGTGTAAAGAGTTCAGATCTGTCGTTGGTACCAAACCCAACCCTTATCGGTGCCCTCGTTAAGTAAGCAAAAACGGCAGACAGCCTATGCCACTGTTCCGAGTCGATGACTATGTCATAATTCCTCTTAAGAGTTTTATAAAGTGCAAAAAAAAGTCCTGAGTCATACAAGAATACTTCACTTACATAAGGACAACCGATGAAAATTCCCGAATTCCTCTTTTCAGCAAGTACGTCTATTTCAGAATTATTGAAATGCCATTTTAAAGCATTTAGTAGGGGATATAGAAGGGCTGCATCACCGATCCCACCCGGTCTTATGACAAGTATCTTTAGCTTTTTTTCTGATTCTGTGGTAACTGAGAAATTCTGTGTCTGATTAGTTTCTCCCGGCCTCGGTTTTATAAAAGCCCTTGCGAGAAAACCTGCCGGCCTGCCCAAAATAGCATCCAGTTTTTTTAAGCCCTCAATTTTGAAGTTCATTTCAAGGAGTACAATATATTACTACATCGGTGCCGAATTGGGGAATTTAAGTGAGGGCAGGAATGATTACTTAGCCCTTACGATGCCGGTTTCAGGGTTGTAAGTATATTCGTCACCCAACGGATGAGGCGGAAATTCTCCAGTTGTTTGTTCTTCTATAAATGTCCTTAGTTCGCCCAGATCTTCAGGAAATCTTCCAAAAAATTTCTTAAATTTATAAGCCTTAGAAGATAGGTAAGCAGGATTCGTCCGGAGTTTCTGATTTATGAAGGTAGTGCTTTTGACCTCTTTGAGTTTTTTAACTATTACAAAGTCCCCACCAAGAGGTTCCTTAGGTATCTCTTCCATTATTCCCGTATTCTTAAGTTCCTCAAGACTGGACGGAAATTTTTTGTACTGATTTAGATACTCTCCTAATGCCCCGGTCAGAGCGTCTTCCATATCCATTGTGTCCAGCTCCTTTATATTCAATAAGGCAAAGTTTTTTCGACCTTCGTCGGGGGTATCTTCATAGATGTATTCCCAGATCTGCCTTGAAAGGTCTCTATTTCCCCCCTTCTTGATGGCAGAAGCGGCCATCCCCTTGAGGTATGCGCGTCTAAGGTCTGAAAGCCCCGGTTTATCCGATGCCTCCTTAAAGAGCTCATAAGCCTTTTTATAGTCTTTGAGATTTAGATAATAAAAAAAACCCTGCTCAAGGGGTATTCGAAAATTGTCGGGATTGTTTATTCTCCCTTTGTTAAAGAGCTTCATACCATTTGTCACATCTCCCAGTCCAAATGGCGGAGGCTCTGCAAGGAATGTTCCTCCATATCTGTATGCGTTCACAAATTTCGGATCCAGATCTGTCAGAATGTCAAAGTATTTATAAAGCAGAGCCGGATCTGTTTCGTCAAATCTCGATCCACCAAAATATTGAAGCGCCCTCAACCAATAAATGTCCGCCAATAAATCATCATAACCCATTGAGATTCTTCTGAGGGCCGAAGAAGAAAAATACAGGGTCTCCTTAATAGACCTGAACTTTCCCCTTATGTTATCAATTCTTCGCTGAAAAGGGACAGAGGCGACTATCAATAAAATTACGAGGATTATCCCTGCAATTGAACCCTTGCCGAAAGAGCCTGTCATTATCTTACTTGAATTCTCTTTTTTGAAATATTACTATCGAAAGAATGAGAAGAACAATAGTATAGATTAATGCGTAGGCCGTGGTATACGATATAAGTGTCCAGCCTATATCACCTCCGTAAACCGCCTCGCTTCTCACATCAAATTTTTCAAGATTAGGTATTACCCTGTAAATGAACTGTGTAAGGTGGCCTATGATTGGGTTATTGACCTGCTCGGCAAATAGCCGTATATCGCTCGAAAAGCGGCCAATGGCAAAAAGGAAAAATGTAAAAAGCAGAGTCATTACAGGTGTGGTAAAGCTCGAAAAAACCAAAGCGATACCAATCACAACAAGAAATTCAAGATACTCAAAATATACAGCCTTAAAAAACTGTGAATAATAGAGTCCGCCGTAATAATAAGTGATAAACCCACCGTGTTTAAATCCTATATAGAGTACAATGAGCGTGAGAATGAGAGCCATTGCTAAGGTATTCACGAGTATCGTAAAGGAGAGTCCAAGATATTTCCCGAGGATAAACTCATATCTTCGAACGGGTTTGGAAAATATGTTATATACCGTCTTCTTTTCAATCTCCTTATAGACAAGCCCCATCCCGAGAAACACAGAAATGATAATTCCCATGAGGGAGATTACTGTAAGCCCCAGGTCTTTGACTATCTTGTTATATTGCTCCGCAGATATGCTCGCAAAGATAAGAGAGCTTAAAATCATCACGATGGCAAACAGGATTAAGCTGTAAAGTATCCTATCCCTTATTGCCTCGGTAAATGTAATACGAGCTACGCTCCAGATCGATTTCATCGTATATTACAGCCGTTTATTTTTTTGTAACTCATTTCTTAATCAATTTCGCCATCTTGATAAACCAGTAGGAGCGCCATCCCTGGCGCGAAAAAGGCATCTACAAAGTCGGTGAATGTTCCCTGACCTTTATTTGATTATCTCGCATTTTAATACTAATTCTGAATTCTTCTAATCGACTAGAAGGTGCTCCTGCATAGGCTTTTGAGTCCAAGATTAATTCTCGAGTAAACCATGTCTAATTCAAACCTCAACATGACCATCCTTTTTAGCCTCTTCGACAAAAAGTCCCTCTAGTGATTTTCTAAACGGATGTAGCGCTATAATGTCTCCACCAGACCCAGAAATAGCCTCTAACACCCTTGCTTTAATTTCCTCGTTAAATTTCAGGACTATAAGACCAGCCCTTTTTTCGACGATTACGTTGAGATCACTCAGGTAATTGAGAACCTTTTCGTCATCTAACCTTAAAAGCATCTCATACATTGCATGTATATCTTCAAACAGCTTTCCGAGGTCGCCGCTTTTCACCACCTTCCCGTTAATAATAATCGCCACCCTTTCGCAAAGCGCCTCTACATCGGAAAGAATATGAGAACTCATAAGAATGGTCTTACCCAGTTCTTTTTGCTCCAGAATCAATTCCCTTATTTCTCGCTGTCCGATCGGATCAAGTCCACTCATTGGCTCATCCAGTATCAGGAATTCGGGATCATTTATCAGAGCTTGGGCAATTCCAACCCTTTGCAACATCCCTTTGGAATACTTGCGAAGCTGGATCTTTCTCGCATGAGTCATTTTTACCTTTTCAAGCAGATCATCGACCCTTCTGGAAAGCCTGTCTCCGTTTACACCATGTAATTCTCCCATATAATGCAATAGCTCTTCACCGGTCAGGTAATCGTAGAAATACGGATTTTCGGGCAGATAACCTATCCGCCTCTTCACTTTGACATCTCCCAGGGGCTCACCCATTAACTCAACCCTACCGCCTGTAAGAGAGACGAAACCGAGTATAACCTTAAATGTGGTGGTCTTCCCCGCGCCATTCGGTCCCACGAAGCCGAAGATTTCTCCTTTATTAACCGAGAAGGACACATCTTGCAGGACTCGAACCTTCTTCCGCAAGAACCCTGAAGTATAGTCCTTTACTAGATTATCTATCTTTAACATTGTTCAAAGATTAAATACTGCCTCAGATTATAAACAGCTATTAGAAATATTCAAAACTATCCGGAAGTATCATGATCTTAGTGAATCGTCGGAACCTTATTGCAATTTCGGTGTAGCAACTTTGCTAATTACTTTCATATCTTATTATTGATTTAACCTGAGGAGGTTCCCATGGAACGGAAACCCTAGCCATCCCCCCCTGGCTGGGTACGGTCCCACAAATAAAGGAAGGAAAAAAAATAATTGAAGGGTGGAGCTGAACAGGTCCACCCTTCATCTAATTAGCTTTAATCACATGCCCCCGAAGAAACGCCCCCCTGACTGCCATCGCGTGAAGTTTCAAAATCTCCTGGAGCTGCCGAGGCTTGGGTAGACGTTGTACACCTTATCACGCCATCTCCAAAAACCCCGAAATCCCTTCTCCCGTTCTTCTGTACTGAAGTAGGTGAGGCTTCCCAGCCAAAATCCGCCTCCAGAATTGCGTCACTACCTGTCCTTACCCAGTTCGCCGTATCAAGATTATCGTCAGTATCTTCAGTCCAACCTACGCAATAACCTGCTTTCGAATCAGCGCAGACAGCGGTAGCAGCCGCCGTTCCATCCGCCGCTGCTCGTGCTCCCACAAAACTATTGTCAACGAGGGCATCCTGTTCATTACCAGCGCACGCAGCAGCAGCCAAGCCTGTCCCGTCGTCAGGGCACCGTAGAGAACCATCACCACCCACAGGGTCTTGACCGATTAAATCTGTGTAATCCCTCTGGCCATTATTGTCGGCGTCCTGCTCGAAAAACTCGCCCTCGGCATCCCTGAGGGTCTGCATAGCCTTTCTGGCATTCGCCTCGTTTGCCGAAATCCTCGCCTTAATAAGGTTCGGTATGGCTATGGCAAGGAGAATACCGATTATCGCCGCTACGATCAACAGCTCGATAATGGTATATCCCTTTTCACCTCGCCCTCTTCCCATAAACTTAAATCCCATCATCTCTACCTCCTAAAAAATTTAATTTAAAATCTAAGGCTTACCGCTCAATACATCCAAATTGGCAAAAGAATTCCTTATATATTATGCCCACTCCCAGTTCTTTACTATGAGTTTATGAATTCATGGATTCATTTACTCTTTGTGTTTTTAACCAGATTTGATTATATATCAGTCGAGAAATATAAGTCAAGCCTTTTTTTTTCAACGTATTCAAGAACCTACAATAAAATTCGACCTCGATCGCTATCCGTTACTATTGAGAATAACTATCACTCCCGATTAGAAAGGTATTTTCTTTAATATCTTGTTCCAAAAAAAATGCCCAGAGAATCGGTGGCGAGATCCTCTGGGCCAATGGCAAAAGCGGAGGATGGCAACTGAATCTTCACTATTAGAAACTATAGTATCACCCCAAAATTAAATGAAAATTAATTTAATGTTAGGTAATTGTTAAGTTTGCTTAACCTGAGTAATCCATCCTCGTATTTCAAGACGAGTAACGTCGGAAGGAATTCGGTCAATTAAATCCCGATAATTCCATCGATTAATGACCGGCTGTGGTACGCATACGCTATTAAACTATCTCATTAACTTCTGAAAACTTAATAAGTAAGGCTAAATACGATATCTATATTGTGTGCATATGCGAAGTAATTTGTTGACTTATTGTCCGAAATGCTTATATTTATGGTTAGTAATGATAAAGATCAATACGGAGAAATTAAGGGTTAGCCAGAAGAAATTAAATTGTTAGGAAGCAGCCCGAGAACTGATAGCGATGAATATGAATAAGATTCAAGATATATACGATGATAATTTAAAATTTATGAGATTAGTCCTAAACTCCACCTACGATGTGATGGGGAAAGGGCAAGTTCTCTTGATTAACCTTTTAAAACCAGCAAAACCCTCCACAAAGGTTGTGAGAAGGGACAACGGAGAAGAACCGGTCGAGGGTATTCAGTCAAAAGGGGATCGATTTCTTTCCGAGCTATATGCTTTGAGTAAAGCTGATCAGAATCAGGGGCTCAATATGTATGAAATAGGGGAAGGCATTGGTTTTGACGAACTTGAAACTGAGGAAATAGTGAATAATCTTTCAAGAGCAGAGTTGATAAAACGAGATAAATCCTCAGAGGATGTCTTTCTAACACCCTATGGAATCATGATAAATAATAGAGATATAATCGTCGGATACGCTCCCGTACATTAATACCCAAGGTTAAAATTCAAAATGAATTAAAAACCAATTCCTTTACCTCATCTGTTTCAATTGAAAGATCCATACGTATATTTTCATCCAATCCCCTTACCCATAATGCGATTTTACGATATACATCTACCCTTTGAAACTTCAGGTATCTATACTTGCCATCGACACCCGGGAATAACTCTGCAGTTACCGTAGGGCTATCTGGAAAACGCCTTCTTATTAAATCGATCAGCAATTTATGGAGTTTGATAGTTCCAAGCGAAATATAATCAATTCTTCCGGGATCAAGTTTAACCAATATCTCTTCGACCATACCGCGGTAATCCTCTTCCCATCCTTCATATATTATTATGGGGTCTAATCTTACACCGACCTCATAACCCGCATTCTGGCATCTTCTCGCCGCATCCAGCCTTTCCCTGAGCGAAGGAGTTGTATGCTCTATGGCATTCACAACCCTTTCGGGACTTAGCGTCCACGATGGAATCATATTTTTTGGATGGTATTTCAATAATAGAAGGTTCTGGACATTTGTACTCTTGGTTCGAAATTCAATCACACCATTTTTGTATTTCGAAAAAAGGTCTGAGATTCTCAGTGAAAAATCCGTTAGCGGATCAAAAGCGAGCGCATCACAAACTTCGCCGACGTGGAAGTAAGGACGGGGATGACTTTTTAAAATTTCCTCCATCTTTAAGAGAACATCATCCCTATTTACAAAAATTACCGGCACTTTGGTTTGGAAATAATACTGCAGGTAACAATATTCGCAATCATATTTACAATCTATCTCATGAAATAGGTAGTACTGGCCACTTTCCATTCTTCCTATGTTCTTAAGAACTTCTCCCTTTTTCTCGGCTAAAGCCAATGAATTTTTATCCTCGATAGCCCGTATGGGAAAAGGTTTCCCCTCTCCAATACCTTTATAATTATCCACAAACTCTACCGGCACGAAAGGCAGCCTCGAGATTATCTTCTTTGTAAGGGGATGATCCTTTATGTGTCTCTCAATGTATAATCTATTAGGCGTTTCCATTTTTTTTTTGAAAATTTTTCGACTGAATAGAAATCTAAATCTTTATAAGAATAACCATCATATTGAAAGCATAAACCACTGGCCAGTTAAGGATTTTAATCAAAGATGCAAATCCGGATAAAACACTAGGATACCTAATGAAATTAAATTTAAGTAAATTCCCTATCTCTATAGCAATCCCTAGCGACTATGACGTAGCATTTCCCTGATTCAGAATATCGCTAAAATTAAAAAGCAATTGACGGGATACTAATGAATATTTAAAATTCATCAATCCGTAATTGGTAGCTATGGATTAAGATTATGAGACCTTCATATCGAAAATCACATCAGATAATAGTCATAGGAGCAGGACACGCAGGCTGTGAGGCCGCGCTGGCCTCCGCCAGAATTGGTTGCAGGACACTTGTACTCACAGCGAATATCGACACGATAGGCCTGATGTCATGTAACCCTTCTATTGGGGGTGTTGGAAAAGGCCATCTTGTAAAGGAGATTGACGCCCTTGGAGGCGAAATGGGAAAGGCGGCCGACGCAACAGCCATTCAATTTAGAAGGCTGAATACAAAAAAGGGCCCGGCAGTCCAAGCAACTAGAATTCAAGCGGACAGGCAAGCTTATAAAACATACATGAGGAATGCCCTAGAATCCGAAAGGAATATAGATATAAAGCAGAGAATGGTGGAAGGATTTCTTGCCAAGCGTGGAAGGGTGTTAGGGGTCAAAACAAATCTCGGCGAGAATTTTTTCGCAGATGCCGTGGTAGTCACTCCCGGAACATTTCCGAACGGACTGATTCACATAGGGCTTACCAAGATATCTGCAGGTCGTGCCGGCGAGGCTGCCGCGCTAGGGATAACCGAATCTTTTGAGAGCCTTGGATTCAAAATGGGAAGGTTAAAAACTGGGACACCTCCTAGATTCGACGGAAGGACAATTAATTGGGAAATTCTAGAGGTTCAACCGGGCGATAAAGATCCGGTCCCGTTTTCATCCTCTAGCGATATCAACGACAGGAGACAGCTCCCGTGCTACATAACCTATACCAACGAAAAGACCCATGATGTGATTAGAAGAAACCTCCACAAGTCACCTCTGTATTCAGGAGATATTAAAGGAGTCGGTCCCAGATATTGCCCCTCTATAGAGGATAAGGTCGTAAAGTTTGCCGACAAGGACCGACATCAAATATTCCTTGAGCCAGAGGGAATAAATACCTATGAAATTTATCCAAACGGCATCTCCACCAGCCTACCGTTGGACGTTCAATACCAAATCGTTCGAACCATTAGAGGCCTCGAAGAAGTAGAGATAATGCGACCCGGTTACGCAGTGGAATATGACTTCTTAGACCCGACACAGCTAAATAACATTCTCGAATCAAAGCACGTCTCAAATTTGTTCTTTGCGGGACAAATAAACGGGACAACGGGTTATGAAGAAGCAGCATCTCAGGGTCTTATCGCCGGTATAAACGCAGCCCTTCTTGTAAAAGGAGAAGAACCTTTAATTATAGATCGATCGGAGGGTTACATCGGGATCTTAATAGACGATCTTGTTACAAAAGGTGTTGACGAGCCATACAGAATGTTTACTTCACGAGCTGAGTATCGTCTAATCCTGAGAGAAGATAACGCAGATTTAAGGCTTAGGGAAAAGGGTCATCGCATCGGTCTGGTCAGGAATAAAGCGTACGATAAGTTCATCGAGAAAAAAGAGAAGATCGAAAATGAACTCAGCAGGTTGGAAAAAACAAAAGTCTTTCCAAACAATCAGGTCAATGACCTCCTTACACAGATTGGATCTTCTCCTTTGAAAAAACCGCATACGTTAAAAGAGTTACTTAGACGACCGGAAATTACCTACAGAGAACTCAGTTTAATAGACCCTCTCTCAAGTAACTTTATAGACAGCGATCTAACGGCACAGATATGTATGGAGATTAAATACGAAGGCTACATAAAGAGGCAGTTCGAACAGGTGGAAAAATTCAAGAGGATCGAACAGATTCATATTCCAAAGGACTTTTCCTATCAAACCATACCAGGGCTTTCCAATGAGATTGTTCAGAAACTCTCGAAAATCCGGCCATCCTCTCTGGGGCAAGCAAGCAGAATTTCAGGTATAACACCTGCTGCGATTTCTGTCCTTATGGTTTATTTAAAGCAAGATGTGATTAAGAATTTAGAGGGTTATTCTTCCAGATTTTCTTGATCTTCGTCGTCTGACGCAGATAATTCTTTTTCAAGCATTTCCATGATATCTTCATAGTCTCCACCCACATAGGTAGAACTCTCCGGATCTTCAAGCAGATCGACGAGGTCTTTTATTTTTCTTCCTCCCTTTTTAGACATTGCATATTATCCTCCTTTAAATAATTTTAACACAACCTATAAAATAATTACAAATATAACCTGATAATTCGCTGCATCAAGCTACAAGGAAGGAAGATCTTCTTACCTTACATGTGGAAAAAAAGACCATAAACTAACAATAATTTGCGGGGAACGCATATATGCGTTCCCTACCACTACACAAATTATTCGTTAGAAAATCGAATGTCGGTTAATTAGAGATGTAGCGGAGGACTTCAGCCCTCCATAAAATCAATAAGATGGAAATCTATCAGGTCAAGAATTTCCCGACTATCCATAATAAAGGACCTTCATCAATAACGATAGGGGAGGTTTTCCGACCCCGCATGGATAAAACATAAGGAATGGAAGCCTAACCTGTCCTTAGCCCTGAGCGTGACGAAGGGTCGAAGGAAAGCTTCCCCTGCATTTAGGACAAAAGTAGAAGAATTTATGAAGCCTTTTGCGCTCGGGTTTTTTTTACGTTTAATAGTTCCAACATCTTCCCCACATCAGTTGTTGGAAGTTGACATTCATAGTTTAGACACACGTAGGCAGTTGCTTTTCCATTGAGGCTCGTGTGATTTTTTGCATATTCGGCAAAGAGGCTTATGTCGGATGCGCTGTTCTCACTTGCGCGAAATAGCACAACCTTATTGGGTAAGAATTGCTTCCGCAGCGCTTCCAGCATAACACCTGTATCGTCTGCCTTGGAATCACCTGCAATCACAACTTCGTAAGAAGGGCCTATCCCGAAATCCAAGGCGACCAAGAGTTGAGTAAAAGCCGACGGATACTTCTTGATAACTTTTGAAAAAACTTCACCTATTTTTGCGGCTTTGCGTTCCAGGTCCGAATTGGCGGTTATCCTTCCCAGTCTTATGAGGTTAAGCATTGCGACAGAATTGCCTGAAGGCATTGCACCGTCATTTATTTCCTTCTGACGGACAATAAGTTCTTCGACATCGTTTGGGGTAAAGTAAAACCCTCCATTAGCCTCATCCCAGAAATTTTTGATCAATTCACTGTTCATCTCTAAGGCTGTCTTAAGATAGTTAACATCAAAGGTAGCTTCGTAAAGCTCCGTCAGTCCCCAGACCAAAAATGCATAATCAGTAAGGTTTGCCCTTATACCAGATTCTCCATCTCTGTAGCGATGAAGTAAGTTACCATTCTTATCTCGGAGATTTTTAAGTATAAAATCTACCGCACGACCAGCTGCGACCGAATACTCTGGCTCATTAAACGCCTGTGCTCCTTTAGCGAGGGCGGCGATCATCAACCCATTCCAATCGGTCAGTACCTTATCGTCTTTATGAGGATGAACCCTTTTCTCTCTGACCGTAAACAGCTTTTCTCTTGCCGATTGAATTTTGCTATTTAGTTTCTCTTCAGAAATATTGAGAGACAGGGCAATTTCAGCTACAGGCTTTTTTAGATGCAGGATGTTGTCTCCAGTCTTCCTTCCGGTTGCCTCCTCACCGAAATTGCCCGCTTCGTCTACATTGAAAACCTTTATGAACAGTTCGGCATCATCTTTACCCAATACTTGTCTAATCTCTCTTTCATTCCAGAGATAAAATTTACCTTCTTCTCCCTCGCTATCGGCATCCTCGGCCGAATAGAAGCCACCGCCAGCATCAGTCATGTCCCTGAGTACATAACTGAATATTTCGCGAGCGGTCTGCTCATAATCCTTTTTGCCGGTTGCTTGATAAGCCTCAATATATGCCATGGCCAGCATCGCCTGATCGTAAAGCATCTTTTCAAAGTGCGGAACAAACCAGTTTGGGTCCGTGGAATAACGATGAAATCCAAATCCGACATGATCGTATATACCACCAAGTCGCATCGATTGAAGGGTCTTTTCTACCATGGCTAAAGCATTTTCATTGCCGCTTCGCTTCCAGTAGCGAAGCAGGAAAAGATAATTATGTGGAGTTGGAAACTTAGGCGCCGTCCCCATTCCCCCGTTAGTTGAATCAAAGTTTCCTGCAAGCTGATCATATGCATTCTCTAACGAAGATTCGTCAAGTTCTTCACCCTTAAGCTGCACTGAACTCCCTAATCCCTGCTGAAGAGCAGAGGTTATTTGGTTAGCCGACTTCGTCACCTCATCCCTCTGCGTAGTCCAGAGCTCCTTTACGCGCGGGATCAGATCGAGCATTCCGGCGCGGCCAAAGCGCGCTTCCTTTGGGATGTATGTCGCGGCGAAGAAGGGCTTATTGTCTGGTGTCATTATGATGTTTAGTGGCCATCCGCAATTACCCCTCGATATCATCTGACATACCGTCATATAGATGTTATCTATATCAGGTCTTTCTTCCCGATCTACCTTTATTGAAACAAAAGTCTCGTTCATGAGCCTTGCAACCTCGGGATCCTCAAACGATTCGTGCTCCATGACATGACACCAATGGCATGTTGAGTACCCAATTGAAAGGAGAATTGGCTTATCCTCTTTACGAGCCTTTTCAAAGGCCTCGTCGCCCCAAGGATACCAATCCACAGGATTATCTGCATGCTGAAGTAAGTACGGGCTCTTTTCATTTATGAGCCGATTTGGCTTTCCCATTTTTTTCGATTCCGTCGCGTGAAGTTTTGTTACATTAGTAAATAGCTCTGATGAAAACAACACGATTATGACTACTATAATTCCACTTAAAAAGATAAAGGCTAACCTGTTCATTATTTCAATAAGCTCTTAGGCCACCCTTTTGAGTCATCAGACCCCGGTATTCAGCATATCCAAAGAGGGTCATATAACCGATTGAAGTGCTATTCCTAATCGATATATTTGCTACGATCTGTTTTCCTAATAAGATAGTTTAATGCCATTTATTATTATTCGCAACATTCTTATTGTTTACTGATGGAATCCCGCCTGAAACGAAGTATTCAAATACCCTTTACTAGTGACATTAGTTATAATTATTGACTCAAAAAATTTTAGAACAAAATATGAATTTAATTGATAAGAAATACTCTGAGATTATATTAGAGGAAAAGGCTCTGCTGGAATCCCTTGTCCCGGAAATAAAATCGACATCAAACGAAAAACTCGAAAGAAAATTAAACAGCGCCCGCGACAATCTTGAAAACCTCTTCTCAGTAGTTTTCATCGGTGAGTTCAGCACCGGGAAATCGACAATAATAAACGCGCTGCTGGGTAGAAACATCCTTCCGGAAGGGATCACTCCTACTACGGATGAAATAACCATCATCAAATACGGTGAAACAGACGAGGAATCAAACTATAATGACTACCATTATATTTCAATCAACGAAGAAAGGCTTAAAGGTTTTTTCATCGTAGACACTCCCGGAACAAACGTCACGATCGAACAGCATGAAAAGATAACCCAGGACTTCATACCTAACGCCGACATAGTTTTTTTTACAATCGGAGCAGAAAGAGCCGTAACAGGAAGCGAAGCGAAGCTCATTAGATTTATCAAAGAAGACTGGCTTAAAAATATAGTCTTCCTCCTGAATAAGATTGATATAGTAGATGACCAGAGCGAACTTAATGAGCTGATACAGCATACAGAAGGCGAACTACAGAGAATATTCAAGATAAAACCGTTTCTGATACCCATTTCTGCGAAGTTTGCGAATAATGCAAGAACCTCGTCCGATGAGGAACTCTATAGAAGGAGCGGGATAAATAAGGTTGAAGACTATATGTTCAAGACTCTGGGAGAAGAGGAACGGATCAGGATGAAAATAAAGGGATCTTCCGAATTTGCTATTAGCCTTTGCACCGAAACAATAAAAGCGATTGATGACAACATTCAAAAGATATCTATCGATATGGTAAAGCTCGGGGAGTTCGAAAATAGATTAACAGGAATGAAGGAAGAGATCTTCTATAACTCAAATCAGTTCACGGAGAGGATCAAGACAAGGCTCCTTGAATTTAAAACAAGGGGTATAGAGTTTATCGACGATCTAATCCGATTTGAGAATGTGCTTAAGCTATTCAGAAAGGAAAAAATCGCAAAGGAGTTTGAGTCCAGAGTCTCACTTCAGACCGTAAAGGAGTTGGAAAAAGATCTTGATGCTATGGTCAGCTGGACAGAGCGATCCGCAAGGACGATGATGGATACCTCACTTGAGTTTTATCGCGACTCCATCCAACCAGAATCAACAAAGCTTCACACGGGCTTCGGCTACGACAGATCTCTTCTCATAGACACCGTCAGGACGGAAATCGACAAAAGACGACAGCAGATCGACCCTGCGTTGCTGGGAGGTAATCTCGTCGACTCCGCTAGAACCGCGATCGCATCGGTCTTAGGAGTTCAGGTAGGATCCCTCGCCATCGGTGCGGCGGTTATCTCAGCATTCTCATCCATAATCGTCGACATAACGGGAATAATAGCAACAATTGCGGTAGTTGCTACGGCTTTTGCAATACTTCCCAGAAAGCGAAGGAACGCTATGAAGGAGTTTAGCGTCAAGGTAGACACGTTGATTGCCGAATTAACCTCAAGCATGAGCTCACAGCTTGAACGAGACCTCGACAGTATAAAAATGCAGATCCTGGATTCGCTGATTCCCCTAAAGAACTTTTATAAAACACAGGAAGCAAAACTTCTGCAGTCTAAGAAGCGTGTGGAAGACATAGGCGAAAATTTTACGAAGATCAATAAAAGCGTGTCCTAGCAGTTCAATGATGAAACAAATCTCTTTGAGCAAAGTTAATATATACAAATGTTATAGGTACCAAATAAATGGGTTTTAAAGAGCAAATTTCATTTACTTCATTCCAGTATCACTTGAAATTGTCCAGGTTTTTTAAAGCTTTTGGGTTTTATATGTATTGATGGCTATGTATACTATAAGAGTAATGAGGCCTGACTGGGGTACACTAGTATGAGGGGAACTCTAGAAATAATAATCACACTCTTAGTTTTGTTCTCGCCGGCTTATCCGCTACACGCCCAAAGCATCAGATCGGGAGGTTTTGCGGGCCGGGGAATTAGCGGAGGAATTAGAGGGGCTAGAGTCGGGACAACCGGTTCGGGAAGACAGGGAACGGTCTCAAATTTCCGACCTGGATTCAATCGAGCTGGCTCAACCTCGAGCTTTCGAGGAAAGAGCGCAGGGATCGGTAATGGAATGGCTAATTCTCGTTTTAGCCAAAGAGGTTTTGGACAGAATACTTCGAGGGCCGGAGGTTCATTCAGTTCCAGCTCGAACCTCACAAGATCCACTCTGGGTAAAAGCATTTCAGCTCCACAATTTCAATTAATTTCTGCGTCCAGAAAAAATGCTATGGCACCGGTCAATAAGGGCTCTACGGGTTTTGACTCTGGAAGGCTAAACAAAGTCAGATCTGGATCTCAAAAGGATACATCACCGACGAAGACAGGAAGAAATTACCCCTCTTCTAATAAAATCAGCAATATCTCCAGGGGACTAAAAAATCCCCTTATCATCGATAAAAGGGCGTCCTTGATATCTAAGAGATTGAACTCAAATCGAAATGGGAATCACAAACGCACGCTAACCGGAAAAGAAGGGGCCATCAAACCTTTCAACGAAATATCAACAGTTTCTGCTGGGAATAGGGATATAGTTCATTGGGTTGATAGACATAATGGCATTAGACACTATACAAACGACATAAATTCAATCCCCGAAGCAGCGAAAGCAATAACTCTGGTGGACGGTAAAAATCGTAGGTCGGTATCGGGCTTGTCAGAAAGAACCAAAAATCTTAGAATTTCTGAGTCTCGTTTCAGAAAAGCGTCCTTTACAAGCCCGGATAAAACTGCAAATCTTGTCATGGAAAAGACCGCCGATTTCCCAGGTCAACGCCGGGGCTTTGCGATTGGGGGAGATCATGAAAGAAGAAATACTCACAATGGCAAGCACACTAAAGGCTTCCATCATAATAAGGGCTTCGCCGACACTGGTCCCCAACACTTTCGTCATGGTCATTTTCATCACGGTCACTTCTTTCCAGTCGATCCATTTTTCTTTGGCAACTCATTTTTCTTTTTCCGGCCATTCTTCCCTCTTTCAAGCTTTTTCTTTGTGAATAATCCTTTTATATTTCAACCGATTTTCCCGTCTCCGTTCTTCGGTTTTCAGCCTTTCTTTGTTCCTGCGGTACCGATTGTTTTCATTCCGGTTTTCCCCCAATTTACAATATTGACGCCATTTATAGATCCGTTTTTGCTAAACCCCTTCTTTAGCCCATTTTTCTTCGGGACAGACTTCTTCTCTACCTCAATCGCCTTTAATAATTTCTTTTAACTGGCAATCAAAAGGATTGTCTTCCCTAAATCCGACACCGAAAGAATATGGCGGGCGATGGGGGATTCGAACCCCCGACCTCTGGCTTCGGAGGCCAGTACTCTATCCGCTGAGCTAATCGCCCGATTTTGAAATCCCAAGCTCCTTCATCACAAGTTGCATATCTTCCCAGAGTGGTTTTTTAAATCCGGGATTTCTCAATAGCGCTGCGGGATGGTACGTGACCATAAGTCTTGCATGTCCATAAGTATGAAAATTCCCTCGCAGCTCACCGAGCTTTGCCTTAGTATTTAAAACCGATTGAGCGGCAACGCTCCCAAGACATACAACCACCGCCGGATTAATGGCCCTCAGCTGCTTGAATAAAAACTGCCGGCAAGTCGCGATCTCATCTTGCTCCGGAGTTCTGTTACCAGGCGGGCGGCATTTTACTACATTACATATATAAACATCGGAACGCTTAAGTCCCATAGCAGTGATTATTTTCGTAAGTAGCTGTCCCGCCCTACCAACAAAGGGCTGTCCCTGAATATCTTCGTCCCTCCCCGGACCCTCGCCAACAAATACCAGCCGTGCCTTCGGATTCCCTTCTCCAAACACAATATTTGTTCTACCCTCATTAAGTTTACACCTGGTGCAATCTCCGATCTCTTCCTTGATCTCTTCAAGGGTTTGCTTCTTGGAAGCAGAATCAAAAATATTCAACTGGGGACTTGCGTCAATCGTCGTCTTCACGGGTTGTTTTGTTCTCATTTCATCTTCTTTAATTGCTGCGTTTTTCACATCTACCTTTTTTGTCTTCGGGACTAAATACTCGAGACCCAGAGCCCTTTGGTATTCTACATATTTTCTGAGGTCCTCCAGTATCTGTGTTAACTCTGTTACCGAACCGATTTGATTCATAATATTCGCTTAATTAAAATATAGCATACCGCTGGAATGTTCAATAAAATTATAAAAATGTCACTTGCGATCGCCTTAAAGAGTGAACGTTCCGGAATTTGCAAAAATCATAAACAACGGATAACTTCCATACCCTACTCCATAGGTTCGGCCAAACATTGCTTCGCTAGTGCTCACAATGACACCAAATTTTTAGTGACCCATTTTCAATCATGAAGAAAAACTACCATCCTCAAAAAATAGAAGAAAAGTGGCAGAACCTTTGGGAAGCTAAGAAATTATATGAAGTATCAGAAGATCCGCAAAGAGAGAAGTCCTACGTACTGGAAATGTTCCCCTACCCTTCTGGCAGAATCCACATGGGACACGTCAGGAACTACACAATTGGAGATGTAATAGCACGATATAATAGATCCAAAGGGTTCAATGTTTTGCATCCCATCGGATGGGATGCATTCGGCCTACCAGCCGAAAACGCAGCGATACAGCATGGGGTACATCCGGCTAAATGGACATCCGATAACATAGAGCAGATGAGAGGCCAGCTCAAAAGACTTGGCTTCAGCTATGACTGGAAAAGGGAATTCGCCACATGTGAGCCGTCCTATTACAAGTGGGAGCAGATGGTTTTTACGAGGATGCTTAAACGTGGGCTGGCATATAAAAAGAAATCGCTAGTAAACTGGTGTCCATCATGTGAGACCGTCCTCGCGAACGAGCAGGTGGAGGACGGAATCTGCTGGAGATGTAAATCTCAGGTCCAGTCAAAAGAGATGGATGGCTGGTTTTTTAAAACGACTGATTATGCAGAAGAACTCCTTGCGTCGGGTGAAAATCTAAAAGATGGTTGGCCGGATAAGGTCATTGCCATGCAGAGGAACTGGATCGGAAAAAGCGTCGGCGTGGAAGTAGATTTCCCACTCGAAGAACCAATCGACGATGAGAGATTTTTAAGGATTTTCACGACCCGTCCCGACACACTGTTCGGGGTTACCTTCATGAGTATTGCCCCGGAGCATTCGTTATCCGAAAAATTAGCCAGAGGAAAACCAAACGAAAAACAAGCCCTTGAGTTCATAAAAAGGACTGTGAAGCAGACAAGCCTCGAAAGGATTTCAGAGGGTGCTAAAAAAGAAGGGATCTTTACCGGCACATACTGCATGAACCCCCTGACAGGGGAACGTATTCCAATTTTTATAGCAAATTTTGTTCTCATTGAATACGGAACCGGAATAATTATGTGCGTACCCGCCCACGACCAGAGGGATTTTGAATTTGCTAAAGAATACAGTTTACCAATAAAGGTGGTTATCAGGCCAGAGGATAAAGTAGGGGCAATTCATGAATTGCCCTTACAGACGAAAGAGAAATTGGAAAGAGCATACGAAGATCCCGGAGTCATGGTTAACTCAGGCGAATTCTCCGGACTGCCGTCGGAGAGGGGAAAAGAGGAAATTATAAGACATATAGAAAATAAAGGAATTGGCAGAAAACAAGTCAATTACAAACTAAAGGATTGGGGCATTTCACGTCAGAGATACTGGGGAGCTCCGATTCCCGTTGTTTATTGCGGCTCATGCGGGGCTGTTCCTGTTCCCGATGAAGAGCTTCCCGTAGAACTACCTCTTGATATAGAATTCACAGGAAAGGGCGGTTCTCCGCTCGCGAAACTAGATAGTTTTGTCAACACAAGATGTCCCAAGTGCGGAAAAGACGCCAAGCGAGAGACGGATACCATGGACACCTTTGTCGAATCCTCATGGTATTTTCTGAGGTATGCTTCCCCGGACTTTGACCAAGGAATGTTCGATGGAGAAAAGGTCGCCTACTGGCTTCCCGTTGATCGGTATATAGGTGGCATTGAACACGCAATCCTGCACCTTTTATACGCAAGGTTCTTCACAAAGGTCTTGAGAGACATGGGAATGTGCAATTTGGATGAACCATTCTCTCATCTCCTTACTCAAGGAATGGTTTTAAAAGATGGGGCCAAAATGTCGAAGTCTTTTGGCAATATAGTCGACCCGGATGACATGATCGAAAAATTTGGAGCCGATACTGTCCGGGTTTTCATGCTTTTTGCATCGCCAGTTCAAAGGGACCTCGACTGGAGCGACGAGGGGATCGAGGGGGCATATCGATTTTTAAACCGCTTGTGGAATCTCGTTCAAACTGCGCTTCCTGAAGCAAGGGGAATTAGAGACAAGGAACCGGATTTAGATAAAATCACCAAATCCGCAAGGGAATTACATCTCAAGGTTCATAAGACAATTAAAAAAGTAACGGAAGATTTGGAGAGATTTCAATTTAACACAGCTATTGCCGCGATAATGGAACTATTAAATGCTACTTCTAGATTTAATTCCGAAGAAAAAGATGACCTGCCCGTTCTAGCGGAATCGGTTGAATCTCTTGTCAGGCTTCTATACCCCATGGCTCCTCACATTGCGGAAGAGCTATGGGAACTAATCGGCTACGAAGAGACACTCGTCGTAAAACCATGGTTGCAATGGAATAAACAACTCGTCGAAGGTGCGTCTATCACGATCGTAATTCAGGTAAATGGGAAAGTAAGAAGCCAGGTCTTGATGGATTCAGATTCAACACAGGAAGAAATCGAACAAGCCGCCTTATCAGATGAAAAGGTGAGAAACTACATCGCTGGAAGGGAAATCAAGAAGGTTATTGTGGTGCCCAAAAAACTTGTTAATGTGGTCATCTAACCATATCATTCAATAAAAAAGAAATTATTACCTTTGTTGACCTTTGATTTCTTTATGGTATTTTGAATCAGTCTGGAAGCGCATATTAGAGATCGATAGAACTAATTCACTTAAAGCAGATATTTAACGAAGTAGCGTTTTAATTTCCCTATAAAATAACTACTCCACTCCAACTCGAATGGAGGCTTAACGTTGTTTAAAGAAAATAAATTACCAAAAGATAATAAACTTTTCACAAGAAAAGTTAAAGCCATAGAAGTAAAAAGCAAGAAGACAATTTCTCAATTGCTTTCGGAGATGTCCCAGACCGGTTTTCAGGGCAGGAACCTGGCTAATGTAGTGGAAGTAATGGAAGAAATGTTAATGGATCGCGACACAACTATTCTATTTGGTTATGCTGGTTCTTTATCCACAACGGGCCAGTGGAAAATAATCAATTGGCTGATAGAGAACAATTACATTGATATACTCGTTCCAACTGGGGCAAACATCTCAGAAGACATAATTGACGCCATGGGATTGGGCTATTGGCAAGGAACCCATTTAGCAGATAATGAGGAACTGTTCAGGGAAGGCTTCAATAGGTACTACGACGTATACGGCGATGAATCTGATTATCTGAAGATGACAGAGCTAATCGCGGAATTTATCCTAACCGTCGATGAAAACTATAAATATTCTTCGAGGGAGTTTTTAAACCTTTTTGGGAAATGGCTGGGAGAAAAAGGCATCAGGAGTATTGTAACCCTAGCTGCTGAAAACGGAGTCCCAATTTTTTGCCCAGCCATAGCCGACAGCCCTTATGGTGATGCGGCGCTTATAGCCAAGAGCAAGGGTTTCACTTTGACGATCGACGCAGTAAAAGATTATATAGAATTCATGAGCTTGGGGGGGCATGTAAAAGATACCGGAGTAATCTATATCGGCGGTGGAGTACCAAAGGATTTCATTCAACTTTTTGCTGTGACCAGCGATCTTCTCTACGAGGATAGAAAAATACCGAACAGAGACCACGGATTTAACAGGAAAAAAACGGGAAAAGCCGAGACATATTACCCACACAAATATGCCATACAGATTACGACCGATTCACCTCAATGGGGCGGTTTATCGGGATGCACGTTTGAAGAGGCGGTCTCCTGGGGTAAGGAATTACCGGATGGAGGATTGGTTCAATGCTATTGTGATGCTACAATAGCTCTTCCTATAGTGACTCACGCACTCGCAGAAAGGGTTAAGCATAAGAGAAGAAAGAGAAATTTCACTAAATTACTAAACAATAAAAAACCCTGACGCCTCCTGGTCCAAAGCTGGCCTTCATGTCTTGCTTCTTGTCCTATTTTATCTAGTTATTATGTTTGAAAAAAAGCGCTGAGCTGTCGCGAAACCTTCTCGGGATCGGACGAACCAAAAACACTAGTTATAACCGCAATTCCGTCTACGCCTGTTTCTAGAACCGAGGCTACATTTTGAGGTGTTATTCCTCCGATCGCAAAAATCGGGATTTTGGGGATAACCCTCTTTGCCTCCCTCAATATTTGAAATGAAGTAGGCTGCCTGCCCGGCTTGGTCGGGGTTAAGAACGGTGTTCCGAAGGCCAAATAATCTGCACCTTCTCTATGAGCATCTATCCCCCTTTCTATACTGCTATAGCATGAAACCCCAATAATCGCCCTGTCCCCAAGTACGCTCCTGGCTTCGGCGATGGAGGCGTCATTCTGGCCGAGATGAACCCCCTCTGCACCAATATCTCTTGCAATCTCAAGATAATCATTGATTATCAACGGCACATTATATCTCCTCGTGAGCTTAATCAGCTCTTCAGCAAGCCTCAGAATCTCTTCGCTTGATGATTCTTTTTCCCTGAGTTGAACTACCTTGGCACCCCCCGTTATTGCCTTTTCGACAGTCTCAACGAGTCTTTTCCTCGGGATAAGCTTTTCGTCGGTAATGACATATAGGCCTCTAATTTGATATTTCATCTAACAATTCAATCATAACCAATTCAGTTAATTTCAACAATAAACTAAGAAAGTACTTGAAATATTTTTCCAGATAATTTAGAATGAGCTTTAAGATTTGCGTGTAATTCATTTAAGTAACGACTCTATCTTAAAGGAGGTAGTTTCGAATGAGATGGTATGACTGGAAAACTATTTTAATGAGCTTGGCTCTTTTTCCCCTGATTATCCTCGCTGTTTTTTTCAGTTCAACAAAAGAAGTTAATGCCGCGGGAGCACAAATACCCTACTCCTTCTTCCTTGAACATCCCTATTCTATTACTGGCCTCCGAGCGAATATTGAGTTTATAGATACAGATGACGACGGGTGGCTGATAATGAACTCATATAGAGGGGATATTAACATTTACCAGAATCTTTTTGGAGTCTACGCAAAGTTCCCATTTGCAGGCGTAACAGATTTTGGACCAGATAATGAGAGTGATTATGACTTCGGTAACTTAAGTATTGGCACAAAATTTGTCGTACTCAACCTGGATAATGCCGTTCTCACGACCGGTTTCGAGGTGTTTTTCCCCACCGCAAAAAATGGCCTCGGGGCACTTGGTGCTCAGCAATATTTCAGAGATGTTGCGGCATTTGCAGACGATGCTTGGACTTTTAAACCATATGCGGCATTTGGTGTAAGTCAGGGAATCTTCGCATTCCAGGCAAATCTCGATTTTGACATCCTTACAAATGCGGAAAAACTCAATACCGTATTCGATACTGGAGGAGATAGCACTCAGCTGATAATTAAATACGGAGCCGCCGGAAGCATTACGCCGGAGCTGCCACTTCCATTCTCTACCAGCTTTCTTTTAGAGTTGCTGCTCGCTTCTTCCACAACATTTGACGACAACATAACCGGAGCCTACCTAACCCCTGGCTTAAGGTTCGGAGGACAGATAGTAAGTGTCGGCGCGGGTGTAGAAATTCCGTTTGGAAGTAATGAGGTAACCGATTTTGCCAATGTTGGTTTCGTACTCGACCTGGTAATCAGATTCGGTTCATAGTCAATCTCTTTCATAAACGACTTTCTTCTTCGAGAATTAATGCAAATAAGAGTAGCCTACCAGTCCCTGTCCTGAGTCCTGAGTTTATCGAAGAATCGAAGGGTTCCCTCCGGAGGGTTACTGTGTTCTTTGTGGCGACCTGAAGGTCGCCGCTACAACAATCATATCCCTCTTCAAATGTAGCGGAGGACTTTAGTCCTCCATTTTTACGGTGCGTTGACAGCGTATATTTCTCATCCCGAACGTCGCTATCGGATATCCATTTGAAACGAAAGACTTGCGCTACAGGGGTCATTTTGCCACGAGGAAGACCGCTCTGAGTTAACCGAAGGGCAAATTTCGCAAAGAGGTTGGACGACAGGGCTGTGTGTGTCAATGACAGTAGAAGTCCGATGGCTTGCTACTGGGATTTCACTGGTTAAGAAATACACGAGCTAATATTCCGCTCAAATTACTGAATGTTTATATTCTTAAAAATTGCTTCCTCTATCGCCCGATAATTATTAGGAAGCTCGACAGGCCGGTTCGCATATTTCGAGACGATTCCTTCAATTTCGCCCCTATGATAGCCAATCTTAAATTCGACGAATTTAAGCCCATGTGCGGTAGAAATTAACACAATTCTATCATCGGGTTTAAATATCTTCCGCCTAAGAAGCTTTAGAAAAACTGCAATGGCAACACCTGTATGGGGACAGTTGAAAGTTCCCGTCCGATCAACAAGTGCTGCCGCGTCTGATAGCTCCGTCTCACTTGCCTGCTCAACAATCCCGTCGAAGGCCTTAAGGGTTTTGATTGCCTTGTTCACACTCACGGGATTCCCAATTTGTATTGCGCTTGCGAGGGTTTTCTTTGCTTTAACAGAATGGAATTCTTTGAATCCTTTCAGGTAGCTTAAATACAGGGGGTTAGCATTCTCAGCCTGCGCGCAAACCAAACGGGGTAGTCTTTTAATTAGTCCAAGTTCATACATAATCAGAAAGCCCTTGCCCAGTGCAGATATATTACCGAGATTTCCCCCCGGAATGATCACCCAGTCAGGGACCTCCCAGTCAAACTGCTGGCAGAGCTCAATACTCACCGTTTTCTGCCCCTCGATGCGCAGCGAGTTCATAGAGTTAGCAAGATAGATGTTATGGTCATCACAGATTCTTTGGACCATTTCCATGCAACCGTCAAAATCTGTATCAATCGAAAGAACCAAGGCCCCATTGGCCAGCGGTTGGACAAGCTGAGCAATGGAAACCTTATCCTTGGGAAGAAAGACTACTGCCGGTATTCCAGCCGCAGCGCAATACGCGGCAAGGGCCGCTGATGTATCTCCGGTTGATGCACAGGCAGCAGCGGGGATCTCCTTACCGTCCGCAATCATTTGATTAACAACGGATACCAAAACCGTCATCCCCAAATCTTTGAATGAACCGGTGTGACTGTTACCGCACATCTTAATCCAGAGGTCTTCAACTTTTACCTGCTTTCCAAATCTGTCAGCCCAGAAAAGGTTGGTAGCACCCTCATACATTGAAACAGTATTGTCCTCCTCCACGTAGGGACAAACCCACTCTTTTTTACCCCACACAGAGCTTCCGTAGGGCCACATTTGTCTTCTATACCGGTCATCAAACAGGTCTTTCCACTGTTGGGGAGTCTGTCTGCGAAGTGAGTCCATGTCGTGCACTACTTCAAGTAAGTTCGAGCACCTCGCGCAGCGATAAATTATTTGATCTAGTTGATATTTTTCTTCACAGGCCTCATTGATGCATTGAAACCAAGCTTTATATTCGCTCATATCTTAAAACAAAATACATTTCAGTATAGTAGGTGTCAACGCTGTTCGAAACAACGGCACTTTGCGGTCAAGCTCTAACGATTATTTGTCTACTGGAATCAGGGTATTTAAAAATCCAAAAAATTCTCCAAAATAAGATCGTCTGATAATCGGTTTCTTGAAAACATCTATAAACATGGCGTAATCCCATTCATTTTTGTTGACACTAAT
Source organism: Candidatus Dadabacteria bacterium (assembly GCA_963805855.1). Taxonomy (GTDB): domain Bacteria; phylum Desulfobacterota_D; class UBA1144; order Nemesobacterales; family CSP1-2; genus DASWID01. The sequence continues at coordinate 754,854 of CAWDVW010000005.1, forward strand.
CATCCGTTTTGGTAACCTGAGATTGGAGGATGAGTAAAGAAAGGGTCACTATCATAGTGCAGGGGAGAGTTCAGGGTGTATTCTATAGAGCAAGGGCTAAAGAAAAAGCAATAGAGCTTGAGCTTAATGGATGGGTAAAGAACAGGATGGACGGTACTGTTGAAATCGTAGCGGAAGGTAACAAAGAAGACCTGGAAAGATTGGTGGATTGGAGCAAGTATGGACCTAAGCATGCACATGTGACAAAAATCGAAGTGAAATGGCAGCCATTTGTGGGTGAATTCAGTGATTTCGCGGTAAAATATTAACACAGCAAAAGCGATGAATGATATAGTAATTAAGTGCATACCAGGTGGGAGCTTCCTGACAAACAGCTACATAATAGGTGATGGGGAAACTCTTGATGCTATCCTTATCGATCCAGGAAGCCAAGTGAAAGAAATTCTAGATGAAATAGATAATTCCGGACTCATTGTCAAAAGGATAATAAACACTCACGCACATATTGATCATGCTGCAGGTGTTGAAGAAGCGAAGCAACAACTAGAAGCTGAATTTTACCTGCACCCCGAAGAAGAACCGGTACTTAACGCACTGCCCGAGTCAGCCCTGCGGTTTCCAGAATTTTCCGGTGTTAAGGTACCCGAGATCGACAAATTTATTGAAGAGGGGGATGAAATTCAGATCGGTAATTACACGGCTAAAGTAATACACACACCGGGTCATACATTTGGGAGCATTTGCCTTTTGATCGATGAACATGTAATTTCCGGTGATACACTTTTTGCAGGAAGTGTCGGAAGAGTAGACCTGACAGGTGGAACATCCATGCGCGAATTAGTTCGTTCGATAAAAACCAAACTGATGACGCTCCCAGACTCCTATAATGTTTATCCGGGGCATGGACCTTATACAACAATAGGGATTGAGAGGAAATCAAACCCATTCATATCGGGAGGTGTGATTCTTCTCTAAAATGAAAAAATTCATAATAAAGACTGTTTTTATTCTGGTATGCATTTCACTCGCTAGTTACATCTTCACAAAAGAAATTACCAAGGTGTATTCACTGTACAGAGAAAATGATGAGATAAAGAGAAGAATAGTAAAACTGAAAAAGGAAAACGAGAAGTTGCAAAAACAAATTACAGTCCTAAATACTGAAATTCCTATTATAGAAAAAATCGCGAGAGAAGAATTGGGAATGATTAAAAACAGTGAGAAGATTTATAAATTCCAAGAATAACCTAAACCGACCAACACATTTCATTAAAAGTGTTTATTCTCTCTTATTATCAGTTTTTATACTTTCTTTGCTATTTCAAAACGATTTTAATAATATAAACACATACTCGCTCATCGCGGCCGCTATTCTGTTCGTCTCGACGCTATACATAACCTCTACATACGTCAAGAATGAGATCGCATCAGTGAGCCATTTAGTCAAAATTGAGACTGCGCTTCTAATCACCCTGTGTTTAAGCGTACTGGTTCAAGCGATAGGAAAAGATCTATTTCCATCTTTCTACATAGTTACACCTCTACTGTTTGCATATGCAGGATGGCAGGGAGCGACACTGGCGACATTAGTAATTATAGTCTTACAAATCATTAACCCGCGCAATGATACAATCCTTTGGATTTTTCCTCTTTTAATATCGACTTATGGTTTGGGATTCCTATTAAGAAAAAACAGGTTTATTCCCACTAAATTATTCAAGAAAAATGAGAAAATTGAGCAATTAAAGATTCACGGCCTCTTCCATAATATAAAAGATACGGAACTTAGCGAAAATGAGCTTAATAAAATCAAGGAAGTAAAAAGCGCAATAAACGATTCTTTAAGGCTGCTCAATGAATCCTTATCGTTTCATACGATAGTATTATATTTAAAAGGAGAAGACGGGCTTTTCGAAATTGAAGATTTTATATCCCAAACTCCAGATTCCATTGATATCGGCCAGAGACTAAACTTTCGGACGGGTTATTTTGGATGGGTTCTAAAGACTAATACACCTTTTAGTGCAGAAAACTTGAAACAGGGAGATAAAAATCTCTTTTACTACAAGAAAGAAATTCCAGTTAAATCCATCCTTGTTATGCCAATTGTAATTCCGTCCGACGAAGAGCCCGGGAATAAATCTAGGGAGCCGATTGGCGTGCTTGTCGTTGACAGTCTTGAGAAAGACGCATTTGGTCATTTTGAAAAACATATAGGGTCTACGATTTCGGACGGAATCGGATTGATTCTTGAAAACTATAACCTATCACAAAGGGTCTCCATGAGTCAGAAAGAACTCAATTCCATATACGAGTTCACAAAACATCTCAGCTCCGCTCAGGACATTGATCATTCATTTGACCACATTATAAAAACACTGGACAGGTTTCTCGAGGCGGATTTTCTTGGGATAACCATTTCGGATCCTGACACAAACACTAGCGAACTAAGGAAGGCATTAAACGTTGATTTAAAAAACATAATTGAAACTACTATATTACATCAAAACACCTTAGTAGGTTTGGTAAATAAAAACAAAAAGATCCTAAATTTTGACGATATTTCCTCAAGTCGTATCTATAGAAGCGTGTTTGGCAAGGAAATTGATCTTGCATTGGGGATCAAGTCATTAAAATCAATATTGGTCTGCCCGCTGTTAGAAACATCTATTGGTAGTGGGGCATACAGCGATAATATTTTGGGATGTTTAGTCCTCGGCAGAAAAACTAGCCACGCGTTTAGTGAAAAGGAGAGGAATTTAGTTAGCTATATTTGTCAGCAAACCGCCAGCGTTATTCAAAACTCGACTAACTATCTCAAAATAAGGGAGCTTGCGATAAGCGATGGTTTAACCGGTCTTTACAATCGTAGCCATTTTCAGGAAATGTTATCTCACTCGCTTGACATGTCCGATAGATATGGTGAGCACGCCACTCTTATCATGATCGACATCGATAACCTCAAAGTCATAAACGATAACTATGGTCGCGAAGAGGGAGATAGAATCCTATCGACGACCGCCAAAACTATTTCCAGATCCCTCAGGAAAACAGACATTGCAGCAAGGTACAGCGGGGACGAGTTCGCAATTGTACTTCCAAAGACCGATAAGGAAAATGCAATAGTTTTGACCCAGAAGTTACAGGATAATTTAAGAAGGGTAATCTCGCCAAAAGATGCTGATGCACCTCATGTGACTTTCAGCCTAGGAGTTGCGACTTATCCTGACAATGCTTCTACCATAGACTTGCTAATAGAAAAAACCGAACGTGCCCTTTACGAATCAAAGCAGAATGGAAGAAATAGGTTTACTCATTATGAGGATATTGAGCTTAAAGAATCAGCAATGTAAAAAAAGTGCAGTTCCGCACAGGATATCTTACGTATTTAAAGATATCCTAATAGGGAACGCATGTATGGGTCCCCTACATTTTCAATATTACGGCCAGTTGCCGAAAATTCGCTAGTTGAAAATTATAACTCCAAACATTTTTCCGTCTTTATTTAAATTTGCTATTTCTTCGGGCAAATTTTATACAAATGCAAAAAGACTCTAGAAGTCTTTACCAGCCGAAGAGAATCTTATTACCCGATAAAATCTTTCCAAAAAAAAGCCTCGGACAGAACTTTATAATAGACTTAGAAGTACTTGATCGCATCTCTGAAATCGCGAAGCTTACAAGAAACGATGATGTCCTCGAGATCGGTGCAGGCCTGGGCACCCTGACCACTTACCTTGCTGAGAGGGCAAAACGTGTGGTCGCAATCGAAAAGGACAACAGGCTCTTCGAAAAATTGAGGACATCAATTCATCATCTTCCAAACCTGGAATTAGTACAGGGAGATGTTCTCAAAATCAATTTCAGAGAATTATTCACCGGCAATAAAATGAAGGTTGTCTCGAATCTTCCCTACAGCATTTCATCCCCCATATTGATAAAATTACTCGAGAATAGAGATATTTTCTCGCTCTTGGTTATCATGATTCAGCGTGAGGTAGGCGAAAGAATCACGGCCAGCCCGGGGGGTAGAGATTACGGCTCAATATCTGTACTTTTGCAAACATTCTTTGACATTTCGATCGAACTCACGGTACCTCCCGAGGCCTTCTGGCCAAAGCCGAAGGTTGACTCGGTTGTCCTGAAATTAAATCCGCTTCGAAGTCCAAGAATCGAAATCTCCGACATAGAACTTTTCAAGAAGATTGTAAGGGCATCCTTCTCATCGAGAAGAAAAATTCTTGCCAATTCTCTTCGCTCACTCATTCCGAAAGAGAAAGTAGAAAAAATTCTAAAATCAGCTGAAATAGATAGAAAAAGAAGGGCGGAGACCCTCTCGATCGAAGAATTTGGGAGATTGACCGAAGAGGCTTTCAAGATAGGGGAGAGAATCTAAAACGCACCATACCTCCGGGAGGTGAACAATAATCTAAACTAGGCGAAAGAAGCGGAGTTGAACTTTAATTAGGATCAACTATAATATAGGCAAATTATAATTAGGAATAAGAAACTTAATGAATTATCCCTCTTAATTTGAAGTGACGAGTAGCGTTAGATGCTAAGAGAACGGATTAGCTACACGACCTTGATCTTTTCATGCACCGCACTTCTCGTTTATCTTTTAGTTTCCGATAGTAATTTTATTTTTTCTCTCGCAGAAGCTGAGGAGGCATCTGTGGATAAGCCTTCCGCCGAGAAGAAATCTCCGGGCAATGTTCCCAGCTCTCCAGTCATCGAACTCGCAGCTAAAGATTTAATAAACAAGATGGGAACCTTTCTGAACATGGCTAAGCAACTTAGCTTTCATGCGGAGGTTATGTTTGACGATCACCTGCCTTCAGGACAGAAAATACAGTTTGCTGCAGCAGAAGACGTGTCGGTGCGAAAGCCCGATCGAATTTACGTAGACTACCAGAGTGACCTTGGATCAAAAAGATTTTGGTATAACGGCAAGACCATCACCCTTTTATCTCCAGCTCACGACAGCTACTCCACAATCGACGCCCCGCCAAACATAGAAAGCGCCGTTGAAGTATTGATGAAGGACTACGGATTTACAGTCCCGTTGGGAGATTTCCTCTTCAGCGAACCACACAGTACATTGATGAAGAATGTGCTGGCCGGAATATACGTTGGGCCAGGCGATGTAAACGGGGTTGATTGTCAGCACCTCGCTTTTGTTGAGAAATACATAGATTGGCAGATATGGATCGAAGACGGCAACGAACCCATCCCACGAAAAGTGGTAATCACATATAAGACAATGCCAAATTCTCCTCAGTATATAGCCATGCTCTCGGATTGGAACTTTAAAAAAGACTTCCCCGATTCGCTTTTTACCGCTGATGTTCCCAAGGATGCCAAACATATCGATTTCATTAAACTCAAAAGCAGTGAAAAGAAATTAAATTAAGAGGGGCACAAGTCATGGGACGGAAAAAAATATCTAATAGATCTTATCTTGAATACTTATTATTTACCTCACTGCTCATGACGCTGTTGTTCTTCCTACCCGGTGGCGCTTATGCCAGATTTGGTGGTGGAGGTTTTGGAGGGGGAGGATTCCACGGCGGTGGCTTTGGAGGGAGAGGATTCGGTGGCGGTGGTTTTGGCGGTGGCGGTTTTGGAGGCGGGCGATTGGGTGGCGGCAGTTTCGGCGGTGGAGACCTGGGGGGTGGTGGATTTGGGGGCCGATTTGGGGGAGGAGGGATTGGGCGGGGAGACTTTGGCGGAGGTGGCCTCGGAAGCATCAGCCAGTCCGGCGGCGATTTTGGAGCCGGACGAGACTGGAGCTCCGGAGATCGTGCAAGCAGCTTCAGCCAGAGCGGCGACTTCGCCAGTAACCGCGAGAACGTCCAGCAGGGGGACGGAGGGATGGCTCAACGGCAGGAAAACCGACAGGGCTGGAGCAGCCAGAACCAGCAGAACCGACAGAGTTGGAGTAGCCAGAATCAGCAGAACCGCCAAAATGCATATGATGACCACTGGAATGACTACTGGCATGGCTCCTACTATCCCGGTGGCGGCTGGTACGGATGGGGTGGATATTATAGTGGATTGGCATTGGGCGCTGGCATAGCCGTGGGAGCAACCATTGCAAGTCTGCCTGCGTACTACGATACAGTTTATGTTGAAGGTAATCCCTTCTATTATTCAAACGGGGTTTACTACGCATCCCAAGGATCCCAATATCAAATAGTACCCCCGCCAAATGGAGCAACAGTCAGCACATTGCCTCCAACATGTACCAATACGTATCTTGGGGATATACCTTATTTTGATTGCGGGGGCGCATATTACGCACAAGTTAGCAACGGTTATCAAGTTGTGACTCCACCTATTGGGGCAACGGTTTCTGCACTGCCTAACGGAGCAGTTTCAAAGACAATAAACGGTGTTAACTACTTTACCTTTGGAGGCGCTTATTACCAGCCTTTTTACAGTGGAAGCGATGTGATATACAAAATTGTTCAGGATCCTACCTCGTCGTAGCTCCCGTTATACGAACTTGATGTAAGTCAAAATAATAGAATTTCAACCCGAAAAATCTATTTAGGAGGTATTTGAGCATGAAAAAATCCAAACACGTCCTCACCGCACTCGGGCTTCTGGAAAACGAATTTGGACGAGCTTTCACAAGGAGAAACATAGTGAGCCTTATGGTAATCGGCTTTATTTTTTTCTTCGCATCAATAGCTTCATCCCAGGAGAAAATCCCTTCGGGAACCATTAACATCGACGAAACTCAACTCGGATTTATCATAGGCGGGGACATAGGCAAGGGTACATTACACTACCAAGGAGTGGACTATTCCTTTAAGACTGGGGGTATTAAAGTTGGCGGCGTGGGTATAGCCAAGATATCAGCAGCTGGAGAAGTCTACGACTTATTCGACCTATCACAGTTTCCAGGAACCTATGTCGCAGGAGATTATGGCATATCGCTGGGTGGGGGCGTCGGGGGTATGGTGTTAAAAAATCAGAATGACGTGTTTTTGCGGTTGCGGTCGACGATGGAAGGTGTTGACCTGAATGTTGGCTTAGAGGGTCTAACCATAAAGTTAGAAGGAGTAGCAGAACAACAACCGGTAGAAGAACCAGCTGAGCAAGTTGAAATGCAGCAACAATCCGGACAAACCTATACGGTTCAAAGTGGGGACACCTTATATGAGATTGCTACCAGGTTCGGAACTACCGTTTCAGCGTTAAAAAACGCAAACAACCTGACCTCCAATATGATCCGTGTGGGGCAGGTTCTTAATGTTCCGTAAGGTGTGTAGTTTATAGGAACGTGAGATGAAACTGATACAATGTTTCGTGGATAACGCACTAATACGTTTAAGAAAATACTTAGTGTAGTTTAAAGTGGTCTGATACCCGTTCGCCCTGAGCTGTGTCGAAGGGCGCCTTTAAAATTCAACATCCTTCGACCGGGCTCAGGATGAGCGGGTACCTATCCGCTTGACAACTGAAGTTCAAAAGAGAGAAAATGCCTGATGAATCTCTCAAATTGGTATTAGCAACGACGCAAAAACAATAAAAAGAGAATCATATTTCACTAAACCAAAGAAGGTAAAGTAAAATGAAGGAAATAAACAGAATGTTGATTAATAGGAGGTGTAACATGAATTCAAAAAGAAATTTCTCCTTTCTGGGATGTACGGTGCTACTAATAACGCTTATTTTTTTCTCCCTCGCATGTTCTCGGGAGGAGGCAATTGGCGAGAAGGTTGAGGGCGAAAAGCAAACTGAAATGGTAACCGGCGAACAGGTTAAACCCGAGAATCTCGCACCGGAGCAGGGGATAGTGGTTGCTCAAAAAGAAGAGACAGCGGCGAAGAAGAGCGCTACCAGCAAGCCGAACATCCTGTTCATCATGGGCGACGACATCGGCTGGATGCAGCCGAGCATCTACCACCGCGGCCTGATGGTAGGGGAAACACCCAACATCGACCGCATCGGCCGAGAAGGCGCGATGTTCACGGACTACTACGCTGAGCAGAGCTGCACCGCCGGGCGTACAGCCTTTTTCACCGGCATGAATCCGATGCGCGTCGGCATGACCTTACCGGAAATTCCCGGAAGCCCGTCCTACCTGCGGCCCGGCACGCCGGCGCTCGCCAAGTTCCTGCTCGACCTCGGCTACAACACCGGCGAGTTCGGCAAGAACCATCTCGGAGATCACACGGACTCCCTGCCGACCGCGCACGGCTTCCAGGAATACTGGGGCTACCTCTATCACCTCGACGCCATGCAAGGGGTGAGCTTCCCTGATATCAACAAGAGCCCGACCGAGCAGACCGTCGCGCCACCGTGCAAGAACACGCCGGTCAAAGGCCTCTCCGACCCCCCGGGCGCCGTGGACCCCAAAACGACGACGTGCCTGACACCCCCGCGTCCGGTGATCTTGTGCACCTCTTCGGACGGCACGGAGAAGAACCAGTCCTGTAAAGACGAGGGCCCGCTGACGCTGGAGCGGTCGAAGACGGTGGATGAGGAAATCTCGACCCACGTCATCGACTTCCTCGACCGCAACGACCCTAAGAAGACCGGCAAGCCGTTCTTCGTCTGGTACAACCCGGCGCGCATGCACATCACGACCGTGTTGTCGGACAAATACATGGCCATGGTGGGTCAGCAGGGCGGCAAGGATTGGGGCGTGAATGAAGCCGGCATGAAGCAGATGGACGACAACATCGGCTACGTGCTGAAGAAGCTCGAGGACATGGGCCAGCTCGACAACACCATCGTCGTCTTCACCACCGACAACGGCGCCGAGGTGATCACCTACCCCGACGGCGGCGTGACCCCATTCGCGGGCGGCAAGCTGACCACCTGGGAAGGCGGCATGCGGGCTCCCTGCGTCATTCGTTGGCCAGGCGTGATCAAGCCGGGCACGATATTCAACCAGATCTTCGCGTCCCTGGACTGGCTGCCCACGTTCGTTGAAATCGCCGGTGGTCCCAAGGGCAATGCGTTAAAGGCGGAGATCGAAAAAGGGGCCTATAAAGACATCGTCAAGACGACGCTGGACGGTGTTAACGAGATTGACTACCTGACGGGCAAGTCGGCAAATTCGGCGCGCGATGTCTTCTTCTACTATTCAAATAAGGTCCCGTCGGCGGTGCGGTACAAGAACTGGAAGATGTACTTCGGGATGGTGTCTCAGTCGCCGGAGGGCTTTACCACCGGCGTCGTCCCCTATCACTGGACCCAGGTCGTCAACATCAAGCGCGATCCCTTCGAGACTTCGATCGGAGCCCATACCAAGACCCTCTTCGGTATGGGCGGGGCCCTTGCTGGTCCGGTCACCGCATACGTCTACGATTGGAACATGCTGCCTATCGGCCAGGCGCTGTGGCTGAAGGAACTCGAGACCTACGTCGACTTCCCACCGCTACAGAACCCGGCAAGCTACAATCTGGACCAGGTCCTCCAGCAGGTCCGGGAAATGCACACGGCCAGTCACGCAGGCGAGTAGCGGCGTGAATCCAGCGTCAAGTGAGTGAGCAGGCGTTCCGACGGCCATAAAACGGCCGCCCGGTGTGCCGATGATAGTGAGCTAAGACTAGGAGACGAAGCACGAGCAACTAGAAAGCGAATTATTTTTCAATGATCCAAAGGAGCAAAATAATATGAAGGAAAGATACAGAACGTTCACTACTGCGTTATGCGCAATCCTTATGGCTCTACCATTGGTCACCATTTCGACTGTCGCCCAGGAGAAGAAGCCGAACATTCTAGTCATCTGGGGCGACGATATCGGCTGGTACAACATCAGCGCCTACAACATGGGCGTGATGGGCTATAAGACACCTAATATCGACCGCATCGCGAAGGAAGGAGCTTTGTTCACCGACTGGTACGGGCAGCAGAGCTGCACAGCTGGACGCGCCGCGTTCATCACTGGACAGTCACCGATCCGCACCGGTTTGACCAAGGTGGGACTGCCCGGAGCGGATGTCGGCCTGCGCCCGCAGGACCCGACGATCGCTGAACTGTTAAAACCGCTCGGATACGCGACGGGGCAGTTTGGGAAGAACCACCTCGGCGACCGCGACGAGTTCCTTCCGACCGCGCACGGCTTTGACGAATTCTTCGGCAATCTCTATCACCTCAACGCCGAGGAGGAGCCGGAGAACATCGACTATCCGAAGAACCCGGACTTCAAGAAAAAGTTTGGGCCGCGCGGCGTTATCCACTCGTTCGCCGGGGGGAAGATCGACGATACCGGCCCGCTTACCAAAAAGCGCATGGAAACGATCGACGATGAGATCACCGCGGCAGCCCTCGGGTTCATGGAGCAGCAGCACAAAGAGGGCAAGCCATTCTTTCTATGGTGGAACTCGACGCGCATGCACATCTGGACTCATCTCAAAAAGGAGTCCGAAGGCAAGACTGGCCTTGGCATCTATCCGGACGGCATGGTCGAGCATGATGCGCACGTGGGTCAGCTCCTGAACAAGCTTGACGAACTCGGCATCGCAGACAACACCATCGTCATCTATTCGACGGACAATGGCGCCGAGACTTTCACTTGGCCGGACGGCGGCACCACCCCCTTCCGCGGCGAAAAGGCAACCAATTGGGAAGGCGGTTACCGTGTCCCCACGCTTATTCGGTGGCCCGGCACAATCGAACCCGGAACCGTTTACAACGACATCCTTGCTCACGAGGACTTGCTGCCGACGATCCTCGCAGCGGCCGGCGTGCCCGACGTCAAGGAGAAGCTGCTCAAAGGATACGCGGCGGGCAACAAAAATTACAAGGTGCATCTGGATGGATACAACCTCATCCCATACGTCAAGGGCGACACGAAAGAGCCTCCGCGTAAGGAATTCCTCTACTGGAACGACGACGGCAAGCTTGTGGCGCTTCGTTACGACCGGTGGAAGCTTGTGTTCTCCGAGCAGCGCAGCCACGGCTTTGACGTGTGGCAGGAACCATTCGTCGACCTTCGCCTGCCGGCGCTATACGACCTTCGCTCCGATCCGTTCGAGCGTGCAAGCCACGAGTCTATCGGCTACCCGATGTGGAGGGTCGAACGCGTTTATCTCCTCGTTCCCGCACAGACCTATGTCGCCAAGTGGATTTCGAGCTTCAAGGAATTCCCGCCACGACAGAAGCCTGCGAGCTTCAGCCTCGATCAAGTGATGCAGAAGCTCACGGAAACGGCCGGGAGCGCGCAGTAGGTCGGTCGAATCCCGCTCGCGCGTGGCCCTGAAGCGTCGCGAGAACCTGAGCGACGATACCTCCGGGAGGTCACGACATTTCGGACGCATTGCTCTAGCGAGTTGATGGGTGAGGCGAAGAAGAGGGCTGGGTGGTCATCAGCATGATGAACGACTGGAAACGCATTTTCGCATGGGAGCAGTAGACGAAGAAATCGAATGGCTTATGAGCATTAATCAAGGTAATATCCATTGCGTATCAAAAACCAAATTAGGAGGTTGTGAAATGAAACGTCGGAAGAATCAGGGCAAATTCCTGGTGAAGAGGATCTCGGGAAAGGCGCTGACGGATGCAATGATAATCGGTTCTATCTTGTTCGCATTAGTTGCTCTGCTCGCTCCTAAGTCAGAGACTGCCATCGCCCAGACGAGCCCTGGAATTCCACAGGCAATCACCACGCCGGACCAGGTCGAAACACGGATCGGCAGTCTTGAGTTCAAGGATGGCGTGCCGAGCGAGGAGACTGCCGAGAAGGTACGCGACACCTTGGACTTCACCCGCGCCCTGAATGCGTACAACAACAGTTTCCGCGGCGCATCGGCGTATGCAATCGCGGAGGGCTTTCAGAGCATCGGCGCCGAGGACAACACGGTGGTCATCTTCTCCGAGCTGATGGATTCGAAATCGCTGTTCCTTACGGCCAACGCCGACACCGTCTATTACCTGGCCGTGGTGAATTTAACGAAGGGGCCGATGGTGGTCGAACAGCCGCCGAAGAGCCTTGGCACCATCAACGACATGTGGTTTTCGTGGATCATCGACATCGGGTTCCCCGGCCCCGACCGAGGCGAAGGAGGCAAATACCTGCTCGTGCCGCCAGGCTATGACGGCCCGTTGCCGGACAGCGGATTCCACGTCGCGCACTCGAGCACGAATCGTGTCCTGTACGCTGCTCGCGCTTACCTCACGGACAATGATCCGACGGCGACCGTCGAGATGATTAAGAAGACGATCAAGATTTACCCGTACACGCCGGGGGGCTACGGCACAAGCATAGCGACGGCGCTCGATGGCAAGGTCCGGATCGCAAAGAACCCGCCGATTCCCGAGATCAAGTTCGTCGAAGCGAGCGGCAAATCTTTCAACACGATCCCTCCCAGCGACTACACGTTCTTCGACATGATCAATGAGAACGTGCAACAGGAACCGGCTACCAGTTACGACGTCGAACTCGCCGGGCAACTGGCCGCCATCGGCATCGTGAAGGGCAAGCCGTTCGAGCCGGATGAACGGATGAAAAAGATCCTCACCGACGCGGCAGCCGTGGGCAACGCCGCCAGTCGCGTGCTGAACTGGCGCTTCAGCGTGTTGCATCCTGAATGGTCGTACTACCCCGGCTCGATGTGGGGCAACATGCTCTGGGAAGGAGGAGCCTTCTTCGAGACGCCTCCGCCGATGGTTACCAAGGAGGGCTTTTTCAAACCGCTTCCGCCTACTGGCGCACGGACCCTCGACTCGCGGACGGCGTTTTACTACGCCTATACCCTCGACTCTCCGGGTATGATCATGCGAATTCCCGACATCGGCTCGCAGTATCTCATGGGCTTTCTGGACGCGGACAAGAATCCCCTCGACGGCGCCAAGACGTACAAGGTGACGCTTCCGCCAAACATTCCCGCGGGCAAGTTCTGGTCTTTCACGCTGTACGATAACCAGTCGCGCTCAATGCTCGACACCCCGCAGCGCTACCCGCGCGCGGGCAGCCAGAGTTATCCCTCGCCGTCCGCCGAACCGAACGCTGACGGCTCCACGACAGTTTACTTCAGTCCGACGCAGCCCGAAAGCGTGAAGCGGGGCAATTGGATTCAGACCGATTCGAAGAAGGGCTGGTTCACGATTTTGCGTCTCTACAGCCCGCTCGAACCCTTCTTCACGAAGAAATGGAGGCCGAGCGAGATCGAACTAGTAAGGTGAGTGCAGGGACATGAAATGTCAAAGGGGTACCACATGAAAAAAAAACGAACGGAAATTCTCATTCGTATAATAATGTGCTAAGGAGAATAATCAATGAAGACTTTGTTTGAAGGTAAAACGAGTTCATTATCAATCTTAGCAGCAGTGATTGTCCTTTGGTTAGGTTGCGCAACCGTCAACAAAGTTGAACAGGCGCAAGAAATATCCGCTGAACAAATTGAAATGTTGCAACAACAATCCGCCGGAACCATTCCATGTCCGCCTGAGAAAATTGAAATCACGGGATACAAAATTAACAAAACTGACGGAAGCGAATACTGGACTGCTTTTGGGTGCGATGGGGGGACATACAGTTGCACAAGGAGCGGCAAAGATAAGGCTGTAAATTGTGAGCGGGCGGATCCAGATTTAATAAATTAGCTAGACAAAATTGAATGACATGTTATTTACTTCCGACACAACTCGATATATAATTGGTACTCTTGATGGCTTTAAAATGGCAGGTTCCTGTTTGCACCTTTTAAGTACTGAATTACCTGCCGCTTCCTACAGGGTTTCCTTGGCGCGTCATTGCAAACGCATTCACTTTCGTCAGTTCAGGCTCCGTGAAGTAATCCCATTTATAGATTGCTTCGAACCCATTCGACCTGGCTCAGGGTTCCTCGCAATGACATCTGAGACTTTCGGTTTCATTAAAAAAATTTACATAGAATTGAGAAGTAAAGGAGGCTGACATGAAGAAAGGATATTTTCAGCTACGAAGCATATGTGCTTTATTAGTTGGAGCAGCCCTCTTGATCTTGATGGCGTGGCCAGGATTGGCTCAAAATAAGAACCCGGAGCGGAGCGTCTATTTCGGTGAAACACACCAACACACCAGTTGGTCTCTGGACGCCTATCTCTTCGGCAATCATATAACCGGGCCAGCGGATGCCCTTAAATATGCCCAGGGAGAGACGATCAAGCACCCGCTGGGTTACGACATCAAGATCACGACCCCGCTAGACTGGATGGGCGTGACGGACCACTCGGAATATGTGGGTGTTATGAAGGAGGCGAACACCCCGGGTTCAGCAGTTAGCAAGCTGCCAGCTGCACAGCCACTGATTATCCACGATCCAGAAAACAAGGAAGAAGTTAATAAGGTTTTCCTTTATCTCGTCACGCTCGTGGCAGGCAAGCCCGTTCCAGAATTGATGAGCCCAAAGGTAGCAAGCTCAGTATGGAAGGAAAACGTAAAGATTGCCGACGAGAACAACCACCCGGGCAAGTTCACCGCCTTCTGTTCCTACGAATACACCTCACAACATGACTATCGCAACCTCCATCGAAACATTTTCTTCAGAGATTGCGCCAAGGTGCCAGACATGCCATACACCTCGCTCCAGTCCTGGCATCCAGAAGACCTTTGGAAATGGATGGATACGCAGCGTAAGGCGGGTAACGAGCTGTTGGCGATTTCGCACAACGCAAACCTGAGCGACGGGTGGATGTATCCCACCGATGTCAACAGCTTAGGAAGGCCAATCGACGCCGCGTGGGCCGAATCACGGATGCGTAACGAACGGCTGATTGAGATCAAACAAATCAAGGGGCAGTCGGAGACGCATCCCTTGCTCTCTCCAAACGATGAATTCGCGAACTACGAGATAATGAGCTTCCTCATAGGCCTCCCGGCGGACTCCGGCCGCTTCCCTCACATTGTCGGCAGCTACGGCCGACAGGCCCTGAAAGATGGCATCACCATGCAGGACACCAGGGGCTATAACCCTTACAAGTTCGGTATCGTGGGTGGCTCCGACTCGCACAACACGGGCACCCCATACCGTCAGGACAATTTCTACGGCGGGCACGGAATCAATGACGGAACCATCGAGACTCGCATGAGCGGCCATATTTTTTCAGGTATTGACGTGCGCCTTGAGAGCCCTGCCGGACTGACCGGGGTATGGGCGGAGGAGAACACTCGCGCATCAATATGGGACGCCATGTATCGCAAGGAAACATTCGGAACCAGTGGTCCTCACATAAAGTTGCGCATTCTTTGGCGGCTGGGAATACAGCCCTGACGAGGCGAAACAGAAGGACTGGGTCAAGGTGGGCTATGAAAAGGGCGTACCGATGGGCGGGGATCTTCCGCCGCCAAAGTCCAAGGCCCCGACGTTCGTCGTGTGGGCCGTAAAGGACCCGACTTCGGGCAACCTCGACCGAATCCAGATCGTCAAAGGCTGGAGCAAAAGCGGCCAATCATTCGAAAAGGTTTTCGACGTCGTCTGGGCGGGCAACCGTCAGCCAGACAATTGTACCGGGAGGTTCCGCCGATTGGGAGCACGGTCGACATCGAACGCGACCTACACAAACACAATCGGTGATGTGGAGCTGAAAACAGTGTGGACCGACCCGGAATTCGACCCAAGCCTCCACGCATTCTACTACGCACGTGTACTGGAAATCCCCACACCACGCTGGACCACCATCCAGGCCAAGGAACTCGGAATAGCCCCACCCGACGTTGTGCCGGCAACAATCCAGGAGCGTGCGTGGAGTTCGCCAATCTGGTACACGCCGAGTGCCGAGACACGCAAAACCGCAAAGCCTGGCCCGACGGTGGCCGACCTTAACAAGAAAGGCGCGGTAGCCCTGGATCGAGGCACAACTCACGGCTTTGATCGTAGGCAAGTCCATTTGGTGGCGAAATATCGTCACCGGCGAGCCGTTCAAAATTCGCTATGACGATACTGGTCAGAGGATCATCCTGCATATCGGTAGGAATGCAACGCTGGCCAGTGAATTCGGCGATGTGGCGCAGAGCAGCTATCAAACAACACCCTCGCCGTACATGATTCAGAACGGCAAGCTCGTAATCTCGCTCGGGGGCACACTATTCGAGGTAACCGTTTACAAGATGGGCGACAAATACATCGCTGCGCGGAGCAACGAGTTCGGCTATGCCAATTACGAAATCATGCCGAAAGGTCCGGAGAATTTGATCAATCTGGGAAAAGGAGAGTCGCAGGGAGAAGACAAAAATGTGCCTCCTGGGCCTGTTAAGGATGCAGAATGAACTCGGCGAGTAGGAGAAGCCTGCAGCGATGAGTAAATCTCCTGTCACTAAAGGTGAAGGGCGGCCTTTCCTTGCAGCCATTAAGCGCTGGCTGCGCGAGCCGCTGCTACACTTCGTGCTGGTGGGTCTTGCGCTTTTCGCCATCTACGGCTACATGAACCGCGGGCTTGGCGGGGTTGAGTCGTCCAAGCAAATTGCTTTGACCCTTGATGACCTGGGCCAGATGGACACGTACTTTGTCTCGCAGTGGCACCGGCAGCCAACTGCAGAGGAATTCCAGGCAATGGTGGAGGACAAGATCCGCGAGGAGATTCTCTATCGCGAGGCCTTGGCTATGGGTTTGGACAAAGACGACACCATTGTGAAGCGCCGCATGGCGCAGAAGATGCAGTTCCTGGCCGAGGACGTCGCCGCAGCACGCGAGCCAACAATAGAAGAACTAAAGGCGTGGTACGAAAAGAACACCGATATGTTCGCGATGCCAAGCCGTGTCAGCTTCCGCCATTTGTATTTTTCTCCAGACAGTCGGGGCCAGCGCGCATACGACGACGCGGAGAAGGCGCTGGCGAAGATCGCAGGACAGCCGGAAGACTCGAAACTCGCCCCTTCACTGGCCGATCAATTCATGTTTCAGGACTACTACGGGGATCGCACATCGGAGCAGTTGGCCAAGGAGTTCGGCCCCAAATTCGCAGTGGCGGTTTCCAAGCTGAATCCCGGCTCCTGGCAGGGGCCGATCGAGTCCGGCTATGGCTGGCATTTGGTGTTCGTCGATTCGGTGATTCCAGGCCGAATTCCCGCTTTCGAAGAAATTGAGCCGGACGTGAAGACCGCCTGGCTTGGCGAGCAGAAGCAGCAGGCGTGGGACAAGGCCTATAAAGAGATGCGCGCCAAGTACACCGTGCTGCTGCCCGCTCCTCCCACCAAGCAATCAGCCAGCGCACCTGCGCTACAGAACCCTAGGGAAATTGCCACCTCATCGGGGGAGGGACCTCTGTGAGCAGCTTGCAAAAGTACATAGCTTCGCTTCTGGCTGGACTGCTTATCACCATCCTGCTTGCCCCACCTAGCCGCGCACACGAGACACGCCCCGCTTACCTGGAAATTAACGAGACCAGCCCTAGCCAGTTCAGCGTGCTCTGGCGCACACCAGTTCTGTCGGGCATGCGCCTGCCTATCGTCCTGAAATTTCCCGATGACGTGCAAAACATTAGGGAGCCGACATTCCAGGAACTTGCGGATTCGCTCGTCGAACGTCGGGTGATCGATGCAGGGGCAAGCGGGCTTGCCGGAAAGCGAATCGAGTTCATTGGACTTCAGGTAACTATCACGGACGTCCTGGTGCGTGTGCAGATGCTAGACGGCAGGAAGTGGACGACTATCGTCCGACCATCGCAACCGTGGGTGGAGATTGCCGCCTCACAATCCTGGCTGGGAGTGGCAGGCACATACGTCGCGCAGGGCATTCGGCACATTCTCTTCGGCTACGACCACCTGCTGTTCGTGTTCGCGCTTATCCTCATCGTAAGGAACCGCAGGGTGCTGTTCATGACGATCACCTCATTCACCATCGCCCACTCGATAACCCTGGCTCTGGCTACGCTTGGGGCGGTGCATGTGCCTAGACCACCGGTTGAAGCCGCCATCGCACTTAGCATTTTGCTCCTCGCCTGCGAGATCGTCCGGTTGCAACATGGTCAGGTGAGCTTGACCGCGAGGTGGCCATGGGTAGTGGCTTTCTCTTTCGGCCTACTCCACGGCTTTGGCTTCGCCAGCGCACTGACCGACATTGGGCTTCCACAGAGTGATGTTCCTCTCGCCCTGTTCTCTTTCAACGTCGGCGTCGAACTAGGACAGCTCGCATTCATCGGGGTAGTTTTCAGCGTCCTGGAGTTAGCAAAGCGGGTCAGGCTAGTTTCGGTCATCGGGCACCGTGCGCTTCCAGCCGCAACATATGGAATAGGCATATTGGCCGCGTTCTGGTTCTTAGAGCGCCTGGCGGGGTTCTGGATGTAAGGACTGATAGGAGGAACTTAAAGGTAAAAATATTAGAAGAAGTTAAGAAGACAAGAAGACAAACATGGAAGGCGTAAAGAAAATCTTTTGCAATAGTTATTATCTCACATCAATGGTTGTGAAGAGGCTAAAGGAGCTTAAGATGAAGAAAGGAGCTTTTGTGTGTTTTCAACTACGCGGTATAATTGCTTTACTACTGGGGACTGTGCTAATGATCCTGATGGCTTCGCCGGGCTTCGCACAGAAAAACCCCGAGCGCAACGTCTACTTCGGGGAACAACACGTTCATACGAGCTGGTCATTCGATGCCTTCGCGTTCGGCGACACAGTCGACCGGGCCGGAAGAGTTCTACCAGTACGCGTTGGGTAAGCCCACTTTGCACCCCGGGGGCTTCAAGCAAACGATCAGCAAGCCGCTCGACTGGGGCGCGGACACAGAGCATTCGGAGTACATGGGCATGATCCAGGAGGCGAATGATCCTGATTCAGCGCTCAGAAAGAACTCGCCATTTCTCTCGGCGGCGCTGAGGATCGGCACCGAGAAGGATCCGCTGCTCGCCTTCAAGATCCTGTCTGCCACGATCGCAAAGGGTGTGCACATCAAGGATCTCTCGAATCCCAGAGTGGCGGCTCCCGTCTGGAAACGGATCGTCCAGATCGCCGACAAGTACTATCAGCCCGGCAAGTTCACGACTTTCGTGGCCTACGAGTGGACCGCCACTCCAAATTCCAAGAACCTCCACCGCAACATTTTCTTCCTGGACTCGAAAAGGGTACCGGAGGTGCCGTTCACCGCCGTCGATTCGACCGACCCGCGCGAACTCTGGCAGTGGATGGACGGCCAGCGGAAGGCGGGCAACGAGTTACTCGCCGTCTCGCACAACTCGAACCTGAGCGACGGACTGATGTTCCCGACAGAGGTGGATGAGAAGGGTCGGCCCATCGACCGGGCATGGGCGGAAGCAAGGCTGCGCAACGAGCCGCTGCCGAGATGAAGCAGGTGAAGGGTCAGTCGGAGACAACACCGGCGCTCTCGCCGAACGACGAGTTCGCGGACTACGAGGTCTTCGTCTGGCAGCTCCTGGGCGCCAAAGGCGCGCCTCAGGACTACGGGAGCTACATCCGGCAGGCTTACAGGGACGGCGTCACGATGGAGCAAGCTCGCGGGTACAACCCCTACAAGTTCGGCGTCGTCAGCGGGTCCGACTCGCACGTCACCGTGGTACCCTACCGGCAGGACAACTTCTTCGGCGTCCACGGCACAGTGGATGACACGATGGAGAAGCGCTTGAGTGGCGCCACCGTTCTCGGGCTAAACAGCCTCTGGGTGACCCCAGCGGGTCTGAGCGCGGTGTGGGCGGAGGAGAATACGCGCGAGGCGATCTTCGCCGGGATGAAACGCAAGGAGACGTACTCCACGAGCGGTGTGCGCATCCCCGTACGCTTCTTCGGCGGCTGGCAATACGATGCCAAGCTGCTCGAGCAACGCGACTGGATCAAGACCGCTTACGCCAAGGGCGTGCCGATGGGAGCCGATCTCCCAGCCCCTGCGAGCCAGGCGCCCTCGTTTGTTGTCTGGGCGGTGAAGGACCCCGAAAGCGCCAACCTCGACCGCATCCAGATCATCAAGGGCTGGAGCAAAAATGGTCAGTCGTTTGAGAAGATCTTTGATGTCGCCTGGGCGGGAACGCGGAAAATCGATCCCGCTACCGGCAAGGTGCCACCAATCGGGAACACAGTCGACCTCTCCAAGGGCACCTACACGAATACGATCGGGGCAGTTGAGCTGAAGACCGTCTCGACGGATCCGGAGTTTGATCCCAGCCTCGATGCGTTCTACTACGCCCGCGTGCTGGAGATTCCAACCCCACGCTGGAGCACAATCCAGGCGGCTAAACTAGGCAGAGTCCCGCCGCACACCCCTGGGCTGGGCATCCATACGGCGACAATTCAGGAGCGCGCGTGGAGCTCGCCGATATGGTACACGCCGAGTGCCGAGGCGCGCAAGGCCGCCAAGCCCGGCCTGACAGTGGAAGATCTCAAGAAAAAGGGCGCCGTGGCGCTCGATGACGCGCAGTTAAAGGAGTTGGTCGTGGGCAAGACAGTGAAGGTCACCAACACCGTCACTGGTCAACGGTTCGAGATCCTTTACGGGACCGGTGGTCAACCTCTCATCACCTCGGTGGACGGCAAAGCAGGAGATTTGAGCGAGATCGCCGAACTCTTGCACGGCGGAAGCGCGCAGTACGAGATTAGCGGGGGCCACCTGATCACCAGCTTGCGGGCACACCGTTCGAGGTCACTGTCTACAAAGCTCGGCGACCGCTACGTGGCATCCCGCAGCAATGAGTTTGGATACGCCAATTACGAGGTCGAAGCGGTGGGACAGTGATTGACGAGATCGCGCGTTTAGGGGTGATGTGAGTGACGTGAAAGTAGCAATGTTATAATAATTTTAAAAACTAAGGAGAAACCAGTAATGAAGAGAGTAACACAGATATCAAGAACAGCGGTACCATTAATTTTTGCGATGTTGCTTTGGACTTTCCCGAGCCTGGCCCAGCAGATTACCGGAGTGCCGGGCTCGCCGAGCGCCACGACCACCATTGACGGGAAACAGCTCCCGCCACCGGACCCAAAATTCGGCGGCGTGATCAAGAATGACGCCCTGCAATCCAAGGCGTGGTGGGCACCGCGCATCGTGCCGCCGAAGAAGGCTCCAAACATCCTGCTCATCATGACCGACGACTCGGGCTTCGGCGTGCCCAGCACTTCCGGCGGGGTCATCCCGACGCCGACGATGGATCGCATTGCAAAGAATGGCCTGCTCTACAACAACATCCACTCCACCGCGCTCTGTTCGCCGACGCGCGCCGCGTTGATTACCGGGCGCAACCATCATTCCGCGGGCTTCGGAGTCATCTCGGAACAGTCGACCGGGTTCCCAGGTTACAACAGCATCATCAACAAAGACAAGGCGACAATCGGCCGCATCCTGGTGGACAACGGCTACGCCACCTCGTGGTTCGGTAAGGACCACAACACGCCTGCCTTCCAGGCCAGTCAGGTCGGGCCGTTCGATCAATGGCCGACTGGCATGGGCTTCGAGTACTTCTACGGGTTCGTCGGCGGCGACGCCAATCAGTGGCAGCCCAACCTGTTCCGCAACACTACGCAAATCTATCCTTTCGAAGGCAAGCCCGGCTGGAATTTGGTCACCGCAATGGCGGACGACGCCATCGATTGGTTGAACCGCATTGATCAGACTGATCCAAGCAAGCGATTCTTTCTGCATTACGTTCCCGGGGCCACTCACGCACCCCATCACCCGACTAAGGAGTGGGTCGACAAGATCCACGACATGCACCTGTTCGATGATGGATGGAACAAGCTGCGGGAACGGATCTTCGAGAACCAGAAGCGCCTTGGCGTGATCCCGGCTGACACGCAGCTAGAGCCCTGGCCGACGGAAGTCATCAAGGACTGGGATGATTGCACGCCCGAGGAGAAGAAGCTCTACATCCGGCAGGTGGAAGTGTTCGCCGCCTACGTGGCCTACAATGACCACGAAATCGGCCGCGTCATCCAGACCATCGAGGACATGGGCAAGCTGGACGATACCCTCATCATCTACATCAACGGCGACAACGGCACCAGCGCTGAGGGCGGCCCGTTGGGCACACCCAACGAAGTCGCGTTCTTCAACGGCGTCAACATGATGCCCGTCGCGGAACAGATGAAGTGGTATGACGTCTGGGGCACGGAGGAGACCTACAACCACATGTCTGCGGGCTGGTCCTGGGCGTTCGATACGCCTTTCACCTGGTACAAGCAGAACGCCTCGAAGCTCGGCGGCATTCGCCAGTCCATGGCGATCTCCTGGCCGGGCCACATCAAGGACAAGGGTGCCCTCCGTGAGCAGTTCATGCACGTCATCGACGTAGTACCGACCCTTCTCGAAGTGACCGGTATCCCGGCGCCCGAGTATGTGGATGGCATTAAGCAGGCGCCCATCGAAGGCACGAGCTTCGCCTACACCTTCGACCCCGCCAACGCCAAGGAACCGTCACGGCACAAGACTCAGTATTTCGAAATGATGGGCCAGTGGGCCCTGTATAACGAAGGCTGGCTGTTGAGCACCAAGGTGAACCGTGCGCCGTGGGAAGCCTTCGGCGCAGCCAATCCCGACCCGCTCAACAACCAGGTGCTCGAACTCTACGACCTGAACACGGACTTTAGCCAGTCCCAGAACATCGCGGACAAGCATCCGGACAAAGTAAACCAGATGAAGCAGATGTTCATCGAGGAGGCCCACAAGTATCAGGTTTTCCCGCTCGACGCTTCGGCGGCAGCCCGCGTCGTCGCCCCCCGCCCCAACATCACCGCCGGCCGCACGGAGTTTGTTTACACCCACCCCATGGTCGGCCTGCCTCAGGGCGATTCCCCGTTTCTGCTCGACAGCTCGTATACCATCACAGCGGACATCGAGGTCCCGGAAGGCGGCGCCGAGGGGATGATCCTTACCTCGGGCGGCCGGTTTGCCGGATACGGGTTCTACCTGCTCAAGGGCAAACCAGTGTTTCTCTGGAACCTCCTGGACCTGAAACGCATCAAGTGGGAGGGCCCGGACGCGCTCGCTCCCGGCAAACACACTCTGGAGTTCGACTTCAAGTATGACGGCCTGGGGATGGGCACGCTCGCTTTCAATAACATGAGCGGGCTTGGTCGCAGCGGCGTCGGCACGCTCAAGGTCGATGGCAAGGAGGTCCAGACCATCGCCATGGAGAAGACGCTGCCCATGATCCTGCAGTGGGACGAATCCTTCGACATCGGCTCCGACACGCTGACTGGTGTGAACGACGCCGATTACCTGCCGCCGTTCCCGCTCACCGCCAAGCTGAACAAACTGACATTGAAGATCGACCGGCCGCAGTTGTCGCCCGCAGATATCAAGAAGCTCGAACAAGCCCAGCGGAACAACAAGACAAGCGAGTGATGGATGTGCTATATTCATATACACTGGTATCAATCAGTATGGTTAAATAGTTTTTGTTTTTTGCGTTGAAAGACAGCAAGGATAAACAGAAGACTGAGTCAAAAATAAAATGAGAAAACAAGATTAGGAGGTGCTAAATGGCACAAGTAAAAATAGGAGTTTTATTGGGGTGGGCAGTTGCACTGTTGCTGATGGTGGCGCCTATCAGCGCTCAGCAAACCAGCCCGACTGATCAGAACAAAAGTGAACAGCAGGCAATGGCTGTGTTGAAGGGGATGGCCGATTTTCTATCACAGGCACAGCGCTTCAGTGTCACGATGGATATGGGCTTTGATACTGTGCAGGACAATGGGCAAAAAATCGAGTTTGGGGAGACTCGCAAGATTTTGCTCAGCCGCCCTGATCGTCTTCGAATAGATACTACAAAAAGAGACGGAACAGAGGACGAGGTAATTTTCGATGGTAAGGACATTACCGTGTTTAACCCCAAGGAAAATGTCTATGCCACTGAGGCCAAGCCTGGTACCGTCGACCAGGCCATTGCGTATTTTGTAAATGACCTCGGCATGAGGTTGCCTCTGGCCGAGTTGGTTAACAGCAATCTGGCAAAGATGTTGCCGGAACGGGTGCGTGAAGCCGCCTATGTCGAAAAATCATCTATTGCCGGTGTCCCCTGTGATCACATCGCCCTACGTGGGGACCAGGCAGACATGCAACTGTGGATTGCGGAGGGTGATAAACCACTGCCGCAGCGGGTAGTTATTACCTATAAGCGAGAGGATGGACGGCCGCAGTTCTGGGCCAATTTAACTGAATGGAACCTTTCGCCGAAGGTACGCGATTCGATGTTTGCCTTTACCCCGCCAAAGGGTGCGGTGAAAATCGCTTTTTCCCCACGGCAGATGATGCAGACTGGGGAAACAGAAATGAAAGGAGGTGAATAGTTATGAGATCGAGAACATGGATACAATTTGGACTATGGAATGGCCTGTTCTTGATGTTGGTGTTTGCGGCCACAAACGTTGATGCCAGGGGTTTTGGAGGCGGCGGCCGGGGCGGCGGTGGGGGATTTTCCCGGGGTAGTGGCGCCAGTGGCGGTAGTTTCGGCGGTAGGGGAGGCGGAGGTTCTCGCGACTTTGGAGGCGGCGGAGGCGAAGGTTTTTCTCAGCGCGGGGGCGCCAGTAGCGGGAATTGGCAATCCGATCGCTCAAGCATGCAGTCAAGCCGTCAGTCTTCAGCACAACAAATGCAGTCGACTGGCTCGGCTAATCAAAGCGAGCGCCAGTCCTCACGGCAAAGCTACGGACAGCAGGCTCAGCAAAGCCGGCAGAGCTACGGGCAGGACGCGCAGCAAAGCCGACAGAGTTATGGGCAGCAGGCACAGCAAAGCAGGCAGAACTATGCCAACAACTACGATGACTACCACTACCATGGCGGGGGCTACTACGGGGGAGGGTATGGCTATGGTGGAGCGTATGCGGCCGGAGCCGTAACTGGCGCAGTCATCGGTTCGACCTTGACGGCGGCCGCATTCAGTGCCATGTCGGCCCCCCAGACCCAGGTGGTCGTGGGCGGCGTCACCTATTATCAGGTCGGCTCAACCTGGTACCAACCAATGTATCAGGGGGGTCAGGTAACCTATGTGGTGGTGCAACCGCCTCAATAGGCGATTTTCGAGTTGCGGGATTTAATCGTGTTGAACTATACTGATTGCATTTGAAGAGATAATTTTATTCTTTTGCGAAGATTACTAGTCAAAAGGGGAGATTGGTCCTTCGACAGGCTCAGGACGAACGGATCTGTTTTGTATTTCATACCTAGGCAAACTAGCACATGTATTCTGGCATTTAAGATCTTACGTAGCAATTAAAAATGTTTTGAGGATATCTTGCACTTTAAAACCATTAAGAGAGGTAGGAGGAAATACAGCTATGCGAGAAATTATTGCGGTTGAAAATTGTAAGTCTAATGCAAAAATAGAGAGTGCCTATTGCAAATCACTCACCCGCTGCGAAATTGTTAGGGTTCCCATGTCAGTTGTGACATTAACGATAACTCTTCTGATTCTCACTCTCGCCGGCGAATCCGCTTACGGTCAGTATCCAGGATTTTACTTGTATGATAGGGATACTTCCGAAACCACAGTCCGTGCAAAAGCAATAGAAACGGGAAATAGGGAATACACCCAAGATTATTTTAAACCTGAAGAACCAACGGGGGCTAATCAATTACTCTTAATTCCCGATCCCCATGACTTATCAATTGGGCGTAGTCCAGGTATTTTACCCAGCGAAAGAATCCAGGTATCGCAAGGCTTATCGGATAAATTTGCTATTAACGACATGTATTCGACTGAAAGCCGCAGCGGAAACTCCGATACGAGTGTTTACGCTTCTAACGACGCCGAAGCCAATTCCAACACGCCAACGCCTAAATCAAAAGATTGGGAATTTATCTTGATACCCTATGGATGGTTTACCAGTATCAGCGAAGACATAGTAGTCAATGGCAGGGGTGCTTCCGCCCACGCGAGCTTTTTTGATTTGCTTAAGCATCTCGATATTGCAGGGATGTTTCACGGTGCAGTATGGTGGAAAGGTAAATTCGGAATCTACGCGGACACATTGTTTTCAAAGCTGACCATAAACCAGGATGTCACTCTCACACGTTTTGGCTCCATAAATGCCAACGTGCAAACCACTATGTTCATCCAGGAATTTGGAGGGTTATACCGCGTAGGCACCTGGCCCGTGGGGAGTCCATACAATCAATTCGTCCAGAAATCGAAGCCGACTCTCACCTTTAATATACTTGCCGGAGGACGTTACTGGCATCTGAAAAACGAGATAGACATTAAAACCCCGTTTGGCATTCTACCTTCAGAAACAGATCAGAGTCAGAACTGGTTTGATTTTATCGTCGGCGGAGGGGCCAGGCTTGAATTCTATAAGAAACTATTTCTAGACGTTAGAACTGATATAGGAGGGTTTGATCTAAGTTTTTCATCTAAGTTTTCATGGAATATACTCGCGGTAGTTGGCTATGAATTACCCTGGTACCGCATAACGCCCTTGATCGGATACCGAGCACTATATGACAACTACGCCAATGGAAGCGGGAACTCTCGCTTTGACGCAAAAACCTGGATGTACGGACCAGTGCTCGGAGTTGCTTTCAAATTCTAAGCATCCGTTCTAAATGAAATTAATCATGGAACATACGTTGACAGGTATCTTCCTCACTTTCACGTACTGCTAACCCTACTTTCCGAGTTGCTGGAGAGTTTCGCGCATGGGTTCACGCGGGATATGAATCAGTCCCTCAAACGGTCGGTTCAGCTCAATGAGCAGGAAGAATGCACTCGAAACCCATACCGTTGAGACGAATAGGATAGCTATAACGGTCAAATTGGAAGGCGCAAAGAGGCCGAACCCGAAGAAGATAGTAGTAAACCAGAAAACTAGCAGTGCTAGCACAATCAGGAATGGCACAGGAATCAATCTAACCTGTTCTACAAACAGCAGCCAGCGCGTTTGTACGAGATCCAACGCAAGGCTCAGCGCCTGGTCCCTTAGCGCCCGTTGAGTTTCGTTCTTCGGTGAGAGTGCCTGGATTTTGACAATGAGAGCCTCAAGATTAGATGGCGTTGCCTCCAACTGAGCGGGTTTAGAAATCTCGTCTGGCCACATCTGACTGACCGCCCGGCCAACCGCGCTGCGGAGCAGACCACGGACTTCCTTCGTATCCGGCCCGTAATGGGCCAGGACACGGTCAAGGAAAATGATGCGAGCGGACAATTTCATAATGTCACCCCGCTCTTCGCGGAATGAATCCTGTGCCGCAGCGATCAACAGTCCAAGGACAAGGGCAGCCATCACCGCCATGAGACCTACCACGATATTAAACACCAGCTCTTTCGATTCCTTACTCAGATGATGCTCAGGCAGAAATGTACGGAGAAACAAACCGAGCAAAGCGCCCCCAAAGATAAAGGCAAACACGATCAAACTGATTTCCAGACCAGACATGATGAGTCCCGGTGGCGAACAACGACCCGCGCACTAGCGGCATGCTGCTGAGTATCCGGTTACCTAAGCTGTGACGCCACCTTACTATTGATTTACCCGTATCTTATAGCACTAATTTCTCACAAGTTCAAGTGGGCGGAAACTCGCCGCGAAAACACCTCCGGAAGGTCATAACCTCCCGGAGGTGTTTTTAAATTGATGAGTCAATTCCGCCGCTTGACAATCCTAGCTAATTAGCATAAGCTGTCGGAAACTAAATTATTATGTTCCATAAACAAAGCTGGCGAAGCGAATCAGTTACTCGCCTCTTCATACTTACCTATCTTTTTGTTTCTTTGGTTATTCTTCAGGGGTGTGCAACTACACAAGTCCGCAATCCTCTCCCCGCAAAGCTTGAGGACCAGGTCGAGGTAAGTGGATTTCCAAACGTGCGATCCGTGGGCTGATGCCCCTAGTAAGGCGTTGAACGAGAGCGCAGTTGAATCGATTCGCCAGGAGATAGCTGCTTTTGGAATGGACAACCTGAAGAAACCTACGGAATTCCTTGTCCTTTCAGGTGGTGGCGAGAATGGAGCATTCGGCGCCGGCGTGTTGTGTGGCTGGACTGCGGCAGGTAATCGGCCGAACTTCAAGCTCGTAACCGGTATCAGCACTGGATCTTTAATTGCTCCATTTGCCTTTTTGGGGCCAGAGTATGACCCCCAACTTAAAACTGTATACACCACCATAACGGATAATGATATCTTTATAAAGAAGAGCACGTTAACTGCTTTCTGGAGACAATCCCTATATGATACGAAACCATTGGCCGACTTAATTGCTAAAAACATCGATGAGAAGGTTCTCGCCGCTGTTGCTCGAGAACATAAAAAGGGAAGGAGGCTCCTTGTCGGTACGACCCAATTGGACGCCCAACGCCTTGTGATCTGGGACATGGGAGCTATCGCGGCAAGCCAGAATCCAGGGGCCCTGGATTTGTTTCGAAAAGTTCTTCTTGCCTCCGCTTCTATGCCAGCTATATTCCCCCCGGTGTACATGACCGTGACCGCAGGCGGAATGCAATATGATGAGATGCATGTGGACGGTGGAACCACATCCGAACAGATTCTCTACGATAACGCGCTTACGCCAATGACTCAGCACAAGAAGGCACTTTCTTCAGATGTTAAGAACGAGAAGCTGATGTCAGCCCTGGAACACAGGCCGCGAATAGTATATATAATTCGTAACGACCAGGTTAAGCCCGAATGGGCAAATGTCAAACCCAGACTCGGGAATATAGCAGGCAGGGCAATCTCAACACTTGTCAAGACACATGGCGACGGCGATTTATATCGTATTTACGTACTTGCCCTTCGGGACGGTATTGACTACAACCTTGCGTCCATCCCCATTGATTTCAATGTTCCTAGTCAGGGCATGTTTGACCCGGAATTCATGCAGAAGCTTTTTAACCTAGGTTATGAGATGGCTCGAAATGGCTATCCATGGGAAAAATATCCGCCGGGCTACGAGCCGGAGGCGGCTTCTTCGGCTTCTAATTCCCAGTAAATAACAGCTGCCACCCGGATTTCAGAATCGCTCGAAATATAGAACACTAACCATACCTCCGGAAGGTCATGACCTCCCGGAGGTACTTTAATCATGCGCAAAAAATCGAAAAGTCGGGATAAAAAGAGAATAGAGGGCGAGGGAAAGAATAGAAAAAACTTTACCACCTTATCATTAATATCCATCTTGGTGGTCGTTTTAATAAGTTTGCTTCTTGCTAAGAATCTATCAAAGCAGAAAACGGCAGAACAATATGCGACTAACAATGCATCGTCAATCGAAACCGAGGTCCCGGCAAAATTCGTGGGCAGTGAAGTTTGTGCTGAATGCCACCATGGACAGTATAACCTCTGGAAGGGATCGGACCATGACCTTGCCATGCAGGCTGCGAGTGAGAAAACCGTCCTCGGTGACTTTAACGACGTAGAGTTTAACTATTTTGGTGTTACTTCAAAATTTTTTAAGAGAGACGGCAAGTTCATGGTTCACACCGATGGTACGGATGGGAAACTTCAAGAATACGAAATAAAGTACACCTTTGGACACTACCCGCTTCAACAATATCTAATAGAATTCCCCGGGGGGCGGTTTCAGGCGCTTGGCATCGCCTGGGATAGCCGTCCTAAAAGCGAAGAAGGTCAGCGCTGGTTTCATCTATACCCGAACGAAAAAATCACACACGACGATACGCTCCACTGGACGGGCCCGGACCAGAACTGGAACTACATGTGTGCCGAGTGTCATTCGACAAATCTCAAAAAAGACTACGACCTGAAGTCTGACACCTACAATACAACCTGGTCTGAAATCAATGTGTCATGCGAAGCCTGTCATGGCCCGGGGTCTCGACATGTACATTGGGCAAATCAAATGAGTGAAAGTGAAAATAGGAACTTGGACAACAGTAAAGGCTTGACAGCTAGATTAGACGAGAGAGAAGGAGTTAAGTGGACTACAGACCCACAAAGCGGCATACCAAAAAGGAGTGGACCTGGTACCACAAATACAGAGATTCAGACGTGTGCCCCATGTCACTCGCGCCGGGGCGTAATCTGGAAAGATCACACCTTTGGGGAGCCATTCATGGATAAGTATTTGCCTAGCCTACTCGTTGAAGGTTTATACCATGCCGACGGACAAATCCAGGGCGAGGTTTATGAGTACGGATCTTTTCTCCAAAGCAGGATGTATCATGAAGGTGTTACCTGCAGTGACTGCCACGAGCCTCACAGTCTGAAGTTGAAATCCGATGGAAATGGTGTCTGTACCCAATGCCATCTTGCTTCAAAGTACGACTCGGATTCGCACCATTCCCACAAGACCAGCTCTTCAGGAGCAAGTTGCGTCGACTGTCACATGCCACCAACAAATTACATGATTATAGACCCACGACATGATCACAGCTTTCGAATCCCCAGGCCTGATCTTTCTGTAACGCTTGGGACCCCAAATGCCTGCAACATGTGTCATAGTGAGCGCACTCCACAATGGGCGGATGAGAATATAAACAAATGGTATGCTAAAAGGTATAAGGTTTATCAAAACTATGCCGAAGCCCTTGATGCCGGACGCACCGGTGCTCCATTAGCGGAAGAGTTACTCGCAGACCTTGCTCAGAATGCCACAGCGCCCAATATTGCACGCGCAACAGCCCTTAGTGAATTGCATCGCTACTTAAGCCCTGCATCAATCGAGGCCGTTCGGCATGGCCTGAGTAATGATGATCCGATGATTCGTACCTCAGCTTTGGATGCACTCGAGGCGATCGAGCCTGTCGCTCGGGTTAAACTTGCATTTAATTTACTGAAAGACCCTGTCCGGGCAGTTCGGCTGAACGCTATTACGGTACTAGCCTCTGTTCCTCCAGATCATCTTACACCCGAACAGAAGAGATTTTTTGACAAGGCCGTAGATGAATACGTCACGGCACAGCTCTCAAACGCAGAACGGCCCGAATCTCATCTTAATATTGGCCTTCTTTATGTTCAGCTCGGACGGTTTACTGAAGCTGAGTCTGAATACCAAACGGCGATTAAACTTCAGCATGCATTTGTTCCGGCTTACGTAAATCTTGCTGATCTCTATAGATTGCAAGGCAATGATGACCAAGGAGAGGACTTGCTGCGGAAAGCCATAAAACTCCCACCTCAAAATGCCGATGTGTACCAAGCCCTTGGACTTTTGCTGGTTCGAGAGAAAAAAATTTCCGAAGCTGTTGAAGCTCTGGAGAAATCGGCAAGACTGAGTCCTGGTAATCCCCATTATAGCTACGTTTACGCCGTGGCTCTAAATTCCGCGGGCAGGAAAAAGGAGGCAATACAATTTCTCAAAGAATCGCATTATCGCCATCCAAACGATCGAGAGATACTATTTGCTCTTACGACTTTTAACCGGGATAGCGGGGATCTTCAAGCAGCTAGGGATTATGCTCAGAAGCTCGTCGAGCTTTCGCCAAATGACCCGTCATTTCAGACTCTGCTTGAGCAACTGCAAAATCAAGATAAATAATTCAAAGTAATAATCATATGTTATTTGGACACAGAGTTTATTCAATTGCCCCTATAACCATTACTCCTGCAACAGTCCATAAGCTCCGTTAGCATTTTGCTTTGAAATGTCTTTACCCGCGGACCGACACCGTTAGACAGAATTGAAAATGCTAGAACGTCACCGCTTCTCGTAAAAGCATAACCGGATAGAGCCCTTACATTATTTATGTAACCCGTTTTAGCTATTACCCTCCCTTCTAATCCTGAGCCTCTAAATCTTTTTTTCAAGGTACCATCCACGCCTGCTATTGGAAGGGATTTAACAAAGTCAGGGCCTATGAGCTTATTTGTATAGGCGTATTGCAGAACTTCGGTTATCGTCTGCGGAGAAACGCGGTTTAGGTTCGAGAGGCCTGACCCGTCAACGATTCTGAAGTAATTATCGACTCCAATGCCCACGAGAAAATCCGAAATCACCTGGGCGCCCGTCTCCCATGAACCCGGTGACCCTTTAAAATGAGCACCCAGAGTTTTAATTAAATTTTCACCGATGACATTAACACTCTCTTTAAGGTATTCGTTAACAATCATCGAAAGCGGAATGGAATTGTGTGTGTATATTGGGTTACTCCAATTGGGAACTATTCCTTTACTAACCGCACCACTTACCTTTATACCGGAATCCTCAAGAGCCTTCTTGAATACGCCACCAGTGTAGAGTGTCGGGTCAATCACGGCTAGCTCTAAAGCCTGTGAAGACCTACGCGGCGAGATTCGTCCATTAAGAACTACCGCATTACTGCCATCGACCCAGTGTGCCGACAGTCCGCCCTTCTTGCTACTGGTCACTGCCTTGTTAAAAACTTGAATATATGATCCAGGGGGCTCGAGCCTTATGTATGGCGTACCTCCGGGCCTGGAAGGAGAAACGTGAATCTCGAACGTATTGTGATTTAAGGTTAACGCGCTAATAGGAGGGCTATAAACATCGCCCCTCCAATTCGACTTCCATCCTTTTCCAAATCGGGTCCTCTCAAAGTATGAATCATCTACTATAATTCCTCCCCTAATTTCCCTAATCCCCATCATCTTGAGCTGATTGGCTATAAAAACGAGATTATCCTTTTCTAACGTTGGGTCTCCGTAACCCTTAATGTAGAGTCCTCCATAAAGTACCCCGGCAGAGACTTCACCGCCGGAATAGAACTCTGTTTTAAACCTGTAGTCTGGTTTCAGTAAAGATAGCGCCGCGACCGATATCATTACCTTCTGATTCGAAGCGGGGATAAATAGCTTATCGGCATTAAACTCGAATATGCTTTCATTTGTTGTCAAGGATTTTACAACCACACCGAGCTTCCCGTTACTCCTTGCCTCCTTTGGAATTAACGTGAAAATCCTATTCGAGTACCCGAGATTCGCTGAAAAAGCGATATGGCTGACAACAAGAACCAGAAAAAGATATAGAGATGTGAAAAAGAATCTTCTCATCAGAATTCTATATTATAAGTCTCCGCCCTATTACTTCAGACTAAAAACCATGAATAGACCTTTTCATTTTATACCTGTTATTTTGAAATGTCTAGATATATTTTTAAGTTTTTGTCACAAGTTCCATGTCTGCGATCGCCAATAGCATCTTCTTGTTATCATCGCAACAAAACCTTAGCGAGGTCGAAAGCGACGAAGTAATGTCGAAAATATTGAGGAGATCCCCACCCGGGAGCCTATACTTAGCCCCGGGTTTAATCCAAGCGCCAAACCGCTTATGACAGCAGCGCTTGCTGTCATTGCTGTAGAAGTTAGATAATTCGGGGACAGTCTTTTAGATTTTAAATGGGCATTCACAAAATTGCCAAAAGCAATTCCGAAAGCGTTAAAAAAAGTGACAATCATTAACGTCATCTCGAAGGAACAGAGTGACTGAGAGAACTAATCAACAATAGAAATAGATATCTCGCACTTGCTCGATACGCAAGCGTTTTTTGTCAGCCCTTGATTTTTGTTTCTTTGTATCAAGACAAAGAAAATAAAATTTCAAATGATGGATCCCCGCTTAAGCCTGTCGTTGTGTGCGTCTAACGGGAAATCCGCGGGAATGGTCGGGTGGCACGTCAATATGGATGACCAATCCGCCAGCAAGCCTGCCCTTAGATTGTCGAAGGTACTGGCCAGGGTCCCTAATTGTAGCGAAAACCTCCCTTCGACCCTTCGTCGCGCTCAGGGCTCGGGACAGGCTAGGATTCCATTCGTTATGTTTTATCCGTGCGGGGTTGGAAAACCCAGCCTATCGTTATTGATGAGGGTATTTATCGTGGATAGTAGGGTCACTCTTCTCCCGATAGATTTCCATTTAATCGATTATATGGAGGACTTTCAGATTCTGTCCTGAAAATATCTGGCTATTAAAATGATGACTAATGAGCCTCTGCCCAGCTCTTGCCCACTCCTATATCTACCCTTACAGGAACCTCAAGAGTAAAGGCCCCTTCCATTTCCTCCTTTACCATCCCCGATATCACATCCAGTTCATCCTTATAGACCTCAAACAAAAGCTCATCATGAACCTGTAGAATCATCTTGGACTTATAGCCCGAAGCCAATTTATCATGTATTTTTATCATCGCAATATCTAAAATGTCTGCGGCCGAACCCTGTATAGGTGTATTGATCGCAGCCCTCTCCCCGATACCCCGCGCCGTCCTGTCGGTGGATGTCAGCTCCGGTATTGGTCTTCGCCTTCCAAGAATCGTTTCGGCATAGCCTCTATTTTGCGCAACTCGAACCGACTCCTCCATATAATTCTTTACACTACTATAACGCTTAAAGTATTCATTCATATAATTTCGAGCTATTGAAATCGAGGTGCCAAGCTGCCTTGCAAGCCCAAAGGCGCTTATCCCATAGATAATCCCGAAGTTGATATTCTTTGAAAGTCTTCTCATATCAGCGCTAATCATATCTTCAGTGACTCCAAAGATCTCAGAAGCGGTTCGATTGTGGATATCACTTCCGGCCTTGAATGCAGCCCTCAGTCCCTCATCACCAGAGAAATGCGCAAGGAGCCTGAGCTCTATCTGCGAATAATCTGCAGATAGAAGCACGAACCCCTCTTGGGGAACAAAGGCTTTCCTGATCCTCTTTCCTTCCTCGGATCTTATCGGAATGTTTTGCAGATTAGGATCGCTCGAGCTGACCCTCCCCGTAGAGGTTCCCACCTGATTGAAAGAGGTATGTATTCTTCCCGTTTCAGGGTTGATGAGCTTAGGCAACGCATCCACATAGGTGGATTTAAGCTTCGAGAGCCCCCTGTATTCGAGTATTTTCTGGGGAACCGGATGCAGTCTGCTCAGATCATTTAGCACATCGACATCAGTGGAGGGCTCACCAGTCCTTGTGAGTTTTTTCTTTGGCAATCCTAACCTGTCAAACAATACTTCTCTTAACTGGATCGGAGAATTCAGGTTAAATTCAAATCCAACCTGTTCGTATATGTGAATTGCCAAGTCTTCCAATCCGGCTTGAAACTCCGTAGATAAATCTTTTAAACGAGAAGAATCGACTTTTACACCATTAATTTCCACCCTTGCGAGAACCTCAATCAGTTTAAGATAAACATCGTTGAAGACCTTAATAAGATTTATTTCTTCAAGTAACGGAACCAGTTTCCTGCAAAGTAACAATGCGACATCGGCATCCTCACATGCATATACCTTAGCCTTCTCCAACTCCACCTCATCAAAATCGATCTTACTCCTTCCAGACCCCGTAACGTCTTTATAAGTAATTGTGTTATGACCAAGGTAGATCTTCGAAAGCTCATCTAAGCTATAGCTCATCCTGGAAGAATCCAGTAGATGGGCTGCAATCATGGTATCGCAGTCGATTCCCCGAAGTCTTAATCCGTATTTTTCGAGGACAATATAGTCGTATTTCAGGTTCTGACCTATTTTCTTGACTCCCTCATCTTCAACGATTGATTTTAGCTTCTCAAGAACATGATCAAGACTTAATTGCTTTCTGGAATCGACTAGAGACCTGTGAGCTACGGGTATATAAAAAGCCTCATGTGGTACAATTGAAAGGGAAACCCCGACAATTTCCGCCCTCATAGGTTCCCGAGATGTAGTTTCGAGATCTAAGGAGACCTCTCCCGCCCCCTTTATTCGATTAATTACTTTCTCTAGCTCATCGTCAGAAAATACAAGGTGGTAGTTATCATAATAAACCTCACTTTCAATATTATTATCCTTATGTTTTGCTACAGCAGGATCGTTTATCTCGCCTATTTCACGCAGTAAGGATTTAAACTCCAACTCGTCAAAAATTCTTAGAACTTTGTCCTTATTAATCGCTTGAAATCTAAAATCCTCGACAGTAAATTTGAT
Source organism: Candidatus Dadabacteria bacterium (assembly GCA_963805855.1). Taxonomy (GTDB): domain Bacteria; phylum Desulfobacterota_D; class UBA1144; order Nemesobacterales; family CSP1-2; genus DASWID01. The sequence goes on from CAWDVW010000005.1 coordinate 790,532, forward strand.
AGGAACATCGGTTTTGATGGTTACGAGCTTTTTACTTAGCAAGGCATTCTCTTTATTATCTTCTATTAACTCCCTCTGCCTCTTACTCAGTTTGTCGAGGTTATCAAAAATGCCTTCTAAGGATCCATATTTACTGATTAGCTCTTTTGCGGTTTTGTCGCCAATACCCTTCACACCCGGAATATTGTCAATTGAGTCCCCGGCAAGTGCAAATACATCTGTAACCCTTTCAGGTGGAACACTAAATTTTTCACGAACATCCTCTAAGCCGGTTTCTTTATTCCTCATGGTATCAATAAGCGTAACACTCTCCGAGACGAGCTGGCTGAAATCCTTATCTCCGGTAATGACCACAACTTTTAGGCCCTTATTTACTGAATCCCTCGTTATCGTTCCTATCAGGTCGTCCGCTTCATAACCCTCCATCTGGAACTTCGGTATGGCCAACGCATCGACCACCTCATAGATCTTCGGTATTTGTTGCTTCAGATCATCGGGTGGCTCCTCCCTGTTGGCTTTGTAAAGCGGGTAGATTTCGTCCCTGAATGTTTTACCCTTTGAATCAAAAACAATTGCCAGATAATCAGGCTTATAATCCTTCAGAAACTTGAAAATCATGTTTGTAAACCCGTAGATAGCGTTTGTAGGAAATCCCTTAGAATTGCTTAGGCTTCTGATCGCATGATATGCTCGAAATATGTAGGAGCTACCATCGATGAGATATAAAGTCGGTTCTTTCACTCTACTACATTGTAGGATTCTTAAGGTGATGTGTCAAAGCAATCATGAATGATGATGTAGGAATACTGCAGACTGCGACGGGTGTTCCGAACAATGCTAAGAGCATGAATACGATCATTTTAAAAGATGCGCAGAGTCTTGCAGAAGATGTGCTGATGAATGCCCTAAATTGGTTATCCCATAACGAAGCTCATTATCCGCATGATCAAGATTTTTGTAATAAGCAATCAGCTATCAAAACTATACTTAAATTAAAAGAGGCTGCCGGCGGCAGCCTCCAATTTGTTCGATTTTGCACACAAGTATCAAAGCTTAAAACCTGAAAGCGGAAGCCCTATAAATATTTAATCGCGTATTTTCTGGAAAGCGCATCAATTTGCTCGTCTGTTGGATCTCCAGCCGCAAATAGATCAGCCAACTCGACGAAATAATTATCAAACTGGCCCGGCAATATTGTATCCATGAGCCTGCTCGGCTTATCCCCAATATTTGTAAAGCCATGAGGAATACCTCTTGGTAATAGTGCCATCACTCCTGGAACTGCCGTCATCTTTTGATCCCCAAGACTGACTTCAATTTCTCCTTCCAAGAGATAGACAAGCTCATCTTCACGTTCATGAACATGAAGTGCTACACCCTTTCCGGGTGGTGTAACAATCTCTATCACAGAGAAAACATCATTGGTGTCCTCGCTCTTTACCTTGTGAAAAAACTGACTGCCTACCATGTTTAACTCTTCACCACCGCCGGGCGGGACTATAATTGGTTCTTGCTCAAAGGCGACATCCTTTATCTTTAATTCCATTGTATTTACCTCCGTTTTTTGTATTTTTCCATATTCCTGCTCAAACCCTACTTCAACTAATAAAAATGACTCTCCGCAAGAAGCAGAGAGACTACTAATTGGCTTACCTGCTATAAGACCAGGGCTACCCTAGGCTTTAACGCACCCATAGTCTCTGCGCGCCTTTTCAGGTGTGCCGTTCCAAAAACAATGTTAAACTTCTTACACCACACTACGACAGAGACATACTGATCCAAAGCCACGCCTTCTGGTACCTGATATACTTGTGTGCCATTTAAGCTTTTTAACCTACCCAGCGATACAAAATCACCCTGGTCATATCCCATTGGGGGATTCTTTTTATGAAGCAACAGATGTAGATCAGGACCCTCCGCCGTGGAAAAGTCGTCACCTAGTCGGACGTAGATACGATTCTCTTTTTGGAGAATCTCTACGGTCCCTGTTGTTTCATGATCCGCGTCAACCGTAACAAATTTCCCAGAGTCTAACACTTCCGCAGCTCTGACGCTTTCATATCCTATACACATAAGCGTCATGGCCCCTATCAAAAAAACTTTTAGTACGCCTAATGTCGTAACCATTTGATCACCTCCTACAGAAACATTTTGTTAATGCGCTAACTTGTTGCATCTTCATACCAAATCGGCTTACACTGCTTCACTCCATTCGTGAAAATAATCTGAAAGTTTATCCCTTAGAGAAAGCCTTGCCCTGTGAAGCCTAGACTTGACTGCAGGAAGGGATAGTTCTAGTATCTTTCCAACCTCCGGATTCGAAAGACCTTCTACATGCCTTAAATGAAACACAATCCTATATTTTTCCGGAAGATCGCTGATTGCCTTTTCTATTTGTTCCATTCCCTCTCTTTCGATAAGGATCTTATCAATTGAGTAACTCCAATCTCTTATCTCGAATCCACCTACGTTTCCATTGCCATGATATGCTCGAGAACCATCCAGGCTGATTCGTTTCTCATAATCATTTTGTTTCCTAAGAAACCCCAAAGTTGCGTGCATTGCCACTCGATAGAGCCAGGTAGAGAATTTTGCCTCTTGGCGAAAGGTATGTAGCTTCTCTACCAGCGTTATAAAAACCTCTTGGAGCAGGTCATCGGCATATCGCACATTGTTTGTGATTCTATATGCGAGTCTGTGAATCTTCTCGCCATAGCGATTGACTATTTCATTAAAAGCCCACTCGTCTTCTTTTTCCAGATAGAGCTTAACCAAAACTTCGTCAGATAAATCATTGTAATCTAATCCGGCGATGTCTTCTGAGTAATCTCGCGCTAAGGATTCGGCGATATAAGATCCCGTGTTTATTTGGTCTGCGACCGAAAGGCTAGCATTCATCATATCTAATCTCCTCTATTGATGGATATCAAATCTTTTAAGAGCGCCTCTATGAACATAGGGCAATTGATTATTTGCAAATTTTCGTCTTTAATGCTCTCTAGCATTTTCACTCCATCGGTATCAATATAAGAAACGCCGGACACATCTAATAAAACCGTCTTTTCTTCATTTTTTGTATATTTCACGCACTCTTCCGTGAGAAGCGATATACAAGTGCCAACCAATTTTCCGTCCACTTTCAGTTTTATAGTTTCTTCGTCTTCGAACATTTCTGTAATCCTAAACATTCTCGTATCCACCATATCTCCGGGCTCAAGTTGTTTGGTCTAGCATAGGTGCAAGTGGTGTGCCAAGTATGAAGAAAGCCACTAAGCCCTTGACTTAATTGATTTACTTAGCGTGATCACGATTTTTCTCCAATTCTTCTGAAAGACAGAAGCTTCGAGATTTAGCGGACGCCGTGAAATATAAAAGCCGCAAGGTCTATATTTTAGTTATCTTAGACCGTCCCTAACCTCCCAGATTTATCATTTGAGTTCATTGGAAATAAGTGCGATTCCTATCTTGGCTTCATTCATGGAAGCTTTAACGTTGAGTTCGACCTCCTTTCGCATAAGACCTCCGGATTACAAATTGGAGAAAACCCATTTGATTCTAGGTCCGGTCAACCACTTACAACTCACGTGGATGTTTGTTATCCTGTATTACGTTGAGTGAAATATCACATGTGTTTAAAATTCATAAACCTAGGTTATATTTAAGAATCTTATAGCTTCCGGACTGTACTCATTTAGTAAAAAAGATCAGGAGAATCAACGGGGGAGAAGACTTTGAAGGCGAAAGAGGAGAATTTCCGAAAGATTTTTCATCACTCCAATGATGCCATATTTGTCATTGATCCGCCCAACGATAAAATTCTTGAGGTCAATCCAAAGGCCTGCCAAATGCTCGGTTACTCCAAAAAAGAACTCTTGTCCATGAAAGTTTCCGATGTTCACCCTTATGAAATGCCTAAGTTGCTTGATTTTACAAAGTCGGTTGCCAAGATTGGACACGGATGGACCAATGAGCTTACATGTCTCACAAAAAATGGGGATTCCCTTTCTGCTGAGATTTCAGCGTCAACAATAGATCTAGCTGGAAGCAACTGTATTATTGCAATGGTGCGTGATATTACAGAACGCAAGCAGATGGAAGAAGCACTTAGGAAAACACGTGATGGCCTGGAACTCAAAGTAACCGAAAGAACCGCCGAACTTTCAAAAACGATTGAAACACTCAAAGAACAAATAGGAGAGCGAAAGCGAGTCGAGGGAGCTTTAAAGAGATTAAAACGACAAGATGAGCTTATTTTGAACGCAGCGGGTGAGGGGATCTATGGCCTAGACTCTGAGGGGAGAACTACATTCGTTAATCCGGCCGCAGCCAAGATGATCGGCTGGGACGCAGAAGAACTGATTGGCAAACCCCAGCACGATATTCTTCATCACTCGAAACCCGATGGCACTCCTTACCCTCGGGAAGACTGTCCGATCTACGCAGCATTTAAAGACGGAATTGTTCACCATGTGGATATTGAGGCTTTTTGGAGAAAGGATGGCACGAGTTTTCCGGTTGAATACACAAGCACCCCGATTTGGGAAGACGGAAAACTGGTGGGCGCGGTGGTGGTATTTAAGGATATCACAGAGCGTAAGTGGGCGGAGGAAGCACTTAACGAAACCCTCGCTCAGCTCTCCAAAAAGAATCGTTACGAGACAATTATTGGCACTGTAACTCGGAGTGTGCATCAGTCAATCAATCTCCAGGAGGTTTTGGAAAATGCAGTTGAGTCGATGAGTAAGAATATTGATAAGGTGCAGCACGCCGCAATTTATCTTGTTGAAAGTAATGAGGCAGTCATGAAAGCTCATAGGGGTTACTTGGATTGGTTCGTCAGGAGGGTGGGAAGAATCCCCTATCCAAAGGGACTTACCTGGAAGACTATTATAGAGGGAAAGACCAGGTATTGTGCAGACGTAGACCAAGATAATTCCATTGGCCCGGCTGGAAGGGAAGCGGGAATAAAAAGCTATGTCTCCATGCCAATTACTTGCGAAGCAAAGACTGTAGGTGCTCTAAATGTATCTTCCCTACAGAAGAATACGTTTAGCGAAGAGGAGGTAAATCTACTTGAAATAGTGACCCAGCAAATCGGGATAGCGATTAATAACGCAAAGCAGGCAGAGGCGTTACGAAAAGCGCTCGAAGAAGTGGAACAGCTTAAGGACCGGCTCCAGGCCGAAAATGTCTATCTACAGGAAGAGATTAAAACTGAATACGATTTTGAAGAAATCGTAGGTCAGAGCGAAGCGCTCCAGAAGGTACTTCGAAAAGTGGAACAAGTGGCTCCGACTAATACCACTGTTTTGATTCAGGGTGAAACCGGTACAGGCAAGGAACTGATCGCCCGTGCGATTCATAGCCTGAGCCCACGCAAGAACAGACCCCTTGTAAAAGTGAATTGCGCAGCAATCTCAGCAGGATTGGTAGAAAGTGAATTGTTTGGCCATGAAAAAGGTGCTTTTACAGGAGCTATACAGCAGCGAGGTGGTCGTTTCGAACTGGCAGACGGTGGAACCATATTTTTAGATGAAGTTGGAGATTTGCCTCTTGACACACAGGTTAAACTCTTACGAGTGCTCCAGGAGGGCGAATTTGAACGCGTAGGTAGCAGTAAGTCAATCAAAGTCGATTTGCGAATTATTGCCGCAACAAACCGGAATCTGGTAGAGGCCGTAAAAGAAGGGACATTTCGCTCTGACCTCTTCTATCGACTGAGTGTTTTTCCAATGGAGGTACCACCCGTAAGAGAGCGAAAATCTGATGTTCCCCTCTTAGTAAGCTTCTTTCTTGGTAAATTTGCTAAGAGTTTAGGAAAAAAAATCGAAGGGGTTTCCAAAGATACTTTAGGTTTATTAGTGGACTATTCTTGGCCAGGAAACATAAGGGAATTGCAAAATGTGATCGAGCGAGCTACTGTTCTTTCACGGGACCCAGTCCTCCGCATTGATGAATCTATGATTCTGGGGCTCGATGCGGGGCCAGAAGCTGATTTGGCAAAACCTGACTCAAAAAGACTTGAGGATATTGAACGTTTACACATTTTCGGTGTTCTTGAAGAGACCGACTGGGTGATTGAGGGTAAGCACGGGGCTGCCTCAATTCTTGGTCTTAATCCCAGCACTCTTCGGTCTCGTATGCGAAAAATGGGTATCAAAAAGCTGGGGTAATCTGACTTTTAGAATAGTGGTTATTTTGTTGGGCGCGTAACCATAGTTAGACTGCAAAAAATGTAGTCTACGGCCTTTTCAACGTAAAAATCAAAAGAAGGTCGCCTCCGAAGCCACGGGTACCCCCAGATTAGGTGATGTTTTTATTGATGGGGATTTAGCCGATCGGACCTCGTCAACAAACACCGCACCATCTGGTTATCTTTTATTATTGAGTTTACAACCTCAACTTCTCCAGCTTGACTGAAAATGTCATGAAAGGCCTCTTCGACACTTTCTGGTAAAAACCATTCTCCCATATGGGGCCAGTAATGCTTCGAATCCGTGGGGAGTGAGATGTCTGCTACACGGCTACAAACAGCGAAAAAGACTTTTTTCCAGTCTCCGTCTGAAAAAATAGATGGCTTCTTAATGTTCAGCGGAGTTCATATTCCCAGGAAACAGGGGCCTGTACCTAGGCTTCACCATCTATTGTTTCGGTTTAACTGCCCTTAGCACTGGATAGTATTGTGTAAAGACCCAGTCATCAGCAGCATTACCCTGATGACAGACATTGCAGTCCGCCACAGGATTTTTCTTGGTCGTTTCAGGATAGGGAGGCGCCTCATGACTAAATGTGAAATACGCCCAGTATCCTGGCTCATCCTTGAAACGTTTCGAGTCTTTAATTGCTGCCTCGAGCCCTATAAAGTCACCCTCAAAAAAGCCCTTACCGCTCGCTGCCTGAGTTGCGCCAACACTTACGAGCTCCTTTATGAGAACTGTACCTTCGCGGAATTGACCGGTCTTACTGTAATGTTCAAAACTTTCGAGATCGATGTACACATTATGGAACTCGGGGAATGCGGCTTCTGGCGGATTCAGGGAGTTTGGCGTGACCGGCGTACCGACATAAACCCACTTTCTCCATTCAAAGTTCTTCGGTTGGATCAGGTCACCCTTCTCATTATACCTGACAGCTTCTTCGGCTTCAGAAGGTAGGCCGAAAAATCCTGTGGACAAGGTAAACACTACAGTGAGTACCAAAAGTATCCAAACAGCCCCTCCCCTTTCGCCTGTAAATGATAATCTATACATAACACACCTCCTTAAGGTTATTTAAAATTTTGTCTTCTACATCATTATCTGCCCTTAAAAAGCCGGAGATTGAAATCCCCATCTTTTCACAGGCTGCCAGAGGCCACATTTGCTTTCAATCTCCATTGCACAGTCATTAGTTACTGGTCAAATCTCTACGCTGTCTCCATAATAGATCTATGATTACGGATCAACCTAACGATGACGGTTTATTGTTTAACCCATCAAGAGCCTCTCCGAACGACCAGATCGAGGCTCCGAGCAGCACTATATCCTTAATCAGGAACTGCCCCGGGACAGTTGATAGAGCAGGGAATCCTCCCAGGCTCGGCTCCCAACCCGGAGTGGAAAGCAGAAAACTTAATGTTGTAAGAAACATTCCAACCGCCAGGGTACTTCCAATCAATGCTAATTTGGCCGAAAAAGGCCGCACTGCGATCATTAACGCGATTGAGATCTCGATGATACCAAGCAGGCTTGAAAACCCACGCACACTCAGCAACCCATACATCCAACCAAGAATTGGACTGTTTGCCACGAGTGGTTGAATCCCATAGGCTTCGTAGGCGGTGAATTTCATGCCAGCGATCCAAGCAATAACCAGGACGAGCCCGTATCGGATCACGAATGACCCTATAGCTTGTATCTTATTGCTTACCTCCGATCCGCGGCCCCTCTCCGGGTCCTCAATCGCTTCATCTTCTTTTCGTAATATCTGCTCTTCAGTTAAGGCTGTTAAGTTTCTCATTTCTTACCCCTCTTTTGGTTTATTATTATTGCTCATGTCCGAGCATTCGCTACGCATCGTTTAAACGGCTTATGTTCTTACTGCAGTGGGGGTTTCCCCAATTAATGATGTCACGTCCCAAGCGACCTCCTTTTTATCATTTGAGTTGAGATAGGAGTACGACTCGGGTCCCCTATCTCTTAGCTACTTCTTTGCACTTGACGTAATGCGCGTTGATAGGAAACTTCTGATCTTCTCGGCGATTACGTCACCGTCTTCTTCCAGTGCGAAGTGCCCCGTGTCGAGTAAATGGAATTCGAGATCATTCAAATCACGTTTGTAGGGGTAGGCGCCTTCTGCCGGAAAGATATAATCGTTCTTTCCCCAGACCACCAACGTCGGCGGTTGGTGCTTACGGAAATAGGCTTGCCACTTGGGATACAGAGGCGGGTTGGAGCCATAATCGTAGAACAACTGGAGCTGAATCGCCTTGTTGCCGGGACGGTCAAGAAAGTATTGGTCAACAATCCAATTATCAGGGTTTATCGCCTCGACGTTTCGCACGCCATGGGCGTACTGCCACTTCGTCGCCTCAAGATTCAGGAATTTTTTCAGCGGCTCTGCCGTCTTATCATTGCGATCTGTCCAGTACGCTTTAAGCGGCACCCAGAATTCGCGAAGTCCTTCTTCATAAGCATTTCCGTTCTGGACGATCAAGGCTTGGACCCTTTCGGGATGCTTGAGCGCCAGGCGAAACCCGACAGGCGCACCGTAATCCATGACGTACAGGCTGTACTCCTCAAGGCCCAGTTTCTGAATGAAACCCTCCATCACTTCCGCCAGATGGTCGAAGGTGTAATTGAACTCATCAACGGTCGGCATCGAGCTGTTGCCGAAACCGGGATAGTCCGGAGCCACCAAATGGAACTGATCCGACAGGGCCGGAATCAGGTTGCGGAACATCTGAGACGACGTGGGAAAGCCATGGAGTAACAAAATAGTCGGTGCATTCTCCGGTCCCGCCTCGCGATAGAAGATGTCGAGTCCATCAACTTTGATGGTTTTATGAAGTGTCGGAAGGGTTTTTAACGTGGGAGTTGCCGCCGCAACTGAAGTTTGCTGCACGACGCCCGTATTTACTAATAGGCTCGCAATGCTTATCATGAAGACAGCGGCGGGCACGTTAATTCTTTTCAGATTCGATTTTAAATGTTTCATGGTTTCCTCCTAAATTTGGAATATGGATCTTGCGTCTTTGACTGGTTCAACTTTCCCCAACGCAAAATATGAGTTCGGGAAGGCTGTCGAACACAGTCACCGGCTTCAGTCGCCGTACTCGTAAAACAACGTCCCGTCCTCAACCCGCGTGGGCAAGGTAATCAATCGTGAGTCCTGGCGGGCTGGTCCCTTCAGGCGCCGACCGTCCCTGGAGCCAAATTCAGCGCCATGCCATTCACACACCAACTTATCACCGTCCCGCTTCATCGGACCGCCAAGATGCATGCAAATGTTGAGCATGGCTTTTGGCTTGCCTCCGACTTTGAGGATTAAAACCTCGCGACCGAAAAAGTCGATTTTCCTGCCTCCTTCCTCGGGAATCTCATCCAGTTTGCAAAGTGGTACTTTCATATTTGACCTCCTCAACATGGTTAATTCTCCCAATTTAGCTCCGTTTTATATTTCTTATAGTTTCATCTGCTGTCCAAACCGCATTTGCAAGAAAGCGAAAATTGATGGTAGCCGATTGATAACCGTCTCCTTCCGGAACTCGTGCGGCAGCGGTAGCATCTTTAACTACCGCAATCTCGAATCCTTGTTCTAATAGTTCCCGCAAATGAGATTCCACGCATAAATTAGCGGACATACCAGCCAGGATGAGCTTATCTATCCCACGCTTTCTTAACTGTAGAGTTAGATCGTTCGATTCCGGTCCATATACCTTATGCGGACTCACAACAATAGTTTTCCCATCATTAATATATGGCTTGTATTGTTCAAGCCAGTCCGCACCCGAGCCCTCAAAATCTTCCAGGCTTAGTGGTCCCTTGCGATCAAACATATTAATGTCGTGCATCAACTTCTCGAGCGCTCCCTCGAATTTCCATCCGTGATCAGCCGGATAATAGTAGTGAGGCGAGATGAAGACTTGAATACCATTTTGTTTGGCTGCTTTTAGCAATAGTTCTATGTTTTCAACTGTGTTATTCTCAGTGACACTTTCACCGACGACTCCCCAGGCAACTCCTTTTGGGCTTAGAAAGTCATTTTGCGGATCTGTAATTACAAGTGCGGTCCGCTCCTCGTCAACTTGTAATCCTGGGTTTGGTAATGCCATCGTACTAGCCTCCTTGCATCGAGATTTGATTTCACCAGTACTAGCGCAACTCTTGTGCCAAACAAAAAAATGTTTCGTTTAACTAGATCTAATGTGCCGAAGTTTAAAGATTTTTTTCCAAGGTGCTTGTACGTAATGTATTCTCAGAGCGATAGAAGATTACTGTTACATATCGTGGGGCTGTGAAATATCAAAGCGGAGTAAGAAATGGATTTTGATTTTAAGGGTCGCTTGCCTTCTTACGTGCAATTTGACATACAAAATCAAATATCATAAAATGGTTTTTAGGGTCTTGTAAGCTCCCGATAAAAACCCTAATATGGAAAACGACTTATCAGACTCAAAACATTTAAGATTCGGTCGTCCCAAGAATCCAACCAGCTTTCTTATACCCATATTGATTAGACTAGATTCATGTAAAGGAGTTCCAGTCTCTGGTTCTTATCTAAAATGATCGATGAGCTTAGCGCTCTTGAAAGGATTAGAGTGCGATTTGAAAAGGTATCTAAAAGCGTTTTTCTAGGGATTGGTGACGATACAGCCGCGGTAAAAATTCACGCTAAAAGACTCCTTCTCGCAACTACTGACTCACAGGTCGAGGATGTACACTTCATAAAAAGGCTTTTCTCAGCTACCGATCTTGCCAGGAGATCGGTCGCCGTTTCGGTGAGTGATATTGGTGCGATGGGGGGGATACCCAAATTTTTCCTAGCATCTATGGGATTCTCAAGTCAGGAAGATGAAGCATTTCTCGAAGAGTTAATGAATGGATTTGAGTCCGGAGCAAAGGAATTCGGGTTAGAATTGATAGGAGGTAACCTAAGTTCGTCAAATAAAATTTTCATAGATATAACTGTGCTCGGTGAAGTAGAGCCTCAATTAATAGTGAAAAGAAATGGAGCAAAACCGGGAGACTTCCTATACCTCAGCGGTTCGGTGGGAGATTCCGCTTTGGGCCAAAAGTTACTAGGAAGCAGTAAAATTGCAGAGTCCGACGAGTATTTAATAATGAGACATAAAAGACCTCAGCCAAGGCTTGACCTCGGCAGAGAACTCGCAAGAAAAAAACTCGCCAGTTCTATGATTGACATAAGCGACGGTCTTTTGCTTGACCTCGAACGAATATCTATCAAACAGGGTTTAGGTGCCACAATATACCTTGATCGCATACCATTGTCATCCAACTATAAGAAGCGAATCTCAGATTTTTCAAAGGATCTTTATTCGATCGCAATCTCCGGAGGAGAAGACTATGAACTACTTTTTTCTTCGTCTAAAGAAAATGAAGAAGCAATACAAGAACTGTCGAGAATTCAAAAAATAAAGATAACAAAAATAGGGCATATAACCGAACAACCCTCAATTCATCTCCTGAACGAAGATGGAGAAGAAATTAGCTACGACGACAGGGGATTTGTTCATTTTGTTTCATAGATGCAAGATATAGCCTTTATACAAAATCTTTTTTTGCTTTTGATCTTTCTTTTTCTCTCGGGATTCTTTTCAATGTCTGAGGGGGCGCTTTTTTCACTTGGCAGGCACCATCGCGCTCAGATCAAAAAAGAGGGTAAAAAAAATGCCACACTGATTGAGAGACTTCTAAGGGAACCTTACAAATTAATAATTACAATTCATCTTTCAGATGAAATTCTTAACGTTGCCTACTCGAGCATAACAGCATTGACGGTTAGACAATTACTGGCAAATTACTGGAACGAAGGATTTCTCACCATATTATCAATTTGTATCGCATCTCCCAGTCTGCTGCTCCTCGGTGAGATAGGACCCAAGACAATTGGAGTCAAGTACCCTAGACTGATAGCTAGAATCATCTCCTATCCCTTAAATCTCTACCACATGCTAATAACCCCTCTTAGAGTAATAGTTATGGCACTTTCCATCGGTATAACATGGATTTTGGGAGGGGGGAAGATCGAGCATGAAAGTAAAGACGGTTTCTCACCGGAGGAGATGAAGGCGCTACTAGGACTAGGAACTCAAGAGGGTGTATTGACAGACATTGAAAGGAAACTGGTAAGCAGCTTATTTAAACTTGAGGACATACGCGTCGACAAACTCATGACCCCCGGAATAAACCTGTTCTCCCTTCCGGTAGACATAACCACTCATCAAGCTATTAACAGCATAAAAAAAAGTGGGTTCTCAAGGGTTCCTATTTATAATGAAGAAAAGGACAGCATAGTAGGGATCCTCTATGCGAAAGACCTTCTATCATCAAACTCTTCAAACGGACAGAACAAGTTAGAAGGAATTTTAAGGCCACCATATTTCATTCCTAAGACAAAAAGGGCATTCGATCTCTTGAGGGAGTTTCAGCAGAAGAGAACTCAGATAGCAATAGTTGTAGACGAATACGGTAGGGTTGACGGCATAATAACAATGGAGGATATCCTCGAGGAGCTGTTCGGCGAGATTGAAGACGAGAGGAGAGCCATAAAGGACAGTAAAGTAGTTCGAGAGGGTGAGACTCTTATAATACCTGGGAGCATGAAGATAGAAGAATTCAACGATGGCTACATATTTACGGTACTCAGGCCCGGCGGCCTAAGTTCTTTAGCAGCTGACCTTGACGATTCAATTATACCGGCTCAGGAAGATCGTGAAACGCTTGGTGGATTCGTTTTTGATCTATTTGGACGGTTCCCTCATGAGGGCGAACAAGTTAGATTCGGGAGTTTACTCCTCACAGTTAATAAGGTTAGCGGGAAAAGAATCTCAGAGGTTAAAGTCGAAAGATACGAGCGGGAGGTGTCGAATGTCGCTTGAGATCGTTATTCTTGTGGTTGTGATATGCCTCCTGCTTCAGGCTTTTTTTGCAGGATCCGAGATTGCGATTGTTTCCTGCGATAAGGTAAAGATGAAAGCCCTGGCAGAGAAGGGCTCTACGAGTGCAAAGCTGGTTTTAGACTCTTTCCTGAAGATCGAAAGATTCGTGAGCACATCTCTCGTCGGGATAAATCTCTCGCTCATAACAAGCACGATTGTACTAACTTTCTTCATACAGGATTATCTTGGCAAGGGGGGGGAATTGTACGCAATATTGATACTCTCTCCCTTGGTTGTGATATTCGGGCAGGTTGTTCCAAAGGCGGTGTTTCAGAGAAGAAGAAACACAATAGTTCTTTGGTCAATCTATCCATTGTGGGTTGCGTCAAGGATATTTTCACCAATCTTATTTATGATCAACATTTTCGTGAGGGGCATGTTAAATCTTATTGGAAGCACGGAAAACCCATTTATTACAAGGGAAGAACTACTACACGCCATCAATATAGGCAATAACAGGCTTCAGGCGGATTATAGTGAAAAAATAATCAGAAGAATATTTAGGTTCTCAGAAACTAAAATCGATGAAATCATGATCCCCTTAATTCAAGTCGTTGCGATCAGCGAGGATACAAAAGTTAGAGATGCTATAAAGATGATTAATGAAACCGGACACTCCAGAATCCCAATCTATAAAGATAGGGTGGACAATATAACTGGAATGTTGATAGCATTTTATTTGCTTGGAGCGAACCCTGAAGAACCGGTAAAGAACCACGCACGAACTCCATTCTATGTCCCCGAGACGAAACTTGTAGATGAACTCCTTGACGAGATGAAAAAAGGACGTGCCGGAATGGCTGTCGTCGTCGATGAATACGGAGGAGCTGTAGGAGTCATCACACTTGAAGACATCTTAGAAGAGGTGGTAGGGGAAATCGAAGACGAATACGACAAGGGAATAAAATTCTGGAGAAAGGTGTCAGAAAATGAATACCTCATAAACACCAAGATCGAGCTGGACGATTTAAACGAGGAGTTAAGGCTCAGCATACCTGAGGGTGATTACGATACTCTGAGTGGTTTCCTTCTTACCGAGTTTGGATCAATACCAAATGTTGGAGACAAGATTTCGCATAGAAACTACACCTTCATCGTTACGAAAGCCTCTTCCCGCCTGATTGAGGAAGCGAAATTAATAATTAAAAATAAAGGGTAACGATTGGATACAGCCTGATTTCCTGATAAGATTCTAAGCATCGGACATGCCAAGAAAAGCAAAAGTAGAAAGAAAAACATCTGAAGTCACTGTATCGGTAGACATAAACCTCGATGGTAAAGGCAAGTATGAGATTGAAACCGGTATACCATTTTTCAATCATATGCTATCGCAGTTTGCAAAACACGGTTTCTTCGATCTAAAAATTAAAGCTAAGGGAGACATCGATATCGATTTCCACCACACGGTTGAGGATGTCGGACTTGCTTTGGGGGAGGCATTTCTGAAAGCACTCGGAGACAAAAGGGGAATAGCCAGATTCGGAGAAGCCTTCGTTCCATTCGATGAAACCCTTGTTTTTGCCTCAGTCGACCTTAGCGGTAGACCTTTTTTCGTCCATAAGGTCCTCAGGCAAAAGGGCAAAGTTGGTGATTTTGACGTTGAGCTCGAAAAAGAGTTTTTTAAATCACTATCTAATAGCCTCATGTGCAACCTGCACATTGAGCTAAAACACGGGGATAACATTCATCATATAATCGAAGCAGCCTTTAAGTCTGTAGGCCGGGCACTCGATCGAGCATCTATGATCGACGCACGCTCGAAGGGAGTACCTTCGACCAAGGGAAGACTCTGATCACGATTCATGATACACGATGCAGGATGCAAGATAAATGGAGCCTTTCAGATTCATCCTGTATCATGTATCGTGCATCGTGCATCTGGTATCATAATCTCGTTAATTTGTGTTTATTCGTGTCTATTTGTGGCTGAACTTAATTGAGAAGCTAAATGATTGCAATAATCGATTACGGAATGGGAAATCTCAGGAGTGTCAGCAAGGGGTTCCAAAGCCTTGGATATTCAACCTCTGTAACAAGAACCCCTGAGGAGATATTAAATTCGAGCGGTATTGTACTTCCCGGAGTCGGCGCGTTCGGTGATTGCATTAGAAACCTCGATGAATTTAACTTAATAGAACCTATTAAAAAATCCATTATACAAGAGAAACCTTTCTTGGGAATTTGTCTCGGACTGCAGGTGCTGTTTGAGGAAAGCGAGGAGTCACCAGGAATCAGAGGACTGGGAATCTTCAAGGGCAAGATTCTTAAATTTCCGAAATTCGACGACAAAAGGCTAAAAATACCTCACATGGGCTGGAATCAAGTCGAATTTGCTAAAGAAACGCCTTTACTTAAAGGAATACCAAATAGGAGCTGGTTCTATTTTGTACACTCATACTATCCGGAACCCGACGATCAAGAAATTATCGCAGGGAGGACTACTTACGGCATAGATTTCACATGTGCCGTGAGTAGGGGAAACATCTTTGCGTGCCAATTCCACCCCGAAAAGAGCAGTAATCTGGGCCTCAGGATTCTAAGTAACTTTGCAAACTTGTTTGGAGAAAAAAACGAGCGTAGGGTTGAAAAAACCGCATAGCCATCAAGGCCCAAACGATTAAACAATCTCCAAGCGCCAAATGTCAAACGTTTACGATTTTGAAATTGAAAATTGTTTGTAATTCGTGATTTGAGATTTGGGATTTATCTGTAATTTCTGCGGCTAATTAGTTAGAATGAGCTTTTAATCATAGATCGCTTTATATGCCCCGTAGCTCCTCAAAATCCTTCTTATGTAGTTTCTGGTCTCCCTGAAGGGAATTTCCTCGACAAACTCATCTTTTGGAAGATTTGGAAACATGATTAGCCAATCTTCTGCCCTATTCGGCCCTGCGTTATAACTTGCAAGGGCTAGATGAATATCACCATTAAACATATTCAACACCTTCTTAAAATAATAGATACCCAATTCAATATTGACCCTAGGGATATTCAGCATCCCCGTATTAAAACCATTCATACCTACCTCCCCCGCAGTTAACTTCGCCGTTGATGGAAGCATCTGCATTAGTCCAATTGCATTGGCAGGAGAGCGAACATCCTTTTGAAATCTGCTCTCCTCCCTCATTATCGAATAAACTAGGTATTCATCCACGTTATATTTTTTTGCATAGGCCTTTACAATCTCACTATACGCCCGCGGATAGGAAAGGCTAATCGCTACAGGTGAATTTAGGCCCTCAGCTACTTTTACAGAATTATAAAAGTCGTTCACTCGGGCATAAAGAAGACTCGCTTGGACAAGCTCTTTATCGGTGTTGGATCGCTTGAGCATTTCATCTATTTCCAAGGATGCGTCATCAAACATTTCCAGCTCAGCTAATAAGTCGACCTTGAGTCTCTTCGAATCATTATCGCCCGATTGAGCATAAGCCTCAGGCGTCAAACCTCCGAAGCTGGGTCTTTTACCTGTCTTGATTTGTGCAAGGTAGGAATGATAAGAAGGGGTTTGAGACGTTGCAAGCTCATCATAAATAGCAAAGGCTTCTGCTTTTTTCCCTTGCTTTTCTAGAACTCTAGCCTTCCAATATTTATTATTTGTCGAGTTGAAAGGCACCGAGGAATTTGTGAAGGCGGAAAAGGTAGACAGCGCTTGAATTAACTTTCCCCGGTTGTAATATATCCATCCAAGATTCCAGGCACCATCCTCCGCAAACTCGCTATTAGGGTACTTTCTTATGAGCTCGTCATATAAGTTTATAGCTCTATCTATGTTGTCGTTTATCTGATAGAGCCTGGCAGCAATATAAAGACCCTCCGGAGCCAGCGGACTGCTTGGATAAGTTAGATGAAGTGTTCTATAGAGTTCAGATGCCTCTCCATCACGACCTTGCTTAGCCCGGATTTTTGCCCTCCAATACAGGGAGTCGGGGGAATTGATCCCGGCCAGTGAATTTAAAGCTTCCTCGAGCCTACCAACATGAAACATCGCAATACCCATTTTAGTCTTCACATCGCTTGTTTTTGCAACTTTATTAAAATCTTTGAGCGAAGAGCTCCACATTGAGTTATCAAATAATATCTGAGCCCTTTTTAGATAATCTGATTCACTAACTGTGAATGGAATCCCCTGCTTACTACCTATGTAAATTGCATTGTTGTATGCGACATCCTCGAAAATACTGTCAGGATACTCTACCCAAAGCGATTTATATATATTGGTAGCTTCCATATACTTACCCTGACTCTGCAATGAGTTCCCCAATTTACTTAAGAATAATGCCTTATCCTGTCGATCCGTCTCGTCATTGTATAAGTTTCTAAATACATTCTCGGCGCCATCATAATTACCGGTCTCAAGGTAGATATCGCCCAGAGCTATCAGGGTCCTTTTCCTGACCCCCGTCGAGGGATAGGAGCTTATAATTCGATTAAGAAGTTTTTCCGCGCCCGGCGAATTCCCCAAACCCTTCTGCCCAATGGCTTGATAATATAGAATGTAATCGGATATGAGTGGCAATTCATTTTCAAGGCCGTCAAGCACTGAAACTCCCTCTTGAAACCTTCCTATTTTTATCAAACAGTATCCTCTCTTGTACCTCTCCTTGGCACCCTTACTTACCTGTTGATTAGCCAGATAAGCGCAATTGATTTCTGCTTGGGATGTTTGGTTAACAAACGCTATGGTCACAAAAATCAAAACAATTGATAAGAGTGCTTTATGGTTCGAACTCAATACAGAATTGAAAAATCGCCCGATATTTAAAGCCAGACTATTCATAGGTTACGTCCCGCTTAATTTCGGATCTAGCATATCTCTAATGCCTTCACCGAATAGATTAAAAGAGAATGCGGTTATGAAAATCGCAAGACTAGGAAAAACAATCAAATGAGGAAAAGTCCTGATTCCCTGCCAACCGGTGCTGGCAAGCGTGCCCCAGCTCGACTCGGGCGGAGAAATCCCTAACCCGAGGAAGCTTAATGTAGATTCGGCCAATATAGCATACGGAACGGCAAAGGTAACAGTAATGATCAGTGGACTCAGTATGTTAGGAAAGATGTGAACGGTAAGTATTCTGAAGGGAGATGCGCCAAGACCTCGGGCCGACTCGACAAAATCCACTGCCTTAAGTTGCATGACCGTACCCCTTACAATTCTTGCAACTCTCATCCAGGCAGTAAGCCCAAGGGCAATTACGATGCCCAATACGCCTCGTCCGATTACCAAAGTAATGAGTACTATAAGCAGTAGATCCGGAAGAGAATAAAATACATCTACTATTCTCATCATCGCCTCGTCAAGCTTTCCCCCCACGTAACCGGATATAGCCCCGTAGATCGTACCTATAAAAAACGCAACAAATGCTGTTCCGAGAGCAACGAAGATGGATACCCTCGCCCCGTAAATAACCCTGCTTAAAAGATCTCTCCCCTCCTCATCGGTTCCCATGAGATGATTCTTACTGGGCGATTTTAAAAGGTTATTAAAGTCTGCTTCATAATAAGCGTAAGGTGTGATATAAGGAGCAGCCACAGCTACGCCTATAATAGTGATGATAATGAAGCCGGTGAGAACTACTTGTAGCTTTAATAACATATCATTCAAGAACTTAGGTTAATTAATTTTACTAATTCGATTACATGTATTACATTACCGCCATCACAACAGACACATAATAAGTCGATTGCCCGCAATAATTATCAATGATTTGGCTAGCGGTTATATAATTTTACAACTTTGAACGAAATAATCATCGATTCAAATGGTTCTTCTCCGATTATTTTTTTTAGAGTACGTTGCCCTTACGATCGTTTTAATCCCGCCTCTTACGTTAAAATCGCCAATTACCTCAGCCCTCAATGGTTTGCAAGCACCCACGAGATCGTCAAGTATCTTATTGGTGACATGCTCGTGAAACTCTCCCACATTTCTGTAAGAGTGTATATAGAGCTTAAGAGACTTAAGCTCTATACAAAGTTTGTCAGGTACATACTTGATTCGTATTACAGCGAAATCAGGCTGCCGCGTCCTTGGGCATATCGAAGTAAATTCGGGGCATGTTATATCAATCTCATACTCCCTCCCCGAATATTGATTTTTAAATGTTTCAAGTATTTCGCTGCCCATAATCTAATCTTATGACTCGGATGCTATGAATGAACCGTAAGATCAATCTCATAAGCCCCCTTGATCCTTTTTACCCTGTTGTCACTGTACCCCTGCGAAATATAGGTGAGTCCTTTCTTAGCCGCCTCCTTTAACTTCTTCGACACTTGTTTTTTGAGCTCCTCTTTAGTTTTAGCCCTGACAGTGATAATCTTTGCAGGCATATGACATTAAATCCTCCTGTTTGGAAATTTTAGGCCTAGACAAAATTATTTTATGTATTATATACAAATATGCAATAGAATAGATCACTAGACTAGATCTTGACTGAAATGATGATTTTATAAATACTAAAAACCTTCAACTGGGGGATAGTCTAACGGCAGGACGATGGGCTCTGGACCCATAAGTCTAGGTTCGAATCCTAGTCCCCCAGCCACATGAAACAATGCTGATCTAGGAAGATTCTGATTTCCAGAAAATAATATGTTCTATTCTGATTAAATGCCACAGCTTAAAAAAATAGTCTACTTCCTTAACCAATATCTTAAAATAGGTGATATTAAAGACACTTGCTGGAATGGGCTTCAATTCGAGGGCAAATCAGAGGTAAAGAAAATTGCCTTTGCGGTTGATGCAAGCATCGATACGTTTAAACTGGCCATCCAAAAACAAGCCGATTTAATAGTTGTACACCATGGGCATTTTTGGGAGACCCAAAACCCTTCGATAGTCGGATGGGCAAAAGAACGGGTAGAAATCCTGTCCAAACACCAGACGTCGCTTTATGCCTGCCATCTCCCGTTGGACAGACACAGGATAGTAGGAAACAATGCCCAGCTATTGAAATTACTCGGAGCGAACATCACGAATGAATTTTTGTTACACGAGGGCAAAAATATCGGCTGGATCGGTACGACCAGAAGAGCAGTCTCATTGAAACAAATCGAGCGTAAACTAAACGCCAAATTGAATACAAATTGTATACCGCTTCCCTTTGGAAATGAAAAAGTCAATACAATTGCCGTTTGCAGCGGCGGTGGAGGGTACGGAGGGTTTTACGAAGCATTGAATTCGTGTGTCGACTTATATATCACTGGCGATGCAATTGAAGTCTATTATACAGCACAGGATTCAAAAATGAACGTAATCTTTGCAGGCCATCACGCCACGGAGACCTTAGGATTGAAGGCCCTCGCAGAAGTTGTTAAGCGAAAATTTAGAGTCCAATGCACGTTCATAGACTTGCCTACAGGGCTTTGAAGCTTACCTTAGTATTCTTTGGCAATCACGACTTTAATATTTTTCTTAATTCCTAAACCTTCTTTAACCACCCAACAAAGATATCATTACCTTCAATCTTAACATCGTAGGCCGAAACAGAATGGCCTCCCGGGTGGTCGGGCAAGCCAGTCCTGACATCGAATGTCCAACCGTGCCAGGGGCAGGATACAACATAACCGCTCAATTTCCCTTCCCCGAGAGGTCCCCCCATGTGGGGACATATATAGTTAATAGCAAAAAAATCTCCATCAACATTAAAGAGCGCAATCGGTTTTTCAAAGGCTCCTATGACTAGTTTCCCGGTTCCAGAGGGAAGTTCGTCAATCGTCGCTACCTTTACATAACCAGGCCTTCCCATTTCCCAACCCACCTAAAGTTAATAATGCAATATCAGTTATCTACAATTAGCCGGACACTCAAATCACGTTTATTTGAAGCCAATAATAAGGTTCAGGTCATAAGCGAATTCAAGATTCTATTGAACAGGAAGTGTCAAATAAACATTGTCCTTACGATCCAGAAACCTCTCGATAGCACCCTTGCCGCCTTCTAAAACAGATTCCCCGTCGCCGACAAGCACTATATCAAAATTATATTCGAGTAAGACCTTTATAGAATCCTTTGCCTTCCGAGGATCGGCATATTTACCCTCAGGAAGCAGCGAAAATTCCCCCTTTGGCCAGCCAATAATCGCATCCCCAATAAAAAGAACCCCTTTACCTTTAGAAAGAAGAAGGGCTGATTCTCCCGGCGACTTGTTATTAGGAATGTTTATCACCTTAAGATCTCCTGGCAATTGATCTCTATCGCCAAATGTCTGGTCAGGAGAAGATTTAAGAAATGCAGAATCCATTTCATTGACGTAAATCTTTGCCGCATATCTATCCCTGAATTCATAGGCCATCCTCTCGTGATCCTTGTTTGTTAAGATAATGTATTTCGGGGTTCCGAGCCTGAGAATATCATCGAGCTCCTCTTCGCTCACAAGCGCAGGATCAATGATGATCAGACCATCCTCTCCCTTCAAAGCATACCCATTAAAGTTATATCCGTGCTTTGGAGATAACCAAGACCATGTATAAATGCCTGTATAGATTTCTTCCATATGAACACTTAATTTTGGATAATAGATTCAACCAAATATTATAGCTATTCGTACCAATGAAGCAAAAACTAATAACATTTTATCAAAAAAAGTATCTTTCCGTTACCCACACCAAACCTCCGTTCGATAAATGCGAATCCAATCACAAACGACTTTGAGAACCGATTGACAAAATATGCTTCAGGTCTTACAATAATTTCGGTGGTTTTATTGAACTGGAGCGGATTAAATGAGTAGTGATATAGTTAAAATATTTGATACGACACTCAGAGACGGCGAGCAAGCCCCTGGATGTGGAATGACCGTAGAGGAAAAGCTCAGGGTTGCTTACCAGTTAGAAAAACTTGGTGTAGACATTATCGAAGCCGGCTTTCCTATCTCCTCGGAGGGTGATTTTCAATCAGTGAAAGTTATTGCCGATAAAATCAGGGGCTGTGAGATTGCTGGCCTCTGCAGGGCCAATTTCAATGATATAGATAGAGGTTGGGAAGCAATAAAAGGAGCTGAATATCCCAGGATTCATACCTTCATAGCGACCTCCGACATTCATCTCAAGCACAAACTCAGAAAAGACAAGGAAGAGGTCCTGGAAATAATCAGCGCCGCCGTTAAGCACGCTAAGCGATATACTGACAACGTTGAATTCTCGACCGAAGATGCCACCAGAACGGATCTTGATTACCTCTGCCGCTCTGTGGATATAGCCATAAGAGCTGGTGCTACCACTATTAATATTCCGGATACGGTCGGATATACATTTCCCGAAGAGTTCGCACATATAATAAGAACATTGAAAGAGAAGGTTCCTGGCCTTGATAATGTAACATTGAGCGTCCATTGCCATAACGATCTTGGACTGGCGGTCGCAAACTCAATTGCGGCAATTAAGGAGGGTGCGAGGCAGGTTGAATGCACGATCAATGGGCTTGGCGAGCGGGCTGGAAATGCATCGCTTGAAGAAATCGTTATGGCACTTAAGGTACGAAGTGACAGACATCCGTATAAAACCCGAATCGTCACGGAGCAGATCTACCCAACAAGCAGAATAGTGTCACAGGTCACGGGGGTAAGTGTTCAGCCAAATAAAGCGATCGTAGGAGCTAATGCTTTTGCACATGAAGCAGGGATACATCAAGACGGAGTCCTAAAGGAAAGAATTACCTATGAAATAATGAAGGCCGAGGAAATTGGCATTCCTTCAAATAAAATAATCCTCGGAAAACACTCGGGCAGACATGCATTCAGAAAAAGGCTCGAAGAGTATGGCTATTTTCTAAACGAAGCGGATTTTCTCACCGCATTTAAAAAGTTTAAAGACCTCGCAGACAAGAAAAAGTACGTTTTTGACGAGGATATTGAAGCACTGATCAGTGAAGAGTTTGTTCGTTCTTCGGATTACTATAAGCTCATTTCGGCTAACTTTTCGGGCGGGACCGATATGAATCCAGTCGCAACTGTTAAGCTCGATATAGAAGGAGAGGAGGTAATAGTATCCGAGAGCGGTGGGGGCCCGGTAGATGCCGCCTATAAAGCCATTTCCAAGGCAACTGGTATAAATCCCAATCTTGAACATTACATGGTGGCTTCGATTACTGGTGGTACCGACGCACAAGGCGAAGTTACCGTAAGAATCGAAGATGATGGAATTTTCTCTCAGGGCCAAGGTTCGAGTACCGACATTGTGGTTGCTAGCGCAAAGGCTTATATAAATGCTCTCAATAAGCTTAGATGGAGAAAGGAGCACCCTAAAAGAGCAACAACAAGAGGACTTTAGGTTCCGGTAACTCGCCATAGCTTGTTTGGACAAGACACATAGTATAACCTTCTTATATATAGGACTTTTCGGTTGACAATTGAACTATTGGAATAAGTAACACAAGTAAAGTAACTCCAGATTAAACATAGCCATGGCATTTCCATCCGACAAAATAGCAAGTTGCATAAGGGCTGAATATCCACTTATCTACCTCATTAGTTGGGAAGAAGAACGTGTCGAAGAGTCGTTGAGACTACTTTCAAAGGAGTCGTTTCATGATGAATATGGTGTATACTCCTGGTCCTGTACCAACGGGTTTAGCGGAGGAAATGGGGTATCAGAAGGAATCGACGACGCCTTAAGTGCCTTGAAAAAGGTTCAGGAGACCAATCAAAAGGGGTTCTTTCTTTTTAAGGATCTTCACTTTTTTCTTAACGACCCAAAGATAATAAGAGAATTGAAGGACCTACATCAAACCCTGAAAAGTAGCTCTAAAACCCTGTTCATTATTTCCCCCTCTGCAGTCCTCCCACCTGAACTAGAAAAGGAAATAACAATATTCGAAATCGGACTTCCAGATGCAGATGATGCCACGATGATATTTGACGAAGTTACAACTCCATTTAAAGATAGCAGCCGTCAAAATCATTATACCCCTGAGTTCAGGGAAAAATGCGTTCACGCTTTGCAGGGCCTAGGATCTTCCGAAATGAAATTTGCTCTGAGGAGGATTCTTCTGGATGGAGACGAAAAAAGTGAAGAAGAGATCGTTACATCCCTCATGGATGAGAAGGCTCTCCTAATAAATAGAACCGGAACGCTGGAGTATGTAAGGGGTAGGGTAGGCTTGGATGACATCGGTGGCCTGGAAAATCTAAAGGAATGGCTCAAAACCAGGGCATTAGCATTTGGCCCGGATGGCAGGAAACGTGGGCTTGACATGCCCAAGGGATTACTGATAATGGGAATAAGCGGTTGTGGTAAGAGCCTATGTGCTAAATCCGTCGCTTCGGTTTGGAATTTACCGCTATTGAGGCTCGACCTAAATCAACTTTATAGCGGTGTATTTGGAACCCCCGAAGAAGCCTTTCGAAACACAATAAAGACCGTTGAAACAATTTCTCCCTGTGTGCTATGGATAGATGAGATCGAGGCCGGGATCACAAGGAGCGGGGAGAAAACGGGCGATAGTCCTGCATCCAGGATATTCGGCTCTTTTCTTACCTGGATGCAAGAAAAGAAACACCCCGTATTTATAGCTGCCACTGCAAATCAAATCGACCTGCTACCGCCGGAGATCTTGAGAAAGGGCAGGTTCGATGAGATCTTCTTCGTATCCCTTCCATCAAAAATAGATCGAAAAGAGATATTCCGAATTCATCTTGTCAACCGCCATAAGGATCCCGACTCCTTCGATTTAGATTCCCTTGCCAAGAACACCGAAGGACTTTCCGGCTCAGAGATCGAACAGGTTGTGGTCTCCGCCCTTTTTGAAGCCTATTCAAAACAAAAGGAATTGGATGACAGAGAACTTATAATCGCAGCGTCTTCTATAGTTCCACTCTCTACAACGATGCGGGAGGAGATTTCTAGGCTAGAGAGATGGGCATCAGATCGAGCAGTAGCAGCATCAAAGTGAACCCTTAAGACGAAATTGAAATCATTTCACCGGGAACATGGTGAAATGAATCAATCTCAGATGTTTTCTCGTCAATGATTACGATATAAATTCTCTATCAAGATAGTAAGTGGCATAAAAAAGAAAAGTGGGAATGATCTAAAGGCTTTAGAAACATTCCCACTATCTTAAAGGAGGATGGAGGATGATTTAAGTTTTCAAATTAAATACAATTATTAATATAAAGCAATTTACTTAAGTTGTCAAGTAGTTTTTTAATTTAATTAATTAATTTGCTTTTGGTTAGTATTTTTTGGTAATTTTAGATAAAATTTTTAGTCGGCCATATTTAATGTACAGAGAAACTGAATGTTTTTCTTACAACAAGTGGGGATGTAGCTCAGACTGGGAGAGCGCCGCCTTCGCAAGGCGGAGGTCGGGGGTTCGAATCCCCTCATCTCCACCACTAAATTTTATATTAATTACCTTGAGTTAAAACAATTACATTAGTGTCCATAGTCTCTTAATTTGTGTCTGAGGTGTCCGAATAGGTGTCTATCGCAGCCGATTTTAAGCGATTTCCTGGCTTATAGATAGCGGATTTTTTAGCCTCTTCCCAGGTATGACTGTATCGCTGCAGCATCCTCATATCTTTATGTCCAGATATAGCCATTACGGTTGCGTTATCTTCTTTTTCATCAACTATGAGGGTCGAGACAAAAGTATGTCTCATATCGTGAAAGCTTCCGGGGTAAGGTGATCTTGTATTACTACAGGGAGAAAACGCCTTCACGCCTGATATAGCGGGGTTAAAATGGCTAAACTGCACGTCCGATTAATTGCGTTGTTAGATGTCATTGGTTTGTTTCCGACCTTTTTGATAGGGAACAAGAATCACTTTCTTATTACCCCAATAGATGATTAGGCCTAAAAACGCATAACTGACAAGCGCTGGGATAAGCCACTCAAGACCTCGGAAGTACAGCAACATTGTAAAAACCAACGAAATGACAGCTATAAAGATACAGAAGGCTTGTCTGTATTTTGTATCGGTATCGACCATGAACCTCCCTCGGCAATTGGGGCATATTCTGTAATTCTTGAAGAGGCCTTGGTGGCGAAGCTCCCTTAAACAAATCTCAATCTCGCAGTATGGACATGTTGTCATCGAGAGATCACACCTAACTGTTAATTAGACTGCAATAATGCAGCATAATTCCCTATGAGGGATTTTATCCTGCAAATCGCTCTTCTAGTTGATACTAAGATAAATGTAATTTCTAGTCAATATGAATGTATAGGAAAAATGAGCTACCCCCATAATAAGTCCATAACGAGAACTAGATTTTTGATGAGCAACGCTGTAGACAGGAACTCATCAGAGTAATTAGGAAGGATTACATTTGTGAAATTTATATAATTCCATACTATGCCGCCTGCCATCTAACCTCATACAGCCGCACAGGCTCATCGAAACCACGTAGCGGTATCTCACCCTGGTCGGAAAATGGCAATTTCTTGCCGATGCACAGATCTTGTATTACACGTGTGACCAAAATCTGTTCAGGTTTAGCATGGTCACAGATGCGAGCAGCGAGTTGGACGGTGGAGCCAAATAGATCCTGGCCTCCCGTGACGGGCTCACCAGCAGTGATGCCAATGCGAAGGTGGATAGTAGCGATGGGCTCCTTATTATTACAAGAAGCAACAGCCCTTTGAATAGACATAGCACACTCTACAGCGCGAGAAACAGAGCAAAAGGAAACCATGAAACCGTCACCTGTGTGTTTAACTTCGTTGCCATCATGAGTCTTTATAACATCGCGAATAATGGCATCATGAGTACGAAGGAGTTCCATGGCTTTAGAGTCCCCGAGGCGTGTTGTTATAGTCGTGGAACCCTCCATATCCGTGAACATGATAGTGCGAAAGGCAGAGTCTATTATTGGTACGTTACTGGTAGGCGCAGGCGACTTGGTTGGCATTGGCGGGTCCTCAATTCTTCCAAGGAACGCCTTCACGGCCCCAGGGTTGACTTCGATGATTTCGCTGGGAACATGTCCATGAGCTTCATGGTGCATCTGCTCTACAGCTTGTTTTCTCGGAGCCTCTATTAAACAAAAAGTCGTACCATTTGCTTCATCAAACCAATATGTCAGGGCCTTGCAACCATACTTGTCTTGGATTTCAAGATCTTTCTGATGGGCCTCTGCAACTTCAGTTGCAGTCGTGCCTTTGATGTCATGACGATCCATATAGATAGGCATTCGATCCTCCCTGTCTCAATAAAGGCGACCTGTCTAATTATTTTATACAGCTCAATTGGAAGCCTCACTTGCATATGCTCAATTTTTGCATTATCCAGTTTAGGTTGTTCCATAGTAGCTCATGATAATGTATGAGCGCATGTAGGTCAATGTCAGAGATAATAAATATAGAGTTTTAAAGCAACGCTTAAAATACAGTTTCGCTATTAACGCCGTAGAGATGTTTTAATCTGAAAAGTTACACTATAACCTCTCTTAAAAAAATCTTTTAACCTTGCTTTATAGACAAGCTATAACAAGCATTTCCAAGTCTTATTTTGAGTAGAAATATCTTACATTAAGTAGTACAATTGGTGGTTGAGATTTTAAGTCAGGGGAGAGCTACTATAGTGAATTGACCCATCTGTACTGATCCCCTTTTGTCAAGAAGGGTTTAAGTTGGAATTATGTGATTCATATCTCGTTCAAACTGGCTTTGCGAGCAAGAATCCGGGGAAATTGTACGGTTCCTATCGGTTTATATTGGTTTCTTTGCATTGTCCGTATTCTAAGAACCCGCGCTGCACACCATTTAGTATGGATTCAAGGTAAATAACTACTCCGGAAATGTATCATTAGCGATTCCCGCCCTAATGGTGTTTTCTATTTATTGTTAAGCTTCGTAGTTACGAAGGGGCAGTTCTTTTTTGATTCGTCAAATATTGTAATTCAAGGTATAAAACTTTAGTATACTTATATATAGCGTACAAAATCGTTAGGAGGATTGGAATGAAATTAACTAAACCGCATGTGTTCGCTTTTGTACTCCTCTTGTACCTTATGTCCATAGGGGGCTGTAACGATAGTGAGAATTCCGGTGATGCGAATGTTCCTGCTTTAGTACCTTTTGATTTGAATGTCGCTGTGGAGTTGGCGACCCTAAGCCTTGTAGCTTATGACCAGCGTCTTCAGTGTATTAGCGGAGGTAAGGATGCGATAACGGTACCGGAAGGTTTCAAATTACAGGAGGTAATTTATCAACAGGTCGATACTAGTACGGATAGTGGTTGTAAGGACGATCCTCAGATAATCCCCATAGCATTTATCGCAACGAAAGATGATAAAATCTTTCTCTCTTTCAGAGGGACTGCAAGCGTTTCGGATGAACTTGCAGACGCGCTGATTGAGCAAGAGCCGTTTACGTTTTTTATGATGGCTCCAGCAACCAATGCAAAGGTACAGCAAGGTTTCAACGAAGTATACATGGAGATCCGGGGGCCTATATTTGAAAAGATAGAAGCTTTATCGAATGAGATGCAAGACGATGTGTTCAAATACAATACCTTGTTTATTACCGGACACAGCCTGGGGGCCGCACTCGCGGTGCTTGCAGTACCCGACCTTAAGGAGGGTATTGAAAATCTTCCTCCGGTGGTAATGTACAACTTTGCCGGACCGAGTGTAGGAAATCCTGATTTTGTAGATCTGTATATGCAATCTGTACGCTCAAGCTGGAGGGTGGTAAATACGAAAGACGTTATTCCGAAACTGCCCCCGACAACGCTGGATTGCGACAATTACAGGTATGAGCATGCAGCAGGTGAATGGGATATTAAATTCGGGCCTAATCTTCCAGCTCTGCCTAAATTCAGTTGCAAAAATATTGGTATTATACAAGCTCAGATTTTGGAATATCTATCAGATAATGAAAAGAAGGTGGAGATAGATCACAGCATGTGTACGTACCATGACACTCTTTGTGAAGAGCTCGTGGGCAATGAAGATTGTGCGGATACCACAGACAATTCGCTCCATTGCACCCAATCTGAGTAGTCAGATCGAACTATCCCGAATTAATGTTGAAATAAGCGTTTACTTTTCTGTACTGCTTACTTTATTATCAAGCAGCGTTTAAATGTACAGTATGATTTTTGCAATAATCCTCTTCCACCTGAATCGGCGAGCGGTATCCAAGAGCTGAATGAAGGTAATTCCGGTTGTAATAATCAACCCATTTATCCAGTCCCTTATTTAACTCCGCTTCACCCTTCCATTCCGTTAGCCAAAAGAGCTCTTCTTTCATTGTTCTTATCATTCTCTCTGTATCTGCGTTTCCTTTAGGGTTATTGTAGCTCGTAAATACTTGCTGAACTCCCAGATTAGAACAGGTTTTAATAAAGCTGAGTGAAGTAGGCTGACTCCCGTTATCACTCATAAGCTTAAGTCCATGTCCTCTTACTCCTCCAGGGAACTCCCTGTTTAGTCCTTTCTCTAAAGCTTCCAGCCATTCTCTACTTGTAGCTCTTGTTCCACTGTAGTGACCTACTATCTTCTTCGTATATCAGTCTAGTACTATTACAACATATACCCAGCCGCTGTCAGTGATAACCTTTGTCATATCTATTCCCCACCACTGCTTAGGCTTATTCGGTTTAGGCTTTGGTCTTTCTGACACTCTATTTGCTATTAGTCTTGGGTTAGGTTTTACAGTAAGGTTATGCTCTCTCATTAACCTGTATATACGCTTCTTGTTTATTATTAATCCATCTACAAATCGAAGATATGCCCATACTCTCCTGTAACCCCAGAAGGGATGTTCTGGTTTTATATCTTTTATCCTTTCAAGTAAGTATTCGTTACGGAGACTTACAGAGTTTGACGGCATTCTCATATAAACTCGTCGTCTGTTTTTTTTAATTCAACAGTGAGTGAGCCTATTATTTGTTTTAACTCTTTATTCTTCTGACGGAGGCGGTCTATTTCTCCAGTGTCTTTTTTAGAATCAAACGCCTTATGAGCTTCGGATAGAAACTTGTCACGCCAAGTGTAGTATTGGTTTTGATGTATTCCGTACTCGTTACATATCTCTGAAACAGGTCGTCCTGACAAGCCTTCAAGTACTATCTTGGTCTTGGTTTTAGAATCCCATCTTCTTCGCTTCATTGCTCCCTCTCCTTTTACCATAAAATTTACTAGCTTAATTCTACTAGCTTCTTAATGGGGAGCAGTATAAATCATCAAATGGCTCTTTTTTGAATCCATTTCTTTTTTTTAGCATGACGTATGGCCTGCAGTATACTTATGCGGGAGGAAAGTTTTAATTTCTTAGATTTGATATTGTAAATCTCTTTTGAAATATGTTATATTGCTTCCGAAAATTTAAAATCACAAACACATTCGCAAGATCAATCGCTTCATAGCTTGAACAAATTAATCGAGTCGTAAAGGAGGATAGGGTATGACGCGGAAAGATTTCAAGATTCATTTTTTCAAATTTGAAAGCACAGTACCAAAATTCCTTAATATCAAACTTTACCACATTAAAATAATCCTAATCTCATTTTTTGGACTCACGCTGGTATCACTTCTGTCGTTCGTTATTGCATACAAGTATTACAAAAGAGCTGAAATAAGTACCAATCAGAAAAGAGAACTGGCCGACCAGCTAAAGAGTCAGTCAAACGTACTAGACGAAATGAGCAAGGATGAACTTGTATTGAAATCCAGGTTAGTAGAAATCGAAAAGAAGCTCTTGGAAATGCAGGAGTTACTTGACAAAAAGGGGATAAACAAAGAATTGTCTGTCGGAGGTAAGTACATCCCGGCCGACGGACTGGAATTATCCTATCTTGATAACATGGAAAAGGATATATATGAGCTGTTTAATGTTATCAAGAGCTATCCCCTGGGTAAGCCCATGATACAGACCGCTATCAGATCGGGTTTTGGATATAGAAGGGATCCGTTCAAATCCAGACCGGCTTTTCACTCCGGAATAGACTTCGAAGCCAAACCTGGACAGCCAGTATTTGCGACGGCTGACGGATTAGTCGAAAAAGCGGGCTGGTACTATAGTTATGGCAACACGGTAATAATCAACCATGAAAACGGGTACGAAACACTTTATGGACACTTAACAAGGGCAGATGTGAAAGAAGGACAAAGGGTGAAGAGTGGCGATCTTATTGGCAATGCAGGTTCCACTGGAAGGTCCACTGGGACACACCTGCATTACGAAATAATAAAAAACGGCAAGAAGCTAAACCCCTCTAAGTACTTAAGTTTAAAGTAACTTTATTCTCAGCAAACTTATTTCGTAAATTTCTAGAGGGAATGCTCCCGGGTTTAGAAACATTCCCACTTTAAAGGAGGATAAAGGATGAAATGCGTTAAGTTGAAGGGCTAAGTGTAATATCGATTATAAAGTAAGTTACTTAATGTGTCAAGAGGAAAAGTTCTTTCTCTTCTAATACCCCTAACTCGTTACAAAAAAGCTAATTTCTTCTTGAAAGTTGAACCCGCCATGATATACTGACCAAATCAACATATAAAAATTAAACCCTGCATCGAAAAACTATTAACAATCCTCATGTCGGTTTGAAACATACTCCAAAATAGTAACCTTGGCGGCGTAGCTCAGAGGTAGAGCAGGGCTCTCATAAGGCCTTTGTCGGAGGTTCGATTCCTCCCGCCGCCAGTAATGATTTATCAATACATAAAGCTAGTTATATAGAAGTAGTTTAGAAATGAGTCTTGGGCATAACTAGCGAGGTGTCCGAGGAGGTGTCTATATCCGCTAATTCGACAGCCCTTTTCTTATGTTCTGGCGTCGGGTGAGAATACCGCTTTGTCATAGCTATTGTTTTATGTCCTAGCAACTCTTGAACCGTTACTATATCAACTCCAGCCATTATCCCTCTTGTAGCAAAGGTATGCCTCAAAGTATGGAATGTACAATGCGCGATTCCGGAACGCTTTAGAGCAGTTCCAAATGATCTATAAATATATTCTATTGGCTTTCCGTCCCTATAGGAGAATAGATATTCATCATCAGTATTATTTTTTAAGTCCACAAGAATCCTTGTTAGACGCTGGCTCATGGGAATAGCTCTTGATTCATAGTTTTTACTATCCCTTACAATGATGTATCCATTCTCAAAGTCTATATCTTCCCACTTTAAGTTAAGAATCTCGCCTTTACGCATCCCCGTGGATCTTGCTACAAAAAGTATCGGTTTCAGGTGAAGGGAAGCCGAATTATAAAGGAGTTGAAATTCTTCATCGCTAAGCACTCTAGGTTTCTCTAAAGGCGTCTTAAAAAACTTTACCCCCTTTACTGGGTTTTGATCTATTTTCCCCCAATGGATAGCCAGGTTAAATATCCTTTTGAAAACCGTCATCTCTCTATTTATTGTAGATAGAGCTTTACCTTCCTCTTTTCTAAAAGACTTATATTTCTCAACATGCCATGAAGTAATACTGCCAAGTGGCATTTTACCGAAATGTCTATTCAATACTTTACTTATGGTTATATCCCTCTTGTAGGAGCGATGATTGTCCTTTGCATAGTTTAAATATTCCTCCACGATCCGGCTAAATAGAATCGGCTTCATTACTTTTTCTAACCCGAACTTACCTTGGACTATTTCCCCCACTCTTGCTTTTAGCGCTTTTTCTGCCGTTGATCTTGTTATCTTATCTATATGCCCTACGACTTCTCTTTTACGTTTTCCATTATAGTAATAATCGATATACCAACGATTACCTTTAATATATACTCCCATTACTTAGACCTCCTACTTTTTATTTTTTGTATTGGCAAAGAAGGCTCTTTAATTTCGTGGCCTTCTTGTTTCATTAATTCGTGGATTAAAGCCCTGATTACCTCGGATGCCGTTAACATGCTATCTTCAGCATATTTATTCAGAAATTCCAACTCCTTTTCATGTAGCCAAACCCTAAATAATTTGGTTCTTAATCTCTTCTGTCTCATGTAACGATATTATAGCTACATATCTTATGGTAGTCAAGTGTTGTTTTGAACCTTTCAACTAATAAGGGAATATACTTTATTGTGAGATGTAAACAATCTGAAAGAACGGCGATGTAATGTCTTTTCAAACTTCAAACAGTTAAACAAAAATGATATAATGTACACCATGAAAGAAATAGCTAAAACCGATATAAAACTGTCAGATTTTCCACCTAAATTGAGGAAAATTATCGATTATATAGTAGAAAATAAGGATTTTTATGACTTGGATGAAGCTATCAGTCAACTTGGCTTGAATCCTCATTCTATATCTACTATGAAAAGCAGGTTGAAGAAAAAGGGAATAGTTTTAGAAGATTATATCTACAATAAGAGAAATGAGAGGATAAAAAAGTATGTCCCTTACGTTGATAATAGTTTGGTAAATAGGGCTATCTCAGGATCGGCTAAGCACCAGGAATTATTTTATAAGAGAACCGGTGAACTGGTAAACAAACATGAAATAGACTACAGGGTAACTGGCCTATTCGCAGTATTTAGTCCTGGCACTAAAATGCCAGCGAAATTGATAGAAGAGGATAAGGTCCTTAAACCTAATGGAGTGCAGATTATAGATGCAGAGATTGAGGATTGAGGCCACTATATCTAGTAATTCAATCCAGGTTCGTATAAGAATCAATTATGTAAACTTTCCCCTCCCCTAACTTGCCTTAATTCCTACTAAATAAAAGTGGCATAAAATACCCTCAATATAATCATTGGTTCTAATGTATATTAATACGTTCTTATAGGATCAATACACCCTAGAATGGGTATTTATTAGCTGTAAAGGTATGTTCTTTTGATGATCTATGCCTTAAATAAACATAACTGACTATTATCTCTTTCCCTTCCAGAATCCTTAAACCCCAATATGTTGTGTTATATATCCCCAAATGCACATCACCTTATGACTCTATGCTATGATGCAACCACCATTTAAATTAAGGATTGAAGTAAAATTGTAGAGGATTTTTAATTGAAATGAATGATAAAGTGTTCCGGAAAATGAAGGGCGGGGGAGGGTATGAGAAGAAGCCACCGGAGTCTATGCGCCCATCCCCCTGGGGGTTGCCACCCCCTCCCCCCTCCCGTATACGCTATACCCCACCTCTTGATTAGGGCAAAAAAATTCTCGGGGTAAGGTTATGTATCAAATCAACGAGAAAACGCCTCTACGTCGGTTACAGCGGCGTTAAAATGGCTAAATTGCACATGCCAATACTTCACCTGGCGAACAATGTGAGATAGGTTTTTCATCACCGATTGTTAACGTTTTAGTCCGGATTAGTCACAGTATTCTAACTCTGCAAAATTTTACCTCCTTTCTTGTCTTGACCTCGTACGTGATGCTAATTGAAATATGCTTAATTCAGATATTTGCACGACAATTTGTTTGCCACAAAAAACACACCCAACATTCCTATTGACTCATAAGATTTAACTGTGATATAGTCTAGTTTCCGAAACGGGTATGCAGTAATCATATAATCTAGTGGAGATGGGGGTAAAGTGATGATGTGGCAATTACTTGTGGTTACATTTCAGTGGATAGACCCTTCTAGTTTTATACCAATTCCAAGTCGTATCAACAAGCCCCACAAAAATATTAGGAAAGTTTTGTTCAAAACCAATCCTGTTAATACCTGTAGCACTTGGGGGGTGATTCCAATCGACAATGTTAGCCCCTAAGTTTGGTGACAACCAAACCGACGGGGATTACGAAGTCAGATGTAAAACTATGTAAAAAAATGATAGGAGGTGTATACCATGAATCAATTTCCAAAGTGGCTTTTACATCGTGTGTTCTTTCCGTTGACCCTAGTGATGTTAACTAATTTGGGTGCTATATCAGGCGAACTACATGCATCTGTTGTCAACTTCGAACCAGGAGCCGTTCCAAGGGATAGAACGGCTGAATGTATGGTCACGAATGTAGGGAGCTCGACCAGGGAGGTCGGAGTACAAATCACCTCACTGCCCGAGACAATGGTACCTTTACTTACTGTAACGTTAGAACCGGGAGAAATAAGCGGTCTAGTAGTTGATATTTCCCCAGCATTTTCAGTTCTAGCTTATTGCAGCTTTTATTTTTCGGGTTCCAATTCTGATATGCGAGGCATAATTAGAGCGGTGGATCGATCAACCGGAGAGGCCATTGTTTTAGAACGTGCAGAGGCGCGGTGATGAGATTTTGAAAGGGGGCCTCGGCCCCCTTTTTGTTCGGTCTGATTATTAATTAAGGCAACTTAAAGAAGTCATTATAAAAGAGGAATGTACTGCTCCCCTTTTGTCAAGATGGGTTTAAGTTGGAAACATAAAGAATAAATGCTTTCAATAATCCATTTCCGAACTCATCTCGACCATTGACTATTACTTTCGAAATATTGTATTGTACTTGCGATGACGACGAGTGTAATTCATCCCTCTAGTCTCACCAAGTAAGTGTTGTTACATTTTCAAGGAGGAGAAAAATGGGCTACGGCAGAATACTTGCAAGCCTCACATTGACCGGGATTTTACTTGTTTTTTGCAGCCAGGCTGTCCTGGCTGGTCAGCAAGTCTTTGCAGCACGAGTGTGCGCAGGAGACGATACGGTCTTAGAGCCTTGCGACACCGGCGTGGATGTGAGCTCGGATTTCCTGGTAACAGGTTGGGACCAAGCTGAAGTGTATGCCTCGTCCGGAAAGCGGATCGTTCCGGAATCAGACGGAATTCGCATCAACAAGACGGGATTTTATCGGGTTGTGTTTGAGACCACGGTGTTATATAGCGCGAACGCCGTGGAACAGACTCCAGACACAGCGGGTAACCTTTATTTGCGCGACAGTGATGACCAATTCCTTGGTTCTTGCAGCACGGCCCCAGCGAAAGCGGCATCGCTGTTGGAGTGGGCCCAGGGATTCTTCGTAACAGAGTGCATCTGGTCAGGAACGCTTAAATTCGAGAAAGGTGATGTATTCAAGCTGTACTTTGTCTTGGGCAGTGAGCCCGGAGCGCCAAGCTCCGTTCAGGTTCGCCTCGATGTTAGTCGCTTGTAAGCAGCGCAATTAGTGAATACGAACCGGGAGGACACTCCTCCCTCCGGCTCTTGCTCATAAAGCCCGCTGGCACGCTAACGAAAGTTTTCTATATCTCACAGCCTCTGACAGGTGAAATCATGGTTGTTAAAGATTTCTCCAGGGAGAAAACACCTCCACGCCCTTCACAGCAGCGTAAAAACGGCTAAATTGCACATGCCAATACTTCACCTGACAGTCAACGTCAGTTAATAATTGGATGACTCACCAAACAGAAAAGCCTTTCTTAATCTTCTATACCAAAATCGAGGGTTATTCATATTAGATATAAATAATTTAAAACTTCTCTTGACAAGCGTACCCGCAGCCTGTATTAGACTTATATAGGGAATAAACATAAATAATAGTTCTAAACGATGAGGGCTACCCCGTTAGGGGACGCAAAGCCGTAGGTCTTAAGCATTTGCTTAAGGTAGCTTGGTTGCCGAACTTAGAGCTATTGCCTTTCTTAGTTCTTCCTTCCCAATCAGCTCCCGGCTTTTCTTTCAATTAACAGCCCTTATCAATTGGAAATGCGATTGGGGAGGTAATGCCTATTGAAAACTAAACGATTTAGGAGTGATAAGATCCGTAAGTGTGACTTGCCGAATTTTTCTTAATTTAACAATGGGGGTATGGTTACATGTTAAATAAAAATTTAAAGTTTATTTTGATATTAGTCGCCAGTCTGGTTTTCCCGATTAAAGGTTGGGGAGGTGCTGTCCCTGCGTTTTTTAATGCTAAGACAGATGACGCCTCTTTCCAGCTTTATTATGTCTGGGACTTAAGGAATAGGGATAGTTATTTTCAGGTTTTTAATACTAGTGAGCTTCAGTCCGTTACAGTACATATCCAAGTATTTGATGCGACAGATGGGACCGAATCCAGTTGTGAAATTCGCGATTACTATGACACGTATACACCCAGGGACACTCATGTCTACAACCTTCGTAATTTAGATAGAAATAATGGGCACTTCTTGTTTCCCCCTTTTCCCGCGGACGGGTTCGGTTTTGTTGTGGTAACTGTTGTTACAGGTGAGGAAGGCGTCGCTGTTCAGAATCCGGTCCTGATAGGTAACTTCAGGATAATAGATAATGCTGGCTATGAGTACAGATCAAATGCGGCAGGCTATCCTAATACCCTAGGCGAGGTGGCGCTACCTCCCCCAATTAGCACATATTCGTTCAACTTTAACAATGCTGATGGTAAGACATTTGCAGATGTAGTTGGTATTGCAGTTTTTCATGCCGGTCCTGGTCCTGGGTTCAATCGTGTCATTGCAAATCCGACATATCGTGCGAATTTTGATGAAGTAACCATCACTGATGAGAATGAAGACGCTGATATTTGTCCACCAGTTACATTTGCATGCGGGGCAGGGGCAGACTTTGATCTAGGTATTGACACTGCTGTCAAGAACAGCAAGGGTGTGAGCGTTATTTGCCCTGAGTCCCATATAGAAGATGTAGGTTTTGTTAAGCTCGAAGAAACCGAATCTAGTTCAACAACGGCAGACTTCTTTGTTGGATTTATAGGGCTTAACAACGGAGGTCGCACCGGAAGCATGGATTCTTTCACCGCGGTGCCGTAAAAATTGTTCAGAGTTTATGTTTCAGAAGATTTAAGAAGAGGAGAAATAACCATGTTAAAAAATTCGAAAATAAAATCAATCGCTTTTGCGAGTATACTGGTTTTAATTATTGGATTTAGCCATTCTTATGAGGCCCGAGCACTGGAGCTATGTCCTGTTGGTTCGTTTGCGAATGGGGCAATAACTATTAACGTAGCGCCCGGCGTCTCTGATGTTGATTTTGTGGGTGGGCTTTTAGGCACGTTTGAAAGCAGTGGTAAAGGAAAGGTAGTTGGGGGTATTGATTGGCTATACAACAAAGATAATGAAAGTAGTTTTGAGACTTCTTCAACTGCACCGCAACTTATTGGATATTGGAATCAAGATAAGAGGAGGAACACTTTTATTCAGGTTACAAATACCAATCAAGGCAGCCCCGTTTCACTTTCTATAGAACTTTTGGATGAGAACTGCTTAGATCCCTTAAGTTTTTGTGATACGCTTTCGCCCGGAGACACACATGTCTATAACTTAGGGGGAATTAAGGTAAAAGAATTCAAAGAACCTATAATGATCACCAATGACGGAAGCGTTCTTGTAGATAATATTCAAGGGCATGAGGGGATTTTTGTGGTGACTCCGATTATTGAATGTGGTGTAGACAGAAGGGCAATTGAGTTTCCGTTTTTGCATGGTGATATTCGAGTAATAGATGACAAAAATAAATTTGACTACGGAGCCAAAATGTGGGCGAGGGGCGCCAATACCTCTGGTTGCGAAGACCAAACCGGGGGGTTTAACATTTTAGATGGAACGGAATATTGTAAATTTCGAGACGTCCTGCCATCCAAACTGAGTCAGGTCTTTTCGACTATTTCAAACCCGGTAAATGCTAGGTCTGATATAATTTTATTTGCCCTGACCGATTCATATTCGGACGATATTTACACCCCTTCTTCAAATTCATCATTTGTAACTTTTAACCCAGCTATTCTTGATGAGGACGAGCTTTCTTTGAGCTGTCTTGGAGAGACTGTGTGTTTTGCGAGATTTGGATTAAATGAGACGATCCCAATAAGTAAGAAAAAGTAAGATAGTCAGAAGGAGTGGGAAGGTTAGTCCTAGACCCTATACTCAAATGCCTTGCTTCTTGAGTTCTAATTTTATATTTATTGGATTTCTTATACTGCTCCCCACTGACACCCTTCAATATTTACCAACAACTCATCTCAAATAGGCTGTATACTATTATTAGAATGAAATTAGTATGTGCATGGTGTGAGAGAGTTATTGCAGCGTTAAAATGGGCTAATTTCCACCTACCAATACTTCACCTGACGGACAATGTGAGATAGGTTTTGATTCCCCTTTCGTTAAGATTGGGTTAAGTCGGGTTTAATACACATTAATGCTATTGACTTAAACAAGTGAATTATGATATAGTGGTATCCATAACGTCACAGACATGAAAAAGAAAGTCGAGCGTAAATTCCTAACAGGTCTAAAATTAAAGCCCTTAAAGTTGGTTGCTGCAACTCCTGTCGAGCTCTTTGGACATGTTACTTTAGTTGAAGGGTACGACCTACCGAGCTATATCGGTTGCCATGCACTAGTGGCCCTGCGTGACACACCTGGAAAAACAGTTGCAGTACTGACTTCAGAGCATCGGCTGCAGACTCTATTAGAATCAGCCCTCGTCAGCGGTAACCTGATAGCTTTTTGGGGACAGAAACTATCTAGTCCTCCAACTCCTGCTGGGGGTACATGGATAGTGGACGTATACAGTATTGACCGTGTGATACTTTACAACTTCGTGTAAT
Source organism: Candidatus Dadabacteria bacterium (assembly GCA_963805855.1). Lineage (GTDB taxonomy): Bacteria > Desulfobacterota_D > UBA1144 > Nemesobacterales > CSP1-2 > DASWID01. The sequence continues at coordinate 830,070 of CAWDVW010000005.1, forward strand.
TATCTTTTAAGTACTACAAAGCAGCAAGTGAGCAGTACTACTGCCGTCCTACCTATCAAAATTCCTCCTCATAGAGAAAATGCGTATCTAAAAGGTGGAATGCCTATTGGGATGGGAGCACAGAGTTGTACTGCTCCCCTTTTATCAAGTTCGAGTTATGAAGAATGTAGTGTTTCCTCCGTTTCTCATCCGCCCGTTTCCGATTATGCCCACTAAGCCTATCTATTGCTTTACTCATGGTCTTACTATAGGGGATAGGCCATTTTTGGTTTTTCCATATTTTCCCATTGACTAGAAATTACATTTATCTTAGTATTAAAAACAAGAGCGATTTGCAGTATAACACCCCTCATGGGAAATCATACTACATTTTCTCACTGTAATTAATAAGTTATGTGGCGGAGAGCGCGTCGCAACAACCGGATGATGAGGATAAGGTTACGTGAAGTCTAACAGTGAAAGACACTTTTCGCAAAGGATCGGCTGGCTACGGGCGGCGGTACTGGGCGCCAACGACGGCATCGTATCTACGGCGAGCTTAGTAATGGGCGTCGCAGCCGCCGATGCCGCGCGTGGAAATGTATTAATTGCAGGTGTCGCGGGGCTGGTTGCTGGTGCAATGTCAATGGCCGCTGGTGAGTATGTCTCGGTTAGCTCACAAGCCGACACGGAGAAAGCTGACTTACACCGAGAGCGACTTGAGCTTGAATCTAACCCTGAGTTTGAACGCCGAGAATTGGCTCGAATATACGTTGAAAGGGGCCTGGATTCTTCCCTTGCCAGCCAAGTAGCTGAGCAACTAATGAAACACGACCCACTAGCAGCCCACGCGCGCGATGAATTGGGCCTATCGGAGGCGCATTCTGCGCGCCCCGTTCAAGCGGCTTTAGCTTCAGCCGGCACCTTCGCCGTGGGTGCTGCTCTACCTCTCTTGATGGTGTTGATTGCACCGCCGAGATTACTCATGGCTTCTGTAGCAGGGAGTTCGTTGGTCTTTCTTGCCCTTTTGGGGTGCTTGGCTGCGCGTGCTGGTGGTGCCAACATGGTAATTAGCGCAGGTCGCGTTACTTTCTGGGGCGCACTGGCTATGGCCCTCACTGCCGGAATTGGAGCGCTGTTCGGAGCCGTAATTTGAAAAGGAACAGGGCGGCCACATAACAAGTCGCTGCAACAGACCAGCTAACGCTAGCTGCTGAACTCTGTCGTTATACGACTTAATTTGCAAATTATAAGGGTCAAACTAAAGGTATTAACCCCACACTCGCCCTACCCGAAAATTCTCAAGCCATCCCTCAAACTCAGGTGGTGAAATATATACCCGCTTGCAAGTTTTATGCTTTGAAATTTAATCCCAATTGAGAAGAAAATGGCCGTATACTTTTATTAGGATGAAATTAGTCTGTGCCTGGTGTGAGAGTGTTATAGCAGGGCCAATAATAGGTATTGAGGGTGGTGATGAGGTAGCCCCTTTCATCTGCAAAGGCTGTTTCTACGAGGTGTTTGAGGAAGGCGATAAGGCAGATATTTCCGAGCTATATGCAGCGATACAGGCTAAGAGTGGAAGATATGAGAATTAGGTCAGAGTATGAACGACATAATAATTAGTTTCCGCAATTCGAGCATTTAAAATGGTTGGGATTCGATTTTATAAAATCTAGTAACTCATTAAGATCATCTATGGTTGGGATATCGTCTCGCAGGTGAACAGGTTTTTTGCACACGTTGCGATATCTCGCTATTTCAATTTGATCTCTACCTCCCATTTCTGGAGAACTAACTCTAATTAAAAATTTATCAGCAGACATGATTTACTTCCCCCCAAGTAAGTAGGACCAAAGCAGATTGTTGCTATATTATTACCTAATCGGGTTCATTGGGTCTACCCCTCTCTGTCAAGCCCAGCCTAAGTTGAAATCATAGAGAATGTAACCCTTCATAGCCACTCTGACGACCTACTGTCTACAGGTCAGCTCATCAAAAATCTAACTTAGACTATGGTCCTATTATAGGGGGGCAGGCCATAGGTTAGGTCTCTAGGTGATCGCGGTTTCCGGGGGCTTGACAACTTCTCATAAAATTGATCCTTGACATTAGTATATGGTTATGAGAAATTAGTATATGGTTATGAGAAAATAGAAAAATGAGGGAGGTAAATGATATGGGTAAATTCATAATAGTCTTTTTAACAATCATTTCTTCTATTGTAATAATCTCCTGTACAACTTACAAACAACCAGCGGCTGTGAATTTCGTAGATCAATCACAAATAGTCGGAACACAACCTATACCAAATGATAGTTGCGCACGTATAAATGATGGGGTTACTCAGTGCAGATCACAGAATGGACAGTCAATGTGCCAGGCATGTTGTAGCGGGGCATGGCAGCAACTAACTCTCGGCTCGGGAAATATTGAATGCCCGTATAGACCCACTGATACCACATTTGAATGTAACTCGAATAAGTATTATATAAGTTGTAATTATTATGAGCAACAGCCTCTGTCACAGCAGCAGCAACAACAGCTTATTAATCAGCAGCAACAGCGCCTGGCGCAGTATCGTCAAAAACTGCAAGAGCAGGAGCGTCTCGCGGAACAGCGTAAAGAACAGCTACAGCAGCAACAGCGCCTGGCGCAGTATCGTTACCAGCAACAGTATCTAGATCGCTTGAGTCAGCAGCAGAAAAGTCTCCCGAATGAGCAGAACTACAATTACAATAATGATCCCTATTTCAACACGGCTCCGAATTATCGTTACTCTCGTAGCGGCAATTACTATGAAACAAATCAATATGGTGCAAATTTACTCAAGAAGGCCGTAAACTACGGCTATGAGCAGGGCTTCCGCGCCGGACAGGCGGACCGGGAGGATGGCTGGGGCTACAACTATAAAGACTCTTATGCCTATCAGGACGCGAACTACGGCTATAATGGCTTTTACGTAGACCAGAACGATTACAACTACTACTACCGCGAGGGCTTCAGTCGCGGCTACGATGATGGCTACAATAACCGCTATCAATATGGTAGCTACTCTAACGGCAACTATTCTGTCCAGGACGCTGTAATGTCGCAGATCCTCAACTTGCAGTCGCTTCGCTAAAGACTGAGGGATGCTGATTTTGCCGAAGTGCAACTGCAGGATGGGGTGGATCCCCCGAAGATCCGCCTGGATGTTGAATATGCAAAAGAATACTTCAGAATCAACGAACTTGCTCAGAGGGACATGGATTTGATTATTGAAGAGTTAAGAGAGGTAGGTGTTCTTGATGAGAGTTAATCTGCAAAAGTGTCAAGCCCCCGAAAGGTCCACCTTTTAAGTTAGATTTTTCATATTTTCCTCTAATGAGTTGAAAGAAATATGCCTTCATTTTTCTTGGTTTTATTACTGGATACGATAGCCTGTGGAGCAGGAGGTCTGTATCCAAGTGAACTGTGTGGTCTTACTTCATTGTAGTGTCTTCTCCACTGCTCAATCAGTACTTGTGCTTCCTTCAGACTGTAAAATATCTCCCGTGTTTAACAGCTCATCCCTAAGCTTTCCATTAAAGCTCTCATTGTATCCATTCTCCCAGGGTGACCCAGGCTCTATATATGCTGTCTTTACTCCAAGACTCCCAATCCACTCCCTTGTAGCTCTTTGCAGTAAACTCACTCCCATTATCTGAACGTATATAATCAGGAACCCCTTCTGTGATGAACAGAGTACTTAATGTTTCCAATACATCATCAGCTTTTAAGTGAAGACCCCACACGGATTGCAAGACACTTCCTCGTGTATTCATCTATCACAGTCAACATCCTTATCTTCTTTCCATTATGAAGTCTGTCGGAAACAAAGTCGTAGCTCCAGACATGGTTCTTAAAACAGGGACGAAGCCTTATGCAGGAACCATCATTAAGGTAAAGCCTTCCCCTTTTTGGTTGTTTTACAGGAACTCTTAAGCCCTTCCTCTCTCCATATCCTCTCCACACGCTTATGATTCACTACTCCAGCCCTCAGCTCTAAGAAGTGCTGTAATACGCCTGTATCCGTACCTGCCGTAATTACTCGGCAAGACGAACTATATCCCCTCGCAGTACCTCTTCTTCCCCTGATTTGTTTGATTGATAACGCTGCACCGAACGTGGTTGGTTCAAGTACTCTACATGCTCTACGCTCAGATACTCCCAGCTTTTGCTGTATCATGTACCACACATCTGCGTCTACGTTCGGTGCTTAGAAGTTTCCCTCCGATGCTTCCTTAAGTATCAGGTTATCCAGTGTTAGGTCTGCTACTGCTCTCTTGAGTCTCGAGTTCTCTCGCTCCAGTTCCTTTAATCGTCTTGCCTGGTCTGATCCGCATACCTCCGTATTCCTTCCTCCAGCGGTAATACGTGTTCTCCGTTACTCCTATCTCCCTGCATATCTCTGATACATTCCTGCCCTGAGACGAAAGAACTTCTGCCTGTCGAAGTAGCCTTATTATCTGCTCTGGGGTGTAGCGTTTCCTGCCCATTATACATGACCTCCTATATATAGGGTTTTCTATCAAAAATCTAACTTAACTATGGTCCTATTATAGGGGGGCAGGCCACTTAGACTTATAGAGCCTCCTTTTATTTTTTCCCAAGCATGAAGCAGATGATCCGATGTATAAAAATAAACGCGGCCTCTTCCACCAACCCGTACGCGTCGATCAAATAGGGTGGGGGCAACCTTGTTTAAATAGGATAATGCTAAGTTAGACATATCGTCGTTAATGTCCGAACTTAAGTCTTTCCAATGAAATAATGTCTCCCATACTACGGCTGCCGGGGGTATCTTGCTTGGAAAGTATTCGTTTAATTTTGTGTAGTATTCTTTCCCAACTTCTAATACATAAGAGTCGGTCCATCGAAATTCACGTTCTTCAAGACCACCAGACCCACTAGATGAATCCAAGGATTTTGAAAATTCCTCCTGAAGGTTTTGCCAAAATTCTATATATTGTTTGGAACTTCTTCCGAACCATAGAACGAAATCATTAATTTTCAGTGCTTCAATAAGAAGATTCGGATCTTTGGAGTCCATTTATTTATCAAGTGTCTCTACAAAATCGTCATAGGAGCCATCATACGGAATTTCATTAAAGCTATAATTTTTTAGTACTTTTCTACCCTCAAAAAATGGGGGGAATAATATTGAGGTGTCCGAGGAGGTGTCTATATTGTCCCGTTTAGGATGGGTTTGTTTGCGTTTGGACACTAATATAGTATTGATATAAGTGCCTAGAATTTCAAGGGAATATAGTTAGTTGTGCTTTGTACGGTTTTGTATCCTTTTGAGGCCTAAACGCTCTCATAAGGCCTTTGTCGGAGGTTCGATTCCTCCCGCCGCCAGTAGGAATTTATGAATATATTTGATGAGAAAATACCTTTAGAAGGAATTCAGGTCAGTGTGAAACCCTGAAGCAGGTTTAGAAGTCGAATCCACAGAATTAATTCATAAAACTTCTAAGTACATCCCTCATGTCCGAGTCGGATAGTTTTGCCAGCGCGGCCTTTTCGATCTGCCTAATTCGTTCACGCGTAAGATTAAATATCTTCCCAATTTCATCCAGCGTGTAAGTTGTATTCTGGTCTATTCCGAATCTCAACCTGAGTATCTCTTCTTCTCTAGGAGTAAGCAATGTTAAAGCCTGCCTTATCCTTTCAAAAAGCATCACCTTTGTCCTAACGAATTCAGGGGCGGGAGATCCCTCATCGATAATGAAATCGAGGAGAGTTGTCTTCTCGCCTCGAATAATTGGTGAATCTAAGCTAACAGCATCATTAGTTGATTTCAAAATACGCTTTATGACATCTACAGAAACCCTTGAGATCTTAGATATTTCTTCCGGCGTGGGACTCCTCCCATATTTCTTACGTAAATTTGAACTTATTCTCGATATCTTATTAGTTTGCTCCAACAAATATGCCGGCACCTTTATTGTCCTGGTTTGCTCTTGCAGAGACCTGAACATAGCTTGACGGATCCACCACGAAGCGTATGTCGAAAACTTAAACCCTTTGGTATGATCGAATCTGTCCACAGCCCTCATCAGCCCGACATTACCCTCCTGTATAAGGTCCGAAATCGGAAGACCCACGCTGATATATCTCTTAGCCATTGACACAACTAATCTCAAGTTCGATTTAATGAATCTACATTTAAGGACTCTAGCCTTTTCGGAATACGCCTTATCAAGGGCATTCAATATTATGATCTTCCTGGAAAGGTCACTTCGCCTAAATTTCTGATGCTTAATCCTTTTATTGTTCCTTAATTCGATCTTGTTCTGAAGCCTCTTAACAACCAGCTTTATTTCTTTGGACTTCTCGTCACATCTTTTTATCTTAGCCGAAACCTCTATCTCCTCTTTCGGTTTTAACAGGGGTTCATTTGCCATATCCCTGAAATAATAATACATGAGTCTATACTGTTCATCCGGAACCCTACTGCGCTGCTCGAAATCTAACGAATCTGAGTCATTGGATTCAATATCAGACTCAGAATCGTCAACATCAATTAATTTCCCTTTGAAATCTGTAGACCTATAGGTTTCTAAATCATTTGTAAAACCCATATGATCATTGACAGATGAAATTGCGTCGTCGGAATCCAAGTTTTTACTTCCCAATATAATTCACCCGTTCTACTTTTCTTCGATTACGAAATACTTAAAACAAGTCTTGTATTGTAGCTTAGCGAGCTTACCGCTCTCAATCGGGATCTTACACAGAAACAATACAAACACACGAGCACTTTTTTTAAATAACCTCAATCTAATAGGTAAGCGCCCTTGCTTAAGATTTTGTGTGTAACAGGATCAAAAGATACACTTAATCCGTTAACAAACAGTGAGTGAGCTTGATACACCTCACCACTCATAATAAAGCAACCAATTACAAAAACCTTCCGGTCACCGCTGATTTATCGGACTTCTAACCCAAAACACCTATTTCGCGGCAGAATAATTCTTTGCCACCTGTTTCCAATTGACAACGCTCCACCATGCCGAAATATATTCCGGTCTCCTGTTTTGATATTTAAGATAATACGCATGTTCCCAAACATCGAGGCCTAGAACCGGCCTTAATCCATCGGACACCGGATTATCTTGATTTGGTGTAGAAGTTATTGTCAGTTTCCCGCCTCGATCGACGCAAAGCCATGCCCATCCGCTTCCAAACCTGCCCGCTGCTGCTTTTGAAAATTGGTCTTTGAAATCTGAGAAACTACCAAACGACGAATTTATAGCATCGGCCAACTTCCCCTCAGGCTCACCACCGCCATCTGGACTCATAATTGGCCAAAACATCGAGTGATTGGCATGCCCACCGCCGTTGTTTCTAACCGCGGTTCGTATGTCTTCAGGAATAGAATTTAAATCCTTCAACAAATCTTCAACACTTTTTTTGTCAAGCTCAGGATGCTTTTCCAGAGCGGCGTTTAAGTTGTTCACATATCCCTGATGGTGCTTCGTATGATGGATCTCCATCGTACGAGCATCGATGTGAGGTTCCAAGGCATCATATCCGTATGGTAGTCGCGGCAACTCATGTGGCATTTAATAGCCTCCTTTTAGCGATTGAATATTATGAAATTACTTATTAATCTTGAATTCGTAATCGTTAATAGAGATTTTTTTCTCGATATTTTAACGTGTTCTTCAACTTATGGTATTGTAACGCTTAAATTTGTGAGTGTCAAAATGATTCGACGTTTTCATCATACTTTTACAAGTATATACAAGTTATTTATCATGTAGGTAACAAAAATCCCAATATAATCAATTACTATTATAAGAATGGATCTAGGTCCGATATCACGAAAAGCTAAAAACATCTAATTTCTCGGCAATGAATAAAAATTACATAATAGAGCTAAAAAACGTTTATAAGTCATTTGATTCAAAGCAGGTACACACTGGCGTCAATCTTTCCATAAGAAGCGGAGAAAACATTACGGTGCTGGGAGGAAGCGGATCCGGGAAAAGTGTTTTGCTCAAAGAGATCATCGGTCTAATCAAGCCAGATGAAGGAGATGTTATTATAGAAAATGAAAACATAGTGCCAATGGATGAGAGTGAATTAGTTCACGTCAGAAAAAAAATGGGTATGCTATTCCAAGGCGCTGCACTTTTCGATTCCCTCACGGTCGCCGAAAACATCGCATATCCCCTGAGGGAAGGCAATAACCATTCAGAAGAAGAAATCAACGAAATTATCTCAACGAACCTAGAGCTTGTGGGACTTCCCGGAATTGAAGATAAACTTCCTTCAGATCTAAGCGGTGGTATGAAAAAGAGGGTGGGGCTTGCAAGGGCTATGGCCATGAACCCCAAGATCTTACTCTATGACGAGCCGACAACGGGACTGGATCCTCCAAATATCAGCAGAATAAACCACCTTATTAGAAACATGCAGGAGAAATTCGGGATCACCGGGGTCATAATTACGCACGATGTGAAGAGCGCACTTGAAATTTCGGACAGGATTGCATTCCTTTACAACGGAAGGATAATCTTTGAGGGTACCGTTACCGAAGCACAAAATACCGATATAGAACTGTTAAATGATTTTATACTTGGAAGATTAGAATACATAGATTAGAACAGCGACCTCGAATCATTTTACCAGAGTCGCCTATTCATCGATCCTAACGCCCTCGATTTCCTTTATCTTCCAGGCGCGCAACGTAGTCTTTTCAAGGGTAACGATGATATTCTCAGGTGATAACTCACTCCCAATTATAGGAAATGATTTACCGGTCTTGATGCCGCTAACATAAAAATCAAGGCTTGCCACTGCTACTTGTTCTTCACCTGAATCATTAATCGAAACCTTTAAGGCACTATAATTACAGTCAAACCCGTCATAAATAGAGAAGAAATTCGTAACGATGCCTTTTACAACAGGATAAGTTGCGCCGTTTTCATCCCTATAGTGGATCGAAAAGTGATCCATTACACCGTCTATGTCTTTTTTCCTCCCCGCCATCATAATCTCATCAATCGTAGATTCTATCTCTCTTGTGTCTTCCCCGGACGATAAGAAAAAAATCATTATCAGGACTACCAAGACTATTAAACCAAGAACAACCTTTTTCATTACTCTCGGCCCACTCTATTTGCTGAATCGTATAATACGTCTTACTAATTTGATCAAAATCAGTTTCGTACCCTTTACGCCGTTACGGTACATTTAGAAACATGAGAGGATATACAGCCTACGGAAAATCTACAACAAATCGCCATTATTGAAAGTCCTAACCCTAAGATCTATGCCATCTGTACGTATGGCAACCATCCCTTCCTTTCCAGTTTCAATCAATTTCGATTTCGTATGATGGTTAAAATCTGAAGCGCCTCTTTCATACAACGTTTTAATACCTTCAAATGCACCATTAACTACTACAATCTCGGGCGACAAAGTATTCAAAAAATCATTAGTTACCGGGAAACCGCCTTTAAATGCAGGTACATAAACCACCTTAGATTGAATCCGACTATGATAGGTATCTATCAATTCCCTTTGCACAGACGGGTCTCCTAAGGACTCTCCCAACAGGAAATTCATTTGTCCAAACCTCAAGTTTAGTATGAGTGGATAGGGTCTGGAAGAATCTGTTATTTTATAATAACCCCTGGGCTTATAAAACTCGATCCTAACGCCCTCTACTTCAAAATTTTCTACTTCATCCATTATATTCTTCCAGCCTATATTTTTGCTTCTGACTAAATTCCAGAGCTCCCCGTCCAATTTCGCTCCATTTGTCCAGAGTCTTTTAACATTAAATCTCCGCAGCAGGTATTTGACACCCTCTAAATGATCCTTGTCCAATGCACTTAAAATCAGATAATCGATCGTCTTAATGTCGGTATTTAGAAGAAATGGGGAAATTACGCTCCTTTCCATATAGCCGCCCATATCGAAGAGCGAATAACCTCCATCGACGAGAATTGTCTTCTTTTGAGGAAGCTTAACAAAGGCTACATTCCTATTTGAAATGTCTAACAAATCTAATTCCAGATGCCCACTGTTAGACCCACTCACTGGGCTAATTGTCATCTCCATAATCAGCCCCAGAACAAAAAATGGCAAAATATATTTGAGATTTGGGAAAGCCATCTTAAAGCAAATAACCAGAATTATCAATATATAGAGAACCCAACCCGTAATTCCTAACGGTGTAACCGTTAGAGAAGAAAAGGGTATCTCAACGAGCTTTTCTATTCCAAAGATAAGAATTCTAATCAGATAAACATTTAGGCTGAGAAATGGCAGTGCTAAATACTGATTTACAGAGAACACCGAAAATGAAATCAACCCTAGGGGAACTATTAAGAACTCAACCAGGGGAACAAATATTAAATTGGCGGGCAGTGATATCAACGATAATATACCAAAGGAATTCACGATTAATGGTGTAGTCGCAAAAGAGGCCCCCATCGTGATCTTAGCACTTGAGATTATCTTTTCGGAGAAGCTGCCGAATTTTAATGGATAAAACTTATTGATAAATATAATTCCCAGAACTGCGGAAAAAGAGAGTTGGAATGAAAGTTCAAAAAACGCCCATGGCTGCCACAGCAGAATTATAAACGCAGAAACACCTAGCGTATTTAATTTATTTTCCTCTTTACCAAGCACCACCGACATAAGATACACCGCGATCATTAAAAATGCCCTTAGTACGGGGGTAGCAAATCCCGCTACTGCCATGTAGATGAATAAAGGTATCATGGTTAGTCCAGCAGTAACCCTTGGGACCTGCAATCTAATTAAAAGATACTCCGACCTCTTCAGAATCCATTTTATCGCCAAATAGAAAACAAGCGCTATACCCCCTACATGGAGTCCGGATATAGCGAGAAGATGTGCTATACCAGCTTCTGAGAAAAGGTCTTTCAGCCGGTTTGGCATCCCCCCCTTATCGCCAACTGTAATTGCCTTCAGTATCTCCCCCTCAAATTGAGGAAACCTGTGTTTTACAAAATACCCAAACCTGGTTCTGCACATATCTATTAACCTAAGAAAGTAAAAGGGCGTGGGTTTTGGCTCGAATAAAATTATCGAATCCATTCCGGATACGAATCCATAGACATATATCTTCTGTCTTCCATAATAGCGTTTGATATCAAAATTTCCGGGATTCTTAAATGCTCTATATGGCTTTAAAACAGTATCTATAACCCTTACATAATCCCCTCGAGATAAACCCTGGATTGACTGCTTAGTATTGATGATCGCCCTTCCTGTCGCCGACTTTTTCCTACCGCTTACTATTAGCTCATCAACAGCAACAAACAACCTTGAACCCTCTTTTCTACTCTGTGGGGATCTATACAACGTTCCCGAAAGGTCAATTTCCTTTCCAACAAAGTTTGCAATGTGATTTTCGGGTAGGGTGAGACTTATCGAAAATAGAACTCCGAGGGGCAAAAATAAAAGAAACCTAAGATCCGCCCAAAATAATGACAGCAACCCGAGTATTGGTGAGATAATAAGGACAAAAATCCACTCGTAGCCCAAATTTTCCGCTATAAATATCCCTGCTATATAACCGATTAGTGGGGGGAGTATAGGATACTTTAAGAAAACCGAGTTCATTTGAACATCAAATTTTCTTAATCAGAACAACCGCATGGGCAGCAATGCCTTCAACCCTTCCCGTAAAACCGATGCCATCTGTGGTTGTTGCCTTTACTCCCATACAATCTTCTGATATTTCAAGAATCGACGATAGGTTTCCTCTGATTTGTGAAACGTACTTACCGATCTTAGGCTTTTCACAAACAACTACACAATCCACATTTTCAATAAGGAAACCCTTTGATTTGGATAATACAACAGTTTCCCTTAACAGAATTGAACTCGAAATGTTCCTGTATCTTGGGTCATTATCAGGAAATTTACTACCAATATCGGGCTCTCCAAGTGCACCAAGTATGGCATCACATATCGAATGAGTAAGAACATCGGCGTCTGAGTATCCTTGAAGTCCCAGTTCAAACGGTATCTCGACTCCTCCGAGAATAAGTTTCCTTCCCTTGGAAAATTTATGAACGTCATAACCAATACCTACACGAATCATCGAATACCTCACTAGTTAACATGACTAAAGTATACTGCCAAAGTCCGCGACTTTTCCAATTAATGTCATATAATCAGTCGTCATCACTCGAACCGGCTCCTTCCCTACCCTACTCCACCATACAATCGAACGTTTTTAATTTCTTGGTTAAATATGACCGGTTTCTGAAACGAACAAATCGCTCGATCCAAGGTGATCGAGAATTTGTCTAGATGCTGGCGATCATTTTGGGAAATTAGGAAAGTGAAATGGTTGTAATTAGTTCAGGCTTTTAATCTAGAGACCATACCTCGTTCAATAACCTTGGAGAATATCATACGTCCTGTAGGGGTCTGAAGGACACTGGTAACAGAAACCTCTATATCTTTACCTACGTATCTTTTACCATCGTCAACGACAACCATAGTTCCATCTTCAAGATAACCTATACCTTGATTTTCCTCCTTTCCTTCCTTGACAACACTTATCCTCAGAGCCTCTCCAGGCAGTACCACTGGCTTGAGGGCACTGGATAACTGATTGAGGTTAAGCACCTTTACCCCATGAAGTCCCGCAACCTTATTCAGATTATAATCATTAGTGACTATTACCCCTTTTAACCTCTTTGCGAGTTCAACGAGTTTTAAATCAGCTTCATTAATTTTCGGAAAATCGTGGCTTGTTATCTTTATGACAACGTTTGGAATCTCTTGCTGCATCCTTTTAAGAACATCGAGTCCTCGCCTGCCTCTGACGCGTTTTATAGGATCAGTGGAATCAGCTATATACTGGAGTTCTTTTATTATGAATTTTGGCACTATCAGAACCCCATCGATAAACCCGGCTTCAGCCACATCTGCGATTCTTCCATCGATGATAGCACTAGTGTCTAGAATCTTTGTGCTCGATGGTCCGCTCTTCGCAGTAGTCCTTCTTCCCTGTCGATCAGCTTCATAGCCTTTTTTTATCCCCTGAGATATGCCTAGGTAAAAAAGCAATATAAAAATGAACACATATATGTACTTAGATATATCCGTTGAAACGTTCAATGCGTGTATAACCTCTACGATCGCAAAGAAGGTAAGCGAGGCTGTTACGATACCTATTGCTAATCCTAAAGTTGAATTTGTTGGGAAATTTTTAATAACTAGCTCTATTCCGATCATTACAGCAAGGGTAATGGCACCTATAACAGCGGTGATCATCAAGGAAGTCGTAAGGCTATAGGCTGGATAACTAACCCAAAATCCCGTTACGATGGACAATAAAAAGAAGAGAAGTTTTAGTTTCATATCTTCCTCGCCCCGTTCCCTGATCCCTTAACGTTAATGGAATTAAAATGGTAATTATAAATCCGAAAAGGTGTTTTAACAAGAAGCAAGCTCGATTTTTATTTTCATAGTAGATACTGACAGAAATCCACACCTGTAAATAATATGGATTATGCCACCCCGTCTATCAAGACGGGGCAGCTTGTAGTTTAGAGTTAAATTATGCTTTAGTTAACTTCCACTTTAACTGGCTTGGCTGCCGCTTCTTCTCTCTTCGGAATCTTGATCTCCAGTACACCATCGTTATAACTGGCCTTGATCTTCCCCGCCTCAACATTATCCGAGAGGCTAAAGCTTCTTACAAACTTTCCATATTTTCGCTCTACTCTCACATAATTATCCTTATCAGACTTCTCTTCAAATTTCTTTTCACCCCTTACTGTCAGTATGTTATCTTTGTAATCGATGTCAATGTCCTCTTTCTTTATACCTGGAAGGTCGGCACTTACCATATAATTATCTTTAGTCTCATATATATCTACCCTTGGTGCCCAGCTACCGGCGCCGAGATCTTCAACCCCAAATGTAGAAAGAGTCCTGGCTGTATCGTCAAATATTTTGTGAAAAGTTTCACTAAATAAATTTAGACCCTTATAGGGTTCCCAAACGGATAATCCTAATCTCATGCTAACTACCTCCTAAATTGGTTTTTTTGTTATGGGTAGAAATTAATCACGGTCTAGTGGAAGTCAAGGACAATTTTTAATGGATCCGAATAAATCACTGGTGGCAGTTTTGTAATACATTAAGCAGATTACATCAAGTTTTCACTTGAATAAAAAATATTCTTACACGGCACTGAAACAACTTAGAATTCTCCAGCGCTCGATAGCCGGGGTTTTCCAACCCCGGTTTTAGGAAAGATTTAGAATGCGGGACAATAATGTCCCGTCTATCCTTTGTTCGGTTTAAGACGGACTTCATACAGAGAATTAAGTGGTCTATTGAGTCATAATAAGACATAACATCCGTTTTGCAGAAAAATTCGTGGTTGGGATATGGTGTTATCACTTCCCTTACCGCAACTACTCTGAAAAAACTTAGTATCTATCTTCAACAAGGAAGAAATATGTTGTAAGATAAAACACACCAATAATTAGTCAAAAGGGGGTACTAATGTACAAGCTCATGTTAATTCTCGTTGTTTTGACAATCGGTTTTTTCTATGCCGGGTGTAAGACTCAGGAAAGTCCAACTGAGGGCGGTGAAGATACCGAAATTAACGAGGAGAAATCAGAGGGCGTGGTTCCTGAAATTGAACAGACGATTGAGAAGATGCACGAAGAGCAGGAAAAGAAAGAACAATCAAAGGCTCCCGAAGAGATAGCCGCTGATCTCTGGAATCTTATGAAGACGGAGAATTACAGAGATCGCTGGCAAATGTGGCCACGGAAGGAACCTCTATACAAAGGGTCAGACCCGCACGGTGCCCTACTTACCACATATATAAATTCCATCGGTTATGAAGCGGTTGTCAAAAGGGAAAAAGAGCTGCCAGCTGGAACAATTATTGCAATGGAAAATTACATGGAGGATAAAACGCTTGAAGCCATTGCTGTTATGTATAACCTGGTGCCGTTTGACCCTGAATACGGAAACTGGTTCTGGGTAAAATTTGCGCCGGATGGTAAGCCAATGAAAGTGGAAAGGGATGGAGAGACGATAACTCTAGCCGGTAAAGTTACCGAATGCATAGAATGCCACTCCGCATCATCGTCTGGTACTCAATATATCATGACTAACCCTTAATTATCAACGTTGTGATCAATTGTGGCTTTGTATCACGAAGACCATCGGTCTGGGGCTACAGAGTTGGTATTATGCTGCTTCTCGACCTTATTACAAAATAATTGGAAAGTAGTATAAGCGCACCTCCCAAGATAATATCTAGGCCAATGGGTTGATCGAAGAATAAAGCTGCGAGTATAGAAGCACTAATAGGCTCCAGTAATAAAAGTATCCCTGCAACAGAGGCTTCTATCTTTTTGAAGCCTCTGTAAAATAATAAATGTGGTATTACCCCACCAATCGCGGCATATATCACGAGATAGAGCAGAAATACTATTGGCAAATTAACACTTATCCCTGTTATAACGGCGTATGGGAAAAAATAATAAAAGATCGGCCAGAGTAACATAAGCCAAATTACGGAGAAGCCGGTCCAGCCAATCGTGGTTGTTACAAAATGCTGTTTTTGAAGTACACTTTTTCTTCCCCATATTACCCACAGTGACAATAGAACACCTGAGACCAAGGAAACAACAATCCCAGTTAAAGATTTGGCATTTTTTATTCCCCAGGGTCTAACGAGCAAAATAATTCCGGACATCGCTATTACAACTGCTATCAATTTCTTAGTTGTTATCCCTTCCCTAAGCAATAATCTTCCGAATATAATGGTCCATATGGGCTGCGTGTAAAGGAGAAGTGCAACGACAGCAACATGCACACCTAATGCTATACCCCCGAACATCGCTAATTCTAAGAGCCCTCCAATTAATCCGTACACAACGAAGAAGAAGAGCATTTCTTTTTTGATCAGATATTCACGTTTTATCAGAACGACAGGAAGAAGCATTAAACTCGTTAACAATGCGCGGTAAATAGAAATTTCAAAGAGCGATAGACCCAGATTAACAAAAAATTGTCCTCCCGCGGTAATCGTACCGTACAGAACTGCAGCTACAATCACGTACCAGTAATGATTATCTGTAGACAATAAATTCACTAACCCTTTTTCTTAATTTCCGAAGAATAACTTATTCCAAATTGCGGAAGTGATGAGGTGGTATTATAATTGAGAAAATCCTGATTGTTTACATATTATATTTTAACGATCATTAAAGGATAGCTGATCATGAACGGCTTAAAGACTGTCGGTAACTTCATTAGACACTGGGTATTTGGTCACAGGGCACCTCAATTGTTCTTAAACGGCTTGAGATCGGAAATTAGGACACGTCTCAACAAAAATCCGTCGCCCATGATTAGAGAGATTAGAGAAGAGGCCCGCAAAATTCAGTTATGTGATAAAAAACTCATAGAGGACGCGCCCTCCAGATGTCATCTTGAATTGACTTCACACATAGTCGCGGCATACAGGGTTTTGTTGCCGGAGGTCGGTATTGAAAAAGCGACGATACAGTTACTCGAACATGCCATGATGGAAGGTGTTAATACGATGTCGATGCGTTTTTCACTAAAATCAATGTTAACCAGCAGTCAAAATAACGCTGACCGTCTTTATAACATCTTCACATGGCTGATGAAACAGTATGGAACAACGTTTAAATGGACAGCCCCACACAAGCACAGAAAGGAAGGAAGTAGCTTTTCAAGTGAGATTCAAAGTTGCTTTTATCATAGCTTTTTTACCGTGCATAATGCTCCATTTCTTACTCCTGTCCTTTGTAAGATTGACTCGATTTGGTTCAATATGATTGATCCCCAAAAGCACGGGTTTAGTTTTGATAAATCGCGATACAGAACCCAGGGTTACGGAGCTCCAACGTGCATATTTCCGATTGTTGAGGCGGTAAAAAAGAAACAGAAGAAGGATTAAAACATTGGAATCTGAGTCGTTTAATGTCTTATACGTTTAAGCCACGATGAAAAATTCAACAAAACTTCTCAAGAAAGCAGAAAAAGAATGGAAAAGGATGATCTCGCATCCCTTCCTGATACAGGTTGGAAACGGAACAATCGAGAGAGAAATCTTTGACTTCTGGGTGACCCAGGATTACATTTTTGTTCGAGAGGCAATTAGGTTTCTTGGAGCGCTTCAACTAAAGTCACCTGATTATGAGATATCTCTTGTGCTCGCCGATTCATTCGTGGCTTTAAAGAATGAGCTCGAAATGTTTGAAGGATATAAAAGCGGGCTTTCGCCGCGTGTTGAACCGACCAATATTTGTAGATCGTATATAGACTTCCTAATCAGTACAGCACTCACAAAAGGTTTTGAAGAATCCTTTGCCGCCCTCTGGTGCGCAGAGAAGGCGTATTTCGATTCATGGAGCAGTGCAAAAAGATTGTCAAAAAAGAATAATCCCTATAAAGCTTTTATCGACCGGTGGACCAGCGATGAATTTAAAAAATACGTTAGCTGGATCGAGAAGACGCTTAATCGACTTTTAAAAGGTATCTCGAAACGGAAGTTAAGATCTGTGGAGAAAACATTTCTAATTACTGCAAATTATGAGTACCAATTTTGGGATATGGCATATTCAGAAAATAGAGAATGACCTACGTTACTTCAGTAAATTTGGTACTTGTTATGAGCATGAGCGCCCAAGCACGTAAAATAAGCAAAAAAGAATTAGGGTTCATTCACCATTTCATACCTTCTTCAAGAAAGATAAATGACGTGATTTTACTATTACATGGAACTGGTGGAGACGAAAACTATTTGCTTAATATTGGCAGAAGAATTTCTCCTGGGGCCGCCATTCTCAGCCCAAGAGGAAATGTTTTTGAAAACGGGTCGAATAGATTCTGTTTGAGATCGCCCAATGGCGTTTTCAATATTGATGACTTAAAACTAAGAACAGAGGAGTTAGCTGATTTTATAATAAAAGCCTCTGAGCGCTATAAATTTGATTTGAACAGGCTTTCAGTTATTGGTTATTCAAACGGAGCGAGCATTGCTGCTAGCGTTATTCTGACGCACCCCGTCATTATCAAAAGAGCCGTTCTATTTCATCCGGGATTACCATTCATACCGCGAACACCGCTGGATTTAGTAAACAATAGGGTGTTGATTACATGTGGTAGGCATGACACTATCGTTAAGGCGGGTGAATCTGTAGAGTTAGCCAAACTCTTGAAACAATGTGGAGCCAACGTTGAAATATATAGGCATGGTAGAGATCACGAGCTTGTGAAGAATGAGATAATGACCGCAAAGAGATTTTTGGAATCCTAGGTCCATTTAGTATATTATTAAGACTTATCACTAACTGATATACAATGTCTTCAGAAAGAAGTCCGAAATTCTCTATTGGTCAAACAGTACACCATAAGATGTTTGATTACCGTGGTGTGATTATAGACGTAGACGAAGTTTTTAAGGGATCGGAAGAATGGTATGCGATAGTGGCACGTTCCCGTCCCCCGAAAAACAAGCCTTGGTATCACGTATTGGTGCATGATTCCTCGGACCGAACCTACGTCGCAGAGCGAAATCTAGAGCCTGATGAATCAGACGAACCAATTAACCATCCCGAGATATATGACTTCTTTTCTGATCTCGTTGAGGGCTTATATCTCCCTAAAAGCATTAATTAGTGACGCAAATCCTGATCTATTTGTGAACAAATATTATCTCAATATCGATAATTGAAAGCGAGTAAAAAGGAGTTGAGAACATGACAAAAAAGATTATAAAATCAGATGAGGAGTGGAAGAGCATGCTCACACCGGAGCAGTACCATATCACTAGGGAAAGAGGAACGGAAAGACCATTCTCAGGTGAATATAACGACTCAAAAGAAAAGGGTATCTACAGGTGTGTATGCTGCGGTGCTGAACTTTTCAGCTCTGAGACCAAATTTGAATCGGGAACAGGGTGGCCCAGTTTTTGGGCTCCCGTTAATGAGGAAAACATTAAAGAGGAAACAGATAATAGCTTGGGAATGCAAAGAATAGGACTAATGTGCAATATGTGCGATGCCCATTTAGGGCATGTCTTCCCGGATGGACCCAAACCAACAAATCTGCGTTACTGTATCAATTCAGCCGCGCTGGAGCTTGAAAAAGAAGAATCGTAATCCCCTTAAAAGCGGTCTTTTAAATTGAACTCCCACCAACCATTGCCTCAAGTCTTGCTATCCTATCTTCGATAGGTGGGTGCGTACTAAACAGTGACGCAAAACCGCCGCCGAAAAGTGGACTAACGATGAGCATATGAGCAGTGGATTCAGCTACTTGTTCGTTGACTTGCATAGGTATTCTGCCTGAAACCTGGCCTAGTTTTCTCAGTGCATTTGCTAGATATAAAGGATTACCACAGATCTGTGCACCGCCTTTGTCGGCTCCATATTCTCTGGTCCGTGATATTGCCATACGTATAATCATCGCCGCTAGAGGAGCAACTATCATCATGATTAGAAGCGTAAATATATTTCCTCTACCCCTCTGGTTACCGCCAACTCCTCCGAATATAGCCGCCCACTGCGCCATATAGGCAAGATAGCTGATTGCACCCGCAATTGTCGCAGCAATTGTACCAATTAAAATATCCCGATTCTTTACATGGGTTAACTCGTGTGCCAGAACACCCTTTAGTTCTTCGCGGCTGAGTAGTTTCAAGATACCGTTTGTTACAGCTACGGCCGAATGCTCAGGATTCCTACCTGTTGCAAATGCATTAGGCGCTTCTTGTGGCGTGATGTAAACTTTGGGCATGGGAAGCCCGGCGTTTTGTGCCAGTTCCTGCACCGTACTATACAGTTCTGGTGCTTCATCATGGGTAACCTCTTTTGCACCATACATTGACAGTACAATCTTGTCACTCCACCAATAACTGATGAAGTTCATAACTCCAGCAATCATTAATGCGATTAGAGCCCCGTTTTTACCCCCTATTGCACCGCCTGCCCATATTAGTATGGCGGAAAGTACCGCCAAGAGCATAACGCTTTTTAATGTATTCATAAACTATCTCCTCAAAATCTAAAGGAACTTAAAATCAAACACATTAAAAAAGATTAATCACTTTGTATTTGTTTTCAAGCGTTCACCAAGATAATTCTAATGATTTCAATGAAATAGAATTTAGCTATTTTAAAGCCTTGGGGTTTCCTAATCACTTTGGATTGATCTCTGACAAGGTCGGGATTATAACAAGGACTCGCTGGATTAAAACCTATGGTTCTCTGGCGCAAATTATATCGATTATTGAACGTGCAACATTACAGCGATGCTTCTGACCCCTATGTCTGAAAGTTAATGAACACCTTATGAACGTATAAAAATTTAGATTCTTTATTTGATCCCGGGGTCTTAATTATCTAGTTTTGGTCTTGCTTCTTGTCATTACTATATCCAGAAATTCTGGCTAGTTCCTTCAGGGATTTTGCTCCAAGATAATATTTGCCGCCTATTTCCCACGTGGGATAACTTGTTACGCTCTTAGATATGCAAAGTGAGGGATCGGAATTCTTTCCTTTTGGATCACACTCGACATAGTTGATAAAATTAAAAGCCGTTCCGAAAAAGTGCTTCTGTGCCAGGCAATGAGGACACTGGAATGACCCGTACATGGTGGCACCAATTTCTCTAAGGTGAATGGCAAGCCCTACTTGATAACTATTCGCGGTAGTGGCCCTAAGCTCACCGCTATTGTTAAAAAAGAAAGAACCTAAAATAACGAGGACGACTATAAAGATGCTAATTGGTATGATTTTTGAAACATTTGCCCGAAGGTCTATGGGCTTCTTAAACAAAATTAAGATAAAAATAGCTGTTATAACGATCGCCGAAAGTAAGCAGAAAGAACATATGGCTTTTAAAACGAACACCTCCACGTATGTAAGATAAATTGAAAAAACCAAACCGGGCAAGGATATGAAATAGAGCGTCAGCCATTTTGTTCGTTCTGATATATTTGAAACTGTGATAATAAATAACCCAAAATACCCGACTAAACCTATCAGCGGTACAGGTATGCCATCAATCGAGGAATAACCGCTCAATCTTACAATATCGCAGCTCGAGCCTGTGACGCAAAAGCTTGTTTCCGCCTGGTTATAGTAGACGTAAGTAAGGTAAGCCGCAACCATGAAACCAATAAGAGAGAGAACTGTAATAACCGCACTTGATCTGTCCTTGCCGTTCATACCTATGCAACATTATATATAGAAATTATTCATCGTAAAACTTTTTCCCCTGGCCCATATAATCTTGGAGGAGGTTGGATGGTATAAAAAGTTGATCGTGTTTCGATGATAGAAACTCCAGCTTTTTGATCGTGTTTTCGATACCTAAGTTATCGATAAACTTGAAAGGCCCGCCCAGAAACGATGGAAATCCAATCCCAATTACAGCACCAATGTCTCCGTCCCTTGGACTGCTTATAATCCCATCTTCAAGACATTTTACCGCTTCATTTATGATAGCGAATGAGAGTCTCTCCTGTATCTCAAGCCTTGGGAAGTGTTCTCTAGATTTTCTAAAAGGTAGTAATTTGTATATGGATTTATTCACTATTTTTTTATCATTATAGTATGAGTAGAAGGCTTTTCTGTTTTTTAACTGTTTATCCGTCCCTTCAAATAGGATATCAAGCTTTGAAGCAGCCTTAAATCTCTCCCCAAAAGCCTCATACATTGTGTTTGACCAGCCGATAACTTCATCGATTCCCATTTTGTCCATGAATATAAAGGGACCTTCCCGATATCCCAATTCAATCATTGCATTATCGATTTCCTCTAATGACCCTACTTCGCTGAGGAGGCGTATGGCTTCATTTATATACGCAAGTATTACCCTGTTGGTGAAAAAGCCTGTCCCCTCCTTTACTACTATCGGAATCTTCCCAATGTGCTTAGAAAAATCAAGTACCGTAGCAATGGTAGAGTCCGAAGTATGTTGTGTTATAACAATTTCAGTTAGAGGGTTTTCGTACATTGGCAGTGAAAAATGAATTCCAACGATTTTATCCAATCGTTTCAGGCGATTGCATGCCTTATTTAATTGAGCCGCACTAACGTTCGAGGCAATAACGCATCCCTCACTTATCACGGATTCAACCTCATCCAAGATATTTAGTTTCAGATCTGATTCATCTCGAGTAGTATCGAATACAATGTCTGCCCTTTTAAATCCTGAATAATCACTGGTACAACTAACCAATTCGAATCCGTTTTCCAATTCAAACTTTGGAGGTTCGTCCCTATTGTATTTATCTTTAAAGTATTCATGACAGTCCTTTAGTGCCCTACCTATGCTTGATTCATCTTTATCCATCAGCCTAACTGTAAAACCATTATCGGCAGCCAGCGCTGCAAGAACAGAGCCAATTTGCGCTGCACCAACTATACCGACCTTTCTAATCTTCTTTGGTTTGATACCATTTGCTCGAACGACGGGATCGTGTTTTATATCGTCCGAAGCAAGGGACAGATGAATCAGATTGTGAGATACCTCACCAGAAGCAAGCTCGCCAAAGTAAACCGACTCGACATGTAGTCCTCTACTGAAGCTGGAGTTTAGTCCAACTTCCATTGCTTCAATTGACATTATCGGAGCCAGATTTCTATTGTTTGTCTTAACCAATGCCTTTTTTCTTTTCTTTTTAAGCAGAAGATTCCTTAGAACGGAATTGCTATAATAAAACGTTTTTAGTCGGTTACTTGCTCGTGAACGCTTTGATCTAATCTTTCCCTTTATTAATTCGAGCGCTCGCATTTTCCCAATTTCCAATAATGCCTCATTGGGTACTATTTCGTCTATGATCCTAATTGCCCTGGCCTCCTGAGAATTTATGGTCTTTCCTGTGGTCATTAAATCAATAGCACACGATGTACCTACTTGGAGTGGTAGTCTTTGCGTTCCACCTCCGCCGCATATTAAACCCAGCTTTATATCGGGGAATCCAAATAGGGTATTTGGCCCATCTGTCGCAATTCTATATTTGGATGCGAGGCATATTTCTAACCCTATACCAAAACAGCCTCCATTTATCGCTGCTAAAAATGGAATCCTGGATCTCTCAATTTTTTCTATTACTTCCTGTATTCTAAGGCTATAAGATCGACCTTCGTCGGCTGCCTTGAATTTAAAGAGCTCTCTGAGATCCAATCCTGAAATAAAATAATCCTGCTTCCCGCTTATGAGAACTATTGCTTTGGTTTCATTTCCTCCCTCTATCTTACTTTTTTCATTTTCTAGCTCGTTTAATAAGCTTTCGATTTCTATTATATGCTCCAGGGAAAGTCTGTTTTCCATCACATCGGGAGCTTCAATTGTCACTATCCCGATTTGTTTATCGTCTACTTCAAAGGAACATATTTTCATTTAACTTTCCTGACTTAATTAATCTCTCTCGAGAATCATAGTGGCGCCTAGTCCACCGGCTGCACAGGATGTAGCCATACCGAAGTTTTTACCACGCCTCTTCAGCTCATTCAAAAGGGTGATAGTTAGCCTGATTCCCGTAGAACCAGACGGGTGACCAATTGCAATCGAGCCGCCCAGTACGTTTAGCTTATCAAGATCAATTTCTCCAATGGGTGAGCTTTTCCCAAGTCTATCTGCAGCGAATTTTTTAGATGAAAATGCATTTAAGTTTGAAAGAACTTGGGATGCGGATGCCTCGTGCATCTCTATTAAATCGACATCACGCAAACCAAGACCGGCCCTCTCCAAAGCGATCGCGGTTGCATAGACAGGACCCATGAGCACTTGATCTTTTGGAGATTGTGCAGAATAGGCGAATGACTTGATATACCCCAGCGGGTCGTATCCCATCTCTTTTGCCTTTTCCTCCGACATCATAAGTACTACACTCGCACCATCTGAAAGTGGCGAAGAATTGCCTTCTGTGACAGTACCATAAATTTTATCGGAAATCGGTCTTAGCTTCGCCAGATCTTCTATTCTTATATCTTTGCGAACTCCGTTGTCAAACCTCACTGCAGTTGAAAAATTGGGTGGGACAAACAGGCTAATGACTTCGTTTTGAAGCCTTGCATCCTCTGTAGCCTGAAAGGCAAGCCTGTGGCTGCGCAATGAAAATGCATCCTGATCATTACGGCTTATGTGGTTTTCTTTAGCGATTTGTTCGGCATATTTAGCCATGGATATCCCCCCGGATAATTCGGCGATCTCTCGGGGATTTGGGACAATATCTCGAATTCGCAGCTTAATTAATTGCTGAAGTTTTCTCATAGGGTTGCGGGTCTTCGCGTACTCTTTGAATATTTTTCTAGATCTCTTGTTATACAAAATCGGCAGGCTGGATATCGACTCTGTTCCTCCTGCCAAAACGACGTCATAATTCCCTAACATTATACCCTCGGCGGCGTTTGTAACGGCTCGGAATGATGATAAGCACGCGCTTGAGAGGGTATAAGCTGGAACATCGATTGGCATGCCAGCACCAAGTGCGATCTCTCTGGAAAGATTCAATGTTTTTATGATTGGTATTGCCGTACCAAAAATTACTTCTTCTATGCTTTCAGGATCTATTTCAGAGCGGTTTAAGAGTTCGGTTGTAACCTTTTTACCTAAATCTAAAGAAGATAGATTTTCTATTAGCGTACCAGCTTTTATGAACGGGGTCCTGAGTCCATAAACAATAGCCGCTCGCCTCCCGTT
Organism: Candidatus Dadabacteria bacterium; assembly: GCA_963805855.1. GTDB lineage: Bacteria > Desulfobacterota_D > UBA1144 > Nemesobacterales > CSP1-2 > DASWID01. The sequence goes on from CAWDVW010000005.1 coordinate 854,799, forward strand.
TCGGTAGAGCTTATTCAAACGCAACTCCCTTGAGAATAACGTATTATTTTATACACACTTGAGGATAGAACAAATGATATTTAAAGATAAAGCTAAAATTTACATGAATTAAGACCAGTTTTGAAAAAAATCTCTATTTGACTATAATGTATGAAGGTAAATGCTCTATCGGCAAAGGAGAGAAATTTGTCGCTAGAGCATTTAGTTTTAATTGCCTTATTAATTCCAGTATTAAGAACTTGATTCAAAGGTATCATAAAAATGAGAAATAATAGCGAGCTTGAACGAGCGAACCAAAGTGAATCATTCAATACTGCGCTTTCAAACGGCTACAGAAGAGTCAGGAAATTTTCCGAAGAACTAACTACGCCCCTTGAAACTGAAGATTATGTTATTCAGTCGATGCCGGAGGTTAGTCCAACCAAGTGGCACCTAGCTCATACCAGCTGGTTTTTTGAGACATTTGTTCTATCCGAAGTAACCTCCAATTACAGATCACCTCATCCACAGTTTAATTTTCTTTTCAATTCATACTATGTTCAAGTCGGTGAACGGCATTGTCGTCCAAAGCGAGGGCTTATATCGAGGCCTACAGTTGCGGAGGTTTTCGAATACAGACGCCACGTCGATCAGAAAATTTTGGAATTTCTTGAAATTGCAAATGAGGAGCGACTGAGAGAGATCGCTCCGGTTATTGAAATAGGTCTTCATCATGAACAGCAACATCAGGAATTAATGCTGACCGATATAAAACATGTATTTTCTGAAAATCCGCTTCGACCTGCTTACATGGGTAATGAGAAGAAACCTTCGGATCGACTACTACCTGACATTTATTGGATAGAATATCCAGAGGGTGTGTATGCAATCGGTCACAATGGGGGAGGTTTTTCATTTGATAATGAAACTCCGATGCATAAGGAATATGCTAATCCATTTAAACTTGCCTCTAGGCTTGTTACCAATCGCGAATATCTCGAGTTCATAGAGAATGGAGGTTATGAAAGACCTGAGATTTGGCTTTCAGACGGATGGAGCACAGTTGAGGCAAATGACTGGAATGCCCCATTATATTGGGAGAAAAAGAACGGCAGTTGGCAGTATTTTACACTTTCGGGTATTCGCAAAATAGCGCTAGATGAACCAGTATGTCATGTGAGTTACTACGAGGCTGATGCATATGCCCGCTGGGCCGGTGCACGGCTTCCTACTGAGTCGGAATGGGAAATTGCCGCATCTAATCTATCAATAAAAGGAAATTTTGTAGAAAATGAGAATTATCATCCTATGGTTATATCGGTAGAGACAAATAATCGAGAGCCTGAGCAGATGTTCGGAGACGTATGGGAATGGACACGAAGTCCATACGGACCCTACCCAGGTTACACGACACTTCCCGGCGCACTAGGTGAATACAACGGGAAATTCATGTGTAATCAGATCGTACTTCGTGGCGGTTCTTGTGCTACTTCCAGGTCGCATATTAGAAAAACATACAGAAATTTCTTCCCACCAAACGCAAGATGGCAATTCATGGGAATCCGGCTTGCAAAAGATGCAAAATAACCTTCATGAATTAAATAAAATTGATCCACAGGAAAAAGATCTTTTATCCGAAGTCATCGAAGGTCTAGGACAGCCGCAGAAGAAACTCCCTTCTAAGCTCTTTTACGATCAAAGAGGCTCTGAACTGTTTGATCAGATTTGTAACCTCGACGAGTATTATCTGACTAGGACTGAGATGTGGATTATGAATCATTATATTGACGAAATTGCGGAATTGATCGGGAAGAAGTGTTTACTGATAGAGTTGGGCAGCGGCAGCAGCACGAAGGTTCGATTGCTCCTAGACCATCTAATCGATCCCGTTGGTTATGTACCTATAGATATTTCTTCCGAGCATTTGATTAAAGCTTCAGATTCACTCGCCGCGGATTACCCAAGTATTAAGATTATTCCCGTCTATGCCGATTACACACAGCCATTCGATTTCCCAGATATTACATTTAGTTACTCCAAAAAGGTTGTGTACTACCCGGGCTCTACGATTGGAAATTTCACACCCAGATATGCGGCACGTTTCATCAGTCGCATTGCAAACAGGTCCGGCAAAGGGAGCGGGCTGCTTATCGGAATCGATCTAAAAAAGGATAAAGATACCTTAGAGGCTGCTTATAATGACAGGTATGGGGTTACCGCAGCATTCAACCTGAATATTCTTGAAAGACTCAATAGAGAGCTTGGAGCAGACTTTGATACGAGCCAGTGGAAACACCGCGCTTTTTATAATGATGACGAAGGTAGAATAGAAATGCACTTGGTAAGCCTGGAGCATCAACGAGTAAATGTGAACGGAACGCCGATAAAATTGAAAAAAGATGAAACAATATTGACAGAATTTTCTTATAAATATACAAACGAAGAATTCGAAAATCTGGTCAGCAATAGTTTTGAATTAGTTAAGGTCTGGACAGACCAAGATGAAAAGTTCAGCATACAATATCTAATGGCTCGTTAACCATCTATTAATCCACCAAACCTTCAAGCTACGGATGGCAGAAATGTTCAAGAAAGATTAAATACTAGCAAAAATGTCATCCTGGAATCCTTTGGGCGAGACCCCCACCTTCTAAAGCCAAACCAAGTTTAACCTGATGTTGTCGAATGGGAATTGTTCCTATAGTATTTACTGATCGAAAGCAATGCCTATCCAAAAGAATAGAAAAGATTTAAATGACCTCATTCGTGATGAGTACGGGGAAATTTTATCCACGTTTACGAGACTATTTGGCATTGAATACCTGGAGCTGGCAGAAAAAATCATTGACGAGGCCTATGCCAAGGCAAGGTCTAATTCTCAATCCAAGGGTATTCCAAAAAACATTAAAGGCTGGCTTTGGAATATAGCAAAGATTAGAGGCAGTGAAATTCTTAGGCGCGAAAACAAACTGTATGATTATGGTCTCACTATGAACCAGATAAGCGGAGAGGAGTTCAAGAAACTCATCAAACTTGACGATGAACTACTCATAGATAATCAGCTTAGAATGTTATTTGTCTGCTGCCATCCATCGATCCCCAGGGGATCACAGGTTACGCTTACACTTAAATTTTTGCGCGGTCTTAATAATCGAGAAATTGCAACTGTTCTCCTCGCGAATGAATCGACTATTGCAAGAAGATTAGAGGAAGGTAGACTGACGGTTAAGAAGCTTAGGATTCACTATGAACTCCCAGAAACATCTGAACAATGTCAAAGACTCGAATCAGTGCTTTCGACTCTAAATCACATATTCAAGCTTGGATACGACCATTATGGTGGCAAAAGTCAGAACAAGATCGAGTTATGCCAAGAATCAATCAAACTAACAACCCTTCTGACCAATCATAAAAAAACCAACAGACCAGAGACACACGCGCTTCTGTCACTTATGCTGTTTGAAACCTCAAGGTTGCCAGGGAGATTTCATGAGGAAGGAAGACTCTTGGATCTGCGAGAACAAGATCGTTCGCTTTGGGATAGAAAAATGATAAATAAAGGGCTATATCATCTCGATATATCCACCAATAGTAAATATGTTTCTGAATATCACCTGCGGGCCGGAATTTCAGCTTGCCACGCAATCGCGGACAGTTATGAGAAAACCGACTGGAGGAGAATCCTTTTACTCTATGAGAACTACTTGAAGCTGAATGACGATCCCGAAGTTCACCTTGAGAGAGCCATAGTTTTTTCCAGTATTTTTGGGGCGGGGGAAGACATTAATGAAATAAAAAGAATTCGCAGATCAAAACAACTCCAATCAAACCATAGACTTTACTCAATATTGGGCGATCTACATTTACGGTTAAACAACTTCAAAGAGGCACTAGAGAATTATAAGACTGCCATGAAACATGCAAACGCAAAAGATGATCAATCATTTTACCGGAAAAGAATTGAAATTTGCCAAAATCGACTAAGAATCACAAATAGATACAAACATCAAAAGTCCTTCTGAAAAATCTGTCGACTCAATGATTAAGCTTCATAACATTTCAAAAACATTTGGCAAAACCAAAGCACTTCATACTACTACTTTAGATCTCCAACCCCGAAGCACGACTGTTATTATTGGTCCAAGCGGTTGTGGTAAATCTACCCTCCTGAGGCTGATAATAGGACTCATAAAACCGGATAATGGAAATATCTACGTAGAAGGAGAAATGATTAGTCCCCAGAATTTATATTCAATTAGGCATAAGGTGGGTTATGTAATTCAGGATGGGGGTCTTTTTGCGCATCTCAATGCACGAGAAAACATTTCACTGCTGGGCACTTACTTAGGTCATGAGAAATCGCAGATCGAGAGTCGAATAAACGAGCTTTGTGAATTAACGAAATACCCCGTTGATGCATTGGATAGGTATCCATCACAAATCTCAGGTGGACAGCGGCAGCGTGTGAGCCTAATGAGAGCGCTTATGTTGGATCCCGTCATACTCTTGCTTGATGAACCCCTTGGAGCCCTAGATCCATTAATACGTTTTGAGCTTCAAAACGATTTAAAGGAAATATTTAAGATATTGGGTAAGACTGTGGTAATGGTTACGCATGATATAGGTGAAGCTGGATTTTTTGGACACAAGATTGTCTTACTTAGGGATGGGATAATCATCCAAGAAGGAACAATAAATGACTTAGTGAATAATCCATCTGAAACTTTTGTAACTGAATTTATTAAAGCGCAAAGAAGTCCATTGGAATCTATGAATCAGGATTCATGATGCAGGATGCATGATGCAAGATACAGGATGCAGGTAACAGGTAGGAGCGGACACCTTCGATGCATTCAGCACAGGCTTGCTGGTACATCTATTTGAAAAATAAACCGATGAAAATCCTCATATCATTAGTGTCGTTCGAATTCGATTCTCGTTTGTCACTGCGAGCCGCTTATGGCGGCGCGGCAATCTCATTCTTAAGGATTAGGTATTTATTATTTATTCTGTTAGCGGTGTTCGCTGCTGAGGCTTTTGCAAAAAGTGAAATAAAGGTGGGTTCAAAAAAGTTCACAGAATCCGTGATATTAGGAGAATTAGTATCTCAACTGGCTCGGAATGCTGGAATTGACGTTCAATACAGAGAGGAGCTTGGAGGAACCAGGGTGCTTTGGAACGCCCTTCTAAGAGGAGATATTGATATTTACCCCGAATACACGGGAACTATCATTGAGGAGATACTATCCAAAGAGAATGTTTCCGACGAGGAAGAACTAAGAAATGCTCTGTCCGAAAAAGGCATTCTCGTAAGCGAACCGTTAGGGTTTAATAACACGTATGCGCTGGGAATGAAGGAGGAGGTTGCTGAAAAACTGGGCATCACAACGATATCGGACTTGCGCAGGTACCCCAACCTGAAATTTGGTTTTACAAATGAATTTATGAATCGCCGGGATGGCTGGCAAAGTCTAAAAACCGTGTATCACTTGCCGCAGAGGAATGTTACGGGATTGGACCACGACCTTGCCTACCGGGGAGTTGAAAGCGGTGATATCGATGTAGTTGATCTGTATTCGACTGATGCAGAGATCGAATACTATAATTTGAGACGGTTGAAGGACGATCGGAACCACTTCACGAACTATAACGCAGTCCTACTTTACCGTTCTGAACTTAAGGAACAAACCCCGGAGGCGCTCAAAATGATATCGAAGCTTCAGGGTAAAATCTCTGAAGAAGATATGATTAAGATGAATGCACTGGTAAAGATAGATGGAGAGCCCGAGTCTGTGGTTGCGGCGAAGTTCTTGAAGAAGAATTTACACACAATTACACATCCAATAAAGTACTCATTTTTGATACGGCTTTGGCATAATACACTACAGCATCTTTTTCTCGTCGCGGTCTCCCTTTCGGCTGCGATTCTGATATCAATACCGCTAGGAATTTGGGCTCACCAAAACGAGAGGCTAGGTCAAGCGATTTTGGGCATTGTCGGGATAATTCAGACTATTCCATCCCTCGCATTGCTTGTTTTTATGATTCCGCTTCTAGGAATAGGTGCTACACCCGCAATTGTTGCACTATTTCTATATAGCCTGCTCCCGATCGTCCGTAACACTTACACCGGCCTACATGATATCCCATCCAATATCCGGGAATCCGCCGAGGCCCTGGGGTTACCGTATTTTGCCAGGCTCAGACTTGTGGAATTGCCAATGGCATCCAGGTCCATAATAGGTGGAATCAAAACCTCTGCAGTGATAAATGTTGGGACCGCCACGCTTGGTGCTTTAATAGGCGCGGGTGGATATGGCGAACCAATCCTCACAGGAATTCGTCTTGATAACATCCCCCTTATCCTTGAAGGAGCCGTCCCCGCCGCCATTTTAGCACTTCTCGTGCAAGGGTTATTTGATTTATCAGAATTCGTTTTCGTGCCAAAGGGGTTGCGAATGAAGTCTGAATAAACTCTTTTTTAACCTCCCGAAGTTAGATCTTTATCATGCATCTTGCATCGTGTATCCTGCATACTGCATTTTTGCAGCCTAATTAAAGCCAGGCTCATAGATGGGCTGTATAACATGCTTCCAACCGGGAGACGAAATCATGCAGATCAGACAGGCTCCTGATCATCCTGTTCATCGCAGTGGGCTGTCAGGTAGCTGATAAACACAAGGAGGTTTGAAAACCCATGAACAGTAGTAAACTTACTCCGAAGCAACAGGCAATGGTCAAGATTTGGGAGCAGCACATGGCCGCTGAGTTCGAGGAGAAGAGTATCGATGCGACGATGGCGACAATGACGGCTGATCCCTTCGTCAATCATGTCCCCGTCATGACAGGTGGCGTAGGTTCCAGTGAAGTCCGCCACTTCTATAGCACGTATTTCATCCCGGGTCATCCACCGGACACCGAAGTCGTACCGGTCGCTCGCACGGTCGGAGAGGACCGCATAGTGGACGAATTGATTCACAGGTTCACCCACACGATCGAGATGCCGTGGATCCTCCCCGGCGTACCGCCTACGGGCAAGCGGGTCGAAGTTGGCGTCATTGTGGTTGTGCAGTTTAAAGACGGGAAAATCGCAGGTGAGCGGATCTACTGGGACCAAGCCTCTGTACTTGCGCAGATCGGCTTGATCGATGCGGAGAAGCTACCAGCGACGGGTATCGAGGCCTCTCGCAAAGTCGTCGATCCCGCACAGGAACCATCCAACAGGTTAATCAAGCGGATTGAAGAATAACGAAAATAATTGGATTGTTAGAATGATCTCGTTAAATCTATAACGAAGAGCTGCAAAAAAATAGGATTTGCATAATGTAGAATTGTGAACTTATAATCATGAATACAAGACAATTTTGTTTTTCAGCTATATAATTAATTCAATAAATAAACATAAAATTATTCTATATAAGTTAAATTGTTCATTGAGTAAATAATTACGATACATTTTTTTGATACTTTGAAAAAACTAAACTCACTTTTGGTAATTGTATAATGAGTGCGATGAGATCAACAAATGTAGTTCGAGAAGGGAGTGCACAATTTAGGCACAAAATTAGAATTAATCATACAAAGATTTGTAACTGCCCGAACTCACATATAAATTGCATGACCGCTAAAGATTGGCTAAAGAGTCAACTCGGGGTATGGCAATTTACTTATGAAGCTCGCGATATAAGAAAAAAAGAAGTACAGATTCTGAGTCACTGGCCAAATCCCGTGAGCTACTGGAGATGTTTGACCAGCCTACCGATCCACCGGATGATGTATTTATATCTGATCAAGTAGCTTGCTTTCCGACCAAATGGGAAGTTGACCTCGCTGATGAAATTCCGGATCTAGATAGACTTACAGCCGAAGCCCGCAGCAAACTTGGATTGAAAAGCGATACTGGAAAACCTTTGATCGCTCGATATGTCGCCAAGACTCTGACTGCAAGAACTCCGCCTGAAATACCATCTTCATTGCGCACGATCATTGATAAAGCTGTCAATGTCTCGTGGACAAAGTCTTGCTTGGCCGGAGATGAGTCCAAGGTGGAAGGTAATTAATCGCCGAAGCAGATCAAAAGGTTAGTTCTCCATGTGTCCTTTCGGCTCGCGATCTCCAGTATTGTACATATACTATTCGTGGTACTAAGAAAAATGACTAGGAGGTATTGAAAAGTATTACAATTTGGGGTTGCAGGAGGGCGCTAAAAAGATAGCAGATGCAGAAAACATCATAGAAGTCCAGCTTTTTCCTGATAGCACTCCATACGAGTACCTTATGCGTTTCCTTAACAACGTCATGCTTGGAGTTCATGAGACAATAACTGTGAAAGAAAGCGTCGTTGTCATTAAGATGAGTAACAATGGTAACTGAAAAGACTACAGAACTTCGTTTCCTTACATTTCATTATTGTGAACTCTAGCCGTGTAGCGCTAAGCTCCGTTAATAGAATAAGGCAGCCCAAGGTCTTAAAAGGACCCAGTATTCGGAGGGCCTAAGAATTGTTATTCCAAGTTTATTAAGCCTGTCTCGATAGACCCATATCGATCTGCGATCCATTGTCATAAAAGAATCACATTCTAAACCAACCGATTCGGATACAAGTTTTCTGTCCATCTCATCTGGCAGAAAATCTAGCAATCCTGAATTATATAATCGTACACCCCGACCAACTGATATGCCTTCTAAACTGATAAATTTATGATCTTCCATTCTAGTCATACAATAATCTAATAATTCACAGCCCCATCGAACAAGAGTGTGCTTTTTCTTTAAGTTGGCAATTCCTGAGAACTCGACAACTGACAGGGGAGACGTCACAAACTCGAAGGATGCCCTTTGTGCAATTTGGAAAACCGAGGGTAGCGCTTCAATATCGGCTTTAGTCTCTGAATCAAGCGTGTCAAATTTTTCATATTCCTCATCATCCATAAAATTATCGCACATAAGTGAAGAGAATGAAGATAGGTTTTGAATTACATTTGTGTCCAAGAATACGCGGCGAGCTAATTTGGTAACTCTTTCAAATGCCCCACCATCATTTAATGACTCATTAGACATAAAATTCAAGATAGAGTTTGTATCTATTTTGTAAGAATTATCGATGTCACGCAGGCTTCTGTTCACCCGAGATTTCAGCGATTTCTTCGGGTTTTAACCTCCTGATCCGGACTCTACGTACCCTTGTCGGATCGGCCTCCAGCACGGTGACCTCATGCTCCCCCAGTATAGCATTCTCATTCACTGTGGGTATACGACCCAGCTTTTGAATCAACACTCCTCCAATCGTATCGGCATTTAAATCAGACAGTTCAATTTCCAGTTTTTTTTCAACTTCGTCAACGGTGCAAGCGGCATCAACCTCAAAACTGTCGGCCCCTACCTTCATTATCGATGGCGCTTCAGTATCAAATTCATCCTGTATAGGTCCTACCAGCTCTTCAAGCACGTTTTCAATAGTAATCATTCCCGATACAACACCATATTCATCAACAAGGATGGCCAAAGCGGTGTGCTTTTTTTGAAACTCGCGAAGTAGTGCATCCAGGGTAACGGTTTCGGGAAGGAAGGTAGGTTTGCGTGCAACATCGACAAGAGCCTTAATCTCTTCCCCCATTGCAAGAGCCTGAAAAATATCCTTAACATGTACGATTCCAATGATATGATCAAGATCATCATCGCAAAGTGGCAGGCGTGTATGGCCGGATTCCGATGCTATTCGTAGCTTTTCCTCCATCGTGTCATTCTTATCCAAATACACTATCTGGTTCCTGGGCAGCATATATCGACGAGCAATCTTATTTTCCAAATCCAGCACATTTTCCATGATCAGGCGTTCGCCCGGGGTGAGGTGGCCCACCGCAGCCGATTCAAGAAGGATAGCCCTTACCTCATCCTCCGTATGTACTTCACCATGCTCAGACATGATTTGGATGCCAATAACCCTCAGCATCAAGTTACTTATTGTGTTGAGGACCCAAATGAAAGGTTTGAAAATCTTATAAAAAATGACTAAGGGCATTGAGATGAAATACGCGGTGGGTCTATGCTTCTTTATGGCTAATATCTTAGGTACCTGCTCACCGGCAGTAATGTGCAGCAGAGTAATTATGATAAAAGCTATAGGCAATGCTACAAAATGTACATTCTCCTCAGGGATACCTAGTGTGTTAAAAACTGGTTCAATCATTTTCGCTACCACCGGTTCGCCAACCCACCCAAGACCTAAACTGGCAAGGGTAATTCCGAGCTGACAAGCCGATAGATAGGCATCCAAATCTCTAACGATCGCCTCAACTAACTTCGCAGTCTTACTTCCCTTGCGCGCTAAGATTTTTATTTCTTGTATTCTAAGCTTTACAAGGGCGAATTCGGCAGCAACAAAAAACCCATTTGCGGCAACAAGTGACAAGACTAATAATATTTTCCAGAACATCTTACTCCTATAAGCTCGACCAATGAAATGAATTCATGGTTTTAAAAAATATAAAACTAAACAATCAAGTGAAAATAATGAATGAATAGATGGTCACATTTCAATAGTTTAGCATCAATCTGTAGAAATTCTTACCTTTAATGTCCCTTTAACTATTTTGTAAATTTTAAAAATCATCCTTGCTTCAATTTCCCCAATAATCTATTCTAAAGAATTTTCACTCTAGCTAAGTCATTAAACCTACAACATTTCCTAAGTCGCAAGAAATATTATTAGACGATATAAAATAGTCGAATTAATTTATAAGGTATTTTTGCAAAAGTCGAGGGAATGAACCAAATAACGACCCCAAAATAAATACATTTGCCAGATATGACCAATTTATTAGTTGACACAAGTCCACTTTGCAAACTCACGGGAAAACTAATGAATGTGGGAAATAAGTGGTAACCCCAATTTCGAGTACTTCTAACAAGAATCTAACTTTTCCTCAGAAAATATTGTTTTTTCTTATACCCATGACGCATCTATAAAACGCCAGACGGCTCAACGATGCATTGTAAGGTGCCCACGCAATTCTCAATTCTTCTTTATTCTCGGCTTCTTTGCTTTTGATCTTTTTGCTTTTGTAATAAGCCTATTCAGCTCGACTAGGTCAGGATTAAGCAACTCTTTTACACGGTCACTATTGACTCCCGCTACAATAATATCGCCAATTTCAGTATTGACCTCGTCATATATGCCCAAAGCTTTCATACCCTTCGTTTGCTTCTGATTATCGTCGGTGGGGTTAACATAATGTACCGAATCACTTTTATAACGGTGAATCAAAAACAAGTGGATTAATGTCATTAAACGTTTCTTACGAAAATCCTCATCAAATGTATTTTGATCTCTAACAGAAAGAATATTTTTGCCCCTGAGATCCTGTATGGATCCAAACACAGCATTAGCCACTTTATTTTTCGACTCATCCAAAACACTCAATTCCAATAAATCCGAGCCTGCTCTGTGCGGACGTAGTTCAACACGCAATGGCCCTCTAATCTTGTAGTATTCCGCCCAAAGCTCAAGCCAACCTTCCAGAAGTTTGGGTGGAACCTCTGTCTGGACCAGATGCTGATACTGTGTGGATCCCTTTCCCATGGCCTTTGTCGTTGCCGTACGCCCGGAAGTAGCCATAAGGGCACCATCGGCACGGGGGCCACCAACGTAGGTTTGTGGTGTTTTATAGGGTGAATCAACCAACCTGAACTTTCTTTGTAATCGGGCCAGTGCAAGCATTCCATCTTCCAGCAGAGCCCTTGAAAATTCTTCAGCAGCCAGTCCGTCTATTTGATGACCTCCGTAGGTGATAAAGTTAAAGACAAACCCGAGTTTTCCCAGCTCTTTGGGAAAGTTCGCCATTTCTTCATCGGTCATTCCCGTTGTGTCCCAGTTAAATGAAGGTGACAAGTTATAGGCCAACATCTTATCTGGATATACCCTGTGGATAGCATCAGAAAATTCCTTCGCATCAGCCAGATCAGCCGTTTTTGTCTCCATCCAGAGAATGTCGGCAAAGGGGGCTACAGCAATTGATTTTGCTATCGCATATCCGACTCCGCCTTGGATCTGATAATAACCCTCGGGCGTTCTGGACAATTCACAATCCCACGAAGGGTCTATGCCCATCGACCTGGCCTTTTCACGGGCTTCATGTAATGAAACATTCTTAGCAAATTCGAGCCATTGGTTAATTGTCAAATCGTGTTGTCTTCCTTCTTCGATCTGGAATTCCATCAAATCTGCTACTGCTTCCCCAAATGTCTTAAGCCCTGACTCGACTTCCCATGTCTCGACGAACTTGGTCGCGACATTATCCAACGGCTTGGTGATGCTCCTTTCCCTGCCATCCTTTAAAGCTCGTACGTTTTCATCTATGTATGACATTAATCCCACTTGCTCAAACCACTTGTAAGCCTCTTCATATTCGAAATCGGACATCCTGTATAGCAAGTGACCATTAACATCCTTTATTCCCTTCTCATTAAAAGCCTTCAAAATTGCAAGATAACAATCCTTATAACCGGGTAGATTTGTTTTAGTAGCACCCAAAATAAAGGGATGATCCCGTTCATCACCCCTTCCGTCCAGTAATGCGGCCGCTTCAGCGTCGGTCCGAGCAACGATGATTCCAGGCACCTTCATAACATCAAGTTGAAATCGTGCGGCATTCAGCCTTTTGATTTGTTCATCAACAGGCACGAGAGCCTTACCGCCCTGATGCCCGCATTTCTTTGTGCCCGGTTTTTGATCTTCGATGTGGTAACCTGCGACACCCGCTTCTACAAATCTCCTGACCAGGTTTCTGACATGGGCGTCACCACCGTGTCCTGTATCGGCATCTGCTATTATAAAAGGTCTGTAATCAAATTTTGGAGCAGTTTTACGTTCCTTGTCTGTCATTCTAGATCTCATGAATTTCTGATTCTTGTCTGCAGAAAGAAGGGCTCGAACAAGAGTAGCTGCTTCATCCGGCACCTGACTGAGTGGGTAACTGGCTAAATCGGGACCGGGATCCTCAGTTGTCGACCCTTTAGCGGAAGTTGCCCAACCTCCCAGATAAATCCCCTTTATACCTGCCCGCTTCAGCATCACTGCTTGGCCAGGAGAATATGGGCCAAATGTTGTAATCTGCTCCGCTTTTGAGAACAATTCCCTTAAAAGATTATAGAATTCTTCTGATGCCTTCCGTGCAATAGGATAGTCAGTTTCGATCGTTCCGCGCTGTTGCACCACCTGGCGGGCAGAGTAGAGACGAGTAATGCCCTTGAATCGGTGGCTGCTAACCCATTTTTTTGTTTCCAGAACCTCTTTTTCAAATGATTCCATTTCGTCTTCTGAAATGGTCTCAGTTTTTCTGGTGGGGATAAAATCTAAATTCTCAGTAATCCTTGTCCCATCCTCTTTAAATGTATCCATGTACTGTCTAATTCTCCTTTTAGCTTCATATAAATCATGATTATTTAGATTAATATTCAAAAGGTCAATATACCAGGGTGCTTTGACATCATCTAAAACGTAGGTTTCAACAATCTCTCTGGCAATTGGTAGGGTTGTTCCTTTTGAATCGTCGTGAACATCTTTATCTTTTGCATGCAGAAGTTTTTCGTATTCTTCAGCCAGTAACCTTCGAAATATGTCGGCAGTAAAAACGTCTCCCGCTTTTGACCCCGTTTCCGGATCATCCTCGTTTAGTTTCGCACCCTTGTGGACCCACTCCCACAATATGCTAAGACGAATTTCTCCTGTGGCCATATCTTCCATCAGATACAAGATGTCATCATTATTGAAAAAGTCGGCTGGCTTTAGCGCCGCTGCCTGAAATCCCTGACCAAACGCATTTCCATATTGCAAACCAACGCTCAAAAGATTTCGAGCTCCCCTAATCGTTCTGGGCGCCGGTTCGAGAAGCGTTAGACCATCAGCGTCCTCCTGAGTATAGGTTAGAGGGGGGAAAACTCTACCGAGCTGGTTGTCCTCTCCAATCCTTTCCCAGACCGGTCGAATAATGTGAACCATCCTCCAATGTGCTACCCATTTACCACTTGCACCCTCTTTCTGCTCACGCATAGAACCCTCGACGGCTTTCTTCATACCGCTTGTAACACCCTCTTCCGAACCTACAGGAATGTTGGGTTCCATTCCACCCTGCCAAAGCGCAAAATTTCCGTTAATATCGGGCGTGTTTACAGCCCTACGGACCCTATCTTCGTAATTTCTCATGTAACCATAAGTCATTGTAATAGATTCGATGTTGGGATTGATAAAATCTTTATCCCAGGTCATAGCATCAGCGACGCTGTTAATGTAGTCCCATCTTCCGGTATTGAATCCGACGAAATGTCTGTCTAAGGCGGCCCTAATTCCCATAAGCTGAAATGTTGCCTCAAGTTGTTCAACAAGAACATAGACCTTGATTGTGCCAACCGGGAGGTCAAGATGTTCTTCAAGAGCTGATATAATTTCATTCCAAAACGCCGCCTCCTCAGCCGTCTGGATCTTAGGCAGATACAATACTATGGAGGAACCCGCCTTCATTAAATTCTTATGGTTGTTCACAACATACAGTGTCATATCGACAATTGAAGCCGAAAGAGCCACACCATTTTCATCACGGATATGTCTATCGTCTAAGTGTAATCCCCGGCAGCGGAATATCTTTGTTGTAAAATCTAATTGAGTGTTCCAATCTTTTATGATCTTTTTGCCGAAAAACCCTGATGACCATTCGTTCATCTCCCTTGCAACCTTCTCAGCCACTCGCAAAAAGATTGGGTCTTTTTGTATTGCCAATTTCAAATTTCTTTGATTGTCTAACGACATCGTGTTAATCTGACCAACGGCGTCTTCCCCATCAAACATCCAGCCATCCGCACCCGAAAGCAATCCATAGGCAACATTCCTTATGCTTTTTTCAATCGGCGAGTTCGGCTTGGCAGCCGGCCCCGTCCCCTGAATCCACTGTCGCTGCAAATCTTTTGGAATTTCCGGACCGACGAACTTCCCGTCTCTTGCGTCTTGCACCTTTATGTTGGTCCGAGGAATATAGTCATTCGGATCCATAAACCTGATTCTGTGTCTATTCCGAGTTCTTTCCGCCCTTCTTTCGATTCTTTTTGCCATGACCATTTTTTGATCCTCATTGAATCTAGCCAATGATGCCAAAGCGGTCATAACCTCAGGGGTGTATACATCAGGGTAGGAATTCTCGAGATTGTCTCGAATCTCTAACTCGCCATACCCACTGATGACCTTAAAGGATCGATCATTTGATTTACGAACGATAGTCATCACCAGTTCTCCTCACTCGTCTTGTATGATTTTTATGCTTTGAATAATAAGGCCAACAATTATACATATTATGCGTCTTATTTCCAAATAATTGTGTTATTAAGTGTATGTTATGAGAGATTTGTTGGCAAGCAGCAAATCTTTGACGTTGACTCATTAATACTATTTTCAGTTGGAACTAGTAGTTATAGATAAAATCGCATATAATAGTTATGCAAATTGTAAACTTAGAAACTGTTGTATAAGGAGATAAGAATGAATATTTATGTGGGAAATTTATCATATGAGGTCAGCGAAGAGGACTTACGATCGGCTTTCGAAGAATTTGGGCAGGTCTTGTCCGCCTCTATCATAAAAGATAAGTACACTGGAGAATCAAAGGGATTTGGATTCGTCGAGATGCCAACTCTGGAGGAGGCTCAAGCTGCTATCAGTGCTCTAAATGGGAAAGAGCTGAAAGGAAGGGCAATTAACGTGAATGAAGCCCGCCCACGCACAGAAAAACGTGTTGGTGACCGAGGAGGAAGAGGAGGCTTTGGCAAGGGAGGAGGAGGAAGGGGAGGCTTTGGCAAAGGGGGAGGAGGCAGAGGAGGTGGCCGTAGTAGATACTAATCATCTGCTTACAATCTATTTAAAAATATCAAACAAGGCGACGCCTAACTAGCCGCTTGAGATTGACCGGAAAGGCTAATTCTCTAACGGTCAACTTAAGTGTATTTACCGTCTCAGATACTCCAGGGGTATGTTAAATGTCCTCCTTGATATTCATCGCGTGTAGGTGCACAGCAACCCATTTGTGAGACCAGATACCTATTTGGAAGTATCCAAAATTCTTTCTTGAAATAACTAATATTTGAAAATTGAACCGTCTTCCATGATATATTATCCAGATTCTAAATCCATATAATTTCGGCCTTAACATTAATTTTGATACTAATTAATGACGGAATGTTGGAATAGAATTTAATATTGATTGCTTATGGAAGCTATCAATGATATGCAGGAAATGACCGAAGAATAGAGGACGAGATGTTTCCGGGTTTATCCGGCTGAAATCAAATCCGTGTACAAAACACACAAGCGTTTTGTTTAAGGCTTAATCCCGTCATGTAAGTCTCATATAATATATAGATAATTGACCTACTCATAATTTAGATTATCAAGATGGGTTTTACTGTTAAACAATTCCTAAGAAGGAGATAGTGAAATGAAAGTGATGACAAAGGCTGAGTATAAAAGGTTTTTGATCCAAGGGACAAAGACCGGCAAAATCGCTACTGTGAAAACGGATGGTAGTCCGCACGTGGTTCCCATCTGGTTTGATCTTGATCATGGGAATATAGTTTTTACGACTGGTGGAAATTCAGTTAAAGCGAAGAATATGAGGCGTGATCCAAGGGTTTGTCTAACAGTGGACGATCAAACCCCGCCATACGCCTTTGTTCAAATTGAGGGAATAGTTAGCTTTTCAGACGACCTGAAAGAAATGTTGCACTGGGCTACTCGTATTGGCGGGAGATATATGGGTGACGATCAAGCCGAGGTATTTGGTAAGCGAAATGCCGTAGCGGGCGAACTGTTAGTGAGAATCAGACCTGCTAAGGTCATTGCCTATAAAGATGTAGCTGGCTGGTAGTATTTGTAGTGGGAATAAAAATGAGCACTTCTAAGAATGGCCATGTAATAATTGTTGGTGCCGGACCAGTTGGTCTGACGGCGACTCTGGAATACCAAGCCAAAATTAAGCGTTAGATATTCAACCATATGTTCGATCGCACAAACCGGTTTACGATGTCTCACCGGATTTGTTGAACGTAACAATTTATATACAAACAACTACTTGTTTGAGGTTATAAGATGTTACAATAACTACCAATTAAATGGCTTATTACATCGTCAAGGTTTTCATTACGGCAATTTTGGTTGTATTGATATCAGAGATCTCCAAAAGAAGTTCACTAATCGGAGCGATATTGGCTTCTCTTCCCGTAGTTTCCATACTTGCGTTTATATGGCTTTATATTGATACTAAAAGTGTGGAAAAGATATCGGAACTCTCTATCGGTATTTTTTGGCTTGTAATCCCTTCCTTGTCGCTTTTCATAGCACTACCGCTTCTACTTAAATCCAAAGTTAACTTCTATGCAAGCCTGATAATTTCGTGTGCAATCATGGTCCTACTATATTTCACAATGGTTTTCATCCTAAAGAGACTAAACATAAATCTTTAATTGTCATTTCGGTATTAAAAAAACCACCCTTGCGATATATGTATATTAGTCATTACGAATCCTGATCTAGATAAGGACGTGCTCGTCTCATCATCTCTTGTCCGCGTTAGATCGTGATACAGATTTGAAATGACAAATATCAGGCCGAATTAGATTTTTCTGTTCTGAGGTAAGTGAATAATAGGTAATGCTTTGGATAGACTTATGCTTATTTTAGCTCGAAGGGTTACTTCCTCGGTACTCTCTGATCAACAATGCCCTGACGATTAATCATGATCTGCTCCGCATTACCAAAACGAAGCTAAAACTAAACTATCCGCCCGTCACCAATATGTTGCTCTCCAACTGATGCGCTCCATAGTATGAGCTTTAGTCTAGATGAGAAAAGATCAACCGTTCTACCTCCTCACAGGGCATCCGCGTCGCTATGCCAACCGCACGCACTGCGCAATCACCACCTGCGTAGCCCTTGAACCCCGCCTCGGCACGCCCTCCATCATCATAGCGGAAAGCACATAAACCCTGTCGCATAAGCAGAGTCCTCTAATTGGCCAAACCGAATTCCGCTACACCTAAGATTATACTGGCAACTACTACGCCAATCCCTAGAAAGATTGGTGACAAGTATAGCACCCATCTCCAAAACGATATATTACTCATGTATCCCCTCAACTATACGACAGCATACTTAAGATACAGATTTATGGGACAAATTATCATACGGACTTCGACGGTTCGCTCGTGTATATATAGGTTGAATGTTACAATCGCTTTCTTGCTCGATCGAATCCAACAGGTACTAGTAGCGCCAACATCTACTCGGTTACTTCAGGTCCATCTTTGTAAGATTTACCTCAAAATGATTCGCCTGCGAGATGCAGACGCTACTTTTTATCCCTAAACGTATTTTTCTCGAATCCTGATTATACTCTGAACGAGTTCAAATAATCGTCGAATAACGAAAATGCCTTCTCAAGATTCTTATGTGTAAGATCACGTGTTTCCCTTGTAAGCTTATCAGACACTTTTCTTACAGCATTTAGATATTCCTTCTGAAAAGCCACGATACGGTCAACTCCGTCATCTAAAGCCTTAGAATTCCCATTTCCAAAAGGATTAACTTCCTTTGGCAGGTTTGAATAAAATTCCTTCAAGGATTTCACGTAATCCTTTTCGGCATTGATCAGATAATCACCCTGGGTATTCAAAGACTTGACATTTTCTTCCCAGAGGGATACGGCAAATTCAAAGCCGTTCAGATAACTTTCTTTCACAAGACCAGTAAGTTCTTTTACCGGATTCGTAACGTCCTTGGATCTTTGAGTTTCCTTTTTCTCTACCATTTTACAGCCTCCTAAATAATTGATTTTGAATCTAATATAACAATTCTCAACGAATTGTCAAGGCTTGTTCTTCGCAAATGCAAAATAACTTAAGTCTTAATTCTACTGCTATTATTAGGTGGTGAGAGTATGCTTATTGTATAAAGTACGCATATGCTAATTAACTAGCGATCTGAATTTAAAGGATATTAAAAGTAAATATTTCATAATTTTGAACCTGGCTCGTAATCTAATCTCTCCAACTCATAATCGAGTTCTGTCTTGAGCCCTAGCTTGTGAAGAGCGTCGTTTGCTTCAGCAAGGCTTCCACATTCAGAGATGGTCCTAGCGGGTTTCGATATCTTCTCAAAGACAACTCTAGGCGACAAATAGAAGGTAATAGTGGAAATAACCGATAGAGATACACTTCGCCTGCCGCTTCGGATGGTAGTCCTGTTAAATATTCCCTTTGCAGCTTCTACAGGCAGGCGGCTAGCTTCGGTAGGCACAATTTCAACTACTTTCTCGAGCTCTTTCAGTGTATCATGTGTGATACCCCAGCTTCCAAGAAGACCACCCTCCCTCGCTATTTTTCTGATTGATTTTTCCAATTCGGGCATGGTGAGTTCTCCGTCGCAACCAAATCCAAAAACTCCCATCACCGTAGGCATTCTTTTTTCTAGCTCTGAAAGTGAGGCCGTCATTATTGCATCCGCCAGTGGACTCATAATCCCCGGCTCATTTCCAAATGCAATTGCGTCGCCACCAACATCAATCCCGACTATCAAATCAGCGTCTAACTTATCAACAGCATCCAAGAGTCCCTTAACAACTTCTTTCGCACCACAGTTAATATCAACCAACAAAGTCTCTCTCCCGTAGAATTCCGCTATCCAAGACTCTGCGAACCTCACACCAGTGCTCGTGGTTGTCTTTTGGTTTGTATACCAAACTGTATCGTTTATCTTCCTGGCATTTAGAGTTTCATGGAAGTTCCTCGGCCCCGGAACCGGATCTATAACAGATCTTTCCCAAGAAAGTCCGCCCATAACATTTTCAACTCCGAAGTTTTCTAGCAGTTTGGCGGTAGGAATCGTTCCAACAATATCTCCGCCACCACCTATACCTAGCAGTATAGCCCTCTTAGAGTTTTTGAATATATTTTCTAGTGTCCTAAATTTGTTCATTCTCATCCCTTACAATTTCTGCCCTTTCTTACGTGGACCACATTCCTACTACATAGTCAAGATTGGGAAAGTATTATACCCCCGCAGCTTGATAACTGAAGAATCATGCAAATTATTCTCATCCTTGTCCTTGACGATACTAATATAAGGATTGAGGTCTAACGATCGAAACAATGATTCTGAATCAGGACTTCGGCTTTTCCAAGAGCAAAAAAAGTATATTATCGGTGAAAGCGGGATCCTTAGTAATGCCTACGCTGATTAAATAGGCAAAAACAATTACCGATAAAATTCTGTTACTCTTCATTGTGATCAGGCCTGCTAGAAACAATTTTCCTAAAGTACGGCGTTGGAATTATAATACGATAGAATTTAACTTGCAATCATAACTACCTTTTGCCATTTTATTTTTTGAAACATTAGATTGATAAGAATTAAAAAAGGATTCGAATTTGAATAAGGCCTATCGATGATTAAGACTAAATATGAAATTTCTTTCAATCAATTCATATTGGAAACCAACAGGAGATAACCTTGGAAAGATCGATAGAATTAATTTTAATGTTCACGCTGCTACCGGTCATTGCTGTTATTATCGGTGGGATAATTTCTGCTTATCGACAACCGAGCCAGGCGCTTAGAGTAATTATTCAGCATTTTGCCGCTGGTGTAGTTTTTTCGGCTGTTGCTTTACAGATCTTGCCCGAACTCGTTCTGAAACTAAAAATTTCCCCGTTGGTTTTTGGGTTTTCGTTTGGAGTAGTTTTCATGATTGGTGCGGAGTGGTTAGTAGAAAAACTAATCGCAGGTAATAATGAGGTCGGAGGTAGAGGTTCGGGAGGCCTGGCATTCGCTTCTGGCATCGACATGTTTATTGACGGGCTGCTGTTAGGAGTCAGTTTTGGGATTGGGAAAAAACAAGGAATAATGATAACAATCGCCCTAACAATTGAGATGCTCTTATTGGGTTTGTCTGTCGCATCGTCAATGGTAAGGGATCGCGTAATCAGGAGTAGAGTAATAGCAATAACGACTATGTTAGCATTTTGCGTAGTTCTTGGTGCCGCAATAGGCGGTATCTTACTTGAAGGCCTTTCTGGCGCGGGTTTGGTATCGGTCCTGGCTTTTGCAACGTCTGCCTTCCTTTATTTAGTGACTGAAGAATTGTTGGTCGAGGCTCATAAAGGACCAGATACCAGATTTGCTACGTCTATGTTTTTTGTTGGTTTTCTTTTGATGATGGTAATTGAGACGAGCGTAGCTAAATAAATCCTTGGTTTCCAATCAGTTTGACAGATTTTGATGCCAATGATGATATTCACTCTAAAACACTAGAGCCTAAATTGAAAGTTATAAAATATTAAGAAAACGCTTGTGGGATAGGTGACATGGTCATCATTATAATGGGTGTGGAAGGAACCGGTAAAACGACTATCGGGAAAATGCTCGCTCAAAAGCTCGGATGGAAATTCTATGATGCCGACGATTACCATCCCAAACGCAACATAGAGAAGATGCGAGGTGGTGTACCACTGAATGATGAAGACAGGTGGCCCTGGCTTAAGGAGGTACGTAAGCTGATCGACTCCTCTTTGAATATTAATGAACCATCTATCATTGCTTGTTCAGCCTTAAAAAGTTCGTATCGCCAGTACTTAAAACAACAAGAAGAGAAGATAATATTTGTTTATTTAAAGGGCGATAAGAATACAATTTTGAAACGGTTGGCTTCGCGTGAAAAACATTTCGCTGGAACTCAACTACTTGAAAGTCAACTACAAACACTCGAGGAACCGGAAGGTGCAATAGCCTGTGATATTTCAGGAGAACCCGAAGTCATCACCGATTACATAATTGAAAAATTAGAACTTTCATAGTCATAAGAATTATCTATGACTCTATAATGAGCGCTTCCGACTGTACTAACCATTTGTGATCATAGTAATCACTTACTTGTTTCAAGGGCAGAAATCGATATATAATGCTAAATAAAACTGTGCTTATAAATCATCCTACTCGACCATCGAGTCCTCACATCTTTTGCACGTGGATTGGAGGATCCCATGCCAGACAAACCTGAGAATACCTCTCCGCAATCAATGACATACGAATCTGTTTCCCATCGTGCCAAAGTTGGAACCTTAGGAAGATTCCTCGAAGCCGAAAAGAGGAATACCCCTGTACTATTTTGGGCCCTCGTGGTTGGATGCCTCACTGGGTTGCTAGGCGCCGTATTCCAGATAATACTGACCACAATCGCAACGTGGAAGGCCTCACTCTTAATTTGGGCTCAAAATTATGAGTTCTTATCCTGGGGTCTCCCGATTTTCTTATCAGCAGTAATGGTTTATGTCGCCCTTCTTATGGTCCGAAGGATCGCGCCGGAAACTGGCGGAAGTGGGATTCAGGAGATTGAGGGAGCATTAGACGACGAAAGGCCTCTTCGCTGGAAACGAGTTATTCCGATAAAGTTCCTCAGCGGTATCTTTGCCCTTGGAGCGGGCATGGTTCTTGGTCGAGAGGGTCCGACGATTCAGATGGGGGGGAACATAGGAAAGATGATCGCGGACCTGTTTAATGTCTCCAAAGATGATCTTCATACATTGGTAGCTGCAGGAGCCGGTGCCGGCCTTGCTGCCGCATTCAATGCTCCATTGGCAGGGATCCTTTTTGTAATCGAGGAGATGCGACCCCAGTTCAAGTTCACCTTCCTTTCATTTCAATCAGTTTTGATCGCTTGCGCTGTGTCTGACATTGTACTTCGCAGCCTTATGGGACAGGGACCAGACATCGTGATGTCTCAATTCCCTTCGCCACAGCTGTCATATCTATGGGTCTTTCTTGTCTTTGGATCGATCTTCGGAATATTCGGATACCTCTTTAACCATCTGTTGATTGTATCCCTTAACTTTTTCGCCGGATTGCGTGGCTGGTTATATATCTTTACGGGACTTATTGTCGGGGGAATAATAGGTATTTTGGTATGGCTCTTTCCCGACACGGTAGGAGGTGGTTACGACGTAATTCCTAAAGCATTTCATAACACCTTTGTCCCGATGACCCTCTTGATTCTATTTGTGGCCAGGTTTGGGACTACAGCCTTCAGTTATGGCTCCGGAGCCCCCGGCGGCATCTTCGCACCGATGCTGGCTTTAGGGACACTCTTTGGCCTGTGGTTTGGCCACTTCACTCATGAGCTGTTTCCGGCCCACGTTTTACATCCTGGAATTTTTGCCGTCGCGGGAATGGCCGCGCTATTTTCTGCCACCGTTCGAGCCCCCCTGACAGGAATTGTATTGACTGTTGAGATGACACTAAATTATTCTCAAATCCTCCCTCTCATCCTGACTTGCATGTCAGCCACTATCGTCGCCCAGGGTTTAGGAGGAAAACCAATATATACGGTTCTTCTGCATCGAACCCTGACGCTGGCCAGGTCAAAGACGAAAGAGGTTAAAGAGGGGGAGTAGATCATTTAGTGCTGAAATGATGTAAGTATTGACACGGTTAACACTGATATAATATAGTTACAAGGGTAAGTGATGTTAAATTAGTAGTTTAAAGTGTAATAATTGGTTTTTGCATTAGATATCTGGCCTAACGATTTGATATAGTTAGCGTAACAGAATATTTAATTGCTATTTAAAAAAATCATCCGGTTCCGGGAACGGGAGTAATGAGGAGTAATAATATGATCAACCATAATAAATTCCTATTTATTAATATTTTGATTTCGTTGATCTTGATAAGTCCGGAAATCAGCTATGGACAGAATCTGGAGAATCGCGTTAGTAAGCTTGAGGCAAGAATCTCGGCTCAGCAGAAACAATTAGAGGAAGCGTATAAGACGATATCAAAGCTCCAGGAAGAGCTGAATTCATTGAATGCAGACCTGGGCACTTTTCGTAATTTGAAAGGATATGTGAGGCTAGTCCCTGGAACTATGCAAGGAGTTAGGGGACCAAATTTGATCTTCGAAGGAGTTAATGTTCATATACGCAATAAAAGATCTTCCACAACAATGGTTGACGGTTTGGGAAATCTAATCATCGGATATAATGAGATTGGCGACGAGGCCGGCTTATTTTATCCTCCACCAGTCAGAAACGGTTCACACAATCTCATCGTAGGTTCAGGCCACTCATATAGCAGCGCTGGAGGTTTTGTAGCCGGTTACAGAAATACTATAGGAAATAGTTTTTCAACGGTTACCGGAGGGTTTTTAAATGTGGCCAACGGAGAGTATTCCTCGGTGTCGGGCGGCCTGCTTAACATAGCCGGTGGAGAGTTCTCGGCAGTATCTGGCGGAATGCAAAACGATACGGCTAGTTTTGCATCATCAGTCGCTGGAGGGTCGTACAATGAGTCTGAAGTAATGTTATCATCGACTAGCGAAACCTCTGATAATGCTTTAGACGCTAACAGCAATAACACTGGACCTGAGATAGAACTTACCTTTGAAAACGATGGCACAAAAAATGAGACCAGTGTTAAGAATCGTAGCTCCGAGAATGAGACGCGGGCCGATACAGGTAAAGATGTTATCACTGTATTGGATGGTTCTAGGTCTCAGCCGAACTTAACAGATAACACGGACAAGGGTGCCGAAGATTAGAATGGTTTAATTGGTTCCCTAAGCAGAATTGCAATTCGGGCGGCTCTATGAACTATTATGAACTATAATGTAAAGCCCGTGCCAAAAAAGCCTCAGTCGTTTGACCCAATCTGATGGAGAGAATTTTCTCATAAACGGGATTGTTCGATTTAAATCTGATATAAAAAGAATATTATTTATTTATTATAGTCAAATGATATTTCCTATTAGCAATATAACGTACTTGGCTTGCAAACTTCGCGTAGCTTGCTGCGACGAGTTCCATTATTCTTTAATACATATGCGTCAAAAAACGATCGCAAAAGTTCCGAACGGACTGGAAAGACTTTATTAAGGTGTTAGAATAAGTCTCGACTGAAATCATAGAGAAAATGTACAGTAAGTGGGTTTCTAGACTAAAGGGAATTATTTTGTTCCCAACTTTGTTCTACTTGACCGTTTACACACCATTGGTCTTCATTGTATACCTTCCATATTGGTATAAATTCAATTGTAACTGGAATGAACGCTGCGATACGATCGGTTATGAAAGGGCCGAAAAAGGAATCGATGATCTGACATCATTTTTTTTGCATAAAGGGGAACTGGTATCATTCTGGACGAAAAAGGAAAAGTTACATTTAGGTGAGGTCCGTGATATTTTTGATAATATGTTTATTATTGCCGTTTTCTGTGTCATCTGTTTAATACTGACGTTTGACAGGCTCCGGGTTTCTAAATTTGCGATAGTGAATGCAGCAATTATCTTCGCTTTATTAGTTGTATTACCCTTCTTCACAACTTTTTGGAGGGATATTTTCCATCCCTTGCTATTTAGCAATCAGCTCTGGATGAATAACAGGTTTGATCTTTCATTCTACATAATGCCCAGACAGTTCTTTAAATATACAACAGTGCTTTTAGTCGCATCCAGTGTGATACTCAACCTTGCAATCTGGTCGGTATCTCGTAGACGTATCGCGAGCCCTCGATAATCTTGTTAATTTTCCCTTTTAAATTAGACATGTGGCTATAGCTATGGTAGAGTATCGTTTATTACTCGTTACCGAGTTGCAAGCCTTTATTAGCCCGCTTAAATCTTGACAAATATACCGGAGAAGTATAATATATACATTATGGATGTATGATATCCATGATTCCTCTTCAGGTTAGAAAATATGCAAGTAAGCAGAACATTAGATTATGCTGTGAGGTCGCTAGCCTATATGGGGAAAAACCCTGTATTAACCTCAAGCATGAAAGAGATATCGCAAAATCAACACATACCGATTAATTACCTTGCTAAGATCATGCGGAGGCTTGTCAAAAGGGGTCTTATAAGATCGATGGTCGGGCCGGATGGAGGTTATGTTCTACGAAAATCTCCACGAGAGATTAACCTTAGAGAGGTATATGAGGCTATCGAAGGTGAATTGAGGATTATCGATTGTATGGATAAGGCTGAGATCTGTGCACTTCATCAGTATTGTCCGCAACTCCCGGTATGGGACAGGGTTAGATTATCTATGATAAAGATACTTGAGGACACGACACTCGACGATATGTTAAAGCAGATTGGAACTGATTTGAGTTGAAAAAAATATTGATATACTTAAACTTGGAGGCTTTTAAATGAGCGTAGATCTGGAACGGTTGTCAAAACAAGAATACAAATACGGATTCGTTACGAACATCGAGCAGGAAATTGCACCTAAGGGTTTGAACGAAGATACCATTCGAATGATCTCGGCTAAGAAGAATGAGCCTGAATGGTTGTTGGAGTGGCGTCTAAAAGCTTACAGGCATTGGCTTACAATGAAGGAGCCAAAATGGCAAAATGTTCATTATCCTCCCATCGATTACAACGATATTAGCTATTATGCCGCGCCTAAACAGGCAAATAAGGCTAAGAGTCTCGATGATATAGACCCAGAATTAAGGGCAACCTATCAGAAACTCGGAATTCCTCTCGAAGAACAGATGATGCTTGCAGGTGTGGCCGTAGATGCAGTCTTTGACAGTGTTTCGCTGATTACAACATTCAAGGAAAAACTTGCTGAATTAAATATAATATTTTGTTCTATTTCAGACGCTGTGCAGGAATATCCAGAATTGGTAAAGAAATACATGGGGTTTGTAGTACCCAATAACGACAACTACTTTGCCGCTCTCAACTCTGCCGTGTTTACGGATGGTTCCTTCGTTTACGTTCCAAAGGGCGTTCGCTGTCCGATGGAATTGTCTACGTATTTCCGTATAAACGCAGAGAATACAGGTCAGTTTGAAAGAACGCTGATCATTGGGGAAGAAGGCAGCTACGTCAGCTATCTGGAGGGATGTACTGCGCCAAAACGCGATGAAAACCAGTTACATGCGGCTGTAGTGGAACTCATAGCTCACACTGACGCTACAATCAAGTATTCTACGATACAGAATTGGTATCCCGGTGACAAGGATGGTAAAGGGGGTATTTACAACTTTGTCACAAAACGGGGAAGATGCCTAGGTAGAAATTCTCATATTTCCTGGACCCAAGTCGAGACTGGTTCTGCAATAACATGGAAATATCCGAGCTGTATTCTCGAGGGTGACAATTCGGTCGGTGAATTTTATTCTGTTGCATTAACTAATAATCGCCAGCAGGCTGATACAGGAACTAAGATGATACATATTGGTAAGAATACCAGTAGCACAATCGTCTCAAAGGGTATATCTGCTGGCCACGGTCAGAACACATACCGAGGGCTCGTCCAGATTGGTAAAAATGCTACCGGAGCGCGTAACTATACCCAGTGTGACTCAATGCTCATAGGAGATAAGTGCGGAGCCCACACATTTCCTTACATCGAGGTTAAGAACTCTACGGCCCGGATGGAACATGAAGCTAGTACTTCTAAGATTGGTGACGACCAGATTTTTTATTGCCAACAAAGGGGTCTTTCCGCGGAGGACGCTGTGTCACTCATAGTCAATGGTTTTTGCAAGAAGGTATTTCGAGAACTGCCATTCGAATTTGCTGTAGAGGCAGAACGACTATTGAGTGTCAGTCTTGAGGGAAGCGTCGGATAGACAATCCATACTAAACCTATTACTCATAGTTACGAAAACTACTATTTATAAGATAACTATTCGGAGGAATTATGCTTGAGATAAAGAATTTACATGTGAGCATTGAAAACCAAGAGATTCTTAAGGGATTGAATCTATTGATTAATCCCGGCGAGGTACATTCGATAATGGGACCGAACGGTTCAGGAAAGAGCACTCTTGCTCAGGTACTTGCAGGCCGCGATACGTATGAAGTTACAGAAGGTGAAATTCTCTACGAAGGTAGAAACCTGCTGGACATACTTCCTGAGGAGAGGGCGCGAGAGGGTATTTTCATGGCTTTCCAATATCCTGTAGAAATACCGGGCGTTGCAAATACATACTTCCTCCGGGAAGCGTTGAATGCCATAAGAAAGCACAAGGGACTGGAACCACTTAAGCACGTTGAATTTGTCAAGATGGTAAAACAGAAGATGAAAGCCCTGGATATGGATGAAAACCTTCTACAACGCTCCGTTAATGAGGGTTTTTCCGGGGGTGAGAAGAAGCGGAATGAGATCTTTCAATTGCAGGTTCTGGAGCCCAGGCTTGCCATATTAGACGAGACTGATTCGGGGCTAGATATTGATGCCCTTAAGATCGTCGCCAAGGGTGTGAACATGATGCGAACAGATGAACGAGCCTTTTTGATAATTACTCATTACCAGAGACTCCTCAACTACATCATTACTGATTTTGTCCACGTCCTCGTAGATGGGAGGATAGTAAAATCAGGTGGAAAAGAATTGGCACTAGAGCTAGAAGACAAAGGGTACGCGCGGGTGGGCGATGAATTGACTGACGCCAACGTGGCTCAAAATTAACAGGGTGATCGAAAATGGAAATTGAAATGCAGGATATTAATAGCTATCTTGAAGGCTTTTTTAAACACCAGGAGTATTCTCCCGGTAGAGAGATTAAATGGTTTAGGGAAAATCGAGAAAAAGCCATACATGCATTTAAGAAATTGGGGTTTCCTACAATCCATGACGAGGATTGGAGGTTTACAAGCCTGGCTCCAATTGAACGGACTGTCTTCAGATTAATGCCGAATGGGAAACCAAAGCTAACAAGGAATGATATAGCGCCATTTGTCTTTTCTGATTCATTACGAAATCAACTAGTCTTTATCGATGGCAGATTTTCGGTTGAACTTTCTTCCCAGGATACTAATGGTGGAGTTAGAATATCAAATCTTACAAAAGCACTGATTGATTATCAGGATTTGTTGAGCGAGCATCTCACTCGCTATGCTGACTTCGAACATGAAGCTTTGACAGCACTGAATACCGCCTTTATGGAAGATGGCGCATTCGTATTGATACCAAAAGGTGTCTTGCTTTCTGAACCAATCCATTTGTTATACATATCAACGATCAATGATGTTCCCTCTCTTTCAAATCCCCGTAACTTGATAATTCTTGAAGATAACAGTCAGGCTAATATTATCGAACATTACGTCTCACTGGGTAGCAATGTCTATTTTTCTAACGTCGTTACAGAGGTTGTTATTGGTGAGAACAGTACGCTTGATCATTATATGATTGAGATAGAAAGCGCAAAGGCCTATAACGTTTCTACTCTGCGGGTTGAGCAAAAGCGTAATAGCAGCCTAAATTCCCACTCTTTGCTGCTTGGTGGATCTCTTGTAAGGAATAATGTTCATCCGGTGCTTGCTGGAGAGGGCTGCCATTCATTTATAAACGGTTTATTCATGTCTAGAGATAGACAACACATGGATAATTACATGAAAGTAGAACATGCTAGTCCGAATTGCGACAGTCGACAACTTTATAACGGAGTCTTAGATGGCAAGTCGAGGGGGGTATTCCACGGCCGAATTATTGTGCATAAAGATGCCCAGAAGACGGATGCCAAACAGACAAATAGAAATCTTCTACTTTCCGATTCAGCACAGATCGATACTAAACCCCAACTTGAAATTTATGCCGACGATGTGAAATGCACCCACGGTGCTACGATTGGACAGCTAGATGAAAATGCCATTTTCTATATTCGATCCCGTGGCTTATCAGAAGAATCTGCTCGTGAAATGCTACTGCATGCTTTCGCAAGCAAGAGCCTCGAGAGTATGAAAGTAAAAGAAATAAGAGATTATGTTGAAAGGCTTGTGACAGAGTGGTTTGCGAAAGGGAATTTAGTTCAATTATCAGGCTAGTGTAACAGAAGTGTATTTGCACCTATCCCGTGAGCTCTATTGTTTTGTGAAATCCGGATAGGTATTGACGAACGTAATTATTAAATTGAGAACAAATTAAAGATGAACACTGAGCAATTTGATCATATTCTAGATCACTTTAAACACCCAAGAAACTACAAAAGGCTCAGTGAACCGGATATCTCTCATGAAGAAGGTAATCCTCTGTGCGGTGACGTAATACGATTCGATTTTAAAATTAAGAATAACAAGGTTAGTGAGACAGGATTTTCTGGTAAAGGATGCGCTATAAGCCAGGCTTCTGCGTCAATATTAACTGAAATGATAGTCCACAAAGATTTGGAATCTATCAGAGAAATTACTGCGGATGATTTGCTAGAAGCGATTGGGATGAGGATTAGTCCCGTCAGGCTAAAATGTGCACTGTTATCTCTTAAGGTTTTACGATCCGGACTATTCGGGAAAAATAACTGGCCCGGAGAAGATTGACGCATTTAAGAAACGTAAGACTAAAAGAGTTACAAATCTCTGCAAGGTGAAAACCTAAGAACAGTTACATGAATAACGGATTTATCAGGGTTGCTAAAAGGTCTGAAATATTACCTGGGGATGTGAAACCGTTTTTTGTGGATAACGAGAGCATTGCGATTTGCAATGTTGGTGGAAAGTTTTATGCAATCAAAGACGAATGTACCCACATGGAATTTCCACTTTCAGACGGGGTGTTAGAGAGTGAAACCATCACTTGCGCTTACCACGGTGCGGAGTTCAATGTGAAGACCGGTGAAGCCCTTTGCATGCCTGCTGTAGAACCAGTGGAAACATATGAATTAAAAGTCGAGGGGGATGATATATACATTTTATTTGATTGATAACGGACAAACTCGTGGCTAGTTATGCAAAAGGAATATCTAAATTCTATAAAATTTGAATGTAATGAGATTAGAAAAGACTTTCCTATTTTCAAAAGAAAAATAGGAGGCAAACCCCTTATCTATCTTGACAATGCCGCAACAACTCAAAAACCAAGACAGGTGTTAGAGGCCGAGAAAATATTTTATGAGACAGCATACGCAAATATTCATCGGGCTGTCCACACGCTCAGTCATGAATCTACTGTCCTATATGAAAACGCCCATAAGCGTGTTGCGAATTTCATCGGTGCGAAGAGTTGGAGAGAAATAATATTTACAAGAAATGCCACCGAGGCAATAAACCTCGTAGCATATGCATGGGGACTTCACAGTCTTCGGAAAGGGGACGAGATCGTAACTACCATTATGGAGCATCACTCAAATATAGTTCCATGGCAAATGCTTAAGGAATTAAAGGGAATTAAACTCAAGTTTTTGGACGTAGACGATGAAGGCAGATTGAGGTTTGAAGATCTTCAAAAGCTTATTTCAGAAAGGACAAAACTTGTATCCGTAGTTCATGCATCAAACGTTTTGGGTGTGGTTAATCCCATAAAAGAGATCATTGACGAGGCCAAAAAGGTTGGGGCCTTGGTCTTGGTCGACGCAGCTCAGTCCGTTCCCCATATGCCAGTTGATGTTTCGTCGCTCGGTTGTGATTTTCTGGTAGCTTCAGGACATAAGATGTTGGGGCCGACAGGCATCGGTTTTCTCTACGGTCGAAACGAACTTCTTGAACAGATGGAACCCTTTAATTATGGCGGAGATATGATAGAGACTGTAACTACTGATAAATCAACATGGAATGAACTACCGTGGAAGTACGAAGCCGGCACGCCGAATATCGCAGGTGGCATAGGCCTAGGTGCAGCTATCGATTATTTGAATAGGATCGGCTTCGAAGAAATTCAAAACTATGAAAAATCACTCACAAACTACACTCTTCAGGGACTGCTGGATCTGCCATGGATTGAGCTTCACGGTCCAAAAGATTTAGATAAGCTCGGAGTATTTACATTTAACATGAAGGATATACATCCGCATGATATTTCATGGATACTGGATGGTGAGGGAATCGCAGTACGCTCTGGCCATCACTGCGCACAACCTCTTATGAGGAGACTTAACATAGATAACGCTGTTAGGGCAAGTTTATACCTTTACAATACTATGGAGGAAATTGATAGGTTAATCGAGGCGCTAAAAAAGGCCCACAATCTGTTTAAAAATTAATATATATATAGTGATGAAGCGGATTCGAATCAATTAAAAAAATAACGATTACTGATTCATAAGATTGAGAAATTCCTTATTAGTTTTGGTACCACTCATTTTGTCTAAAAGAAATTCCATTGCTTCGGTTGTATTCATGGGACTTAGTATCTTTCTCAGTAGCCATACCCTATTGATAACATCCGCTGGAAGCAATAGTTCTTCTTTCCTTGTTCCGGATTTTTGAAGATCAATCGCCGGAAAAATTCTCTTATCGGCCAATCTCCTGTCTAAGTAGACCTCCATATTTCCAGTGCCTTTAAATTCTTCAAAAATGACCTCGTCCATCCTGCTCCCAGTATCTATTAAGGCCGTGGCTATAATTGTAAGGCTGCCACCTTCCTCCGTATTCCTGGCGGCCCCAAAAAATCTCTTGGGTCTTTGGAGAGCGTTCGCTTCCATGCCTCCGGACAATACTCGTCCACTGGCCGGAGTTACCGTGTTGCTAGCACGCGCGAGCCTCGTGAGACTGTCGAGAAGAATAACCACGTCTTTCCCGTGTTCAACGAGTCTCTTTGCCTTTTCAAGCACCATATCGGCAACCTGGATATGACGCTGCGCTGGTTCGTCAAACGTTGAACTGACGACTTCCCCTATTACCGACCTTTCCATATCTGTCACTTCTTCAGGACGCTCATCTATAAGTAGTACTATAAGGACTATTTCTGGGTTATTCTTTGTGATTGCGTTTGCGATTCTCTGAAGAAGAATGGTTTTCCCAGTTCTTGGCGGCGCTACTAGGACGCCCCTCTGGCCTTTACCCACAGGTATGAATAGATCCATCACTCTTGAGCAAAATTCATTCGGGTCATACTCCAGGTTGATTTTCTCATCAGGATGAAGCGGGACGAGCCCTTCGAAGGGAACCCTATCTTTGCATGATTCAAGTGAATCTTGGTTTACTTGTTCAATTTTCAAAAGCGCAAGGTTCTTCTCCCCCTCCCTAGGAAGGCGAACCTGGCCACCAACGGTGTCACCTGTCTTGAGATTAAATGAGCGGATCTGTGACTTTGAGACGTAAATGTCATCAGGACCGGGAAGATAACTGTATTTTGGTGATCTTAAAAAACCGTAACCTTCCGAAAGTATTTCGAGAACACCCTCGGCGTAGATCATCCCCTCCTTCTCGCTCTGGGCTTTTAAGACCGCATATATAAGATCTTGCTTTGACATTCTAGATGTTTCTTCGATATGTAGCTCCCGTGCCATCTTCATTAATTCTGAAGTTCTCCTATCTCTTAGCTCATTCAAGTTAAGAAAACGAGACTCAGATTCTTCTAGCACTTTTTCTTCGGTGGATTGTTGCGCTTTCGAAGCTCTTGCCATAAATATTTATGTTCTCGATTCAATAATAAATCTTAGGATAAAAGATCTCGACTCAATATAGAGGAAATAGTTTAACGGTTCATTTAGAGTTGCATTTAGCTATGTGATTAATATTATGCACACTAACAGTACGATTTGTCAAGTGGAATTTATTCAAAAGTTAAATATTGCTATGCTGAAATTAAGTATAACACAAAACCTTACATTGTTAGAATCAAACTGTAAAAATTGATTTTTTCTTATAATTATATTATATATAAGACTAAGATTTATTACAATTATCCCATCGAGAATTGATGACAATTAAAACCTATTTATCGACGTATTTGATTTATTTTACAGTCTTATTTCTTTCCTCTGTAAGCATAAGGCCGGCTGGTGGCTCTGCGTTTGAGAGTTTAAATAATTTCGACGAAAATAGTACGAAGCAGACCTTACTGGCCCAAGGAGCAAAAGGTATGGGATCAAATGTGCAAACCCGCTCACGCCTGCTTCTATCAACGGAGATTCTTTTGACCTCAATTTCAGGAGAAATTTATCTAAATCCAAAGCACATCGGAAGAATCGTATCGATAACACCTCTTGGAACAGGCAATTCTAGTTCAAGTAAACGTGAAATAGAATTCAATCAAAGCAAGGACCTCTGGCCAGTAGTTATTGTCCCACAATCCATTTCAAATCTCGAAGGTCTGAACGTCACTGGTGAGGAAGGTAGCATAAGTATATCAAGGTCAGGCGTAGAAAAGGCTCTTAATCCCGATAATAATGAACTAAAAACCATTACAAAGCCTAAAGTTGCGTTTGGCCAATTAAGCTCAACTATTTTATTCACGGACATGAACGTCAATAATCCGAGTAAATTTGAGATAGGCGTATTCGACTTTAAAGATAATAAATTCATAAATGGTGATATAATAGCCCTAACAAAGAATCAGATGGCGGTAAAGTTCGAGAATTTACCGTCAACGGTAATTAGTAACAAAGGAAAGCTTAGATACAGCCTTAAGGATGAGGATGGTAGTTTCATTAACTCTGAGATGAATGCTTGGGGTTGTGAATTACTAATTCCCGATACTCAAGTAGGAAAGAATGTTCCCGTAAAGGCCCGGATCTTTGGGCTTACCGATGAAGCTAAGGTCAAGTTTACCTTTCAGCCATTAGAGGGGCAAAAGTATTCCCTACCTGTAAGCACCCTATCGGTAAGGGAAATTAATTCCGGACAACCTATTACCATGATTTCTACTTCAATCACCGGAAACCAGCTAATTAGCGTAACTGTTGAAGAGTCTTTATAGAAATTAAAAATCCCGAAGTAGATATTGCTACTTATTTGGTATTCCTATAAAATAATTAACTAAAGCAAGATCATTTTAAAGATAGAAGGTGTGAGAACATATGTCAGGTCATTCCAAATGGGCAAATATAAAACACAGAAAGGCAGCCGTTGATGCCAAGCGCGGAAAAATTTTCACAAAGTTAATCAGGGAAATCACGATTGCTGCTAGGCAGGGCGGAGGTGATCCCGAATCCAATTCTAGGCTTAGAGCAGCTATTTCCGCTGCGAGAAACAATAACATGCCTGGCGACACCATAGAACGAGCCGTTAGCCGTGGTGCCGGGAAGGGAGGTTCCGAAGAAATTCATGAAACTTATTACGAGGGCTACGGTCCAGGCGGAAGTGCAGTGTATATTCATGTCATGACGGATAATAAAAATCGTACTGTTTCTGAGATTAGAAGGATATTCACGAAGTATGGCGGAAGTCTTGGCGAAAGCGGTTGTGTAGCCTGGATATTCGATACGAAGGGGAGGATTTCTTTTGACAAAAAAAGCGTTGATGAAGATAAGATTTTCGAGATTGCTATAGATGCAGGAGCAGAAGACGTACGGACTGAGGATAGTGAACTAATTGTTATCACGAATACTGAGAATTTTGAAAATGTTAAGGACGAAATTGACAAGAAAGGACTCAAGTACTTATCGGCAGAGATTACCATGATACCACAGACTAATGTCAGGATCGAAGGCAAAGATGCTGAGCAAATGCTGCGTCTCATGGAAGCACTAGATGATAGTGACGACGTTCAAAATGTCTACTCAAATTTTGATATCGAAGATGAACTCTTGGAAGCGTTGGGATAACATTGATGAGAGTAATTGGCGTAGACCCTGGAACCAGGGTTTGTGGATTCGGGATAGTGGACAGCATAAACGGAAGTTTAACACATGTTACAAGTGGAGCCATAGTCCCTACGTCTAGCCATTCTATTACTTTTAAATTGAAAACCATTCATGAAGGTCTGGTGCAGGTAATACAGGAATTTGCTCCCGACGCTATGTCTATCGAAGGTCTTTTTTTCGCCAAAAATGCCAAAAGTGCAATTAAGCTAGGGGAAGCAAGGGGTGTTGCATACCTGGCGGCTGCTTTCTCAGGCTTATCCGTTCACGAATATGCTCCTACCGAAGTAAAACTTGCCGTCACTGGTCGAGGAAGGGCGAAAAAAATCGAAGTTCAGAAGATGATTTCAACAATTTTCGGAATTAATAGATGGGAATGGACAGACGTGTCAGATGCAATCGCAATAGCACTTTGCCACATCAATTTAGCTGAGAAAAAAGAGAGGCTCGGGATTGAAGTTCTAAGGTCTAGGAGAAGGAGGAGGCGTTTTTCGATAAATGATCTCCCTTCTTAGAGGCATAATTGCAGAGAAATCAATTGGAAAGATCATTATAGACATTCATGGAGTGGGTTACGGAGTTACAGTCCCACTCTCTACATATTACCGTCTCCCAGACGCGGGTTGTGAGACTGAGTTAAAAATTTACACCCACGTGAAGGAGGACAGTATAGAGCTTGTCGGTTTTCTCACAGAAGACGAAAAAAGGATCTTCACTTTATTACTGGGCGTTTCTGGTGTAGGACCTAAAGGGGCAACAAACATTCTTTCTAATATTTCTCCTCAGGAGCTGGTTTCAGCAATTTCTTCTGGTGATCTAACAAGAAGAAAGATACATGGCGTTGGACCAAAGCTCGCATCAAGACTTATAACTGAATTAAAAGATAAGATCTCAAGCCTTAGACTCCTCGAAAAGTATCATCATAATAATGGAAACCTGGATGACGTAATCTCCGCACTCCTTAATCTAGGATATACAAAGATCGAAATAGATGAGCAGATTATAAAAATTGAAGAGATAGCAGGAAAAGAAAAAGATATAGAAATTGCTTTGAGAGAATCATTAAAGGTAATGAGAAAGGAATGACGGCTATTACCGGGTATTAAATTCTTGATCTGTAACTAAGTTCGGACTCAAATAATTTTAACTTTATACATACCAGATATGGAAGAACGAATTGTAAATCCAAAAACCCAGGAAGAAGATTCGATCTATGACCCGAATCTCAGACCAAGGTTTTTGAGCGAGTTTCTAGGACAGAGTAAGGTAAAAGAGAAAGTTGATATTTTCATTGAGGCAGCAAAGCGTAGAAAAGAAGCTCTCGACCATGTTCTTCTCTATGGTCCCCCGGGGCTCGGAAAGACAACGCTGGCTCATATTATGGCTAATGAACTGGGTGTAAAAATACATGCAACTTCAGGTCCCGTGATAGAGAGGGTTGCTGATCTCGCATCTATTCTTACCAACTTAGATGAAAGAGATGTCTTGTTTATTGATGAAATTCACAGGCTTAACCGTATTGTAGAGGAGTATCTATATTCGGCTATGGAGGATTATAAGATTGATCTTATGATCGGGGAAGGACCAACAGCGAGGTCAATGAAAGTCGCTGTTAATAGGTTTACTTTGATAGGCGCCACTACAAGAACCGGTCTTATAACATCGCCCCTGAGATCCCGCTTTGGGGTAAACTTGAGGCTTGACTATTATGATCCCGAGGAACTTGGGAGCATAATCAGGAGGTCTGCTGGAATTCTTGGCGTCGAAACTACGGGTGACGGCGAGTCTGAAATTGCCTGCAGAGCTAGGGGAACACCGAGGATCGCAAACAGACTCTTAAAAAGGGTGAGGGATTATGCAGAGGTAAGGGCCGACGGAATTATAGATAAGGACGTAGCCAAGAGCGCACTTACTATGTTGGAAGTAGATTCCATCGGACTTGACAGCGTTGACATGACGATACTTAGAACTATTATAGAAAAGTTTAGCGGCGGCCCGGTTGGTATCGAAACAATCGCAGCAGCCGTAAGCGAGGATAAGGATACAATCGAAGAGGTTTATGAACCCTATCTGATCAGGCAGGGTTTTATTGCGAAGACACCCCGGGGACGAGCGGCAACCCCACTTGCCTATTCCCATCTTAATTTACCTTCCCCCATAAGCAAAACAGTCTCTTTAAAGGCTAGAACAATATTGTAGGGGCGTTCAACTGAACGCCCCTATTCTTTAGCATATAACATATCTTGAAATTGACCCCATTTACTGTTGTAAGATTGATCTTCGGTGTGATCTGGATTTTCCCTATCAAATTGCCATTGTAACGGATTGCTCACTATATATTCTCGAATGCGGCCTAATACATCTTCATTTCTCACAATATGTTCGTAATAATTCCTTTGCCATCCAGGAAAATGATATTTTCTCCTACGACATTGTGCTGTTACAGCGGCTTTGAATGTTCGGATGATAACGGATAATGTTCCTTGCTTTGGTGAAATTGATTTATAATAATTCGCTGTTGTCAAATCTGGGGCGTTCGATTGAACGCCCCTACAATGGTCTGTCAAGATGAGAACCCCATGCAGATGATTTGGCATGACAATAAATGCATCTAATTTCACATAAGAAAAATGATCAGGGATTTCCTTCCAAAATTGATGGGCGATTTCCCCAATTGGTGACAAATCAACATTACCATTTTTGATATCTCCTAGAATGGACTTCCTATCCTTAATGCATATGGTAATGAAATACGCACCTGCGAGAGAATAGTTATAATCGACTAAACGAATTGAGCGACGGCGATTTTCCCCAGAGCTACTAAATTGTTTCAAATCCTCGATAGACGCCTGTTTAAGTTCTGAGAGGTACGGCATCTAAAAAAAATTATACACCCATTCTCTTTTTATGGGCGTTTATTTAAACGCCCCTACGGGTTATTACGAAATCTGTCGTTAGGGGCGTTCGACTGAACGCCCGTATTTGTTCAAAGGAATCTCCCTGATTAATTCATCCCAGTGTTCTTCGGTAATCAGAGAAATCTCTTTTCTAAAACTTTCATAACCGCTCTGACTAGGGAAGAGCTTATTAACGATATTGTCTCTTTCCTTAAGCCACCCGTCTATTGACGCATAGCTTTTGAACCTGACAACCGTCTTATACGTCCATTTAGGTTCAAGGGTGTGAAGCCTTTGCGAATACATCTTAATATCTCCGTCGATTAACCCCATTTTATTCATTTCCCTCCAGAATGGATAGACCTTTTCCTTATAAATTTCTAAAAACTTATCTTGATTCTCAGGACTGACTACATAAAAGGATTCCTCTATAACGGTCTGATACTTGCCTTCTTCAGCGGAGGCACCAGGATTGAAAAAAAATAGAGTGATCAATAATTCGGCAACCATGATAGTCATAAATCTTTTCATAAAACACCTCGCTAAAATTGTATTTACACAAGTCACTAAATGAACATAAAAATGTTTTCAACAATTTCTCAAAAGTAGCCGTATACTTCCCAATAACCGCGGATTATCCATTGTTCTGTGATCAGCACATAGATTCTGTGAGGAGGTCGATAAGCATGAATAAAGAAATGAGTAGGAATCCCATTGAACGTCATATGTTTGATTATAAATCGTTATTTGAACTTTTAATATATATTATTTTGGCATCATCAATTTCCTGGGCGTCATCCGCTTCTGCTAATACGATTAACAAGATTCTCATCAATGAAGTTGACTCCGACACGCTTGGAGCTGACACGCTCGAATTCGTCGAGTTATACGATGGTGGGTCTGGAAACACGCCACTGGATGGATTGGTAATTGTCTTTTACAACGGGAGTGATGACTCCTCCTATGCCGCGCTTCACCTGGACGGTTTCACAACAGATGAAAATGGATACTTTCTGATTGGCCGGAGTGGCGTCTCGCCCACCCCCGACATCATATTCGGCCGTATTCAGAATGGTGCCGATGCCGTGGCCCTGTATATCGGCGATGACAGCGACTTTCCGAATGGTACCCCGGTGACAATAGAGTATCTGATCGATGCCATTGTCTATGACACAGACGATGCAGACGATCCAGGACTATTGATTTTGCTGAACGATAGCCAAGGTCAGGTAAATGAAAATGGCGGTGGCGATAAGGATAATCAATCCAATTCACGCTGTCCAAATGGATGGGGTAGAGCTCGCAACACTGACCGCTATGTCCAGACAAGTCCGACCCCCGCCTCGGATAATATTTGTGACTCAGTTCTAGAAGTAACTGTCGATATAAAACCTGGCTCTGATTGGAATGCAATCAACTGTGGGAATGAGACCGGTGTCATTCCTGTTGCGATTCTATCGACAGACGCATTCGACGCAACTTCGGTTGATCACACCACTGTGTCATTCGGAGGTGCATGTGAGACTCATATAAGTAATAAAACTGGGGAGCTCCGGAGACACGAAGAGGATGTAGACGGAAACGGTTACACCGACTTGGTATTTCATTTGCTAATAGGTGATACCGATTTAGACTGCGATTCCATAGAGGGCAAGATCGTTGGGGAAACCTTTTCAGGTGAAATCTTTGAAGGATCTGATATGGTTCATATGTTAAAATGATTTCGTCTAGCGTACCCATAGTCCAGGTCTTCAAGCCTAGGATTAGTCTTTCATCTTTTTTATGGATCCGGAGTCAATCCTGTCCTCGAGGGGTTTACTAGCGAACATTCTGGCGACCACGATGGCATGTTATTAAACCGTCGCGGCGAAATTAGAGTTTCCAACTAACTGATTTAGACCTTTCCTTACTGAAAGCTATTCAAAAATATTATTGGAACATATGTATATCTCCATAAGTGCGTAGTAGCACATGATTTCAACCCCTTTATAGGGATTTAATCGCTACCCCGCACTTTGGTTTTGTGTTGCAATCATAAGATGGTCTTCATATCTAGCCTCCCATCTTATTCTCTTAATTCCAAATAGAAGAAGAGACCCTGAGTATGAAGCCACCTGGTTAGGTAACAGTAAACAAATTAAATATATTGATAGGTATAAATTTGATTTTGGTATTTTTGTATGGGAAAATGTATTGAACATGTATGAAATTTCTTGCTTAACATTTCCACCTAATTATCCATGGAAATCCGCTAATCCCTAAAACAAGTTGGTAAATAAAAAATGATTAATTGGTTCTATTTTGTGCTGCAGACTGCCGAGGTTGTAGAGATGAAGGAAGTAAGGGTGCTTGGACTCATAACATCGGCTGGCCCAGTCGTAAAAGTTGTCCTCTTTTTGCTATTGCTAATGTCGATAATCTCCTGGGCAATTATTTTTTCAAAGCATTTTATGCTCAGGAAAGCTATGAAAAGATCCGAAAAATTTTTAGATCTTTACAATTCAACTGGAAATTTCAGTAATCTCTACCAGTCAACTAAACACTTAAAAGGTCCTATAGCGAACCTTTTCAGATCAGGTTATGAAGAGCTCCTTAAGATAAAGAGGTCTGGAACCGGGGGCGCAGTGAGAAACCCAGAATCCCAGAGCAATCCCGAAATGGTATTTGCGGCGGATCTAGGCGTAGTGGAACTTGTTGAAAGGGTATTAAAAAAGGAAATGTCTGCCGAGGTCTCTAGACTTGAGAGCTCGCTCATTTTTCTTGCAACGACTGGGAGTACAGCCCCTTTTATAGGGCTCTTTGGTACCGTATGGGGAATTATGACGGCTTTTATAGGACTTGCCAGCCGTGCAGACGTTCCAACTCTTCAAGCAGTGGCTCCCGGTATCGCAGAGGCATTGATTGCGACGGCAATTGGTCTTGCTGCTGCAATTCCGGCTGTTGTCGCGTATAATTATTTTATAAATAAGGTTAAGAGAATCGACGTCGAAATGGAGAATTTCTCCTCCGAGTTTCTAAACATCGTTGATAGATATCTTAAGAAGATATAGGTTATGAATATATGGCTATAAGCGGCAATAACAATGGACGTTCTGTTCTTTCTGAAATAAACGTCACTCCTTTTGTGGACGTTATGCTCGTTCTTCTAGTAATTTTCATGGTTACAGCTCCCATTTTGTACCAGGGGGTCGAGATCAATCTCCCAAAGGTTGAATCGAGACCCATGCCCGCGGCTGAAAGGGAAAAAAAGATAATTGTTACCCTGAACGAGAATAAAGAGATTTACATAGAAAAGAAGAGATACTCGCTCGCTGAATTAAAGCTGGAAATTAGGTCACTTATTAGAAACAAGGGTAAGGAATTGGAGGAAGAAGATGTATTTCTAAGGGCAGATTCTAATGTACCTTATGGTACGGTCATGGAAGTAATGGCTGAGATAAAAAAGGCTGGTATAAATAAAATAGGCCTTATTACTGAGCCACCCTCGTCTAATAACTTCCAATTCAGAACAAAATATAAATGAGTTTACCTAACGGCGGTAGCAGTGGGGGTATTAATTGGTTTTGGGGCGTAGTTCTATCCGTAGCATTTCACCTACTAGTCTTTTTATTCGTTATGTTTTGGGGATTTGGCAGTTCTAAATATTCAGCCCAACCGAATTTCATCGAGGGAACACTGGTATCTCTTTCAGATTTAGCTGACACGGAGGGCAACAACGAAATCAAAGCCTCTCAAGTAAAGGAGGAAGCTCAAAAAGACCCTAAGAGAGAAGAAAAAAAAGCAAGTGGAGGAGCCAAAGGCTGAGCCAAATAAAGAAAAGCCGAAAAAGGCCGAGGAGCCAAAGGTTGAACCAAAAAAGGCGGAAAAGGAAATAAAGCCACCTCCGAAAACTGTAAAAAAAGAAGAAAAGAAGGAAGAACCTAAAAAAGAAGACGAACCGAAAAAAAAGGAGCCTGAGGATAAAAATGTGGTAGCATTAGAAACCAAGAAAGAGGTGAAAAAGGCTGAGAAAAAGCCAAAACCGACAAAATCCCCTGAGGTAAAGAAAACACAGGCAACCAAAAAAAAAGAAAAACCTGATTTAGAGAATGCAAAAACAAGGATATTAAAAGACATTCAAGAAGACGTTAGAGCAGAAGAGAGACAAAGCGTATTAGAGGAAATTCAGAAAAAACAAGGGGTTACTGATGAAAAGGTAGTGGCAAAAGCCAACACCACCGAAAGACCGGAAAGAAAGTCAAATAGTGGGAGAGGACAATTGGGTAGAAGTTCACTTGGTGGGGGAACCAACGCAGTAGTGACCAATTTGTTCCTCGAGAGAATTCGTAATGAAATAAGGCAACACTATAAAATTCCCCCAAGTATACCGACGGATGGAAAATTAGAAACGTTTATCTTCTTCAAGATCAACGAGAGTGGGAAGGTTTATGACGTGAGAATCAATGAGTCTTCTGGTAATCCAGCATTCGATGATTCATGCATTAAGGCAATCTATAAGGCAGCCCCGCTCACTCCTCCGCCTCCTGAGCTGATGGAGCAGGCGAAAACCGTTGGGTTCTTAATACCTTTTACAAACGATCCGTCTTAGATGTAAAACTCGCCTGTTATCAATTATAATAATCTCGTAATTACCATTTGAAAGGAGGTTTGAAGACAATAAATCTAATTCTTATTCGTCACGGCGAGACAAACTGGAATTTAACTCAAAAATGCCAGGGATTTTCGGACATCGAGCTAAACCAGAACGGAAGAAGACAGATTAAGGAATTGGCACAGTCACTAAAGAGTGAGGAGATATCCGCTGTCTATTCCAGTGATCTACGAAGGGCTAAAGATACAGCCGTCCAAATAGCTAAATTTCATAATCTTTCGATAAATGTCGATCCTGATTTAAGAGAAATGAATCAGGGCAAATTTGAAGGACTCTCATTTATTGAAATTAGGGAATTATATTCAGAATTGCTCACCGAATGGCGGAAGGATCCTGAATCTGTAAGAATACCCGGGGGTGAAACGCTCATAGAGGTTCAGGAAAGGGCTTGGAAGAGCGTTCAGAGAATAATTAAGACACATCATAACGAGAATGTCGTGGCTGTAAGCCATAATTTTACGATTATTACTCTCCTCTGTAAATTCAAGGGAATCGGACTAAGGGACTTTTTTAATTTCAAGATTAAAGCCGCATCAAAGAATGTCGTAATTATAAATAAAGGGAGTTTCAAGATCGATCGACAAAATGACACAACTCATCTAAGTCCCCAATCTCTGACCTTTTAGTTACTAAATCTTATTTCCGTAGCATTCATTCTACTTCTACCTAAGAATTGTAACTTGCAAATTAAGGTGTATTTTTAAAGAACTAATGAAAGAGGAAATAAGAGAAGCAGTCCACAAGGCTTTAGATAATCTAGGTTTAGATATCGAGCAGATGGATTGTAGGATAGAGATAGACATACCTAAGAAAAGGGAATTTGGTGACTTTTCGACCAATATCGCTCTGATATTAGCAAAAAATTTAGGGAAAAACCCACGCGAAGTCGCAGAGCTGATTATTCAAAATCTCCCTGAAGACCGGAAAAGCCTTTTCAAGAGGGTGGAAATTGCGGGTGCCGGTTTCATAAACTTCTTCATCAAAGAACTTGCAATTATAAGTAAATTGACTGAAATCGAGAGGCTTGGAGGAGGCTATGGCCTTTCAACACTGGGCAATGGGGAAAGGGTGCTCGTAGAATTTGTTAGTGCAAATCCCACTGGATATCTTCACATGGGTCATGCCAGGAACGCTTGCGTCGGAGATGCAATATCAAACCTCTTAAATGCCATCGGTTATAATGTTACGAGGGAATTTTTCATTAACGATGCCGGAAGGCAGATTGAGCTACTTGGCCACTCCGTTTATCGAAGATATGAGGAATTATTTGGTATCAAGATTGAGCGCTTAGAGGACGGATACCATGGAGATTATATTAAAGAAATAGCCCTAAGAATAAAAAACGAGAAGGGTGATGCTCTTCTGGCGGATAAATCAAACAGGGAAGATTCTATCGAGTTTTGTAAGGATTATGCAAAGAGCATACTACTGGAAGAAATAAGGGAAGACCTGGAACTAATTGGCACATCATTTGACACATGGTATAGCGAGAGGGACAAGCTGTATAGTCCGACCCGTAACCAAGATAATGAAAATTTGATAGACATAATTCTAAAAAAACTCGATGAGAGAGGAGTGATAAGTCATAGGGATGGCGCTATTTGGTTCGAGGCATGTAAATTTGGTGATTCCCAAGACTGGGTTCTCGTAAAGAAAGACGGAAGTTATACATATTTCATTTCTGATATCGCATATCATTATGACAAGATGAAGAGGGGATTCGTTAAATTGATTAACGTCTGGGGCGCTGATCACCATGGCCATGTGAATCGTATCAAGGCAGCGATGAGGGCTTTAGGGTTTGATGATTCTTATCTTAGGGTAGTATTAATCCAGTTTGTTAGACTGTTGACCGCGGGTAAGGAGGCGTCGATGTCAAAACGTTCTGGT
This sequence comes from Candidatus Dadabacteria bacterium, assembly GCA_963805855.1. Classification (GTDB taxonomy): domain Bacteria; phylum Desulfobacterota_D; class UBA1144; order Nemesobacterales; family CSP1-2; genus DASWID01. The sequence continues at coordinate 899,777 of CAWDVW010000005.1, forward strand.
AGCTATGTTACCATGCGCGATGTGGTAAAAGAGGTAGGTCCCGATGTTACAAGGTTCTTTCTACTTATGAGAAGTTCAGACAGTCACCTTGATTTTGATCTTGATTTAGCGAAGAAACAATCCAGTGAAAATCCGGTTTATTACATTCAATATGCACATGCTCGAATTGGTAGCGTATTTGAAAATGCATTGGCGAGAAGCGTACGCCCTTCAAACGTTTTTTTGAAACTACTAGTTCATCCTGACGAGGTCGATATAGCAAATAAGCTACTCCAGTTTCCAGAAGTAATAATGGATAGTGCGTTGTCTCTTTCTCCACACAAAATTGCTTTTTACCTGCAAAACATAGCCTCCGATTTTCATGTTTATTACAACAAGTGTAGAATAATTACAGATAGTCCGGAGTTAAGTAGTGCCAGATTGTTTTTTATCGACTGTATCAAGACGGTCCTGTCAAACGGTCTGAGAATGCTAGGAGTCAGCGCGCCTGAGAGAATGTAATAATATGAGTAACTTGTCGAAAAATCCCGGAAATAAACAGATCATCTTCTTTTTCTTTGGCTTTTTGATCTTTTTTGCCTTTTCCTTCAGTTTAGGTGTAATAGTGGGAAAACAGATAGGTAAGTCCAGTGATAGCGGTTTCGGTGATGTATCAAAAAATATTGATACAGAATCCGGTCTTGGGGGAATTATAAAAGAGGGTGGTCAAGAAACTTTCCTTTTTGAGGAAACAGAGACAATTAACGACAATGGAATTGGTACTGAGAACCGCAAGTCACCGAATGAAAAAGAATCTGGAGCCACTAGCAAAGTTGAGGATATAGAAACGGACCAGCCGACTACGCAGTCAAGCCCCTCTTCAGCAAACGAAATAGATGACAAGGCTGTTGTTGCGGAAGCCGTCGATAATAATCCAACATCGTCAGACACCCGAGATCAAATAGTGGGTCATACAGCAGAAATTGACAATAGACGTAAGGAATTAACATCGTTACCTCCGATTGATCCGGAAGGGAAATACACCGTCCAACTAGGTTCATTCCAGGAAGAGAAGACCGCACTGCAAATATTGAACTCCCTAAAATTTAAAAGGTATCCAGCGTTTGTTAAAAAGGTCGAAATACCCGGATATGGTGTCAGTTACAGGGTAAGGATAGGCACCTTCGGTACGAGGGAAAAAGCTTATCTCTATGGTGAAAACCTCAAGAGGTTAGAACCCTATATTAAATCGGTATATATAACCACGAACGATTAGCGATATCTCGTATGATTGAAAATTTGCAGAGTTAAACTCTGGTAAAAGTAAAGGGGCCTCTTTTATTATGTCCGTTCCCGAAGAAGTAGTAGATAGATCAAAGGGTGGAAAAGAACCGGCTTCCACGAGCCTCCTGGGAAGTGGAATTAAGAATTGGTGGATAATTTTGATACGCCCAATAGAAGATTATCTTATTGAAAAGAAGATTCACCCAAATGTACTGACGATTACAACTTTGCTGGTTTCAATCCTTACTGGGATATGCTTTCATTTCGGTTGGGCCTTAATAGCAGGAATTTTGCTGCTAGCTGGCTCTACATTCGATATTTTTGATGGACGCGTGGCAAGGGCTCAGGGTTTATCCAGTAAACACGGTGCTTTTTTCGATTCCTGTCTGGACAGATTTGCTGAGGCCTTTATATACCTCGGTTTGTTGAGTTACTTTCAGGGGACCATTTTTTCCTATGTCGTTTTCTTCATTCTAGTTTCAACAATGATGGTCAGCTATACACGCGCGAGGGCAGAAGGTCTTGGGATTGAATGTGAGGTCGGGGTAATGCAAAGAACAGAACGTGTTGTATATTTAGGTCTCTTTTCAATATTAAACTTTTTTGTGAATTTATTTTCCTCGGCGATTGGACACAACCCTCGAGATATCTCATTAAAGCTTGCATTGATATTGCTATTAGTGTTTTCCTTATATACAGCTATTCAGAGAATGGTTCACGTTATGAAGAAATTAAAAACGTGACGAGGGCATTGCTAGCCGCAGTCTGGCTCAAATCGATACCGCCTTTCGATTCTTATTTGTTATCAAGGGTCATAAGAAACCAGGTATTAACCTAATACACAATAACATTTGTAAGAAAACATAGTCCGACTACTCTTCAGATCGATTATTCGAAACTCTTTTTACTTCAAATGTTGTACTTTCTTTTATTCTGCTTGCTTTTTTCGATCTTCCCCTGAGATAATAAAGCTTTGCCCGTCTAACCTTTCCCTTTCTTTTGATTTTAATTTTCTCGATAAGCGGAGAATGAAGGGGGAAAATTCTCTCCACACCGACCCCATAAGAAACCTTCCGGACTGTAAATGTTTCCCTTAAACCACCTCCCTTTTTTGCAATCACCACACCCTCAAAAATCTGAATTCTTTCCCTTTCGCCTTCTTTGATTTTGTAATGAACTGCTATTGTGTCTCCGGGGCGAAATTTTGCCAAGTCACCCCTTAACAGTGGCTTTTCAAGTTCATCTATAACGTTCATTTCAACTCTCCTTATTGATATCTAGATCGATAGTAATCTATCTAAGACAATTGCTGCAGCGCCCCTCACCGGAAGATGATTGTAATTCGTATAACCTACGATTGGTTTAAGGACATAATCCGCACTCTCTAAAACTTCTTTAACTATACCCCATCCTGTCCCAAATAGTATTAAATATGGCTCGGTTCCCTTTTGAATTTTTTCTCTGAGTTCCTGATAACCAATCATAAAATTTCTATGCCTAGCATCCGTTACTACCAATTTCGGTTTCAATCCTTCTTGTTTTTCAATCTGGTCGATGGCTTCCTCAATCGAACTCTTTATCGAAACTAGTCTTAAAGCATCTGTCCTCGTGGGGTTGAATGAAGAACCCGGCCCTTTGATCCAATGGTTTAGAACCGCTTCAACTAATTTTTGCTGCTCGTAGACAGGTTGTACTAAATAAAAACCCTTCACACCATAGGTTTTGCATACCCGCGACATATCATGAACATCAAGATTCGTGAATGCCGTAGTTATCTTTTTAAACGTTTTATTGTATACGGGATAATGAACTAATGCAACGTAGACTTTTGTACGCGGAGGATCTTTATCTATGAGCATCTCTAATTGCTTTATTTCTTCAAAAGTCAGGTTTGACCTGTCAATAAGATAAGGCTTTCGAGAGAGGGTTCTTTTTATGCTTTCCAGCCGTTTCCACTTTTTTATTGCCTTATGATTTCCACTGAGAAGAACTCGAGGTGCTCTTTTTCCTCTAAAAACATAAGGCCGGGTATACTGAGGATGTTCGAGCAAGCTTTCATTGAACGAATCGTGATAAGCGGAATACTTATTTCCTAATACTCCTGTGACAAATCTTGAAATAGCGTCTATTACCACTGACGCGGCATACTCACCTCCTGAAAGGACGTAATCGCCAATTGATATTTCTCTGTCAACGTACTTTTCCCTTATTCTCTCATCGATGCCTTCATATCTTCCGCATATAATGATTATCTGCTCAAACTCAGATACCTCCTTAGCTATCCTGTCTGAGAAAACTTCCCCCTGGGGTGTTGTGAGTATTACAACCGATTTCAAATCTTCATTCTTTATTGATTCTATGGCTCTGGCCAGAGGGGTCGGCCTGAATACCATCCCACCGCCGCCACCATAGGGTCTGTCATCAACTGACTTTCGCTTATCCCTAGTATAGTTCCTTAGGTCGTGTGTATTAATTCTTATGATCCCCCTCTCCTGGGCCCTTTTAAGGATTCCGAAGGAAAAGAGCGAATCAAAGAATTGGGGAAAGATTGTAATTACGTCGAACTCCATCTTTCTCACAGTTGGGACGGGAATTTTAAATAGATCACGGTTTTAATCAAAAAGGCCTTCTATAGGTGTGATTATCACTTCCGATTCTTCTAGCTTAACCCCTTGTATAATAGTATCAACCATCGGTATCAGAAATTCCTTCTTATCATTCTCTACTACTAACAAGGCCTGAGGCGCTCTGTCAACTAAGTCTTTAACGGTGCCTATAAAGTTCCCTTCTATCGTAACAACGTTAAGTCCAATTAGTTGGAACCAGTAGTATTCGTCTTCTTCTGGTTCAGGGAGGTCGCATTTGTCAACCATTACAATCGAACCTCGCAGCTCCGAGGCTTCTTCAATTGTATTAATTCCCTCAAGCCTAATTATGGTTGTTTTATTCTGAACTCTTAAATCGGAAATCTTTATTTCTACGGGTTTTTCATCTTCTTTCTTGTAAATAAATAGCCTATTTAGCTTAGTAATGCTATCTGCATTCCCGCTGTATAAAAAAACCTTCACCTCACCATGTAAACCGTGAGGTTTCGAAATTTCTCCAAGAGGTAATAGTTCATTCACATTGAGGCAACTATTTTTATTCTAGAATCTCCAACACGGCGCGTTTTCTCAACTTTGCTGCTGCTGCACCAAGTATTGTCCGTATGGCCTTAGCTGTCTTTCCCTGTTTACCAATTATCTTCCCGAGATCCTCTTGTGCTACTTTCAGTTCCAATACTGCCGTCTGCTCACCAGATACTTCCTTTACTTCTACTTGCTCAGGGAAATCTACAAGTGATTGCGCTATGTGAATGACGAGCTCCTTAAGTTTATCCATTTCAATTACCTCCTGCTTTTTAGCTGAATTCGTCTCCAAGCTTAACCCTAATAATCACGATCATCACTGCATGAGCTTCGAAAGTAATTTCTCCACCCTGTTTGTAGGTTTAGCCCCATTGGCTAGCCAATTCTTTACCCTCTCTGTGTTTACCTCTAGGAGATGAGGGGTCTTTCTTGGATCGTAAGACCCTAAAATTTCAAGGAATTTTCCGTCCCTTGGTGAACGAGCATCTGCGGCTACTATTCTGTAAAATGGCTTCTTATTTGAACCCAACCTCATAAGTCTAATTCTAACCAAACTTATTAACCTCCTTGAATCATTTAACTTAGGAAAATCTAGGCTAACTGAGTATTTTTAAACAACTCTCATTAATCTCTTAGCAAGACTACCCATCTTACCCATGTTTTTCATCATACTACGCATCTGCATATAATTTTTAATCATCCGGTTTACATCCTCTACACGAGTACCACTACCCTTTGCAACTCTCTTACGTCTGCTGCCGTTTAGAATTGTATGATTTAGCCTTTCCTTATGTGTCATAGAATTGATAATGGCGATCGTCTTTTTTATTTCCTTGTCAGCCATTTCCATAGCTCTGGGGTTTCCAGAAATTTTTTTCATTCCAGGAATCATATCAGCCATACTTTCAATCGGTCCCAGCTTACCCATAGCAAGCATTGCCTCTCTAAAATCCTCAAGTGAGAACTCCTTCTTGAGAATTTTCTTCGCCATCTCTTGAGCCTGCTTCTCCTCAAACGCCGCTTGAGCTTTTTCAATGAAACTGAGCATATCGCCCATACCCAGGATTCGAGATGCTATTCTTTCAGGATGAAAAACCTCCAGCGCGTCGAGTTTTTCTCCCGTACCAAAATACTTTATTGGCTTCCCAGTAACAGATTTGATTGATAATGCGGCCCCGCCCCTTGCGTCACCATCTATCTTTGTAAGAATGGTTCCACTGATATCGAGAGCCTCATTGAAGCTAGTCGCAACATTTACTGCATCCTGACCCGTCATAGCATCTGCGACGAGCAGAATTTCATGAGGGTTTATCTGAGCCTTGATGTTTTTCAACTCCTCCATTAGCTCGGTATCAATATGGAGCCTTCCCGCAGTATCAATTAGTAGTACATCATATCCCCCGTATTGGGCAGCTTTCAGCGCGTCCTTGCAAATTTCTACCGGGTTTCCTCCAGGCCGAGTATTGTAAACGCCTGCTCCAACCTGATCAGCGAGGACCTTTAGTTGTTCTATGGCCGCTGGCCTGTACACATCTGCAGGAACAAGGTATGGATTTCTTTTTAATTTCTCTTTTAGCGTCTTAGCTAGCTTTGCAATTGAGGTGGTTTTACCCGAGCCTTGCAGCCCCACGAGCATGACTGTGACAGGCGGTGCTGTTCTAAGGTCTAACTCTGAGCTATGTTCTCCAAGTATTCTTACAAGCTCTTCGTAAACTATTTTTATGAATTGTTGTCCGGGAGTGAGGCTACCCAGAACCTCCTGCCCCAACGCCCTTGCCTTTACGGACTCGATAAGGTCCCTTACTACTTTGAAATTAACGTCGGCTTCGAGCAGATTCAGGCGCACTTCGCGTATTGCATCCTGAATATTCTGCTCGCTGAGCTTTCCATAACCTCTGACTTTCTTTAAGGTATGACTTAGCTTTTCTGATATACCCTCGAACATTGACTCTTAGAAAAACCACTTTAATTAAATTAAGCAATAATAGTTAGCATATCATATGGTAAAAGTCAAATACCTAACTATGTTCTAACATATTAATAACAATAGAAATATTTTGATTATCGTAATACGAGAACTTAATGTCAGGAATAGATGTTTCCAAAATAGATTAGACTTGAGTAAGATCAAGGGAAACAGACGATTCCAAGTTCTTTTAAATGGAGGAAGAGTATTATGTTTTCACGCAAGGACACGATATTGGGCATTTCATTATTTCTCACATTATTTTTCTTCGGTGTACTGGGCAAAGCGCAGGAAATTTATGACTCTAGAGAGTTCAAGGATTATTGGTACGGAGGAGCGGCCGAGATAACAAGTTACGAGTTACAACAGGCGCGATATGGCGAATTACACACCGGACATGCTGTGTTGATATTTGTGACCGAGGATTTTTCGTTAAGTAAACAGGTAAAACTCGACAATCCAATACGTGATAAAAAGGACGCAGTAAAGGTCTTGAAGCTAAACTCAATAAGGAAGTTTAATACCGGAATTTACCAATACTCGATGATGAACTCAATATTCACGCCCTTGAATATCGCTCCCCACCCTTATTCACTCAAAGAGACTCTATCGGCTCAGGAGTGGTGTGGTAATTGGTTTATGCAATTAAACTTGAGGGACAATAAATATCTGGTTCGTATGAACTCCTATTTTGAAGCGGAAGGTGATACAGAATTTACTTTGGAAAAGGCCTTTCTTGAAGATGAGATCTGGACACGAATAAGGATTGAACCCAGCAGTCTTCCACTAGGAGACATAAGAATTATACCTGGCGCTACTGTAGCAAGATTTAAACACGAGAGACTAGAAGTTGAAGACGCAGAGGCTACACTTAGCGACTATTCGGATAACATTATGAGTTATCGGCTACACTACAAAAACAAGGGACGGTCGTTGGTTATAAGATTCAACAAGGATTTTCCTTATAAAATAATTTCTTGGGAAGAATCTTACGGGAGCGGCAAGAGCAACATAGACAGATCTCTGACGACAAAGGCTTCTAGCAAGAAAACGCTTCTGGTGGACTATTGGAATAAGAATAAAAATGTTGATCTTGGTATGAGGAAAGAACTAGGTCTGGATTAATAATTCACTAGCGAAGATAAATACTTTTACGGATGAACGGCAAAGAAATGAACACTGAATTAATTGAATTCAAGTGTTTAATTTAATCACTCCTCTCATTGATTTTATCAGATCGATAACTTCAGTTCCAGGTGCTATCTAGAAAAAATTTCTTAATTAGATAAAAAGCCAGAGCACTAACGATTAATATGTTGAATCAGATTAACTATTTCATCTTTAACCCGTATGTATTTGCTTCTACCGAATCCGGGATCCTTTGCTCTCCCGGAGACACTGGCATCAGCAATGATTGAACCTGTACTTTTATTTATAAGTTGAATTCCGACGTACATGACGCCTTTCCCCTTATCATTAATACCAAAGGAATACCATTCACAGTATTTACAACCCCTATCGTAACCAGTAACTGCTCCTTTAACAACAAGTATACTATCTTCCGGAGAATCATCAGTTTCGTTACGTAGTATCTTGTGAAAATGATTATTCTTCCTCAATTCTTCTGCTACCATATCAGGTATCTCCGAATAAGAGTCATAAGGAACCCATTCCAAAGCAGTCTTGTCAAAATCCGGTATCTCCACTACCTGAAAATTGTACGAATCACGTTCAGGTTTTTTATTCATTATGGTTCGAGAAGCACCACAACCCGCAAAGGTCAGCAACAAAAAAATAAAGGGTAGGGGGAAAAAACGCGATATAGCTAGTCTATTGAACCTGGACATGTTTTTCCTTAATACAGAATAGTAGATAATATATTACACTAATACAATAATACAATGATAATATGGGACATGATTTAATCAATCTATTGCATAGAGCTCCCCAATTGTATCACAAGCCCATCTAAACAAGAAATAATCTGAGAGTGCTGCATTATAATTCCTGATTATCTTCACTTTAGATAAAATATGCTTGGAGAAAGATTCAACAAAAGATACCTAATTTCCCACCATCAGGCTATAATTCATCACTGAAACTACCAATTAACTAACTTGGTTATACGGATTTACTCCATCCTAACAAAGATAGTGAATTATGATCGAAATCAACATATAATTTAATTTCATGCATAAATTTGACAACTGTTCAGACAAGTACTAATACTACTATCTCGGTTATCGCGATCGGTTCAAAGGACAATTTATGAAAGTCTGTACACTAGCTAGTGGAAGTTCCGGTAATTCCCTGTATATCCAAACGGAATCTTCAAAGATCCTAATTGACGCGGGAATAAGCCTAAGACAGATAAAAGCCAGGCTTAAGAGGCTCGATGTGGATTTGTCTGACTTAGACGCTGTGATCATTTCACACGAACACTTAGATCATGCAATGTCAATTCCAAAAATTGAGAATCCCACGTATGTCGCTTCCACGACGATACACCTCTGGAAAGATAAGGCTAAAAACCTCTGTGAATTCAACACCGGTTCTTCCTTTTCAATTAAAGATGTCTTGATAACCTCTTTTTCTGTTCCACATGATGCACTGGATCCGGTTGGATTTACAATCGAAACAGATCATACGAAATTAGGGATAGTGACTGACATCGGAACAGCAACGAGCCTGGTTAAAGAAAGATTGAAGGGATCAAATATTCTGATCATTGAATTCAACCACGATGAAAATATTCTCAGGGAAAGCCATTATCCATGGGAAATAAAGCAAAGGATAATGGGCAGGCTGGGTCACCTATCAAATGCTCAAGGTGCAAACCTTTTTGCCAGCTTGTTACACAACGAACTTTCCCATTTGCTACTCGCACACCTGAGTGAGACCAATAATAGATATGACGTAGCATTAAGAGCAGCCTCATCGGTAATCGACAAATCAGGGGCTGATCACATAGGCATATCGATCGCCCCTAGAAAAAACTTAGGGGAGGTTTTAATAATTTGATATCGAGATATTCACGTAAGGAAATGTCGAAGATATGGACTGAAGAAGCCAAATTTCGGCAATGGCTTCGTGTTGAGATTGCGGTTTGCAAAGCTTGGTCGAAATACGGTCGTATTCCAAAAGAGGCAACTAATACAATCAGTAAACGTGCTAAAATTGATGTTGAGCGAATACAAGAACTTGAGAAGACCTTAAAGCACGACGTTTTGGCCTTCTTAACGGGTATATCTGAGAATATTGGCGCTAATTCGAGATACCTGCATCTTGGGCTTACCTCGTCCGACGTTCTAGACACGGCATTTGCCCTCCAATTAACGGACGCGGCGGCTCTCCTAATCGATGATATAAGAATTTTAAAAGGCGTCCTCAAGAGGCTCGCTTTTAGACATAAGATGACTCCTATGATTGGAAGGACTCATGGAATACACGCCGAGCCGACTACCCTGGGTCTCATTTTCGCCCTTTGGTATGATGAAATGAGCAGAAACCTGGACAGACTAAAAAGGGCTAGGGATGTAATCGGTGTGGGGAAAATCTCCGGCGCCGTCGGTACTTTTGCCAATGTTCCTCCAGAGGTAGAAAAATATGTATGCAAACTTCTTAAACTAAAGCCAGCCAGCATCTCTACGCAAATAGTTCAACGTGATATCCATGCAGATTACTTCCTAACGCTTTCGATCGTGGCAACATCAGTTGAGAAAATAGCGACAAACATCAGGCATTTTCAAAAAACTGAGCTTCAGGAGCTGGAAGAGCCATTCACCGAAGGCCAGAAGGGTTCTTCGGCAATGCCCCACAAGAGGAATCCAATTCTATCGGAGAACATCTGTGGACTAGCTAGGCTTGTCCGCTCCTACGGCCTGACTTCTCTTGAAAACGTTCCACTATGGCACGAACGGGACATAAGCCACTCGTCGGTAGAAAGGGTGATAGGACCAGATGCGACGATACTTCTTGATTTTATGCTGAATAGACTTACCTACATATTGGACTCCATAAAGATTCACCCCCAAAATATCAAAAGAAACCTGGAGCTAACACGTGGGCTAATACATTCGCAAAAAGTCCTGTTAAAGCTAGTGGACAAGGGGCTATCAAGAGAAAAGGCTTACGAAATAATCCAAAAAAACGCGGTTAAAACCTGGAACGCCAGGTCGCATTTCCGTGAGATCCTCTTAAAGGATAAAGATGTTAAAAATCATCTGTCCGAAGGTGAGTTAGATGAATGCTTTAAAATCGAAAACGACTTGAAATATGTCGACCATATATTTAAAAGGGTATTTTCAAAGGATATCCACTAATAATATGGATTAAAAGCTACCGTTCCTTAATGATCGAACTTTGTTGATTTATCCTTAAATGGTGTTATATTGCTTCGTTGTGAAATCTTTAGGGGGTAAAAATGCGCCATAAATTTATCGTAACTATGATCGTCATAGCAACCTTCTTTATATTTATATTTCAACCCAAAATAAATGCCGAGACCATATCGACAAAGGAAGCTAATGAACTTAGAACCTTCCTTAAGGAAAAGATGGGGAATGTTGTACCGGATGACGCCACAATTGAGGTCAGTGGATATGAAAAAACTGCTCTCAGTGGTTTCAAACAAGGTCAGTTCAAGGTAAAAACCTCGAAGGGATCGGGAGATGTCCCGTTTCTGATAAGCGACGATGGGAAATACCTTATTTTTGGAGAACCTGTTGATACCAGGACATTTCAAGATCTACCATTTGGAATGAGAGAGAGAAAGATCCAAATTGGCACGATCCCAATCCCCGTTATGATGACTAAAGACGGTAGGTACCTGATTCTGGGAGAACATGTCGATACTTCAACATTCCAAGAAGTCCCTTTTGGAATGAAGGAAGGAAATATCCAAACTGGCTCGGGTACCCCGATCCCAATCATCATGACCAAAGACGGAAGGTATCTGATTCTAGGTGGCGAATTAATCGATTTAAAGGCCAAACCGACAAAATGATTCATTTACACATACTATAATAAGTGTGAGGAGGCGAAAGAATGCTGTTCAAAAGTCTAATATCATCATCATTGTTGCTCTGTTTAGTCATGATTTTCCATCCAGCCGTAAAAGCCGAGCAAATATCGAAGGAGGAAACAGCCAGACTCCAATCTTTCCTCAAAAAGAGATTGGGATCGCGCATGCCCTTGGATGCAACAATCGAAGTTAAAGGCTACGAAAACAGCCCGATTCAAGGATTTAATCAGGGCAGTTTCTTAATCAATTCTTCGAGGGGCTCCGGAGATGTAAATTTCATCATAAGTAATGATGGCCGATACATTATTCTTGGAGAACCAGCGAGTACTAAAGACTTTGAGCAATCGCCAATTGAAGGACTCAAGAAAGGAAGCGTACCAATGGGAACTCAAACGTTACCATTACTGATCAGCAAGGATAGTAAATATATTATTCTTGGCGAAATAATCGATACTAGTGTAGATCCTTTAAAAGAAACGATGAACAAGATTTCTTTAGAAGATGTTCCAGTAAGAGGTAAAGAGACGGCAAACGTGACGGTGGTTGAATATTCAGATTTTCAGTGCCCCTTCTGCCAACGAGGCAGCCAAATGCTCCCTCCGATATTACAAGAGTATGACGGGAAAATTAAACTTATGTATAAACAGCTTCCCCTTCCAATGCACAATTGGGCTAAGGATGCGGCAATTGCCTCCTTGTGCGCCGGCGAACAGGGAAATGACAAATTCTGGGAATTTCATGACCTGTTGTTTGAAAATCAAAAAGATATCAAAGTCGAAAACTCGAAAGAAGAGTTCGAGGGATTTGCCAAGAAAATAGGGCTGAACGAAAATGATTTCAACAAATGCCTCGGTTCCCCAGATATCGCCAAGCGGCTGCAGGCCGATATAGATGAAGCCCGCTCCATCGGAGTAAGCTCCACTCCTACGTTCGTAGTGAATGGTATTATCGTGCCGGGGGCCAATCCAGAAGGGCTAAAATCGGCGATCGAAACAAGCTTATCGGGTGAGCAATAACCAAGATCTTTTATAAAAAGAGAAAGCCGGCTTTATTTGGTTACCAACACCTCTTCCCGACGGATTTTGGTATTAAGGTTGAGACTAAATGGGGTATATCTTTGCCTAAAGACATACTATTTTTAAGTTTAATCATCATACTAATCCGACTTTCTTGATAGATGAAGTGTCCTAAATGTGGCTTCAATAGCTTTGATTTTCTTGAAAAATGCAAGAAGTGCGGTAGTTCCACTGGTGTTAAACCGGAGCATGATGCTTTATATAAATCGTATGAACTTTCGAAGAGATATGCCGAGCCTAAAACAAAAAGATCGGCAGAGGATGAGCTCAGGGAAATAGAAGAAGTTGCTGTTAAACAATCCGAAGAAGAGGAAACGATCAAAAATGCAGAGGAGGTTTTATCATTAGATTACGACACTGGTCCGTCGAATCATGCTTTAACGCTTGAAACTGATCCCACTATAGTGTACGAAGAGGAAACGCGAAATACGGACAGAGTGAAATCAGATCTAGCGGGCATTTCAACACGATCAATTTCCTTATTAATTGATGTAGTGGTGATTTTTTCGATTACAGCCTTGGTTCTTTCAACAGGGTTCTATATTGCCACCGACAATTTTATATTCGACACTCACTATTCACTGAATTTCATAGCCGCTATTTTTTTCTCACTTATTATAATTTGTTCGAGTTATTTTGTGTTCCTTGAGGGCTACGGGGGAAAAACAATAGGAAAGATGGTTATGGGTATCAAGGTAATAGGAGACGATGGAGGTTCCATCGATATCGTCAAGGCCTTCACGAGATGGGCTTTTTCTTTTTTTCCGCATCCTTTTTCTTCGTTGGATTCCTGTGGGCACTTTTTGATACAAAGTCTCAAACATGGCATGATAAAATTGCAGGCACGCTTGTAGTAAAAGAAAAAACCTAAGATATGGAATTTCTCGATGAAATTAATGAAAGGATCACTGAACGATCAGCCGAAATACAGAGTTGGACAGAACAGCACTCCAATAAAGTTCTTGTACCTCTTTATACATCTGTTGATCTAAGAGTATCCAAGTACAAAATCGCGCCTGTTGACACCAATGTCTTTCCAGCCGGCTTTAATAATCTATCCGCATACTGTAGAATACGCACCGCCAATCTATTCAAACAGCATTTTTCCACTAAATATCCTAAGGTGAGCAAAATACTCATCGTCCCGGAACTCAACACTAGAAATCCATACTATTGGGAAAATATACATGTAATCCAATCAATGCTGGAAAACGTAGGGTTCAGTGTGAAGATCGGAATCGTAAGTGAAGAGTTTCATCTAGATCAAGCCGAGTTTAAAGCGATAAGCGGTAAGCGTCTCACGGCGTATAAAGTTATAAGTGAAGGCCATAAGGCTATCATACCAAACTATGTTCCAGATCTGATCCTTATTAATAATGATTTCTCATCTAGGTGCCCAAAGACACTGAGGGACATACTGCAGCCCGTTGAGCCTCCGATAGAGATAGGTTGGCATACCAGAAAAAAGAACGTTCATTTCGAGTTCTATAATAGACTTGTATCTGAACTGGCACAGATCCTGGGACTAGACCCTTGGGTATTCACGATTGAAACAGTTCTCCAAGAGGGAATAGACTTTGATGAACCACAAGACCGCGAACGGGTCGCAACAAAAGTAGATACAATGAAGAAAGAACTCACAGCGGAATACAGAGAGAGAAGAATTGATCAAGATCCGTTCTTTTTCGTAAAGAGTAATTCTGGAACCTATGGAATGGCCGTAATCAATGTTTCGAACGGAGATGATCTGAGAAAGCTAAACGCTGAAGGAAGAAAGAGAATGAAAGTTACAAAAGGAGGTAAGCCAGTAAGGGATGTGGTAATCCAGGAGGGAATTCCAACATCTTTTGTAGTCGAATCAAAATTTGTTGGAGAGACAGTGCTTTATCTTGTAGCCGCGAAAATGGCTGGAGCCTTTATAAGACTGAATAAAACTAAAAATGAATTTGAGAATCTTAATACGAAAGGAATGGAGTTCATAAGCTTACCGTTGGTGAAAAACGGTGAAAACATTAAACACGAACGTGAGTGTCTGCTACCACCGGTGTACCAGGTAATAGGAAGTACTGCGAGCATAGCTGCGGCATATGAAATTGAGAAGATCATCAAAGAAGGGGGATGCGAGGAAGAGGTCGCCTGACTTATTTCTCATTTGTCTATTCTTAATAGGCTAGCATCAAGAGCCATTCGAAAAGCAATATTAAAATAATAGCCCGGCGTTCCTCAACCTATTGCAGATGACGAGGGTTTCTGTTCTAATAAAAACATTCTGAGTTTGTTTGTACCTGATGTCAAACTATTTTTGATTATGTCTGAGTCAGAGACCACCTGTTATGCGCTCATAAACCCCATCGCTCACCTATCATTTGGTTTGACAGGTACCTGTTTTCATGTTAGAAGATTAGGCTTTTTAGATTTACTACCCCGAGGTTACATTAATAGCAGATGAGCTTAGATGAAGCAGGTTCATTTCCAGTGGAGAAGTTCCTTCTCGCATTCGCAATAGTTCTTGTCACTTCCAAGGTATTTGGAGAAATTGCAGAGAGAATCAAGCAACCTGCGGTACTAGGCGAGTTAACGGCCGGAATAGTCATTGGAGGGAGCGTCCTAGCACTGATTCCCTCAATTCCTAGCGAGGCAGGATATATAACATTCCACCTTCTTGCAGAAGTTGGAGTTGCGATACTACTATTTGAAATTGGTCTTGAGACCGACCTCAATGATTTACTCAGATTAGGTGTAACCTCAAGCGTCGTCGCACTCGTGGGAGTCGTAGTCCCTTTTGTCCTTGGATTTATAAGCGTTCTTGCATTCGAAAGGGCTGGGCTTCTTGGTGAGATCAATCCAATGTTTACTACGGTCATAGCGATAACCGCCGGAGCAACCCTTACAGCGACCAGCGTGGGAATCACCGCGAGGGTGCTATCCGATTTAAATCGCTTACAGACTGAAGAGGCACGTATAATACTGGGAGCCGCCGTAATCGATGATATTCTCGGCTTGATTATCCTAGGAATCGTAAGTGGACTCATTGAAACTACCAAAGAAGGATTGGATACCGGAATATCTGTCGCCAGCCTTCTTATTGCTACACTAAAATCATTTGGGTTTCTTTTCGTCGCTATATTAATCGGCAATCTAGCTTCAGGTAAGCTATTTAATCTAATAGAAAAGATGCAGGTTCGTGGAGTACTCCTGTTAAGTGCGCTTTCCTTCGCCTTTATATTTGCAGTCTTGGCCAGCCTGGTAGGACTTGCGCCGATCGTAGGGGCATTCGCAGCGGGATTGGTTCTTGCAAAAACAAACCAGTTCAAAACCATTGAAGATCGCCTGAAACCTGTTTCCGATGTATTCACTCCTATTTTCTTCATTATGGTTGGCGCGGCTGTAGATGTTCGCATTTTTAATCCATTTGTTAAAGCCAATCTACCGATTTTATTGATTGCGCTGGTACTATTCACAGTGGCGGTATTTGGGAAATTCGTAAGCGGTTGGACGGTGTTCAAGAAAGGCATAAAAAAAAGTGTAATAGGCATTGGCATGATTCCCAGGGGAGAGGTTGGACTCATATTTGCTCAGATGGGTCTTGTATCCGGCGTTTTCGATACAAGGCTTTTTTCTGCGGTCACAGTCATGGTCATGCTCACAACTTTTATTGCTCCTCCACTACTTAAAATCGCATTCTCTGAGAAGGAAAAACCATCTCAGAAAGCTAATCCAAATACTGTATGAGGGTTACAAATTGAAAAAGATTAAATTGATTATATTCCTAGTTTCTATCGTATTCCAGATTACTTACACAGATGCAATCGCAGCCGAGGATATACTGAAAATTGACAAAATCGTTATATTCCAAATAGTTATTTTTGTAGCAGCCATCTTCATTTTGAACTCCATTCTATTCAAGCCACTTTTTCAGCTTGTTGATAAACGAGAACAACTAACTACCGGGGCCATCAAAGAGGCAAACGAGCTGAGAAAAAGAATAGACCAGATAATAGATGAATATAACGCTAAGCTAGATGAGGCAAGGTCAGAAGCCTCGGAGGAAAGGAATAAAATCAGGAATGATGCCAATAAAGCAGCAGATGAAATTATAAAGAAGGCCAGGGATCAAGCTCAAAAGCTGCTAAACGAAGCAAAGAATAAGCTAGAATCGGAAAAGTTAGAGAAGGAGAGGAGTATTGAGCCTGAGATAAAATCCCTCGGGAGGAACGTGGCCTCACGAATCCTGGAAAAGGAGCTATAAATTTTATGCACATTGATTTACTCAATTTAATAATTACGGTTGCAACTGATGAAGTGCATACTTTTAATTGGAGGGATGTAACTTATCAAGCAGTCAACCTAACCATTTTACTTTTAGTCCTTGTCTATTACCTTAAACAACCCGTAAAGAATTTCCTGATTGAAAGAAGAGGCATCATAGGAAATGAAATTGATGATGCACAAAAGGCAATCGCTGAGGCAAAAAAGATTCATGCCGAATACGAAGAGAAATTAAAACGTTTGGATGCAGAAATTAAATCATTAAAAGAATCGATTCAAGAACAAGGGGAGGTTGAGAGGAAAGAAATATTAAAGCAGGCGGCGTTAGCATCTGAGAAGATCAGGGCAGAAGCCCGAGAATCCATAGAGCTCGAATCTGCCAGAGCACGACGCGCGATTCAATCCGAAGCAATTAAATTGGCCCTTGATATTGCCAAAGACTTGATAAAACAGCACTTAAGCCCTTCAGACAAGGATAAAATCATCGAAAATTTTGTAAAGAGGATGGACGAAGAAAAATGGCATCAGTCGCAACATTAAGGGATCTAGTCGAAGCATTGATTGAAACAGCAGAGGGAGAGAACAAGACCAAAAAAGTGACAAATGATATGGTATCGTTTTATAATATAATAGCTGCTGACGAGACGCTGAAAAAGATCTTGGGAAGTTCAGCTTATGAGACTTCGGAAAGAATCGCAATTATAGATGATCTCGGCGAAAAGGCCGGATTCGATAAACTCGTCACGAATTTTGTAAGTCTGGCTATCGAGTTAGATAAATTCAAAACACTTTTGAAATCAAAACAGTCAATCGAGAGAAGACTTAGGAAGGCCTCCGGGACAAGCCGAGCTGAAATAACATTTGGGGAAAATCCATCAGATTCGGATTTAAAAAAAATCACGGAAGGTTTGGAAAAGTTAACCGGCGAAGAGATCGAAATAGAGGTCAAAATCGATCCCACTATAATAGGTGGGATTATTGTGAAGGTTGAAGATAGGGTGTTTGATGGTAGCATTAAGACCCAGCTAGAGAGAATACGAGAAGTCCTAACATTACCGTGAGGATCGTTAGTAGTTAAGGAGCAAGAGAGATGGAAGAATTAAGGATAGAAGACATTGGGGAAATATTAAGAAGCAGGCTGAAGGGGTATGAGAAGAGAATAGAAACCTCCGAAGTGGGAACTATAATTTCCGTAGGTGATGGCATAGCCCGAGCCTACGGGCTAGATCAAGCCATGGCCGGGGAACTAGTGGAATTCCAAAGTGGGATGATGGGTCTTGTATTAAACCTCGAAGAAGACAATGTCGGTATAGCGATTTTTGGAGAGGATACCGAAGTTAGTGAAGGCCAAATTGTAAGGCGTACTGGTAGGGTTGCCGACGTTCCGGTAGGTGAAGATATGAAGGGCAGAGTTGTAAATGCCCTCGGTCAGCCAATAGATGGAAAAGGAGAGATCCAATCTGAAGAGAATAGACACGTAGAACTAAAAGCCCCGGGTGTTGTCTATCGCCAGTCTGTCCGAGAGCCATTGCAAACGGGTCTCAAAGCAATTGATTCAATGATCCCAATAGGAAGAGGCCAGAGGGAATTAATACTCGGAGACCGACAAACCGGGAAAACAGCCATTGCTGTAGATACCATAATTAACCAAAAGGGCGAGGATGTTTATTGCATTTATGTCGCGATTGGACAGAAACAGTCAACCGTTGCCCAGGTTGTGGACAAATTAAAGGAGCATGGCGCTATGGCGTATACAACCGTAGTTGCGGCGACAGCAAGCGACCCAGCACCATTTCAGTTCATCGCACCGTATACAGGCTGCGCCCTTGGCGAGCACTTCCGCGACAATGGAAAGCATGCGCTGGTAATATACGACGATCTGACTAAACATGCATGGGCTTACAGACAGATCTCGCTTCTTCTGAGACGACCACCTGGCAGAGAGGCTTACCCGGGTGATGTTTTTTATCTTCATTCAAGGCTGCTTGAACGGGCCGCAAAAATGAGAGATGAGAATGGAGGCGGCTCTCTCACCGCCCTTCCAGTAATCGAGACTCAGGCCGGAGATGTTTCCGCCTACATTCCAACAAATGTAATATCAATTACCGACGGGCAGATTTACCTTGAGAGTGATCTATTCTATTCAGGTGTCAGACCGGCTATCAATGTGGGGCTCTCGGTCTCGCGTGTAGGGGGTTCGGCTCAAATTCGTGCCATGAAACGAGTTGCTGGAACCCTAAGATTAGAGCTCGCCCAATTCAGGGAGGTCGAAGCATTCTCTCAGTTCGCTTCCGATCTCGACAAAATTACACAAGCTCAACTTGCGCGCGGTAGCAGGCTTGTAGAGGCTTTAAAGCAAGGTCAGTATGATCCTTTGCCGGTTGAAAAACAGATACTTATTATTTATGCGGTAACTAATGGTTTTGTTGACGATTACCCTGTGGAAAAGGTTAAGGATTATGAAAAAGAGCTGTACATATTCATGGAAACAAAACACAAGGACATCCTGGAAGCGATAAAGAAAACGAAGGAAATTAACGATGATCTCGCGGATAAGATCAAAAAGGCACTGCAGCAATTAAGAGATCAACTAGGAGAATTTAAATAGTGTTCTGGGAAGATTTTTCATTCGTTCTCGAAAAAGGATAAATTTCAATGCCTAGCTTAAAGCAGATAAGGACAAAAATCAGTAGCGTCAAGGGAACACGGAGGATAATGAGCGTGATGAAGCTTATATCCGCCGTAAAGCTACAGAGGGCACAGAGTCTACTCCTTTCATATCGTCCATACTCAGAGGCCTTCCGAGAAATCGCTATGAGTCTGGCTAGTAGAACCGAACCGGACTCCCATCCATTATTGAGAAGGCCAGATGAACGAAAAAAGCTTCATCTTGTGTTTATGACATCAGACAGGGGGCTCTGTGGTAGTTTTAACAGCAATATTATTAGAAAACTCGACACATATTTGGTAACAGACGCTAAAGCTTACGATCGCGTGATCTTCAGTTTTCTTGGTAGGAGGGGCAGAGATCATTTACGAAAGAGGGAATATCCTGTTTCAAAGAGCTTTATAGGAATTGGTGAGAAGAATTTTCTCTCAATTTCGAAGGAAATTTCTGCTGAATTGACCAAAGAGTTTATTAAGGGTGAGAGCGATGAGGTTATACTCATATTTAACTACTTTAGATCAGCCATCTCGCAAGTCATTACCTTCAATAAACTCTTACCAATCGAACCCGAACAAATAGACTCGGATTCAAAGCCCATAGATTATTTATATGAACCCACGAAAAAGGAGGTTCTGGATTATTTCCTGCCCAAGTACCTCGAGGTCAGTGTGGAAAGGGCTATGCATGAATCAATCACAAGCGAGCATGCCGCTCGAATGACCGCAATGGAAAACGCAACAAGCAATGCAGATGAAGTCATAAGAAAGCTTACCCTCTTGTTTAATAAAACAAGACAAGCTCAAATTACAAAAGAGCTAATGGACATTGTAAACGGCACCGAAGCATTAAGTAAAGGAGGTTCGGAATAGAATGGAAGCAAGCGGGAATAACTTTGGAAAGGTCGTTCAAATCATGGGACCCGTTGTTGATATTGAATTTAAGGAAGGGGAATTACCTCTAATCTACACCGCGATAAAACTCACAAACCCGCTCCTGAATGATCAGCAGTGGAATTTAGTCCTTGAGGTTGCCCAACAGCTTGGGGGAAAGCGAGTACGATGCATAGCGATGGATTCAACTGAAGGTATCAAAAGAGGTGAAGATGCACTAAATACGGGTAAAGACATTACAATCCCGGTCGGTAAAGAAGCGCTGGGAAGACTCATGAATGTCATCGGCGAGCCAATCGACGAGGCGGGTCCGATTGAAACGAGCGAGCGCTGGCCAATCCATCGACCCGCACCAGAGTTTGTCGAGCAAAGTACAAAACTCGACCTGTTTGAGACCGGAATTAAGGTAATCGACCTGCTAGCACCATTCCTCAAGGGGGGTAAGATTGGACTATTTGGTGGTGCTGGCGTCGGTAAGACAGTATTGTTGATGGAATTGATTCACAATGTTGGAAAAGAATATGGAGGTGTCTCTGTATTTGGAGGGGTAGGCGAAAGAACCCGTGAGGGAAACGATCTATGGGTAGAGATGAAGGAGTCCGGAGTAATAGGAAACACCGGGATGGTCTTCGGTCAGATGAATGAACCCCCTGGGGCAAGGGCAAGAGTCGGCCTGACGGCTCTCACCCTAGCAGAGTACTTCAGAGACGATCAGGGACAGGACGTGCTTCTATTTATTGACAATATATTCAGGTTTACACAGGCGGGTTCAGAGGTTTCGGCACTGCTCGGAAGAATTCCATCGGCTGTCGGGTACCAACCAACATTGGCAACCGACCTCGGAGAGCTTGAAGAGAGAATCACATCGACCATAAAGGGCTCTATAACATCGGTGCAGGCAATTTACGTACCTGCTGACGATCTTACCGACCCGGCCCCCGCGACTACATTTGCTCACCTTGACGGTACCATTGTACTCTCTCGTCAACTCGCAGAGCTTGGAATCTACCCTGCTGTGGATCCACTTGATTCAACATCACGAATACTGGATCCTCGGGTCGTCGGTCAGGAACATTACGACGTGGCCCGAGAGGTACAGGAAGTGTTACAGCGATACAAACAATTGCAGGAGATAATAGCGATTCTAGGTATGGATGAACTTTCTGAGGACGATAAGCTAATTGTTGCGCGAGCGAGGAAAATTCAGAGATTGCTCGCTCAGCCGTTCAATGTAGCTGAGCAATTCACCGGTACCCCTGGTAAGTACGTAACAACAAATGAGACAATACAGGCATTCAAAGAAGTTATTTCTGGAAATATGGATGAAGTACCCGAGCAGGCGTTCTATATGGTGGGCAACCTAGAAGAGGTAAAAGCAAAGGCTAAGGAGTTCTTTTCAAGATAATTCAAAGGTTATGATTCACAGACACAGTTACTGGGGATCCAGATTTTAAAGAAGTAATTGTACCCGACTAATGAATTCGGTAATTGCTATTATGCACACATGTCTATGTTTACTGACTGGATGAGTTTGAAGGGAGATATTTAAATTGGCAGACACACTAAATCTCAGGGTGATCACCCCTTCAAAGCTGGTAATAGATGAAGAGGTGGATGAGGTTGTTGCCCCTGGTGATTCAGGGGAGTTCGGAGTACTCCCAGGACACTGTCCTTTTATAACCACACTGATGCCAGGGGAGCTTACCTACAAAATTAATGGAGCGGGAAAATCTATGATCATTGACAGTGGAATAGCAGAGGTATCAGACGATAGGGTCAATGTGTTAACAGATAATGTCTTAAAATCCGAAGAAATCGATCCCGAGGCGGCAAGAAGAGAAGCCGAATCCATTTTAGAGGAACTCAAAGACTTTGGTGGTGGCAATAAGGAATTCAAGGAGATAGAAAGAAGGCTGAAATTAGCAGAGGTGAAGGCAAACGTCAAGAGAGCCTAAGAATCAACCCCCCTAACGCCCGAGGATATACGCCCTCTTTTAAGAAATGGGAGTTTTGAAAAAATAGTCTATCTGTTGAAATGCCGCTTCTAGCTATTTCTGATGCTGGGCTATCCCAAGGATCCCTTGTCGACCCACACACGGGTAACCTTAATCTGCCGTATTAGTGGTTTAATCATGGATACAAGGAAAAGTGTAAATTCTTTCTCAGCCCTTATTAAGTTGGCTCTTGGAGGAAAGTGCTCTTTCCTTAGGACTCGGGTTATCTCTCGCAATTTCTTCTCAGAATAATAGCCATTTTCTCTAAGAACTGATTGTATTTGTTTCTTTGTAGCCTTCTGAGCATCACAGTGTGTGGGAAAAGCCTCTAAGAACTGCAGAGACACAATACAAGATATATCATTGAATAGATTGAGGGCCTGTGGAAAATATTGTCGCAGAGAATCTCTGAGCTGATTCGATAGTTTCGTCTTAAGTTCAACGAGTGATTCTCTATCCCTTAGAACGATTCCGAGCTCTTGGGTGAGTTGATCGTCTGCAGTGACTGCATTCAAAGTACTTATGTCTGTGCGCAAGACATTTGCTATAACAAATGCGTCGAAACTATCGCTTTTTACACCTGAAGTCTTATACCTCTTTCTGAACTTATCCATAGAGTTGGAATTTATTAGATAGACCTTGTAGTCGTAGCTGATTAAAAAGTCTATAACCCTTTGATTAGAGGTCTCAATGGCGAAGATGATCTCGTGCTCTTTACACAGGTGACGAATAGTGGAAAGGGCATACATGAAGCCATCGAGATCATTGTTGATTACAAAATCTTTAATCGGATTACCTTTGTCATCTATGATGAACAAAGTTAATTGCTCCCAAGACCAGTCAATACCACAGTAAAGCATATCTATGCCTCCTTATTAATTAGATTTTAAATGACCTCGATGCTCTGTTATTCTTATATGGGTTCTCCAGGAACGTAACACTATGGAACTTAGAGCATGATTAGCTTGGAGAGGGACATAACTACCCAAAGTGGTCAGGCCACAAGCCCACCAGGGTCCTCTCTCCAAGTTGGTCTTTGGGAAGCATAACATATAAGCCCACCAGTCTTGCTGGTGGGTATAAAGGGTATTGAGTACTATCACATAGATGTAGTGGAGAACTCCAGTCCTCCAAAAACGACGACCAAAAGGTCGCCGATGCATTTGGACTAGATTTAATCGGGACTGGAAAGTCCCGACTATCCATGATAAATAATATTGTCATCAATTACGATAGGCGGGGTTTTCCAACCCGGTATCGACAAAACATTTGGAATTGGAAACCTGAATGTTTACACAGCAATTACGGTAAACCATCAGTCCCTGTCCTGGGCCGTTGCACAGGGCTTACGACAGGCTTAGGCGAAGGGTTGCTGGTGGGATGATCTATGGTCACGAGCAAGCCTGTCCTTGTATATTAATAAGTGGATCGTGACGACCTAACCAGTCAAAAATTCACATGAGGTTATAATAGTCGAGCCCAAGGTGGGTAATTAACTCCTCGCCCTTGAGATAGCGGAGGGTATTTTTTAACTTCATGAGCTGTATAAACAGGTCATGCTCGGGATAGAGGTTTTCCCCGACCATAGGACTCTTGAAATAAAAAGAGAGCCATTCCTGAATGCCGTATAAATACGCTCTTTGAGCAAGATCCATAAAGAGCACTAAATCAAGGACTATAGGGGCAGCGAGGATACTGTCACGACAAAGAAAATTGACCTTAATCTGCATTGGATACCCAAGCCATCCAAATATATCTATATTATCCCAAGCCTCTTTCTCGTCGCCTCTCGGCGGATAGTAATTGATTCTTACCTTATGGTAGTAGTCTGAATACAGATCAGGGTATAATTCCGGTTGAAGAATGTACTCTAGTACACCCAGTTTGCTGACCTCTTTAGTCTTAAATGAGTAGGGATCATCGAGAACCTCACCGTCTCTATTTCCGAGTATATTGGTTGAAAACCAACCGTTAACGCCTATCATTCTACTCTTGAGCCCTGGTGCCAAGATCGTCTTCATTAGAGTTTGGCCTGTTTTGAAGTCCTTGCCAGCTATAGGAACCTTCTTTACTTTTGCAAGCTCAATCAGCGCCGGTATGTCCGCCGAAAGGTTTGGAGCCCCATTTGCATATGGCACGCCACTTTTTATTGCCGCGTATGCATAAATCATGCTAGGGGCTATATGCGGATGATTATCCTTTAACCCCATTTCAAAACTCCTGATAGATTGATGAACCGCAGAAGACTCAATATATGTTTCGGTGCTACCACACCATACCATTACCATCCGATCGAGCTTATTCAGCTTACTAAAATTTGATATATCTTCTATGATTTGTTCGGCAAGATCCATTTTGGTCTTCCCCTTCTTTAAGTTCTTGCCGTTGAGTCTCTTAACAAACTTCTTATCGAACACTGCCGGCATAGGCTCAATATCCTCTAGAACTGCTCGCAAGTCATCTAGAAGGCCCGACCTCAAGCACGCCCGCTTTAATTGCTGCTTCGTATATGTTGTCGTTGAATATGTCCCATCCACCGAATGCTATATTAGATATATCTGCTAAAGGGATGAATTCTTTGATGAGAGGAACCTTCCTTTCAGTCCTCTTACCGAGTCTTATCGTTCCTAATTGAGTGAGTGAACCTATTGGCTTTCCAATTCCCCTTTTTATTGCTTCAATCCCGGCAATAAAGGTAGTACTTACAGCACCACCCATACCGGGGAGCAAAACCCCGAGTCTCCCATTGGGAGAGCCAATGACCTTTTTCTTCTTAAGTCTGGTATTCCGGCTTTTGGTTGGCAATGGAGGAACTACCTCTTAGAGAACTGCTGACCTCTCCGTGCCTTTCGCTTACCATATTTTTTTCTTTCGACCATTCTGGGATCTCTTCGCAGAAGACCTGCAGACTTCAGTGGCTTTTTCAAAGAGTCACCGACCTGGATTAGAGCCCTGGCAATACCATGTCTCACGGCACCAGCCTGACCGGTGAGTCCGCCACCCTTCACATCCACCAGAACATCATATTTGTCGAGTGTTTGCGTTAATTGCAGGGGTTCCAAAACGTTACTTCTCCAGGCATCTCTCGGAAAGTATTCATCAAATGGCTTGTCGTTAACCAAAATTTTCCCCTCTCCGGAACGTAGCCATACCCTGGCCACCGATGTTTTTCTTCTCCCAGTTCCATGATAGTTAATTTCAGCCATCTGTTATTTATACCTCCAACACTTCAGGCTCCTGAGCTTTATGTGGATGAGCGTTTCCCGTATAGATTTTCAACCTCTTTATTAACCTGTCCTGCCACTTATTTTTCGGAAGCATACCCCATACAGCCTTTCTGATTATTTCCTCGGGCTTCATTTTTAGTAAATTTTCTGCTGTGATTGATTTAAGACCACCTGGATAACCACTGTGCCTGTAATACGTTTTTTGATTCCATTTTTTTCCGGTAAAATTCACCTTTTCCGCATTTACCACAATTACGAAATCTCCACTATCAGCGTGGGGTGTGAACTGTGGTTTGTCCTTACCCATCAGGGTCATAGCCACCTTTGTTGCGAGCCTGCCGACAGTTTTTCCATCAGCATCAACAATATGCCATTTCTTTTTAATATCCACATCCCTTGCCATATATGTTTTCATTCGCAACAATCCCCGGAAAAAATGCAAAGGTGAAATTCTACCAAACACCCCTTGATTGTCAAGACAAAATCCATATAGCTAATTTGAAAACTTAGCTATAATAGACCTGTAGGTTACAACGCTCTGGACACCGTGAACCCTAAAGTCATTGAAGACAACTGTGGGTACCCCCAGCACGTCAATCTTTTGAGCATCCCTTCTATAGGACCCAAGAATTTTTGCCATTTCTCCATTTTTCAGATTAATCTCCAATTCATCCCTGTCAATTCCAACCTTAGTGCCTATTTCGAGTACGGTATCTTTGTCTCCTATATTTTTTCTTTCAAGGAAATAAGACTCATAACACAGGTTGTGAAACTCGATAAACTTACCCTTTGTTTTTGAAAACTCTGCCGCCTCAAGACAAAGCCTGGAGTTAGTTATAAACCCAGGAAGTTTAAATTTTATCGCTTCCTCCTCCATCACGCTTTGTAAAGACTCTGCCGTCCTTATGGCCCTTAATGTCTGTCGTCGTTTTCTCCCCTGAGGAGAGTACTCCGGGTGGATTTCATAACCCTTCCATTCTACTTCTATGCCGTATTCCGCTCCAATTTGTTGCATCCGCTTCGAGCCAACAAACGAGAAGGGGCAGATATAATCGTAGAAAACCGTTATCTTCATCGATTTATTTCACAATAGAAATCTTCTTAGCTGAAAATATAAAAAGTAAACCCGATAAAATCAACTATAGAAACAACGAAACTCCCTTCAGCAAGCTGCAGGGCATCATAATAGAAACTGAGAATCTCAGCTGCCATTGCTGTAGATGTTAGATAATTCGGGGGCAGTATCTGAGATTTTAAATGGGCATTCAAAAAATTGCCAAAATCAATTCCGGAAGCGTTAAAAAAAGTGACAATCATTCCTGTCATCTCGAAGGAATACTTCGACGTAGCTCAGTACAGCCTCCGTGACTGAGAGAACTAATTATAGTACTAGACATCTCGTATTCGCTCGATACGAAAGCGTTTATTGTCAGCCCTTGATTTTTGTTTCTTTGTATCAAGACAAAGAAAATAAAAAATTAAACAATGGATCCCCGATTAAGCTTGTCCCCGCATGATTATGACGGGGGAACATTCGAGGATGACGGATGAGTAAATTTCCAGAAAATCTATTATTTTTTGGATTTTGTCCACGAAATCCAAAACATCTACAATTGCGAGAGACTTAAAAAGTCTCGAAGCAATCTCCTTCGGCATTGGCAGAGCGTTTGATTATCCATTCCATTATAGGATTAACCCAGCAGATTGCCTCGCTAACGCTCGCAATGACGGGTAACGGGAAACCCAGTAGCAAGCTACAGGGAATTCACTGATTAAAGTAGACTTCGTCTTTTTTCTATTTAATTGGTTTAGTTATGCGGTCGGTTAATATAATATTAGGAAGATCAAAGAGGATAAGATTCAATGATAGAATTAATTCCTACCAATGCAGACAATCTCATCGGTTGCAGGATAGATGGCAAGATAAACACCGAAGATATAGAAAGGATTGCAAACTATATCGAAGATAAGTTTGTAAAAAATAAAAAACTAAGAATCTATGTCGAAGTAATAAAGCTGGAGGGAATTTCTCTAGAAGCCTTATTTAAAGACCTTAAATTGGGAATCAAACACTTTAGCGATTTTGACAAAAAGGCCGTCGTTACAGACAAGGAATGGATGAAAAAGGTTGCCGCTCTTGCGGATAGAATATTTCCGAACATTGAGGTAAGGTGCTTTTCTTTTGAAGATCAGGAAAAGGCGTTAGAATGGGCGAAGTCTTAAAATAAAGGCTATTAAAACTCTACAAGCTCTACTCTTCTATTCTTTGCTCTACCCTCTTCCGTCCGGTTTGAAGCAACGGGAGCAAGAAATCCAAGCCCTTCGGGTGTAAGCCTCGAGGGTTCAATTCCATGATCATTTATTAACCTGCTTACAACCGATTTTGCTCGCTTCTTAGACAGATTTATGTTGTATTCCAAACTGCCCTCATTGTCAGTATGCCCAACGATAAATACCTTGAGATCCGGCTCCTTTTTTAAAAATTTTGCAATTTCTGCGATTGTGGGTTCAGACTCGGGTTTTATGTCAGCTTTATCAAAGTCAAAATAGATACCATAGATTGACACACTGCCAGACGACATAATCTCTTTCGCCATTTCCTCTGCATCAATCTTAACCATCTGTTCCTGCATAGGCACTAGCTCGATGACGTCTACCTGAGTATAAATGTAATTTTTAGTTCGGCCTCCACCAGTCGTGTTCTTGATTACATAAACAGACGTGTATACATCACGTTCTTCTCTCGAGAGCTTTGCAGCGATATACCTTTGATCGTAGTAATTATCCCCAAACATCGTATCGTATGGAACAACCGTATGATTAAAGGCTCTTCCACCGCAATCCTTGTTACTGCATGCGAACAAGATTTCAAATCCGGCACTCTTAAGTTCGTTCTCATAATTTCTAAGAACCTCTAAACTTGACCGGTCCTCAGGGATCTCGTATGAAATCTTCGTGACTTTACCCTCCAGTTTCTCACTCTTTGTGACTCTTACATTGTTCGGCTCACCCGGGGCATTCACAACTTCCCCTAAAATCAGGACGTACTCATCAAACTCGCGTTGATCATATTTCTTGATCTCAGAGCCCTCATACCTCTTTAACATAGGATGATCTGAACTTCCTTTTATATCTCCGGCCAACAATTCACGGTTTCCAAATAATGTCAATGCTAGAATGAATATAGAAACAAAAATTACATGGGCTGAAACTCTCAATTTCATAAAACCTCCTAGTATTGTGATTGAGAAATATGATAAAAGAAAATCATATATTCCTTAAATAGACAAATAGTTAATTAGAGTTAGCATCAGCAGATTACTATTGAATTGCGATTCGAGCGAATAAATATTAACGTTGAAACTAATTGAAAATTATGCGAGTATGGAAGCGTGATGTATTTTCTATGTTTCAGTAATTTAAAGAGTGTTTTTAATTGAAAAATATTATAACATGAATTTTTTATTATATAGATTCAGCAAAAAGGAGGAGCAATGGAAACTTTAATTACAAGTGTTATAAGCAATTATTTTCTCACTTTTTTAATCATAGGCTTTATTGCGGCATTATTGTCGCTGATAAATAGACCAAGACCGCTTAATACCGATGAGGTTGTCGAGGCATTTTTCTCTTACTATATGCTCATCACAGTCGGCATAAACAATCTTTATAACTTCGTTATGCATGTCTTCTTTGGCGAGATGGCGGCAAGCTTTATCGGGTGGCAGCAAAGCCCATTCCAGGCGGAGGTTGGCTTTGCCAGCCTCGGGATTGGAATTGTGGGCGTGATGGCTTTTCGTAGAAGTTTTCCATTTCGAATGGCCACGTTGATTCCACCGGCCGTGTTCTCCTTGGGAGCTGCAGGTGGTCACATTTATCAAATGAGAGTTGCCCATAATTTCTCGCCCGGAAACGTGGGACTGGTCCTGCCCTCAGATATTATTATTCCTGTTATCGGTTTTATATTATTATGGCTTTCATACCGCTATCCCGTAAGTCGGGAGGCTGTCGTGTAAACACAAAAACCGCGTTTAGGGGTAGCAGCAAAACCGCTCTCAGATTGCCAATCGTTGATCCTGGGACATTCTGAGAGGGCAAATTTAGACCATCCATAATTGCCGGACAGCCTCCTAAGAATCTGGGATTGTAGAATAGCCTCCCAATTATACAATTCATGCAAGCGTTTTCAATCAAAGTTATTAAATACATATCCACACAGAGGAAAAAGGAGGACACCCCGTAAATATTGAATCAAATCTCACCTCCACCTGTAAAATTTCTTTTCCTGTCCTATTAATTTTCTGGGTCTATTATTAAACATAAGAATTCGATTATAATGGACAGGATCCCGAATCGGAGAAGGATCTCTTAATTGAGTTTCGCTTCTATCTCTTTTTTAATTATCTCCCTCTCTTCTTTTAAATCAATTTCTGTAAATTCCTTATTTGCTCTGGAATACCAGTATCTTGAATTTGATATATCCCCCTCTTCCCTGTGAAGGTTTGCGTGTATCCAGTAAGCATAGATATTCTCTATAGACTGCACTGTCTTATGAGCTTCATCCCAATCCCCTTCATTCGCATATTTAATAGCCAGTAATAATTTTTCTTTCATGGTCTATAGTTTATTTCAGCATCATGCCATAAATCAATACCGTAGGGTGCGAGCGTGGGCACTCTAGGACAGAATCAAGTGTAGATAATCATCTTCTCAGCCCGAAAGTTAGATTTCTTTCTCTTATCCCATACGTATTTGCTCAACGACTCATTTAATAGGACCTTGAAGTTAATTCCCGCACCTCAAGCAAATTAGTCTCTAAGTGCAAAGTAGTCTTGAGTGATTCACTGTAACAATTGGAATAATTTGACAGGATCAAAATCTTATCAAATAATTTGTGTCAACGTTTCAAAAATCATTTCGTAATTTAATATAGTTTATTCTTGTCCCATTAGCAGAGAAATCATGTCCAAGAGAGGTGTAGATGTATGATAAAGAAAATTGCTATCCTCAGTTGTCTATTGTTGATTCATATGCTTTTTTCGTTGGTTGCGCGAAGCCAAGATGGTCAAATCGGCGACTTCCCACCCTTCATCCCAAACGATTTGATGACAACCCCTTTCGGCCCTGCATATGCTGACATAGTCCTGGTTCCACCAAATTTCCTTCCGTGTAAAGGAGGCCCCTTCGCGCTATGTTATTATTCGGGACCGGATTCGGGGGACCCTCCCCTTCCCTGCGTGATAACGGAAGACGGGAAGTTTGCTAACTGCAAATGCTTTGAATTTGCCTATGGAAAGTACTTTGTCGATATAAACGCTATTTTGGATAAGGAAATCTACCTCGAGACCGTAGCCAAATGTGGTGTAGAAGGAATAATGTGTCAAGAAACCAATCAGGCGCCCGTTTGCGAATCTATAAACCGCGGCGAGTTCATTCCAGGCGCCGACAGCATTTCCGCCTTCAGCTTTGAGTGTATACCCGAGCAGTTTATCGGTCAGACAAATTGCCCTCAGGCTCTTTATGCGGGCTGTATGACGGCTCCTTGCATCAAGACAGATGAAGAGGGAATAGTCGATTGCCTTTGCCCAACCTTTGACGGACCATATCAGGTGGGGCTAAATGATCAAACCTGCGATATAGGACCCGATTTCGTGTGGTCTGCCGCTTTCAATCCCAATCAGGGCGGGATGACATTCCCCTCACCACCCGGCTGCATTCCGGACGCCCCCGTCGACGCGGGAGGATGTCCCCTTTTGACTCGGGATATTATTCCCCCTCCACCTGCTGATGTGGATTGTGAAGAGGTGTGTCAGGAATACTCGGATTGTCAGAACGGCATGGGTATTGAATTAGGATTTACATGCGATGCGACCCTTTGTACCTCTACATGCGAAGATAGGGGGTTAGTGGCGGAGGCGTGCTCAGGGCTCGAGAACTGTGAAGTATCTGAAATCATAAAGTTGGAGGAAGAAGTAGGGTGCAGCTGTTGCGCGAGCCAGATATGTGGTTGTACGGCGAATGCCAAGACAGATAACGAAGTATTTAAATTAAACGAAAAACAACGTGAGAGAAAAATTATTCCACAGTGCGATATAAATGGCACGTTGTGTGGAGAGAAGTCATCAACAAGTGGAGGAGGGTGCTCGCTTGCTCCTGCGGACGCTCCCTTATCAGTCCCTCTGTATTTGGTAATACCTTTATTCATTTTGCTGAGAGTGGTTAAGAAAACCAACGAGCGCTAATAGGACCTATCTCAGAATCAGAAAGAAGAACCTGACTAGCCCGTTTATCTCTCTTAGTTGATTCGGAGAGGCCTGGTTCGGCGAATTATACCGACGCGCCGGCCATACCTGAGAAACTTTTTTTCTTCACACCCAAAAGCAGCCTATTGCACTATAAATTAACATACTAGACTTTAATGAATACAATAATGCTATCGTGAGCCGAGGAAACAGATGAATCCAAAGAAAGGAAAAAGACTGAATTCCTATCAGACATGTTTTTTTGTATAGCTAAGTCACCTCAACCCCTGACATTAGAAATTTTTTCCAAAGCGAGCATCAGTGCCTGTGTCCCCTTTCTTCCGTGTCCCTGTGCCCGAGCCGCAACGTACAGCTGATGTACAAGGGCTAAACCTGGAAGACTCAGATTCATTCGCTCGGCCTCTTTGAGGGCAATTCCCATATCCTTGATAAAATGCTCTACAAAAAACCCGGGCCTGAAATCACGCTTCAGAATTCTCGGGGCAAGATTATCCAGCATCCAGCAAGCTGCAGCACCTCTGCTAACGGACTCGAGCATAGTTTTAAGATCGAGCCCCGCCTTATAACCGTAAAGAAGCGTCTCACACATACCAATCATTAACCCCGAAACCATTACCTGGTTACACATCTTTGCATGCTGACCAGAGCCAGCAGCTCCCTGATAGACAATATTTTTGCCCATAAGCCCAAAAAGAGGCATAACTGCCTCGACGGTATCCTTATCTCCGCCGACCATAATTGAGAGCTTACCTGCCATGGCACCTATATCACCTCCCGAAACAGGGGCATCGATTGAAGTCGCCTTCTTGAGTCTAGCCTCCTTGTAAATCTCCTTTGAAAGCGAGGGCTCGGTCGTCGTCATATCTACCACAATGCTTCCGGGTTTTACACCCTTAATAACTCCCTTACTTCCGAAATAGACTTCTCTAACATCTTGAGGAAATCCTACCATTGTAAAAATAACATCGGAGTTTTGAGCCACAGCTTCCGGCGAATTTACCCAGGTTGCCCCCGAATCAATCAACTTTTTTGCCTTCTTCTTCGTGCGACTGTACACAAAGGCTATATAACCTTTATCAATTATGTGCTGGCACATGGAGCTCCCCATCACGCCTGTCCCTATCCAGCCAATTTTCGTCTTAGACGGCAGAATTTTCATTTTGCTCATGTAAAGCACCCCTCTGGAATTCGAAATTAGAATTATGTAACTGTTGATATATCAACAAAAGACAATATCTAGGGAAGAAAAAGTCGATGCCACAGGTTTTGAATCTGAGACCCCAGAACAAACCCCAAATCAATCTGAAGAGGATATTTTCTCAGGACCGAAAATAGGTTATATCTCTCCAAATTGAAATGCAAACGTAAAACGAATCTAAAAGACAACAGCCAAAAGTTATTTTATCCGATTCACCAAGTCAGTTGGGACAATATCGTTAGGTATCACTTGCTTCTGGGAAAACCAAGATCCTTGCAGATCTTACGAGCCAGGTTGTCATTGATCTCACTATGTCGAGGGATTGCCGAACGCTTGTTTTGACGGGGATTGTGCCACCACGAATGCCGGCCACCTTCCCTCAACAACTCACAACCGTTTCTTCGAAGATGCCGAAGAAGCTCATCCCGCTTCATAAGGCAATAGGAGTTTCTTCAAATCCTTCGCCAGCAGCTTCCAACGCATCGCGACGATTCAACTCTAACGCTTCTCGAAGGGTCACTTTCAGCGTCTCAAGCAATTCTTCCTTCGTACGCTCCTGGCAATTGACACCAGGAATCTCTTCAACCCATCCAATCCACCAATGATTCTCCTGCTTAATGACTGCCGTGTATGTTTCCTTCATTTAATCCACCTATGGTTATGAATCTTGAATTGTAAAAATAGATTATATGGAAATATTTTCGGTTATCAACCATAATACTAAAAAGATGGGTAGAAAGAAAACTAGGTTTAAATATCAACTTAACCCGAAAGGTATAAGGAACTTACCAATAGACGAGATCAAGTCCATTTTGAGAGGGGCAGACGACCTGATAATGACCGGTGGCCGAACACTCTTAGCAAAAGTTTTAAAGGGTTCACGAGAAAAGAAGGTTACAGAGCTAGGCCTCGATAAGAGTCCTGTTTATGGGCATTACAAGCCACATTCAATCGATGAGATCTTGGCACGCATTGATTGGGTCATTCTTAATGGATTTCTTGCCATCCAGTATGACGATCGATTACCCCTCCTCGTATATACTCAGAAGGGATGGGAGATCGAGAAAGAAAATTATACCGATGAGTTAATCAGGGAATTTGATGAATTATTGGCCTTGGGAAAGAAACCTTTCGACATGTCCTACCTAAAAGACAAAAATAGAGAACTGATCTGGCTTTTGTTGGATAAAGTGGAAGCAACCGGAAGTAAAAAATACATTCCACTGCTAGAGGAATGGAAGAAGATAGACTATAGAAAAGTAAGACAGAAAATCAAACAAGTCATCGACGCTCTAAACAACGCGGTAACTTGAGTTAAAAGGTTAAATAGCCACTTAATATAGCTTAGACTCATCTGGAAAAATTCTTTGCTTGCGCCCAATAGTAGCTTAGTTCTCTGTAATTTAACATACAAGTATTTAACAAATTGAATAATACAGGCGCGACGAAATCATTGAATGCAAATTGCTTAGATTGGTGCTTTTGCAAAGAAAATTAACTATAATTGATTTAAAGAATGAATAAAAAGGAACTATCACGGCATTTCTGAGTGACAAAACTTTTCCGATACAGTAGATGTATCGTCTACTTTAACAAAGAAGTATTCTTAGCAATCCCACATCCTCATTACAACGGGAAGCACTTGCCGAAGTCCTTTAGAAGTCTGAGAGATCCTTTGATTAGAATCTTACGCGTAAGTAGAGCCCAGATAATGCTCTTTTCCTTCCTGAGAAATCCTAGCCAGGTTTTGCTGTCGGCGGTTATATGAATATCCGCACTCCCTGCATGGCCCTCGTTAACCTGGAGAGCCCTATCTCTAATGACCACAGTAGCTTTGTAGGGCTCTTCCCCCGTAAACGTGAAGTGATATGTAGCGTTAATTCCGTCAGATTGGTTACGCTGAAAAACGAGCGGTAATCCCTCAATAAATCCCTTTATCGAAGCGGGCTTTATCCCGCTCCCAACCACCTTAGTTTTCTTGTGGGGAAATCTTTTATGAACATACGACTCCGCGTCAGAGTCTCTAGTTACATAGACTGTTTCTTTTTTCTCCTGTAATGGCCTTACGACATCCTTCAGATATCCCGGTCTATCGGCTAAGAATGGACCGATTACATCTTCACCTGCGGGACAGACTGCCATGCAATAGGCAGCCTTGTAATTCGCGCCAAAGGAAAGGCTCTGCCACATCGAAGCTGATTCGGAGTCGGTCACCCTTCTTCGATAATCCACTGCGTCATTGCTCGCAGCTATTTTCTCAACCCAGTCTGTGAATCCTCCCATGAATTCACGATAGTTGTGTGTGTAGCAAGCTGAGAAATTGAAATAACCATCAGATCCTATTGCTCCGACGGGACAAGCAGAAACACATAACTTGCATTCGAGGCAAGGGTTATAATCAATCGGATGATCATAAGATCTCACCTCTGCGTCCATGAGTATTGTGCCGAGAAGTATAAAATTACCGAATTTTGGATGAATTACGTTTCTGTGAATCCCCATGTGACCAAGGCCTGCTGCGACTGCTACGGTTTTATGCGATACAATCCAGATCTTTCCCGGAAATCTATCCATCTCCATCGGAAAACCCATTGATGGGTTTATTGCCCCAACTTCTTTATTCTCAAGCTCGCAAACGATCCTGTGGGCGACCTCGTTTACCTTATCGCCTGTATGATGAAACTCCAGGTTTGCCACTGAGCGACCCGGACTACGAATCGGCTCGCGATTCATTCGACAGACAAAGCTAATAAGTGTTTTTGTATGCGGAAAGTATGAGATGATGTCTTCCCTCTCAAAAGCAATTTCATCTCGGTCAATCTCTACTAAACCCACGTCATCGGCCCCTGCTTCCAGACAAAGCTCCCGCAACCATTTAGCATCAAGCTGGGACGAAGTCGTTGGCTTATCGTCTATTTTTAGCTTTTGATAGTAGTTTTTTACTGTTGGATGATCTTCGAGTTTCAGCATTTTCCCATTCTCATATGATTTAGCTACATTTAACTTTTACTATCGGAATATTTTATGTAGTGGAGGTCTTTCGACGTCCATAAATGGAATCCTAAAGGATTCCGCTACAGCCATATCCTTACGTCGAATCAACGTCAGAAACATTGTCTCAACGCGTGAACAGATTCGCGGCTAGAAGCCGCTCCTGCAAGGTTTATTTAAGCTCGTTTTTTTCATGATCTTTCCAATACCGCTTGGAGCCGTTGTTACGATGGCCACTTTGTCCTCATATCTTTTATTCTTCATATACCCGTGCCTCCCGTGTGAGTGTATATACACTCTGTTGTGCAAAATTTTTACCTGTGGTTACCTTGAACCTGAGATATTAACTCAGAAATATTCGATATCATCGAGTTCCATTTATCGTTTCCAAGGTCATTTTTAATCCTTTGTTGCGTTTTCTCCCATAGCGGTAGAGCCTTTGATAGAAGCCTCCTTCCTTTTTCGGTAATATCGATGTAACGAGTTCTAAGATCACTTCCCGGGTTAATTTCTATGAAGCCCTTCTTTTCTAAGGGGGATAGATTGCGGGCTAAGGTAGTCCTATCCAGCAACATGATCTCTGCCAATTTAGTAAGGGTTATTGGACCATAGCTAAAGATGTGACTTAGAACGGTAAACTGTGTACCCTTTAGGCCGATCGTTCTAAATGCTCCATCAAAAAGACTTTGCACGACACGAGTTGCCTTTTTCAGATTGAAGCATGTGCATTCGCTGCAGTGAGCAACTTCGTATCTACTTAACTCAGCAGGGTCACCTTTTACCATGCTGTCCTTTTTCTTCGACATGATAAGTAGGAGTATATACACCTTTTATTTACTTGTCAAGTGGGGATTTTTATTTTTTTTTAAATATCAGTCCCGGGACTGAAAAGTCTCGGCTACCATTAACGTTATTATCGCTGTCAATCATGACAGGTAAAGTTTTCGAACCTTGGTTCACATTGAAGTTGCAATAGAATATGGTTTGTGATAATTTTTTTATCGCTGTTCACAAAGAGTTACCCAGAATAATTTGTTAAAAGGAGAATCTAAGAATGGAAAAGGGACTAATCGCCATTATGTTTTTAATTCTAGGCTGTGCTGGAGGAAGCTATTCTTCCAAAAAGGGCGATGGGTTTGATATGAGTATCTGCAACAATATCCCACTTAGTATTGAAGAATTCGAGGCTATGGACCCCGAAATAAAGGCACAAAAGATAAGCTGTGCAGATTTGGAAAGGTGCTCGGCAATTGCTGGACAGGCGGCACCTCCAGACGTTCCCTGTGAATAGAATAATTCTCAGGCAAGGGGGCAGAATACCCGCCCGTCTTGGTTCAAATGGAAACAATTAGTATTCTGGGGTGCGGATGGTTGGGACTTCCTCTCGGTGTTTATCTTGTCAAAAAGGGCTACAAGGTTAAAGGCTCAACTACCGAACCTTATAAATTAAAGCAAGTTAAAGAGAAGGGTATTGAGCCATACCTGATAGTTTTAAATCCTGAAATTCACGGAGCAAATTATGACGAATTCCTTAATTGCGACGTGCTAATAATCGATTTTCCTCCCGAAAGAAGAGACGACATAATTGATTACCATCAAGACCAAATAAAATCCCTAATCTCAGCTATAAGAAGCGGAACAGTCAAACACGTGATTTTTACAAGCTCGACTTCTGTCTATCCAGACGTCAATCGCGAAGTTTATGAAGACCATGAATCAAAGCCGACTAAATCATCTGGGAAAGCCTTATTGAAGGTTGAAAATCTATTGCGAGAGTCTCACAAGTTTGAAACAACAATCATAAGGTTTGGGGGATTGATAGGTTATGACCGCATGCCGGGAAAATTCCTAGCCGGCAAGAAGGACCTGGCTAGCGGTGATGCACCCGTTAATTTGATTCATCGGGACGATTGCATTCAGATTATTTATAAGATTATAACAAACAATATTTGGGGAGAGACATTCAATGCCTGTGCTGATTTTCACCCTACAAGAAGGCAGTATTACACTCAACAGGCGGAGTTAATCGGGCTAACTCCACCATCATTTAATGAATCTGGGGCATGCAATTACAAAATTGTTAGCAATAAGAAATTGAAGAAACTGTTGAATTACAAATTTAAATATCCTGATCCGGCAAAGATTGTTGAAAACTAATGTTCATAGTGTAGCGGCGACCTTTAGGTCGCCAAAAATGGAGGACTGAAGTCCTCCGCTACAACCCATTTATCAGCGGGACATCAATGTTCCGGCTATCTTGATTAAATTCGCAAATTAGGATTTACGAGGGTTTCGAAGATCCAACCGACAAGACATATGAACCCCGGACAATCAGTGGAAGAAAGTCTCGTTAATCATTTCCGATTGAACATTTACTTTCGATAATCTTATTTGGGAGCGCAGGTTGGAGATCTGTCATTCACCAAACTACGCTCCGGAAAGAATGGCTTACATAGAGTGTTTATGCACTGAGCCTCACGTTCAATGCTCGAGTGATGACTTCAACAAGTTGCTCCTTCGGAACAGCCCCTATCACCTCTTCTACTGGCTTACCCTCTTTGAATAATATCATTGTAGGGATACCCCTTATGCCATAAAAAGAAGCAGACCCGGGGTTATCGTCGACATTAAGCTTTGCGACCTTTAATTGCCCCTCGAATTCCTCCGCTATCTGCTCTATCACGGGACCCATCGTCCTACACGGCCCACACCAGGCAGCCCAAAAATCTACAAGTACGGGGAGCTTAGCGCCGAGTACCTCCTCATCAAAATTACTATCCGTCAACTGTATTATCCTGCTCATGACAGTAACCTCCTAGTACAAACTTTCCTATTGTCACATATTATGATAAGTTGCCTGATAAAAGGATTCAATGTCTAACAAATTTCACTGTATAACATTAATCTTTTAGTTTTTTCATAGAGACACTCAGACAACTGCTCGGAAATTACAACAATTTTAAACACTCAATGCCGCTAACGGAGAAGACTCAAACACATCTATCGTAATACCGCTTATTCCGGAAGGGTAGCACTAATCCCTTAGAATATTGTTAATCCCTTTAAGTTTCAATCAAAGGATTGTATATTATTCTATATGGAATCCCTAAGGTTCGACACGGAAAACCTCCTAAATCTAGATAACTTTTCTGGAATTATTCCGCTATTTCCACTCCCTAATATAGTCTTTTTCCCAAACTCTCTGCTTCCGCTACACGTATTCGAACCTAGATATAGACAGCTGGTTGAAGACATCATAGATTCGGAGCGAATAATCGGCATGGTTTTATTAAAACCTGGGTGGCAAAAAAACTACCATGATAACCCTGAGATATTCAGCGTAGGCTGTATGGGAAGAATTATAAATATAGAAGTTGAGAAAGACGGGAGATCCAATATTGTCCTGTACGGATTAAAAAGGGTAAGGATAGTCGAAATATTACACGATGCACCATATAGGCTTGCACGCGTCAACTTAATGGAGGACACCCTCGGGACTAACGAAGAGGGATATCAAAAACGAATAATCGAACTAATATCAAGATGGAATAGTATGTTGGGAAAGGAATACAAATCACATAGGATCAATCTCGACTCAAACCTCGCCCTCGGCACCCTCACGGATAGTATTACTCCACAAATCGTCTCAAATGTGTTTCATATGCAAGAGTTTCTTGAAGAGGCAAATGTCTTAAAAAGAGCGGATATGATTCTCGAGCACCTGGAAGCAAAATTGGAGATAGCTTCGATTACCTCAAAAAAGAGAAACTCCATTTTAGAAAAACGACATCTCAATTGATGAGGATGCAAGATGCACGATCCACGATATAAACTTTAGCTTTTTTCACGAATCATTCATCGTGCATCATGCATCAATTAGGTATCGAATTCCTATCATATGGCCCCAACAAACAAATTAACGTTCAAGTAGGAAGTCCAAAACCACTTTATCCACCTCTTCCTGCCTCTCTCGCCAAAATCCGTGTCCTACACCACTAAATTCCCTCAATATTGCACCCGGTATCAGTTCGCCGAGTTCCCTCGATTTCCAAGGCGAGGCGATTTGGTCTCTTTCTCCCAGCAATACCAGCGTAGGACATTTAATCTTATGAAGTAAATCCCTTGTATTGTGTTTTTCACAAGCAAGACTTTGTCCAATATAACCATTAATGGCTTCCTCGTCCTCTGTTACCAGAGCCAATGATTCTTTTATTGCAACTAAATTCTTTTCAATATATTCTCTTGTATATCCCAAAAATAGGGCCGTGAGCCAAACGGTTTTCAAACCCACCTTTGTAGCGATTTCCCTTCCGATTCTTAGAATCTCGTTGCCCACATCATCTCGAGAAGGAGAGGTGCATCCCAAAACCAATTTATTAACCCTATCAGGGTATTTTATACCTAACCATTGAGCTATCATCCCTCCCATTGACTTTCCAACAAATGAGGCAGAATGAATTCCAAGGGAATCGAGTAGCCCCGCGGTATCATCGGCCATATCTTCGGTTGTGTAAGAATCGTCAGGCTTGTCTGACAAACCGGCTCCACGATTGTCGAAGGCTATCACCTTAAAGTACTTCGAATACAATGGAGCCTGAGTCGCCCAGCTACTGATCTGACTACCAAGACCCCCTATTAAAACCACAGGGGGCCCTTCTCCACGAACTTCATAATGTATCCTTAACCCGTTTACATTAGCGTACGGCATTACTATCCCTAGCCGCAGAGTACACCGAGATCAAAGAGTTATGAGGTATATTTATATTCTCTTCTCCGTATACTCTGTGTCCTCCGTGGCTTAATCAACTGCATTTATTTCTTTTCTGCTCCAAATAGTCCTGAAGTATAACAACCGCAGCCATCTTATCGATAACCCTTTTCCTCTTCTTCCTACTTAAATTGGCTTCTAAAAGTACCTTCTCCGCATCCGCTGTTGAAAAGCTCTCGTCCCAAAGTTCAACATGTAATGAAAATGTCCTCTTCAAAATATTAGCAAACTTTAATATCCCCTTACCTCTCTCGCTTATTTCTCCATCAATGTTATAAGGAATACCAATCAAGATCTCAGACGGCTTGTACTCATCTATGATTCTCGACAAGGCATCGAGATCATTTTTCATCTCACTTCTTTTTATGGTTGTTAATCCATTGGCAGTAATCCCATGCTCGTCGCTGACCGCCACACCAATTGTCTTCGTTCCAACATCAAGCGCCAATGTACGCATTCTTAAATCAGAATCCTATATTATTATTGATTATAATTTACAGTACAACCTGTCGCTTACGCTACCTCCAATGACTAACAATAAGTCCAAATAATAAAAAACTATACGAAAAATAAGCATTCAGGTCGACAAGTCGATCTATTCTCAAATAAATAAGCTCGTCAGAACCCCAACTTCCTGTGTGTTCTTAAAAAGAATAGCCCGACTCTTTTAAGAACCTTAATTCTTCAGGAGTGGAACTACGACCGATTATGTTATTCCTATGAGGAAATCTGCCGAATTTTTCGATTACAAGATAATGCTTCTCTGCATACATTTTTGATTTTGAGATAATAGAAGCAATAGAAGGCGGCGAAGTAAAGAGCTTCTCCAGCATGGTAAAGCACTCAAGCGAAGTCATTTGTATTTCCAGGTCCTCGGAATGCATTAGAGGCATGTAATAAAACAAACGTTCTATGGGGTGCAGATTAATATCAAATCCCTTCTCAATTCCATCCAAGCATGCTTTAAGGGCTATGGAATCTCCTTCGAATGCCCTTGGTGTATTACGATATATATTACGTGAAAATTGATCTATCAGGATTATAAATGCCAAAGAACCCCGTGATATATCCAACCAACCGTTAAGCTTCCCCTCCAGGGCACGTTTTAAGTCTAATTCAAACCTGAACTTAATATCTGCATCTATCTCTTTACCGTTGGAGAACCACATTTTAACATGAGTATCTGACGGTGGGTTATCAATTTCAAGCCTTCCAAACCAGTAATACAGGATCTCATCCTGACGTTCTATTTGAAAGTCCTTATTCATAAAAATTTATTGAATTGACTGAAATAAATCTTGGGTTGAAGTAATTTACATAAAATTTTCACATTGTCCATAAAATAAGGACTCTGAGGTAACTATAATTTCCAATCCTGCGAAACTACACTTCTACGAACCAAGTTGAATTGTGTACCAAACCAAGTGGAAATTTGATCGAAAATTTCCTTCAGAAGTCAATACTTAGAAACAAAGCTCCGGACAACGAATTAATTCATGTGACTTATAATATATTAAAGTTTTAGTTTAAAATTTGGCTTTTAACCTCTACTACTCTATAATTTTTTCAATTCCGATAGATTTTTTACTCTAATTCACTGAAGTTATTGAATTTTCTATATGCACCAAAAAAAACTACTTGACAACCACAATATATTGTGTTTGAATCCAATAATCAATACAAGATATATTAGCAAAACCTAAAAGGAGGATCAGTTAATGTCTTCGGATAATTTTGAAGGTACCCAAGGGAGCGGCAAGGAACTTACAGATGAAGCTTTAGATCTAGGAGAGGAAGAACCTTCAGGGCCATCCGAAGAAGTTGTTGCTTCAACCCAGGGAACAATGGATATACCCAGTGAGACTATTGCGGCATTCTCTGGAGATGAGCTTCGCGCAAGGGTGTTTTACGAGAAATATGCACTTCGTGATTCAACCGGAAGAATAGTTGAAAAAACACCAGAAGAAATGTGGAAAAGGGTTGCGCACGAGATTTCATCTCCAGAGAAAACACAAAAACTCAAGAATGAGTGGGAAGAGAATTTCTACTGGCTCCTTTCCGACTTCAGGTTTATTCCAGGTGGCAGGGTTCTTTTTGGTGCAGGTCAAAATAGAAGGTCCACCCTGCTAAACTGCTATTTCATGCCCATAAAAAATGACTCTATTGAAAGTATATTTGAATGGTGCAAAGAGGCAGCGAGAACCTACTCATTTGGCGGGGGTGTGGGTACCGACATATCCGTGCTAAGGCCCAAGGGTGCACCCGTAAATAATTCCGCGATATATTCTACCGGAGCTGTCTCATTCATGGACCTCCTTTCTACCACCACAGGTACGATCGGACAGGCTGGAAGAAGGGGCGCCTTGATGATAACAATAGATGTCAGCCATCCCGACGTTCTTGATTTCGTCGATATAAAGAATGATCTATCCAGGTCAAAGGTAAAATATGCAAACATTTCCGTCAAGATTTCGGACGAGTTTATGAATGCCGTAGAGGAGGATAGGGACTTTGAACTTAAATTCGAAAACGAAAAGGTTAAAGTAAGAAAAAAGATTCGAGCAAGAGCCCTATGGGAAAAGCTGATTAAGTCGGCATGGTCCTCTGCAGAACCTGGGATAATTTTCTGGGAAGCAGTAAAGAGACATTCTCCAACAGAATACAATAATATGGAAATACACGGAGTAAATCCTTGCAGCGAACAGGCACTCGAGGATTACGGAAACTGCTGTCTCGGTAATATCAACCTTTCGTCCTTTGTTAGTGATGAATTCACAGATGGCGCCTCCATTGATTGGGAAAACCTAGAGAAGGCATTCAGATACTCCGTTCGTTTTCTTGACAATATACTCGATTACAACATGGATAAGCACCCACTACGGGCTCAGACAAAAGCATCAACCCATTCAAGGAGGATCGGCGTTGGTTTCACGGGCTACGGGGACATGCTTGCAAAATTAAACATCAAGTACGATACACCCGAGGCAGTGGAATTTGCGGATAAGATGTTTGATCACATAAAGAATATTGTCTATGAGGCCAGCTCCGATCTTGCAGCG
This sequence comes from Candidatus Dadabacteria bacterium, assembly GCA_963805855.1. GTDB lineage: Bacteria > Desulfobacterota_D > UBA1144 > Nemesobacterales > CSP1-2 > DASWID01. The sequence goes on from CAWDVW010000005.1 coordinate 943,560, forward strand.
GAGAAGGGATGTTTCCCCGCATTTAATATGGATACCCATTTATCCAGACCCTTCTTAAAAACGATCAATGAGAGAGTCATTGAAAGGATTAAGAGACAAGGTCTCAGGAACGCATGCATTCTCACAGTGCCACCAGTTGGAAGCGGATCAGTCCTCGCAGGGACCACTAGTGGAATAGAACCAATCTTTGCACTTTCGTATTACAGACGATCTAAGTCCCTTTCTAAAGAGGAATTTAAGGTTTACCATCCCCTCGTGGGCGATTATCTCAAGAAGTTTAATCTAAAGGACGAAAGCGACCTTCCAGCAACTTTCGTAACATCTCATGAGATAGAGCCAGAAATGAGGGTACGCACCCAGGCCGCGATTCAGAAGCACATTGATTCCTGTATCTCCAGCACAGTGAACCTTCCAATAGATATATCACTCGATGAAGTCGAGAAGATCTATTTTCTCTCATGGAAGCTTGGATGCAAAGGGATTACTGTGTATAGGGAAGGATCAAGAGAAGGAATTCTTTTAACAGAAAAAGGAGCAAAGGCGCAGGAGGCGGTCGAATTTAACGAGCCGGAGTCCCGGGAAGAAGGGGTGCATACCCCATCATACCCCATCTCATCCCTTCATCCCACCTCCACCACCAAGGAAATCACTCCGATAAAACGACCCCTCCTGCTAAAAGGATTTACCGAGGTTATAAAAACAGGATACGGTAATTTATACGTAACTGTCAACACCCATGAAGGTAGACCCTTCGAGGTCTTTGTTCAGATAGGGAAATCCGGTTACACAACAATGGCCGACGCAGAGGCGATAGGACGCCTCGTATCGCTCTCCCTTCGATCAGGAGTAAGTGTAGAAGCGGTGGTTGAACAACTGGATGGAATTGGCGGTGCTTCTCCTGTATATTCGGAAGGAAAGTTAATAATGTCTATACCAGATGCGATCGGTACTGTTCTGAGAAAACACTTTCTCCAAGATAAAGAGTCAGAAACCAAATCCGCCACCGATATAAATCTAGAGCGGTGTCCCGACTGTGGTAGCCGGGCTCTGGCTTTTGAGACGGGTTGCATCACATGCAGGAGTTGTGGATTTTCAAAGTGTGATTAGGGGAAGATTGTAGATCCCATTAAATTGCTGCTTCCTCAAGTAAGAAAGCTCCTTAAGATATCGCCTTCGTCAGCAAGACAGAGCTTTTCAAGGGCCCTCTTTTCAATCTGTCTAATTCGCTCCCGCGTAAGATCAAACATGTTTCCTATCTCATCTAATGTATATGTAGCCTCTTGATCTATTCCGAACCTCAACCTGATAATCTCCTCTTCTCTATCCGTGAGAAGCGTCAGAGCCTCTCTTATTCTCTTTATAAGAGCCGCTTTTGCTATCGCCGAATCAGGAGCTGGTAACCCCTCATCAGCAACAAAATCCATAAGGGTACTTTTCTCTCCATCCATTATTGGTGTGTCGAGCCTGGCTGCGTCGCTTGTCGATTCCAGAATTCGCTTCACTCCTTCCACTGAAATGCCAGCTAATTGAGCTATTTCCTGTGGCAATGGCTTCCTTCCCATTTGTTTATGAAGCATCGAACTGATCCTGTAAACCTTGCTCGCCTGCTCGAGCACATAGACTGGAACTCTGATTGTTCTAGTCTGATCCAATAGTGCCCTCGAAATAGCTTGATGTATCCACCAGGAAGCGTAGGTGGAAAACTTAAAACCCTTGGTGTGATCAAACCTCTCGACGGCCCTCATAAGACCCACATTGCCCTCCTGGATTAAATCTGGCAGGGGCAGCCCCCTGACCATATATCTCTTAGCTATACTTACAACGAGCCTCAAATTTGCTTTGACAAACCTCTCCTTCATTGTCCTAGCCTTATCGGCATATACCCTCATAAAGGCATAGAGACTATCCAGCCTCCTGGGAATCAAATCCTTTCTGCCATTCTTGTGTCCGTTTCTTTTACGTCTTGATTTTTCAGTTTTGAGCAATCTTTCGATGTTATTTCTCAGTTCCTTGACCCTAGCTTCACATTTTTTTATCTTCGCTGAAACCTCTATCTCCTGCTTTGATGAAAGAAGTGGTTCTATTGCCATATCTTTAAAATAAACATATAGTAGTCGAAATTGTTCATCGGGAATCCACTCTTCCTGTTTGCTTTTCTTTATTTCCGTTGATTCTGGTTCTTCGATGTCAAATTCAAACTCCTTTTCATCGACATCCAACATAAAATTATCGAATTCAAGAGAAGAAAATGAATCATCCTCATTTTCGATAAAGGCATCCAAATTATCTACAACTGTTGCAGCTTGTTCATACTCGGGAAACTTTGTATTCATCTCTTCACCCTTTTTTAGCAATATCATAAAATTATAATTTTTACGCCATAGATAATATATTTCGGTTATTACTAAAATCCGTAGGCGCCCATAGAGGAGCTGGATAGATAACTTTTAAAACGTTGCCCTCGTTTCCTAACGTCTCCGCTCAATCACATCCTCAAATGAAATAAATAGCGATTTTTATATTATAGGGATGTAGAAATAATTTGTCAAGAACTTTTCTTCGCACATGCAAAAATAATATTTTTGTCATTTTGTGCTTCTGGACTGTAGAAATACTGGTATGAGCTGCTCAATGCTACGCATTCGCTAACTGATGGTTCCGGAGCAATCCGACAGGTACTCAGGTAAAAAAAGTGAATAAGACATTAAAAACATTTAAAAAATTCACTCTATCCTTTCCACAATCGCTTCCATCCCCTCTGTGCTTTCAAAGGAAATTGCATATTCTCTTGCCTCTTCCCTTGTGTTGAATCTACCAATCCTCACTAAATACCAATCTGTCCCAAGTGAGTTGACATATGGTAAAATGTAGGGCTCATAGCCCTTTATATTCAATTCATTCAGAGCTCTATTAGCCCTCTCGATCTCTTTGAATGCGCCGATCTGAACGGTAAAACCCTCTTTCTTGTCAATACCGAACTCTTGCTCACGTTTGGCATATTCTTGGGAATCATTTTCATTCACTTCGCCTTCGCCTACACCCTCTGAACCTACCTGCTGCGAATATGTATCGGAAACTGATTGTCCTGTGACAGGAGATGAACTCTGGTGAATAGAGACTTTTTCCTCCTCTATCAAATTCTCCTCTCCTCCTCTTTGTTCAGCAACCCTATCCGTCAACACGGTGGTCTGCACCTTATCAGCTTCTTTTTGAACACCGACAGTCAAATCCATATCACTTAGCTTAATTCCAACATACACACCTACGCAGAAAGTTAAAAGAATTATTACTAAGTTCCAGGCCGATCCAGCCCACGATCGCTGCTTACGATCCGTAAATATCAACCTTGGCTTTATTTCCTTCACTCTCCACTCACCTGTTTAGTATAATGCCGAAGGGGGGATTTGAACCCCCATGGGCTCTCACCCACTGGATCCTGAATCCAGCGCGTCTACCAAATTCCGCCACTTCGGCATAGGATATATAATACAATAACTGGTTGTCGATGCTAAAACTATTTGAGGTTTTCAGTGGAAATCGCACTATTAAAGTACTTAAAGAATTCCGAATCGGAGGGGATAACAAAAAGAGTATCGGGAGTGATGGCAGTCTTATACGCCTCCAGTGTTCTTTGGAAGCTATAAAAACCCGGATCCTTTTCAAACGCTTCTGCATAGATACCTGCGGCCTTCGCATCACCTTCTCCCATAAGTTTTTGTGCCTTCTCATACGCCTCTGCAAGTATTATCTCTCTTTCCTTATCTGCTTGAGCGCGTATCTTGGCAGCTTCCTCCTCTCCCTCAGAACGATATCTCTTTGATATTCTGCCCCTCTCTGCCACCATTCTCGCAAAGACACTTTCCTGCACCTCCTTTGGGAGATCGGCTCTCTTTATCCTGACATCGATTAATTCTATTCCAAAATCTCTTAATATTTGTCTGGCCTTGTCAGCAACTGCGTCCATTATAGCTTCCCTATTCTCCGCTATAATGTCCTCATAGTTAAACGACGCTAACTCGACCCTCATTTCTGAAAATACTATATCTTCGATTCTCGACCTAGCTCCGAACTCGGTCATCACACTTTTGAAAAATGCCAATGGATCCACGATCTTCCAATGACTTATGTAATCAACTATCAATCTCTTTTTATCAAGCGTAAGGTATTCTCCCGGTGGCGCATCCGTGTAAAGAACTCTCTTATCAAACCTATGGATCTTCTGGACAAAGGGCGTTTTAGCATGCAAACCCGCATCCTTTACGGTCGCAACATATCGACCAAACTGAGTAATTATGACTTGATCCGTCTCGTAGACTCTATACAGCCATTGAGGCAAAACAATTAACAGTAAAATTATGATTAATATGATTCCAATCGGCCCAAATCTCATTTTTAACCCGGATGCCCCCTGAATAATCGGAATTAGTCGAAAACCCAGAACAATGCCTTCTTATTTCTCATTCTGTTTTTTATCCATTTCTCGTAATGGAAGGAACTTAAGAATATTCTCACTCGCCTCAGGACCTATCACAACCTTGTTTGCATTCGGCAAAATTTGTTCCATAGTCTCAATATAGAGCCTGGTAGCTGTGACTCCCTTTGCTTTCTGATATTCCTCTAGTATCTCAAGGAATCTTTCTGTATCACCCTGTGCTTTTATCACCCTTTGCTCCCTGTAAGCTTCTGCTCCCCGTATCCTCTTTTCAGCCTCACCTCGCGCCTTCGGTATTATGTCTTCCGCATACCCTCTTGCTTCGTTCGTAAGTCGCTCCTGATCTTCTCTCGCCCTTACAACTTCATTAAAAGAATCCTTGACCTGCGCAGGGGGGTCCACTACCTGTAGCTTGAAATCAGTGACCAAGAGACCAGCCTCATATGTATCGAGCAGTTGCTGGAGAAAATTCCTAGAATCCTCTTGTATCTTGACCTTACCAACCGTGAGGGCATCATCTATCGTCGTTTTCCCTATAACGCTCCTCAATGCTACTTCGGCCGAATCCAGTAATACCTTGTCTGGATCACTTACCTTGAAAAGATAGTTCGAAGGGTTTTTGACCTTGTATTGAACAATGGCCTGTGCGTCGACGATATTTTCATCCCCTGTGAGCATCAGAGATTCTTCAGGAATCGGTCTAGGTCTGGGGCTTGTCCTAAAACCGATCTCTACCCTTCTTATTACCGCCATATTTACCAACTTCACGTTTTCAATCGGCAGGGGCAAATGATAACTTAGACCAGGTTCAGATCGACCTACTTCTCTCCCAAATCGCAAAACAACACCAATTTCTCCAGGTTCTACCGTGTAGATACCTGTAGCAATCCATATGGCTACTATTATTATCACAATGATCGGCCATAGCCGACCTCCCCTATCCCCCCCGTTTCCGGTCTTTCTCAACCAGTACTCACGGATGTCACTCCAAATAGTCCGACCTTCACCAAAACCGTTTCCTCTAACCAAGAACTTCCTCCAACAGGGTTTCCCTTAGTCTAACCTATGTACGCATGTCGTCAAATGTCCCTAAGTCACTAAATTTCTTGTTTAATCACAAATTCATGCACAAAATAGCTTTGGCTGGAATAAGAAGAAATGCAGTATAAAAGCAAAACAGTTGATTAATAACTACAGAAAGGAAACGTTTAAAGAAGAATAGAATTCCTTCAAATTAAACCATCTCCTCGTTTGACGATACCAACTTATCCAATGTTTCTCTTTGAATATGTTCGATTTCCGTCCTCGCCCGGGTAATTTCATCAGTTGATTTTCCACGCTCCCTAAATTCGTCGATCATCGAGTCGAGCTTGGTCAATATGTGCCTCAACTTGGTTTGAGCTTCTATGTTCGCATTTATTTCCAACTCTTCATTTTCCCAATCCCGTTTTGAATACGAATGTAGTTCCCTGGCTTGTATAAGCAATTCCCTTAAAGCATCCTTATAACCGTGAAGTATCTGATAGATGGCAGCTTTAATCTCTCCCACTTCGCCCGGATCGCGCCATAGTACATTTTCTAAAATATTTAAGTCGCTCTCTATGACTTCGTCCCTGCCTGAGAGGTAAGCCTTTGACCTAAGTAGTGAAATAGACTGTTTGTATCGCCTGTCAGACAGAACAATACCCTTTTTCCTGAGCTCACTCCTCAGGCGCAAAACCAATTTTACCACATGCGGTGGAACCGAAATCTCATTAACTTGTGATTGACACTTTATAAGCTCATCCAATGTCATTGATGTAACGCCATCATCTATCTCTTCTGTATTTAACATTTTTAAGAACCTAAAATCCTCCTTAACATAATCCACTACATACCTAAGCAAAAACCTATCATACAAAGCCTCGAGCTCATCCTCCTCGGAGGGAAGCTCATTACTTGCCCCGAAAAGTGAAATCAGTGGTACTTGAACCACATCAGTACTGTTATAAAAGACCCTCTCATTCATGATGGTGAGAAGCGTATTTAATATAGATGAGCTGGCTTTGAACACCTCGTCAAGAAAAGCTATGTGAGCCTCCGGTATTTTCCCATCAATAACCCTGCGATATTCATCGTTTTCAAGTCCCTTAAGGCTAACTGCTCCGAAAATTTCCTCTGGAGTCGTAAACTTTGTGAGGAGCCATTGAAAATAATGGGCCCCGTCTATTCTCTCACACACCTCATGAACAAGCTGAGATTTTGCAGTGCCTGGAGGACCGATAATTAGCATATGATTGCCGGTGAGAAGTGCACATAAAGCGCCTTCTATAACCTCGTCTCTTTCAAATAACCGACTTCTCAACTCCTCGATTATCTTTCTTAATGTTACTACCATTCTTTCCATGAGATTATATGTATTCCTGTTGATTGCCCGGAAGAACCCTTCCTTATAACCGCTTCTACCGTCCTTAAAGTTGGATTGTCTTCACCAAAGATCCCAGAAGAGACTACAGAAAACACATCACTCTCTCCGGAACTTAAAACAACACCACCAATTCCGGAGCTAATTTTGAGTGTTGGGTCAACATCCTTAATGATCTCGTTCACCTTCTTTCGGTCAATGATGGAGTCATCTTTTCTAGCCTCCATGACCCCTTCGGCGATTCTATCCACAATATCATCCTTCAAATCTTCAGGTGATGAGTCCTCTTGTCTTTCTATTGCTGAAACCGCTGCGCCCTTAAGAGCCGAGATCATGACGGATTTTGAAGCCGTACTGAAGTTTACCTTTTTATCAGCGGGATACACGGTAACATAATTCTTAATCTTGTCGAAGAACTCTTCATCCATACCCCGTATCATACGAATTTCGTCAACACTATCAAGTGGGCCATTTTTTATATTGTATGGATTTTCAAGGCTGAGATAGTAGTCAGCAGCGGCACCCGATGAATCTTGATCATTTTGTCCCCCCTCAATGGGGTGATCGAGCCAATTTATTAGGCTCGCAATAAATAAGTCAGATTTTCTCGGGTCTACATCCAGGACTCTAAAGAGTTCCTCCAGCTCAGTTTCCACCTGCTTATCAACTCTATTTGACGATTGATTGACAAGTGCATTCAAATTGATCTTTGAACGCTCGTCAATAACAGTGAGTGAAACATTGCCGTCACCAACCGGAAGGACCGGCACTCTGATAGACCATATTTCATCGGATTCTTCACTCTGATTGTTCAACAGACTAGTAGCTTTCTTTAAGTCTTCGAGCGGAGTTTCCTTCATTGCTCCAGCAACAACATTTACGCCCGATTTCGCAATGTATCTAGCCTTGATATAATCTCTTGTGTTCGCTGAGATCTCAGAATCTATCTGTGTAAAGTAAATAAGATCTACCACAAGGGTGGTAAGAATTGCTGTGACGATGAGTACGATAATAAGAACGACCCCGCTATCAGACCTGTTTCCCTTAAAATTTTGCCTCATACGAAAATTACTTTTCATGCATAATTACCCAAACATAAGAGAGCACACCAAGTGCTACTCACCTAATGGTATCAAAATCAGTGTGTTAAATTCAACATCTTCTCCTCTAGGACTCCGCATGGTCAACGTAACTTCCACAACCTTGGGCAGCGAGCCCGTTTGATCTGAGTTAAACTCGTCTACAAAGCTCTCCTCGCTATCATTTTCGGTCATGTACCTTAGATTAAATCTGATCAAGCTTTCGGAAATCGGATATTTTATGCCGCCTGAGTCGGTACCTATCCGAGGGTTTTCTTCCCTAATAAGGTAGAAGAGATCGGACTGTGGAACAGGTTCCAAATAATAACTGATTTCAGCCTGATCTGAATCTATAGCATTAAATGCAGGTCGACGAGAAAGCGAGGTAAGTGTGACCCTGCTGTTATCTCCATCCTTTGTACCAATGAAAAATGAAGAAGTTGAGATTAATGACTTATTGAATACCTCACCCCTTGGGTATGCTGATTGAAAGTCTTCCGTCATCTTTGAAAAAACAACCCTAGCTTCGTGATAGAGATCGAGTTCACTTTCCGCAACATCCTTGGCCTTTATAATCTGGAAAAAAGACGAGTACAGAACTGTTAAGACAATTGAACCAATAAAAATAGCCAGGAGCACCTCAATTAAGGTAAACCCCTTTTCAGTAATCAGATAATGCCATTGAAACTTGAAAATCTTTTTTACCCTCATCCCATGTAATCCGTAATATTACAATTCTTATCTCTGTGTCCAGGTTTGCAATCTGATAGGGCACTACAGACAGAAACCAGTTAAATTCTGGCGCCTCTTCAAATTGTCCCTGCTCCTGCCTTATCTCAGGATAGCCTTCGAGCTCGACCTCAGCCAACTTCCGTTGGGCAAGTAAACCAGCTATTGAGAGGTTTTTTGACTGTGAAGCCATAATTAAATTTCTGTTCACAGCACCCAGTAAGACTGTAAGTCCGGCTCCCAGAATCGCTACAGCGACAAGTACCTCCAATAGAGTAAATCCATTATTAGATTTTGCACGGTTAATTGTTGCTGAATCACCGTTCCTCGGGACTTTACACTTCGCCAAATAATTTAAAAATGACCTATTTATTAAGTAGATCCACATATTCATCGAATACCATAGTGCCCCCGGTATAGGGTTTTGTTACCAACGTGTAGTATTTCCCGTCGTCAGACTCAAGATGAATCACAGCCGGTTCTACAAATCCAGTCGGCAAAAATAGTATAAATTGTTCATTCTGCCCAAGTGAATTAACTCGGCTTCGATCGGTCATCACATCTTTGAAGGATAAACCCTCCGGTAGTTTTCTCTTCTTCAGTGTTGGGTCATCAGGAATTACAAATTCGTTTCCCTCCTGAACCTCAACCCAGTACTCTTCATTGTCTAAATCGAACGATAACTTATAGATCCTTTTTTTAAAGGCAGCCTCATTGTAAAGATACTTGATAGTACCAGCCATTCTTCGGGAGGTGCTTTTAATGTTCACATCATTAAGGTCCTTGAACTTTGGAATTGCAACTAGTAGAAAGAAACCCAATAGAATCATGACTGCAGTAAGTTCGATTAGGGTAAAGCCTTTTTTATCTTTCATTGTAGGTTGCGGTTAGATATATCCTCATCGCTTGGATATACACCGTCTGGACCTGGTGATATAATCTCAAATGAACCATCATGTGTCTGGTCTGGCCCAATGTAGATAAACTCGTTTCCCCACTGATCTAGGGGAACCTTTCCACCCTCAAGATAACCGTCGGAAGAATAACGCGGAGGAATCCTACCGGCAGTTGGTGGAATTACTAGTGAATCAAGGCCCTGTTGAGTTTCGGGATAGAATCCATTATCAATCTTAAACAACTTTAACGCAGACTCGATTTGCTTAATCTGTATCTTTGTTTGCTCTTTCCTAGCTTGGTCCAATCGACCTATCACGTTTGTGCCGACTATATAGGCTAGTCCTGCAATTATGATCAAAACGACCATAATCTCAATAAGAGTAAAACCACCCTGTGATCTCATGTATTACCTCCTATTTTCCAATCGTAGATGTTAAATCAAATATCGGCAGAAGAATGGCAAAAACTATAAATCCGATTATTACACCTATTATCAATATCATAACAGGTTCAAGTAATGATGTAAGCGTTGAAACATAAGTCTCAACCTGCAGATCATATATATCCGCAATCTTAACCAGCATTTCTTCCATCTCTCCTGTTTGTTCCCCGACCGCAATCATCCTAGTCACGAGTGGAGGGAAGACCCCGCTTTCTCTAAGAGGAGTTGCAAGACTCGTACCCTCTCTCACATTCTCCCGAACATTTTTCAGGGCTTGAACATAGACTGAGTTTCCCAGCACAGCTTCTCCGATCTCCAGTGCCTCGAGCAGTGGAATACCGCTTCCTATAAGTGTTCCAAGAGTGCGAGTGAACCTGGATATCGCAACCAGCTTCGCTATTTTACCAAAGATAGGAACCTTAAATACTAAACGATCATAAAACTGCTTACCCCTATCCGTATTTTTAAAGCGAAAAACAAAGATAATCACAGCCCCCAAGACAACTAAAAGGGCAATCAGATTATTGGAGATGAAGTTGCTAAGACCTATCAAGGCAACTGTAATTAGTGGCAGTGACGTACTGCTTTCTTCAAAAATTTTTGCGATCCTGGGAATCACGTACGACATCATGAAGAAAAGCACGCCACTGCCAATTAGGAACATAAAAATTGGGTACACCATGGCACTTCTCACGCGGGCACGGAGCGCTGATTGCTTCTCAAGAAAATCCGCAAGCCTCAGGAGAACAATGTCCAACGTCCCACTCGATTCCCCTGCTTTTACGATATTTATGTAAAGGTCCGAAAAGACCCTCGAGTGCTCAGTCAAAGCATTTGCCAATGAGCTACCCTCGCTGATCCTGTCTTTCACTTCGGTTAGCACCTGACTTAGCCTTGGGTCTTCAGTCTGCTCACCAAGCGCCTGCAGCGAGGCTTCAAGCGGAAGCCCGGCCGAAATTAGTGTAGAAAACTGTCTCGTTGTAACCGCTAGCTCTGAGGTGCTAATCCCCCTTAAGCGAAACATTCCTCTTCCCTTATCCTTCTTCACTTCCTTAAGCGAAGAGAGAAAAACCCCTTCCCGTTTTAACTTATCTGTCGCCGCTTTTGGTGATTCTGCGTCAAGAATGCCCTGCAGAGACTTTCCATTCTCATTAATCGCTTTGTATTTATATACAGGCATTTTAATTTAGTTGAGATCTCTACACGAATAAGGTTAGAAACTTATTTAAGGATATCCTATGGTGTCTTATAGATGATCATCACTTTCCTCTGCAACACGCATAACTTCATCTATCGAAGTTTGCCCTTTAAGAACCTTCTCTGCACCATCCACCCTCAATGTGTTCATGCCATGCTCGTTAGCTTTCCTCTTTATGCTGGTAGAATCCGCACTGCTTAAGGTAAGGTTCCTGATATCATCGTTAATCACAAGAATTTCAAATATACCACTCCTGCCAGCATATCCAGTTCCCAGACAGTCGCTGCATCCCGTCGCCCTGTATAGACCTGATTCGGGTACCTCACTTGCATCGATGCCAATTCGAACAAGCTCGTCATTTACTGGTTTATATGGCTCCTTGCATTTCATACATAGTATCCGCACCAGCCTCTGGGCTATAACTGCAACCAGAGACGATGCAACCAGGAATGGTTCGATACCCATATCAACCAGCCTCGTAATTGCACTGGCCGAATCATTTGTGTGCAAAGTGGAAAAAACCAGGTGCCCCGTTAGCGAAGCGTGTATTGCTATGTCGGCGGTATCCCTGTCTCGAATCTCTCCCACCAAAACTATGTCCGGGTCCTGACGAAGAATGGACCTTAGTCCATTAGCAAAGGTCAAGTTTACTTTCGTATTCACTTGTATCTGATTAATTCCCAATATCTGATACTCAACCGGATCTTCGATAGTGATAATTTTTTTATCAGGAGAATTTATTCTCTCCAGAGCAGCATAGAGGGTAGTAGTTTTCCCTCCACCGGTTGGGCCAGTCACAAGAAGTATTCCATGTGGACGATGGATAAGTGAATTAATAGTCTCAAGCTTTTTCCCAAATAAACCAAGATCCTCTAGACTGAGTAGAACGGACGACCGATCGAGTAGCCTCATCACAATACTTTCGCCGTGAGAAGTAGGCACAGTAGAAATCCTGACATCTACATCTCGGCCCGCAACTTTAACGCGGATCCTGCCATCTTGGGGCTTCCTCTTCTCAGCAATATCCAGCTCTGCCATAATCTTTACCCTGGATATAACGGAAGATTGAAGCTTCTTGGCGACCCTTGTGACCTTATGGAGCATCCCATCTTTTCTGAACCTGACAACCACTTCTTTTTCAAAACACTCTATATGAATATCGCTTGCCTTCTCCTTTACTGCCTGAAATAGTAGTGAGTTTACAAACCTAATTATTGGCGCCTCATCATCTGCTTCGAGTAGATCCCTCGGTTCTTGTAGTTCGGATTCCGGAATCCCCATGGACTCGTGGTGTACCATCTCGCCGGTCATTTCCTTATCGCGCTCATAGACCTTGTTTATGTTATCCATAACGACATGGCTCAAGGCAAGATGAGGTTCTATTTCACAACCGAATAGAGACCTTACTTCATCGAGAACATACAGATCCAACGGTGGCGCGACGACTACAACAACCCTTTCACCTTCTCTCTTCAGTGGAATAAGCTTATACCTCTTCGCGAAGCTTATAGGCAGGAGCCTCACAAGCTCCGGGTCAATATCCCGTTCAGACATTTTTGTGATATGTGGTATTTCATAGAATTCTGAGAAGACCTCCAGCATGTCCTCGTCCTTCAGAAGATTCGATTTTACCACTGCGTCCTCAAACCGTTCTCCATTACTCGACGTTAGCTCTGCTATCCTGCCCCTTGCTTCAGGGTTTTTCTCTACAATAATCTCTTCAAGACTCCTCACTTCTTCAATACACCTCCTGTTTCTCAAATCCCCTCTGCTGAATCAGCATATTCCTCCGCTGTCTCTGTTCAAGGATCTCCTGCATGTCCTTTTCATTCTCTACAATTCTAGGAGTAAGTAGTATCATAAGATTTATCTTGTTTCTTTCATATCTCTTAAACTTAAATAAATTCCCAAGTATGGGTATATTTCCTAGAAGAGGAACCTTATTTTCAATTGAGCTTTCTCTGTCCTGTACCAATCCTCCGATTACGATTGTCTGACCGTTTTTTACAACGACTGATGAATCGGCCGTCCTTGTATTTGTAGCAATACCGAATTCCGCGGTATTAAGGTCTGCTGGTGACGGAGATATAGCCGATACCTCTGTATAAATGTTTAAATTTAGATAATCGCCTTCACTGATTTGAGGAGTAATGGCCAGCCTTATTCCTACAGGCTGCCTGTCAATGGTCTGAACAGTTACACCGGCATCGCCAATTACGCTGCCGGTGGGAAAGGGAATCACATCGGCCACAACTATCTCCGCCTCTTCATTATCCGTTGTAATAATGCTAGGAGTAGATAAAACATTAACGTCAGTCAAAGATGTGAGCGCCTGGAACAGGGCAGTAAAGGATGGTATTGGGGGTATAGGTCCCGAACCATCCGGATCGACCTCCTCACCAATAACACCCAAAAAAAGCCCGGATAGGCTGTTGGCCAGATTCAGAGATGCCGCCGGGTCCGCAGCCAAACCAAGTAGGCTTGGAACCCCAGGTAGTATGGTCCCGCCAAACCCTAGATCATTACCGTTATTGAATGTAAAACCTATACTCAAATTTGTACCCAAAGACGTGATGTTACTTAGACTCACCTCAAGAATTGCAGCTTCTACAAACACCTGCTTTCTTCTGACATCCAGTTCCTCAATGACCCTCCTTAGGGTTTCAAATTCCCTACGTGTACTTACGATAACCACAGAATTGGTAGCAGAATCAGAGGTTATTCTCACACCCTCCTCGGTTATTACACTCACGGCGGAAGTAGGTGTTCCTGCGGTTCCCCGTCTTGTGGTTTGTTGTCCTGCAAGTTGCCCGGCGAAGGTTTGTCCGACAGCTCCCCTTCCGGTTACTGACTGCCCAAAAGTGCCACCACCAAAAGTGCCACCGCCAAGCGTACCAGCGCCAGTCCTACCAGGTCTGACGACACCCTGAGAACCTGTACTCACGCCACCACCACCTATTAAACTAGATAGAACTGCGACCACCTGCTCCGCATCCGCATTTAGGAGGCGAACAACATAAATTCCCTCTTCAGGTTCTTCGGATTCAACATCTAGCTTTTTAATTATCGAGTTTATCTTTGGCAAGTCCTCGGGATATGCGATAACGATCAGGGTGTTCGTCCTTTCATCCACGATAACCCTGAATCCAGCCGTATTGGACTGACCTGAAGCCGGAGCTGCCCTAGGCTGGCTTTGCGCCCTCTGCTGTGCTCTTGACCGAGCGGTCCCTCTTTCCCTTGCAGAGGTCTGAGCAGCCGGCGGGGTGGTCGAGACAGAGCCAGTACCGCCGAGAATCTCCAAGAGCTTTGCAGCTACATCGGCCGCATCAGTATTAACTATTTTTACAAATTCAATCTCCTTCTTAAGATCAAGATTTTCAATAATATCGAGTAGCCTATTAATGTTGGCTCTAGTCTCAACTATAATCAGCGTGTTCAATTCAGGATATACAGCAATGTCGCCCTCTCGAGAAATAAGTGGCTTGAGAATGTTTGCTACATCGGTGGCCTGGATATTTTGCAAAGGAACAAGCCTCGTTATAAAACTCTCAGAAGATTCGCCGGCAGAAACTCCAACTTCAGTAGGAATGCTTTCAGTTTTAATGTCTCTTTTCTGAACTACCTCGTTTATCCCGTCCTTCTTAACAATTGAAAACCCGTTTAGATCTAAAATTGTTTCAAATAGTTTTAGTGAGTTCTGTTTTTTGAAGCCTCCCTGAGGTGTTATGATTGTTACTCGCTTCCCTTTTACCGAATCATCCAGGATAAACGTCTCCCCTGTAATCTCGCTCATCGTCTGAATCAAATCTCTTATATCCATTTCAGTTTGCAGGTTTACAATTTCTTCCCCCGGACTAACTGGTGACTCTGCAGGTTCTACTCGTGTTACACCTCGCCCCTCTTTCCTCTCAGTAATAGGTTCTCCTCCTCTTCCTTGAGTTTTTGGCCCACCTTCATCCGTCTCAGAAACTAGGCCTTCACTAACCGCTTCTTTACGTTGAGACTCGTCTACACCTTCTTCACCCTCACGCACGACCTCTACCTTCGGGCCCTTGACCCTTAGCGGGATGACTAAGAACTGGCCTGGAATTACGTTAGCGTTCTCTACCAAACCGTTTATATCCAAAATTTCCTGGACGGATAGCTGAAATCTTTTAGCTATCCCCTCTAAGGTGTCCCCTTCTCTAATCAGGTACCTTATCTTCCTTGCAGTTGATTCAGCTTTATATGCCTCTTTTCCCTCCGGGCCTTGTTCCCGTGTTTCCGGAGAGGCGTCAACCTGAGCCAGCGTTGCCCTTGCGGGCTTACCATTTCCAATTAAACCAGAAAAAATTACTTTGCCCACATCACTATCTACCACCAACTCCTCCGAATGCGCCACGTAGACAACAGAGATGGCGGCTATGAAAATCAATAATACTATTTGGAGGCTTTTAATCATGGAATGGCACCTTTACATTAAATCTACTCTGACCACTTACATTTGAATTCTTGATCATTTGTACACCATAACAGAAAAAATAGGGCATAGATTTCATCAACTTGCTATGCTATGAAATTTCATTACTTTACTGTGTACTCATATGTGATCCTTTTACCGCGCCTTGTTAAATCAATGCTAAATTTGTCCTGCCCCTTTAGTTCCTCAAACAGGCTAAATGCGTTTTCAACATTGTCCAGCCCCACGTCATTTATCCTATGAACTGTATCGCCGTTCCTGATCCCGATCTTAGAAAAAATGCTATTCGGCCTTATCGCAAAAAACCTGAGCCCATCATCATGAGGAACAACCCGGGCTTTTGTCAAAATATCATTTGGATTGCTTAAAAGCTCGTCCATCATCTTTCTGTCAATCTCATAAACTCCCTCGTCAATCTGGTTTATCCCATCAGCGTTTCCGCTGAGGCCTTTACCCTCACCTTTGCTTGTTCGAGCTTCGTTGGATCCGCTATTAAGCGTGGTCCTTGAAGCTACTTGATTAGAGGACGACTCGGCGCTTAATTCCTTTTTACATTTTATAGTTTCGGGTCCTTCGCCGATGCGCTCCAATACTGCAACGCAATTTTCAATCCGAATTACCTTTACCTTTTCCGATTGTATTATATCGATTAATTCATCCAACTTGTAACCATTTATCCTGCCTGAATCAACGTCTTTAATTACAGCAACCGAACTCTTACTCGGGTTGATAACCGTTCCTAGAAGCTGAAGGTTTAGGGTAGTTTGTGGAACGTTCTCGATCCCTGATGAATTAGCTGATGAAGTATTTTTAAGCCCAAATATGTTACGACTGAGTATTATGTCGTAAGATTTTCGCGAAGCCAGGTCTTTTTTCGTACTCACATAATTTTCTACGCGTACACTCTTAGATGAAGCCTTGGCCTCGTGAGGGAGCATAGGCATTTTCCCCTTTATATTGTCGATTACAATCTGTGCAAGAACGTAAGCAAGCACTGCAACAAGGAACAGATTGATAGCCCAGGTATGTTTCTTAAATAGTGATATAATCATTTAAGTAGCGCTATTAACTTTCATATCAAAAATAAAGCTAATTACTTTATATGTCAAGAGATCTTCTTTTTATCCAAATCTTTATATGCGCAAACTTCTATTTCCTCTCGCAAATAATCTGCGGCTGCCTCTGGCGAGGTCGGATTGATGAATAATCCAGCACCCCACTCAAATCCAGCAATTGTTGTGAGACGTGGGATAATCTCTAAATGCCAATGAAAATCGTACTCGATCGAATCCCAGTGCTGCGGATGACCTGGACGCATGAATCTGCTCGGCGAGGTATGTATCACAAAATTATAGGGGGGATCATTCAAAAGATTTTTAACAGATAGTAGGTTCAGCTTCAGAACGTACGCCAGGTTCATGAGCTCATGATCATCCATAATGGAATAATTATGAAGATGCTTTTTTGGTACTATCCAAGTCTCAAATGGGAAACTTGAAGCAAACGGAGCCCAGACAATATAGTTAGCTGATTCAAAAACTATTCTTTTATTATAATCAAGTTCCTGGTTTATTAAATCGCAAATCAGGCATCGTTCCTTTTCCCTATAATGCTCTCTGCTTGCTGTTAGCTCTTGTTTCACGATAGGGGGAACCATAGGAGTGGCAATTAATTGTGAGTGTGTATGCATAATAGAGCTTCCCGCTTGTGCCTTGTGATTTTTAAATATCAACACATAACGGAGTCTTGGATCTCTAAATAAATCTTTTATTCTCTCCCTAAATGCTAGCAGTACATCCTTAACCCTTTCAATATCAAGATCCGCCAATCCGTTATCGTGATTCGGAGACTCAATGATAACCTCATGCGCACCAGCCCCACTAACAACGTCAAATATACCGGTTGCGTATCTATGCGCATTATCCTCAACATGCAGTGCAGGGTACTTATTTGGAACAACCCTCACGTTCCAGCCGGGTGAGTTTGGTTCCGATCCCGGCTCTCGTATCGCAAAAATCTCAGGAGGTGTTTTACCTTCTGAACCCTCGCAAAACGGACAGGAAACTATCGTGTCCTCATCACTATTAATACCGTCCTCAATCACCAAATAATCACTTGGCCTTCTAGCCCTTTCGGTCGAAATTATTACCCATCTATCTCTAATTGGATCGAATCTGAGTTCCCGCATCTATATGGTCATTCCCGCCTTTACTCGTCAAACTCTAAACTATTATTATACAGTACAAAACCATTCATTCTGATAATCCATTCATTAGGAATTACAATTTTTTTCAAAATGCTAATCCAAATAAGATCTCGCTCTATCATAAAAAATTACCATTAAAACTGACGAGACTGTATCTAAAAGTTTAGCCAATTACTTTAAGTTTCATTCTCAAGCTTTACACATTATTATTTAAAAATCAATGATTATTTTTTTATTGCTTGAAATTGAGTCAGGTTCAATTTTGAGAAGATACGACCATCGAAGATCGCGAACGCCAATTTAGGTATAGCTAAAATAGAAAAAACAGATAATACCCCCATTTTAAAGATTCGAGCTGTCACTTAACCAATGTTAGGAATAATAGCTGAAAAGAATGTCCCACTTCACAATGTTCATCCTCAAACTTAGAAGAATCAAGATGCCTGTTTAAGGCATCCGCTAAGACACCACACGCACTTGACAAAGATTCTTAGATGATTATCTTTATGTTTATTTTTAGCACTAATCGGACTAAAGTGCTAAATCCCTGGTTCAAGATCCATAAATTTAAGGAGGAGGTTATATGAAAGTAAAACCGCTCTACGACAGAATTCTTGTTAAGAGACTGGAGACCGTAGAAAAGACCAAGGGTGGCATTATAATTCCTGATTCCGCGAAAGAGAAACCCCAGGAAGGAAAAATAATGGCTCTGGGGAAGGGAAAGCTACTCGAAGACGGTTCAATGAGACCCCTAGACGTCAAGGTTGGGGATAAGGTGCTTTTCAGTAAATATGGCGGTACCGACATAAATATTGAGGGTGAGGATTACTTAATTCTTCGGGAAGAAGATATCTTAGCAATCGTCGAAAGTTAAAAATTTTAAAACACGAATTTAAGGAGGTAAGTTCTAATGGCTGCAAAGGAGATAAAATTTGGCCGAGAGGCTCAGTCAGCTGTCTTAACAGGAGTAAATACACTTGCTAGCGCTGTAAAGGCCACGCTGGGACCGAGGGGAAGGAATGTTCTGATCGAGAAGACATTCGGCGCCCCGGTGGTCACCAAAGACGGTGTAACGGTGGCAAAGGAAATAGAGCTTGAGGATAGGTTCGAAAACATGGGTGCACAGATGGTAAAGGAAGTAGCCTCTAAGACAAGCGATGTCGCAGGGGATGGAACAACCACAGCAACAGTGCTCGCACAGGGAATATTCCGAGAGGGGATAAAGCTTGTGGCAGCGGGACACGACCCCATGAAGCTAAAGAGGGGAATAGATAAGGCGGTGGAGGTGGTAGTAGATAGTATCAGGAAGTTGAGCAAGCAGGTGAAGGGGAGGACCGAGATAGCACAGGTAGCGACAGTTTCGGCCAACGGGGATGAAACAATAGGTAACATCATCGCCGATGCGATGGAAAAGGTGGGAAAGGATGGTGTCATAACGGTTGAAGAGGGGAAGAGTCTGCAAACAGACCTTGAAGTGGTTGAGGGGATGCAATTTGACAGGGGATACTTGAGCCCTTATTTCGTCACAGAACCGGAAAAGATGCTAGTCGAGCTTGATGATCCTGTAATTCTTCTCTATGATAAGAAAATATCGAACATGAAAGACTTGGTTCCACTCCTCGAAGAGATAGCGAGGAGTGCTAAACCGCTTGTAATAGTAGCGGAGGATGTTGAGGGCGAGGCACTGGCAACACTGGTTGTAAACAAGATCAGGGGAACACTTAAGGCCGCAGCGATCAAAGCACCTGGCTTCGGAGACAGAAGAAAGGCTATGCTGGAGGATATCGGAGTCCTTATCGGAGGAAAGGTAATCGCTGAAGAAGCCGGTATGACACTTGAGAACGCTACCTCAAAGGATCTTGGAAGGGCAAAGAAAGTCGTCATAGACAAAGACAATACAACAATAATAGGCGGTGAGGGTAAGAGGGCAGAGATTGAGGGAAGAATCAGGCAGATCAAGGCCCAGATTGAAGAGGCCTCGGGCGAGTATGACAGGGAGAAGCTGCAGGAAAGGCTGGCAAAGCTTGCCGGAGGAGTAGCGGTGATAAAGGTTGGAGCTGCAACTGAGGCCGAGATGAAGGAGAAGAAAGCCAGGGTGGAAGACGCGCTTAATGCCACCAGGGCAGCGGTAGAGGAAGGGATAGTCCCCGGCGGAGGGGTAGCCTTTATCAGAGCAATTAAAGCTGTTGAAAGCTTTGACGCCGCGGATGACGAGGAGAAGGCGGGCGTTAATATTATTAGAAAGATACTCGAGGAGCCCCTTAGAGGAATTGCAACCAATGCAGGTTGGGACGGGTCGATAGTAGTAGAGAAGGTAAAAGAACAGAAGGGGGCCAGCGGGTTTGATGCCGCAAGACTGGAGTACTGCGACCTGGTTGAGGCGGGAATCGTAGATCCTACAAAGGTAACCAGGTATGCGTTGCAGAATGCGGCAAGTGTTGCCGGTCTGCTTCTTACGACTGAAGCACTAGTTGCTGAGAAACCAGAAAAGAAAGATGATTTAGGTCCGGGCGCCATGCCTCCAGGAGGTATGGGTGGAATGGGTGGTATGGGCGGTATGGGCGGTATGATGTAGGAATTATAATAAAGCAGCGGGTCGATCGCTATCGGCCCGCTCTGATTATAATCCAGCTAAATGTACTTAAATAATATTTTTTCACCCGACAAAAGCCTTTAGGGCTGTTTCAACGTCACTAAAATCTTCGAAAAGATAATCCGGATTATATAGCTCCAAATCCTTCAATGAATAGGATCCCGTAGCAACACCAAATACCTTTGCCCCTGCCGCCTTTCCATGAATAATATCAAACGGTGTATCACCTATCACACATACCTCAGCAAATCCAGTGCATTTATCGAGGATCCTTTCCCCCCTTTCTATCGCTATGCGTATTATCTCACCTCTATATTCTGAATCAGAACCGAAAGCTCCAAATTTAAAGTATGAGTCTAAGCCTGAATATCTCAGTTTTATCCATGCCGCTTCTTCGATATTACCCGTCGCGATGCCCAATTTTAAATCATCTCTCAAAGAAATAGCTTCGAGGATTTGTGATATTCCATCCAGGACCGTTATCGGGTTTCGTTCCTTCATTTCCTCTTCCAGGTAAAGTAAATAACTTCTATAAATCCTAGCCACCTCCCCCTCTAAATAATCCCTATAAAGTGTATTTCGGAACATCTCCCTTAGAATAAGCGGATCTGTCTTTCCATCAGGCCTTATACCGTGCATTGCGTCTTCAATGTCATAGATAACACTGAAGGCTCTATTAGCTGCTCTTATTCCTGCACCACCGGCATGAATTAGCGTTCCATCTATGTCAAAAAGAAGCAGTTTCATTTAAAAATAATTCCTCGAGGGGATGTATTTCAAGCGAATAAAAAAACAGAATTCATTAACCTAGTTTTTCTAAAACTCCCGTGTAGAACTCCTCCTCCTGGTGAGCTATTTCATGAGCTTTATTTGAAGCTAGTCTGAATAGCTCACGGTCTTTTTCACATTCGCTTATCTGTTTAAATAACTGTGAAATATCACTCCATTTTCGCCCCAACAGGTCCATCTTATCCGGTAGCCTGAACGCTTTTAGATTCGGCACGATTTCTTCGGCCTCTAATAGGAAATCCCTGTAAATCCACCTGAACCCGCCACCACCAGTCCCCCTCTTCTCAATCACTTGATACGCAAACCTAGATGACCATTGCCAATCTTGAGCGTCACCCCAATACTCAAGCTCCTCTGCCCAAGATCTAATCTTCTCAATTCCAGAAATACCCCTTGGCGATCCTTTGCCTTCTAACATTGATTTGGCATTGTTATAAATTGCGATAGGAACAATTTCAGATAAATCTGGTAAAGGATTTTCTAGATAAACCTCAAACCAGTTGTTATTCAACGGGTATGGCTTTGCTTTTGAACACCTTGCGTTTTGTAACCCTTCATAAGAAACGGATTGCAAGCCCTCAAACCCCGTATCTGATAAGAAAACTTTCTCTGACTCATCATCATAACCCCACACGCAGACGACGTGCCCCGGAAAGTGGGTAGATGATTTATAATAGTCTAGATGAAATATATCGGTCTGAATTAACAGAGGGATACCCTCGTTTATATAATCCCTTAAGATTTCAGCTGCCGCCTCTCCATCAGATTCAAGTTTCCAATTAGTTGGCTTATCAATTAGACTGAAAAAATTGGGTTCCATTCCAGGACCTCTTAGATGAATTGCCCTCGTGGGACTCATATCCTCGTATTGTGTATAAAAAAATCCAAGTCCTGAACCAAGCCCAAAACACATCGCCTCTGAAAGTTGATACCCGTAGTAAGTAATAACGTCTCTTAGAGCGACAGAGCCGCAGTGTAATCCAGGAATGTGAGTCCAGTTACTTATGATTTTTCTCATCACATAATTAATTTTACCATAACCCTGGTTGCTAAAGTGTTTAGTTTCGTATATGCATGACCTACGATAACTCAATAAAATTGAAAACAAAAACAGAATTTATCAGTTATAATTAACGCCATTATTTATACGATTTAAATAATAAAGAAATCAAAGACTTAGACTCAAGTATAATCTATAAATACCTTTTAAGATCCGTCTTGACACGTGTTAATAGTATAAATAATCTATTTCTATCCTCGGAGGTAAAAAAATATGAAAAGGTCTTCTTCGCTTCTAATACTCTTAATCATCATTTCAACCTGTTTTGTATTGGCTACCACCCAATTTGCACAGACAAATGAACTAAGGTCTTTATCAGGACTTGTTAAAAGACTAACTCCTTCGGTTGTCAACATCAGCACGACCAATACCACAAAGTTCGGCATGACACCTCACCGATCTCCGTTCGGTGAACGAGGAGATGATCCATTTGAGGAGTTTTTCAATAGATTTTTTGGTGAATTGCCTCAAAGAGAATTCAAAAGAAAGGGTCTTGGGTCGGGATTTATCTTAAGTGAAAACGGCTATATCATCACCAACAATCACGTCGTAGAGAAGGCAGATGATATTAAAGTAATCCTAGAGGATGGGGAAAGCTACAAGGGAACTATAATTGGGAAGGACCCAAAGACCGATCTGGCGCTCCTTAAAATAGAGCCGAGGCACAAACTGAACGCAGTTAGCTTGGGTAGATCGAACACACTTGAGATTGGAGATTGGGTTGTTGCTATAGGGAATCCATTTGGACTAGGACATACGGTAACCACCGGAATCGTAAGCGCTAAAGGCAGATCGCTTGGACTCGGAGCCTATGATGATTTCATCCAAACTGATGCTGCAATAAATCCCGGAAACAGTGGAGGCCCACTCTTTAACCTCAATGGAGATGTCGTGGGTGTAAACACTGCAATAATAGCCGGGGGTCAGGGCATCGGTTTTGCAATTCCCGTCGACATGGCGAGAAATGTGGTAGAACAACTCCAGAACAAAGGGAAAGTAGTAAGGGGATGGTTGGGGGTGCTGGTTCAGCAGATAACCCCTGAGATCGCGGAAAGCTTAAATCTTAGCCAGCCCGAAGGTGCTTTAGTATCGGATGTAACTCCTGGCGGGCCTGCGGATAAAGCAGGAATAAAGAGAGGAGATGTTATCGTAGCGTTTGATGGAAACAAGATAGAAGATATGCCGGATCTACCAAAGACGGTAGCGACTAATGAGCCTGGAACCAAATCAAAATTAACATTTCTTAGAAATGGTAAGGAAAAAACCGTTGACTTAACACTAGGAGAACTCCCCGAAGAAGTGGCTGTGTCCACAAGCGTAACAAATAACAACGTTGAAAGGAATCTCGGTCTCATCGTTCAAGAAATTAATCCTCAAATACAGAGGAGATTTAGACTAGAAGAATCCAAAGGGGTTATCATCACCAATGTAAATCCCGATTCAATCGGATACGAAGCGGGGCTCATGGCGGGTGACATAATTCTTGAGATGAATAAACAACATATTGAAAATTTGGATGACTACAGAAAATCTGTGGACTCTCTTAAAGAAGGGCAGACCGCGCTTCTTCTGGTGCAAAGGGCAAGGAACACAATCTATGTTGCTCTTAAGATTGAGGATCAACATGATAAAGGTTGAGGAGAAATTGAAAGAGCTCGGAATAGAAATTCTTGATGTACCTAAACCATTAGGTGCTTACAAATCCGCCGTTATTTCGGGAAATCTTATTTTCGTGTCCGGCCAGTTACCCATAGAAAATGGGGAACTCAGATACAAGGGCAGAGTCGGAGAAGAAGTATCGATTGAAGACGGCATCCAAGCCTCAAGAATTGCCTCATTGAACGCGTTATCAGTTATGAAAAAAGAGCTGGGAGATCTCGATCGGATAAAGCGAATCCTGAAGATCACAGGGTATGTTTCCAGTGCATCAAACTTTTATATGCAGGCAAAGATAGTCAATGGCGCATCTGAGATTTTTTACCTCGTCTTCGGGGAAGATGGAACTCACGCCCGTGCTGCCGTCGGTGTTTGCGCACTCCCTCTTGGTGCCCCAGTCGAAATAGAAGTGATAGCCGAGATAAGTACTTAATATCGAACCACTTTCCAAAAATCGCAATTATCCCGGCGATATTTTACGCAATGAAAATTTTCATCTACATTGACCACCCATCCCCTTCACTATCTATAGATGAGCTGAGACATCGCTTAGAGAAATTTGATCTCGAGGTTATCTTCAAAGGAGATCTCATCGAATCATTGAAGTTGAGCGATGCGGAAATGATGAACCTGGCCAATAGGATGTCGGGGACTATTATTCAAGACATCAACGTTCCGAACGATAATATCGAATTTCCAAATCATCGATACCTCAATTCAGAACGAAAAAGGCTAACCGGAGAAGCAGACTATATGGGAGTGCTCTATGACGGGTACTGGCTGCAGAGGATTTTTTTTAATCTATTTCGCGATAGGCTCGCTGGAAGGATTTCAAACAATATTATTCACATAATTTTTACAAGCAGGCTCTTCGGCACCTTCGAAAAAAGAAGGTATCACGCGAGAGTAATACTTATGGGCACACCAAGCTTAATTTCTACCTCGGGGGTGGTTGAGGCACCAGCAAAACCAAGGGAATACTACTGGCTAAAAGCTGGATTTATCCAGAGTGGCCGGGATATCACCGAACTCGACAGCGTCTATAAGGGAAGATTTATCGAGTACAACGATTCCAAGATGACACCGATTTTAGGGTCCTATGCACTACAAGCCGTTGCCTATGAGATGAGTGGCAAGGAGTTCTGCGATGACAAAACCTGCTGCTTATACAACGCTCACTGGCAGGAAGAGGTCCTAGGCGCTCAACTGGGTGGTAAATTATGCCAAAAGCATCATGACATAATGTCAAGCGTGTCTGTCAGAAACCAAACAGCCACTAGTAAAAAAGACTGAGCCCATATTGTATATCATGCCCTCGCCTGTTCCTGAAGTAATTTGATAGCAACATCCGCGGCCTTTTTTCCTGAGAGAAGCATACCACCGAATGTTGGCCCCATTCTAGGTAGGCCAAAAACAGTATTTACAGCCATTCCACATGCGATCAATCCGGGATAGACCTCACCCGTGTATTCGACCAGTGCGTCTTCCGATTTTTCGACCCACATCGATCCGTGACCGGGGAGCTTCTTGTAAAGACCTTGCTGTGACAGCCTAGATACAAGGTAGGCGTCGTGACCAGTAGCGTCTATTACAAGTTTTGACTCAAGAGCAATTGGGTCAAGACAAGTTATTTCCTTCGGCATATTTGCAACCGGAGTCCAATTTATAACTACACCTGCCACCCTACCATTTTCTCTATAAACCAGGTCGTCGAACATTGTCATATTCCTTACCCTTGCCCCGGCTTCACAAGCCGTAGCTATGAGTTTCGAGCAGGCAAATGGGCCGTCAGCAACATAGAGCCCGTCTGAAACCTCTTTATATGGGACTTCTATTTCATCCAGAACGGTTTGACCCGGATCCCGCACCGTTACTTTATTCATTAGATAACCACCTATCCAAAATCCACCCCCAAGATAATTCATCCTCTCAACCAGAAGTACCTTGAACTTCTTCTTTGCAATATCCTTCGCAGCAACGAGCCCACTGGGTCCAGCACCAACAATAATTACATCGCTTGTTATGTATTCAGTGAATTCCTCAGCGAAACCCTCAACTATAGCCCTTGTGACCTCCTTCTCCCCAACAGGTGCAAAGATAGTCTTATTCTTAGACATTAAATTACTACCTCCGTACTTAAATATCCTATCTGAGTCTTAATCTATCATAAATACAGTGGTCGTCAATAGTATGTTAAGTTAACTCGATCTATCGATGCCCCTAAAAATGACACAATACTAGCAATTCATCTATTTATTAGTTATTTTAAATTCAGTTTAAGAGTATTTTTTATCTCACATACACACAATATCTTAGGAGGAAGAGCAAATGAAAATATATTTTAAATTGATCCTTCTGCTGACGCTTGGGTTAGCAATTACGGCTATCACCTTAGCGGAAAACGCGTTTTCGGGCGAAGGGATAATAATGGAGCAGGTGAGGTATAAGCAGGGAAGCCCGAAAAAGGAGAAAGGAAAGATCTGGGTTATGGACAATAAAATTAAGTTTGAAGAAGAAACTGGACAGGCCGCAGCAATCTTCGATTTAAATACCGGGGAAATGATTCAGATCGACAGACAAGGTAGGAGATATGTCATTGCTAAACCGGACGAGTATTTTAAATTCATTCAAGATATCACCTCAAAAATGAAGACTGAAATGGAGAAACAGCTTTCTCAGCTCCCACCCGATAAGAGGGCCCAGATGGAAGAGATGATGAAATCTCAGGGAATGTCCCTGCCAGGTAGCTCAACCAAACCAAGGGACCTGAAACTACAAAAACCCGGTAAAGACGAAACTATAGCCGGATACAAGTCTGTAAAGTATGAAGTTTACGAAGATGGAAAGCTCATCGAAGAAATATGGACGAATAATGAAGCTCTAAATAATGAAATTGATATCAAAAAAATGTCTAATTACCTTCAGCGAATCAAAGACATAAGTGAAAATGCAGGTGGTATGGGATTTAATCCAGAGGGTCAGACAGTCTACAAAGAAGTGTTTGAATCTGGATTCCCGATGAAGACCGTCGACCATAAATCAGGAGACGGTATTTATGTAGAAGAAATAACAAAGGTATCAAAAGCAAATTTGAGTGATTCGGAATTTGTTCCGCCAAACGATTATAAGAAAATTACCCTTCAAGAAATGATGCAGCAGCTGGGAAAATAGATAAACTGTGGTAATACCAGCAGGGCTTGTAATAAGACCTGCGCGGTGTATTAACAGACTTTAGTCATTCTTGGTTTTCCTTAGTAACTTCGACCTTTATCACTACAGATACGTCGGAGTAAAGTTTTACTCTGACATCATGCGTACCCAATGTTTTAATCGGTGAAGCGAGGTCAATATCCTTTTTTGAAATATCAAAACCCTGATTTGAGAGGGAATCAGAAATGGTCTGAGTGGTCACCGAACCAAAGATTCGCTCTTCATCACCAACTTTCATTGGAATTGTGCAAATAACTCCCTCTAGTCTAGAAGCAATTGTTTTCGCCTCTTCCTTTAACTTTACCTCCCTTTTCTTCAACGAGCCTATTTGCTGCTCCCACGTTTTCAAATTACCGCGTGTAGCTTCTATGGCAATTTTCCTAGGAATCAAGAAATTCCTTGCAAAACCGCTTTTCACCTCCCTGATTTCTCCCTTCTTGCCGAAAACTCCTTCATCGGATATGACTATCACCTTCATGTAGACCCCTCCTAAATTGCATTTTAACTCTTAGAACTTAATAGGACCGAGCCGCTCTCTAGTGAAGGACAGTAAATGGAAGTAATGCCATTGTCCGGGCTCTTTTAATAGCTGAGGCAAGTGCTCTTTGGTGCCTAGCGCACAGACCGGAGCTCCTTCTAGGCACTATCTTTCTTCTTTCAGTTATGAAACTCGAGAGAAGATCATAGTCCTTGTAGTCAATCTTTATCGGCTCTGAGCAAAATTTACAGACCTTCCTCTTCGTAAAAAACCTCTTGTCCTTTTTTTCTTCCATCTCTTAGATACCCCCGTTATGGCTATTCGTCTTTGAAGAATCAACCCCACTAAGTGCTTCATCTTCGTCTATATTTAAGGTAATAAACCTTAAGACATCCGTATTGAAAAACCTTAGATTTTTTTCCATCTCATTTACCGCACCAGGCAATGATTTATATATTAGCAAATAGTAAATCCCTTTTTCATAGTCACGGATTCGATAGGCAAGATCCCTCTCTTTCCATTTCTCAGATCTGATTATCTCCCCATCATGCTTTGAAATCGTCTCACTTAGCCTGCTCTGCACCTTGGCTAAGTCCTCTTCTGTGAGATCAGACCTCGTTAAATAAAGCGTCTCGTAATACCTCGACTTTTGCATTCTAAATACCTCCGTTTTGGTCTAACCGACCGTAAGTACGTCTAAGAAATCCGTACTTAGGGTAACGGGTTTAATTCTTAAACCTAAAATATACCATATCCCCGTCTTCAATTTGATAATCCTTCCCCTCGATCCTCAAAAGTCCCAGCTCCCTTGCTTTTGAATCTGAGCCGCATTTTGCAAAATCCCCATATGAAATTACCTCAGCTTTTATAAAACCCTTTTCAAAATCGCTATGGATCTTGCCCGCTGCCTTTGGTGCCTTAGTTCCACTCTTCACGCTCCAAGCCCTAAGCTCAACACCATTAGTGGTATAAAAAGTGACAAGTTTCAACAGCCCATAAGATGCCTTCACAAGCCTTATCAAACCAGATTCGGACAAACCCACCTCCCGTAAATATTGCATCATTTCTTCTTCAGTCAACTCCTGTAGTTCAAGTTCCAGCTTTCCAAAAACCTTAATCATACCCGCATCTTCCCCTTCTGAAATAATCTTTAAGACCTCAGTGACGTATTCATCATCGCCGTTTTCTTCGAGATTTGCTATATAGAGAACAGGTTTATTTGTGAGAAGGTTTAAATCAACCAGCAAATTCTCCTCAGCTTCCCCTGTGGCCACAAATTCACGGGAAGTGCTGCCCCTGGAAATATGGTCTTCCAAACGTTGAAGAAAGCTGAGCTCGGCCTGTGCCTCTCTATCTCCCGATTTAGCGATCTTGGCCACTTTTTCCTTTCTCCTTCCTACAGTTTCCAGATCTGCAAGTATGAGCTCCAACTTTACCACCTCTATGTCTCTTCTCGGATCAACAGTCTCAAAGACATGCGAAACATCTGACTCAAAACATCTCACGACATGCAGTAATGCATCTACTTCCCTAATATGCCCGAGAAATTTATTTCCCAAACCCTCACCTTTACTGGCTCCTTTCACAAGACCAGCTATGTCAATAAACTTTAAGGTAGCTGGGATTATCTTCTGAGGTTTAATTACATCTGCAAGCCTTCGCAATCTCTCATCAGGTACGTTAACAATTCCAACATTTGGCTCAATCGTAGTAAACGGATAGTCGGCGACCAAGGCTCTGGCATTTGTTAACGCATTAAATATGGTAGATTTCCCAGAATTTGGAAGACCCACAATTCCACAGCTTACACTCATTTCTAAACGTAGTTATGAAAAATTATTTTTTTCAATGGTTTTATTACCTGTCGTTTAAAATACATTATCCCCGACACAAGATCTCTAAATTAATAAAGGGGCGACAACCAGCGAAACAATTGACATCAGCTTAATCAATATGTTCATGGCTGGGCCGGACGTGTCCTTGAACGGATCACCCACGGTATCACCCACTACAGCGGCCTTGTGGGCATCAGAGCCCTTACCACCAAGGTTTCCTTCTTCAATAAATTTCTTTGCATTATCCCATGCACCCCCTGAGTTCGCCATCATCAAAGCAAGCATGACACCCGTTACCACAGCTCCCGCCAAGAAGCCCCCGAGTGCCTGCGGGCCAAGGATGAAACCGATTATGAGAGGTGCAACCACTGCTGTTATCCCGGGAATTACCATTTCCCTCAGTGCCGCGTCGGTACTGATTCGAACGCAGGTTTCGTAATCTGCCGTCGCAGTCCCCTCAAGCAGTCCGGTTATTTCCCTGAACTGTCTTCTCACTTCTTCTACCATCTTCTGTGCGGTCCTTCCCACAGCGCCCATAGTAAGGGCTGCGAGGAGAAATGGAATAGTTCCACCGATCAGCAACCCAGATACTACCTTACTGTTTGTAAGGTCTATAGTGCTGAGTCCAACCGCATTTGTATACGCAGCGAATAAAGCTAAAGCAGCAAGAGCCGCGGACCCTATGGCAAAACCTTTACCTATCGCCGCAGTGGTGTTACCCAATGAATCAAGCCTGTCCGTAATCTTTCTCACATCTGCGCCGAGATGCGCCATTTCGGTTATGCCGCCAGCGTTGTCAGCGACAGGACCGTACGCGTCAACGGACATAGTGATCCCTATTGTTGCAAGCATACTCACCGCTGCGATTCCAATTCCGTATAGGCCCGCGAAAACAAAGGAAAACCCTATGGCAATTGCTATTGTAATAACGGGAAGGGTTGTACTGATCATCCCCACGGATAATCCTTCTATGATGTTTGTTGCAACACCGGTTTGAGATGCCTCTGCGATCTTCCTTATGGGTGAACCGGATGTGTAATATTCAGTAAGAAGACCTATCACCACCCCTGAGACGAGCCCGAGAACGGCAGCGCCAAAGATTCCCATAACAAATTTAAAGGGAATTGCATCCACAAGACCAACAATTATAAGAATAATAAGCGATATAGCCAGATAGATTGCGCCGGTATAGAAGGTTGCACGCCTTAATATCAGTTGAGGATCGAGATCTTTAAACCATTCGACAGTCTTAGAACCAAGTACCGAGGACATACTCCCCAATGTAATCAGTACCAGTGGGATCGACATAAGAGAGATCTGGTTTTCCGGCATGCTAGCAGCAATGACTATAGTTGCTACGACAGCACCCACGTACGATTCGAAAAGGTCAGCACCCATTCCTGCGACATCACCAACATTGTCTCCAACATTGTCGGCTATCGTCGCCGGGTTTCTAGGATCATCCTCAGGTATCCCCGCCTCAACCTTACCTACCAGATCCGCTCCAACATCCGCTCCTTTAGTAAAAATCCCCCCTCCTATTCTCGCAAAGAGTGCGACGGAGCTTGCCCCCATCGCGAATCCGCCAATGATTCCAGCGAACTTCTGAACAAAACTCGTAAGCGCCAATGTATCGGTAGGGTTATCAGGGATCCCTACACCAAGGGCAAAGGCAATAGAAAGCCCAAGAAGACCGAGCCCCGCCACAGAAAGTCCCATCACATTTCCACCCTTAAACGCAACAATTAGTGCCTTCGCCTGACCTTCGGTCGCTGCGGCCTGAGCGGTCCGCACATTTGCCTTAGTAGCAGATTTCATTCCGCAAAAACCAGCCACTAAAGAGCATATCGCCCCGCCAAGATATGCGATACCCGCCCTGAAATCTATAAATATCGAAACAAGAATAAATACAACTATCACAAAAATTGCAATTATCCTGTATTCTCTCCTTAAAAAAACCATGGCTCCTTGATGAATAGCCGAACAGATTTCCCTCATCTTTTCAGTGCCATCAGGAAGTGACTTTATGTCTCTGTACACCGTGAAGGCGTATCCTAAGACCAGTATGCCAAAAACGGAACCGAAAAGGGCTGCTATAACCTCACCCATTTGTTTAAACCTCCTTTCAGATTATTAGTGTTGAAGCCTCTGTTCCAAAATCAGATTTCCCATTTTCTGTTAAACTTGCTCATTGCTTTTTCCAAACCATTAAGTATCGTTTCCATCACAGCTTCTGCAGCTTTTTCAACCATAACCTTTATTATCTTTATTTCACCTTTTTCAAACTCCGACAACACATGGTTGACCACCTCGGGCTTCTGCGTTGGCCTACCCACCCCGATTCGAATCCTTATGAAATCAGACCCGCCCAGGTGCCCTACGACAGAATCAATTCCTTTATGACCGGCGCTCCCACCACCAAACTTTACTTGCATCGCCCCTGTCGGAAGATCAATCTCATCATGAACCACTAAAACGTCACTCGTAGAAATTTTATAAAAATTCACTGCCGCATATACTGCCCTACCGCTTGCGTTCATAAACGTCTGGGGCTTTAGAAGGATGATCTTTTTCTGATCAATTATTGATTCGCAATAAAGACTATTGAATCCCCTTTTCTTTACATCAATCTCGTGCCTCTTTGCAATCTCATCAATCACCATAAATCCGACGTTATGTCTTGACAAAGAGTACTTTTTACCCGGATTACCTAGACCAACAATCAAAAACATCCTTAAAGCTATTCCTTCTCGTCTCCCTCATCCACAGTTTTCTCGGCTGCCTCCACCTCCTCTGCAGCCTCCTCACCCTCGGCTACGACTTCTGCCACAGCCACTTCTTCTTCAACCCTAGGAGCAAGAACCGTTACAACCGTATCATCAGGTTCGTGAAGTACAGTAAGGTCTTCTGATAGCTGTAAATCTCTTATATGTATAGAGTCCCCTAGGCCCAACTCGGATACATCGACCTCAAAAAAGTTTGGTATATCCTTAGGAAAGCATTCAATCTCGATTTCTCTAAGTATCTCTTCAAGAATCCCATGTTCATTTTTAACACCCGTAGCTAATCCAAGGAACTTCACCGGAACCTTAACATTTAATTTCTCTTTCATCTGGACTTCTTGAAAGTCGAGGTGAATTGGTTTATTCGTTAAGAAATCAAACTGGATATCCCTTAGCAATGCCAATTTCGAAATTTCGTCTCCGTCACCATGAATTTTAATCTCGAGCAATGTGTTCTCACCCGCCTCGGTCGATAGAGCTTCTTTAAGATCATTGGGATTTACAATTAGTGGAATCGGTTCAGTCTCTCTCCCATAAAGTATAGATGGGATATTCCCCTCCCTCCTCACCTGCCTCGCTCCTCCTTTCCCCACCCTGTATCTCTGCTTTACTATCAACGTGTTTTGAGCCATATTAATCTCCCTATTACAAAATCTAAGTAAACAAAGTACTTATCGATTCTCCCGTCGTTATTCTTTTTATAGCCTCCCCTATTAGGCTAGAAATAGTCAAGACCTTTATTTTTTTTGACCTTTTGACTTCCTCGCTGGGCTCAATAGTATCCGTTATTACCGCCTCGACTAAATCTGATTCTTCGATCTTCTCCACCGCTCTTCCAGATAGTACACCATGAGTGCAACATAAAGAAACCTGCTTCGCACCTTCCCTAACAAGCACCTGCGCGGCCTGTACGGCGGTTCCCGCCGTGTCGACAAGGTCATCAACT
Organism: Candidatus Dadabacteria bacterium; assembly: GCA_963805855.1. Taxonomy (GTDB): domain Bacteria; phylum Desulfobacterota_D; class UBA1144; order Nemesobacterales; family CSP1-2; genus DASWID01. The sequence goes on from CAWDVW010000005.1 coordinate 976,756, forward strand.
ATTATTGCGCATTTCCCCTTAACATCTCCAATTAGGTATGTGATTTTAGCCACATTTGGGCCGGTACGTCTCTTATCGGTCATAGCAAGCCCAGCATCTAGTCTATTTGCATATGCCCTTGCCCTTTCCATTCCGCCCGCATCAGGAGACACAATCACTAACTTATCATTATTAAATTTCTTCCGAAAATAGTTAATAAATACGGGAGCGGCATATAGATGATCTACCGGGACATCAAAAAATCCCTGAATCTGGCCCGCATGCAGATCGACTGTGACAACCCTGTTAACCCCGGCTTTTACAATCAGATCGGCAATAAGTTTTGCTGAGATAGGAGCCCTGGGCTGAACCTTTCGATCCTGTCTCGCATATCCATAATATGGAACGACAGCTGTAATTGCCCTAGCCGAAGCCCTCTTCAACGCATCGGTAATAATGAGGAGCTCCATAATATGCTCGTTTACCGGGGGACAAGTAGACTGAATTATAAAGACATGCGCACCACGTACACTCTCGGAGATCTCTACAATTACCTCTCCATCACTAAACCTGCGTATCTCGGCTTTCCCAAAGGGGACGTCCATATATCTACAAACCGCTTCTACGAGAGGAACATTCGATGTACCACTAAATATTTTTGTTGGCCCCATTTGATATCTCTGAGACTACTAAACACCTTCACCCTTTATGTTTGAAGCGGAAAATTATAAAATAAATGGTGAATAATTCAAGTCTTTAAAGTGTATTCACGGCCCGAGATGACTAATTCAAATGTTTTGCCGACAAAAAGGGAGGTTACATTCATTCAAACACAAAAGATTGCAAGAATGGCGACCGTCGATAAATCTGGCAAGCCTCTCGTTCTTCCGATCTGTTACGCATACGACGGTAATTACATATACACACCAATAGATAAAAAACCTAAACGTGTTGCACCAATGGAACTAAATAGAATCAAAAATATCGTAAACAACCCGAACGTTTCCGTTGTAATTGACAGATATTATGAGGATTGGACTAGGATTGCATATATCATAATACATGGCACTGCCGTGGTAATCGACAGAGGAAAGGAATACCGAGAATCGCTAAGAATCCTTAGCGAAAGGTATCGTCAGTACAAACATATGAAACTTTCTCAATTAGGCCTGCCAGTAATCAAGATCATTCCAAATCGTTTCATATCTTGGGGTAAAATATAGAAACATCAGATGATAAAATCCCCGTTTGAGTTTAAGACAGATGATTAAGGCCGGTGTCGGAATATCAGGCACTCTTAACGCCAGCGAAGCAGCAGGCGAAGCGTCTTTCCAAGCCATGAAAAGCGGCGATCTAAAGAGGGCTGATTGGGCTCTTGTCTTTTGTACGTTTCCCCACAGAGAAAAATATAAGGATATATTAAGAACCGTTTGCGACATAACCCATACCACAAACTTAATTGGATGCAGTGGCTTGGGGGTGCTTACAAACTCAGCTGAGATTGAGGCGGAGCCAGGCGTCTGCGTTTTAGCCGTTTCTTCCAATTCAATAAAGACCTCTTCATTCATGTGTGGGGATCCCACCGATGAAGGACTTAAAGCCGGAGTTGAAATCGGTAAAAGACTTAAGCCGATCGGATATGAGAAAACACTACTTGCCCTCCTTCCCGACCCATTCAATTTTCGCCCTGAACTTTTATTCCGAGGAATCGAATCAGTATTGGGGTATATACCGATCGTGGGGGCGACAGCCTCTGAGAATCCCTACATCAATGAAACCGCTGTATTCAATGGGGACAATGTCTCACGAAGGTCGGTTTCCGGAATTATTATGAAGGGCGAGTTTGACTATAGTATTGGTATAACACAGGGTTGTCAGCCCATAGGTAATCCTTTCGTTATTACAAGGTGTGAAAGCAATATTATCATGGAGCTAGATAATAAGCCCGCATACGAGGTTTTGAAAAGGCACGTCCCACAAACAATACTCGAAAAACCCCATGATCTGATACGGACTTTATTTGTAGGATTCAGCCCCGATCCGGGCGCGAGGAAAATAGTTGGAGGCGATTATCTAATTAGAAATATCATGGGAATCAATCCCGAAAGGGGGATCATTGCCGTCGCTGAGAATGTTAGGGATGGGCAGACAATCATATTTGCCATCAGGAATCCTCAAATGGCGCGCGAAGACCTGAAACAGATGCTAGAACGTATAAAATCCTCCTCCGACTCCGAGAAACCCTTCAAGTTTGGCTTATTTTTCAACTGTTGCGCAAGGGGCTCATCACTTTACGGGCAGAAGGGCATCGACACGGCATACATAAGTCACTACCTCGAGGGTGTACCAATAATCGGCTTTTTCGGAAACTCCGAATTCGCAAGTCTGCAGGGTAAGAACCACCTATTCACATATACAGGCGTATTAGTATTGATTTCAGAATAATCCTCTAAGAATTGTTTCTCCCATCGCAATAATCGGGGAATTCTCGAAATCGTCATTTCGAGCCAGGATTGAAACATTCCTTGTCAGGCACATTCCTCCCATAAGGTTAAGCGCCGAATTGGCTATTTCGTCGTGTCATTTCTTTAAAGTGCCGACTTGCATAAGAAGATACATTTTTATATTATAGGTAAGTAATGATTACGTGAGAAGGAGGAAACCATGTGTAAAAAATATTTTTCAAAAAGCTCATCAATCTTGTTCTTTTTGCTCATTTCACTGTCAATAAACCTGCCATCCGGCATTTCTCAAGAAACAGAGCAGAAGGCTTCAGACGAAGCCGGAAAGACATTGTATCAACGTCTTGGTGGATACGACGCCGTCGCAGCCGTAGTCGGACAGTTATTTGCCCGCATGATTCCAAATCAACAGTTAAGTAAATACTTTATAGGCTTGAGTGACGATTCAAAAAAGCGAGTTCAGCAACTAACCGTCGATTTCGTATGCAGCGCAACCGGAGGACCCTGCATCTATACCGGTAGAGATATGAAGACTTCTCATGAGGGGTTGGGGATTACAGACAGTGACTGGGACGTGTCCGTAAATATTCTGGTTGGAATATTGGATGAGTTTAAAGTGCCAGAACAGGAGAAGAACGAGCTCCTCGGTATCCTATCGGGTCTAAAGCCCTCAATAATCGAAAACTAGGTCTCGAGGTGTTTAGAGAAATCTCTTTAGTTTAAAACCGGTTGAGATCTAATAGCCATGAGAGGTTAAAAACGACCCGAATTTCCTCAATCGGACATTTACTTATAGTTATCTAACCCGCGCAGAAAAGAGCGTTAGGTATCGGAGCCCTTTCCCGTTAACCTACCGAGGTCCTGCAGGATTGACTCCAATTTATCAACATCAATCTCATACTTTTCTGAGATTTTCCTAAGCTCGCTATTCGGAAGTTCGTATTGAGTGGTTGATGAATTACCTTTTGAGACCTCCGGGTTCCAGGCTTCATTTCTCACTTCGAGCCTCACCGCATCCCAGCGAGAGTAATGACCCAGAGAGTCAAAAACGGCCTTGACTGCTTTAATCTGATTTGCATAACAATCTGTATATAAAATCGCATCCTTTTCGAAGCATGGCTCTACTAGATACCTTCCCGCCGGATTTACTATCGCGCTACCACCCTGAGCCCAGCTATAATTGATATGACCGCCATCCCTTATATAATGCCACCTCTCTGGAAAATCCTCCGAAGTAAGAAAGCCACACGCACTAAGGACAAATGCACCTGCCTCAAAAGCATGCACTCTTATCAATGACTGAAGATTACACAAAGCGCCACCTGGACTAGTATCCGCATCAAGTAGCCTGTCTTCACCCCTTTTCCAATTTCCGGGCCAAACGGCTATATGAAAGTCCTCTCCTCTATGGATCATTGCAGCCCTAACGAGAGGCATATGATTTTCCCAGCAGATAAGCCCTCCGATCCTACCTATTTCAGTATCAAATACCCTTATATCGTCTGGCCCACCCTGGCCCCAGTACAATCTCTCGGTATATGTGGGCATAAGCTTCCTGTGTCTTCCGATAACATTCCCATTATTTCCAATAAAAAGTAGAGAGTTGAAAACAGTACAGCTACCCTGACGATCGTCGAGTTCATTGCATCCGATTACCACATAGGCTCCAGCCTCCCTAGCAGCATGTCCTAGAATTTCAGTATCTTCACCAGGAATTACTATTGAATTTTCCTGAAGCGCAAGCATATAATCTGTCCACTCATGTGGAGGGGTTTCATAACCAACTGTGTAATAAGCAGGATAACCCGGGATAAAGGCCTCTGAAAACGCGATGAGCTCTGCTCCATTTCTTCCGGCTTCCTTAATCAATTTAGATGCCTTTTCTATCGTCTTCTGCTTATCCATAAATACCGGAGAGGCTTGAACCACAGCGACTTTAACCTTTTCTCTTCCGCCCAGAATCTTTTTCTCCATTTCTACTCCTCAATTCAAAAGCATATTCTCTTCATTTTTTAAATTATCAAAATTCCCAATGACCCTCTTTCCACGATCGATTCTGATAAACCCCTACGTACTTCACGTTAATATTATATTCTTATCCTGCGGCGTTTGCTGCGGAGTACCAGACTTTTCCAGTTTCGCCATAATAAGTGAAAAAAGCCTGTTTTTAAACTCCTCGTCATAGGCACAGATTGACGGAATTATAAATCCCAAAAGCGCTATCTGCAGAAGGTATTCGGTATTCGCCAGGATATATTCCTCTTGAAATTGTCCGCCATGAGTTCTACGAAGGTTATTATATATCGCGTCCCCAAGCTCACCAACAATTTCTCCAACGCTTTTGTTGCCCCCTTTCTGTCGTGCTGAGACACCCAGATTAAATGCCACGGTTACCGTGCCTAACAAATCACCCGGTTCTGGCTGACCCTGTGGCGGGCCTTGCGGTTGACCTTGTTCTTCCATGTCTTAAAACCTCCGATGAATAAGATAGATATTAAAACATATTAAAATTTATCGTCTACGTATTCAAGTCTCAGAATTATACAAAGAAACAATCCTTCGATCCTTCGATTGACTCAGACAGGTGCTCAGATCAATTTCAGGGGTCAGACAGGAAATGGCGAGCTGTGTCGTAGAGACGCAAAATTTTGCGTCTCTACAAATAATACCTTTATCCCAATCCTAAAGATGGCGAAATTAGAATGGGCCTCAAATTATTGAGTTTGAGCAATTGATTTAAAAAGCTATTAATGTATAAGTATTAATATAAATTCAGAGGAGGGAAAAATGGCTAAGGTTCACGGTGGATGGCTGGTTGCAAGGACACTACACGAGCTTGGCGTTAGAGAGGTCTTTTCACTCAGTGGCGGCCACATAAACCCGATCTATGATGCCTGTCAGGACTTCGACATTAGGATCATCGATACCCATCACGAGCAAGGCGCATCCATGGCCGCCGACGCTTACGGGAGGGTCAAGAGAAAACCGGGCATCTGCCTTGTCACAGCGGGTCCCGGGTTCACAAACACAGTTACAGGAATCGCCGGAGCCTATCTATCCAATTCCCCTCTAATTCTTCTCTCCGGGAAATCGGGAATCGAAGAAAACGACAGGCTTCCTCTCCAGGACATCGATCAACATTCAATAATCACGCCGATAACCAAATGGGCAAGCACCGTATTTGATACAAAGAGAATCCCAGAATATATAACCACGGCCTACAGAAAAGCCATTTCGGGAAAGCCGGGGCCGGTATACATAGGAATGCCATACGAAGTTTTATATGCAAGCTGCGATCAGGAACAGGTTAACCGCTATAACACAATCATTCCTGACTATAAGACCGAGCCTTCACAGGAATCCATTGTCCAGGCGATTAAAATGTTAAAAGCCTCAAAAAGGCCCCTGGCAATCGCGGGAAGCGGCGCATGGTATTCCGGTGCGGATAAAGAGCTCCGAAGGTTCTTAGACAATGCGCAGATTCCGATTTATACATTAAATTTCGGAAGGGGAATAGTCTCCGATAGCCACAGACAATGCTTTGGACCTGCTAGCCTTTCAGGCCCGGTAGCCTTCAAGAAGATATCCTCGGAGGCAGATTTAATAATGCTCTTAGGCATAAGACTGAGCCTCTACATTGGGTTCGGGAGGTCCTTCAATCCCGAGGCAAAAATAATTCAGGTCGATATCGATCCCGGAGAAATAGGGAGAAATAGGCCGGCAGATTTGGGGATTGTAGGTGACATAAGTAAATTCCTCTCTCAGCTATCCAATTATATTGAGGAAAACTCACTCAAGCTTAACTACGAGCCATGGTTTAAAAAAGCAAGGTCCTGGAGAGACGAAGAATGGGATGCGTCCGAAGAGATCAGAAACTCTGATAAAACCCCCATCCATGCCCTCAGGGTAATAAAGGAAGTCGAAGAGGTGTTCGGTGAAGATGGAATGCTGGTCATAGACGGCGGCGACACACAGGCCTGGACAGATGGTACGTACAGAGTGAGGAAACCGGGTCATTACGTAAAAGGTGGACCACTTGGTTGCATGGGGGTAGGGGTACCATTCGCAATCGGAACAAAGGTGGCTTATCCCGAAAAGCAGGTAGCGCTCATTAGCGGAGACGGGGCTATCGGTATGAATTTCATGGAATTTGAGACAGCAATTAGGCATAAGATCCCATTTGTAGCCGTGGTCTGCAACGATCAGTCATGGGGCATGACTAAGCATCAGCTCTGGCTTACCTATGGAAGGGAGAGACCTACTGCGGGTGTCGACCTTGAGCTAACGCCATTTCATGAGATGGTGAAGGTTCTGGGCGGATATGGAGAACTCGTTACGGAACCTGCGAAAATACGTAGTGCTATAGAGAGAGCAATTTCCTCGGGTGTAGCCTCACTCATAAATATCACCACCGACCCCGAAGCAATAAGCCCTTCAACATATGGGCTTACCCAGATGATGCTTCCAAAGGAGAAATGATTTAGCCACAAATTAACACAAATGGACACGAATAAATATGGCTTCAATCTATCACGAGCAAGCCTGTCCTGAGCAATGCCGAAGGGACTCGTGATCTACCCAATTATTGGGAAATAAAAAGGATCGGGTAGCCCGCCAGTCTTGCTGGCGGGTGATAAGCGGTGACCAAGCGTCCGTACCGAGCTTGGCCGAGGGTAGGAATTATAAAAGAGAAACAGGACGCATGACCCTTCTTTAAATCAAACCTCGCAGTTGTCCTAAAATGGGAGGTCAATGTGCATGCCTCACATGAAACATTTGTTGAAGTATCTGTTGTCTCCATGACCTTTTTTACCAAGAGATGGTAGAAAAATGGAAAGAAAGACTGCTCGAGCTTCAGACTACAAGAACTGGAAATTGATCGTAACCGGTTTCTCCGTCTCAGTAGTCATGGAAGTTACTTTAAGTGATATAACCAAGCACCGGGTGCTAAGGGACAAGTAATCAAGAAAGGTAATAGATGACAAAAAACAACTCCAAGACGATTTTTGGCTGGTGCATGTACGACTGGGCAAACTCAGCATACTCTACAACGGTCGCTGCAGGGCTCCTTCCGGTGTATTTCGCCACTGTCGTTGTGGGTTCTGATGGCTTAACGATTGGAGGTACTAACGTCAGCGCCACCACGCTCTGGGGCATAATCGTCGGTATGGCTGCTTTAACCACATTTCTTGTAACTCCCGTACTTGGCGCAATCGCAGACTTTGCGAATGCCAAAAAGCGTTTCTTGCTTCTACTTGCCTACACGGGTTCGCTCTTCACCCTATTTCTCTATTTTTCTAAAGAAGGAGATGTGTTCAGCACCCTGATCATCTTCTTCATTACGCAGGTGTGTTTTATCGGCGCCAATGTATTTTATGATGCCTTCCTCCCCCACATTTGTACTGACGAGGAAATGGATATGATCTCCAGCAAGGGTTTTTCATACGGCTATATAGGGGGAGGGCTTCAGTTTGCGCTGACGCTTGCGCTTGTTGCGGGACACAACTTCATTGGAATATCTCAAGCCATGGCGGTGAGGATCGGCATACTGGGGGCGGGGCTCTGGTGGGCAGGTTTTACGATCTTTACGGCGAAATATCTGATTGAAACTCGTCGGGCAAGTTCTCGTCCAGACCATCAGGGCGATCTCGGTTTGTCTCCCTTGGTATACGCTCGCGTGGGGTTTTCACGACTGATTCAAACCACGAAGCACGTTCGGAGATTTCGACACCTCGTGCTTTTTCTCATAGCCTTCATGCTTTATAACGACGCGATACAAACTGTGCTCGATATGGCTACCATCTACGGAGCGGAAGAGCTCAAACTTTCGGCAACACCACTACTTGTCACGCTCCTGATTATCCAGTTGGTTGCCGCCGTCGGGGCATTTATATTTGGCAGGTTCGCGGCGATTGTCGGGACAAAAAGAGCCGTCATGGCAACACTTGCGCTCTGGTCTTTGATTGTAGTTTATGCCTACTTCATAACAACGACACTCCAGTTTTTCGCCGCGGGCGTTATGGTTGGAATCGTTATGGGCGGGTCTCAGGCACTCAGCCGTTCGTTTTACGGCTCAATGATTCCAAAAGAGGCGAGCGCCGAGTTCTACGGCTTTTACACAGTCTTTAGTAAATTCTCGGCAATCTGGGGCCCTTTTGTATTCGCCTTCATCCGTCAGACTACTGGCTCGGCGAGGAACTCAATTCTTTCAATCGTAGTTTTTTTCATAGCTGGACTTGTTCTCTTACATTTCGTTGACGAAAAAAAGGCGCGGGAAGCAAAACTCGCAGGTGCCTTTTAGCAGAGGTTTCAGGTTTCGGGATAATTTCATTAGGGTCACGACATAACTTCCGGACGAAGCAATAGTGACGGAAACAGCCCTCAATGAACATGAGCAACTCTTCGAAAGCGGAACAAACTTATCCCCGTGCATCCTGAGCCCAGTCGAAGGATCATATTTGATCGGTTTCTATTTTTGGTCACACTTCAATAATTCCTGCTGAATTCCTGCTGTCCTGTTACTCGCGATTTTCCGGATGACCTAATTTGGCTCTTCCTATAACCTTAAAAAGAAAAAGGGGGCACGCAAACCTTATTTTCTGTAAAAGAGTCGTGAAGAGGGCAAAGAAACGAATTGATTACCGAATCATGAAATTATCCATAGTCAAGATGTGTCACTGTTTTGTTTTATTTCCTTAGCTTTCGATAGAAGATTTACAAAACAATATATAAATCTTTACAGTATGATTGGTGCTCAATTACATGCATGACACTGAGCGCGTTTTGAAGTTTCTGACAGCTATTCATCCATTCAGGACAAGGTCAAGCAACGACCCCGAAAAACGACCCCGCTCCAACGCATAGTTAGGTGGCATGCTGGACGACGCAAAACATCAGGACGCCGAGACCGGCGGCAACTGTGAGCATGAGCGCTGCGAAGATGTACAAGAATATCGATAGCACGAGCATTTCTGGAGCGACACGGAATCCGAGCGCGTCGCGAATCCGAAATACCTCTTGGCGAACGAATTTCTGCTGCACGCCACCGTATATGAATAGGCCGGCGAATAGAATGCTCATGAGCAGCGGCAGCGCGAGCGTCCACCGCATCAGCGATTCAGATTGATGCGCAAAGTAGTAAGAGACAAGCGCACCAGTAATTGCGTAGTAGAAGACGTTCAGCTCAATCGTGAGCTTCAGATAGTGCTTGTAGAGATCGACACTTATCTCATATTGGCGCATCAGTTCGGCGCGGGTCGGAAATGGCTGGGCGCTCATGTGAATGCCACCTAACTACTGATTATACGGAATTATTTCCGTATAATCATCTCTTTTCGAGTACTATGCAGAATCCGTAACTCTCTTTTCCTTTGTTTGGGAGTATAATTTAAATGACCCTTTAATTCAAATTGCGTGTGAAAAATTATGAGACAACGCACCAAAAAACTTCTCGATCGTGCACGAGAGACCATACGGCGAAAGAATTACCCTATTCGTACGGAAAGAGTAATAAAGGGGAACACAACATTTAATTTATGTATAAGAGTCGTGAAGAGAGGAAAGAAATAAATTAATGGCGTAATCTCGAAACCGTCCATAGTCAAGATGTGTCACCTTTATTCTTGTGACCCCAAAAGTATCTGCTTCATTTATCTTACTTTTCATTCTAACTTCTTTGTCTTGATACAAAGAAGCTACGCTTCGATCCTTCGATAATGCCTCAGGACAAGGCTACCCAAAATCCTCCTTTAGAAAAGGAGGAAATGAAATGTGGAGGTCTAAAGACCTCCGCTACATTTGATTCCCACGTCTTTCCATGTATTAATGCCCGTTCGGGGAACGGGCGCTAAATTCATCTTTTCTGCGCCCATCCTCCCCTTTAGGAAAGGGGAGTTAGAGGGGATTTTAACGTCTTCGCTTCTGATTTTCTTAACGCAATTTTTGGAAGGCCCTTTAAGCACTTTTCATTCTGAAAAGGTTTGGTGGAACTAAAACTATCCATCAAACCGTAAGAATTTTGTCCACGAAGCATCTAACATTTAGAGAAATGACATATGGACTAATATAAAAATAGTTGATATAAAAGAATTTATGAGGTCTTGAGGACGGCCAAGAAGGCCTCCTGGGGGATTTCAATCTTCCCGATCTGTTTCAGGCGTTTTTTTCCTTCTTTCTGCTTTTCAAGCAGCTTCCTTTTCCTCGTCACGTCTCCGCCGTAGCACTTCGCCGTAACGTCCTTCCTCACAGCCTTTACATTCTCGCGAGCTATTACGCGGTTTCCGATCGCCGCCTGGATCGCAACCTCATAGAGCTGTCTCGGGATTATCTCCCTGAGTTTTTCGATCAGCACCTTCCCCCTCTCATAGGATTTTTCCTTATGGACGATAATCGAAAGCGCGTCAACAGGCTCACCGTTTATCAGGATGTCTAGCTTTATTAGATCGGAGGACTTATACCCCATCGGCTCATAATCCATAGATGCATAACCACGGGACACAGATTTCAAGGCGTCGTAGAAATCGAAAATTATTTCTGATAGCGGCAATTCATATTTCACAATGACCCTGTCCTGTGTGACATAATTTATTTCAGATTGAAGTCCCCGCCTCCTCCTGCATATTTCAAAGATGGAACCCAAATATTGAGTCGGTGTGTGAATACTGACAAGCACATACGGCTCTTCTATAAACTCGATTTTATCCGGTTTTGGAAGCTTGCTTGGATTATCTACAAAATAAACATCTCCCGACTTATCATTAATCCTATAAACTACAGTCGGGGCGGTTGAGATTAGATCAAGTTCAGCCTCCCTCTCCAATCTCTCCCTCACGATCTCCATGTGAAGCAGACCAAGAAACCCACACCGAAAACCAAACCCGAGGGCGACCGAGGTTTCAGGTTCATAGATTAGAGAAGAATCGTTCAATGCCAGCTTTTCAAGTTCGTCCCTTAGTTTTTCATAATCACCGGGGTCAATGGGATAGAGTCCGCTAAATACCATCGGCTTCATGACGCGAAAACCCGAAAGAGGAGAATTCGTTGTGCTCATCGCATCCGTTATGGTATCACCAACCTTCGCCTCCTTTATCTCTTTTATGGCAGCCGTAATAAATCCTACCTCGCCCGTCGCCAGCTCCCCAACTTCAATAGCGTGAGGAGAAAATACACCTAACTTTTTAATTTCATACATCTTGCCCGTGGACATGAGCTTTACCCTCATTCCGAGCCTTACGCTTCCCTCAAAGACCCTGACAAGCATCACCACTCCCTGGTACGAATCAAACCAGCTGTCAAAAATCAATGCCTTCAGTGGTTCATTTACAGCCGGCTTGGGAGGAGGGATCTTCAATATGACAGCTTCAAGAATCTCCTTAATACCGATACCTTCTTTAGCACTCGCAAGGAGTGCGTTCTCGGCTTCTATCCCTATGACGTTCTCTATCTCTTTAACTACCCTCCCCGGGTCGGCAGAGGGAAGATCAATCTTGTTTATCACCGGAATCAATTCAAGCCCGGAATCGGACGCAAGATATGCATTAGCGACTGTCTGTGCCTCGACACCCTGTGATGCATCCACAACAAGAATAGCGCCCTCACAGGCCATTAAACTCCTCGAAACCTCGTAGCTGAAGTCCACATGACCGGGCGTGTCAATCAGATTCAACTCGTAATTATTGCCATCGTCCGCCTTATAGTTTAGCCTCACGGCTTGCGCCTTAATGGTTATTCCCCGTTCCCTCTCTATCTCCATGGTGTCAAGAAATTGCTCTGTCATTTCACGCTGACTTACACTGCCGGTTATCTCAAGGATTCTATCCGCAAGCGTAGATTTCCCATGATCTACATGAGCGATTATGCAAAAATTCCTAATATATTTAGATTCCATCTTCGAAACGGATTAGTATAAAGTATGTAATCGCTTATTCAAATTTGGAATCATCAATCAATGGCAGTTCTATAGCGATAATAATTGATAAGAAAATAATCCATTCTGGAAAACCTAAATTGAGTCGAATCGATTGTATTGATATAATGTCTCTTATATCATGGCTTCAGAGACTCCTATGATTAAGCAGTATATGAAGATCAAAAACCAGTATTCCGACGCTATACTGTTTTTTCGCCTAGGGGATTTCTATGAGATGTTTTTTGACGACGCCAAAATCGCATCGAAGGTCCTTGGTATCGCACTAACATCAAGGAACAAATCAGAGAAGAACCCTGTGCCCCTTTGCGGTGTCCCCTTCCACAGCGTCGAGCCATACATAGCCACAATGCTCAGCCACGGATACAAAGTGGCTATATGTGAACAGCTAGAAGAACCAAGTCAATCAAGCGGGATCGTCGAGCGCAGGGTAACAAGGGTACTTACCCCGGGTGTAATCATTGACTCAGAAAAATTAGATTCGAAGACGAATAACTACCTTGCGAGTATATACTCCGACGGAAAATCCTATGGACTTGCATATTGTGATATTTCAACAGGTAAATTCAGGACAAGTTCTTTTTCCTCGCTTGACGAACTCAAAAGCGAGATCGCGAATATCGAGGCAAAGGAGATCCTTCTACCCGAGGATCTTCACAACAAGGAAGAATTAATAAGCCATTTTTCACGGTCATGGAACCCACTCCTGACAACGATAGATCCCTGGGTTTGGGAAATCGGTAGTTCAAGAGAAATTTTACAAGAACACCTGAATACAAAAACACTCGAACCGTTTGGACTCGACAACCACCCTGAATCGATTGTTTCCTGCGGAGCAATAATTCACTATCTCAAACAAACACAAATTGAAGATATGCCCCCCTTAGAAGACCCACTGTTCATTAAATCAACAGACTTCCTTTCCATCGATGAATCCACTAAGAAAAACCTTGAGCTCATGGGTAGCTTTCAAGGTACAAACAAAACTGGCTCTCTTCTCTGGGTACTTGACGAAACACTGACAGGGATGGGGGGTAGGCTGATCAGGCAGTGGCTCAATTATCCACTGATTGATCCCGAAGAGATCAGAGACAGGCTCGATTCCGTTGGAGAACTCATAGAGAAAAATGCCCTACGAAACAAACTGAGAAAGTCTCTAAGGGAGATAAGCGATATTGAAAGGTTAATTGGTAGAATTTCTACTAAATCCGCAAGGCCAAGGGATTTAGGGGCCCTGAGAGATTCCTTAAGCCTGATCTCAGAAGTAAAGACTTTATCAGAAAACCTTAATAAAACGCTAAATGCAAAGATTAGAAATGGAATAGACGACTTGGCTGACATTAGGGAATTGCTCGATAGATCCATAGTTGATGAGCCTCCTCTATCCTGCCGAGACGGCGGGATAATAAAGGAGGGTTTCAGAAAAGAGCTAGACGAGCTTCGGATCATCAAAAGGGATGGCAGAAAATGGATAGCCGGCCTTGAGGCGAAGGAGAGGGAGGCTACTGGCATAAATTCTCTTAAAATTGGTTATAACCGTGTTTTTGGTTATTACATCGAAATCACTAAGACAAACCTCCACCTTGCGCCGGACCATTATACAAGAAAGCAAACCCTTGTTAATGCCGAAAGGTTTATAACCCCTGAACTCAAGGATCAGGAGGAGAGGATACTTGGGGCCGAAGAAGAGATGATAGAGCTCGAAAAGGGGCTTTTCGAAGAGATAAGGGAAGGGGTATCCAAGGAAACTGATAGGATAAGGCTTACGGCTCACCTGATAGGGATGATTGATGTAGTTTCTTCTCTAGCCCTGGTTGCCGAAAAATACAACTATGCCAAACCCCAAGTGTGTGATTCCAGATCAGTAGATATTAAAGAAAGTCGTCACCCAGTGGTAGAAAGGATGGAGCTTGGAGAGAGATTTGTTCCAAATGATGTGAGGCTCGATCACGAAGAAAACCAGTTTCTGATAATAACGGGCCCCAATATGGCAGGTAAATCCACCCTTATCAGACAGGTTGCATTGACCATAATCTTGGCCCAGATGGGTAGCTTCGTACCGGCGAAAGAAGCGAGGATTGGGGTGGTAGATAGGATATTTACCCGGGTAGGCGCATCGGATAATCTCGTGAGGGGTCAGTCAACGTTCATGGTAGAGATGATGGAAACGGCCTATATCCTGAGGCACGCCACCCCTAAGAGCCTTGTCATACTGGATGAGATTGGACGGGGTACCAGCACTTTTGATGGAATGAGCATAGCCTGGGCAGTCGCAGAGTATCTTTACGAGGTAGGTAGCATGGTACTTTTTGCAACCCATTATCACGAGCTAGCCCAGTTAGCGATCTCCAAAAAAAGGGTAAAAAACTACAACATATATGTTAAAGAGGACAGAGGAAAAATAGTTTTCTTAAGGAAACTCATCCCAGGGGCTTCAAACCACAGCTATGGAATAGAGGTTGCAAACCTTGCAGGTGTACCCGATAGGGTAATAAAGTCAGCCAAGGGCATACTTGCCAGAATCGAGAAATCCCACTTGAGCATCGGAACATCGATAAGGGGTGGCCAGATGCCACTGTTTAACAATCCGGAAGAGCAAAAAAAGGAAGACGATAAAGACAAGATAATAGAAGAATTAATCGATTTAGATCCGCTTTCGATGAGCCCTCTCGAGGCCCATTCTAAGCTCATGGAGTTTAAAAAAAAATTGGGAAAGGGCTAAAAGCTGCCTGGATAATCGATAGGCGCCATGGGATCAATTAATTTTTTTAAAATGCTGTCAAGGAGTAGAAAATCCCCAAACCCCATGACCAGTAAAAAAACCGAAGGTCAGAGGGGCGAAGAAATTGCCTGCAAAGCACTCAAAAAGAAGGGCTACCGCATCCTTGATAAGAATTTTAGCTGCAGGCGAGGTGAGCTCGATATAGTAGCGGAGGATAATGATGTCGTCTGCTTCATAGAGGTCAAGGCTCGGTCCTCTGAAGACTACGGCCTTCCCGAAGAAGCCGTAACACACTGGAAGAAACGAAAACTCCTGAATACAGCCTTTGTTTATATTGAAAAAAAGAAAATCAAGGATCGAGATATGCGCTTTGATATAATATCGGTCGATCTCAAAACACGGGAAGTGAGAATCCTCAAAGACGCGTTCGAGGCTGACCTCTGACATTATATTATTCTTAAACCTAGGCACTTCAGCTTGACATCATTAAATTTTTGCATATGTTTATGTCTAGCACTCTGTATCTCCGAGTGCTATTCTTCAACATTTCACCAGGAGGTTTCTTTTATGAAAATAAGGCCGCTTCATGACAAGATTTTAGTAAAAAGGATAGATGTGCCTCAAACCACAAAGGGTGGGATCATTATTCCCGATACTGTTAAGGAAAAACCCCAGGAAGGAAAGGTCATTGCTGTTGGCAATGGACGGATCATGGAGGACGGGAAGGTAATGCCCCTCGAGGTGAAAAAGGGTGACAAGATCCTATTCAGCAAATACGGCGGGACAGAGATCAATATAGAAGGGGAAGAATATCTGATCCTTGATGAAAACGATGTCCTAGCCATTACGACATAATCTAAAAAAAGGGAGGTTTCAAAAATGGCAGCCAAACAAATAGCTTTTAGTTCTTCCGCGAGGGATTCCATATTAGAAGGAGTGAACAAACTTGCCCATGCCGTAAAAGCCACATTGGGACCGAGGGGAAGAAATGTTCTGATCGAGAAGACATTTGGCGCCCCGGTGGTCACTAAAGACGGTGTAACCGTGGCAAAGGAAATTGAGCTTGATGATAGGTTCGAAAACATGGGTGCACAGATGGTAAAGGAAGTAGCCTCTAAGACAAGCGATGTCGCTGGAGACGGCACAACCACTGCGACAGTGCTCGCACAGGGAATATTTCGAGAGGGGATAAAGCTTGTGGCAGCGGGACACGACCCCATGAAGCTAAAGAGGGGAATAGAAAAGGCAGTGGAGGTGGTGGTAGAGAGTATCAGGAAGTTGAGCAAGCAGGTAAAGGGGAGGACCGAGATAGCACAGGTTGCAACAATATCGGCTAACGGGGATGAAACGATAGGTAACATCATAGCCGATGCGATGGAAAAGGTGGGAAAGGATGGTGTGATGACGGTTGAAGAGGGAAAGAGCCTGCAAACAGACCTCGAAGTGGTTGAAGGGATGCAATTTGACAGGGGATACCTGAGCCCCTATTTCGTCACGGATGCCGAGAAAATGCTAGTTGAGCTTGAAGACCCATATATCCTTCTTCATGATAAGAAGATATCGAACATGAAAGACTTGGTTCCACTCCTCGAAGAGGTGGCAAGGAGCGCACGACCACTCGTGATACTAGCAGAGGATGTAGAGGGCGAGGCCTTGGCTACACTGGTTGTCAATAAGATCAGGGGGACACTTAAGGCAGCAGCCGTTAAGGCTCCCGGTTTTGGAGACAGGAGAAAGGCAATGCTAGAGGACATAGGAATAATAACCGGAGCAAGGGTTATAGCCGAGGAAGCTGGCATGAAGTTGGAAAATACCACCTCAAAGGACCTTGGAAGGGCAAAGAAGATAACAATAGATAAAGACAACACTACAATCATCGGCGGCGAAGGTAAGAAAGCAGAAATTGAAGGAAGAATCAGGCAGATCAAGGCCCAGATTGAGGAGACAACAAGCGAGTATGACAGGGAGAAGCTCCAGGAAAGGCTGGCAAAGCTTGCCGGAGGTGTAGCGGTGATAAAGGTTGGAGCTGCGACTGAGGCCGAGATGAAAGAGAAGAAAGCAAGGGTAGAAGACGCACTCAATGCCACTAGGGCGGCGGTAGAGGAAGGAATAGTCCCCGGAGGAGGAGTAGCATTTATCAGAGCAATTAAGGCTCTTGATAGCTACGACCCGGCTGATGACGAAGAGAGAGCGGGTGTCAATGTAGTAAAGAAGGTACTCGAGGAACCGCTTAAAGGGATTGCAACCAACGCGGGTTGGGACGGGTCGATAGTAGTAGAGAAGGTAAAAGAACAGAAGGGGGCTAGCGGGTTTGATGCTGCAAGACTGGAGTACTGTGACCTGGTTGAGGCTGGAATAGTGGATCCAACAAAGGTAACAAGGTATGCACTGCAGAATGCAGCAAGTGTCGCTGGTCTGCTTCTTACAACTGAAGCACTTATTGCCGAAAAACCAAAGGAAGAAAAAGGTGCGGGAATGGGTATGCATGGACACCCCCATATGGACGATGAGTATTAAGAGTCATTTGTACCAAAGGGAGGGGCGGAGTTCCGCTCCTTCTGATTATTTCATTACATCAATCCAGTTCTGAGTTTGTCGAAGGGACTGGCAGGCTTAAATGTAGCGGAAACCTTTAGGTTTCCATTTCATTGATCTTATGGAGGACTAAAGTCCTCCGCTACATCTCCAATTAACCGACAATATCGACGGTCACAGATCTCCTCCCCGATCTCTGTAGTGAGTTCTGCCGAACGGCTCCTGACAGAATCGAGTCCTCAATCACAGAAACCGTTAGTCAATTCGCTACGTAATGCTCGTCCGAGCCTTCGGTTCATATTTCATTTTTCCAAGTTCAATGTATGTTTTAGTGTCGCTTTTTTGAGATAAAAACAAGGTTAGATCCTTTGGCTCGTCTATATCAAGTGCAATTCTGGGCATGTGATATATGTCGAATTCAATTCCCCTTTTCTTTGCTTCTTCGATATGTTTATTAAAGCTGTCATACCCAAACCTTGAAGGAAAAGCATCAGGGGGTCTTCTAAGAATGGCATTAGTACCCAGCCCGTCCCTGGCGGGGACTAGGATTGCCGAAGGGTGCGGCTTTTCTCTCTCCAAAATATAGTCTACATCTTCCGGTCTAATGAGCGGGACATCACCTGGAATGACGAAAACTGATCCCGCCCCAAGATCCTTGCAGACATTCGAACTAAAATCAATCGAGATGCTCTCGCTTTCCTGCTTAGCCTCCCTTATAACTTCGATATCTAAGCTCCTTGCAAGTTCGGTAGCGAGCCCGTCTGAGGTAACCACAAAGAGTTTTGTTAAAAGTTTAGAGCCCCTTAGTGCCGTCAGTACATCGTCCAGCATTGTGTAAGCTAATTTAGTCCTATCACTTTGAGAAAGCACCGGAGAGAGCCTTTCCTTTGCGCGTGACAGGTCCTTCACGGGAACAATGGCAATTCTCATGTGAAACAATTTACAGTAGTTTAAGGACCTTTTCCATAGTCTGTGTGAACCAAGCAAGACTAATTGCTATATAATTTACGTATATATGATCTTTAAGCATCGATTAGTATTCTAGACCAAGTCACTATTGCATAATATGGCAAAGAAACCACATTATCTTGCTCACAGAAGCCGCCTAAGGAAAAGATTTAGAAAAACAGATGGCAACGGCCTCCATGAGCACGAATTACTCGAGCTCCTATTAACCTATGCAATTCCGAGAATTGATGTAAAACCGATTGCAAAACGACTCCTTGAGCGCTTTGGAGGGATTTCCGGAGTCCTTGACGCCAGTCAAGGAGAAATCGAGGGAATCATCGGTGTAGGACCAGTTTCAGCTACCCTCATACGCCTGGTAAAAGCCTTATGCGTTTCATGTTCGTCACAGAGAATGAGAAATAAGGATATCCTCTCTTCACCAGAGTCTGTTCTGGATTTCTCACGGTTAAAACTCAAAGGGCTGTCAAATGAAGCGCTGATGGCTATATATGTTAACGTGAAGAATCAGGTCATAGACTATGAAATGCTTAATGAAGGCACCGTCGATAATGTAGTAATTTATCCAAGACGAATAATTGAGGGAGCGTTAAGGTATCACGCTTCCGGCTTAATTATCGTTCATAACCATCCGAGCGGAAATCCGGAGCCATCCGAAGAGGACAGGGTATTAACAAGCTCCTTATCAGAAATATCAAAAACACTGGATATAAGGCTCCTAGATCATATCATCGTGGGAAGAGATGGTCATTTCAGTTTCAGGGAAAGGAAAGCGCTATGATCCAAGCGGGTTTGGAAAATCCCGCCTATCGATATGTCATATGAGGAAAAGTGTCAGGCATGCAAATTGACAGATTGCACTATATTAAAACAGGATTTTGGTAACGCCCTTTGACTGAGCTCAGCGCGATCGGGTTCTTATACACATATTGAGATGACACCTTGATACGTCATAAGGATATTAATCGTCGCCGATAGTCGGGACTTTCGAGTCCCGAGTGGATCTACATTTTTAATTTTTTACATGTATATTTAAACAACTACCAACGCAAGTAATGAAAATGGAACTGGAAGAACTCATAAAATCTGAGGAAGCAGAGAGAGAGCAAAAACTCGAAAGGGCCCTGGAAGTAGCAAAAAGGGAATGGGGAAATATCAGGATATCATTAAAACTCTGCGGGGATATAGGAGAGTTCTCTGAAGAAGATTTTATGATAGGCATTATCGATGAAGACGTAATAATCAGAGAGCCTGAGAAAAGCCCCACGAAATCGGTCTCGTTTTATGCACCTACTTTCTATCCCATGTATCTTATAAAAAACCTCGTTTCAATGGACGAGAAGCTGGAAGAACATGGATACAAAACGGTAGAAGCCCTCTATGTGTTCATAGAGCTTGTCACCAAGGCCGTGGAACGGCTTGGTTTGGTAGGCACCTTCAGCATGGCTTTCGGTTCCGGGTACGCGAGCGTGAGAACCGGCTGGACAGCAGAGAAGGGTCTCCCGGTAGAGAGAGAAATTTTCTTCAAAATGTTCTTCAAGAGTACAAAGAAGAATTTTGACTGGGAGTTCTTTTGGACATCGGTAGGAGAGAAACTAAAGATCATATTCGACAGATTCTTGGCCTGGCAAAACGACCAAGCACTATATCAAAGAGAAGTAAGACCAAAGTCAATAATAAAACCAATGATGGTTTAAAACTTGTAAATAACGAAATCGCATTATTGCTCTTTAGAAGATTCCCAAATCGTCGTATTCGTCATCCGCAATATCCCCGAAGCTAGGAACGCCTCGACTATCTGCCAAGAACCTAAGCTTTACCACACCCGTAGGCCCGTTTCTCTGCTTCCCGATGATTATCTCTGCTAAGCCATCCCTTTCGTCCGCGTTTTTCCGGTAGGCATCCGCCCTATGAATGAAGACAACGACGTCAGCATCCTGCTCGAGCGCCCCGCTTTCCCTTAGATCGGCAAGCTGTGGACGCCTATCTGAGCGGGTTTCTGTCTGTCGACTTAGCTGTGAAACCGCTATAACGGGCAGGCTTAGCTCTTTCGCGAGGCTTTTTAGAGAGCCAGAAATCTCTGCAATCTCACGCTCCCTTGTCTCTGATACGCCGGTCCCTCTCATTAGTTGAAGATAATCGACAATAACAAGGTCCAAGCCCTTATCTTTCTTCTGCCTCCTTGCCTTTGCTCTAAGCTCTAAAACACTAATGGCGGGCGTATCGTCAATATATATCTTCGCCTTTCCAAACGTATCAGCTGTTTTTATAAGCTTTTTCAAATCGCCTTCGTTAATGTAACCGCTCCTGATATCTGAATAATTCACCTTCGCGCTTGCCGCCAGAAGCCTCAACATAAGTTGCTCTTTGGTCATTTCTAAAGAAAAAATCCCGACCTTAAACCCAAAATTTATAGCTGCATGCGTTGCAATATCCAGGCAAAAGGAAGTTTTTCCAAGTCCAGGCCTGGCTGCAACTATTATCAAATCAGCAGGTTGAAGTCCGCAGGTCATATGGTCAAGTCTCTCAAATCCAGTCGGAACACCGGTAATAAGCTCTTTCCTCGAATGAAGTGTTTCAATTATCTCTAATGCCTTCGCAGCTAGCTCCCTGCTTTCAAAGAAACTCGGTTTCACACGATGCTGTGCAACATCGAGTATCGCGTGTTCTGCCCGGTCAATAAACTCATCAACGTTTATTCCCTCTTCTTGCCCGCGACTCGCTATCTCAGTCGCGGCAATAACGAGCCTCCGAAGAATGGATTTCTCTTTTACCAACCTCGCGTAGTATTCGATATTGACCGTCGTCGGTACTATTTCCGTTAGATAGGTGAGATAGGAGCTTCCACCGACCTCTTCCAGGATATGACCATCAGACTTCAAGTAATCAAAGAGCGAGAGAATATCGATCGGTTTGTTATTTCTTTCAAGGTCAACCATTGCATCAAACATTTTTCTATGCGATTCCCTGTAGAAATCTTCGTTTATTAATATATTGAGGACCTGATTTATAAGATCTCCATCTATTAAAATCGCGCCAAGCACGGCCTGCTCAGCCTCTATATTCTGTGGTAATGGTCTTGCTAGATTCGCCATATAGAATCTTAAGAGAAACTGTAAATTGATCTATCTCTACTTAATAACTTAGAAGCTTTAATTCCCCCAATACGAGCCTACACGCCCATAGATAATCTATAAGCTAACCTTTTATCAAGGCCGGCAGCAATTATCTTCTCTTGAGCTGTCATTATATCATATTCAAGCCTAAAGAACTTTATAGTTTTTTCATCATGCTCGTAGATAAGAAAAGATGCCCTAGGATCCCTATCGCGTGGCTGTCCGACGCTTCCCGGATTTATAAGGTAGAAATTTTCCTCGGATAGCTCGACCTCATCATTGGTAAAGCCTTCCACTCGACCATGTGAATAGACGTAATATACCTTTACATGGGTATGACCAAAGAAACAGATCTTCGCTTCAATCATGAGATTGATCTCTAAGAAGGCTTCAGAGCTCGAAAATATATATAAATCCGGATCCGATATCGCGCCGTGTACGATTAGAAAATCCTCAATCTGCCTCTGATGCGGAAGGCTAAAGAGAAAATCCCTGTTCTCATCGGTGAGTTCATTCCTTGTCCAAAGTGCTGCATCCCTGGCTATAGGATTGAAATTATAGGGCTCGCCTCTGCCACACGCTACCATATCGTGGTTTCCAATGACTGAAGTAAGCTGCCTCTCCCTTACTATATCTAAACATTCATTCGGGCTTGCGCCATAACCCACGATATCGCCAAGACAGACAATCTTATCTACGCCCATACCATCTATTTCAGATAGAGTCCTTTCGAATGCCTCAAGATTAGAATGAATATCTGAGATGACAGCATAATTCATAGATAATAGACCCATTCATATTCCCTGCTTCAGGATTACTATTCCAATGTCCATAACATTGGTGCCCGTCGGTCCCACTTTGACGAGTGCTCCCAGTCTATCAAAGAACCTGTAAGAGTCATTTTGCGCGAGGAACTCCCTGGCGCTAAGTTTCATTTCGCGTGCTATTTTTCTTGTGTCTCCATCACATATAGCTCCGGTTGCGTCTGTGGGGCCGTCAATGCCGTCGGTACCGCAAAAGAGCCCTAATATATTATGATCCATTATCTCCATAGAAAATGACAAAGCAGTCTCTGTATTTCTTCCACCCTTTCCGGCACCATTAATGGTAACTGACGTCTCACCGCCAAATATTATGCACGCCGGTTTTTTCACAGGGGTGTTAAATCTTTCGATATCAAACGCGATCGCAGCTATAACCTTTGCCACTTCTCTAGCCTCACCCGAGACCTGGGATGAGAGCAGAAAGGTGTTATATCCCAGCTCTTTTGCCTTTCTCTTTGCAGCTATGAGAGACTTAAAATTACTTCCCACAATTGTGGTCTGAACCCCCTTTGGATCATATTCATATTCCTTCAGGGTTTCAGGTAGGTGTCCCCTCCTACCCTCTTCCAAATGCACCATCACCTGTGGTGGGACTCTATGCTCAAGCCTAAGGGCTTCTATTACACGACAAGCATCATTGAATGTAGTAGGATCCGGAACCGTTGGTCCTGAGGCAATTGCGTCAAGCCTGTCACCAACGACATTAGAAAGTATCAGTGTTATAACTTGCGACGGAAACGCCTTTTTGAGGAGACCACCGCCTTTAATCTGAGATATATGTTTCCTAACTGCATTGAGTCCATACTTATCTACCCCTGAGTTAAGCAGCATTAAAGTGGTGTTCTGTTTGTCCTTCAATGAAATCCCCGACGCCGGCATTGCAAGAAGGGCACTCCCGCCACCAGAGATTAGGAAAATCACAAGATCACGTTCATCGGTTCTCTCAAGAAGGTTCAATACTTCATTAGCAGCACGGAGGCTTCTCCTATCAGGCACTGGATGACTAGATAGATAGAACCTTGATCTTTCAAAGTCAAATTGAGGCTCTGAATTTGACACCACGATTCCATCCTTGATCCTTTTTCCTAAGACATCCTCGACCGCCCTGGCCATTGCAGAGGCAGCTTTTCCAAATGCTATAACGTACAAAGACCTGAATAGATCTAGATTGTAGGTCCGAGAATCAACTCTAAACTTGTTTCCTCTTAGCTCTACATGATCCAAAACACACCTCATGGGATCAGCCGCCTTAAGTGCTTCCTGATAAATATCAATAACGTGGTCTTTAGTGTGATGAGAGAACATTCGTATTTCAGAACGATGAAAATCTTAAATATGAATTCATTCCATTTTAATCCTTTCTATAACCCGATCTATCTTTGCCTTGGTTAGATTCTCGTGCAACTCGTTGTCAACTAGCATGACAGGCGCAGTCCCGCACGAAGCTAGACACTCGGCTTCTAAGAGAGTGATTCTGCCATCGGGTGTTGTTTCTCCGACTTTTATACCCAATTTTTCGCCCAGATAATGCTCTACCTGCCCAGCGCCTCTTAGAGCGCAAGACAGCGTTCTGCATTGCCAAATGATATGCTTCCCAACAGGTTTCGTAAAAAACATAGTATAGAACGTGGCAACGTTTTGAACATTTGACGCGGGAATCCCAAGGATCTCAGCCGTCTCTTTCATTGATTCATTTGAGAGCCATCCATACTCACTCTGAACCTCACGAAGCACCGGGATAAGCGCGGCCTGATTTGTTTGAGATTTAGACAAAACTTCGCTAATTTTTCCTTTGAGTTTTTCTGAAAAAGGCATGCGGGATAGATTCTCCTAGAGAGATAGACGATATTTAAACTAACATGGTTTGTATGCGTGTCAAGAAAGATTAGACAAGGGTAAATCAGATTTAGAGATTTAAGATGTATCTCGCGATATTTTAAGTAGAGACGCAAAATTTTGCGTCTCTACGGCTAGGAATTTCAATGTTGTTGTAAGGAGTTATAAAATTCTTTACCCTTAATGAACAATATATGTTTCTCAAATTATTGCTCCTATTTATTGTAATCCCGATCATTGAAATCGCGATACTCGTTAAGATAGGAACCCTTTTAGGTTTTTTGCCCACAATGCTCATAGTAATCGCAACTGGAATTTTGGGTGCGACGTTGGCCAGAATTCAGGGTTTTTTGGTCTTAACGAGAATTCGCGTTGAACTTCAGATGGGCAGGATGCCGGCGGAAGAATTAATCGACGGTCTCTTAATATTGATAGGAGGAATTTTGCTACTAACTCCTGGACTGTTGACCGACCTAATAGGTTTCCTGATGCTCATTCAATGGAGCAGAAAATTATTCAAAAAATGGCTAGGCAAAAGATTCAGGCAGTGGGTACAATCACGAAATGCAAGGATCACCAATGTTCACGGCGAAAAACCATGAAATCTCCGACACGCTATGGTAACATGATTTTATATCACTTTTCATAATTCCTGTAAGAATGCAAACTAGTCGTTGTAACCCTTAAGGAGAGTTCATCATGCTTGACCTATTTAAAAGCATTTTCGATAAAAAGAGTTATAAAGAAATTCAGAAAGGATCAATCGACCAGCAACAGAAATTGAAGATCGCCACCTGTGTCATCCTGCTCGAAGCTGTCACAGCAGACGACACGCTTTCCGATCAGGAATTACACACGATAATTGAATTACTTAAATCAAAGTACGATATGACCGACACCCAGGTAAATGAATTGATCGAAACCTCTAAAAGAGAGCGTGAAGACTCTGCAGATCTCTGGTATTTCACTAATCTCATAAACGAAAACCTTACAATGGATGAAAAGTACGATTTAATGGTAATGATATGGGAGGCTATCTACTCAGATGGCACGCTTGATAAGTATGAGAATTATATCGCACATAAATTGAGAAATCTCTTAAATCTTGATCACACAAAATTCATCGACATCAAATTAAAGGTCAAGGAAGAGATGTTAAAATAAAAAACACAAATTCAGTTTTCATGCCCGAACTGCTCTACTACTCTTTAGCATATTTAGAAATTCCTTCACCTCACTTGATTTCACCTTCATTGTGACCTTATTCACTACCAGTTTTGCTGTTATATTTGCTATGGTTTCAATTTCTACTAAATTATTCTTCCGAAGTGTTTCGCCGGTTGCACTCAAATCCACTATAACATCTGAAAGACCCACAATTGGAGCTAGTTCAACCGACCCATAGAGTTTTACTATGTCAGTTGTAATCCCCTTCTTTACAAAATGTTCAAAAGAGGTCCTAGGATACTTAGTTGCAACCCTTAGAAGCCTCGATGTAGGAAACTTGAATCCCATCGGTCCTGCAACCACAAGCTTGCATTTACCAATTCCGAGATCGAGTGGTTCGTATAAATCGTGTTTTTCTTCAATCAACGTATCCTTCCCTACTATTCCACAGTCTGCTGCTCCATATTCCACATAGGAAGGCACGTCATAAGGACGCACAATCAAGATCTTTAATCCAACTTCCGGGTATTCATAGATCAGTCTTCTGGAATCGGCGTAAATCTCACCGACTGGTAGTCCGGCCCTTATTAGTACCCTGGCAGCTTCTTTCAATAGCCTGCCTCGGGCGATTGCAAGTGTTATCAATCTTTCTCCCTCCATATTCTCGCACCAGCAGCTTCAAGCTTCTTATCCAGCCTCTCGTAGCCACGGTCGAGATGATAAACCCTCGATATCACTGATTTTCCGCTAGCGGCCAGTCCAGCCAAGACAAGTGATGCGCTGGCTCTGAGATCGCTTGCCATTGTAGGGGCCGCGCTCAGAAGAGAAATCCCCCTTACAACGGCGCTATTACCTACTAACTTTATATCTGCGCCCATCCTCCTTAATTCACCTGCATGCATAAACCTCTGTGGAAAAATATTCTCGGTTATAACGCTGAGGCCGTCCGCTACGCTCATCATTGTCATCATCTGAGCCTGCATGTCTGTAGGAAACCCCGGATACGGAAGTGTATTTATATCTACGCTCTTTATCCTCTCGTTTCCCCTTACTCTTATTCCGCCGTCATGCCTTGAAATTTCTGCCCCTGCCTCAATCAATTTTCCAATGACAGCACCAACATTCTCAAATCTGCATTTCCTAATCAGTAGATCGCCCTGTGTAATAGCTGAAGCTACCATCAAAGTCCCCGCCTCGATCCTATCCGGCATAACCTCATGCTGTTCCACGGGTGAAAGCCTCTGAACCCCATGAATCGTTATAATATCCGTGCCCGCACCCTCGATTTTAGCACCCATTTTGTTTAGAACGTTCGCAAGCTCCACAATCTCAGGTTCACATGCAGCATTCAGCAACATCGTCTCCCCCTCTGCCAGAACGGCGGCAAGCATCATGTTTTCTGTGCCTGTGACCGTAGATACATCAAACGGAACGATATTACCTCTAAGCCTCGAAGCAGAGGTTTCGATATACCCCTCTTCAATCTCAATATCAGCACCCAGAATTCCAATCCCCTTCAAATGTTGATCGATTGGCCGCTCTCCAATCGCACAACCCCCCGGAAGGGATACCCTAGCACGCCCGAATCTCGCCGTAAGCGGGCCAAGCACGAGTACCGAAGCGCGCATTGTCCTAACTAGCTCATACGGCGCAACCCAATTGTTAATTCCGGTGCTATCAATTAAAAGGTTGCCATCTTCATACTCAACTTCAGCGCCCAGTATTCTAAGGAGCTTCGACATCGTTCTTACATCTAAAAGATCAGGCACATTCGTAAAGGTATTTCTACCCTCGGTGAGTAAACATGCCGGCATCAGGGCAAGTACTGCGTTTTTTGCTCCGCTGACAACCACCTCTCCCTCGAGTCTCCTTGAACCCTCTATAACTATATTATCCATCTACCTTTAATTACCCTCTTAATTCCAGAAAGATCTTCTGAAAATGATATATCCCGATAACCACATGTTCTGAGTATTCCCTCTGCGTCGTTATTTTGCTGCCCCCCTATCTCCATGATACACCATCCACCGTTTTTTAGTACAGAAGCTGCTCCTGCAGCCACACGTCTTATACAATCCAGACCATCTTCGCCTCCGTGGAGAGCCAAAATCGGCTCAAAATCCCTGATATCCGGTTCGAGCTCGAATAATTCCGTTCCCGATATATAAGGGGGATTCGAAACAACAATATCAAAGGACCTCTCCTTAACAAAATTCATAACATCCGAATGGACGAAGGTGATATTGTGAACATCTAGCCTTTTTGCATTCTCCTTAGCAACTAAAATTGCATCAAATGAAATATCCGAGGCAAAGATCATCGAATCACGACGCTCACTTCCAATAGTAATAGCAATGCATCCACTTCCAGTACCGACATCAATTACAAACGGTGAAGACATATTCCCGATAATATTTAATGCTTCCTCCACCAGCTTTTCAGTTTCTGGTCTAGGAATAAGAACCTCCGAGCCAACAAAAAATTTTCTTGAGTAAAACTCCGTCTCGCCCAGAATGTATCCGATTGGCTCTCTCCCTAACCTTCTCTCAATTATCTGCTCAAACTCTTTTAAGCTCTCCCCATCTATCTCAATCTCAGGCTGAGTATAAATATCAATTTTATCTATCCCAAATACCTTAGAAATGAGTAAAGAGGTCTCTAGGGCTGGGTTATCAATGCCGGCACCTTTAATTTTATCTTTTCCAATCAAGTACACTTCTTTCAGGGTCATCTTTGATACACTAGTTTACCTTAAAAAACAATAAGATCTTATTCAGTTCTAAGTCATTTTCAAGCTAACCTGGCCGACGAGTTAGAAGAAGCCCCAAGGAAATTCTTGCCAGCACAGCCAATTAGGAAATATACGACGTGGCAGATGTATGAAACTTCCGAAATTCGAAAAATTAACAAATCATATATAATCCATTAAGATATTCTCTTGGCAAAATATTACTATCGAGAACAAAACCGCAAGAGCCAATGATTGGTAACGGAGTAAAACTAACAAAGATACTGGGGATAGAAATCTGGGTTGATTATTCCTGGCTAGTGATATTTGCATTGGTCACGTGGAGTTTGGCAGGTGGGTTCTTCCCAAAAGAATATCCGGGCCTGACAAGCCAAGCCTATTGGATTATGGGTGCGTTCGCAGCCATTCTGCTATTTTTGTGCGTACTACTCCATGAGCTATCTCACTCCTATGTCGCACAAAAATCAGGTATAGCTGTCCCGAGAATCACTCTCTTCTTATTCGGGGGTGTAGCGCAGATAGCTGAGGAGCCCAAGAATCCGAAAATAGAATTAAACGTAGCAGTAGCTGGCCCTATTTGCAGCTTATTACTGGCTTTATTGTTTTGGATTCTTTCGAAATCCGTGCTCGTCTCTTCAAATATACAATTTCTTGCAATATTCGAATATCTTGCCTTCATCAACATAGCCCTTGCAATCTTCAACCTGGTTCCGGGCTTCCCCCTTGACGGAGGAAGGATACTTAGGGCCTATCTTTGGGATAGGTGGGGGGATGTAAGAAAAGCAACTCATACGGTAAGCCGGATTGGAAGCGGATTTGGCATAGGATTGATAATATTCGGTCTGATTAATTTTTTTTTGGGAAACTTCATCGGAGGAATTTGGCTTGTTTTCATCGGTATGTTTTTAAACCAGGCTTCAAAGTCCGGCTATCGAATGACTCTGGCCAAAGACGCGCTGACTGGTGTAAAGGTAAGAGACATCATGACGTCCAAAGTCACTTCAGTCCCCGCTTCGATTTCAATTAACGAACTAGTCGATAAATACTTCCATCATTATATATTTGTCTGCTTTCCGGTTGTCGATGAACAAGGTGAGCTTTTAGGCCTAGTCTCGCTCAAACAGGTAAAGGATGTACCCAAAGAATTATGGGATCAAAAAACTGTAAATGATATTATGATGAGAAATTCTGATTTCAATATTCTCAGTCCCGATGACGACGCCTTAAAAGCGGTAAACCTGATTATGAGAAACGACCTGGGAAGAGCCCCAGTGGTAGAGAGAAGAAAACTGGTTGGAATTATTACGAGAAGAGATATAATGACATTTCTCTCCATAAAGTACGAACTCGGCACCTAACTTATCATAAATGACATCAAAATTAGTACTCGCTTCCTCTTCGCCAAGAAGGGAAAAGCTGTTAAGGAAATTAGGATTAGACTTTAATATAATTTCACCAAATGTAGTCGAAAAGCCTACAAATGGTGAATCTCCAGTTGAGTACGTACTAAGAATTTCTCTAGAAAAAGCTCTAACCGTTGCGGCTGCGTTGGAACACAAATATATAGTAATAGGTGCCGACACAATAGTTGTATGTGATGGAGACATACTAGGAAAACCAGAGGATGAAGAAGAAGCAAAATCCATGCTTATGAGGCTCTCGGGAAGATATCACGAAGTGATGACAGGTCTATCTATTGTCAAGTCAAAGGGCGAAATAATGCATATCGAGTATGTTAAAAGTATGGTCAAGTTCAAATCGCTAAACCCAGATGAAATTGAAGAATATGTCAATACCAAGGAGCCTCTGGATAAGGCTGGCGGTTATGCGGCACAGGGAATCGGGGCGTTTATGATAGAAGAAATTCAGGGCTCATTCACAAACATAGTCGGTCTCCCTCTTTCGAGTTTGTCGAACGCTCTTAAGAATCTGGGAATCATATAATCATCGTTAATGAAGATGGAAATAGCACAGTCCCTACAAGACATTCAGGAGAAAATATTTAGAGCCGCGGTCAGGGCTAAAAGAGACCCCACCGGAATAAGGATTGTTGCTGCTAGCAAAACCGTGAATCCCGAAAGGGTCATAGAGGCCTATAACGCAGGGATCGATACCTTTGGTGAAAGCTACGCACAGGAGTTTAGAGATAAGCACCTAATAGTCGATTCAATATTAGGACAGAAAGTAAAGTGGCATTTCGTAGGTCGGATCCAGAGGAATAAGGTGAAATATATTGTTGGTAAGGTTGAACTTATACACTCGCTTGATAATATTAAGGTTGCTGATGAGATCAACCGGAGAGCAGAAATGCTGGAAATCAGTGTTCAGGCTCTAATCGAGGTAAATGCCGGTGAGGAGTCAAAAGGTGGAGTCAATTTTGGAAATGTTAAGGGATTTCTCGAAGGCCTCAGAGCATTCCAAAACATTGAAATAGAAGGGCTAATGATTATGGCTCCTTATTTTGATGAACCAGAAATGTCAAGGCCCTACTTCAAAAAACTAAGGGAATTGAGGGATGGATTAAAAAAGGATTTCCCAAGACTAACACAGCTTTCGATGGGAATGAGCGCGGATTTTGAAATTGCGATCGAAGAAGGATCAACAATTGTAAGAATAGGAACCGCTATTTTCGGACCTAGACCCCAATGAATGAAGAATCTTTACAATAAGCCATTATTTAGGGAGTATTAAACTGGAGGAAAAATGAAAAAATTAGGATTCATAGGGGCTGGCCACATGGGTGAGGCACTTTTAAGGGGACTGATTGCGTCCGGAATGTGCAGAAAAGATCAGATTATAGTCAGTGACATTGATCCGGATAGACTTAAAGTGATGTCATCAAGCTATGATGTAAATACCACATCCAATAATAAAGAGGTATTGAAACGGTCAAATGTTGTCATACTAGCGGTAAAACCCGATGCGATAGGAGGTGTATTGAGTGAAATAAGGGGATTATTAACCCCGGGTAAGATCTTGATTTCCATCGCGGCCGGTATTACCACTTCCTTAATCTCTGAGAAAATAATGAAAAAAGTAAAGCTGGTTCGTGCGATGCCCAATACACCTGCACTCGTACTAATGGGTGCAACCGTCCTTTATTTCAATCCGCTGTTAAACCAAAAAGAAAGAGAATTAATAAAGCGGATTTTTGAATCTGTAGGCACTGTGGATTTAGTAGAAAATGAAAAGCTACTTGATGCTGTTACGGGTCTGAGTGGGAGCGGTCCAGCTTTTGTCGCAATGTTTATCGACGCACTTTCGGATGGAGGCGTTAAGATGGGGCTCACAAAACGCGTAGCACTGAGACTTGCCGCCCAAACAGTATATGGAACGGCGAAACTAGTTCTTGATGGAGGGCTCCACCCCGCTGAATTTAAGGACAGTGTTTCATCTCCGGCCGGAACCACGATTGAAGGAGTACATCAATTAGAGTTGTATGGTTTTAGGGGAAGCGTTATTTCGGCAGTGGAATCTGCTGCACTCCGCTCGAGAGAATTATCCAAGGGAGAATATAGATGAACATTATTGCGAACCTAATCGGCGCTCTCGCAACGGTTCTGGATATATTGCTCAATGTCTATATGTGGATAATAGTAGCAAGGGCTATAATATCGTGGGTAAGCCCGAATCCATATAATCCGATCGTAAACTTTCTGATAGTGGCTACCGAACCGGTGCTCAGGTTCGCGAGAAGAATCGTCCCCCCGATAGGAGGAACTTTCGACCTCTCGCCGATACTTGTACTAGTTGCTATCGTCTTTTTGAGACAATTCCTAGTTCAAACCCTTCATCAATTGGCAATCAACTTGAGTACCGGTGCCTTTTGAAATACGATAAAAAACAATCTTCTATGACTATAGAGGTTAAAGTGGTGCCGAAATCCGGACGTGATGAGATTCGGGGATTTATAAATGGAATACTAAAGGTTAGGGTTTCTGCCCCCCCAATAGAAGGAAAAGCAAATGAAGGGGTCGTAGAGTTGATTTCGAGCACAATAGGAGTGCCGAGATCTGACATAACTATAATAAAAGGTAGGACCTCAAGAATAAAAACCATAAGCATCGAAGGCGTATCACAAAGTAAATTCAATTGGTTTAAAAAAACTTATTCCGACAAAAAATAAATCTTCTAAACATAACCCGTAAAACATTTATGAATTCGGAACCGATCCTTAGTACAAACCAAAAAGAGGTAAGTTAAGATTGTTGAGCATTCTCATGCCAGATAGCAAATTACACTATTTGCGTAGCGATATTTTCAACAAAGTTCATCCTACGATTTTGATGATTCATGGTGCCGGCCAGACGGGTAAGACCTGGGAAAATCAATTTGAGATTCTACGAGACCAGGCCAAATTTAATACCGTAATAGTAGATCTTCCGGGTCACGGTAAATCTATCGGACCAGGCTGCTCGAGAATAGAGGAGTACAAGAATTTCTTAAAATATTTCTGTGACGAACTAGATTTGACAGATCTAATTCTCGTCGGTCATTCAATGGGGGGTGGAATAGCGCAGCGATATGCCATCGACCACCCGCAAAGTGTTAATTCCCTGATTCTTGTAGCGACCGGCGCCAGGCTCAGAGTCGCTAAAGAAACTCTCAATTTAGTAAAAACCGACTACGGTAGATTTTGTGAAATCGCTCCTTCCCGCGCCTTCGCAGACTCATCTCCTGACGAATTAAAAGAAGAATTCAGACGGGGACTCTTGAGTGTGGCACCCGAGGTGGTATTTCAGGATTTTATCGCATGTGATAAGTTCGATATTACGGGCGACGTTGAGGCCATCGGGGTGCCGACGCTCATCATTTCAGGTGATCAGGATATTCTAACCCCTGTAAAATATGGAGAGTATCTCCACGAAAAGATTAAAAACTCAACTCTTCAAGTAATAAGGGACGCAGGACACTTTATGATGAAAGAAAAGCCCCATGAATTCAACAGGGTTCTAGCGAATTTCCTTAAATCCCGATCAGAATTCCTTTAATACAGACCCCTGCTGGTAAGAAAGCATCGAATGGATGTTTTTCTCAAAAAACCTAGGTTTTCATAGCTAGCCTCTTGAAATATCGATAAAAGTGAATAATAGTCATAATATTGGGGTATTAGAATAAAATGGGACGAAGATACATAATCACAATTTTGTTCTTATTATTAACAGTGACTTCGGTGTACCCTCAAGCAAATGATAGCCCAGGGCCCACGGTTCAAAAACCGCTGGAAAATCTTAAATTGCTCCCTGACCAATTCCATTTTCTAGAAAATGGCAATCCTGAGAGCTCCTCAATCACTGAATCGGATGAAATTGATTTAAATCAATTGCTAAATAGCTACTCAGTATATCCTACGATGGAATTCAACCTCACGGATAAGATTAGGTCACAAAATAAAAACAAATCCGTGATACTATGGGGAGGGGTCGTGCCATTTTTGTCCATTCCGGACCCTGATCAAAAGGAACAGGAAAGTTCCTTTTCTAAAGAAAGCTTTTCTATTTTCTGGCATCTGAAGAAAAGGTTCTAAGTGATCTAACAATTAAAGTATCGTCAAATTCATTCACTTTACTCAACCGATTCTTTTGTTAAACTAATGCAAAATTGAACATAGGAGTGTAACAAATGAAAATCTCTCTATTGGGCGGAACCGGAGATATCGCAGAGGGACTTGTGCTTCGCTGGTCAAAAGTCGGTCACGAAATATTCATCGGCTCGAGGAGCGACGAGAAAGCCAAGGGCATAGCATCACAGTACAACGAAAAACTTTCAGAGCGTGGAATAAAGTCCATCATACACGGAATGCCTAACGCAGAAGCTGCCAAAGAGTCTGAGGTGATTATCATAAGCATACCGCCGGAATACGCAGTTTCCACATTGGAAGGTGTACGAGATAGCATTAATAATCAAATCGTTGTCTCACCGGTAGTTCCAATGGTTAAGAGGGGTAAGTCTTTCTTTTATACTCCGCCTCCTCTGGGTTCTGCGGCGCTTGAGATAAGACAGGTTTTGCCCGAAGGCGCAAGACTTGTCTCCGCATATCATAATCTCCCGGCGAAGGAACTTAGTGACATAGAACATGATCTTGATTATGACGTAGTGATATGTGGAGATGACGACGAAGCAAAGGGGGTCGTCAAGAAGCTGACTGAAGATATGCCGAATCTCAGGGTCCTCGATGCCGGACCCCTTGAAATCTCGTACATGATAGAGGGGATTACACCACTTATTGTCAACCTGAACGTACGGTATAAACCACAGCACTTTTCGATCAAGTTCGTCTGATCAGGGGGTAATCACTCACCTAACACCTGTATCACCACCCTTCTGGTCCTGGGTCTATTATCAAAATCGATAAGGACAATCTGCTGCCATGTTCCCAGAAGTAGCTTTGCGGATGAAAACGGTACAGTCAGGGAAGGCCCTAACAGGGACGCTCTGATGTGGGAATAGCCATTTCCGTCGCCCCACCTTGCATCATGGTGATAATGGATACCCTTCGGTGCAATCCTTTCTATAGCCCCCTGAAAATCCCTTACCGCTCCTTCCTCGTACTCGATCGTTGTAACACCTGCCGTAGAACCAGGCACAAATACCGTCACTATTCCCGATGAAATGCCGGAATCTTTCAGCACGTTCGTAACTTTCCCTGTTATATCTATTAAATCAGAATCTCCGGAAGTCTTCAGACTAAAATCAAAGGTTTCAACCGCCATTTTATCCTTCTCCTATAGAAGCTTTAGCTGAGAGGGTTTTTCAAGAGGCTTGGCATTGAACCCCCTCTTCTTAAGACTCATAGAAAACTCAACACCGAAACCGTTTACCACATATACTTCGGTGGGCTTTACAATTTCAACAAACTCAATCAGCTCATCAAAACCTGCATGATTACTGAGTGGAAAGGCTTCGTCAGCACCAAATGCCGATTTTACAGAAACCCTATCCAATGCCCACCCTGCTACCACTCCGATACGTTTATCTTCAATGGTTTCGAGTTCGTCAGAATCTCTGGCAGACAGCGGCAACAGTAATACTTTATTTTCGATCTTCATAGGATCAAAACTCTCATAGTTCACAAAATCAACGCCGAATTCCTCATAAATCTTAATCACATCGAATATAGATTTATGAAGGCTCAGATTATATGCCTGACTACCCAATACCTTTACCAAATCCTGCGCACTCCCCAAATGATTTATCAAGATTACGGGTGCATGGCCAGATGAGAAAGATTCATCTATGAAGGCCCTGATAGATTCAATTACGTCTTCTGTTGGAGGGAAAATGTAGTTGGGCAATCCGTAGGTACATTTAATGACAAGTATGTCACAATGCTTAGGTACTGCCTGTTCGGAGGTTTCACTTGATCTTAGCCTGAGATCACCCGTGTAAACTACCTTTTTGCCATCGAAATCTACCGAGATCTGAGAAGATCCCAGCATTGCCCCAGAAGGTAATAGCTCGACCTGAACCCTTCCAAGCGAAAATGGCCGATTGAAAGGGCAGGCTAGAACGACGGAATTTCTTATTTTTTTTCCTAAAAGTCTTATAGTCTGTGGTGTCGCAATTATTTTCTTATGGGGCCCAAATTTATTAAACCCGGCGTTAGATATAAACGACAACGGCACTTTCCTTTTAGCATCGAACCACAGATCGGTACTTTTTAGATGAATACCATCTTTATACTCGATCATCTCTTTTCGATTAGTCTAAGGCCAGTCGGGAAATTTTCAAGTTTATTCTTCCTGAACGATCGCTTCCACATGGGCATGAAAACCTTGATTCCGACGTCATGAAAACGCATTAGCAACCCTTTATGCAATATCCTCGGGATATCCCAACAACTTTTGTATATTTTTTAAAATTGACTGATTAAGGGAAGGGGCACTTGGCTCTGCTATATAGCAGAGCCAAGTGCATTACCTCATTCCTAAGATTTACCAAAGCCCCTGTATTGCAACACCATTGTGAGCGGTTACAACCTTGCCCTTGCCTGCCCATTCTACCAATGCACCGATGTCATTCCATTCTTCCGGCGCTCTCTTCCAGTGATCGTCGAGACCCGCCTGATTTTCGTACATCTCGTCCAACACGAACATCGTGTTTCCTGTCGGGGCAGACGTAGGATCCAGAGGATTCTCCAGTTCCGGCCCTTTAATGATGTTATAGCGAAGCATAGCTAACTCTCCGGATCTGTGATGCGTTTCCTCCATCCATTTAGCGTGGCTTGCGAAAATTCTTTCTCCCTCGGCTACATGCTCCGGGGGGCAAATAAACGTGATGGTAATCTGTGTTTTGCCTATTGTAGACATATACACACCTCCTTTGTTGGGATATTTTGCTTATTTCTCTAAATACGATGAGAATTTGAATTTGGCCTCCACTGAAGTATTAACTACTTGGATATAAAACACAAATTATGTCCGAATGATATCTGTTCGCGCTACCAATACGTGACTAATTCTGATATGCCTTCATTGACATGAGCCTGGTGTCATCATGCAGAGCCACGCTTTGTGCCGGACGGCTTACGATGTTGCAAAAACGGTCGTTTATGCAACATTTCGACTGGCGAAATTTTCAAGTTGATAAACTGAGCGGTCGCTGCGCACCCTGTAGTCGAGCCGATGATTTGGGTGAACAGCAAATCTTTATCAATTTCGCGCGTTCCCGTTGCATCTGAGGATTTTGAGCCAGCCAGGCTTGCACTTCCTGGAGTATTCGTGCGGTATGTGAATCAGCAGGATTAACAATACGATAATGCATCCACTTCCACTGGCGCCTGGCAGCAACCAACCCGGCCCTGCGTAAGTAAGCCAAATGACGTGAGATCTTGGGTTGACTAATACCTAGAACTTCAACGAAAAAGCAAACACATACCTCATCATCACGCATAAGATTAAGCAGGCGCAACCGCGTAGTATCCGCAAGTGCACGAAGCAACAGTTCCATCATAAGCCTCCGTTCGATTCGAGTCTATTATATTCTATCATAAGAATTCATATATGTCTTGACATATATGATTCTGCATTGTATGGTTCGTTCATATCTGCATAAGCGCATATGATATAAGGGAGGGATACCCACTGTAGCACCTAACACCGTTATGGCCCGGCATGGATCGATATCACATTTCCAGCTTGGAGGGGATCCTAAACCAAAATGACCTCAAGTCAGAAGCTAATCTGGGGCTGGCTCCGCTTGTTTCTTGGGGTGGTTCAGATGGTGTTAGCTACAGCTTGTGTTGGCCTTCTGTTTACGCTTGGTCTGCACTTGACGACTTCGATGTTCTTTGCTGAGGCTACTGCGGCGACGATTATAAGCCGCTTAGTCTGCCACGGGCACGCCGATCCAGATCTTGAAGGGAAAGTCCCAAGGAGGAATCCTCTGAATGAGTAAAGTTACTGCCCTCATCGAAAAATTTCAAAATTTTAAACTACTGCCTTTCTTTGTTCTAATTAGCATGGGGATCGGGATTACTCTCGGGAAGATTTATTCCATCTCTAATTTTGAGCTAACTCCACCTATTGATGCTATCGTATCTATTTTTAAAGGTACCTATACGTTCTCTCTGGCTAATTCCCTTGCTCTTGGTGTGGTAATCGGTTTGTTCTTAATGATGTATCCGGCTATGACTAATATCAAATTTGAAGATCTGGGCAGGGCAGTTAAATCACCGAAACAACTTCTAGTGGTATTATTTTTCAACTTCGCCGTTGCACCTTTTTGGATGTTGTTCCTGGCAAACATGTTTTTAAAACCCGGGAGCGATTTCCATACAGGTCTGGTACTTTATGGATTAGCGCCATGCATTGCTATGGTAATCATCTTCACATTCCTATCTTTTGGAAATACAGCAATGGCAATCGTATTGGTGGCAATGAATTCTATACTACAGATGATTCTCATTCCGGTTTATGCCAAGTGGCTTTTAGGCAACGTAAGCTTTGATGTGTGGGTAGTAGCCGAAAGTGTTGTACTCTACCTTGGCATTCCGCTAATGGCTGGCTTTTTCACCCGTCGCTGGGGTGTGAAAAAGTACGGCGAGGTTGGCTTCACGAAGGTTAAAACTTATCTTGACAGCTTATCTATCATTGGGCTTCTGTTCACGCTCATTGTAATGTTTGCGCTCAAAGGGGATTTGATTATGGAACAGCCCGGCATCATTCTAAAGTTGGCGGTGCCAATGACATTATTTTTCTGGAGCATATTTATTGTTGCATATCTCGTTGGATGGAAACTCGGCTTCAACTACGAAGATGCAACGGCTGTAGCATTTAATTCCACTGGTCGTGACTTTGAAATTGCCATTGCAATCGCCATTACTGCTTTCAACCCAACCGTCGCCTTGGCGACTGTGATTGGACCTCTTATCGAAGTACCCGTGATGCTAGTGTTGGTCTGGTTTGCACGGATAACAAGGTACAGGTTGTTTGCTGAACCGGCAAAAGAATTTGAAGTTATCCGCGTGAGTCAGCCCAAAGGCAAGGAGGTAGCTTAAAATGTTTGAAAAAGTTCTTTTTCCCACTGATCTTGGAGAGCTATCTTCTCATCTGCTTACCTGTATAAGCGATTTGCGTAATATTGGTTTAGAAGAGGCTATTCTTCTCTACGTAATCAACGTAGACGAAATTAATCATAATCTCTTAGCTTCTTTTCGTGATCAGGATGAAGCTAGATTAAGAGAAATCGCTCGCATCAGACTAGAAGAACAGATTCAAGTATTGAGAAATAGAGGTATACAAACAAAAGCAATAATAACCACGGGTATTCCCAGTAACGAAATTGTAAGGATTGCAGAGTCCGAGGGTGTTTCTTTAATTATTGGAGGCGCACAGCGTCATCATGGCAAGGAAGAGGATGAATTGGACATAACTACAACGCGAGTTATCTACAAGAGTAATTTGCCGGTGCTTGTTATCAAACTCTCCGATGAGGAGATAAAACATCCTAATGAATGCGATCGCTTTTGTAGTCGTCTTTTTAGCAAAGTGCTTTTTCCAACCGATTGGTCTGATTGTGCTAAAGCTACTCTGAAT
This sequence comes from Candidatus Dadabacteria bacterium, assembly GCA_963805855.1. GTDB lineage: Bacteria > Desulfobacterota_D > UBA1144 > Nemesobacterales > CSP1-2 > DASWID01. The sequence goes on from CAWDVW010000005.1 coordinate 1,016,073, forward strand.
CAACTAATGAAATTACGAAAGATTATTGGTCAACTAATCGTAAGCCATGTCATGGATGAGCGTATTCTCCGCCATCTCGAACCTGAAAAAATTGAAGGATACCGACAAAACGATCTAAATCGTTTGCATGAGGTCAAGGAAATTCTAGGTCGTCAGGGTTTTTCTGTAAATACGCATTTGCACGTTGGGTACCCACCCTTTGAAATCAGTCGCATAGCCGATGAGGAAGATATTTCTCTTATGGTTATTGGTAAGAGAGGCCGGACTGGTTTAAAAGAGATAATTTGGGGAAGTATATCCCAGCATTTGGTTCGTTTTAGTCACTGTTCAGTGTTGGTTTATTACTGTTGCGACTAGAAGATTAGGAATCTGCGGAAATACCCAGATATCGCAATCAGATTAGTTCGATTTTTAGTCATTACTAATGAGAGGTGTTAGATATGAGTAAGGATCCTCACACCTCCGGGAGGTCACGACCTCCCGGAGGTCTTTTTCCAATGAAGCCGCAACCGTAAAGCTCCTTCCATTTATTCCAACCCTGTCCACGAAGATTTCGGTGCGGATGATCTGATTTTTTAAATATCGCCGCTTGGGCATCATGTTTTCTACCGGTCAAAGCCACTGCAATCTTTGTGCTTCCCGTATCCAGTTTACACAAAAAGCGCCTTTTTCAGAGAGTAGCTTATCTCCACGAGTCTTGGGATCTTGTAAAACATGGGTGAGCGTATCAGTCGCGTTCGGAAGGTTATTATTGGAAGAACTTAATCATTTTTATGATGTCTATACTTGATGATTCTTACTTTTTCCATAGTCACTAATCCCTCTTTAATCGTCTCGTCGAGAAATGGCAGCAATTGCTTGAGGTTTTCCTCAGTGTCTACGATTTCTATGACTATGGGCAAATCTTCTGAAAGTCTGAGCAGCTTGGCGGTATGAATTCGACTCTGGGCCCCAAATCCCATTACAGCCCGGATAACGGTTGCACCGGCAAGATTTAACTCCCTGGCTCTGAGAACGATCTGCTCGTAAAGAGTCTTACCTTTATAGACATCACTCTCGCCAATGAATATTCTCATCAGAAATCCTTCGCTGGGTAAGTTCATATTTTTGCCCCCTTATTTAAAGATTCCGATTAAGGATCTGAATGTGACAAACCCGCAATAAACCATCAGCAGTCCTAATATATTACTTCCCAGGACATTTAACATCGCAAACTTAATTTCAGATTCCCGAATGAGGTTAAAGGTTTCCAGTCCAAACGTGGAAAATGTAGTGAAAGCTCCGAGCATGCCTACGAATATAAGTAGTCTAGTATTAGGGGATATTATAAACATCTCAAAGAATTGCCACAGGAAACCAATCATGAAACAGCCAATAAGATTTACCATTAGTGTTCCCCAGGGAAGAATCCCATCCATATATTTATAGGTCAAACCTGACATCCCATACCTGAGAAGTGAACCGACAGCCCCACCAATTGCAATAAAAGATAGTTTTAACATTCATCTCCTCCAGCCCAATTGTGTTTGCATAAGAGCATAATTTGGCGCTTAAACAATTTATTTTGGGTAGGAGTTATCAACTGCTGGAGGGAAATTAGCAGTAGTTGGAGGTGAACCCCATCACCTTTATAGACACATAATACCTAACACTTTGTTTTGATCAAGAAAATCAAAAGGCAAGGTTTAAGAAAAAAAGCAGCCGCCCTGGACCCCTACGTCCAGGGAACCGGAGAATGGGGTGCCCTTTGATCCTCAAGGTCAAACCGCTGGCTTTTATAAGAAGATGCTGCGAGCTTGGACTTCCCCTTGATACGGTCAGGGAGTTTTTAAAGCTGGTGGATCAGAAGAACAGCACCTATGTTGAAATAGCGGATATATCCCAGCACCATCTACAAGATATCCGCGCTAAGGATCCTCACACCTCCGGGAGGTCTTTTTCCATAATCACAAAGCGCTGTGCAGGGCCTTTTTTACCGCATGCGGGTTTTTCTCAATGACCGTCAGATAGGCCTTGGTCGGGCCTTCGGGCACACGATGTTGTGGGTTCCCCATTTTTTTAATGTGGATACTGGAATGGCAAAAGTCTCGGAAAAAACCTCCTGTGTCATCTGAAGTTTTTCACGGATTGCTTTCACATCTATATCTTTGGCGCGTATCCTGTAGGCGCGGCCTTTGGTTTTATCTCCTTTGAGATAGGCAAGGGCTTGCTTCGCCCCTGTAATAATTTCATTTCCTGCTTTGCTCATGGTTTCATCTCCTTCTTAATCTACTGAACGATTCCGTACAGGATAATAATTATAACCATTAATGCTGAAATGAAACTCCCTGCAGGCTATCATCATAGAAACGGAAAGTCGCAGAAGCTTAGATTTTAAATGGGCATTCAAAAAATTGCCAAAATCAATTCCGGAAGCTTTAAAAAAAGTGACAATCGTTACTGTCATCTCGAAGGAATAAAATGACTGAGAGAACTATTCTATAAAAAAGGAAAGATATCTCGCCGAGCCTGCACTGAGTTTACCGAAGTGCTCGATATGACAGGGTTTGGCCAGTCTTGTCCAGTCGAAGGGTTGTTTCTTTGTATCAAGACAAAGAAAATAAAAGATTAAACAATGGATCCCCGATTAAAACATTCAAAGAAATAGAGAAACTTAATGGATTTGTATACCAATCACTTTTACGAATCCACCCGAAACGATTTTGTTTGAACAGGTTTTCCCCTTCTGTTAGAATTGCAGGATGGCTAAGAAACGAATAACAAAGGTCTATACTCGAACCGGAGACAAAGGTTTAACCTCACTCATTGGCGGGAAAAGAGTGAGCAAAGACTCTTCGCGAGTAAACGCATATGGCGAAATAGATGAGCTTAATGCAGTGCTGGGAATAGTACGATCTCAAGCAATGGACAATGAAATAAAGGTAATCATTTCAGTTATTCAGAATGATCTTTTTATTATTGGGGCTGATCTTGCGAGTCCAATGGATATCCGGGCACCCAGGATACGACCAATTAGCATAAGGAAGCTAGAAAGAACAATCGATAAATTTCTTAAAGAGCTCGACCCACTCAAGGAGTTTATTCTTCCAACCGGGGGCGGCGGGGGGCATTACCTTCACCTCGCAAGAACCGTTTCGAGAAGGGCCGAAAGAAGTATTGTCAAGCTGAATAGAGAAGAAAAAATCAATGAAAACGTGCTGAAATACATAAACAGGCTATCTGACTTGTTGTTTGTAATGGCTAGAATTGAAAACAAACGCTCTGGTTTTGAAGAGACATTCGTAAACTTCGGAAGATAAATGCCACCCTTCAATAATTTTGAGGACTTCATAGTAAATCCACAGATTGAGGAATATCTAAAGAGTCTATCACCAGTGGATGACACTATTCTTAAGGAGATGGAAGAGCTCGGTAAGGAAAGGAGTTTCCCAATTGTTGGACCGCTCGTCGGAAGGCTACTCCTTCAGTTGGCCTTGGCCATAGGCGCAGAAAGGATCTTTGAGATGGGCTCAGGCTTCGGATACTCTGCATATTGGTTTGCTAAAGCATTTCGTGATAGGGGTACATTATTCTTCACGGAGTTTTCAAATGATAATGCTAAACTTGCTCTAAATTTTTTTAAGCGCGGGGGGATTGATAACAGAATAAGGATCCACATTGGGGACTCACTATCAATCCTGGACACCATACCGGGGCATTTTGATATAATATTCAATGACATCGACAAAGAACGCTACCCCTTAGTAGTTGAGAAGGCTTACAACAGGCTGAGAAAAGGCGGTCTTCTGATAGCCGACAATCTTCTCTGGTTCGGAAGGGTATTGAGAGATGATGATTCGTCAAGCACAAAAGGGGTAAAAGAATTTACAAGGCTTCTTCTTTCTGAAAAAGGCTTCCTCACAACTATCATTCCAATAAGAGACGGAATTTCGATCAGTCTAAAGCTCTAAGCAAATTTTATAGGTATCATATATTAGGTTTATTTTCTCATTAACTGAAACCATTACGCCATGGAAAAATTACGAATGCGTTCAAAAAAGGAAGACGGGTATCAAGGCGTAAAACTACGTTACAAGGAAAAACAATACGGGTTAAAGAAGCTTCACGATAAACGAACCCTTTCAGGCATAGCGTTCTCGCAGAGATTGTCCCTTATAACCGATGAACTTATCAAGGAATCTCTAATACATCTTGGCTTCCCTCAACTCAACGGAATATCGATAATTGCAACCGGAGGCTATGGAAGAAAAGAGCTCTGTCCATACTCAGATATAGACCTGTTGTTCCTATATTCGCCAACGAAAAAAACATTAGTAGAAAGCGCAGCACAAAAACTGCTTTATTCTCTATGGGATCTAAACCTTCAAATAGGCCACTCCATTAGAACAATTGACGAGTGTTTCGAAATTTCCCTTAACGAGGACACAACAATTCTGACGTCCCTTCTTGACGGTAGATTCATTACCGGCGATATAAAAGTATATAATAAATATGATAGAAAGCTCTTTCTTGAATTCCTCCCAACGATCTCTTCCAGTTTTATTCGAAGGAAATTGGAAGAAAATGAACAGAGGATCGACAAATTTGGTAGATCAATTTATCTCCTCGAACCAAACATAAAGGAAGGAGAAGGTGGGCTGCGTGACATTCACACGGCACTGTGGATAGCACAGGCAAAATTCAAGCTCAAAGAATTTAGAGAGCTCCTCTATAAAGGTATACTGACCGAAAGGGAGCTCAATGTATTCAAAAGGGGATTGGATTTCCTACTTCAAATTAGAACACAAGTCCATTATTTAGCCGAAAGAGCGGAAAATATACTCAGGTTTGATTATCAGGAGAAAATTGCAAGGTTTCTTGGCTATAAAGATACAGAGCTACCCGCAGTAGAACGTTTTATGAGAATCTACTATCTCAGGGGAAATCTAATTAAGGAACAGTCCAAGAAACTTATCGACAGATGCGCTTTTAGACCAAAACTTAGCTTCAGCTCCCAGAAGACAGTGCTCTTGGATAAAGGCCTTGTCATCCAGGGAGGAATGCTCTCCGCTTCAAGCCGTAGAATCTTCCGCGACCACCCCCAAAACTTCTTTAAATGCTTTGAATATGCCGATAAATACGAAATCAAAATGAGTAAATACCTGTTGGATTTAATTCGTGAAAACGTGAAGCTCATTGATGAAAACGTAAGGAATGACCCGGGGCATAATTCTTCGTTCCTCAGTCTCCTTTCAAATGGTAAAGCTGTGTCGGATATGCTTTTTGAAATGAATCGTCTTCGTCTTCTTGGTCGTTATATTCCCGAATTTGGGAAAATAGTATGCATGGTCCAGCACGACGCATACCATGTTTATACGGTGGATATACATTCAATTTTCATGATTAGGGAAATTGAAAATCTCATCCATGGAAAATACGAAAAGGAGTTTTCCCTTCTGACAAAAATCTCTAGAGGTATTTCAAAACGACATATTCTTTATCTGGCCTGCCTTCTTCATGATATAGGAAAGGGAGAGGGAAGGAATCACTCTCAAAAAGGCGCACAGATGATACCGAAAATCGCCGAGCGAATCGGTCTTACAGTTGAAGAAAATGAGAAACTTCAATTCATAGTTAAGCATCATCTCATAATGCCCCATTTTTCTCAGAGGCGAGACCTTCATGACGAAAGCCTAATAATTCGATTCGCCAAATCGGTAAAAACTGTGGAAACCCTCTCTTTACTTTATCTACTCTCATTTGCAGACATTAGATCAGTCGGTCCTGATGTATGGACAAACTGGAAGGGGATGCTTCTTGAGGAGCTTTATCTTAGAACCGCAGCGATACTCGAGGAGGGAGAATTTAAGAAGGAAAGTTTAGAGGAAAGAGCGAAGAGGTTTACAGGAGATGTCGTTAACCTTGTAAAAGAAGAATTCGCAGAGCAATGGGTAAAAAAAATTCTAGGAGGCATGCCGCACTCGTACTTTGTAGGTTATTCCCCACAAAAGATTGCCTATCATTTGAAACTGATTAAAAAATTCCCCAAAGGCATCGGAATAGACGTGGCTTTTCATCCCGGTGAAGAGTACGACGAGTTTACATTCTGGGGATTCGATAAGCCTGGTATCTTCTCCCACCTGTGTGGAGTGCTCGCCGGAAACGGCGTTAATATTTTGGGCGCCAGAATCGTAACACGTGATGACGGAAGAATCCTAGACGTCTTTTATGTAAACCGGCTCGGCAAATCCACCCACACCGAGAAAAATCTATGGTCTAAGGTAGACGAGGACCTCAGCAATGTATTGATGGGTAAGGCAGACGTAGGACAAATTGTCTCTCGAAGAAAAAAACACGGGCCTATCTATGTAAAGACGATCCCCAAAAATCCACCTCGTGTGGAGGTAGATAACGAATCCTCCGAATTCTCAACAATTATCGATGTTTATACACATGACCGTGTAGGACTCCTTTACGACATAACAAAAGCCATAACCAATCTGGGACTTTCAATTACATACGCAAAAATCTCCACTAAGGTCGACCAGGTGGCAGATGTTTTTTATGTAAACGAAATAAATGGGGGTAAGGTTCACGATCAAATCAAACTGAATCAAATTAAATCAATGTTAAAAACAATAGATTCCGGAGATTGAAGACTTATGAGAAATCTTCTTTCAGTCAGTATGCTTTTGATTCTAATACACTAAAGAAAAATGGTCCAGTCCGAAAAATTAGCAGATGATAAGCTTGAAGCGCCTTTTCTTGTTGTGGGAAGTGGGTTAGCGGGGCTTTATGCCGCGCTTTACGCTTCAAATTTTGGCGATGTAATTCTGCTTACAAAATCTACACTCGAAGAGAGCAACAGCTATTGGGCACAGGGTGGCATAGCCGCCGCGATGGACCCGGAAGATTCACCACTATATCATCTTGAAGATACAATCAAAGCCGGAAGGGGTATTTGCAATGAAAAGGCCGTCGAGATACTCGTGCGTGAAGGTAGGGAAAGAGTCCTGGATCTAATTAATCTCGGGATGAAGTTTGACTCTACCGATAGGGGTTTTGAGCTCGGATTAGAAGGGGGACATACAAAAAGACGAGTTCTCCACTCGGGTGGGAATTCAACGGGAAAAGAGATTGTTGAATTTTTGATATCCTCTGTAAAAAAGTTGAAAAGAATTTTGATACTGGAAAGTACAGCCGTAGAGACATTGATATCCGATGGGAAAACATGTTTCGGGGCATTAGCCTTCAAACAAACACCATCGAATAGGATACCCATCGTCTCGGGTGCGACTATACTCGCAACCGGTGGCGCTGCTGCGCTGTATTCAAGAACCACGAATCCTCCCGGTGCAACTGGGGAGGGGATTTCGCTAGCGTACAGATCGGGTGCTGAAATCACGGATATCGAATTTGTTCAGTTTCACCCGACAACGCTTTACGCTAAGAACGGCGGTGGATTCCTGATCAGCGAAGCTGTGAGGGGTGAAGGCGCACATCTCCTGAATAAGGATGGAGAAAGATTCATGCTTCGTTACCATGAGCTCGGAGAGCTAGCCCCGAGGGATATAGTATCGAAGGCCATATTTAATGAAATCAAAACATCAGGCGAAGACTGCGTATTCCTATCTCTCAAGCACCTGGACAAGGCGTTTGTAAGAAAGCGGTTTGCAAATATACATAATATGTGCTCTAAATCTGGAATCGATTTCAGCAGTGATTTAATCCCCGTAGCCCCGGCTGCCCATTATACAATCGGAGGCGTTAAGACAGGCCTAATGGGAGAAACCAGCATAAAAGGTTTATTCGCTTGCGGAGAGGTTGCATGCACTGGGGTTCACGGTGCCAACAGACTGGCAAGCAACTCACTTCTTGAGTGCATCGTTTTCGCCAAACGGGCGGTCGACGGCGCAAGAAATAATGGCGCCCCTATTAAAAATAGAGATCACGGGTCTATCAATAAATACAACCAACCCTTTCTTGGTCATCAAAGTTCTCAAAATGAGGCATCTTTCAAAATCAAAAATATTGTCGTGGAGTTAATGAACCAAAATGTCGGAATAATTCGTAGTGATGAAGGGTTAAGGAATTCAATCAGAGAACTAGAAAAAATATCGATCTCGACAAATGAACTAAGCGGCTACTATAAGCACAGGATGCAAAATATTATTGAGCTCTGTAAACTCACCGCAAATGCAGCCCTCCTGAGGAAAGAATCGAGGGGAGTACACATCAGGGGGGATTTTCCGGACGAAGACCCAGAATTTAGGGCTCATATCGTGTGGAAAAGAGGATTCGAACCGACAATAATCAAGGGTAACTAGTCTCGATCACTTCTTTTAATTTACATTCTGAAAAATAAAGGTACAATTATTGGTTAGAGTTTTCTTAATTTTAGAAGCATTATATTTGAATAGGAACTTAATTATTTTTCACGGAGATCGCTGATGGAAAGGCCAGAAGAGAGACTAGATAAAGTCACTGTAAAATTTGCGGGGGATTCCGGGGACGGCATTCAGGTATTGGGAGACCAATTTGGCAATGTAACGGCAGTGGTAGGCAATGACTTTGCCACATTGCCCGACTTTCCTGCCGAAATAAGAGCACCCCAAGGAACAACAGCCGGAGTATCCTCCTACCAGATTCAATTTGCCGCGTTCGACATCCATACACCCGGAGATAAACCCGATGTGCTGGTCGCGTTCAATCCAGCCGCTCTCAAGGTGAACATGCAATTCGTAAAACCGGGTGGAATCATCGTAGCAAATGAAGATGAATTTACCGAACAAAACCTTAAAAAAGTTGGTTTCGATTCTAATCCACTTGAAGATGATTCGCTCCATTCCTTCAGGGTTTATAAGGTCCCAATAACAAAACTTACACTCGAAGCACTCAAGGATGACACTATTGGGCACAGTGACAAGCTAAGATGCAAAAATTTTCTTGCACTTGGAGTGATCTCCTGGTTATTCTCGCGGCCACTTGATCCCGTTATAAATTTTCTAGATAAACGTTTCAAGGCCAAGCCGGAAATTATGGAAGCCAATGTTAAAGCATTGAGAGCGGGATACAACATTTGCGACACTATGGAAATCTTCCCGGTACACTATCAGATCCCACCGGCAAAGCTAGCACCGGGGAAATACAGGAATGTTAATGGCTCACTTGCCACGGTATACGGATTGATTGTAGCCGCAGATAGGTGTAATCTACCGCTCATTTATTCAGGTTACCCTATCACGCCGGCAAGTGACATTTTGCAACTCCTTTCGGCTCTCAAGCATCACGGGGTTGTATCTGTACAAACAGAAGACGAGATAGCTGCGATATCTATGGCTATAGGCTCATGTTATTCCGGCGCACTTGGTGTAACAGGGACGAGCGGACCGGGACTTGCTTTGAAAATAGAGGCACTGAACCTCGCCACTATGACCGAATTGCCACTGGTAGTATTTGATTTCCAGCGTTCTGGAATTTCGACCGGCCTGCCTACAAAAACGGAACAAGGCGACCTGCTTTTTGCCCTCTTTGGAAGACCCTCTGACTCTCATGTAATTGTGCTGGCACCGTGCTCACCCTCAGACTGCTTCTGGACATCCATTGAAGCCATAAAGCTAGCCACCAAGTATATGACACCTGTAGTTGTTCTTTCCGAACAGTTTCTACTTCATTCTTCAGAGCCATGGAAATTGCCGGATTATGATAAGATACCTCCAATAGAGGTAAACTTCAGAACCGATCCAGAGGGTTATTATCCCTATATGAGGGATGATAAGACATTTGCAAGGCCATGGGTGAAATTGGGCACTCCCGGACTTGAGCACAGGATAGGTGGTCTTGAAAAAAGCAACATATACGGAAACGTTTCTTACGACCCCGAGAATCACGATTTCATGACTAAGACAAGGGCGCAAAAAATACAAAAGGTCCTCCAAGATATTCCCGACGTAGAGGTTACGGGTCACCCTGAAGCGGAAATGATTGTGGTGGGTTGGGGAAGTACATACGGACATATAACGGCAGCCGTTGAATTGGCAATGCAGGAGGGCATGAAAATAGCGATGACCCACCTCCGACACCTCAATCCATTGCCAAAAAATCTTGGAGACGTACTTAGAAGTTACAAAAAGGTGCTCGTTCCCGAATTAAATCTGGGTCAACTCAACTTTGTCCTTCGTGCCAAGTATCTTGTTGACACAAAGGGTTATGATAGAATCACGGGAAAGCCTTTTGACGTTAGTGAACTGTTAGAATTCTTTAAAGAAGAATATAAAGGACTTAAAAGGCATTAATAAGAAATATTGAATAAAGAGGAGACAAAATTGTAATGAGCACTACAACGGAACATATTGAGCAAATAAAATACAAATCTACCGATTTCAAGTCTGATCAGGAAATAAGATGGTGTCCGGGATGCGAGGACTACGCCATATTAAAGGCGTTTCAGACGGCTCTAGCTGAAATTGGGATCCCAAAGGAAAAACACGCTGTAATATCCGGAATCGGATGTTCAGCACGTCTACCATACTACATGGATACTTATGGCTTCCACACAATCCATGGCAGGGCAATCCCAGTCGCTACCGGTGTTAAGGTAGCAAATCCTGACCTTTCTGTATGGGTAATTACCGGAGACGGCGATGGAATTTCAATTGGGGGTAATCACCTTATACATGTCATGAGGAGAAATGTTGATCTTACGATATTGCTCTTTGATAACAAGGTATATGGGCTCACGAAGGGGCAGTACTCGCCAACGAGCGACAAGGGAACAATAAATAAATCGGCACCGATGGGTTCCATAGAGGAACCTGTGCAACCCGTTACGCTTGCGCTCGCATCCGGTGCGACTTTTGTTGCTAGGACGTCCGCTTCCTATGTCCAGCATCTGAAAAATCTAATAATTGAAGCGCACAAACATAAAGGCACCTCATTTATTCACATCTATCAGAACTGCTATGTATATAACGATGAGGCTTTTGACTATTTCACCGCAAAATCCGTCAGGAATGATAGAAACATCTTTCTCGAACATGGAAAGCCGATGATTTATGGGAAAAATAGCGACAAAGGAATAAGGTTCAAGAGTGGAACAATCGAGATTGCCGAATTCGAGTCCGGGAACCCACCTGATGATATTATCGCACATGACGAGACAGACCTCTCTCTTGCCTACACATTATCGAAAGTGTCTTGGCCAAAATACCCAGTCCCCATGGGTGTCATCAGAAGAGTTGAAAGACCGACATTTGAAGGGCAAATATACGAGCAAGTAGATAGAGCAAAAAAGAAATTTCAACCGGATCTTAAGAAGCTAATTTATTCCAGCGATGTTTGGGAAGTCAAATAAATAGGCCTAATTCGGGCGCTTCTGAACCTGTCCAATACGTTTTATCCCGCGACCACTCATCCCGGTAGTCGTCCAACCTAATAACTCTAGAAAATAAAATGAAGGTCACAAACCTGGACTGGAACCAAGTAGATTTGATCATCGAAAATGCCCTGAAGGAAGATATCGGAGAAGGGGATGTTACCACCGACCTGCTTTATCCGGAGGATATTAGATGTGATGCCATTATTCAGGCTAAAGAACAAGGAATTATGGCCGGTCTTCCAATAGCCGAAAGGATTTTTAAAAAGCTAAATAATGATATCCAATGGGTTGAGAATAAAAGAGATGGTGAAAGCGTAGCAAAAGGCGATATTCTCGTCAAAATCCATGGATCTGAAAAGGCAATTCTCACTGGAGAGCGAGTCGCCCTGAACTTTATACAAAGGCTCTCAGGTATTGCAACGCTAACATCAAAATTTGTGAAAGCTGTCGAGGGTCTATCGGCAAAAATAACCGACACACGAAAGACAGTCCCGGGCCTCAGAATCCTCGACAAATATGCAGTCCGCACCGGCGGTGGTCACAATCATCGCATGGGACTGTTTGACGGAATCTTGATTAAAGATAATCACCTGAAGCTCATAGGAAGCATTACCGAGGCAATAAGCAGAATTAAGAAAATGACGGGAGGCCGATTTCAAATAGAGGTTGAAACATCAAGGCTAGAAGAGGTGAGAGAAGCACTGGCCGCCGGCGCTGATATAATAATGCTCGATAACATGTCCCTAAACACAATGAGAAAATCGGTTGAGATGATAAACGGTAGGGCGCTAATCGAGGCCTCGGGTGGAATTACCCTGAGAAATGTAAGAAAAGTTGCGGAAACCGGGGTCAATATAATTTCAATAGGCTCATTAACACATTCTCCCAAGGCTTTAGACATCAGTCTATATCTGGTATAGTTTTACACATTATTGAATGGGGAAAGGAAGGTTTTAATAAAATGGAAGACCGTACTTTGGTAGTGGAAGAAATCAACAGGCTCAGAAATGAAAAGAATGCCATTATCATTGCTCACAACTATCAAGTTCCAGAGGTCCAGGAAATTGCCGATTTCACGGGTGATTCTCTCGCCCTGTCTCAGCTTGCAGGAAAGACAGATGCCGATGTAATAGTTTTCTGCGGCGTTCATTTCATGGCTGAGACAGCGTCAATCATATCTCCAGATAAAAGGGTCTTAATACCCGATCTGGAGGCCGGATGTTCCCTTTCTGATACTATAACAGCCCAACAACTGAGAAAATGGAAAAGCGACCATCCAGGTGCAGTTGTTGTTTCCTACGTTAACACATCAGCCGAGGTAAAAGCAGAAAGCGATTATTGTTGTACCTCATCAAACGCAGTAAAAATTGTGAGTTCTATTCCTGAGGAAAAGGAAATACTTTTTCTCCCTGATATGTTCCTTGGGGCCTATGTCGGGAAGGTCACTGGTAGAAAGATTCACCTATGGCTGGGAGAGTGCCATGTTCACGCGGGAATAAGACCAAAGGATATCAAACAAATTGGAGATGCTCACCCTGATGCAGAAATGTTAATCCATCCTGAATGCGGTTGCACAACCTCGTTCATTTACCATACATGTAATGGTTTCGACGGAGATAAAAACGTTCATATCCTCTCAACAGGAGGTATGATTGAATATGCGAAGAGCTCTGACTCGAGTGAATTTATAGTGGCTACAGAAACGGGGATGCTCCACAGGTTGAGAAAAGATAACCCCGGAAAAGCCTTTTATCCAGCAAACGAGAATGCTGTTTGCAAGTACATGAAAATGATTACGATAGAAAAGGTTCTCAGCTCACTTCAAGACGATAAATACGAGGTAAAGGTACCAGAAGAGATCGCTGAAAAGGCAAAACAAGCCATTGACCGGATGCTAGAGCTTTCACATTAAGGCTTTTTATCTATAAAAAATCTCGGTTTACTTTGTTTGAAACTGTTCTCAAACCACACATCGAACTCGTCTTCACCTTCTCTATCAATGTTTTCCTTGTCCAAATTCCAGGTCAGTGGGTTATTCTTAATGTATTCACGTATTCGGGTTAAGGAGTCCTCATCCCTGATGATGTGCTCATAATAATTCCGTTGCCATACTGAGACATTTGCTGTATCCCGTATAGCATTTATTTGTTTTGAGGATTTCATTTTAAACGTTCCAACAATTTTAGGAATTAACATTTGACGTCGTTTCATTTTATGATTTCTGTTTTGTAGGGGCACTTCATGAATTGCCCCTACCTTCTCTTCAACCATAATAATTCCATGCACATGATTAGGCATCACAACAAAGGCATCTGTTTTTACATTTGGATATAACTGGTTCAGATCCTTCCAAAAACCTAATATAATCTTTCCATAATTATTGATCGTAAACTTCCCAGCAACATCTTTACCGAATAAACATAACCTATCCTTTGTACAAATCGTGAGAAAATACGCCCCAGCCTGCGAATAATCATATTCGTTCAAGCGAATAGATCGTCGACCTTTTCCAGAAACAGTAGACATTTTTATTCTCAATATCCCTCAGTCAAACTGCCGGGCGTCCTTGGATCGGATGCTCCGTAAAGGAAATCCCCAATTTTCACAACACTTTCGGTGCTACCAATCGTGTTCCCAATCAAAACCCTGTGTCCCATCTCCCTTAAAAGTCTCACAGCGTCCCCGTTTAATCCCTCCTCAACAACCACTTCATCCGGCAGCCACTGATGATGAACCCTTACCGCATTTGTGGCAGCAGCGATGTTCATATCGAAATCAACGACATTAAGAATAATTTGTAGCACAGCAGTTATAATCCTGCTCCCTCCCGGACTTCCGGTAATCAGATAAGGCTTGTTATCTTTCAACACTATCGTCGGTGTCATTGAACTCAACATTCTTTTCTCAGGCTCGATAGAATTGTACTCACCCCCTATAAGGCCATATGCGTTTGGCACCCCCGGTTTAGAAGAAAAATCGTCCATCTCATTATTCAATAAGATCCCCGTACCGGGAACCGTAAGCTTTGTTCCATAGCTGAAATTTAGGGTATAGGTATTTGAAACAGCATTGCCATGTCTATCAATTACTGAAAAATGCGTGGTATCTACGCCCTCCTTATACCTGCCAGGGGTTCCAGGAGAGATTTTTCCGCTTGGTGTTGCCCTTTCAGTATTTAATTTCCTCTGCAGCTCGTTCGCATAGTCCTTTGATATCAATCCTGCCACAGGAACAGCAACGAAATCAGGATCTCCAAGATACTTAGATCTGTCTGCAAAGGCCAGTTTCATCGTCTCGACAAGCGTATGAATCGTCTTAGCAGTATTATGCCCATATAATCCTCTGGGAAATCTCTCAAGTATATTTAGCATTTGAATCAGATGCACGCCCCCTGAGCTGGGCGGAGGCATTGAATATATATCATATCCCCTGAAGGTACCATGAACAGGCTCACGAATGACAGGGGTATAGGAAGCCAGATCTTCAAAGGTAATCAATCCACCATCTCCCTTCATATAATGAACGATTTTCTCAGCTATCTTTCCTTTGTAAAATGCATCCGCGCCATTCTGCGCTATTTGTCCGAGGCTCCATGCCAAGTCTTTCTGTCGAAAGGCCTCCCCCTCATCATAAGATGCTCCCCCGTGCTTATAAAATATCTTCATGCTAGCAGTCGAAGCCATCATCCCATCCTTTACAGTTGTAAGGGATCTTTTAAGCTCCGAGTCCATTGGGAATCCTTTTTCAGCCAACTCGATAGCCGGCCGTAGGGCTCTTTCTAGGGAGATTGTGCCGTATTTATCGAGGGCCAACGCGAGCCCCGCCACGGTACCGGGAACGCCCACTGCCAGTAAACTGTGGAGTGACTTTTCACTATCGACATTTCCCTTCTCGTCTAGAAACATATCTCTTGATGCAGCCTTCGGAGCCCTTTCTCTATAATCGATAGCCACCACTTTTTTCGGATCGGCCATATAGATCAACATAAAGCCACCCCCACCCAAATTACCTGCTCGGGGAAAGGTAACTGCCAGCGTAAACCCAACAGTAACAGCAGCGTCGACGGCGTTTCCTCCTTCCTTTAACACCTGAAGACCAGCCTCTGTCGCGTACATATTCGCGGATGAGACCATCCCCTTCCTAGCTACGACAGGTTGAAAAATATCCTTCGGATCGTCGATGGGTAGTTCCTGGGCAGTTAACGCATTGGAAGCAAATAACAAAAGAAGAAATGCGATTACCAAAATCTTCTTCGCATGCATGGGATATGGTTTAGTGTTATTTTTAATCATAATGAGGTTACTCAAATTATGAAACATACATAATGTATAAAATATTTCCGTTAATCAAAGCAGTCTTCGTCTACAATGCAGGATTCTTAAGGACAACCGGTTACGGAATTTTCAATTTAGCAATCTTGGATTGGAGGTGGGCGATGTCCGGAAAAGAGATTTTGTACTAGCCGAGAAGAAAGAAAGCAATCTCCTCGACTTCTTCCTTGAACGAAACCCAGATAAATTAGCTTTCTTAAACTTCAATGAATCTAGGACTAGCTAGGGTGTAAAACACTCATCGGGCAACTTCCTTACGATTCTCGTACTGGGCTTGTCCTTAGCTTCTAATTCCTGTCGCCTTACCCTCGGTGTTAACCACCAGGCCAAATCACTGCCACAGCCGATCCCTTCCGTAACCGCTTCCTGCGGCCTGCACAATGGATTATCATCCGGGCAGCGAAGGCGCACATGAAAGTGACCGTCATGCCCCCACCAAGGCCTTATCTTTTCCAACCACTGCTCGCCTGGAAACATCTCGCAAAGTCTTTTTTTTATTACCGGATTAACGAAAATTCTTTCAACATCAATGTATGAGGCAGCCAGTTTTAAGATTTTGGCATGCAGAGGACTCCACTTGGTCGGGTCAATACCTGTAAGATTGGGGTTTAGTAAAGACAGGGGCTCAATCATTTCTCTCTCGGCAAGGGTGAGACTTCTTACCGTAGCAATTGGATGCTGCCAGAACAGAATGTCGGCATCAAGGCCGATCTGATGACTGCTATGTCCATCCGGCATAGGCCCGCCGTTTTTCTGTGAAAGATCACCAATCAGCAAAGTTGCTCCGTATAAACCGTAGGCCTCTCTAGCCAGGGACTGGATAAATTTAATGAGCTCAGGGTGTCCGTAAAACCTGTCCCTGCTCAGCCTGATGACCTGATAACCTACGCCGTCTCGAGGCAGCGCGGAAGAGTGTTTGATACAACCCGCCGTATAAAAACCAATGGTCTGTGCCTTTGCAAGCTCTGAGGCATTTAATTCACGTAATGATTGTAAAGATATTATAAGAAAAATAGTAAGATAAAAGTACTTAAGTTGTTTCATTCTCCATCCACAAAATACAAGGCCCTAAAATAATTAATAAGTTTTTCTATTCTAAACTAAAAATCCTACCAAATCACTATCTATAGCAAAATATACGAAATAGATCTCTCCCAACTAATTTACTAACATAGAAGGCAAATCGAAAAGTGCTAAGTCACATCTTATCATTCCCGAGAACTGTAAGTGGGAACCCACCCCCCTGTCATTCCCGCGGATTGTTAGCGGGAATCTATGTCTTTGTTTCTGGATCCCCGACAAAGCTTGTCCCCTCATGCATATGGCGGGGAGTCCTCTGGGATGACACAACGACTAAAAATCTAATTCAACCACAACCCGGTCATCCTGAATTTATTTCAGGATCTAATAAAAACACGAGATGCTGAAACAAGTCCAGCATGACTGACTATGACATTCAAGGTCTTGACGCAATTTTTGGAAGGCCGTTTAAGTCCTTTTCATTCTCCAAAGGATTAGCGAAAATAAATCTATTCATGAAATTGTGCGGATTTTGCACAAGAAATATCTGGCTTCTACAATTGCGAAGCATGTTCCGGCCTCTCTTCGAGATCTATTCAGAGCCTCATCGGCCAAGAGTCCCGAGATTTTAGAAAGACTATCTGCTGAACCTATGAAAATATTACAATATGAATAGCGCCTTATACGGATAATCTACTTAATCATCCACTATTTCTACCTTTATATACTCCCCACCTTCGGGAACCCTCACCTCAGTGCCGTCGCTTAATTTAATTTCAAAATCGGCCCTGTATGATCCGGTGATGTCTGTTTCTCCAGGTTTCCACTCATATCTCCCGATGCCAGTCAATGGACTTACAACTACTTCGCCTTCACCTTCGATCCTTTTGACATCTGTAGGTTCCTCTGGTCCTTCCATAAAGAACTTTATTTGAGCTCCCGTCAAATTGACCGGTAAAAAGGTATCCATATCAAATAGTCTGAATTGCACAGAAGGACTGATTTTCCCCCTTTTAATCTTCAATAACTTCTCTACTTCGATCCTTAATTTCATTTTTCAAATTATATTTCGTGAGTCAATTAATTCATCCTTGTAAGAATTAAGAAAAGATTATGCCTGAACGAAGAGCGCACGAGCAAGCTGCAAATTATCGGAGTGCTCAGGCAGACTCCACAAAATAGGAAACAATGGTTGTTTCAGTGCATGTTGAAGTTTTCCTTAACAATCAAAAAAAATGTAGTACAATTCCTTGTCAATACAATCAGTAAAGATCCTCATAGTGCCCGGGAAATGAGACAATTGAGTCCAGTCGCAAAAGCGCCATATCTTATATTCTTTTTGATCTTAACTACTTTTGGATGTAGCCATAACAATGGTTCGTTAAGCAAAAACAATACTTTTATCAAACAGGCGTCGGCCGTAGTTTCAATAACAAATCCGGATTTTGTTATTCAACCCCCAGTCACCTTTACGTGGCTACCTGAGCCGATCCAGGTATTCGAGGACCCTCGCTCCAACGAGTTGCCAATCCAGGA
The DNA here is from genome assembly GCA_963805855.1 of Candidatus Dadabacteria bacterium. GTDB lineage: Bacteria > Desulfobacterota_D > UBA1144 > Nemesobacterales > CSP1-2 > DASWID01. The sequence continues at coordinate 1,034,316 of CAWDVW010000005.1, forward strand.
GACATTTCGGAAAGCCATAGCTGAGTCGTTGACAAATAGAGGCTATGCATTTAAGCAATCAACAATAGCTTGGAAATCCGGGCCCTCTTCAGTCCGTAAAAAAGCAGATATCGAGCCTAAAGACCTTATTCTGGTGAAAGACTGGGAGTGGGCGGGACCTAGTTTTGGCGCGGGAGGAATTCTGAAAGAGATTACTCTCGAAAACACGAGTAAAGAAAACCTTGCGGATCTGAGACTGAAAATTGATTACCTTGGCACAACCGGTCCTAAGGAAGGATACGGTGGCCCGACAAGCATTTTTGTAATCCACGATTCCCTGCCCGCAAAAAGTATAAAGACCTTCAAGGAAATAAATGTTGGATTTCGACACCCTGATGAGAAGAGAGAACAAATAATCGTATTAAATGCAAAAAGAATTCCCAGCGATTTGTTGATAGGTTTTACGCTGGCTCTTGAAAGCGCGCTCAGTGATCAGGAAATATCCCAAAATTATGACATTGCTCCAGGACTGTCGAGTAATAAAGATAATCCAAATGATTATCAAAAGGGTACGGTAATAATCGACGTAGCAGATGCTGAGAGCAGAACGCTCATTTGGAGAGGCGCCTTGCAGGCGCTCGCGAGTTCCGATATTCCAGAGGACGTGCGACGGGAGAGAATTAATAAAGCCGTAAAGATATTAATTGACAATTTTATTGACTCGACTAAATAAAATGTAATTAAGAGTCGTCAGGACCTACGGTGATACATCAATCGATTGAGCTGTGTTCCTGTTTGGTCACGGCTGGTTGCTGTTGGGTAATACAATGAATCGTCCCCAATCCATATAACAGGTCTGTGCAGTTGATACCGATAACCTTCCTGTCCGGAAATTGATCTCTAATAATCCTTAATGCCAATTTGTCGTTCTCGTGTCGAAAGGTTGGAACTAAAACTACCTTATTGGCAATATAAAAGTTGAGGTAACTCGCGGGAAGTCTAATGTTCCTACCCCGGACAACCCTGCGAATTGGATGAGGCATCGGCAATTTTATGACATTTAGTTTATTTCCGCCTTGATCCTTTGATTTAAGCAGTATCTGATAGTTATCTTTCAGGACAGAATAGTTCTCGTCTTTTTCATTCCCCTCATAAGCACACAAGACGGTCCTCGGATTGACAAAGCGAGCGAGATTATCGATGTGGCCGTCAGTATCATCTCCTACAATGCCTGATTTTAGCCATATGATGTGACTCACTCCGAAATAGTTCATCAAATATTTTTCCATGTCTCTTTTTGAGAGACTAGGATTTCTGCTATGGTTCAAGAGACATTGCTCAGTCGTTAGCAGAGTCCCTTTACCATTGACATCAACCGAGCCTCCTTCAAGGATTATCCCAGGCCTGCAATAAGCCAAATGGGTTTCCTGACCTATGATATAAGGGATTTGGGTATCTCTAATAAGATCCTTATATTTCTCTCCCCATGCGTTAAATATCCAGTGAACAATCGCCATCTGCTTTTTGCGCGTATTAACTACGAATATTGGGCCATAGTCCCTAAACCAGACATCGGCATAATCCCATACATGGAAGTTGACTGCCTTTAAATCAATATTACTATTCTTTGAGAAAGCCTTAACCTTGGCTTTCATATTCAAATCCCTCACAAAAAGATTGATTGTCTCACCGCTATGCAGGGCTTCAATTATTTCGAGATATTTTTTCTCGACCTTTTTTACTCTACGAGGAAATGTCTCCGGGTCATGGGGCCATGACAACCAGGTCGCCTCGTGATTTTCCCATTCGGCAGGCATGATGTATCCTGACTCCTTGGGTGTGTCATTCAAGATAGGCGAACCGATCAAGCCATAGGTCTCGGGACGTCGGTTCTTAATGAATCCCCAACCTTCCTGAATGCGTTTGTTTTGGCTAATATCCAAATCTGCAATCAAAACTTCCTCATCTTTCTCACTTGCCCTTTTGAGTACCTTTCCAAACGCATCGCAGACAAAGGATGATCCCCAGAAGCTTATTTTACCTTCCCTTCCTACCCGGTTAACGACGGCAATATGCACTCCATTTGCTATGGCATGGGAACGCTGAATAGTCTCCCAGGCGGAAATCCATTCTGAGTAAGATAGGGAATCGCCTTCGAGATACCCAATTGCAGAGGGATAAAAGATAACATCCGCACCTTGAAGGGAATTGTTTCGCGCAGCTTCAGGGAACCATTGATCATAGCAAATTAGTACGCCAAAAGTCAGATTGTGTGTATTAAATACACGATAACCGGAGTCGCTCTCTTCAAAATAGCTCTTCTCATAAAAAAAGGGATCATGCGGGATATGTGTCTTCCGGTATGCACCGAGAAGTGTCCCGTCCGCATCAATCACGGCAGCAGTGTTGTGGAAGTTGCCGCCAGAATCTACTTCAAAGATAGGTGCAATGATTACTACATTTAATTCCTTTGCTAGGCCCGATAAGACGGATGTCGATTCCCCGGGAATAGTCTCGGCCAAAAGCGCGACATCTTTTCTCTCATCAACCGGAAAATACTTGGTTCTGTATAATTCTTGAAGACAGATAAACTGCGCGCCCCTTTTAGCCGCTTCTCTTATTTTGGCTATAGTTTTTTTCACATTAAGGGCGATATTATTTGAGACACGAGTCTGCACAAGTCCGATAGTAACGATATTCTTATTTCTTTTCGTCAGCATAATGAGAGACTTTAATTTAACATATTTATTTTCATTATCATTGTTTGCGTAACTAACAAGAATTAAGCTCTGTCCACCGCGCCTCGGGGTGGCACGCATTGAGGCCTTTGGGGCTCATTTTATAAAAGATGAGGAACACTATGTATTATTTTCCCCGTTTAAAAAAAAAGGCACACAGAAACATAAATTGAGACAAGATCGATTTATATGCTCGGCTTAACTTGATAAAAGTTATTGCATAAGCTTATGAAATGTGTATAATGTCAGCTTAGGAGAGTTTAAATTCAGCCAAGTGAGGATGGTTAGCCCTTCTAGATAAATACTATTTAGGTTCAAGGTTCATACAGATATTGCTTAATTTATTCCCATAAAGTCATTCGAGCCAGGTATGACTGAATTTTCAAAACGAAAAATAGCCTACTTTTCCATGGAAATAGCTGTTAATCCGGGCATGCCGACTTACAGCGGTGGCCTGGGTATGTTGGCGGGTGATACAATTCGCTCCGCTGCCGACCTCAAAGTTCCCATTGTAGCTGTGTCATTACTACATAGGAAAGGGTATTTTTATCAAAGGCTTGATCCAAATGGGTGGCAAAGAGAGGAACCGGCAGAATGGGTAGTAGAAGATTTCCTGGTAGAAATGCCTGAAAGAGTTTCGGTTCTAATTGAGGGCAGGTCAGTTCACATTCGCGCGTGGAAATACCTGGTCACAGGAATAGCAAGCTTCGAAGTACCGGTTTATTTTCTTGATACTTATCTTCCAGAGAACTCCGAATCGGACAAAACGTTGACACATTACCTTTATGGAGGAGATCAAAGGTACAGACTCTGTCAGGAAGTCATTTTAGGTACCGGCGGGGTCAGGATGCTTCGTGCACTAGGGTATAGAGATATAGGGCGATTTCACATGAATGAAGGTCATTCGAGCCTTTTGACGCTTGAGCTTCTCAATGAAGAAAGTAAAGGTGAACAAAATGGCACCTTTACCATTGAAAACATAGAGTCCGTGAAAAAGAGATGCGTTTTTACCACTCATACCCCTGTCCCTGCAGGGCATGATCAGTTTCCGTTGGAGATAGTTAAGGATATCATTGGTCTTAAAGCTTCAAATGGCATCAAAGACATCATCAGCTGCAACGGACTACTTAACATGACCCATCTGGCGTTAAATCTGAGTAGTTATATAAACGGTGTCGCAAAAAAACATGGCGAAACCTCGAACCTTATGTTCGATGGTTATCATGTTGATGCAATAACAAATGGCATTCACGCGCCTACTTGGGTTTCAAACTATTTCAAAGAACTTTTTGATCGATATGCGCAAGACTGGATGCAGGATAACTTCAACCTCAGGCACGCATTGAACATTCCTAATTCTGAATTATGGGATGCGCATGTAAAGGCGAAACAAGAATTGATCGATCATGTGAACAGGGAAACGAATGTTGGATTGGACCTGGATCATCTCACGATTGGATTAGCTAGAAGGGCTACTAGATATAAGAGGACGGATCTTATTTTCACTGATATCGAAAGATTGAAAGGTATCTCAACTGAAATCGGTCCCATTCAGATCATCATTTCAGGAAAGGCTCATCCAAAAGATCATGATGGAAAGGAATTAATACATCGAATATATGAAGTCAAAAAATTGCTCCAAGGAGAAGTCAAGATCTCCTACCTTGAGAATTATGATATGGTCCTTTCTAAAAAGATAATCGCCGGTGTCGATGTCTGGCTTAACACACCCCAACCTCCTCTCGAAGCATCGGGAACAAGCGGAATGAAAGCAGCATTAAATGGGGTACCAAGCTTAAGCGTCCTGGACGGATGGTGGATAGAAGGATGCATTGAAGGGATTACGGGCTGGTCTATAGGCGAAAATGGTCGAAAAATCGATCAAAATAAAGACCAGACCTACGATGATGCCATATCCCTCTACCATAAACTCGAGCAGGTCGTTCTTCCACTATTCTACAATGACCGGGATAGCTTCATAGATGTAATGCGAAACGCTATAGCTTTAAACGCATCATTTTTCAATACTCAGAGGATGCTTAAAGAATACGTACTAAGAGCCTACTTAAGTTGATTGGTGATAATTTGTGACAGATGTGACCACTTTCTTATCACTATATCCATCAATATACGACAAATATCTCTCCTTACCCCTGTCTTCACTAAATATGTTTCGTTAGTTATTCCCCCTCTGGGTTATGTGATATGGGCTGTTCGGTATTACTATCCTTGCTATTCTCGGCATAGATTAATTCTCAAATAATATTGGCGTCTTTTAACTTAATTAGTGTCTGTCACCACTTTGTGACCACTTTCCTAGATCAAATTCCTATCAAGTGTTCTGTATTGTATAGCTTCAGAGATGTGGCGTGATCGGACCTGCTCGGAGCCTTCGAGATCGGAGATAGTTCGTGCGACTTTTAGAATCCTGTCATATGCCCTGGCGCTCAGCCCAAATTTGTTTATCGCGGTCTCTAGAAGCTTATGTCCAGCCTCATCGGGCTTTGAAAACTTCCTAACAACCCTCGGTGGCATCTGCGAGTTAGAGTGGATCTTCATCCTCCCGAACCTGTCCTTTTGAATCCCCCGCGCACCATTCACTCTTCTCCTTATCTCAGAAGATGTCTCACCCCTATCCTCGCCGGAAAGCTCTTTGTACCTGACGGGTGGGACCTCAATATGAATATCAATTCTATCCAGGAGCGAACCCGAGACTTTTGCTCTATATTTTTGAATCAGAATGGGAGAACACGTGCATTCCTTAAGCGGGTCTCCATAGTACCCGCACGGGGATCCCTGAGGTTAACAATCAAACCAAATTTGCTCTAGAGTTTGCTAAGTCTTATAACATCAATAGGGCTAGGAATTTGAAATATGGTCATGATAATTACCACGAGTCGATTAAAACTCTTCATATTAGAAAACTTAAATCTCAACTTTAAATCCTAAAATGAACAATAAAATATTTTTCGCTCGATGGCGCAATATAAATTTTATCGAGACCACTTAATTGTGCCCTTTCTATTGTAACCTTATAATTATATTTTAATTAATATATAATAATTATTGACTTTTGCCGATGTTTAAACGTATATTTTTGAATAAATAAAGGAAAAAAGAGTTAAGGATTCTGGCTAATACTCGAAAAAAGAAAATTAAGCCACTAGTATGGAACATTTCCGTAACCTAACTAATGATTTAGAAATATCATATACGATTACTCGAGCAGTTCATAAGTACCTTGATTTAGACGAGGTTTTTAAAATCGCACTAGATATGACGATTGCTTTAGAAAATGTAGATATGGCATTTATTTATCTCGTTGATTTTGGTAGAAAAGAAGCAGTCCTCCGAGCTCAAAGAAATGTTCCTAAAGATTACATAAAAAGGGCTGGAAGTATACCTTATCCTAAAGGCATAACCTGGAAGATAATTGATTCAGGGAAAGCAATAAATATCGAAGACATTCAAAAGGATCGATATGTTGGTCCGGCAGGAAGGAAGCTTGGGCATCACGGCGTGCTAGGGATACCGATCACAATTGAGGACAAAGTTATTGGAGTCATTTATTTTGCAAGCTACAAAGAACGTCAATTTAGAGCTCAAGAAGTCGATCCTAAGCAATAACGGTTCTATGTACGTGTACACCTTAAACCATCGTATTGCTGATCGAGCGGCCTGTGGCCGGCGCAGCTGCCTCACTACGGACAGCCACCGGCCGAGCTGGCACCATCTCCGCGACCGACGCCATTGTGGCCGCGTATGCGGACACCTGCCCCGAGCCGATGGTCCTCACCACCGACCCTGCCGACCTGACCGCACTCGCGGGACATGCCCAACGTCGCATCACCGTCGTTCCAAGCTGACCGAGGAAACCGGCATCGTCGTCCGCTACTCGGACCCTGTTGGCGAATCCTGTGACACGCTCTCGATCTGCACGGCGTTGATCTTCCGGGGCGGCATGATCTTGGCCGCGGTTGGCCTTCCCCCGTTCCCGGCCGCAGAATGGGCTTGTCATGTCGCTTCAGCCGCGCCGCTTGCCGGGGGTTCCCGCCGACACCGCCAGGGCGGCCAAGGCCGCGTTCCCCAAGGGCAGCCTGGCGATCCGGATCCGTGACGAGCTGGGTGAGGTGTGGTCCGACCAGCGGTTCCAAGACCTGTTCGGGAACCGCGGCAGGCCGGGGATCTCCCCAGCCCAGCTGATGATCGTGCTGGTGCTGGCCATGGTGGAGAACCTGACCGACCGGCAAGCGGCCGACATGGCCCGCCGTGCGATCGACTGGAAGTACGCGCTCGGGCTGGCGTTGGACGATCCGGGGTTCGACTTCACGGTGCTCTCGGAGTTCCGGGCCCGGCTGGTCGCGGGGTCGATGGAGACCGAGGCGCTCGACGCGCTGCTGATCGCGCTGGCGGGACGGGGACTGGTCAAATCGGGCGGCCGGCAGCGCACCGACTCCACCCACGTGCTGGGCCGGCTGCGCAGCCTCAACCGGCTGGAACTGGCCGGGGAGAGCATCCGCGCGGCGCTGGAGGCGCTGGCCGCCGCCGCGCCGGCCTGGCTGGCCGGTGTGATCGACGAACAGTGGGCAGGGGTGTACGGAAGCCGCATCGACAACCTGCACCTGCCGCAGAGCGACACCAAACGCGCCGCGCTGGCGCTGTCCTACGGCCGCGACGGCTACCGTCTGCTGGAGGCGGTCTACGCCGCCGGCGCGCCGGCATGGCTGGCTGAGCTGCCCGCGGTCGAGACCCTGCGCCGGATCTGGGTACAGCAGTACTACCGGGTCATCGACGAGGCCGGGGAGCAGGTGATCCGGCGGGAAGCGACCGAGCAGGGGCTCCCGCCGGGCAGATCGAGGCTGGTCTCCCCCTACGACCTGGATGCCCGCTACAGCGAGAAACGCGGCACGGGCTGGACCGGCTACAAGGCCCACCTCACCGAGACCTGCTCCACCTCCGGCGAGGACGACCCGGACACCGGCCGACCCGCCGCACCGAACCTGATCACCCATGTGGCCACCACCGCGGCCACCGTGCCGGATGTGGCGATGACCGAACCCATCCACGACAGCCTCGACGCGAAGGACCTGCTCCCCGGCGAGCACGTCGTGGATGCCGGCTACACCTCCGCCGACCTGCTGCTCACCGCCCGGGCCCGCGGGGTCACCCTGCTCGGCCCGTTGCTGGCCGACACCTCCCCCCAGGCGCGGGCCGGCGGCTACACCACCGCCGCGTTCACCATCGACTGGGACACCCACCAGGTCCGCTGCCCGCAAGGCGCCACCAGCACCGGCTGGAGCCCGTGCACCCAACGCGGCACCGAAGCCATCGTGGTCAGGTTCGACGCCGCCACCTGCCGGGCATGCCCGGCGAAACCCCGGTGCACCACCGCCACCCGGACCGGACGCCAGCTGTCGCTGCGCCCCCGCCACGTCCACGAGGCCGTCGAGCAGGCCCGCGCCGAGCAGAGCAGCGACCAGTGGCAGCACGACTACAAGATCCGGGCCGGAGTCGAGGGCACCATGCGCCAGGCCACCCACGTCACCGGCATCCGCCGCGCCCGCTACCTGGGCCTGCCCAAGACCAGCCTGGAGCACAACCTCGCCGCCGCCGCGATCAACCTCATCCGCTACGACGCCTGGCTCACCGACAAGCCCATGGACAGGACCCGAACCACACACCTGCAACGGATCTTCCCACGCGCTGCATGACGCCCAGAATTTGCCAACAGGGTCTACTCGCACTCCAAAATCACCGATGCCCAGGTCAGAGACCTGGGCTTCGTCCAGTGGAGGTGCCGGGAATCGAACCCGGGTCCTCCGTCGCTTCACGAGGGCTTCTCCGTGCGCAGTCCGCTGTGCCTCTACTCGGATCCACCGGTCGCGCGGACGAGCCAGTGTGACGATCCCAGTCGCTGTGTGGTGTTCCCGCCTACCCCGCGACCGGGCGGACGGGTGAGTCCCCTAGCTGATGCCGGGGTCCGGGGCGGGGACGCCCCCGGTCCGACAGCTCGCTACTGGATCAGGCCGCGAGCGCGAGGCTCCTGCTGCGCCAGCGGTGCCGCTTTTCGGCGGCACTTATTTTTTTACGACGCATGGTTAACGAGATCATCGTCGTCTTCCTCGGCACGCTTCCCCTCGATCCGATTCCGGAGTCGAAACCGTTCACCCCCTTGCGCCGCCCGTGCGGCGGCTGCACCAGGGTAACGCCTGGGGCCCGCCGGATCATCCCGGATCCACCCGACGGGCGTCCGGCCCGTCGAGCGGCGTCGACCTCGCCGGTCTAGCCGGACCGGCCCAGGAGGCGGGCCGGGGCGTCGTGCAGGACCGACCGCAGGAACGGGGCGCCGAGCCGGTCGTCCGCGGCCGCCCAGCTCGCGACGGCGCGCACCTGCTCGGCGTAGGCGTAGGGGATGTTCGGGAAGTCCGAGCCGAAGACGACCCGGTCCGCGACGTCCACGAGCCGGGCGGCCCAGTCGGGCGGCAGCGGGGCGAACGCCTCGGTGAACGGCGTGCCGACCATCGTCGTGTCGAGGTGGCAGTGCGGATGGCGGGCCAGCAGGTCGAGGGCGTCGGCGAAGTCGGGCAACCCCGCGTGCGCGAGCACGGCCCGCAGGCGGGGGTGCGCCGCGAGGACCTCGCCGAAGACGTCGAGCCCGGTGTGCACGCCACGGCGCGGGCCGTGGCCGCAGTGCACGACGACCGGGACGCCGGCCTCGGCGAGGAGGCCCCACGCGGGGGTCAGCAGCGGGTCGCGCGGGTCGAAGCCGCCGACCTGCACGTGCACCTTCGCGATCCGCGCGCCGGCCGTCGACCGCGGCGCCGAGGTAGTCGGCGACGTCCGGCTCGGGGAACAGCGTGGCGGTCGGCACGCGCGCCCGGGGTGGCGTCGGCGAAGGCCGTGACCCACCCGTTGAGCCAGCGCGCCATCCCGGCGCGGTGCGGATAGACCAGCGGCGCGAACGTCACGACGCCGAGGTCCTTCAGGATGGCGACCCGGCGCTCGGCTCGGGCAGCCGGTAGTGCACCGGCCAGGGCATCCCGTAGTGCTCCTGCGCCTGGTCGAAGTACCCCCACACCTTGCGCAGCACGTTCTCGGGCAGGAAGTGCACGTGGACGTCGACGATGCCGGGGACGCCGAGGTCGGCGAGGAACCGCGGGACGTCCGCGTCGTCGACCGGCGGAGCCGGAACGTCGGACACCTCCGGCGGAGCCGGAACGTCGGACCGGCCTGCGGTGCGGGCACCGTCACCGCAGCTCCCGCACGCGCCCCTTCGCCGCGCGCCCGTAGGCCCGTGCGATCTCCCGGTCCGAGTCGCGCTTGGCCAGGTCCTGGCGCTTGTCGTAGGCGCGCTTGCCGCGGGCGAGCGCGAGTTCGAGCTTGACCTTGCCGTCGCGGAAGTACAGCGACAGCGGCACCAGCGTCAGCCCGCCCTCGCGGGTCTTGCCGATCAGCCGCTCGATCTCGTCGCGGTGCAGCAGCAGCTTGCGGTTGCGCCGCGGCTCGTGGTTCGTCCAGCTGCCGTGCGTGTACTCGGGGATGTGCAGGCCGCGCAGCCAGACCTCGCCGTCGTCGATCGTGGCGAAGGAGTCGACGAGCGACGCCCGCCCCAGCCGCAGGCTCTTGACCTCGGTGCCGACCAGCGCGACCCCGGCCTCGTAGGTGTCGAGGATGGTGTAGTCGTGGCGCGCCTTGCGGTTCTGCGCGATGGTCTTGCGGCCCTGCTCCTTCACCTGTCCAGTTTACGCCGATGACCAACGTGGACGGCCGTCGCCAACGTTCTACCCTTGGAACCAGTAGATGTTCTACCAGGAGGCCTCTGGCCGGGATGAACATCAAGAACCCTGAGGCGCAGGCGCTGGCCAAGGAGTTGGCGGATCTGACCGGCGAGACCATGACTGAAGCGGTGATCGTCGCCCTGCGTGAGCGGCTGGCCGAGGTTCGTTCCCGGGAGGAGCACGTCCGAGCTCGAACCGAGGCAATCATGGCGATCGGGCGTGAGGTCGCCTCGCGCATACCTCCCGAGCTTCGCGACAAAGACGTCGATGCCTAGCTGTACGACGAGCGCGGGCTGCCCCATTGATCGTCGATCCTCAGCCCTCGTCGCGATCGTGTTCCAGGAGTCCGACGCCGAGCGCTACGCCGAGGCTCTGGCGGATGCCCGACCCCGTCCCTGCTTCCCGCACCGGGGTACGTCGAGGCCGCGATCGTCATCGACGGGCTCCGCGATCCGGTGGTCGGGTACCAGCTCGATGCTCTCGATCAAGGCGTCCCGCATCCGAATCGAGCCGTTCACCGAAGAGCAAGCACGAATTGCGCGGCAGGCATACCGGGACTTCGGACGCGGCAGCGGACACCCGGCAAAGCTGAACTTCGGCGACTGCATCTCCTTCGCGATGGCCAAGGCACTCGGCGAGCCGCTGCTCTACAAGGGGAACGACTTCGGCCACACCGGCATCCGCTCGGCGCTGTAGCTACAGCCGCACGTACAGCCGCAACGTCACGTAGCCCGTCACCGCCGCCACCCCCGCGCCGATCATCAGCAGGATCGGCGAGACCCACAGGACGTCGCCGACCTCGATCGGCGGGATCACGCCGTTGCTGACGATCCCGGAGAGCAGGTCGTCGATGAACAGGAACTTGCCCACCAGGATCCCCAGCGACGCGATCACCGCGCCCACCACCCCGGTGACCACGGCCTCGATGAGGAACGGGAACTGCGTGTACCAGCGCGTCGCGCCGACCAGCCGCATCACGCCGACCTCCACCCGCCGGGTGAACGCGGAGACCTGCACGGTGTTGCTGATCAGCAGCAACGCGGCGATGGCCTGCACGACCGCGACGGCGAAGGTCAGGTTGCGCACGCCGGAGAGGAAGTCGAAGAGCTTGGCGACGACGTCACGCTGGTCGATGATGTTGCGCACGCCGACCTGGCCGATCATCGCCTCGCGCACGGCCTGCGCTCCGGCCTCGGGGTCGTTCAGCTTGACGCGCAGCGTCGCGGGCAGCGACTGCGGGCGCACCACCTCGGCCAGCGACTGGCCCTTGAACAGCTGCAGGTAGCGCTCGTAGGCCTGCTGCTGGCTCTCGAAGCGCACCGAGGCCACCAGCGGGGAGTTCTGCAACGTCGCCTTGAGCCCGGAGCAGACGGCCTGGCTGCAGTCGGCGTCGGCGGACGAGATGTCCGCGGTGAGCGCGACCTGCACCTCGACGCGGTCGCTGTAGAGCTGCTCGGTGCGGTCGATCGTCCGGACGGCGAGCAGCCCGGTGCCGACCAGGGCCAGCGAGATCGCCGTGGTCAGGACCATGGCGACGGTCATCGTGACGTTGCGCCGCAGGCCGGTGACGACCTCGCGGACGACGAAGTCGGTACGTCGAGATCGTCAGCGGCCCGACCCCGTAGACGCCCCGCACGTCGTCGCGGACCAGCTTGCCCATGCTCAGCTCCACCACGCGCCGGCGCATCGAGTCGACGATCGAGTGGTCGTGGGTGGCCATGAGGACCGTCGTACCGGTGCGGTTGATCCGCTCCAGCAGCAGCATGATGTCCTGGCTGGTGTCCGGGTCCAGGTTGCCGGTCGGCTCGTCGGCCAGCAGCACCATCGGCCGGTTCGCGAACGCCCGGGCGATCGCGACGCGCTGCTGCTCGCCGCCGGAGAGCTCGTGCGGCATCCGCTCGGCCTTGCCCTCGAGGCCGACCAGCTCCAGCACCTCGGGGACGATCTTGCGGACGGTCTGCGGCGGCTTGCCGATCACCTCGAGGGCGAAGGCGACGTTGCCGCCGACGGTCTTGTTCGGCAGCAGCCGGAAGTCCTGGAACACGCAGCCGATCCGCTGGCGCAGCCGGGGGACGCGGCGGCGCGGCAGCTTCGCGACGTCGAGGTCCGCGACCGTGATCGTGCCCCGGGTCGGGACGTCCTCGCGCAGCAGGAGCCGCAGGAACGTCGACTTGCCGGAGCCCGACGGCCCGATGAGGAAGACGAACTCCCCTCGCTCGATGTCGACCGAGACGCGGTCGAGCGCCGGGCGCGTCGAGGTCTTGTACATCTTGGTGACGCGTTCCAGGCGGATCACGACCGCGCAGCGTAGTAAGTGCCCGCCGCGGGCCGGCCTACCGGGCGGCCGTCTCCTGGCTCCGGCGCCAGCGGATGCCGGCCTCGATGAAGCCGTCGATGTCGCCGTCGAGCACGGCGCTCGGGTTGCCGACCTCGTGCTCGGTGCGCAGGTCCTTGACCATCTGGTACGGGTGCAGGACGTAGGAGCGCATCTGGTTGCCCCACGACGAGCCGGTCGTCCTTGAGCGCGTCCATCCTGGCCTGCTCCTCCTGGCGGCGGCGCTCGAGCAGCTTGGCCTGCAGCACCATCATCGCCGAGGCCTTGTTCTGCAGCTGGCTGCGCTCGTTCTGGCAGGAGACGACGATGCCGGTCGGGCAGGTGGGTCAGGCGCACGGCGGAGTCGGTGGTGTTCACGCCCTGGCCGCCGGGGCCCGAGGAGCGGTAGACGTCGACGCGGAGGTCCTTCTCGTCGATGTCGACGTGGTCGGTCTGTCTCGACGACCGGCGCGACCTCGACGCCGGCGAACGACGTCTGGCGGCGGCCCTGGTTGTCGAACGGCGAGATGCGCACCAGCCGGTGCGTGCCCTGCTCGACCGACAGCGTCCCGTAGGCGAACGGGGCGTGGACCTGGAACGTCGCCGACTTGATCCCCGCCTCCTCCGCGTAGGAGGTGTCGTAGACCTCGATGGCGTAGCCGTGGCGCTCGGCCCAGCGCAGGTACATGCGCATGAGCATCTCGGCGAAGTCGGCGGCGTCCACCCCGCCGGCCTCCGAGCGGATCGTGACGAGCGCCTCGCGGGCGTCGTACTCGCCCGAGAGCAGCGTGCGGACCTCCAGCTCTGGATGTCGTCGCGCAGCTTGACGGCGCTCGACGTCGGCCTCGGCGAGCGACCCGGCGTCGTCCTCCTCCTCGGCCAGCTCGTAGAGCACCGGGCAGGTCGTCGAGGCGGCGGCGCAGCTCCTCGACGCGCCGCAGGTCGCCCTGGGCGTGCGACAGCCGGCTGGTGACCTTCTGCGCGGCCTCGGGGTCGTTCCACAGGTCCGGGCGGCCCGCCTGCTCCGACAGGTCCGCGATCTCGGCGCGCAGCGCGGGCAGGTCCGTGACCGCCTCGATGCTCTCCAGCGTGGTGGAGAGGTCTTTCAACTCGGCCGCGACGTCGGGGTTCACAACGGTTCAGGGTACGCGCGGAGGTCAGTCGAGCGGGATCGCGTCCAGCAGCTTGACCATGGCCCGGTTGTGGGCGACGGCGAAGTCCGCGACGGCCCGCCGGTACGGGTCGTCCTCGCCGCGGGCGGCGGCCCGCGCCGACGCCAGCCGGGCGCCGAACGTGTCGCGGTTGCAGCGGACGAGCTCCTTGCGCTCGTCAGCGGGGATCGCGCCGGCGTGCAGCAGCCGCAGGACGAGCGGGCTCCGCAGGGACTCCGAGCCCCCGCCCGACGCCAGCCAGGCCGCGAACGCGCGCCGGCCCGCCGCCGTGATCACGTACTGCTGCGACGCCCGCGGCCCCTGCTCGCCCAGCTTGAGCAGGCCCGCCTCGGTCAGAGCGGGAAGCTCGCGGTACACCTGGCTGCGGGTGACGGAGAAGAAGGAGCCGAACCGGCCGTCCGCAGCGGAGACCAGCCGGCCGCCGGACATCGGGCCGTCGTGCAGGAGACCGAGCAGGGCGGCGGCGGTCGCGTTGATTACTGGCGCTCTCCCCCGGGGCGTCATTCCATAACGGTGACACGGGACCGCGCGGTTCGCCCGGTGACGCCCGTCGGGTTCACCGGCCGGTGAGGCGCGCCCGCAAACGCTCCAGCGAGGCGTCGTCGAGCCCGTTCGCCCGCAGCCAGCCCACCGCGCCGTCGGAGCCGTCGCGGCCGTGCTCGTCGTCCAACCGGGACAGCACCGTCGCGATCACCTCGGCCCGGGGCAGGTGCGGGGTGAGGTCCTCGGGCATGTCCCGGCCCAGCGCCGTCGTCCACCGCCGGAACATCGCCTCCACGTGCCGCGCGGACAGCGCGTAGTCGGCGATCACCGCCTCGCGCTCGACCCCGACCGCGTCGAGCACGAGGGCGAGCAGCACGCCGGTCCGGTCCTTGCCCGCGGCGCAGTGCACGAGCGTCGGGCCGGCGTCGGAGCTGGCCGAGCAGGCGCACGGCCTGCACGACGTTCTCCGTCCGGTCGACGAGGTAGCCGAGGTAGGCGCGCAGCAGCGGGTCGGTGTCGTCACCCGGTCTCGGGCAGCGCGGTGCCGTCCTCGGGGATGAAGCTCAGCGGAACGGTCTCGACGCCGCGCGCCGCCACCGCCGTCGGGCCGTCGCGGTCGATCTCCCGGGCGGTCCGCAGGTCGATCACGAGGCGCAGGCCGACCACGTCGACGAGGTGCGCCACGTCGTCGTCGGTGAGGTAGCGCAGGTTCGCGCTGCGCAGCAGCTCGCCGAACCGGGTGCGGCCCCCGTCGCGCAGGGGCAGACCACCGGCGTCGCGGACGTTGTCCAGCCCCTCGAGCTGCACCCAGCGGTCCGACTCGGTGTCCTTCACGGTCTCCTGCACGGCGTCGCCCACGACACGACACTAACCACTCCGCCTGGGGTCCGACCTCGATCGCGGAGACGGGACCTGTCGCACAGCGTGACGATTCGGCGCCGGTCCCGCCGACCAGCGCGAACGCCACCGGTCGCGCGCGACGACCGTTCGGCGCTGCTCACGCGGCTCGACCACGGCCCGGTTCGATCCGACGAGCGGTGAACACGTTGCGCCGAACGACGTAACGTCTCCTTGTTCCGGCCCCGCCACTTCCCTACAGTTCTGTACCGAGCGTCACGACCCGACCACGTACACAGCGGAGCCGGACTCCCCACCGGCTCCCCGGGCCCTCCCCACCCGGTGTGCCCGTGGCCGGGTCGCTCCCCGCGCTGGAAGGACAGGTCCGTGGCTGGTCACCGCTCCCCGAGTGGTCGCCGCGCGCAGCCGCGCCGTCGTGGTCCGCGATCGCGCCGCGCACCGGGCCCCGTCGGACGGCCAGCGCCGCGTGCAGGTCGTCGCCGCGGCCGCCACGCTCGGTGCGGTCGCCGCCGGCACGGCCACGACCTTCCTGTCCGGCGCCACGGCCGCCGCGGACCCGACCCCGGCCGTCGCCGACATGGCAGCCGCGACGCCGAACCCGATGCTCGCGGCGAGCGCCGGCGTGCTGCAGCCCGCGGAGCGGATCCGGGCGCTGACCGCACCGTCGCCGATGCTGCCCGTCGCGTACCGCTTCGACGGCGACGACGCCACCGAGCAGCGGGTGGCGTCGGTGCAGAAGGCGAGCCGGCTCGCCGAGCAGCTCGCTGCCGTGCACGCCGAGCAGGCCCGGATCCAGGGCGTGATCCGGGCGGGCGGGCTGGACGGCTGGATCGCCGAGGCGCTGCAGGTGATGGGGCTTCCGCAGCGGCTCGCCCCGGGCGTCAAGAAGATCATCCTGGCGGAGTCGGGCGGTAACCCGCACGCGATCAACACCTGGGACAGCAACGCCGTGCGGGGCACTCCGTCGCGCGGGCTCATGCAGACGATCCCGTCGACGTTCCGCACGTACGTGCACCCCGAGCTGGCCGACCGCCCCATCACGGACCCGGTGGCCAACATCACCGCGGGCGTCCGCTACATGATCGACCGCTACGGGATGGAGACGGTCGCGGCGGGCGGCCGCAGCGACGGCCTCGGCAGCTACGTCGGCTATTAGTTAGGCCACGACCGGCGGGGTCACCGGGGCGCCCGGCGGGGGCGGGTCGGGCTCGCGCGGGTCGGGTGCCCGCGGATCCGGCGCCACGTCGTCGTCGGCGGCGGTCGCCCGCAGCTGCGCGAAGGTCGCCCACGCCACGGCCACCATCGGCACCGCCACCACGGCCCCGATGATCCCGGCCAGCACGGTGCCGGACGCGACGGACACCGCGACGACCACCGGGTGCAGCTTCACCGCCCGGCTCATGATCACCGGGTGCAGCACGTGGCCCTCGATCTGCCCGATCACCACGATCAGCACGAGCACGGCCAGCGCCGTCAGCGGGCCGCGGCCGGCCAGGGCCACGAGCGTCGCGATCCACAGCGCGATCGGGGCACCGATCAGCGGGATGAACGCGCCAAGCAGGACGAGCAGGGTCAGCGGCAGCGCCAGGGGAACCTTGAGCAGGAACAGCGCGATCCCCACCAGGGTCGCGTTCGACACCGCGACGATCACGACGCCCCGGGTGTAGCCGGCGAAGGCCGTCCACCCGGCCCGGCCGGCGGCGTCCCAGCGGGTGCGCCGCACCGGGAGCTGGCCCAGCACCCAGCCCCACAGCCGCTCACCGGAGTGCAGGAAGAACAGCGAGCAGAACACCGCGAGCGCGAGGCCGGCGAACAGCTCCGCGACGACGCTCGCCTCCCCGGCGGCCTGCGCCGCGAGCTCGCCACGGTTCGCCGCCAGCCACGCGAACGCCTGGTCGGTCAGCCGCCGGAGCTCACCCGCCGGCAGCCCCAGCGGCGGCCCCGACAGCAACCTCTCGATCTCGCGGATGCCGGTGGCGAACTGCCCGATCAGCCGGCCGAACTGCCCGACCGCGGACGTCGCGACGAAGGTGACGACCGCCCCGACCACGATGATCGCCTGGATGACGGCGATCGCCACCGCCGCCACGCGGGGCATCCACCGGGCGAGCTGGTCGGTCAGCGGGCGGAGCAGGGCGGTGATCAGCAGGCCGACGAACACCGAGATCGCGACGAAGTGCAGCCGCCCCAGCGCCACGAACACCAGGTAGACCGCCACGGCGACGGCGACGGACCGCCAGGCGTACCCGGCCGCGACGCGCAGCCCGTAGCGCACCGCCTCGTCCGGGTCGGGCCTGCGGGCGGCGGGTCGCGCTGCACCGTTCGCGATCGGCCTCCCCGACGGCGGCTGCGGTCCGGGCCGCGGCACACCGGGCCTGCGCACGCGCAGACGCGTCGGTGGCCGCCTTCGGCCCGGACCGGGTCGAAGACCCGTCATCGCCCGCGTTTCCTCACGGCATCCCCCTGCTCGCATGGGTGTCGCCCGCTGCGAGGCAGTGTCGCACCCATCCCCTTCCTCGGCCTGCGTCGTCGGGCCCATACAGCGATCCGTGACGGGACCGCGGACGACCTGGCGAGCGCGCGCCTGATCACCATCCGTAGCCGTCGAGCACGGCCTCGATCCGGGGGACGTAGCGCTCGCCGAAGTGGCGCAGGTTCACCAGCAGCTTGTGCAGCTGCAGGGCAGGGCGGCGCTGTGGGTAGCCCGCGTCCGGCGGCCACTCCTGCCGGTAGGCCTCGTGGAACTCCGCGGGCAGGTCGGCCATGTCCATGAACGCCAGCTCCAGCTCGCGGTCGACGTAGGCCACCGCCGGGTCGACGAGCCAGCGCCCGCCGACGACGTTGCCGGTCCACAGGTCACCGTGGGTCAGCGACGCGGGCGGGTGCTCGGGCAGCAGCGCCGGCAGCGGCCCGGCGCAGGCGTGCTCCAGGCGACGGCGCAGCGCGTCGGGGACGGCCGGGTCGGCCAGGTGCACCCGCACCCGGTTCGCGACGTAGAAGTCGTTCCACCTGTCGTGCCATCCGTTGTGCTGGGTGATGCGGCCGCCGGAGTTGTCACGGTGCCAGCCGAACCGCGGGCCGGTGGTGCGGTGCAGGCGGGCGACGGCCCGGCCCAGGCCGGCCCAGTCCGGCGACCCCGCCACGCGCTCGAGGACCAGCAGGTCGCCCGCGGCGGCCAGCACCGACGGGACCGGCGCCCCGGCCCCGGCCAGGGCCGCGAGCCCGTCGGCCTCGACCTCCGCCGGGTACGGGCAGCGCTTGACCACCACCGGGCGGCCGTCGGCGAGCGTCCCGCCGAGCACGGTGCAGACGAGGCCGCCGGGCAGCGGCTCAGCGCCGGCGAGCGGCGGCAGGTGCGCGGGCCAGCCGGGGACGTCCACGCGCGCAGCCTGCCCGAGAATGGCGGGGTGCGCGTCGCGGACCGGTTGCACCGGCCGGGCGGCGCCGGACATGCTGGCACCGGCGCGGACCCGGGAGGTAAGGGCGTGGAGTCGCCGTTCGTCGGGGACAGCGAGATGGCGCAGCGCATGCGCGAGGTCGACTGGGCCGGTACGCCCCTCGGGCCGCCGGCGGGTTGGCCGCCCGCACTGCGCACGGCCGTCGAGCTGCTGCTGCGTTCGCAGCTTCCGATGTACGTCGCGGCGGGCCCGCGGTGGTCGCTGCTCTACAACGACGCCTACGCCCCGATGCTCGGGGCGCGGCACCCGGACGCGCTCGCGGCGGCGTTCGCGGACGCCTGGCCCGAGGTGTGGCCGGGTCTGCAGCCCGTGCTGGCGGACGCGCTGGCCGGCAAGGCGGTCTTCCAGGAGGACATGCCGATGCTGCTCGCCCGCCGCGGCTGGCCGGAGGAGGCGTGGTTCACCTACTCGCTGAGCGCGATCGGCGGCGAGGACCCGGGCGCGGACGGGGTGTTCTGCGCCTGCACCGAGACCACCGCGCAGGTCGTCGGCGAGCGGCGGCTGCGGGCGCTGGGCGAGCTCGCCGAGCTGGGCAGCGCGACGGACGTGGAGGCGGCGGGTGCGGCCGCCGTCGAGGTCCTGTCGCGCTACCGCGCGGACGTCCCGGCCGCGCTGCTCTACCTGCTCGGCGACGACGGCGCGCGCCTGGTGGCCGCCGAGGGCGTCGAGCCGGGTGGGGCCGCTGGCCCCGCGGACCGTCGGCGACGACGGGTTCTGGGCACCGGCGCTCCGCGAGGTGGTGTCGAGCGAGCACAGCACGGTCGTCGAGGGACTCGCCGCCACCCTGCCCGAGGGGCGGCTGCCCGGCGCGGGCCCGCTGCATCCCGGGCTGCTCGGCGGCGAGCGGCACGACGAGCGTCCGTTCGACGCTGCCGTCGTCCTGCCCGTCCGCATCGGCGCCGGCGGGCCCGCCGCCGTGCTGGTCGCCGGCGTGAGCCCGTACCTGCCGTTGGACGAGGAGTACCGGGCGTTCCTCGAACTGGTCGGCCATCACCTGTCCACGGCGGTGACGGCGGCGGACGCCTTCGCGGCCCAGCAGCGGCGCGCCGAACGACCTGACCGAGCTGGACCGGGCCAAGACGGCGTTCTTCGCCCGGATCAGCGACGAGTTCCGCACGCCGCTCACGCTGGTGCTCGGGCCGGTCGCCGAGCTGCGCGACGCCGCGCCGCCCGGTTCGGGCCTGCGCACCGATCTCGAGCTCGTGCACCGCAACGCGCAGCGCCTGCGGCGGATGGTCGACCGGCTGCTGGAGCTCTCGCGGCTGTACGCGGGGCAGGTCGACCCGCACTTCGAGCCGGTCGACCTCGCCGCGCTCACGGCCGGCCTGGCCGGGATGTTCCGGTCTGCCGTCGACCACGCCGGGCTCACCCTCGAGCTGGACTGCCAGGAACTCGGCGAGCCCGCCTTCGTCGACCGGTCGATGTGGGAGCAGGTGGTGGTCGCCCTGCTCGCGCGGGCCGTCGCCGTCGCACTCCGGGCGGATCACGGTCACCCTCGGCCGGGAGGGCGGTTCCGCGGTTCTGCGGATGGCGGCCACCGGCACTGCTGCGACGCCGCCCGACGACGGCGGCGTCGGGCCGGCGCTGGTCACCGAGCTGGTGGGGTTGCTCGGCGGCACGGTGACCACCGATCCGGCGACCACGAGGCGGATGGCGGTCGGCCGTGACCGTCGCGGTGCCGCTGGGCCGCCACCACGTGCCACCCCGCCCCTCGGGTACGGCGCGCCGACGACTCCGGGCCGCTGCGGGTGCGTGTCCGTCACCGAGGCGCTGTGGTGGCTTCCCGGAGGCCGACGCCGGGGATCCGCCGTCCGTCCTCCTGCCGGACAACCCTGACGCGAGCCGCATCCTGGTGGTCGACGACCACGCGGACATGCGCGCCTACCTCACGCGGCTCCTCGGCCGCACGCACCGCGTCGAGGCCGTGGCGGACGGGGCGGCCGCGCTGGTCGCCGCCGTGGCCGACCCGCCCGACCTCGTGCTCGCCGACGTCTCGCTGCCCGGGTTGAGCGGCCTGGACCTGCTGACCGCGCTGCGGGGCGACCCGCGCACCTCCCTGGTGCCGGTGGTGCTCATGTCGGCGCGGGCCGGGCCGGAGGCCGCCGTCGAGGGTCTGGGCGCCGGCGCCGACGACTACCTCGTCACCCCGTTCTCGGCCCGCGAGCTGCGGGCACGCGTCGACGGCCGGGTGGCGCTCGGCCGGGCGCGTCGCGAGGCCGAGCGCCGCTTCCGGGCGATGGCCGACTCGACCCCCACGCTCATCTGGGCTGACGGGCCGGGCGGGCAGCGGCTCTTCGTCAACCGGGGCTGGCTGGAGTTCACCGGCGCCGAGCCCGACGCCGACCTGGGCCTGGCCTGGCAGGACCGGATCCATCCGGCCGACCGGGCGCACTACGGCCGCGTGCGCGCCGCCGCGGACGGCGGGCCGTTCGAGGTCGAGTACCGGCTGCGCGCCGCGAACGGCCACTACCGGTGGGTGCTCGACCGCGGGGCGCCGGCGGAGGGGTACGTCGGCGGCTACGTGGGGGGCTGCCTGGACATCGACAGCCGGGTCGGGGAGCGGGAGCGGCAGCGGCTGCTCGCGGTCATCGGCGCAGCCATGGATCGGGAGACGACGGTTGTCGAGCGCCGGCAGACGCTCGTGCGCACCCTGGTCGACGAGGGCCTCGTCGACATGGCGCGGTTCGTCGAGATCAGCGACGGGCAGGCGACGGACGGCCTGGCCATCGCGGCGCACACCGCCGAGCAGGAGGCGGTGCTGCGCCAGCTCGACGTCGACTGGATGCGGGTGGGCCGGATGGTCACCGCGGGCGAGGTGCGGCAGTACGACGTCGACGACGACTTCATCCTCGCCAGCAGCACGGACGAGCGGCAGCGCGAGCTGCGGCGCAGTGTGGGTTTCGGCACTATCGCACTCGTCCCGCTCAGCGCGCGCGGGCAGACCTCGGGGCTGCTCGCGGTCGCGCGTCACCGCGACTCGACCCCGTTCGACGACGGCGACATCGCGTTGCTCGCCGACCTCGCCGAGCGCGCGGCCACGGCCCTGGACAACGCGCTGCTGCTGGAACGCGAGCAGGCCAACCGGGCGCGGCTGGAGGTGCTGCAGCGGGCGACCGCCGCGCTGTCCGCCTCGGCCACCCTCGAACAGGTCGCCGCTACCGCCGTCGAGCAGTTCGCCGGGCTGGCGCGGGCCACTGCGGTCATGCTGTGGCTGCTGTCGGGTACCGGCGGCGACGCGGTGCTCGAGCCGGTCGACGGCCTGGCGCTCGGCTCGCCGGCAGGCGGATCGCGGTCGACGAGCCGGTGGCCCCCGCCGAGGCGGCGCGCACCCGTGGCCCGGTGTGGGCGGAGGACGGCGATCCGGGCGCGGTCGACTGCATCCCGCTGGTCGCCGCCGGCACGTGCTTCGGCGTCGTCGGGCTCGGCGGGCAGCCGCGCGACGTGCGCACCGGCGCCGCCCGCGCCGCGCTGACGGTGCTCGCGAAGCTGTGCGCGCAGGCGTTGCAGCGCGCCGGGCTGCTCGCCGCGGAGAGCGCGGCACGGCGGACGGCGGAGGAGTTCGGCGAGGTCGTCGGTGCGCTGTCCGGCGCGACGCGGCTCGTCGACGTCGCCGAGGTCGTCCTGGACCACACCGTCCGGCTGGGCGCGAGCTCCGCCGCGGTCCTGCTGCGCGCCGGGGAGCACCTCGACGTGCTGGCCGCGCGCGGCACGGGCGCGGTCCCGGCGACGGCCCGCCGGCTGCCGCTGGGCTCGCGTCACCCCGCCGCGCAGGCGGCCCGCACCGGCGAGCCCCTGTGGGAGGGCAGCAGGTGGGACGGCAGCGGACCGGACGCCGGCACGCTCGTCGCCGTACCGCTCGCGCTCGGCGGCCCGACCCGGCCCACGGGCGCGATCGTGCTGCGGTTCGCCGACGGGCGGCCGACCTTCTCCGCGCAGGAACGCGCCGCGGTGCTGACGCTGGCCGGGCAGTGCGCCCAGGCGCTGGACCGGGCGCGGCTGCACCAGGCCGAGCACGACGTGGCGGACGTCCTGCAACGCAGCCTGCTCCCCCCGGCGCTGCCGCCGCTGCCCCGGCTCCGGGTCGCCGCCCGTTACCTGCCCAGCGCCGTCGGCATCGCCGCGGGCGGTGACTGGTACGACCTGCTGCCGATCGACGAGAACCGGGTCGCGGTGGTCGTCGGCGACGTCGTCGGGCACGGGGCGACCGCGGCCGCGGTGATGGGCCAGCTGCGCAGCGCGCTGGCGGCCTACCTGCTCGACGGCCACTCCCCCGCCGCCGCGCTGGAGCGGCTCGACCGGTTCGCCCGCCGGGTCCCGGGGTCGGCAGGCAGCACCTGCGTCTGCCTCGTGGTCGACTGCGGGACCGGCGCGCTGTGCTGGGCCAGCGCCGGGCATCCGCCGGTGCTGCTGCTCGAACCCGCCGGCCCGCGCTACCTCGAGGAGGGCGGCGGGACGGTGCTCGGGGTCGTGGGCCGCCCGCCCTACCGGCAGGCCGAGGCGGTGATCGAGCCGGGCAGCTCGGTGCTGCTCTACACCGACGGGCTCGTCGAGCGGCGCGGCGAGGTCCTCGACGAGGGCCAGGCGCGGCTGGCCCGGGCGGCCGGCCGGGTCCGCGACCTTCCCCCGGACGAGCTGGTGAGCGCCGTCGTCGACACGGCGCTGGCCGACGGCGCGCTGGGGGACGCGGCCGCGCCCGACGACATCGCCGTCGTCGCGGTCCGCCTGGTGCCCGGCCCGCTGCACGGGGTGCAGCCCGCCCAGCCGCGCCGGCTGCGGGTGATGCGCCGCGCCGTCGAGGACTGGGCGGCGGCGGTGGGGCTGCCGGACGAGGTGCTCGACGACCTGCAGTACGCGCTGGGCGAGGCCGCGGCGAACGCCGTCGAGCACGCCTACGGCAACACCGGCGAAGGCGAGTTCCGGTACACGCTCGAACACCGCCCCGGGCCGGACGGTGGCGTCGCCGTCGAGGTGCGCGACGACGGCCGGTGGCGCCCCGTGCCGGCCGACTCCGGGCACCGCGGGCGCGGCGTGGCGGTGCTGCACGCCGTCGGGAAGGACGTGCGCATCGACTCCGGGGACGGTGGCACGACCGTCACCTTCCGGGTGCCCGTGCCGCCCGTCGAGGCGCCCCGCCGACCCCGCCTCGCGGCGCAGGCCCGGTCCGCGGGCCCGACGTCCGATCACCGCCGTTCCCGGCACGGACCCACCCGTTCTGCGGGTGGCCGGGGACCTCGACCTCGACGGCGTCGCCGCCGTGCGCGGCGTGCTGCTGGCCGCGACGGGGCCCGCCGGGCTCGTCGTCGACCTGCACGACACCGGCTACGTGAGCAGCGCCGGGGTGGCACTGCTGGTGGAGCTGTCGACGCGGGTCGCCGCGCAAGGCGCGCCGTTCGCGCTGCGGGTCAGCGCGGGGTCGCCGGTGGCGCGGGTGCTGGACCTGACCGGGCTGCGGGCGGCGCTGCCGGTCGACCCCTGAGCAGGCGGTGGTGCGTCCGGATCCGGGCGACGACGTCGTCGCGCACCTGCTCGGGCGGGGCGGAGGCGTCGACGACCTGCGCGCCGAGCCGCGGCACCAGCGCGAGGAATCCCTGCCGGACGGCCTCCAGCCCCTCGGGGGTGAACTCGCCCTTGCGGGCGAACGCGACCTCGCCGGGCAGGTCCAGGACCAGCACGAGGTCCGGCCGCGGGGCCAGGTGGGCGAGCACCCAGAAGTAGGGCCGCTTCAGCGAGCGCCACGAGCCGGTGATCGGCAGGAGGGCGTCGTAGGTGTAGCGGTCGAAGACGACGAGCCGGCCGCGGCGGGCGTGCACGGCCCCGCACGCGACGCGCCACCACACCCGGAACGGGCGCAGGACGATCGCCGCGACGGCGTGTAGGCGGGTGTAGCCGGGCCTGCCCGCGCCCTGCCACATGCCCATGTAGATCTGCCGGACCGGAGCCGGGTAGCTCTGCGCCAGCCCGGCGAGCAGCGTCGACTTACCGACACCGTCCGGGCCGAGCAGGGCGACGGTCAGGCCCGCGGACACGCGTCCTCATGCGACGCGGTTCATCGACGGCACCGCGGCAACCTACCGGCTCGGCACGGCAGCCCCGAGATCACCGGGCCGGCGGCAGCGACTGCTGATCGGTGGCGCCACCGCCGACGTCGCCCGCAGCCTGCGCGTTCCACTTCCCGACCGCCGCGTCGAACTCCGAGCTCGTCCGGAGCCGCATCTCGGATTTCGTCACCGTCACCCCGAAGTGGTCGTCGACGGTGAACCCCCAGAATCCGGGGCAGCGCTCGCTGCCCGGAAGGGCAGACCGTCCGCGCCGTCTCCGCGCACCGCGCGATCGGGCAGGCTGTTCCGCCTCGACTCCGGCACGATGTCACGTGCCCGCCGGCATGTGCCGGGGGCGCGAGACAGGACCGAGGAGCCGACGGGAGCAATCTCGTGGTGCCTGCCACGCCGCCGTCTCGCGTGTGCGCCCCAATCCCCGCGAGTCGGCACGTTTGCCTGCGCGAGTCGGCACCTTTGCCACCGCGAGTCGGCACGTTTGCCGGCGCGAGTCGGGCACCTTCGTCCTGCGGGAGGGCGTGATGCGCACGCATCGGCACCTCGACGACGAGGTCGCGGCGGGCAGGCAGGGCCCGCGGCACACCCCCTCGGGCCTGGCCGGCCTGCAGCGGGCGGCCGGCAACCGGGCCGTGAGCCGGCTGCTCGACCCGGCGGTCCCCGTCCAACGCTGCGGCTGCGGGGGTGCACCGGGCCCGACCGTGGCCGAGCTTCCGATCCAGAGGTTCGGATTCGGCTTCCTCGGCGACCTCGCATCGGAGATCGGTTCCCTGGCCGGCGGCGACGAGGCGGAACCCCTCCAGCAGAAGTCCGCTCCGGCCACCTGCTCGGAGCAGCCGACCTGGAACCCCGAGGTCTCGATCCCCGCGGACATCCGGGCGGACACGGCGCTGGACTTCTCCCAGCAGGTCAAGTCGGCGCTGGGCGGCAACGCGCACATGAAGCCGTCGCTGGGCGCCCGACGTCGACGACAAGGGTCGAATCACCAAGGTCAACATGACGATCACGACCAAGATCGTGCGGCCGCGGTTCGCCGGTGGCCGCCCGTCCGACGAGGAGCGAGCCCTCGTAATTGGAGGGGCTCATCAAGGCCCACGAGGAGCGCCATCGGGACATCGCGAAGAGGTTCGCCCAGCGCGCGCTCTGCGCGGCGATCGGCAAGACCGGCGACACCTACGCGAAGGCCATCAACGGCGTCCTGTGCGAGATGAACAAGGCGCAGGAGGCGCTCGACAAGACCGAAGGCACCGTGCGCTGGACCCTCGACCCGGGCGGAACCAAGGTCGTCGACGTGAGCCTCGCGCCCGAGCCGTCGGCCAGCTACCCCTGCTGATCGCCACGACCGCACAGGCGGTCCAGCCGGACCTCAGCCGCTCGAGTGCGCCGTCAGGGCGTCGCGGATGGTCAGGGGCGGCCGGTCGAGCAGGCGCTCCAAGGTCGGGTCGACGGCGGCGAACTCGCGGTTCCGGCTCGCGGCGAACAGGCCGACGAGCATCTCCGCAGCCGACGTCGGAACCCCGTGGGCGACCAGGTTCTCCCGGTACTGCGCGTCGGACACCACGGTCCGCCGGATCGGCCGCCCGGTGACCTCCGACGCGACCGCGGCGATGCCGGCGAGGTCGAGGGCCGTCGCGCCGGTCAGGGCGGCCGTCGGACGGTCGACGCTCTGCTCGGTCAGCAGGATCGCCGCCGCCTCGGCGAGATCCGCGTGGGCGGTCCAGGACACCGGGCCGTCTTCCGGGGCGGCGACCTCGCCGGTCTGTAGGGCCTGTCGAGGAGCATCAGGCCCGACGACGCGTAGAAGCCGTTGCGCAGCACGGTGAACGCGAGGCCCGACTCCGTCAGCATCGCTTCCGTGGCGGCGTGGTCCGGCATGGGCGCGAACGGCGACGCCCGGTTCGCGCCCATGTGGCTGGTGTAGACGATTTGGCCCACGTCGGCCTTGCGGGCCGCGTCGATCGCCGTGCGGTGTTGCCGGAGCGCGGCCTCGCCCGTGCTGGACGCGGAGACGAGCAGGACCTGCTCGGCATCCTCGAACGCCTCGGCGAGGCTCGCCGCATCGTCGAGAGACCGGCCTGCTCGACGCCGTCGCCGAGTACGGCTTCGACACCTATCTCGCGCAGAAGGCCCTCCGCCCTTCCGGCGGCGACCCGGTCGACGACCTGCGCACCGGCTGGGACCTGCACGTCGGTTTCGGGCTGGCCAACCCGGGGCTCTATGCGCTCATGTACGGCGACCCGCGACCCGGCGCCGCCTGTTCTGCAGCCGTGCAGGCGAGGCAGATGCTGCGTGCCCACGTCCGGCGGGTGGCGGAGGCGGGCCGGCTGCGCGTAGGTGAGGAGCTGGCCGTCGACCTGTTCCACGCGGCGGCCTCCGGGACGGTGCTCACGCTGCTTGCCGTCGCCGAGAAGGAGCGCGACCCGGCACTGTCCCCGCTCACCTGCGAGGCGGCGCTCGCGGCGATCACCACCGACACGCCGGCCGTACCGGCGCCGGGACCGGTCGGGGCCGCGGTCGCCCTCCAGGCGGCGTTGGGCGACGTCACCGGTCCTGACCATCGGCGAGCGCGCCCTGATGCGGGAGTGGCTCGACCGCATCGCGGCGAGCTGATGCGTCGATCCGGCACGCGGAACGGTCCCCGGAGCGGGCTCCGGGGACCGTGGTACCGACGACTCAGCTTGCGTGGGTCTCGATCGCCTCACGCACCTTCAGCGTCGTCGCAGCCGCCTGGGCCAGATCCTGCTGGAACACCATGTTCATGCCGAACGCACTGTCGACCGTCCACATGCAGGTGGTCATCGGTGCGTGCTCGGCGCAGCGCATCGTGCCGCCGAGCGGCCCGGCCGGCTGGTCCACGAAGTTCAGCTCCTGGGAGCCCAGCGACTGCTGGAACCCGGCCGCCATCCCCGTCAGCACCTGGTCCGGGCTTCCGGCGGTCGTCGTGCCGGCGACGATCACGAATGCCGGCAGCTGCCCGGGATCGCCGTACATCCCCACCACCGGGTCCGCGGAGACGGCCGCCAACTGCTGCCGTGCCGCGTCGACCAGCTGCCGGGAGGACTCGTTGTCGATCAGCGGATGCCCGTCGACCACCGGCGGCAGGGACATGGTCACCGCTGTGGCGGCCGGCGCGGCGGACGGGGTCAGGCCCGGGATGGTGCGGGTTCCCGTGACCAGAAGCACGGCGGCACCGAGGAGCCCGATCATCAGGATCCCGGCCAGAGCGAACGCGACGATCTTGCCGGTGGAGGGTCCGGTTCGGGGTCGCCTGGCAGCAGGCAGCGGCGCCGGGGGAACGGCCCGCCCTGCTGGCCCCAGGAGTTCGCGTAGCCCGGGTGCTGCGGGTAGGTCTGCTGGTGGGGCGGGTAGGGCTGCTGCTGGGGTAGGGCTGCTGTGCGGGTAGGCCGGGTACGGCGGCTGCGCAGGGGCGGGGCTCGGGAACTGCTGACCGGGGCCGGACGCGGGCCAGGCCCATTGCTGGGTCGGGCTGCCCGAGGGTCCGTTCACGCTGTCGGGCCGGGTCATCTGCAGCTCCCTACGGTCAGTGCCGGGTGATGCGTTCAGGGTGGCGACCGCCGAGCCGGCACGGCATGAGGCAGACCCCCGGTCTGCGCCCGTACGCCCTACCACCTGAGGTAGGGCAGGCCCCTCCCCACGCCATCACCCTGCTGGATCGGGCCGCCCTGAATCTCAGCGAGAGCCTTTTCGTGCTCGGCGGCGGCTCCTGGCATGGGACGGCAGCCGCTCTGAGCGTGGGCACTCGAGTCATCACCGCGTACGATCCGCCGCAGCATGTGGTTGCGCCTAGGGTTCCGCCTGTCGCCTGCCTCCTCACCCACAACCAGGGTGATCAGGGTCTGGACCGAGCGGCGCCACGGCCTCCCGAACGACGTGTCGGGATCGGTCGACACCTGACGGGAGAGAAGCCCCGAGGGCTCCGTGTTCGACGTGCCCATCTTCGGACGGGACCGACGCCAGGGGGCCTCCTCGATGGCTACTGTTCTCGTTGCCCTGACCTCCGCGACCGCTGATCACGCCGCAAGCGCCCCCTCCGGAGTGACCGGCGGGGTCTTGGGGATCACCCTCGTCGCCGCGGTGCTGCACGCGGTCTGGAACGCGATGGCCCACGGGGTCTCCGACCGCCTGGTCGGATTCGCCCTCATCGGCGTGGCTTACACCGTCATCGGCGGGGCCGCCGCGCTCGTGCTCGGGCCGCCCCCACCGGCGGCATGGCCCTTCGTTCTCACCTCAGCGCTGCTCCACGTGATCTACACGCTGTTGCTGTGGGCGAGCTACCAGCTCGGCGACTTCAGCCAGGTCTACCCGGTCGTCCGCGGCACGGCACCCCTGGTGGTGGCGGCGATCGAGGTCGCGCTGGGCCACGTTCTGCCGGCGCGACAACTGGTGGGGATCGCGGTGATCTCGCTGGGGCTGATCAGCCTGGCCCTCGACGGCGGCCGCCTGACGCGCGCTGCGCTGCCCGCCCTGGGAGCCGCGGGAGCCACGGGGATCTGCATCGCCGGGTACACGGTCATCGACGCCGGCGCCGTCCGCGCGACCCCGGTGCTGGTCTACGCGGCCTGGATGTTCCTTCTCCAGGGACCGGTGATGCCGCTGATCGCCCTGCTGCGGCGTGGACGCGGCCTGAGAATCCCGGCCCGCGTGACGAGTGCGGGGCTCGGTGGTGGTGTGGTGTCGCTCGCGGCCTACGGGCTGGTACTCGTCGCCCAGACCAGCGGGGCAACCGCGGCGGTCGCCTCGCTGCGGGAAACCAGCATCGTCTTCGGAGCCGTCATCGGCACCGTGTTCTTCGGAGAACGCTTCGGGGTCGGCCGGGTGATCGCAGCCGCCGTGGTCGCCCTGGGCATCGCCGTGGTCAACGGGTAGCGCCGTACCGAATGGCACAGCTGAGCCGCTCGTACAGCGCGGACCACACTGCACTGTCCGCCACACCGCATCCGGGCTCGCGTGGCACAGAGCCCACGTGGGCGGCACCCATGAGACGACTACGTCCTCGTCGGCGACAGTCAGTCCAGGCCGAGGCCGCGTCGGCCGGTCTGGTTGAGGTCGTCGACGCTGAACCGGTTGTCCCAGGTGCGCTCGTAGTCCTCGGTGGGGAAGTCGGTTGGGCTGGAACCGGTCAGGAAGGCCTCGCGCACGCTGGCGGCGTAGGTCTCGTTGCGGGGGCACCAGGGGGCGGCGGGGATGTACATGACGTTGCCCCAGCCCTTCTGGTCCTTCACCGGGGCGACGCTGTGGATCATGTCGCAGAGCCACCAGACGGAATCGCCGGCCTTGACGTCCGGGATGCCGGTGACGGCCTGCATGAGCAGGGGGTGCCACTTCTCGTTGGCGGGGAAGACCTGGTTGACGGTGACACCGCACATGTCGTCGTCGGGCACGTCGGCCAGTAGCGGGCGGAGCATGAGATAGCCCATGGCCTCGGGGATGGGGACGGTGTGCAGGACGCCCTGGTCGTGGTCCATGTCGGAGAGCGCGGTCCAGCCCTGGAAGGTGCGGAACGCCGAGCACATGGTGGTGCCGGGGTACTGCGGGCCGGCGGTGCGGTGGGAGGCGTCCCAGGGGTCGTACTGCTCGACGGTGCCGTCGAACAGGTGCCGGAACGCCTTCTGGTAGCCTGGGTCATCCACAGGTCGAGGGTGCCGGGGTCGAGGTGGGTACCGAGGCCGCCGGAGTCGGCGCCCGGGGGCCGGCGGCGGATGCGGTCGGGGTAGAGCGAGTCGCGGTCGGGGTCGAACCACTGCACGCCGTCGGACTCGCTGCGCCACTGGCTGTTGAGGAATGTCTGCACACGGGCCATCCGGTCGCTCTGGCGTGCCTGCATCTGCGCCGGCGACCAGTAGACGGGGTAGATCTCGGGCTTGGAGCCGACGCTGCCGAAGAAGTCGTCGCCCGGACCGCGGTAGTTCTCGAAGAATCGGTTGCTCTCGACGTAGTCGACGATGCCCTGGTCCCAGGCCGTGGCCTGCTCGTGCGGGAAGTGACCGCGCACGATGAGGCAGCCGCGGCGATGGAGCTTGGCCAGTGCGTCGGCGGTGACGGTGCCGGCCTCGATGTCGGCGTAATCGATCACCGGCCAGACCGTCTCGCCACGCTCCTTTTCCGCTGCGATCTCGGCTACCCGCTCGGCGACGCGCGCCTCGATGACGGCGAAGACCTCCTCGACCGTGCGTCCGGACGCGGCGATGCGGGCCCGCAGCGCGGCCTTGATCTCCCGGATCGCTGCCTGCAGATCGGCGGGCGGGGTCTCCCAGTGCGGCAGCGTCGGCAGAGCGGGGGTGCCGAGGGTCGAGGCGGACGTCATGTCAGCTCCTTTGGTGAGGACTCCTTAACTAGAGGAAACGGTAGATGCCTGCGCGTCTTCAGGCAAGAGTCCTTACTAAGATGGTTGCCATGGCCCCTGCCAAGCCGTCGCTCGACCTGCTGCGGTCGCTGACCGACGAGCACGTGCTGCGTGCCCTGATGGAGCAGCGGCGCCTGACGCGTGCCCAACTCGCCGCTCGCACGGGACTGTCCAAGCCGACGGTGTCCGACAGCGTGCGCCGGCTGTGCGAGGCAGGTCTGCTCGGCGAGACACGGGGGAACGGACCACCGGACGCGGGCGGGTCGGCTCGTACTACGCGCCTCGCCGAGGACATCGGCAGCGCCCTGGTGGTCAGTGTCGCCCCGGAGGGGATCGTGGCCGAACTGCTGGACGCTCACGGCGACGTGATCTCCACGGCGACCGCAGACGTCGCGCGCCCAGCACAGCCGGCGCAGGTCGTCGAGGCACTGACAACGGCGGCCCGGACAGTGCAGAAGGATGTCTCACAACAGCCCCGGCTCGCGGTGGTCAGCGCCGCCGACCCGGTGGACCGGGCCACCGGCCGCCTGGTCCACCTGCCCGACTCCCCGTTCCTGCTCGGTGAACTGTCCCCGACGGACGTGCTGGCCGGGCTCGTCGACGGCCCGGTCATGGTCGACAACGACGTCAACTGGGCGGCACGAGCCGAACGCGACGCCATCGACAGCCAACAACTCGACGACTTCGCCTACCTGCACCTTGGCGAGGGTCTGGGCTGCGCCGTCGTCAACGACGGCGTGGTACGCCGGGGACACGCCGGTCTCGTCGGCGAGATCGCCCATGTCCTCACGACCGGTCCGGACGGGCGCGCCGTCCCCCTCATCGACGTGTTCGGTGCGCTGCGCCTCCGCCGTCCTGCATCGACGGCGATCGACGTGCCCGCACTGCTGGCGGCGGTCGGATGCGACGATGCGCCGGCACGCGATCTGCGGGCAATCCTGGCCCGAGCGATCTGCGGTGTCCTCGCCGCCGTGGTCGCCTTCTGCGACCCCGCAATCGTCGTCATCGGCGGCACGTGGGGCCCCGAGCCCGTCGTCCTCGACGCCATCGCCGCGGAGTTCGAACCGGCGCCTGGTGCTCGAACCCCGACCACCCTGCTCCGGCCGTTTGCTTCGGTCGCTTCGGTGTTCGTCGCGGTGCGCGACGTGGCTGCGAGCGGAGCTGGCGTTCTAGCGTGCGACGAGCTCGACTCCGTCATGTGCGCGTGTGGCGACGCCTTCGTGGAGGGCGTCCAGGAATGGTCGCCGGGCTGACCCGCCGCCGCCTCGACGACGCGCCCGAGGCCGGCTGAACTGACCCCTGGTCACAACGGCACGCGGAAAACGGCCCTCAGGGAGAATCCCTGAGGGCCGTTTCGGCTGGTAGCGGGGGTAGGATTCGAACCTACGACCTCTGGGTTATGAGCCCAGCGAGCTACCGAGCTGCTCCACCCCGCGCTGGCGTGTTACCGCCGTCTTGCTGTTGTGAGAACTACTCTACACCCCCCTCCGAGGCCCCTGCAGGCGGGTGTGGATCGACGAGAAGGGGGGCGCGAGGCTCGCGGTCGAGCCCCGTGCCCCCTCCGTCGATCGTGCTCGGTCGGCCGGTCAGCCGCCCGGACCGGGCGCCGGAGCCGACGTCGGCGGGGCGCCGGCGACCTGCTGGTAGCGCTGGACCGCGGCGTCCAGTGCGGCCAGGGCCTGGCCCTGGGCGGCGAAGTCACCGCTCTGCTGCGCGGCCTTCAGCTGGTTGATGGCCTGCTGGATCGCCGCCGCGGCCGCCGCCTGGTCCGGGTTCGCCGGATTCGGGGCCGGGATCGCCGCGCCCGGCGCGGGCTGTTGCGGCTGCTGCCCGGGCTGGGCGACGGTGCTGCCCGCACCCGGGCCGAAGACGTCCTCCAGGGCTCCCTGCAGGCTCGCGTCGTACCCGACCCGGCCGTTGTAGCTCACCAGCACGCGGGCCAGCACCGGGTACGAGGCGCTCTGGCCGGCCCGTTCGATGTACACCGGTTCCACGTAGAGCAGGCCGC
The DNA here is from genome assembly GCA_963805855.1 of Candidatus Dadabacteria bacterium. Taxonomy (GTDB): domain Bacteria; phylum Desulfobacterota_D; class UBA1144; order Nemesobacterales; family CSP1-2; genus DASWID01. Next base: position 1,067,521 of record CAWDVW010000005.1, read on the forward strand.
CCGCCACCGGGAGGGTGAGCAGGTTCCCGTACTCGATCGTGGTCTGGTTCTGTCTCAGCAGGTTCAGCTGCGAGCTGACCTCCGGTGAGCCGAGGAACTGCGCCTGCACCTGTTGCGGGCCGAGCGTCTGTGTCTCCGCAGGCAACTCGAGCACGGTGATCTTCCCGTACGTGGCGGGGTCCGAGCTCGCGCTCACGTACGCCGAGAGGAACTGCCGCGCTCGGCTGACCAGCGCGCTGGTCAGCTGGAAGGTCGCGCCGTCCTGGTCCGGCAGCCCGGCGAGCAGGTAGTACGGCGGTTGCGCCGACCCGCCGTGCCGGCGCGCCCTGCACGGTGGGGTCGGACGGGACGTCCCAGAACGACACCGTCGGAGAAGAACTCGCCGGGGGTGTCGACGTGGTACTGGGTGAGCAGGTCCCGCTGGACCTTGAACAGGTCCTCCGGGTAGCGGAAGTGCGTGCGAGGCTGTCGGAGATGCCGACGCCGGCTTCACGACGCCCGGGAACGCCGTCATCCAGGTCCTCAGCACCGGGTCCGTCTCGTCGAACCCGTAGAGGGTGACGGTGCCGTCGTAGGCGTCGACGGTGGCCTTCACCGAGTTGCGGATGTAGTTGATCTCTCGTTCGGCAGCCGCGGCACGGTGCCCTGCAGGGCCGTCGGCGGTGGCGTCGCCCAGCGCCATCTGCTTGGCGTAGGGGTAGTCGCCGAGCGTGGTGTAGCCGTCGACGATCCAGGTGACCCGTCCGTCGACGACCGCCGGGTACGGGTCGGTGTCCAGCGTCGAGGAACGGGGCGACCGCCTTCTCCACCCGGTCCGGCGGGTCGCGGACGTAGAGGATCTTGGACTCATCGTTGATCGGGCTGGAGAGCAGGAAGTTGCGCTCGCCGGAAGTAGCGCGAAGATGAGCCGGCGGAAGAAGCTGCCGAGCGAGACCCCGCCCTCGCCGTCGTAGGTGTTGTTGAGCTGCCGGTCGTCGGAGCCGTGCAGGTCCGACTCGCGGGAGCGGCGCCGTCGGGCGCGCCGACGACGGAGTAGTCCGTCGATCAGCTCGCCGTAGTAGATCCGCGACTCGCGTGACACGAGGCCGCTCGGGAGCGGACGCGGCGTTGCAGTGTCGTTGCTGGTGAATCGGGGCAGACCGCCCTGCCCGCCTGCGTCCTGCAGCTGGGCGATGACCTCGTTGGCCGGCGCGGCGACGAAGCCGTTGCCGTGGGTGTAGACGGGTGCCGGTTGATCCAGGTCCTCTGGTTCTTGACAGCCCCTCGCTGTTGAGCTCGCGCACGGCGACGATGTAGTCCTGCGTCTCGCCGTCGGCGGTGTAGCGGTCGATGTCGAGCTTGTCCGGGAAGCCGTAGAAGTTACGGTCTGCTGCTGGAGCTGGGTGAACGTGTCGCCGAGACTTGTTGGGGTCGAGCAGCCGGACGTTGGGGATGGTCTCGCGTGTCGTCGCGAGCTCGGCGGGCGTCGCCTCCGGACGGTCCCGGCGGTAGGGCTGGGTAGTCGACTACTTGTCCTGGTCGAGGCCGAACGCCTGGCGGGTGGCTCGATGTTGCGCTGGATGAGGGCGCCTCCCGCTCGTTCGCGCTCGGCTCGACGACGAACTGCTGCACACCGCGGGCCACGCCACACCGATCAGCAGGCTGGACGCACCAGCAGCAGGACCAGCGATCGCCGGCAGCTGGAAGTTGCGGGAGACGACGCGGCGAAGAACGCCGCGCACAGATGATCGAGATGAACACCAGGATCAGCTTGGCGGGCATCACGGCGTTCACGTCGGTGTAGTGGCACCGGTGAACGTCGGTGCGGTCGAGTACAGCAACCCGTAGCGGTCCAGCCAGTAGGCGACCGCCTTGAGCTGCACGAACACCCCGGCGAGCACGAGAGGTGAGCCGCGCGCGGCGGCCGACACCTGCCCGGCGCGACCTGTCAGCCGGAGGCCGCCGAACACGTAGTGGGCGACCAGCGAGCCGATGAGGCTAGGATCGTGACGGCGAGAAGCCAGCCCAGCACCAGCCGGTAGAAGGGCAGCTCGAAGGCGAAGAAGCTGACAGGTCGATGCCGAACTGCGGGTCCGTGGCTGGCCGAAGGCGGTGGAGTGCGGAATGCTGCACGGTCTGCCAGTTGCCCTGCGCCGCGAAACCCGCGAACAGGCCGACGAGCAGCGGGATGCCGATCCCGAAGAGCCGGCAACCGCGAGATGATCACGGTGCGGTACCGGGCGATGGGTCTTCGGGTCCCGAGACGTCGGACGAAGACGGGGCGGAACCGGTAGGCGATCCACAGCGAGAGGGCGACAGCCCTCCGATCAGCACCGCGCCGAGCAGGAACTGCAGGAGCCGCGTGAAGATGATCGTGGTGAAGACGTTGCGGTAGCCGGCCTCGCCGAACCACAGCCAGTCGACGTAGAGGTTGATCAGGCGGGACCCGACCACAGTAGCAGCACGAGGACGCCCGCGGCGATGGGCAGGACCGGGTACGGCGGTTCAGCGTCGGGGCTCCCACCGGGGGCCGCATGGCCACGGGACACGCTCCAGTGATCGGTGACTTCTCGTGCGGGCTGTCCCACGCCACGCCGACGTGCCGACGTGGGCCACACCCTGCTGTGCCAACTCTACGGACGGCGTGTGGAGTTCCCGTGGGCTGGGCTGAGATGGGCAAACGGGAGGAATTGCCGGTCGGCGTCGGCGGGCGGCGGCGGGCTCAGCAGGAGCGGGGTAGCGCCCCGCTGTCGAGTGCCTCCAGCTGCGTGACCGCATCGCCCAGGCCGGTCACGCGGACCAGCTGCAGACCCTGCGGGGCGGTGGCCGCGGCCTCGGCGCAGTTCTCGTCGGGGACGAGGAACACCGTGGCCCCGGCGTCGTGGGCGGCCCGCATCTTGAACGGGATGCCCCCGATGGGCGAGACGTCGCCGGTCGCGTCGATCGCGCCGGTGCCGGCGATGAACCGGCCGCCGGTCAGGTTCCCCGGCGAGAGCTTGTCGACGACCGCGAGCGCGAACATCAGCCCCGCCGACGGTCCCCCGATGTCGCCCAGGCTGATCCGGATGTCACCGGTCCGGGGCTCGACGGTCGGCCGCACACCGAGCAGGCCCTGGGCGCGGTCGGGGCTCGCGGCCAGCGCGACGTCCGCCGTCTGCTCCTGCCCGTCGCGACGGTAGGTCACCGTGACGCTCTGGCCGGGCGCGGTGCCGGACAGCGCCTCGGACACCGACGCGGGCGTGCCGACCGTGCGTCCGGAGACGGCGACGAGCTCGTCGCCGACCCGCAGCGCCGACGCGGCCGGGGAGTCCGGGACGACCGCGCCGACGACGACCCGGGTCGGGATCGCCAGTTGCGTCATCGCGGCGAGCTCGGCGTTCGACTCGGAGGTGGCGAACTGCTGGGTGTTCTCCTCGCGCACCTGCTCGTCGGTCTTGCCGGGCGGGAAGATCTCGCCACGGGGCACGACCTGGCGGCCGCCCGACGCCCAGGCGCGCAGCATCTGCACGAAGGTCAGGCGGTCCGACACCGCCACCGTCGTCATGTTGAGGTGCCCGGACGTGGGGAAGGTGGACAGGCCGTCGACGGTGACGACCGGCGCCCCGTTGACGTCACCGAGCGTGTCGTAGGTCGGGCCGGGGCCCAGCGCCACCATGGGGACGGGCATGCCCGCGCCGAGGACGCCCAGCACCGCCGCCAGCAGGGCGGCGGACAGGAACGTGCTCGACCGGCCTGCCACGAGGTCCGAGCCTAGTCTCCACCTGTGGATCTCCGCCTTGCTCCGCTGCGGCGTTGATCCACAGGACACGATCTGGGCTCCCGGGCGATGGGCGGCGCGGGGTCAGTCCGCGTACCGTGGGGCCATGACGAACGAGCCGCCATTCGGGTTCGGCTTCGGGCCCGCGGACCGCGACCCCGACCGTGACCCCGAGCGCGAGCCCGGACCGCAGGACCCCTTCGGCCTCGGTGCCGGATTCCCCGGGCTGCCCGGCGGGATGCCCGGGATGCCGCCGGGCGGGTTCGACATGAGCCAGCTCGGGCAGATGCTCACCCAGCTCGGGCAGATGCTCAGCCAGGCGCAGAACACCGGCGGCGGCCCGGTGAACTACGACCTCGCGGCGAATATCGCGAAGCAGCGCCTGGCGGGTACCACCTCGTCGCTGACCGACGCGCAGCGCAGCGCCGTGCGCGACGCCGTGCGGCTCGCGGAGCTGTGGCTGGACCCGGCCACCACGCTTCCCGGCGGGGGCGACGGAGGTCGCGGCCTGGTCGGCGAGCGAGTGGGTGAACGCCAGCCTGCCCACCTGGAAGCGGCTGTGCGACCCGGTCGCCCAGCGCGTGTCGGTGGCGTGGGTGGAGGCCCTGCCCGAGGAGGTCCGCGCCGGCGCGGGCCCGATGCTGGCGATGCTCGGCCAGATGGGCGGCCTCGCGTTCGGCAGCCAGCTCGGAGGCGGCCTGGGCCAGCTCGCGGCAGAGGTGCTGAGCTCCACGGACGTCGGCGTGCCCGTGGGACCGGCCGGCACCGCCGCGCTGCTGCCGGAGAACATCGAGAAGTTCACCGCGGGCCTCGACCGGCCCGCCAGCGAGGTGATGATCTACCTCGCCGCCCGGGAGGCGGCGCACCAGCGGCTGTTCGCCCACGTCGGTTGGCTGCGGGAGCGGCTGCTCGGCACGGTCGAGGAGTACGCACGGGGCATCACCGTCGACACGCTCCCGGATCGAGGAGCTGGCCCGCGGCATCGACCCGTCGAACCCCGGCGCGATCGAGGAGGCCATGCGCTCGGGGATGTTCGAGCAGCAGACCACGCCGGCGCAGCAGGTGGCGCTCGCCCGACTGGAGACGCTGCTCGCGCTGATCGAGGGCTGGGTGGACGCCGTGGTGGCGGACGCCGTCGGCGACCGGCTGCCCGGGGCGGCGGCGCTGCGCGAGACGCTGCGCCGGCGGCGCGCCGCGGGGGGACCCGCCGAGCAGACGTTCGCGACGATCGTCGGGCTGGAACTGCGGCCGCGGCAGCTGCGCAACGCCGCCGAGCTGTGGCGGCGCCTCGGCGAGCAGCGCGGGACCGCGGGAGCGAGACGCGCTGTGGGCACACCCGGACCTGATCCCGTCGGCGGACGACCTCGAGGACCCGGCCGCCTTCGTCGCCCGCGAGGAGCTCGGCGACCCGATCGCCGAGCTGGAGAAGGCGATGCAGGCCGAGGCCGAGAAGGACCCGGACGACAAGACCGACGGCGAGGAGCCCGGCGCCGCGCCGACCTCCTGATCCCGCGCTGACGAGCGGCGCCTCCACCCGGCCTATCCGACGGAGGCGTCGCTCGCCTGTTCGTCGACGTCGCCGTCCGTGCCGACCAGGCCCAGCCCGGCCGCGGCGGACAGCCCCTCCAGGTAGCCCATCGCCCGCTCGGTGCGGGGGTAGCGGCGCACCCAGGCCCAGAACGCCTTGTCGTGGCCCGGTTCGAGCAGGTGCGCCAGCTCGTGGACGAGCACGTAGTCCACGACCCAGCCCGGGGCGTCGCGCAGGCGCTCGCTGACCCGGATCGTGCCGTCCGCCGGGGTGCAGGACGCCCAGCGGGTGCTCATCGTCGGCACCCACCGCACCGTGGTGGGCTCGGCGCGGCCCTCCAGGTACCGGCGCGAGAGCTCGACGCTGCGCCGACGGAGTGCGTCGTCGCCGGTGCGGGCGGGCGAGCGGCGTCGCGCCTCGCTGCGTTCGAGGCGGCGCACCATCTCGTCCACCCAGCGCGTCTCCTCCGACTCGCTCATCCAGCCGGGGATGAAGACGATCACCGTGTCGCCCTCACGCCGGGCGCTCACCATCCGGCGGCGGCGTTCGCTACGACGGACCTCCACGACCGCGGGCCTGACCACCGACCCAGACTATCCTCGGCCGACCCGGCACCGGAGCGGTCGGCCCCGACCGTGCCCGAGTTGTCCACAAGCCGCATCCGCCTGTGGACAGCCGGATGCGTCGGAGCGCCGGGGCCGGGACGCTGCCGACATGACTTCACAGGCGTCCGCCCTTCGCCCGTCCACACTCCCGCGCCGGCTTCGGCTGTCGCCGCACCGGTCGGTGCTCGTGCGGGGGCAGTCCGCGCGGCTGCTGGGGCTGGATCCACGGACGGCGCTCGCCGTCGACGACCTGCCGCCACCGCTGGCCGGCATGCTGGACGAGCTCGCCGCACCGACCGAGCGGGTCGGTCTGGTGGCTCGGGCCGTCCAGCGCGGTGCGGATCGCGACGAGGCCGAGGAGCTGCTCCGGCGGCTGGTCGACACCGGGGTGCTGGTCGACGCCGAAGGGCCGGAACGCGTGGCTCGGCAGCGGGCGGCGGCCGCGGTCACCGTGGTGGGCGGCGGCCCGCTGGCGGCGGGTGTCGCGGCGGGGCTCGGACGTGCCGGCATCGGTGCCGTGTGGGTCGAGGCCGCCGCGGACGGCGCGGTGCAGGAGGGCGACCTGGGTACCGGTCTGCTCGACACCGACCGGGGACGGTCCGCACTCGAGGCGGTGGTCGACGTCGTCCGGCGGGTCGCGCCCGGGACGAGCGTCGGGCCGCCCCCGGCCCGCGCCGCGCCGGACCTGTGTGTGCTCGCCGACGCCGTCGTACCCGATCCCACGCGGGTCGCCGCCCTGCACCGCGACCGCGTCGCGCACCTGCCCGTCCGGTTGCGCGACGGCATCGGAGTCGTCGGGCCGCTCGTGCTTCCGGGTCGCTCGGCGTGTCTGGGGTGCGTCGAGCTGCACCGGCGCGGCCGCGACCCCGGCTGGCCGGCCGTCACGGCCCAGCTCGTCGGACGCCACGGCCGAGGCGATGCGGCCACGGCGGTGGCCACCGCGGCGCTCGGCACCGCCCAGGTGCTGCGTGCGGTGGACATCGCCGGTGGTGGCGGGACGGCCGTGCCCCCGGTGCTCGGCGCCTCCCTGGAGCTCGACCTCGGCACGGGGGAACTGCTGCACCGCCCGTGGCCCCCGCACCCGGACTGCACGTGTGGCGCATCCCCGCCGCACGGACGTGCGAGCCGCCCTCCGGACGGGGGACAATCATGAGGTGATGAGCGCAGCGAGGCCGTTGAAGTGAGTGACATTCCCCGGCGCACCGCAGCGCGTACGGCCAAGCTCGCGAGCCTGCCCCTGGGTGTGGCCGGCCGGGCCGCGGCCGGGTGGGGTCGCCGGCTGGCCGGCGGCAACAGCGACGAGATCTCCGCCCAGATGATGGCGCGCAGCGCCGAGCAGCTGTTCGCCGTGCTCGGTGAGCTCAAGGGCGGCGCGATGAAGTTCGGGCAGGCGCTGTCGGTGTTCGAGGCGGCGGTGCCGGACGAGCTGGCGGGACCCTTCCGGGAGTCGCTGACGAAGCTGCAGCACGCGGCCCCGCCGATGCCGACCCGCGACGTCCACCGGATGCTCGCCGAGCAGTTCGGCCGCCGCTGGCCCGAGCGGTTCCGCGAGTTCGACGACGCGCCCGCCGCGGCCGCCAGCATCGGGCAGGTGCACCGCGCGGTGTGGCAGGACGGCCGCGAGGTCGCGGTGAAGGTCCAGTACCCGGGCGCCGAGGAGGCGCTGCGGTCGGACCTGCGCCAGCTCGCGCGCATGAGCAGGCTGCTGCAGCCGCTCGTGCCGGGCCAGGACGTCAAGCCGCTGGTGGCCGAGCTGCGCGAGCGCATGGAGGAGGAGCTCGACTACCGCGACGAGGCCGCGAACCAGCGGGCGTTCGCCGAGGTGTTCGACGGCGATCCGCTGATCGCGGTTCCGCGGGTCGTGGCCTCGGCGCCGCGCGCGATGGTGAGCGAGTGGATCAGCGGGCGGAAGCTGTCGGAGGTGATCGCGGCCGGCACGGCGGACGAGCGGGACCAGGCGGGTGCGCTGCTCGCCGAGTTCCACTACTGCGCGCCCGCCCGGGCCGGCCTCCTGCACGCGGACCCGCATCCGGGCAACTTCCAGCTGCTGCCCGACGGCAGGCTGCTGGTGCTGGACTACGGTGCGGTCGCGCGGGTGCCCGCGGGCCTGCCGCGGCCGCTGTCGGTGATGACCCGGCTCGCGCTCGAGGACCGGCCGGACGATCTCATCGCGCACCTGCGGAACGAGGGGTTCCTGCTGCCGGGGACGACCGTGTCCGGGGCCGACCTCATCGCGTACCTCGCGCCGTTCGCCGAACCGCTGCGCACGGAGTCGTTCCACTTCACCCGCCGCTGGCTGCAGAGCCAGGCCGAGCGGGTCGGCGACCTGCGCAGCTCCGGCTTCGACGTCGGCCGACGGCTGAACCTGCCGCCGCAGTACCTGCTGGTGCACCGGGTGTCGATGGGAACGCTCGCGGTGTTGTGCCAGCTCGACGCGCGGGTTGCGCTGCGCGACATCGTCAGCAGGTGGAACCCGGCGACATTCGTCGACGTCTAGCGTAGAGGCGCGGCGCCGGGCTTGTCGGGCGCGGCGCCGACCAGCATCCCGACATTGGGCACCCGGCAGCGGCACGGCGGTGATCGGCGGCGCTCTGCACCATCGCCCGCGGCACCGGGCGCAGTGCACAGGTGTCGTCCGCCCGCATGACGGTGGAGCTGCGCGACCCGGCAGCGGTGGAAGCTGGGCGTCGACGACGGGTTGCCCGGCTGGACGGGACCTCCTCCCGGGGCGAGCCCATCGGACGGTCGGCGATGCTCTGCGGCCTGCCGAGTCCGGACAGCTCTCATCGGCATTCGGAGCTCATCGGCAATGCAGGGAATCACGGCCCGGGGGCCGAGGTTGCGCGGATCATGGCAACCAAGGTCGTGGCCACCGCGTTCGGTGGTCCGGATGTCCTGTCCGTGGTCGAGGCCGACGTACCGGAGCCGGGCCCGGGCGAAGTGGTGATCGCGGTGAAGGCCGCGGGAATCAATCTGTACGACTACAAGATCATTTCAGGGATGTTGGGAGCGGATCCGGACCGGCTGCCGTTGCCGGTGGGTCTCGAGGTCGCCGGGGTGGTGACCGCCGCCGGATCGGACGCCGTCGGACCCGCGGGGCCGATCGCCGTCGGCGACGAGGTGGTGGCGCTATCCGGTGAACGGCGGGTACGCCGAGAGCGTCGTCGCCCCCGCGAGCGTGGTCGTGCCGAAACCGGCTGCCCTCGACTGGACGGTCGCCGGGTCGATCCTCCTGGTGGGCGGGACCGCCGCGCACGCGCTGCAGGTGGCGGCAGCGAAGCCCGGGGAGACCCTGCTCGTGCACGGCGCCGCGGGCGGCGTCGGCCAGATCGCGGTGCAGCTGGCCGTGCAGGACGGGGTCCGGGTGATCGGGACGGCCCGCGAGTCGAACCACGACCTGCTGCGCGGCTACGGCGTGACTCCCGTGACCTACGGCCCCGGACTGGCCGACCGGGTGCGCGCGCTCGCCCCGGACGGGGTCGACGCGGCGATCGACACGATCGGCACGGACGAGGCCGTCGACACGTCGCTGGAGCTGGTCGCCGACCACCGCCGGATCGTGTCGATCGCCGCCTTCGGGCGCGCCGACAGCGGCATCGTGCTGATCAGCGGGGACGACCCGGAGACGAACGTCCGGGCCGAATGCCTGGCGCCGGTTGCTGCGCGGGAGCGGCGGACGGCTCGCTGAAGGTCGTCGTCGCCCGCACCTATCCCTTGGCCGAGGCGGCGGAGGCCCTGCAGTTCGTCCGCGACGGGCACGCCGGCGGGAAGGTCGTGCTGGTGCCGTAACCGGCATGCGCCAGCGGCCGCGCATCCGGCGGCACTCGCCGCCGGGCTCGTGCGTCGCGCAGACCACGAGGTCACCCTCGGAACTCCTGCATCCCGAGGGTGACCTCGTGCGCTCTCCTACGCCGATCCACGTCGCCCTGTCAGCAGTGATGCTGATGGGATCGTGCCAGGGCTTCGTGGAGCAGTGACGCGGTGCGGGAGGTCGGGCGGAACAGGCTTCGCTGCGTGGTCATCGGTGATCTCCTTCGGTGTGGTCGAGCCGAACGGTCAGGCGCTGACGGCGCCCAGTGCCGCCGCGTAGGCGGCGTCCCGGGCCAGGTCGGCCTTGCTGGGCCGGCCCCGTGGCCGTTTGCGCGGCACGACGACCCCGCGCTCGAAGATCTCCCCGCCCCAGACGCCCCAGGGCTCCTCGCGCTGCAGCGCGCCGGCCAGGCAGGCGACCCGGACCGGACAGCCGCCGCACATGGCCTTGGCCTGCTCCAGCTCGGCCGGTGACTCGGCGAACCACAGGTCGGCGTCGCCGGAGCGGCAGGGCAGCTCCAGCCCGGCGCGGGGTGCCGCGTCGAGCAGGGTGCCCAGCGCACCGGTCTCGGGTTGGTCGCAGGTTCCGCCCTCCAGCGGAACCGATCGAACTAGCACCGCACTACCTCCTGGTGAGTTGGTGGACAAAAGAAAGAGGGCCGCGGATCCCGGTGAGATCCGCGGCCCTCGAACTTCGGCCTGATTGCGCCCCTAGATGGGGCGCCCTCGTGCGGACACACCGGTTCCGTTGACGGTCGGGAACTCGTCGAGCGCGATCGAGCACGCACGGTTGCGCTGCCAGCCACGCGGGTCCACCGACACGTCGATCCCGGACACGTGGGTGCCGAGGATCATCACGGTCTGCATCGTGTACTCCATCTCGGCACCTCCTCCAGGAGATCGGGTGGTTCGGACGCGCGGATACGGTCCCTCGGCCCTAGACAGTAGGCACCCCCGTCAGGGGCGCACAACCTATTTGCGAGAGGTTCGCCCAACGCATGTCTTATGGATCAGCGTCGCAGCGGAGCAAGGCGGAGATCCACAGGTGAAATGACTAGTCGCCGCCCTCCGCGACGAGAGCCAGCACGGCCTGGCCGTAGCGGTCGAGCTTGCTCGCGCCGATCCCGGGGATCGACACCAGCGCCGACGGGTCCGCCGGGCGCTGCTCGGCGATCGCCGTGAGGGTGGCGTCGGTGAACACGACGTAGGCCGGCACCTGCTGTTCCTTCGCCGCGTTCCGCCGCCATTCCTTGAGCCGGTCGAGCAGCTCGACGTCGACGTCCGACGGGCAGTCGTCACAGCGGCGCAGCTTCATGGCCATCGTGCCGAGCAGCGGCTTGCCGCACACCCGACAGCGGGGCTTCGCGGCGGCGGCGGTGCGCCCACCGGTGGGAACGCGCGCCGCCGGGTGCTCGTCGGGGATCAGCCCGTACAGGAAGCGGCTGCGCCGACGACGGCGACCCCGCCGGGTTGGCGCGACAGCGCCCACGACAGCGACAGCAGCCGCCGCGCCCGCGTGATGCCGACGTAGAGCAGGCGGCGCTCCTCCTCGATCGCGGCGTCGTCGCCCTCGGCGTGCTGGATCGGCAGCGTGCCGTCGACCAGGCCGACCAGGTACACGGCGTCCCACTCCAGCCCCTTCGCCGCGTGCAGCGACGCCAGCGTGACCCCCTGCACCGTCGGGGGGTGCGCGGCGTCCGCCCGGCTGTCCAGCTCCGCGGAGAACCGGCGCAGGTCGGCCGACGGTTCGACGGCGACGAGTTCCTCCGCGAGCTCGACCAGCGCGAGCAGCGACTCCCACTGCGCGCGCTGCGCGGCACCGCCGGGCGGCTCGGCGGTGAGGCCGACGGGTTCCAGCACGGCCCGCACGACGTCCGGTCAGCGGCTCGCCCTCCGGCCCCGGCCCGGCCGCCCGGACCGCCGTCATCGCCCGCCGCACCTCGGGACGCGAGAAGAAGCGTTCCCCGCCACGCACCTGGTAGGGCACGCCCGCCTCGGTGAGCGCCTGCTCGTAGACCTCGGACTGGGCGTTCACCCGGAACAGCACCGCGATCTCCGCGGCCGGTGTGCCGTCGTCGACCAGGCGCCGGATCGCGCGCGCGACGGCCGCGGCCTCGGCGGGCTCGTCGTCGTACTCCTGGAACCGCGGGTCCGGCCCGGGCGGCAGCTGACCGACGAGCTGCAGGCGCGTGCCCGCGACACGGCCGCGCGCGGCACCGATCAGCGTGTTCGCCGTGGAGACGACCTGCGGGGTGGATCGATAGTCGCGCGTCAGGCGCACCACGACGGCCTCGGGGAACCGCCGCGGGAAGTCGAGCAGGTGCCGCGGGTCCGCGCCGGCGAAGGTGTAGATCGTCTGGTTCGCATCGCCGACGACGGTCAGGTCGTCGCGGCCGCCGAGCCAGGCGTCGAGCACGCGCTGCTGCAGCGCCGTGACGTCCTGGTACTCGTCGACGACGAAGCAGCGGTAGCGGTCCCGGAACTCCTCGGCGACCCCGCGGTGCTCCTCGAGCGCCGCCGCGGTGTGCAGCAGCAGGTCGTCGAAGTCGAGCAGCTCGGCGCGGTTCTTGAGCTCCTCGTAGCCCGCGTAGACGGTCGCGACCTGCTCGGCGGGCCCCGGGGTGTCGCGGCGCAGGCGGGCGACCGTGGCCGGGTAGTCGCCGGGCGTCACGAGGCTCGCCTTGGCCCACTCGATCTCGCCGGCGAAGTCGCGCAGCGACGCCGCGTCCGTCCCCGCACGCGCACGGGCCGCCGCCTGCCCGACGATCCGCAGCTTGCCCTCCAGCAGCTGCCACTGCTCGCCGCCGACGACCTGCGGCCAGAAGTAGCGCAGCTGGCGCAGCGCGGCGGCGTGGAAGGTCCGCGCCTGGACCCCCGACACGCCGAGCACGCGCAGGCGGGTGCGCATCTCCCCGGCGGCGCGGGCGGTGAACGTCACGGCCAGGACCTGCCCCGGAGCGACGTGCCCGCGGCGGACGAGGTGCGCGATCCGGCGGGTGATCGTGCGGGTCTTGCCGGTGCCCGCTCCGGCGAGCACGCACACCGGCCCGCGGGGCGCGGCGACCGCCGCACGCTGCTCGTCGTCCAGGCCGGAAGCCGGGTCTTCGGGGGAGCTCACCGCTCTCCTTCGCTGCGCTCGGTCGGCGCTTCGCGAACTGCTGTGACATTGGTTCGCTCGCTGCGCTCGCTCACGAGGCCATCCTGACACCCGGGCCGACACGGTGTGACGGCTGTCCACAGGGAAGAACGAGCTCCGCCAGATGGTTGAAAGGTGCATGTCTCAGGTGACGATGTACTCGACGACGTGGTGCGGTTATTGCCGGCGCCTGAAGCTCCAGCTCGACGCCGCCGGTGTGGCCTACGACGAGGTCAACATCGAGCGGGACCCCGAGGCTGCGGAGTTCGTCGAGAACGTCAACGGTGGCAACCGCACCGTGCCCACCGTGCGCTTCCCGGACGGCTCCGCGCTGACGAACCCCTCGATGGCGGAGGTCGCCGCCAAGCTGGACGCCCTCGCGGCATAGCACTCGCACCTACCTTCGGGGTCTCGCGCACAGGTTCTGCCTTATGTGGCTGCTCTTCTGACCGATCCGTGGGCGGTCCGAGCGGGGGTTGAGGGGCGCACGTCGCTCTGACGTCTAGGTTTCTGGCTTGTCGAGGGTCAGCAACCATGGACGAGGGACGACGTGCGCGGGGTCAGGCTATGGCGTGAGCTCCTTGGGGTCGAGCGGACGGTGATCGAGGACGTCGAGTTCGACCAGGGCACCGGGTGCGTGATCGCCCGGGTGCGCCCGAGGCGGGGGGCGCGGGGCCGCTGCGGGCGCTGTGGGTGCAAGGCTGCCGGCTATGACCGCGGGGAGGGTCGGCGCCGGTGGCGGGGGCTGGACCTGGGCACGATCGAGGTGTGGTTGGAGGCCGAGGCGCCGCGGGTGAACTGCCCCGAGCATGGCCCGACGGTGGCAGCGGTGCCCTGGGCGCGTCACGGCGCCGGGCACACCCGCGCCTTCGATGACACGGTGGCCTGGTTGGCGGTGCAGTGTTCGAAGACCGCGGTGTGTGAATTGATGCGGATCGCCTGGCGCACGGTGGGCGCGATCGTGGCCCGGGTATGGGCCGATACCGAACGCGAGCATGACCGATTCGCCGGGCTGCGCCGGATCGGGATCGACGAGGTGTCGTATAATTATGCGGGTGATCTTGTCAAGGGGTTCAGCAGGATTTCCTTGGATCGATCTTGGTAGGGCTCGTGGGGAGTGTCCTCAGGACGTCAGGACGCCTCGTTGTCGAGTCGTTCGAGGATTCCGTCGAAGATTTTCTGTCGACCGACTTGGCCTTTGGCGGCGGCGTCTTCGCGTTGGCGCTGCAGGGTGGGCCTGAACTCGATGGTGGTCACGAAGAATGTGCAGGATTCGCAGATGGACTCGAAGTGGCAGTCCATCTCGACGGGGCGGGCGCAGTGGCCGTTGCCGAGCATGCGGCTGTTCATCTCCCGGCGGAGCTTGAGCATCTCAGCGCCCTCGGCGTCGGCCGGTAGGTGCGCCGCTCGGTCGTAGAGGGCCTCGACCTTCTCCGACACGGCGAAGTACTCGTCGGCGACGGCGCGGTCGGCGATCTTCGCATAGACCATGGTCATCGTCATGGTGCGGTGGCCGAGTAGGGCGGCGATCGCCTCGAGTGACATGCCTCGGTTGATGGCCTGGGTGGCCAGTGTGTGACGCAGCTGGTGCGCGGTGATCTTGGCGATGCCGGCGGCGGCAGCGATCCTGGTCAGGGCCCGATCGACGCGGGCCGGCGGGATGGGCCGCCCCCAATCCAGGAAGATCAGATCGGAGCGTAGGCCTGCGGGCCGGTCGGCCAGCCAGTCATCGAGCAGTGTCTTGAGCTGTGGGTGCAGCGGGATGTAGCGGTCGTTGTGCAGCTTGCCGACGGGGACTCGCAGCCAGTAGGCGGAGCCGATCTGCACGACGGCGTCGATGGTGAGCGCCATCAGTTCGCCCTTGCGCAGTCCGGTGCGTGCGAGCAGCTCGATGGCCAGGCGGGCGAAGGGGTCCGGGTCGGCTCGGGCCGCGCGCAGCAGCTTGGCCGAGGCGGCGTCATCGAGGAAGCGGGGCAGCGGCTGGTCGGGGATGGGTAGGTCACCGGCGAAGATCAGCGGGCGCGTCGGCGCGTCGGGATAGTCCCATTCGGTGATCCGGTCGAAGAAGCACCGCAGCGTCGTGAGGTGCCCGCGGATGGTGTGGCGGTGCAGGGTGCCGCCACCGGCTCGGGGGCGGTTGGCGAGCCAGGACTTGTAGGCCTCGATGTGGTGGCGGCCGATGTCGCCGACGCAGCTCACCCCCGGTGCTTCGCGGGCCAAGAACGCGGTGAACTCGCGGAGCACCTGCTCGGCGATGCGCACGGTCGAGGGCCGCAGGCTGAGCTCGAGCTGGGCGAGGTAGCGCTGCGCGGTCTCGGTCAGGCCGGGCGCGACGGCCGCCCACTGCGCGGTCGCGACGACGCCCCGGTTCGGCCGGTGCAGCCGGGGTGGTGTGTCGGTCATCCCGGCGTGAAACAGCGTGGCGCGCAACCGGACCAGCGCGGAGCGCAGCTTGTGGCCGGCCTTGGGGTGCCCGGGGCGGGCGAACGCGGTGAGCAGAGCGTCGCCGCCGGAGTCGAGTTGCTCGGAGGTCACCTGCTCGGGAAGGACGCCGTGCAGCGCGGCCAGCTGTGCGAGCGCGGACCACTGGTCGCGCACCCAGACCTCGTCGGAGCCGAGCGTGCGCGCGGTGGCGGCGAGCCGGGCGCGCAGAGCGGGGTGATGGCGGGCGGCGATGGAGCCCAGCCGAAGGTCGGCCCGTGCCAGGTACTCGGCCGAGACGCTCATCCTGGCGGTGACCATGAGCCAACACGCGAAGCGTCGCTGGTGGGCGGGCAGGCGTAGCTGCTCGTCGACCGGAAGCGCGGAAAACGCTGCGGGGACGGGGTATCGGGCGCAGAACGCCCGGGCTCCGCCGATGGTCGATGGCCACGTGCTCGCCCCGGCCTCGGTCAGTTCGGCGGTGAAGGCGCCCACCAGGTCCTCGGCCTGGGCGGTGAGGACGAGGCGGACGCTCACAGCCGCACCGACTGCGCCTCGATCGCCTCGGCCGCGCGCAGATACTCCCCGGCCAGCCAGTCGTTGGCCAGGTGAAGGTAGATCCGGGTCGACTCGATCGACGCGTGCCCAGCCTGGGCCTGGACGGCTTCCAACGCCATCCCCGCCTCACGCAGCCTGGTGAAACAGGTGTGACGGAGCTGGTGGCACGTCAAGTGCTCCAGGCCGGCCCGTCTCCTGGCCCCGTCGACGATCTCGTCCAGCCCGGCGGCCGAGAGCGGCCGGCCCCGCCGTGGCCCCTTCAGCACGACGAAGACCCGTTCGGTGCCGCAGGTTCGTGGGCGTTCGGTGTCGTAGTAGGCCGCGACGGTGGAGAAGAACCGGGCCGAGACCGGCACGATGCGCTGTCGGCCACCCTTGCCCTCGGCGACGAACACCCGCCGCTCGCCCGGCCGCAGGTCGGGCAGCCGCAAACCGAGCACCTCGCAGCGCCGCAGGCCACCGAGCAACATGGCCTGGGCCATCGCCCGATCCCGGTGCGTGCGCAGCGCGGCCAGGAAAGCCTCGACGTCCGCCGGTTCGAGCACCCGCGGCAGCGTGCGCGGCGCTCGGATCAAGGGAACGCCCCGCACCCCGGGGCGGCTGCGTCGTCCCCGGGTGGCCAGGCCGCGTGGGACCGGGTTGGTCGCCACCCCGCTATCGCCCCGGGCCACGAGATAGTCGAACAACCCGGACACGCTGGCCAGTCGACGCTTGATGGTACGGGCGGACAGGCCCGCCTCGCCGTCCTCCAGCCGCACCACCCCGCGGCCGCGGCGAGGAGCGCGCTGGGACTTGATGAACCCCAACACGTCCGCGGTGGTGACCTCGGCCGGTTGCTTCACCACCTCGGTGAAGAAAACCTTGAGGTCATAGGCCGCGGCCAGGAGCGTATTCGGACGAGCCCGCGCGGCGACGAATTCGAGATAGTCGTCGAGCAACGGATGACCGAGCATGACGGCCCGAAGCTCGTTGCCCGACATCGTCTTGATCAGGCTGGAAATCACGGACAAGAGGGGTCTCCGCTCGCGAGGCCCGACACCGGCGAACGGCGGCGGGTCGACGGTCAAGATCACCCTCATATCATGAGGAGATCTCGTCGATCCCGATCCGGCGCAGCCCGGCGAGGCGGTCGGTGCGGGCGGCCCGCTCGGCCACCACCCGGGTGACGATGTCGGCCACGCTGCGCCAGGCCACCCGCAGCAGCATCGCGACCACCGACAGGGTGGCGTGGCAGACCAGCCACGCGGCGGTGTCTTCGAAGGCGGTGGTGAACCGCGCCCCGGGCCGCGCCCAGGGCACCGCGGCGACCACCACCCCGTGCTCCCGGCACCTCACCCGCGACGTGGTGGCCTGCAGGTACACCTGGGTGGTGCCCAGGTCCAGGCCCCGCCAGCGCCGCGGGTCCGGGCTGGTGTCATAGCCCGGGCAGCGGCGCTGGCAGCGTGAACAGCGCCGCGCCGCGCCGGCCTTGACCCGCACCCGAGCCAGCAGCACTTCCTGGCCCCGGGCGTCGGTCTCCAGGTCTACCGACTCGATCACCGTGTGCTCGACCCCGAGCACCCGACGCCATAGCCTCGTGGTGCGCACGCCGCGTCTCCGTCTTCGTCTCTGGTCGTGGAAACCCAGAGCTGAAGACAGGCTGGCGTGCGCCCCTCATTCCACAATCTTTACCGGCGGCCACCTACCCGCCGGAGGTTCGGGGGCGCTGCGCACCAGCCGGGCAGGCCCCCGGCCTGCCCGCAAGCCCTGCCCGAAGGGGCCGCAGAGGCTCGCAGGTCCAGGGGGGCGCGCAGCGCCCTCGCGTAGCGACGCCGCAGGCGCCCTGTGCGACACGAGGTCGCACAGCACAAGTGAACTCATTGAACTGGAGGTTTGGCTGATGCCGAGGATGTAGTTCCGAGCCAGTGCTCAAGGCTCGTCCCTGTCCTGGCGGGCGTCGTGGGTAACCGCGGGGTCCGAAGCCCAGGGTGAAGCCCAAGGGTCCCCGTCCCATCCGGGGGCTACAGGCGAGGGGAAGACCGGACGGGTGAAGCACGTAAACCCTCGCTGATGTCTCGTTAGCGCGACCCCCGTCAGATGGGATGGTTTTAGCGGGGTACAGGACTGGCCGCTAGAGAAGGCGGCGGGTGCCGGCTGGTGAAGGGCGTCCAGCCGGGAGAGCACCACCGTCCCGGGATAAAGAGGGCACCCACCCCGGTCGATTCTTGTGCGTGTGGAACGTGGGAACCCCGCCGGGTCCCCGCCGCTATTTGGCGGGGTAAGCCGACCGTAAGGAAGGCCAACTCCTTTTGGCGGGAACAGGATGCCCAAGAAGCAAATGCCGGTGGCCGAAAGGCGACAGGAAACCACGGGCGATACGGCTACACCTCCAAGTGGCCGCCCATGGATAACTGGCCGGATACCGGACCTGTGGGCCGGACCCGAAAAGGTTGCTGACGTGGGCAGGTGAGCCTTTGAAGGACTAACGCAGGTGACCTCCGGAACCGAAGGACAAGTTGGACACATGACGGGATACTCCTTCTCCACCCCAGCGGTGGCGACGGGCGCCCTGAACGTGAACGGACCCGAGGACGAGGCCCCCGACTGGGACGCCATCGACTGGCGCGCCCACGAGGGCCGAGTACGGCGGCTACGGCGAAGGATCTTCAAGGCGACGCAGGAGCAGGACTGGGCCAAGGTCCGGTCCCTGCAGAAGATGTTGCTGCGGTCCTGGTCGAACACGCTGGTCAGCGTGCGCCAGGTGACCCAGCGCAACGCTGGCCGCACGACCGCCGGGGTGGACGGGGAGATCGCGTTGACTCCCGCCCGCAGGATGGAGGTGGCGGTGCGCGTGCACCGCACCATCTCCTCCTGGCAGCCCCTGCCGGTCAAGCGGGTGTACATACCGAAGGCCAATGGGAAACAGCGCCCACTCGGCATTCCGGTGATCATGGACCGGTGCCATCAAGGGCGGGTCCGCAACGCGCTGGAACCCGAATGGGA
>CAWDVW010000006.1:0-334620 GCA_963805855.1 Candidatus Dadabacteria bacterium
TAGAACAGAGGGATTGGGGAAACTGATGGGCAAAAGATCTCTTGAAATAATAAATACGTTCACAATAAAAGAATCAGCCAAAGGCTTCATAGAGGCCATAGATTCAATCTGGAAATGTTAAAACCCTAAGAAGAAGAAAGATGATAGAGGTCTTAAGGAAAAGAGGGGTTGAAAGAAAGGATCAGCGGAAAATTTCTTGAACCGGTTATGGACTTTACTATAAAGCAATCGGCTAAGAGGCGGTTAGCAATTGGAATATTTAGTATTCCATCGGTTTATTATTTTCAGGCGCTAGACTATTACTTCCCCAAAATTCGTATAATCGTGTGTTATAGGTAATATCTTGAGATAAAATGGGAAGTGCCAAGCGAAGATATACAAGAATATCTTGATGGAAAAAAATTATATGGAGATGATTTTAACTTAGATGAAATAAAAAGGTGGTTTGAAGATGAAAAAGAGGGATATGCTAATTTAGGTGCAAAAAATAAGGAAAGGTACCGATTCATATCATGCCATAAATTATAAATATGGGTTCAAATTCTTACGTCATAAGAAATTTTCAAATGTTCTCGGATTTGGAAGTGCATATGGAGATGAGTTTAAGCCGATTTTAAATAAAATAGAGAGCGTAACAATAGTAGAATCATCAGACGTATTTATTGGTAAAGAAATATCTGGTTTTCCGATTAGTTATATTAGGCAAAAGTTGACGGTAATTACCCTTTCCAAGAGATTTTTTTGATTTAATAACTTGTTTTGGAGTATTACATCATATTGCTAATGTTAGCAAAATAGTAGGAGAGTTTTACCGCTGTTTGAACCAGGTGGATATTTATTGATTCGTGAACCAACAGTATCAATGGGAGACTGGCGAAAAAAATAGAGGAACCGGTGTAACAAGAAGGGAGAGAGGTATTCCAATAAATATCTTTCGGCAGATGATTTCTTCTACAGGATTCAAGATTATTAATGAAAAAAGGTGCATGTTTCCGCTCACAAGTAGACTCAGATATCTCATTAAAGGCACCTATAATTTCAAGATAACTTTATATGTTGATGAAAGTTTTTGTTGGCTTTTTGCGCGGAATAACAAATATCACCCATCTAACCTATTTGATAAGCTAAGGCCAACATCTGTATTCTATGTACTTTATAAGGCCAATGTAACCGAATAGTACATGTGATAGCAAATTTGCCAAGTATATAAAGTTATTGGGTAAGTAAAGTTTGCTCGGCAATCTTCCACATACGAATAGGTGGGACATTCTAAATCCGTATCCCATTGAAATGAATATTTCTATCTTGTTTGCGCATAAAAATTAGTTAGGGTTAGAAAACCCTTGCTATTGGTATATCTAAATTCTACTTGAGAAGAACCTGAGTGGATCCCCGCTTAAAGCGTGCGGTAATGACAACGACCAAATGTACAACCGCTCCACGTTCAGCCCGTACCATTTGTCGGACTGCTTTTCGTTGCAAGAGCAAATATACGTCGTCGCCTTTGACTAAGCCGAAGTCCCTATCTTGGCTGGGAATTTCGTGAGTATGCAAGGCGTTAAATTGAGAGTTATGAGAATACTCCACATTACACCAAGCCTCGATCCCGAATGGGGAGGACCAACTAAAGTCGTATTTGAATTGACCGAAGCCTTGGCAAAAAAAGGTGTACGCATCTCTATATTTGCCCCTCTTGGAAATGGCGTGGGTAAAACACTTGAAAAGCCTGATGGTGTAGATTTAACGCTCTTCCCACAGGGATTTCTTTCAAGATTTTGGACATCTTTTTCTCCTCCTTTGGGTAGGGCTTGCCAGAGGGAAATTTTAAACTTTGATCTGGTTCATATCCATGAGATCTGGCATCACCCCCATTTTGCTGCATATAGTGCAGCAAAAAAAGCAAGAAAGCCATATATAGTTACGATTCATGGGGCGCTCGAACTGTGGTGTTTAGATCATAAAGCTTTGAAAAAGAAGATATATGCAACATTTATTCAGAAAGGGATCCTTAAACAAGCTTCAGGACTACACGCTATGACCGAAGAAGAGGTCGATGGTATTTCCAATTTTGTAGATAATAAGATGGATAATAAGAATATATTCGTAATCCCAAGTGGTGTTGATCTAGGAAGTTTTCAAAAACTCCCGCCGCATCCAGGCATAGAAAAAGTGTACCCGGAGTTAAATGGCAAAAAGGTTATTTTGTTCTTGGGACGTCTTCATCCGGTAAAAGGCATCGATATTCTTGCCAAGGCTTTCGGAGCAATTCTAAACACACGAAGTGACGTACATCTTATGGTATGTGGCCCAGATAGTCATGGATATAAAAGCAGTATTGAGCGAATACTTAAGGAAGATGGTGCATTAGGCAACACCACCTTTACAGGGATGGTGAGTGGCCTCCATAAACTCGCAATCTTATTTAGGGCGGATATATTTGTCCTTCCCTCTTATTCTGAGGGTTTTAGCGTGAGTGTCTTAGAAGCAATGGCGTGCGGGCTTCCTGTGATAATTACAAGACAATGTAATTTTATAGAAGTCAGAACGAGAGGAGCAGGCGAAGTCATCGAACCAAGCGTGCCTCAGTTAGCAAGGAGTTTAAGCGATCTCCTTGCTAAACCTCAAGTTCGTAAAAAAATGGGGGAAATAGGTAGACAGCTTGTAGCAGAGAAGTTTACGTGGGATAAAATAGCAGATCAGATGATAGAAGTGTACAAGGGAATCCTGAGCACCAGGAACGGTTTTAGAGTTATCTCTTAGAGTTGATAATCTAAAACATATTCTAATAGAAGTAAAAAAAGATTTTCTGATAAGACGTGCTCAATAATAAGGAGGGCTAGATGTATATCTTGGGTATTAATGCATACCATGGTGATTCATCAGCATGTATCATCAACGATGGTGAAATTATCGCTGCAGTCGAGGAGGAGAGGTTCAGAAGGATAAAGCACTGGGCAGGATTTCCCTCGGAAGCAATCAACTACTGCCTTGAAGAAACAGGGATTTCACCCAGAGAAATATCGCATGTCGGTATATCCCGCAATCCGAGCGCTCATTTACATAGAAAAGTACTATTTTCCTTGTCGAAACGTCCGAGCTTTTCTATGATAAAAGACCGGATGGCTAACGTGGCTAAAGTAAAAGATATAAGAAACGAGTTCTGTAAAGCGCTAGAGCTCCCTTTCAACTATATAACGACCAGCTTCCATAACGTCGAGCATCATCGTGCCCATATGGCAAGCAGTTTTTTTCTTTCTCCTTTTGAAGATGCGGCGATATTATCTATAGATGGCTTTGGAGATTTTGTAAGCACCATGTGGGGCGTTGGACTAGAAAACAAAATCAAAATTCTAGGCTCCGTGGGTTTCCCCCACTCTCTGGGTCTTTTTTACACGGCTGTCACTCAATATCTTGGATTTCTAAAATATGGTGATGAATATAAGGTTATGGGGCTCGCTGCTTACGGCGAGCCTGAATATGTGGACGATTTAGAAAAAATAGTGAGACTTAAAAAAAATGGAGATTTTGAACTAGAACTTGACTGTTTCCTCCACCATTCAGAGGGAGTCGATATGACATGGGAAGGGGGAGAACCTAACCTGGGAAAATTGTATTCAGATCAGTTTATAAAGAGGTTTGGACCTCCGAGAAATCGCGGGGAAGAACTCACAAAGCGACATGAAAACCTGGCTTCATCGCTCCAGGTGATATTGGAAGAAGCTTATTTTCACGTACTCAATAGCGTCTATGAGAAGACTAAAAAGAAAGCACTTTGTCTTGCCGGCGGAGTAGCATTTAATAGTGTCGCTAATGGAAAGATATTTGATAACACACCCTTTGAGGAAGTCTATATTCAAGCAGCGGCCGGAGATGCAGGAACAGCTCTTGGAGCAGCCTACTATATTTATCACCAGGTTCTTGGTAGACCTAGAAAATTTGAAATGAAGCACGCTTTCTGGGGGCCTGGCTTCTCCAACGGGAATATAGAAAGAGCTCTTAAAGACTCGAGATCAAATTACGAAGTCTTCGATGAAGATCTCATCCTGAAAAAAGCAGCTCAAGCAATCTCCGAGGGGAAGGTTGTGGGATGGTTCCAGGGAAGGATGGAATGGGGTCCACGAGCCTTGGGGAATAGGAGTATTCTTGTCGATCCCAGGAGAAAAGATATGAAAGACATACTAAATGCCAGAATAAAAAGAAGAGAGCCCTTCAGACCTTTTGCCCCGTCAATTCTAATCGAATCCGTAGGAGATTATTTTGAAAAAACCTATCCTGATCCTTTTATGATTAAAGTCTATCCCATTAAAAAAGATAAAAGAGGAGCAATACCCGCCGTAACTCATGTTGATGGCACAGGCAGGCTGCAAACCGTAAGTCGTGATGAAAATCCGATTTATTGGAAGTTAATAAAGGAATTCGAAAAATTGACGGGTGTTCCTGTGGTTCTTAATACCTCTTTTAACGAAAATGAGCCCATAGTTTGTACACCTCAGGAAGCAATAGACTGCTTTTCAAGAACAAAGATGGATCTACTCGTCATTGGTAATTATTACGTAGAAAAGGATGCACAATCCAACTAGTAACTGCAGATTTTAAAATCCAAATATTCCGAGTCGATTAAATGGAGCTCAATTACAAAAAAAATCAAAATCTAACATAGTCGTATCTTAATCTTCTTCAAATCCTCTAAAATCTATTTTTTAGGGATTTCCAAGTCAATTTTCTTAAATTAAAGCTTAGCAATTCTGAATTAACATGATGAAAGTTTCTTTAATAACGGTTGTTCTAAATAACAGAGCGCATATAGAGGACTGTTTGAAAAGCGTATTCAGTCAGACTTATCAAGACATTGAACATATTGTTATTGATGGTGGTTCCGCCGACGGAACAATAGAAATTTTGAGAAAATATGAAAATAGGATTTCAAGGTGGATCAGTGCTTCCGATAATGGAATATACGACGCTATGAACAAAGGTATTGACCTTGCAACTGGTGATGTTATTGGTTTTTTAAATTCGGATGACATCTATGCTGATGAAAAGGTAATTGAGGATATTGTAAGTGTGTTCATGAATTATAATGTAGAAAGTTGCTACAGCGATTTAGTTTATGTAGATAAAGAAGATTTAAACAAAGTCAAAAGGTATTGGAAATCCAACAGTTTTAAAGAATCGTCATTGCAAAAGGGTTGGCATCCGCCACATCCAACTTTTTTCGTAAGAAAGGAATTGTATGATAGATATGGTAAGTTTAATCTTAATTACCAAATTGGTTCTGATTATGAATTGATGCTTAGATTTTTAGCTAAGCATAGAGCTTCAACTTACTATATATCCAGGGTCCTCGTAAAGATGCGAGTGGGAGGGAAGAGTAATGGGAGCATGTGGAGAATAGCAAAGGCGAATGTAGAATGCTATAAAGCCTGGAAGGAAAACGGCCTGGATGTATCACCATTTATAATCTTGAAAAAACCATTATCAAAACTGGTTCAATTCATCACCTAGTCTTTTACTAGTGAGTTCGCTGGAGCATGCGACAGGGTTTTCCCTGCCCGTCATTTGGGAACGAAGTACCCCAGAAGAAAGTTCCTGCATTCCAGGCGGTTCATCTAGTGTTACTCGCGATAAAAAAAGTTTTACTGTCATTGCGAGACTGACTAGGTCAGTCGAAGCAATCTCCTCCAAACGAGGCAGTGCATTTCGCTTTACATGATCCTATCGCACCTAGGTAGCAGATTCCTTCGCGAGAGCCTGCACTGTAGCTCGACATGCTCGCAGTGACAACTGAGACTATCAGTTTCTATTGTGATGCCCTGCAGCTGGCCGCGGTGGAGATTCATTTTGACGCTTAGAAGTAATTTTGGTTAATTGTTTTGGATTATTTCATGACCTATTTACTATGACAAGGAAGTAGTTTCTACAATCAATTGTTATACCTTTCACAAGGATTAAAACATTTTTCTACATGAATAATTAAACTTCAATCCGATTGTTTTTCAGTTAAAGAAGTAGTAAAAAACTTATACTTGCAATAGTAATCAGATTCACTCTTTATATCTTCGTTGAGAGAAGCTCTGAAGGACTAAAACATAAAAATGAGAACTTCATCTGAAACTTTAGAAACAGAATATGAGATAGAATCATGTGTATATCGAAGTCCGTTCTACAAAAGAGTCTTGGATGTTTCTATCATTATTCTTGCACATATCGCCTTGCTTCCTATATGGGTTATTATTTGGTTGGTTATTCCTGTGGCCATCTGGCTTGAAGACCGGGGTCCAGTATTTTTCACAGATCAGAGAGTGGGTCAATACGGAAGGAGGTTTAAAGCATACAAATTTCGATCAATGGTTGTTAATGCAGATGATGGGCTTGGCCCAAAGCAGGCTGAAGAAAACGACAGCAGGATTACGAAGGTAGGAAAGATTCTTCGTGCGACCGCCCTGGATGAACTACCCCAGTTAATAAATATCTTGATTGGCGATATGAGCTTCGTGGGTCCCAGAGCCCTTAGAGAAAATGAGATTGAAATAAATAGTGATTTTGGACGAATAGAGCATGTACCAGGTTACCGGATAAGAACCCAGGTTTCCCCTGGTCTGACTGGCATTGCACAGGTTTATGCTCCCAGGGATATAAATAAAAAGAATAAGTTTCGGTACGATGCCGTTTATGTAAAGAAAATGAGCCCCTGGCTGGATATAAAGCTTGTCGTCCTTTCAGTATGGGTGACATTGAGGGGAAAATGGGAATCCAGGAATGATAAAATTGGCCTGAAGCTAGGAAACATAACGTTAACGAGACGACGAGTTAAAAAGGAAGAAGTGATGGTAAGCAACAAACCAATCGGTCAAATTCTTTTGGAAGAACGGGTTATTACAAAACAGCAACTGAATGATGGGATTCAGTTTCAAAAAATGCAAGGAGGTAAACTAGGACAGAATCTTATCAGAAAGGGTTATATTTCAGAATCCAGCCTTAGACACTTTCTGGATAAGCAACTAGCAATGAATGGCGGTAGGTACCAATCTTTGTAGGCTCGCGTTGGAAGCTGTCCATTATCCCGTAACGATATAAATGAGTGAGAAACCACAACACGGAGTCGCGATCGATAGCTACTGACTAATCATGGAACAGGGCACCCGTTTACTCCCACATTTAACCTTTCGTTTACATCAAAACAACTATCCCCTTGTATGTCATTTATCCCAGGTACAATCGCACCACACGGGAACTGACCCGTTGTCTGATTCCAAAGCTTTTCGTCTGTAAGCTCCCCATTTTCATATCTATAGACTATATTAGCTCCAATATCTTCGCGATTGAATCCAGCTCCAGCCATATTTGAGGATTGACCCCCTATTTTGGGGTTTGTGCCTCCATGTCCGTCGTGACCACCGGGTATATAGACGGCACATTGATTCGTTCCTGTGCCTATCAATGTTGGATTTATACTTGTCTCATGCGTAAAGTCTCCGTAAGCATCTCCTGCGGGAGGATAGAAATTGGTGCCGTTGCTGTAGCCATTCGCATAATCAACATTCCAACCGCCCTGAAGCGGAGGTCTGGAACCACGTTTCGTAATGTCTATGCCCATTATTACTTTATCCCGCACTAAGATATTGGAAGCGTGGAATGACGAATTGGGAGTTGTGGTCCCATCATCAGCCCTGCCGTGGGCAAGAATACCACTACCGTTGCCCCCCAAAATCGTCACATTGCTAACCTGCGTATTCACAGCCCCCGGTGATATAAGGTCGCCAAATCCACCCGGATCATAGTTATTGATGCAAACAAGATTCTCGAATGTCGTATTCTGAACTAATTGGCTTTGAGTGCGACTGTCATTCCGAAAGCAATTGTATTTGTTACCGATCCCTATGTCTCCAAAGAATCGGTTGCCGACTGCCGTGCTGTGCGTCTGCATACCTTCGCTCGAATCAGCTCCATCGCCTTCTACTATCACATTCTCCATGATACTATTGCTAGTGCTGTAGAAAACTATAGACCTATCCCCTACACTAGTAGTACCTCCTGGTATGGGAGAGAAATCCCTGACATTACCATAGACTCTTCTAAATGTGCATCTTTGTGACCCGTAACAATTTAACAAATGTCTAAGAGAATAATAGATTTCAGAATCTTCAACCAACATGGTATCACTAAGGGAAATATTGAACGGCGCTCCTCTTGTATACCGATTATGCTTGGCAACCAATACTTTTCTAACGTTTATATTATTGTCATACCATAATTGAATTGTGTATATTTGGCCACTGGTGTTACCTGTATCAAAATCCCCACTTTCAAGCCACAATCCCTCTATATTCCAGTATGAACAATATTTCATCACAAGAGCCGATTGAGAACCATCTGATTGAACATAGGCCCGTCTTTCGTTTTCTGCTTTGATTGTTATGGGTTGAGTTGCAGTACCACTTTCAGCACTACCAGAACTACCACAATTTATAAAAGGCAACCCCGTGGTCGATTTAGTATAGGTACCATCTCTAAGAATCAGGGTGTCTCCCGGTAGAAGTTGAGATATTGCAAAACTGAGAGTCTTCCAAGGCCTACTAGATGTTCCCGGATTTGAATTCGATCCGGTAGGTGATATATAAAATGTGGGTCCCGATGGTTCGGGATCGGGAGTTGGCGTCGGTGTTGGAGTAGGATTTGGTGAGGGTTGGGGAGGAGAAGAAACACTGATAACTATCGAATCTGATGCGCTCATTCCATCATTGTCGACAACTTCAACTGTTGAATTGTAGGTTCCAGGAGCGGTATAAATGAATTCAACGGGATTTGAGGTTGTAATGTCATCAACCGTTCCATTACCGTCATAATCCCATCTGTACTCTACAATATAACCATCGGGGTCATAGGCGTTTGATTCGAAAGTAACAAGAAGTGGGATTATACCGGATGAAGGACTTGCGCCTAGGTTTAAAGTTGGTGGCTGATTTTGGGAAGAAGGAGGTGAGGGGTTAGGGGTTGGTGTAGGTGTAGGCGTAGGAGTTGGAACATCATTTGTTGTTACTAAAGCTGATTTAATATAATTTAAATTAATTCCACCGCTATCCATTTCAATGCGCACCACCTGTTCACCGGCATTTAATTCTACCCCTGCCACACTAACTGTCTGCCAGTTCTGCTCTCCACCCGTATTAGGTACTGCTATTGCCCCAGTCTTATCTACTCCATCAAATCTGATTCGAAACACCTTTCCACTCTCCTCCGATGCCACTCGTGCCTCTATCCTGTAAGTGCCAGAGTTCATGATATTCACCGTGTATTCAAGCCAATCTCCAGGTTCTGCCCCTTTGATGTTAAAACCACCTCCCACATCAGTAGAATCCTCAAGATTAAATTCAGAGGCATCTACCCGATATACTGGCCATGCTGTAGGAAACGTATTCTTGAAAGCAAAACCTTTACCTCCCCAGTCAAAGTCTTCTGCCTCAATAACTCCTGGGATTTCTCTAGGTCCACCATTAAAAGGGGCCTGTTGTACCACGTCTCCACTATATGCCGCTGGGTCCGATAGAGCTTGCCACCATTCTTCCGTTGCTATAGATTCACTAGCGCTAGTAACTACCAATGCACTACCATTAGGATCATCCTTAAAAGCAGGTACCTTCATGAATGGATTACCAAATGAGTTAGGTATATCTATCCAGTGACTGAATGAGACCCTTTTGGTTGTGATCAAATAATCAGGCCTCATTAAAGATATGGGAGCAGGACCATCTCCATCTATATCTCCAAGTAGACCTTGACCCTGCTGATGCTTATCAACCATAAAACGTTTCAGCTCATTTTCGGGTATTTCTGTTCCAGCCAACCTTGATTTTGTAACCTCTGGAGGAGAATACAGGCTCGGAAATTGCACGTAGCTAAATTTCTCAAGCACAATATAAGCAGCCCATCCGTCTAGCTGTCCGTTATAGGCATTCATATTGTCCTCTCTCCCAAGAACTGAAGCCACCACTACTTTGTCAGCAATACTGTTATCCAATAGATAGGCATCCGCCACAGCGGTCAGTGGGCCCCCGGTTACTATAACTAAGGGTTTTTCTGCGGTTGCCTTATTAGCCTCTTGTACGATCAAGCGACTGCCGGGGGTATCAATAGGTTCCGTATCCTCAATTACATCAGAGGCAGGATGCGCAAGTGGTCTTGCAGGACCTGGAACCGGATCAGGAATATTAATCATCCCGCTGCGTCGGGCTTTACCCACTATATCGTTGTACATAGGAGTGTCCCATATGTCAGGATCATCCAGTTCCCCACCTCCCGCGTCGGGAACGATCCCTACTAGATTAATATCTCCAGCACTGGCCAATGCCATGAGATACTCTAATGTGTATGTATCGATATTCCCGTCATTGGTGTGTATGACAGGACTAGTGTTATCATAGGGTAATAGCGTAGGATCTGGCGAAGCGGTCGGGGATGGCGTAGGAGTGGGTGCTAGGGTCGGAGTTGCGGTCGGCGTTGGAGATGGTCTCGGGGTTGGTGTGGGAGTAGGCGTCGGAGTTGGTATAGGACTTGGAGTCGGTGTTGGCGCGGGGGACGGTGTGGGAGTGGGAGTAGGTGGGGGATCA
This sequence comes from Candidatus Dadabacteria bacterium, assembly GCA_963805855.1. Lineage (GTDB taxonomy): Bacteria > Desulfobacterota_D > UBA1144 > Nemesobacterales > CSP1-2 > DASWID01. The sequence goes on from CAWDVW010000006.1 coordinate 10,608, forward strand.
GGAGGTGTAAATCCCCATGCAACATACAGTTCTCCTTTAGAGCGACCTTCAATGGTACCTTTATTCTCTGAAGCATAGTTGGTATGGCTTTTATAGAAACTATCTCTTGAATAATTAAAGGATTTGCTGTCTATTTTAAAATCGTAGGCCGATGAAGTGGTAGGGAGAAAAAGAATTGCTCCGAAGAGAATTAAAAAACTTCTAGTGAAATTTTTGCGAGAAATGAATAAAGCCTTTTTGAATAAACGACGATTTGTATAAATTTTCCCATCCTCCTCAATTTTGGTTTGTGACAAACCGTCCTCAAGGGGATGAATCGCTAGCTTATAATTTGAAGGATTGATTGCTGGAATTATTAGGGATAGAGTGACAATTACAATACCCAACTTCGGCAACTCAGCCGACCTAGGTTAATTTATAACCTTCAATCCTGTAGTTTTGCGTCCCGCTTTTCTAACGGTTTGCCTTTATCGGTTAGGTGTATCTACCGAGATTTGAAATCTTTAAAGCTTTTCTTTCAAAGAGCGATATAACTTGCTCAGAATCTTACAATAAACTAATTCATGAAGTCAAGCCCTTTTTAAAATTAATCGTATTAAGTTACGTGTTTCACGGAACAGGGAGCTTGGCGATATTCTATAATGATTAAAAGCTATTCAAGCAATTTGAGCTTGTCCAAAACTTTTCGAATTTTCGAACGTGCCAGATTCCCCGTAAAAAGATATTGTTTGCGTTGCAAGTATCGTGGTTTATCAAGATTATCAAATCGAAGATATTACTGCCGTCGTTGTAGTTACAAGTTTTCCGCGCTCACCAATACTCGTCTTAGCAGAAGCTTTCTTCCTCTAGATAAATGGTACGAATTGCTCTGGTGGTTTGCTTATGACCACACTGCTAACCAGACTGCAAAAGAAGTGAGGTTGCCTCAACAGAGGGTTCATAGATGTTTTTCTACTATTCGACTAGCCATTTACGATTATGAGCAACTCGAGATGAAACATGTCCTGGGTCAGGCGAGGAAAGATGAGACGCTTGTAGATATTAAGAACGAAATAATGAAAAAGGCTGGCCTGAAATATTACGCGAAGGCAAAGGCCGTTAAACATTTTGGCGTTGCAAGAATTCAAAAGAACCCCGTTTTTTGTCTTTATGAATTAGGTGGTCGAGTATATATCGGGTCTATCAGTGAACCTGAGAAGAACACTTTCCAGGCGATAATCAATGGAACCATTCTTCTCGACGAGCCAAGAGACCAGAAAAAAGAAGAATACGAAAAGGATCAGAGGGATAAGAAACCTCATACGAATGCTATAGAAGAATTCTGCAGCTATTTAAAAGAACAAATCATTAAACATCATGGTGTATCAAAGAATAATCTTATTTACTATATCAAGGAGAAAGAATTTAGATTTAATCAAAGACAGTTAAGAAAAAAAGGATTTGTAGAAAAACTGGTTGCAATCTTGGTAAATCCCAGTCATTGAACGGCGTAGATGCCATAACTAAATATCACATAATACATTTTCACTGCAAAAGATTATAACTTAAGTCCAATTTACTATGATTAAACAAACAATTATAGTTACATATAAAATTAGTTAAGGAGATAAATATGGATGAGCATCACCTAAAAGATGAGGATACGAGTGTAGATAGCGTCAGAAGGAGACTATTAAAGATTGGAATCTATTCTGTTCCTGCTGTCATACTCTTAGGAAGAGTTCCCAAGGCAAGGGCAAGTAATGGAGTTTCATCTCTTTCTACTTCAACTTCTTCACCTCGTAGGCCCAGGTAAAACGATTAAGAGAAAGGAATAATGACGTTTCAATGCTAGGTGAAATTCTTGAATTTAGATCCTATCGATGTACTGATTTTATACCTATTATTTCAGAAACGGTCGGAGGCGTGATTTTCAATTACTTGCCGATTTCGCATACTCGGTATTATTTCATGATCACAAATGGTTAGAGATACGCTTAGCTCAGATGTTAAATTCTTTTACACAATAAATGTTCCGAGCCTTTTTATTAAAGCTTTGTCTAATTCCCGCGATTTCATTGATCAATTTCGAAAACTTACGTCTGGATTGCGATTAAACAGTAAAGAACATCTGGCTGACGTTGAATATGAGATTTGTTTGACGCCAAACGGCTATGGTAAACATCATATAAAAAGAAACGGAAGCATTGTTTACAAAACCCATGATCGTGGTGACCTTCTAATAAAGTTACTTGTATCTGTTCAGAATGATTTTATACAAACTTTCGACGATCACCTCATTCTTCATTCAGCGTTAGTTATTAAAAATGGGAAGGCCATCGTTCTCCCTGGACATAGAAAAAGCGGCAAGAGCACACTTGTTATATCTTTGCTAAAACATGGGTTTAAATATTACTCAGATGATATCACAGCTATTAATCTGAAATCATGGGGAGCTACTGGATTTCCAAGGGCCATAATGATTAGAAATGGATCTTTATCTTTATTTCCTTCTCTTAAACCGGAATTAAGTTGTTATAGTTACAAATTCAACAATGGTCATAAGTCAAAGAAGGTCCATTTAGGAATACCTTCAAAAAGGGTATTGGCGCCTTTGAATAAATCTTTTCCCATATCATCAATAATTTTTCCTAAATATAGTGCAAATGGAAACACATCCATAAGCGATATACGAAATTCAACTGCTGCATTAAACCTATTGGCTTGCACCATTAATCAAAATAGTTTTGTCGATAGTGGTTTCAACACAGTAGCAAGTATTGTAAGAAATATCAGGTGCTATTCTTTGCAGATAAAAGATTTGTCGAATGCTTCTGAAATTGTTAATGGGCTAATTTAGGGTACTTTTTCGTTACGTCGGGAATCAGAGTTTGGAGGAATAAATGTCAAATGTCAAAGCGTCAAAAAAAATGAAATCGACTAATCACAATTTAACAAGTGAGAAAATAAACAGGAAAACTGACATCTTAAGAGAACAACTTGATGATGAGACTCTTCTATTTAATCCAAAGACTAGAAACACTTATGTTTTAAACGATATGGCTGATGTGATATGGGGGCTATGTGATGGAATGCATAGTCCTGAAGAAATTGCTGATGAAATTGTATCTGTATTGGATGTAGAGCCCGATATTGTATTTAAAGATGTGTCGAAAGTTCTTGAAGAATTCATCCGCCAAAATTTGGTTGAAGTAGATTAGTTTTTGATGAACCTGCAACTATGAACGATGGAGTATTTCCGCTAACTAGCGAATTTTCTGTAGCTTGATGCAGGGAGTTTCATTAAATGTTTTAGCCGTTATGTCATCCCCGAAGTCAGTAGTCGGGGATCCAGAGGCATTGTTATGGATTCCCAATAACTGCGTTTGGGAATGACACGAGGGGGGTGGATTACCGCGGACTATCCGCGAACGACAGAAAGGATAGGCGGGGTTTTCCAACCCGAACGATAAAACATCAGGAATGGAAACCTAAAGGTTTCCGCTACCTTTAGTTGAAATCCTATTTTGTGTAGCGGAGGACTTTAGTCCTCCATAAAATCGATTAGGTGAAAACTGCACCGTTATTCATCGACGATCTGTTATTCATTTTTATTCTTTCTTTGTCTTGATAGAAAGAAACAAAAATCAAGGGCTGCAAAAAATTAGGAATTAATAAATCAATTCCTTCAGCTAAAAATATTTAATCCGACCACGACCCCAAATCTTTTTTTAACGCTTTCGGAATTGATTTTGGCAATTTTTTGAATGCCCATTTAAAACCTAGAAAACTGTCCTCGAATTACTTGACATCTACAGCAATGACATGTGGGACTTTCAGTTTTTATTATCATCTCCTGTAGTTTCCCGAAGGGGTATTAACTTTAAACCGATATTCTAGGACGTAAGTCAATGAATCGAAAAGAAAATAGCCTCCTAGTGCTCCTCTTAAAAAATGAGATTAATTCGGAGGAGAGGGAAGAAGCGGTAAATATCACAAGTCGGAAACCTGCCTGGGACTATATCTTATCAAAATCAATTGAACTCGATTTGGCTCCGATAGTATATTTCAACCTTAAGACTCTGAGCAAAAGGTACCCCGAAGTCCTTGAAGTTATACCTGAGCACATTGTAGAAGAGTTGAAAAAGAAATACTACATAAATACTGCTAAAAACAAACTTTTTTTCGAAGAACTAAATAATATCCTTAATTCCTTCAACGAGGCCGGAATCCCTATCATAGTGCTTAAAGGAGCAGCTCTCGCAGAGCTTTTTTACAACGATAGAGGCTTAAGAAAGATGGTTGATATTGATATATTGGTCAGAAAAGAGTACTTAGGACTCTCGGAAGAAATTATGAAGAAGCTTAATTACAATCCAAGAGAAAGTAATATCCCGTCCGATCGTCATTTCATGGAAAATCACCACCATCTTGTTCCTTATTTGTCAGAAGATAAGCTAGTCCAAGTGGAAATTCATCATAATCTTATCCCAAATTCAAACCCTCATTCAATTGACCTCTCAAGAGTTTGGAAAAGGGCAGACAGGGTCGTCATAGGCGGGACAAATAGCATTGACTCTATGTCCGGAAGATATGCTGTTGCATCTATGCCTGCATGTATCCCTTACAGATACGTTTCTTAGGGAAACTTAGGGGTCTATGCTGATATTCCAGAAATTATACAAAAATGTAAAACAAATTTGAACTGGGATCAGATTCTCAAGCGAATCTAAAGAATATAGAATTATAACCTACATGTACTACACGCTCTGGAGTTGCAAGGAATTATTAAATACTGAAATTCCTGATGAAGTACTGGAAAAATTGAAACGGAAAAAATCAACCGGATATATTGAAGATAAAGTTTTAAAAGGTCTAATTTGTCGATATGTCTTCGTGGCAGATCAGTCTGGAAATTTTATCCCTCTTGGAATCATCAGATCATTTGCACAAAAACTTTTACAAGATACGGGGAGAAGGAATATTTTTATTACATTTGCAATTAGCATAAGAGAAACTTTTAATAGTTCGATCGTAAGTAAATATCAGGGGCGAAAATTAATGCCCCTCTACATTTTCTTACAGGTTTTTCGAGTGTTTTTTAAATATTCTTGGATTAGATTTGAAAAAGGTAACAGGTATATATAAGTCCGGTATAAGCCTAAGGTTTTAAATCTACATCTAAATTATAACTCTTGTTTATATTAAATAGAATCCAAAGTCTAGTTTAAAAGATATCATAGACCTTCTATCATGATAGTAAGGGGAAAGGTTTGTTGTTAAAGCAATGTGTATAGTAGGCTAAAAATCATAAATATTATGAGATACATATTAATGCTGTCGTCTTTTTGCGTTTTAGTTGTGACGGGTTGTATAGGTGCGGCTCCAGGACCCGCGATTGCGAGACCTACCCCAGCAAGAACGCAGGCGTACAGGCCACGAATAAAGAAATAGAAAGCTTAAATAAGAAAATGATAGCCGGTAAGTCATCTAAGAGTGTCGATTCATCTTCGAACCCGGTCAGTACGAATGAAGAAATAGACAGCTTAAATAAAGAGATAACGACTAAGCCATTTAAAACTGCATCAGTTCATCTTCGAAATCGGTCACGGATGATTATTTAATCGGTCCGGGGGATCTTTTGGAGGTGAAGGTGTATGGTTCTGATGATTTGAATGACGAGGTTAGGGTCAATTCCTTCGGTAAAGTTTCTTATTCCCTGGTGGGCGAAGTTGAAGTTGGCGGGCTCAGCGCCTCTCAAGCTGAAGAAAGACTTGAAGGGTCTTCTTGGTGAAAAATACATAAGAGACCCTCATGTTAATGTTTTCATTAAAGAGTACAGAAGTAAAAGCGTTGCCGTACTTGGGGCGGTCAAAAATCCTGGAAATTTTGAGCTATTAAAAAAGGGACGACTGATCGATGCTCTTGCATTGGCTGGAGGTCTTTCTGATACCGCTAGCAAGTTGATATATTTAGCTAGGTCAGGAAAGACGAATCTGAGTGGAAATTGATCTGGAAAAGGTAGAAAAAGGCAATCTGGTATTATTGGAAATGCCAATACAAGTCGGGGATACAATTTATGTTCCTGAGGCAGGCATCTACTATGTGAATGGAGCGGTGCGAAGGCCTGGCCAATTTCCGATTACTCCTGGAATCACTTTTAGCCAGGCTATACAAATCGCTGGAGGATTAAGATCTGGTTCTCAAAACGTGAGACTCGTAAGATATGAAAATGGCCAGCAAAATGTTATACCGGTTGATATTAAAGCTATTGAAAGTGGCGCTGAACAGGATATTCCTCTTCAGGATCGAGATATAGTTATCGTTGGCCAAAATGCAATAGTAGCATTTTTACAACAGTTTAGACTGGGATTTAATTTCTGGCCCTTCCCATTCAATATTGGGGGTAGTGGCGTACCAGATGTACCTCAGTGATATTTTTAAAGCGTCAATTACGATATTTCACTGTTAGAGACGTATTCGATGGAACAAGACGAAAAAGGCAGAGATATTGTTGCTTATGGAAGTAAGGTTCCTAAGCAATATGCAGATGATATAGAAATTCTGGGCTCCAGTAATAACGAAGAACAGATTGACCCACACACCTATCTGCGCATTATATGGAAGCATAAAAAAATAGGTTTGATTTTCGTCTTCTTTGTGTTGATGTCGGCGCTCATAGTTTCTATTTTGACAAAGCCTATGTATTTGGCTAGATCTACTGTAGAGGTCGCGTTACAAAGGCCAAAAATAGTGGGTTTTCAAGATGTGATGGAAATCGCAACGAGGGACCCTGAATCTTTTAACACACAGAGGGATCTGATTGCTAGCCGCGCAATGGCAGAAGCAGTGCTCGCTAAATATAACCTCTGGGATTACCCTGATTTGTATATCTCTGAACCAAATCTTAATCCTGTTTCAATTGTTATGTCTTATGTAATGAGGGCTGTTAACACGGTCGTTAAGCCCTTAATGAGGCGGGCGAACAAAGACGTGGCTCAGCAAAGTGTAGCTAATAGCGCTTTTGTAGTAGAGGACGCCCCTGAAAAGATTAAACAAGACAGGATAATAAATGAATTTCTTTCAAGATTGACTGTGACGCCCTCCAAAGATTCTCGGATTTTGACAATTACTTTTGAAGCTTATAATCCGCAATTTGCTGCAAAGATGGTGGACGCGATAGCAGATACATATGTTGAATGGAGCGAGGGTCGTGTAGTCAAAGCTACTCGTGATGCGAGCAGATTTTTGCAAAAACAACTCGGGGAAGTTGAAGGCGATCTAGCGGCGTCCGAGAAGGCGTTTCATCAATACATGGAGGAAAACAACATCGTTTCTCTTGACCAAAATTTGAATCAGATATACGGTACGCTCGATTCACTAAACAAATCATTGGCAAATACCACGGCGGACAAAGTCGTAAAAGAATCTATTTATGAATCTGTGGCATCCGGGAATTATGACTCGTTTTTCGAAGTCGTTAGCGACCCACTCATTCAGGCGCTAAAGGGTGAATATAATGACCTTATGATCCAATACAGTGATCTTAGTTCATTCTACAAGTCTGAGTACCCACCTCTTAAAAAGCTTCAAGCAAAGATTGAAGGGCTCCGTGAGCGCTTAAATAACGAAATAAAAACCAAGGTTAAGGCTATTGAAACGAATTATAAGACAGCCGCTCACAAAGAGGAACTTCTTAAAACGCGTGTGGACGAACAGGAGAAGCTGGCTATGGCACTCAATGAAAAGACCGTGCAATATAAAAAGCTTCAAAGAGAGGTTAAGAGCAGTCAGTCCATTTATGACTCATTGTTGCAGCGTTTAAAGGAAACTGACGTCACGCAAGGCATAAAATCTAATGGTATTCAGGTCGTAGACCATGCATCGATTCCGTTAGCTCCTTTTAGACCCAACATCCCCCGCAATCTCATACTTGCTTTCGTTGTGGGACTGATAGGTGCAGTAGGAATGGCCTTTTTACGAGAGTTCTTTGATAGATCTGTTAAGACTCCCGATGAAATTAGAGAAAAGATGCATTTGCCTGTTCTCGGAGCTATATATAAGCTTAATGGTTACAAACACCAAAATGAATTGGAGTATCCGTCAGCAAAGTTATGTATGGCTAATCCGAGGTCACCTTTCTCTGAATCTATTCGCAATATTCGTCTGTCAATCTTACTTTCAACTAACGGTAAACCAACAAATTCAATTCTTGTTACTAGTCCATGGCCGGGTGAGGGTAAGACGACGTTAGCCGGTAACCTCGCGATTTCCTTAACGTTCGGTGGTAAATCAGTTTTATTGATCGATGCTGATTTAAGACGTCCCGGTTTGTCTAAGACTTTTGGGGTTGGAGAAGGTATACCGGGTCTCGTAAACTATCTTTTATACCTGTCCGAGATGGAAGACATAATCCATTCTACCGATATCCCTCAGCTCTTTTTGCTCCCTCCTGGGTCAAATATTCCACACGATGCCTCAGAGTTATTGCATAGTGATGAATTTAAGCAACTTCTGCAGCATGTGAAAGAGAAGTTTGACTATATCGTGGTTGACAGCTCTCCTTCAATTGGAATCTCTGACTCTTTTTTGCTTTCAACACTAATTGATGGAACGGTAATTGTGGCGAGTACTGGCACAACAACGCAAAAAGATCTTTCTTATGTTGTACAGAAGCTCTATGATATTGATGCGAGACTTTTAGGTGTTGTCGTAAATCGAGTTGAAGAGGGAAGAGATGCCTATTATGATCGTTATAACCACTACTACAAAAATTTGACACAGTAAAGACCGTAGAAAGGGATGAAGATGACGAAGGGATAAATGATATTTCAAATGAATTGAAAAATGTTTACCGAATCGGCTGTATGTCAAGGCGGCAAACTTAGTTTCAGCTCTTCACTTAGATTTTTTTAGCAGTTGTGTCATCCCCGAGGATTCCCCGATCAAGCCTGCACTCGAATGAGTTGGTCGGGTGGATTTCGAGGACAGGCGTTAATCGGGGATCCAGGGGTAAAAGCATGGATTCCCTAATCCTCCTTTCGAAAAGAAGGAAATTAAAGAAAGTTCCTCTTTTATAAAGAGCCCGGCATGAGTCCATCGAATGGGGATTTAGGGAGATTTCCAGGTCCTCGTCTCAGATATTCTTAGCGCAATTTATGGAATTCCGTTAAAGTCCTTTTCGTTCTCAAAAGAATTAATGAAAATAAGTCTGTGCATGAAATTGCAAGAATTTTGCCCACGAACTATCTAACATTTAAAGCAGTGTCGAAAGAGACCTCTTCTTTATCGCTGACCCAAGTGCTGCTCAGAACCGGTCCGAATATTATCAATCGTCTAAAGTTGGTCTCATATAACGTCTCACGATCAACATTCGGGAAACTATGAGGGGATTTCACACGCCAAGTTATCAATATTTCGCGTCTGTCGGACGGCTTACTTGCTTCAGGGTTGCTAAAATATGGAGGATAAAAGGAAGATCTACGATGGCTAAGAGAGGACTTAAAGTATTCGCAATGTTATTGGCTGGTGGTTCTGGTTCGCGACTATGGCCACTTTCAAGAGAGCTCTACCCGAAGCAATTGCTAAGTTTAATAGGTGACGACACGTTGGTGCAATCGTCGGTTAAAAGGATTCTTCCGTTAATAACAATTGATAATATAAGAATAGTCTGTGGAAAACCCCACTATCACGAAATCGAAAAGCAACTAAAGTCGATTAGAATCCCTACCGAGAATAAAATAATAGTCGAACCCTGTGGAAGAAACACAGCGCCTGCTATACTCTTAGGCGTTTTGAGTATTTTAAAGTCTGAAGAGGATGCGCTTATCATTGTACTACCGTCCGATCATATCATTTCGAGCCTTAATGAATTTCAAAATACGTTAAAATCTGGAATTAAGTATGCGGAACGGAATTTCATACTAACCTTTGGTATCAAACCTTGCTACCCTGATACAAACTACGGGTATATAGAGGCGATCGAGGCATACGATAGCAAATCTTTATTTGTCCGAAATTTTCACGAAAAACCAGACATGCCTACGGCAGAAGAATTTGTAAAGAAAGGAAACTACTTTTGGAATAGCGGAATCTTTGTCTTTAAGGCATCAACGATAGTGAGTGAATTTAAGAAATATCAACCAGAGATTTTCGAAACAATGAGCCGTTTATTCAATCTCGAAACAAGTATTAGTCAGGAATCCTATAAAAAACTTCCAAATATCTCAATAGATTACGCTATTATGGAAAAAACCAACAAATGTTTAGTCATACCCTCACATTTTGGCTGGAGCGATCTCGGTTCTTGGAAATCGCTATATGATTTCTTGCCAAAAGACGACAACAATAATGTAGCTAAAGGGGATGTTGTTGTGAGAGAGACAAGAAATTCAATGATTGCAAGTCAAGATCGACTGGTTGTTGCCAATGGTTTGGAGGGTATGGTAATAGTCGAAACAAACGATGCAGTTCTGGTATCTGCCTTAAATAAAAGCATGGATCAAAAGTCATTAATAGAATTATTAAAATCTAAAGGCCGAAAAGAAGTAGAGACGCATACTACAATAAATCGGCCATGGGGCTCTTTCAAGGTTTTAGAAGAAAATAATGGAAATAAAATTAAGAGAATAATTGTTTTGCCCGGAGCGAAACTCTCGTTACAGATGCATCAACACAGAAGTGAGCATTGGGTAGTGGTTGAGGGTACGGCCAAAGTTATCAACGGGGATCGAAGATTGATTTTGAATGAGGGTCAATATACATATATACCCAAAAGAACCGTTCATCGTCTGGAAAACCCGAGTGACTCACCCTTACAAGTGATTGAGATTCAAACTGGCAATTATTTAGAAGAAGATGATATCGTGCGTTTTGAAGATGATTTCGGGAGGGTAAATGCGACGCCGGGGATTCTTTAAACGTCCCAGCGAGTAAAACCAAACATTATCTTAAGCTTAAGATTTAACTACTATTCTTTTTCGTTTTTCCATAAATCATGAGTTGATATCTATTTTTGAGGCCTAATTTAGTAAAGATATTCGTTAAGTGTGCCTTTACAGTACGCTGTGTAATCGAAAGTTTCCCAGCAATCTCTTTGTTACTGCTACCTTTGGTAATTTCTTTTATAATTTTCATTTCTTGGTCTGTTAGCTTAGGTTTGTGCTCCGGTTCGTTACTACTAAGTCGTTTTTCTATTTGACTTTCCCCTCTTATAATTTGTAATAGATCTTCGTAATTGCTGTACTTGCTTAGATACATAATATTAGCAAAATCTTGAACATCTTCCTTTGGACCATCCATTATCATAATCTTTGTTTGGGGACTGCTTTTGTTTATTGATTTAGATAGCTTTGCGATATCTAAACCAAGCATCCGGTTATCAATCAGTATAAAGTCTGGTTTAATTTCATGAGCAATATTTACTATCTCTTTATGTTGTTCAGCTTCAACTATACGTTCAATATCGCCTTCATCATCTAAAATTTTACGGACGCCTTCCAAAAATAATCTTGAACCTGAGGCTAACAATATCTTAATTGCCATCTCCTCCACGAGGACTATGATACATTACCGATGTAATTGCAGTCAAGGGGAATAAGCGTAGGGGGTCACCCATAAGCCAATCCCTGTCAATTGGGTAAAGTCCACCCTCCGGTTAAGAAAAGGGTTTAGATGACGTGAAAGAAGGCTCCTGGGAACCGGACTCGGAGGGGGCGAGACATAATTCGAAGATTGTTGGGGAAACAACGATTTGTCAACAAACGTTTTGACCAGTATCTCGTTTGTTTTGCAAGTTATTACAATCTTTACAGCAAGTTATGAACTTAGAATGGAAATTTTCATCGGAGGTAATGGGCATGCAAATAAGAAAGGGAACATGGTTTGATGTAATTGTAGTAGGGGCTGGTCCTAGTGGTCTTTTAATTGCATCTATTCTGGCCGAATCTGGGTTTAGTGTTGCTGTATTTGAGCAAAATTCAGAAGTCGGTAAAGATGTTGTTTGCTCAGGCGTTATGAGTAAAGAGGCCTTTTCCAGATACGATTTACCTCAGAAAGCAATTGTAGGTAGATTAAGAGAGGCGGATTTATTCTCTCCAGGAGGAAGTTGTATTTCTTATGTTCATCCGGAAGAGGCGGTAATAGTTGTCGATAGACATGTTTTTGATAAAGGGCTAGCTGAAGTTTCAATCGCAAACGGTGCAGAGATTTGGCTAAATACAAGAGTTTCTTCTCTTTCGGTAAGTGATAACTATGTCGAGGCTAGCCTCAAATCAGAAGAAGGCCAAACGAAGGTATTTGCACATATTGCAGTAATTGCGACAGGAGTTAGATATAACCTTCAAACCACACTTGGGCTGGGTCGACCAAAAAAGATCATCAAGGGTCTTCAGTTAGAAATTTTAACCGAGGATATTGAGCGTTTAAGAATGTACTGGGGAGGGAAATATTCAACTGGCTTTTTTGGATGGGCAATACCACTCACAGGTGGTAGAACTAAAGTTGGTGTTATGACCGAGGGTCACGGCATGAATGGGTTAAATAGCATATTATCTGAAATTGGGAACTATACTGAAATGTGCTCGGAGAGAAATGGAGTTAAAAGAAGAGGTATAGCTTTTGGAACGATCGCACGTACTTACTCCGACAGGATTATTGTCATCGGTGAAGCAGCCGGTCAGATCAAAACAACAACTGGCGGGGGTATTTACTATGGTCTTATAAGTGCAGAATTAGCGTCAGAAGTGATAACAAAGGCTTTCAAAAATGGATCCTTGAAAGCGGAAAACCTTTCTGAGTATGAGTCGAAATGGAGAAAGATCTTAGGAAAGGAAATTGTTATCGGAGAATACCTCCACAAGTTTTATTCGAAATTGAGTGACAAGTCTTTGGATGAACTGTTTGTTGCAGCCAAAGAGGATGGCCTTCTTCCGTTTATAGCAAAGAGCGGAAAATTTGACTGGCATACGAATGCAATCATAAAGATATTTAGAAGTCCCAACTTAAGAAGCGTGCTTTGGCAGGGATTTATAGGGTAACGATAAAATAGAGATTTTTAGAAATTTTTTAAAGATAATGGTTTCCCATAGGGCAATACGCGAAGACTTCTACCCGCCAGAGTTCGTGAATCTCCGACACAGTTTTTAAAAATTCCTCATGGTCACTCTTCTCAAGAAATATCTTCCTTCGCCACATTCCACGATTCATTGCGCGATACGTAGGCACCCGGGAACTGGATTCGCAGTGGGGAGACATAATTGGAAGGCTATGGGGAAATAACAATTTGTCAACAAAAGGTTTGACTCCTATTGTATGATGGTATAAGTTCGTTCTTCAACAGCTCTCGTTGCTTCCGGTCCTATTATTTCTTTTAGTATTGATAACGGCTTTATAAAAAGCGGCGGTCGGTTAGTTGCTGAATGGGCATCGGAAGCAATAAGGTGAATCAGTCCGTGCCTGGCGATCCAGGTAGCGCAGTCCTTAGGTTTTATTCCAAAGTGCCCAAGCAAACTCGAAGATGTGATCTGGATTAGTGCTCCGGACTCAACCATTACTTCCAATCTTTTTGGATTAGACTGTACTTCTTGACATCTTTCAGGATGAGCAAGTATTGTTGTGATACCAATTTGTTGTAATCGCACGATTAGTTCCTCAATTTTATATGGCATTGACGTGAAAGGTGATTCTAATAGAATGTGAGAGCCGCCGCCAAGGGTAAGAACACTACCGTTATTTAATAGTTCGATTAAATTATCGGTCATTCCGACTTCCATTCCAGGAAGTATTTTTAAAGGAATATTCTCAGCCTTAGTTTTCTCATTTAAGATACCTACCATTTCTATGACCTGACTAGGATCAGGTTGCCAATGGCTACCCTTTATCCAATGAGGTGTAGTTATCGCAGTGTGAATTCCCTCCCCGTCATATATTCTTGCCAATTCCAGACTTTCTTCCCATGAGCTGGGACCGTCATCAATATTCGGAAGAAGATGACAATGGATGTCAATCATAATTCAAAAAGACGTAATGCCCCGGAAATTTCACCAATTACATTCAGAAGAAGACCAAAACACTAAAGTTTCGTTCCAGTACAAACAACTGATTAATCTCGTTGCGTAATCCATAAGTAGCTGTAATGAGAAAACTCATAATGACTATTATCATCCATGATAACTCTAATTTTAAGTTATACAAAAAGTAGGAAGTCATGAAACCAAATGGGATTTGTAAGAAAAGTGGGGTACGTCATCTTGTAAAGGCAGACTTTGCAATGAAATACCTGGAATTGACGAGGGGCAAAATAAAAAACCAGAATCTAGAATCAACCCTGTTCCGCTAAGCCAACATTGCTTAGTCATCTTATTATACTGAACTCTGAATTTTGGAAGTTTTAGATTTACGTCTTTAATAGACGCTAAAGAGGCGGGGTATCTTAGAGGAGGATGGCATAAATTTTCAAGCAAGTAAGCAAAAGATCGAGATGCACAGATTTTTCCATATAGATAGCCCCGCCTCAAGTATATATACCCTACATCAAAAAAGATTTTATTAATATTGGACAAAGGTAGTTTATTAAAACTATCGATAGTATTATATTGCCGATAATTTTGCGTAAACTTCTTTAATTTTTTCGGGCCGACTTGTTATTTTTACGCCCATTTTGGATTGATACCGTTTTAAGCTTGAATTCGACCATTTAATGATACCCTGAAGTTTCAATGTCTCTTTACCTAGAAACAAATCGCCAACTATTCTAGTTTTAGGCACTAATAGTTTTTTACCTTCTATTCCAATTCCACCTTCGGAAATATTATACGTAAGACCATCATAAACTGGTTTGCATGTACCGTATTTAATTTTCGTTTTGAACTGTAGCCTCTTAGATAATCTCCTATCGGCCGTGTAGGCCGATGAATTCGTCAATTTACTCATTGAATTAACATATGTATCGTTTTTTGGACAAAAAACATTAATACTTCCCCAGAAAGTATATTATTTACCCTTATTAATAGGGCATAAAAATAAGAAAACATGGAATGATAAATGAGATCAATGCCAGGATCAGGCGATTCTATTGTTTTCCTATGTCTCCCTGCGATTTATTATTCTCGGTTTTTATTTTATGATCTCACAGTATCTGATTTTTGAAAATTAATATACTGGACTATTGTATTATTTTTGGTAGAAAAAAGGCTTAAAAAAAGAGTTTAATCAAGGAAAGAAATGGAATGAGTTTCTTCTAATAATCCTGTTAGTAAATCAGTCCAGGCCTTTCCGGAATGATTAGGCAACTCATCTATCAGAGCAACTTCGAGATACTCTCTTTGAAGAAAGTGTCAAAGAGTTCTGGAGAAATTAGTAACCTTCAGCAGAAAGAATTGAAACAATTTCCTTATAAACGAAAAATTGTAAGACTGATTATACATATAATGGGTTTATAAGAACTATTGGTTGTTTACCGCTATAAATGGTTCTTGCTATTGATCGATTTTTCTTACTAGCTTCTCGGATATCCATCCTTCTTCTTCATCTTTTGTTTTGATTTTCACCCAGATACCTCTTTGCTCATTTAGGTATTCTAGTTTATCTCCTCCCTCCGCGGTAGATATAACAGTGTAATTAATTCCGGGGCCCTTTCTTAAATTGGCTCCTGGATCTTCTACTGTTAACAGTATTTTCTTACCGATGGGTTTTGTTTGCTTTCGCTCAATGTGGGATTCCTTCGTTTTTTCCGAGTTGGTCGCCTGTGGTGGTTCGTGATGGATAGCAACTTTTCCTTCAGCTTCGTGTGTATTACTATCAGTCTTTTCTGTGAGAGTGTCTGAGGAAATTTCTTGCGTTTTCTTAGGTATAACTTTTAGTGAAAACTCATTTGGAATTAAAAAATAAAACGCCGTTATTCCAATAACGAATCCGATAACCAAGGAAAATAGACTAAAAATGGCGGTTGTCCGCTTCGCGGGGGAATCCTGTTTTGCTGAGGCTCTAGAATCATCCGCAGCATCGGGTTTATATTGCGTCCTAGAATATATTTCACTTGGTGATTTTATTTCACTTTTATCTGATTCCCCAATCTCTTTGACGTTTTCTAAAATACAACTCTCTAATCCAGAAAGTCGAGATTCGAGCTCATTTTGAGTTGTTTTGAGTTCCAGGCCATATAATCTCTCGATAGACTCAAGGTCCTTGATGTCGGCTATTCTTCTTGATTCTAATGAGTCGTTTAGCTTTCTCGTATTTTTTATAGTTTCATCGACTAGACTGTTAAGATCATCTATATATTTTTTGAGTTCTTCATTATGCGGGATTGATTGGCCAGAATTTGCGATGAATCTGCGACTGATTTCTTTCTCCAGCTCAAATAATCTTATGCTAAATTCTACTAGGGTCTTTTGGAAATCTATTGCTTTTAAATTAAGAGATTCAACATTCCTTAACGAAATTTCTTTGGACTGTGAAATTAGACTAACTGTTCTCATAAGTCTAATTAAGTCCAGTTCAAATTCCGAAAAGAGCCTTTTTAATCTGTCATTGGAAGCCATCGTATGGGAGTCAAATCTTTTGTCAATTAATTATATCATTTATTCTCTCCACCTGTTTTCTAAATCGTTTCTCGGTTCTCATCTTCATTCTTACTTCGTGTTAAGCCAAACCTACCCTCCCATAACTACTAACTTCAAACCTTTCTGCCACCTCTTTTAAACTCAGGTTACGGTGGCGCCCCACTAAATACATATCTACCTTCCTCGCTTCACTTCTCCTCCCCCTCCGCCCATTTATCACCTCCTCCAGCTTTATCCCATTTGCTTCTGCTACCATATCTACCACCTTGTCCACTGATGGCCTTCCGCCTGTCCTGAGCCAGGTCGAAGGGCCTGTCCTCTCCGCCGTGATATTCTACGATTCGTGATGTGATATGTAGGCAGCCGGGAACTGGATTCGCAGGGCGTGAGACATAATTATAACGTTATGGCAAAGTAATAATTGGTCGACAAAGGGTGTGACTCCTATTCCTATTGCGAGTAACTTTTAATCCAAGTCATAGTTTAATGACAATAGAAGAGGTTTGGAAATTTACGTATAGGTATTTCGAAAATGGGCATTTGCCAGGTTGAAAATCGGTGAAGAGTTAATATACTAAGAACCAAAAATTGCCAAAAGCGAACATGCGAAGTGCAAAGAGGTGAGTTATGCAGACCAAATCTTTTTATCGTAGAATGTTAATAATCTATCTCTCTGTTTTAGTATTTTGCTCGTTTAATGCATATTCGGCGGATTGGCAGCCATTGGGGGAAGCTCCAGAATCTCCAAAATTCGGCAAAACTGATTATTTTGTCGATATTGAGAGTATTAGTATAAATGGTAATATTAGGAGCGTCTGGTTAAAGTCTGTGTTTTCTAAGCCACAGGTATATACGCAAGGAAAGACCTATACCGATTTTTTGAGTTTTACATATTATAATTGCTCCAACAAGACTTATGGGGTAACCAGGATAGACGTCTATAGTCCGGATGGGGAACTTGTGGGATCAGAAAAACAGGATCTCAATTATGTCCCGATACCGGAGGGGAGTTTAGACGAAAAAATATATGAATTTATTTGCAAGTATAAGAAGTAGATAAATCTTTTGACTTCATTGCATCTTCCGGTGGGGAATTCCCATCAAAATCATATTATAATCTCAAGAGAGGAGAAGAGATGCGAAAAAAGATTAAGATTATGACGGTATTATCAACATTGCTATGCTCGATTCTGTTTTTTGCTTATCTGTCTAATGCGCAAGATTCTTCTGTTGGCGTATCGGAATCCACCATAAAAGAGGTGGTTTCCTCTCCCGATGAATACGAAGGAAAAAAAATTACGGTCGAGGGAGAGGTTTCCAGGTTGAAATTTACTAAATCATTTACGGGGAAGCCGTATACTTTATTCGAATTGGCGGATCCTGCGAAGAATATGATAAATGTTTATGCTGAGGGGCACTTGGACATCGAAAAAGGTAAAAAACTCCGAATCCACGGGAAGTTCAGCACGAAAAAGAATTATTTTCTGTTTAAGTTTAAGAATGTCGTAAAGGCGAAAACTTTTGAGATCTTGGGTTAACAGGCTCTTTGGGGCCATAAACAAAGCAAATATTAAATTGTTTCGTTTCCGCTAAAAGAAGGTATTCCGGGAGTTTTTTCGGGATATTCGTTTAAGACATTTCGAATTTATTTATGTTCTTAAGTTCTTCATGCCTCGTGTTTTTTTCTTTCAAGCGCCCTAGTTTTTATGGCTCTTCCGATTTCCCAGTTCTCTTTATCCGTGTCGGTCAGGACCTTTACTGAGGGTACAGGCTTCGGATTTCCGTTTTTGTCTATTGCAACGTATATGAAATATCCTTCGCAACAAAAATCTTTGTTGCCGGTGAATTTTTCGATCCTATGTACCTCAACACTCACAACCATCGATGTCTCGCCGGTGTATAGCACTCTTCCCTTTTGTTCTATAATATCCCCTAGTTTTATGGGTGTTTTAAAATCAAGCGCTTCGATGGACGCTGTGACAACCTCCTCGTTACAAAAAAGCATAGCAGCAAGCCCCCCGGTTATGTCCATAAAAGAGACAAGTGTGCCACCAAATATGTTCCCGTAGTGATTGGTATGTGGTGGAAGAACCAGTTCGGTGTTGGTCACCTCAGTAGGTTCTTTAGCCTTCGATTCTTTTGACATTTGGAGTTCGCTTCTCCCCTCCTTGAATTGAATGAGTATTCAGGGATATTAGATTTTACCCACTTTGACTATTGGTTTCATTATTTAAAAGTTATGGCTCACGAACGTCCAAAAAAAAATTTATGACGGCTTTTGTAAATTTGATTCTTTCTAGTTTGTCCCTGATAGTATTTGTATGAATTCCTATCACTACAGGCGCGTTTCATGTTTAGTAGAAGGTGTCGGTAAAGAATTTGAGTTTCTAGACTTTTCAAACATACTCCCCACAATCGTTTTATTAACAGTTCTTCTATCTTCCTATGACGATGCATTAGCCGTAGGTGGTATTTCCAATACAAAGGTTATAGTGCCTAGCGCAGAATCGGTTCCTAAGAAGCATCTTGAGATTGAACCGTTTTTTGGTCTGGTCTTTGCCGATGATGAGGATAACTCGGTTGGATTCGATGCCGGCAGCCGTCTTACCTTTGGTTTATTGGATAACTTGGAGGCTGGTGCGAATATTGGGTATCTGTCCATTGCGGATTCGGATGTCATAGATACAGAAGCGGATTTTGGGAATGTAGAGGCCGGAATGAAATTCAGGTTCATTGATGAAGGAGCTAACTTCCCCTTCTCGCTGGCGTACCAGGGTGGACTCACATTTCCAACCGGTGGCAGTAACGACCTCTGGGTGTTCGAGCCATTTGGATTTATTCTTACAAAAAATTTCAGCGATTCATTCTCCATGGATGCAGATTTTGTTCTTGCCCTGGTTGAAGATAAAAGTGTCGGGTTCGTCGCTGAAATAGGTTTTGGATACTTTGTTAAACCCTGGTTTCAACCGGTCATTGAGGCTGGATATTCACTTGATAGTGCCGAAGGCGAAGATAGTATTTCCGTATTTAATGTAACCGCCGGGTTTACAGCTCCCGTATCGGAAATGCTGACGATAATTTTTGGAGTTACTCCCGATCTTCATACAAGGAATGTGGACAAAGAAATATTGATCACGGCAGCATTTACATTTCTTTTTTGACGTGTTTAAAGTTATAGCGGAATTACAATTAAGCGGAATCCTGTATGTCCTCATTTCATTGATTTTCTGGAGGACTAAAGTCTCCTCCGCTACAGCTTTGGCCTACTCGTGACAGAAGAGGGGTTCATTCCCATTGGTTTTCCTCGGGGCTTGTAGCAGTGCGGCGATCTCATGAACTGTCATTCCCGCGGATTCCCCGTTAAGCTCATACGGGGACAAGCGTTGGCGGGAATCCATGTCTTTATGTCTTGATCCCCGATTACGGAATTCGGGGATGAAAATAGGGGATGGGTCGCATTTAGTCTTGCGAGGAGTGTCCCGCAAATGTAGCGGAAACCTTTAGGTTTCCATTTCATCAATTTTTAGAAGGAATAAAGTCCTCCGCTACATCCTCTCCTTGACATAGGAATATTTTTTCCTATAATTTAGACTAATCTAAACATTTTGATTGGTTGATCTAAAGATAAAATTAATACATTCAAATGATAAGTCCGACGGTTGAAGATTATTTAAAAGCGATCTACAAGCTTCAAAAAGGGAAGGACAAGGTAACCACGTCCGCCATAGCTGAGAGGCTCCAACTATCTAACGCTACCGTGACTTCTATGATAAAGAAGCTGGCAAAGCAGAAATTTGTAAAACACATCTCCTATCATGGAGTTGTTTTGACAGATGCGGGTGAAAAGGTTGCTGTGAAGGTGATTCGTCGGCATAGGCTGGTCGAGCTTTTCTTGAAGGAGATTCTAAAGCTGGAGTGGGACAAGGTTCATGATGAAGCTGAAAAGCTCGAACATTATATATCCGATGAAATTTTGGACAGTATAGACAGGGTCCTCGGATATCCCAAGGCCGATCCCCACGGAGATCCTATTCCGACCAAGGGTGGCGATATCGAGAATATAGAAGATAGATATACCCTGGCCGATGCCGAAGTGGGTAAAACATTGACGATCCATAGCGTCAGTGATGGTGATCCCAATAAACTCCGCTTTATGTTTAAACTGGGATTACTTCCCGGCGTAAGTATAAGCATAAGGAGTAAGACTCCGTTTGAGGGAGATCTGGATATCAAGGTTGGCAAATCTCACTATCACCTTCCGCTGGAGGTCGCAAAGAAGATTTATGTAACTCAGGTTGAAGAAACCCTCGATCAGGTGGACAAGAAGCATTAACTCGGAGAGGAATTAAAGACAATGAGATTTAGTCTTGAGCGAGTCAATGATAACTTGGCACGATACCTAGTAATTTTGTTGTTATTTTCCGTGCCGGCAAATGCACATATCATCAAAGAGGAGCCTTGGCATCCTATACCAGCAGCCTATCTTAGAGGTTTATTCTATGCAAATCTAAAACCGATTGACTGGGACTTGATTGAGAAGGATTTCATGACTGTTAACGAACCGGGGTATCAGTTTACCTCGGTTTATGAAGCCTTTAAGCCCTTAAAGGAATTTAGCGGCGAAGATTATGAATCCTTGATAAAAGATGCTATTGCAAAGAAGGATAGGGTAGCACTTTACACAACCTCTACTCGGGCCGTTTCACAGTTGATAAGATTTCGTTTGGCTAAAGCACAAGAGAATCTTGGCAGACCGGGCGTCGCGCTCGAGGAGTTGCATAACGCGAGGAGGATCTACAGGGCATTTGAAAACTTTCTCGAACAAGCCGATCAAAAGGCTTACGACAATATGGGAAAGGCCTGGCTGGAGATGTCAAGCAGCACGGGAAGCTCCGGTATCCTTGGAGTGGGTGGGATGGATGCCGATCCAAACAGGTTTGAAAATGCGAGGAACGTTGTAGAGGATTATTTAATCGATAATTACGAGTCCGAAGAAAAGGCGGGCTCGAGTGAGATAATTCCTCTGCCAAAAAAGGTTATCGCTGCAAATGGCAATTTAGAGATCGCTCCTTGGTTACCTCCCGGAACCGATTTAAACGATCAGGATCCCCTGCCGCGTCTTGTACTTAATTTCGAGGAGAGGGGTCTGGATGAAAAGGATTTATTCTTGGTTGCCTATGGTGATATGTTGTTTGACTCCCCTGAAATATTTGGAGAACCTGCAAGGAACCTGGGTATAGCTTGTTCTACCTGTCATAATCGGGGTGACATTAATAAACGGTTCCTAATTCCGGGTATAAGCCAAGAACAGGGTTCAGTGGATGTAGATGGCCACTTTTTTAATCATCGGTTTAATGATCACAGGAGCGATGCTCTTGATATACCAAGTCTAAGGGGTTTGCGCTTTACGGCTCCATACGGTAGGGACGGCAGATTCACAAGCCTCAGGGATTTTGTACGAAACGTTATTGTGAACGAATTCAGTGGTGACGAGCCGACACCATTGATGCTAGATGCCATGGTGGCATATATGTTCGAATTCGACTGGCTTCCCTCAACTTATTTGAATCCGGACGGCACATTGAATGACAATGCATCGGTCGAATCTAAACGAGGGGAAGTAATCTTCAATACGCCCTTTAAAGGAATGGGTGGTCGAGCATGCAGTACATGCCATATACCTAGCGCTAATTTCATGGATGGTTTGAGGCACGATATTGAATCAGGGAAACCCGCCAGTCCAGGCGCTCGTGACAGTTTTTTCGATACCCCCACACTTATAAACATTAAATATACCTCTCCTTATTTTCATGACGGGTCTTTAGAATCGCTTTCGGACGTTGTGGATTGGTTTGACGAGCATCATCATCTCGGGCTTTCAAAAAAGCAGAAATCGGATTTAGCTTCATACCTTGAATCTGTCGGGACGGGAGGAGAACCATTTGAGGTATTCGACGAAAAGAACACGCGCTTTTTGATGGACTGGAAGGAACTTTCTACCTTTGTAAGCACGTTAAATACACTAATACCAGCCCAAGATAAGTTTCACACCGAGCTTCTCCTAAAAACGGTATCGAGCGATCTGAGAGTCGATGCAATTGGCTTGCAAGACCTTGGTCAGGCCCCAAAGGTGTATGCCCTGTCTGAAAAATTAGAAGAAATACTCGATGCCGTAGAAGCAAACGATTGGAATAGTTGTACAGGACTTTGGACCGAATATCAGGAAATGGAAAAAGAGTACGGTTCTCAACTTAAGTGATTAAATGGAGAGAAAGAGATGAAAAGAGCGATGAAGATTTCATGGTGTTGTCTTTTATTTTTATTCGCTTTCTATTTTTGTTTCTCAAAGGCTGACGCTGTGTCTGATTTGGAAAAGGGAAAGCCCTTGGTGCTTGCGTTTATACCGCAGGAAAATCCTGAAAAACTGATTGGAGACATCAAGATTATTACTGAGTATCTTAAAAAAGAGATTGGTATACCGGTTAAGGGGTTTGTGACCCAGGATCACGCAGCGGCTGTGGAAGCCCTTAGGAACGGTGACGCAGATATATCCTTTATGGGTGGATTACCCTATGTCCTTGCTCATGACCAGATCGGGGCAGAGGTTATTCTATCCGAGTTGTACAGGGGAAGTCCCACATATCGGGGTCGGATCTTCGTCAGAAGAGATAGCGGCATAAAAAAACTAGATGATCTTCGCGGCAAGAGCATTGCCTTTGCGGATCCCATATCCGAGTCCGGCTACATCTATCCGCTTGACGTGTTTGTGCAGGCCGGGCTTTTCAAACCCACTGATGACCCTCAGAAATTCTTCGGGACTGTGTATTTTGCGGGCGGTTATCAGCAGGCGATTCAGGCTGTGGCGAATGGTTTGGTGGATGCAGCGGGATCCAGTCAATTTGCCGACTTGCTTTTAACTCCCAATCAACTGGAAAAGGTCACCTGGATAGCCGAGTCAAAGCCGATACCTTCTCACCTGGTCTGCGCCCGAAAGGATTTGGATGAGCGGAAAAAAGAGGCTTTTAAGAAAGCTATGTTGAAACTCAATCTGCCAGAATATAAACATCTTCTCAGGCATGTCTATAGCCCCGACGGTTACATCGAGGCTAATCACGGGGATTACGAGTCGGTTGAGGAGATGGCCAGGCTATATGGATTCCTTAATAAATAGAGGAGCTTTAGATGGAAGTAATCATAAATGCAGAGGGTACAATAGAAAGTTCTCAGGATAAAAAGGCCTCAAATGCAGTTTCGATGAAGGATATAAAGGTTCGCTATACCCGAAGCGGTCCTGTAGTACTAGACATAGAGCGGCTGGATATACATAAAGGGGAGCGAGTTTCTATAATTGGTCCGAGTGGTGCGGGCAAGACGACACTTTTGCGGTTGATCAATGGTTATGTTAACCCAGAATCCGGCCACATAAAGATTTTTGAATACAATAACGATATGGGATCAATCCGACAGGGAAATCTCAGGCGCAGGATAGGCTTTATCTTTCAGCATTTTAATTTAATCGACCGCGCTACAGTTTTTGAAAACGTATTGTGGGGCAGATTGGGGATCGTTAACCCCTTTCTAAGTGTATTCGGATGGTTTCCGCAGCGGGATAAGAAAGCGGCTATGAGAGCGATAAAGGAGGTAAATCTCGAAGAACAGGCAGGTCAGCGAACCGATACCCTGAGCGGAGGGCAGTTGCAAAGGGTTGCGATCGCAAGGGTATTGGCTCAGGAGGCTGAGATCATCTTGGCAGATGAACCTGTCAGCAATCTCGATCCCTCATTGGCTGATGATATTCTTGGATTGCTTGGAGAGGTTAGTAGCAGGCATGGGGTTACGCTGATAATGAATCTTCATCAACCCGCCCTTGCACAGCACTATGCCGACCGCATCATTGGATTGAGGGAAGGAAGGATCGTCTACGATAATGAAGCAAGGTTTCTACAAGCTGTTTCCCTTCGCTCTATCTTTGACCCCGGGATAAACATATCTCAAATGTTTAGTTCAAATGTACAAGAAAAACCTTCCTATTGAAGGTGGAATCCAGGGACTGGATTATCCGCGCCCAAGACTAATCGATAGTATCTGGCGTGCAGGCGGTATATTATTCTTGGTAATTCTTATAGCCTGGGCATGGTCAGGTACGGATTTTAATGTTAAAAAGCTTCTCAGCAGTATGCCACGCATGGCGGATTTTTTCGGCCGGATGGTTCCACCCGATATGAGCGTTGCAAAAACGGTATTTGTTTCAACTGGTGAGACGGTGCAGATAGCGTTGTTTGGAACCTTCATCAGCGCTGTAGTATCATTCTTCTTCGGCCTTCTTGCGGCAGAGAATATTTCGCCGCGCTGGGTTAGTCAACCGATCAAGTGGTTTTTGGCAGTCCTTAGGGGTATTCCAGTAATCCTGTTGGCTCTTATGTTTGTCAGTACAGTAGGGTTGGGACCCTTTCCGGGTGTGTTAGCGATAGCTTTCCATTCCACCGGCATGTTAGGCAAGTTCTATGCTGAGGCGATTGAGAACGCCAGGAGTGGGCCTCTGGAGGCCCTTGATAGCGTCGGTGCAAACCTCTGGCAGAGGATGCGTTTCGGAATTCTGACACAGGTCGGCCCCGATCTGGCAAGAGACACTTTGTTTAGGTTTGAATTAAACCTTCGTGAGTCGTTAGTCCTGGGGCTTGTTGGAGCAGGCGGAATTGGTTTCTATATTTTACTCTACATACGTGCATTTCAATATGAGAAGGTCGCAACGCTTACGGTTGTAGTTCTTCTGATGGTAGTTATTGTTGAGCAAATAAGCGTTGCTGTGCGGAGGAGTCTGAGATAGCTTGAATCTTACCAATTCTCATCAGGACTCCTTTTCTGGTATTGTTATATGCTAATCTAAATATATATCTCTAATCTTAGGTTTGAGGAATGAAGTAAATTATCTTTGATCAGGTTTTTAAGTTAATGATTGATGATAAAACCAAGCTTAAAAGTTACAGTTACCTCAGTAAGTTGTACGCTAGAACAGGAGCATCTGTTCTAAATCCGGTTAGGGGCGTATATAGACTGGGTCAAGAATTGGGCTTCGAAAACGGAGAGATCGACGATATTCTTAATTACATTAGTAATGAAGGTCTAGCAATCGTGTATTTAAGCGAAGAAAAGGTAACAATCACAAATAAGGGAATCGGTGCAGTAGAGGAGGCGGAGTTAAATCCGGTGGCCACTACCAAATATTTCCCGGCTATCATAGGGGTTAGGAGTTTTGGTGGATCAGATGAATCGCAGTTACCAAAAAAGTCTTATGAAGCAAGGCGTGACACTGAAATAAGGTCAATTAAATTCAAGGAATTAAAAAAATCAACGGAGCTGATAAAAGGCTCAATGGATAAACTGCAAATGACACCGGAACTTAAATCCAAGCTAAAGGCTGAATTAATCACGATAGATGTTCAAATCTCTCAACCTAAACCGGATGTAGATGTAATCAGAGAATGCGTAGGTTCTATCAGGAGTATTCTTGAAAATGCCACCGATAGCCTGTTAGTCAGAAGATTGATGAGCCAGTTAATGAACCTCTGAGCTAATGAAACGTTGCCCTTTCATGCGAGTTATTATTATTCACCCTTAATTATTTCTTCTACTTTAATTCTAAATACCAGATTCTTTCCAGCAAGTGGGTGATTGTAATCAACCTCTACTTCTTTTCCGGAGATGGATATTATTGTACAGTCCCCATTTATTGTCCTGATCCTAATGCCTACCCGCGGTTCAATCTTGTTATTTTTAAAATATTCAATCGGGATTGTTCTGATAAAGTTATCATCAATATTGCCGTAGGCTTCTGCAGGTTTGACACTAAATGACTTTTCTTCTCCTAGTGTCATTCCCATTATGGCGCTATCAAGGCACCTTATCAATTCCCCAGTGCCAATCCTCTTTGAAATAGGTTTATCTGATTTCTGAACAGGTGTGCCATCGTCGAGCATTGTTTCACAGAAAAATTTAACTGTGTCTCCAGCTTTAACTTTTCCTTCTCCCATTTATCACTCCAATTTCGCTTGGATGTTGATATTATGGAATCCATTGATTTTATTTTCAATACTATGAGATACAAGTAGTTTTTGTTGCTGCATATCGGTTGTCTAAAAGCAACGCGGTAAATTTGATTGAGTTATACTAAATGTCTTTTCCTCCTCTGAGTCCTCGAAACTTGATAGATCCCAAATAATATCAGGATACCTCCAATTACAATTCCGATATCCAATCTTGTGCCCAGAATAATCCAATCGAATAGCAATCCGAATACAGGTACGAGCATCGACGAGAAGGTTGCCGTGTTTATGTCCATATTTTTTAATAGATAAAACCAGATTGTGAAGTCTAAAGTAGAAGCTACGATTGCCGTGAAAAGGATTGCAAATATGGATTCCGCCGTCCACTTTATATTAAAAACGCCCTCCGTTGGAATTGCGAGCAGAGCAAGTCCTACAGAACCGATTATTAGCTGTAATCCGCTTAACATGTATGTGTTTTCGTTTACCATGCGTTTTTTTACCCAGATGTTTGATATGGCCCATGAAATCGCCCCAATGATAATCAGCGATTCACCGAATAAAATTAATAGGTTTTGATGCACCAAGGTATCCCAACCCAGTATACATAGAATGCCAAGGCATCCGCTGGCTATCCCTCCCCAATGGGACCGATTTAGTTCTTCTTTCAAATAATAGTGGACGAGCAGTATGGTCCAAATGGGCATGGTGTACAGGAGAACCGCTGATTTCCCGGCGGTTACGAATTTCATGCCATATAGCATTACCCCAAACATTATGGTTGTCTGGAATAATCCAACGAATACGTAGTCGGGCAATTTTTCTATTCTGGGAAAAGCTATACCCTTCATGTACAAAAATGGGATTATTGCAAGGCCCGCTATAGCACATCTCCATGTAGCAAAGGTAAAGGGCCCTGCATACTTAAGACCTATCTTCATTAACACCCAGGAGTATCCCCAGGTTAAAATAACGAATGTGAGGAGGGCGGTATTTAACAATGGTTTCCCAATAAGAAAGGTTCTTTAAATTAAGATGATGGATTCTCTTCGCCAAGAAGCTTGGATGGCGTAGGTATCCTTCTTAGATCCAGAGAAAATTTATCCACCGCATGTTTTTGTATGTGAGACATAGCCTCTTCTACCGAATCGGTTAGGAGTATCAGTTTAAGTTCATTTGCATTAATCGTTCCTTCTTCAATCATAGTTTTAAGAAATTCCATCAACGGTTCAAAGTATTCTTTCCCGATAAGCACCACGGGAAAGCTGAGTATCTTATTTGTCTGGATAAGCGTAATTGCTTCGAAGAATTCATCCATCGTGCCTGCGCCGCCGGGTAAAACAACAAACGCGTAGGAGTACTTAAAAAGCAAAACCTTTCTTACGAAGAAATAATCAAACGTAACAAAAACATCCAAGTATGGATTCTGCTTCTGTTCAACTGGTAGAGTAATATTGCACCCTACTGATCTTCCCCCTGCCTCCTTAGCACCCCGGTTAGCCGCTTCCATGACTCCAGGTCCACCGCCTGTCATTACGGTGAGGCCTAATTTTGCCAGTTTATTTCCTAGATGTCGCGCCACGCTATAATAAGGATGATTTTCATCAAAGCGAGCAGAGCCAAAAACGGTTACACACGGTCCAACGAAATGAAGTTTTCGAAATCCTTTTATAAACTCGGCCATGACTCGTATAATGAACCACAACTCCTGTAATCTTGAATGGGGGCCCTCGATGAATCTACGATCCTCAAAGAATGACACGAATTTGCTTTTGTTTTCTGATTTCTCGTTCGTTTTTTCTCTGTTCATTTGGTTCTCATGCATTTTTTGCCTTTCCTTTCTGAATGAGATTTTGCCAACAAATTGGTTTGACAAAACAGGTCAAATGGTTATTCTATAGGCCTTTCAATTAACCTGGCGCCCCTGGGTTATTGCTTTGGAATTCTCAACAAGGTTTATCGGTAGCGTATTTTATTTTTAATTGCCAAAGCCAGAAATTATAAATTGTACAGTCGTAGTTCTTTGGTTTTGATAAGTAATATACAACTTTTTGTTGAAAAGCATAGGATGGATGATAAACTTATGCTCGCTTTGTACCTACGTGAGTTGTGTTTTAGCAATGTTCCTAGTAGGTCAAAGCGCTTCTACATATAACGAAGGGAGGCGCAAAAAATGAAAATCATAGTCGTTATCAGTCAGACTCAGGACACAGAGGCGAAGATTGGTGTTGCCTCAAGCGGGGATGCTATCGACACCTCGGCCATGAAATGGATTCTAAACCCTTATGACGAATTTGCGATTGAAGAAGCCCTCAGGACAAAGGAGAAATTTGGTGGAGAGGTAATACTCGTCACTATGGGACCAGCTCGGGCTTTGGAGGCGCTTCGCACCGGACTTGCCATGGGTGCGGACAGCGCGGTGCATATAAAAGACGATAGTTTTGGATTGTCTGATAATTATGCTATTGGTAAAGTTCTAGGCAGTGAGATTAGGAAACTTGGCGAATACGATTTGATATTGACCGGATTTAAAATTATAGATCAAGAGTCGGTACAGGTTGGAATTCATGTTGCAGAGGAGTTAGGTATACCGCATGTCGCCCTTGTAAGTAAGATAATCCAGATTGATCCGGATCAAAAGAAGGTTACATGCCAAAAGGAAATCGATGGGGGTCATGTTGTAGTTGAGGTCCCACTGCCAGCGCTTATCACATGTCCGGATGGTATGAACGAGCCCAGGTATGCTTCACTCCCCGGGATTATGAAGGCAAAGAAGAAGCCATTGAAAGAGGTTGGCATGGATGATATCAACCTGTCTGAACTTGGTTTAACCAGGGAAGCGCTGGGAAAAGACGGGTCTCGCGTCAAGACAACTAGTATTCGTGTTCCACAGATAGAAAGGAAATTAAAGATTATAACCGGTAAAGATAATCCAACGGTCAGGGGCGATGAAGTCAGAGAGTCTGCCGACGAGCTTCTCAGGCTTCTGAGGGAAGAAGCTAAAGTGATTTGATAATAGAAACTCTCACTCGATAGGAGGAAGAAAATGAGCAATGGCGTTTGGGTGGTTGCAGATCTTAAATTAGATGGAACGATCAGGAAGGTCACCTTTGAGGCATTATCAGAGGCGAGGAGAAAGCTTGTTGGGAAATTGAACGGGACACTTTGCGGTGTTCTCCTCGGCTCCAGAGTCTCGGGACTTGCGCCTGAGTTAGGGAAGTACGGAGCCGAAAAGGTGTTTGTGGTCGAAAACGACATCTTAAAAGATTCGAATCCCGATGGGTACACTAAGGCACTTACAGAATTAATTAAAAAATATGAACCAGATATTGTGATTGCGGGTAATACTAATTTTACTGAGGATTACTTTCCAAGGGTTGCTGGAAGTGTTCAGGCAGGGTTGACCATGGATGCCATTGACATCGACCTGACGGATGATCTTAGATTAAAAATCCAGCGTTATTCACACTCCAGCAAGGTGATCAGTACTCAGGAATTTCTGGATCACAAACCCATGATGACAACTGTAAGGCCAAACTCCTTCAAGCCGGAGGAAGATCCAAAGACCCCTGAGATTATAAATGAATCGATAGCAATAAATCCTGACGAAATTCCGACCCGGGTTGTTGAGATAAAAACGAAGAAGTCTGATCTTCCGGCCCTTACGGAGGCTGATAGGGTAGTCGCAGGTGGCAGGGGTCTGGGGAGCGAGGAAAACTTTAAACATATCTATGAGCTCGCTGAGGCCTTTCGTGCTGCTCCTGGGGCGACACGTGCTGCTGTCGATGCGGGTTATTGCCCTTACGATATGCAGATTGGCCAAACAGGAAAAGCTATTTCGCCTTCCTTATACGTAGGGGTGGCAGTCTCAGGTGCGATCCAACATTTTTCGGGTATGGGCTCGTCGAAGGTGATAGTTGCGATAAATAAGGATCCGGATGCTCCGATCTTTAAGAAATGCGATTACGGAATATGTGGAGACTTGTTTGATGTGCTTCCTCCGCTTACTGAAGAAGTTAAGAAACTAATGGCGCAGGACTGAGCTTTTATGATTCCGAAAAATGAATCTTCCTGCGGGAAGCTACAGGGAATTTGAAAGTTAAAGTAATTGATCTAACATCGTCCTTTCATTATCCTACTGTTCCTCTTTCAAATCAATCTGATGAATACAATCTATTTCGCCACCGAGAAATCTTCCGGCTATATTTATGAAGGATTCTGAGACATCGGTAAGGTAGAATTCCTGTTGAGTTTGTGAGGGATCACTATTTAGCGAATTTCTGTCGTTTAAGATTCTCTCTATTTCTATCGCTGTTTCCTCGGCTGAGTCTATTAATTTGACACTATTACCAACTTCCTTTTGGATCGTAGTTTTTAGAAGAGGGTAATGGGTGCAGCCGAGTATCAACACATCGATTCCCGATTCCTTTAATGGCCCGAGGTAGCTTTTTGCTGCTAATTCTGCAATTTTGCCCTCAGTCCAGCCCTCCTCGGCCAATGGGACAAACAGCGGACATGCTTTGGAAACTACTTCTATATCGGGTGATATGTTCTCAATAGCCTTTGTATATGCATCGCTCTTTATGGTTGAAGGTGTTCCAATCACGCCCACAATCCCTGTTTTTGTAATGCTGACTGCCTTTCTGGCACCGGGGTCAATAACGCCAATGATTGGGATTTCAAGATCCCATCTAAGACTGGGGAGAGCGACAGCGGAGGCGGTGTTGCAAGCTACAACCAATAGTTTAATCCCTTTTGATACGAGAAATTTGGAATTGATTTGCGAATAGGTTATTACGGTCTTGCTTGATTTTGTACCGTACGGAACCCTGGCTGTATCGCCTAAGTAAACAAAATTTTCATTTGGTAATAGTTTCTTTATTTCGCCGAGTACCGTCAGACCACCTATCCCCGAATCGAATACGCCGATAGGTGAAGTATTCGTGTATTTTGTCATCGAGCTTTATCATAGCAGTAAGGGTTTACATGTCAAAGGGGAGATTAATTGCGGATTTTATGTTTTGGGGATTTAAATAAATTGATATGCGGGGTTGGAAAGCCCCGCCTATCTACGGAGTATCCATTGACATATCTCGACAAGCGCGACTTTCCGGTCGCGCGTTTAAAAAAATTACATTACGTGAGTTACCTCCTAAAAGATTGCCTCAATCGCGTTTTCAATGGAGGTTACGCCCACGAGGGATAGGGAATTGCCCCGAGATTTTATTCTTTCAACATTTATCCGTGGTAGAATACATTTCTTGAAACCTAGTTTCTCAGCCTCTTTTAATCTTTGTTCGACATGCGAGACACCCCTTACTTCACCTGATAATCCGACTTCGCCAAAGACAACTAAAGCGTGCTGTATGGGCCGATTCAAGAAGCTTGAAACAAGTGCAACGCTCACCCCGAGGTCTATCGCAGGTTCCACGATTCTTATTCCCCCCGCGACATTCATGAAAATATCCTGTGCTAATATATTTAGACCCGCTCTCTTCTCAAGGACCGCCACTAGTAGAGATACACGGTTATAATCGATTCCTATGGTTGTTCTTCGCGGGACGCCGAAATTGCATGGTGATACCAGGGCCTGAATCTCAACCAGTATGGGCCGTGTTCCCTCAATGCTTGGGGTTACGACCGATCCAGAAGCCCCAGTGGGACGTTCTGACAAAAATATCTCAGACGGGTTGTTTACTTCTTTAAGTCCCGATTCCTGCATTTCAAATACACCAATCTCATTTGTAGAACCATATCTATTTTTTACAGCCCTTAATATCCTGTAGGGATGATCCCTCTCGCCTTCGAAGTAAAGTACTGTATCCACAAGGTGCTCTAGGACCCTTGGACCTGCAATGGTTCCCTCCTTAGTGACATGACCGACGAGAAAAATGGACGTGCCTTTCGATTTAGCATAATGCATTAGTCTTGCCGCGCATTCTCGAATCTGACCTACGCTTCCAGGCGCAGAAGGGAAATCCTCGGTGTAAACAGTTTGGATTGAATCGACAACGACGACATGCGGCGAAAGTTTTGTCAATTCTTCCATAATATGCTCGACCGAGTTTTCCGCAAGCACGAAGAGTGATTCAGACCCCGATCCGGTTCTTTTTGCCCTGAGTTTTACCTGTTCAGGAGATTCCTCGCCTGTCACATATAGAACCTTTAACTTTGACGTGGCTATGTTGGCAAGCATTTGGAGTGCAAGTGTTGATTTGCCGATTCCCGGATCGCCACCAACTAGTACAACCGAACCCGGGACAAACCCACCTCCGAGCACCCTGTCAAGCTCACCTATACGGGTTGGCAACCTTTCCTCCTTCCCGCCTTCTATATCGGTGATAGGAATTGGTGTTGGTCTAAAGGCTTGCTTAATATTATTAGCTCGACTCTTCTCAATCCTTTCTTCGACGTAGGAGTTCCATTCGTCACATGAAGGACATCTGCCAATCCACCTTGGCGATGTGTTGCCACAATGCTGACATACGAATTGATATATAGCTTTTGATTTTTTCATCCGCTGATAAATTAGAAGTTAACGAACTGTATCAGGTTTTATTGCGGGGTTTTCTCTGGTTTCGCCTTGCAAATTTTCTGTATTCCTCGGCAAGTTCCATCAGACGTTTGTCGACAAGGTAATTAACCGTTCCTTTTTTGAACTTCCCATCGGGCCTCCTTTTGCCCGCCTCAACACCGGTAAGAACCTCTATAGCGTCATCAACCGTCTTTACGGGATATATGTGAAATTTCCGAGCTTCTATTGCTTCCACGACCTCCTTTTTTAGCATGAGATTTCTTACATTTTGCTGGGGAATTATGACACCATGCTGACCTGATAAGCCATTTGCCTTGCATACATGAAAGAAACCCTCCACTTTTTCATTGACGCCCCCGATTGGTTGAATCTGCCCTTTCTGATTTACTGATCCCGTAATGGCAAAGCACTGTTTTATTGGGATGTCTGACAAGCTTGAGATGAGGGCTACGAGTTCTGCTGCGGAGGCGCTATCCCCGTCGATCATTTCGTAGCTCTGCTCAAACGCCAGGGTTGCTGACAGACTTAGCGGTTTTTTCTGAGCGTATTTCGTTCCTAAATAGCCACTTAGTATAAGGACACCCTTATCGTGTATACTCCCACTTAGCTTAGCCTGTCTTTCTATGTTCACAACACCTTCCATCCCCATGTATGTCTCACAGGTTATTCTAGAGGGTTTTCCGAAGGAGTAATCACCCAAATTGTATACGGAAAGACCATTAATCTGTCCTATAACGTCTCCCTTGGTATCTACGAGAATTATTCCCTTGTTTATCAGATCTTGAATCTTTTCTTCAATCATATTCGATCTATGTACCTTTTCTTCTATCGCTTTTTCCACATGCCTTCTAGAAACATATTTATTTTTGTTATCTAAGCTCGACCAGTAACTCGCCTCCTTAACGATCTTAGAGATTGAACCGAAGTCTACCGATAATTTATTTTGATCACCGGCGAGCCTGGACGAATATTCGATTACGGCTTCTACCCCGCTTCTGTCAAACTGCTTTAGGCTATCGCTGTCACAAATTGTCTTGATACTGCGTGCGTATTGTGATAGCGTGGTATTCTCAATATCAACAACAGAGTCGAAATCGGCTTTGACCTTAAATAATTTTTTGAAGTCTTCATCATATGCATATAAGAGGTGATAAAGATATGGACTTCCTAACATTATGACTTTCAAATTTAGCTTTATCGGTTCTGGCCTTATACCTACTGTGGTAATCAATCCATACTGCTGATAGACATCTTCTATGCGTAATTCTTGATTTTCTAAGACCTTTTTCAGAGTGTCCCACACAAAAGGATACTTCAGGATATCCATCGCGTCTGTGACGAGATATCCTCCATTCGCCTTTGCAATAGAGCCCGGATGGATCATCGTAAAATCAGTCAGTAGTACACCAAACCTCGACTCTCTTTCGATTATCCCGAATAGGTTTGTATAAGTTGGATTTGACTCAAAAATCAATGGCGCACCTTCTGTTTTTGAGTTATCAATAAATACATTGACCTTATACTCCGTAAAGGTAGGTTGTTGCTGGGGAATCCTGAAGGGTAGTGCCCCGCCGGCGTCCCGACCGCTATCAGGGAGGAAATTGTCTATGTTTTCAAGCATATGCTTTTGAACCATATCCAGATAGTCAATCACATCTGGATGTGAACTGTATTTCTCCCTGATGTTATCGAGGATATCTCTAACAGAGAAGAGTGCGACTTTATTCTCGAGTTCCTTAACCTTATCCATGGCCTCTTTTTCAAGTTTCCTAGCCTGTTTTATCGATTTACCAATTTCTTCTTCGACTCTTTCTTTTCTTCGTCTGATATCCTCTTTTTGATTGTCATTCAGCTTATTATACTCTTCCTGTGATAATGGCTTTTCTCTAAATAGGGGTATTGTTAAAATGCCTGTCGGGGTAAACTGTAACTGCATGTCTTCTTTCAAGGCCTTCTTATGAAGCTCATCAAAAATGATGTTCTTATTTCTCTGGAACTCGCTCGTGATATTCATTTTCTGCTCTTCAAATTCCTTTTTCTCAAAAGCCTTGGGTATTTCCGACTTCATTAACTCCAGGAGTTCTTCCATGTCCTTTCTGAAGACCTTTCCCATGCCGGTTGGGAAGCGAATTGCCTTTGGTTCATTCGGCTCGTGCATGTTAAAGACATAGCACCAATCGGGGGGGGTTGGCTTTTCTTTAGCCAGCTTTGTCAGTATTTCATTTATGACGCTCTTTTTTCCCACTCCGGGCGGGCCTGCCAGGTAGAGATTGTAGCCCCCGTGTTCCATACCTAGTCCAAATTGTATTGCCTTATAAGATCTCTCCTGTCCGATAAACTCTTTACAGGGCAAGAGCTCGTCTGTCGTTTTAAATCCGAGTTTTTTTAATTCGAACCTCCGGTAGACTTCATGTCCCGATAGTCCTTTGATTTTTTTCATCTGTCAGGTCCTATGATCATGATTTGTTTATCTTTTATCACGATACGTTGGTTTTGAATTGATTGAATATAATATGAGAAATAGACTAAAGTTACAAATTATAAGAGATACGCAACAGATATAAAAATATATAATTATTATGTTGACAACAGACGTATACTATTCAATATTATAAATATTAAATTCAAATCGGAGGTGAAGTATAAATGAAATCGAAAGAAACCTTAAGGACCGCTGGATGTCTAGCGATTGTTGTATTGATCGCTACCGTAACATGTCTCCTGGGGAACCTTAGAAATGCGGCAGCGGAAGAGAAACCATTACCAGCCCCTCAGCTTGTCACAGATGCGTGGATGTTTATAGCGGCTTTTAAAGCCGATCCTCTGGTTCTAAAATCACTTCTTCCCAAGGGATTAGAGCCAAACCCTGAAAATCAGGTAGTTATAAATATGTACAACATTCCTGATCCGAATCAAACCTCTGGCTTCGGCGCATATAGTCTTACCTATCTTGCTGTGGAGCTTAAGGGTCAGGATGGTTATAACATGGGTCAACCTACGGGTTATCCCGGAAGATATTTTGTGTATTACTTTAATAGCTCGCCCTCGATGCGAGAATTCGCTAGAAAGGCGGGAATACCAGCCCAGGCTGGAAATACAACGACAACTGTCGAGAATGGGAAGCTGAAGGCGGTATTAACGGTTGATGGAAAACCGTTTATTGAATCAACAGCGGACGTAGGAGACACCCTTGGTGGTTTCGGGGGCGGGCATCTCAATTATTTTGGCCAGATTCACACTGAAAAGGATGGTAAGAAGATAAACCAGGTTGTTAAATATCCGATTGCCTATAACGGCGGTGTAGTAAAAACGGAAAATGCAAAGATTACCTTCAAGGTTCCAGAAAATCATCCTTTGTATAAGCTTAAGCCGCTTGCAGATCCTACATGGGCAGTGTGGACGAAGGGCGCATTCGTATATCCTCAGTATCAAGTGATCAATGAGTATTGAACTGAATCGAACAAGATTCTAAATTTCTATTGAAAATAAATGAAAGGTGCTTTACCAAATTTCTGGTTTAGCACCTTTTTTTAATCGGATAAAACTATTGATTCATGTTTGAAGTTACCCCAAGAATCAAACTCTACTGGCTTGGACATGCGAGTTTCAAACTCGATGCCGATGGAAAGTTAATTTATTTTGATCCCTGGAAGGTTGAAAAAGACAAAGCGAATTTGATCCTTATTACACATTCACACTTCGATCATCTTTCACTCGACGATGTGAGGAAGATTCAAACCAAAGAAACTACGATTGTCGCAACTAAGGATTCCGCCTCAAAACTGAGCGGTGATGTGAGGATCGTTAGTGCGGGTGATAAAATTGAAATTGAAGGAGTCGGAATAGAGGTAGTCCCGTCTTATAATATAGGCAAAAACTATCATCCCAAGACAAGTGGCTGGGTTGGTTATGTCGTTACTGTCGACGGTATGCGTATCTATCATGCCGGTGATACCGATGCCATAGGGGAGATGACTAAGCTTAAGGTCGATATTGCTTTGATTCCTGTGGGGGGAACATATACCATGACTGCGGATGAGGCTGCCGGCATCGCAAATAAGTTCAAGCCCAAGATTTCGATTCCGATGCATTGGGGTTCTATCGTTGGTTCCGAGGAAGACGCACATAGGTTTCGGGACCTGTTTGAAGGGGAGACAGTTATTTTGAAACCTGAGGGTTAATTAATCAGAATATTTATTGTGCCAGAGTATATATAATTAAAGCATGAAAAATTCATCGCTTCCTTTAAAATCATGGCGAACAGTGCGCATCTAAAGTTAATAAAGCAGGGTGCCGATGTATGGAACCGGGAAAGGAATACGGATCCCAATCTAACCCCTGATCTTACCTGGGCGTCGTTAAGTAAAGCTGATCTAAATGGGGCAATCTTAAGTAAGGCCAATTTAAGAGGGGCTTTTCTGAGGGGAGCAGTTCTGAGCGAGGCTGACCTGACAGAAGCTAATCTCATGGGTACCAATCTCAACGAGGCTGATCTTAGCGGTGCTATTCTTGCTGGTGCAAACCTTACCAGGGCCAACCTAATTGGCACTAAGCTTGAGTCTGCCAATCTTGATAATGCGATACTTACTGAAGCGGACCTGAGCAATGCTAATTTAAAAGGGGCTGATTTAAGAAGCACCAAGAATCTTACTCTAAAACAGCTTTCCAGCGTGGAGACTTTAGTCGGGGCTAAAATCGATTCAGATCTTTTACCGCAAATTAAGGAAGGTTACCCACATCTTTTAGAGGAATCGAAGTTCGGAAAAGAAGAGATTAGTCCATGACTTTCGAGTATAAAAAAATTTCTCCAAAATACCTCATGCACTATTGAACTCTCTTTAGATGAGGATGAATTTATCCCTTCCCCTTTGTTAAAGGGGGAAGGCTAGGATGGGGGTATGTCTTTTAAAACAATCGGTAACCGCATGCTGATACCTCGAAACCTAGATAATCCTCATGACTAAGGAATCTTCGCTCATAACAGCTCGGGTCGCCAATTGAAAAGGGAAAGACCTTCTGTCCTTACTGAATATTTCATTACATAACATAATTGATAGTCGGGACTTTCCAGTCCCGACTAAGTCCCGCAGAAGGAACAACTGTTATTTGGTGGACTCGTTTCCTCTGTTATGGCTGATTTTGAAGGTATAAGGCTTTAAAATACTTTTCGACGCCCGCGGTCTGAGGATTGGTTGTTTTAGTTGAGTATCCCTTGTAATAGAAAAGAAACTAATATAGGTCTACAAAATTTTGAGTGCCAGAATTATTAGTTGAAAATTCGTGGGGCTAGTGTTAAATATTAAGTCTATTCCTTGTTGTCGTTTTAGGTTTTTTGGAATTTGATATTTGTAATTTTAGAACCGTACTACTCAGAGCAGTTAGGTTTTGGTTATTGTAATTTGAGATTTGTGATTTTCTAATGATGCGGGGTGTGGCTCAGTTGGTAGAGCGCTGCGTTCGGGACGCAGAGGTCGGCGGTTCAAGTCCGCCCACCCCGACCAGATGTATTAAGAGCAAATTGTTATCTCATCGTCGATGAAGAAGAACCGCGCTCCCGCCATTACGTTCCCGTTAGATTCGACCTGGCCATATATTGTCCTTGTTGCCATAAAATACTCCTCCTTTTTTTATCTACACCATCAATTTATTCCCGTTACATTCTGGGAAGGCTGCCTGATTAGCAGTTCCTCGAACATATACAATAACATACAGCTATTGGTAGATTAAAGAGATTAACATAATTAGGACTAGAAAAGAAAAAAGCACGAAAAGGTAAGAATAGTGGGAGGTGCAACGCTTTTGTGATGCCTGTGATCCCTGCCTCAGGCGAAAGGTTCTGAAATCAGTTCTGGAGGATTTAGGTTAGCAATCACAGATAAGAGAACCCAGAGACTCCCCTAAGAAGCCTCTGAATAACGCGGTGAGGAGAATGTGGCAACAACCAACAATGAATATAGAAAAGCATTGTTGAACAAGAAAAAAGGACAAGTTAATTTATTTTTAATTCCGCCCTCGCAATTTATTAATGGCTTTCGTTTTCCCGATTGACTGACTTCGGCCCTAATAACGAGATTTCACCAAATATAAGGGATGCACTCCGCGATTCTATATTATTCTAATTATTCTAATTTTTGCGGCACCTAATTCATCTGAGATCCGAAACAAAAACATTAAATCCTGGTTAAATATTATTGAATGATACCCCATCATAAGTTAGGGCCCTAGGTATCTCTCCATACCTCAAATGCTGCCACCTCCATGAGGGATAAGAGCCTAGGGCTCTAATTATTTCAGCATAATTCAAGTAACTTAAGGCCTTGAATTCCGGCAGCTTTTTTAAAGGCTCTTAAATTCCCCGGTGCAACCCGCCTGTAATACCATTCATGAGGATTATACGTGAAAGGACAAGATCGGTAGTGCTGGCGGCATAGTGGTTAGGTCGTCACTAAGAATGAAATTTAGTTAACAAAAACCACAGCCTAAGATTGCGGTAATTGAATTAAAAGGGTTGGAAATCTTGAATGAATTCGTTATGTTATTGTGTAGTCTTCACATTTTCTGTTAAAATTTGTTCTGGATTCTTTCACAAGTCGATGAGGAACCTTTTATTTTTTGCGATAGTTTTTATTTTGCCAACCATCGCTCCGGCAGGGATGAGTGAAATTGTTACCAATGATGGGTTTTATGCTTGTAAGAATGACCGCCTTCTAATCGAAGCTGAGAGATATTTCGATGACGGTGACGAGGAAGCATTGAATAAGATGTACTCAAGTGGGGATTGTTTTACGACCGACCCGGGCACCGAAATATATATAGTTCAGGGTTCTTTCCTGGATTGCACACAGGGCGACAGGTCCGATTGCGCTTACCTTGTTTTTCATCCGATAGAGGTTAGGGTGAAGGGTTCAAGGATGGCCTGGTGGACTTACCGGTCCTTTTTAAAGAGATTGAACAAGTAGCAAGTCTTAAAGTGTTGTTCGTTTCCTGTTTGCGAAAATAAAATTTAATTGAATTACGATAGTTCTCTATTTGCGAGGGTTGCAGAAAATCATATTTAGGGGAAGTGATAAAATTGGTTGAAATAAGAGGGAGTTTGTTTTACTCCCTCTTATTTTCTAAATGTTGCCTTAGCCTTCTTTTTTCCTGTCTCTGTGAATTCGTCTGCGGCTTTTTTACTCCATTTATCTGAAATTGCTTTCCATTTCAGGAGATGGTGTTGGAGTAGGAGCAGGTTCAGTCTCTTGAGCTGTAGCAATTGTGCTCCCATATCGTGCAACGGCGCTACTTAGGTCGCTAAAGACGGAAACCAGCGAAATGCCAAGTATCAGCATCCAAATTCTCATATACTTTTCACCTCCTAGGTCCCAAGTTGAAACCCGACGAGAGCCTGTTAGGGATCTTGAAAGTGATGGTAGCAAACATTATGCCAAATCCACTTTATCAAAAATTGTTACTGGTTTCTGATGGATATGGATTAGAATATAATTTTATCTCAATAATTGCGCAAGGTTACACAGTTTTCACTGTGCAGATTTACACAGTTGCCTGTAAGCGTTTATAATTGATCAGATATATAGGATATATTATTTGATATATTCATTATTAATAATGGCACAGGAATTGCGAGATGAACTTTAAGGATTTTGAAAAGTCCAAGGTCTATTTAATAAGTTTTTCCGAGCATATCAGGGATAGAATGTCTGCTTTGAGGTTAAACAGACAGATAACAATAGGTTTTGCAATGATGTTGCTTCTGATGTTGCTGATAGGGGGGTTTTCAATATTTAGTATATTCAAGCTCAGTGAGGCGGCTTCAAATATCGAGGGAAGATACAAAACCCTGTCGAGCCTTTTCGCATATGATCAAGATAGCTCTCAGGGATATCTTGCAAACGAACTGTTTGTAGACGCAATAAAAATTTCAGATGATCAGCTAAAGTTTGCTTACATCAATATCTTTACGATGGTAGGAATAGCCCTGCTATTTGGAGGCCTACTTACGTTGATTGTTCCCAGAATAATAACAAAGCCAATATTTCATCTGGTGAATGCTGCCAAGGCGGTTGCTTCGGGGGATTATTCTTACAGGGTGAGAAATCTAATGGGAAGTGTCGAAATCTCAACTCTCATTGATGCGTTTAACAACATGCTTATGAATATTGAACAGAATAAGAATGAGCTCGAAAAGAAAAACGAGGAAAATCTAGAGCTACTCCAATCTATCGTGAAATTTAACGAAATTCTAGAGGAGAGGATAGAAGAAGCGACTACGGAAATTCGGGAAAAACAAGAAGAGCTGATAAAAACTGAGAAGCTTGCTACAATTGGTGAGCTTGCAACAGGAATAGCGCACGAAGTTAGAAACCCGCTTTCCGGCATTGCAATAGCGCTTGAGATGATGAGGGACGATACAACAAACCCTGAACATAAACAGACTTGCACGGATATATTGCAGGAGATAGACAGGTTAGACCGCATAATAAGGGAACTGCTAAAGCTTGGGCGCCCCAGCAGGTTGAATCTCATTGAGTGCTCTCCGAATGAGATTGTAGACAGGGCACTCAGCTTGGTTAGTTTCAGGGCGCGAGAGAAGGGGATAGTCGTTGAGAAAAGGCTAGGCTGCCGTGAACTCTTTTTCGTGGATTACGAGCAGATAGAGCAGGTAGTGCTCAACCTGTTAATAAACGGGATAGAAGCGATAAATGGGTTCCCTGCGACATTGACCGTTGAAACAGCGTCGTCCAATGGCTACGTAAGGATAAGCGTGTCCGACACGGGATCAGGTATTTCCGAGGAAGATATGGAAAAAATTTTTCGCCCATATTACTCAACAAAGGACATAGGGACAGGCCTTGGACTTTCGATTACTAGTAACATCGTTGAGACCCATAAGGGGAAGGTCCGAGTTTCAAGTGACAAAGAAAAGGGTTCTACCTTTACTATCTTGATCCCTTCGGATTTAAAGGTTTAAACCTTATTTGATTTAGATACTCGTAACTCTGATTTAAAGATAAATTATGTCAATTTAAGCGCCCTGGGAGGAAGCATTGACTGATCTTGTTCTAATAATCGATGATGAAAGGCTATTGTGCAAACAGCTGGAAAAGGCCCTGTCTCATGAAGGGCACGAAGTTGTTACTGCGTTTACTGGAAAAGATGGGATCGAGATAGCCAAAAGAGAAAATCCGGATGTGGTTCTTCTAGACCTGAGACTTCCCGATGTGGATGGTCTTGAAGTTCTTGGCAACCTTACCGGTCTTGAGCCGGTACCTAACACTATAATGATGACCGCGCATGGCAACATTGAAGTGGCAGTGGCGGCCATTAAAAAGGGCGCGTATGATTTTATAGAAAAACCCTTTTCAGTCGATAAGCTAAGAATAATGGTTCGCAATGCCCTGAGTGCCCACGTCCTAAAGACCAATCTGAGTGCTGTAACGATGAGGGAGCAGTTGAAGTATGATTTGAGCTCCTTTGTAGGTCGAAGCGAAGCGATTAAAGAGATTATCCAGTTGTTATTAAAATTAGCCAATACGGATCCTCGAATGATTCTTATTACAGGAGAAAGTGGAACGGGAAAAGGTCTGGCTGCGAGGGTACTACATTTTAATGGGGTGAGGGCCCAAAAACCTATATTGGAATTAAATTGTGCGGCCATACCAGAAACACTTCTCGAAACAGAACTTTTCGGACATGAAGCAGGAGCGTTTACAGATGCGAAGAAAATGAAAAAGGGCATTTTTGAGATTGCGGATGGAGGAACTATTTTCCTCGATGAAATCGCGGATATGAGCTTGTCGACCCAGGCAAAGCTTGTAAAGGTCATTGAGGAAAGAACATTCAGGAGAATAGGAGGTACGAGGGATATTAGCGTAGACGTGAGGATAATTGCGGCCACGAACCGTTCTCTTAAGGAACTTGTGAGCAAAAAGCTTTTCAGGGAAGATCTGTATCATCGTCTAAATGTTATAAGTTTTGAGATGCCACCACTGAGGTCGAGGAGAAACGATATCCCTATGCTCACGGACTATTTTGTAGAATATTTCAACAATGAACTTCATAAAAATATTAGGGTCGTGCCTGAAGGGGTAAGAGAAAATTTCTTGGACTACGCATGGCCTGGTAATGTTAGGGAGCTTAGAAGTACAATAGAGAGAGCGATTCTTCTCAGTGATGGTGTTATTCTTAATCCGACTTATATTAAGCTTGAGGGGCAATTACAGAATGACGTGAGGGTTAACGAGAGTCAAGAGAAGATAGTTTTGGAGATGTCCTTAAATGATATGTCACTCTCAAAAATTGAGGAGAAGGTAATAAGAGAAGCATTGACGATGAATGATTGGAACCAAACGAGGACCGCCGAAAAGCTAGGGGTCACCAGAGAAGTCCTCAGATATAGAATGAAAAAAATGGGACTTCTCGAATAAATAAACATATAATAAGACTAGAGAATGCAAATGAACTCGGCAGTAATTGCTG
The DNA here is from genome assembly GCA_963805855.1 of Candidatus Dadabacteria bacterium. Lineage (GTDB taxonomy): Bacteria > Desulfobacterota_D > UBA1144 > Nemesobacterales > CSP1-2 > DASWID01. The sequence goes on from CAWDVW010000006.1 coordinate 54,206, forward strand.
TAGTCGTACTGATACTTTATTTTTTTGGATATCGCTTCTATTCGAGATATATCTCAAGAAAGGTGTTTCAGGTCTCAGATGATGAATTAACCCCGTCTCATGAGCTTAAAGACGACTTGGACTTTGTGCCGACAAATAAACACGTGCTCTTTGGTCACCACTTCGCCTCTATAGCCGGTGCGGCACCAATTATCGGACCTGCGATAGCTGTTTTTTGGGGTTGGCTCCCCGCGATAATTTGGATAGTGGTGGGTACCATTTTTATGGGTGCCGTGCATGATTACAGTGCGCTGGTAATCTCGGCAAGACGAAAGGGAAGATCTATCGTTGATATTACAGGAGTGCTGTTAAATTCGCGCTCTAGGACATTATTTCTCTTGATTGTCTATTTCCTGATCTTCTTCGTGTTAGCGGTATTCGCCTATGCAATCGCAGCCCTTTTCGTTAAGTTTCCTACTAGCGTGTTGCCAATAAATTTTCAGATAGTTATCGCTGTTGCTATTGGGTTATTGTTTTATAAGAAGGGTGTATCGATTCTGTGGCCATCCATCATTTCGCTTGTCTTAATCTATATGATGATATGGGCCGGGACAAAGCTACCTGTTCATGTCCCGCCGGTCATGGGCAGTGAAATCGTTACTTGGATTATCTTATTGTTATTATATTCCTTTGTTGCCTCTGTGCTTCCCGTCTGGTTATTGTTACAGCCTCGCGACTACATAAATAGCCACATGCTGTTTTTTGGTCTTGGTATTCTTATAATCGGATTGCTTTTCGCTCATCCAACAATGCAGGCACCGGCACTTAATCTCAACAAAGTCGGTGCCCTACCAATATTCCCATTCATTTTTATAACAATCGCATGTGGGGCGATCAGCGGTTTTCACGGACTTGTATCAAGCGGAACTACATCAAAGCAAATGGACAAGATGTCGCACGCAAGATTCATAGGCTATGGAGGAATGCTAGGCGAGGGAACTCTTGCAATGATCGCTACTCTAGCGGTTGCTGCGGGTATTAAGCACAGCGAGTGGCTGAAGCACTACGATTCCTGGCAAGCCGCAAGCAGCGGTGGTCTTAGTAACTTTGTTATTGGAGCTTCGAGTTTCTTACAGGCGTTGAAGATTCCTGACCTGATAGGCAGCACCTTGATAAGCGTGCTAGTCATTAGCTTTGCCGCTACCTCACTTGATACCGCAGCCAGAATACAGAGGTTGATAATAAGCGAACTAGGGTCTGCTTATAACGTAAGAACCTTGGAAAGCAGATATGTGGGTGCGGCTTTGGCGGTAGTACCGAGTCTTTTGCTGGCAATACTGGCAGAGGCCCCCGGTCAAGGACCCGGTTCTGGCGGATTTCTTCTCTGGCCTCTATTTGGGGCTACCAACCAGCTAGTCGGGGGTTTGACCCTTCTTGCTGTAACAATCTTCCTTTGGAAAACGGGAAGGCCTGTGATTTACACGTTGATTCCTATGGTGTTCCTAATACTCATGACCACAGCATCCATGATTCTGAACTTTAAGGAATTTGCTTATAACCCCTTGTTATTGGTGCTATCGGCTATCATACTGGCACTGGCCGTCTGGCTTATACTTGAAGCTGCTTTTGTTTACAATAGACAAAGAAACTCAGAAGGCGTAGTTACGAAATTGCCTGAAATGGATTAAGAGAGTCTTATACTCACTCAAATATTGTTTTATTTGAGACAAGAATTCTTGCTTCGGCAGTAGCGGCAATAATTCCCTGTTGATTTTTTACCTCCCCTGATAGATCGACAAGACCTCCGTCGATCTTCGGTTTTTCCTCGAGCATCTTAACCTCCCATTCCATTTGAATCGTATCGTCAATATAGATGGGTGCAGTGAACTTTATAGAGGCTTCGACTGTGGATATATCAGTATCGTGAAACACGTTGCTGTAAACTCCGACCATCAAGCTGAATGTGAGTGCCCCATGTAGGACCCGCTTTCCGAATCTTGATTTTCTCATGTTTGGTTCGTTTGTGTGAAGCGCATTAAAGTCTCGAAACAGGCCGGCCGCTTTGACGAGATGGGCCTCCGTTATGGTAATACTCTCTGAGAATTTATCCCCGATTTTCAACTCACTAAACGCTCTTCCTATTCTCATGATGTTTGGCTCCTCATGGCATCGATTTAGCCCTCAGTAAATATTGTAGACCTAGATTTTCTTTCTATCCTTCAGTGCCTTTCCCAAAGTGATCTCGTCAACGTATCCAATATCACCGCCAACCGGGATTCCATAGGCAATTCTAGTTGTCTCAATTCCAATCGGCTTTATTATTTTCGCAAGGTATAAAGCTGTGGCTTCGCCTTCCACACTCGGGTTTGTGGCTATTATAACTTCAGTTATTGGTTCTGTCTTCAGTCTATCGATCAGTTCTTTGATCTTTAAATCGTCGGGTCCCACACCTTCTATTGGAGATATGACACCATTTAATACGTGGTATTGTCCCCTGTGCTCCCTGCTTCTTTCGATTGCGAGCAGGTCAAAAGGTTCTTCGACAACGCAGATCACAGCCTTATCTCTTTTTTGATCTGTGCAAATTGAGCAATTATCTCCAGCCATAAAACTGAAGCAAATCGGGCAGATAGAAACCTTCGTTTTAGCATCTACGATGGCTTTTGCTATGTCTTCGGCAAATTCCTTGGGAGATCTCAGTAGATGAAAGGCTAATCTCGTAGCGTTCTTTTCACCGATTCCCGGAAGTTTCGATAGAGATTCGATGAGCCTGGAGATCGGATCTGGCAAACCGTAGTGCATTTTCAAATAAGACCGGGTGGCAGACCAAAACCGGTCGCCGCCTTGGCTAGTTCCTCTTTCATGATCTCTCTTCCTCTATTTAGAACCTCATTTACAGCCGCGGTTATTAAGTCTTGGAGCATCTCAATATCGCCCTCCTGTATGATTGCTGGCTCAATCTTTATTGAGAGTAATTCGCCGTTGGCTTTGGCGACAGCGGTTACCATTCCTCCACCTGCCGATGCCTCAATAACCTTTTCTCCGGCTTCGGCCTGTAGTTTTTCCATCTGCTCTTTTACCTTCTCGGCTTGCTTTAGCATATTCTTAATATTTCCACCGAATTTCATATAACCTACTCCTTTTCTCTGATTTTAATATTAACTATTCTTCCCCTGAAGATTTCCATTGCATCTTTAACAGCTTGAGTGTTTTGTATTTGTGATCTGATCTTAGAATTTTTATCACTCAAACTCGTATTATCGGCATCGGATGAAGTCGCTATAGCCACTATCTTGTAATCTCTTCCAAAATATTCTTTTGATAATTTCCGAATTGTGTCTTGGGTCTCTTTACGAATTATGTAATCGTAATGGATTGACTGAGACGGAAACTCTATGTTTATAATCGAATCGCCGATTCTCAGAGACTCAGCGTGTTCTAGTTGCATTGCAATAACGGGTTTTTTTTCTTTCAAAAACCGAATGAAGTCTTGACCTTCTACAATTTTTGTTTTGTCTTCTTTTATTTTTTCTGATCTCTTTGTGTCATCCCTCGATTCGACGTTTGGCGACTTGTCTTTTTGTGTTTTCGCCGCTTGTTTAAGGCCCTGAGTCTGAGGAACTTCTTTATCATATGACCGTGTAGTAGCATTTACCAGCTTATCTTTAAGCCTTTCAATACTTTTTAAAATATCGTCTATGGCAATTGAAGTATCCAAAATAGTTAGTTTAACTAAAGCAACCTCAAGTGCCATTTGAGGATAGAACGATTGTTGTATTTCTTCCGCTCCTTTCAGCATGAGATTAAATAGCAACTCAAGGCTTTCAATACTGTGATCACTAGATAATAGCTCAATTTCCCTTTTCTCTTCCTTAGATATATTAGATAATATTTCCCCCCCAGATGCTCGGATTATGAGTGCGTTCCTCAAAGTTTTTAGCAAATCTTCTGCAAATCGCTTTGGACTTACACCCTTAAGGCTTGCTTCATTTAGCGTTTCGAGACACATCTTGGTATCTTTTCTGAAAATTGCCGAAACCGCCTTTCTTAAAAGTTGCTTGTCCAGTAAACCCAAGATTCTGGTTGCTTCTTCGCGTTTTATATCTGTGCCGAAGGTTGCAACAAGCTGGTCTAAAAGGCTCAAAGCATCACGCAGGCTTCCGTCGGATTCCTGGGCTATCAAATAGATTGTTTCTTCTTTGATGTTTATGTTCTCAGTAGAAGTTACCAGCTTTATCCTATCCTTTATCTTATCCGTTGAGACCTTTTTAAAATCGTATCTTTGACAGCGTGAGAGGATGGTAACAGGGATCTTTTGAACCTCCGTGGTAGCAAGTATAAAAAGTACGTGCGGAGGAGGCTCTTCCAATGTTTTAAGTAAAGCATTAAAAGCGGATTGAGAGAGCATATGAGCTTCGTCGATTATATATATCTTTGTTTTTCCTGACGAAGGTAAGTATTTGACGTTCTCAATAATTTCCCTTATGTCTTTTACCCCTGTGTGAGAAGCTGCGTCGATTTCAATAACATCGAGAGAATTCCCTTCAGATATTTCTTGGCAGTTCGTGCACTCTGAGCATGGAAGATTCGTAGGCCCGTCTTTGCAGTTAAGTGCTTTTGCGACTATCCTTGCGGTGGAGGTTTTTCCCACACCCCTGGGTCCCGAAAATATAAACGCATGAGCCGTCTTTCCGCTTGATATGGCGTTTTTCAGGGTTTGGATTATATACTCCTGCCCAATTACATCATCAAAGACTTTTGGTCTCCATTTTCTTGCAAGTACAAGGTATGACATGATTATTTCAAAACCAGCTAGCTAGGTTAACCGCAACGCTCAGGAGGATTTGCTACCGTTGCTCCCTTCCGGGCCTGGCGGGATTCACAAGCTCCTGCCGTACGGGCCTAGCTAACTGGAACTCTATTTTTCATTCATGGCGGAGAGGGTGGGATTTGAACCCACGAGAGAGCTATTAACCCCCTACACACTTTCCAGGCGTGCACCTTCGGCCACTCGGTCACCTCTCCAGCAAATAATACATTTTTCGAAATTCTAACATCGGGAATTTAAATGTTCAAAAAACGAGTTGAATGTTTTCTTAATATATTAATGGAATGATGACCTTACCCTAAAGTTCTGCGTGTGTGGTTGAAAAGATAAATCCTGTTATATGATCCCAACGCTATCTCCCAGAATGCTAGACACAAAGCAAAAATTGGGAATATTTTCCTTTAAATTTCTTGCAATCGATAGTCGCTACGAAGAGACCGTCTTCTTCAGTAGGTGAGAGTAGAGCCAATGGACCTTCTTTGAATAAAAATTGGTACAATGGTACAAAACGCGGAGAATAAGAGTGTTATAAAGAAAATATCCCTTAAATTTTTGTAAGCTATTTCAACCCGCCGGTCATTTCCCTTTATATTCACACTTACAAATGTCCTTTCTAACATAAGCGATTACATTCAAGATATCATTCTCTGATAGTATACTACCCCATGCGGCCATCATTGGGGACTTTCCGACGGATGCTCCACCCTCGGTTATTACTTTGACTAAATGCTCATTGCTGAGTGTTGACACATAGTCTGCATCACTCAGGTTCCTAGGTTTGGGATCTAACGCTGCTGCCGCGGGTCCATTCCCCTTGCCTTCAGGCCCATGGCAGGCCGCGCAATTGGCCTGGAAAACCTCCTTCCCCTTTGCGGGATCGCCCTCGGGTTGAGCTTTTGCGAGTACTGCTCCTATTGACTCCTGAGAGTTTTTATAGAGTTTTACCTCATCGTTACTACTTCTTGCGGAGATACTGATGGGCACTAGTAGTACGACGGTCGTTGCCATCAAGGCAAAAAATGCAGATGTGATTTTGGACATCGATGACCCTCCTTGGTTTGTTGCATGATCTTCAATACCGTGCTTCGATTAATGCATATTTTAACTGTATATTTAGTTTTGTTAAGCATCGATGTATTTTCAATATTAATATCCAGGTTTTATTTTTTTTAGGTAAGAAATAGAGGAATTGGTCGGTTCTTAATGATTGTTATGAGTGTTTTTGCTTATAGGCTAATTCATTTCTGACAAAATGTTATTTAACGAAATCATCAAACGATCATCGAAGCTTAACATGAAATTCAGCTTGGATATCTAATCCTTATGGGATATGGTTAATAGCAATTTCTTTTAATGATAAATTGATTTGCTTGACTTTCCAGGCAACTTTCTGAAGATTTACGTGGTGTAATAATCGAAGTATCAGGAGATAAAATTACTATAACAGGATCATAATCATGCACTTTGTAAACGTCGATATCAGGGGGGGAGTGGCGGAAATTACTTTAAACAGACCAAAGGTGAATGCGATAAACGAGCGAGTGGTTCTCGAACTTGCACAATGTCTTAACGAAATTCGACGGGATGACACGGCAAAGGCTTTAATTCTGACGGGTGAAGGCAGCTTCTTCTCCTTCGGGTTTGATGTCCCTGAATTATATCAATATGAAAAGAAGGATTTTACCGAATTCATGTTGAATTTTTCAGACATGCTAAGAAACGTTTTTCTATTTCCGAAGCCGGTCGTAGCGGCATTGAATGGGCACACCATCGCGGGTGCCTGTATCCTAGCCCTGGCGTGTGATTACAGATTAATGGTCGCTGAAAAGGCAAAGATTTCATTAAATGAAATAACATTTGGGTCAACCCTTTTTTCTTCGGCCGTCGAGATGCTCAGATTCTTGGTTGGATCAAGAAATGCTTCGACAATTCTTTATTCCGGGCGAATGTATTCTGCTGACGAAGCGGTTCGGTTAGGATTAATCGATAAAGCGGTGGAGAGGGGGGACCTTCTGAATTCTGCCCGTAGTATTGCCGAAGATTACATGAATACAGACGCTCCGGCATTTAGGGGAATCAAGCATCTTTTGAGACAGCAGGCTGCCGATTACATAAAGGGTATTGAGAAAGACTCTGTCAGAGAGTTTGTAGATATTTGGTATTCTGAAAGCGTTCGTGCCAGTCTTAGGAAGGTTGTTATCAAAGACTAGAATTCAATACTACTTGTTTGATTATCATGTTTAACTTTTATGTTGGCGAAATCATGGAGAAAGCGAGGAGTCAATGCGATGATTAAGGATTGGGATATCATCAAATCCAAGAGGTTGAACTCTTATAGGATATTTTCAACTAGAATGGATATAGGCAAATCACCTGTCACTGGCAAGGAGCACGATTTTTATATAATCGAAGCACCGGCATGGGTTAACGTGGTTGCAATTAGTGCCGATGACGAGATTCTTTTAATTAAGCAATATCGTCATGGAATCAGGTCTGTAACATTTGAAATACCGGGGGGTATGGTAGATCCAGGAGAGTCGCCGCTTGACGCAGCTAGAAGAGAATTAATGGAGGAGACTGGTTTTATTTCAAATGACTGGGCATTGATTGGTCATGTTCATCCAAATCCCGCAATTCAAGACAACATATGCTTTACCTATTTGGCAAGGAATGTTGAACAGATAGGGAAGCCGAAACCTGAGGGGACTGAAGATATAGCTTCCTTTTTGATTCCCACCAGCGAAATAATAAATTTGGTATCCAACGGGGAAATTACTCACGCCCTCGTCATTTCGGCATTTTATTGGTATTTGTTACATGCTAAAGGTGGAAGACTCCCTAAGGATCTAGAATCTCGTTCAAAATAACTAATCAGAGCTTTAGTTAACTACGTTAGTATTTAACGTGATAGGTTATTGTTGGTCACTTCCTGCCCTGACGACCTTACTAGCCTGAGGTCCTTTTGGACCCTCGACGGCTTCGTACTCCACAACTTCACCATCCGAAAGGACTTTGTATCCCTGTCCTTCAATAACGCTGTAATGGACAAATACATCTTTGCCCCCATCATCTGGCTCTAAGAATCCATAACCCTTAGAGCTATTAAACCATTTTACTTTACCCTTTAACAAATGAAAACACCTCCTGACTAAACGTGCATTTAATATCTCACAGTTTAAATCATTTGTCAATCAGTTTTTTTCAATAAACTAAGTTTATTGCATAACATAGAAATGTGTATAGGTGTCAGACTCCCGGGGCTCGATAGTCAGCGTAAAATATCTATTATTTAATGATCGAGGTAAATGTTCCTATCTCCGTCAAAATTTGTCAGTCAGATTCTAATGCCAGGAGTGTCCGATGGGTATAACGCGAATTTTTCAAGTCTGTAACTTGATTATTTAAGTCTAAAACATGGGGACAGTTGTAGATGCTCAGTAATTAGGTAACTCTTTTGGTAAAATGAATTAATCAAAGGAGGCCTAATGAGACATCGAGATATTGTTATTGTAAAGAGAGGGATTCCTATTCTTGAGGAATACGAAAGAACAAGGGCCAAAGTAACCCCAAGACCATTTAGATTTGTAAAAGACCTTTGCGAAGCCCACCATATAAAGAAAAAAGAGCTGCGTCGTTACTATTGCAAATGGATAGAAGGCGGCCGAAAACAAGAGAGCCTTTTACCGGATAAGCGGGGTCCAAAACCAGGGAGTCGTAGAACACCTAAGGAGATGGAAAGAAACATAGTAAAGGCATACAGGCGATTCGGATCCAATAGATATGAGTTAGTTCTATTATTTAAACCATATTACTTAGATAAGACACCTTCACCAGCCACGATGGATAGAATAAAGGCACGTTATCCATTAAACGGGTCTGCAAAGAAGATTATCAAGCGTTACGAGAAGCAAGCCCCAGGAGAATTGGCTCACATTGATTTAAGCAAGGTACCGAGCGACATAAGATATTCTCTTAAGATAAAAGGGCTCTACATTGCAGCTTTGTGTGATGACTGTACACGCATTAGCTATGCTGAGATACTTAGGGATAAGAAAGCTTCAACATTAACGTATTTCATGGCACGTTCATTGTCTTGGTTTAAACAAATATACAACTTTGAATTTGAGTCAATCATGTCAGATAATGGACCTGAATTTAGGGGCAAGCTGCGATATGAACATCCATTCGAGACGATGTGCCAGGAGTTAGGGATAAAGCATATTTATACAAGAACGAACAGGCCGCAAACAAATGGGAAGATAGAAGCATTTTTCAAGATAGCTAAGAAGGAGTTCTTTTATCCAAATAAATTTGAATCTGAAGAGGATCTAATCTTAAATTTAGGGAATTTCCTATTTGAATATAATCACCTTAGAAGACATGGGGGATTGAATTATGAAACGCCATTTGATAAGTTACAAAAAGTTACCGAATTAGTGAGCTAGTACAACAGTCCCCATATTTTTCTGATCTTCTTAACGCAATTTTTGGAAGGCTCTTCAAGTCCTTTTCATTCTGAAAAGGATTAATGAAGATAAATCTATTCGCTAAATCGTAGGATATTTGTCCTCGAATTACCTAACATCTACGATCGCGAGGATATCGAAGCGATCTCCTATCTGCATTGGGTGAACAACCCTGCAGCAAGCTGCAGCGTATCAGCACGTAACAAACAGTCTCATACGCCATTCCGAGGAGCCATGAGATAGGTCGAAGGGGACGAAGGAATCCCTTCTGTCATGAGCAAGCCTGTCACGAGCCGTTCGACAGGGCTCACGACAGGTCTTGTCGAGGGAACTCGTGACCTTTCGATATTGTCTAGTCAAAGATGTAGCGGAGGACTTTAGTCCTCCATAAAATAAAATTGATGGAAACCTAAAGGTTTCCTCTACATTTAGGATAAGACGGCCAGTCCGTTCGACAAACTGGGCAGTCTTGCCGGCGGGAAAAAGAGGAGATTGCTTCGGGATAAAACTCCTCGCACAGACGCAAGTGGACCAAGCCTAGACCCAATTACTCTCCGCCATAAATATGGGGGGAACAAGTTTGATGGGGAGTCCAATACTCTGTCATGCTCGAGGATTCCCCGCTAGTAACATGCGTGGACAAGCCCCCGATAAAGGCATTCGAGTACATGCTTTATTGGGAATCCACACAGAGGTCAAAGAAAAGACGCAAGGATTGTCTGGTTATTTTCTGATGCCCTTCACCTTACTGCCGGGAGTTTCAATTATATAAATATCCGAGCGTTAGGCCCCCTATTCACATCTTTAACTTGATTATTTAATTGCGGTTGGGATAATATAAGGCCTAATACAGGGCAGGTGGCGAAACTGGCAGACGCGACGGCCTCAAAAGCCGTTGGACGAGAGTTCATGAGGGTTCGAGTCCCTCCCTGCCCAGTCCTAAACGTGGTGCCGGGATGAAGTAGGGGCGGTCAATTGAACGCCCCTAGTCCGTAAAGTTCGTCTTTTAGCGATTATTGGTCGATTGAAGAAATAACTGAAATGACCACTCAATATCTGGGCATGGAGGGGTCATGCTTTTCTGCCCATGAATCGATGCCACCACCGAGATTCTTTACCCTCTTGAAACCCATGTGCCTCAGAAACCTGGTTGCCTGTAGGCTTCTCATTCCATGATGGCAATGAATTATGATATCATCTGCTGTGTCAAGTTCATTGATCCTAGATGGTAAGTCACCCAATGGTATTAATTTAGAACCGTTTATCTTGCATATTTCATACTCATGGGGTTCCCTCACATCCAGTATCACTAAGTTGTTGCTTTTATTTGATAGGATGTCCTTAAATTCATCGACTGTAATCTCGATGTCGGAAACATCTCCGATTACCTCAGGGTCCCCGCGTCCAATTCCGCAAAACTCCTCATAATCGATGAGTTTCGTTATTGTCGGATTTTTACCGCAAATGGGGCAACTTGAATCCTTTCTGAGTTTTAACTCCCTGATTTTCATCTCCATCACATCTAAGAAGAGAAGCTTTCCAATCAAAGGTTGACCTTTGCCGATAATAAGCTTGATCGCTTCAGCAGCCTGCAGAGTCCCGATAATACCGGGAAGTATTCCTAATACCCCACCTTCTGCACAGCTTGGTACCATCCCCGGTGGTGGGGGCTCAGGGTAAAGGCATCTATAGCATGGCCCTCTCTTTGCGTCGAATACACTCACCTGACCTTCGAATCTGAAAATGCTTCCATAGACATTCGGTTTCCCCAGGAGTACACATGCATCATTGACCAAGTAACGCGTAGCAAAGTTATCTGTTCCATCGATTATGACATCGTAATCCTCAATTATTTCCATTGCATTACCGGATGTTAGCATCGTGTTGTAAGTCTGAACGCTGATGTCTGAATTAAGCTCCATGAGTCTTTCTTTTGCAGATTCGACCTTTAGCTTACCGATGTTTTTTTCGCTATGTATAATCTGCCTTTGAAGGTTGCTGAAATCCACAACATCAAAATCGAGGATCCCAAGTTTACCAACTCCGGCTGCGGCTAAATACAATGCTAGTGGAGAACCAAGGCCTCCGGCTCCTATACACAAGACCTTGGATTCAAGCAGTTTCTCCTGCCCTTCAACCCCTACCTCAGGCATTATCAAATGTCTGCTGTAGCGACTGACTTGCTCTTTAGTGAGATTCATCGACTAATACCATCCGTTTTTAATTATCTTCTTGAGGATTAATAAAATATAACACAAACATTAAAATTTCAAATCTAATTTTTGATTGTGGCTGTTGAGCCGATCCCTAATATCTATTTCGATTCATAAGGGGGCTTATAGATTCATCTGTCTACGATTTATAAACGGGGCATGAATTTGATCCTTCTTATAGTTGCCGGTCAGAGCATAAATTATGATGTTGATACCTGTTCTGAAGGCGAGCTCTCTTTGAGATTCGCCGCCGGGAATGCATTCATATTGCCACCTGCCGAATTCGTCTTCAGACCATGCCCCACCCAGGTCATTCCGCGAGTAGATTAATGCGGTTCTCTCTTCATCTTCAAATGTTATTCCCTCGAGATAGGGTTTAATTATTCTGCGGCCGCTTGGCATGCCGAGAAGGTAAAAGGATCTATATAAGACATGGTCCCTTGGGATTCTTTCAAGTGAGTATTCTGGGAAGATCCTATCTGTTTCTAAACGAACCTGGTTATCAAAAGGCGAATTTTCTTCACCTGACACGTCATCGATCAGTAAAGTTCCTCCAAGTGTCAGAAATTTTCGGATTCTTTTTATTTCCGTTTCAGAGAATGGCTCAAAAGAGCCCCTTCCGGCTAAATAGAGAAAGGGGAAATGGAAAAGGTCCGGTGAATCAATCTCTATTTCCGTTTTTTGAAATGACGCTTTTACACTTGTTCTTAAGTCCAGTGTAGACATTAGCCTCCTGTATGCCCTGGGCCTGGGATCCCATTCGCCATTGTACTTTACCTGCGCGAAATAGAATTGGGATGCTCTATACGTGGCACTTAGAGGCAAATTTATTGATAAGACACCTCCGGTAAGAAAGAGGTTCAGGAATTCCCTTCGTGTTATCACAACTGTTTAATATTGATGATTTAGCCTCCAGGTGTCAAGCGAAAATTGCTATGATGCGGGCTCAAATCTTCAGCACTTTGGTATTTGATAAATCCAGGGCTATTGGTTAACTTAGTTGCCAATGGCTGAGGTTGACTTAAAAAAAAGGTCTCTTGCCGAGTACAGGGTTGAATTTCCCGTAACGAAGAAATTCATTTATCTCGACCATGCCGCAGTTGCCCCATTGTCAAAAAGGGTCAAGGATACCGTAAATAAATTCCTAACAGAAGCGACCGAGGCGGCTTTTTTTAAATATAGTTACTGGATGGGTAGAGTCGAGGAAATCAGGGGAAACTGTGCCGAGTTAGTTGGTTCTGAGAAAGAGGAAATTGCATTCATCAAAAATACGTCGCATGGTATTTCATTAGTTGCTGAAGGGCTTGATTGGAAGGAGGGTGACAACGTTATCATTTTTGAGAAAGAGTTTCCCTCTAACATTTATCCGTGGCTCAATCTAGAGAGAAAGGGCGTTAAAGTGAAGTTTATTCCTGCAAGGGGAAATATGATTTACATAGATGATATTGAGGAAATGATAGACGCAAATACGAGACTCCTTTCTATTAGCTCGGTACAGTTTTCTAACGGATTTAGGGTTGATTTGGAAAGGTTGGGTGAACTTTGTAGGAGGAGAAAGGTTTTACTTTTTGTAGACGCGATTCAGAGCTTAGGAATAGCTCCAATGAATGTGAGTGAGTTAGGAATTGATTTTCTTGCGTCGGACGGACACAAGTGGCTGCTCGGCCCGGAAGGGGCCGGGATATTTTATTGCAGACATGAACTTGCCGAGCTATTAAAACCTTCTCTGATAGGGTGGAAGAGCGTTGTAAATGAGAACGATTACGATCATATAGACTTTCGACTCAAAACCGATTCGCTCAGATTTGAAGAGGGTTCACTCAATGTTATGGGAATCATGGCTCTTGGCGCGGCGGTTGATCTACTTCTTGAAGTCGGGATTGACAGGATCGGCGAAAGGATACTTGACCTTGGGGATTTGATTGTTGAGGAAGCTGAGAAGAGGGGATCGGAAATTAGATCACCAAGGGATAGAAAGCATCGGGCTGGAATTAATTCTATAATGGGAAATTTTGATCCTATCGGTGTTAAGGATAGAATGAGGGCTGTTGGCATATTGGTTAATGTTAGGAGTGGGGCAATTCGGGTTGCACCTCATTTCTATAATACGGAGGATGAGATACTGAAGTTTTTTACTGAGTTGGATAAACTAATGTGATTCATGTAACGACTGATTATTCGGCACCTTCGGGCGTTTAGAATTCTGAAGAATAATTGAAAATCAGCATCGATTGAAGATTCGATACGCCGATTAAGCAGCTGAATGCATATAGATCCTTACTCATATTATCCAGTTAATGACTTGACAATGTTTCAGGTTAACTTACCCGTGAAGATTAGCCGCTTCTGCTAATCATAATTAGTGGGCATGATGTTTCCCGTGCAATTTGCAAGGCCAATTTCCCGAATTTCTTACGTCTGCGCGCGAGGCGCTGAAGGCCGAGTATAACAAGATCGCTTTCGGCTGCGTTTTTGGTGATTTCGTTTAATACATTGTTGTTCAGTGCAATCTTCACTTTGGGAACACCGGGAACTTCGTCGTTGGCTAGTTTGTCCAGTGCTTTGAGAGCCCTGTCGAATTCAACCTGTGACGCCTTTTCGGGTAATACCCGAATGAATGTTATCTCCCTTGCACTAGTCCTGTAGAGGCTTCCAAGTAAACGTGCGCGAACCTCATCATGATCGCCCCGGCCCCCTATAGGAACCAGTATTTTGTTCACCTCGGATAATCGCCATCCCTGCGGGGCGCGTAAAATAACAACATCACTGTCTACAGAACTCATTAACTCCTCAAGGTTTTTTTCGGTAAAGTCTTCGTTAAGATTGCTGAGTCCCAGAAGCAGGCTTTGACACCTATGGATACGAGACACACGTATGATCTCGGACCATGGTCTCGGCGACACGGTGGTAAGTGCCTCTGGTGAGAGACCAGCTGAAAAAGAAGCTATCAGGGCTTCACGCAGGACAGCCTGAGTATCCACTAATTGTTTGGGAAGATTTTCTGGATCCCACTCTTCTGGCGCCGACACCACCGATAGTAATAGGACTCTTCCAAAATTGGGCGGTGCGAGTGCATTCGCGAGTTTTACCATCGCCTCTGCGTTCGATGGATTTGCGATTGGAACCAGTACGAGGGGATTCTTCCCCCGCAATCGAGCAAGTTTCGGATCTATCGCCTGTGTAAGTGCGTCGACGATTCGGGCTCTTCTGGCAAAGATAACCAAAAATAATATTCCTCCTATTCCAAGTGCAATGCTTATTATCAAACCTGCTAGGGGTACTGCGATTCCCTGAAAGACCGCAAGACCTATACATGTTGTTAACCCAATTGCAGGGATCAGTGGAAACCACGGTGTTCTAAAGTGCCGTTGCGTAGGATCGCCACGCCGTCTTGCAACAATAGAGATCCAGTGAGCGACCGCGAATGATATCAGAAAAACTAGGCTTGCAGCGGCTCCGGCTACTGCTACATTCGGGATGATGATCACGATAGCCGCCGTTATGACTGTTGTTGTGATTATGGCGGGGAGCGGAGTACCATAAGTAGCGTTCAGGGCGCCTAGGGTTTGCGGAAGTGTTCTATCGCGTGCCATTGTAAATGCGAACCTAGATGATGCAAGCAGATTCGCATAGAGCGCGGACAGCATGGAAAAGATCCCGGCAAATATGACAAGCCAGTATCCAAACCGACCGAGATAGTTTTGGGCGGCAATGGCAACGATTTCTGCGGGATTCTCGCTGCTTAGGGTAACAATGGACTGTCCAGATTTTATACCAACCGTCGCGATGAAAAACAGCAATGGAAGATAGATAGCAAGCGCAATTAACAATGAAACGAACATCGCCCTCGGGATTGTTTTTTCCGGTTCACGAACCTCACCCCCTATTGCAGCGATAAGGTCGAATCCCTGAAGGGCGATGAATGTGTATCCCATGGCTTGAATTAATCCCAGTATACCGAATGGCAAGAAAGGTTCTAACCTGCCAATCATTTCTCCACTAGACTGTCTATTAAAAGCTATATACCCCCCCACGACAAGGACGACGAAAACCAGTACTTTACCGATGTTTGCCCATTGTCCTCCGCTGGTACCCTTTCTGATCAGACCATATGCATAAAAAGAAGTGGCACTCAGGGCAAACACAGTAACCATGGCTCCTCCGGTAATCCATGGGGGAGAGGGACCGATCAGCCAGCTCCATAAATTATCTATCAGGATTACTACAAAAGAAGCGAATCCAATCGCGTAAAGCACCGCTGCAACAATAGACGCAAACCAAATCACCCAACCAACTGCAAATGCAACCTCGACTGATACTACCTTCTTGGCGAATGTATATGTGCCTCCAGACTCCGGAAATGTTGTGGACAGTTCGGCAAAGCTTAATGCGGTTATTAAGGCGATTAATCCATTGAGTGCAAATGCAATGATAGCTCCAGGCCCGGTAGTTGCGAATGCAACGCCGGCCAGGGCAAGTATGCCTCCGCCAACTATAGCACCAACGCCAACTCCAATCGTGCCCATCAGACCAAATTGGCGTTGCCCATGCATATTGCTATTCATTTCGGTCACGAATTATCTCTATGTTCAGATATAAATGATTCTATCTGTTTTGGTGTAAATTGGGAGTATGTGTAATAGACATTAAATAGAGAAAACTTAATCCGTTAGATGTCTACCCGTTTGAATGTTGATTTCGAATTCCAATCTTGATGTTGCTTGACCCCCCCTATAGGTCCCTGAAATCGGGGCAGCAGATTCAGGAGTAATGCCCGATGCTAATGCAACATGGGTATTTGATACCGCCAACCCGAAACTAGGATCGAAACCCCGCCATCCACCACCCGGTATATATACCTCTGCCCATGCATGCAGATGCTTTTCGGTATTTGTCGACTCTCCGTTCTTGTATCCGCTCACAAATCTCGCGGCTATTCCCAAAGCACGGCAAGCATCTATAAATAGTACGACGAGGTCTCTGCAGGCACCTTTTTTTTTGGCAAGGGTGACTTCAGGAGGGTATGGATTTCCGCTTTCTCTAAAGATATGTTCAAAATTATTACAAATATACAAGCTAAGAGTTCTTAAAAATGCCGGTGTTTGATTATTTGCCTCCTCTGATATATCGGTAGCTAATTTGTTAACCTCCGCATTTATACTGTCACGGCGTTGATATGGAATTAAAAAATGCCTGTAATAATCTGGATAGGATATAGGCAGGTTAAGTGCCTCTTCGTTGTGTACTATGAAGTCAAAAGGATTTTTCCTGAGTGTCTCGACGACTGAAATAGTAGAAATTGTTAGTTCGTTGTGTAAGCCCTCGAACCACAGAGATATGGTATCATTTCCCTCAAGATCGACGCAGTCTGATTTTCCTACTTGAGGTGGTTCCACTTTTATTGCGAATTTGTGCAGCTTTTGTGAGCAATCGTTTCGCGGCCTTAAACGAAGTGTGTGTGGCTCAAGAAAAACCTGTTTATTGTATTTATATCTTGTGATATGGCTGATCTTAAAAATCATATAATTTAGATATGGCTTTTCTTCGGTACCTTCGATAATGCCTTCAGTATCCAATCGGAAGAGATTTCAGATACTGAACTTTTAATGCGATCCTGCCACCATTCGGAGATATGTATTAAATTTCGCATTTCGTAACGTTGTTCTACGACTACGTAAGAGTCCTTTTGGTATATAACGACATCGATCGGAAAATCTACATCGGAAGCGCTCGTTCTAGTGGCATCAAAGGCCAGATACCCTATCTTCAAGGCCGTCTCTATACCCGATTCATATGTTAGGGCACGATCCAGGATCGGTTTTCCAAAGCTGGATTCGCCTATCAAGTAATAGGGGGTGCCCTGTCCCACTTCAACCCAGTTTCCTTGAGGATACAGGAGGTAAAGTTTGTGTTCCTTGTCCCGTTCCAACTGGCCTCCTATGATCGAATAGAGATTAAATTGGAGTCCACTTTCTGCTAAGGCCTTTTTATCCTCATCGGCTACGCGCCTAACCATCGTTGCAAATGCGTTTACGGCCTTATACAGCTTATCGAAATTCTCATCGCTTTCCTCGAGAACCTCGCTGAAATATGTGAGGGCCTTGTCACGCAATGATCTGAGGCCCGAGGTCATAAGAAACATTGAGTGGTTACCATGTTGGTGAATAGTTACCTTACGTGCAGTTATACACTCGGAACCACTTGTCACAAGGGTGTCTGCAATTCCAACTAGGCCATCTTTGACTTTCATTCCGACACAAAAGGTCATTCCGCGGTTTCCTTAAGTTGAGTGATTCCAGATACCGGTCGGAACGCAAAGAACGTTTCAAAGATTGAATCCCCTACCTGATTTAGTCTGGATTGAAAATTATCTAGATATTCATGTAAACCAGTTGAAAATATTTCGCTGATTTGTGTATAGTCAAAATCTGAGCGTAAGCGACCGAGATTTCGCTCCGCGGGATTCTGAAATGTGCCTGGCTTGGAGCCGGTTATTGATTTGATTGATTCCTCAGCCTTGATGAGACAGTAATGTATTGACCTTGGAAACTCCCTGTCAAGTATCAGGAACTCAGCCACCTTCTTGTGATAAATACGGCGATGTTTCTTACGATACATTTCGAGCGCACTGGCCGATTTTAGTAATGCTGCCCATTGGAGATTGTCAAAAGGGCTTCCCACATCATCGGGTCTTGGCAGCAGAATAAAGTACTTGACATCAAGTATTCGTGATGTCTTATCTGCTCTCTCAAGCAACCGTCCAAGCCTTGAAAAATGCCATGCTTCGCCATGAGACATGGTGGTATCTGTTAATCCGGTAAATAGGTGGCTTTCCAATTTAACCTTTGTGTAGAAATCGTGTGTATTCTTGGTGGCTTCATTGTTTGACATAGCATCTCGAACCATGAAGTAGAATTTGTTAATTTGCTCCCACATCTCAGAGGATATAATCTCTCTGACAGTCCTGGCGTTCTCCCGCGCTTTGATAAGTGTTGACAGGATGGAGTTGGGATTTTTATTGTCAAAGGTAAGGAATTGTATGACGTTTTCCCTTGTCGGCGCGCCGTAATGTTCATAGAAGATTTCTCTGTCTCCCGTTGTTATAACGAGCGGCTCCCATTGTTCTTCAGCCTCTACGTGGAGATCAAGAATAAGATGAGTGTTGACATCGATAAATCTGGCTACATTTTCTGCCCGTTCGATATACCGACTCATCCAATATATTGAATCAGCAACACGGCTAAGCATAATATTTCATCTGATGAACTTTATTTAGTTTTGTTACTTGTCTTTCAATCTCAGATTCGTCAAACATTTGGTCAAATCGATCTAATAATTCGTCCTGTCGAGCACCCATGTATCCTTACTTCCCCCTCCTTGAGATGAATTAACAACCAGAGATCCCTTTTTTAAAGCTACCCTAGTTAGACCCCCAGGAATGACGTAGATATCTTTTCCATACAGGACATAGGGGCGCAGATCCACGTGTCGCCCTTCGAGGTGATCTCCAACCAAGACGGGTACGCGCGAAAGGGTAAGAGTTGGTTGAGCAATATAGTTGCGTGGATTTTTATTGATCCTCAGGGCAAAATCGTGCGCTTGATTGGTACTTGAATGAGGCCCAATCAGCATTCCATACCCTCCGGATTCATTAGCAGACTTGACGACAAATTTACCGAGGTTTTCCAATACGTGTTTACGCTCTTTTTCCTCCCAGCATACGTATGTCGGCACATTGGGTAAAATGGGTTCCTCACCCGTGTAATATTTGATGAGCTTGGGAACATAGGCATATATCACCTTGTCGTCGGCGATTCCCGTGCCAGGGGCATTCGCCATTGCAACACGACCAGATTTATACACATCCATGATTCCCGCCACACCCAACATCGAATCGCTTCGGAACGCTGAAGGATCCAGGAAATCGTCGTCTATTCTTCTGTATATTACGTCAACCCTTTTGAAACCCGTCGTTGTTCTCATGAAGACAGAACCGTCTGAAACGACCAGGTCGCTGCCCTCAACGAGTTCTATGCCCATTTGCTGGGCTAGGAACGAATGCTCAAAATAGGCGGAGTTGTATATTCCAGGTGTAAGGAGAACTACATTTGCTGCCTCAGCCATGGAGGGGGAAATGTATTGCAGCGTTTCCAAAAGCCGTTCCGGGTAATCATCCACGGGTCGTACCTTTGATGCTTCAAAGACAAGCGGGAAAGTTCTTTTCAGGACCTGCCTGTTCTCTAAGACATAGGACACTCCAGACGGGCATCTTAGATTATCCTCTAGAACATAGAACTGTCCATCTCTATCACGAACTATGTCGATACCGGCGATGTGACACCAAATCCCTTTAGCAGGCTGCAACTCCATGCATTGTTTGTGAAAGCATTTTCCTCCGACTAAGAGCTCAGTCGGGATTACTCCGTCCTTGATTATCTTCTGGTCATTATAGATATCATCGATGAATAGGTTAAGGGCATAAATTCTCTGCTTTAATCCTCTCTCTATCAGTTCCCAATCGTCAGGCTCTATAATGCGAGGTATTATGTCGAAGGGAAAAATTTTCTCTATCCCTGATTCATTGCCGTAGACAGTGAATGTAACTCCCATGTTAAAGAGTGCTACCTCGGCAGCCCTTTGTCTCTTCTGTAACTCCCCCTCTGGAAAGGATTGTAATCGGTCTATAAGGATTTTCGTTCCAGCACGCGGTGTACCCCGAGCCTCGAACAGCTCATCATAATGCCCTTCGGGATCGTAAGATTTAATGTTCATTTCAATATGGAATATAAGCCAATCGTTTTATTTTTTCTTCAGTCGCCACAATAAATGGTGGTTCAACTGTTCAAATTGTTGAAGCCCGGAGTCCCGATAACTATATCTGCGCGTTCAATTTCCTCTTTCTGTTTTTTGACTTCGGTGTTGACATCAAAAATGCTTCAGGTCTTTTTAATATAGTTCCTCGACAATACCAATTCCTCTTCCAGCCATTGTCATATTAGATCATTGGTTTAGAATTTTACTTTAATTCTGAATTTTGAAAAGGTTAACCTTCCGCTCATAAGCTTCATCGGTAATCTTTGTGTGCGGCTCTTAGGAACTAGATGAGTTTTGTGAGTTTTATTTGATTTTTATTCGTGGGTAACCTAAGAATTCGGCGTGATAAAAATTTCTAATAGGGAGGTTGGTTTGCCTAAGCTTACAATAAACTTAACAATGGATGTCGAAGAGGAGCCTGATGGTGGCATTGATGAACCGTTAATAAATAAACTCGCTTCCGATTTGGGTGACGTGATTGTGGGGTTGGTCAATGCAAAGAAGGGGATTTTCGGCACTGTAAATCTATTTGTTAATGGAGAGCAGTTTAACTCAGTGAACTTTGATTGAATGCTGTAATTTCTCCTAGTAGATGTAACGCATTTTGAATAATGAATTGATATGATTCCTCTGATCTGCGCCAGGGATCCATTCAATGTTCTATTTAGTGTGTCGACGAAATATTCTTCTTATTTCTTATCAAATCTGCGTCTAGATTTTTCTTCCAGTGGATGTTTCAAGCTATCGAGCATATGAGCTATTAGGTGTTTTGACAGACGAATTCACTTTCGATCGCCACATGAATAAAATTTCCGGAGTGAAGATTCAATGCCCGATAGTTTATCAATTCAAGCTGGTTTAGATGCATCGGTCTGATTTACATTTAGATTAAATGGCTTACTTGCTTCGCCGAAATAAAGGCTTAAATGAGGGAAAGGAATTTCGATTCCTTTTTCGTCAAAGGTGTTCTTAATTCTCCTTCTGAGCTCCCTACCTACTTCCCATTGTTTTAATGGCAGCGTCTTGATCATGCATTTGATCGTCACTTGTGAATCACCAAAGTCATCGACGCCAAGAATTTGAAGTGGTTCCAGTATAAGTGACCCAAAGTGCTCATCCTTAGATAAACCGTCTCCAATTTCGCCCAGCACCTTCATGACATCATCCACATTTTCCTTGTAAGCGACACCCACGTCGACTAGGTATCGGGACCATCCTTTACTCATGTTGGATAATGTATTTATAGTTCCGTTAGGAAATATATGTACGATTCCCCCTAAGTCTCGAATCACAATTGTCCTTAGATTAATCTCTTCTACGAGTCCACCCGTTCCATTGATTTCACCCACGTCGCCAACACGAATCTGGTTTTCCAGGATGATAAAAAATCCACTTATAATGTCCCGTACAAGGTTCTGTGCTCCAAAGCCAACCGCTAATCCTACGATACCAGCACCTGCTATGATCGGCGCTATATCCATTCCCACTTCTCGAAGAATCATCATTAGTGAGATTAACAGCACAGCTATAAGGGCTGCTTTCCTCATTAGGTTGCCAAGGGTAGCTAACCTTTTTTCAGTTTCTATTGCGGCTATGACTTCTCTTTCACGACTTTCTATTAATTTCTCGATTCTTCCAATTATGATGTAAAAAAATTTCAGGATCAGAAAAGCACCTATTATGATTAAGATTATCCTGGTGCCTGAGGTCATACTCCAGGCGGCGAATTGGTCGACGAGTTTGTCTAAAAAAGCCGGGTTTAGAAACTTTGATGCGACGTTAGTCATTGGATTTCCCCCCATTTTGAAAAATTTTTCAGGTTACTAAGAAAAATTTGGATATAAAATTACCTGTTTTTAATATGAGAAATTCATTTACTTGGATTGTCGTTTAATGCTTAGCTGTTTCGTGCTAGCCTATTATAACTTATATGAGAAGATTCTGAAATATTACCGCAAACCCGAGAAATGCAAAAAACCCGATTACATCCGTGACCGTCGTAAGAATTATGCTTGAAGATTGAGCCGGATCGAGATGTTTCACTATTTCCCTAAACGTATCTTTTGGAAGCTCTTTAAAGTAGTGCTGCTGCTTGATTTACTTGAAGGGTTTTGAAGACTCCTGCTGAAAGTGAAGGGGGTGGGGTAGTTAATATCTTGACTGCTTCGCCCTCGGGCATAGCTTCTAAAGCATGTGTCGCAGTCAGTGAATCATACTAAGAATTTTCTCACATAAGGTAGTAACGGCGCATAAGTGTCCATGACGACGATACCTCCCAAAAAAGAGATTCCCCCAATTGGTATTGTAAATTAGACCGGAACAGCCCCACCGCAATAATGATACGCAATACAAAAAGCTGTTTGTTTTTACGAAATGTGTGTGAAGGTGTACCTATTTACTGTCGAGAATTCTAGAAAGCTATTAATAAATCGGTGTTAACACTTGACAAAGTAATGATAAATTTGACATAATAGGTTTTGATGGGGTATCCATTATTCAATCTTCTCCAAGCCTTTGAATTTTCAAAAATGTTTCTCTACTTCAATAAGTCAAGAGATTAAGAAATAGAGAAAATCCGAACAGGGGGTGTTACTATGCCAGATACCATAGCAGCAGGGCAACTCATTTTGTCCTATCTGATAAGAATAGTAGCTGCAATTGCCGTCCTGATAATTGGATGGTTTGTTGCAAAGCTCATCACTGCGATGATCCGAAGGGGGCTTAATCGTACTCAGTTAGACAGGAAAATTGTACGTTGGATAACCGGAGAGGATACAGAGCAGGGCATTGACACAGCGGGTAAAATATCTAAGGGCATCTTCTTTATACTGTTGCTCTTTGTATTGGTTGCCTTCTTTCAGGTCCTCGGCATAACTCTGATAACCGAACCACTTAACCGTCTATTGACCGTGGTTTTGGAATATCTGCCACGCCTCTATGCCGCTGGTCTGTTGTTGGTTGTAGCATGGGTTATTGCGAGTTTGCTTAGACTTTTGATTCTACGCATCATCGGGGCCACTAAACTTGATGAAAAATTTTCTACTCAGGCCGACTTGGAAAAAACGAAGATCGTGCCCCTATCAAGAACCTTTTCTGAAATTGCATACTGGTTGGTCTTTCTACTTTTTCTTCCAGCCGTATTAAATGCACTCGCGCTTCAAGGTCTTCTTGATCCCGTAAACAGCATGGTCACTAAGATTTTATCATTCTTGCCAAATATACTCACGTCGGCATTGATCCTTGCAATTGGATGGTTTCTTGCACGGGTTGTGCAAAGAATAACAACTAATTTACTTGCAGCCATGGGAACAGACAGGCTCGGTGATAGAGTAGGAATCGATCGTGTGCTTGGCACAAAGAATCTCTCATATGCAGTCGGAATTGTTATTTATGTTTTAATTCTGATCCCGGTGTTGATTGCCGCACTGAATGCTCTACAACTAGGTGCGCTTACTCAACCTGCAAGTAATATGTTGAACACAATTTTAGGGAAACTTCCGGCAATATTCGCCTCAATTTTGGTTTTGATAATTGCATATGTAATAGGAAGGGTGGTGGCCGGTTTAATCACGAATCTACTTGGTAGTGTGGGTTTTGATTCTATCATGGCCAGGTTAGGCATTGGCAAGAAGCCTTCTAAGGGTGAAAAATCACCCTCTGCCATTGTTGGTTTTCTGATACTTGTGGCGATCATCATTTTTGCGGTTATGCAGTCTTTTGAGATTCTAGGATTCGCGGGCTTGGCCGCTTTGGTATCACGGTTTCTTGTATTTGCCGGTCACATTGTGGTAGGACTCATAATTTTTGGCATAGGTCTATATCTTTCCGATCTGGCTTCAAACGTCATACGATCGAGCTCAGCATCTCAGGCTGGATTATTGGCGTTTTCGGCAAGAGTTTCGATATTAATTTTGTCCGTGGCAATGGCTTTAAGGCAGATGGGTCTTGCAAATGAGATTATAAACCTGGCTTTCGCGATCTTGTTTGGCGCAGTTGCAGTGGCTATTGCAATATCTTTTGGCCTGGGAGGTCGTGAGCTTGCGGGACGAAAGCTCGGAGAATGGCTTGACTCAGTAGGATCATCGAAATCAAAAGAGGAATAGATAATCTATAAATTTATTCTTTTATCGCCGAATTGATAATACGAGAACGGTTTCTTCACTCCTCCCAGAGTGAGAATCGTTTAAGTAGATAAGGTTTGTTGCGCTCAAAGATCCGGGCTTGCTCCTGTACAACTTTTTCGGCCTCATAGCTGTCCATTTCCATCACCTGCTGGCAGTAGCTTCTAGTGCGTCCAAAATATAATGGAGTAACAATGTCGGCAAGCCGACGCTTATTTCTTTGCCAAAGCTGATATACGTATCCGAAGTCATATAGTATTTTGCTCCAGAGATCTGAATCAAAGACCTCCTCTTTTCCATTACTCCAGCTCTCGTGTATCTTGTCTAGCCTACCCATGGTTTCATCATCCAGGATCTCCTGATACATCGGTCGAAAATGCTTGTAACCTTCTACGAACTCGTCATGCAGATTTTCGAGACTGACCGAAACCGGTTCCAGTTCAGGCTCTTC
This sequence comes from Candidatus Dadabacteria bacterium, assembly GCA_963805855.1. Lineage (GTDB taxonomy): Bacteria > Desulfobacterota_D > UBA1144 > Nemesobacterales > CSP1-2 > DASWID01. The sequence goes on from CAWDVW010000006.1 coordinate 79,078, forward strand.
CTCCTTCTTATTATTTATCTGAATGGCTCTAAATTGATTATTCCTTTCCCAGTTGCTCTCATATTTACCCATGAGATAGAAAAGTGTGCTGACTACCTGTCTAAACATTGGACCTAGGTCTGTAGCGGGATCCTTGGCATTGTGAATCTTGGTGCCAAGGTATGTTTGGACAACTTTAAATCCTTGATTAATGGCACATGTCGTCATCCAGACGTCGATTCCGAATCTGGCAACGTCTGTATCCCATACATCTTCTTTCACATAAAACGCTGCTAACTCAGGAGAAAAACCAAAGTCACCGCCGATCGGCTGTCGCACATCGACGCCGTATAGGGCCCTGGTCATTGGATATACAATCTGATTAGTTATTGTTCCGTCGAACTTGTGCCTCCGGTAATAGGGAGCGACGAACCCTGCCGAATTATTGATAATGGGCTCAAGCATTAATTTTACCCATTCTGGCGTTATACTTCTCAAATCTGCATCAAATACGGCAATTGCCTTCGCCTTTAAGATCAAAGCTAATTCAAAGACGGCTCTAAACGACGTTCCCTTTCCTGGAAGCCCCCGATAGATTGTGACCCTTCTCTGAATGTTTTCAGGTATAGATGCTTCGTATGCATGTTCCCGTGTGTCATCAAGAGAGCCTCCGTCACTGACAAATATTGCAGATTTATGATTCGGAAAGTGCTGGGCTAATCCCTTACCAACCTGCTCAATGACAAAACCAAGCGTATCTTCGGTGTTATAACATGGAATTCCAACCAAGATATCGACCGATTTAATCTTATCAACCCACATGTGTACGTTTTCCCTGAGGGCTGAACCATATTTCTTGATAGCCATCATAAAATAACTCCTGAATTGGTCGTTTCCGTATAAATTATCAATAAACTTACCCTAAATATTCATAAGTTTTAGGGGGGGGGAATCAAATGATAATATTTTAAGAATAATGAATAAACCTTTATGATACCATAATAATCCTCAAATCCATCACGTTCGTATTCGTTGGACCTGTAATGACCAAGTCTCCTAAGGGCTTGAAAAAATTGTAGGAATTATTCTCTCTGAGATATTTTTCCGCGACCATTCCTAATTTCTTGGATCGTCTTATAGTTGACCCGTCTGCTATCGCACCCGCGGCCTCGGTGGGGCCATCGGTACCATCGGTGCCAGCACTCAGTATTGCTACTTTTTCTAATCCGTCGATTGCAATGGCCGCCGCCAGCGCGAATTCCTGATTGCGCCCGCCTAAACCGCTTCCTTTGATTTTAACCGTAGTCTCACCACCTGACACGACACATGCCGGCCGGCCAACCGGATTTCCAGTACTCAGAATTTCTTTTGCTATCGCTGCATGAACCTTTGCTACTTCCGTCGTTTCACCCTCAATGAATGAAGAGAGAATAAGAGTGTTATATCCAAGCTTATCTGCTTTCTCCTTCGCAGCGCTTAACGCTTGTTTATTACTTCCGATGATGACATTTTGAGTTCTTACGAATATTGGATCATCGGCCTTCGGCGTTTCTCCAACTTCACCACGGCGTCCCTTTTCCACGTATTCAAGAATCGAGCTGGGAATATCCCCATGTATCTTGTGCTTTTCAAGTATATTGAGACAGTCTGCGAATGTAGTTTTATCCGGTGCAGTAGGACCCGAGGCTATGCTGTCTAAATTATCTCCGATGACGTCTGACAGTATCAACGAGATCAAGGTTGAGGGGTAAACAAGTCTTGCTAATCTCCCACCTTTGACTTTTGATATCTGTTTACGAAGTGCGTTAATCTCATGTATGGTGGCGCCACAGTCCAGTAACGCTTGAGTTAAGCGCTGCTTGTCTTCTAAGGTTATGCCCTCAGCCGGACAGGGCAGCAGAGCTGAACCACCGCCAGAGATCAAGCAAAAGACCAGGTCCTTTTCTCCGGTTTGTTTTAGTAATCGTAGAATTTGATTTGTACCTGCCAGCCCCGCCTGGTCCGGCACCGGATGGCCGGCTTCATTTGCCCTGACAATCTTAAGTGGGACGGTGTGTCCGTATTTAACGTTTACCATTCCTCCCTTTATCCTGTTGCCCAATAAATCTTCGATCGCCTTGGCCATTGCAGCAGAGGCTTTGCCCATGCCAATGATAAAGATGTTTTCATATGCTGAAAGGTCGTATATCTTCCCGTGAACATCTAATCTGTTACCTTCGACCGCCACATTAAGTTTAATTGCGTTGGCAGGGTCGACCGACTCTATACCATGCTTGAATATCTTTATCGCGTCTTGTCTCAATCTAGTTATTTCCATCTTTCTCGTATTATGTTCGTTATGAGTTAACTAAAAAAAGAGCGATGTTAGTGCGATTGTCATATCAGGTAACTCTGAAATATTACGGCAAAGCTAAGAAACACGAAGAACCCAACAACATCTGTGACCGTGGTCAATATGATGCTGGAGGACTGAGCTGGGTCCAGACCAAATGTCTTCATCGTAATAGGGATTATTGCGCCCGCTAATCCGGCTACGATCAGCGTAACAATCATGGCAAGACCAATAACTAAACCAAGATAAGGGTTTCCCTTCCATAGCCAAGAGATTAATGCCGTGACAAACCCAATTATTAGTCCATTGAATATTCCGATCTTTGCTTCTTTTATGAGTAGCGTAGGCACATTGTTTGGTGAAATTTCCCTCATGACAAGACCCCTCATCACAACAGCGAGGGATTGAAGACCGGCATTCCCACCTTGTCCCGCGATTACGGGAAGAAACACAGCCAGGACTGCCATCTTCGCGATTGTGCCCTGGAAAAGAGAGACCACCGAGCCTGCCAAAAAAGCTGTTGCAAGATTGATATGAAGCCATGGCAATCGCTTTTTAAGCGAGAACCATATCGACGAATATGCTCGCTCATTCCCGCCCGCTCCGAACATCTTCTGTATATCTTCTGTAGCCTCCTGCTGCACATGGCTAAGCAATTGATCTGATTTAACAATTCCCAGCAATTTATTCTCATTATCCACCACCGGGGCGCCAAAGTACCTTCTAGATGAAAGCTGATCGGCTACTTCCTCGCGGTCGGTAAATGCATTTATAGTAAATACGTCCTTTATCATTACCGATTCAAGCCTTGCCTCTGGGGATGCTAACAGGAGGTCGCGCATATTCAAGACGCCGACCAGGCGATTCTGGTTGTCTATGACGTACACATATGATGAGGTCTGTTTTTGGAAAGTTAATGATCGTATTCTTTGTATAGCATCTTTGACCTTTATACCCGTGTGAAAGGCTATAAAGTTGGTTGTCATAATACTTCCGGCGCTGTCTACGGGGAATATCAGGAGCTCTTGAATCATGTTTCTGGTTTTATTTGATAGGCATTCCAAAAGCCTTTTCCGTATGTCTTCAGGAATGTTCACTATGATAGCTGCTCCCTGTTCTGGGCTCAGGTTCTCAACAATTTCCTTAAATGTATTAGTTGGAATTTCCTTCAGTAAAGCTGCAGCATAATTAACTTGGAGATTGCTGAAGATCTTTATTGAGACTGACGGTGGAAGATTTTTTAAAATTTCAATTGCTTCATCTTCGTCCATCGTTTCGAGTGCGCGAGTCGCTGTAAGCGGATCATATTCAAAAAATTTTTGAACATATGGTAGTAAGGGACTGTTTCCATTCATAATCTCAACACCTCCAACTTACCGCCAAAGGTCCAATCAGCTGATCTCAATCAATCAGTGATTTTGTCTACTTTTATTTTTACCCTTGGTGGTTCTATTTTTTCTACTGTGAGGCCTTTTGGGAAATTAATGTTAGAGTCTGATATAGTTACGGTTTTGAGCCCGGCGGTGACATTAGGTAGATTCAGTATCAAGGAAATTTCACTATCACTTGTGAGAAAGAAGGATCGCCTGGGACCTAAAAATGTTACCTTGACCTCCTTGGGTTCTACTTCGGAAATTTTATATTTCGATTGTAACGGAGCGGTCTGAATTGGCACCAGAAATGATTCATATTCCAATCCAGACCCATATACGAGTACAAACCAGAGTGCGACGGTCAAAATAACGGCTATAACCTTTTCTTTAAAATTTTTCACCAAGAAGTCATTCAACACTGCAGTCTTGCTAGGCGGATGTATGTCTTCATAAAATTTGTGAAGAATAAGGCTTAATTGCTCGAAACCTACCTGCTTCAGAATTCCATTACGAGCTACAGAGATTATCCCTTGCTCTTCCGAAACGACCAAACATAGTGCATCGGTGAATTCTGATAAACCTAAGGCTGCGGCATGTCTAGTACCATGATAACGTAGCTGTTGAAAATTCCTTGATAGGGGTAGATGAACAGCAAACATCGTAATTTTTCCATTCTCTATGATGACTGCACCGTCATGACCTATTGAATGAGGGTCAAAAATGCTCTTCAAGAGCGGTTCGCTTAAGTCGCCGTTTAATTCAACTCCGCCTTCAAGGTGCAAATCTATTATATCCCTTCCTGGAAGAACTATTAGTGCTCCTACTCTATTATTGGCAAAATCACTAAGGGTTTTCAGCAATATCTGCACGTCTCCTGGATAGTCTTTGGATTTTGAGCCCTTATTAAATGTTGGGTTTAACCCCAAAACAGCTATCCTTTCAAAAAGCCGTCTTAGCTCTTCTTGAAAAATCACAATTACAGCTATTATGATTACGGCGAAAAAACCTTGAAGAACTGAATAAGTCAGGACTAGATTGAACTGACGGGCGAGAAGGTATATTATGCTTATTATGATTATTCCGGAAAGTACAAATCCTGCCCTTGTTTTTTTAAACCAAAGGAGAACCGAATAAATTAGTAGCGACATAAAAGCTATATCGAAAGACCCTGCGAAACCTATTTGTTTAAAAAACGCTATTAAAAATTCGAAAAATTTATAAATCTCTTCTTTCATTTCAGTTTAGATGATTAATGATTGTCTTTACTCATTCAGGATCCTGCAAAATTATACTATTTAGGACCGGTTATATTCCTGCCGTGAATTAAATATTCATTATAACCGTTAGCTAAAAATAATTAATAGTGTTACCGGTGCTGTTAAAAGCCGGCGTATTGTTCCTCATTTCCCACATTAGTCCCCGAACTTATTGCTTTTTTAAGCCTGCTATCGAGCCCTACATAACCGCTTAAATCGCGTTTGATTTATTTACCAGTATTTACATTTTCATCTTAATGTGTATTAAATTAATGGAGAAAATAATCCGCAAGTACATCTTCTGAGATGTGCTTTTGGCATAGATTTCAATAGCGATATCGGAAAATTAGAGGAAATCAGGTATGGCAAGTTCGCCCTCGAACCAAGTGAAGGAAGATATGATTGTAACAGTGATGATTGAAATACCGAAGGGGAGTAGGAATAAGTATGAGTATGACGTAAATAATAAGGTGATCAAGCTGGACAGGATGCTGTTTTCGTCTGTCCATTATCCCAGCGATTACGGATTTATCGTGAATACCCTGGGTACGGATGGAGATCCGCTCGATTCATTGGTATTGGTATGGGAGCCTACTTTTCCCGGCTGCATAATCGAGGCAAAGCCTGTTGGGCTCTTCAGGATGTGGGATGAGAAGGGACCAGACGAAAAAATCCTTTGTGTACCGGTTTCAGATCCGAATTGGAACTACATAAAAGAGCTTTCGGACATTCCTCCGCATCTTTTGAAGGAGATTGAGCATTTCTTTACTATTTACAAAGAATTGGAGAAAAAGAAGACAGGGGTGGAGGGCTGGGAAGATCGTGAATCGGCAATAAAAATAATTAAAGAAGCTCAAGAGAGATACATCAAAGAGGGCAAGAGATTTACGTTGTAGATATGACATGATGCAGGATTCAGGATGCACGATTCAAGATGTTCGATGACCTTTTATGACTGCTTCTCTAAAATTAAATAGTTTCGCTCCCAATTCTTCGTACCTATCAAAGAGATTTTCAAACAGTTCTTTATTGAGGGAGCCTGTTTCGTGAAGTATCTCCAGATGCACTTTGGTTTCGTCACAGGAAGCAATAGAATATGTTAAAAACTGTATGAATTCATTTTTATATCTTCTTCTACCAAATCCCTCGGCCAAATTAGAAACTACCGATTTTGAAGATCGCCTTATTTGACTACCCTCTTCGTACATTTCCAATCTTGGTAAATCTTCAACTGTCAATGCATGGATCGTAATTGATAGCTCTTTTGAGAGTAGATATACATCAAGGTCTTTGAATGATTTTGGTCTTTTCATTATCTACGATTCAGGCACAGGGATTCAACTTGAAGTGATCATAATGTCCCCAGCAAATTATATATCCATTATCACACATGTGTTGCCTTCATCATGCATCCTGAATCCTGCATCATGCATCATGGATCGTGCATCCTGCATCATTCCACAAGCTCTGGGTGCCAAAGCATGAAGTGGTTCTTATGTATGTCGGTGTAAGCACCTTCAGTATAGTATTTATCATAAAATTCAAGATCCAGGTGATGTGCCTGAAAGACAAGTCTTACAAACATGGGATCAAGAAATGCAGGAAATCTCCCGTAGTTTTCGTAGACATAGCTACAGAAGTCTTTGACGATCTCGATCCTCTCGTCTGATGGGTGGTATTCATCTTCAAGGACCCCCTTTGGGTCTTGATATGGGTAGGGATTTTCTTCTTTCCAGAATTCACCTCTTACCTTTAGAAATTTATCAACAGCCTCTCTCATGTCCTTGACATAGGGCGGGCAAAGCGCTTCGAAGAGACCGTCCCTTCCAACAGGAATAGGACTTGGTATGCTCCGGAGGGTTTTCTCGGGCTTTACGAATCGAAACCCCAGCCCTTTGTAGGAAGGGTCCAATCCGAGGGCGTAGTGAGGGAGTAGTCCTGTAAATGCCCATCCGCCAAGTCCTAGTGACTGGAGGGCGAGGTTCATATTCTGACAAATAAAGGCCTGTTCGACATTTAGCGTCGTCAGTACCCTGAGTTCCAGGTCGAATAGGGACATCCTCACATCGTTTCTTATATAACCCTTTTTGATCCATTTATCCAAGCCGCAGGACCGCCCACCATTTAACTCGTCAATTATGTTAAACCCATATTTAGCGCCAAAGTAGATGAAGAGGAGTACCATGTATTCAACCGTTATGTTTGTGACCGGTACGAAGAATGTCGTTCCGGGTTTATTCGTATTCCAGGCGTTGAAATCAAAAAGCCCCGGTTCGCCTTTTGGTAGTTCTGCTCTTCCATCCTGAAGCTTTATCTGGCTTTTCCTAAAAAGCTGAAGTACCTTCGCCAGTTTTTCCTCCTCCGATTTTCCCGGGAAAATAGACGTCTCACCAGGGTCGGGCATGAGGTTAAAAAGTTTTATCATGTAAACCCCATTATCGTTTGTATAAAAGAGCTCAGTCGAGTGGGAGTTACATGAACAAGGCCAGGAGCGTCCTGTCCATTGAAATAGCCAGGAGATTCCGGTTCGTGGGAGGTCTCCGAGTGAAAGTCCCGTCAAACCGGTGCCCGCCCAAATTAGAAAGGCCTCCTCCAGTTCTGTGAGGGGTATCGGTTCAAACCTAGATTTATGTTTCAGCGTTCCGTCCTTTATCTCCATACCGAGTCCAAACCTTCTCGACCGCCTTGTAAATATCGAGTCGAGAAGACCGAAGTTCAATGCGACATTAAGCCCTTCAGGAATGTTCATGGTGTATCTCCTCCCAATCGCTGTTTTAAAATTACCTAAAAAATGGAATCACTCGCTCTGTTAAAACCTTGTAACTCCAATCGGGATCTGCGCTGAAGTTGTGGATGAGAAAATGGTTAACTCCGGCATCGATGTATTCCTCGATTCTTTTTATGCAATCCTCTGCGGACCCTGAAAGCGTAAAATCAAATACTGACTCCTTAGAAAAATACTTTCCTAAATCTGCTAGTTTTTTCTTAGAAATTTCATCAGTGGTAACCACATCCATGTAGCTGAAGCCTTTAAATTCTTCTGGTAGCTTTACATTGTAGGCTTCTTCGTAAAGCTCTGACCAAATTAATGTATGTCTCAAGTGTTCTAAGGGTTTAAATGCCGACTCTTTATCATTGGCGATTGAAATGAAGATGTACAGGCATTTATCAAAATGATTTAGGTTTTTCCCGGAACTTACTCTCCGCTGCTCCACCTGTTTTCGCCTTTTGGAAAACAGGACGGGGGGTTGGGGGAGGGTTATCCAACCGTCGCCCATCTCGGCCGCGACTCGTAGACTTCTTTCACGGTGTGCTGCTATGTAGATAGGAACCTTCCCTCTTGTTGGCTTCGAACCGAGAATGGCTTTTTCAAATCTGAAGAATTCACCTTCAAAGTCGAAAGGCTTCTCCTTTTCCCAGAGCATTCTAATAAGTTTGATTGACTCAACCATGCGTGACAATGGCTTATCCCACTTGATGCCAAAAGGGTCGAGATTCATCGCCTCTCCGAGCCCAAGCCCCAGGATGAACCTTCCATCTGTCAAATGATCTATTGTCGCAAGACGCTGAGCAAGCACGGCGGGGTGGTATTTATGTGCATCTGAAATAGAGCCCATTTGTATTTTTCTTGTCGTCAGAGCCGCGGCAGTAATTGTGGATAACACATCGTAGGCGACCGGTCTCATAAAGACCATATGATCTCCAGCCCAGAAGCTGTCAAATTCTGCCCCCTCTGCACGCACAATAAAATCGAGAAGCCTTTTCGGGTTTTCTCCGGCAGGTGCCACAATGCCAAACTTTATTCTATTCATGCGGTCGGATCTCACTGATCTATATTATAACTATGGGAAGATACTTGCAATGAAGCAAGGACCATATTTGTTCGATCTTGAATATCTCGCGCCGTATTATCATTCATTTAACACGGCTAAGCCACCAGTCCCTGTCCCGCCAAAACGGGTAGCCCACCAGTCTTGCTGGTGGGACGGTCAATTGGCACGGGCAAGTCTGCCCTGAGCAATGCCGAAGGGACTCGTGACCTCCCCAAGGACCCCAATTGTTACGAGCAACCTGTCTACGGCCCTTCGTCTGAACTCACTACAATTTGGTCGAGGGAGAATCGAATTATTAGTTTGAATGATTGTTCGAGAGACTAATTTTAAGTTAGAAAGAATGGAGAATCCGTTTCCAAAAATTTGAAATTCAGGATTATTTGTTTCGACAATCGGAACAGATTCCGTTGAGTTGGATTGTATATCCGACCAGCTTATACTCCAGTAAGGCCTTTTGGGGAATGGTTAGATTCGCGAGTGAATCATCATAAAAGTCCTCTACCTTCTTACACACGACGCATACCAGGTGATGGTGGGGTTCTAAATTTGCGTCGTATCGGGCGGCATTGTAAAGAACGTTTACGACGGAGACCAAGCCTAATTTCTCAAAAGTCTCAAGCGTCCTATAAACAGTGGTCAGTGAAATATTTGGGTAATATTTCAAGATCTTTTTATAAATGGTTTCGGTGCTGGGATGTTCATCGGTGTCTGCAAGTTCTTTATAGATTGCAATTCTCTGCGGAGTAACCTTGATCCCGAGTTTTTTACATCGGTTAATAAATGAAGTTACCTTTTCTTCAGCTAGCCCGATTTCTTGTTGCATATGAGTAATTATATAAAATTTTAATTAAAATTATAAAAAATGCTAGTCCAAAGAAAATGTTATCGCTAAAAAGGTACAGAAGTGGTTTATTTGATGTTTAAATTATAAAGAATATATTTACCTGAATCTTCTTGCTTCTAAGAGGTATAAACATAGCATCTTAGGTTCGATTAAACTTTTATCGATGCCTCTCGTTGGAAGCAGGAATCCGTATTCGTTGATGCATCAAATATGAAGGTTCTCGAGGCGTTGAAGAAATATAAGGTGGTTTCGGTGATACGAGCCGAGGATGCTATAAGGGCTAGGGAGATGGCAGAGGCATGTATCTGCGGAGGCATAAAGCTTATTGAGATCACCTTTTCTTTTCCCAATGTCGAAGATCTTTTGGCGGACCTAGCGGCGAAAAAAGACTGCCTAATTGGAGCGGGAACGGTTCTAAGCCGGGAAATGGCCGAGATAGCCGTTGAATCTGGGGCAAAGTTCATAGTTTCCCCACATACCGATGGGAAGATAGTTTCTTATGTTAAATCGAGAGATATAGTCGCAATAGCGGGCGCCCTCACTTCATCGGAGATAGTGAATGCATGGAAGCTCGGCGCGGACATGGTAAAGATATTCCCGATCAAATCCATTGGAGGCCCTTCCTACGTAAAGGCGATAAAGGAAACGCTGCCATTTATTGAAATAATGACCACGGGTGGAGTAACGGTTGAGAACTTCACTGATTTTTTAAATGCGGGTGCTACAATTGTGGGTCTATCGAGTGACTTGATTGGCAGGGATGGTTTTTTTGATAGGGAAGCAACGTTTAGTAGGTCAAAGACCGTTATTGAAAAATTGACGATGAATGCTGAGGGCACTGGAGGTGGTTGAACGATTATTTTAAGTTACCTCCAGGTTGTATTCTGAAATTCTATGAAAAATCAGGTCAATTTGTGTTTTTACAACCTATGCTCTGTTATATGGATTGTGTTTCCCCGAAAACACCGGTGGAGGGGTAAAACAATTTGAACATTCTTTTTATCTCACCTGAAATGGAACCTATCGCCAAGGTGGGCGGCCTTGCCGATGTTATAGGGGCTTTGCCAAGAAAGCTGATAGATTTGGGGTGCGATGTTAGGGTGGTCATCCCCTTTTATCGAGATGCCAGGGAAAATATAAAGAGCTTGAAGCTGAGATCTAATCGTTTGAAGGAAGAGATTATTACTTGTATTGACTGGCTTCCTGTCAAAGGAGAAGTACATGAAATAACGATACATGGGGTGACGGTCTATTTACTTAGAAATGATGCACTTTATGACCGCGAACATATTTACACCGCAACTGAAGGCGATTATGACGATAATGATTTGAGGTTTGGCTTCCTGTCTTTGGGAGCGCTTGAAATAGCCAAAACACTTAATTTCAGGCCCGACATCATTCACTGTCACGATTGGCAGACCTCCCTTGTCCCCATCTGTCTTAAATGGAGGAAGCGTCTGAAGGACGATCCTTTTTTCAGGGACTCGAAAATAATTTTTACTATCCATAACCTTGCTTTCCAGGGGCAATTTAATAAAGACATTCTGGACAAATTTGGGTTGCCTTGGTTTTTATACACCCCTCATGGCATCGAGTTTTATGGCAAGGTTAATCTTTTAAAGGGTGGGATCACATATTCGGACTGTGTAACCACTGTTAGTCAAACCTATGCTGAGGAGATAAAAACAGCACAATATGGATATGGATTGGATGGTATTCTCAGGTCTATATCTCAGGACTCAAATAATGTGATCGGCATTCTGAACGGCATCGATTACGACGAATGGAATCCCCAAACAGATCGAGCCCTTTATAGAAATTACGATGTGTCACAGATAGGCGGCAAGTCTATAAATAAGACCGAGCTCATAAAGGAAGTCGGACTTACGCCGAAGGATGATCAGCCCCTCCTCGGAATCGTTTCGAGACTAACTGAACAGAAGGGGACAGACCTGATCGTTGATTCCCTGGCTCAGATTTTTGACCTTGGATATCAGGTGGTAATACTTGGAGATGGCGAAGAAAGGTATGAGAGGATGCTTGTAGCCGCACGAAATAGATTCAAAAACAGCTTGTCGGTTGTCTTGGGGTTTAATGACGAATTGGCCAGAAAAATATATGCAGGGTGTGATTTTTTCCTGATGCCGTCACGATACGAACCGTGTGGCCTTGGACAACTTATTGCCTTGAGATATGGGAGTATTCCGATTGTAAGAGGGACAGGCGGACTGGCTGATACGGTGGTAGACTATACTGCCTCGAAGGAAAAGGGCAATGGATTTGTTTTTTACGAATTTTCCAAGGTTAGTTTCCTTGATGCTCTCATCAGGGCTCTTTCTGTATATGATAATAAGGCTGAGCTGGAAGAGATTATTCAAAGGGCGATGAACCAAGACTTCTCGTGGAAAAGGTCAAGCCAATTATACTATGATCTCTACCAAAGCGTTATTAAGACTGAGAGAAAGGGTAGGGACAGGTAGAAGGATTTGAAGGTCTTGATCAGATATTTGGTCGGTTAAGTTTTTACATTAATTGATTCGATTATTTTGGTACGTAGATGGGGAATCTACGTAAAAGTTAATTTGCTAATGTCTAGCAGGTTGTTATAAGGGTTTCTGCTGTTTGCTGTAGATGTTAGATACCGGGACAATAAGCTTAATGCATCAAAAATGCCAATCAATTCCGGAAGCGTTAAGAAAGATTGGGTTGTGGTTGGATTAGATATTTTAGTCGTTATGTCATCCCCGAGATTTTGTCGGGGATCCAGAAATAAAGGCATGGATTCTCGCTTACGATCCGCGGGAATGACAATACGGGACGGTCTTGTTCTGAGTCCTGAGTTCCATCGAAGGATCGAAGGGTTGTTCCTTGTATCAAGACAAAGAAAATAAAAAATTAACCGATGGATCCCCGATTAAGCTTGTCCCCGCATGTAGCTGGCGGGGAACATTCGAGGATGACGGATGAGTAAATTTCAGAAATTTATTATATTTTTGGATTCTCCCTCAAGGGGATCTGTGAGAAATTGAAACATGCAAATGAACGGTAAACAGCAAAGAATACATATATCTGAAATCGATGAATTTCTGGCCCGTAGTTTGACCGCAGGTCAGATGAAGCCATTTCGGCTTGCATTAAGCAAGAACGGCGACCAGGGATATCTAAAGGCATTTATAGCAGAAAATGATGAGTTTAGTGAAGATGACGGTGTAGATTTCGAGTTATCACCTTGTGAAAATAAAGACCTCGACGAGTTTGATATCAGCGATTTCGTTATGAAGGCTGTATATACGAGCTCAGCCTACGAGCTTTTTGATTATATTTTTACATATTGCCATTCGATAGAGTGTGTTGTCGATTTTAAAGAAAATGCCTGGTTAGTGAAGGTCGTGAAGACCGGTTAACGGTAAATGAAAAAGAGAGAACTAAAGTTGGCGGCTAAGCTATGGGGTGAGATTCGTAATTCTCTTTTGCTGTGTGGTGATATTGGAGAATTCTCACCTGAAGATTTTGAATACTCTGATATTCCCAGGGTCATATGGTATGAGAGACCGGTCCTGCCGCTATTGCTTTTGGAGAGGCTCCGGGATCTGGACGTTGAGGTGAATGAGGTATTCTGGAACGTATTTGAAGCTTTGGCAATCGGTGCGGCTAGAAGGTTAGGCTTTGAAGGCAAGATGGCAATAGTGTTTGCCGATTCGCTGACGTGTGTTAGAACGCACATGGTTGGAGGACATCGAACACAGGCCGAGCAGTGTATTTCTCAGGAAATCTTTTTAAGAGAGGTGCCACTCGAATCAGACTGGGATCCTAATTCGGTTCAAGTTCAGAGGCAACACCTACTAATCTTTAAAAAAATCAAGGAATGGCAGCTTGACCCTGCTCTCTATAAGCAAGAAATCAGCAAATTCTGGAGCGAACGGAACACCTAGTGCACGTGATTGAACCTCATATAATCGATAATCTCACTGGTCGAGCGGTCATCGGCAAAGTTCATTCTCCGGCTTTATGCGCCCCACTCGATCATTCTCTCAATTGCTGGGAAAGCGGTTAAAAGTAGTTGATTATTCTGTAGAATGTATCTCTCTGTGCGGGCTTGAATCCGGCGCTACTTATCATATGAGCAAGCTCATCGACCGTCGATCTGAGTTTATTTTCAGCGCAGCCCAAAACGTTTTCATCGTATAATGTGCCCCCTAAATCGTTTGCACCGTAATGGACGGAAATCGAGCCCATCTTCTTGCCTTGAGTAAACCATGAACCCTGAATGTGGGTAATATTGTCAAGATAAATTCTTGATAAAGCAAGGACACGCAGGTATCTGTCCCCACTGATTTCATGGGGAAGCTTTCGTTCTAGAAATGTATTCTTCGGTTTAAATGTCCAGGGAATAAACGCTAGAAAGCCCGAAGTCTCATCCTGAAGGGCTCTTATTCTTTCAAGGTGCTCAATGATATCTGCGTCCTCTTCAAAATGTCCAAACATCATAGTGGCAGTGGTTTTAAAACCGATCATATGTGACTCTCTGGTTACCTCTATCCACTGATCAGCGTTTATTTTCAACGGACTTATCCTTTTTCTAATTCTATTACTCAGAACCTCAGCCCCGCCTCCGGGTATCGTTCTGAGGCCCGCCCCCCATAGTTTTTCCAATACCTCTTTTGTGGTAATTTCTGAATATTTTGCTATTGCGCTAATCTCGGGGGCTGAAAAGGCATGGAGATGAAGATCGGGAATCTCTTCGTTCACCCTCCTCACCAATTCAACGTAGTATTCGAGCTTCAATTCCGGGTTATGACCACCTTGCAAGAGTACAGTGGTGGCTCCATTGTGAAAAGATGTCTTCATGAGCGTAATGAGCTGATCTATCGATAAGGTATAGGCGTCTGAGGCACCCGGTGGTCTCCAGAATGCGCAGAAAAGGCATTCTGTGTCACACACATTTGTATAATTCGGGTTTGTGTCTGCTACGAATGTAACATATCCATCGGGGTGGAATCTCTTTCTAGTTATGTCTGCTAAGGCGCCTAATTCAAGCAGGTCGGTTTCACTGAGGAGTGCGAGTCCTGCATCAGGAGTTATACGCTCTTGGCTCAACACCTTACTGACAACATCGTTTATTGCCATTTCTTATTTATTGAACCCAATAGCGCATTGAGTGTCAATCTGAGTATGGTTCTAGGGCAGTACAGTCCAGGGTTCAAGGTATGAATTATCTCTAAATCTCAAAATAATAATTCCAGGTGAGTACATAAGCCCTGAGATGATACTACTAACTCATCGATAAGCCCTGGAAGGGTTCGCCTGGTATGACAAGGCGAGGTTTTCCAACCCCGCACGGATAATACATAACGATTGGAAACCTAAAGGTTTCCGCTACATTTAGCTATAACGCAGTTTTATGTAGCGGAGGACTTTAGTCCTCCATAAAATCAATGGAATGGAAACAATCGGGAAACAAATGTCCCGAGACGGGAGATTCCTGTCCCGTTCAATAAAAATGTTGCCCATCTAATCCGGCTTATACAATCAAATTGAATCGGGGGTTGGAAAACCCCGACTATCCGGCTGTAGACCGTTACAGAAGAATCTCGATCAACAACTCGGAGCTCGGAGTGAACGGCTTTACACCAGGACAAATTGTACGCCGCTGCCTACCTAAGGTAGTCAACTTGAGAGTGCTATGAAACAAGTGTAGATTATTCAACTATGAGGTTGGCTTCTTTATTAATCCTCGGTCTATTTTCCATTCTTAGTTTTTCCGACAGCTTTGGAATCGAAAAGACTACGAAAGAGAGGTGGATGGGCATTTATTCAGGAAAGGACAAGGTAGGATATTCCCGAACCAAAATCATTACAAATAACGGGTCGAGAGAAGCTTCCGAACAACTGAAACTTAAGATGAAAGTTCTGGGAAAGGATCAAGAAGTCGATACAAATGCGAAATATTTGCTTGACGGGTTCAATTTGAAGGAATTTGAGTTTTCCATGAAAGCAGGTTTAGTCGATCTTAAGGTCACAGGTGTGAGAAATGGGGATAAACTTAAGATGAAAATAGCATCGATTTCAGGAAACACCGAACTTAATATCCCGATAGATAGAGAACCGGTGATCAATACAGTTCTGTATGATTGGCTAATATCAAAGAATCCCGAATTAGGGAAAAGTTACGAAGTTTTACTTTTCGATCCCACTGCGGTCTTAACCGGGTCGGAGCTTGGGAGTTTAAAAGCAACGCTGACGGTTGAAGGCGAAGAAGAAATCTCAATCCCCCTAGGAACATTTAAAACTTACAGGGTTAGGATGAACTATTTAGGTTCAGAGGATACAGCCTGGATAACCCCGAATGGAGAACTCGTAAAAGAGGTCTCGCCGCTGGGACTTGTGTCCTTTAAAGAAAACCGGGAAGATTTTATTAAAAGCAATATCTCGAGCTTAGATATTGTGGATAAAACTGCCATATCTTCAAATCTGAGAATTGAGAAACCTCGGGACCTTGAGTTCTTGCGTATAAGGATTGGTGGCATTGAATCAACCGACGGATTAGATCTCATAGATAATTACAGACAGTTTATTAAGGATGGCTTACTCGAAGTAAGGGTGGGTTCTCTTTCAGATATTAATACTTATGAAATTCCATATACTGATAAGGCGCTAAAGGCATATACTCAGGAGAGCATCTTAATTCAGAGTACGAATGATGAAATAGTGAAAAAGGCGGGTGTTATTTTGGGCGGCGAAAAAAATTCTCTTGAAGCTGCAAGAAAAATAAATGATTGGGTCTATAAAAACCTGGAAAAGACTCCCACAATAAGCCTCCCTAATGCACTCGATGTTCTGGAGAGTCGGAAAGGCGACTGCAATGAACACGCTGCACTTTTTACAGCGCTTGCAAGAGCGGCAGGCATTCCCACAAAGTTGGTTCTCGGTCTCGTTTTTTTGGATGGAAAATTCTATTATCATGCCTGGAACGAGGCATTCGTTGGCAAATGGATTGCGGTAGACCCCACATTTGGTCAGTTGCCCGCCGATGCTTCGCACATTAAATTTGTAGAGGGTAACCTCAACAGGAGCTCAGACATATTGAGATTGGTGGGGAAAATCGAATTGGATGTAGTTGAGGCGTCTTAAGACATGAGGAATAATAGATTTACGGAGCTATTTCGGATGAGCAAAAAAGGGCTTATATTCCTGTTGTTAATTATTTGTTCCTGTGCGGACAGAGGCATTCAGTTAAAAACAGCCGATACCTCCGGGCATGAAAATATAGAGCAGGCTGAGCCATTACCGAGCAGGTACGATGCCTACTATCATTTCTCGCTTTCCATGTTGTATAAAGAGCGAAGGGATATCTTGAGTGCCCTCAGGGAAATGGAGTTCGCTGAGGGCTATGATCCTAACTCCGCGCTGATAAAGTACAATCTTGCAATGATGTATCTTAGTCTTAGTCGTCTTGATAAATCGATTAGCAAATTAACGGAAGCCCTGGATTTAAATCCGAATTATATTCCTGCGAGGGCTCTTCTTGGCAAGATTTACGCTTCAAGTAATGATCCGAAGAAGAAGAGGGAAGGCATTCGAGAGCTGGAAAAGTCCATAGAGCTGAAATCTGATGATATTGATATTTATATATTTCTGGGGAATGTATACACCGAAAACAAAGAGTATGACAAAGCCGAGAAAATTCTGACGAAGGTGACTGAGCTCGCTCCTTATGATGAGCGTGGATATTATTTTCTCGGAAGGTTGTATCTTGAAAAGGGCGCACTGGAAGAATCTGTGGCTTACTACAAGCAGGCTCTTGAGCAGAACCCCGCTTATCCACTGGCTCTTGTAGATATTGCGAGAGTGTATGAAAAACTTGGGAGACCGGCTGAATCGGAAAAAATTTATAAAGATCTAATATCCTTCTACCCCCTCAGCTTGGAGAGCTATATTCGTTACGGAAACTTCCTATTTACAGTGAATCGAATCGAGGATGCTCAGGAGCAATTTAAAAAGGCTGAGCAACTGGATTCTCAAAATCCGGACGTAAAACTAAGGCTTGGTCTCCTCTATCTTGAGGAAAGGGATTACGATAAGGCGATAGAAGAGTTCAATATTGTTCTCATTGAAAATCCCGATGACGAAAGGGTTAAATATTACCTTGCACTTTGCTACACCGAAACGGATCGATTCGATGAGGCTCTTAATCTTCTAAGTGACATAGGGAGTGACTCTAGTTTTTATGACGATGCGCTTGTCCAGAAGGCTTTTATTTATGAGAAAAGGGGACAGCTTGATGATGCGTTGAAAATTATGCAAGAAACAACCGAGCACATGCCTGATAACGAGATATTGATTAACTATCTGGGGGGCCTCTACAGAAAGTTGAATCGGGATAATGAAGCGATAGAAACTTACAAGAATTTTCTGAAGCGTAATCCCGACAACGAGGTTATCACATATTCCCTGGGGGTCGCATACTTCATGAACAAAGATGAAGAGAAGGGAATTTCAACCATGAGGAAGATACTGGAGAAAAATCCCAATCATGCCGATGCGCTGAATTTCATCGGTTATTCTTATGCTGAGATGGGGAAGAATCTCGATGAGGCCGAAATGTTGGTGAAGAAGGCAAACGAAATATCGCCAAACAGAGGTTATATAATAGACAGCATTGGGTGGGTTTATTATAAGAAGGGGCAGTTAGATAAGGCACTAGAGTATCTGTTGGAGGCGGTTGAGCTCACATCTGACGATCCAAGTATCATGGAGCACCTAGGGGATGTGTATAATGACAAGGGGGATGTTTTGAAAGCCTTAGAGTATTATGAAAAGGGTTTAGAACTTAATGAAGATGACGATAATGAAATCAAGGACAGGCTTCAGGAAAAGATACTTGTTGTAAAAGAGAAAATAAATGCCCAGATAGGAAAGGAAAAAATTTAGCTTGAAGAAGCATTTAATCTTAATCCTCCCCCTTTTGTTATCCTGTGCAAAGAAGACTGTAGAGATAGATATAGAACGTATTGACGTTGGAGACGTTATATCAAGGGTCATAGACGCCGAGGGCAGTGTGAATTCCGTAAAGGGTCTCGCCTCGGTTAAGATTGAATCCCCTTTTAACAATGTTTCTTATAAACAGGTAACAATCGCAGAAGAGCCGAACCTATTACGGTTAGAGGCGATAGCCCCGTTTGGCAGGACGGTAGGCATGATCATTTCAAATGGCGAGAAGGTCTATGTAATTTCAGCGGAAGAGAGAAACGAATTCGATAATTTGGAAGAATTCGATTTCTCATATTTCTATCCCGACCTTCCGGTCAAGATTACGCTCAAAAACCTGGTCAATCTTTTCTTAGGACGACTGCCTGAGGAGCCCGATTTCATAAATTCCCAAGTGCTTCTGGGGACGGACGACGGTCGAGTTGTCTTAACACTTTTTAAAGGCAGGAAGAAGGAAAGCGTCCTCTGGATAAATCCCCTGAATTATAGGATCTCTAAGGCTATGATTACTTTGGAAAATGGCTCGACCGCGACATGTGAGTTTGAAGATTTTATAGATGTTGGAAATGGCACACAGATCCCGCGACGAATCGAGCTCAGGGTTGATGAATATTCAATTTCTCTGAAATACGATAGGGATGTCGATGTGAACACGGACATAGATAGAAATTTATTTAAGCCGCAACCCGCTTTCGCAGGTTTGAAAAAAAACTCGCCAAACCTTATAATAAATAACCGGATGTTCTTAGATTCCAGAGTCTTCTAATTTCAAACAATATAAAGATATATAGAGACATATCTGGCGTCCCGCTAGAATGAGCAGTGTACAGAGGAGCAAGGTTTTTACGGTCAAGAATAAGCTCGGCCTTCATGCGAGAGCGGCTGCTATCTTTGTGCGCCTTTCAAATAAGTTTTCCTCAGACATACACCTTATGAAGGACGGCTATACATGTTGATGGGAAAAGCATACTCGGTGTTCTCTCTCTTGCCGCTGCAAAGGGAACTAAATTAGAGGTAGTCGCGGAGGGCGAGGACGCGGATGAGGCTATCTCAGAGATCGAGAAGCTTGTCGATAGCGGTTTTGGGGAGGGGTCATGAGGTTTGAGTTAAAAGGAATAGCGATTTCCCCAGGCGTTGCCCTTGGGAGGGTTGCCCTGCTCGACCGCACTAAAACGGTTGTCGAGAGATCCGGGATCGATCCAGCCTTTGTACAATCGGAAAAAGAAAAATTTCTCGGTGCCCTACAGAAGTCAAAAAAGCATCTCCATTCAATAATTGACAGATTTGATCCCATGGATAAGGGGGATCACCTGAAGGTTCTGAATTTTAACATCATGATGCTCGAGGACGATTTGTTCTGTGAAGAGGTGGTCAGGACTATTGAGTCCGAGCTTGTCACCGCCGAGTGGGCCATAACATACGTTCTTTCAAAAAAGAGTGAGGCTTTTAAGGATGTAGAAGATATATACATGAAAGAAAGACTTGCTGACATATATCACCTTGGAGAGATAGTCCTCCGCAATCTTCGAGATGTTAAGTATGATGTGCCTGATCTTGAAGGGGATCCCGTGCTGGTGGCGCATGATATTTCACCCATAGATTTAATAGCTTTTTCCAAGCGCCGTGCCATTGGGCTTGCTACTGATGTAGGAGGTACTACGTCCCATAGCGCTATCGTCGCAAGGTCGCTGGGAATTCCAACCGTGATGGGTCTTGAGGATATTACGCTCAAGGTATCCCCCGGGGATCCGATTTTCATCGATGGTTACAACGGTATTGTAATAGTGAATTTTGCCGATCAAGAGCGAAGTGAATTTGTTAAAAGGGAAAAGGACTATCAGGCCCTCGGCAAGAAACTCAAGAGATATGCGAAATTACCAAGCAGGACCCTCGATGGGATGGAGATTAAAGTCAATGCGAATATTGAGATTGCAGATGAGATTAATCAAGCATTAGCCTACGGGGCAGAGGGCATAGGAATGTACAGGACGGAATTTCTATTCACGAGATCCGATGTGTTTCCAACTGAACAAGAGCAGTTTGAGGATTATAAGAAGTTGGTATCGATTTTCGATTCATCAGATATCACAATAAGGACCCTTGATATCGGCGGCGACAAGTTCCCGCCGGGGATGCAGGCTCCCAAAGAGCTCAATCCGGCTCTCGGGCTTCGCGGGATCAGGTTCTCATTGATGGACAAGAATATCTTTCAAACTCAGATAAGGGCCATTCTGAAGGCTAGCTGTTTTGGGAAAATCAGGATTCTTATTCCGATGGTGTCCAGCCTCTTTGAGATCAGAGACGCAAAGAGCATTGTCAGCGGGATAGCAAGGGAGCTTGAGTCTGATTGCTCTTGGGAGCTAGGTGTGATGATTGAGACGCCATCAGCGGCAATCCTTGCATCCGAAATCGCTGAAGAGGTGGACTTCATTAGTATAGGAACAAATGATCTGATTCAATACACACTGGCCGTGGATAGGATTAATGAACATGTGTCTTACCTTTTCAGCCATTTCCACCCCGCGGTCCTGAGGCTTTTAAAGGGCATTACCGAGGCGGCGAGGCTCAGGGGTGTTCCGGTGAGTGTGTGCGGGGAAATGGCGGGCCAGCTCTCGTGTGTTCCTCTCCTGGTTGGCATGGGTATTGACGAGCTAAGCATGAACATCCCCTCTATTCCCAAGGTTAAAAAGCTACTGAACTCCATAACAAAGACCGGATCGGAGGAGATATTGGAGAATGCCCTGAAATTGAAGACTACATTTGACACAAAGGATTATGTGATTAAGGCAATAATGGATAAATGGGGAAAGTCACTTCCCCTTGAATGTGTTCAGGAGATTAATTCAGATTGAAATACAAGGTTTCCCTCTCCCTTGGGGCGAGGGTTAGGGTGGGAGGAAGCAGGGATAGATTTTCCTGTTGACTATGTTAATTTGATAAATCTGGATCGCGCCCCTATAGCTCAGCCCGGATAGAGCGTCGGACTTCGAATCCGCAGGTCGGGGGTTCAAATCCCTCTGGGGGCGCCAATAAGTTGAGCCTGTTAATCATTCCGATTGTCATCGCGAAGGGCGAAGCGCTGTGGCGATCTCCTTCGTTTTGTCATTTCGAATAAAATGAGAAATCTTTCTTTCAAAACTCTTCCTCCTCCACACGTGGGGGAGGATTAAGGTGGGGGTACAGCGTGTTTATTATACGATTACAAGAAGACCGAAGTTCCTGATGCTGGAAGCCGCAGAGGGACTCAAAACACCGTGCGGAAGAAGAAAAATAATTTCAAAGGATTGTGAAAAGAAGATTAGATCCCTAATTTTTTTTAGGATCCCACGAAGCTCTTTGTATCAAGCTAATATTAGACGCCTACCTTTTGGTTCGGGTACCGGGTCCCCAAACTCCCCGGCAGTATCAATCCAGAATTGAATGGCATCTTTAGCATTAGCTAACGCCGCCTCATGAGATTCTCCATGAGCCATACACCCTGGGAGTTCAGGGACTTCCGCGACGAAGGCTTTATCATCATCGCTCCAGTAGATTATGATCTCATATTTGTTCATTACTCTTTTTCTCCCAACGAATATTTCAATATGACAGCTCTTACCTGCCTCACCTGGTATGGTTTTGCTTTATTATTATCTTGTTGAAGATTGATTTTTTCCTCGACTCCCTGCTTTCTGAATATATGATGACTGCCACGAATTCTTTCCTCAAATCCTAAATATTGTAATAACTTACAAAGATCGTCA
Source organism: Candidatus Dadabacteria bacterium (assembly GCA_963805855.1). GTDB lineage: Bacteria > Desulfobacterota_D > UBA1144 > Nemesobacterales > CSP1-2 > DASWID01. Next base: position 101,426 of record CAWDVW010000006.1, read on the forward strand.
AAACGGATATTTGCGTCGGAAGTCCCTTTAAGAATCTGTAAGAGTAGCTTGTCGTATTTTCCCATTTAAACATATTATCTTTTAACTTAATAGTATCATCATAATTATAAGTCACATTGATTCCTATTCAAAACAAGACTTGAAGAATTGGGAAATTACACAAATATTCACGCATATCATCCTTATTTATCTGAGAGTAGTTGCTGTATTTGCTTTGGTTCGTAAAGACCAATTTTTATAATTGCCCTGTACCAGAAATTCCCATGTGTGACCCGTTGCTGCTAGCCGCGATTCTTGAAGAACTAGGATACCTCGACGAAAAGAAAGAAAAGGACAAGAAGGATGAGATTCACGATGAGGGAAGTGACAAAAATAATTCAAATAGTAGCGGGCAAGAAGAAAAATAAGTTAAAGGCATTATCAATTGAAGGCTTGACCCTTCCACTTCCTAAAAAATCTCCACGCGGTAAGACAATTAATTATCTCATCATTAAAGTGTTGCGTCCCGATAGATGATTAAGTATAGCAAACATTCCAATTTGCCAAAGTATCATATACTCCATATGATGTTGTTTAATTATCAATGTTCATCACGGGTGGTTAATTCATGAAATATCGACTAAGCAAAGTTTACTTTATATTATTTCCACTGATCCTATGCGTATTTCTAATTGCTATAACAGCTCACGCCGAAGGGCCTTCTTTTGACTGTAGTAAAGTTGAGGCCGGGAGCATCGAAGAAATGGTTTGCAAGGATGAGAACCTAACGGCACTTGACCTGAAAATGGCGGAAGTGTATAAGGAAGCCTCAAAAAAGGCAGTAAACGAGCATCCTCCAGTTTTGAAAGCGGAGCAACGGGGATGGATAAAAGGCCGCGACGAATGTTGGAAAAGTGATGATAAGAAAAAATGTGTGGAGGAATCATACATGCTGCGAATTGCAGAATTGCAGGCACGATATGGGCTCGTTGGCGGCGATGGTCCTTTTTTCTATGCTTGCGATGACAATCCAGCAAAGGAAATAGTTATAACTTTTTTCAAGACAGACCCGCCTACATTAATTGCTGAATTTGGCGATAGTGTGTCATTGATGTATTTACAGCCTTCAGGGAGGGGATCAAAGTACCAAGGGAGGAATGAGTCCGCCTGGATAAAAGGTAAAGAAGCTATGATTACATGGGGATACGGGAGTCCGGAGATGAGCTGTAAGCAGAAGTCTTGACGCTTTTAGGATGTTTAAAGTATTCATGAAATCTGTCCGGTAAACAATTGAGTAGTTCGATTTTATTTTATGGAAATGAGACTCCAAGTTAATCATTTCTAATCATAGCCGGATACTTATTCTTTAATCACAGGGTTCTTTTGAATAATTAGCATGGCCTCTACCTTCCCAGCATTTGATTGCTTTTCCCGAACGCTTTATGAACCACGAACCATTTTCGTTTCTGTTTAGAACCAGTTTGTATCTAACCCCCATAACTGAATCATCCAGTAGCTTCTCATTCGTTATAATGACTTGAGCAGTCTTTGGCGATTCGGGATTATCATAACTCCTTTCGATGGTCTGTGTCATCCCCTCTGATGGCCCAATGAATTTAAGAGAAACGAGCACGGGGTCAGCCGTCCATTTCTCGCCCTTTGCACTGGCAGGGAGGACGATTTTATTAAAATTACCGTGTTCTATGTTTTCGTATTCAATATCAGCTTTGCGGGGTCCTTCTATGTCTCCAGCTAAAGCATAGCCGGAAAAACTAAGCATAGTGAGGCAAAGAAACATATATTTAATTAGTGGAATATTCATTGGTGCTTATTATATCATACGATAGAATTGCGTTCAGTATTACTAAATAATAACTGGTGACAGACACATATTTATTTCGATCTTTCAAATAATTTACTACAAGTAATCAGTCGATAACCCCACATATCAAAATAAGTGTCTGTCACCAGTCACTTTAAAAGGGTGATGTCAAGCATTATTTTTGGGCTGAGACTCGATGGAATAGGATGTATGCCAATTAGAAAGACAGGACATTTCAGCCAGTCAATCAGCATTAGCCCAGAAGACGCCAGTTTTGACCCCCATCGTCGCATAAGTCTGCCCCAAATATGCCAGCCATACGGGCAACGTTAAAAGATTTTCACCTGATTGGGATGTTTGTCCGTACTTTGCGGAGAAAAACACCCCCGTGAGCCCTGTGCATGACCTTGCGATACGCGCTATCGGGAATCGGGGGACGATCCCGATCCAACCCGCTCTACCCGCGAGGCTTCCTCGTCCATGCGCTTATCCAGGTGTTCGACATCCCCAGCCCGTCCGTTGACCCGCTCTCGATCGCTTCCGCGATAAGTCTCTCCTTGAGTGTATCGATACTCAATTCCTCAGCGGTCGTTATCCCCAGCTTCTCCATCATGGGCACGAGGCTCCTTATCGTGCTAACGAACCAATCTATGCCCGGAGAGTTCGCCCCGCCTATGAATGCATCGAGGTGCATTGTGGGCTCGGGCAGCCCCGCCTTTTTATAAACCGGCAGAAGCTTGAACCCCATCTGCATCTCGGTCCCCGACTTTTCCATCGTTTCGTAGAACAAGTCCCAGAGCTTCATGAATAATGGCAACGGAGGTATCGCGACAGGGTGTATAGTGAAATCAACTTCCTGAAAAGCGACCACTCCGCCCGGCTTGACGTGACGCAGCAGCATCTTCAGTGCTTCCTCGGGCCTGGGTACGTACATCAGCACTGCGCGTCCGACGAGAGCTTCGAACTCCCCCTCGGGTTCGGTTGTGCTTATATCCCCGACCATGAACCTGATATTTTTATAGCCGCTTTCCTCGGCACGCTGTTTCGCCGTCTTCTGAATCTCGGGGTTCCTCTCTATACTGACGACTTCGCCTTCGGGTCCAACCATCTCTGCGAGAAGAAGCGCGACGTCCCCGACCCCTGTGCCGAGCTCGAGCACCTTCATACCCCTCTTGATCCCCGCGAGCTCGAATATCCTCCGGGTCGTCTGCACTATAATCCGGGACTGCTCCTGGAGCCTTTTCTTTTCGTTCTCGGTATCGCTCAATGCATATTCTTTCTTAAGTTCCGAATCTGCCATGTAATTTTCTCCTGCAATTAGTATAACTGCCCTGCCCCAGACTCTAAGAAATAAAACATTCTGCATATATACTGCTCCCCTTTTGTCAAGCTTGGGTTAAGTTGGGCTTATGAATAGTGCAAAATACCCAACTTGCTTACATCGACTGAACAAAAAAGGGTGCTGCTAGAACCCGTCCGTGTTCGATTATCTGACACAAGTCAACATGTCTATTCTCAAATCAAGTGCTCGTGATTCAAAGGGGACGCTACCCTTTGATGCAGGATGCAGGGTTCACGATGCATGATGCAGGATAGTAAAGCCGGTTTGACTGAAGAATTTAGTCCGACCGCAAGCCAGGTCATCCTGAATGCTGAATAGATCCTGCCCTATCGTCCAGGCATGGTTCAGCACAGGCCGCAATTTTTGGAAGGCCAATCAAATCCCTTTTTATAATGACAGGATCTGAGATTGCTTTGAAACGAAATTTCTCGCGATGACTTGTCTGTGGATTCCCGACAACAATCCTCGGGAATGACGTAGGGGCTGCGGAGTCCCGATACCTGGATTGGAGAATGACACAAATGAATTAGGGCTTCGAATGGACAAAAACTGTCCATCGCTTGGGTTATAATGATACAGAGATGGGCTCAAAGATGGGGTATGCTATAAGAAATTCCACTTGGTGAGGGGATTTGAAAACTGTTTCGAAAATATTGGTCACTATCTGTTTGATAATTTTAATAACGGTACTTGTGTCATATTTTCTCTCAATACCGCGACAGGCGCTTTGCCAGGATATATCCTGCAAAAGGGTTGCCTGTGTCACCGATAGCCAATGCGACATATACTGTAAATGCTTCAAGGCTGACCCATCCAGGACGCACGGGCGATGCCTAATTAGCTATTAGTATGTGTTATCTCTCTCGAACGTGTTAATTTAATTTAGTTTATGAAAACGCAAGAACTCAAGCCACGGTATCTAACTAAAACTCTTTTCAAGTTAGCGCACGAATGCCCCACAAAGCTGTACTATTATAATAAAGAAGAGTACCCAAGTACCAAAGAAGAGGATGAGTTCTTAGAAGCATTGGCCGAGGGTGGCTTCCAGGTCGGTGCCCTGGCCAAGTGCTATTATCCAGAAGGAATCGAAATCACGGCTCTGGACCACCAAGAAGCAATTCAATTGACAAATGAATTATTAAAAAGGGATAACGTTACGATTTTTGAGGCGGCAATTTGTTTTGAAGATTTCTTCATCAGGGTAGATATACTAAAGAAAGTAAACGATCATCTTGACCTGATTGAGGTGAAATCGAAATCGTTTCATCCCGACAAGGATGACTTTCTAACCAATTCCGGGTCTATAGATTCAAAATGGGATCCTTACCTGTATGATGTAGCTTTCCAGACATGCATCCTGGAAAAAGCATTTCCACACTTCCAAATCTCCCCTTATCTTATGGTGGCAGATAAGTCCAAGACTACGTCGGTGGATGGGCTCAATCAGAAGTTCAGATTGGCAAAAAAAGACGGGCGAACAACCGTTGTAACTGTTGGTGATGTCAGTCCTCAAGCACTTGGGACTCAAATTCTCACAGTGGTTCCTGTGAGTGAGTACGTCAATATAATACTGACGGGTAGTGAACAAGAACAGAACAAATCTTCTGAAACATCTGAGGGATTCTTACAGCAGATTCGTGAATATGCTCGATACTATAAGCAGGATTCGCGTTATCCGATTTCTATTGCGCAAAAATGTAAGAACTGCGAGTTCAGGATCGATCCTGACACATTAAGAAAAGGCCAAAAGAGTGGCTTCAGGGAGTGTTGGAAAGCGCAACTGGGCTGGAAGGACGAAGATTTCGATAAGCCCCACGTTTTCGACGTCTGGATGCTTCGTGCTCAGCAATATATGGACAGGGGTATCTATTTAATGAAAGACATCCCGCTTGATGAATTTGTTAAGATAGAACAGAAGAGCGACAAACCAGTTTTCAAGAGTCCTACCGCCGAAAGGCAGCATCTTCAGGTTGTAAAGGCGTGTGAGAATATTGATGGCAAAGAAGATGTAAAGCCAGATTTATTTGATGAAATGGGAAAATGGACATTCCCGCTACATTTCATCGATTTTGAAACCAGCATGGTGGCAATTCCTTTCAACAAAGGGCAAAGACCTTATGAATTGATTGCCTTTCAATTTTCCTGCCACAGTGTTCACGAAGATGGTCTGATTGAACATCATGAGTGGATTCATAAGCGACCCGGGAGTTTTCCTAATTTTGATTTTCTGGTTGCTTTGAAGAACTGTCTGGAAATGGATGCGGGTACAATTTTCAGATATGCCGCACACGAAAATACTGTGCTCCGCCAAATTCATACTCAATTAAAGGGAGCACTTGATTTCGGGGAAGAATTTATACCTACCGATCCAGAAGACCTTTTAATTTGGATTGACACAATAACAGTCTCGAATAGAAAATATGGCGATCGCAACATGGTGGACATGCTTGAACTTGTGAGGAAGTACTACTATCATCCCATGATGGGTGGATCAAATTCAATAAAAGCAGTTTTGTCCGCGGTTATTTCTGCAAGCGACTTCTTAAAGGACAAATATTCAAAGGCCTATAACAGCAAGAATTTCAAAAACATGGTTTGGTGGAAAGCAGACCACGATGGTGGATCTCCGTTTGATCCTTATAGCCTCTTGCCTCCTCTTTTTGAAGATGTTGACATTTCGAAGGACGAATTACTTTTGGAAAACGAGCATATTAGTGAGGGCGGCGCAGCCATGATAGCCTATGCTAAAATGCAGTTCTCAGAAATGACAGACGAAGAAAGGAATGCAATCATCCGTGGTTTACTCAAGTATTGTGAATTGGATACACTGGCTATGGTCATGATTTATGAGCACTGGAATTTTTTGAAGGACATGGATTCAAAATAGAAAAGGCCCGCTACCTATGGTTGAGATTCACGAGCATTTATTGGGAAAATTAAATTAGGATAAAAGTCTAAGGGATTAGCAAAGCTAAATTATATTCGGATTATATAAAATGCTGTGGCAAGACGCTGTAATCGTGGTTGCTAACATAATATTCTTTATTTCATTAGTTCCACAGGTGTATTATGGATTCAAAGAGAAAAAAGGGTTTATAACATTAGCAACGTCCGGGCCTATTTTTGTCGGACTTTATGCAATATCAATATCTTTTTATACACTAAATTTATATTTTTCATCGATAATTTTGTTTGTAACGGGAACTCTCTGGTTAATTCTGTTTATTCAAAGGTTAATGTATAGACGAGCTTAGATCTGATAGATGCAAGATGCAGGGTTCACGATGCATGATGCAGGATGCATGATGCAGGATGGTAAAGCCAGTTCGACCAAAATAACAGGGGGCGCAACACCTTCTTTAAGCGTGCTCTATACTCGTTACGCCAGCTGAGATAGAAAATACCATTTGCGTCTTCGCCGGGTGGCATGGCGTGGCAGGTCAGCAATTACTGTTATTGCAACACTGGGTATATGCATAAAATCTGACATGATAAACAACATTAAAATGTGCGTCCCCTTTAATTCACAATATGAAATTGGTCTAAGTCAAACTAGTCAACAAAAGATTTGACCCCTAAAAAAAAAATATAATTATTACAGAGTCAATTCAGGCTTTTTTGTCTTTATGAATGTTTCTGAAGAATCCTTCACTACAGGAACAGCCCCCAGGACCTGGACATATTTTGTTTGGTAACTCAATGCTCCCATCCCAATAGGCATTCCACTCTTAAGATATGTGCTCTTGCTGCGGGGAGGAATTGTGATGGGGAGGACAGCAGTTGTACTGCTTACCTGTTCGCCAGCATTGTTATATGAAGTGGAGTAATAGTTGAGCTTTATTTCGATGTCTTTATAAGCTATGTCCGCTGTGTTCTCAATCGTAATATTACTTATCATAGCTACCCTCAACGCTGCAAAATAAGACCAGTCGGTGACTTTAATGTACCACTCAGGATGCTGAATCATTGAAATGGTAGGTTCCAATTCTTGAGCTCTGGCAAGTGGAGAAAATAGAAGCAATAAGATGAATAGTTTTGTGGTTATATGGCTCATGTTTGTATTCGAAGGTTTGGATGTATTAATTACTAGTATTATACACTAGCCTAGACTCTATCTTTAACATTTGTCAACTTTCCTTCTTGACTCCGTGAGATTTCTTCATTATTTACTACCTTGTTATCGGCTTGGTTTTTAATGACGAGCATTATAAGAAGTAGGGCGTTTTGGCAAAAATAACCTAGTCAGCAGGTTCAGATGAAGAAGTCACGAGATTAAACTGGGGGCTTACAATTCGAGGTCTGAAAAGTATAATTTTGCTTATGCATACCATCAACCGCTCAATTGCAATAATAAAACCAAAGCAACCGTTTGTTGATTGGGCAAATCAATTGCCCGATGCCGAATGGAAAGCCTTATTAGATGATTTCAAGACTGATTGTCTTGCCATATTAATACCTGAGTATGAAACAGATGAAGAGGCTAAGGGATACATTAATGAGATATATGAGGATATTTTCATCGAAATCCTTTTTGGATGGTGTACTGAAGAATCGTGGTTTCCACAGGATAGGACCGATGAAATGTTCTGGCGATGGTTTGAGGTAGAGTTGCATTCAATTGTTATGGATTCATGTATGGAACCGATAGAGAAAGGAGAGCCGTAGACATAATACTTTTTAGGTTTTTAAGAAGGTCTGTGTTATTTTGATATAGTATGTCTGCTGTAAAGTTAAAGGGGGTTAGCCAAATGAGTTTATTGAAATTACTATTAATATTGTTTTTGGTACCTTTCTCCACGATTTCGTATGGGTCTAACGATTCAGAGAAGGAGGCAGGCGTTAAGAAGACTGAGACAGTTAGGGAGGAAGTTACTGAGGATATACCTCCCGAAGGCGACACATTATCACAGACCGGAAGTGATTCAAGAGAATTAAGAAAAACCGATAATGAGTTTACCCCTCTAGTAATGTCCGTCCTTTCGACTCCCGTTCCAGTCAAGGGATCTGATGATCGTATTCACCTGGTTTATGAGCTCTTGGTTATTAATGCTTATAAATTAGATTTTGAAATAGTATCCGTTGAAGTACTTGATGGAGATCGGAATGAGAAGGTGCTTAATTCTTTCTCAGGCCAAGAGGTCTCAAATAATATGCAACTCGTTGGTACTAGAGCCCCGATCAACTCTTTGCAACCCGGACAGGCTGGAATAATTTTCATGACCTTTGCAGTAGATAGTGTAAATGATACTCCTACTAATCTCATACATAGAGTAGCTGTCACAGTTCCAGGAGGTATTCCATCCAAATTGGCTGGATTTCTTGAATTAACCCCGGGCCAAGAGAAGATTATTGAGACAGGGGCTTTAACGAAAGTAGGAAGTCCCGATGCGGTGGTGTTGGGACCACCACTCGAAGGCTCGGGCTGGGTGGTAGTAAACGGTTGCTGTGATTCTAAAACACACATCAGATCGTTACAGCCAGTAAATGGAAAGCTTTATCTTGCACAACGCTTTGCGATAGACTGGATGAAAATCAATAAAGAGAACCGACTTTTTGTGGGCAATCCTAAAGACGTTAATAGCTATTTCGGCTACGGTCAAAATGTATTGGCCGTTGGTGATGCCAGGGTTACAGCGGTAGTTGATCAGTTCAAGAACCAAATTCCAGGTGAATTGCCCACTGAAATTACTCTAGAGGAAATAGATGGTAACCATGTTGTTCTTGATTTGGGCAATAATCAATACGTTTTTTATGCCCACCTCCAGCCAAATAGCGTCAAGGTGAAGGAAGGTGATTTTGTTAAAAGAGGACAGGTTATAGGTCTGCTTGGCAATTCGGGAAACACCTCAGCTCCCCATATGCACCTGCATGTTATGGCCTCACCATCTACGCTTGGCTCAAATGGTCTCCCATATGTTTTTGATCGATTTGACCTATTGGGTAGAACCACAGATGAATCCTTTTTTGACGAAGGACTTGAGGACCCGACGCCCATCGAAGGAATTGATAAGGCCGAAATAATTGAAGGGAATCCAATACAGGTAGAACCAGTCGATAAACCAGGACTTCACAGCGATGAATTGCCTCTAGATTTAAGAATTGTGGAGTTTTCTTCAGGAAGCAAATAACAAACCTCCTCCATTCATTTCGTTTCCGACGGATGCGAGGAATCATAGGTTTTAACTAGGGAATTTCCTGTGGCTTGCTACAGGGTTTCCCCCTCCTGTCATTGCTGTAGATGTTAGATATTTCGTGGACAAAATCCCAAAACAAAATAAATTTCCTGGAACTTTACTCATCCGTCATCCTCGCATGTTCCCCGCCGGCTACACGCGGGGACAAGCTTTATCGGGGGTCCATTGTTTAATCTTTTATTTTCTTTGTCTTGACACAAAGAAACAAAAATCAAGGGCTTACAAAAAACGCTTGCGTATCGAGCGAATGCGAGATATCTATTGCTATAATTAATTAGTTCTCTCAGTCTGGAGAAGCTTTGTTCCTTCGAGATGACAGTAATGATTGTCACTTTTTTTAACGCTTCCGGAATTGATTTTGGCAATTTTTTGAATGCCCATTTAGGATCTAAGAAGCTGTCCCCGAATTATGCAACATCTACAGCTATGACACCTGTTCGGTTTCCGAGAAAAATAAGTGGGGAAGCTACCCTTTGTTGTATCGAGTCTAATTGACGGGTTGAAGCATTTTCGGTCGAATTTTTTTTAACTTCCACCGGCTTCGTACAGCCACTTCGGCTTGCACCTTCGATTTAACTCAGTACGGGTTCAGTGTTAAGGGTTTTATACCGTCCCAATCCGATAGTATAAGTTCGGGGTGGGGATCGCGAGTCGCGCTATAATTACGTATACTTCCAGGTAAATTAACTTACTTGTATGTCTTAATTATTGGATAAGTGGTGGGCGTTAACATAATTTAACTACGACATGATTAAAAGGGGGTAATTCATGAGAGTCCTAATTTCGATCCTATTCTTATGTATCTTTGCCCTTTTCGCTTCTGCTCAAGAGGGTTTTCTTAAAGACTACATTTCATCTGGAAAACCATTCACGGTTGTGTTCGGATCTTATGGTTTTACGGATTTTAAGTGGATTGGAAGATGTGATCCTGATATAGCCAGTACCCTTTGCGGTAAAACTTACACAGGGAGATACCTTCCTGAAATCCAGGCGTGGGAATTCAGTACATTTAATGAATTAACCAAGAGAACCGAAATACTGACATCAAAGGATTTGGCTAGAGGAAATCCAAATAACTATAATTTGGTCATTTGGGACGAGGACTTTTCTTTTGATGAAAAGGGTGGGGTATCCCACCCTGGCGATGGAAATGTTGCAAACCTGTACCCGATTGATTACACCCCATCGGAGTACTACATCATAGAATCAAAAAGGGGTTCAACTGAACTTATAATTGAGGGATATCGACTTATACAGAGTCAGGAATACGAAAAGGCGGTCGATAGCTTAGATAAATCCATAGAACTGAGCCCCAAATCCCCTCTTTCTTATTACTACAGAGGCTATGCCTATCTGAAAAAAGAGGATTACGATAGGGCCATACTAGACCTTGAACAATCGATAAGCCTTGACCCAAATCTGTCAGACGCTTATTCGAGCCTGGCAGTTGCGCAAGTGAAGCTGAAGGACTATGAAGGTGCTATTCGAGCTGCAACAAAGGCCATAATACTGAACCCAAAAGACGCGTACAGTTACTACAACAGGGGTCTTGCCTACTATTACTTGAAGGAATATGAGAAAGCGTATGGAGATTTTGATGAAGCCTTGAGCCTGGATCCAACAAATCAAGAAGCGAGGACGAACAGGGATCTGCTGTTAAAGAAACTGGGAAAACAATAAAATAAAGGGCGAAAAAAATGCGTCCCCTTTATGATAAGCGTGACACTCTCCTTTTTCCCGTAAAAGTTTATGCTAACAAACCCCGCGTGTCTTTCTTTCGTGCGCTTTTGCAAATACAGCTTTAGGGGCCTTCTCGAAGTTCTCGATTGCTCGTTCAATGTCATTAATTAACATATCACTCATGTCCTCGGTGAAGTCCTCACGTACCACCACCCTGAGTACAGATATGTTCTCGGCATTTGGTGCCAGCGTGTAAGCAGGTACTATCCATCCCCTTTCTCGCAGTTTATCGGAGATGTCAAAAACAGTGTAACGCGAATTGTCTCGTAACGTGAATGCTACTACAGGAAGGTGACCCAGTTTACTGAGGGTCTCAAACCTTCCGCTTTCCTCCAAACGTTTGGTTAGGACCTGAGCCCGTTTCTGAAGGGAATTCATTACCCTCTCATATCCTTCGCGACCAAGATTCAGGAAGTTGTAATATTGGGCTATTATCTGGTTGGCACCCCTTGAAAAATTTAAGTTGAAGGTCGGCTGGTCTCCGCCGAGGTAGTTAACGTGGAAAATCAGTTCTTCCGGCAATTCAGACTCATCCCGCCAGATCACCCATCCAACCCCTGGATAAACCAATCCGTATTTATGGCCGCTCACATTTATCGATTTTACAAGAGGTAGTCTGAAATCCCATTTTAATTTTGGTGATGTGAATGGAGCAACGAACCCACCAGACGCCGCATCGACATGAATGGGTACTTCCCAGCCAGTCTTATCATTCAGATCCATCAGCGCATTATTTAATTGCTCAATTGGCTCATACTCACCTGTATATGTGCTCCCAAGTATGCCTACTACGGCGATTGTGTTTTCGTCTACAAGCTCCATTGCTTCAGGCACACCAATCACATAGCGATTTTCGGTTAACTTTACAGATCTAGGTTCAACCTCGAAATAACGAGCAAACTTTTCCCAGCAGACCTGGACGTTTTCACCCATTACTATGTTCGGTTTATCTGAAGGTTCTCCTGCGGCTGTACGGCGTTTGCGCCAATTCCACTTTAATGCCAGTCCCGCGAGGTGTATCGCCTCCGAAGAGCCAACTGTTCCGGTTCCAACACACGTGTAGCGTTCATGCGCATTAAACAAATGTGCCAACATATTAACACAACGGTTTTGAATTTCGGTTGTTTGAGGATACTCATCCTGGTCAATGTAATTTTTGTTCAGGGTTTCTGACATAAGCCGCTCAATTTGGGGTTCCATCCATGTCGTAACAAATGACGCGAGGTTCAGGGCTGGATTGCCGTCCAGGTTTAGCTCACGGCGAATTAATTCGTATGCGACGTCGCTGTTGACACTTTTCTCCGGGAAAGAATATTTAGGGATTGGTTCGTTTAGAATATTTGAAAATCTTGGTAGTACCTGACTTTCTTGCGATTTCCTGTCTTTATCTTGTACTCTCTTAGATAACATTGGTGATTCCTCCTTTTAGTGTTGTTAAAATCTACGTTTATTACTCCTCGGAACTCGAATGCGCCATAAATAAGGGACGCAAGCCCTTTATTGTAGGTAGCGACCGCTAATCCTTTATCGTTATCCAATGTCAGTTATTAGGATACAACCAATAATACAGTAAAGCGTTAATAGCTAAAACAGAAAAACTTTTGCATTATCTTTCACACTCTGGAATACGGAATAGTTTTAAATGGAGAGAGGAGGAGACATTCCACTTATCTTATTTATTCACTTTTTTCTTCATTTACTTTCCAACAGAACTTAGTAAAGCATTTTTCGTTGCAGGCGGTATATTGATCATCACACCTGGCTATTTGATCTGTATCGGTACCGGCGCCTGCATAACAGGAATTATTCTGTTTGCCGCATGAACCAATGCACTCTTCGTATTTGGGGCTACATTCGGCCCCTGTTTGACTCAATACCATTTCTTCGGGGACTCCGATTGCGAAGACCGCTGATAAGATCAGAATGAATTTCACTCTTTGACAAAATTTAATGCTATTCTCACTCCACATAGCGATAGGTTTTGCCACAGTCTATGATTATCTCGGAAAAATCCTCCGAATCATCGGCACAAGCGGGCTCGGTAGTTTTCAATATCCTACCGAGTTCGGATCCTGATAACAAGTGGTAATGCCCTTTAGCTGTAAATCTTGTTTATTCTTCCGTAAACTTTGTTGACGATCGTAAGGGGACTGCGGGCTCACTATAAATGCGCGCCAGGAGATTAAAAACACCCAAATTGCTAACGTTTATAGATAGTTATCAAATTATTTCGAAATCATGGCATACTGCTTGCACTTATGTTTATAAAAAATATGTTTATAAAGATAGAGAATTGTAGATTTCAAATGAACAAATTATTTCTAGCTGCATTCATTATTGTTATGATCTTGATTTCATCATCGGTGTTCGTGCATATATCGACCGACTTGATGATATCGGAGAGGGTTCATAGGCAAGGCCGATCATTCTACCTACCGGAGCGACGGGAGGTTTATAGGCGATGATGATTAAAACCGAAGGCCGGGTGAATGCTGTTTTTTAAGTACTGGTGTCAAAGAATTGGTTAATTTTAGAGACGATTGGCAAAATTAATTCTACTAGCGGAAGCAGATAAGTGCGCAAAAGTTTTCAGCTAGTCCCTAATAACTAGTGTATAATTAGTGCTAATGTCAAGAATTCGGATACGACAATAATGGTATTCCTTCGGCAACGATGAACTCATTGTTCTCAGGATGGAGAGGTCTCAATGATAAGTATTTCAGATACACATAAGAAGTTCATTTTATTTACGGCAATTGCGGGATTTATATTCTGGGCAGTTTATCGCTGGGGACCTAGCCTGCCTATACCGGCAATCGAAGATGGTGTCGTTTACTTTTTTGGCATATTGGCTGTTCTGATCGTCCTCTTTCTTTTGACATACTCCCTTCGAAAACGTGTGGCCAGGAGTATGCCAGGCAGGCTGGACAATTGGCTTTTAGCCCACATCTATCTGGGACTTTTGGGTCTTTTTATACTAGCACTTCATGCGGAGTTCCGTTTTGGTTGGAACTTTAGCACGGTTGGCGTGATCTTTTTTGTGTTGGTCGTTGTGACAGGAATTATAGGACGATATTTTTACAGTATCCTACCATCGTCCATCTCATCAGAGCAGAGGGATATTCTTTCGCAGGTGGCTGAGATTACAAAGGAAATAAGGGGTTTATTGGATGAAAAATCAAGGGCATTCCAAAAGATCATTGGGTCAGAACTGGATACACCTTCACCACTCTCCGCAGATCCCGATTATTGGGAGGAACTCCTTTCAAAGATTGAAATAATTGCAGAGGGGGAAAGGGAAGAATTCAAGAAGGCCGTCGTTCTTCTCGAGGAGAAGGCAAAACTAGAGGCCGAGTCGGTAGGTCAGGTTAAATACAAGCCTCTTTTCAGTAGCTGGCTTACAGCGCATATAATAGTCACAATAGGGCTGATTATCATAATACCTTTGCACGTCCTTGATGATACCTTCGGGGTTTTTCGACCGACCGCATCAGATTTTCAGGGCGCAGAGCAATGCAGGCAATGCCACCAGAGGCAGTATGATGAGTGGATTGGCTCAATGCACGCATACGCCCAGGTCAGTCCTGTTTTTGCAGCCTTTAATGATAGGGTTAAAAACATGGGCACCGGGCCGTTTTGTGTGAGATGTCATACCCCCATAGGTACTGCGATTGGTGAGACGGGAACAACCCCCAACGATGAAAGAGCGGCCATCTCTCTTATGGGTGTTCAATGCGATGTATGTCATAGGATTGAGAAAAACCACGGTACTGTAAGCGGAAAATTCCCTCTCTCACCGGGAAGAACCAAATATGGTCTATTCGGGTCTGGAGATAATGGTGATAAGAAGGCTTTAAGAAATGCGTTCCATAGAAGCCGGCAAGGTGACTTCCTCAAAACCTCTGAGTTCTGCGGCTCCTGTCATGATGTCGTAGATCCCAAGGGCTTAAGGATTGAAGAGGCCTTTACCGAGTGGAACGAAAGCATATATGCGAAAAAAGGCATTACCTGTCAGGACTGCCATATGCGCGCTCTCCCTGGAAAAACCGATCAGAAAAAGATTATGGGGCAGGCCGCTATGATGTTCGGTGTTGATTTGCCCGATCGTCCACTTTCCGATCACTCCTTCATCGGTCCGGACAACCACCTCATCGATTCTTTTCCCTACCCTGACAACCCTGAGGAAAACGCAAGGATACAGAGGAATTATCTAGAAAAAAAGAAATATCTGCTTCAAAATTGTGCCACAGTGGAAATCATAACTCCTGAAGTCGTTTCTCCATCTTCCAAATTCGATGTGGAGGTCAAGATAACCAATACAGGAGCCGGACATGGAATACCTACCGGTTTTACCGCTGAGAGGCAGGTCTGGATTGAAATCATCGTGAAGGATGCCGACGGAAAGGTATTATTTGTTTCAGGTGACCTGGATGAGAACAAGGATCTGAGGAATAATCACAGCCATGCTGTAGAGTCAGAAGAAGTCCCTCTCGACGAGTGGCTTGTTAACCTGCAATCTCAGTTTGTGAGGGGAGGCGCGAATGGTACTGTGGAAGAGGTACTTCTACCCACTTTGGCCTTCGATATAGTTAAGCATAATGTAATGCCTAATGAATCAAAATCCGGCTTCTATCCTATTACCCTTCCTCCGGATGCGAAAGGACCAATTACCGTGGA
Source organism: Candidatus Dadabacteria bacterium (assembly GCA_963805855.1). Lineage (GTDB taxonomy): Bacteria > Desulfobacterota_D > UBA1144 > Nemesobacterales > CSP1-2 > DASWID01. The sequence continues at coordinate 117,180 of CAWDVW010000006.1, forward strand.
TGTCAGGCTTCGTTACAGAAACCTCCCTCCTTATATATTGGATCTTCTTGGGGTAGGTGAGCTTAAAGACCGGCTGGTAATAGTCGATATGGCAACTGACAGTAAGAAGATTTTTTTAGAAACACCCAAGACAGCGCTCAATGAATAGGTAGAAAACGAAAGTTCACAGTTTCAAACCCTCCCATTAATTCAGGTGGCATTCTTCCTAAGTTAGCAACCTCGGGATCGTGGAATGCTCTGGTGTTATTCTCCTTACATTGATAATTTACGATAAAGAATTGATATTAGAGTACCCTGAGACCGTGTAAATGACGGCCTCAGGGCAAACAGGTGGAGAGGATAGGATGGAATCTAGTAATGCATTATTAAAAATCTTGCCTCTTTCAGATTGACCATGTTTTCAGCACATAGTTAATTGCAATAACCATACCAAATTCGGAGCTATTTTTTATTTAGTGATTAATGGGAGTTATGTATAAAGAAGGTATTCCAGAACAGGTCAGTGCAAATATGCACTGTGCATCATGTGTGATTTTGCACAATATATTGGGCTTAACTTTTGATATTTATCCCCGCTGACACATTTTTGGGTTTTACCATAAGACCAGATGGAGGATTTTCGGGATATCTGGCTTCGCCCGGTATTAAAACGTTAAAATCCCCAATACAACCTATGATCAGGTATCCATTCCGAAGCGAATAAGCGAATAATAGAAGAGCCCTAGGGGGCGCTCACCTTTCTGGAGAAGGTGGCAACCCGTGGTAAGCTAGGGTTGCCCAGTGCTAAAAGATTCTAACACTGATACATCAATATTATAGCTGCAATTTGTCTCCCTATGCGAAGATTTTTAGAATTGTTCGCGTCGGGACCCTCATCTTTCCGGCAATACCCTTGAGGCTTCCGATCGACAAGATGCAAGATAGCATAAGGATTTAGAGTCATCAGATTTTATGCTATTCAACCAGTCCGATTTTAGGCCTGATCACATCTCTAATAACCCATTTTCCGGATTTGAAAGGCCGGTTACAGGTCCGAGGGATTTCCTGGAAAGATGTATGAAGGAGAAATTATAATTGGCTGCTCAGAGGAATTGATCGAATATAGCGTGTAATATGAATTTGTGGCAATTGGGCTATCAGGTGTTATCATAATAAGTGATACATTTCGCCTAGATCTTATGATAAAGAATGCGGTAATATTAATTTTGCTAGTCCTATTGGGTATCTCTTCATATCTTTTACTTGAAGCCAGGTTCCCTGAGCTCATGTTCTGGGCTAAAAACTATAACACGGGTATCAATGACTCGCTGGAAAAGGGTGGAAACATGGAAGAAGCGATTGAAACATTAGGTCCGACGCCCACGCCTGAAATGTCTGCTGAACCAACTATTAGGCTTACCCTTGGACCTTCTCGCGCCGCTAACGAAGGAGCGGATTCAAGGGAAATACATTTACAATATGAACTGATACGTCCTTCTTTTCTAGAAGTCTTAGACTCGACCGGTAATACGGCGGTCGAGGTTAATCTAGAAACCGGTGAAACTGTTTTCGGTAAGGACTATAATCCCGACGAGGCTTCCAAAGAATTTTGGAAGTCGCTCGCAAAGAATTATCCTGAAGTATGCGTTCTAAAACAAGACCGGGAATGATCCTCTTAGTATTCAATTTAATTAGCCGGCGTATCTGGTTTGTAGGCTCAATTTATCGTTGAGATACTCAAATAAACCTTTGCAAATGAGTACAAAACCTCGGTGCTAATTAATGAACTCCCCTAACGTGGGGTGAACGATTCATGAAGCGTTTTGTCTTTCTCCGGTTTTAGTTCATTACCAGGCTTATTTAAGCACTGCATCGCTGCAGGATTTAGCGATCCTAAACTTTAGAGCCCTTTTTGCTGGAATGTGTATGGTCTCACCGGTTGCAGGGTTTCTTCCCATACGAGCCTTACGATTTACAACTACAAGCTTTCCAATACCTGGAATAGTAAAAGAGTTCTCCGCCTCCCTATAAGCTATTGTTGCAAGCTCGTTTAATACATCATCGGCTGACTTTTTCGTTATCCCTGTCTTTTGAGCGAGTTCTCCGGCTAATTGTGACTTTGTCATTTGCTTTGCCATTATAAGACTTCCTCCTTTAACATGTTTTTTTCTATTAGCTCAAGACCTGAATGAATATCCCATTATCACACGAAATACTGGTGTTTGTCAAGCAACGAAGTGCTTTAGGGTTTCGCCTTTGTGATTGTCCCGGCCAGTCAAAATATTGTTTTTTTTCTTTTGCTTACTGTGTATAATCCTTAACCATCTTGAGAATAATAAGAATCGGGAAGAAGGATCTGGATAGTAAAGTAATTGGGTTAAGGAGCAAAGAATCGGAGAAGGATCTCAAGCTCCGAGCTTCAGTTAATAAAATTGTAGATGATGTTAAAAGAAATGGCGATCGCGCTCTTTTCAAATACACCGAGAAATTTGATGAATTTGTATTATCAGAAAAAAATGTGAAGGTCTCGCGGGACGAGGTCGAGCGTGCAAAGCGGGCTGTTTCAAAAGAAATTAGATCATACCTGCGGATAGCAGCCAAAAGGATTAGGGAATATCAGAAGAACAGGCTTCCACGCGGGAAGACCTACACAGATTCTTTAGGCAACAGGCTTGGCTGGGTAGTAAGACCGGTTGAGAGGGTAGGGATCTACATTCCTGGCGGTAAAGCTTCATATCCATCTACGGTGCTGATGACGGCAATTCCGGCAAGGGTTGCCGGGGTCGAACACGTAAGCATTGTTACGCCTTGTCCAAAAGGAGAAATAAATCCAGAGGTTCTCTTTGCCTCCTCTATTGCTGGAGTCGATTCAATTTACAAGGTTGGTGGCGCCCAAGCGATTGCGGCTCTTGCTTATGGGACTGAGTCGATTCCTAAGGTGGATAAAGTAGTAGGTCCGGGAAATATCTATGTTACGATCGCAAAAAAGCTTGTTTTCGGTGACGTTGACATTGATATGGTCGCCGGTCCGAGTGAGGTGTTGATAATTTCAGACGGGTCACTGCCTGCCGAATGGGTGGCAGCGGACCTATTGGCCCAGGCAGAGCACGATGAATTGGCCGTACCGATACTTGTGACAAACTCAATCCGATTTGCAAATGAAGTCGATCGACAATTGTCAGTCAGCCTCAAGACACTTACGAGAAAGGTAATAGCTAAAAAGGCCATCGACAGACAGGGGAGAATATTTGTCGTTGAAAGTCTTCAGGATGCTGCAAGAGTAGCTAACGTGATTGCCCCCGAGCATTTAGAGCTCTGTGTAAGAAGGCCAAGGTCTATTTTAAAGATGATAAAAAATGCCGGCGCTATATTCCTGGGAAACATATCGACCGAAGCCTTTGGGGATTATGTCGCCGGCCCGAGCCATGTGCTTCCGACGGGCGGTGCTGCCAGATTTTCATCGCCGCTGAGTGTTTACGATTTTTTGAAGATGCCTAGTTTGATATCAATATCGAAGAAGGGTTTTAACAAACTCTGCGATCCGGTTATGGGTTTAGCGGAGAGCGAGGGGCTCGAGGCTCACGCTATTTCGGTTAAAGTTCGTTGCACATTGTAAATAACTTCGCTTATAGGATATTGGGTTGATTATCGACATTATTGAATATGTATAAACTAAACTCGCGATTTTAAGTGGTGGTAGGCCTTGGGAACCAGATGCTCATTTTGCGACGTTCCATCTGAGAAATTAAAGGCGGTCTATCGAAGAAGGGGTTATTCGGTTTGTTCGGATTGTCTTATCTTAGTAAGAGAGATACTGGCTGAATTCTCGAGGGGGGATGTATTTCAGGGTAGAGGAAGATGCTCATTTTGCGGAGAGGAGCACAGCGCTGAAAGATTGGTTTTCCGTGGTAAAAATGCAAAAATTTGTAATGAGTGTGCAAGCGGGGGAGAAAAAGAGATAAAGGGATTTAAGATTACCGCTGCTGTAGGTTCTAAGAAATCCAGAGGAGGCGATAATCTGGTTAACTCGCGGGTGAGAAAAGTAATACGGGATCTCTCTCCATACACGGTTCCGGAAGTCGAATGTCCTGTCAAGCTTGACGGAAATGAAAGCCCATTTTCACTGCCAGCCGAGGTATTGGATAAAGTGGTGGCGGAGATAGCAAAAATCCCCATTAACAGATATCCTGACCCAAGCGCGGTAGGCTTGAGAAAAAAATTCTCGCAGATAACGGGATTCCCCTCAGAGGGAATCCTACTGGGAAACGGGTCCGACGAGTTAATTGAAATGCTCTTAATAACCTTTTCCGGGGGTAGTGGTAAGGTGCTAATACCTGCGCCGACATTTTCCATGTTTAAGTTATCCACCGTAGCCCTGGGTTTGGAACCATTAAGTGTGGAGCTTGACCGGTATTTTGACATTGATCTGGGGAAAATGTTGAAGGTCCTAAAGGATAATGATCCCGATATAACCTTTCTTGCGTCCCCTAACAACCCTACAGGCAACAGTTTCAGTGAGGAGAGGATCATCGGAATCATAGAGAACGCAAAGGGTGTTGTTGTTGTAGACGAGGCTTACACTGACTTCTGCGCTAAATCACACCTACCGCTAATAGAGAAATATGAAAATCTTGTAGTTCTCAGGACAATGTCAAAGGTGGGTTTTGCAGGAATCAGGCTGGGAATATTATTTGCCAGGAATCACCTGGTAAAAGAGATCAACAAGGTGCGCCTTCCGTATAATATCAATCTATACAGTCAGAGGATAGCGGAGTTGATCCTCGAAAATCTATCGTTCGTTGGTGAAAACATCCAGTTGGTCATGAGGGAGAGGGAGAGGGTATTTAAGGAGCTTAAAAGAATACGCGGAATTGAGGCATTCCCGAGCGATGCAAACTTCATACTAATGCGGGTAATTGATGCTGACACTGTTCACAATGAGTTGATAAATAGGGGAGTAATTGTCAGAAACTTTAACTCTCCGGGAAGGTTGGAAAACTGCCTGCGAGTTACTATTGGCACGCCTGATGAGAACGATTCATTTATCAGGGCATTAGAAGAGATTGTTTCGCCTTAGTTTTCCTGAAAACGCATAGCCGATCCAAAAAACAAGGCATCCAAGAGGAAATAGGTACCCAATCTTAGTGTAAAGCGTAATGTTGTCATTCAATATCGCGACCTTTCCCTCCAGGCTTGTTACTTTGAAGATATCTGTTTTTTCAACAATCCTCCCGACAGAGTCGATTATTGCACTGATTCCGGTGTTTGTCGCCCGGATCAAATAACGCCTAGTCTCCACGGATCTGGGTATCGAAAGGAGAAGGTGTTGATAAGGCGCGTAGGTTTTTCCAAACCAAGCATCGTTCGTGATATTGACGATGAGGTTGGCCCCCATGGCAGCGAATTTTCTGCTGAAAGATGGGATTATGTCCTCGTAACAGATAAGAGGAGCGATCTTGAGCCCCTTCTCCCTTATTTCAAACAACGTGAGTTCATTGCCAGGGATGAAATCGCCAGATGCGGGGCTTATTCTTTGCAATGAAGGGAAAATATTTGTAAATGGCAAGTATTCGCCGAAGAGCAAGAGCTTAATTTTATGGTATCTGCCAAGTATTTTTCCATTTGAGTCAGTAAGGAATGCGGTATTATATTTTTTTATGTCATTTAATTCAATCACATCAGACGGATTGTTCTTTGTCTCAAACGATAGTCCGCCTACGAGGAAGTAGGTTCCGGGAATATCTGGTACCGCAATACTTCCTCGTTCGATGAGTTCATCTGCTGAAGTCGGTATCCATGCTTGTATAGCGGTTTCCGGCCAAATTATCAGGTCTGGCGGATTTAGCGCTTCGGACATCGATTTGTGTCTCTTGGAGATAATATCTTGGTTATTTTCGACCTTCTCAAAGAAGTCGAAATTTGCCTGCACCAGTCCCACACTTAACTTTGGAGCTTCTGACATCAATTTATTTTCCGTTTTCACCCTCCAAAATCCATAAGAGATGGTGAGGGTAAGCAGAATAACAGAGATTATTATCTCAAAATAAGGCATTTGATTCTGCTCTTTGATAAATATGTAAACTCTCATCAGCGTTACATTAACAATTGCGATTAAAAAACCAACGGCGTAAATACCGAATAAATCGGACACCTGAATCATTGGGGGGAAATTGGCCTGGGGGTTTGCGATCGTATAGGGGAATAGGAAAGGAAATAGGAATTCAACTGATGTCCATATTGAGGCTATTGCTAATGCTGAGGATATGCCTCTTTTCTTTAGCAGTTGGAGTTTTGTTGTAAGATAAGAGAAAATTCCGAAGGATAAGCCTGTAAATGCGCTCAGTACTAAGAGGAAGAATAAGCTAACAGGAAAAGGAAAACCCCCGAATCTTGAAAGAGTTCCAATCAGCCAGTAAAAACCCAATGAATTCGTTACAGTGCCCGCCAATGTGCCAAGTACTAAGGCACCCGTAGGACTCTTATCTCTTATCGCAATAAGAAGTGGAATTAGAAGAAACCAGGAAACGACACCAGAATATGGAACCATAAATGTGAGGGCGAAGAGCACTCCGGAGATGCCTGATAGAATTATGTCGATTTTTTTAATATTGCTCATCTCTTCGATTAAAAGATACCTGTATTTATAGATTCACCTGGATTTTAAATCTGGTTTTAGATAGGGATATAGTTTAGATCGTATAGGCTCAGTGTCATCGATAATTATCGTTTTTTTTTCGCCTTCGAGATGTTCCGTTCGGTTTGCGGCTTCAGGGAGTTTATCTGAATGAGCTTAATCGCCCCGACTGCAATTATTACGATAGCCATGACTTGAGCTACAGATAAGTGTGGAATTGGGCTTGGAGTTGTTGATCTGACAACTTCTATAAAGAACCTCTCAAGGCCTGCAAGAATGAAATAAATTGAAAATAACCACCCGTCGGGGGCTGGCTTTTTCCTTATTTTCCAAATTATGATGAAAACCACCGTCATCGCCATTACCTCATAGAGCTGAGTCGGGTGTACTCTCTCAGTGGTGGGAGGGAGCCCTTCAGGAAAGGAAATCGCCCAAGGTAGATTTGATTTTATTCCGTAGTCGTCTCCGACCAGAAAACAACCTATGCGACCGATTGCGTAACCCAGAGCAAGCGAAGGAGAAATTGCATCTCCAATTTTCCAGAAGCTCGTCTTGCTTCTGCGTGCAACAATTAATAATAGAATTACAGCCCCGATGAATCCGCCATAGAACGTAAGACCTCCCCTTGAGAATAGGTAACCCAGCGGGTTGCCAATCAAATCAGATATTGGGACATTTTCAATCACATAGAGGATCTTTGCCCCACCGATTCCACCTATTATTATCGCAAGAAATACATTGCTCAGGAGATTCTCGGTAAGACCCTTTCTCTTGAATTCAAATGACATCACCCAGTATGCCGCAAGGAAGGCGATGGCAACCATTAACCCGAATGAAGATATTTGAAAGTTCCCAATCTTAAATAGTTCTGGATACAATTAAATCACCGGGTTTTCTTTTCTAAATTGCTTCTTAGACTTTGAATCCTTTTCTTCAGGTCACTATTTTTTTTCACCAGATGAAAAATTAAAGAAAACAAAAACAACCAGAGGAAAAGTTGAACAACGAGTATCACAAACATGCTATTCATGAAGAGTTCTCCGAAAGGATTTGATTAAATTAACTTTAGCGATAACTAATCTACAGTCAAATTGAGGAATCCGCAACAACAGGGCATTGAAAATCGGTCTTGAAGTGATGTCTAAAAATAGGTAGATTCTTTAGCTAATATGCTTACTTCTCCGGTATTGGTTCTCAACCGTTACTTTGTTCCGATCACGATAACCAGCGTCAAAAGGGCTTTCGTGATGCTTTATTGTGGCGTTGCAAAGGCTGTGGGTGGTAATTATGAGACGTTTGATTTTGATTCATGGAGTCAGATTTCCTCATTCAAGGAAACTGACTGTATCATGACTGTAAGCAGGGTTATAAGGGTGCCAAGGGTGATCATGACCGTAAGGTATGATGGTATGCTGAGGAAGGAAGCGAAATTTAACAGAATTAACATATTTAGAAGGGATGGTGGCAGGTGTCAGTATTGCGGCGTCAAATTCTCCCGGTCCGACCTTACGATAGATCACGTGACCCCAAGATCGCTTAATGGAAAGAGTGTCTGGGAGAATGTCGTTTGCTGTTGTATAGAATGTAATCGCAAGAAAGGAGGGAGGACGCCGGAGCGGGCAAAAATGAAGCTTATAAGCAAACCCAAAAAACCTCTTTGGGATCCTTTTTCCAACATATATATCAGGGCTGTAAGGTATAAGGAATGGGAACCGTTTCTCAGCTTTGTGGATGTTTCTTACTGGAACGTTGAACTGGAAGAGTAGTAAGTTCCCATTAATCGAATGTTGTGAATTATCCAGAAAACACCTCACATATATGTATTTGTAGTAATCGAAAAGTAATCAGGAATCGTAGAATTGCGTGTGTTATTAATTGGAGGGACTGATGAGATATATCGTTTTGAATTTAGTGGCAATCCTTTTTCTTATTACCTCAGGCCCAATTTATGCTCAGATCATTCTACCGCCAATTCATGGACCGATAGTAGATAAGATATCCATATTCATACCCGATCTAAACAGTCTCGGCGGGTCCGATCCTAGGGCGAAAGAGTTCGTCGACGTCGTTAGGGGTGATCTCATTAACACCGGCCTTTTTGATGTGAAGGGAGGTACGCTGATAACCAGTGGTGAGCTCATAAATTTCCAACCGTTATTTGAAGCTGGCGCTGAGGCATTTATCAGGGGTGATTACTCTTCTTCGGGCGGTCGAATGAAGTTTGATGTATCCCTTTATGACGTGGCTGGTGAGAATCGTCTTCTTGCCAGATCTTATGAGGCCAGCCCCGGCCGGGTTAGGGAAGCTGCCCATAGGTTTTCAGATTCGGTTATGAAGGAGCTTACCGGACTGGATGGATTTTTTACGTCTAAGATAGCTTTTGTGTCTGGCAGTAGAAATAATAGGAATCTCTACGAGATGGACTATGATGGAGAGAACATAAAACGGCTTACCAATCATGGCTCCATTGTGATGTCTCCAAGTTGTTCTCCCGACGGATCAAAGATAATTTTTAATTCTGATAAGGTATGGGATCAGGACTTATATGTAGTTACTCTGACGCCGAGCGTTTCTGAAAAGAGGCTTACACGTGCTTTCAAATTGGAGCAAAGCCCTGAATGGTCTCCCAGTGGAAGAAAAATTGCTTATAGCGCCAATGGGGACATAATTATTGCCAATCCCGATGGAAGCGGTGCGGTCAATATTACCGGGAATCCGCGTTATATTGAAGTTTCCCCTACTTGGTCCCCTGGTGGAGGGCAGATCGCATTTGTATCCGACCGCTCCGGAACCCCCCAAATCTATGTAATGAATATAGATGGTAGTAATGTACGAAAAGTTTCTTCGGGCGGATACTCCACAGACCCTTCCTGGTCCCCCAATGCGGAGGTCAACAGGATTGCCTTTGTGAAGGTTGAGGGTGGTGAGGCAAACATATTTACAGTCAATCCTGACGGTTCAGATGAGCAACGACTCACCTGGGCATCAAGGAGAAATGAAAACCCTACCTGGTCGCCAGACGGGCACTATATTGCCTTCACTTCCAATAGGGGTGGCCAGAAGGATCTATACTTGATGTACTTGAATGGTCAAAATCAGCGTCCTCTGACAAAGGGTGGAAGCGTTTTATTTCCGACCTGGTGCAAATAGGCCAAGGTCTGGTTCATCGATGATATAGGTTTTTTATTCTTATCTGATGTTTTTTATGGCTAAGCATGTTAATTGATTTTTATTAGGATTCTGGACTAAGATATTGAGGATCTTTATTGCAGCTCTGATCCCCCCTGAAATTAGACTAGCCATTAATCATTATGTGGAATCCATAAAGGCCCAATGGGAAGGGGTGAGATGGGAGAACTGGGAAAAATTTCATTTAACGCTTAAATTTTTAGGTGAAGTGGGTGACTCGAAGTTAGGTGATGTTGAAAAATCTTTGAGGCTGGGAGGGCAGGGTGTCTCCACTTTCGAAATGGCGATTACAGGTTTCGGCGGTTTTCCAAGCCTGAGGAGGCCGAGGGTGCTTTTTGTGGATTTGTCTGATAATAATGAGCTATCGAAATTCCAGATTGAGTTGGAAGAAAGACTCGAAGATATCGGTTTTGCCAGGGAAAACCGTAAATTTAAGCCTCATATAACGGTTGGAAGAACGAAGGGATATTCGACGGTACGAGGTCCTTTTCCGAGCCCGGATCCCCTTTCATTCAGGATATCGGAAATTGCCATAATGAGGAGCATACTCCATAAGAAGGGCTCCGAGCATACTGGTCTGTATATATTTAAATTGAATGGCTAGATGTTTATTTGCGTATGCAAATGGTGTGGAAATTATTCTGTAAAATATTCCAAATTAGTTTATGGAGAAATCGGTACTTCTCATGAAAACGCTTTCTGATTTATCGATTTCATTTGACAATGGACTAAAAATTAGGAAAAAATTATGGTTAGAATTGGGAGGACTATAAATGCAGGCTATTATCAAAACTGGCGGAAAGCAGTACAAGGTCAGCCCTGGTCAGATAGTGAATGTTGAGAAACTTACCGGAAATGTTGGCGATAAGGTTGAGTTCGATAAGGTACTTTTTATTTCAGATGAAAGCGGGAAAACAAAGGTTGGTACTCCTCTTGTGAAAGATTCCAGAGTAACTGGAAAGATTCTCGGCGCTGTTAAGGGCAAAAAAATTACTGTTTTCAAATTTAAAAGAAGAAAGGGATACAGAAAGAAAACGGGTCATCGTCAAAAATATACATCTGTTGAAATAACCGAGATCGAAGGCTAGGAGGTTATTTTATGGCTACTAAAAAAGGCGGGGGCAGCACAAGAAACGGAAGGGATAGCGCAGGGAGGAGATTGGGCGTGAAGAGGTTCGGAGGAGAATTTGTTAGGGCTGGCAACATACTTGCGAGACAGAGGGGGACCAACTTTCATGCCGGCGAGAATGTGGGCACGGGTCGGGACTTCACGTTGTTTGCCCTGATCGATGGTAAGGTCAGGTTCGAAAGATTTGGCAAGGAAAGAAAAAAAATAAGCGTTGAACCCGTCGAGCAGTAATTTTTTTAGATTTATCATTATAACCGCGTAAGGTTTGTTATTTCATGTTAGTTGTTTTCTACTAAGATCTCTTACCTTTTCCCACTTCTTATCAGGTCTATCTGATGGATTGCTTTATAGGTTTTTGTAATAAAACGTTAGAGTTATACAGTAACCGGGATACCTCCTTGTAAATATCAAAATTTATGGCTGATTCCTCAAAATCCCCTTTTTCACGGGTCAGACTCTGGTAGTTCTTTACTAGATTAGATTTTCTTTGTATTATGAAGAATTGTTTTATGTATTCGGTTGAGAAATTAGTCCTAAGAATGTTTAGACTTAACTTCACGGTTCTAAAGGGCAAAATAACAGATTGTCGGTATGCTTTGATTTACCTACCGGGGGCTTATAGGTTTGTCTAAAAGGAAATTGGTCATTTCAACGACTAAGGGTCTGGTTTTATTAACAGTAATCATATTGATAATATCCGCGGTATTATCAGTTTTTAACTCTTATTTATACACAAAGAGGTTCGAGAAGCTCGAGATTAAGGAAATAAAGGCGCTATTTGAAAACGAAGTTGATTTCACTCGTGTAGCGAAAAATCTGTTACAAAGCAGGAGCGAAGTCGCCTATCTAAAGCTCAAGAATGAAAGCGGTGTTCTGGAAGAGAGCTTTGGTACTGAAAACGGAGAAGGAATCAATGATGTCGAGATTAATACCCCCGAAAATAAGATAATAGTAGTTGGTTTAAAAAGGGTTCTTGACAAAGATTTAATAATTTCCAATGTGGTATGGAGCGTTTTAATCGGGGTTGGTCTGGTGCTCATATTCCTCGTGCTATTTATCCAATTATCTTCTGATCAGAGTCAAAATCTTGAAAGGTTAATCTCGGCGATGAAGCGTGTTTCTCCGGACAATCTCGACATGAAATTGGCAATAAATGAATCGGTTCAAGATGAAGTCGCGATGATAAGGGCTTATGACAGTTTTAACCAAATGATGAACAGGCTAAAAAGAAAGGGAAGGGCGCCCGAAGCTGACGAAACGATCAATTTTCAACCTAAGGTTGTGATATCTGAGACTGAAGAAAAATCGAATTGGAGAGATGTGACCGCTCTGGTAACTAAGATTTCTAATTTTGAGAATCTATTAACACAAATCGATTCCGTAGAATTTACAAATTTCTTGACAGAGTATAGAAAAACGGCTTCCTCAATTGTTTCCGATTACAATGGAACTATCGAAGCACTGCTGCAGGAGGAAATCGTAGCCCTCTTTAACGCACCAGATGAGCAGGATAACCCCGAGCTCAGGGCTGTCTGCGCAGCTGTTGAGGTACTTCAAGTACTTGCCAACATGAATAAGAAGAGGAAAGGGGACGGTAAAGATCCTATTAGTGGTAAGGTTGGAATTGCCGTAAGGCCAATTCAGTTTTATGACCAGGCCGGAATTCCACAGGGGGTCAAGGAAGTCATTTCAGAAGCAAGGATGCTAAGTGGTAACGCCCCGCTTTGGAAGGTAATTGTTTCGGAAAGTGTTTACGATACCATAAAGGATCATGTCGAAGTAAAGGGGATTCCTTGGGGGAAGGAACAGCTATATTCGATAGTGTCCGTCGAAGAAGGAATAATTAACGTTTAATCAAACAGGACTCTTTGGACATTGTGTGTTATAAAACGGTTTGTGATCTGATCGAACCTTATGATTTTCAATCATTCCCTCCGGTTATGTAATTAATCTTTGAACCCTCTCATTTTCAATGTTAACATTTTGTCTAGCCATCGAATTCCCTGCAGCTCGCCACAGGGTTATTCGTTAACCTACGATAGATGTAGGATTTTTGTTTAAGCGTTGGCGAGTGTGTTGAGATGAACAAAATTAATATAAAAGACCTTTGTCCACAAGAGCTGGAGGACTTGGTACGTAGCTTCGGTGAAGAGCCATACCGTGCCCGTCAAATAGGGAAATGGATATACAGGAAGGGTGCTAATTCGTTCGACCAGATGACTGATCTACCGAAGCGTTTTATAATAACTCTAAATGATTACCTTTTGTTGCACGAATCGCTTGTTCTTTTAGATGAGAGGTTATCTTCTGATGGAACCAAAAAATATCTCTTCCAGCTATCCGATGGAAAGAAGATAGAAAGCGTTCTAATTCCGGAAGACCGCAGATATACCCTTTGCATTTCTACTCAGGTGGGATGCGCCTTGGGTTGCACGTTCTGCCTTACCGGGAGGGTTGGTAAGATAAGGAATCTAACCGCTTCAGAAATTATCGATCAATATCTCTTGGTTAACAGTTTTAATTCTCGCTGTATTACTAATCTGGTGTTCATGGGGATGGGAGAGCCTCTGGATAACCTTGAAAATACCGTGAGGGCCTTGAAAGTATTCACTCATGAGGATTTTGTGGGGATGTCACCCAAGAAGATAACCGTGTCAACTTCGGGACTGGTTCCACAGATCAGAGAGCTCGGAAATCAGGTGTCTGTGAATCTATCCGTGTCGCTTAATGCCCCTTTGGACGAGCTCAGGAATAAAATTATGCCCATAAACAGAAGATATCCGATTGAAGCACTAATTAAGGCTAGTAGAGATTTCCCCATGCCCAATAGAAAGACCCTGACTTTCGAGTATGTACTTATTAAAGGGCTGAATGATTCTGATAAGACTGCGAGGACACTTGGAAAACTTCTAAAAGGGATTAGGTGTAAGGTGAATCTTATACCGTTCAATGAGGCCTTTCCCCTGCCATATAAATCACCGAGCAGCGACAGAGTATTAGGTTTTCAAGACATATTGATTTCTTATGGGATAAACGCAAGAATTAGAAAGAATCGGGGACGTGATATACTCGGAGCTTGCGGGCAGCTTGCGGCGAACTATCTGACTGCCAAACGCCAGAATGAACGAAAAATTACGCAGGGGATGAATTGATTATAAGCTTATGCAAGGCTCAGAAATTAGAAAGCAATTTTTAGAATATTTTGTAGGCAAAGGCCACAGGATCGTCAAGAGTTCGTCTCTGATACCGAAGAACGATCCCACGCTCCTCTTTACGAATGCGGGGATGGTTCAGTTTAAGGACGTTTTCCTGGGAGTGGATAAAAGGGACTATAAAAGGGCCACATCTGCCCAAAAATGCCTGAGGGCGGGTGGAAAGCATAACGATCTGGAAAATGTGGGATACACAGCAAGACACCATACCTTCTTTGAGATGCTCGGAAATTTTTCGTTCGGCGACTATTTTAAGAATGAGGCGATAGATTTCGCATGGGAATTAATCACAGAGATTTATAGGTTACCGACCGACAGGCTATGGGCTACCGTGTATGACGAAGACGATGAAGCGTATGATATCTGGAATAAAAAGATCGGGCTCAGTGCCCAAAGAATAGTGCGCCTTGGGGAAAAGGATAATTTCTGGGCTATGGGTGAGACTGGCCCGTGCGGTCCTTGCTCTGAAATAGTAATCGACCAGGGGGAAAGCTTTGGTTGCGGTAAAGAGGATTGTAAAGTAGGGTGTGATTGCGACCGCTATTTAGAGCTGTGGAATCTTGTATTCATGCAGTATGTGAGGGATTCGTCGGGAAAACTGACTAACCTTCCTAATCCCAGCATCGATACAGGAATGGGACTCGAAAGAATCACTGCTGTCATTCAGGGCGTAAAAAGCAATTATGATACGGATCTCCTACGTGGGATAATTCGGGATATCGAGGAGATAGTCGGGAAATCCTACGGGGTAGATCCCTCGACGGATATATCGATGCGTGTAATTGCGGACCACGCACGAGCCGTGACATTCTTGATTTCCGACGGGGTTCTCCCTTTAAACGAAGGACGAGGATATGTGCTAAGGAGGATTCTGAGGAGAGCCGTTCGTCATGCAAGAATGCTAGACATTAAAGAGCCTTTTCTCTATAGACTGGCGAGCCGCGTAAAGGACATAATGAAAGATTCTTATCCGGAGATTGAAGAAAGAATTGGTTTCGTCGAAGACGTGGTAAGAAACGAAGAAGTGAGATTTTTAGAGACAATCGACCGGGGTCTTGAGCTGTTGAACACTGAGGTTCAAAAGAGGGGTAAGGAAAAGATATTGCCTGGAAACGTTGTGTTTAAGCTCTATGATACGTACGGTTTTCCGGTTGACTTAACCGAGGATATAGCCAAAGAGCATGGCCTCGAAATCGATAGTCCGGGCTTTTTGAAGGAGATGGAGAAGCAAAAGAAACAGTCCAGGCTAGCTTGGAAGGGTCTTGGCGGGGAAGAGCTTATTCCTATCTATAAGGAGTTTGTGACGGGTGGGCTCAGTGTGATTTTCACCGGGTACGAGAACACCACGGACACCGGAAGGATCACGGCCATAATAAGAAATGGAGAACTCGTTGATAGCATTGCGGAGGGGGAGAGCGGAGAGCTGATAACAGACAGGACCCCCTTTTACGGAGAGTCCGGGGGCCAAGTAGGGGATAAGGGTACAATTGATGGTGATTCAGGGAGTGCCGGAGTTCTCGATACTATAAAACCGTTCCTTAACTTCGTCGTGCATCGTATAGTTGTCAAGAAAGGAACCCTATGGGTTGGTGACAGGGTGGAGCTAAATGTTGATAAGCGCCTGAGATACGGGGCAAAGACACATCATACGACTACGCACATGTTGCACGCTGTTCTGAGGGAATTACTGGGATCACATGTCAGGCAGGCAGGCTCGCTGGTTGCACCTGAAAGGCTAAGATTCGATTTTACACATTTTTCTCCGATAGATGATGACACTATCCGGAGAATCGAGGACACGATAAACAATAGGATTAGATGGGATGATGAGGTTACTATACAAACCGATATTTCCTACGATGAGGCAATTGCCCGCGGCGCGATTGCGATATTTGAAGAAAAATACGGAGACAGGGTCAGGGTCGTTAGTATCGGTGATTACAGTAAAGAGCTTTGCGGAGGCACTCATCTACACACGTCTGGAGAGGTTGGACTCTTCAAGATACTTCATGAGACTTCATCGTCTGCGGGGATTAGGAGGATAGAGGCTGTTGCAGGGGAATCGGGATGGAACTTTATAAGGAAACAGGAAGAAACGCTCACCGAGGCATCAAATCTCTTAAAGGTTCCTAAATCTGATTTGATTCCAAGGTTAAAGAAGATCATTGAGGAAAACATCAGTATTAAAGATGAAGTAAACGCTTATAAAAGCAAGATGATTAGCTCCAAAGTAGGGGAGCTTCTCGAACGGGTGGAAAAAATAAACGGAATAAATGTCCTCTCGGCTGAGGTTCCCGGAGAAGGTCCGGAGGATCTTAGAAAGATTTGGGATGATGTGAGGGGGAGATTCAAAAACGGTATTGTTGCCTTGGGTTGCAGGAGCGATGGGAAGGCATATATTTTAATCGGTGTTACAAAGGAATTGATTACTAAATATCATGCGGGAAAAATTGTTAAGGAGCTTGCCGGTATGATAGGGGGAGGGGGTGGTGGAAAGGCTGACATGGCCCAGGCCGGGGGCAATATGCCTGATAATTTAGACATTGTATTACGTAAGGTTTATGAAATCGTTTCAGGTGGATAAGGGATTCGTCGGTTATCGAGGGGTCGTGAGTTCCAGACTATTTGGTTACGCCCTTCTTTTCCAGAACACTCTTAATCTTTTGTAATGCGGAACTCTCAATCTGTCTTACCCTTTCGCGCGAGATGTTGAGTTCTGATCCCAGTTCCTCGAGCGTCAGGGGATTTTCCGAAAGGATTCTGCTTTTTATGATAAATTTTTCCCTATCTTTCAAGGAATCCATGGCAATATCAAGCCCACTTTTGAGATTTTCCTCCTCCTCGTTCTTGGAGATTAGCTCTTCTTGGTTTGTCAGGCCATCCACCAAAAAATCAAGGTGCGTAGATTCGTTGTTTGCTGCCAGTTCAGCGTCTAGAGACAGATCTTTTGTACCTATTCTTTGGTTCATCTCAACCACCGCTTCATCCGATACGCCTAATTCTTCCGCCAGGTTTTTGTATTCGTCGGAACTGAGGATATCGTCAGTATAGTCCATTTTTTGCTTTGTCGAGCGAAGCTTATAGAAGAGCTTTCTCTGCGCCTGGTTGGTTCCGATCTTGACCAGACTCCAGGATTTGATAACAAAGTTCTGTATATAGGCCTTTATCCACCAGACAGCATATGAGATGAGTCGATAACCCTTGGTCGGGTCGAACCCTTTCACGGCATGCATGAGTCCGATGTTTCCCTCCTGGATCAGATCCATCGGGTTTAATCCATAGTTTTTATAGGTGTTTGCTATTCGTACGACAAACTTGAGGTTTGAGGTAATCAGCTTCCTTGCGGCCTCAAGATCGCCGTTCTTTTTGTAACGCATTGCAAGCTCATATTCTTCTTCTCGGCTGAGTATGGGGTAGTTGCTTAACTCCGCAAGATATCGCTCTAGAGAAGTTGTATGAGCGGGAAGCGACGCTTTTAAACTTTCGTTTTCTTTGATATCTTCGTTAACTTCAGTCATCGTTGTTTACTTGAATTCCTTTTCCTACTACATTGCTTATTATAACCGAGTTTAGTGTAACTCCATAATCCTTGGGCGGGAATAAATTCCGTCGTGTAATTAGGGTAGGTCACGGGTCCCTTCGCGCAGCCTCAGGGCAGGCTTGCTCGTGACAAATAAGAATTGGCCCTTGGGTCTTCCCTCGGCTAATATGCTCAGGTAGAACCCAGCATTCAAATGAAGAAAAGAAGCAAGACAGAAGTTGAAATACGGAACATCTTAAGCGAGACACTACTGCATTCACTAAGGAGTAGTACTAAGGTTAATATCCTTAATCTGATCCTTAAATATTGCAATAAGACAAGCCACCACTCTGTTAATGCAGTGTACTTGAAAGACTTGCTTGAAAGGACGGCGATTTTGGATCGGGTTGAATTCAATTTCAAACATGTTTCTAAAGACGATCATTTAAAGAGGCTGTTTGTGTTCGGGCCCGGAAACTCGATAAAGCTAAAAGGCAGATACGCTGAACACCAGACATTCATCTGTCGAAAAACAAAAGCTTATCTTAAAGTCATATCTCGTATGAAATCAGGGAGCGAAAGGTTTGACGACAAACTTCAGGATAAAGTGAGAGTTGGAGTGATGCTATTCAACCACGGATTTTTCTTTGAATGCCACGAGTTTCTTGAGGGGATTTGGTTAAACGAGAGGGGCAGGGAAAAGTCCTTTCTTAAGGGCTTAATACACGCCTGTGTCGCCTTTTACCATCTTGAGTATGAAAATATCAAAGGCACCGCAAAGTACCTTAAAGGGAGCTCTGTTAAGCTAAAAGAATTCCAGCCAAATTTCTTAGGAATAGATGTAAGCAAACTCCTTTCAGACATTGATAAAGCTTTAAAGGTATTTGGGGAACCCGAGTTACGATACGCAGTAGATGACATCCCTGCGATCAAGCTAATTGAATAATATTGTTTCTACGGTTTTTATCATGCATCTTGTATCATGGATCCTCCATCTTGCCTCGTGCATCCTGCATTCCGTACCTTGACTGACTAAATTGAACCATATAAATTTATCAACCTGATATACTGAGATTGGCTTTGTTTGTATCGGATCCGGTGTAGCTCAGCTGGCAGAGCGGGTGGCTGTTAACCACTAGGTCGGGGGTTCGAATCCCTCCGCCGGAGCCAATAATTATAATAGGCTACACCTTTACACGACGTTCTTAGGTACAACCCCCTTTTTGCCAAGCTCGGTTTAAGTTGGAATCATAGAAATTTTAATGCTTAATAGCAATACTATTACCTAGGGTATATGGGGTTGTTTATCAAAAATCTAGGTTACACGATGTACCCATTATGCCGGCAGGCCATTTTCGGTTTCTCCATACTTGCCCCTTGACTAGAAATTACATTTATCGTAGTATCAAGTAGAAGAGCGATTTGCAGTATAACACTCCTATGGCAGAAATATACTGCATTTCTGCTGCCCAGCGTGATTATTAGTTAGACCAAGCACTATGTTGTGTTGGGTTTTGAAACAAGATTAGATGGAGGAGGAAGCCATGAAGAGAGTAGCTTTGTTCGGGTTGTTTGGAATCGTCTTGCTCGTGGTAAGCGGGTGCGCCCCTATTTCGTTTTCTGCGTTTTCCCGCTACCGGGAGGTTGGCGATGTCAAGGGTACTATCCCCGTGCCGACATCATCTTTCGTCACCATTGGAAGTCTAGCCCTTCCGGCTGGCAACTATGTGGTCACTGCGAGCGTATACTTGACGAATGATTCTCCAGACCCGGGTATCGCCTATTGCATGCTCATCGTCGGCGATCGGAATGCTCAGGTCATCGACTCGGCGCCGGCCGGCCAAGCGGTAAGCCAGGCATTGACAGTTGCTAGCCAGCTATCGAGCAGAGGGATTGCAGCGCTGAAGTGCCGCAACAACGGCGTCAGTGGCAACTTGTCCATCCAGACGTTTAACCTCAATGCGATAGAGGTGGTGAGCCTGACGTTCCAGTAACGATAGCGAGACCAATAGGGACGTCTGTCCCTGTTGTTCCCAAAAATCCGGATCCATCTCGATTGACAGCACATAGTCTTGAAATCTGCGTCTGTTTTAACGGGTTATCCGGGGTTGATTATCACTCAAACTGACATGGGCCAAAGTCAATGTCCGGCGTATCTACTATGTCATCGGAGAAAATGCCAAAAATCCCTGGGAATCCATCAACGCTCGTGATTCTTAGCTCGTTGTAACTGACAAACCCACAAAAGATAGTTCCACAATCCAGAGCAACACATTCCTCTCCAAGAAATGATTCCGGAGGGATTGTAGCTGATTCGTCGTCGGGTGGACCTATTTCCTCACAAAAGTAACGGTTACAGGCCTGAAAAAGGTCTTCAGCCACGCATGCGGATAGTTCCAGCTCCCTATTCGGGATACAACTGGTACCACCGTTCCCATCACAGGCGATAAAAGTGAGCCACATCAATAGCACAATAAGACTTAAGGTTTTCATAAGGCCATAACCTTTGATTCTTTCCTCTCCAAATACAATCCTAGGACTTCCTCAATTACATGTCAATAGGACTTTAATGTCTCACGAGTGAGACATGAGAGGCGAGAGGCATGGGATCCGGGAGACATTAGTCCATTTGGGACGTAGAGGATGGAAGGCCGGGGAGGATAAAGACAGAAAACGAGAAAAGGACGAAGGACAAATTGTGAGATCCGGATTTAGGATGGTGAGGCTAGGGGGGGGCAAGGGGAGCACGATGGGGTTTCGCCTTCCTAAAACTGGGAGTCCCCACTTTTCCCTCGCGGAGAAGAAAAAAAGTACGGTTCGTTTTTACCCCCAACGGGCTAGCTGACTTTTACGGCCGCGCGTCCAACGTCCCTATCATCCCTCTTGCTGCACAATGACCCTTCGGCCGTATCCTTGACCTTCGTCCTCAATTCTGGAACAAAAGGGTGATCAGGATAACTAAATGCGGTTCCTGATTCTATCAGGTCGGGTGAATCTGATCGGATAGCTTTTCTTTATTTAAAAAAAGTTGTAAAATAGTAGACCAATAACAAAAAAAAACGGGGTTTATTCGTCGTTAAATGACCTTCCGTATCATAGATTAAGATCAGAGGGTTATTCGAATTAATTTCCCACAATCGGTAGTCAGCTGGAAAGAGACACTTGAAGATATTGAATTTTTAAAACAATAATATTATTAATATTATCACGTATGTTTCTATCGAGATTAAAGGAGGAGTAGCCATGGCATTAAGAATCAACGATGAAGCGCCTAATTTTACGGCTGACACAACTGAAGGGAGAATTGATTTTCACGAGTGGATTGGCGAAAGTTGGGCGATACTATTCTCCCATCCAAAAGACTTTACGCCGGTTTGTACGACGGAATTGGGATACATGGCTGGCTTAGCGCCCGAATTTGCAAAGCGTAACTGCAAAATCATCGGTCTAAGTGTTGATCCGGTGGAAAGCCACAACGAATGGGCAAAGGACATTGAAGAAACGCAGGGTCATGCTGTCAATTATCCCATGATTGGCGACACTGACCTGGCTGTGTCAAAACTCTACAATATGTTACCCGCAGACGAGGGCGGAACGTCTGAGGGCCGCACAGCTGCTACTAATGCGACTGTGCGTTCTGTGTTCATTGTTGGGCCAGATAAAAAAATCAAGCTTATGCTGACCTACCCGATGACTACGGGACGTAACTTTGATGAGATTTTGCGTGTGCTTGACTCCATGCAGTTAACCGTTCAGCATAAAGTTGCTACGCCTGTCAACTGGAAAACTGGAGATGATGTCATTATTGTGCCGGTGGTATCTGACGATGAGGCAAAGAAAATGTTCCCGGAAGGTTGGAAAACATTTAAGCCATATTTGCGCGTAGTCAAGCAACCGCGTTAAGCTACTATACCTAAAAGTCATTTCAAGCGTGTACCTGCTCTGGTGAGCTTTACCTAGTGTTGATGACCTTTCCGAGTTTAGTGTGTCTTCGAGGTCTTATTGAGGAAGTCAACGGCACTGCTGAATTGTCTGACGCCGATGCTTTGTCCTCCAGGAGACAATAAGTATCTTTGCAACAGAGCATTTCTTGCTTAATGCAAATCGCTACCTATGGTTGCTATAGTAAATTTCGTTATGACCTGAGGTTCCATCAATCCACAATACATGTAAGTTATCCTTACTGTCTACGACTATCTTAGGACCAACGGATTTCCCCTTGCTGTTTGAGATGTTAACGGGTTGCAACCAATCTTTGCCATTCCATCGGGTGTAAAAAATCTCCTTATTGTCTCGAGCCCCTTCTTCCCAGACGACATGCAGGTTATCATGGGTATCAACAGCGATATCGGGTTGGATAGATGCCTCGGCGCTATGAGAAATATTGACATTTGAAGACCACCCAGCTCCGTTTCCCGAGCTATAAAGAATATCTTGACCTCTTGCGGCCTCATCACTCCAGACTACGTGTGCCTTATCCTGAGTGTCCACTACGACCGCAGGGCTCAGAGAGTGCCCTGGGTTTTTCGATATATTAATAGGAGGGGACCATTTTTCCCCATCCCGTTTTGTATAAAATATTTCAGGAATGCCTGTGCTAAAATCGTGCCAGACCACATGCAGGTTATCATGGCTATCAATTGAAATACTAGGGAGATAAGACCCCATGCCTTCTGCGTCATCAGAGATTTTTGTGATATTTGACCAATCCTTTCCATTCCACTCCCCGTAGTAAGTTTCGCTCCTGTGATCTGAGACGCCATTCCAAATTACATGTGGTCTGCTGTTAGGACCAATTGCAATCCTGGGATAATAAGCAGCTTCGGAACTATCGGAGATAGTTATCGGAGTTGACCAGTTCTTTCCATTTCCTTTGCTATAGTAAATAGCCTTCGTGCCTGAGGTCTTATCACTCCATACTATATGAATTTCTCCGCTCCGATCAATGGCAATAGCAGGGGTGGCTGATATCCCTGTATTACGGGAAATATTTACGGGCTCAGACCAGTTCACACCTTTACTATAGAAGATGTCATAGTTGCCAGAGGAATTATCGTACCAAACCACATGTAAATTATCCTTGCTATCAATGGCGATGCTGGGACTGAATGATATCTCTTTATTTTTAAAGATACTTATAGGTTCCGACCAACTCTTTTCCGTTGTTCCTGTGAGTGTCTTTTCGGCTCCTTCATCAGCAATAATTGGTCGTATAGCTAACCCAGCAAGAATAACAAGTGCAAATAGTCTTTCATTCCACATGAATTCATCGTCCAAAGCCTGCTTTTGAAACAACCGGTAGTTTTCGGCTTAAGCAGCGGAGATCAAGAAGTACAGACTCTACAATTATTCGTTTTGACGGTCCTAGTGTGCCCAACTCTGCGTGAAGCCAATCACAACAGGTTTAGAAGCAGTTCTCATGAAATATTAACGCCTGAATACTGCGATCGAAAACCCCACGTACGAGAATCTTCAGTTGTCTGGTGCCCCGTCGTCAATCCACTCCTCAATTATAAGAACCTCATCATTCGGTCCGTCCCGCGGGACGCTCGTAGAGATATTCCAGGGCATGCGATTGTTTCTCAGCCGCGACCTGAGTGAACTGTTTCCCGCATCGAAGGGAATGACAATTGGTTCTTCACCAGCATCAGCCCCAAGCAGGATTCCGTCATAACTTCCCATATCCAGGTCATGCGCGCCCCCTATCCCGGTGTGACAACCGGCAGCATCACAGGATAGAGACCCCGGAAACCAGACATCGGGCTCGGTAAAAAGCGGAAGAACATCGTCGTCGAAGTTCCTGGTAACGTCATCTCTATCATCGAAATCCCCATCTGGTGCCCCTGCATCAATCCAGTCCTCGACGATAAGGACCTCGCCATTCGGGCCATTCCTCGGAACACTGGTAGAGATATTCCAGGGCATGCGATTGTTTCTCAGCCGCGACCTGAGTGAACTGTTTCCCGCATCGAAGGGAATGACAATTGGTTCTTCACCAGCATCAGCCCCAAGCAGGATTCCGTCATAACTTCCCATATTCAGGTCATGCGCGCCCCCTATCCCGGTGTGACAACCGGCAGCATCACAGGATAGAGACCCCGGAAACCAAACGTCATTCTGGGTGAAAAGCGGAAGGACGTCCCTGGAGAAGCTAACCCCCCCCGGGCCTTTGTGCCCATCATCATTACAACTTGCTATAAATAGAGTCATGGTGAAGAATAGAGCAGCTGAGATCAGGAAAAGCCGCCCTCTATGGTTTTTGGCTTTAGCCATACCAATCCCTCCTTTGCTTTAGATTTTTAAATCTATCACCTATAAGTCCCATGATAGCTTGAATGTAAAATAACTTCAATAATGCAAATGCATTATTTTTCTACATCATTTGCAGTGTTTTTAAGTGCTAACGGTACTTGGTAGGAACGAAGGCGGGAATAATCTCAGATCATCTTATTTCTGATAGCATAAGTGACTGCTTCCAGCTTGCTATGGAGACTCAATTTGGTGAGGATATTTTGTATATGCTTTCGGGCGGTGGACCAGCTTATATAAAGCTCTTCTGCTATATCTTTGGTGCTGAGCCCCTCGGCCAGAAGCCTTAACACATCATACTCACGACGAGTTAGATTGCTATCGGGCTTACGACTCAATGTACTTAAGTTGTTAATGTGTACATCCTCTTCGGCTTGATCTTCAGGTTTCATACTGGAAATGATCTTTTTTATTAATATTTGTTCTCTCTTTCTCTGAGTTATGTCTCTAAATATGTGTACGGCAACGTCGAGGTCTTCATGTCTCGAGGGGATTGCAATAATGCTTACATTAATCCAAACGGGGACTCCTCCCTTGGTATGGGCGAGAGTATCAAAGTTGCTTACTTTCTTTCCTTTTTCGATTGAATCCATCACACAGCAGCTCTTCGAACACAACACTCCACCGCTCTCAGTTCTTCCAAAAATCACATTATGACAGTACTTCCCCAATACTTCTTTTGGATTAAATCCAAGGATATCTTGTGCTGATTTGTTCCAGAAGATTATTCTGTGATCGCTACCGATAGCGAATACGCCATCGGCGGTCTTAGAAAGGAGGTTAAATACGTCCACCTACTTTATGCCCCTGTTATTCTAAAGATTTTACTTTTTTGAGCTCTGGCTTCGAAAAGAGCTAACCTATGCGCTCATTATCTCACAGATTGGAGATGATTGTCAATAAGACGATTTGGATGGCATAAGAATTCTTCGAAATTGCCGTTCTTATCTTCTAGCTCCTCAAGACTGAGATCAAAGGATGCGCTCGGAGATTTGTTTAAAGCCGATTTCTATGTCCGAAGCTTTTTTTCTCCTTCAACAGAGTTTTTGACTTTTTACGTGATGTCACTTGCCTTATGTCTTATTTTTCTATATTAATATTAAGAACTAATAGCATGGTTATTCTTGGTTATGGTTTCATGAGATTCATAGTCCTTTTATTTTCCTTTTGCCTGCTTACCTTATTAGTCTCTTCAAAATCGACTGCGGAGCCACAAACACTAATCTTTGATATTTCCTATGAGCATCATAAAGAAATCAATAATATCATAGATAAGAAACACGGGGAATTGGAGGATTCTCTAGGGGTGCCCGTGGGTGAATTGACTGTTAATGTTGATCGAAGAGGAGTGTATAGAAAATACGACAATGGCTATATATATTGGAGCCCTGAGACAGGTGCTCATGTGATTTTTGATGGGCCAATCCTGGCAAAATGGCAAAAGCAGGGTTCAGAGACGGGCGATCTCGGTTATCCAATCACGGACGAAATGAATACTCTGGAAGGACGGGGGAGACTCTGTAGCTTTCAGGGTGGTCTCATCTTCTGGAATCCAAAGCTCGGCGCAATAAAGATTATGGCCTTAACAAGCCGGCCCCTTTTGTTTCTACGTAAGAATTTTCGGGGGTCCTGGTTGGACTTAAGGAAATCGATAGGACGCTTAAATGGCGATAAATATGAAAGGAATTGGACTGGAATTGCGTTAAATGAATCGCTTAAGGAGGTTGGTTTTGACGACAGCGCATCTTCGCTGTTCGTACCGGGGGGTTGGAGCGTGATCTTCTATGAAAATGAGGGCTACTGTGGTAAGAACTTCAAAATCGCCGGACCGGCCGCGATATCTGATCTCAACAGTTACAATGGTGGCGAATTCAATAACGAGATAACATCCGCTAAGGTAATTAGCGAAATCGCTGACAATAGCAGCAAATATGGAGAGCTCGTCCTCGACTGGGCTGGTGTCATAGATAATAAAGAGGGAAAAGATGGAATCCATGGTCCTTACGGGAACTTTCACATATTGATATACGACGCGAGCGAGCCTTGTTATGGTGAAAGGTCATCCTATCCGGTTCCACTCCGTCATATAGTTCTTCCCGGTCCCAACAATACCGGAAATATGTGTGAGTGGGAGGATGGTGACCAGAAGGACTACGACAGGCTTGGCCTCTTTCAGTGGCGCGATGAAGGAGATTCTGTGAAAGTGTTCATATACGAGAGTGACCCAAGCAGGGAATTGCCAAAACTAATCTCAAGGAAGCATGACCCTGTTTTTTGTCAGGTTATAGATCGAAATGAAGGCGATCCCGAATTTTTTCCGAGCAATATTCCCGCAATGAGACACACTATTGTCTCGGGCAAGAATCGATCTAAATTCTGGATTGACAAAGTGAGATCGATTTGGGATAAAGGCTTAGAATCAGATATGCCTTCCATGTTCGTGGAGCTGGAGACTGTATACGATGGTGCGCACACCTATAATGACAGGGAATTATAGTCAGCAATCTTATATCTAGAATAAATACACCCTGGAGCACGGGGAGCATGCCCCAGGGCTAAAAGTGTGGAGTGGATAGAGGAACTTAATTTTCTGTGTCGTGATTTTGTCTCAAGCTGTGTCCTTTGCTTTTGGTTCTTCAAACTCTTAACCAGAAAACATAAGCTCAAGGAATAAAATCGATCTCAAACAAAACCATACCAAAAGGTACAACAGAAGTTTCCCTTAACGATTAATATCCTTGGTCAGCTGGTTCTTGATCCCCAGCAGCTTCGTCAGGCATATCGCCACCTGGTAACTCAGCGTCAGGTGCGTCCGGGTTTGCATTGGGTTCGTCAGGTCCTGGCTCTGCCTGCTCTCCCTGTTGCTCGGTTTCCTCTTGTTGAGCCAGCGCTTGATGACTCGATATCAACGAAAAGTGAGTCAGGCTTCCGCCTAAAGAAACCGCTAGAAAAAGAATAAATGAAAGTGTGATTGTTTTCATATCTTGGTATTACCTCCTTGAATTTTTTGGGTTGAATCCCACACTTTGTCTATATACATATGCAACTTTTATTCCACATGTTGTTTTGTTAAATATTATTAAACTATATCAGGGAGTTGGATTATAATACGAGCTTATCGAATACGAACTAGTGTAGTTTTACACTGTGTAAGCTGTGTAAAATTACACAGACGCAATTGACAAGACAGCTGATGCAATTTTACCACCCTATTTTGTGTATCTTTCTCCTGTATCAATCCTATAAATAAACCGGGGTGGATTCTTAAGAAAGTTTTGTTAGCGAGTCAATTTAGGCTTTATATGAATAGAGAAATATATTCAAGTGGAACTGTTTGTTGCTTGTTTTCGTTTAATTACATTTAAGATGAGACTCAGAAGCATCAAACCTTTATTCCCATCATCGTCATTTTTGAGGGAATCAATGTAATTAATACTTTCCGTTAGAGATTCATCATTAGGCGCAATTCTAAGAGCAGTTCTCAATACCTCCAGTGCCTCATCGTACCACCCTTTTTCCGCCAATGACATTGCCAAGGAGTTATATGCGGGGATAAAATCCGGATATGTCCCCAGAATTTCATCAAATTTGCTTATAGATTCATCTATCCATCCCAAATCTTGATAACAGTTTCCTATTGACAAATGAGCCCAATAATCATTTGGAAACATTTCAACATGCTTGCGCATCTCATTCAGCGATTCAATTGTCCATCCCATATCGAAGTAGCATAAACCAAGCTGATAATGTATTTCATTTTTGATATAATCTGAATTCGCATTTGATTTCGCACACGCAGCTAGATCGTGGATGGAATCCTCATAACATCCCAATACCCTGAAAGTTAATGCCCTGTTCCATCTAGCCAGCGTACAGTCAGCATCAAGGTTCAACGCATAGTGGAATACTTCGAGAGCATCGTGATACCGGCCTATCCTTGATAGGGTAATTCCGAGCTGGCTCCAAAGATATGGATCATTAGGAGTTATGTCCAGTGCTTTCTTAAAGCATTGGATGGATTGTTTAAATGCCCCCATAGAGTCATATGTAAGGGCAAAGGAAAGATACACGTCTGGATCAAGTGGTGCTATCTCCAAAGCCTTCGTCAACTCGGATATGGCCTCTTCGTACCTTCCTGCTTCTTTAAAATTGTCTGCCTTGGTTAATAGCCTTTCGAGTCTTCCCATGATTCAAGTCAGCAGTTAAGAATTCGTTAAAGAATATTTATAATAAATGAACTTGTCAATATTGATTAACATTATTGTAGAAATCGGACGATTTGGATATGTAAACGCACAATATGTTACATGTATTCAATCGTAAATCAGATTTAGCTGAATTTATTTTACTTCACAAAGTATCCCGGTCCTTAGTAGATTTAATTCTCATTTAACCGTAACTCTTGACAAATAAAAGGAAATTAAATAGAGTGAAATTCAACTTATATTCACATAAAATTATGTTAGGGGTTACAACATGAAGAAATCTGAAATAGAAAAAGAGCTTGCGTCAAAATTTAATCTTCAATCACAACAATCTGAAAGGATTATTGATACGATCATAGAGCATATGACGAATGTCCTCAAGAATGGGGGGAGAATCGAAATAAGGGGCTTCGGTAGTTTCTTCACGAAAGGGTATAAGACCTATACCGGTCGAAATCCCAGGACCGGACATTCTGTAACAGTTCCACCAAAAAAGCTTCCTCATTTCAGGCCAAGTAAAGAGCTTCTAAAAAAGATTAACAACGGATAGGGCAGTTAACATTTTGGGATTTATTTTTGAGTTGCCTTACCTTAATCCATTCCCAAGATAGGTTGTTGAAACAAAAAATATTGATTAGGTCTATGATTGACTTCTATTATCTATTTGATAGGATTTTAATTAATTATGGCCTTACTCCCTATATTGACATATCCTGATCCAAGATTAAGGAGTAAATCCTCTTCTGTAGAGACTGTAAATGCAGAAATTAAAAGACTTCTTGATGATATGGCTGAAACTATGTATGATGCCCCAGGTGTGGGACTCGCTGCCTCTCAGGTTGGTGTCAATGTGCGTGCAATAGTGGTTGATATAGCAGCCCAAGAGGAGGATTCTCCGGGGCTCATCAAGCTTATAAACCCGGAGATTGTATTTTCGGAAGGACAGCAGATCGGTGAGGAGGGTTGTTTGAGCATACCGGGATTTGTAAGTCTGGTTAAGAGGAAGGAAAGGGTAACAGTAAAAGGACTCAATGAAGAAGGGAAGCACGCTGAAATTGATGCTTCCGGATTATTGGCAAGGGTTTTGCAACATGAAATAGATCACATAGACGGTATTCTTTTTATCGATAGACTCAGCAGGTTAAAGAGAGAATTGTTTAAGAAAAGGATCGACAAGGCATTTGGCAGAAGCGAGACCTACGCGGCTTTTTGAACCTTTCCAGATCTTATACAGCTTGCACATACCCTTATCCTTTTCACCTCACCACTAGAAAGTCGTGCCCTCACTCTTCTTAAATTCACATTCCACCGTCTTTTGGTTTTATTATTAGCATGGCTAACGTTATGGCCATAAAGCGGCTTCTTTCCACAACAATCACAGATCTGTGACATCGGTATTTCTTCCTTATTGAAAAAGTGAGTGTAATATACCTATTTATTTGACAAATTCAAGCCGATTGGATCGTTTTACTATTTCACATCTGCTTCCTAGACAATAAGTGCCTTTTGTCTTAGAATTAGCAATATGGCTTCAAATTTATCGGATGAGATAGCACCTTTTCTCGTCATGGATGTATTGGAGAGAGCCAAGGAGCTAGAACTCGAGGGCAAGAGAGTAATCCATTTTGAAGTAGGTGAGCCCGATATTCCAACTCCAAAGGTTATTTGCGACGAAGCCATTCATGCCATTCAAAATGGGGACACAAAATACACACCAAGCCTGGGGATTCCTGAATTAAGGGCAGCAATCGTAGAAGGTTACAAAGAAAATTATGGGGTAGAGATTGCACCCGCCCGTGCTGTCATAACGATGGGAAGTTCACCTGCGCTGTTCCTAACTTTGCTTTCGCTTGTTGATCCCGGAGACGATGTGATAATAACCGATCCTCACTATGCATGTTATCCGAAGATCATAAGAATTGCAGGGGCGGTCCCGAAATTATTTCGGATCTATGAGGAAGAGGATTTCCAAATCGATATTCCTGCTCTTAAAAAGATAATTACAGATAAAACTAAGGCTATCCTAATTAATTCACCTTCAAATCCCACTGGTATAGTTTTAGACGAAGAAATAATTAAGGAAATTTCTGAGCTCGGCCCCTTTGTCATATCAGACGAAATATACCACGGTCTGGTTTATGGTTCTGAGGCTCATTCAATCTACGAATTTACTGATAAGGCGTTCGTCGTTAATGGAATGTCTAAGCTTTATTCAATGACTGGATGGCGACTTGGTTATTTGCTGGCCCCCGAAGAATTTATTCGTCCCATACAAAAACTACAACAAAACCTCTTTATTTCTCCAAACCCATTTGTGCAAAGGGCGGGGATTGCGGCGTTAAAGCTTGCGAAAGAACATGTTCGGGAGATGGTGCGACTGTTTTCTGAGAGGAGAGAACTGATGATCAAAGGACTCAGGGGGTTAGGGTTTGAAATTAAAGCAGAGCCTAGTGGGGCCTTTTATGTATTCGTGAATGCGAAGAAGCTAAATTATGATTCACATGATTTAGCGTTTGATATTCTGGAGAAAGCACATGTAGCAGTGACACCGGGCATAGATTTTGGATTTGGAGGAGAAGGATATTTGAGATTTTCATATGCAACTTCTATGGACTGTATTGAAGAGGGGATCAGGAGGTTGGATAAGTATATAGGTAATAGAATGGCTATTGGTTGAACTCCATGCTCTCATCCTCCTGATTATCTGATATTTAACTAGGGAATTCCCTGTAGCTTGCTATAGGCTTTCGCATCGCCTGTCATTGCAAACACATTCGCATTCCTCAGTGCAGGCTCCGTCAAGCAATCTCATTTTCGGATTGCTTCGTCGCTTCGCTCCCCGCAAATGTAGATGTTAGATTTTTCATGGACAAAATCCAAAAAATAATAAATTTCCTCGAAATTTACTCATCCGTCATCCTCGAATCTTCCCCGCCAGAAATATGCGGGGACAAGCTTTATCGGGGATCCATTGTTTAATCTTTTATTTTCTTTGTCTTGATACAAAGAAACAAAAATCAAGGGCTGACAAAAAACGCTTGCGTATCGAGCGAATGCGAGATATCTATTGCTATAATTAATTAGTTCTCTCAGTCACTTTGCTCCTTCGAGATGACAGTAATGATTGTCACTTTTCTTAACGCTTCCGGATTTGATTTTGGCAATTTTTTGAATGCCCATTTAAGATCTAAGATACTGTCCCCGAAATATCTAACATCTACAGCAATGACATTTGATACGTTCAGTTTATATTATGATACCCTGCAGCTTGCTGCAGGGAGTTTCATTTATAAATATAGCAGGATAAATAGAAAGATAACTACCTATTTAGGTCGATTAGAGAGTTTTATCGCCGGCTAAAACGGGGGATTTGATGAATGATATCAGTTCCTATATAATTTCAGACAAATTCTCCCGAGGATGAGATTTGTTTTGGGAACATACACGATGAACACTCAAGAGTCCTAATATCAAGTTGTTCCCTGTGTGATCATGATCTCAGATAAGCTTTAAGGGCTTCATGTGTTTATCAAACCGCAATCTTTAAACATTAGTGTAAGGAGCAGGCTAGTACCTTTGGAGGTATGATTTGAACGGAAAAAAACTCATCGTAGCAAATTGGAAGATGAACTTGTTGCGAAAAGACTCTGAAAAATTTGCTATTAAGGTCGTTGAGCTGATTAAGGATTATACTCCAAACGTTGATGTAGTATTGGCTCCTGCGTATACTTTACTCGACGTTGTCTATGACGTAATTCATAGAACGGATATTCAACTCGGGGCACAGGATGTGTTTTGGAAGGACTCGGGCGCATTTACAGGAGAGGTTTCTCCGTATATGCTAAAGGATGTGGGTTGTGATTGGGCGATTATAGGTCATTCGGAGAGAAGGAATATATTAAAAGAAACTGACAATATGATCCGAGAAAAGATTCAGGCAACGTTGAAGGCGGGGCTAAAAGCAATTCTTTGTGTTGGTGAGACAGAAGAAGAAAGGGCAAAGGGAAAAACTGTCAAAACTGTTGAGGGTCAATTGGTCAGCGGTCTGAAGGATCAGGCGTTGGGCGATATTTCAAGTCTTGCGATAGCATACGAGCCCGTGTGGGCTATTGGGACGGGGAAGAATGCGACACCAGGGGAAATTGCCTATGTTCATTCGGTCATCAAGGATGTATCAAGAGGCATTTTACGAGTATCTGCTGATAAACTAAGAATCCTCTATGGTGGAAGTGTTACTCATGAAAATATAAGAGAGATTATCTCAACAGAAAATGTTGATGGGGCTTTGGTTGGTGGTGCCAGTCTTGATGCATATGCATTTTCAAATATAGTAAAGGTAGCAGGAGATTAACGGGACGTGGATATATTAATAACTCTTATTACGGTATTTCATATTGCGATTGCAATATTACTAGTAATAACCGTACTGCTTCAACCCGGAAAGGGTGGAGATCTTGGTTCGATGTTTGGCGGCGGCATGTCAGACTCGATATTTGGTTCTAGCGGTGCGGTTCCATTCTTAACAAAGACAACCAGGGTTCTTGCCGTTCTGTTCCTTGTAACTTCTCTTTCGCTTGGATTTTTCTTAACGAGAGACTATAAATCTTCGGTCGTGAAGGATCAGCCCGCTGCCCAAATTCATGACGAGTTTGAAGAATTACCAGGGGCGGCTGAACCCGGAACTCAGGATGTCTCGTCAACGAGTCCCGGGGTGGAGGAGGGGAAATCATCATCGGCTGATGAAGCATCTGAGACTGTTCCCAAAGGGGATTCTAAGAACTAAATTCTCTGTATTTTAGTGATGTGGCAACTAAATACTTGAATACTTTTGGGTAGTTGAGTATATTTACTGCTTAATTCAAGGAGGTTATTGATATGGCCTATATCATTGCTGAGCCCTGTATTACGGTAAAGGATAAATCCTGCGTCGAAGCTTGCCCCGTGGATTGCATTTATGAAGGGGATGAGCAGCTTTATATCCATCCAGAAGAATGTATTGATTGCGGTGCTTGCGTTGATCCGTGTCCCGTTGATGCGATATTTCACGAAGATGAACTTCCCGACAAGTGGAAAAGTTTTATTGAGAAGAACAAGAATTTCTTTGAAGGAAAAACTGACTTGGAACCGGCTCGTAAATAGCATTTGGAAATCCAACGTTTGTTTGCCCACTCTTTTGGTTTCTTTAACTATTAAATCAAACTCAAATTAGATATCTTAAGAGGAGGTATGCCGATTAAGCATATGCCCCTTCTTATAAATTGATTTGTGGCTCGGGATAACCAGTTAAAGAGCACCAAATCCTCACGTGATGCGATGCACAACCTAGACAACGATATTGATGCAAAAAAGAAAAGGGTTAAGAGAATATTAGATGTTTTTAGAAAACTGTATCCCAGTCCAAAATGTCACTTGAATTTCAATAGTCCACTCGAGCTTCTGATTGGAACCATACTTTCAGCTCAATGCACTGATGAAAGAGTAAATCAAGTGACCAGGACGCTGTTCAAAAAGTATAGATCCGCCAGGGATTATGCTAAAGCAAACCCGCAAGAGCTAGAGAATGACATACGTACAACCGGATTCTTTAGAAACAAGGCAAGGTCGATTATAAAGTGCACCAAAATCCTGGATGAAAAGTATTCGGGTGAGGTTCCTTTCGTCATGGAAGAACTCACAGAGCTTGATGGAGTCGGAAGGAAGACTGCTAATGTTGTTCTAGGCAACGCTTTTGGAAAGCCTGCTATAATTGTTGATACACATATTAGGAGGCTAGCGCATAGGTTGGGTCTCTCGAATAAGAAAGACCCGGATAGGATAGAAATCGATATCAGGGATTTAGTGCCCAGAGATCAATGGACCTATTTCTCACTTGCCCTTGGAGATCACGGCCGAACGATTTGTAAAGCTAGAAAACCGAACTGCGCGGAGTGCAAGATTAATCAACTGTGTCCCTCGGCTTGGACATTTGATTAGATATTTATTTAAATTGTAGAAATGCAAAAGTTTTTGATGATGAAGAGAAGATACAACGCCTACAGCAATTTCCTAAAGGAGAAATTCGGCTGCAGGGTCCATAAGGTTTCTGTAGATATGGGATTTACATGCCCAAACAGGGATGGCAGTATTGCGCTAGGCGGTTGTGTTTACTGTAATAACGATACGTTTGTTCCCCCTTATGCCCGCGTGCGATTCTCGATGCAGGAACAGATAGAAAATGGGATGAGATATCTGAAAAAGAGGTTTAAGGCTGAGAAATTTATAATATATTTTCAGGCTTATACAAATACATATGACCGGATTGAGAAATTGGAAAAGTTATACAGGGAATCACTCGGTTATGGCGATGTTGTGGGTATTGCGGTTGGAACCAGGTCCGATTGCATCGATGAGAAAAAGATGGAATTGTTTGAGGCTTTGGCTGATGAGTGCTTCGTGTCAGTCGAGTATGGAATAGAATCTATATATGACAAGACCCTGCGTTTTATGAACAGAGGTCATGATTATCAATCTGTCATAGATGCAATTGAGCTTACGAAGGGAAGAGGAGTACATATTGGGGCGCATATAATCCTGGGCATGCCCACTGAAACTGGAGAAGAGATGCTGCTTATGGCAGAAGAGGTATCAAAGTTGGGGATAGACTCATTAAAAATTCACAATCTCCACGTAGTAAAAAATACTCCTCTTGCTGAGATTTACAAAAATTCACCTTTTCATCTTTTCAGTTATCACGAATATATCGATCTTATCACTAGCTTCCTTGAACGTATTTCTCCCGACCTTGTAATTGAAAGGCTATTTACCGACACGCCTGAAGATCTCCTGATAGCCCCTGTTTGGAACAAGACCCATAATGCGATAATGCGTGCAATAGAGGAAGCGCTTGAATGGAAGAATACTTATCAGGGTAGGTTGTTTAATCACAATGAAAGCTTGGGGGAAAAGGCTCCCGTTCGTAGATAAATAATTTTTTCAATCGAAATTAATAGAGTTAAAACCTTTTCCGATATTGATCGTATTACCTATTAGGCTTAAAAAATCAAAAAAATGAGAGTCTGTTGACAGATTTTGCCGAAAAGAAAGAGCCCACAGACGAAGAGGCCATGGTTAGGTTTCAAAATGGAGACTCAGCAGCTTTTGATGTTCTTCTCCACCAGCATAGCGCTGCTATTCTTAGATTTATAATGAATATGATGACAGTTAATAAATCGAATGCTGAAGATCTATTACAAGAAATATTCATGAAGGTCATAAAAAATAGAAAGCAATACGATTCAAACAGGAAATTTACCACTTGGCTTTATACCATAGCTAGGAACCGCTGCATAGATTACCTCAAGGCGGAAAAACACAGGCGCTACAGCTCCCTGGATGCTCCTCTCAATAGTGAGGCTAGCGACGGTTCAGTTCAATTGGAGATTGTTAGAAGCAAAGAGAAAAATCAGGAAGAAAAAATGATGAATAAGGAGATACGGGCAATACTCAACAGCGGAGTCGAAAATTTAAGAGCAGAGTTTAGGGAGGTCTTTTTGCTAAGGGAAATCGAGAGCCTTTCTCTTAAAGAGATTGCTGACATTACAAATGTCCCAATCGGTACTGTAAAAAGCCGCCTTAGATATGCTTATTTGAATCTCAGGGAGATTTTTATTCAGGCTGGTTATTTTGAGGAAGGGCAAATGGCTAAAGGGGTGTAAAAGGCAATTATGAGTTGTGAGAAATTTGAGGAGCTTTTAATCGATTTCATAGAGGGTGTAATTGAGCCATCCGATATCGAATTGGTCAAAAAGCATCTTGCCACATGTCAAAACTGTTGTAAAAAGATGGATGAATTTAAGGAGGTTAGAAAGGTATTTAATGGAGATACCCATCCAGAGCCATCTCCAGAGGTGTTGGCGAGATTATCAAGGATAGCCAGAGAAGAGTTAGAAAAAGATAATGTTCCCTTCTGGAGGAAGTGGTTTTATTCTCCAATTTTAGTTCCAGTCCTTAGTGCTGGTTTGGCACTGGGTATATGGATTTCCTATGGCCAAAAAGATGTGAGGTATGGTCCCGATGACGCAATATACTCAACGGAGGTTATGGCTAAAAAGATGCCTAGGGCACAAGAGTCGCATTTCCGAGCCGTTCGGGAAGAAGCTGTTCCAAATTTAGAATCCAATCAAGGTCTGTCATTGTCTGATGAACCCGTCTCTGCGCCTTATCTCGCTTCCGGAAAGAAAAGCAGAATCGAAGAAGAAACGACAACAAGATCTGGCGAGCCTGCTCCTGCCAAAGAAGTGATTGCCAGAGGGGATATCAAAGAAGATGATGAATATTCCCTGCACAGAGATGAGGTTTCTGACAAGTTGGAAGCTAAAGCAATTGAAGAACCGGCTTCGGGACCGAAAATTGAAGCTGAAGAGGAGGCTTTTGAAGTTGGATCACTGTCGAAAGGAATATCTGGTGAGACAGAAGAGCAGAGGTCCCAAGAAGTTAAGCAAAAATCCAATATACCGACCTCATATTCATATACTGAAACGGCCTATAAAGATAAATTGGATTTAGGGCTCAAGCAGCAAAAAGAAGGGAACTGTGAGGCATCTATAAAGACGAATGAAGGGCTTGTTAATGTAACACCACCTCCAACGGACCCAATAATGGGAAAAGCTTACCTTTCCTTAGGCGAGTGTTATGAGCAACTGCGAGAGTGGGACAAGGCTGTAATTAGTTATAAAAATCTCCAGAAGATATCTCCGGAGCAGACTGCTTTTGCTTTAGATAAAATCGAATACATCAAGCGGCAAACGAGGATTTTAAAGAAGTAGCGACGGAAGATGCCGAACAATCCAAGCGCAATCGAGGGATTGCTTTAGTTATTTCACTCCCTCGCAAATTGAAGCAATCCCATTAGTCAGGATTATTACGAGAGGGCCACACGAGATGAGCACTGAGTCAATCGACGTGCTCGCAATTTTAAAAACCAGATATTTCCGGGATAAGATCTTTAAGAGTATTTTCTTAATTTATCTTTTTTTTCTTTCTAACTTCTTTGTCTTGATACAAAGAAGCAACCCTTCGACTGTGCTCAGGACAAGGGCTTACAAAAAACGCTTGCGTATCGAGCGAATGCGAGATATCTATTGCTATAATTAATTAGTTCTCTCAGTCACTTTGCTCCTTCGAGATGACAGTAATGATTGTCACTTTTCTTAACGCTTCCGGAATTGATTTTGGCAATTTTTTGAATGCCCATATAAGATCTAACAGACTGACCACTAAATATCTAACTTCTGCAATGACTGCAAGGACTTGATCTAAAATTGAAGATACCATGCTGCTTGCTGCGGGGGCTTGCTCAATTTGACATAGTTCAATATGGGGCTGAAGTCGCTCCCACTTTCTGAATTATCCTAAAAAGTAAATCATCACTTTTTTTATTTAAAATCCCTCGGTAGTGTTATTTTGTGACAATCTGTGGCTGAAAGAATTCATTCATTTTAAAACCTTTCTTAAGTTCATTCGTATTAATCCATAAAATCCAAAAAAAGAGGGAATGGAAATGGCATTAAAAAATCGGATGGGGTTTCTCATCAAATCACAGCTCAACCACTTGGTGACAAGATCTGAAGACCCTGAGAAAGTCATTAATCAGGCGGTAGAAGAGATTGATGATGGGCTGGAAAGTGCAAGATCAAGACTATCAGCACTTAAATTCAGAGTGGAAGAAGATCGACGTCTGCTAGAGAGGATCGGGGAGCAAATTTCCTATTGGGAGGAAAAGGCAGAACGGTTTATCGAAGATGATATGGAAGAAAATGCAAAAGAAGCGGTGAGGATGAGAAGAATCCTAGAAGGGCAACAGTGGGATATAAAGATCAGGCATGTAGAAGATGAAGAGAGGCTTAAAGAAATGGGTATTTCGCTTAAAGAGCTCGAAACCAGGGCACAGGTGGTAAGGGCCAAAAGAAATATTCTTATTAAAAAAATGAGTCTGGGTAAAGGTGAAACACATGAGGGAAGGGAAAAAAGGGATATAACTTTCGGTATCGAAGTTAAAGAACCTTTCAGCGTTTTCCACAAGATGGAAGAAAGGATAGAAGGCGAGGAAGGGTTCGATTATTTATTCCATGATAAGCAAAGGGAGATGTGGGAAAAGGAGGAGAATCTCATCAATGAGGAAATTGCAAGAATAAAAAGAAAAATAAAAAAGGAGGGAGAAAAATGATACGTAAAAGAAAATCGTTATTGTTATTTTTTTTAGGGACGTTTGCCTTTCTGGTCGGGGCTAGGTACATAGTAGCATTTCCAAAAATTTCTCATCCGTTAAATTCGACCACGGATAGTGTCATATGGAACGTCGGATTGAACCGGCCATTTTTACAGAGGGGTTCGAATAGTGAGGTTTTGCTAAACTTAAAAATAAAGGGGCAGGAATTTAGCTCCCACCAAAGGGCTCCTGTAAATCTTGTTCTTGTTATTGATAGAAGTGGTTCGATGAGTGATAGTGGAAAGCTGGAGTATGCTAAAGACGCAGCGAAAACTATTATTTCAGGACTGGCAAGCAAAGATCGACTATCAGTTGTTGCATATTCTACTGGGGTTCAGCTGCTATATCCTATTCAGTATTTAAGGGATAAAGAAAGAGCTATATCAGTAGTTGATTCCCTGTATCCCACTGATTCGACAAACCTATCTGGAGGGTTGATCATGGGGATTGATCAGTTAAGGTCGCTTGAGAGCAGCGATTACATTAACCGGGTAATTTTACTCTCAGATGGATTGGCGAATGTTGGTATAACAAGCGCAGCCGAACTCAGTCGCGTCGCCAGTCAGGCGGCTGAAAGAGGGATCCATGTAACTACTATGGGACTTGGATTACACTATGATGAAAACCTTATGATGAACCTGGCTGAACACGGTGCGGGAAACTACTACTTTATTGAGTCTCCAACACAGCTCGCAGGCATTTTCAAAAAGGAATTCGGTCAAATGCTTGCAACAGTGGCAAAGGATTCCGTGATAAATCTTTCTCTATCCCCTGAGGTTGAGCTTAAAGAAATTTTTGGATACACACACACAACAAAAGATGGTTTTATTCAGATCAATTTGGGCGATCTGTACAGCGGACAGGAAAGAAACATCTTGATTAAATTGAATGCACCGACAGGTAGCATAGGAAAACATCAGCTTGTTAACGCTTCATTAGAGTTTACCGACATATTGAACAATAACCACAATGTCAAATTAGAGAAGAAACTTGCCTATCAAGTAACAGAGGATAAAACCAAGGTAATGGCTAACGAGGATAAAAAGATTTCTGCCAGGGGTTCTTCAGTAAATGCAGCGTACGACCTCTACCGAGCCACCACTGAATACGAAAAGGGAAATAGAAGGGATGCTCTAAGTAGAGTCAAAAGGGCATTACAGAGTGTAGTTGAAATTAATAACTCTCCTCAAAAGAGCGATGATACAGTGAAGCAGGAAGAGGTTCTTAGAGGTGCAATGGAAGTTCTTGCAGACGAAGCTCTAGCTCCAGGTACACCATCAGGAAAGAAGATAATAAAGGAATACAAAGCAGAGTCGAGAGAACAGCAGAAATAGTGTTGTTAGTTATCCATAATGTAGAGTGGTTTTTTCGATTGTCACGGTGAAAAGTTCATGGTTTCTTGGGATAGGCGGGGTTTTCCAACCCCGCTTTTCCTTATATCAGAATTTAGTCTTGAAAATACGGGGCTGGAAAGTACCGTCTATCCATCGTGAGTTACGGTGAGTAGATCAATTAGAAAAATGTATTGGGACAAGGGTAAATATTCGTTAGCTAGCTACTTACCGATCATAATTATTAGTTAATAGCAAGCTATGTGGAGCGCAATTTATGAAAAATAAACTAAAATCTTTTTTGGTTCCAATGATTATCGGTGGACTGTGGGGAGTTGTTATCTATCTTGTTTCTTCGCTAATTTTTTCTACTTTCCCTATTGCTTCTTCTCTTTTCTTTCCAGTTCTTTTTGGGGGTATTGCTGGAATTTTTTCGATTTGCGTCAGGACTGGGATTTCTGTCGAAAGAGCTATAATCGTTGGATTGTTGGCAGGGTCTATCTATAATCTACTTTCTCCGATTTTTCCTTTATTTGCATCAATTTTAGTTGGTGCCTGTATAGGAGCAGGTTTAGGAAGGGGTTCAGGAAAAATTTTTAAGCTTCTAGATACATTGGTAAGAGCGATGAAGGGGGTCTTACTGTTCCCGATATTGATTTTTTTTGGGAATTTAGTTTCACAGTTTGGTTTCAGTATTTTTAATTCTAGTACTGTTGTTTGGTTTATTTGGGGATTTTTACTTTTTTTTGCAATCTATGTAACTTGTGCTCCATTTTTAGATAGCTGTAGATCAGAGGGAGATCGAGATACCTATATTATGTTAGATGAAATTAAAAGAGAAAGTCAGGGAATACTTGAGGAAATGCGTCGCTTGTGAAATACCTATTAATAAATAAAATTGCGGTTGACATTACTCATTTTCTTTTAAATGGTGTAAAATAAGGGCAAGAAGGAGGAAAATTCATGAGAAAGTTGTATGTGTTAGCAATACTTTTGATAATTACTTCTTTTGCCTTATCTGCGAAACAAACCCAATCCCAAATGGGATATGAACCTGAGACCGGCACAACAGCAAAAGAAAGGGAGAGAATTAAAAGAGACGTACAGGAAGTTATAAAAGAAAAAATGCCCGA
Source organism: Candidatus Dadabacteria bacterium (assembly GCA_963805855.1). Lineage (GTDB taxonomy): Bacteria > Desulfobacterota_D > UBA1144 > Nemesobacterales > CSP1-2 > DASWID01. The sequence continues at coordinate 158,067 of CAWDVW010000006.1, forward strand.
GGTAAAACAAAATCCACAAAGATTATATTGTGCGGCATTATGGAATGCTTATTATGAGAAAGAAGGTTTGGAAATCCAGGTATTGACGCGAGGAGTGCACGATGAAGTCGTGGTATTTAGGTGTCCTGACTGCAGTTTGGAGAAAGAATTTGTAGATACCTTTTTAGTTTCGGAGTATCAAGGCAAAACCGGGATGGAGAGAATAAAAGAATGCGGGTTTTTAGTGGCGATCTTTAAAGGGGGGAGGGGAATACAGGAGATCATTAAACAAGTTCAGTGAGTTTGGGGATACATGTTATTAGATCTGCTCTTTTGTTCGTGTAGGGGAAATCTCAATAGAAGAGGAAATGGTTCGAGCGTCGGTTTTAAGACCTCGCTGATGCATAGTTAATAGAGATCATTCGAAATTGCGGTATTCATTTTTTTCAATTCTCCGTGTCAACAATATAAAGATAATTAAAGATAAACCAACTGAATGATCTTTTTGGCTAATCTGTTTAGACTTTTTGGATTTTGACCTATAACTTATAACATAAATACGATGAAGAGTAATGTGACTTTTTCCACGTATCATGACGCAATTATAGCCTGAAAGAATGATGATTTATGCGGATGGATTCATCGTTGGTTTGATCTGTAACTCTCTATTAGCAGGGAGGCTATTTTATTGAGTAAACCAGTGACTTTTCCTTTCGGTTGGATCAGAGACCTGGACGGTGAGAATTGGCAGCTCTTGTGGAATCCTGAGACGGGTATTTTTTTTGCAAAAGGGGCGATTTCAAAAAGGGTAATCAATTTAGGGGAGTCATCTAACTGGGTTGATGCAAAAGCCTTAGCCGATAAGGTTCAAAATGAAGCACAGATATATAGTCAAATATTGATCAATGAAAGCCCTTAGATTCATTCTTAGCTATCCTTTGCACTTTTTCTATCATACAATAACCAAGCTGATGATAATACTGTATCGACAGTTAATAGCGAAGACAGGCTTAGAATCTGGCTTATTTTCTGATATAACGTTGCCAACAATATATTGGCCATTTAAATAAGTATTTAAATTTCATGTGTCTTTCTGGTTTGATATAAAAATCTTTCGTATTTTTTGTTGTTCTGGAATATATTATTTTTGGATCATGATATGAAGTTCATGGAGCAAGAACTAATCTCTATCCCCTATGACGGGGGTAAAATAGATGCACTGCTTTACCGCAGCACGGCTGAAATGCAGGGATCCGAGAAAGAGCCAATAGTTGTTCACATCCATGGCTTCCTGGGTAATTTTTTAGATGGGAGCCAGCGCTTCTTACCGCCGATCCTTGCTAGGGCTGGTTTTTCTTCAATATCTGTCAATACGAGAATGGCGAATTTTGGCCTATTTTTTGGTTACGGACTGCTTGATGATACCATACCCCAAATAGATCGAGTTGTAATATATTTAAAGGAACTTGGTTACACCAAAATCATCTTATCGGGATATAGTCTCGGGACCAGCATTGTTCTTAGATACGCTTCTATAAGAAATGATCCATCAATATACCCTTCTTTAAAAGGTGTTGTCTCACTTGCAACACCTTACTCTATGCCTAATTCAATCCGTCGTCGTTGGGATAGATGGGGTAGTAAGCCTGCATATCAACAAGTGTATGAGGAGGCTAAAGAGATACTGAAGCCTGATCCATACCATTCGACTGAGGACCGTACTATTCTCATATATAGGGCGAGAGGGGATTCATACAGGCCCGAGCATACAGAGATCTATACTTACAAGACTTGGTGGTTTCTAGCTGGACCGGAAGCCGAAACTGCTCAAGCATATAAGAAAATGGAGAGGATAAAGATCCCAATACTTCTAATTCAAGGCTGGTATGACGACGTAGTTAACCCGCAAGAGTGCTATGATTTGGCCCGCGTTGCCCTGAACGCGGGAAACGAAGATGTCTCCGCATTATACGTGAACGCGGGTCACACTTTTGAGGGAAAAGAGGAGGAGCTGGGGGATATTATCATTAGATGGCTTAACAGAAGATTTAGAAATATTTAAGCTCGACCATTATCAATACTTGATATGACTGAAAGACGACGGAGTTTAATTAATTTTCACGCCCGTGACGGATTCCTAATTCATTCGCTATTGATAGCTGATCGATTCGAAAATGAAGAAGATCTCTATGAAACACCAATCGTTATACAGGTTCATGGTGTCTTAGGAAACTTTCTCGCCCGTGGCACTCCGCGGCTCCTACCCTCAGCTTTGCTGGAACGGGGTTACAGCTCGTTCGTCATTAATACACGCATGGCATTCCTAGGGCAGATCATGGGAGAAGGGATTTTTGATGAAGCAATTTATGACATAGAAGCCTCGATTGATTATCTTACCAGGGTAGGCTATCGAAATATTTTTATCTTGGGATATAGCCTAGGAGCAAACATAGTGGCATATTATGCTTCAGAAAGGTTTGATTCAAATGTAATGGGTTTAATCCTCGAGGGATGCGCCTATTCTCTACCCGATTCCCAGCAGAAGCGACTTAAGAAATGGAATAGCATTCCTTCATACGACGAAGTTTATAAGAGGGCGAAGAAGATTTTGAAACCAGATCCATATAATACGAAGAATGATCAGATTTTTGTCATATATCGGGCGTGGGCGCCGTCATTCAATCCGCTGGATGCAGAACTGTTTACGTATAGGACATGGTGGTTTATGAGAGGGCCGGAGGCTTATAGTGCGAAAACATGTGATTTGATAAACAATATAAAGGTTCCGGTACTTTTTATACAGGGCGCAAATGACGATATTGTTGAAGAATGGGAGTCTAAAGAATTGGCGCGTAGGGTTTATGAATCAGGTAATAATAATGTTACATTAAGATATATAACTAATGCCAAACATGACTGTATGGAGAATCCGGACGAAACTATCGACACGATCGTTGAGTGGATTGCGAAAATGGGGAAAAAGCCCCTACCTGTTTCCAAAGCCAAGAGTTGAATTTTTACTTACTTTTATTGATCTCAGAAGATAAATTAAGCGGAGGTGAATATTATGTTTTATTTCGTATACTTTGACCCGAAGGAAGGTGTTAGGAGAGACAATATAGTGAAAGCCTATAGTAAGTATGCCGAATACTTTAGAAACAAAGTACCACGATTTAATTATATAGGACTTTATGGACGAAATGCACTACTCGGATCAAGGCCACACTATGTGGCGATTTGGGAATTTTCAAATTACTCAGATCTCGATGAATGGAACAGGGTCTTTGGAGGCGATAAAAAGGGGCAGAGGCTAGCCAGGGATTTACGTGATTTGACTATCGATTGGGAAGCGAAGATTATGTCAAAGTTGGCATGATAGTCACCTATATTCTAATTTCATTTTCTATTTAGCAATTCTCGGGTGAGGCGATAGATTCTCGATCGGAATGACATATGCGTAAACTTATATCAGCCTTGTTTATTTTTTTAGTTTTATCATCCAACGGTGGGTCCGTCGAACCTTCAAATAAGAATCCAATGATCCAACATCCGGAGTGGTACATTAAGATTTTAGATTGGTCTTTTTATGTCGCTTGGGGTGGAGTAGCAATCATACAAAATGTAGCAATCGAGAACACTAGTAGTGTTGGATACCAAGACATAAAAGTGAGGGTAAATTATTATTCTACAACGGGCTCGAATTATGGTATCCAAGTTGGGCAGGAGATTGGGTTTTTACCCGTAACACTGCCTCCAAAAAGCAAAAAACATTTATCTAAAAGATGGCGCAATATTAGGACTCGGCTCCACAAATTTAAGAGCCGGAGCTATCGAGGTTTTAAGTGCGGTTCCTTTGATTCAGTAAAATCAGATGTTCAGAGTAGATGTTTGATACTCGTGTAGACAGCAAAAAGAGGTGTCTCTAAAGATGAAAAAGAGGAGGGGTCCGGATGGATATCCCAAATTATGTAGAAAATCGAAAGCTTCAAAATTGGATTCACGAAATGGTCGCTCTGTGCCAACCGGGCAAAATTCACTGGTGCGACGGTTCAAATCAGGAGTATGATGCCATGTTCGATTCGATGGTAGAGTCAGGGACGGCCGTCAGGCTGGCTGAAGAGAAAAGGCCCAACAGTTACTTGGTAAGGTCTGACCCGAGTGATGTGGCTCGCGTAGAAGGGCGAACGTTTATTTGCAGTAAAAGCAAGAGTGATGCGGGTCCTACAAACAACTGGATGGATCCGAAGGAGATGAAAAAAACTCTGCTCGATCTGTTTGACGGTTCCATGCAGGGTCGAACAATGTACGTCATTCCTTTCAGTATGGGGCCTTTGGGCTCGCCAATTGCCCGTATCGGTGTGCAGATTAGTGATTCACCTTACGTCGTTGCTAACATGCGCATCATGACGCGCATGGGAAAACCAGCACTTGATATACTTGCGGATGAAGAATTTGTACCATGTATCCACTCAGTTGGCATGCCGCTAAACAATGGTCAGAATGACGTGCCCTGGCCATGCAACACGACAAAGTATATCGTGCATTTCCCCGAAGAACGCTCTATCTGGTCGTATGGGAGCGGTTATGGTGGAAATGCACTTTTAGGGAAGAAATGTTTAGCACTGAGAATAGCCTCTATTCTTGCCAGAGACGAGGGTTGGTTAGCGGAGCACATGCTCATTTTGGGAGTAGAATCTCCTGAAGGAGATAAGACATACGTGACGGCTGCATTTCCCAGTGCATGTGGCAAGACCAACTTCGCCATGCTAATTCCTCCTCCAGCATTTGAGGGATGGAAAGTGACCACTGTAGGGGATGACATAGCATGGATAAAGCCGGGCGGTGACGGATATCTCTATGCGATAAATCCAGAGTTTGGATACTTTGGAGTAGCCCCCGGCACTTCCGAAAAATCGAATCCGAATGCGATGGCTGCCCTTAGCCGAAATTCGATCTTTACAAACGTTGCGCTGACTGATGATGGTGACGTCTGGTGGGAAGATATGACCGATAATCCTCCAGACCATCTTATAGATTGGACAGGACGGGATTGGACACCTGGTTGTGGAAGACCGGCAGCTCATCCGAATGCTCGCTTCACCGCACCTGCAAGCCAAAATCCCGCCATTGATCCCGATTGGGAAAATCCGAATGGAGTCCAAATAAAAGCAATTATCTTTGGTGGTCGGAGAAGCAAAGTGGTTCCTCTAATATATCAGTCATCCAATTGGAATTACGGGGTCTACTTGGCAGCCACGATGGGTTCCGAGACAACCGCCGCCGCTGTAGGAGCAGTTGGAGAAATCCGACGTGATCCCTTTGCGATGTTGCCCTTCTGCGGTTATCACATGGGTGATTATTTTAACTATTGGTTGGATTTTGGAAGGAAGATTCTCAATCCGCCGCGTATTTTCGGAGTTAACTGGTTCCGCAAGGATGACGATGGTAATTTCCTCTGGCCGGGTTTTGGAGAAAACATGCGAGTATTGAAATGGGTTGTAGACCGCGCGAACGGTCGTGCTCACGGTGTTGAAAATCCTATTGGGCGGGTTCCTCGCTACGAAGATATCGACTGGCGTGGATTGAAAAACTTCAGTCGTAAGAAATTCCAGGAACTAATGGCGGTGGATCGTGATGAATGGAAAGAGGAGATTCTTTCTCACGAGGAGCTGTTTATTAAGTTATACGATAAGTTGCCGAAGGAGCTTATCTTCATCCGTGAATTGATACTGTCAAGTCTTTGGCGGTCTCCAGAAGGCTGGGATGTAGTTTCTGAATAATCGGCGGCGGATCGGTCGTGCCGTCGCATTCTACTAACGCCCGATATGTTTCTATACCTTGTATCACGGTCTCAGATAGCCGGGGGGTACCCCCGCGCGCCGCGCTTCTTCTTGTAGCTTCTCCCTTTCGGGCTTTATAAAACCCAGTTTGAATTCGAGTTGCTTAATCCGGTCTTCCAGATTTCTAAGCTCAAGTATTGAACGATCTGCAAAGTACCCGTTGGTAAGCATGTAATCTACTTCTCTTTTCTTATACGTGATTAGATTTCTCGTGAGCGAAATGTCTTCCAAAATCCTTTTTTCTTCGTTATCAATCTCGAGTGCGCGACTTCTCCAGTACTCTCTTATAGCTTCTTCTTCATCAATTTCTAAATCTTCTTCAACGCCGTTCAACAAATCATCAGAGGGTGTGGGGGTTGGTAGGTTAGATTTAATTCGATTTTGCGAATGTTTCTTTTTTACCTCCTCAATAATCTCGACCTCAACTCCACTATCTTTTGGAATTAGCGAGGGATTGTCTGTGAAATGGACTTTTCCCATTTCATCAGTCCATTTATAAATGTCGTTTGCGTTTGCAAGTTGAGGGACTAAACTCAGAAATAAAATTCCGCATGTTGTGGTCAGAATGTTAGGAAGGAATTTTTTGCACATGCTTTAACTACCAAATCGCCCGCAGCTTGCGACAGGCTTTCCGCTGTCATGGCAGTGGCACGCACCGCACAGTCATTGCTGCAGATGTTGGATATTTCGTGGACAGTATCTTAGATTTTAAATGGGCATTCAAAAAATTGCCAAAATCAATTCCGGAAGCGTTAAAAAAAGTGACAATCATTACTGTCATCTCGAAGGAGCATAGTGACTGAGAGAACTAATTAATTATAGCAATAGATATCTCGCATTCGCTCGATACGCAAGCGTTTTTTGTTAGCCCTTGTCCTGAGCACAGTCGAAGGGTTGTTTCTTTGTATCAAGACAAAGAAAATAAAAGATTAAACGATGGATCCCCGATTAAAACATTCGAGGATGACGGATGAGTAAATTCCCAAGAAATTTGTCAGTTTTAGGATTTTGTCCACGAAATATCTGACACTTACAATTGCGAGCACTTCGACCCGCCTGTGCTGAGTAAAATTGAAGTACTCAGTGCAGGCTCCGGCGAAGCAATCTGCCACATAAATACTATAATCGACTGAAATCCGTGCGAGACGCTCTGCCCGTGTTGAAGGAGATTGCTTTGGGACTGCCGAAGTCCCTTTGCTCCAGGGTCATTCATTTTTTTATCGCTAATTACGATATTTAGTATAACCTGTTAGGATTTGAATGTTGGAATTCAGAGGGGGGGTTTAAAATATTATGCAAATACCATATAGGCTGCATCCATTTATTATAGTCTTTGCTCTTTTGCAATTTCCGGTTCAAGTGTGGGCAGGGGAGGGCACGATTAAAATTCCGTCCCTACTACAGATATGTCAGGAATATTCGGACGAGCCAATGATATCCGAGGATTTGTATCAGGGTAAAATGATTGAAACATCCGTCAAGGTGGCGAGCAAACGTATTATACCATCAGTTTGTTCTGATGCTGAACAAGGAACGTTTACCGCGGAATTTGTCGCAGACAGTTATGTTGTGCAGTGTGTTTGTAATGCTCCGCCCAACAAACAGGTTTTCGATGGGATAAACAGTGGAGATATTTTATCGATTACTGGTACTTTTAAGTCAATGACTTCTGCGTTTTTCGAGGGTGGCTTGAAGACTTGCCAGATTACCATTTACGGATGTGCTCTTAAACTTGGGAACAGATAAAACGGATAGGATCTTATCGCACCAGTTTAGCTGATTAGGTTTCTATAGGTTTAATACATTCAGGCACATCGTTCTTGGGTGAGTTAACTATGGTCGACACTTCATACGCTTCCATGAGGTCGGTTGGGTATGGTCCTAAGAGTGGTACTAGCTTGTCAAAATCCGTTAGCTCGGGATCCAGCCACTTGTTTTCATCCTTTTGGCGGAGCATTACGGGCATCCTGTCGTGGATTGGCTTCATCAATTCATTTGGACCCGTTGTTATTATCGTGAATGATAGTAGTTTATCGCCATCCGGCTGTTTCCATTCATCCCATAGGCCTGCGAAGGCGAATGGCTCTTTGCTCTTGAGTCTAAAGTATAGTGGTGTTTTTGTGCTTTTCTTTTGAGTTTTTATCCACTCATAAAATCCGCTAGCCAGTACCAAACACCTTTTTTTCTTTAAGGGATTTTTAAAGCTTGCTTTTTCTGTAATGGTTTCAGCCCTCGCATTTATCATCTTATAGCCTATTGAGGGCTCTTTCGCCCAGAAGGGTACCAATCCCCATCGCATCAATTTGAGCAGCCTGTTATCTTCTTCTACAACTACTACCGGGACATTTTGAGACGGGGCGATATTGAATCTCTTCTTGAACAGGATTCCAGCCGGGTTGGAGAAATTAAAACGGTCTTCAAATTCATCTTCTTCATTATGTTGGGTAAATCTTCCACACATGCTTGTTATCCTGAGCGAAAATCCATTAGTACTACTCCCTCTTCAACATTGGCCGGTATCAGCTCTACGCATGTACATACACGTGGGTCGAGCCAAACACTACCTTCATTTCCGCCATTATCATTAGCTATTTTACGGGCCTGGAATTCGTTCTCGGCACAGATCAGGAATCCGAAGCATTTGCCGAACCATGGATTCCAGGGGTTCTTCTCAGCGGGTAGGTTGCTATTTGGTTTCAGCAGCCACAGTTTCTTCAAATCTTAGCCTCCTATGAAGGTGGTTTGGGAGATCAATATTTATCATTATCTTTAGATATGCATCATTCCTTAACGATTCTGAGTTTGAATCATAACTTTTCCTACTTGACCGATACCCTAGCTCACATCCGGTGATAAACACCTTCAATATTTTATCCAATGTTTTAAAAGTTGAAATATGAATGCTATCCTGGACTTAAATACATGTTTAGGATTTCTAATAGGTGAGATTTCTTCTTCTTAGTTTATACTTGTTACAAACTACGTCAATGTCGAATTGAGACTTATGGTTTTACAGCACATTTAGTAAATTATGATTTGGATGGGTGGCCTCGTTTATTGTCAGGTTGCTGTGTCGCATTCAGATAATTAGAAGAGTATTGAAATTTTATGAAATTTTAGGGTATCTATGATATTATTTGAGAAAAAAATAAAGGAGAGGGAGCATGAATAAATTAGTACTGTTAGGTGTAATTTTTGCGCTGTCGCTCATCAGTTGTAATCCGGCATTAAAGAGGGCTGCTACTGATATGGAGAGTTCTAAGGAAGCTTATAAATCTTGTCTCGCGCAAAATCAGGAAGACACGTCGCGTTGTGATACTTTAAGAACAGTTTACGAAGTCGATGTTCAGAATTATAAGGTAATTCGAGACGAACTCTATTGAAGAAAGAAAAAAGAAAAGGGTACCACGCTTAATTCATCATCCTTCGGCTGTGCCCTTGGATTCAACTCAGGACAGGCTCGGCATTCACCGTTTGGACTTACATTATCGTTTTAAGTGGATGCAACTCCGTTCAAACCGGGGTGTCGTTTTACCGGGACCACTTTTTCAGGGTTTGGGGGATCCCGCCGATCGAATGAGCATTTATAGGGACCCCGATAGGCGGGACATTCCTGTCCCGCTAATTTGCGAGAACGAAGGGGGATTTCTATGGACGCGCCGTTAGGTGATGCTTATAGGAGATTCTCCTTGACTTTTATGTTTGAATACCTCTATTATTATAGTATGGTAGTTACAACAAGAGCATTTCTTAAATACCTGGGCAATAGGAAATGGATAAAGTTAAGAAAGGCAGATATAGCGTTGCGTAAACCGTATCTTATTTACCTAGGAAATAGGAGATGGAAAAGAGATAAAAATATCCGTGCGTATCATTAAGCTGTTTATGTTTTAGACATGCCGGTCACGGTTCTCCAATCTAATATCCTCTAAGAAGGAAAAGGGGACGCGGCGCTGGACAGCCTCATCTATACCATATAATTTGAGTTTCATTACATTCTAATGTCATTACTGGCTTAGGGACAATACTAAAAATCTAATCTGAAGAATTCTAGTTGACTTTTAAATAACGTTGGCGTTATAGTTAAACGAGTAATTACAGAGGCTAAGTGGAAATGGATGGGGTAGTTTATTTATGTTATCGTTCCCCTTTGATTAAGAGTGCAGTTTCTTTGCACTTAGCCCTTCTTAATATTTTTCGGCCCGATTTGATTTCTATGATCTCTTTTGTTACTAAAGATTCCTTAATGCGCAAATGATTTGATCGATATATTATGTGCCCGTCAATCTTCTCATATTTTCTCGTCGTTATAATACTTATTTCTTCTTGCACTGAAGGTAACAACTCCACAAAAGTAAAGAAGACCCAACGGAAAATTTCATCCGGTCTCCACAGTGTTATAGAAGAGTTAGAATTAAAGCCAGAAAAAAAAGAGCAAGTGTTAACTTTTATTGACAAATCGGCTCGGATTAATGAACAGGGAGGAATACAAATTTACATCCAGTTGTACGAGATTGATGAGTCAAAACTAGAGGATCTCAAGAAGCACGGTTTAACCATTGACATATATGATAATAAGCAGAAATTGGTTCAGGGTTGGGCACTACCCAATGATGTAAAGGCCATCAGTGAACTTCCATTTGTGAAGACAATCGATTTACCCGCATATGGAATAGCAAATTGAGGGGAGTATGGGGAAATGGTTAAATCCATAATTCTAGTTGGAAAAGGGGTCAAATCTTTTGTTTATAAGTTTTGTTTATAATATCTTCGACCTTTTTTCTAAACCTTTTGTCCTTCTCCATTTTTACCCGTACCCAGTTACAAGCCCATCCTACCACCCCATAACTACTTACTCCAAACATCCCTGCTACCTCATTTAGCGTTATATCACATAACTGCTTTACTAAATGCATCCCTACCTTCCTCGCTTCACTATCACTTCCCTTTCTCCACCGAAGCACCTCATCAACTCTTGTCCCATATGCCGTAGCCACATTACTAGCTACCTCATTCACCGACGGCCTCAACCATACTCTCTCATGCCGAGGATGCTCTCTTCCTATCTTGCCTATCTTCTCCCTTACCCTTTCCCTAAAATCCTCTCCTCCTAATATTGGACTCTGGCGACTACGAGTATAAAACTTTTTTAACTTATCCTCATTCCCCGATAAAACAAACTCCTGAAATTCTCTAACACTACGGAATTCCTCCAATAACTCAGTTACATTAAGCCACTGCGGTGCCTTTTTTGGTTTCAAATAGTTCTTATGGCTGCTCCACTTGTATTCGTCAGGTTCTTTAGCCAGTCCAGCCTCAATAGGATTCAAATGTATGTATCGCACTACAGCCGTCAGATATCTATCACCGTCTATCACTATTGCCTTGAATCGACCCCGAAATATGGGACCGTCTCGTCCATGCATTCTGTTAAATCTCTGTGTGTATAGACCGTCAACATGGCGCATGACACGGGAAAGATTTGCCTCCGGGGTCCTTAGGCAGACGTGATAATGGCTACTCATCAGACAGTATGCAAAGACCTCAATACCCCAACGTTCATGGGTCTCAGCGATAGTCTTCAGAAATTCCTCGAAGTCTTTTGTCTGTATAAATATCTTCTGACGTGCGATCCCACGATTCATCACATGGTATATTGCACCCGGAAACTGAATCCGAAGCGGACGAGACATTATAGATAATTATAGGGGAATCAATTAGACTTCTAAACAAAAGATTTGACCCCTAATTTATGTCACGCTGGATGGTCGCGACGAGGGCGCCCTCGTCATCCACCAGTTCGACGAGCTTCGAGGAGCGAATGACCTCACCACCCTGCTCGTGGAGGTACTCGGTCAGAATCGACTCGGTCACCTCCTCTGAGACGCCGATGTTGAACCCGTAACGACTGCCGCAAATTGAGAGGTCGATCTCTCCGAGTACTCTGCCCCCGGAGTGAAGTCGGGCCATGCGCTGCTTGACGCCCACAGTCAATAGGGGCTCGGGGATGCCCAGCGACTCAAAGACCTCAAGCGAGCGTGGGTGCACCACTGTCGCCCGGTCCCAGTGCAGCGGCGCTGGATGCGCATCGATGATACGACACTCAATCCCCCGGCGATGCAGTTCCGCAGCCAGGAGCAGCCCCGTCGGGCCTGCGCCCACCACGAGAACAGTCACATCAGGAACCATGTCGAATCCACTTGAATATCATATTCGCATTTCAGGTCCAAAGAAGATGCTTCTCCCGTGCCTTTGTAGGTGTCTCGGTTAATTCAGTGATGAAGTCTCCCATTCTTTGTGGCAAACTCATTGGTCATTCGAGGTTCATCGAGGAAAACAGCCATCTGCATCTCGCATTTCTTAGCCGAACTCGTAATTATACTGAATAATTCAATATAATCAGCTGTCAGGGTGATAGTTAAGGATTCTATTTAATTTAAACCTGTTCGATTCATACACCCCATATGCTCTGACTATATATAAATAATAATCTCAAGTCAAAGAATGCTTCCTCCGTTTAAACCAAGCTTAACAAAAGGGGAGCGGTACATGACATTGACCTACATGCACTCATACATTATCATGAGCTACTATGGAACAACGTAAACTGAATGATGCAGAAATTGCGCATATGCAAGTGAGGCTTCCAATTGAGCTGTATAAAATAATTAGACAGGTCGCCTTTATTGAGACAGGGAGGATCGAATGCCTATCTATATGGATCGTCATGACATCAAAGGCACGACTGCAACTGAAGTTGCAGAGGCCCATCAGAAAGATCTTGAAATCCAAGACAAGTACGGTTGCAAGGCCCTGACATATTGGTTTGATGAAGCAAATGGTACGACTTTTTGTTTAATAGAGGCTCCGAGAAAACAAGCTGTAGAGCAGATGCACCATGAAGCTCATGGACATGTTCCCAGCGAAATCATCGAAGTCAACCCTGGGGCCGTGAAGGCGTTCCTTGGAAGAATCGAGGACCCGCCAATGCCAACCAAGTCGCCTGCGCCTACCAGTAACGTACCAATAATAGACTCTGCCTTTCGCACTATCATGTTCACGGATATGGAGGGTTCCACGACTATAACAACACGCCTCGGGGACTCTAAAGCCATGGAACTCCTTCGTACTCATGATGCCATTATTCGCGATGTTATAAAGACTCATGATGGCAACGAAGTTAAACACACAGGTGACGGTTTCATGGTTTCCTTTTGCTCTGTTTCTCGCGCTGTAGAGTGTGCTATGTCTATTCAAAGGGCTGTTGCTTCTTATAATAATAAGGAGCCCATCGCTACTATCCACCTTCGCATTGGCATCACTGCTGGTGAGCCCGTCACGGGAGGCCAGGATCTATTTGGCTCCACCGTCCAACTCGCTGCTCGCATCTGTGACCATGCTAAACCTGAACAGATTTTGGTCACACGTGTAATACAAGATCTGTGCATCGGCAAGAAATTGCCATTTTCCGACCAGGGTGAGATACCGCTACGTGGTTTCGATGAGCCTGTGCGGCTGTATGAGGTTAGATGGCAGGCGGCATAGTATGGAATTATATAAATTTCACAAATGTAATCCACAAATAAACTTAAATGTGCTCTGCTTAATTGTAGCCGAGACAAATTCAAGAACACTTACCCCGAAAGTTTTTTAGCAAATACTGTGTGTCAAAGAAACTATTACGCCCCCTGGCAGGGGGGGGTAGGGTCAGCCGGTAGGGTATGGGGGTAGCCTGCCCCCCTATAATAGGTCCATAGTTTAAGTTAGATTTTTGATAGAGAACCCTATATGTCGGGGATATTCTGAATAGCTAGGAAGCACTACATTCTCTATGGTTCCAACTTAATCCGAACTTAATAAAGGGAAGCCGTACACTGATTTCTCACTATCTTTGGCTCTAGGAGTCAATTTTGGCTTTTTCGTCCTTGTGAAATTACCTACCGAACCCTTACTACAGGAACAGCCCCTAGAACTTGGACATATTTTGTTTGGTAACTCCCTGCTCCCATCCCAATAGGCATTCCACCTTTTAGATAGGTGCCCTTGCTGTGAGGAGGAATTGTGATGGGAAGTACCGCAGTGGTACTGCTTACCTGTTGGCCAGCGTTGTTATATGAGGTGGAGTAGTAGTTGAGTTTTATTTCAATGTCCTTATACGCTATGTCCGCTGTATTCTCAATCGTGACATTACTAATCATAGCTACTCCACCCCAGGCAATAAAAAAAGACCAGTCAGTAACTTTAATGTACCACTCAGGATGTTGTTTCATTGAAATCGTAGGTTCCATATCTTGAGCCTTGGCAAATGGAGAAAGTAGGACCAGTAGGATAAACAGTTTTGTCGTTATATGGTTCATGTTTGTATTCTGAGAGCTAGAAGTATTAGTTACCACTATTATACACTAGGCTAATCTCCGTCTTTATTCCAGTTTAAACCGAGCTTGACAAAAGGGGAGCGGTACAAACTACCCTTTGTACCAATCCATATAGAGACTTTGCAACAACCACAATTCCACCTGTCAGAGGGTGTGAGATTCAGTAGCAATCTGTCTATTCCGTAAAGACAATAAAGAATGTCTGCCGGCATTCCACCCGGCTGTTGTGCGACGTTCTCTACAGGTAGGATGAGGCAGACTGTTTTCTCATATTAACTCTTCCTCTGTTTTTTTTAATTCAACGGTAAGTGAGCCTATTATTTGGGTTAGCTCTTGATTCTTTTTACGAAGGCGAATGGCGGATAAGGGAAGTGGTGCGATGTGCGATGATCTGGAGGGAAAAAGAAGGAGGCTGGATCATCAGATAAGCAGGCTTTTTAGGGCTGAGGGCAAAGTGCCTGCCAAATCACGACCCCTTCGTGCTTGCTCACAGGATAGCGGTTCTCGACCATCTGGCTAAAGGGAGATTCTATTGGGGTGTCGGGTCCGGTACCTTTATAGGTGACTTTGAGGCATTCGGGATTGACCCAAAAACAGGAGAGCAAAGGGAATTAACCAGTGACTCACTGGATTTTATCCTTAATTTGTGGAAAAACCCGAAGCCCGGTTTTTATGGAAACAACAGATGGAAATTTCGGGTACCAGAACCGCAAAATGACGTAGGTCTTGGCGTAGATATAAGTCCGTATCAGAGACCGCATCCCCCAATAGCCGTGGCGGGGATAACCGAAAGGTCTGAGACGCTGAGAATCGCCGGAGAACAGGGGATGGATACCCATGAGCATTAATTTCATACCAAAAAATGTGTTGATGACGCATTGGTCATCGGTCGAAGAAGGAGCCCGAATGTCAGGAAAAAACCCGGATCGCTCGAAATGGCGGATTGCAAGGGATGTCTATGTCGCCGAGACTACCGAGGACGCCCGTCGGGAGGTAAAGCAGGGAACACTGTCTAGGGATTTTACAGACTACTTTTTCAAACTAGTCCCAAGGATTAGGGGCAATTTAAAACACCTTTAAAGTCGATAAATCTATGCCCGATTCGGATGTGACTGCTGACTACATGATCGATAATCTTTGGTTAGTCGGAAACCCTGATGATGTTGTCGACCAAATTAAAGAAGTTTATCACCATGTTGGCGGCTTTGGGGTGCTGCTTGTGATGGGACATGAATGGAAACCCAAAGACAACTGGGTCAGATGCATGAAGCTATTGGTTGAAGAGGTACTGCCGCGCTTGAAAAATTTAGGGAATAACGCTTAAGGTAGGCTTCGTCGCCTCCATACTAATCCTCCCAGATCAATGGTGAGCTTCCCTTACGGTGGCAGACGGTACGACGCTCGGATTCCACCTGCATCGATTAATCCGCATGCCTAATCATGAACCCCTCCATCAGCGTCTGCAGCATGACGGGTGTCTCCTCCATCGGGTAGTGGCCCGATTCGATCTAGCAAACTCTATGTTGTCATGCCATTTCGTAAAAGTTGCGCGCTGCGCCTCGATCCGCTCGTTGGGGAGGTCGTATTTTCCGCAGATTACCAGAAATGGCAGAGTGACACAGCCCGCTTCAGGTGAAAAATCGTGTAGTGTAAACATATCTAGGTAGCCTCGCGCCGCTGCAGCGGTTCGGGTCTGGCGCGCGCGGCGCATCTTAAACTTCTTCCACTGTGTCGAAAGTCGGTTACCCATGGCAAAGTCAGGAGTTCATGGAATTTCTCATCATCGGTGATGGAGTCGATGGCTTTCTGCCGCAACTCTTCGGGCATTTGAAGCCGGCTGCCGAGACCGCAGCGATAGCAACCACACTCTTGAGCGCTCTGGCACGTCGATTGCCAACCGCTCGACGACCATGCCGGTCATTGAGAAGCCAACCAAATGAACACGATTCCAACTAAGGTGATCGATCAGCTCGAGCGTATCAGCGGCAGCCTCGGTTTCGTTGTACTCACCCGTGAGGTGGATGGAACGGCCGTACCCGCGTACGTCGGTCAGCACATAGGTGAATCGATCTACATCGAGATACTGCATAACCGGCTCCCAACTCGTGCAGTCACCCATCCAATCGTTGTAGACAACAACCTTCTCGGTCCATGCCCGAGCAATCTGTGTCCCAAGAGTGCCAATGGTCACGACTCCCGTCACAATGCTGCAACGCTGAACTATAACGCCACCCGCGGATGCCCAGCATCAAATCGCGGGCCCAACATCAATCTCAAATATTTATTCTACTCGTTCCAAATTTAAAACGCACATTACACTGCGCGTCAAAGTGATTGACAATTTTTGTTACCAAAGATACCAATGATAACTAAGCGATTAATTCATTCTCCCAATGAACTAGGAGAATGGAACCTGATTACCAAAATGTGTCGTTACAGGTCTAGGAAATTCTTCTTTTGCGGATCAAAAATTAAGATTCGGTCTATTTTGTACAGGGTTAAATTAAGTTTTTATATGATCTATACACTCAGAACCAAGATGGCCTTCTCACAGTTCGTCTTCTCGTGGTGCTGCGCGTCCCCCCCTAGACCAAAAACGCCCAATATCCCAAGACTGATTTCCCTCGCCATTGTTCGACCGATTTGTCTGGTGACACTGCTGTTCATGATGGTTTCAAGAGTTCCTTTATCAGCTGATGACCTTGATCTTCCAACCTTCATTTTCCATATCGCCACGAAGTTGAAAAAATACTTAATAATCATTTGGTAAAAAAGACAAGTTTTTCCAATGAATTGTATCTCTGCGAAAAGTGTTACAGACTTTATGCGAGATTCTACGTAAGGATAGATTACGATGAAGATAAGACTTATACGACAGTGTACGTATGTAGCAAGTGTGAAGAGTTACTTAAAAGTATAAGGGAAGAAGAGATACCCTTAATACCCTGTGCTAAATGTGGGGAAGAAAGCTCTAGAATACCGCCTGAGTTTGCTATGGGATTAAACTCCGATTTATGGAACGTATGGTACCAGCCTGTTGTTTGTCCTGCGTCAACTTTTATTAAGGTTACTTAGAAATGAACAGGGTAAGTCTAATTGATTTTTGAGAGTGGAGAGGTGTTAATGTGAGCAAAACTGAAACGCCAATGATTAGAAGGTACTGGGAGATGGTTGGTGGTACATTGATTGAAGAATTTCCTGTTGTTAAGGGAACAAGGTACCAAGGAGCGAGGAGAATAGATGCGATAATAATTAAAAATGGTGAGAGGAGAATAGCAAAATCAAATGAAGTTTCTTTAAAAGGTAAGGATATTATTTGTGTTCAAGCTAAAAGTCATAGACTTGGTATGTATTTAATGGGACAGACGTTTTTCTCTGAGCAGCTATTAAGGAGATTTGAGCCGAGTAGTGTCTCATGCGTTGCTTTATGTGCCAAAGACGATGCAGTCCTAAGACCATTAATAGAACAGTATCCACAGATGAAAGTTGTTGTAATTGATTAGAGTTGAAATCTCAGAATATCATAACGAGGATGAGTTATTAGCTATGTTAGCACCATGGCTACGATATACTGCTCCCCATTAAGGAGTGAGTGTGATTAAGTGAGAAAATATCTGTAATAGACAATGGGGGAGCAACCATGAAACGAAGAAGATGGGATTCTAAAGCCAAGACAAAAATAGTACTTGAAGGTCTGTCCGGTAGACCAGTATCAGACATTTGCAACGACTTCGGAATACATCAGAACCAATACTACACCTGGCGGGACAAGTTTTTATCAGAAGCCCACAGAGCCTTTGAATCCAAAAAAGACGGTGCACAAGTAAATCGCCTTCGTAAAAAGAATCAAGAGCTAACCCAAATAATAGGCTCACTTACCGTTGAATTAAAAAAAACAGAGGAAGAGTTAATATGAGAAAACAGTCTGCCTCTGTATCCTTTAGTAACGAATACTTACTTACACGAATAAAGGATATAAAAGCGGAACATCCTTTCTGAGGTTATAGAAGAGTATGGGCATATCTAAGATATATAGATGGACTAGTAGTTAACAAGAAGCGTGTATACAGGCTTATGAGAGAGAATAACCTTACCGTTAAGCCTAACACAAGACTAATAGCAAAGAGGATATCAGGAAGACCAAAGCCAAGACCTGATAGACCCAGACAGTGGTGGGGAGTAGACATGACAAAGGTCATGACTGACAGTGGCCGGGTATATGTAGTAATAGTACTGGACTGGTATACGAAGAAGATAGTAGGTTACTACAGTGGAACAAGAGCCACAACCATAGAATGGCTGGAAGCTTTAGAGAAAGGACTAAACCGAGAGTTCCCCGGAGGGGTGAGAGGACATGAATTAAAGCTCATGAGCGATAATGGGAGTCAGCCTACTTCACTTAGTTTTATGAAAGCATGTTCCAATCTGGAAGTAGAGCAAGCATTTACCAGTTACAATAACCCGAAGGGTAATGCGGATACGGAGAGAATGATAAGAACGATGAAAGAGGAGCTATTTTGGCTAAGAGAGTGGAAGAGTGAAAGAGAGCTTAGTCATGAGCTGGATAAATGGATTAAGTATTACAACACAAGCTACCTTCATTCAGCACTTGGATACCGAACACCGATTCAGTTAGAAGAGGAATATTACAGGAATATCACTTCACATGAAAATGCTGCTTGAGTAATTTACTTCATAGTAATTACAACTTTTCCTTAGAGCCTTGGCTATAGTATAATAAGGGTGTAATAGATTTCATTTTAAGCCCTGTATTTAGATAGTCAGGGGTAATTATATGGCTCAACCAACTGACATAGCTCAGAATCATATTGTAAAAGACCTGATGCTTTATCCTGTTTCCCCCTCAATACTTTATTATGTTGAACTGCCGGGAACCAAGTGCAAGATTATCCAAAACAATGGTAACAAACTCTACTGCGCAAAATATCCTATGCTTAAAGGACTGTTCAGAAAGGACATGGATGAAACTAAGAAATACGGAAAAATAATCTGCTATAAAGTGGCAGAGAAACTGGACAACTTCGGCTTTTTCACCTCCGATGAGCGCCCTGAATATGGAATATCGTACGGTATATCCGAAAAAGAATTCGCGTATATGTTTGAGCTAATCGGGGCTAAAGAAGGCGAGCACTTAGTTGCAATGTTCGCATATCCGGAAAGAGAGGCACTTGAGTCAAAAATCTTTTTTGAAAAACTGCTTAGAAAGACTTACTTCTCCTATATTCTAGATAAAAAAATTTTCAATATGTTTTTTGGTTAAGTAAACTCTGTTTTCATCCCCGTAGGGCTCCCTCGGCTCTTGCTCATAAAGCAGCTAATAGTTACAAGGTTAGGTTGGGAATGAACGAATACTATAATCCAACTTAGACCGAGCTTGACAAAAGGGGTGCGGTACAACGACCATTTAGACTTAATACATTATATGACGATTGGGAAAACGCACCATCTTACTCGGGATGACCAATATGGATAACAAAATCGTGCTTGAATGGAGAGGTGCCTTCGACTGGTTTGGCTCATCCGAGAACGTCACGGCCAGCCCTGACACTATGAACCCCGCTGCTGGGAACCTCTCTCTGTATACACGGAGTTCCTTAAGGGAATGAGCTCGACACAGTGGAAGAAGTTTAAGATGCGCCGCGCGCGCCAGACCCGAGAACCTATGCTGAGAGTAACCTCGCTTCTCTATCCTGTCTTCTTATTGTTATTGGTTCAGGCGGTTTTTCCACAAATTAAGGATAAAATCCAGTGAGTCACTGGTTAATTCCCTTTGCTCTCCTGTTTTTGGGTCAATCCCGAATGCCTCAAAGTCACCTATAAAGGTACCGGACCGACACCCCAATAGAATCTCCCTTTAGCCAGATGGTCGAGAACCGCTATCCTGTGGGCAAGCCCGAAGGGGTCGTGATTTGGCAGGCACTTTGCCCTCAGCCCTAAAAAGCCTGCTTATCTGATGAGTGGTTTAATTCCAAATGGATGGCGGGTGTCTTTCCTCAGCAGGCATGGTCCGTCGCGGGTGATGATAATCGCCCGGAAACAAGCCAGGCCAAGACCCAGGGGCACAAGCTCGCACAAGCCATCATCCCCCCCGTAGAGAAAGCCTTGACCCTGAAGTTCTGGGCTGCCCTCTTCTCCCTCAGGATTACATCAGCCACAAGCATCTCTCCCGATAGTATGTATACGTCCAGCGCACCCCTCATCGGGCACACGCCCAGATGGAAAACACAGGCTATGTTAATACTTCACCTCGACGAAGGAGTAACAATAACACCAAACTTTGCGCTATAAGACCTATAATCGGGAATTATAGGCATGCTCGCAGTCTAATTAATAGTTAGGCACAGAAAAGCGCAGGAACTGTCATCCATTGGTAACAAGCTCTGCATACTTTACCACGAACGACGGGGTGAGGCTGCATTACCTCGAAGCAGGTCACGGGAGACCACTCGTGCTGCTGCCGGGGTGGACACAGCCGGCCGAGACGTATATCTCGCGGTTCAAATCAGACCCTTACTCCATTCTTATTGCTGAAATGCTCTTGAGGAAAACTACAGCCTTACAGGTTGAAAGAATATTTCGCTTTACTTCGGGAAAGGGTGACGCTAAAAAATTAGCCAGGGAAGGAATAAAACAGGGGTTTACCCATTTTGTTTCTGTCGGGGGGGACGGTACTGCACATGAAGTGGTGAATTGAAGGCGACAAAGCCAAACTTGATGACCTGGTTTCAACGCTCGAGCCAAGCATTGGGTAGGAATCGGAAAACGAAATACTGGATATTGGCCTGGCTTGTTTCCGGGCGATTATCATCACCCGCGACCGTAGAGGCGGCTTCTAAGTGAATTGATGCATAACCTACCCCGAAATTTTTAGCAAATACTGAGTGTCAAAGAAGCTATTACGCACCCTGCCAGGGGGGGGGTAGGGTCAGCCCGTAGGGTATGGGTACGTAGGCCAGAGCTTTCATTTTCTTCTCTATAACCCCACAGACAAAAGAAAGCAATAAGGTATAACAACCATGATTTCACCTGTCAGAGGGTGTGAGGTGTAGAAACCCACTGTTAGCGGGCATACGCTTTTATGACCAAGAGCCTAGGGAGCCGTGTGACTCCCTCCGCCTTGGGTTATACGTTTCTCGCTGGTGCAGGTGGGTGCATGCTGGTTTGGGCTACCACTCAGACGACCTGGATTATCACGGCGTGAGCGTAGGTGAAGGCTCGCAACTGTATGATGCTTGTGCAGGGTCGATTTGGACGATGTTCTTCTGAGCCAGTTCGGTTGTGTACTGCGCTAGTCGGCATAGACACGTCTCAAATTGGGCTTCAGAAGTGCCGTTTGATTCGGGTTGGACGTCGCAGAACGGTGGTGCATTCCCGAGCGTGAAGGCTACGGAGCACCCTAGGCTGCTGCCATCGCGTATCGCGGTATTGGCGAACCTGTTCCCGTCGCCCACTGGCTGGGATAATGCACAACCATCAGATGGTAGCGAGTCGCATTGGGATGATGTGCAGTTGTCGAAGTCGATATTCTCGCAACTGCAAAATACGCCTCCCCAGCAATCTGTGGTCATGGGTACCTTGAAGTAGTCGCATGGGCACTCTGCTACTGCAGCGAGCTCGGCACATGGGTCGCCGCCACCGCCATCACCATCACATCCAATGCCTACAGCTAGCAGAAATAGTAACGCTAAGAATATCTTATGAGGCTTCATAATATCCCCCCCCCTTACGATTTTATTTGAGTAATACGCCTGACAGCACTTGGCAACTTTATCATATGTTTGATGCGAAATGCAAGGATATTATGATTCCAACTTAAACCGCCGTTGACAAAAGGGGAGCAGGATAGGCAATAAAAGAAGCCGGTGTTAAATGCACCTTCCACAGTTTAAGACATACATTCGCAAGCAACCTGGTTACACGCTTGAAAGAGGATATGGTAACGGTAATGGAGTTAACCGGACATAAAGATATTAGGATGCTAAAACGATATAGCCATACAAAAAAAGAGCTAAAAAAAGAGGCTATGTCAACATTGGGGAATCATCTAAAATCCCTCGATTTGGATACATCCATAGACACCTCCTCGGACACCTCTACAGGTGACAAGATTTTCACCAAATTATCTGTTATATCTTAACTTCCTGTTATCAATTGGAAATATGGTGGCGTCCCCGAGGGGATTTGAACCCCTGTTACCGCCTTGAAAGGGCGATGTCCTAGGCCAGGCTAGACGACGGGGACGGGAGTGAGCCGTGCAGGATTCGAACCTGCGACCCACTGCTTAAAAGGCAGTTGCTCTACCTAGCTGAGCTAACGGCTCACAGGTAAATGTCAAAATATATCACTTTTGAACCCTTTGTCAAAAAGTTGCGTTTTCTCTTTTCTCGTTATAATTGTACGGTGTTAATGTTCATTCAATTGAATTTGAAGAAATAATATGGTCCTGGATTTAGATCGGAATCAGTTTAAGAACTTTTCATTGATTATCACATCCAGTTTTCTGTTTTTCTGTAATTTTTCTTCCTTTTTTCTTTTGCCTCTATTTATAAAAAGCCTGGGAGGGAATGAAAGAAACATAGGCTTTGTGATGGGTTCATTTGGAATCACGTCCATAGGGTCTATCCCTATCGTTTCCTACTTATTAGACAAATATGGAAGGCGTAAATTCCTTGTGCTCGGGAGTTTAGTTATGAGTTTGTCTTCATTTGGCTTCATTTTCATAAAAGATCTAAGCCCTCTTCTATATGTATTCAGATTATTTCAGGGGATTGGTTTTGCTTTCTTTTTCACTTCTGCGGCTACCGCCGCGGTAGATGTAATACCTGAATCGAGAAGGGGCCAGGGTCTCGGAATATTTGGGGCATTTCTTATTTTAACCTATGCCATAGGTCCGAGTATTGGTGAATTGGTCATTGATAAATTTGGATTTAGTCTGTTTTTTATAATCACATCATCATTCAGCCTAGCTGCTACCTTCTCTGTTTTTTTTATAAGGGATGTTGCATTTAAACGATCGACAGACACAAATGCACTCCGTTTTTTTTACCTCGCATTCTCCAAGAGATACTTTGTATTACTACTTACCAATATAATCGCAGCAAGCGGCTTTGGCTCTGTACTATACTTCATATCGGTATACCTAAAATCCAAGGGGTTGAATGTCTCTTATTTCTTCGTTACCTATACCATTACCGTTGCAGCTTTGAGGATTTTAGGCGGTAGAATCTCTGACGTCTTTGGAAGGAAGGGTGTAGCATCTCCGAGCCTGTTTCTATTTTCACTGGCGATAGCATCGGTTGCCTTAATAAATTCGGTATATATGATTGTTCTGGTCTCAGTATTATTCAGTGTCGGATATGGAATGTTATATCCAACGCTCAGCGCCCTTGTCATTGATAAGTCATGGGCCGGACGAAAGGGGAAAGGCAATGGGCGCTTATAATGCGAGCTTCAGCATGGGTGTTAATTTTCCAACGTTTGCCTTTGGTATAATTGCTAAAAATTGGGGTTTTGTTGATATGTACCTTATATCGGCATTCATTGTTTTCGTAGGGTTTTTAATATTCACCTTTTTTGAAGCCAAGCGGTACTCTTGAAAAATAATTTGTTTTATTTACTCTTGCGGGTGCAATGAAGATAAAAACTGGCGATTGCGTGCTTCTATTATCCTCGGATAACAAAACCTTCCTGGTTGATATAAGGGATGGGAAGGTTTTCAGCACCCATTTGGGGACCCTTAAACTTGGTGATGCGATTGGTAAGGGTTATGGAGAGGTTATACAAACACAATTGGGTAAACGGTTTTTCCTGCTCGATCCGACCCTGGAAGACAGGATGATGAAGGCAAGGAGGCTTACTCAGATAATCTATCCCAAGGATGCCGCTTTAATACTTCTGAAGACCGGGATTCTTTCGGGATACCGGGTTATTGAGTGTGGTGTAGGCTCGGGTGTGCTAACCATGGCTTTGTCTAATGCTGTCTCTCCGGATGGGAGAATATATTCATACGATAGGAGAGAAGATTTTTTGGATAATGCAAAAAGAAATGTCACAGAGGCAGGATTTGGGGAATTGGTCGAATTTAAATTGAGGGATGTTAACGACGGCTTTGATGAAACTGATGTTGACGTTGTTATACTGGATTTACCGTCTCCATGGGAGGGCGTTCCCTCTGCTGCTAGGTCGATCAGGGGTGGTGGAAGGATAGCTAGTTTATCACCCACGTTCAACCAGGTTGAAAAGACGGTTGAAAGCCTGACCAACGAAGGGTTTATCAACCTAGAGAGTCTTGAGATTCTGATACGCAAATTCCTGGTTCGTTCTGGGAAGACCAGACCTTTTGAAAGGATGGTAAGCCATACGGGGTTTTTAACATTTGGGAGGAAAGCTATTGTGTAGCAAATACCGGCTTATTTAATATTTAACTTTTGGGCACTACTGTAAATCTTAGATAATTCGTGGATAAGATTCTTACAATTTGATGAGACTTTCTGAGAATCAAAAGGGCTTGAACGGCATTCCAAGTCCTGACGAAAACCAGGATCTATTCAGTATCAAGACAAAGAAGTTGGAAAGAAAAGTAAGATGATTGACGAAAATACTTTTAAAGATTCTTCCTTGAAATATCTGGCTTTTAGAACTACGACATATCTTAGGTCTAATATGGAGCTATCCCTACAAAATTTTTTGATTAGATACCGCAGTAATAAAGGGTATAAAAATTTTTTAATCAAGTTATAATGTACATTCTGATTTTCAAATCTTTCGAAATTGTGAGGTAATATTGATGAGTTTTACCGATCAGATTAATAAACTTCTGGAATTCAGGGACGAGAAATATCCCATTACGTCACTTTATCTGAAATTGGGCCCAGCAGAGAGAGAGAATTTCAAGTATAGAATAATCCTTAAAAACCTGATTAAAGAGCAGAGGGATACTCTTACTAAGTCAGGTTTAAATAAGGAATCGATTGAATCTGTCGACTCGGATTTTAAAAAGATCTTGAATCATATCGAGATTAGTTCAAATATCACAGCCTGCGGAGGGGTGGCGATCTTTTCTTGCGCTGGCGCCGAGTTCTTCGATGTATTCAAACTCCCCTTAGTCTACAGAAGTCGACTGGTGGTTGGCAGGTCTCCACTTACGCGACAGCTGTTCAGGATAAACGATGAGTTCGGCGATATCGCTATTGTTCTGGTCGATCGAAAGAAGGCAAGGCTATTCAGGATTAGTTCGAACAGGGCTGAAGAGATACGTGGCTACCTTTATCCCGAATCCGCGAGAACAACGAAGTTCCAGTCCCAGGAAGGTACTTTTAGGCAAAGGGTATCAACTTCTGCTGGTGGAGAAGGGGTAGCGCAGGGTTACGGTGAATACAGTTTTCAGAGGATGATTGAGAATGAATTGCATCAACATTTTAAAAACGTATCTGAGAAACTATTTGAATATTATAAAGATAACAAATTCGAATGGTTGATTATAGGAGGAGCAGAGCAGATTAGAGCCGATTTTTCAAATCATCTTCATACCTATCTCAGAGAGAGGGAGCTCGGAACAATTACAGTGGATGTTGAGTCTGTTAAACCCGATATCCTCGTTGAAGAGTCTCTGGATCTCCTGGAAACAATGAGATCAGAAAAACAAAAGAGATTGATTGAAGAATTCGAAGAAAAGCTTGGCTCAAGGCTTGCTTTTAACGGGTTGGAACCTACTTTGAGGGCACTGATGAGGGGACAGGCCAGAATATTATTGGTTTCAGATGGTTTTAACAGAGAAGGGTATAAATGTCCGGATTCTGGTTTTCTAATATTGGAGGAAAGGGAAGGTCTTTGTCCTGAAGGCGTAAAGCCATTACGTGTTATTGACATCGTTGATGAGGCGATCGAGGAGGCCCTGGGACAAAAGGCCGAAGTTGAAATAGTAGTTGATCAGGAACTTAAGAAGAAGATTCAGGGACTAGGTGCGATTCTACGATATACGAGTTGATATGTAATTTAAATATAATTAAGTAGTTAAAATTAGATTTGGAAATAAGTTAAAGTAAAACATGAAGCCGTGACCTCAAATATTTCTCAGGTCTACCACCAAGCTTCTTCCATTATCGAAGAGTTCGTTGAACCTGCTTCTACTGGTGGTAACCATGACGATCCTTGGTCTAGCTCCGGGATGGGGTAAGTCTGCAAGGGCTGCATCCTCTGTAGCATATAATCTGTTTGCATAGTGCTTCTTTTCTGCTTGCGATGCGCGCCTACCCCGGGCAGATTGGAGGAATACCTCACGGGTCCCCTGTGTTTCCGTCTCACTTTCAGAATCACATGAAATCCCTACAAGGCTGATAGCGGCAAAAGAACCGCTTAGCAGTATAAAATCGCGTCTTGTTAATCTAGTCTGTGACATTTAGCGTTATTTTCTTTTTTGGGCAGGGGGAAGTGCCGTTTTCCCCGCCAGTTCGGTCATGCAGCTTACCACATCACCGGCCCAGACTTTGCGACAGGACCTAACCAACGGTGCTGGCAACACGTTTTACCCTCCGCAAAACGTCTTCCAGGCCTACTAGGCGCTCCGCCCTTGCTTTCTGTTTTCCTTTTCATCGTACTCTCCTACTCACAGGTGCTTTGCCACCCACTCAGCCAGTTTCTTCCTACCAGCCGCACTCCCGTCCTTTCTGCACTTTTCTTTATATCAAAAAGAAATAGTTATGTCAAGGATTTTTTTTGTTTTTTTCAATAGAAAATGGATTCTAACTATATGTTCACTAAAGTCAGGTGAGATATGATTTATTTGAAAACCGGCTGTAAAATTTAATTGTTAGGTATTTGTCGATCTTGGGATACTGGTGAAACTCCCTGAAAGAAGCTTCAGGGTATCATAATAGAGACTGATGGTTGCAGATGTCTGCGAGGAGCCCTGAACTTAGGCGAAGTATTCGGCATGAGAACTTTTTCCTGTCATCTCGAATACTTCGCTGAACTCAGCATAAACTCCTGTGAGAGATCTGGTAGTTAACTCAGTCAAAACAAAGAGAAAGGAAAGATTTCTCTCTTCGTTCGAAATGACAGATGGTATTCGAAATGACAAGACTAGTTGCAATGAAGCGGAAGGGAAATGGGATCGCTTGACGGATCCTGCACTGGGGAAATCGAAGGTGTGTAGCAATGACGGACGAGCAGAAACCCTGTATGTAGCGAGCTACGGGGAATTCGATAGTCAAAGATTTGGTTTAAGCAAAGATTAAGCATAAATGTCTATACAGATGAGATTCATAAAGTGGGTCAAAAGTAGTAGCAAAGTCCGATATTCCGTCGCCATATTTTTACTCCTGATATTGGGGTTCCTATTTTTTATAGCTGATCTGAGTGGCGATGATGTATACAGAGTAAAGAGTGTAATCGATGGAGACACCATAGTGCTTGAAGATATTTCAAGCACCAACGTGAGATATTTGGGTATAGACTCGCCCGAAGTGCAGTCTTTGGATGGCCCTGGGGATCCGCTTTCAGACGAAGCCAGAAAACTTAATAAAAATTTGGTTGATGGGAAAAGAATCCGGCTGGAATTTGATAGTGAAAGATTCGATCCCTATGGGAGAACACTCGCATACGTTTTTGTTGATGACATCTTTGTGAATGAACAATTATTGAGGAGCGGCCTTGCAAAAGCCTTACTCATCAAGCCAAATGAAAAGTATGCTGAAAGATTACTAAAAGCAGAAAAGGAGGCTAAAGATCTAAGAAGAGGAATTTGGGGGGATCTTTCAAGCTTAAAGTTTCCCCAGGGAAACAGTGATTTTGTTATAAAACCTGCCAGCGCTACGAGACATATAGATCAGCGAGTGGTCGTCAGAGGTAAAATCACCAATTTTAGGAAGTCAGAGAAGGTGTTAGTTTTGAAGATGGAAGATGTGCTTGATATCGTACTATTCCCTGATAGTTTGAGTAATTTCAGTTTTTTCAATATTATTCCTGAAGACTATTATTTAGGTAAGCCTGTCGAGGTGATAGGCAAAATAAGGATGTACAGGGGGAGGCCTAACATAATAATCAGTCACCCGATGTCGATAAGGGCTTTAATGTGAATGCCAGAGAGCTATTGATCTCAGGAGCGAATGAGTTAGATATCACTCTCTCCGCCGAGCAGACCCAACTCTTTCTTACTTATTTGCATATCCTTCAGGCCTGGAACGAAAAGATCAATCTTACATCAATTAAGGATGAGAAGGAGATAGTGATAAGGCATTTCTTGGACTCATTAACAATTTTTCACCATATAGAAAAAGAATCGAGGGTCCTGGATATAGGATCGGGCGCCGGCTTCCCTTGTATCCCTCTTAAAATAGTAGATCCTTCAATTGAGATAACACTTCTCGATTCAACCCAGAAAAAGGTATATTTTATCAAAGAAGTAATCAGAAAGCTAAGGCTTGAGGGGATCGATGCGGTATGCGCCAGGGCTGAATCAGAGGAAAACGGGGTTCAGAGGAATTATTATGACTTTGTGATTTCCAGGGCCGTAGGGACCGTCGATAAACTTGTTGAAATAAGCAAACCCTATTTAGCTGATCACGGGAAAATTATTCTCATGCGCGGGAAAAGCGGATTGGAGGAATGGTCGAATTCAAGGGTTGTTTCAAAGAATTTCAGGTTACTAAAGTTTAGTGATTTAGTGCTTCCATATTCAAGACGAAGGAGGGTGATACTAGTGGTAGGTCGATGGCCTTAACATACGTTTCATTTTCTTTTTTTTCTTTGTCTTGATACTGAATAGATCCTGATTTTCGTCAGGACATCAGAACTTTTTCCTGTCATCTCGAACGCATGTGAGAGATCTAGTAGTTAAGTCGGTAAAAGCAAAAGACAAAGGAAAGATTTCTCATGGAACGTGTACTGAGCTTAGCCGAAGTATTCGAAATGACATGACGGACTGTTCGCTCAAGTAACGATATCCTTCTGCTTGCAGCGGGGTTATTCGTTAGATATGTTGAATGGGATAACCAATACTTTAATCATTCAAAGTTGAAGGGGTGTCTTATGGTTTTATTTTTGGGCGAAGCAGAAGTCGAGGAGCTTTTGAAAATGGAAGACGCTGTACATATAGTGGAAGAAACTTTCAGGCAACAGGGGAGAGGGAACATAATCAATCACCCCAGGAGGAGGATCAAGACACCAAAGAGTATGCTTCATTATCTTCCCGGTGCCGTTCCGCATATGAATGTAATGGGTTATAAGGCCTATACCTCATCAAAAGCTGGAATAAAGTTCAGGGTTTTTCTTCATGATATCGAAACCGGAGAACTTCTGTCAATTATGGATGGAAACTACATGGGTATGATCCGAACGGGTGCCGCAACTTCGGTTGCGACAAAGCATATGTCTAGACCGGATTCATCGCGGGTAGGCATTTATGGCGCCGGATGGCAGGCGAGGGGGCAGGCGATGGGTGTTTGTTCTGTAAGAGAAATTAAGAGTATGTCGGTGTATAGTCGAGATCCCGATAGGAGAAAAGCGTTTTGTGATGAGATGAGAAATCTTCTCGATATAGAAGTTACTCCCGCTGAAAATCCCGAAGATGTTCTAAATCAGGTCGATATAGTCATAACATCTACGACCTCAGTACAACCGGTGTTTAGTGGGGAGTGGCTGGAAGCCGGCGTGCATATAAACGCGATTGGAGGTAATTTCCTGTTCAAACGAGAAATAGATGAGCGATGCGTGAGTAAGAGCGACGTAATTGTAGTTGAGTCGAAGGAGCAATCGAAGCTTGAAGCGGGTGAATTGATGCCATTGATAGAAAAGGGGAGGCTCTGGTGGGAAAAGATATATGAGCTTGGAGAGGTGGTTACCGGCAAGGTAAAGGGTAGGAACAACAGCGAAGAGATCACTCTTTTTAAGTCTCTTGGAATCGCAATCGAAGATATTGCGGTTGCGGCCCATATTTATAAAGTGGCGAAGTTAAAGTCTATCGGGAAGAATTTGGATATTCCTTCCATTTAAGTAGACAGGCGCCTGTCAAAGCGATACTATAATAGTGCTTCACGAATTGAATAGGTTGGTATATGGGAAAAAAGGTTAGAATAGGCTGGGATGTCTCTCACCTGGAGTTTACAATTGATGATCACTATTATTATTCCATTTTAAAGTCTAAAATCATTGAATCAGGTGCATCGGTTACTACATTAAAATCATTGGAATATCTTAATGGGTTCGATGTCTTAGTGCTCAACTATCCTGAGAAATCATTCGCCAAAAGAGAAGTCACGGAAGTTATGAATTTTATTGAAAAAGGAAATAGAGTGGTAGTGTGTGGGTACTACAATAATGAGGATGGGATTGCAGACTGTATCAATTCTATCTCCACTCACTTTGGTCTAACTTTGAAAAAGGACTGTGTCAGGGATAAATTGAATAACTACAAAGGGGATGAGTTGCTCTTGGTTACTTCCAGAGTTTTATCCCACGACTACAAGGTCAGGAAGATATTACTTCCCTGCTGTTCATCGATCAAGATAAGAGGAAGATCAAATAGTGTGGTTGCAATGAGTCAAGGGTCGAAATCTCTTCCAAGAACGGAGGAAGTTGTTGCCGCTCAGTCTAAGTTCGGCAGGGGTGAATTTATTCTTATAGGAACCTGCGTTTTCTGGGATAATTATTCTATCTCTAGATACAGTAACCTCAGGTTTTCGATTAATCTTCTTCTTGGTAGCTAAGTTATCTTTTTTGGGTGTAGAATAATTACTCAGAATGATTATCAATATGGCTTATTGACTCGATTTATCGTTGCGTAAAGGCAGGTAGACATACACATCGATATTGACCCTAACCAATGCGGGTGTTAATTTAAAGCAAAGAGTTTTCTGAGAGGCTTGAATGAAGACGATAGGTGTAATAGGTGGGAGTGGGCTTTATAAATTAGACGGATTGAGGGAGATAGAATCTATAAGGATCGAGACTCCTTGGGGATATCCCTCGGACGATTTGGTGGTTGGGAAATTGGGTGATATCAAGATGGTTTTCCTACCCAGACATGGACGGGGTCATCATATAATTCCGTCTGAAATCAACTATCGCGCCAACATTTATGCACTCAAGAAGCTTGGAGTCGATTTTATAATTTCAGTGAGTGCGGTAGGGAGTATGAAAGAAGAGATTGCTCCTGGCCATATCGTTATCCCTAATCAATTTTATGACAACACCAGAAACAGGGTGTCAACCTTCTTTGGCAACGGTTTAGTCGCCCATGTTTCAATGGCTGATCCTGTGTGTCCCGTGCTATCAGAAAATCTATACAAGGCATCTACAAAATTGGGGGCTACAGTGCACAAAGGGGGGGTCTATATTTGTATAGAGGGTCCCCAGTTCTCCTCGAGGGCCGAGAGTTTTATATACAGGAAATGGGGAGTCGACGTCATTGGGATGACTAATATGCCTGAGGCAAAACTTGCCCGCGAGGCCGAGATTTGTTATGCGACACTGGCCCTTTCCAGTGATTATGATTGCTGGCGGGATGGCCATGACGACGTATCGGTTGAAGATATTCTTGAAATCCTTGAAAAAAACTCGGAACTCTCAAAAGAAGTTATTAAGGAAGTCGTGCAGATTATAGATGAAAATAGAACTTGCATATGTTCTAGGGCACTCCAGAATGCTATCATAACTTCAAAAGAATCGATAAGCGAAGCAGTGAGAGAAAAACTTTATCCGTTGATTAGAGATCATATCTAATGAGTGTATTGGTCGTTGGTTCAATTGCGCTTGATGACATCGAAACCCCTTTCGGAAAAAGGGAGGGAATCCTCGGTGGTTCCGCATCCTATTTCTCCATAGCAGCGAGTAATTTTACCGACGTTAAAATAGTTGCCGTCGTCGGAGAGGATTTTCCCGATGTTCATCTAAAAATGTTTCAGTCGTATAATATTGACTTACACGGCGTTAAAAAGGCTCCGGGAAAGACTTTTAGATGGGAGGGTAAATATGGATACGATCTTAGCGAGCCGCTTACATTGGGTACATACCTGAACGTTTTTGAAACCTTCGAGCCAGTAATACCAGATGATTATACTCAGGAAGATTATGTATTTCTTGCAAATATTGACCCCGAGCTCCAGTTGAACGTGCTGGATCAGGTTACGGCTCCAAAGGTCGTGGCTCTGGATACAATGAATTACTGGATAGAGAATAAACCTTTAGAGCTTAAAAAGGTCCTGGAGCGTGTGAATGTTTTGATTGTCAATGATGCAGAGACAAGGGAATTAGCGAAAGAATCGAGGATAACCAGGGCGGCTAGGATTGTTATGGATATGGGCCCGGAGGTTCTTATAGTGAAGAGGGGGGAATACGGTGCATTGTTGTTTTCAAAGGACGGAATATTTTGGGCTCCTAGTTATCCACTTGAGGAAGTTGTTGATCCAACAGGGGCTGGAGATTCATTTGCCGGCGGATTTATGGGTTACATCGCAGGTAACGATATCCGAGAAAATGCTGGATTTAAAAGGGCCGTAGTTCATGGAAGCGTGATTGCCTCGTTTACTGTCGAGGATTTCAGTGTAGATAGATTGATTTTACTGAAAAAGGAGGAAATAGAAACCAGGTATCAAGCGTTTCTAAAACTTTCCAATCTGGATTAATATGAAGACAACTATACTCTTTTTATCAATTATTGTACTGCTGATTTCTTGCGGTGGAAAAAAGACGGGAGAAACTAATAATGAGCAAAGAATATCGGAATACAAGTCGCTAGCGATTGCTTCAATCTATCGTAGAAATTTTCAGCAGGCGTTGGAGGACATACGAGCAATTGAGGGCTCGGACAGTAATGACCCTGAGTTATATCTTATAAAGGGGCTTATATTCTTCGGTTTAAGGGATTATGGTAGTGCCGAAAAATCGTATAAAAGGGCATTAGAGATTAAGTCAGACTATTCAGAGGCTAGATATAACTTGTGTGGTCTATATTTAAAGCTCGATAAGTTGGATAGCGCCATAGAACAGTGTGAGAAAGCTTCGACGGATATCCTGTATAGATCAAGGGATAAGGCGCTTACTAGTTTAGGTGTGGCGTATTATAAAAAGGGCGACGTACAAAAAGCCAAGGAATACTATGATAAGTCGCTTGAAATAAATCCGGCTTTGGTTTACACTCACAATGAGCTTGGCAAGCTTTACATGTCGGCTGGGGATTATCAGCGGGCGGTGGAGGAATTTAAAAGGGCTACATTTGGATATGAGTTGTATGATGAGGCGTTATTTAATCTAGGGGTTTGTTATTTAAAGCTTGGAAAAACTGTCGAGGCGTGTGAATCGTTTAAGAGGGTTGTTGAGATTTCTAGTTTGAGTGAATATGGTATGAATGCTGGTAAGTACGTTAATACAATATGTAATTAATATTAGATCGACTATTAGGGAGGGAAAATTATGGCAAAAAAAACAACTAATGATATGGTAAGGGGTTTTAAAGAATTATTTGGAAATCCCAAGTGGATGGAAAAATTTGAAAAAACTGTTGACAGTCAATTTAAGACATTAAAAAGCACGTTTGACAAAAATCTAGAGAAAGCAACTCGGGGTCTTAACATTACAACTAAGAAGGATGTAAACGTGCTTAATTCAAAGATTAGGGCTTTGGAAAAAAGGATAGAGAAGCTAGAGGGAGCCAAAAAACGCCCTGCCACTAGAAAAAGGTCTAAGAAATTGGAGCATCAAAGTCTATAAGTGAGATACTGAACCTTATTCCTTCTCGTCATAAAATATTCTCAAAGATTCAATCTCTTATCAAAATTCAGTTGTATTAATGCGCTAATTTGAATGTCTTATCTTGCTTAAAAGTGTGGAAGTCGAAATGCCTGTGAGTTGTTCTATAAATTTGACCTTCCCCCCATAACCTTCAACGAATTCACTTCCAATGACCTTTTTATGTTTGTAATCGCTACCCTTGACCAGTATGTCTGGTTTTATCATTTTAATTAATTCAAGCGGAGTATCTTCAGCGAAAACAACGACAAAGTTTACACATTCCAGCTCTGCAATCATTCGTGCTCTATCTAACGCGGGTATATATGGTCTTTGCTCTCCTTTGATCCTTTTAACCGAATCGTCATCGTTGACTCCGACTATTAATATGTCTCCAAAATTTTTAGCTTCATTCAGCAGGTGTAAATGTCCTTTATGAAAAAGGTCAAAGCAACCATTAGTGAACGTAATTTTCTTTTTTTCTTTTCTTAACTGGGATAACAATTCAAGTAGAAAGTTTCGCGAAACTATTTTTTCGAGTTTTAGATTTCTATTATTGACAAAGGCGTTGAGTAGATCTCTTTGTGTGACGCTAACTGTTCCAACCCTTCCAACCACCACGCCTGCGGCTGCATTCGCTATTCTCACCGATTCTTCCCATGACTTTGATGACAGGTACGACAGTGTGAGAACACTAACAACCGTGTCGCCTGCCCCCGTAACATCGAAGATCTCTCTTGCATTAGAGTGCACAGTGTTTATGTTTTCTCCCCTTACACAGTAACTTATTCCCTCCTTGCCTCGAGTTATTATGATATTGTCAATGCCCGTTATTTTAATCAACTTTTTCATGGCTTTTTTTATTGTCGCTTCACCTACAATATTAAAACCGCAAACCTCTTCCGCTTCCGTCTGATTTGGTGTTATCATGCTTGCACCTTTATATTTCGTAAAATCTCTCCCCTTGGGATCCACAGCAACAAATATGTTTTTTACCTTGGGATGTTTTATGATTTCTTTACATAATTCTCTTGTCATTAGGCCCTTGGCATAGTCTGAGATTATAATTCCGTCTGGCTTAAATTTGTTGATGGAATCTATGTAGGATCTTACTATCTTCTTTCTTGTTATGATAGAAATAGGATTAATCTGTTCATGGTCTATTCTCAAAATCTGCTGGTTTCGAGAGATAATCCTGGTTTTCGTTGTTGTAATTCTTTCGGGGTCGGTGATTATGTCATCGGAATCTATTTCAGTTTGCTTTAGAAGTTCTGATAATTTATTGCTGTCATCATCATTGCCTGTTACTCCGAAGATTTTCACACATGCGCCAAGGCTCATCAAATTAACGGCAACGTTCCCTGCACCGCCGATTGAAATAAGTTCATCTTTTGATTTTAATACGGGTACCGGCGCTTCGGGGGATATTCGTGAAACACTACCGGCAATAAAGCGATCAAGCATAATATCCCCTATAACGATTATTCTCTGCTTCTCAAAGTTGCTTATAACTGATAAAGTATCCATGCTACAGGGAATAGCTTTTCATGGAGGAGAATTATTTTTTTTCGGGACCGATATCTTTCACGTATTTCATCCTTAGGTTGTAAAGCACATCGTCCAGGAGTTTTTGTTCTTCTCCGTCGAGGTTGCCCACGGTCTTGCTCTTGATTATTTCCAGAATTTCTATTGTATGTTTCGCTGCGCTCAAATTGACTAATCGTTCTCTGGACTGAGGATCGGGTATGTCACCAAGGTGTATCAGAGCTGAAGCATTTAGTGAGAGGACAAAATTCGAGAAATCTAATTTCAATGAGCCACTTTCCTTCGATCTTCTTTTGTCTTCATCTCCCATGTCGATTGCCTCCCATAATAATTTTATTCTCGGATGTTCTTATCAATATACTTGAAAAGTTTATATATCACATCATCGGTCTCTGTTTTCATACTAAACATTCGATCGCTTATCTCTAATATTACCTCTATGCCTGCAAAGTTAACTCCCATTTCTTGGAGATCCTTGGCAAGAAAAAGCTTTCTAATGTCTCTTTCGGTGTAGAACACTTCATTACCTTCTTCCATTGGATATAGCAACTCAGCTTCTTCAAGCCGTTTAACAAAGCTTGGGGTAACTCCCACTATTTCCAACAATGATCTAAACGAGTAGAGTTTCATCTCATATATTTTTCTAAATGCGATCTCGGGTTGTATGGGTTTGAGTTTCGTAATTCTTCAAATGTGCTTTTTGCCCTCTCGTTGATCGTTTCAGGCATAACTATCTTAAGGACAACGTATTGGTCGCCTCGCTGTCCGGTCCTTAAATTTGAAACACCCTTCCCCTTGAGCCTTAACTTGGTTCCATTCTGTACATTGGGAGGAACTGTCAGTGTAGCTGAACCATCTATTGTCGGGACCGTTATTCGGGCACCAAGCGCTGCCTCGTAAAAGGTTATAGGGAGTTCGATATAAATATCGTCTTTCTTCCTACCGAAAATGGGGTGGGGTTTGACCTTGATTCTCAGGAAGAGGTCACCACTTGTTCCTCTGCCTTCTTCTCCCTTTCCTTTAACCCTAATTCTTGACCCGTCATCAACACCGGCAGGAATTTTCACTGACAGTGTCTCTGTAACAACTTTCCCATCCTTGGTCTGTTTAGATATTGTTAAATCTCTGGTGCCACCCTTGATCGCGGCTTCAAAATCGATTGTAACTTGGTATTCGATGTTACGGCCTCTACTTGGGCCTCTCTCAGTCCATCGAGACCCAAAAATATCACCAAATAGATTCTCGAATCCGCCTAGATCGCCAATATCGAATTCGAATCCACCGGGAGAACCCTCTGACGGTTGCCACGTAGTTCTTCCTGGCCCCGCCTGAAAATCGGCAGTTCCAAATGTATCATAATTTTTCCGCTTTTCCTCATTGGATATTACTTCATTGGCCTCTTGTATTTCCTTAAAGTTTTGTTCTGCGTCTTTATTTCCGGGATTTAAGTCAGGATGGTATTTTCTCGCAAGCTTACGATAAGCCTTCTTTATTTCTTCTTTTGTAGCGTTTCTAGGAACACCTAAAATACTGTAATAATCCTTCTTTGGAGGCATATGTATTTAGTACAATAAAAGCTACCCTGCCGACTCATCTTCCAGCAGGGTAGCTTTAAAGGAACTAGTTAACGTCAACTGCTATTCTCTTAGGCTTTGCCTCTTCTTTTTTTGGAAGAGTTAGATCCAGAATCCCATCTCTAAATGTTGCCTTTATCTTTGTAGAATCGACATTCTGGGGAAGACTAAAGCTTCTGACGAATTTTCCGTAGGTACGCTCGACCCTTATATATTTATCCCTTGGTACCTTTTCTTCAAACTTCTTTTCGCCCTTAATGGTGAGGGTGTTGTCTTCTATACCAATCTCAATATCATCTTTATTGAGACCGGGAAGATCGGCACTCACGACAAAGGAGTCGTCGGTTTCATGGATATCAACTGGAGGAGACCATGCACCTGTTGCTAATTCCTCATCACCCGTGGGAACTGATCTCATCTTATCATCAAACATTTTGTTTATTCTCTCTTGGAGAGATCCAAAATCTCTCCATGGATCCCATACTCTTAGTCTAACCATCTTAATTACCTCCCTGTATAGAATTTTCTAACATTTCTAAGATAATCATAGTCTCTCATGAATCAAGGAAATAATTGTAAAAAAATATGAAAAGTCAGGGGATATAACTGATTGGAAACTCTGCGTTAGTTTAATTTTTCGATCTGTTGTAAGACCTTTTCGGCTATCTCTGAAAAGGCCCGTGAAGCTGGACTTTCGGGATGTGAGATAGCGATTGGTTTCCCCTCGTCGCCACCTTTTCGAATCTCAGGATCAATTGGTATTTCCCCAAGAAAGGGCACATCGAATTCGTCAGCCATTCGTCTTCCACCACCTCTCCCGAAGATATCAATTGTCATATTAGTTTCTGGAACTTCAAGATAGCTCATGTTTTCAACTATGCCCAGCACAGGCACATTTAGCTTCCTGAACATATGGACTCCACGCCTTACATCAATGAGCGCAACATCCTGGGGTGTTGTGACGATTAAACCGCCACTTAGGGGCACGGTCTGGACGAGGGATAATTGTGCATCCCCCGTGCCTGGAGGCAAATCGACCACGAGGTAATCCGTTCCCCTCCAATCAACATCTTCAATGAATTGCTTTACCGCACCATGAACCATAGGACCTCTCCATATTACTGTCTCGTCCTGGTCTATAAGAAACCCTATTGACATGAGTTTCAATCCATACTTGTCAAGTGGTATGATCTTCTGTTCAGGAGTAGCTATTGGCTTTTCATTAATACCCATCATAATCGGAATACTAGGACCCCAGATGTCAGCGTCCATAAGCCCGACATTGTTTCTCAACCTCGCCATACAAATGGCGAGATTCACCGCTACCGTAGACTTACCTACACCTCCTTTGCCACTTGCTACCGCTATGTAATATTTAACGTCTGGAAGCTTTGACTCTTCTGGTTTCTTTTTTTGTGTCTGCCCAGGAGAGGCGTGTGTTTCTCTCGTTCCTATGTTGACGCTCACCTCGGAAACACCCGGCGATTCTAAAAGGGTCTTTCTCACTGATTCCTTGATTTGAGACTCCAGTTTATCATCATGCTTGGGGAGTAGAATATCTACATTTACCATCGAGCCTTTTATCTCTATCTCTTTTACCAGCCCGAACGAAACTATATCTCTGGTAAATCCTGGGTACTTTACATTTTTGAGGATGTTTCTTATCTCTTCAGGACTCAATTCCATTTCTTAGTGTTTTCCTCTCATGCTATACCTAGTCGCTGTTTCGCTTCATCACTCATCATATCTGGATTCCATGGCGGATCCCAAACTATATCTATAAAAACGTTCTTAGCTCCTATCGGCTTTATCGCCATCTCAGCCTGCTTGGCGATTGTCGCCCCCATACCGCATCCCGGTGTAGTAAGGCTCATCTTTATATTTACATTTCTCCCCGATATGCCAACGTCATAGATAAGTCCTAAATCAACAATGTTTACAGGGAGTTCCGGGTCATATACCGATCTGAGGGCTTCAAATACCCTTTCTTCTGTCAGGGGCTCGTCTGTTTCCGTAGACTTTTCAAATTTCGTGAAGGCTACTCCCTTCTCCTCCGATTCTTTGGGCTTTTCGTCCTTTTTGATATTTATGAATTTTTTCATAGCCATATAAATTTACTCCTTAAACCAGGTTTTTAAGAATCTTAATTTAGCGGTAGAATAATATGTTACCTGTTAACTTGAATAATATCTAATCGGATTAGAAGACAGTGTATGTTATGGTATTAATGCTTCTCATGACCCTGATTTCTTGACAGTTCTCCTTTAATTCAATAATCTTCTTGGGCGATTTATGCGTAGGACAACAAGGCAGATATCCTTGGGGGCCGTCAAGGTCGGCGGAGGCTCGCCCATTACAGTTCAGTCTATGACTAAGACTGATACAAGGGATATCCAGGCAACGGTTGAAGAAATAAAGAGACTCGAATTAGCCGGTTGCGATATGGTAAGGCTTGCCGTACCGGACATGGATGCCGCGAGAGCCCTTGGTGCGATAAAAAACCAGGTGGCTATTCCCATCATCTCGGACATACATTTTGATTACCGACTTGCGCTTGAAGCGATCGACCAGGGGGTGGATGGTATGAGGGTAAATCCTGGGAATATTGGTTCAAGGGCTAAGATTAAGGCTGTCGTTGATGCGGTTAAAGAGAGAAATATACCTATAAGGATAGGGGTTAATTCCGGTTCTCTCGAAAAGGATATATTGAAGAAATTTGGTAGCCCGAAGGCGGAAGCACTGGCTGAGAGTGCACTGAGACACGTGCAGATACTCGAGGATATGGACTTCAGGGATATTAAGATCTCAGTAAAATCCACTGACGTTATGAAAATGATTGAGTCATACAGAATTATCGCCGAAAAGACCGATTATCCCTTACATCTCGGAGTCACGGAGGCAGGAACGATTAAGATGGGTACTATCAAATCCTCAGTAGGGATAGGGACACTCTTAGCAGAGGGAATTGGAGATACAATACGGGTTTCCCTTACAGGTGATCCTGTTGAAGAGGTTTCTGTGGGAATAGATATCCTCAGATCATTGGGTTTAAGGAAAAATGGTGTAGAGATTGTTTCATGTCCCGGTTGTGGACGACTTGAAATCGATCTCATGAAACTTGTTAGGGAAGCAGAATTAAGAATCAGCAATATTGATCTCGAGAGACCGGTGAAGGTTGCTATCCTCGGGTGCGTTGTAAATGGACCCGGTGAGGCATCGGAAGCGGATATTGGAATTGCTGGGGGAAGAGGGAAGGGCATGTTATATAAAGAGGGTCGATTGGTACGATCATTTAAAGAAAGCCAACTTGTTGATGAACTGGTTAAAGAGCTGGAAAAATTTGCTTCGCTTAACTAATCTTTTTATCGTTTAATCCTCACCGATAATCTTTTTTTGTTGCATATCCTTCAACTGTTCAATCCTCTTTAAACCTTCCTTAAACCTCTTGAAGTTGTGCACGTAGTGCTCTGCCGATAGCTTTAGATTTTTAATTTCCTCATCTGTGACCTTTCTTATCACTTTTCCGGGAGTTCCCAATACAAGGGATCCGTCCGGAATCTCTTTTCCTTCTGGAATTAGGCTATTTGCACCCACAATACAGTTCTCTCCAACCCTCGCGTTATTTAAAATGACCGCGTTTATCCCGACCAAGCTGTTGTCTCCAATACTGCATCCGTGTAACATCGCTAGGTGGCCTATTGTAACTCCTTGACCGATCTGCATGGGAATGCCTTCGTCGGTATGTACTACGACTCCATCTTGAATATTGGTATTCTCACCTATTTCTATTGGTTCATTATCACCCCTTATAACCGCATTAAACCATATGCTAACGTTATTATTTACGATTACTGAGCCAATTACGGTCGCATTTTCTGCGATAAAATAGTCTTTTGCTTTTATTTCTACCCTTCTTTCACCTAATGAATACATCATTGTTGACTCCTTCTTCTAGCGAATTTGACCCAAAGAGTAAATGATACATCGAGGTGTAATATTACCTACGTACACCCACTACATCCAATAGCAAGGTGCTAATAATTACGAGGGTATTCAGTAGGGGTATTCCATTACACGTAATTGCGATTCTCAGTAGACCTATGTTGCAAATTTAAGATCTTATTGGATTAGCTGGGACGATCGACTTATAATATTCATCAATGAGTAAATTACATCAAAACATAAGGGGCCGTGGCTCAGCGGAGAACCCAGCCAATCGTTTTGAGAGAATCGACTATGTACCCTATGAGGAGGAAATATCGCAGGGAATCTCCCCCAAAACAGAGTATTACAAAGACTCGACTCGATCCATAATCGCTTACAATGATAGTCCGGATGTCGGTTTTAATGCCGGTATCAATCCTTATAGGGGCTGCGAGCATGGTTGTATTTACTGTTATGCCAGGCCTAGTCATGAGTACTTCGGACTTTCACTTGGCTTAGATTTTGAGACGAAAATTTTTGTTAAAGAAGATGCTCCACACCTACTGCGTAAGGAATTATCGTCTCCTGACTGGACAGCTCAGGCAATTGCACTGAGTGGTAATACCGATCCATATCAGCCAGCGGAGCGACATTTTCAATTGACCAGGGAGTGTTTAAGGGTTTTGGCTGAGTTCAGGAATCCTGTGGGAATCGTCACGAAGAATTATCTTGTCACACGCGACATTGATGTTTTGAAAACGCTTTCTGAATATGATGCAGCACTTGTTGCAGTTTCGTTAACAACTCTAGACCCAAATCTAGCAAGAGCAATGGAGCCTAGAACTTCACACCCCGAATATCGATTGAAGGCTATTCAAACGCTTTCTGAAAATGGTATCCCGACCATGGTATTGATTGCACCCGTTATTCCAGGTCTCACAGATCATGAAATACCGAATATCATTCAAAGAGCGGTAAATGCCGGTGCTGAGCAGGCAGGATACATAATGCTTCGTTTACCATATGGTGTAGGCGAGCTTTTTCAAAATTGGTTGGAAGCACATTACCCAAATAAAAAAAATAAGGTTCTAAATCGTATCCTTTCGATCCGTGGCGGAAAGCTTAATTCGAATGAATTCTACGAAAGGATGAAGGGTAATGGTATTTTTGCCGAGCAAATACGAAAAATATTCGAGCTAGCCTGTCGTAAGGCGGGAATCGAAGGGAATAAGTTCGAACTTTCCAAAGAGAATTTCCGCTGCCCCGGGGCATCAGAGCAATTAAGGCTTTTTGATTAGTTTTTCGGGTTCCGTCTTTTTACTTAACTCTAAATAGATGTGAATCCTAAGATCAGGTCTTTCAAACAAAATCAGTTACAAAATGTCATGAATGATAGCACGGTAAACCGATATATCCAAGATATCAACGACGGTCTATGTATCATTCTAGTCGTTCTAATCTCCGAATGTGTATTTAATTCCGTGTTCTTCGCACCAATCCTTCGCGATATCTACTAGTGCAGCCTCCTTGTATCTGTACCACTCATCGTGAATTCCATATTCATGGATGGTATCTTTGAAACGACGAAACGCCCCGCGTCCTTGGATAAGCTCACATAGCTCTTGAGATATACCTATATCAGGATATTCTCTGCTGAACCTTTCCATGATACTATATTCGTGAATATCAAATGATGTTGGAAGTGGTACAAACCTTCCTAGTTTGTCTTCCAATACCAGGCGTGCCAATGTAATCAATTCCCGATGCCATTCCGGATAATGTTCAATCGGTTCGCCATCTTCAACAGCATTGAATTCCTCATCCGAGAGCATTATTACCTCTCCCGTATTAGTGTCGAGATAGTACTTGTGAATCTCAGATTGGAATCCGAGTGCGTCTACAATATCTTCTAATCTGCAGCGAGTCATGATCAAGTAAGAAAAATCGCATTTATTTAAAATTCTGGTTAATTATTCAGAAACAACAAATTCTCTTTCC
This sequence comes from Candidatus Dadabacteria bacterium, assembly GCA_963805855.1. Taxonomy (GTDB): domain Bacteria; phylum Desulfobacterota_D; class UBA1144; order Nemesobacterales; family CSP1-2; genus DASWID01. The sequence goes on from CAWDVW010000006.1 coordinate 201,045, forward strand.
TGAAGTTTTATGATCAGTGGTTTAAATTTCTCGACCTTCACGCGGTGCTCTCCTGGTGAATCGTAACTCGCGAATATAAAGGTTGCAATTGGTGTCTCTTCTGATTTAGTTGTATATTCTAGTTGTAGTTGATTTCCAGGAGTGATTTCGCGACCGATCACGAATACATTACCTTCAAATTGGTCAATGTATTTGTTTTTTGAGGCAAACCAGTCGCTCGCAGTGGTGGATTCAAGGGTTCGTGCAACTTGATCATCATATGCAGATACTATGTCTACAGCAACTGCTGAGCCCATATTTGCATTTCTGTCGCCGTCAATGGTGATCAGTTGAACTTTGCCAGTAGTCTTTTTTGTTGTGTCATTAGTTTTAGCGGCACAGGTTAAAATCATAATCGTTAAGCTAATAAACATGCAAAAGGATAAATATTTTTTACTTCCGTCAATCATTTTCTTTCTCCCCCCAAGTTTAAGAATTATAAATTTCGATAAATCCCTAATACAACTTATTGTTATTAAATCATCTTACAATACTTTATATTAATGAAAAGTAGCAATTCGATTGGCAACTAATTAATGATATATTGCATTTAACGGTAAAATCGGTAATTTATCCATCCTGAGGCAACTAGCTTGAGATACAAAGATTTTTTTATCCCGACGCTAAAGGAAGATCCCGCCGACGCGGAGGTATTAAGCCAGAGGTTAATGATCCGGGCGGGGATGATAAGAAAACTTGCGGCGGGAATCTATAATTACCTGCCTTTAGGGCTTCGTTCTATCAGAAAGGTTGAGAACATAGTCAGGGAAGAGATGAACCGCGCAGGAGCAATTGAGTTGCTGATGCCCTTCGTACTTCCTTCGGAACTTTGGAAGGAAAGCGGCCGGTGGGAGAAATATGGAAAGGAGCTTTTGAGATTTAAGGACAGGGCTGAGAGGGAATTCTGCATCGGGCCAACGCACGAGGAGGTAATTACAGATATTGTTAGGAAGGAATTCAGGTCGTACAAACAACTCCCTGTTAACCTTTATCAGATCCAAGCAAAATTTAGAGATGAAATTCGTCCTCGTTTTGGTGTGATGAGAGCAAGAGAATTCATAATGAAAGATGGTTACAGTTTTGATGCAGACGGTGAGGGAGCGGAAAGGTCTTACTGGTTAATGTACGAAGCATATAACCGTATTTTTGAGAGATGTGGTCTCGAGTTTCGGGCTGTCCTTGCGGATACGGGAAACATTGGCGGGAGCTTTTCACATGAATTTATGGTTCTTGCTCCAACAGGCGAAGACATAATAATGAGTTGTAATAAGTGTGACTATGCCGCGAATCTGGAGCTTGCAGAGATAGGTGATAGAAGAAAAAATGAAACTACTAAAGACAATGAAGAGAGCATGAGTTTATCTGAAGTACATACCCCCGATCTGAAATCTGTTGAAGGTGTTTCGTCATTTCTAAGAGTGCGCCCCAGTAAATTAATAAAAACAATGATAATAGAGACAGAGGGTGAACCCGTTGCTGCGCTTGTGAGGGGTGACCATGAATTAAGTCTTACAAAACTTAAGAGGGCTATAGATGCCGAATATGTCGAACTTGCGACAGAAAAAGCGATCGAAGAAGTTACGAGCGGGCCAATTGGTTTTAGTGGACCAGTCGGAATCAAGATAAATGTTATAGCGGATCGGGCAATCGAGAATATTAGAAATGGTATTACGGGCGCGAATAAAAAGGACTTCCATCTGATAAATGTCAATCTGAATAGGGACTTCTCCGCTGATAAGTTTGCGGATATTCGGGTAGCGTGTAACGACGACCCCTGTCCGAAATGTGGCGCTGGCTCTCTAAATTCAAGCCGCGGTATAGAGGTAGGGCATGTTTTTATGTTGGGTACCAAATATAGCGAGGCGATGGATGCTACTTTTGTAGATGCTTCCGGTAAAGAGAGGTTTTTTATTATGGGTTGCTATGGTATTGGGATAGGTAGAACTGTTGCCGCAGCAATAGAGCAGAATTATGACGACAACGGGATAGTTCTCCCTATCTCAATTGCCCCATTCGAGGTGATTATACTCCCACTCAACATTAGGCAGGAGCAAATATTTAATGTAGCTGAGGATCTTTACTCAAAATTGAACCAATCCGGTATTGAGGTCGTGATTGACGATAGAGAGGAGAGTGCAGGAATTAAATTCAAGGATGCAGATTTATTGGGGATCCCGATTCATATTGTAATAGGCCAAAGAACACTTAAAGAGGATTCGGTGGAGATAAAGCTGAGGAAAGGTGGGGTATCAAGGAAGGTGAAAGTAAGGGAAGTCGAAAAGGAAATCAGGTCTATTCTTTTATCGACGAGCCAAATGTAAAGAGATGCAGGATGCACGATGCATGATCCATGATTAAGAAAAACTTTTACGTTCATCTTGCATCAATCTTTAAAAAATGTCTAAACTTGACCTTAAACCCGAAGAACGAATAATTTTAGCCCTGGATATTCCCTGAATTAGAAGGGGCTAAAGCCTGGGTCAAAGGCTTCGCGGCAAAGATTAAAACGTTCAAGGTCGGCCCGATCCTTTTTTTAAACTGTGGGCCGCAGGGAATCAGAGATCTCGCAGAAACGGGAGCTCGGATATTTCTGGATCTTAAATTCCACGATATTCCCTCAACTGCGGAAAAGTCCGCAAAACAAGTTGTTGGTTATGGAATTAGTATGTTTACTGTCCATGCCCTGGGCGGGTTTGAAATGATGAGAGCGGTTTCGGAGGGTGTAAAAGCGGAATCCGAAAGATTGTCACAGCCTAAACCCCTCATACTTGCGGTAACTATTCTAACAAGTCACAGTGAAGGGGAAATAGATGAGTTAGGGATTAAAGGTTTACCGATAGAATCGGTTCTCAGGCTGGCTGATATTGCAGACGTAGCTGGCGTGGATGGAATAGTATGTTCGGGTATGGAGGTGGAGGTGTTAAAAAAAGAATTCGGTGATAGGTTTAAATTTGTTGTTCCGGGTATAAGGCTCGATAAGTGCGCTCAAGACCAAAAAAGAATTGTGACTCCTTCTGAAGCTGTTTCTTTGGGAGCAGATTATCTTGTAATAGGGCGGGCTATAACCGGATCGAAAAATCCCGAAGATGTGCTTGATGAAATTATCCATTCTATAACTCAAACCGTTTCCAATTAAAAAGTGTTTATATAGTCTATATTAAAAACACAAACTGTAGGAGTGGCTTCTAGCCACGATTCATATGCACCAAAATAATGATCCTAGCAATTTTATCGATATGAACATTTAGTATTTGGAGATAGGATCAGTTGGATTTGAGCCCAACGACTGACAAGCTTTCATGAGCTCTTTCTATTCAGGAATGTCCAGCGCGATTCGCAGAGCTTGGTCTAAGACCTCGATTTTCGATGGCGGGAGTGCGCCAACGTAATTAGTTAGAGCTGATTTCGGCAAACTCACCAATTCGTCACAGTGTATGCTGCTGTCGTGCTTAAGACCTTCTCCTGGTCCCACCAATACCTGTGTAGACAAACCATCATGTATTGAATATATTGGTGCACATATGACGGTAGAAAAGTGTGAATCGATTAGGACTTGACGACTGACTACTACAAATACCCTGTATTTTCTTGGATCTCTGGCCGAAGGGTGAGCGACGCGATAGAGTTCACCACGTTTCACGGAATCACCTGATAGTTCAAGACATCAGCTGCTTCTTTATTAAGGCGTTCGACTTGTCGATTTATTATGGCTAAGTCTCTGGCGTTCTGTTCGTCGCGAATCATCTTTGCCATGTATGCACGTAGGGCCGATTCGATGAATTCGGAGCGGTTCTTGAATTGTACTGACTGCTTATCAATGGCTTGAAGAAGGTCTTCAGAAAGTGTGATGGAGGTCTTTATTTTCATACCACTAATATACTCCATATGGATTTCTTGTCAATAACCCCTTGCGGGTTTCCCCATGACCTGAGTCAAGCAGAAAGGGACTATCGATCATCTTTTCGGGTACAAGCGTTGTTGAATATTTAAGAGTAGTGACGTCCGCTGAGGCTATTTATCTAGTTGCGAACTACCAAGTAATAATACGGGCTAGAACAGGAGCAAATATCCGCAACACCATTCTTGATGAGATTATCCTCTTTATATCTTAGTCAGGCGGCCATGCTGTTGCCTCGCTGCCCGGGCGGGTGGCCGGGTACTCTGATTGTCCGGTTGTTTCAGGTGGTTATGACCCCCACTAGCGGTTGCCTAACCGTCCGAGGGTGCTGTCGAGTGTACGCTTCAACTTCTCGGCGGCGCCGTCAACGGCCTGTTCCAGAGTCGCCGCCTGATGGCTCACCGCGATCGGCTGGAGACCGGCGAGACGGGCCTCCAGCAGGCAGCGTTTATCCTCGATGCCGGATTGTTTGTCGCTGTTCTCGTCGCTAAGGTGGATTTCCACCCGTGTGATTTGCTCGCTGAAGCGGTCTAAGGCGTTTCTTACTACGGCTTCGACCTGTTGGGCCAGCGCGTCATCGCCTTCGATGTTGCTATCAGTGTTGATCTGAATGAGCATGTGTCTATCCCTTACATGGCCGTCATGGCGGCGCTTCAGTAGCGGTAGATCGCAGCTATTCCCGTCTCCGAAGGCATCCGCTCGGCGGGGACGATTACGACCTGTCCGCCCATCTTCAGGGCCAGCGCCCCAGGTCGTCCAGCACGTCATCAACCTCCGGGTGTGCCAGATCGTCAAACTCGATGTCGCCGGTCGCGGCATCAATCCGGCCGGGAACCTCACGGCGGGCTTCGATCAGTAGCGTGGCGACCCGCCCGCCCGTGGCGACCTGGGCCAGTTCGTCGTCACCGAGGCCCTTGGCCTTCGCGTTCCCGAACTCCTCGACCAGTTCGGCCAGGCGCGCCAAATAGTGAGGCTCGATAATCTGCCAGGCGCGCTGGCGGAGTTCGTCGATGGACGACAGGGCATCCGGGTGGATATCGATGCTTTCTTCTATCAGGAACGGGTTGTGGCTGACTCGGTGGAAAAGATGATGATGCTCCGGCAATCCCGCCAAGATCTGCGCCAGGCCCGATGGCCGCGAGAGGCAGGGGGGCTCACAAGCGGCCAAGCGCCCCGCTGCGTCGTCTTTATCGAGCATGTTCATTTTTTCCTCTCTCTTACGTAATGCACTATAATTCCCTATGAGGGTACTATACTATACTGCAAGGCGTTTAATATTCGTATTATAACAAATCTAATTTGGATTCAAAGGGCTTTCGCGAAGGGTGTCGCGAACGGTGGGTTAAGACGGGTCGCTAGTCGCTGTAGTTTTCTAGAAAACCATAGCTAAAGCAACACTGGCGCCGATTCAGGTAGCAGATGGAAAAAGCGTGTGCAATATAAGACAAAGATCAGCTTGCCATTGGGGAGCCGCTCTATGATCCAGTCTTCCCCCGCAACGGCCTTAATCAGGCTGGATTCCGCGGAAGGAGGTTCAATGTATCGGGCCTCCCAATAGACGGTTCCAATCGCTCTATCGCGCGGTGGGGCGTCGGAGATTAGGGTAAGGTGAAAATCTCGGAGAAGATGTCTTTCGGCCGGCCACTTAGTATGACGCAGACGATGGTCTTCAAGCGTGAAGGTCTGTCCGTTGGGTGCATAGATCCGGGCATCGGAATGGCAGAAGAGTCTGCCGCTGCTACCCGCAGACTCTCCTGATGCAACGCCATGAAACCAGTCGTCTGCTAGATCGCAGACTTCCTTCACTGTAATCGCCCCGAGATGGGATCTAATGCTGAAATCTTCAAATCTTTTCTCGTTCCTCAGAATAATTAGGGTATTTCCCCAAGTTAATAGCACCAGAAAAATCGCGAGACTACATCCCATGAAACCTTTTTATCGAGTTTCGGAAACAATTTAATTGATCATTATGACAATTGTGGGGCACGCTGCTACGTGTAACTAAAGTTCTTGTATCAGCTGGCGGCGGCTTTCCTTTTTTCCTTCTTAGCACTAAACGTAAAATCTCTGTTCTTATCGACATCGATTAAGATCGAGTTTCCTTCTTTAAAATTACCTTTTAGAATATCTGTTGCCAGCGGATCCTGAATTAATTTTTGTATTGTTCGCTTTAGTGGTCTTGCTCCATATACGGGATCGTAGCCCTTTTCAGCGAGCGCTTCCTTGGCGTTGTCAGTAAGCTCGATGGAAATCTTTCTTTCTTCCAATCTCTTTCTCAGGTGCTCAAGTTGAATTTCAACAATTTCCTTTATTTGCTCTATTCCGAGAGGTCTAAAGATGATGGTTTCATCCACTCTATTGAGAAATTCTGGTCTGAAAGAGCTTCTCATGACCTCCATTACCTTTCTCCGCATCCCCTCTTCGTCGCCTATGAGTTCCTGTATGAATTGGCTTCCGAGGTTGGATGTCATAATGATAATGGTGTTTCTGAAATCGACCGTTCTCCCTTGCCCGTCGGTCAAACGTCCATCTTCGAGTATTTGTAGGAGTATATTGAAAACATCATTGTGCGCCTTCTCGATCTCATCTAAAAGAATTGCCGAGTAGGGGCGTCTTCTGATAGCTTCGGTCAATTGACCTCCCTCTTCATAGCCAACATATCCAGGGGGTGCACCTATTAACCTTGAAACTGTGTGTTTTTCCATGTATTCGCTCATATCCAGCCTTACCATAGCGGTTTCATCGTCAAACATAAATTCAGCAAGGGCCTTAGCTAGCTCAGTTTTACCAACTCCCGTCGGGCCTAGAAATATGAAAGAGCCAATGGGTCTATTAGGATCGGAGAGCCCGGCGCGTGACCTCCTTAGCGCGTTGGAAACGGCTTCGATCGCCTTATCCTGCCCAACAACCCTTTTTGCTAGCCGTTCTTCCATGTGGATAAGCTTTTCGATTTCACCTTCCATCAGCTTCGAAACTGGAACTCCTGTCCATTTGGAAACGATCTCTGCAATGTCTTCGGCATCAACTTCTTCTTTGAGCATCTTTTTTTCCTTTTGAATTTCGGCAAGCTCATTACTCAGATTCTCCAGTCTCTTGTTCAGGTCTGGAAGCTTTCCGTATAGAAGTTCAGATGCCGTAGAAAGATCACCATTTCGTTGGGCTCTTTCAGCTTCCATTTTTACGCTGTCAATCTCTTCCTTTATGGACCTGATATTTGCAATATGCTCTTTTTCTCTTTTCCAATGGGCTATTAAGCTGTTTATTTCCTCTTTTTGGTTTGCGATGTTTTTTTCAATGACCTTTAATTTTTCCTCTGACGCTTGATCCTTTTCCTTTTTTAGTGCCTCCTTTTCGATCTCCAGTTGCATTATACGCCTTTGTCTCTCATCAATTTCAATTGGCATTGAGTCGATTTCCATCTTTAATCTGGCAGCAGCTTCATCTATCAAGTCAACTGCTTTATCAGGTAGGAATCTTCCGGTTATATATCTATTGGATAGAACACCAGCGGCAATCAACGCTTCGTCTTTGATCTTAACCCCATGATGAACTTCATACTTTTCTTTGAGTCCCCTCAGGATAGAAATAGTCTCTTCTACGCTTGGCTCATCGACGAAAACCTGTTGAAATCTTCTCTCAAGAGCGGCGTCTTTTTCAATGTGTTTTCTATATTCATCAAGAGTGGTAGCGCCAATACAATGTAGCTCACCTCGTGCCAACGCTGGCTTAAGCATGTTAGATGCATCGACTGCACCCTCTGCAGCTCCTGCCCCAACTACTGTATGTATCTCATCGATGAATAATATTATCTCTCCCTCTGAGGATGTTACTTCTTTCAAAACAGCCTTGAGCCGCTCTTCAAATTGACCCCGATATTTGGCTCCGGCAAGAAGAGATCCTATGTCTAATGCAACGAGCCGCTTGTTCTTTAATCCCTCCGGCACATCTCCATTCACTATTCTTTGTGCTAACCCCTCTACGATGGCGGTCTTTCCCACTCCCGGCTCGCCGATCAGCACCGGATTGTTCTTTGTCCTTCTGGATAGCACCTGTATGACCCTTCTTATTTCATCATCACGTCCTATAACAGGGTCGATTTTGCCCTGCCGTGCTAGTTCAGTAAAGTCCTTTCCGAATTGCTTCAGGGATTGAAAAGTGTCTTCGGGTGTCTGACTGGTAACTGTTTGGCCGCCTCGAACCTCCTTCAAAACCTTGATTATGTTATCCCTTGTGACCCCATTCTTCTTAAATTCATTTTTAATCTCACCTATTGCATGCTGCACAATGCCAATAAAAAGATGTTCGGTGCTAACATATTCATCACCCATTGATTTGGCTTCTTTCTCTGCTGTGCTGAAGGATTGGCTTGCTTCACGGCTTAGGTAGACCTGGTCTGAACCACCATCAACTTTAGGTAGTTTAGCAATTTCTTTTTGGGCTAATCCTCTGATTATTTGAGGATTAACACCAATCTTTCCCAAAATTTCGGTTGGAATACCCTGTTCTGAAAGCAGCGCAAGTATTAAATGTGGAATATCGATTATCTGGTTTCTTTCAGTCTGTGCAATGGACTGTGCTTCCGAAAGTGCTTCCTGGGCTTTAATTGTAAGTTTGTCGAATTTCATCTATCGATACCTCAAGTTATCTATTACCATTACCATTCTAAAATATTACTAATCTGATAAAAATCAAGGAACCTATGATCATGGAAATTTATATATCAGACTTCAAGTATAGTGAAATTGTTCAATTGAGTCTATGCTTTACAAACGTTCAAAATTAGGTATATATAGACACCATTTAAATTCAGGAGGGTACCATGGCTGTTGCGAGAATAACAGAAGTGATTGGTTCATCCGAGAAGTCCTGGGATGACGCGGTTAAAAATGCTTTCAATAGGGCGAACAAGACTCTCAGGGGTCTTACCGGTATAGAAGTAACAAAGATGAATGCCCACATTGAAAAGGGTAAAATTGTAGAGTATCGAGCCCACGTAAGAATTACATTTATTTTAGAGGGCTAATTACTCCTAACTTTATTACCTTGCCACATTGTTTCTGTTATTTTTGGATTAGTCGATTAAGCGATGAACAGTATTGTTTTAAACATTTAAATGAGTTTTAATGGATTTCTCCTTGCACCTGCGGTGGCTTATAATTCTGTAAAATCTAAAAGTTCAATTACCTTTATTGAGATGATTGTTCTTTGTCGTGTAGTTGAACACTTAGCTTTCATAATTTCTATGAAGATATTTTTAAGTGAGGTTAATAAAATTGAAAGTCGATGAAATAAAAGAGGTAGGCGTAATAGGGGCCGGAACAATGGGCTCAGGTATTGCTCAAGTCGTGGCAAGTAGTGGAAGGAAAGTGGTTTTAATTGACGTGTCTGAAGCTAACCTTGATAGAGGTATAAAAACCATAGAGAAGAGCCTTGCCAGGATGGTAAAGAAGGGGGACATTGCGGAAAGCGATAGCCGAGCTATAGTATCAAATATTCAAGTGACAACCAGTTATGAGGATCTGTCAGGTGTGGATATGGTTGTTGAAGCGATCTTTGAAGAAATAGGGGTAAAAAAGGAGACTTTTAAGAAGCTGGATGAATTCACAAAGCCGGAGATAATTCTTGCCACAAACACGTCTTCACTTCCAATTGTAGAGATCGCTATAAGCACTAAGAGACCGGACAAGGTAGTCGGAATGCATTTCTTTAATCCCGCACCAATAATGAAGCTGGTTGAGGTTATCAAGTCGCTAACAACTTCTGATGAAACCGTACAGACTGCTTACGAATTTAGCAAAGCCCTCGGTAAGGACCCGGTAAAAGCCAAGGATGTACCTGGATTTATCGTCAATCGTGTTCTCATGCCGATGCTAAATGAAGCTGTATTTACTCTACAAGATGGGATTGGAAGTCCTGAGGATATTGATAAGGCAATGAAACTGGGCACAAACCAACCTATGGGTCCCCTTGCCCTTATTGATTTAATAGGGCTTGACGTAACACTTGATGTTATTGACGTGTTATACAAAGAATTTCAGGATTCAAAATATCGTGCTGCCCCTCTTCTAAGACAGATGGTTCGATCCGGTTGGTTGGGCAGGAAGAGTGGAAGGGGCTTTTATGAATATTGAGCAAGATTAATTGCTAAGTATAGTTGAAATTAGAAGAGCATCGTTCCCTGTTTATTTCTCGACTTCTGAACATACAAAAATCTACTCTATCGTATGAGACATCTTAGATTAAATAACCTCCCCCGCGTAACCTTCTGAAGCTCTAAATGTGAATTTAAATAGGTCCGCCGTTGAAATAATCCCAACCAATTTTCTCTTGTCCATAACCGGCAGGTATCGCACATTCTCTTCATACATTACCCTAAGCACATCCTCTACATCGTCTTCCGCCTGCGCGCATTTAATACTCTGTGTCATAACCTCTTTGATCTTTGTGGTTTCTAGATCTTTGCCAAGGGCTACTACTCGTGTCAGGAGATCGTGTTGTGTAAATATACCAAAGGTAGGACCCTCAATTTGCACAATAATAGCGCCAACGTCCTTCTCAGCCATGGTCTTAACTGCCTTACTTAACGGGGTATTCTGATCGACGGACACCACATCTTTTGTCATTATCTCATTTACTTTCATAATACTTTTTACCTCCTAATCTTTCTTACTTAATAATAAAATACATGATTTTCACAGGTAATAAATTTGTTCATAGAATAGTCATCAATTTGTGAGATTCTATCGTTGACAAAGATTTATTAGATGGGATAATTATTTCCCGGTTGGTCAATCAAATAAAAACGCTTTTGGAGTATGATTATGAAATTTGAGCTTATTAATTACGAACGGCAACCCGGCGAGATTGGAATTCTTACGATTAACCGTCCGAAGGTCTTAAATGCGCTGAGTTGGCAGACACTTAGAGAGCTAAAGGTGTTTCTAGAGGATATACTTCCAAAAGAGAACTTGAAAGCCCTAATAATTACAGGCGCCGGCGACAAGGCATTTGTTGCAGGTGCTGACATAGCAGAAATGAATAACATGAAGGATAGGGAGTTCCAGGAATATGTTGATTTTGCCCATAGGGTTTATGAACTTATAGAAAATGATCCCAGCCCGTGCATTGCAGCGATAAACGGTTATGCACTTGGGGGAGGGTGTGAACTTGCTCTAGCTTGTGATATCAGGATTGCATCAATTAACGCCAAGCTTGGATTTCCTGAAGTAAGACTTGGGATATTTCCGGGTTGGGGTGGAACACAAAGGGTTACGAGAATTCTCGGTCTTGGAAAGACAAAGGAGTTGGTCTTCACAGGAGAGATGATTGACGCGCAAGAAGCCCTAAGAATTGGTCTGGTAGAGCGAGTGGTTCCACATGATAATCTTATGGACGAGGCAAGAAATTTAGCCCATAAGATTGCGAAGAACGGACCAAGGGCTGTGCGGATGGCGAAGACGGCAATTAACTCCGGATCCGAAATGGATTTACAAAGGGCTCTTCTTCTTGAGAAAACGCTTGTGTCATTGTGTTTCGATTCCGAGGATAGGGTGGAGGGCATGACTGCATTTCTTGAGAAAAGACAACCAAGTTTCAATGGCAGATAATTAATAGGCTTGAACGTAAATAAACCCCATTTTTACTCAAGGAGGAACCAATAATGTCAAAAGAAAAAACTCCGTTTTCCGACTTGTTCGATACTATAGAAAAGCAACGAAAGGAAATGGAAAAGGTTATGAAGCCATTTCTTGATCAGATCAAGAACAGCAAGGATGTAACTGAACCAATCTTAGAATTTCAGAAAACCTTCCTCGAAAAATATATCGAGCTTCAAAAATCTTTGATGCATCATGCTATAGAAACTACTGGTAAGATCTTTGAGCATGTGGGGGCAGAACAGAAAAAGCACTCAAAAGAATCGGAGAGAATAATGGCGGATGCAGGTATTCCTAGCCGGGTGAAGGATTATGTTAAAAGTGTACAAAAATTACAGGAAAATTGGCTGGAGCAGCTACAAGCCACAACAAAGATGATGGAAGATTTCCTCAAAAGTAGTGAAACGAAGCGGAAGTAAGGGCGACAAACAGTTCAATTTGTGACAATATAAATTGCGAATTAAAGAGGTTTTTCGTTGCGGTGGGATTCTGTTGGTTAACTGTTACGTCAACCATCCTGTTCAAAGGCAGCCATTAAAGGTTTGAAAATCTCCTATTGTAAGCTTTTTTTTTCTAAGTTATTGGTCATCAACGGTCATGTATCGCTTTTATGAAGAGGAGCTTGGTTCTGATACGGTATGTCGTCGGAGTTTTGTTCACTAAGAAATAAGGTCTCTCCAGGTCTTCCAGGCAAGTTCATGTTGTTTTAATACATTAGTCCATGTAAAGGACGGTACTACAAGAGAGGTTCCTTCCACTGATTTTAATCCTTCGGTCAGCCTACTAATCCTATCTTTGTTTTTGTCAGTTATTTCGGCTCTCCATCTACCTACAAAAATCCAGATTAAGGGGTTTATGGTTTTAATTAACTTAAAATGAGAAAGGAGTGTTTCAACTGCATTTTCCAGTTTCTTCTCATCAGGCGGTTCTATGCTATGTCTAGTTATGATTATGCATATTGGCTCAAGATCGTAGACTGAACTCGCTTCGTAGTTTTTTCTCATGACACAATCGTATCTCCCATGCTGTTGACAGCTAATTATTTATTACGAAGATGTGATTAGTTTACTGGAATTTTGACCTGTTCGGAAATACTATACAGTCAAAAGTCCCATAATTTCGTTACCGATAAAATTAATGGGGAAAGTCCAATAATTATGTTTGTAAATTTTCAATCGTATTGTTTTCCTTCAAGAAGCCCGGCGTCAAGCTAGGACATAAGTACCCGAAAATCGGTCTCTCATGTCAGTGTCAGAATCCCCTTAGAGCCATCGAAGGGGATGAAGCAACCGCATTAATCTGCTCAACTGAAGAAGGGTTTCTACCTTGCGAATTTGTTAGTACCTTTGCAAATGCGAATTAACCACTTGACAACCATATATTATTTATATAAATTATCATTCGGACGCTAAAAACAGTCAGTTTATCATTTCTTAAGTTTTATGAATGATATTATTAAGTTAACTCACTTCCCAACTGGATAAATTTCCTCTGCTATGGACCTGACAATCTGTTTCATCAGAATTTTTAATTCTAGAATACTAAGGTATATAAGCAATTGCGAAGAAATGGATGCTTCTAAACATGTAGAGAATCTAGAAACAGATGTGAACATAAAAGTTGAAAAACTTAAAGGAGAAGGTGAATAGCTATGGGACTAAATAGAGAATTCATAGGACGTGAGTATGACCCTATCAATCATACTGTAACGGAAGAAGAAATTAAAGAATATGCATGGGCTATCGGTGCCCGTAACTTGAGTTACTTTAATTATAATGGGGCCCTGAGTCCATTTGCTACCAAGGGCATGGCACCCCCGAGTTATGCGGTTGTTTACGAATTGCCGATACTTGAAAAACTCTGGGCCGACCCCGATCTCCATGGCGGGGAAGAGCAGGCTAAAAGAAATGTTCTGATGCTTGTGCACGGCTATCAAGATATGCATTTTTACAAACCGATCAGACCCGGTGACAAGCTCATATTTAGGATCAAAGTAGCCAATATTGAAGATAAGGGGAGCGGCGAATTATTGATTTTCAATGCGGCAACTGCAGATGAGTCTGGAAACAAGGTTGTAGAGTCTGATTGGGGTCTTTTTATAAGGGGTATCGGTAGTGGAAGACAGCCCGAAAGGAAAACGAAAAGTGAACATCCTCCATCAGGTGGTGAAAGTCCTTTGGCGTTTCGGAAGATAATCAGAGTTCCACCTGATATTACATATAGGTATGCTGAGGCTGCACATGATAAAAATCCCATACATATTGACGAGGAAGTAGCTAAGAAGGCGGGGCTCAAGGGTATAGTAGTTCACGGGCTTTGTACGATGTCGATGGCGATGAGGGGAATAATAGAATGTTACACAGAGAGTGATCCTACGAGGCTGGTCCACTTAGGTGTTAGGTTCTCCAGCCCGGTATATCCTGGTGATACATTGGTTTTGGATGGATGGGAGTTAGGCAAAAAGGGAGAAAATACAGTCCTGGGTTTTGAGGTATCGCGCCGTGACGATAGCGTCAAGGTTATAAAGGGCGGCGCGGCCGAGGTTACTATTTAATCCTTCTAGATAGATAGCTTCGATATTAGTTTCAAGATTTAATTTAATAGGACAGAGGTAGCTGGCGTGGCGTTATCCTTTATCCCACCCGAGGTCTTATCTTCATCAATCTCATACTCTAAATCATACCTGGCATAACCAAAGAGTTTTACCTCGAGAAGTTCGAGTAAATCTGAGAGGGTTTCCTTGTTTAAAGCAGATATCATGGGTGATTGGTATGCCCTCTTAAGTCTATCTATGGTTTCCGTCGGGGCAGAGTCTATTTTATTGAACACAATGATTCTAGGTATAGATTCATAGCCTGTGCTTTCCAATATCTTATCAACTGAATCAATCCTTTCGTCCAGAAGTGGATCACTAGAGTCTGCCACATGTACCAGCAAAGAGGATTCACCCATTTCTTCAAGGGTTGCCCTGAATGCCTTTATCAATTCATTCGGTAAGTTTCTTATGAATCCTACTGTATCCGTAAGTAATATGTCTCTTTTACCCGGTAATATTAGTTTTCTGGTCGTAGGATTCAGCGTTGAAAAGAGCTTATTTTCAACAACAGCGTTACTTTTTGTGAGCGCGTTAAAGAGTGTAGATTTCCCAACATTCGTATATCCGATCAAGGTTACGGTCGGTATTCCAGTTTCGGTTCTTTTCTTCCTTGTATGTTTACGTCTCTTGCTTATTTCCTCTATTTGCCTTTCGAGGAGTTCTACCTGTTGTCTTAATCGTCTTCTTTCCTGTTCAAGCTTTTTTTCGCCCGGACCCCTTGTTCCTATTCCACCTGCAAGTTGGGATAGCTCTATACCTCTGCCAGTCAGCCTTGGTAGCAGGTAACGAAGCTGCGCTAATCGGACCTGGATTTTACCTTCACTTGTTACTGCATGTTTTGCGAATATCTCAAGTATCAGTTGAGTTCTGTCAATCACGCCTAAATTTGTCTTTTCGGATATTGACTTTACTTGAGCAGGGGTTAACTCGAGATCAAAGATAAGCGAATCTGCACCTAGCTGCCTTGCCCTCAGAATAACCTCTTCCAGTTTTCCCTTTCCGATAAGATATCTTGGGTCTATCTGTTTTCTGCCCTGAATTGTTTTATCTAGTATTACTTTGTCCGCAGAGATGGCAAGAGATTCAAGCTCTTTAATTGAATTTTGCGCATCAACCCGTGAATTCGTATACACTCCTATGAGGAAAACACCGTCTTTTTCTCTGTGGCCGCCGATTTCGAAGAATGTTCTTTCGCTGTCATATTCAATATCTCTCAGAAACTCTTCGAAATTAATATCGATCTGTCCCAGGTCGTTGTAGTTTAATAGCTCCCACATCTTCCCTTCAGCATTCGGCGGGAGGATATGAGCTATTTGAAACTTACCTGGAATTCCACCGTCTCTTACCTCAAGCACCCCTATAAGATCGAGCCTTTCTTTCAACAGGGTTACAAGGTCAGGGTGTGACAAAACGGAGTCTTTTAGATGTGTGTGAATCAGCCGATAGCCTCTAAGTCGATACTTCGCCTCCCTCGAGCGTTGCAGTCGATCAAACGGTACCTGAAAGGAATCGCCAATAAAAAGAATCTCTATTTTCCCTTTCCTGTTTATTAAAACTGTTATGCTTCTATTTATTTCTTTCGATAAACTTGAAAGTGTCCTTCCAAGCTCTAAGGTGATGATTTCTCTTGGGGGTATCCTTCTCTTATATAGTCTTGAGAGGTTTCGAAGATGGCTAGATTTAAGACCTGAAATATTTCCTAGAATTTTCTCTATACTAAGGTTCCTCCGTTTTCGAACCCGAAATCAAGATTACAAAAATTATAACCATCATTAACTCTAAGTACAAGGAAGTGGCGGCTCCAACTTGATTTAGGCTAGCGAATTCCCTGAAGCTTGCCGCGGTACTGGTCATTCAATGTAAGTGGGAGATTGCTTCGGGACTGCTTAAGTCCCTCACAAAGACAGGAGAGACGGTTTATTTCTGGGCTGACGCCCTGCGGCTCGCAGCGGGCTAATTGATTTGTAAACCGTTAATTTATGAAATAAATTTAACCAATTATTATTTTTGATAATTTTTGGGTTTCATGTATTGCCTGGTCGATGGGAGAAGCTTAATGCAAGATTTTCGGGAAAAAATAATGAATATCGCTGAGAGAAAGAAGCAAACTGGCAATAAAAGATCAATCTTGCCTGAAGGTAATAATTCGAGTAGCAATTTGAAGGAGGTTATGAATATTTTATATGGCAAGTCCGAACTGGGGGTCAATATCTACAATGAAGCGACCGAAGGCGAAGAACTCTCGATATTTAGGCTTCCAGAAGAACTTTTGCAGGTATTTCTAAATGTTCCTGGAAACCAGATTGGATTTTGTTTAATCTCGGATCTTAAATTTGTCCTTTTTATTGGGGAGTCTCCAGATGAGGTTCTCGTCTTAGGGAAGAAAAGACAATCTCCCGGGAGTGGAGAAGCCTTTCTCACAAGAGCCATACAGCTAATAAGAATTAAATTTGAACACTCGGGAAATACTTACAGCTACGAGGACAACACAGGGTCTTTGATTGACCCGGATGAGATAATTATTCATATAATTAATTGGGCGGTAATCTGATTAAAGGCTAGGGGTATAGAACCACATGAGTTAGAGATGCAAGGATTACGATAGATGCAATTAATCCAATTATGCCCAGTATGTATATGAAGGCTTCCTTTTCGTTCTTTTCCATTGGAGCGTAATTATAACCAGGCATGGTATTTTGTAAACAGCACGGAACACAATAGTTGCTTTGTTAGATTTTTTTGTTTAATTTAAATACATGATTGAATATATAAATCCGTTTTTTAGACCCCCTAGTGAAGGTAAAAGCTTCATCCTACAGGCAACTATTGGTTGTTCCCACAATGAGTGCACTTACTGTGCGATGTACAGAAAAGATCAACAGAGGTTTCGCGCTCGTCCTATGGCTGAGATAAAAACGATCATAGATGAGGCGTCTGAATTCGGTTACATTACTGACCGAGTGTTCATTGCTGATGGTAATGCCCTAGTACTTTCGCAAAAAAAGCTTGTCGAGATTCTTGAGTATCTTAATTCGAAATGTGTCAGACTTGCGAGGGTAAGAATGTATGCAAATGTGGGCGATATACTGAGGAAGGGAGTTGACAACCTTAAGGAGCTTAGAAATCTTGGTTTGGATATGGTATACATCGGATTTGAAAGTGGTGACGATGTAGTTCTTGAGAGAATTAGAAAGGGCGCAAATTTTGAGGAAACCGTCAGGGCGTCAAGCATGCTTAAGGAGGCGGGTATAAAAAATTCTGCAATGGTTCTTCTGGGAGTCGGCGGAATCGAGAGAAGCACTGAACACGCTTACGCAACCGGAAGACTACTCACCGATACCGATCCCGAATATGTTGGTGCTCTATCACTCCAGTTAAGGCCGGGGGCTCCGATTTACAAGGAATGGGAAGAAGGTAGATTTCAGCTTCCTGATAAGTTTCAAATGATAAAAGAACTCGAGATAATGGTAGAGAACACGAATCTTACCGACGGTTATTTCTTTTCAAACCATATTTCTAACTATCTACCAATCAAAGCAAAATTCCCGCGTGATAAAGAAAGCGTGCTTTCAAAAATTAGGGAGATTTTGGAAAGTAAAGATGAAAAATATATTCGTCCCGACTTCTACAGGGATGTTATAAATCAATATTAGAAATGAGTCTGTAAATTCCAAATTGCAAATACCAAATCTCAAAGAAATCCAAAAATACAAAACCCAAAATTTTGCGATCTGTGATATCTTGCTTGAAATTTGCTTGTAATTTGGTGCTTGGCATTTGGAATTTGGTTAATGTAGCCGCTCCATTGTGGGCAAATTCCGACGACTAAAGTTCTTAAAGGAGATTCAAGATGAAAAGGATAGCCACCATTTCTCCGGTCTGGGGTTCCAGTGTTGATGATTTGAGAGTGCTTGCAAAGGTTGCTGAGGATGCCGGATTTGAGGGCATATTCTCTCCCGAGGTGCCGCCTTATAGTGCGCTTGCCAATGCGCAGGTATTTGCGGAGGCTACTTCAAAAATAAAAGTGGGAACCTGGATCACTAATATTTATATGCGGCATGCTGTTGTTGCAACCGCTGAAGCGTTGACGATTCAAGAGATTTCAGGAGGGAGGATGATCCTGGGGTTAGGCGTGAGTCATAAACCAGTTAATGATCGTTATGGAATCGATATGGGTGACCCTCTCGAGGTTATGAGAAATTACGTAAGTGCTGTTAAATCGTTTGCAGACGGAAGTTCTCCGCTTCTCACAATAAAAAGACAACTACCTAAATTGCCGGTTTATATAGCCGGTCTCACAAAGGGTGCAGCTCGATTAGCAGGCCAGGTTGCAGATGGCATTATGCCCTATCTGGCAACACCCGAATATATCCAAAAACTAAAATCATACGTTATTGAGGGTGCCAATGAGGCGGGCCGGGACCCAACTGAAATAGATATTACGAGTGGTATACCTTCATTTATATCTGACGATCTGGAGGCGGCCCGTAATGCTGGAAAGCGGGGGTTGAGTGGTTACGCCAGGTTTCCATTTTATCAGAGGATGATTAGAAATATAGGTTTTGGAGAAGTTGTTGATAGGATACAATCTGGCGAAAATCCCGCCGAAGCCTTTTCGGACGAATTGTTAGATGCGATAGCCTTGGTCGGTCCTCCTGATAGAGCCAGAACTAGATTGGAAGAGCATACAGCCGCAGGAGTTGATCTGCCAATAATTGTTCCTGGCCCTGTAGGAAAACAGAGCAATGTCGACGTAATGAAGATTACCGTAGCTACATATTCTTCATAGGGTTTAAGTTGGTGTTGGGGGAAAATCTCTTGTATCCGGATGTCTTGCTGATCTGGAAGAAATGTGACATGTTACTTAATGCCTGACGTGATCGATCCGATAAAACCAATACTTCTAGTAAATATTCAAGAATAGTCAGAATCCTATTTGAAACCTACCAATCCGGTTTCAACATATGATGTTTTTTGTGACAGAACTCGTGATCAAACAATACTATAGGTTTCTCTCAGAACGTTCCTTTTTATCTTGCCATTTGTAGTTTTTGGGATTGACTCTACGACAACTATCTCTCTCGGACATTTATATCTCGCCAGTCTATGTTGCGCGTAATTGATTAGTTCATTCCTGATTTCCTCAGAATCAACCTTTTCTTTGAGTACTACAAATGCAGTTGTGATTGTTTTGTCATCGCCCATGCTTATTCCTGTCACAGCGGACTCACTTACCGCTAGATGTTCATTAAGCACACGCTCTACTTCGAGAGGCGACACGCGGTAACCGAATGTCGTTATCATGTCATCGCGCCTACCAACGATCCAGAAATAACCTTCTTCATCTTTGTAAAATTGATCACCGCTGATAAACATATCATTATTATACATTTGTCTTGTTTCGTCAGGTTGGTTCCAGTAAGAAAGCATGATTCCAGGATCATCTTTTGGTGTGGCCAATACTCCGATCTCACCAACATCCACCGCTTCGCCCTCAGAGCCTATCAGGGTAGACTCGTGACCAGGCTGTGGTTTTCCGGGTGATCCGGGTTTTATGCGCATCCCCGGCATGTTGGATATATAGTAGCTGAATTCGCTCATTCCAAGTCCGTCGTAGAGTTCTATCCTTAATTTCTCTTTCCATAAAGTAAATAATTCCTTGCTTAGATGTTCGCCGGCGCTTAACGCATGATTTAAGCTTGAAAGGTCTGGATTGATTTCTTCCGCTATCCGAATCATCTGTCTGTAAACCGTGGGAACTGCCATGAACACATTTACCTGGTACTTTGTTATCAATTCGAAAAACTTCTTTGGCTCGTGTTCTCCTCCATATATGACTGTTGCGCATCCGTGACGCCACGGATCCATGCACCCGGTTCCCAGTGTGTAAGTCCAATTTAATTTGCCTGCATGCAAGACCGTATAATTGGGTTTTAACGCCTGCCAGAATAAGGCGGCAGGGTCATGGGCTATCAATGCACGCTGTGCGTGCACTACACCCTTCGGATAGCCTGTTGTTCCAGATGTGTAACATATGTAAGCCACGTCGTTGGCTCTTGTTTCAGGTACGTGGAGTCTAGTATTGCATCTGATGACTAACTCTTTTAAATTGATACAGCCGGAGGGAACAGGTGAGCCCACAATCAAAACTTCCTTGAATGCGCGATGTTTTCCCATTTGCGCTTCCACTTCTTCGAAGAGATCAGGGGTTGTTACAATTGCTCTTGCTTCGCTATCGTCAAGTATATAGCCGATCTCTTCCGAGGTTAGCATCGAGCTTGATGGAATAGGGACCGAGCCAATCTTGATGGCACCCAAGAAGGCAAGTGGAAACTCGGGGATATTGGGCAAGCGAATTATTATTCGGTCACCCTTTTTAAAACCAAGCGATAAAAGGGCATTGCCAATTTGATTAGTGAGATTTGACATCTCCAGGAATGTAAATCTTCTTGTTTCTCCAACTTCATTTTCCCAGTAGAGCGCTACTTTGTTTCTCAGGTGTTCATTTTTTGCTTGGCTATCTGTGCAGTCTCTCCCAATGTTATATAAGGGTGGTATTTTCCATTTCCATGTCCGACAAAGTTTTTCATAATTAAAATGCATTGGAGAGGTTGTTCAGTCGAATGAATTTTGTGTAAGAATTTACATTGATTTCAGGGAAATTCAATTCTATATTACACTCTCATTATTGTGTTTTTCTTATGTTTGCTCAGGGATTCCCTATTGCTAAAGGATCATTCATTTGGTAACAAGGCTCTTCTGTAGCGAAGGATAGAAAAAAAGTCCTGTCCCCTGATTATAAGCGGAAAGAATTTCAAAATCTCCTCCCCCTATACCTATAGGGGGAGGACTAAGGTGGGGGTGGATTCCCTTTAGCTTACAGCGGTACTATTCATTCAATGTAGGTAGGAGATTGCTTTGGTATCCTCGCGATGACAGGCAATCCCACGACCCGTCGTTAATAGGGAATTGATATTCTTTATCTGTGGATCCCCGACAACTATCCTCGGGGATGACAACCCTAGCTGGATCCCCGACAAGGTCTGTCCCCGCATGTTGCTGAAAGGGGTAGGCCGGGATGAAGTCTTGCTTCCATTCCGTCTTTGCGAGGAGTTTTATCCCGAAGCAATCTCATTCTTTTTCTGTTTAAAGTTGCTTTGGCCCTTCGACCTTTCGTCATTGCTCAACGCTCGGGACTCCTTGCGATTGGTCGAAGAGACTGTTTCTTTGTGTGCTGATACCATGCAGGTTGCTGCGGGATTCGTCATTGACATAGGATTTTAAAGGCATGAGATCTGAGTCTATTACGAAGTAAGTATTCGGATATTTGATTGATAGATATGCCTTCCGGGAGCTTGATTAAGTTCTATGATGTCCTACGCAAAGACTGGTAAAGGGCTTCGTCTCTTCCGTAGACATCATGGCGAAATTGGATATCCCCCTGATCGTCAACCCAAGCTGTAAAGTATACAAGGTATACAGGTACTGGGTCGGGCAGGATTATTGATTGCGATTTTCCCTTTCTTATCTGCGATTCAATCCTTTCCTTTGTCCAGCCAGCCTCTGCTGATAATACGTATTCTGCTAATCCAATTGGATTTTCAACACGTATGCATCCGTGGCTGAAATCCCTCCTTTGTTTTTTGAATAGATTTTTTTGGGATGTGTCGTGGAGGTAGACGTTATATTCATTCGGAAGCATAAACTTAATACGTCCAAGAGGATTAGACGGACCGGGATTCTGACGAAACCTATATTTGAGGTTGTTATTATTCACCTGAGACCAGTCGATTGTGGTGGGATCGATTTCGGTTGAACCGTCCGTCCAACCTTGAAGAACCCTTATATTTCGTTTGGAGAGGTATTCTTCATCTGCATGAATTTTGGGCAAAGTTTCTTCCAATGCAATGCTTCTTGGTATATTCCAATAGGGATTAAGAATTATATAGGTCATATTTGCACTAAATAGTGGAGTATTCCAGTAGGGTTTCCCGACCACAACGGGCATGGTTAATACGGTCTTCCCGTTTTGGATGACATCTAAATGGAAGCTTGGGATATTTACCTGTATATACCGAGGACCGATATTTTGCGGCAACCAGCGGTAGCGTTCCATATTTATTTTTATCTGCTCAATTCTTTTTTCGACCGGGACGTTTAACTCAGTTAAGGTGCTTGGCCCGACAATTCCATCTTCTGTCAATCCGTGTCGGCGCTGAAATTTTCGAACAGCGCTTACGACTTTTTCATCATAAATGTCACCGCTATCAGTCGATTCCGGGTTTAGATCTCCAGTTATCATGAGTCTCTCGCGGAGAAGTTTTATTCTTCCGCCCCTTTGACCCTTCTCAATCTTTGGTCCGGAGGGTATGAGGGGCCAACCACCGTTTGCTTGAATTATCTTATATTCTATTAGGGCTGTACGTAGTCTTATATAGAACGGGTTCTCGTAGTTCGAGATTACGTTTAGAAATTGATTCGAACCCAAACCAAGGTCCATTATCTTCCCGAAGTCTACATTGCTATGATTTTTTAACCATGTTAGATCGACACCCTGGGGCTCTATACGACCATTTATCAGATGCGATACATAAAGTATGAATGCGTCTGTTAGCAGCAAATCGAACTGTGCTAACGTATGAGGATCTAAAGAGTCCTTACCTTTTTGAATTTCATTCAAATAAATGTTAATGTCCCTCAGGTGATAATCGCTTGGCTGTAAACCCTCATTTTCAGCTTCTTTTATAATCTTTATAAACGTATTTGCCTGAGGCAATACTTTACCGTTATTAGTCCAAACAGGTTGAAAATTCTGTAGCTCATAGAATTTGGGGACCTGATTTGAGAGCTGCATACTATTTTCACCAAGCATTATGATGATTGGACCCTTTGAGTTTAGAATCTGATTCTTGAGGTCATTGCTCACAGGGTCTACCGAAACACCGTTATTTTGATCCGATGTCACGTCCCCTAAGTCTTGCTTTTTTGCTACGCAACTGACTAGAATTATTAATAAACTAAGGAAAAAAAGCCTAAGGATTCTATATCTATTTATCAATCTCATATTCTATTGGAAAATTGTTTTTTGTCCCTTTTAAATTAGGTTCGATTATAGCAGGCTAATAAGTCTTAATCAATATTTAAAATCCATTTTTTCTTAGAAATTGATTTATACCGAGATTTGTAATATTATGAATTTGCATAAACGTGTGCTGCTAGTAAGTAGTGCGAACTGGTCTAATTTAGTCAAATTTAACATTATCGTAGCAAATTAGAGAAATATATAATATTATATTATACATTATTGACTTTCTAATTTATTTAATATATTAGAATAGTTAGTTATTTTTAGGTAAACTATAGATTTTATCTTCACTCGTTGTAATATATTTGCATTTAAATACACTAAAGGAGGGAGGTATAATGTCGATGTTTAAAAAACTTTTGTTAATTTTGTGTTTTGGTGTCACATCTTTTGTCGTTTACGGCTGTACTCAGCCACAGCCGGCGGGGGAAGAAGAAGCTGTTGTTGAGGAAGAGGTGGTTGAGGAAACTCCGGCTCCAACCGAAGCGCCTACGGCTGCACCTATGGATGACACAGGTGAAAGCGGAACAAATTAATCTTATACCGTTTCCGCTTTAGACCTTAGAATGTGTTTCTGGTAGGCTAGGGCAGATTGATTCTTTAATTAGATATGCCTTAGCCAATGTTGTTTTGAATTGATCTGCCCAAGATTAGAAGGACAGGGGCATTTCAATTCTAATTTAAATAGATTATAAGCTACATCTTCTAGAAGGGCGGGTTGATTATCCGCCCTTTCATCTTCCTTTTATTCCTTGACACAATTTGTTGTAAAATACATACTTTCCATTGGAGGCAAGTATTATGAAAGGAAACAGTGATCCGTTACGCCTGAGTGCTGTCAAGGACGACATATCAAATCTAAGAGCCGATATGAATGGGCTTTTCCAGAAACTAATAAATACCGGAAAAAGTGAAACCGAAGCCGCTAAAGATAAGGTTATCGAAGAGTTACGTGATGCGTTAAAGGTCGCGAGCAAGAGCGGGAAAGAAACGATTGAATCACTGGAGAGTAAGGTTCAGGAGAGGCCCTTTACCAGTCTATTATTGTCATTCTTTATAGGATTCTTCTTCGGAGTTTTTTCCAGTAGAAAGTAGGGATCCCGTTTTCTATTTATATTCCCAATATTCCTAAGAACCGTATAATCATTTCATAATATTGAGTTGAGCGAGTTAAGTTATAACTCTACCCGTGAGGGTAGGGCAGGCCTGATTTTTTCCGATGCTGTTGCATTTGTTTTTTTTGATGAGTTTTCAGGCAAAGGTCGGAGAGTGGTTTTGCACTACAGACCAGGATGAAACGGGATTTCATATCCTCAGGATAGTATCTTATCGCATCAGATTGATCTACCTTACCCTTAAAAAGCTTACATGCACAGGTAAGACAGAATCCCTGAAGGCACATAGAAGGTAAGTCATACCCAGCTTTATATGCAGCATCCAGAATATATTCATCTTTCCCCACTTCAAGTCTGACTATCCCTTCGGGGGTATGAAGTTTAACAAGGTAGGTTTTCACCTACCTTGGCCTCCATTTTTAGGGATTATAGAATGACCGGTTTTTGCTGTAGGGTGCTTCTCCAGGATCTCCACGTCGGAAGTGCCCAGATGGTCTAACAACTCCATCTCTTTCCATGCTGAGTAATTCGATGAACCATGCTTCATGCTCAATCTCCTCCTGGAGTATTCTGGAAGCCATGTCACATGTACGCGGGTCTTTCCCAAAAGTTAAATCACATGCCTCGCTCCAGGTTCTGATTGCTGTCATATGTTAAAATCAACTCTGAGGAAATCCATAAAATGTAAAACTCAGGGCAAAAGTTCTTGTGGATATGTTAGCTTTTGAGTATATTTACAGCCCAAAACCGTCAAATTTATAGATCTTTGGAGGTTGTCGATCGACGTGGACTCTCTTTTAAATGGAAGTCTAACAGTAATTACCTTTTTCCCTGTTTTTGGAAGCCTAGTAGTTGTTTTTTTGTCTCTACTTTTCAAAAAGTCTGAAGAGCCGATGAAAATCGGAGCTCTTGTGATAGCCCTCATTGAATTTATTATTTCGTTACCGCTTTTTATAAACTTTAAAATCGGTTTCTCGGGCTTTCAGTTCGAAGTCAAAGCCGAGTGGATAAAAACGCTAGGGATAACCTATCACTTAGGTGTCGATGGAATTAGCCTATTTCTAGTGCTTCTCACAACATTTCTCATCCCCATTACCATTCTTAGCTCCTGGAATGCAATTAAAAGAGGGATGAGGGAGTTTTTAGTGCTGATTTTTATGATCGAGACCGCGCTCATTGGAACCTTTATAGCACTTGATATGATTCTTTTCTTTATTTTCTGGGAGGCGGTTTTAATACCTATGTATTTTATAATTGGGATATGGGGAGCAGAGCGCAGAATATATGCGGCCATAAAATTCTTTATATATACCGCGTTTGGTAGTGCTTTGATGCTTATTGCCATATTCTATCTATATTCTCTACACCTTGATCAATTCGGAACAGCTTCTATGGATTTAATTGACTTTTATAGAATAAACATTCCATATTCTGGAGTATTAAGTCCTCAAGGCTTAGCTTTTCTCGCTTTTCTTCTGGCGTTTGCGATCAAGATTCCGATGTTTCCGTTCCATACTTGGCTTCCCGATGCACACGTCGAAGCCCCTACGGCTGGAAGCGTCATCCTTGCAGCTATTCTTCTTAAAATGGGAGCATATGGTTTCTTGCGATTTTTACTTCCGATTTTTCCGGAGGCGACCATCGACTTTCTTCCTTTCATTTTAATAGTCGCGATAATTGGGATTATCTACGGTGCGATGGTTGCGTTTGCGCAAGAAGATCTCAAGAAGCTAGTTGCATATTCAAGCATAAGTCATTTAGGACTTGTCGTTCTTGGGATTTTTGTTCTTAATATTCAGGGAATAGAGGGTGGGATATATCTAATGGTAAGCCATGGACTTTCCACCGGTGCGCTCTTCCTTATTGTTGGAATGGTCTATGAAAGGAGACATACGAAGCTAATTAAGGAATTTGGTGGAATTTCAAAGGTGATGCCGCTGCTTGCCGCCTTTTTCATGGTTTCAATGCTAGCATCTATCGGACTGCCGTCTCTCAATGGCTTCATAGGGGAATTTCTTGTGCTTCTCGGTGCGTTCAGAATGAATTACGTATATTCCGTCCTTGGTGCTACTGGTATAGTTCTTGGCGCCATTTACATGCTTTGGGCTTATCAGCGGGTCATGTTTGGACAACTCGATAAGGCGGAGAACAAGGTGCTGGTTGATATTAATCTCAGGGAAATTATGGTTCTGCTCCCGCTTGCAATAATGATGTTTGTGATGGGACTATATCCTAAGCCATTTCTTTCGAGAATGGAGCCTTCGGTGAGGCACCTGCTTACCTCGAAGTTTGATCATACGTCATCTATTACTGAAGTGATTCAGCCCGAAAGTGTTGTGAAGGAATAGGTTAATTGCGGGGTTAGCAAACCTTTCCTAAGCATATTGTTGATAAATTTTAAAGCGATACTCCCGGTTTTCCAACCTCGTATGAATTGTCTAGATGTTTGGTTTTACTTTTTCCAATATCTCATTAATAACATCTATGGCTTTAATCCCTTCAGCTTCAGCACGGTAATTCAAAACAACACGGTGCTTCAGAACTGCCGGTGCGATAAATTTCACGTCTTCAGTGGTTGGTGTAAATCTCCCTTCAAGAATCGCTTTAGCCTTACTGCCTAGAATCAAATACTGCGATCCCCTGGGCCCAACGCCCCAGGAAACCCATTTGCTTACGGTTTCGTTAGTGTTTGAATTATTAGGTCTAGTTGATCTTGCAATGCTCACCGCGTATTCTGCGACATGTTCTGAGACTGGCACCCTATGGACTAGCTCTTGATAAGAAATAATTTTATCGGCGTCAAGTATTTTTCTTGGGCTGGGATTATACATCGATGTGGTAGACTTTACGATCTCGATCTCTTCGTCGTGTGTAGGATAATCGACATCAATTTGAAACATAAACCTATCGAGCTCGGCCTCAGGTAGTGGGTAAGTTCCCTCCTGTTCGATAGGGTTTTGAGTGGCAAAAATTAGAAATGGCGGATCCAGCCGATATGTTTCTCCCCCAACGGTAACTCTATGCTCCTGCATTGCCTGAAGAAGGGCCGCCTGGGTCTTCGGGGACGCGCGGTTGATTTCATCGGCAAGTAGAATGTTACAGAAGATTGGTCCCTTAATAAACTTGAAGAACCTCCTGTCAGTTAATACATCCTTCTCCAATACTTCGGAGCCGGTGATATCCGAAGGCATTAAATCCGGCGTAAATTGAATTCGATTAAATTCTAGGTTTGTGACGCTTGATAAGGTGCTGACAAGTAATGTTTTTGCAAGACCGGGAACTCCAACGAACAATGAATGCCCCGACGACATAAGTGAGATCAGCAGTAATTCGACCACATTTTTCTGTCCGACAATTACCTTGCCAATTTCCTTAACAATCTCATTTTTGATTTCAGCAACTTCTTCAACCCTCTCAGCATCTTCGTTTCTTTGATATTCAATCTGATTCATTTCTAGGCTCCTCGTCTAATAGTATGTTCAGAACCTCCTTTTCCATTTCAACTGATTCCAATCTCCCTTGGTTTTCATACACTGCGATGAGAGCTGTGTGTATTTTGGGATCGAACGGGTTTATAGATAATGCTATTTTTAATTCCTCTTCCGCCTTTTCAAAATTCCCCTTCTTAAAGTAAATTCTCCCAAGATTTAAATGTGTGTCGATATAATCAGGGTACAATTCTATAATTGGTTTTAATAGTTGTTCTGCATTATCGTATTGGCCTAGATCGGTCTTGACCGAAGTAAGTCGGTTTAGAACTACCGGGGAGGTCTGGTCAAAATGCCTTGCCTTTTCATACTCATATGCCGCAGCTTTCAACCGCCCTCTTGTCCTGAGCATATCGCCCAACCTTGAATATTCTCTTGCTTTGATATCGTCGATATCGATCAGGTCTTCACTCCCATCTTGAGAAAGTCTGCTGTCAGTAAACCTCAATTCCTTTACTTCGACGTCAGGGATTCTAACCGAAAGTTTCTTAGATTTAAGGTACCCTGTCCAAGAATCATAGAAGCTATCGAATTCTTTGTCTGTAACCATTTTTAACGAAAGCTTATAATCATCTGTTTTTCTTAAGTTATCCAGTAAACTGACTATCGCATTATTCCCCCAAGTGTTCACTAGATATTCAATCATCGATCCCGATTGCGCAAAGGCAAGCTGTGCTTCATAGGCAGTGTCAAGCTTACCGAACGAAGGATGCATTTTCTCTATTGAAACCAGTTTATTATCTCTTAGTGCTATAGCCAGAAGCGTTTCATAAAAAGGGGTTATAACATCGCTAGCCCCTTCCTCCCATCTTTTTTCTTCGAACTTTGCAATACCTTCATGAATCCAAACAGGCGTTCTATTCTGACTCTTGATAAATACCAAGTAGTGAGCGTACTCGTGAGCAAGTGTGTCGAACCATGAGAAACCTTTTGGAAGTAACCGCGGTGATAGAATCATGATTCGGTTGAACTTACATATCCCTACTACACCAGTAGTTTTAATTTCATTTTCGGATAGGGTCGATGCCTCGGTAAAGCTTTTTAAGTCCGGGTATATCTCGACTACTATAGGCGTTTTTGGGTAGTAATCTATATCCAGGCCCACTTCATAATAAGCCTTCTCAAGCAGAGTTGCAGCGTAACTTATAAGAATTTTATCTTTTGGATGCATGTATCTAATGTTGAAGTGTTTTGTGTTAATTTCCTTAAACTTCAGGCCAAACCCTGAGACCTTGAGAAAATAATCTAAAGGGCCAAAGTTTTCTTTGATGGCTTCGTCTGACATTTCGACCCTTTTTCCATACTCGAGTGCTTCGGCGTAGTTCCCCTTATAGTATTCGACCATAGATTTGAAATAGTAGGCTTGCGTTTTATCGTCATCACTCAGCGACTGATCTAAAACCCTATCAGCGAAATCCGAGGCCATCGAAATCTGCCACGCCTTTAGATAATCATCGCCTTTTTTAATTAACTGCTCTGTACCAGATGGGTTGGCGGTAGCATTAAGAATCATAGCGAATATCGGTATTAAGAGATTAAATATCATCATTTGATGATCCTCTCATAGTATCTTTTATTGAGATCGCTGTAACCTTCGGGTGAGCCTTCCTTTGTAGCGTCCAGTATCTTTTCTTTAAAGTACTGTTGGGCATTGGAATCTTGCGGTTTTGGAATTTCAACATTGCTGGTATCGACGCCGAGGGAGCTTCCCTGACTTTGATTTTTCCCTAGTACCAGTGGAACGGATTTCCCTGCTCCGTTAGAACTGAGCATAAAATCCTTAAGTAAATCTTCAGATTGACTTCGAGCTTTTTTCAATGATTTTATAGCTTCTTCTTGGTTTGATATTGCCCTAGATAGTTCATTTTCTTCGAGATTTTTCAGTGCGCCGCCCATGAAATCCCTGGCTTCATCTAACGAGTCGCCAATTGCGGGTGGGAGTGAAGGTTCATTTTGAGAATTCCTGAGTTCATTCGCGAACCTAGTGGACTCTCCTCGGATTTCATTCTGCCTTTGAGCAAGATATTGGGTATTGGACTCTTTTTTTTCGCTTTTCAATAAATTCTCAAGGTCATTGTGGATTTCCTTTGCCAATAATTCTGATTTATACCTTTGTTTAGAAAGATTTTCCATGCCGCCATATCCAAGCTTGCTTAAGTCGCTAATTCCATTTATCCGTTCCTCTACTTCTTTTGATAGCGTCAGCGCTTCCCTGAATTCAAAGGCTTCAAGCCACTTTGATAGCTCATCGGTTTGATCGAGAATCCTGTCAAATAATTGATGGTACTGGAATATTCCATGATCGGGTAAAACGGGTGAAGATTTAGATTTCATTTCCAACAGGTAATTTTCAAGCATCTCAATCTTTTCCCTTTCATTATCTACGAAGTCTCTTAGATTTCCATTTGTTGTAGAGTCAAGGAGCGTCTCTTTATGATTCTGAGTTATCAGCTTTAGTGCTTTTTCTTCTTTCTCAATATTATTTAGCCTTGATATAAAATCGTTCAATTTCATCATTTCTGTTGAGAGTGATGCAGTTCTGTAAGACTTTAAACCACTCTCGAGAGAAGCGATCATATCTTGCATGCTGTTTCTAAAGTCTTCTAACAATTCGAGGGCGTCGCCCATTTCGCCATTGAGAGCTTCCTTCAAGATATTGTTAAGCTTTTCGTCTAGATCGATAGATGGAAAGGCGTCGTGATTTAAAAATTCCCGTTGTAAATCCCCACTTAACTCGCTCAGGTTTTGAGCTAGGAGCGATATTTGATTTTTTAGGTATTCGATCTTCTTCTCAATCTCCCTTCTTGTTTTCTCATCATTATTTTGATTAAATTGTTCTAAAAGGGCTTTGAGATTGTCATATTCATCTTCCATTTTCGCCCCGATATTTAGGGACTGTCTCAATTTCTCTCCCTTCAGCATTGAATCTAAGAAAAGAATGTCGTCCTCAAATTCGTTGATTTCCCTGGTTATTTGATTATCCAATCTTGAGAAGTAGTTTGGAGCGAGGGATGAACTCAGTTGGACTCTATCGAAATAAAGATCCTCGATCCTTGTTTTCATATTCGATAATCCTATGAAATGAGTATAGTCTGATTGCTCGTCATTCTTCATTTTAACGAGTTCATTATCCAAAGAGCTTAGAGCATTTTTAATCTTTGATGTTATTGTCTGTTGGAAATTTTGTGTGATCAGCATTTCATCCTTTCCATTCCTTCTAGTTTCTTCTTCGGATGCGGCGTTCTCTAAATTTTTGTTTTTAAATAGCGGGTTGTCTGTAAACCTTGAATTATCTATTTCATCAGCGAGTATTTCCAGTAGCTGTTCTTGCAACATCTCCGCAATTGACATGGCATCTTCGTGCGTTTTATTGGGATTACTTAATGTAACCTTAATTACATTTGATTCACCTGTCTTGGGGCCTGAAACGGTATCATTATCGTACGCCTTGAGTTTTACGTTAATTGTCTCATAGGGCTCAGCTTCAATTCCCTGTAAATCCCAAAGAAATTCTCCCTCCTTCGATTTTGTTTCAGTTTTGACCTGTTCAATTGTTTTACTCCCAACACCCTTACTGGATTCCCATTCCAATATTATTTTGGAAATGCCGAAGTCGTCAGTCGCTCTGTAGGAGATCTCTAGTTGTTCGTTGACGCCCGCTAGGTTTGCTTCGGATTGAGGGTGATCGATCTTTACTTCGGGATCAAAATCCTCTAAGGACTTAATACGAAAGTCCCTTGATCTGGTACCATTACTTTGATCCTCAATATAATAGGTATCGTCTGTAACAACAACAAAATTTGCCTTAACATTTTGCTTCTTAGTCTCTATCGCGTGAGGGACACCTTTTTCGAGAATTAACTTTCCCCTATTTACTGGTTTTAAAGGGGTTGCTTCAAAAGTTACATTTGTTCCCTTGATAGCTTCTATGTTTCCGTCCGTTCGCAACGCCACCTTACTTGGCATGTGTGTGTATGCAGGATAATCATATGTAATCTTGATATCTGCGAGTTCAAGAAGATGCCTTTTGTCGAAGTAGAACATGTTTCTACTGAATAGAAAGTTTCTGTATTCCGAGGGAGTAAATAGAATTACGAGTAGGAAAGAGATCAAAACAATTGTGACCGGTTTCCAGTATCTACTAAATTTTTCACCTGCAAATAGGGCACTAAGGTCAGAGGTCTCCAATCTAAGGACCACTCGATCTATGTGGGCTATTATAAGATCTTTCGAAATACCAGTTGCATTTTCAGTATCTCCCAAACTCAACTTTAGTAAACGGGCATTGATAAAGTCTTCTCCAAGTCCAGGGGATAACTTATCTAATTCATCAGATAATGCGGCAATTTTATGTTTTGTTAAAAGGACAGACAAAAACAACTTATAAAAACATATTGTAATTGCTATAATGGTGAGGATTTTTGTCAAAGAGAGAAAAATGTGATTTAAAGAAATAAAAGATAAGACTGAGGATAATGAGAGGATAATAATTGCAGCTATGAAGAATTCTACTATCCCTTTCAGAGCGCGAATCTTTTTTTGTTTCTTTTCTATGTTATCCGAGATTATTTCAATGCGTCTTGATGAGCTGTTATCTATCACAGGGAATAAATTCTACACTAGAG
Organism: Candidatus Dadabacteria bacterium; assembly: GCA_963805855.1. Classification (GTDB taxonomy): domain Bacteria; phylum Desulfobacterota_D; class UBA1144; order Nemesobacterales; family CSP1-2; genus DASWID01. The sequence continues at coordinate 233,546 of CAWDVW010000006.1, forward strand.
ATCGGTCTAAGAAAAATTGGAAAGAACCGGTTATTCATGATAAGATAATTCCCCTTGGCGGCTTGTACATGGATTTCCAATGGATGATAAAACACTTCTAACAAAAAGGGTCGGTTTTGCTGCGTCGCATCGCTACTGGAATCCCCAGTGGACTGAAGAGAGGAATCGATCCGTTTTCGGCAAATGTACGAGTAAGTATGGACATGGGCACAATTATATCCTGGAGGTTACGATTGAGGGCGAGGTTGATCCCGAAACGGGAATGATAATTAACCTATATGACTTAAAACCGATGATAGACGATGTTCTTAAGGATTTTGACCATAAGGATCTGAACGATGATAACATCTATTTTCGGGATAGAATTCCAACAACTGAAAATATCGCACGAGTATTTTGGGAACTGATTGGAAAACAGCTCGGAAAAGACGCGAAGTGTAGACTGCATAGAGTAAGACTCTACGAGACACCTGATCTGTTTGTGGATTACAGGGTGGTATGATGCCGAGAGAGATTTGTAGTATAACAAGAGTCTATCACTTCTCCGCGGGACATAGACTATATCGAAAAGATGTTTCGGAGGACGAAAATTTGCGAATTTTTGGGAAATGCACCAATCCTAAAGGGCATGGACACGATTATTATTTAGAGGTAGGCGTTAGCGGGGATATCGATCCGGATACAGGAATGATCATAAACATCGGTGAGCTGGATGAGATAGCGAGGGAAGTCATCGATGAATTAGACCACAAAAGGCTTGATATTGAAGTTCCCTATTTTACGGATGTACAACCGTCCGGAGAGAACATAGTGAGGTATTTTTGGTCGAAACTTAAGCCAAGGATAAAAAAAGGTAAACTCAGTTCTTTGAAGCTCTGGGAAACGCAAAATAACTATTTCGAGTATTTTGAGGAGGAAGTTTTATAAAATGAGCATAGCGACGGCCGTGAGAGAGATTCTTACTGAGATTGGAGAGGATCCGGACAGACAGGGACTTCAAAATACCCCTGATAGAGTTGCCAGGATGTATAAAGAGCTTACGGCAGGCTATCTGATCTCACCTCAACAAATCATAAACGGTGCTATCTACGATATTAGGTACGATGAAATGGTTGTAGTAAGGGACATTGAGTTTTACAGCCTTTGCGAACATCATCTGCTCCCCTTTTTTGGTAAGTGCAGCGTTGCATATATCCCAGATGGAAAAGTAATAGGACTTAGCAAGATACCAAGGGTTATTGAGATCTTTGCACGACGTCTTCAGATTCAAGAGGCAATGACCGTTCAGATTGCGGATTTTTTAAATGATATTCTTAAGCCCCAGGGTGTAGCCGTCGTTGCAGAAGCTTATCATCTATGCATGGCGATGAGGGGGGTTGAGAAGTCTGAGGCTAGCATGCTGACCAGCTCAATGCGAGGGGTATTTAAAAAGGACGAGAGAACAAGAATAGAATTTTTAAGCTTGATAGGTAAGCGTTGATGCCAAGAGAGGTAGCAGTAGTTACCGGGGCTGGAAGGGGTATAGGGAAAGAGATTGCGATTAATCTTTCAAAGGAGGGTTTTTTCGTTGTTATCTGTTCAAGGACCTCTAGACAGATTACGGAAGTCGGGCGGGAGATACTAGATAATGGAGGAGAAGGAATGGCTTTGTGCTGTGATATTGGAGTTGAGGATGAGGTAGTAAAGTTTATCGATGAAGTCTCAGAGGTCACCGGCCGAATAGACATACTGGTAAACAACGCCGGTATTGCTTATAGTGAACCAATCACAAAGATTGATTCTTCAAAATGGGAAGAGATAATAAGAGTTAACCTCACAGGCACCTTTTTGATGACTAAGTATGCTTTAAAACATATGGGGTATGGAAGTCATATATTTAACGTCATCTCTAATGCGGGTAAGACGGGTTTTCCTAATTGGTCTGCTTACTGTGCTTCGAAGTTTGGCGTTCTCGGATTTACGAATTCAATTAGAGAGGAACTGAGGGATCGGAGTATAAAGGTGACGGCCGTTCTTCCAGGTCCTACAGACACACCGCTGTGGGAGGGCATTGAAGGGGTATGGGATAGGGAAAGAATGATGAAACCAGACGCTGTAGCGGATATGATTATTAGCATCTACAAGCAGCCCGAGGATGTTGTGACTGAAGAGGTATTTATTATGCCCAGAGGGGGGGCTTTTTAGTGGTTATTTTTGATGATAAGATTTATTGGTGAAATTTATCAAAATCCTTAGCATACTATTCATGTTTGAGGGTAAGATATTAAAATGCATCGGATCGTAGTTGTAGGGCTGGATTATAAGTCTGCTCCTGTAGAACTCAGAGAGCGTTTAGCCTTCTCACAATCCATGTTGGAATTGGGTCTCGAAAAGCTGTGTGTGAAAAGAAGTGTCCAGGAGTGCGTGATCTTATCTACCTGCAACCGTGTGGAGGTGTATTCTGTTTCCGACAATATTGACGAATGTGTTGAAAGTATAAGGGAGTTTCTCTCGGAGTTTCACGGGGTATCATTGGATTCGTTTGCTCACTTGCTCAATATCTCCATCGGACACATGGCAATAAGGCATTTATTCAGTGTGGCTTCCAGCATAGACTCTATGGTTATTGGAGAGCCTCAAATACTTGGGCAGGTAAAACAGGCATACAAGTCAGCCGTTCTTAAGCAGACAGTCGGATTAATCTTGAATCGACTGTTTCATACCGCTTTTTTCGTAGCCAAAAAGGTCAGGGCTCAGACCAAAATAGGCACCCAGGCGGTTTCGGTAAGTTATGTTGCTGTAGAGCTTGCAAAGAGGATATTTGATGACCTGTCAAAAAGAAGAGTCATGCTGATCGGTGCTGGAGATATGGGCGAGCTTGCCGCTCTGCATCTAATTAACAGCGGTATAAAGGACTTAACTATTGCAAGTCGGCGGTATGACAATTCGGAAGCGCTTGCAAGTAAACTTAATGGAACCCCGATAAGTATGGACGAGGTTTATTATTTTCTGAGGGAAACTGACATAGTAATAACCGCTACCGGGTCGTCTGAGTATGTTATTAAACCCCACCATATGCGGGAAGCCCTCAAGCTGAGAAATAATGAGCCAATTTTTATGATTGATATTGCGGTTCCACGCGATATCGATCCGAGGGTTGAAGAAATATCAAACATCTATCTTTACGATATTGATGATCTGCGAAGCGTAACGGATGAAAATATGGAGTCCAGGCGGGAAAATGCCAAATTGGCCGAAGAAATCGTACTTCAAACCGAAAGAAACTTCCAAAGGTGGCTCAATGGTTTGAAGGTGGTGCCGACAATAGTTAAGCTGAGGAATAAGATCGAGATTATTAAGGAAGCGGAATTAAGAAGGGCACTCGATAAGTTGGGAAGAGATGATGAAAAGGTAAGGATTATAATTGAAAGCATGGCTTCGGGAATCGTTGGAAAGATACTTCATGATCCGTTGACAAATTTAAAGAAGGAATCCTCTACGTCTTTGGGGGCCCTATATATGGATTCAATGCAAAAATTATTTGAGCTCGACACTGAATTTAAGATCTTTGAAGAAGAGGAAGATGAAGCAGACGTTAAGGATTGGGAGTAGGGGTAGTAAGCTTGCGCTCTGGCAAGCTGGTTTTATAGAGTCTCTCATAAGTAGTAAATTCCCCGAATTAAAAACCAAAAAGCATATTATAAAAACCACCGGAGATAAGGAGTTAGATTCTCCCCTTTCGGTAATAGGGGGCAAAGGGGTATTTGTTAAGGAGATTGAAGAGTCACTTCTTAAACGTGAAATAGATATCGCGGTTCATAGCCTGAAGGATTTACCGACTGTCCAACCAGATGGGCTTAAAATTGGGGCAGTCGCAAAAAGGCACGATCCAAGGGACGCTGTAGCATCGAATGCGAGATTAAAATTATCCCAGCTTAAAAAAGGATCAAGGGTTGGGACTGGTAGTCTGAGGCGTCAAGCACAGATACTTTATCATTTCCCTTATTTAAAAATAGCTCCGATCAGAGGGAATGTTGATACTAGAATAAGGAAGTTAAAAAATGGCGGCTTTGACGCTATCGTTCTTGCGGTCGCAGGGCTTGAGAGGCTGAATTTAGTTGAGGAACTTACAGAAATCTGTCCAGTCGATTTTCTTATACCGGCCCCGGGACAGGGTATTTTAGCTGTCGAATGCAGAGAAAACGATGATGACTTAAATGAAATCCTCTCAGAAATTAATCACCTCGATACAAGTATAGCTGCCTCGGCGGAAAGATCGTTTCTTCTGAGAATTGGTGGAGACTGCAACATCCCTGCGGGGTGTTATGCTTCGATTATAGACGAGAGCCTCAGTGTATTAGGTTTCCTTGCCTCCCCCGATGGCGCAGACTTGGTAAGAAAGGAGATACAGGGTCCACTCGGGGATCATAAATCTCTGGGGAATGAGCTTGCAGAAAAAATACTTTCGGATGGCGGGAATAAAATCATATCAAAGCTTACCGCGTAATTTAAAGAAAATCAGAAAAACATGGGGACTGTACCTCCGTGGACTGTCCCCATGTTTTTATCTTATGTAGCGGAGGACTTTAGTCCTCCATAAAATCAATGGAATGGAACCATATCGGGACAAGAACGTCCCGCCTATCCTGTTTCGATTATTAAAAATCGATAGGCGAGGTTTTCCAACCTCGCAAGGTCAAGTCACGAGTCTTGCTCCCATTCTGTCTTTGCGAGGAGTTTTATCCCGAAGCAATCTCATCTTTTTCGTGTTATTTTAGATTGCGTCCTCTTTGGGAGTAGGTTACGAGTCCCTTCGATCTAACTCAGGGCAGGCTTGCTCGTGAAATAATCGATATCTTTGTTCTTTGACCGGCTGCGGCGGTGTTATTCTCTATGTCTATAAATTAGAATAATTTCATTTATTTGGTTACTCATAAGTTTTAATGATACAATATTTTGCTAAAGGAGCTACCCATGTTATCTAATAACGGCCAAGAAATTGAATTTGCATTCTTAGACATAGAGACAACCGGACTCGATCCGTTCTTGGGCGATAAGATGTGTGAGATCGCGATCTTAAAAACAAGGGGATATAAGGTGTTGGACAGGCTTGCGACCCTTGTTAATCCAGGAATATCCATTCCTCCCAGGGCTTCGTCTATTAACAGAATAACAGATGATATGGTAAGAAAAGCTCCATTCTTCAGAAATATTGCTTTTAAGGTTAAGGATTTCTTGCAAGATTCAATAATAGTAGCCCACAATGCCAGGTTCGACCTGGCATTTTTATTCATTGAATTCAACAACCTTAAACTATCACCGCCTGAAAATACGGTGCTGGATACATTGAAAATTGCTAGAAGGTATTATGATTTCCCAAGCAATAATCTTGGTGATATTGCAAGGTACATTGGCATTTCCACTTTAAGCGAACACAGGGCATTCGCCGATGTCAGGATCACTAAAGACGTCTTCGAGTTTTTTATAAGTGATTTGACGCGGAGAGGAATCAGGATCAAGAGCCTAAAGGACATCCTGAAACTCCAGGGCGAGCCTCTGAAATTCGACCGGCCGAGTGAAGTAGTCCTTCCGCAGGCAATCGAGGGGGCACTAAGGACGAAAGGAAAGTTGCAGATAACTTACCTATCGGCTTACAGTGATTTCACCACTACAAGGATCATTGAGCCAATAGAGGTAAATCTAAGGAAAAGTAACACGTACTTATTGGCTTATTGCCACCTGAGAAAGGAGAGGTGCAGTTTCAGGCTCGATCGGATTCTCGAGGTAAAAAGTGTTTGATAATGAATTAAACCAAACATTTCCCCTCCTGTCATCGGGGAATATCTCAGAGTAGGCGCGCGGAATTTTGAAATCTCCTCCCCCTATTCCTATAGGGGGAGGATTAAGGTGGGGGTAAACATTTTAACGGATGAATTCCCTTTATCGCGACCGAGCTACTCGTTTAATGTACGTAGCGGATCGCTTCGATATCCTCGCGATGACAGGCGATCTCACCACCTGTCATTCCCGCGGATTGTAGGCGGGAATCCAGAAAAACTTATGGGTGCCCGATTAAGCTTGTCCTCGCATGTTGCTGGGCGGGACTAAGTCGGAATGCCGGTTTGCTCCTATTCCGTCTTTGCGAGGAGCTTTACCCCGAAGCAATCTCATCTTTTTCCTGTTGTAGATTGCTTTGCCCCCCTCGATTTTTCTAAGGGCTCTCGCAACGACGCGAGAATTTTCTTTTATGTCCGGGGTTATCTGGTTTATTTTTCGGATTCTGTAGGTGCAGGTGTTACCCCTATCTTTAACTCTATCACTTCAGCTTCTAAACGCTTTTTTTCAGCTAATAATTTTTGTTTCTCAAATGTTAGCTGATCTACGTCTTTTTGTAATTTTTCTACTTCTATCCGAAGCTCTTCTATGCTCTTCTTGAGTATATCGGTATCGGCTTTAGTCTCTTCAAGTTGGGTTTTTGTCGTTTCGTATGCTTCCTTTTGAACTTTTTCGGGCTTCTCCTTGCATCCTGGGGTGAACGATAATACAAAAAGCATAAAGATTGCGGTTACTACTGTCGTAAAATTTTTCATTAGCCCTATCCTCCTCAACGTGTTTGAAAAAATAACTTATATTTATTATTAATAAAAGTCAACAAATTGCTTGAATAGTGTCATTTAAAAATTAAAGTTGCACACTCTTAAAGCCATATTAGGAGTATGTAAAAAGGGTGACGCATTGGTCACCACGACTTATTCATGGATTTCTTGATGCCGACCATTACCCGGCCGTTCGTCCTGACCTGTCCTGAGCTTGACGAAGGGCCTTCCCTTAGTTAGATCGAAGGGCCCGTCGAAGCAAACGGCTGGGGCGTATTATTGATTGGTGGATAAAAGGATTGAATTTGTTTAATGTGAAGATACGGCCCCGTCTAAAGCTTTATTCTATATGTAAGGTTGTTGTTTTCTTAAATCTGAGTTAAATTGGTAATATGAAACGCATTATTCAGTTTAAAATTTACACAGGTGAAAATTACTATATTGGCGAATGTGTTGATTTACCTATTGTAACCCAAGGCAAAACCCTTGACGAAGTAGTAGCCAATATTAAGGAGGCCTTGAGTCTTCATTTAGAAGGAGAAGACCTCTCCGATCTAGATCTGGCTTCAGATCCCTCGGTCTTGGTGAATTTTGAGTTGGAAATGGCTCATGCCTAAGCTGAGAGCTCTTTCTGGATCTGAAGTTGTAACAACCTTTAAGTCTTTTGGATTTAAAATTGCTTCTCAAAAAGGAAGTCATGTTAAATTACAAAGAATCTTACCCAATGGTATTAAGCAAACCCTTACCATCCCTCTTCATGATGAGTTAGATAAAGGAACAATCAAAGCGATCTACCGGCAATCTCTTCGTTATATTCCTGAAAATGAACTAAGAGATTATTTTTATACCTTATAGGGAAGAGAAACCTAACACACTTATTCGAGTAAACGCCGCGCACAAGGTCACATGAAAATATTAGAAAATGGAGTCTGTTGTAGATGCTCAGTAATTATGTCCCTCTTTTCCAATAACGAAGAAATCTTAATTTAACAAATAGAGGAGCTGAACTTTTATCTCTAAAAACCATATAATAATTTATTTAATCAAATAATTGTGTGTCTAAGTAGTGTGTTATCTTAAATTTGTGATTTTCATTTTTGAATTAAGTGATCTAAGAAACCTTTTTTGAACGAATAATGAATCACTTACTAATAAGTCGCAAAAAGTTACCGAATTAGTGAGCTAGTACATCTGTCCCTGCTCTTATGCCTGCTTTTTTTGAGGATCTAACTAAACGTAGTGATCAGGGCTCTTATCGAACAGCAGCGTACCTACTGTGCAGGGTATCAAATCTCAATATGAGAGCCGTAAGCGACGGATTTAATCTCTCTCCCTCCCGGATATCCAAAATTCAGGGGGAGATTACAAGAGGATATTTTAGTGATTCAAAGTTGCGAGGGTTAATAAAATGGTATAAGGTTCAGGCCTGGTTCACGGCTAGGCTAGGCGGACTCATCTTCAAGAGATTGAAACGCACTTTTGCTGATGTATTATAATCGTAACTTGGATCAATAGTTTTTCAGGAGTGCTTGTGGTCAAGCTGATGTACAAAATAGGAAAGACCAGCGAAATAGAGCATCTCATGCTCGATTTTTTGGATGGATTATCGAGAACTGTGGATGAAAGAATAAGCCTGGGATTCATTCCATTGAAGCTACCCGTGGTTGACGATGCAGCATATCGGATATTTGAAACGATGAAAGAATACCGCCAGTGGTCAGAGCATAATCTACCTCCCTATTTAGGATATTATCGGCCAAATGATTGACAGAGCGAGGAAGGTAGCGGAGATCTTTAAAGAGTATGGGGTTTCCTATTTATTCATTGGAAAATTTGGCGCTATTTTGTATGGGTATCCAGGGACAACTCAGGATATCGATATTTTTCCACTGAAACAGAAGTCAAATTGTGAGAAGCTTGTGAACGCTTTAAGAGAGTTAGGATTCCACTTAGACACGACATTGAAGGAGGCGATTTTGAAGGGAAAGGATTTTATTCAGATCCGGGGTGGGCCTTTTCCACTAGATATCATTTTTGAGCCCGATGGAATAGATTCTTTTAAAGATGCAAACAAACGTAGCACACTGATCGGCGGATTATTTCTTTGCGCTTCGATGGATGACATTATAGAGAGTAAAAAAGCCGCTGGTCGCCAGAGAGATCAGGAAGAATTACCACGATTAGAACTGTTCAAAGAAACACTAGAGAAACAGAATAAGAACCTCTGAGCCGCCTAAATAGCGTCTATACACAAGGGGATAACGGCACAGTGAAAAGGGGACATGGGTCCCATTTGTTCATAACGGGGTATCGAGGAGTATTATTTAGTGGTGGATATAAGCATTGCATTTGTCAAATGTGAAGATACGGGCCTCTTCAAAGCTTTCTTTCATTCCGTCTTTGCGAGGAGCTTTATCCCGAAGCAATCTCATCTTTTTGCTGTCTTTTATCTTTATTTGCCTCCTAGGGTTGCAGTCCTTGATATACAGGCCGCAGCGAAGGAATTTAATATCCATTCCTCGCGCATATGGAGAATTCAGGGACGAATGAAAGAGGAATTTTAGAGCTACGAGTCTCCGAAGTTGGTGAATTAGCATAAGGTCCAGAACTGAGGCCACAAATTTTTTCGAGAATCCCATCTTCTTCGCTTCATTGTTCCCTCTCCTTTTACTAGAAAATTTACTAGCTTAATTTTAACAAGGCCTTAATGGGGGGTATTAATAGCTGATCTGTTGAAACGTATTGTTAGCCAACGTAACTTTGGCAGGTTAAATTCCTCAAGTTGTCTATATCTATTTATTAAAACAAACATGAAAAACCCAATAGATAAAATAAGTTCTGCTGGTTCTTGTATACTCCAATTAAAAAAAGTATTGGGTGTAGAATTGTAATCAGGCCAAACCCAATAATATAAAAGATAAAAAGCTGCAACTGGAAGAAAATAGCCCATCAGATACCAGTTTGGGATTAAATATGGATTTATAATAGACTCAAATTTTTTTATCTTTAATAAAGTAAATAGCCATAAAAATGAACCACAAAACCCGACTAGGATATAAAGGTATTCAAAAATCATTTGAATCGGAATTAAATTATGTATATTAATTTCTTGTTGTGAACTATGCTCTAAGAAAAATTCAGTTGGTTTTACACCGATAATCCTTTGCCCCCAACTTATTTCTTCACCAAAAGAAAAAAACAGCCCAAATGCAAGAAATATGTACAGAATTCCCCAATACACATGGCGTTTTTTTATAAAGTCAGTTGCAATAAATATCGCTAATGTAGAAGATAAGAAATAAAAAGCGCAAGTCAAATACTCGATAAGACCATCCTCTTGAATAAAATAAAACCACACATCGAAGCTGGCCCGTTTTTTTAGGAATAGAAAAAATATAGAAGTAATTAAAGGGAAAATTAATATAGTTGTTTTTAAAAGTATTGTATTGATCTTTATTGTTATTGTGTTGTTACTCATCAGTCACGCAGCATTTAGTAGAGTTTTTTTGTTGTTTTTGTAATAACCTTCTTGGCCCTGAGTCGGTGTTTGGTACCGAAGAGTCGAATGACGGTATCTCCTATTATAACAATCGTCCTAGTTTTCCAGTTTACTTCTAAGCTCTATTTCACTCTCCCATTCCCTTACCCAAAAGAACTCCTCCTTTATTCCTCTTATCATTCTTTCTTAATCTGTGTTTCCTTTTGGGGAGTAAAAGTGGATGCAAACCTCTATTTGAGATTACTTTGCACCCTTTGACGTCCTTGCGGTCTTTAGTGTAATATTCGCCCTGTCATCCTTTCTAATTTCTCAATAAATTCATCCGAACCAGAGGGCAAACCTCTCTTTATGTTTCTCCTTAATACTTCCACTTTCTATAAATCATCACCCTCAGTTAACCAGTTAGGCCAGTCCTCAATCTCCTCGAACCACTAGTTAATATCCTGTCTCCCTTTAATCTACAATGACCTGCCGCACTTGACCAGTCATAATCCACAGCTCTTCTAACCAATCCTACCCTCACGGGATTACGCTCAACCTAACGGAGTGCTGCCCACATATATATTTCATCCAACGGACTTGAGAAGAAACGCCCCTGCCAAAGATGTCCATCCCATCCACGTTCGCGATTAATTCTTGTGCATATCTCATATGAAGAGGTCAGGGAACTCTTTGGGGACTTTCCTCTGTAAACGGAACTGCCCCTTTGTACTCCCTTCCCGAGATCGAGAGTTCAAAGTGAGATTTAAAGGGGTTCTATTTCCGAGATCCAAGTGTTGGGAGTGAGTAAAGTGGTATAACATTAAGGACTGGCCAACTATATTTTAATTTTCGCCCCTTTTTCTGAAAATGGAAACCTTGTGAAGAATCCAGCACACGCTGAAGGTCAAGCCGCTATAGACATAATATAGCCAATGTGTAGGGATAGAAAATATCATAAACTCTAAATCCCCTTTTCTGAAGAAAGAACCTGTACAATTTCCAATTTAGAATCGCAAGTGTGATGAATATAACCAGTGCAATCGTAATTAGAGTTCCGCTGAAACCTGTATTAAGAAAATTCACGGCGTTCAAAAATAAGAGGGCTGCAATTAATAAGAGTAAACCAACTAAAAAGGCGCTTATCCTATGAGAAATTTTTAGATTTAGATCTTGGGGTATTGACCCAAGTTCCAGGATTAATCTTGACCACGGTACCGCACGATGAATTATATCGCTTCTTAACCAGTTAAGCCAACTCCAGTGTTTGAGATGCTTTACCTGCAATTCTTTATCTAGCAGTATCCTATGTCCCGTCTTTGCTAATGATATTCCCAACTCTATGTCTTCTATTGAGGCTCGAGTATAACGATGTCCATTAAAGCCGCCTGATTGGAAATATACTTCTCTACTAACAGCTCCACATCCTGCCCAAAAAGTCTTAGCTTCTTCATTGGAATCCTGGTGAATAAAGTGATGGAATAGATTCCGGAATTGAGATAAGAAGTCCGGAGGAGCAGGCGAATCATCATATGAGCCGAAGACGGCAACAATACCCTGATTATTGGTGAAATCTGATGCTACTCGTGAAATTGTATCTTGTTTAACCAGAATATCTGAGTCGATGAATAAAAGGATTTCGCCTTTTGCTATTTGGGCACCATGGTTGCGCGCGGTAGCCGGGCCCGACCGCTCTGATAATCGAAGAGATGTAACTTTTTTGTTTTCTAAGATCTTGGGAGTATCGTCTGTCGAAGCGTCATCGACAACTATAATCTCATAATTTTCATACGAAGATGCCCTTAAACTATCTAGGCACTGCCCAATATGTTTGCTGCCATTGTATACTGGAACAATGACCGATATGAGGGGTTTTTCATCCAACTTAAGTTCCGTCATGCGTATACTTGTTTACAGTTTATTATATTGAACGATTATCCAACTGGCGAATTCCCTGCTGTTGCTAAGGGTCATTCGCTTGCTAATAGCACTTACTTGTGACGAAGGATGGGAAATCTAGTCTATGTCCCCAATTTTGGATAGACAGAATTCGAGAATCTCCTCCCCCTATACCTATAGGGGGAGGATTAAGGTGGGGGTAATGTGGTATTTGCCCTTCGATTTACCCGGGGCAACCTCGGAAATTGAAGCGATCTCATAACCCGTCATTCCCAAATGCTACTCGATAGACTTGTCCTCGAAAGTATTTATCGGCGAAACATTCGAGCACAGGCTTTACTGGGAATCCATGTCTTTGTCCCTGGATCCCGGACTATCCATAACAAATACCGTCATCAATAAGGATAGGCGGGTTTTCCAACCCCGCATCGGAGAAAACATAAGGAATGGAAATCTAACCTGTCCTAGGCCCTGAGCGTGACGCAGGGTCGAAGGAAGGTTTCTACTACATTCATGATAGGCCAGCCAGTCCGTTTGACAACCTAAACACAAGGCTACACGCCTGTTGTATCGCGTATTTCTCGACAGAAACGGTCGAGCACAAGTGTAAGCCAGAATTTCCTTGCTCTGTCATTCCCAATGACTTTATTGGGGATCCATGCTTACTTCTATTCCGTCTTTATGAGGAGTTCTATCCCGAAGCAATCTCCTTTTTTCCCCTGTCTCGGATTCCCTCCTCCCCTTCAATTCTTCGATAGTTCGCTCTTTCGTCATTGCTCAAGACTTACTAGTAAGGACCTATGGCTTCCTGCGGCAACTGCGGTAGCTTAGTGCTGGTAACCAACGTGCCACACTCAAACTATACCATAGCTTGGCAGACTTGAGATCAGAAGATAAGCACTTGTAATAGCCTAAGAATTATTTCAGAATTACTGAGCATGAGTTTGGTTGTTGTACTTATCAATTGGCACGATGAAGAACAGACGCTTCGATGCACACGCAATTTACGGAGCTGGCAAACCCTCAAGCCAGAAATACTCGTTGTGGATAACCAATCGACAGAAGCCTCCTCAGAAAAGTTGCGGCATGAACTGACCGCGGAAGAGTTGATTTGTAGTCCAGTAAATCGTGGATATGGTGGAGGCAACAATCTAGGGATAGAACAAGCGCTCGGGAAGAAGAAGGACTACATCCTTCTTTTGAACACGGATGCTGAAATTTCTGAAGCCGGTGTGACGCTATTATTAGAAAGGCTGAAGGCATATCCAGATATCTCTATTCTGGGACCGGTAATCTTCGAACGCCAAAAAAACCATATGCGCTGTCTGATTGGAGGAAGAGATATCGCGAGACATCAAAACACCAGGATTGTTGCAGAACCCAATGGATTAAAAGCCATCGCTGGCTATCCGCTACTCGAAGTTGACTATGTCTTGGGTACGGTGTTTCTGACGCGTCGTGCGCTCTTCGAAGAAATTGGCCTGCTGGATGAGCGGTATTTTTTTAGTGGAGAAATCGCTGATTTTTGTAAAAGAGCGAGAAACGAGGGGCACAGGGCTTGTACCGATCTGGAGGTACATGCATACCACAACACCAACAAAACCCCATTACAGCTACGAGATTCTTTGTACCTGTACTACAGCTTGCGCAACCGATTCTTATACATTAAGAAGCACTACCCCCGAGAAAAGTTCAGGTATTTCTCCTACTGGATTGTAGCATGCGGGCTGAAACTTGCGTACGCTATGATGAGAGGGAAGACTGCCAAAGCAAGAGCTATTCTTATGGCCTTAGAGCATGCCTTGATCGAACAAGTTCGGTGACCAGAATCAAAAATTCATTTAAGCCGTGGGATCGCACTTTCAATTGAACGGTATGCAATGGCTTGGTGGTTGTCTGGATGTGGGGAGGGAAAAAAATGTGCGTCCTTATATAGAAGAGAATTTTTAGTTAAGACCGGAGGTTTCGACCCAGATTTCTTCGCTTACCTGGAGGATGTTGATCTGGGTTTGCGAGGCAGGTTGTTGGGGTATCGCTATCTCTACCTACCGACTGCAAAAGTACTCCATAAGAGCCATGGTTCGGGTATTCGATTTTGCTGATTACGTGAAACTGGTAACCAGGAATAGACTCCTGTTATTTGCTAAGAATGTTCCATATCCCTTATTATTCAAACACGCGCTGAAGCTGCTATACGGACAGCTTTATTTTTTTATCATCTATGCTCACCCACTGGCTTCGCTGAAGGGATATTGGTCTTTTATCATCAATCTGCCAGAAACGATGAAGAAAAGAAGAAAACAGATGAAAAACATAAAAATCGATCAAGCTGAAATTAGCTCGATTATTCACACAAGGACTCCGTGATCCTGCTCTATCGTGTCTCATCAGAGGCTTACGTGACGGGCATCTTTAGCAAGTTGAAATAATCGAAAATATTTTAATGTCTAGTTAATTATCATGTCGATTTTGTATTTATTAACATTTCCTGAGCCGTTACTAGAAGGCACGGATGCGGTATGGCAGGATGTCGAAGCGCTGCAGAAAGCTTTCGGCGGAGCGAGGATAAACCTGTTTCCATTTAAAAAACCGAGGAGATTTCTTCCCGTTTCTCTTTACGGCTTGCACCAATTAAATCTATAAGGAGCCAAGAGAACAACCAATTAAAAATCAATCATATTTTCGTTCCGACTCTGCATTATCTTCCTGTATTTTACTTCATGAAAAATCCTATCGTTTACACGGTGGGCGCGAGTCTGCAAAAACAAAGAAAACCCCTTAACATTAATAGACTAAATAGTTTGCACCGTATTGTAATATCCAACGAAAGAGATCAACAGATCTTGGAATCCTGGGGGATTAAGAATTATTCTATCATTACCCCTGGTATCGACACTTCAGGTTTTTCTCCATATCCACTTCCGTTAGAAAGGGAGCTGACCCTCTTAATGGCTTCGGCTCCGTGGGACAAAGCCCAGTTCGACTCCAAGGGCATAGATCTGCTCCTGGAAACAGCCGCAAAATTACCCTATCTGAAATTGATTCTAATATGGCGCGGCCGGTTGTATGAAGAGCTACTAAAAAAGATACGCCATCATGGAATCATACGTAAGGTAGAGGTTATCAATCAAAAAGTTAATGTTAATGATTACTTAAAAAAAGCTCATGCTACTATATTATTGGCTAAACATCCCAAGCTGGTAAAATCATTTCCACATTCATTGATAGAGTCTTTAGCCGCTGGCAAACCGGTTATTGTGAGCAAAACCATTCCAATGGCGGATTATGTCACGAAGCATAGTTGCGGGGTAGTGGTTGAGGAACTGCGAATGGAATCACTCACTGAGTCCTTAAAATTGTTGATGAACCAATATCAGTCCTTGGCGCACCATACCAACCAAATTCGAGCGCAAGATTTTTCGCTCGAGCAAATGATCGACCAATATCGTAGATTATATCGCTTAAAAATATGCAATTACATATATGCCATTTCGAGTTATCCTATAAAAACAGGAGAAAGGAGGCAGCATGAGCTGGCAGCGGGATGACATTATCCAAAAACGTGCCGAACTTATCCAACGCTATGGAGAATGGTGGGATAACTTCGAGTTGGCCGAAGGGATTTGGACACAAGCACCATCACATTCGCCCAACCCTCGGGTGGTAAAGATCATACAAATCGCCAGCGATCTTACCAAGAAACCGTTGTCACATTGCCGGGTTTTAGACTTGGCCTGCGCCAATGGACATTTTTCGTTGGAATTTGCATTGCGCGGAGCCTCGCGTACTCGGGGTCGAGGGGCGGGAGGCCAATATTCAAAAAGCTCTCTTTGCGAAAGAAGTTTTCGGACTGGACAACCTAACCTTCATGCAGGAGGATGTTCGGGCGATCTCTAAGGAGCGATTCGGCGAATTTGACATCATCGTATGCAGCGGTATTTTGTATCACCTGCCCGGCGATAGCCAGGGCGAATTCATCCAGTGCCTCTACGATATGACAACCCATATGGTTATCGTGGATACCCATGTTGCTCTTTCCAGTGACGCGTCAATCAGGTACCAGGATGCAACGTATTACGGTACATATTATCGTGAGCACCTGAGGCATGATAACACGGAAACCAAATACCAGCGTGTGCGTTCCTCGCTTGAGAATGACACCAGCTTCTGGTTGACCCGCCCGTCGCTGGTGAATATGCTGACTCACGTGGGTTTTTCGTCTATCCACGAATGTTTTAATCCACCCGTCAAGGGGACGAAGGACCGTTGTACGTTCATCGGGATAAAGGGAACTCCAGTGGAATTGAAGACGTTTCCGGTGGTCGTACCGCAAAATCCAGACTGGCAGGAAGGCGAGTTGACCTACGCCAACGAATCCAATCTAAAAAAGCTACTGCGATGGCACCTTGAAGACTGGCTTGACCGCACTGGCTTGCTGAACTGGTTACTGGCTCTGCTGAAAAAGATAGGCAGAAGATAACTCCAAACCTCGATACGTCTGAGCCCTTGTTCTGTACCGATTAATAACTAAATAGTGTCTGGAACCCACTAGCTAAGGGAATTCGGGGGCTGGCTTGTAATTTCAATTTCGACCAGAAACTAAAGGCGATTTAATGCAATCAACACCCTTAAGATAAGGTGCTCGAGAGTCGATTGATGATATACATCGCAAGACAATGCGTAACGTATTCTTTCCCACCACCCGCTGCCGGTTCGCAATAAAGCGCTTCCAAGACTTGTCGGTCGTCGTTGGAAAGCGATGATCCGTAAATGCGCATGAATTCTATAGCCTGATTCATCATAAGCTGGAACTGACCGGTTTTAAAACGGTGGATTTTGGTTCTCCATTTGTCTAAAAATCCGAACTGGATTCCGAAAGCGTTGGAATCGTGAATTCGGTAAAGGATTCTAGATTCCTCATCATAGATGAGATTGCCAAAGCAGACAGAACCAAATATATCCACCAATCATGACAATACACTTGGTCAGGGAATTCGTGAAGGAGCTGGCGTGATGCCTTATTTAAAAGAATGGTACAACCCAACCCCTGCGGACATTCGAGGATTGCATTGCGGAATGATAGTCCATTTCTCGTAAGGTCGGTATACCCTAGAAATTTCAAGTTTTTGTCTACGACAGTGAGCCGGAGCAGTACATCATCGGTGTGTCTAGTGGGTAGTGGCTCAGCTAATTCAACTGCCCTGGAAACCTTGTCCTTTTGCCACACGTCGTCTTGATCGCACAAAGCAAGGTAGTCGGCATCAGGCGACGAAATCTCCAGAAGCTTAAAAAAACTCTGTGCAAACCCAACATGTGCGCCGAGGGACAACCCTTATATTCGTGTGCGCAGAAGCGTATTCATTGAGCAGGTCGAGTGTACCATCATTAGAACCATCGTCTCTCACAAGAATCTCGACATGGGGATAATCCTGAGCCAGAAGACTTTCCATAAGAGGTTTGAGATATTTAATCCCGTTATATGTGGATAAAAGGATTTGAACCATCATATATCTCACAAAAAGACGTCGTCAACGGAAAGGGCAAAGCCGGGCGGGAGGGAGGTCTGAGCCAGCAGCCTGGCCGGACCCGTAGTTCCCAAAGAAAGCATACGTGCCTTCCCATAGCAAATAAACCTCGATAGCTCGCTCTTCTGGCTCTACCATCCAATACTCACGCACTCCTGCTTTGGCATGTTTGAAAATTAAAATAATCCTCAGGAGATTTATTCCGCTTTATAGCTAAACGAAATAATTTAAATATAAAGTTCGTCATTGGATCTACCAATATTAGTCAATTTTTAGTCTAAGTCGCGGGCCACGTAAATTTGGTCAATATGCATAAAACGACGTACATACCATATAGCAAGAGTGCCCATCACAAAATCAATGCACATTGTTACCACTCGAATTGCTAACGGCAGTACGATTGCAATTGGTGGACTAACAACCGTCCCCAACATACCGAACATCACGACTTCACGAATGCCGAGTCCGGCCGGAGTAATTACGGCCACAAAACCTATCGCATCTGCAAGAAGAAAGGATGCTGCAACAGGAAAAATATTCTTGAAATTCCAGGACTCTCCAATACCCATTGCAATGAAATAACCAGAAATTCCAAACAGTAAAATTACCAACAAATACCAGCACTGAATTGCAACCATGTCTGTGGTCCGAATCTTTATTGGCTCGAACTGTCTAGCAAAAGACCGATTAATATGGGTGACTGCAAAGTTAATGGTCGTCGCCCCTCCAAACACCAAAATAATGTAGCCGAGGAGTACTAACACAAACAATCCGATTGCGAAGCCCTTGGGCAAAACGGTACTATCAAGCGATAAATAACCAAGCCCAGCAACAGCTGACAATGCCAAATGTGACACTATCATAATAAGATTGACCGAAACAACCTGCATCTTGGGAATGCGGCGTCGAGAAAGCCAGTACATCTGCAACCCAAAAGACCAAACCTTACCGGGAATATACTTGGTTAGTTGAGAGACGTTAAATATCCCGAAACTCTCACTGAATGTCAATTTCTTTCCGGTTACGAGCCTAACGGTCTTTAGCCAGGACCAAGTTGTAACTAACAAAGAAGCGCAAAAAAAACAACCTCCAAGAATGAAATATGGCCAGCGGAGTTTAAAATGCGCCCCCGAGAACTGCTCCCAATTGGATTGCATTTCACGCCAAAAAAAAATGCAGACTGCGACCATCAACAGAATAAAAATAGAGTTACGCATATTCATTTACACTTTCCGAGTTCGCAGAATATATATATTGGTTGGTGACAACCAAGAAAGCCATCGCCATGCTGGCAGCCTTACTGAAACATCACTTCTAAAAAGTTGGGGGTTGTTAAGTATCTCCGTTGTATAGTCACGGAATTCAAGTCCAGCTGACTTAATTACATTTTGCATATCCCAAAAATAATTTAGCTTGATTCGCTCATCTGCTCCTGTCAAAAAACGCATTATCCGCTCGTATGCACGCATTGGAAGATAATTGATAAACGGAATCTTGGCAAATGGTTCAAACGGAAATGCCCTGTTCGGATCTGCCAGATAGCAAACACCGGTTGGCTTGAGAACCCGCCGAACTTCTTCGAGTTCATGTTTCTGATCTGCCACTAAGTACAATGCATGATTAAGAATAACAATATCGAATGTTGAATCTTCAAATGGAATATTCACTCCAGTCAGCTTCACAAATTTTAACTGGGGTTCGTCAACGCAAAGCTGATTTTCAATGTCCGACGCAATAACTTTGTTCGTTTTCGCAAAATACCCGGCAATATGTCCACTCCCAGAACCAATATCGAGAATAGTTAACCCACTGATTTCATCCATCTCTAGGGCATCGCAAAGAACTGCGGCAATCTTTTTCGCCTTCGAGTCGCGGTTTTCCGTTGTGGCAAAACCTCTCATTGCTTTGCACCAAATTCATTGATGGCCTCAGCGACCGCAAAAATGTCGTCCTGAGTATGGAAATACGATATGGGCAGACTTAGCGTCGTTGAATGGATCTCGTCGGCAATTGGAAAGTCGTAGCGGTCCAAATAGCCTTGTAGAGCCTTTTGCTTTGCCGGCGCGACCGGGTAATGAATAGCTGTCTTTATCCCTCGAGTAAGGAGGTAGTCTCTCAATGCATCTCGGCGAGGATGACGAACGTTAAAAATGTGGTAGACATCATGATAATCACAATGGTACACGGGCTTGATAACGGAATCACCTAATACGTCAAAGTATCTCTTGGCGAGGGAACGCTTATGTTCATTAATTGCATTAAGATATTGTAATTTAATGGACAAAAATCCAGCCTGAACTTCGTCCAGACGGGAATTATAACCAACCACCTCGTTATGATATTTGATTTTGGACCCATAGTTTCTGTACATTCGGATTAATTTATCGATATCCGGATCGTCGGTTGTAACCGCCCCCGCATCACCTAGGGCGCCAAGATTCTTGGTCGGATAAAAACTGAAAGCATTGCAGTGCCCAAAGGAACCCGCCTTTTTACTACGATACATTGCGCCATGTGCGTGGGCGCAGTCTTCGATCACCGTCAGCCCTTTAGATTTGGCAATCCCAAGAATAGGGTCCATGTCACAAACCTTGCCATACAAATGAACCACCATGATTGCAACGGTTCTGCTGGAAATGGAGGAATCAATCTTATTGGGGTCAATATTGTAGGTAATGATGTCTGGCTCAACGAGTATCGGTTTCAAGCCGGCCTGTAAAATTGCCAGAATAGTGGCGATATAGGTATTAGAAGGAACAATGACTTCCGAATCACGTCTAAAGCCAAACGCTTTTAGGGATAACACTATTGCATCAAGTCCAGAGGCTACTCCGATGCAATACTTTGCGCCGCAGTAAGATGCAAATTCTCGCTCAAACTTTTCGACATTGCCGCCCAACACATACCAACCGCTTTCCAGGGTTGCCCTAAAGCTATTCTTTAATTGTTCAAAAAAAGGCTCATTCACTTTTTTTAAGTTTTCATATTCTATCATCTGTACTTCTCATAAATATAATCGTTTGGATCAAACAACTCTGAAGCGAGAACCATTAATATCGCGTCAGGGGTAAAATCATGCATCTGATGCCAATCTTTCGGTTCTAGGAGCAGGCACTTGGAGGGTTTATTCAGCTCAAATATTTCTCTATGAGATCCGTCGTCATTGGAAACAATACAGCGACCCTGTATGCAAATTGCAGCCTGATAAGTTTTATGATGTCTGTGTCCTCCTCTCACCGAGTTATCTACCCCATAAATATAAAAAATTCGTCTAATATCAAAAGGCAATACTTTTTCAATTACGGTTAAATTACCACGCGCATCCGTAAAAGTTTTCAGATCTATCATCTTGGCCATTTTCTTATTTATTACCTCCTCTCATGGCACCTTTCTAAATAATATTGCGCGATTGCATCCCAATTGAATCGATCCCTGATCAATTTCAGCGAATGATCGCCCATCTCCTTCATTTTATCGGGATTATCCAAAAGCTTTTTAACGCACTCCGCCAACTGTTGGGGATTCCTTTCATCATGAAGGTATCCGTTTATCCCATGGAAAATCACCAGATTATTTCCACCGACATTGGATGCTATGATCGGTCTACCGCAAGCCATGGCTTCGGGCACAACAACGTTTAACCCATCCGAAGGGAGTCTTTCTGAAGGCATCAAGAAAATATCGCATACCGAATAATATCTACTAAGCTCCTGAGGTGGTATTTCACCCACAAAGTGAACATACGATTCCGTGCAATCTCGCCTCAGTATGTCGAGGTAATCATTCTTGAGCGGCCCGTCTCCAACAACAACCAACCTTACATTTTTATTGTAATTCATTATATATTTTAACGACTGGAATGCCGTGGAAAAACCTTTTTTAGGAACAAAGCGTCCTATGAGTAACAAAACGATGTCGTCTTCGGATATTTCCAGCGCGCGTCTCAAGTCCGCTCTTTTATTTTCTGAAAAAAAGATTTTCTTGTCGTCAACCCCGTAAATAACAAGATCAATCTTGTTTTTCTCTATACCTGCACTTACCAGATCCTCTTTCAAATCGGTACTGTTACATGAGAGGTAATCGGATTTTGCGATCACTTTGGCAAAAATTCTGCCAATCCAACCCAATTTAGTTATGACCGTAACATCAGAACCGGGAAAAGAGGTAAATATCTTTGCTTGAGAACGCGAAAAAAACGTCCAAGGACAGCGATCAAGGTGTTGGGTACCGCCCAATGTGCATGAATCATATCATATTTATCTTTCCTCAAAAGGATGGACAGCCTAATAATGCCAACTATCAACAAAAAGGGCATTAAAAACAAATCTTGAATATTAAACTCCAAATCAGATTTCATTGAATGCCCATACCCTATCGTATGCAAGGATGTAATCGGCATATACTTGTAACTTACAATTTTTACTCCCTCACTATCTATTGAGCTGCGGTTAAAATGAATGGAAAAAGGAACAAGGACGTTTACGTCTCCACCATTTCGAGCATATGCCCTTGCAAGTGATTCGATAAAATTAGACCTCCAGTCTCCTTCGAATCTCGGGTAAGAATGAGTAATGATGCATAGTTTAACCATAGTTCTGATACGACAATCTTATGCCCGTGCAATGAACAAATCAAGGCAGTTAGGAATAAAAAGGGACTATATCATCAATAGGTATTTGAATATGCGAGTATTACAAAAGACTATTTGTCCAACTCTATCTTTCTCACCCTATATTGCACATCCTCCATCAACCTCCTGTTCACTGCCTGCAAGTCGGCGAGAAAGGCGACAAGCATAGTCTGAAAGCCTATACCTAGAAAGATTGATGCTAGTATCAGCGATTGGATATGGCCTGCGGATTCATGTGTAAAATATAAAAATAAAAACCTCAGGCCGATCAAAAATCCAACAAAAAATAAGAGCAACCCAACCGACATAAAAAACCTAAATGGTTTGTAAACAACAAAAATACGAATGATGGTCACAATCGACTTTCTTATATAACTCGGAATGCTCCTAACCAGGCGAGAAGGTCTTAAATCCTTATTCACACGAATAGGCACCGATGTAATAGCCATATTCTTTTGACCAGCTTGAATGATTGTTTCCAGTGTATAAGTATACTCATTAAAAACGTTCAGACGCAGCGCGGCTTCCCGACTCATAGCACGGAATCCACTCGAAGCGTCAGTAATGTCACTTCGACTCGTAATTCTCACGACCCAACTTCCTATTTTTTGCAAAAGTTTTTTCAGTGGAGAGAAATGCTCGATTTCGCTTATAGGTCTTGATCCAATAACGATTTCCGCTTTGCCGTCCAAAATCGGCTTAACGAGAGCGTTAATATCCGATGCGTTATACTGATTGTCGGCATCGGTATTGACTATTATGTCAGCATCCAGTTTTACACATGCATCCACCCCTGCAACAAACCCTTTAGCAAGACCCTGGTTTTTCGTGAAACTTACAATATGGTCTACTCCAAATGCCTTAGCCACATCGACAGTTTTGTCAGTGCTACCATCATTTATTACTAGCCACTCGATACAATCTACTCCAGTAAGTTTGCGGGGTAGTGAGGAAAGCGTAGTTCCCAAGGTAGTTTCCTCGTTATAACACGGTATTTGTATAATTAGTTTAATCATGTATGAAATCTTCTAATGTCTGCCTGTTCTGGCCTTAAAATATTTTTAGGAGTCACCCATATTACCTAGCCTAAGCGGGAACAATATTCAAGTATCTACTATCGAGGTGTCTCCTGTCGACGACTCTACAGCAAAAATAGTTACCACAAAGGGTAGCCCCCGTGTTTTAATGCTAGCTCTTCGTGACTTACCAAAGTTTGTCGATTAGCACTCGCTACTGATATGCAGATGTATGAAATGTCCAACAAATTCGCACCTATCGCGCGTGTAATCCTTAGGTAGTTAACAAATGCGAAAAATTACTTAGCTTGGATCACCGCGTAAAATTGTCGAACAGCGATCTGGTAGTCATGCATCAAAGCGTCGGCCACAGGCTTACCTGAATGTTCCCACCCTATTGGCTATTGTCCATCTGTATCATCATTGCCTGGATTTTGTAGAAGCTCGTCCGCCATTTTTCGCTGTAACGGCTTTTTAGCTAACTTAAAGAGCTTGCCGTATGCG
This sequence comes from Candidatus Dadabacteria bacterium, assembly GCA_963805855.1. Classification (GTDB taxonomy): domain Bacteria; phylum Desulfobacterota_D; class UBA1144; order Nemesobacterales; family CSP1-2; genus DASWID01. The sequence goes on from CAWDVW010000006.1 coordinate 257,173, forward strand.
CCCGCGTGAACCAGCTTAAAGTGGCTAGTGAAAAACTCATCCATGGGCAAGTCTACCTCTTTACCATCCGTACCGGACCAGGAAGTAGGTAGCGCCCAAGGCCTTCAGCTCGCTATAGAGACCTTGTCCTTCCGTGAGTTTACTAAGAATGCGAGAGTAACGTGCGGGGCCGAACCAGTCCCCCTCAAAGTTACCGTCGGCAAAGTAGGTGATTCTCACGTCGTAGAGGGGCATAGACCGTGTAGTCATTTCCGTCTAGCTCGTTAAGGAATTTGTATGCTGAATAAGAAGGCAATTGCTTCGCTAAATAGGAATCTCGCTGCTCTTGTGTCACTGGCACTGGACCTTGCTGACGCACTTCATTCACGGCATAAGGAAAGCCAGGCAACATCAATAAGCCAATTCCAAGGGCCGTGATCAGCGCGTGGCTAGTCCGTCTGCGCCAGAAGGGCAACCAGAGTAATAGGCGTCCCAGAGATTCTGCAGTTACCAAACTGAGAATTGTGAATATTGGGAGGAGATAACGCAGTACCCGAGCAGTGAAAAACCAAAATAAGGTATACGCAAAAATGCAGATCAACATAGCTCTTAGGTATCGATTTCGAAATCCAAAGAGGAGCGAGACAGGAAATGTGAAGAAGTAGATTGGTGACAGCGAGGATGGGGAGTTGAAGAGTTGTGGATTAAAAGTCAGATCCCAAGGAAGAGTAAGAAGGGAAACTAATGATTTCCATGAAACAATGGCCTTTATCAGTATTGGTAGTTCTATATCTACATCTTCAGGACTATAGATGGTATACCCAAAGACCTGACCAAAGAACGGAAAAACAGGGTTCCCGGTATAATAAATGTTTCGCAGATAGAAAGGAGCCGCTACACAGACGGCAATTATCGCAAAGACCGCAGGATAAGTCCAACGTCGCTGGCGCACGCCGATATATAAAGCAGCAAGCACGAAAGCGCCGAGGAGGAAAATTGCATTGTATTTTGACCCCATGGCAAGTCCCGTGAAAGCCCCAGCGATAACTAACCAGTAACGTTCCTTGTTAAACATCCAGTTAAAAAAGGCATAGACACCTAGAGTCACGAATAAGGTCAGTCCAAGATCGATATAAGCCGAGGTGCCTAGCCACATTACTAAAGGATTTCCAAGCCATAAGGCCGCTGCCCATAATCCAGCCCTTGAAGAGAAGACCCGGTGTCCCCAGGCATAGAGGGCAACAGCTACTAGTAACATCATAAGAAACTGCGTGAGTTGCGCTGCGATGTCGTCATAAACCAGCATGAGGGTGAAGAGCATCTCATTAATCTGTGGGAACAGGGGAAAACGTAGGTAAGGTACCACAATAATCTGATGACTCTGTACATATATCTTGGGGTAAGGCAAGTGATACATAGTGGCATCGAAAGCTGTGGGTGGATAGAGGGGCAATAATAATATAGGCAGTAAAATAATTAGGATCACGAGGCATATGGTCACTCCTGGGAATAGAGATTTATATTTCGAGGCACTTAACGTCTTCCAGCATGTAGCGATCGTGCGGAACCACGCAGTCCACACCGGATAGCACCCCAATAGGCAAGCCAGGATTACAAGTAATAAGGTAGATGGATATAGGAATCCTAACATGCCCAGGAAAAATACTAAGTAAGCAACGATCCCCATTCCTAGGCCAATGGAGAAGGCGATTTGTTCCCAGATAGAGTCAAACTTTAATTTCAAGAGGAGTCTGCGGCCGAAGATATAGCTAGTGAGGGTAAATAGTCCTAGGGCTAAATAGTGTGATAAAGCGAAGCTAATTTCTCTCATTTGGATGTTTCGCCATTATTCAAGTTTCCAAGAAGCTCCTTAAAATTTTCCAGTTTAAACAAACTAAACACTTCAGCCCCAGATTTTTCGTAAAATGCGTTTACCTTTCTCAACTTTCCACCATTTGACGCAACGAGTTTATAAAATGACTCGCTTATATTCTTATAATAATTGGTGTATATAGGAAAATATAAGCTATCCTTCATCTTATTTTCTGGAGATAGAAAAAAAGTCCTAAAAACTTGAAACCTTTCTTTCTCTGTTGTTGCATTAAGCAGATCAAATACTATCGAGTTAATTTTTACCTGACCTTTATTCAGGAAATACAACTGAGAATATAAGCCCCACTGTATATGGACTATATCATTGTAATCGATACCATTTTCGTCAATATACGATTTTAAATCGTAAATTGCTGGGCTAAAATATCCTGTACCGTTTGTTTTATTGGCTTCACTAACCTTGGCGTTTGAGACAACGAGATTCATACCCAATATAAGAATGGGTATGGCAAAGACAATGAATCTCACTGGCTTATATACGCCAAATAATCTATACATTAAAACTAACGCAGACAAAATTGTTAGTTCATAAAATGGAATTAGATATACATAATGACCAGCTCTTGTAGTATTTGGGCTTATCAGTATAAACACCATTATCAATAAGAATACGAGTAAAGGGAAAAAATATAATTTGTGTTCTTTTGCCTCTTTCAATTTAAAAATTTTATATAGAGAGACAATGAATATAATTATAATTGCTAAAGTTATTACAATATATAAATAATAATACTCCCCAAAGAAAGAAAATAAAATTTTGAATTTAATGCTGAGTTCATCAATAAGGGGTTTCGCTTGTTTATAATCTATAGGAGTTTTGTTGTATTCAGTGCGACTGAATATTTTTAGAAAAAATGGTTTCAGCGTCGGAAACCCGGAATAGATGTTGTAGATTATATAATTAAATAATCCAAAAAAAACTCCAAGGAGGATAGTAATAATATTTTTAAAAGAGGACAATACTGATATCCAATATTTTCTGAAGAACATGAAACTTGACAGGATCAAGGCGGCGATAATCCATGAAGAATAAAAAGCTAAATTTGCGCTAAAGAAAAGAAAAAAAACAGCTAGAAATAGAATTACAGGCTTATGAGACTTGGTAAAATATTTATGAAATAAGTATATTGACAGCGGTATTAAGAAAATGTGCCAGGAATCAGCGAAGCCATTGCGTATCTCTGGATAAAAAATTGGCGATGTTGCAATTAATAAGCTTGAGCAAAATGCAAGCAGAAAATTGTGTCTTGAGACAATAAAAAAAAACCTGTTATCGATATAAAAAAATAGAAAAATTCAAGAAATCGTAAGCCAAACAGGTAGTTATCAAAAAAACAAATGGGTAAGAAAGGTATGATAGCTACTGACGAAATGTATTGTTTATACATTAAAGGAATAGAAACATCAAAAAGGTGAATATCAAAAATGCTCTGATTATAGGGATATGCCACAGGATTAAATAAGGGGATCAGGTTGTTTACTCTGAATACCTCATCAAATTGCAACCCATAATCCAGGCTGCCTCTAAATAAAAAACCAATAATTGCAAATAATATTAAAATCACCAAGGTGCTTTTTATTTTATTTGCTTTACTGGGCAAATCTTTAATTTCGATTGTTGAACTCTTAATGGGCATCAGCATGTTTGCATATGGGCTAAGCAAACTATACTTTCTCACTAATTAAATATTGCGCCAATATTAATTTTGACCATACCCCATATGTTGTCATTTCTTGATAGAAAATTATTTTATTGCCTTGTGATAATCTTCAGGTTTGCCTATATCAATAAAATAACCATCTGATTTGTGAAGCCGTCTGAGTTGGCGTGGTCCATTAAATTTGCAGAAGGACCAATCGTCCAGCCATACTTGCGATGGTATCTCCAATGGCGGCTGATATTGAGGTCATAACCGGAGAGACGAAACCCTAACTCGATGATGCCAAGAAAGAAAACGAGGTAAGATAACAATAGTGGAGTCTTATACAGAACGTCTTTGTTCGTAACTTTCTTAGCCATGTTGCTCACTGAGGTGAAGACAGTACATTGCAATCCGCGCCACACCACAAACAATGCGCATTCACTGTAAATGGATTAAAATTTTTAATTAACCCTCTTTCATATTGCCACCTCTCACCGTACTCATCTCTCATCTTTGAAGCACAGCCTGGACTCACCTTGGCGGCGCTCACCTAGCATTTAGCGACTTCTGTGTCTTTGCTCCTCATGATTCATATTTAACGTCAATGTCAACATTTGAACTTGAATTGTTGGCTAATTCCCTCTCGGATTTTATTTTCATACTCTTCGCAGAATCTTCTTTAGCCGCCATGATTCCTTTAATTTTGCATGCCTTAAATGTCCACTTGTATGCGTTGTGTAAAAGCCGTGATGTTAAATTATCTTGGCTAAATCCATAAGTAGTGTTCAAATTGGCGATTTTGTCTAATTCAAAGGTTGACCTGATTTTTGCATTAAAGATAGGACGAATTACTTCCCATTCCTCCTCACTTCCCATGACCTCCGCCCACTTATGAAGCCCTGGATCCTGATGCAATCTACTTAAGATATACTGATCTCTTCCGCGAAGTATAAGACGTTTGCAAAAATCATGAAGTGTAATGGCACGATTCGCCATACTAACCGCTTTAGCGTTGTAGACAACCTTTAGGTTATATCGGGACAGACGGAATCCAAGCTCGATATCTTCACAAATACGCACAATGGGATTAAAAACGCCATATTCAATTAAAAACGACCTCTTACAAGAAAGCCTTCCTGCCCAGAAATAGGTATAATCAAGAATATCTCCATGTTTTATATTTGGATATGAAAAAAGTAAATGGCCGACTTCAGTTATATAATGCATTAATGGTGTAAGTGTAAGACTTGGCGACCAGCCCGTATAATTCAATACGGCGTAGTTATCGTCTGGATATTTATCATGAGAATTTATATGTTCTTCTAAAAGAGTTGGTGTTGCTATGTCATCATCGTCTAGAAAAAACAAGATTCTCCCTTGAGCTGCATATATACCATGATTCTTAGCTGAAGAACGACCCGCATTTTTTTGATAGAAGTATTTGATCGGGAGTCGATCAAAAAATGAATATACATTCTCCTTTGTCTGATCATCAGACCCGTCGTCAATTATTATGACCTCGTAATCTTTCTTATCCAAAGTTTGTTCAACAAGACTTTCAAGTGCCGTTTTAAGAAGACTATCTCGATTGAATGTATTTATGATGACACTAAGGTGAGGAGTATTTTTTACTGAATTCAAGTTATTATTCGGATCAGACGCACCTTTCTCGAAGGGCATTTTTTTTCTTCTGTGGCGCATTTGTTAAACGGTTTACTGAAGGTAAAAATAGCTTGAAAACATCGAAAGGCCTACAAATTTTCGTACTGCTAAATGGTTGATGTACCCAATCTCCAAGTAAATCGTGCCCACCCAATTTCTGAAAGATAGCAAAGTTTTCCCGAGTCTCTAATTTTTCCCATTTGGGATCATTCAGCATAAATTTTACCAGAATATGACAGCTTATTATGTCAGTATCGTCGATAAACATCAAGCCACCTTGTTTTAGAAGCTCTGCACAGTAAAACCAGTCAACTATTGGGAAGGGGAATCTATGAGCTCCGTCAATAAAGGCAATATCGTATTTTTCCCCGGAGATTCTTGGTAAAAGGTTGGGAGAATTGCCAATCGAGAATTCAAAACTGGCCAGAGATACGTCTAATTTACGGCAATAAGCTGTTATACGATTAACTTCATCTTGGGAGGAGACAATACTAGTATGGATGGAAGCATTGGTTATACAGAAATACCACGTGGTATAACCGGCTCCCGTCTCTGTTGTATGCATTCTTGGATTTAAGTAGTGGTCGAGAAACCTCAACAATTGCAAATTCGAATTCCACGATATTAAATTACCTTTCTCATCAAGCTGAAGTAATGGAAGGGCACTTTCTAATCTGTTTACTATTTGAGCCATTTTTTATAATCACGCGAGTACTTTCATCTATAAAACCATAACTTGAAATCCCAGGCTTTTAATCCTGGGGAAAAATCTTTCCCTTAGCATAGCTCAGGTAAATTTTCGACATGCACTACGAAAACTAAGCAAGTCAGAAGGACGAATCGTTGGCCTTTAAACCGAGTAATGATTCACTTTTCATCCTATGAATACGACTCCAATATTCTAAATGCTTCTCCTTTCGATAAGTGAGGGTTCCGTGACAAATAGTCTTCCATATTTTTATTGGCTTTGTTATAGTCGTAGTTTGTAACAGGTTTTCTCATGCTATGATCTACAGGGGTAGCATCTATTATACCCATTCTCAAGCCCATCTTTTCGATTAGATAGGGCCACACGAAGTCGTAACCCCAACCCATGTAATTACTCTCATCGAAAGGGAAAATCAGTGAATATATATCGTGTCGCACAGAAAATAGCGGTCCAATCTCAACATATCGAGTCCTTCTAGCCTTCAACCCAGAAAGCTGCCTGACAAAGTGGAAGTCTATATAGCTTTCATGGGTTCTTGCTGGTTGAGCGAGCGCAAAATCATATCTAGCAACCAACTGGAGATAAGATTCTAGAAAATTATCAGGCAATGCAATATCATCATCACAAATAATCACGAAATCATAATGATCTAGATCTTCTTTTAGTAGCATCTTATTTAATAACACGAATTTGGGTAGTCCATCCTGAAAATCCATCTCTGTTACTTTTCTGACGTCTTCCGAAGAGATCTCTCCTCCTATGTTAATCCACTTCTGTTTCAATTTCCACTTACAGGACTTATTAAATTCGTTAACTAGATGCCCTATATTGTTTTTTTGCTTTGAAAGATAAATGCCTAATATTAAAATTGACACGTTACTTGGCATAAAAATCCCTCGTGAAGAAGTCACTTGAAATAACCCGACAGTTATTTAGATTCGCGTGCGACGAAAATTACCCAGCATCAAGCACGTCACCAAATTTCAAACTCATTTCGTCGTGCAATTGGTGCTCCTGTATCGAGTGAAAAATCTCAGCAAGCTTTTTACTGATAATTTCTTTAGAATAGTTTTTTTCAATATGTTCAATAGATTGTATAGAAATTTTATTCCAAAGCAACTCATCCGTATATAATCTTGCTACAGCATCTGCAAATCCTTTTGGTTCATCTGTGATAAGCGCATTTTCACCATCTACAAGTCCCATGCCTTCTGCACCAATTTTAGTGGTCACCACCGGCAGACCACAAGCCATGCTTTGTCCAATTTTACCCTTCATTCCTGAACCGTAGCGTAAGGGCGCAACAAATACACGACAATTCTTAAAGTAAGGGGTTACATCTTTCACGTACCCTGTTACTAAGATATCCTCTGAATGGAGTTGTTGAATTGATTTTGGGGGGTTACTACCAATTATGAAGAATTTCATATCTTCTATCTTGTTTTTAACTATTGGCAGTATTTCTCTGATAAAGTAAATAACAGCGTCCTCGTTCGGCCGATGAAAAAATCCACCTATAAACATTATATTTTTTCTTTCTTCAAATGTTCTGTCTACTTTGACAACATCGTGAACGTTTGGTACTACTTCTACCTTAAGTTCCGGGATTTCCTTTAACAAAAGTTCTTTTTCATCTTCAGTTACAGTAAATACGGTGTCAGAGCAAGCAGAATTAAAAAGTTCCATAGATTTATAATGATTGGCCTCATGAAGCAGCGCCTCCTTTCCGCTAACCGTCGCAGCTCTTTTCAATCTCAACCAGTGAAGGTCGACCGTATCATATATGATGCTACTATTTATGGCATAGGCCCTAATATAGGGTATATATTTAAATGCAATTTCTGGTCTTGATAAAATTACAAAAGTAAAAATGTGTCCAATTTTTTGTAGGTATTTCTCGAAATCAACTGTTGCATCTAATATAGTTATTCCTATTTGGTGAAGTTCGCTCGAATACGGTTCCGTCTTCTTACAGTCATCGGGGAGAAAGGCGACCTTGAAGCCGATTTCATTTAGTATTCTTAACATTGAATACATTCTTAAGGATCCAGAGTCCTTATCATACGTAGGTACAAATCGATCAATTACAAGAATCCACTCATCTTCTTCTGATACAGTAACGATTATATCTCTCAAACCTATATCATCTTCAAATGTTATTTCCTTTGATTCTTTAATAGCCCTTGAGGGGTTTTTAAATTCTTTCAGTTTCTCCTTCGTTTTAAGGACAAACATTGACCATCCTTGGAACGTAATTGTTTTAATGCTTTTCCAAAACAATTCATAGGTAGACCGCCTAAAGGTCCCAACCGGCATAACTCTAGCTTCCAAGCTACGGAATTTGGCTATCAACCGCCAACCAATACTGCTGTTAGCATCTAGCCAAAATTGATAAAGCGACTCTTTTTCCATAGCCATCTCTTCCACAGTCTTCTGCTTGTCATTCACGACAACTCGAAGCTGCCCAACTCGTTCCGTTAACCGTTCTATCTCATCCGTTAGTAGATTCTCCTGTTGCTTTTGCTCTCCTAGTGCCTCTGCAAGTTGAGCTACGTGCTGCTCTTTGTCGGCGAGTAACTGCTGAAGTTGAGCTACGTGCTGCTCTTTGTCTGCGAGTGACTGCTGAAGTTGAGCTACGTGCTGCTCTTTGTCTGCGAGTGACTGCTGAAGTTGAGCTACATGCTGCTCTTTGTCTGCGAGTGACTGCTGTTGTAATTTTATTGTTATTGAAAAGTTGTTGATTTGTTGATCCTTGCTTATCAAAACACTTTCTAACTGCGCCCTCGGTTCTTCATGATGGAACCGTTCGAGCAGCCTGGAAAACTTGCTAATGTTTTCTGATATCAAATTCTCCGGTCGACGATCCGAAGTTGAAGGTACAAATCCTTCCGTCGTAAGAGCACGCAGGCCAATGTAAAATAACTTATGTTCGGTTGTAAGCTTGTCTTCGTTTAAGAGTTCGAATGTTTCACAAGTATGGTGTCTTAACTCATGGAAAATTGTTTCATGAAGTTTGGATAGATCGTTAGGCCTTTGTAGCCCACAGAACTCAACTAATTTGCTGATTTCCCGTGCCCAATCGTTAAAAAAGTCCTCATAAAAAGTAAAAATCCTGAGACAGCCTTCCGTATCCCGAATGGCTGCTTGCATATACTGATTCCAGAGCAATAGACCTTTTTGCATAGAGAATTTGTCGCGCCTAGCCAAGGACTTGGCGATTTCTAACGGGCTTCGAACACAGATTACGAATCGTAGATCAGGAATGAGTAATTTCCAGAATGGAAGTAGGATAGTTGCCCGGGGGTCTTTCCATCCCCATGTTGGACTATTCGAAAAGATTTTCATTTGGTCTTTTGCTTTAAGGACAATTTGCTCTAATGAAGCATCGTACTCCCACCCCTCTTTAAATAGAGGTGGGTTATCCCAAGACCCTCCCAAGTGCGCAAGCAAAGCATCGTCGATTTCATAAGTGAAGCTCACGTTCTCGAAGTATCCCATTGGATTTGTCTCACTTGGTTCCATAAGCTGCTCAGGCGGACCTAAATCTAAACCACACAGGTTGAGCAAGCGAGCGATCATTGAAGTTCCACTGCGATGCATACCTATGATGCAGACCGCCTCATTGTTTTTTTCTTCCATATTGCTTTGCATCGAGCCACCCGTGGTAATGTCCATTTGGTGTTTTCTTCTAGTTACTTTTTTTCCTTCTTATGCTATGCAAGATCCTCGATTTTACTAAAGCGGTTTTGAGAAGTCGATCCTCATTTGGGTTGTTTTTTTTCTTTTTAATTTTAGGAGACGTCTGTATCCCACGCGTCCGGCCAGGTTATTTTCTTCGAAAGGGTCGTTATATAGATCAAAGAGGAATTCCTCTTTCCCTTGATTGTCTATATGCCTCAGATACTTATAACGATCTGTTCGAACCCCCTCGCTCTTTGCGATGCCTGGCTGTTCAAACATATGTTCATAATACCATTCATTACGGATTTTGTTTGAAGCCCCTGCCATGAGAGGAATTAGGCTTATCCCTTGCGATAATTTCGACTGCGGGAGACCAGCTAACTCAAGGAGCGTAGGATAAAGGTCAATATTCAAGGTCATGGCGGGAACACGTTGTACCTCAGGCTTCACTGCGGGCTTAATAATAAGAGGGATCCTAATGGACTCCTCGAATGCCCACCACTTGCCGGCAAGTCCGTGCTCGCCTAGGAGTAAACCATTATCTGACGTGAAAACCAAACAAGTTTTGTCGTACACGTCACTTTTCTTCAAAGTCGCTACTACTTTTCCTACTACTTCGTCTAAATGTGTGATTAGCCTATAATATTGCTTTACGGAGTGTTGATACAGTTTGTCGTTTGAGAACAGCCTCTTCCAGCGTCGTCGGCCCTCAGAGTGCTGCAAAAATGCGGGCAACCGATTAAAATGCTCTTCTGTGGCTGTAGGGGGTCGGGGTATTGTTACCTCTTCGTAGAGATGCGCAAACCTTGGATCAGATTTGAAGGGTTCAGGATCGTCGTCCTGCACATGTGGAGCCTTAGTGCTGATGGTGAGGCAGAATGGCTTACTTCCATTAATACCTTCTAGGAACTCTACGGATTGGCGACCTTGGATGGTTGTCAAGTGTTCCTGTCTGCCACCAGCCGGATCGAAATAGTAACCTTGCCCCGTAAATCCTCTCCAATAGTCAAATTCGTATTGTGGCATAGGACCACCGAGTCCCCATTTTCCTATAAAGGCGGTCTGATATCCAGCCTGCCGGAGCAGCATTGGGTACGATAACTGGAATTCTTCGTGGCTTAGAGGTGTGGAAAAATCCCAGACGTTGTGCCGGTGGGCGTACTGTCCTGTAAGGATGCTAGCTCTGCTAGTGGGGCAAATAGAAGTGGTTACAAAATTATTTGTAAACAGGGTGCTGTCTGCTGCCAATGCATCAAGGTTTGGAGTGTGTATGATGCGGTTCCCAGTCACTCCTATTACATCCCAGCGTATATCATCTGCAAGGAAAACAACAAAATTAAGAGGCCATTTTTTGTGAGTATCTTCACTGGGCTTCTTTATAACACCTAAACTTTGAGTACCCAGTGCCCCTGCAATGCCGCCAGTCACAATGCCGGTTATGAAAGACCTTCGATCAATTTTCATGGGTCAATCTCATAGTGCCTGTTTGTGGCTACGCTCTTGTATATTATCGTAAATTGAATATACCCTTAAGTCAGGAATATCGTCATTATTTGACTCTGACACCCAAAAGAATAAAGAACCTTCGGATGTTTTGTATAATCTCACTATAACAGCTTCCATTCAATTGTTGCTTCGGGATCGAATAACCCAACATGGAGTTGATCGGCTATAATCTGAAATGCCATGTAATCAAATCGACGATCGTATACCACATATTCCCCTTCTTCATAAGCCGCGGCTCCAAGGCAAAGGAGATACTCTCCAGGATTGATATTAATTCTCTGTCTGAACGTCACTAAGATCACGTCATCCTTCTCAAGCTGTCCAATCATTACATTGTGGTAGTAGGTATTTGTTCCGCATAAAATTGTTCCTTTGGGATCTTTTATTGAGAAAGCGATGATAGCCGAAGGCATGTTTTCATTATAACGTACCTTGATTCTTATCAGATACTCATGGTTTCGTTCCAATACCTGAACCGGTTCGCTATTCAGGGTGAAAATGCCGGCTTCTAATATTTCAGCCTTTTTAGTTCCATACCGATCTTCATTTGGGTTGACCTTAAATAGTTCCTGCCACTCCACTTCTCCGGATGGGGATTTATCTTGTGAATTGATATTATCGGATTTTCTAGTTTTTGACGTAAGGGCTATCTCGCTCCTGGAAACAATCAGCCTATTGTATTCATCTACAACCGGTTTGGGCTTGCCCTCTGCGATCAAGGCACCCCTATCGAACAGCAGAGCTCGATCACAAAAAGTCGTGATCAGATTCAAACTATGAGTCACAAATACGATGGTTACTCCTTTATCCTTGAATTCTTGAAACTTTGCAAAGCACCTCGCTTGGAACAGAGCATCTCCAACAGAAAGGGCTTCATCCACGATCAGAATGTCTGGGTCAATATTTATTGCAGCAGCAAAAGCCAAGCGCACAAACATTCCGGTTGAATATGTTTTTACCGGCTGGTCAATAAACTTCCCAATCTCAGCAAAAGCCTCAATCTTAGGAAAACGCCGGTCCATCTCATCCCGATTGAATCCCATCAAGGCCCCGTTCATAAGAACATTTTCACGACCCGAAAATTCCGGGTTAAAGCCAGCGCCTAGTTCTAACAGCGCAGCGATACGACCGTTAACTTTTACTGATCCATTTGTCGGCTGGAGCACACCGCATATTATCTTCAACATTGTACTCTTGCCACTCCCGTTTTGACCAATTATACCAATGTGCTGGCCTTTCTCTACGTTGAAAGACACATCATTGAGGGCATGGAAAGCCTGATGAAATCTCTTTCCGTCGGTACTAAAGACCTCGCGCAGTCGGTCCTTGGGCGAATTATACAATTTGTAAATTTTGGTAACGTTATTGACTTCGATCGCATTCATGTTCAAACTCACAAGATGCATGATTCAAGATTCATGATGCACGATATACCAGGCACGATGATTTTTTATAATTGCCTCTCTGAAGTTAAATCGCTTTGCATCTTATCTCCCATCGCTATTACTAAGCTCATCAAAAACTTCTTTTTTAAGAAATTCTGTCTCATTCAGTATCTCTAAATGAACTTTACTTTCATCGCGATTTCGCCTTTTTCGTCCTGTATCCTGCATCATGTATCCTGTATCATGCATCCTGTACTTTCATTGTCATAGTACATCTCCGAAGGCGGGTTTTAATTTTTTAAAGATGAGCCCTCCGATTGCAAATGTGAATAGACTGAGTAAAAAGAGGTACGAAACGCCTTCGATATTTATATTGATATCGGCTGTTCGCAAAAGACTTACACGATACCCTTCTATCGAATATATAATTGGGTTCAATCCGTAAACACCTTGCCAAAATTTAGGAATAAGATGCCGAGGGTAAATTATCGGCGTCAGAAAAAACCAGACGTTTACAAAAACTCCTATGATTTGCCCGATGTCTCGCAGAAAAACGTTGAGTGCAGAGAGCATCCAAGATAATCCGAGAGCAAATATTGCAGTTGTGAGTAATATTGGAATGATCAATAGAATTTTTAATGTTATACTATACCCAAAAAACACAAGAAGACCGATAAAAATCACCACACCGATTAAGTGATTGATAATGGCTGCAATAAGAAGTGTAAAAGGCAATATCTCAGATGGAAATACGGTCTTACTGACCAAGCTCGACTGCTCTAGGACCGCTCCTGGAGATCGAGTTAAGACATCCGCGAAAAACATCCAAGGCAGTAGACCGGCTACCAGCCAAACTGCGAAATTGGTTCCACCGTATTCGGGTCCTAATTTTATTTTTAAAATTACAGAAAACACAAAATAGTAAATGAGAAGTTGTGTTAGAGGATGAATGATTGACCAGAAAATCCCAAGAAATGATCCAACATGCCTTGCACGGATGTCACGGATTGCCATGCTCCAGATCATATACCTATTCCTATAAACACTAATAGTAAAATTTAAGAAATCCCTTAAAATTTGCATTTGCGCTAATTAATCCGCGGTGCAATTCTGACTTGCCTATATTTAAGGCACAAAATAACATTCCGTTAAATTCATCGTATCGGAATTTCATCCATAGCATTTTTCGGTATGCCGATATTCGATATATGGTCAGATACAATAATTAATGGCTTTCATTGACGTGAGAGTAGAATGGGTCTAGTCCCGCTCTCGCAAATTGGATTCGATCTGTTGACATTAGCTAAAAAAAATCTCATCTGCAGATATCAATAAACCTTCACAGCTACTAACTTAAGATTATTGCTTACGTTAGTTTACTTTACTTAGATTGACGTTATAAGCACATCCACTGCCATCGCATGTATATATCATTCGCACAAGTTATCCCTTCAAATTGGGCGGCCACAAGTTTAAGCGGAATCGAATCTGAAAGAGTATTATATTGTCTAACATTGAATACACATTTTCAATGGCATTCTTGATAATTACCAATTCTGAAGCTTGTTTGTAACTAATATTCACGTAGGAGGTATGTTCCGACGGAGGAATTGCTCGTTGCTCGGCAATTGAGGTGTCTCAACAGGCTCGAAATTTGTCATAATGTATCTCCACACGAGGGAATGAGTATTGCGAAAGCGAAGATCATCCCGTCCATCTAATGCTACATCACGCAGAAGAACCCAGTTTACTCTATTATTTGTCAAATCTTGAATCATAATTTTCTGCTTGTCAATGGTTTCCCGATGAAGTAGATACGTATCATATACGGGGGCCTTGAGTTTTAAGATTGCGTAAAGACCAGGCGAAAAAGGTGCAATGAGTAATCCTTCGCGTGGAGCAACATGCTGGGCAACCAGTCGCTTGACAATGTCAATATAATCGGCCTGGTCTTTTGGCAGCCAAAGCTGATCACCATTGATGCTATACTGAATTAGTTGATCATTAAATCGGAGTTTGAACATATACGGGTTATCTGTAACGATCATGGCAAAAACAGTGCCAGTAAGAATTAAAACCACTAGACCTACAGCCAAGCCTTTATGATGATGTAAGATCAATGTATATAGCAGAGCCACGGAACCTAACAAGAATGGATGGATACTCTCATCGAGATGTGGAAGGTCAGCCCGGCTAAAAGCGTGATGCAGGTAAAATATTCCTACAAAGGAAGAGGCAATTAGTAACGAATTACGTTGGACATCACTTGATTTGCACCTTAACGACCATATGATTGAAAAAACATAAAAAATCGGAATAACCAAAAAGAACAAACCCAAGAAGAAACTGGATGCGCCGTTTAATATATCCAATTGAGTATAGTCAACAGTCCAAGGCCAGGGGACCGGTAAAAATATATTGGTATGGATAAATCCATTTTTAAGATGTTTTAATACTTTAACAAGGAACGCATCGTACATACCAGAAACAAAAAGCAGCATAAGCAGCATAGGAATATACCCTGCGATAATCCCGGCACTCCAGACTCCGTATCGCCTAAGTATGTTACTTTGCTTTTCCTTCAGCCACATAAAAAGTATGAGCATAAAAAATGCCAAGAAGGTATACAAGCCATGATTACGCCCCATCAGTGCCGCCAGGCCGACAAATAAGCCGGAAAAGAAATAACGTTTAGAGACTGGTTCTTCGATTAGACAGACCGCTATATAAACTGCTGCCATGGCAACGCTAGGCTCAAATAACTTTTGCCAATGATACATATTCTGCATCCACACTAGTAATAATAACCCCACGAAACCTAATACCCACCAGTTTTTAACGACTCGTCTAGCGGCTAACAGTCCTAAGGTTAAACCTATTACCTGAAACATAGCTAAGGACAGCCGGAAGGCCATAATTCCCTGCCCAAATATTAAACCCCATGCTGCACCCCAGTAATATCGCCCAGGATCATAGGACCGAAAATCTAACATGGGGATATCACCAGCCGCCGTGCGAATAGTTCCATACCACACATAGCCTTCATCAGCCAAGTTCAAACCAATATTGGCTTGGAGTAAAAAAGAGAGGCTTACGAGGACCAGAGCAATTAGAAGCGTATACAAAACTTCATGCTGCTGTGATTTATCTGCTGTCATATTTATGGTAAGTCCGTGTGGTTAGTTATCTCTTCGAGCTATGAAACCAAAATGCTTCGTAATTTCAGCGCTAAGCTGATTCTTGGATGACGCAAATTTATCTAGTAGATATAAATGAATATTGATACAAAATAATTTGACCGATATCTGTGAAATCTCTTTCTTGCTAACTGGCGGCTTTAGTTACTTCCTTAACTGTATCCGAATATAATTGACTATCAGACCTGGTTATGGGAGGCCAGAATATTAAAGGCTAGTGGTGATTACCCTCCGAGAATTGTATAAACAGCTTCAACGACCCGTCCAATGTCTCTCTCTTCCATCCCGACCCACAGCGGTAAGCGAATCAAACAATTGCTTGCTAATTGCGTGTGTGGTAGATCAGCACTGGCCCTTCCATATCTTTTGCCAGCCGGAGCCGTGTGCAGGGGAACATAGTGAAAGAAAGCTTGAATGCCGGCCGCCTCCAAGTGTTCCAATACTAACGTACGATGTTCAAAACTAGGTAAAATCAGGTAATATAAATGCCCATTGTGCCGACATTCAGTAGGAACAATGGGGCGACGTACCTGCTTTTGTCCTTCTAGTTCGACAAATGCCTGGTGATAGTGTCTCCATATATCCAACCTATGTTGAGTAATGAGTTCTGCTCCCTCCAATTGCGCATAGAGATAAGCAGCCGTGATTTCACTGGGCAGAAACGATGAACCTATATCAACCCACGTGTACTTATCAACCTGGCCGCGAAAGAATTGACTTCGGTTTGTGCCTTTCTCCCAAATAATCTCAGCCCGCTCAGCCAAATTTGGATAGTTAATGAGCAGGGCTCCTCCATGACCCGAGATAAGATTTTTGCTCTCGTGAAAACTAAGCGTGGCCATGTGACCTATGCTACCCAGTGGACGCTCCTTATACGTAGACATGATTGTCTGAGCTGCATCCTCGATCACCAACAAACCGTAACGGTCAGCAATAGCCATAATGGCATCCATCTCGCAAGCCACGCCAGCGTAATGTACTGGCACGATGGCTTTGGTGCGGGAAGTAATAGCGGCTTCGATCTTAGTTTCGTCAAGATTGAGAGTATCATGGCGAATATCAACAAAGACCGGAACCCCGCCTCGGAGAGCAAAGGCGTTTGCTGTAGAGACAAACGTGTAAGAGGGCATGATCACTTCATCACCAGGCTGGATATCCCCGAGGATCGCGGCCATCTCGAGAGCACCAGTGCAAGAGTGCGTTAAAAAGGCACGATGGCAACTGATTTGTCTTTCTAACCACGCATGACATTTCTTCGTGAACACTCCACTGCCCGACAGGTGTCCATTCGCAATGGCTTGTTGAATGTAATCTAACTCTCTTCCCACCAAGTGTGGGCGGTTGAAATAAATATACACTTAGCTCAACCTTCTAGACTATTTGGCGATTGACGAAGGCATTTCTGGATATAAAGAAGTGTTTGCAAAAATACGAATTGGAGGAAGGATCTTAACCATAGCAGTAATCAAGAAAATCGCGTATGTAACTTACCGGTCGCTATTCCCGTTGGTCCCACATAGAGTATACATCGCAGTTCTTCTAGATTTGTAGCAATGAGCGGCCGATAAAACGTGATTTTATTTGTGAGTGACTCCCATTCGTTAGTTTCCGAATTTTCTTTTGTTTGTAGCTAATTGAAGCAAAGAAAGAATTGACCGTAGCAAGTAGCTTGTTTGTACCGAGCAGATAACATGGTGATTAGTCAACAATCATTAATGAGGCAAAAGAGTTGTGTGACTCCAATACTGCTGGCAGAGGAAAATCATACAGTAAACGAAATGATGATTTAGAATGGATGATCACATCCTATATTCAACATCATGAATTATATTACACTGAGTGTAACTTAAAGGCCTTAAGAAAATATTGATAAGCCGGTTTTGAAATAAAAGGTCGCATCTTTGTCCAGTAATGTACCATTTGTATTTTATACTCGATTGATCTTTCTTTGAGTCGGTCTAAAGACTCCAAATTGTTTGCTGTATTAATTTCTAGCAAAATACTAAATTCTTTTAATGTGATTGGGTAGTTTTCTTCGTGAAATCTATCATAGAAATCGATACGGTTGGTACCATTATTCAACTTGTCGATATTGCTGTACAAATCCTTTCTGTCACAAGCACAAAATAAATAGGCATAGTGCTCACTCTCATCCCCGATAAGCGCACGAACTTGATCTCTTGCCTCAAAAGATAGACACTGGTAAATAAATCTTTCCGTTCCATAGATGCTGTGAAAGAGTCCCGCCAGACAAATTGTTTCTACATTACCCCAACTTAATAGTAAATTGTATGTGCTGATTAAATGATCAAGCAAAGACCTATCCTTGGCATATGTAACTTTGCTTACAGAATGTGTCTCAAGAAACTCGAGTATTGGGGCTGAAATTTTACTGGTATCCTCTAACAATCCTAAGTCAGAAATCATATATTTATTGGTATTTTCACCTTTAGTGTCTTTGAATAAGGACATTACTTATACTGTTCTCCCTTAATGGCTTTCTAGAAATCAGATATTAACTCATTTTATGCATAAACCTTTTCTTTTCTCATTATTTCGCAACGATAAGCTCAATCGAGTCATACCTTTCCTGACTAGCCACATTTTTCCTTGAAAACAAGCCTTCTTTCCTCCAAGCATAGTCTTATATCTGGCTCGTCGTTGCCCTTTTCTTGTGAATTGACGAACGTCACCTGTTAAGGCTCCTACTTGCATCTCCTTTAACTTCCGATTTCAATATCCTCTCTGTTGCTTTAGCCAAGCTAGAGTCTCAATCCTCCTCTCTGGTTCTTAATATATCTTATGGTAAGCCCGGTACGAAACGGATGCGTCGTTTAGTTCGATATAGCTTCAGTGTAGTCAACAGTCCGATGCTTCGGCCAATAGAACCCACCGTAGTTATTCGACAGCGATGCGTCCTTAAGCACCGGACAATCATTTAATACTAATCTCAGCTGCGTACGCCCCATGTTCGGAGGCCGACTAGTCGACCTATCCCCAGCCCTCTTCCCAGGAAATTTCGGCTATGAAATCTGCACGGTGCCTACTGGGCATTCCTGCCAATTTAGGTGAAACTTATATTGACCCGTTGTCTTTCACAGCCCTGAATTTTAGGACTACTTTCCAATTCTATCAACGTTTTAATGGACTTCTTGGCCATGAAATCTCACATATTCATAGTTTAGGAACAATACCAGCATCACCACTCGACACCTTCGATGCCTGTTGGTGTCTCAACCTCTACCACTAGGGTTTCCTGAATTGTACTAATTGTCTCTTGGCAAGCCAATCTATCTTTGCCGTAAACTAAAATTGGCCCCAGTCTCATTGTTTTATCTGTAATTCGCCTTATTCGTCTGCCGACCTCAAGATCTGAAAAGTACGCTTTATGCACTCCCGACAAGGATTTGACCTTGTCGATGCCACTTATCTGACAAATGATCCCTTCGGGAAGATAAAAACATACATAACCGGCAGCCACACGTTCATAAAGTTTACTTTTGTCAATCACAACATTTTTTTGTCTTCCAGAGGCGAGCTCGACGAGGAGAGAATTCACATTTAGACCACACACGAGAGGTACCAAATCAGAAGAGACAAAAACCCCGCCACCCCGTATTGCGGTCTCAATCAAACGTACCTCACCGGTCTCACTGTTAACTAAATAGTCACTGTGCGTGATACCAAATCTTGGCCCAAAACCTTTAATAAGACGAAAATTCAAGTCCAGAACCTTCTGCTTCAAATCTGCTCTGAGAAGGGATGGGAACATTATTCGCTTCGGGATGAACATGTCAGGAAAATCAAAGTAATACGCATCGCCAATCGCCAAATTCGAAAACGCAAAGTCTGATGCAAAGCCTTCTACTCTTACTCCCTTTCCGGAAAAGAATTCTTCCAAGATGACTAGCCCACAAGTAGAATAGGCTTTAGCATTTTTAAACTTATCCTCAAGCTCGTCTTTATGGTGCACCATACTGACTCCACGGCTGCCTTGGCTATCAACAGGCTTAATTACTAGGGGAAAGCCAAGATCCTCTCCTTTTTCACGGGCTTCCTTTAGTGACGAAGCCTGAGAATATTTTGGGACTGGAACACCAATCACTTCACAAAATTGACGCATCTTGTACTTATTAGTAAAACGCAGGGCGCAATCATACCCAATACCCGGCAACCCTAATTGTTCAGCAACATAAGCGACAGCGGAAACAGAAGTATCTGTTTGATCGGTCAATATTCCACATATCCCTTCTAGCCTAGCAATCTCAAGTATCCTCTCTTTTTCGCGTACATCGACTTCGTGATATCTATCCGCGATTGAAAATCCGGGGTAATTGCCAGAAATGCTAACCGCTATTGTCTCGAATCCCATTTGCTGCGCTTTTCTGATTATCGGGACCTGATATTTCCCAGCTCCAAGGATCATTAACTTCTGCTTGCTCATCAATGTTAATTTCATTTGTTTAGAATATCCAATAGTCTAATCACCTGTAACCAATTCAAGAAGAGTTTTACACAGGTATTATTCATGGTCTCGAGTCAAAAAGGCTGCGCAGGTAGTTAATGAGCAGGGCCTTCACCACAAAGAGCGTGTTTGGTTTCGTTGGAGATTAAGTTTGCCTAATGACCAATGCTATCCATCTACGCTCATTCTAGCTTAGGCTTCTGGTATAGCTTTCTGATAATGTAAGCAGGCCTACTTTCAATGCCTGCAATTATCCTCGTTAAATACTCACCGGTCACCCCTACTGAAAATAGGATTAGACCATTGGCAATTAAAACGACTAGAATTAGCGATGTCCAACCCGGAACAGATATATCAAATATTAAACTCCTGAAGATATAAAAAATGCTTAGTACAAGACTGATTACTGATACACTAATCCCTATAATGGTTATAATTCTTGGGAGGAAGGCAGAATTGTTAATCAATAAATTAGAAAAAGTTTGCAGCCCTTTGCTGAAGGAGTAATTTGAATCTCCAAACTTTCGCGTGCCGTGCTCAACGTTAACAGTGGCGATATCCCGTGTGGTGTGCAGAATCAATGACGAAATAATTGGGTAGGGCGTTTTAATTCTTAACATCGATTTTACGATGGCTGACTTATAAAGCCTGAAGGGCCCCATTTGAATATGAGAGGGTTTACCGAGCAGTTTGTAGTCGAACCAGCCCTTGGTACTACTGGTAAGCTTCTTGAACCAAGAATGTTGTTTGGTAGCAAAGGCTCCCATAACAACATCATGTTCCTTTCTTTCTATAAATTTTGGTATATCCTCTGGGAAATGTTGCAAGTCGTCATCTAGCGTGAAAATGTAATCTCCTTGGGCTTGTTCAAATCCACACATGACGGCACCAGGCTTACCAAAATTTCGCATCAGTTGAACGATTTTGACGTGATTATATTTATCTGCCAAGCATTTCATGGTCGGCCACGTTTCGGGATTTGGGGAACCATCATCGACCAATATAACCTCATACGTTTCGTGGACAATGTTACCGAAAACATTATCCAAACGCTCGACCAATTCGACTAACGATGTGGTACTGTTATAAACCGGAATCACCACGGAATAGGTAGTTCTATCTAGAGACATTTCTAGTAGTTCGTAACATGGATTTAATTCTTTGGTAAGTCTTTGGAAAAATGTACTAAAGCATTTGGCTTTCTCCATCTAAGTGGGTTTGGATATATCTCAGCCGCTGTATTTCTTCTCGAATTTGACTGGAAGTCCTCGGTTGCTCTCACAACAGGCCCCGCAATGTCAAAATGATGAATAGATTTTGTTAGGGAGCATAAAAAGATGACGGGTAAAATAGTTTAGAGCTTAAATTCACGGGTGATTGAGGAGCCTACCTTTTTAATTACAGTGGCCTTGGCCAATTTCCCTTTTGATCAGCATCCTTGTTTATGTTACGAAATCTCAAACACCTCTGGTGGGAATTGTAATACCTCGCAGTCGAGTATCCTTGTTAAAAGACCGTAAAATGCACCGCGTCAGTTGTTACACTCAGACTCTGTCATGCAGGTCTTGTTAAGTCGCGACCTTGAAATCATTAGCTGGAGAAGTTTTTTGTAAAAGTTGCAATACCAGCTTTCTTTTCAGTTTCCGACAAGATTTAAGAAGTAAGCTCATAGTGCATTTGCTAAGGCGGGTTTTAGTTTCCTAAAGATCAGCCCACCTACTGCAAACGTGACGAGTCCTAGTAACAAGAGGTATAAGAGTCCTTAAATATTTACATTTAAGGTTCCCAAAAATCCTGCACGATAACCTTCTACGGAATAAAGCATAGGATTCAAACCGAAAAGAAGTTGCAAATTTTCTGGAATGCCATGCCTCGGATAGACTATCGGAGTTAAGAAGAACCAAATATTCACAAGCACACCAATGACCTGCCCGATGTCTCGCAGAAAAACGTTGAGTGCAGAGAGCATCCAAGATAATCCGAGAGCAAATATTGCAGTTGTGAGTAATATTGGAATGATCAATAGAATTTTTAATGTTATACTATACCCAAAAAACACAAGAAGACCGATAAAAATCACCACACCGATTAAGTGATTGATAATGGCTGCAATAAGAAGTGTAAAAGGCAATATCTCAGATGGAAATACGGTCTTACTGACCAAGCTCGACTGCTCTAGGACCGCTCCTGGAGATCGAGTTAAGACATCCGCGAAAAACATCCAAGGCAGTAGACCGGCTACCAGCCAAACTGCGAAATTGGTTCCACCGTATTCGGGTCCTAATTTTATTTTTAAAATTACAGAAAACACAAAATAGTAAATGAGAAGTTGTGTTAGAGGATGAATGATTGACCAGAAAATCCCAAGAAATGATCCAACATACCTTGCACGGATGTCACGGATTGCCATGCTCTTTATCATGTAGGAGTTATGATACACCATAACAAGAAAACTAAAGAAATCGTTTATGATTTGCATATCAAATTTTGATTTCGAGCTTAGCGTTAGCAATCTTAAGCCTTTTCTTTCGGCAACACTTTGAGCTAATTATAATTCGCTCGTCTAAAAGAAGTACTAAGTATCTTGTGAAATCATGTTTCTAAAGTAAATTCCTTTAGAGCGTCCTCCCACAATGGCATGATGATACTGACTTTCCTAAGCCGCGCGTTACTTAGTACTGAATAAGAAGGTCTTTGGGCAGCTCTTGAGATTTCACACGTTTTTATAGGGATAATTTCTGTACCAAAACTACTAAATTTCACGATTTGTTGAGCAAAATCATACCAGGAACAATCTCCCTCTCCGGAAGCATGATAGATTCCATAATCATCGATGGGGATCAATTTGTTAATGCATTCTGCCAGGTCCCTTGCATAGGTAGGACAGCCTATCTGGTCGTTGACAACTTTTATTTCTTCCTTAACTTTCGCAAGGTCTAAAATCGTATTAACAAAGTTCTTCTCTGAGTTGCCATAAAGCCAGGACGTCCTAATTACAAAAAATCTGGAACAGATATCCTTTACAAGATCCTCTCCACTTAATTTTGTTTTTCCGTAGACATTCAATGGATTTGGTGCATCTGTCTCTATATATGGCTCCCTTTTTCGACCGTCAAATACATAATCAGTTGACATATAAAATTAGTTTTGCCTTGATTTCTTCGGATGCGGTGGCGACGTTCTCAGTTCCTAAGGAATTTACATCCCATGCAAGCTCCGGATTTTCTTCACACCCGTCGACATCGGTATAGGCAGCCGTGTGTATTATGATTTCGGGTTTTAGTTCTATAATCTTTGGTATTATTTCAGAGTCTGTAATATCTATTTCATTGTGGGTTGGAGTAAGGAGCTCATCCACGTTTAAAACGTTTCTTAGTTCTCTGCCCAAGCTGACCGGTTGCGCCGGTAATTAGTATTCTCATCGTTCGACTGTTTTTCTATCTAAATATTCAGCCACAAAGACACTAAGACACTAAGATTATAGAATAATTCTTTTAATACCATCCTTAATAAGTGACACGTTAAAATTGATGAGAAAACCGAGACGCTTGCAACTCAATTTTAAATAACTCAGTATTTGTGCTTCCCATACAGGATTCATCTCGTCTACCGCTTTCAGTTCACAAATGATCAACTCTTCCACCAAAACGTCTAATCGTAGCCCTTCATCAAACACAATCCCGTCATATACGATCGGGATATCCACCTGCCTTTGATATGTTAACTCTCGTTTAAATAGCTCGTGGCAGAAACATATTTCATAAACTCTTTCCAACAAGCCCGGCCCTAATTTCTTATGCACAGTATACGCGGAATCTACTATTTTCTGAGCAATTGATTCTTCTCTTTCTGATAGAGCTTTAAAATTCATATTCCCCTTTTGTGCCTTTGTGCCTTAGTGGCTGAATAGACGTATGCCTTCTTATAGTAATCTTTAAACTCCCCCTCTTTAATCCTTCGCCACCACTGTTGGTTTTCTTTATACCACTGTATTGTATATCTCAGTCCTTCTTCAAAGCCGTATCGTGGTCTAAAGCCAAGATCGTGGATTTTAGTTGGGGTCAGGGAGTATCTTCTATCATGACCCAATCTATCTTTAACAAATTTTATTAGACCCTTTGGTTTTCTTAGTTCTTTAACTATGAACTCAGCAATCTCAATATTGGACCTCTCATTGCCTGCACCGATATTGTAAATCTCCCCAGTTTTTCCCTTATGGAGAGCTAAGTCAATAGCTTCGCAGTCATCAATAACATGAATCCAGTCTCTTACATTTTTCCCATCTCCGTAGAGGGGAAGGGGGAGCTCATCAATGCAATTCGTGATAAAAAGCGGAATGAATTTCTCAGGGTATTGATATGGGCCAAAGTTATTGGAGCTCCTTGTAATTATGATTGGAAGCTTATATGTAGCCCAGTAGGATTGAGCCAGTAGGTCGCCGCTCGCCTTAGAGGCGGAATATGGATTGCTTGGGTTTAGGGGATCAGATTCTTTAAAGGATCCTAATTCAGTACTTCCGTAAACTTCATCTGTGGAAACCTGAATGTAGCGATGATGTTTGTATTTATTTGCCACTTCTAACAAAAGATAGGTTCCATATACATTGGCCTGAATGAAACTCTCAGGGTCAACTATCGACCTGTCCACATGGGTTTCTGCAGCAAAGTTAACTATAACGTCAGCTTGCTTAGCTAGCGTTTCCACAAGGGATGAGTCACAGATGTCACCTCTTACAAATGTATACCGGGGGTTTCCATCGATATCTTTCAGGTTCTCGAGTTTCCCTGCATATGTCAATTTGTCGAGGTTAATGACTTCGTAATTATCGTACTTTTGCAAAATGTGGCGTATAAAATTACTACCGATGAAACCGGCTCCTCCGGTAACCAACAGTTTCATTTCACCCTCCGTTTACTACATACGATGGCCAACTATAGGGAATTTCTTTACTGTTCCATGAAAACCTATATTCATCTGGATCATCATAGCGGTATAATTGAGTGGGAATGTTAAGAATTCTTGCCTCATCACAATCTACAGTGGTAAAACCATGTACCACGTGAGGGGGTATCTTGAGAAGCTTTGATTCGTTTTCATCACAAGATGGAGCCCTCAGAATGAACTCCTCGACCACATTAAATGTTGGAGAATTTTTTCTAATATCATAAAGTACGACCAGAGCAGTGCCGTGCAAGCACGCAAAGTGATCGGATTGTTCTTTGTGATAGTGCCATGCCTTTGCTATTCCTCTTTTACAGCTAGTTATATACAGCTGACCAAATCTCTCAAAGATTGGATCGTCTGACCGAAGGATTTCCATCAGAAAACCTCTTTCATCAGGAATGGCCTTGAGATTTTTTACTTCTACACCCTGAATCATTTCTTGATCTTATTAAGTTCGACGTACCAGTATAATTGTAACGGAATTCTTTAGGATTCCATTCGTGGAGGTCTAAAGACCTCCGCTACATTTAGTTTTCCACTCACGTTAGGTTAGCTCTATGGTGCTTTGATCACCCAGAATGAACTTATGAGTTTTTGGCTTGTCAGTATTGTTATAAATCCTGACCTCTCGCCCTATCAGACTCTTTTCAATTCTCGAGTTGGTATCACTGATCTTTGAATTTTCAAGAACTATACTATATTCAATCTCACTATTTTTAATCGTACATCCATAATAAATTGAAGTGAAGGGCCCTATATAACTTCTTTCAATCAATGTATTTTCACCCACTATTGCAGGACCCCTTATTGTGCTCTTGATTACCTTGGCGCCCTCTTGGATAATTACCTTTCCTGATATGTCGGAGCTGCTGTCCACATGACCCATGATCTTGGGTTCGCCACTTGGAATAATGTTATCCAGAATAAGTCTGTTTGCCTCTAACAAATCCTCAGGTTTTCCTGTGTCTTTCCACCAACCTGTCACCTCGCAGTATCCGACCCGAAAACCATTATCAATTAAATACTGATGCGCATCGGAGATCTCGAGTTCGCCCCTTTTACTCGGCGTAATATTGTTTACTGCTTCAAATATCGAGCGATCGTAAATATAAATTCCGGTCACTGCAAAGGGACTTTTAGGATTTTTTGGCTTCTCTATAACTCTGATTACTCTCCCATCTTCAATGTCCGCAACTCCAAATCTTTGAGGTTCCCTAACTTTTGCCAGCACTAGCTGGCAATTATTCTTATTCCTGATAAACTCGTCGATGAATCCCTTGATTCCTCCGAGCAGGATGTTATCTCCCAAGTAAAACACGAAGGGCGAATCCCTTATAAAATCTTCGGATATTTTAATAACATGAGCGAGGCCAAGTGGAGCCTTTTGATCAATATAGGCGAAATTTGCGCCCCACTTCTTCCCATCTCCCAATGCCTCTTTAATTTCTTTTCCCGCATGCGAGCTTGATCAAAATTCCGATATCATTAATCCCCGCTTGAATTACTGATTCTATAGCGTAGTAAATCATCGGTTTGTTTGCTATAGGGATCAAGTGTTTATTACTTGTGTGAGTGAGGGGTCTTAACCTCGATCCATGGCCCCCGCTTGTAATTAATGCTTTCATATCGTTTGCCATAGCTTATCTCAGACTAATGGTCATATAGTTTGTAATAATGTTCACAGGTTTTAGTCGGGCTTGGATTCATGATTCATGATACAGGATGCATGACACATGATACAGGGGCATGATTCCACAAAAAGGTGGTTTTATACAGCTTCGCCATCTCACTTACATGAATCGATAGATAAAAAAAGTTATTTATTAAAACTATAGCCCAATAACTATTGAGAATGCTGTGAAATTTTTGCAACCCAATCAGCAGGGCATAATTACAACGCA
The DNA here is from genome assembly GCA_963805855.1 of Candidatus Dadabacteria bacterium. Classification (GTDB taxonomy): domain Bacteria; phylum Desulfobacterota_D; class UBA1144; order Nemesobacterales; family CSP1-2; genus DASWID01. The sequence continues at coordinate 284,138 of CAWDVW010000006.1, forward strand.
GTAAGGCTTAATACCCTGATCGATTACATTTCTTTTATTATTCAATCGTTTAATCCTCAGATTTACGATATTTCGATCTTGAGAGATTCATCTGCATGACTCTGTGGATAGTTCCAAACTCAATAAGTTTTCATGTATCAACTACACCCCACCTTAATACCAACTTAAACCGGATCATGATTAGCTTTCCAGCTTGAATTAGCTCCATTTCTGCTTGTTATCTAATATTGCTCCACCTATCTTTCTTGAAGCCAAGAATTGATCGACAAACTTCAAAAAACAAAAGTATTGCCTGTACTTTCGCCTATTAAATCTTGTTTAACTGGCCTCTCGATCAAACTTCGGCAACCAGGCTACCATAGGTTGAGGACTCAACCCTTAGGTCATTGGCTTTGCGCTCCATTCTTTCGAATGGTTAGCCTTTTCGGAGCATTAAATCTCAATAAAGTATAGGCGTCACTATTTTTGAAGTCAATTCGACAAAAATATCAACCATCTCTAACTCTTTTCAGAGTCGTTTGTGAAGTAGTGTTTTGGCAAATTCTGGTTACAAGTATCCAATCAAAATTTTGAATATTGTCTTTTATTTGACACGCCATGTGATATTAAATAAAATTATTTTGATAATTGACGCGGGGTGGAGCAGTCTGGTAGCTCGTCGGGCTCATAACCCGAAGGTCGGAGGTTCAAATCCTCCCCCCGCTACCAAATTTCCCCTGAATGCATTACAGATATTGGTTTGTTGCCTTGTTGCAACACGTAAGTTCACTTAATTATTTATTGTGAGATTTTTAGCAACTTCCCCATAGGGGTAGGTCACCCCATCATTGACAGTCAACTCTGCCGTCATTGCTTTGCGTCGCTAGTTAAATATGACAGACCGCTGATTTTACTGTTGACATTCGGTGCTTAACTTGCAGAATGTTCGTGATCTGGTAACAGCTCTTGATATACTCACTCAAAAAATATAATATATGTCAGTCCGGTAGTAAATCCTGCCTTATATTGTCACAAAGCAAACAAGTTTTAATTGTTGAATTGATAAGTTGCATGTGGTAATGGTAAAAATTCATGGAGCTTAGTGATTACATAGATCTTAAATACGAGCCTTCGGACAGTATCGTTCTAAGATATCATTCAAGAAATTCGCTCGGATTTACCGAAGAAGAGCTTTTAAAGGGTTGTGTAAAAGAAGGGGAGAGAGTTTTTCATCTCGTAAATTATAAAGACTGCGAAATTTATATTCTAGATGAAACATCCCTGATGCATTCCAACACATTTCACTCTTTAGACGGATCGTTAATTGGGAGCCTATGTAAAAAACATGGGCATAATATTGTAGTAGTTCCCAGTGGAGGAAATTTGGGAACAGCAATCACTTTATATTTAAAAAATTCTGATGCAAAAGTCTTCGTTTTTACACCCTACCATTGTCTTTGCAATTTGCCCGATTACGTATTCCAAAGGAAAGGAGCACATCTTATAGCTGTTCGCGGAGATAGAAACAAGATGGCTGCAATTGAATTTTCCAAACGGCTTACGGAAGCGTATGCCCTATCATTTGATCCTTTCGTGATGAAAAAAGAGTATCGAGCCGCTGCGTCAATTCCTAGGGGCTACTTCATTGCTGAGTATATGGTCAAAAACAATATTCTTTTCGATTGGATATCACAAACAATCTCTGCGGCATTTGGACCCATAGGTATTTATCAAGCTTTCGATCACTTATTGGCAGAAAAGTTCCTTGATACGATCCCTAGATTTCTGGCAGTACAACAAGAAGAAAACGCCCCGATGTTCCAAAAGATAAAAGGGATCAATTTATCATCTCATGACGGTCTATTGCTTCCCAATCTTTACGACAGAACACCTGAAACTTACGGAACATATGATAAATTAAAAGAGATTATGATAAGAACACATGGTGATATATGCACCATTAATAGAGATGAATATCATCGCTGCCTCAATCGTGACTTTGATGGAAAAACTATGCTGAATTTATTTGACGAACAACGGCGTTGATATGACTAGAAATCATGATGAAATATCAGAAAAGACAGGGCTCTTGTCCTTGATGGGTGTTTTAAAGAGCATTGACAATGGTATTATTGAGCCGGGAGAGAAGGTTCTTGTTTGTTTTACAGGGGGCGTAAAGAAACAAGGAGAACCGGCCATACCCGAACTCGTTATCTCTGAAAGTGACGATCTGGACGAAGTAATAACAAGATATATAACCAGCTTAAGTATTTGAATTAGGGTTTAATTAGCGAATTTAATATTCCAAGAATAATAAATTTCCCAGAAATTTGCTCATTCGTCATCCTCGAATGTTACCCCCCGCCCAAGCTACATGCGGAGACGAGTTTAAATCGGGAATTCAGTCGTTTAATTTTTTTTCTTTGTCTTGATACAAAGAAACAAAAATCAAGGGCTGACAAAAAACGCTTGCGTATCGAGCGAATGCGAGATATCTATTGCTATAATTAATTAGTTCTCTCAGTCACTATGTTCCTTCGAGATGACAGTAATGATTGTCACTTTTTTTAACGCTTCCGGAATTGATTTTGGTAATTTTTTGAATGCCCATTTAGAATCTGAAACACTGTCCCCGAATTGTGTAATATCTACGATTGCGAGAAACCCTTGCCCTAATTTCATCGAGCGATCGAAAGGTTTGTCCTCAGTGCCGTCGAGCGACTGCTTCTTTTTATCTGTGCTGAACGATTGCCTGAAGAAAATCGGGAACGAAGACGTAAAGAAAAAATTTGCGGGTTGTGATTGGACAAGTTGTCCTGTTGTTATGTCATCCCTGAGGATAGTTATCGTGAATCCGGGGATAAAGAATATGGATTCCCTATTAAGGCGTTAGGGAATGACAACAAGGGGCAGCCTTGTCCCGAGTCTGCCTTGAGCTTGTCGAAAGGCGGTGCCGAAGGGTCGCTTCTTTGTATCAAGACGAAGAGGTTAGAAAAAAAGATGATTCAAGAGAATAATTCTAAAAATCTTGCCCCCTGAAACATCTGGCTCTTATAGTGACATCTGGGGTTTCATTTTTTTCTGGAAATTAAATAACATTGCAGTCTTAAGGCTTAATCGCATTAGCGGCTATAAAATATCCTGTTAAAAAGCGTGTCGGCCAAACCGATATACGCTCGAAACTCAAGAGAAAATTTAGCAAATGTTTTTGGAGTCCTCCACTTGAATGGTTTTGCGCAATTGCAGCCATTGCCATTGCGAAGATTCTGGGGAAATGCATTATTGATTTGATTTCAACCACTTCAAAACCGACAAGTTCCAAGTACTGTTGTAATTCATCCTTTTTTAGGGTAGCGCCTACATAATATGGTACAAGGTTCAAGCGACTCAGCAAATTGTATGGCAGAATGTTTCGAATTGCTATTATCGGATTTGCTAAATTATCCAGAGTTATGATGAGTTGACCACCCACCTTCAGCAGCCTATAGAGTTCGTATAGTCCGGCAATGATCCTATCTTTTGATTCAAAATGATCTATTGTAGAGATAGAAATAATGACGTCGAATGTCCTATCGACAAAGGGTTGACAACGTACGTCTGCCCCAATTGCTAGAAGCCCAGCATGACGTTTCTTTGCAGCTTGTGCTGTCACAGCAGACAAATCAATGCCAACGACATACTTTGCTTGTGAAGTCAAGTTTGCATATAGGCCTTCGCCTAAGGACTCCTCGAATACGTCTGTCTTGAGGACATACTCTGCGCTACCTAGCCGTAGCCAGTTCCCAATAAGATCTTTGTTAACCGTGTCATAGTAAGTACGCCATAATGTGCGCGGAGGAGATTCTTGCCAGTACCTGGCTACTGAATCCCAGTACTCACTTTTTCCATTATCAAACTTCGACTCATATAACTTTTTAATAAACCAGCCTCGCTATTACTTTTTTTACACCTTATCTTCAATTGTCAAATTGGGGCGAATTTGAGTTAGAGTAATTCCAATTTCTTATTGTATCCGAACAGATCAGAATGATCCACGCGGCTCACGCTAGTGCCCTCTTAAAGTAAGGCAATGAGAGTGGAGCGACCAATGATCCGGGAGTCCACCCACGGCGATGAAATTCTAGACCTAAACTAAAGAGCTTGTCAAGTAGCGATGGATTGGCTGCCCTACTGCAAATTGTGTTGAAGCGTTTAAGCGCGAGGGGCACTGCAATGTCACGGGGTGATACGAGCTTTTGTGCCGCTTCATCTAACAACCAGGAAACCCTTTTAGTGAAGTAATTTTCAAGGAATTTTGTGATCTGCTCCTCGTTTAGTGAAGCGAATTCCATAGTACCTCCGAGGACGCCGCCGCAATTCGTAACAAAATCAGGCATACACAAGATTCCCTGTTCAATTAAGATTTTCTCTGCTTCATGAGTTATTGGGTTGTTAGCACCCGGAGAGATAACGCGTGCCTTGATTCGGCTCGCATTTCCAATATGCACGCTGTCGTGGCGGGCACAAGGACAAAGCAAGTCAACGGGTAATTCAAGTAATTTCTCGCGGTTAATATGTTCACCGTCAGCGTAGGAGTCAACAACTCGACTTCCATTTTTTGTTGTAAGTTTGGTAAGCAGTTTTATATTTAGCCCTTGAGGATTGTAAATCGCCCCTCTCGATGTGGAAATCGCGACGATTCGAGCTCCGGCCTTATCCATGAAATTTGCCAAAGCGCTTCCCACTTTGCCAAGACCCTCGATGGCAACCGTGCAGTCTGATAGACTTAAATTTAGGTGGCTCATTGCCTGCCTCGCGCCTATGAAAACTGTCAATGCTGTGTAGTAGCCGGACAATGTGCTCCGTAATTCACGTTTTTTAACCTGAATGCCGACTGCTTTTAACATGCTTCGAATGTCATTGTTATCCGTACCCATATCACTGTTAGGGATGTAGATACGCTTGCATAGCAGAGGTGCGATTGCCTTTGCAAACACTGCCAGGCGTTGATGTCGATCTAACTGAGGCGCCTCGGGATCGCCAAGGACCCCCGCTTTTGCACCACCCTGTGGAAGCCCCAAAAAACCATACTTAAGCGTCATCGCACGTGCAAGCCCACGCATTTCCTTTTCGTCAATGTCAGGAAGCATTCGCAGTCCACCACACGAACGACCCCCGACAGTCGAATCAATTACCACATAACCGAGACGCTCAGAGCCCCGTGACACTGTTATTACAGTTTGAGGGCTTTTTGTTTCATAGAACATCTCGAGGTTTCCCTTTTAGAAAGATTTTCTAAATAAATCATTTTAATGAAATGTCAGTCTAATACAGTCGTTTAGTTTTGATCATCAATGGTCTTAACGCTTAATTGCTTTATAAAAAGATAATTCCCAATTAACACAGTACTCCTTTTTTATGATAATGTACCCCAAATATCGCGTTATTCCGTGTAAAATTTGATCATGGGTACCTTTATCAATCCCAAAGAGAAGCTGGAAGTAAGTCAACATATCATCTAATGAAGAAAATCTCCAATGGTACTTTAAAGACGAAGAGTACACCACATCAAAGCCACAATTTTCTATTTCGCCTTGTGTGTTTTCATTGAGATACGCTCCCCTGTGTCCCATTGAATTATGCTCATTCACAAACACGTCCAAGAACGTCGAGACCATAGCATCCTGCCGAGCGTCGGCAATTAACAATTTTCCTTTGCTTTTTAATATTCTATGTGATTCGCTATAAAAGGAGAGTTTGTCTTCAATATGATGTAAACCAGCCAAGCTTAATACCCTATCCACTGAATTTGACTTGATAGCTATACGATCAAGGTTTGTCAGAATTACATCCGAAGCGGTGTTGGCTTTACACGCTTTAGCAAACGCCTGAGATGTTTCGACGGATACAATCTGAGCTCTCGCATTTACAAAGTTTTTTAAGTATCCCCCGCCTGAAGGGATATCGCATATGATGTCCCCATGTCCGATTTGGGCTAACTTTATGATACTATCGAACTCTTCCCTTCTTGCCTGACCGTATAGCGTCATAGCCTTGTGGTAGAGATCTCCCCTTTTCTCGAATATTTCCTCGTAAGAATTGAACATCGATTTTACCACTAACAAGTTAAACTCAATTTTTTATTGGCATCGCACTAAACCTTTCATGTCCATCCCTAATTATTCTATGACTAATTATTAATGTTAAAGTACTAAATGCTCTACAACCTAATTTCTGGATTTACCGAAACAACATGTCAACTTTCAACGCTCTAATCAACAAGTATTCTGAGTCAGCAACCTAAGTTGGTCTTAGCGTTGGAATAAAAAAACAATTCAAATAGTTCGATAATCGTACTAGAATGCTCAGCGTTTTATAAATTAACATAATTTATCGTCAGGCTCACCGTTAGTAGGTAGTTCAGTATCATGTGGCTGATCCCAGTCCATGCCATCATAAGCAGACCTGACCAAGGAGCGGGAAACCCGGAACTTACCGCTCGGTTCGATTCGGATCTCAGGCACTAAAAGGATCCGAAACTCTACTCCCTGTCCTAGTACAGAGATTACAGACTCCTCAAGTTGTGCAATTTCCTGAATTGTGGGAGTCCTATGGGGCACTATTCGCAAGACTACGCGATCTTCGCTTTCTTGAGTCAACTGATATTGGCGGATCCAAGGGGCATCATAAAATAATAAAGAAATCTCATAAGGATGTATCATACGTCCTCCGGGAAGTTGAAAGTAATCAAGCATGCGGCCCTGTATTGCCCTTATGGTCGAAAACGGCTGTCCACATCGACATGTTTCAAATCCTTTCGTGACAATGTCACCGAGTCGGTATCGGATGAATGGCATTGCAAATGAGTGTAAGTTAGTTCCCACGACCTCGCCCCGCTCACCTATAGCTGCAGGGCGCCCGTCCTTAACAATCTCGACGATTACACTATCATCACAGGTATGAAGGTCGCCTGTCTTTATGCATTCCCAAGCGATCAAACTGAATTCGTGGCTGCCATAAGTGTCAAATACCGGGACTTTGAAAGCCTCTGTAATTTGACGTCGCATCGGAGGAGTAAGTACCTCGCCGTTCACTCTTACAGACCGGGGCCGGACTAGCCGCCTATCCTCATCGTCTAAAGTTTGAGCCACACGTGAAAGCACTCCCGGGGATCCAGTCAAAATGTCGGGACGGTAATGCCGCAATGCGCTAAGAATTTTCTCGGGGGGCAAAAGGCGATTAATCCGAACTCTGCGATACAAATGTATAGCTTGTAGGATTTGCGTAATAATTCGGTTGTCGTTTGGGTCCAACGGTCTAACAAGGCCAATGCTGGCGACCCTATCTGTGGATCTTTGTCCATGATAAGACATGGCACGCAGTCGAAACAGGAAAAGGATACGCCGCTCAAGCCAGCTGTGTCTAATTGTGAACGGTTCGCCTGAGGAACCACTGGTCCTGTGGGCAATAAGGTTTTTTGGATTTAGACCCTGTGCCACCACATCTTCAGGCGGCAACGATTGCAAATCCTTCTTGGAGGTGACTGGTATTATAGAGAGATCTGCCACACTCTGGATGTCTTTTGGCTTAATACGGTTCTGATCAAACAACCTGCGGTAATAGGGAACATTCTCATAAGCATGATTAATGACTCGACGCAACTGCCTGTTCTGGAAACAAACGATCTTATCCCGTCCCAGTTTGGGGAGAAGTAGAAGTGGGTAAAATACGGAGAATCGGCTTAAAAGATCGTTCATTGACTCCCTAATTTATAAACTTAACTTGCACCAATCAACCTATTTTATCGCCATGCCTAACAGCAGCGTGTAGTCTGTCACTCTGAGGTTGATCCCAATCAATTCCGTCATAATCAGACTTTACATAGGATCGAGCAAGCCGGAACTTGCCATCAGGTTCGAGGTTGATTTCAGGCAGAAGCTTTATACAAAATTCCACATCCTGCCCCACTTTGGTATATACCACCTGTTTAAGTCGGTCGATTTGCTGTGTTGTGGGAGTTGTGAACGGAACTACATGCAAGGTGATACGATCCTCCTGTTCTTGAATCAATTGATATTTACGAATCCACGATGCTTCGTCGTATATGATCAACACAAATTCATAGGGGTGTATCATACGCCCCCCAGGGAGTGGAAAGTAGTCCATCATGCGACCCTGGATTGCCTTTATAGTTGAGAATGGCTGACCGCATTTACAGGTCTCTGATCCCTTTGTAACTATGTCACCGAGACGGTATCGGATGAACGGCATAGCAAATGAATGAAGGTTTGTTCCCACCACCTCGCCCCGTTCTCCTTGTGCTACAGGCCGACCATTCTTTAGGACCTCGACGACGATGTTGTCGTCGCAAGTGTGTAACTCACCCGTTTCTTTGCATTCCCACCCAATAGCTCCGAATTCGCGACAGGCGTAGTAGTCGAACACCGGAACACAAAAAGCTTGGGTAATCTCGCGTTTCATCAAGGGAGTAGCTACCTGCCCATTAACTCTGACAAAGCGGGGAAAATTTCTAGATGATCCTTATTGTTATTGTTGACGGCCTGGGCCACTTCTGAGAGTATCCCTGCGTGTCCTGTCAGAATATTGGGACGGAAATCCTGCAATGTGCGGACAATATCCTTTGGGGACATTAGCGAATCAATTCGCTTATAATGATACAGACCAAGTGTCTGAAGGATACGCATGGGAAATTGGATGTTGCGTGGGTGTATGGGATGAATAAGGCCAACGCTTGCTACCTTGTCCGTGGGTCTTTGCCCAAAGTAACGCATGCTGCGCAGCCGAATTAGACTGAGGAAACGCTCCTCAAGCCAAGTTCGTCGAATCTTGAAGGGTTCGCCGCTAGAACCGCTCGTCCTGAGGACAATGAGGTGTTCGGGATTTACACCCCTCGCCACCATATCGTCAGCAGGCAATGATTGCAAATCCTTCTTGGTGGTAACTGGTATCATACTGAGGTCTGCCACACTCTGGATGTCTTTTGGCTTAATACGGTTCTGATCAAACAGCCTGTGGTAGTAAGGGACATTCTGGTAAGCGTGCGAGATAAGACGACGCAACTGCTTGTTTTGAAATGCTACGATCTCGTCTCGCGATACATTAGGATGACGAAGAAGAGAAGGTATCACAGAGAGTTGGTTTAAGACAGTGTTAATTGGCATGACTCGCTTATAGATATTGTACCAGAATTCATCCTATTCCCTGACGATAGATTGTCACAAAATCCAAATTCAGGTTGAACAAAAGGGAAACGATTTCAGTTTGGAGCTTTAGTCACCGCGTGACTCAGTTGGACTTTACCATTTTCCAATAACACGTACAAAGAGTGTTTTTGAAAAATCAATCATGTGTTGTACCTAAATAGATCCTATCAGCTGTGCGTTGTATTCAGACATGGCGAAGCAAACTGGACTAATCTTGCCGGGCAAATACGCCCAGAGCCTTGGCCACTTTCGTCTCAATCGGAAAGCGCGCATCCATATTACTTACGCGGTACCTTGCCAATGGTCGATAAAGCTTTGCTAATCCAACAACTATCGGACTAGTTTTCTTATAAGGATTGACGAAATGCCCATCTCCCAAGAAAATCAAGGGGAAATCCAATCCCTCTACCAGCTTCCTCGTCTCCGGTGGGACCCAGGGAGCATCACTGGCTACGCGTCGAAAGTTAAAGCGTGCCCAGTCTTCTAATCTTTCAGGTTTCCTGAGTCCGTGCTGAAGCGCAACATGATAAAGCTCCGTACCCGGGTAGGGAGTGTAAATGTTGAAACTCTTGACGGCCTTTGGATTTTCTTCAACGAGTCGCTCTGCCAAACGTATACTCTGGGCAAACTCGTCAGGGGTTTCTGTGGGCAGTCCCATCATGAATAGATAAAGCGGGACAATGGGATAGGGAATCAACTTCCGGCCGGCCTCTATCACCTGTTCGAGTTTGATATCTTTCTTGATCAAGTCTAAGATTCTCTGGCTACCTGATTCAATCCCAATGGTTAGGCGCCTGACGCCAGCTCTAACCATCAGTTTGAGAAAGGCGTCATCCATTCTACAAATGGTATCCGCACGAATTTGAAGTTTTCCAATGCTGATTTTGAGGTCAGCACGAACTATTTCCTCTAAAATTCCGTATGCCCGTTTCATATCAATGAAAAAATGATCGTCCGAGAAGTTAAAACCTCGAATACCATAATCTTGGATTATTCGCTTCAACTGGTCTACCACGGTTTTCGGTTGCATCGCTCTCCACTTTCTCTTGTGCAAAACGGGATCCCAGCAAAAGCTACATCGGAAAGTGCAGCCTCGGCTTGAATTGAAGCTGAAGTGGTCAACTCCAAAGAGTTTCCTCCGATAGTGGCTCATGTCGACTAGACGGTAGGAAAGAGGTGGTTGCTCGTCTAGATTTACAAAAGGGCGTTCGCCAGTCCAGCGTATTTTATAATTGCCATTGGTACTCACTGTTACAGGTTCATTTTTCTCATGCGTTCCCAGAACGGACAAACCTAAAGGATCATCAGGCCTGATAGTTTGGGTAGCCTCTGATTTGCCATTTTTACCACTGTTGTATTCTTTATAGCATATGCCTTTCACAGTGCTAAGAGGTGTGCCTGACTCCAGGGCTTTCACCAATTCTTCAAAAGTGACTTCGCCCTCACCCACAACCACAATATCAACTAGGGGATTCTCCAGCGTTTGTTGGGGTAACAGACTGGCATGAATACCGCCCCAGACGATGGGAACATTTGGATGCCATTTCCTAAAAACCTTGCAGGCCTCTAAAGCGCGCAGGATCTGCGGCCCTGTCATGCAGGTAACCCCGAAACATATCGGTCTTTCTTCAAGGGCTTCCACGAATTCCCTTTTCCAATGGGGATCTGCAAATTGATCGATGATCCTGATGCGATATCCCTGGAGGTCGAGTGGCGTAGCAGTACTCAGGAGGCTTAAAGGAACTTCAATGCGTCGCTGTGCCTGCCACCCACTACGGGGTGCAGGATTAAATAACACTATATACATTAATAAGCTCCATCAGACCTTAAATTTCCTACCATGACCAAAGACGAAGTTGTGTGAAATTCCCAATTGATTTGGGTTTTAGAAACACAATCACATTTTAGTATATTTTCTGACCGAGTCAACAAGGCTTGGATCAAAAGCCTCAAACAACCCAGGATCTTTCAAGTGACTTGGCGACTTATGACTAAAGATATATTCACCGACGATCGGTGCTAACTTGTACGTGGCAACACCGCTTTCTCGCTCAATAGTCTTGGACAACTGTCTTAAGTTTTCCAAATTTACTCGGGCATCAAAGCCTTTTATATACAGATTTAAAGCAACCTGTTCCAATGAAGCGTTTCCAGCCCTATCTCCTAACCCGTTTACAGTTACGTCTAACCCATCTGCACCCGCATAAACAGCAGCCAAAGAATTTGCAGTCGCTAAACCAAGATCATTATGCCCGTGGAAAAATAGAGTATTATCAATATCCTGTTTTAATCTTTTAATTAAATCATAAACCGCAAAGGGATCCGAGCTGCCATTCGTATCATAAACAGTTATTCTTTTGGCTCCCTTGTTGCTGCTTTCTATGGCTATCTCCATCAGGAATTCAATTTCTATTTGAGTGGAATGTGGAAAACCTACACCTATATCTGGATGAATGGATGAGGAATAAGTCAGCACATCTACGAGAAGTTTTATCTTGGAATTTTTATCATGTGGTTTCCTTTTCGGAGATACTGGCATTAATATATCGAATCTATCCAGGTGCTTAGATGCTTCTATAACTTCTTCTTCAAACACTTTACTATAAGAATATATCAAACCCGAGGTTCTTAATTTTAATCTCTCCTGTTTAAGTGTTTTTACAAATTCAATATCTTTAAGAACTCTACTGGGGGCCACAACCTCGATTTCAGGCACTTTTGCCTCATCAAGCAGTTTTGCTATCTTTAATTTTTGCTCTAGCGAAAAACTTACATTTGGGACGTCCAATCCCTCTCTTAAAGTAGAGTCTTTGATAATGATTTTTTTGAATGATTGACCCTGCAAATTAAAACCTCTCATGATGAATCAAATCCGTCAAAGGTCTGAGTTCTTTTGGTTTAGGTTTTTCCTCTGGATAGCCCATAGGAATAATCGAGATAGGGTCAACATTTGAGGGGATACCTAGGATTTGTCTGATTTCATTCGATATCCCGGGTTCATTTGCACTATATGCTGAAAGGTAAACACTTCGCTAATCCCCTGCTGTGTGCCCCAAATAATATAATCGAACTGGCCAATATGCCATTTTCAATCTCTCGATCATAGGATTTTTCCTTATCAACACACACTACGATTATCAAGGCGGCATCCGTCATAAAGTCTGCTTTATACATTCTTTTTTCTTCTGGACAATATCTATTCTTTATTGCGGCTAATTGTTTCTTGGTGCTTTCCTTTTTAATAACTATAAAGTGCCAGGGTTGACCGTTCATAGAAGACGGAGCGTAACGAGCTAGTTCTAATAATTCTTCGATTACCGAATTGGGGATATCCCTTTTATGATATTTTCTAATAGACCTCCGTTCCTTGATGGCTTTTTCCAATTCCATTAGTTGCTACGAGCAATTAAATATGATTTTCTGGATAAATTACTTGACGATAATGAGCTCAATTTAATAAGTCGAAGGATATCATCACCCTGTTTAAATGCAAATTTGACTGGGCTGAACCCCAGATTCTGCAAGGCCTGCTTCCCAAAGGGCAACTTTCTTAATCCCCGCGGTTAGAACCGCGTGCGATACAACAGATATAAGATATATTAGTAATAGGTACAAAAAAGTAAATATGGCACCAAAGCATCTTTTTGCATTTCATACGGTGAATCAAAAAATGTAGATTTTATTATTAAATAGTAATTTCTCAATTGCTCAATGTCGCTATATTATCAACGACAAGGTGGTGCTTCATCACGGAAGTCTTTGATCATATGAAAGGTTTTTAGCAGTTTATCTTCTCTTCTACCGGCCAAAGTTACTTTTGCTCCTTCTCTGGCAAAAAGAAGGGTAGTGGCCTTGCCTATTCCTGTTCCCCCACGGGAGACAATTGCAATCTTGCCTTTCAATTCCATATCGTTACACTCTAAGAGACTTTCAGAGTAGTTAGAAATATAATTAGAGATTTAGGCTTTCTCCGATCCTACGTAATTACGGGGTAAAAATTGCTTTTAATGATTGTTATTGCGGTTATTGCGGGAGTTGTATCACAAATCCTTTCTGTAATCATAGGATTACCCAGCATAGTCATGCTTTTTATAGTGGGAATCTTTTTGGGCCCGGAAGTATTGGGTTTTCTGGATCCTGAGGTATTTGGGACGGGTTTTGAAACAATTATAAGACTGTGCGTTGCCATAATACTTTTTGAGGCTGGTCTGAACCTTGATAAATCAGAGATAAAAAAACACCAGAAAATAATATTGCCTTTGATTACATACGGTGCATTGATCACAATGGTATTCGGGGCTATATTCGCCATCATTATAACTGACTTACCTTGGTCCCTGGCGTTTCTTTTTGGCTCTTTAGTCATTGTGACTGGTCCGACGGTGATTCATCCCCTGTTGAGAAGAATAAAGGTGGAGTCAAGGTTGAAGAACATCCTGGAGACCGAGGGTGTAATCATCGATCCTATAGGTGCTATAATAGCAATTTTTGTTTTTGAGCTGATATTGGAGGAATCTCACTCACTCTTGTTTAATGTGTTTCTTGTGTTTTGGAGACTTGGGATGGGGATTGTAATCGGCGTTGTTGGAGGTTACGTAATAGGGAAGATCGTAATGAAATTCTCTCTTATTATGGAGGACTTTGTAGATCTATTTGTCTTAGCCTCTGCGCTGGGAATTTATGCATTGTCTGAAGCCGTAATACCCGAGTCAGGTTTGATGGCGGCCGTAGCTTCCGGGGCAATCCTGGGTAATATGGACATTCCGGAAGAAGAACCCCTTAAAAAATTCAAGGGAAAGCTTTCAATACTAGTTATATCAGTATTATTTGTCTTGTTGGCTGCAAACTTAGAAATTCGGCATGTTATCTCCTTAGGTTGGAGGGGGGTCATTGTAGTTCTAGCAATACTAATGATTGTGCGGCCACTGCAGATATTCTTAACAACCCTCGGATCGGATCTCCGTTTCAACGAAAAAGTGTTTCTATCGTGTATAAGTCCGAGAGGAATAATCGCGGCATCTGTGGCGTCTATTTTTGCCTTACAGCTAACTAAAAAGGGGATTCAGGGGGGAGACCTGGTCCAGGGACTGGTTTTCTTGACGATCGGTATTTCAGTAGTTCTACAGGGGACAACTGCTAATACGGTTGCAAAACTTCTGGGTGTCCTTGTTCGAAGTCAAAAAGCAGTGATAGTAGGGGCTAATGCTTTCGGTAGGGTTGTTGGCAAGCTGCTAAAGATGAACGGGAAAGAAGTCGGATTTGTTGATACTAATGAATACCTTGTGAGATTGGCAACTCAAGAAGGATTTGAAGCTATTGAAGGTAATAGCCTTGACTTGGATGTTTTGGAGAAAATAGGATTGGGCGATGCAGACACAACTCTTGCGGTTACCACCAGCAACAAGGTGAACATATTTGTCAGTAGGCTTTCCAAAATAGATTTCGGCATAAAGAATTCAATCCCGGTTTTGAATAAGATGAGAGGGGACCTTGATAAAACGACTGCAGAAAAGTTAGGTTTAGATATTGCCTTCGGTAGAGCCCTGAGCATGTATGATGTTAATCCGAAGATAGCAAAGGGGGAATATAGGATTTTGGAGTGTATATTGGTAGATTCAACGAATGTAAAAACGGTTGAAGATTTATCCCTGCCAGGTGAGTTTATTCCTATTTTGGTAGTCGGCTCAAAATCTAAAATGCCAATGATTTGCAAGAGTAGTCTCGCCATGGGAGAGGGTGATAAAATTGTCATTATGGACCTAAGTAATGGTTCGAAAAAGCTAGATAGCGTTTTTCTTAAAGACTGTTCTCAATTGAAGTTATAGATGGGCATGATGTCTCTCCATTAGCATCTTCGACGGATAATCTGAAGATTCCTTGAGTGCTTTCGATTGGATAGATAGAATCTATTTTTTAGAAAATCACCTTGGATGAGTGTAGAGTGATTAAAATTGCGAGTTAAGAATCGAGTAATTAACCAATCGGGTTTGATTCTCCCTAGAAAAACTTTTGGCGGAAGTTGGAGATTGCTCAAACAGGGTTAAGTTAATATGTAGACTAATCTATATTTGTTAAGGGAGTAAAAGAAGGGATATATTAAATAAATTAGGATGGGCTATGGATTTTAATGTCAGTGACTACCTCTCTAGTAGAAAGGAGTTAGTCGATAAGAAATTATTGGAGTATCTGCTGAAATCCAAGAATGATTTGAGCAAACTTCATGAATCGATGCTTTACAGCGTCATGGCAGGCGGGAAGAGGCTGAGACCTGTACTCTGTATTGCATCCTGTGAGGTATTAGGGGGTGAGATAGAAAAAGCACTCCCTGTTGCTTGTGCAATTGAGATGATTCATACATATTCATTGATTCATGATGACCTGCCATCCATGGATGATGATCTGTTAAGGCGGGGTAAACCAACTAATCATAGCGTTTATGGAGAAGCCTTGGCTATCCTAGCAGGCGATGCCCTCCTCACAGATGCCTTTTATTTCATCGTTGACGAAGGCATTTCTTCGGGCCTGAAGCCCGCTCTACTCGTAAATGTTATCAAGGACATCGCTAAGGCCTCGGGATCTCGTGGAATGGTTGGAGGGCAGGCTATTGATCTTTCACTTGAGGGTAGTAAAGAGGTTACCATAGAGATGAGCGAGAGGGTTCATTCACTGAAAACAGGCGCTTTAATCGAGGTGTCCGTAATGACGGGTGCGAGGATCGGCGGAGCCAATAGCAAAGAGCTTTATCAACTCAATTCCTATTCGAAGGCACTGGGGCTGGCCTTCCAGATCATGGATGATGTGCTTGACATCGAAGGCGGGGGTGAAATCGGTAAAAACAGAGGAGGAGATGCCAGAAAAAAGAAGGCAACATATCCAAGTCTAATTGGACTTGAGAATACAAAGCGGATGGCTGAACAGCTAACGAAAGATGCTGTCGGTGCATTAGAAACTTTTGGTAGTCAAGCAGCGCCACTCCGTGAAATAGCCAATTATTTGGGAGGGAGAACATATTAAGGGGAAAGAAAGAATTGATCTATTATTGGTGAGAAGGGGATTGGTTCCCAGTAGAGCGCGGGCGCAATCCCTGCTGATGTCAGGCGTTGTATTTGTTGAAGGAACCAGGGTGGATAAAGCCGGAACACTTGTTGCGAAAGATTCTGAGATAATTATCAAAGAAGATTCCCGAAGATATGTTGGACGAGGGGGTGTAAAGCTAGAAGCAGCACTGGACAGATTCAAAATCAACGTTAACGACAGAGTTGCTCTAGATATCGGTGCGTCCACAGGTGGTTTTACAGACTGCCTTCTTCAATTTGGAGCAAGAAAGGTATACGCTATCGATGTTGGCCATGGTCAAATCGATTGGGGTCTCAGGCAGGATAAAAGGGTTGTTGTCATGGAGAAGGTAAACGCCAGGTATTTAAAACCAGAAGACATAGGTGAGTTGGTTGATATTTCTACGATTGATGTATCCTTCATTTCACTCACATTGATAATCCCTCGGGTGAAGAATTTACTTAAACCGAAAGGAATACTGATCGCCCTGATAAAACCGCAATTCGAGGTTGGTAAGGGTGAGGTGGGAAAGAAGGGTGTAGTACGGGATGAATCTAAATACGCTGTCGTAATAGAGAAGATTACTTCATTCTTAGAGGGAGAATACTTTGATATTATCGGAGTTATGCCTTCACCCATCCTAGGTGCAGAAGGGAATAAAGAATTTCTTGTTGCGGGAGTCAAAAATTGAGTTGGGCCTCGATTTAACGTGATAACTACCTGATGACACCCGGTGTAAGCGTACTGCTGTCATTTGCTCTTCAGAAGTACTCAGGATAAGCTGGGAAGTTGAACTACTCTCAGGGTCTGTCATTCCCAAACGCAGTTATTGGGAATCCATAGACATCCAGCTGGATCCCCGACAAAAGTGCTCGGGGATGACAACCGGAACGTCCTCACAAATTAATCGAATCGCAAGCCTATCGGGACAAGAATGTCCCGACTATCCGTAACAAATACTTTATCAATAAGGATAGGCGGGGTTTTCCAACCCCGCATGGAGAAAACATAAGGATTGGAAACAAACCTGTCATCACCTGAAATCATCTTTTCACATCTTTCCAATCTGACAGAAATCTTTCGAGGCCAGCATCTGTTAATGGATGCTTTAAGAGTTGCTTGAAAACCTTGTAGGGCATGGTCGAAACATGTGCTCCTGCCTTTCCGGCCTCAACTACATGTACAGGATGT
Organism: Candidatus Dadabacteria bacterium; assembly: GCA_963805855.1. GTDB lineage: Bacteria > Desulfobacterota_D > UBA1144 > Nemesobacterales > CSP1-2 > DASWID01. The sequence goes on from CAWDVW010000006.1 coordinate 301,567, forward strand.
CTGATGCTTGCTACTAATACCTGGGTGTTAAAGGCATAATTCTTGTAGATATCAACGATATCTTTCACTATGTTCATACCAATTTCCGAGATATCGTCAAGCCTTCCAACAAATGGGCTTACATAGGTCGCGCCCGCTTTAGCGGCAATTAATGCCTGTGAAGGTGAAAACACAAGTGTGACATTAACTTTAATTCCCTCATCAGATACGATCTTTGTTGCCCTGATTCCGTCTTCTGTAAGAGGCATTTTTACAACAACATGTGGGTGAATTTCGGCAAGGTCTCTGGCTTCGTCGAGCATTCTCTCTATGTCAGTGCTTATTACCTCAGCGCTTACCGGTCCATCTACAATCTCGCATATTTCCTTTACCAATTGTTTAAATCCCTTCTGTTCTCCTTGTTTTGAAACCAGGGTAGGGTTTGTGGTTACACCGTCCAGAATTCCAATACTAGCGGCGTCCCTTATTTCATCCAGGTTCGCGGTGTCCAGGAAGAATTTCATCGCGTAGCCTCCTATATCGTTACCCGAATATAACATAATTTATTTATCGAGTGAAGATGAATAGATAGTTTCTATCAGAGTTTATCTGGATTTGACAAACTTTCGAATATCTGAAGAATATCATTTTAACTTTTTCAACAGCGTGGTAAACATGTCTAATAGAAAGAAATCGGCAGTTAAAAGGCACCGGCAGAACTTGAAAAGAAGATCCAGGAATATGAATACGCGTTCGAAACTGAGGACCCTTGCTAAAAGCATTAGCTCCGCTATCGATGCTAATGATGTTGCTAAGGCGCAAGAGATCTTAAGGGTTACGATGGCCGAGTTTGATAAGGCTGGTTCAAAGGGTGTAATTCATAAAGGGACGGCATCACGAAACATATCCAGGTTCTCAAAAAAGGTATCTAACCTGTCAAAATCATTACAACAAGCTTCTTCTACGTAACCATTTTAATTGTTACCTGCACATTTCCAAAACTAATTTTGTGAGAATCTGATGACTTGGAAGAGAGCTGGTCTTTAATTTTTTATCCACCTGGTAGAGACTTTTCATTATTTCCCTGATCTCCGCCGAAGTAAGGTTTTTTGCATGTTCCCTTGCATAGTACAGGGCTCCCGACGAAATTTTAACTTCCTTAAGAATTTGCTCCTTTGTGAATTTCTTCTCAATAAGCTCCTTTACTCTCCAGATAAGTCTAAATCTCCAGCTCAACATGTTAAGTATCGATAGAGGGTCCTCGTTCTTCAATTCAAGATCCAGCAATGCTCTTAGTGCATTTTTCATATCCTTTTTGGCAATTGAATTTAATAGTTGGAAGATATTTTCAAACTTGATTTTTTCTGTAATCCTTTCTACATCGGCAGCGTCGATTTTCTTTTTGCCAGCAGTGTATAGTGATAGTTTTTCTATCTCTGTCTTGATGTCCTGCAAATTTTCGCCTATTAGGGATGTCAAACGCAGAACCGCCTCGTTCGTTATATCATGACCGCACTCTGCAGCGATTTCCCTGATCGATGAATGCATGTTGTTTTTATCAACTGTCGTATCGACTATAAAAATATTCTCATTATTTTTATTCTCTATACCCTTAGTGTTATTGAATTGAAATACCAGACAAGTAAACGACGAAGGTGATTGAAAGTACTTTTCAAACGCTTTCAGCTCAGACGTAGATAATTTCTCCGCATTTTTCAATAAGATGAGCCTCTTGTTTCCAAACATCGGGTAGGTTTGTGCCAAAGAGATAATATCCTCTGCAGATGCTGTATCGCCGTGAAAAAGCAAGTAGTTAAGCTCGGGGTTCTTAATTAAGATGTGCTTTTTTAATCTATCAATGGCCTGTTCTGTTAAAAATGTTTGTTCTCCAGTGAAAAAATAGACGGGTCTGACCACATTGTTATCAAGATTACTGTAAAGACTTTGCATATTGATTCTATTTGGTGTCTTCTTTTTCATCTTGAAAACTGGAAGGAGTTTATGGATTAATTATATTTCATTAGCAACGCTTCGGCAATTTATCTAAGATCATAGTTTGGTAGTCTACAAAGGGAAACAATATGATACGACGCTACGTTGAATGGATATACCTCGAAGATGTAGAGTACTCTTTTGGCATTGACCTGCAGAGTATATTACACGAAAAGGTGTCCCGTCTAAGCTCAGATACAACAGGATTTCTTTTGCTTGTCCAACATAGATCAGTTATTACGGTTGGAAGGTTCGGTAAAAATAGTAACATCCTGTACACCGAAGAATATCTAAAAGAAAGGGGTATTGCCGTACATAAGACATCCCGTGGGGGAGATGTCACTTTTCATGGGCCGGGCCAGCTCGTTGGATACCCAATAATAAATCTGAGGGGTTTTAAGTTGGGGATTAGATCTTATGTCCATTTATTGGAGGAAACAATCATAGAAGTCCTTAAATATTTTGATATAGTGGCGGAGAGGAGGGAAAAGTACCCGGGTGTTTGGGTTGGCAGAGAAAAGATCGCCTCAATAGGTATCCAGGTGAGTAAACATACGTCTATGCATGGAGTGGCAATGAATGTGAGCAATGACCTCGATAACTTTTCTCTGATAGTGCCCTGCGGCATTAGTGAGGGGGTTGTTACATCCATAAAGAAATTGATTAACGGTACAATTCCGCTCAGGCAGGTCGCGCATTGCTTTGCGAAGGAATTCGGGAAGATATTCGATGCTGAAATCGGGGAAATTCTAGATTTGAGCAGATCGTCTCTTCTGATAGACGAAAACAGTACCGATATAATTGAAAAGCTTATGATTTAAGGTGGTTATGTCTCAACCAAAGGAGCCCTCCAGGCTTCGAAACCATACGAACGCTGACATTCGGCGTGCGAACGGATACATGGATAATCTCCTCCCCCTTGACGGGGGAGGATGGAAGGTAGGGGTGACCATTATCCCCCAAAACCCAATTCACCAGCTATCACTTCCATTACAATCTCGATATCCTGCAACACCTCATTATTCCAAAATCGTAGTACCTTAAAACCCTTGTCTTCCAGCCATCTATCACGCTTAGCATCATAAAATTTGAATTTGTCATGTTGTCCTCCATCCACTTCAATAATTAATTTCTTTTCTAAACAGACAAAGTCAACTATGAATGGTCCTAAAGGATGCTGTCTTCTAAACTTATACCCTCCCATCCGACGAAGCCGAATATGGGCCCACAATTTTCTTTCTGCGTCTGTAGGATTTTTTCTCAAATCCCTTGATCTATTAACAAGCATTTGTTAACCCCCTTCCTAACCTTCCCCCTTACAAGGGGAAGGGATAGTTTCTAGATTTCCTGGATTTTCAGCGGGATCGAAGTACGTGTACCAATTATAATCCACCCTTATCCTTCGGGGATATTCAAAAGTAGGAAACGTTAGTCCCTATTAAGTCTTTATACTCCAATATCTCCTCCCCCCAACGTGTTGGGGGAGGACTAAGGTGGGGGTTACATCTCTGCATAACCCAATTCGTTGCGATGTTTCTAGTCATTTTCTACTAACCCCATCCTAGCCTTCCCCCTTTTTCAAAGGGGAAGGATTTAAAATTCACTTACCTTTTTTAGGTGGAATGGGCTGTTGATAATTAATTATACGACCATTTATTCGTTGTGGTTGAGGGCGAGAAAAAATATAATAACTGCAATATAAATTAATGTACCGCCCCGTATTGATCTCCCTTTAGGGGGTAAAATTCTCCTCCCACACCTGTGGGAGTGGATTAAGTTGGGGGGTATTTTTTTTACTATCAGGACTCCCTTTCACAAGTCTCTAGGTCATTGAAAAAGTATTTTATTTCAAATAGGGCTGATTCAGGAGAGTCAGACCCGTGAACGATATTCTGTTCTATATTGGATGCGTAATCGCTTCTAATTGTTCCTTTGACGGCTTCTTGAGGATTTGTCGCACCCATTATTTCGCGCAGCTTGTTTATCGCATTCTCACCTTCAAGTAGAATAACTACACAAGGCCCAGAGGACATGAAATTCGTAAGACTCGAGAAGAATGGCCTGTCTTTATGTACAGCGTAAAATCCTTCTGCTTGTTTTTTTGAGAGACTTATCATTTTCAATCCAATCAACCTAAGGTCGGCACTTTCAAACCGAGTCAAGACCTCACCGATCAAATTCCTTCTGACGCCATCAGGTTTAACTATAGAGAGTGTCCTTTCCAATTTTACAGCCTCCAAGCTTTTATTTTCCGGTTAAGTTTTCTTCTAAGCCGTTGATTTGTCAAATTATTTTTAGAAAACACCGGCTTAAGACGTATATTAAAGATGATTAATTTTGTTGATCAATTTTTCAAATGTACGGTGCTCGGTATACTAGATTGAAATGCTCAAGTATCTATGGATGATATTTATTTTGAAAGCTGCTTTATCGACGCAACTTTAATTAGTTGTGCTAATGTATTAACTTTTATAAGACGCAAAAAGATATTTTAAAAACTGAGGCTTGTCATTATTATTGGAAGAGAATATTGAGTCATATTTATCTGAATCCTTTGTTGAGATATTAAGTTAAAAGTACCTTTATGGCGGGATCTTCAGTGCCGGAAGCTAATTCTGATACGGATTACGGTCAAAAAAAGAGGTGTTGGTATGCCGTATACACTGTAGTTAGGCACGAAAAGGCTGCAGACAGCGCCCTTAAACAGAAACAAATAGAAACATTTTTACCCCTTCGAGAGATTACAAGTCAATGGAAAGATAGAAAGAAAAGGGTTCTTTTACCACTTTTCCCCGGATACCTCTTTGTAAACACAACGCTGGACTATAAATTAAATATTCTCAATACCCCTGGGATAGTTAGGATTCTTGGTATATCCGGAACGCCTGCTCCAATACCAGAGGATCAGATCGACTCGATAAGGAAGCTCCTTGAGAGCAAGGTGCCATTCGATCCACATCCCTATTTGAAAGAGGGGGAAATGGTGATCGTGACCCACGGGCCCCTTCAGGGGATAGTTGGAAGAATTTTAAAGAGGAGAGGGTTAAATAAGCTGATACTCTCAGTTGATCTTATTAAGAGAGCCATTTCGGTGGAAATAGATATCGGAATGGTTGAGATAATAGAGTCTTAACCTACTTACATCATTCAACAGTTTTTGTTTATGATGATAATGCAATAGGTCTGTATGGAATCTTGAATTGATACGTCTATAATTACTTAAATTATTCCAATAGCCCCAAATTCCTTTATAATTAAAGCAACTTGCGATTACTATCTTAGGCGCATTAAGAGTGTAGTCCTGATATAGGTGTCTAATATTTGCTCAAAATGGCTTAGATTATCTGAACGTCATATTTATGAAAATCTTCCGATTCTCGTTAAAAGAGATGAATAAGCCTATAAGCCGAGCAAATATAAATAATTTCGGCAAGTTAAGAACATTACATCAATTTAGTTTTGGAAGGTCAGGTTATCAATGACACCTATGAAAATAATGCTTGACATTGACTTTCAATATATACTATCATTGTATTTATAATGGCTTGTGAAACGCTGTCAAAGGATAAATATTATCTAAATGTCGGAAATAAAAACCCGAAGTTCATTACAAGATACTCAATTTACACAGATAGCGAATGAAATTGCTCTAAAAGCAAAAGATGCCTCTAATTCTCTAGCCAAAGTAACTTCTCGTTCCAAGGACGAAGGCCTGTTAGCTATGTCCAGGCTGATCTCTTCTGAATCGAGTTTTATACTAGAAGAGAATAATAAGGACATAGAAGACGCTAGAAATAAAGGTCTGTCTTCTGCCTTCATTGACAGACTTACACTTAGTCCCGCCCGAATAAAGGCCATGTCAGATGGCTTGAGGGAGATTGTTGCCCTTCGTGATCCAGTTGGTGAGATTCTCAGAATGTGGAAAAGACCAAATGGGCTAATCGTTGGAAAGATGCGGATACCTATCGGTGTAATTGGAATAATATATGAAGCTAGGCCTAACGTAACCGTGGATGGTGCGGGTTTATGTATAAAAGCTGGCAATGCTGTGATTCTGAGGGGGGGGTCAGAATCAATAAGATCTAATCTGGCCATCGGGGAATTGCTAAGGAAAGCCCTTGACGAGACTGATCTTCCCGAAGATTCGATACAAGTGGTTCCCGTTGCTGATAGGTCTTTTGTTCTAGAGATGTTGAAGCTTGAGAATCTTATTGACCTTATAATACCCAGAGGAGGGGAGGGGCTGATAAGGTTTGTCACTGAGAACTCAAGGATTCCAGTATTGAAGCACTATAAGGGGGTATGCCATATTTTTGTTGATGAATACGCTGATCTGGAAATGGCTGAGAGCGTTTGTATCAATGCCAAGGTTCAAAGGCCAGGCGTATGCAATGCTGTGGAGACTTTACTTGTCCATGAGGGTATAGCAGAAGAATTTCTTCCCAGACTCGTCAAAAGACTTGAGGCCGAGAGGGTTGAAATTCGTGGTTGCAACAGAACTAAACAGATTGTTCCGCTTGTCAAAGATGCAACTGAGGGGGATTGGTATAACGAATACCTGGATTTGATAATAAACGTTAAGGTTGTTATTAACATGGAGGATGCAATATCGCATATCGAGAAATATGGATCGAACCATACGGAGGCAATCATAACTGAAAGTTATCATAATGCTCAGTACTTTTTGAATAGTGTGAATTCATCAACCGTTCTGGTTAATGCATCTACCAGGTTTAGTGATGGATTTGAGCTTGGTTTGGGTGCAGAGATCGGCATCAGTACTTCAAAACTCCATGCCTATGGCCCTATGGGGTTGGAAGAGCTTACGGTTACAAAATACATAATTTATGGGGATGGACAAATACGAAATTAAATTAGTACAAGGAGGATGTTGAGTGAGACGAAGAAGACTAAAAACAAATTCGCGCAATCATATTTCAGTACAGGTAAGTAAGGGAGTAAAATCAATTTCTAAGGATACGAATAAAAGGATCAAGATCAAGAAAAATTCTCATAATGATTACCCATTAGAGGAAGTCGATGTCTTAAAGGAGGGCTTCTTTATTCCTTTAGATATAGATGAGAGCATTATGTCTGAATTAAATGATGAAGGGTTCGATCTTCAGTTAGAAAGCTCAAAGGATGGCGCAACTGGAAAAAAGAAAAAGGAGTGGACACCTGACGATGAGTTTAGACTGCTTCAAGTATATTTCAAGGAGATGGGAACCGAGCCACTTCTTTCGCCGAAGCAGGAAGTAGAAGTGTCTGCTAAAATAAAGAAGTGTGAAGCTAGGGCGAAGGAGGCAAAAAAAATTCTTGAAAAGGTCTTCAAGAGTAAGCTTGGCGAACCTTTGGAAGAAGTAATATCTGGTTTGAAGGCTTTTTCTCTCGGAAAGTTCAAAAGGGGTCATTCAGGGAAGAAGTACAAAAGCAAGAAGGGCATGAGCGTAGATCTTACTCCGGGTCGTATCCGAAGTTATAGTGTGTTAACTAAAGCTTATCAGACAAGGGCTCGACGGTTTAAGGAAAGGTTCGTCAAGGCCAATTTGAGGCTTGTTGTAAGCATAGCCAAGAGGTATATGGGCAGGGGACTGCCTCTGCCTGACCTTATTCAAGAAGGAAACGTTGGTTTAATGAGGGCAGTGGAGCGATTTGATCATAGAAAGGGTTTTAAATTCTCAACTTATGCATCTTGGTGGATCCACCAGGCCATTTCCAGGTCGTTACTGGATCAGACAAGAACAATCAGGGTACCTGTCTATGTCCTGGAGCAGGCAAGTAAGGTGCATAAAATAACCTCACTTATCCATAGAGAAACTGGAAGAAAGCCTTTTCCAGAGGAGATTTCTAAGAAATCTGGTATCTCTATAGAGGGAGTGAAAAGGGTTATAGATGCCACAAAGGACGTTGTACATCTCGATTCTCCCATACTTGACGGCGAGAAAACTACACTTATGGAATTTATACCTGATGAGGAGTCACCAACACCTGACTCAGCAGTTGCCAAAGCGACTCTTTCAGATAAGATGAGAGTTGCTTTGTCAAATTTATCATCAAGAGAAGAGCAGATCCTAAAGATGAGATTTGGGATTGGCTTTGAAACAACGTATACACTGGATGAAATTGGCAGGTATTTTTGTCTTACACGCGAGAGGATCAGACAGATTGAGAAGAGATCTCTCGAAAAACTTGAAGGTTCTGACGTTGGCGGAATGCTAAAAAGCTTTATTGATTAGATTTAATGCTTCTCGGACTTACCCTTAAGAATTTTGCCATTGTTGACGACATAACCATAAATTTCGGCAGTGGCCTAAACATCGTTACTGGGGAGACAGGGGCGGGAAAATCCATAATCGTCAATGCGATTAATTTTATCCTTGGTGACAGGGCGTCGTCCGACCTTATTAAATCCGGGGAGGATGAGGCCCAGGTTGAGGCCCTCTTTGATATAAGCGATGATAGCGAGTTTTTGGGAAGGCTGGGTTCCTTAGGGATTCAAACTGGCGGCGGTGAGGTTTTGATCAAGAGGGTTTTTTCTGTCAGTGGAAAAGGACGAGTGTATATCAATGGTAACTTGGCCACAATTGGGATGCTTGGTCAAATAACAAATGGAATCATTGATGTATTCAGCCAGCACGAGCATCAGAGTCTTCTAAGAGAAGGTAATCAATTGAAAGTCCTTGATGAATTCGGTGGATTGATGGAAATTTGCTTGAGCTTTTCTGAGCTTTTCCGGGAATATGTTGAGGTCAAAAAGGAACTAGAGGAAATGAGAATGCGCTATGATGGCCAAGTGAAAAAACAGGATTTTTTAAGGTTTCAGTGTAGCGAAATTGATTCGGCGAATCTAAAGGTTGGAGAGGATCAGCAGCTTGAACGGGAGAAATTGAAGTTGTCGAACGCCGAACAACTATTTTCAGTTTCAAAAGAGGCATACGAAATTGTGTACGAAAGTGATGAATCGATAATTGATAAATTGAAAAGGGTTAAAAGCAGCATAGATAATGCTGCGAAGGTGGACGAGAGTTTACTAGGTTTATCTGAAGCCCTGGAAAGGGGAATGTCCGAGATTGAAGATTCGGCTTTTCGTCTTAGAGATTATTGCTCTAAAATTCATTATAGTCCAGAGAGATTGAGTCAAATTGAGGATCGCCTACTAGAAATAAAGAGATTAAAGAGAAAATACGGTAATACGATTGAAGAGTTAATTGAGAAGCGAGAAGAGATGGGAGAAGAACTATTAAATCTAACCGATTTCGAAGAGAAGGAGAAAAGGTTACAAGCTGATGTGGATCTTCTGAAAAGTAAGGTGGATTATGGTGTAAGAGAACTCTCGAAAGCAAGATTAAATGCGGCAGGACGATTGTCGAGGCAAGTCGAAAAGCGTCTTGAGGAAGTGGGTATAAAAGGGGGTAGGTTACTCATCGATTTCGATAGAAAGGCAATCTCTTCAGATGGTTATGATAAGATTACTTTTCTCTTTTCTGCCAATCCTGATGAAAAACCCCGGCCTCTATCAAAGGTTGCTTCCGGAGGAGAGCTTTCACGAATAATGCTGGTTTTAAAAGAGGTAATCTCAAGGGCGGAAGGCGGGTCTATATTAATATTTGATGAAGCGGACTCTGGTATCGGGGGGGCAGTAGCAGAGACTGTTGGCAAGAAGATTAAAAGTCTTTCAAAAAGGCATCAGATAATTTGTATAACTCACCTTCCTCAGGTCGCGAAATTTGCGGATATACATTTCAAGGTGACAAAAGAATTTCAGTATGATTCGACTAAGGTTGATATCAAAGAACTAGGTGAAGAGGAGATTATCAAGGAAATCGCCAGGATGCTGGGTGGCATCAAGATTACGGAAAAAACGTTGGCAGCTGCGCGAGAAATGTTCGAACATTAACGATATTTTATTTAACGACCCCCCGATTCTTATACCGCAAATACAACGGCGGCAACCACCGTTGTCCATAGACCATTCTTATCACCAACGGCAGATTGTGTTACGTTTCTCGTCTTAACAGTATGGCCACTTATCTTCCAAATATCTTTCTGTTCATCATAGCTCTTGTCAGGATCAAATGGCGCATCCAATATTGTCGCCAGCATGTAAGCCGCAAGGTCCTCCGCATATTCGCCCGCGAGCGTGTCATTCTGGCCAAAACTGTGGTGTTCAGAAAGATACCCATAGCGATTCGGATCCTTTGGAATCGCCATTCCTACGGAAGCTGCAACAAGCCTGTTTGGTTCATCCGTCGCGTTCTCACTCATGACCACATAAACGACTTGTCCGGGCTTGAGAAGCTTTAGCCCGCCCGAGGTAGATATCAGCTTGCATTTTGCGGGGAAAATGCTTGATACTTTAACGAGGTTGAATTCGGCAATCCTTGCGTCTCGAAGCGCCATCTCGAAGCTAGTTAACTTTTCTTTATGCTTGCCCACTCCTTTTGTTACAAAGGCGCTCTTAGGTACCACGAACTTACCTCCTAATGGTTATGCCTAGTAGAGTTCCTGACTAAAAAAAATAAAACGTGAATATTCTTAATAAAATATTTTCCTATGTCAATAAAAGATTATAATTAATCGTATATCGACCAGAGAAAATGAGATATCTTAATTGCGTTATTTTGAATGTTTGCTTGAAAAAAACATTAACGTGTATAAATTAAGGGGTAATTCGAATTTATTTAATTCGACCCGACGATTATTTGACTTATATTAACAATGGGAGGGAATGAAAAATTGTCTATAACAATAGCGCCACTTGAAGTAACCCCAAGCCGAGACATCAATTTTTTTCCTGGCTTGGATGGAACGGACCAAGTTATCAAAGATAAGAATAAACCGATACAATACTGGGGTATTTATCTTGGCAATGAAACTATATCCTATACTTCCAGCAAGGATCATGCCGAAAAAACCAAAGAATGGATGGAAAAGTGGCTAAGAAACCAAAATTGATAAGAGTTTTTGGATTGTATAAATGGGTATTCGGTCGATATCTAGCCCTGAACGGACTTACAGTTATCTTTGTGGAGAAATTCATACAATACTCACCTAAGATACTGAAGTTAGTAATCTTATAATTAATTCCCATAATATTTCTTTCTGTCTTTAAACACTCAGATGAAATTTGGTGCCCATGTCTCAATAGCCGGGGGAATCGAAAAGGCTCCCGAGCGAGCTAATAAAGTTGGTTGCGAGTGTTTTCAGATGTTTACCCGGTCCCCCCGAGGCGGGAATCCTCCTCGACTTGACAGGAAAACTGTGGAATCTTTTTTGACAGCGTGCTCAAGATACGCATTGGCAGATTACTACATTCACACTCCTTATTATATCAATCTTGCCTCAGAAGATAAAAACATAAGAAGCTCTTCCATTGCAATAATCAATGAGGAACTCAGAAGGGGGCATTTGATTGGAGCGACTTATGTAATGACCCATATGGGCAGTGCTAAGGAGATGGGAAGTCAGAAAGCAATTCGTAGAGTTGTAGAGGGATTAAATATTGTTTTGGAGAAGTCAAATTATAAGACTAAGCTCCTTTTGGAAAATTCGGCCGGACAGGGGATGACAATCGGTAAAACTTTTGGAGAGCTCTATGAGATCCTCCAAAAGGTAGGGAATGCCGAATTGGGGGTTTGCCTAGACACTGCACACCTTTTAGCGGCTGGATACGATATCAGGACGAAGAAGGCACTGAACAAGGTCATAAGAGAATTTTCTTCTATGATTGGTTTAGACAGATTAAAACTTTTACATGGTAACGACTCAAAGGTTAGATTAGGCGGTAAGAAGGATAGACATGAACATGTAGGAGAAGGGTTTATAGGGTTAGCGGGTTTTAGAAACATTGTAAATAATCCCGATTTACAGGCCATAGATCTCATAGTTGAGACTCCTCTTGAAAGAATTGAAGATGATATCAGAAACCTGAATAAATTAAGAAAGTTAAAAGGATGTTGAACTTGCGAATTCCTGTTAGCTTGCTAGACCGTCTCCGGCGTGATCGACAAATTTGTCCTTTGATATGGGGTAAAGTCCGAAATTGAGCAATCTCACGCCCCTGTTATTTCCTATTCCCAACCGCTACCGGATAAGAATATTCGAGTACAGGGTTAATCGCAGATCCATCCCTTGGTGTCTTTGTCATTCTCGCGGATTGTAAGCGGGAATCCATGCTTTTGCCTCTGGATCCCCGATTAAAGTCCTCGGGGATGACAAAAAGGCGCGGATCCCCCGATCACTCTTGTCCCCGTATGTCCCTACCGGGGAATTCTCGGGGATGACAACAGGGGCTGGGTCCCGACAAGGCCTGTCCCCGCATATTGCCGGTGGGGTTAACTGGGAATCCAGGCTTGCTACTATTCCGTCTTTGCGAGGAGTTTTATCCCGAAGCAATCTCATCTTGTTCCCTGTCTGAGATTACTTTGTCCTCTTCGACCCTCCGATATTTCGACGGGCTCACGATTCAGGGCTCCTCACAGCAACTTAAGAGGCTGCTTGTTTATGTGCTGATACCCCGCACTTTCCCCCACGGTTATTCATTTTGGTAACGATATTTGTGTTGACACTATTATAGAAGATTAAGTATCATCTCATCGTTTAAGACTTAAACAAATATTAGAGGATTGCTTCAATGCCTTCCAAGAGGATCGTAATAATCGGAGGAGGCTTTGCCGGCGTAAAGTGTGCCAAAACCCTGTCTAATCTACTGTCAAGGGAGGAATACGAAATAGTTCTCTTCAACAGTGAAAACTATATGGTTTTTCAACCGCTTTTAGCTGAAGTTGTAGGAGCGTCAATAAACCCTGATTCGGTAGCCGTTTCGCTTAGGCAGATGTTGCCCGGCGTACTTTGTCGGACTGAGGATATCAATAAAATAAATCTTGTGAATAATACCGTCGAATACGAAGGTTTGGAAAGCAGAGTTGGTGTGATGAGTTATGATCATCTTGTGATAGCTAGTGGATCGGTTGTGAATCTTGGTGTTATACCCGGTATGGCTGACCATTCTTTTCCTCTCAAAAATGTGGGTGATGCTATTGCGCTGCGTTACCATATTATGCAACAGATGGAGAATGCGGAGGTCTGTGACGATCCTGAACTGAGACGTTGGTATCTCTCTTTCATAGTTATAGGTGGAGGCTTCAGCGGAGTAGAGGTTGCTGGAGAGATCAATGATTTGGTAAGAGAGACCCAGAAATTTTACAAGAATATCAGTCCTGAGGATATCTCAGTGACTATAATACATTCCAGGGATCAGCTTCTTCCCGAGGTAAGCACCAAGCTTCGTGATTTTGCCAAAGTTAAGATGGAAGAGGCCGGAATTAAGATAGTTTTGAACACCAGAGTATCTTTTGTGACTCCTCAGGGAGTAGGTGTAAGTGGAGATACGTTAATTCAGGGCGGTACAGCTGTCAGTACAATTGGTAATTCTATTTCTCAATTTTTGGCTAGGCTAGAAGTTCCCAAGGAACGAGGACGTGTACTTACCGAGCCTGATATGCGAGTCAAAGGATGCACTAACGTATGGGCAATTGGAGACTGCGCTCATATAGTCAATTCCTTTGACGGAAATCCTAGTCCTCCAACTGGCCAGTTTGCCGAAAGGCAGGGCAGGCAGGCTGCAAATAATATTATTCAGGTTTTAAATGAAAAAGGAACAAAACCGTTTCACTTCAAGCCAATCGGTCAGCTGTGTGCAATTGGTGGACATCGCGCGGTCGCTGAGTTATTCGGAATGCATTTTTCAGGTTTTATCGCCTGGTTTATATGGCGGACAGTCTACATGCTTAAACTACCTTCGTTGTCCCATAGAGTAAAAGTTGGCTTTGATTGGGCCTGGGACCTTTTTTATTCACGTAATTTAGCCCACCCAAAGGCTGATCCTACAGAGCGTATATCGAGGGCTCACTATGAACCCGGAGACTATATTATTATGGAAGGTGACCCTGGGACAAATTTTTTCGTAATATCGAATGGTGAAGTAGAGGTGGTTAGAGGCGGTAATGGAGGTGAATCACCAGACATCCTAGCCGTTCTGGGTCCGGGTGATTTTTTTGGGGAAATGGCGTTGATTGATAATCGTCCTCGCAACGCAAGCATACGTGCACGAACTCCCGTCGAGGTGCTTGTAATGGGAAGAAACGTTTTTCAACAAATTTCGAGCGCACTGGCCCCTTTTCGTGAAATTCTTGCCGATGCCGTGAAAAGAAGGAGCGGAGATCTCTGGCAAAAATTTCCATTAGCATTTAAAATTCTGGATAACCAGCCGTTTTCTTCGTTTATTGAACCTGTGATTGCGCAACTGAGCACCGATAATACATTTGAAGATGCGCTTAATCTACTAATTGAAAAGCCTCTGGAATATTGTTGCGTTGTTGATGATGATAGCATATTGAAAGGTATTTTAACCAGGACAGATTTTGGGCGCGCTGTGGACTCCGGGGTTAAACGTCATACCAGAGTGGTTGAATTTATGAAGTCAGATCCAATCATAGTCACAGTAGATGACGACACTCCTACAGTTGCCGCAACCATGAGACTTCACGGTATCAAATGGATGCCGGTCGTTGAAGATCTCGTTACTAAAAAAATAAAGGGTTATGTTAGAATGGATACAATTATGAAATTTGTCCTCCAGCATTTGCCCCAACAGTAGTTGGCTATTTTGAAATGTTTTCTTGCATTAACACGTTGCATCGGTAAAATAATATTTTAAATTCGGATGTTATGAATCAAGGAGGTAGTAGATGAATAGAACTCTTCTAATAACTTCAGTGTCATTGGTAGTCTTGATCTTGTGTTGGTCGAATGTTCAGGCAAAAGCTTCAAATTTAACTGTGAGTGAGTTCAGGCAGCTATACGATAGTTTGCTAGCAGGGAAGACGCTTGTAAGTGAGGTAAAGAAGGATGGAACGGATGTTAGAAAAGAAAGGATTTTTGGGAGAGCTATTGATATTGACGACGGTCAATTTGAACTACCTGTAAAGATACTAATCACAACCAGCAAGAATGGGGAAATTCAACAAAAGATTGCAATTGATGTTTGGGACGTGGTACATAATTTGGGTGGTTCTGCTATTATATCTGAACAGGTTAGGAAGACTTCTATTGAAAATAAGGGACAAGAGACATTTACGACCCGTGACGTAGAATTCCAAGGTGATTTTCACGTTTCCAAAAATGATAAAGGCGGTTTTGATGTTCACAGTTTTGGATTGCAACCATCCGTTCTGGCAAAAGATGGTAAGATGAGCCTGGCTGGGAACATGGTGTCAAACTCATGTTTTCCTGAGAATGGTGTTACTAAATGTGTGTTAACTATTCGAGATTACGTGTTAGGTGACTATAAGTCGTTGGAAGGATTTACCCTTGTTGGACCGGCGGGCGGCGACGTTGTAGAAGTCGCAGTAGAGGCTAAGCACTAAATCGAGGTTGGATGTTCAATTAGTGGAAACTCCAATCGCTTGGCATTGAATATCATAAGGATCTCAAATAAAAATTAGGAGGTTAATTTAGATGACAAAAGTAATATTTGCCTTTTCAATCATGGTCATGTTAGCGTCATGTGCTACTTATAGTCCCGTAGTTGACCCCCAGTCTGTACGAAATGATGATAAATATTATCAGGATCGTGCAGAATGTCGCGAATTAGCTAAGGCTAACACAAGTACTACGAAATCGGTGGCGAAAGATGCATTAATTGGAGGCGCGGTCGGAGCAGGCACCGGATCATTAATTGGAGTAATTGCTGGTGATACTGTCAAGGGTCTAGCCCTTGGTTCGGTTATAGGCGGTGTAGCCGGTGGAGCTAAGGGAGTGTACGAAGGTAATAAAGGTTATGAACAAATTTATAGAAATTGCATGACGGGGAGGGGGTATAGCGTTCTTAATTAAAAGAAGGGTTACTGGGGTCTGGGAAATTGGGAAAACATAAGTCTTTGGTCTAAATCTAAAACAAAACTGTGCCCTTGTGTTGATTCTCGAATGCAGACTTTATTGGTTACCAGGGTGAACCCCATGGGTCAGTTTGTTTTAGCGGTATAGTCGAGCGTCTCTGTTGTTCCTTAATTTCTACTATTAAAATCCTTGCGTCAGACTTTCCAACATTTTGAATCGAGTTTGTCACCGGGCCAAGCCAAAAGGCCTCTCCGGCCTTCGCATCGACTTCGGTAATGGTACCATCGGGAGCCACGGCCTTTAGCTTTACAGGTGTAAGAGTATATGCCAACCGAGTTGGGTGGGAATGCATTCCATCGATTTGCCCCGGCTTAGATTGATATTCAAGCACCCGGACTTGATCGTTATCCAGAATTAGTTTATAGACATCTGGTGAAACCTGCACAGGATCTTGAGCCATCGCTGTACATAACGTGAGAAGCAGACTACAGATCGTCAACAGTGTAAAAAAATAAGTGTGCCTTGGCACTTCTTTTCCTCCTGCATTTCTTCTGGATTATTAATATGGTTAAGGGCTAAAATAATAATTGAATTTCTTACAAGTGTCCACATTAAAATAGTGAATCTACCATTTCTCGAATGATTAGGGGTGCTAGTTTAGATGCTCCGTTTAATTCTTGGCAAATGGACTTTGGATGAGTCAGTTTTCCAATTTATTATTCGATTTGTTCTTGTTCTTTTTCAGTCGTAATCCTGTCATGATATTTAGCGGGGATTGAACCGAGGTCGTTTGTTACCTGTATTACACCGTTGTCATCCACCCACTTGTAGATAGGCCCTTTTTTTGCCCCGGTTGAAGGGGCTGAAATAGAAATTGATTCTTGAGAGCTTAGCGTATCTTCAAGGGGAACCTTATTTGTTACATCGTCAACATTCTCTTGGCTCTGCATTTGTTCCTGCATAGGGGGATTAACTTGAAGATTGCTGGGCCTCTCCGTGCTCTTTCCAAATGTTGAACCTCCTCCTTCAGTTCCGAGTGTGGACATTCCAAACGGATTTAAGTTTTCATCAGGCCAGTAGTAATACCAAGGCGCGTCCGATTCTCCCTGGATGACTGCGGGTTGTTGCGAACCACCTGTAGGCGGCTGGTTGCCTGCAGAGCCGCCATCCGGTGCGCCCCCCGTCGATTGTGATAACACGTATCCTGAGAGCGAAAAATATAAGGCCGCAATTATAAGAAGACTTGCTAAGAATGACTTTATCGTCCCAAGTCGTACCATATCTAATAATATAAACAAGAAATGTTCAATTTAAAATCCGCATGCGATTTAGATTTTCGATATTATCAGGTGGAAGACGGAATTTTGAAAAAGATTGTAAACAGTACAGGTACAATAATGAGGGTAAGCATAGTTGCGAAAAGCAATCCGAACATGATCGTCACCGCCATAGAGACGAAGAAAGCATCCTGTAGAAGAGGTATCATGCCGAGTATTGTCGTCAACGCTGCCATCATCACTGGACGCATACGATTAACACCCGAGTCTACAACCGCCCAGTATTTTTCTTTGCCCTCCCTGATCTCAGTATCTATTTGATCAATTAGGACAATTGCATTTTTTATAAGCATTCCAGATAGGCTGAGCATTCCAAGGAGTGCCATGAATCCGAAGGGTTGCTTAAAGATCAATAGCCCGACCGTCACACCGATGATAGCCAGCGGTACGGTAAGCCATATGATCAGGGGTTGTCGGACGGCGTTAAAGAGAAAGATAACTATGAGAACCATCATACCTATGAATACCGGGATGGTCGATTTAAGGGACGCTTGCGCTCTTGCCGAGTCCTCTGCTTCACCTCCCCACGCGATGTAGTACCCCTGCATACCCATGAGAGGTAACTGGTCTGACTCTCTTATTGGTATAACCTCATGATTAAAATCTTCGAATGGGTCATCTTCGGGACCAAAATCGGTCCCCGTGATCTTTCCAACGTCTACCTTAAGAGCCTTTTCTATCTGTGGCTTTACACGCGCCAAAAGTTCACTGGGAAGTTCAGATTTCGGGTCGGCATGTATCTTGATCATCGTTACCCTGTTTCTTCTACCTATGTTGGCGTCTTCGGTCTCAGTATTGAATCCGGAAAGGACCTGGCCCATGGGAATCATACGCTGAGCAGCAGGACTCCAGATTTGAATGTTTTGCATGGAACTGGCATTTAGACGCGATGGTTCAGGCGCCCGGGCTATTATGGGAAGGAGTTCGTTCTCAAAACTGCTTTTGTCTCTGTAGACGCCTGTCGTTGTGCCGGAGAATGATTCTTCAATCGCTTTTGCGAGATTCCGTCGCGTTATTCCGAGCTGCCTTGCTTGAGCATCCTCGAGTTGTGGACGCACGACTTTAATCTTTTCCTTCCACTCGTCGCGGACGGCCTTAGCGCCCGGATCCGCCCGTAGTATATCCTTCGCCTTCGTGGCAAGCTGACGCAGTACGGTGCGGTCAGGCCCACTAATACGAAGCTGAATTTTGCCCCCCTCTCCGGGGCCGAGTAGAAATTTTCTCACATTGACGACAGCATTGGGCAAGATCTCGTCCAGCCGTTGCTGTACTTGGTGATAGACTTTGTCAATCACTTTGTAGTTATCAACTGAAACAAGTATCACTCCGTAACTACTAGACGGCTTACCCGGAACATATGTCAGGAGAAACCGTGGGTCGCCTCCGCCAACCGCTGTGATGACATGTGTCACGCCATTTACTCCTGACAAGTACTTCTCTGCTTTTTCCAATTCCCTAGCGGTGTCTTTAGTATTGGTACCCTCCGGGAAATATGTCTCTATAAATAACTGGGGTCGCGTAGAATTGGGGAAAAACATTTGTTTAATGAAGCCAAAGCCGTAGAGTGAGAGGAGGAATACGCCAACGACTATCGCTATCGTTACCCATCGATATCTGATAGCGGTAATTAGACCTCCTTTATATGTTTGAAAGATTTTGCCACCGTAAGGGTCCTCAGCATCCGTAGCATTTGCCTTGTCCTTTCCTTTTAGGAACATCTTGCACAGGAGTGGAGTGGTCGTGACAGCAGTAACCCAGCTGAGCATAAGTGAGATCAAAATTACCTGAAACAACGAGCGGCAATATTCGCCAGTGCTGTCTTTGGAGGTCCCAATAGAGGCAAACGCCAGAACTGCGACTACTGTAGCACCGAGGAGTGGTAACGCCGTTTGTCCTACGACATCACTTGCGGCTTTGACACGGTCTGCCCCTTGTTCTATCTTAACCTTCATCCCCTCTACCACTACTATTGCATTATCGACCAGCATGCCGAGAGCAATGATCAAGGCTCCAAGGGAGATCCGTTCAAGTGTAATATTCCAGAGGCCCATGAACAGGAACGTTCCGCATATCGTGATAAATAAAACAGCGCCAATAATAAGGCTGCTACGAAGTCCCATAAAGATCAGGAGAACAACTATAACGATGATCACGGCCTCTATAAGGTTTATTACAAAATTATTTATTGCCTTTACAACAGATTCTGATTGTAGTGAGATTACCTCCAGTTCCATCCCGAGAGGTGCCAACGGTCTTAATTCCTCGAGCTTCTTGTCTATCTCCTCACCCATCTGAACTACATTTCCACCCAGCACCGTCGAAATAGCAAGACCAATCGTGGGCTTACCGTCATATCTCAGTATGGTACTTGGCGGATCTTTGTAATCGCGCCGGATAGTTGCAACATCCCCCAGATAAACGAGGCTATCTCCGCCGTGGCTGCTTATGAGCAAACCCTCAAAATCCTTTTCAGATTTAAACTCGCCCGTTGGGTTTATTGGTATCAGTTCTGGACCAAGTTCGAGTCTTCCGGCATCCACAGGCAGATTTTTTCCTCTGAGGGCGTTGTATATGTCTTCCTGTGAAATCTCCAATGCGGCCATTTTTGGTCTGGACATCTCTACATAGACCGTTTCCGGCTGTTGACCATACAGAACAATTTTCTTAACATCCTTAACCAAAAGCAACTCGCGTTTGAGAAGATCTGCGAAGTCTTTCAGGTCTGCATAGGAGTACCCTTCGCCAGTGATAGCCAGATAAACCCCGTATACATCCCCGTAGTCGTCGTTTACTATGGATGGGCCTGCCCCTGGCGGTAGCTGGCTCTGATAGTCATTAACCTTACGTCTGAGCTCATCCCATACTTGCGGAAGTAAATTTTTATCGTATTGATCCTTGATCGTTGCCTTTACGATAGATACTCCGCGTGAAGATGTTGATTCCTCTCTCTTAAGCTGCCCGAGCTCCTGAACTGCTTTTTCAATTACGTTAGTTACCTCTTTTTCTACTTCAGCCGCGCTTGCACCGGGGTAGGGTGTCGTGATTACGGCTTCTTTTATCGTAAATTCGGGATCCTCCAGGCGAGAGAGATTCTTGAATGACCTAATTCCCGCGATCAGGAGAACCAGGGTTAGGGAAATGGTGATAACGTTCTTTTTTATGGAGAATTCGGCTATATTCATTCACTAAGTCTTGTTTTCTTCTTGCCCCATTGGCCGTACCTTCATCCCCTCCTGGAGCTGCGATATGCCTGCCACGGCAATCATATCGCCTGTTTTTAAACCACCGAGTACTTCTATGCTGTCTGCCCCGGTCACGGCACCAACCTTCACTTCCTTTCTATGGACTATCATGTCATGACTGTCTATAACCCAGACGTATTGAGCGCCTGTGTCTCCGGCAAATACCGCTGTTGCTGGTATGATGAAATAAGATGGATTATCCGCGGCGCCGGCTAATCCTTCTACATGTACCTGTGCCGTCATTCCAGGAAGAATCCTGACCCCTTCTGGTTGGGGCATCGTAAATGTCGCGCTGTACGTTTGAGTGCGGGGGTCCGCTTGTGCGCTTATCTCCTTTAACGTAACTAAGAACTCTTTCCCGGGCGCTGTTTGGAATGAGGCATAAAGTCTCTCGATAGTTCCCTTCTTAGCCGTTGCGATTACGTTTTCGGGAAGATTTATAACAATTTCTATCTCCGAAACATCCTGCAGACTGAGAATATTTTCATATGCTCTTACTTCCTGGTAGTTTTCGACGAACTTAGCCCCCACATATCCTCGAAATGGCGCCCTTAAGAAAGTGTCATTAAGATCAGCCAGGGCTAAATCTAGTTTGGCCTTCGCAGTTTTCAGCTTTGCCCTGCGGACATCCAGGTCAGCTAACGGAACAGCGTCTCTTATGTAGAGTTGCTCGTATCTCTGGAAATCTGCCTTAGCTTCAATGTGCCGGGCGCTTGCCTCGTCAACTGCTATTTTATAGTCCCTTGGGTCAATGCGCGCTAATGGTTGACCCTTTTCCACTTTCTGACCTTGGAACACTGGAAATTCAATCAGGGGTCCAGACACACGAAAAGACAGATCTACCCTTTGAGTCGCCTGCACCTTACCCGGAAAACTTCTGCCTGTTAACGAAGACTCGCCCAGTACTAGAGTCTTGACTGGCCTTGTAATCGGAGTTGATTCTTTCTCCTTTTCGCCTTTGCAGGCGGTGATAATCAATCCTGACGGAGCGCATATCAGAAATGATAGCACTATAAGGGTGTTAAATATTTCTTTCATCGTGATTAGCTGATATTTCTATTTCGGATTACCTTTATTTAATAGCTTCTTGACTGTGAATACATTTAATTTACCTTAGGAATATTCGAAAATAAATCTTTGCAGAAATATCAAGTTGTCGATGAATTCAAGGATGCAAAAATCCATATCAAGCATATTATTTCTTATCCTTCAGGTATCCAGTAAGCCGGGTGAGTGTGATATCCACAAATTTCAGGTCATCCTACCGTCATGAGAATCTGAATATGAACAGTTATTGCGATGGCTGTGTCGTTCCTTCGGCGGCGAAAAACTCCTCCAGTCTTTTAAACCACTCCTCCCTTTCTTCCTGATTTGTAAAGAAATCGAACTTTCCCGAAGCGCGTTGTACGTTCATTAAATCGATTAAGAAATCGTATACAGCCGTCGCGGCATTGAGGTCTGCAGATAGCGAGGCGCTTTGCGCGTCAAGGAGATCAAGGATTGAAACAACTCCCCTGGAATACGAGTCTCTTACCAAATCCAGGTTTTTTCGGGCAGCTTCGGCCGCGTCTCGTGCAAAGCGGATGCTCGGAAACGAAGCTCCTGTGTTGTTTAGTGCCGAACGTATGTTTTCTTCAACCTTCTCTGACGTCGAGTCACGCTCAAATCTAAGCTGCGATTTCGTCTCTCTGGCTTGTTTATAATCTGCGATTTTAGCTCCACCCCGGAAGAGAGGAAACCTGGCCTGAAGCAATATAGTCCATTCTGTATCATCTACACTCTCCAGTTGTAGGGGGAAGTCCGGAGGTATAGTCACATCGGAACCTGCTCCGCCTGTAGCAAACCGCTGTGTTATTTCTCCCACGAATGAAAAGGTCGGGAGCCAGAAGGCTCGTTTTGTCGATTTTAGTATTCGATCTTGAGCGGCTATCTGAGAGTCAAGGTTCTGAATCTCGGGAGACTGATTTAGCCCTAAATTAACCATGAAGTCAATGAAAGTGCGATAGCTTCCCGGATTATCAATGTAGGGATAGAGCTTTGGGTCGCTTACTATTAGAGAAGGGTCATCCACCCCAACTTCTAAGGTTTCAAAATTTTCGCCCTGAGGGCGGTTGAGCAACCGATTTACAAGGATTTTCGCGTTTTGGGTTTGGGCTACAGCATCGACAACGTCAATACGGTCAAGAGATATTTGGCTCTCCCAGCGAAAAACCTCTGAGGGGCTCGCAACGCCTATGTCTCGCCTATTTGTTGCAATTTCAAGATTGGATTTTGAAAGATTAAGATTTTCCTTTCTTATTTTTTCAAATGTCTTTGCCCTGAGCACGTTTAAGTAGGCAATCGACGTAGCCGCTATTATGTCAAGCCTTATCTGATCACTGCTCAATTCACGAGCCCTTTGAAGATATTTTTGGACGCTTACATTTGCCCAGGTTGGCTCATCGAAAATCAGTTGACTTACACCGGCGGACCCACTTAGCGAGCGTTCCGGAAAGGTCCCAAAACTTGCCTTCGCCCTGTCTTTATCAATATAAGTATTGTCGAGCGATATATCTGCTTGAGGAAGCAATTGTGCTATAGCTAACCATATGTTCTGTGCGCCAGCTGCAACAAATCTATCTATTGCCAAGAGATCGAGATTCACTTTAACGGATTCATCGACAGCCTGCTCCAATGTCAACTTCCTCTCCGTTACCTCTGGTTCTTCGTGAATGAGGTCAGCTTCTGTCAGAACATCCCATTTTGGTGAGAATCCGATAGCACGAGCAGTGGCCATATTGATAGTAAGCTTCTCCTGAACAGGAAATTCCACAGGCAGAGATCCTGCGTTTTCGCCAAGTAGAATGCTTAGTACCGTTAACGCGACTCTTCTCGCTTCACGGTTTAAGTTTTGAGCGGGTGTGAGGCCTGCGAGAACACCTCTTTCAACTTCATTTCTGCCCAGCATTGAAAAGCTCGGCAGTTTCCTTTCTATCAGGCCGTCAAAAAGTTGATCCAATTCATCTTGTGTGTATTGTATAAGGGGAGTGATGAAAACTGCCTGTGCGTTTCCGGGTATCGCGGCTAATGTGTTTTCTATCGAAGTTCTGGCTGGAATCGTTTCTATTACGATACCTTGCTCTCTGGCAATGTTTTGAACCAGATTTTCAATGTCAGGGATCAGCTCAGTAACGATTGGCATGTATAGAAGTGCCAATGTATTGAAATGGTACTATCTCTCTGAACACTTGAATATCTCTAATTAGCGTAATTGGTCTTGCAAGGTAGTAAAGATTTTTGATGCCACTCGCTCCCTTTTCATTGATTGGAAGCCCTAATAGCTCTCTATCGATAACCCATGGTGCTATTACAGGTTTGTTTAAATTCCTTCGTTTAGATACCTCTGTTGAACCGATGATTCCAAGCGTTACGAGGATGTCAACACCGGGATCAGATAGCAATGTGTCGATTGCAGATCTAACGCTAGCAGCAGTCCAGTCTCCCTGAATTATCGTATCCGTGGGAAATTGAACATCGAATTCCCCTTCCGTAACCGCAATAATTTCTTTCTTGTAGATACTCAGCGTCCTTTGATTAAGCTCAGAGGGACCATCAAAGACAATGCCAATTCGCTTTATTGGTAGGGCATATGACTTTGCCGGTATTGCTAATAGGACAAATAATATAACTATTAATTTCTTTGTGATACCGTGCCTTACCAATCTCATCTTATGATATCCTCCCGTAAGGACAAAAAAACATTACATTATACATAAAGCCGTGGATTTGAAAAAAAAGCTTAATAAACCAAGCTTAGCTTTATTAGTGAATGGGCGCAAAGCGATAACTTTTTTTATTCTATTTTTAAACAGTTCTAATAGATGTAAACCACTTCTGTCCTATATATTACTATGGGTTTTTAGTCTTTCACAATTAATTTAAGGGGAATATTATCTTTTTAACCACCAACCTATTTTTCTCGGTACGCAGAGCTAGGCAAGTATCCAGGTTGGTATGTCGACCGGATATTAGAAATAGACTCTGATCAAGCTTCAAGAATTATTTTTACACAGCTTTGCCTTTTATCAAACGGTACAGCCAGAGCAATATAAAAGCGCCGACAATTGCTATGATAATGCTCCAAGATTTAGGCCGGTGACTGTGCCTAAACCTACAAGAGAGCTCAAGAAGCCTCCTATCAATGCCCCAACAATGCCGATGACTATTGTGATTATAATTCCACCGGGATCCTTGCCTGGCATGATCCACTTCGCCAACGCTCCAACTATAAGCCCTAAAATGATCCAAGAAATGATTCCCATGTTTCCTCCTTTAAGTCTTAAATCTTAGACCAGTATATAACAGTCTCTGTTCTGAATCAATGTTCATAGGTCTTAAAATTAAGGGCTGGCCATTAACGTAATAATGGAGGCTTGATTTTGTATTTAGGGTTAGAATTCAAAAGTAACGTTTTATTCTTGATTCTTCTAATCTTCAGTAGAATAGTTCTAATTTCCTTTGTCGTTTTATGAATTTACTACAAAGTTTTTTAGATTAATTTGGTATGATGCATAGAATAAGAAACGATTCTTGGGAGGATTTAAATGGACAATACGTTTAGCGAAACAAAAGGAGGTTTTTCGCTTCTTGAATTTAGGAAACGAAACAGATTCTTATATTTCTTGATTTCGATAACCCTGTTAATAATCATTGCTCCGTTATTAAAGGCCAACATCTTTGGACAAATAGTATTATCAATTCTAATTGTATTTGTATTGATCAGCAGCATAAACTCGATAAGTAAGGATATGAAGTATTTTCTAATTTCGTGCTTATTGGGTGGACCGTGGATTGTTGTTAGCATTGCTACTACCCTTTCTGGCAGATTGCAGCCTGGATTTTATGAAGCATTATTTGGGTCTGTATTTTTTGTATACGTCACGGTTATTACGTTATCCTATGTACTAAAAGACCAGAGGGTTACCGCAGACACACTCTATGGGGCGATATGCGTTTACATCCTGCTCGGAATTACATGGAGCTTCTTTTGCGTTGTGGTAGAGGCTGTGTTCCCTGGTGCATTTTCATTTGTTCCGGAAAATCATGTTAACAATTTTTTAGATTGGTCTGATTTTATTTATTACAGTTTTGTGACGTTGACGACTCTTGGATACGGTGATATCACACCTATAACTCAGACATCCAGGAACCTCGCATTTCTGGAGGCAGTTTGCGGGCAGGTGTACTTAGCGATAATAGTTGCTCGTCTGGTTGCCATGTATATCTCCCATTCATATGAGAAACGGTCTAATAAATAGGGATGTTTGTCCCCCTATTAATCCAATGACTCAATTTCTCCGTCCTTGGAGAGAAGGATTGCTATAGGACGTGTTTTTGGAAATGCTTCACAGATAATCATTATGATAACCATGATTGGCACGCTGAGAATCA
This sequence comes from Candidatus Dadabacteria bacterium, assembly GCA_963805855.1. Classification (GTDB taxonomy): domain Bacteria; phylum Desulfobacterota_D; class UBA1144; order Nemesobacterales; family CSP1-2; genus DASWID01. Next base: position 327,446 of record CAWDVW010000006.1, read on the forward strand.
TGCCTATTATGCCCCATATACTCCCCCAAAAAGCTATAGTGATAAGTATGATGAGGGGGCTTAGCTTGAGCGATCTTCCATACATCCAGGGTTCAAGAATGCTGCCTATAAAGAAATGAACAGCCACCATGCTGCCGCCTACGATGACAAAAGGTATGAAGGATCCGAATTGAATTAATGCCAGTACCGTCGGGAATACAGTACCTATGATAGCTCCAATGTAGGGTATGTAATTCAAAAAGAAAATCGTGACAGCCCAGAAAGAAGCAAACTCGACTCCAACAGCTCTCAGAATAACGTAGCTGACAATTCCTGCAAGAACACTCGCAAGAGTTTGTAGCCAGATAAATGAGCGAATATTTGTTGCCACTCTGTCGAGAGTCTTTCTTGTGGCTAACTGTTGTTGTGGGTCTGAAATGAGTGCTGATAACTTTTTGTGAAAACTTCCCTGCTCCGCGAGTAAAAAGGCTATGTACAAAATAACCGCAATTGCTGTTCCGGCTGTTGAAGTGAGTTCCAAACCCACTGTTGAAATCATACCAGCCCCATAGTGCATAATGTCATCGGTGCTAAAAACACTTGGAATCTTCTTTATGTGAAAATGTCCAAGGAACTTGCTTAGTATTGTCTCAAACCTATCTTGATAAAACGGGAACTTGGCGGAAATAAGGGCCAAATTATTTGCAATCAGTTCTACAATAAAGCCCAAACACAACAACAAAACTACAAATGCGGCTATGAAGCTCAGTAGTCGGGGCGGGTGCCACCCTAGGATGGTCAATCGCTGAATGGCTCCCGCGAACGCGTTGATCAGATACCAAATGAATATGGCAATTGCCAGGGGCACCAATATCGACTGTCCTGCTATTATCAGGTAGACAACAATAACTAATAGGCCGAGAGATAAAAACACTGTCAATAGGTTTGTCTGTTTTGAGAGCATGTTAAGTAATCATAATTCGCATCAATTCATACTTCAATGGTAGATTGCCCCTTATTTAAGCACATGATTCTATTTTATAAAATGACAAATCGTACGGTTACGATTATAAGTATGCAATTCATTAATCCCTAGTGAGTTGAAAGATTGTTGTGTAGAAATCACTGAATTAAATGCTATGGTGAAAATGAAGCTCCCCGTGGCAGAGTCACGGGGCATCTAAAAATAAAACTAATTTCTCCTTAGTAGATATTCTACATGCTTACTTATCAATTCCTTTGTTAGCTAATACCATACACTCCACAATACCAATCACCCAAAACTACCCAAGTCCCTTTTAGGAGCGCCATCTTGGCGCGATCGCGGCTGGAAGCCGCTCCTATCTTATTGGCAATTTTTAGAAGCGTCATGATTCCTCTTACATAGTCATATCCGTGTATTATATTCTTTTCTGCCCATTAGGGGACCTGTTTTCATCCCCGTAGTACAAGCTACGGGGTATTAAACGGGTATGTTTATAAGACCACGCTGCTCGGGGAGACATCAAAACAAAATTATTCTGGCATTCACGAGTAAATTAAGAATGTATGTAGGATCGGCGGATAAAGAGCAAAAATTTATTTATTGGTTCCACATATTAGATAATAGCCGACCAGTGTGTCTGTTCTATTCCTCTTTTTTGACCCCCGGGTTACCCCAATCCCCTTTTATACGAACAGGGACTGAAAGTAAATGTCCTCCTCTGATCCTTTTTAGTATCGGTATTTTGGTCGTTGCAAAGTTCATGATCTTTATTGGAGCAACCTTTAGCTTTAGATCTACTTTTTTGTCAGCAAGGTCAACATCACCATCAATAACAACAGCCATTGTAGGGCTATCTAATATCGAATCCTGTAGAATTAGGGTGCCATTTTTGAGCTTACCTCTGACTTCTAATGATTTATAAGCTAACCCTTTTTGCCCAAAATCAGGCAACCTCAAATTAACGATTCTCATTATATCGAGGATCTCTAATAGAAGTTTTTGGTGGTATATCCTTCCGTCCCTTGCGGATAAGCCCACATTTCCCTGTAATGACCCTGCTGATAGCTCATTCTTGACACCCGCCGTGACGTGACCGTCAAAGTCAAAATCTCCGGAAATAATATTCTCTTTTTCAAACAAGCACCGTATAGTTTTTCTCAATTGTTGTTTCCTGGAGGTTAGCTCAAAATCGAGAGTTTTATCGGATGGGGTGATTGTTATGACACCGGGTGTATCAATTCCGCACAGGGAGGCATCCGATATAATGATATTTATCATATTATCATCGAATCTTATTTCGGCATTGAATGGGCTCCAGTTGAACCTATCGTAATGAAAGTTTTTAGATTTTAACCCAAAAGTACCTTTGAGTGGCAGATCCCATTTTTCATCATCACTGTTTGTATTTCTTTCTCCATTAAATCTGTCCAAAGCAGCTTTTATGTTTTCCCATTCGATGCGATCAGAAGAAGCATCGAGCAGAAATTGAAATCCCTCTTCCGTTGAGGTTGCGTTTCCCTCGATGGCTAAGTCGGTGTCTCCCAATGAAAGAGCGAGTGATTCCACATTTAGTTGATTTTTATCGGCTTCAAGGGAAATTCTATTTATCTTAAAAGACTCATCCAATATCATCGGGGATATTAAATTCTCACCTTCCAGGTTTCCCTCAGCCGTATATGTCGCAGATTGATCTTTCATAAACTGTGCTTTGATATTTCCTTTGACCCAACCATCGGATAAGAATTTGTCTGAAAAGATTTTGCCCAGAGTGTTTCTTTTCAAACTACCCATAAAATTTATTTCCAAAAACCGTTTATTCTTTTTTCCTCTTATGGTGGCATGGGATCCTTCGTCATCGATTGTTAGGTTATGAACAACAAATTCTTCAGGTGTTCTGATAAAATCTAAAAAAAGTTTTGGACCAGTCTGGCCATTCAGATCTCCTTCACCCTTGATCTTGACATTCCATTTTCCGGGTTCTAATACGGGGCCTTGGACGTTCAATAAAGAGAAAACTAGCGAACCATTGAAGGGTCGCAGGTACTTAGTGTAACTGGCAATGTAGTCAGTTGATGACAGCCACGAAATTGCTTCATTAAGGAAGATGTTGGACTCATCGGCCTGAATGCTGAAATCAGTCGTTTTGTGCCAGTCTATCCATCCAGAAAGGCCTGAAAGGTTTGATTTTGCCAAACTTAAACCCAATTTCTTCAGATCAATCCTATTCTTATCGAATAAGAATTGCCCCCCTTTTATTTCAATAGGGTAGGGTATTCGAGTGTAGTTAGCCGAGAGGCTAATATTCCGTGCTTCGATCTTGGTTTTTATAGAAGTTTTCGTATCGCCTAAAATTAAGTGCGCCTGCGCATTTCCGCTTAAATTGTCGATAAGAGAAATCTCTTTCCTAACGTTTTCATTTTTAATATAGCGTAATAGATATGGTGGGAGTTCCGAAAGATCACCATTGATCAGGACATCGAGTTTAAATATGTCATTTTTTCGACTAAGACCTAATTTGAGATTCCCATTGTAGCCTCGAGAGTTCCCCGCACTACCTTCAAGATTTTCACCTTCCAATATACCGTTTGAAACGATGGCATATCCACTGGCATCGTTTAAATCCAGATCAGCCTGCGGAATGTATATCTCCGCATTTTGCATTTGGCCCTTAATTATAAAATTTTCTTCTTTTCCTATTTCAGAAATCGAATTGGCGTTCGATGAAAACTCTGCTAGAGGTGAATATCCTGCTTTAATGATTTCAAAAATCTTCTGCGTACTACGATATCGTCCAACTAAGAAAAGGGCCGCCTCTCGAACCGATTTAATATCGACTTCCTTTGCCTGAATTTCTAATTCCACCCTATTTGTTGTTCTATCTTCTAGAAAGCGTGCCTTCAGGTTTAGCTGCGGATTATCGAGATTTATGTTCTCAAATGAAATACTAGTCTTACCATCAGCAATTTGGAAATCACCTTCTATGTTGCTTGCCCTAAAAGGAAATTTGCTTTTTTGATCTTGGAGGAAGAGTTTCGGAATTGAGCCAGTAAACAGTGCGTTTAAGTATTTTTGGCCATTTGCCTCAAAGTTAATGTCCAAGTTGATTATTGAATCGGGAATTCGATGACTCGAGGTCGGTAGAAGGTAATTATAAAGTGCTTCCGGTCGGAATTTACGGAGTCTAATCCGCCCGTCGCCAGCGAATTCCTTTAGATTTACCGAACCCGTTATTGATACCGTTTCACCAAGATTAGATGTACATGTAATTGCGATGTTTCTTTCATCTGATGGTACTGCGATGCGTGCCTCGATGTCCCTGAACCAAAATACAGTTTCGTCATTTTTGGTAAGGTTTATTAGTCCATCGTTGACTTCGAAAACCAGATCAGGCGCTTTTGACGCCATTGAAACCAAGCCCAAAGTAATAACCTTCCATAGTTCATTAATCGAAAATTGTATTTTTGTGCTGTCTTTTACCTCGGCCCTCTCTGGCAGACTTAATGTTATCTCTGGGGATGAGATACTGACCCTGTGAAGTTTCACCTTACCTTTAAATAAAGGCAGCAATTCAGGATACACTGACAGTTTTTCAAAGCTTCCACCTGTTTTCTGATCGAAGAGAAAATTTCCTTCGCGAATTGTCACGTGAGGAAGAGGAAATAACGAGAAATCAAAGTCTGCATAATTTACTTGAGCACCAGTTTTTTCGGAAACTTTAGTTATGATCGTATTCTTGGTTGAATCGAGATTGACAAAGTGGGACAGGAACAAGAGGCCGAAAATTATAATGACTAGAACGACTGCCAATGCTGCTATGAACAAAAGAAACAATTTTTTCGTTGCTTTCATTTATGGAAGATGGAGAAAGAAAAAGGTTCTTTAATTAATTGAAACGGATTATATAACAAAGGCAAGTTTGAATCCATTGCTCTTTCTATGAATTGTGCCGGATGATGGCTCCTAATTATCGGAGAAATAAAATAAATTAATAAGACGTGTTATTGATACAAAGGTAATCGCTAAATAAACTTCAATTCTTTTCACTTTTAAGCCAGTTTGAGGTTTTCAACGTTATGATTCATAGCGGTCAAATAATCTCCCGTATGTGCTTGCGGTGAGTTAACAAGCAACTACGTGGACAGCTTCAGTTACTCAGGTCGTTTTGGAGATTCAGGGGCCTCACCAGCTCTCTGGTTCCCCTTCGAATGGCTGCTCTGGCAATGACGGCTGCTCATCTGGTAAAAGTGGTTCTTCCTCGGGTATGTAGGGCTGTTCGGGCAGGTTAGGATCTTCCTCGGGTAAATAGGGCTCTTCTTCTGGAACATATGGTTCTTCGGGCGGTGCCGGGCCTTCTTCCTCCGCGTAAGGTTCTTCCTCAGGAAAAGTTTCTTGAACTAATTGATGCGATTTTTGTAGCTTGAATCCCTGAAGATTGTTGTCTCTGATTGATAGGTCATAAAATCCAATAGCGGTCTTTACGAAGTTCGTGAACTGAGAAATATGAGATGTCCGAGCATTCGCGCACAGGATCAGAGTTACTATGATAATATTTTTCATCACTTATACCAGAGTAGGTAAGATATACGAAAAAAATTAGGGTTTCAAGTTGACTCATTTTCGACATTCGATCATGTGCGAAGGGTTGACATATGTAGCAGGTGACGTATCCTTACGTGTTTTAGAGTTCCATTAGGGGTAAAAAATAAACCAACATTTTTGAGGAGGTACTTACGATGAAGTTTAGATTTACTTTTATTATGGCTTTCGCCATTGTTATTGTGGTTGGATTGAGTTCAATTGACATTTCCTGGGCACAAGAGGTTGATAAAAGGGCACAGGGAGCCGCTAATGTTTTGAAGGCTTTTATGAACCAGCCCCCTGACAAGCAGATTCCTGCCTCTGTTTTACAAGAGGCACAGTGTATCGTTGTGATTCCAGGCTTAGTAAAGGTTAGCGTAGCTGTAGGTTATAAGAGCGGGAAAGGTTTTGCGATCTGTCGTCATGCAGATACCGGCGAGTGGGGAGCACCGGCTTTTTATAACGCTAAAGGTCCGAGCGTTGGCATCTCGCTCGGAGGATCGTCAAGTGATGTGGTGATACTAGCGATGAATAGTGATGCTGAAAATGCGCTGACCTCCGGAGCAGTTACTCTGGGTGGAGGTAGCGCAACCGCAGTGGCTGGCAGCACGGGAGCACAAACTGGTACTGGTGGCGCGGTACTAAAGCACCATTTTATACTTATGCTAGAGCCACGGGCGGTGTATTTGCGGGCCTTGATGTAGGGTCACTTTCAATCCAGTTTAATAAGGATGCCAATAATAAAGCCTACAACAAGGAGATGACACCCCTTCAAGCCTTGTTGGAAAATAATGAGACCCCTCCGGCTTTGATGGTTTTCACCGATGCGGTAAAGGAATTTTCCCCAAGTAAATAGCACCGTGATAAAGAAATGTAAACCTCGGGAGGTCCTGGCCTCCCGAGGGTCTAGGTAATTTGTTACATCATATAAATACAAAATAGTTTTCCACTTCAAGATTTATACCCCATACATAACTTTATGCGCTGCAGTTGGCATCAGATCGATTGCAATACGCGGGATATAAGAACATCCTGCGCATATTAAGGGGATTGAAACCCTCAACACAGTTATTAAGACTTCCTTGAATTGCTTCCAAAATCTCTTGTGGTATCAAGGGCTTTGGTTATACTAAAGCCTGATTTTTTGAATGCAGGATTCATTGATTTTGCAAAAAGTACTATACTGACTCAAGCTAAGTTTGGGGTTTCATCTTCATGAATAATGCGTTGCGAGGAATTAATCCTGTCACTCTCCATACGGATATTACCGAGGAAGGCTCTCTTAAGCTAATCATAAATGGAAGACTTGATTCGAGTTCGACCGGAAAAGTTTGGCGACAGGCATTACTTTCGATTGATAAATCTTCGCCTAAGCGGGTGATTGTGGATGCTTCCGGGGTAAATTATTGTGACGGCACTGGTATTGGCTTTTTGTTTAATCTTCAATTAAAACAAGCCGAAAGGGGCGGAGTGTTTGAAATTCGAGGACTTGCGGGGGAGTTTCAACAATTATTTGACCAATTCAAACCCGCTGACTTCGTCCAAGCTGATATAGAGGAGCTTGAAGCATCGAACGTTTTTGTGAATGTTGGCAGGCAAACAATTGATATGTTTCGCGGGATGGCGGCTAACA
>CAWDVW010000007.1:0-727604 GCA_963805855.1 Candidatus Dadabacteria bacterium
CTGGGGCCTGGCATGCAAATTGACTTTTCCAGGGAACCGGGTTATCAAGCAAGGTGTCGTTTCCGTTTCATTGGGCCGAAGCGTATCTCTACCCGTTTATTCAGGGCAGCAGCGACGCGTCTCAGCATGCCCAGTGAATGCCCTTCATAGTCAGCGTCTTCAAGCCGACAGATTACGGAGGCAGTAGTTCCTACAAGTTTCGCTAGTTCCCGCTGGGTGAGGCCAGCCTTTGTCCGGAGTTCGTAAATCTTCCGTGCGATCTCAGCGTTAGCACGTTCCTCCTCCAATAGGGACAATCTTTCAGGCTTGCCCTCAAAGTATCGGCGGTGGAGAATCTCAACGGCGTCAGTCGATTGTTTCTTTTTCTTTCGCAAATTCAAAATCCCTCCAATGTATGACGTTTTGGATTGCGTTCAAATTTCTTTTTCCGCTCGACAGCCTTCCTGATTTCTATCGGCGGAATGGTTCTTTCCTTAACTAGACCTTGTGAGACCACTGCAGTTGTCGTGCCATGAAAGAAATATAGCATCCTGTAGTTGACGCCCCGGTAGCCTACGCGAAGTTCATAGATGCCGTCACGTAAATACTCAGCTTCAGGTCGTCGAAGCTTGTGCCCTTGCTCCTTGAGACGCTCAATTCTCACGAGGCACTTGGCTTTAACCTTGTCGGGAAGGGCATCAAGCCAGTCAAGGACCGGGACTGCTCCATCTGCTTCACAATAGAATACTACCCTCGCTTTAGGCAATTTTTGTCTTTAAATTATTCGCAATGTTGCGAACAATGTCAATACGGCACCTTTCCCGAGAACAAAGCTAGGAGCCAGGCATGCAAATTGACAATTGCTGACACGATGCAGGATGCATGATCTATGATGCAGAAAATGAAAGAAGGGGTCAAATCTACAATTGACAATTCTTTTGAATGATTTTTCCTGTTCCCCGCTTTTTTGCATGCTATCTTTATTACCTCCCTCATTATCAACTTCGTCCTTCGTGTCTTCCTTGTTTTCGTTATGGATCCCCGATTACGGCATTCGGATATGACAGAGTTAGTTGAGACATTTGTAGAATCCTTGAAAATTTGCTATTATAGAATCGTATTACAAAATATGTATCGATATGGAGGTTGTATTGTGGAGACAGTTACTGTTTCTACGAAATATCAGGTGGTTATTCCCAGAAGAATCCGTGAGCTGCTTGGCATTCGGCCCGGTCAGAAGGTGCAGGTTATCCAATACGAAAACCGGATCGAGCTAATTCCTCTGGTGCCGATTCACAAAGCACGTGGGTTTCTAAAAGGCATCAACACGAAGGTAGAGCGTGAACGAGACCGCCTATGAATATAGTAGATTCATCGGGCTGGCTTGAGTATTTTGCCAACGGACCGAATGCGGATTTCTATGCTCCCGCGATTGAGAACGTTTCTGAACTGATTGTTCCATCCATAAGTATTTACGAGGTATTCAAACGAGTGCTTCAGCAGCGTAGTGAAAGCGAAGCTCTCCTTGCAATTGCATTGATGGAACAGGGGCAAGTCGTGAATTTAGATACAATTATTGCCCTAAGCTCCGCAAGGATGTCAATAGACCTAAAGTTGCCAATGGCTGACAGTGTCATGCTAGCAACGGCTCGGGCCTTTAATGCTGCGTTGTGGACTCAAGACTCCGATTTTAAAGGCATTGAAGATGTACAGTACATTGAAAAAGGATGAAGAAGAAGATATGGAGCAGGACATTAGTAACTGAAAAAGGCGGGGTCAGTCCTGAACCTTATGTCAGTTACATTGGTGTAAGACCTAAAATTGACAATATGTTTTAGTTATTTTCCTCCCCGCTATTTTTTGAATTGTCTTTGCCACTTACCTCATCAGGAACTTCCTTATTCTTGTCTTTTACTTTCCGTCGAAGCTGCCTAAATCGTCTATAAAAAACGAGATCGCCAAAGGGCTTTGCCCTTCGGGATGAGAAAAAAGAAAAGATTTCTCACATCCGTTCGAAATGACAGGTCGGCCGGATTGGCAGATGGCTTCGCACCCTTCGACTGTGCCCTTCGATCCAGGACAGGCTCGGGGTAAACTGCTCATGGCAATGCTGTCCGAAATCCTCCCTAACCCTCCTTTACGTAAAGGAGGGGACATTAGGTCCCCCCCTTCGCCAAAGGAGAGAAGGAAATTGTGGATTCCCGATAACACTTGTCCTCGAAATCATTGATCGGGGAATCCTCGGGAATGACTTTTGGCGGAGGGTTGCGGCTATTAGCATTGGGTTACACATGGTAGTTTCTTCTTAAAATTATATTATAAACTTGATGATCAATGCCAAAAGAGTATAAATATTATGAGTGAACTCTCGATCTTCTAATTAATTTTGGGTTTGCTCCATGGTAAATTTATGATGATGGAAGTGGCTGTTAAGAGGATTATTTTTCTCAACCCCCCTGGAATTATAGAAGGGATATTAATTTCTATTCTACTTGTAATAGTAGCTTATGCTACTCTCAAAAGCATACAAGGCTTAGATTCTATAAAGAAAAAGATCATAATTGCACTTCTGTACTTAGCTTCGTTGTCCATGATTCTATTAATGCTGTTGAATCCTGCTTTGAAGGTTGAAAATTACAGAGAAGAAAAGCCGACGCTGGCAGTTCTAATTGATAACTCATGGAGTATGAATCTCCCTTTTGGTTCTGAAGGTGTTTCGAGAATTCGAAAAAGTAAGGGATTATCTCAGTAATAACAAGGCTTTTATCTCTGATATTGAAAAGAAATTCTTCGTCAAGTATTACACATTCGATAATTCACTTGATGCCTCGTCGTTGGATTACGTTAATGGTACAGACCCAGATGGGTCGGATACGAATATAGTTAAATCCATAGAGGAACTGGTTGCAGACCAAGCTCCGAATAAAGTCGATTCTGCTATCATTTTCTCTGATGGAGCCGAAAATGGGGGATTAGAAGGAATTCCTGAGAGTTTTCCTCGGGACATCAATTTTAAGATAAGCACTGTCTTTGCTTCGGATGAAGGTAATTTGCCTGACCTCTGGATAGACAACGTCAAATCAACAGATGTCGCGTTTATAAGATTTCCTATTCATATAGGAGTTACCGTTAAATCAATCGGTTTTGGAGGCATGTCTATCCCTCTAGCACTAAAGGAAGGAGAACGTGTAATTTCGATAAAAGATATTTTGATTGATAGCAGGTCTGGTCAGGGTGTTGTGGATTTTTTAGTTACGCCAAATTCTCTCGGTAGAAAAGTATACACGGTGAGTATCCCTAGGGTTGAAGGAGATTTTATTCAACAAAACAATCAATTGTCATTTGTATGTGACGTTATCATCGATAAGATTCGCGTACTTCATATTTCTGGCAGGCCATCGTGGGATGTAAGGTTTTTACGTAAGGCATTAAAAAGAAACCCAAATATCGATTTGGTTTCTTTCTTTATATTGAGAGAAGCTACAGATTTAGTCTTTGCGCCCCAGGATGATCTAAGTTTAATTCCATTTCCCGCAACTGAGATATTTGGGAAAGATCTCGATTCATTTGACGTCGTTATATTTCAGAACTTTGACTTCCGACCATACGGCATCTTTGGTACTCAGCTAGAGAATTTGAAGAATTTTGTTGTTCGAGACGGCGGAGGCTTTCTCATTATAGGGGGGGGCAACTCATTTAACAGCATAGATTATGAAAGCTCGGCGATTGCCGATATTCTGCCAGTCAAGTTAGGTTACTCGTCCGGTGGAGATAACAGTTCATTCGATGACAGAGAGTTTCTAACCGATTTAACTGAAGTAGGGATCAGACATCCGATCTTAAGAATAATTCCCAATGAATATGATAATGAAAAAAATTGGATGCAATTACCCGGACTGGAAGGCTTGAATAGCGTAAGAGAACTAAAATCGAGAGCCATACCTCTTATAACAACGCAGGGAGGAGAGCCTCTTTTGGTCATACAGCAGTTAAGTGAAGGCAAGGTTGCGACATTCCTTTCCGATTCTTCATGGAAATGGGGTTTCATGGGCGCAGGCGAAGGAAATATCTCCGCTTACTATGAAAGGTTCTGGAATAGGTTGCTTCTGTGGCTTATAGATGATCCAGAACTTAGAGAAATTAGATTAAAAACCGATAAGTCGTCTTATACGGTGGGGGAGAAACCAAAGATAGATGTATTGAAAGCTAACGATCTACAAAAAGATGACACGATCAAGGTCACGATGGTAACTCCAGACGGTAGAGACGTAAGACTGGATGTCAAAAGTGTGTCGAGTGATACATTAAATTCCCGACCCCATGTTGAAGAAAACGGAATTTATACAATAAAAGCTCGAATCGAGCGGAAAGATAACTCTGTTGAGAAGGACATCAGCGCTCAGACAGTTTTCGTCGTTGAGCCGCCTGAAAATGAAATCAAAGGACCCACAACTAACGAAACTCTACTGAAACTACTCGCCGATAAAACGGGTGGGGAATCCATAACATTAAGTGATGATCCAGATCGGTTAGGGATCGAATCTACTCCGATTAAGAAGATTACCGGTTATAGGACGGAGGAGTTATGGGATAAGTACTGGATATTTATCTTGTTGGTCCTCCTTTTGGCTTCTGAGTGGATATTACGAAGAAAATGGGGTCTCAAATAACGGGTAAATCAAAAATTATAGCGGAGATTGTTTCGCGCGGAGATAACCATAAATGCTTTTCACAGTAGATATAGGAAATACTAATATAATGTTCGGAATATTTAAGGAACGATATCTGATTAATCACTGGAGAATAGGAACTGACAAGAATAAGACGTCTGATGAATATGGGGTTCTCTTCAGAAGCCTACTCGCTATTAGGGGGGTTGAGGTAAATTCGATTCGCGGAGCAGTTATCTCCTGTGTGGTACCAACCCTACTGGATGTAATAGTAAAAGCATTGAAGTCATATTTTGACGTGAACCCGCTAGTTGTGGAGCCCGGAATAAAAACAGGTATGCCCATTCTCTATCATAATCCGAAGGATGTGGGTGCTGATAGAATAGTGAATGCAGTAGCTGCCTTTGATGAGTATAAGAGTAGCGTTATAGTAGTTGATTTCGGGACTGCTACGACATTTGATTGCGTGTCCGAAAAGGGCGAATATCTAGGTGGAACTATTGCGACAGGAATACTCGTCTCCGCAGAGGCCCTTTTTGGATCGGCTTCAAAACTTCCAAGGGTCGAGATTGTTACACCAAAAACGGTGATAGGGAAAAACACGGTACATTCCATGCAGTCTGGACTGGTCTTTGGATATGCTGGTCTAGTAGACGGAATTGTCGGTAGGATCAAGGATGAGATGGGTACTAGCCCAAAGGTAGTTGCAACAGGGGGGCTCGCCAGCGTAATTGCTTCTGAGAGTAAATCGTTGCAGTATATAGATGAATTTCTCTCCTTGAAAGGACTCAGATTGGTATATGAATGGAACACATAGATTCCTGATTCAAAAACATCATACTGAACATCCCCATTTCGATCTTAAGCTGGAATTTGGCGACTCGATGAAGTCATGGATTCTCCCGAATAGAATTCCTTGCGAGGGTAGCGTCAAGACCATAGCGATTGAAATGAACGACTGCGCCTTTAATTCAGATGTATTTATGAGTGCAATAGATGATCAGTATGGTATTGGAGAAGCCGAGATATGGGACAGGGGTCATTATGATATCATCACTATAAGCAACGAAAAAATAAAACTCGATGCAAAGGGAGAGCGGTTCAAAGGTCGTTTTGTCTTTATAGTTCCTAGTTGGGGCAGATGGACCGGCAAAAGATTGTGGGTGCTTATAAAAATATATGACCGCTAATTTATTTCCGGCTAGGGTGTATTACCTTGCCACTATTCCACCCAGATGATACCCTAATTACAAAGGGGTATTAAGGATTAAAGATGGCAAAATTTGGGGATAACTATTGTTGGATGATTAAGAATGATCCACGCGTATGTCCTTTCATCAAACCGGGTGACGAGTACCTGTTAAATGATCTCGAGGCTCGAATCAGGGAAAAGTGTATAGGCTGTCAGGAACTCCGTAATGACTTAAGTTTTCTTTCAATGGAAAAGGGATCTACGTATGAAGTACTTCCTATTGTTTTAGATGAGCTTGTAAAAAAGGAGCAGAAGATCAGAAAATTTGGGAAGTCCCTGGAAATAAAAGAAGAAATGTTTGATATTCTTGTACATCTTTCGACCTCTCTGAAATTAGTGCTGGATGTCGATGAAATTCTTTATAAGGCTTTAGTGGCCTTTACCGCAGGAAGTAGCATTGGTTTTAACAGGGCGATCTCCTTACTGGCGGATGATAGGAAACTTTCAGGTCATTTCGCAATGGGTCCATTAGACCGGCATGAAGCCTTATCTATTTGGCACGAAATATCAGATAAAAAACTTACTCTGGAGGAGCTTCTTGTATTTTCTCCGACTATATTCCATAAGGAAAGGGAAAAGTTTAGAGAGGTTCTGGACGCTATGGAATTCAGCTTAGAGGAAGATCCATTCAGAAGCGTATTTCAATCAGAAAACAGTATCAGATTCTCGGATGGAGAAAGGTTACCGGGTGTTCTTCGTGATTTTTATAAAGATACCCCTTTCTGGATTATTCCCCTTCTTTCACATCTAAGACGTCCGCTAGGTGTTGTGTTGCTCGACAATTTTCTCACGAAAAAAGAGTTGTCAGTAGAAGAAGTGAAAGCCTTAGAAATCTTTGCACTTGAGATCTCACTTGCACTGGAGCGCGGAATCACGTATGAGGAACTCGAAGGGAAGGTCGAAACTCTTGAGGAGGCAAATGTGAGGTTAAGGGAGCATCACGAACTTATTACTAAGCTGAGGGCCGAAGCTCAAATTGGGGATATGGTACTCCAGCTAACCCACTCGTTTAAAAATCCTGTGATTGCAATTGCGGGTCTGGCTAGGATTTTAAAAAAGAAGATCCAGCCGAATCAACCTATTTACCGACACGCAAATGCTTTGCTCGAAGAAGCCCTAAAACTTGAAAAAACGCTAAGAGATTTTGTCGCTTATACAAGAACAAAGTATTTGTCGGATACATCAGAGATAGATATCAACAAGGTTGTCGGACTTCTGTACGAGGAGAAAAAATCGGCCGGGATACAACAGGATATTACCTTTCATCTCGGTCTCTCTGAAGATCTTCCACCTGTTTTGGGGAACGAGTATCAGATCTATACGTGTCTTGAAAACATTGTGAACAATTCCATCGAGGCGATGCCTGATGGCGGTGCGCTTTATATCGCCACGAAAACACAGAACGGCTCAATTGCCATTGAGGTAGCTGATACAGGCCCGGGTATTTCAGAAGAAGTAATGAGAAACCTTTTCACGCCATTTTTCACAACCAAAAGCGTTGGAAGTGGGCTAGGTCTATATACATCAAAAGAGATCATAGAGAAAATGGGCGGTAACATTTCGGTACATTGTGTGAAAGATAAGGGTTGTGCGGTAACATTAAGTTTTCCCCTGGCGGGTGAAAAAGAAGATTATGAGTAAAATCTTGGTAGTAGATGATGAACAAAACATAAGATTTGTTTTCAAAGAGGTATTGACTGAGGAAGGTTACGATGTGTTTGAGGCACAATCGGCAGAGGATACATTTGATATCCTTAGTCGTGAACTAATTGACCTTGTACTTTTGGATATAAAATTAAGATCCGAGAGCGGCCTTGATATACTCAAGAGGATAACAAGGGAGTTTCCGGATACACCTGTGCTATTATGTTCGGCTTATGTTGCCTTTCAAAATGGTAATGCCTCGTGGCTTGCCGATGGTTATCTGGTAAAATCGAGTGTTCCGGAGGAGCTATTGGAAGAGGTTGACAAAGTTTTGAAAATGAGAGGGAAGGTATAATGAAGGCGGTTGTTCTCGCAGGAGGTTTTGGTACTAGGATTAAGCCTCTAACCTATTCGCTGCCCAAGCCTATGCTCCCGCTCGGGGGTAAGCCGATCATTGAGCATGTAATAAATCTTATCAAGCAAAATGGATTTAGTGATCTGGTATTCTTGCTGTATTTTCAGCCGGATGCAATTAAAAATTACTTTGGAGACGGATCGACGTTAGGCGTTAAGATAACTTATATGATCCCTCCGGAGGATTATGGTACTGCGGGAGCGGTAAAATATGCCTCTGATAAATTGAAAGGCGACGAACCTTTTCTGATTATAAGTGGAGATTTACTTGCGGACGTTGATCTCGCGGCAATGTTTGCATTCCACAAAGAAAAAAATGCAATGGTAACTATTGGCTTGACCTCAGTCAAGGATCCTCTGCAGTTTGGAATAGTAATTACGGACAAGGATGGCAGGGTTGTGAGATTCCTTGAAAAACCTGGTTGGGGAGAGGTATTTAGTGATTCTATAAACGCCGGAATATACATAGTTGATCCTGCGATTTTAGACTATATACCGGGCAAACAGTCATTTGATTTCAGTCATGATTTGTTTCCGAGGCTACTTGGTGAAGACAAAGCAATTTATGGGTATATACTGAGTGGCTATTGGCGAGATGTCGGAGATCCATCCTCATATGTACAAGCGAATATGGATATTCTGGCTGGCAGGGTTAATGTAAAGGGTTCAGGAAGCAGGCTGGATGTGGTTGGTAAAGATATATGGCTGGGGGAAAATGCAGAAATTGCTAACGATGCCCAGCTTGAGGGGACTGTCATAGTTGGCAGAAGTGTAAGAATCAATGGCGGTTCAAGGATAGCCAATTCTATAATAGGAAACAGCACGATTATTAGCCAAAACGCTAATATTATAGACAGCGTAATATGGGATGATACGAACGTTGGCGAGAGTACTAGTATCGATAGAAGTGTTATATGCTCCAACGTAAAAATTGGTAAGGATGTCCTAATTGAACCCGGCGTAGTTGTCTCAGAGAATTGCTCTATAGGGGATGAGGCTGTTCTAAGAGAGGGTGTTAAGATTTGGCCCAGTAAGGAAATTGAATCAAGAGCCATTGTATCTTCAAACCTCATCTGGGGTGAAAGATGGAAGAGGAGCTTATTTGAGGAATCCAAGGTGTCCGGCCTTTCGAATTTTGAACTTACTCCTGAATTTGCAGCGAAGCTTGGCGCAGCATTAGCCTCTTTTTTACCTAAGGGTTCTTCGGTGCTGATGGGAAGGGATACATATCGGGCACCTAGGATGATAAAGAGGGCTTTTGTCGCAGGGGTCCTGTCAGCAGGAGTTAACGTAAAGGATCTGAAAGCTGTCCCTATTCCTATTCTCAGATATAAGCTTCAGACATTTGGTGAGGTCGGGGGGGTTTATTTCAGATATTCACTTGAAAATCCAGAGGTAACCGAGATCCTATTTTATGATTCACACGCGTTCGAGACTTCTGTATCCTTTGAGAAGACCTTCGAAAGGATCTTCCATCGAGAGGATTTTCGACGGGTATCTGAGGGTGGTGTGGGAAGAATCAGTGACCTTAGCGGTATTGTCGATTTCTATAAAGAGGGCTTTATAAGTTCTGTAAAAGAAGAGATCATTAAGGAAAAGAAATTCAGAATTGTCGTGGATTTCTCCTTTGGACCTTCTTCGGAGTATTTTCCCTCAATCTTAAATGAATTGGGTTGCGAGGTAATCAGCCTCAATGCATACACGGTTGAACATGGCAGTGGAGTTGATCCTAGCAGAGCACTGGCACTCCTATCCAGTATTGTTCAAGCAACTGATTCGACTGCTGGCTTCTGGCTTGATCCTTGGGCTGAGAGAGTATACTTCGTAGATGAAAAAGGGAGAATTTATAGAGATCTCGATTCCTTCTTTCTTTTGTTTAACCTGATCCTAAAAGCCGAGGAGTCAGGGGTGTGTGCTGTTCCTTTATTCGTCCCCTCAAGCGTTGAGTATATCGCGAAAGAAAATAATTTTGATGTCGTAAGGACAAAAAATAGCATCAGGGCACTATCTGAGTCGGCAAGGAATAGAGATGTTAAAATAGCAGGCTATCCGGATGGAAGGTTTATATTCCCCGAATTTCAGATTGCTTACGATGGGATGTTTACACTTGCTAAAATGCTTGAGGTTATGGCTGAACTGGATATAAGGCTGTCAGAAGTCTCCAAGGCTATACCTAAGTTTAATTTTCATCACGCAACTATTCCTTGTCCCTGGGAGGCGAAAGGGGTGGTGATGAGGATGGCATCTCAAGAGGCAATGGGCATGGAAGCATCTTTCCTCGATGGCGTAAAACTTTCATTTAATGGTTCATGGGTTTTAATATTCCCGGATCAGTATAAATCATTGATACATCTATATACTGAAGCAAATACGGGAAATGAACTATCTAATTTAACAAATGACTATACTACAAAGATTGAGAATTGGATAAAAACTTAATATGTATTGTTAATCTTAGTTTGAAAAAGGTGTGATTAACCCCTTTGATATGAAGATTTTACAAATTCAAAAAAAATTGTTTTTATTGTCGATAATTTTAGGTCTAGACCTATTATCATATACGGTTCAACCTTACATCCCGCCATCGGATAAGCATTCCTTATCATACACCGTTGAAAATTGCCCATCTCACAGAAATCGAAATCCAATATCGGCATTAGTCCTGTTTTTTATAAAATCAGATATGGATGAAGGCGGTCAAAAGCATTGCTTTTGTTATACGTGCAATTGTGGAAGAGTTTCATTCTTATTTGTTAACCCATCATTAAATTTATCAATAGATGATTACCTTACCTGTCTTTTACCACTTGAAATTAAACCTTCCTCAAAAGATTTAACTGGTTGTATTGCCGTTCGTTCCCCTCCAATCTATTTGAGTTAAAAACTGCCAAGCACTGTCTCAATTGTTCGGTAATTGAAAAATTATCCTGAGAATCGGGACAAGTACGTGAAGGTGTATCCCTAAAACCGATCAATTGAACTAAACAGAATCGAATTCTTTCAGAAAGGAGGACTCGAATGGCGTCGAATATATCGATTTTAATCAATCTGGTACTATGTATAATGGTCTTTACCTTTTTGTTTTTGCTTTCAATGCCTGTTAATTCCTGGGCTCATGGCTTTGCGGGTAAGAGGTTTTTCCCTACTACTATATCGATTGAAGATCCTTTTGTGGCTGACGAACTTTCTTTTATCTTTAACTACCTAAAGGAATCCGGTGAGGGAGATGAACCACCAGTGGATGCGTTTGAACTCCCCGTAGAGTACACAAAGCGGATAACTCCACATATTGGTATTTCGGTTGGTGATGATTTCAGACGGCTGGACCCAGTCGGAGAAGGCTCTGAGTATGGTTTTGGGAACCTCGAAGTGGGGGCGAAATATCAGTTTTTCACCAGCGCACCGCATGAAGCACTGTTCTCGGTTGGAGTAGGAGCTGAGATTGGTGGTACAGGGAACAGCTCTGTGGAAGCCGAACCATTCTCCACGATTTCGCCCGCTTTCTTTTTCGGCAAGGGTTTTGGAGACCTGGCAGAGTCGCTGAAATATTTGAGGCCCCTGGCAATTACAGGACTATTAGGTCTAAACTTCCCAACCCGAAGCAGTACCAGAACTCAAACCATTGATGAAGAAACATTGGAGATTGAGCCAGAGTTAGAGCGAAATCCTATAACCTTCAGCTATGGATTTGCGATAGAATACAGTCTTCAATATCTGCAATCGTTCGTAAAGGATGTGGGTCTTGCGGCCCCATTCAGCCGTATGATCCTTCTTGTGGAGCTTCCATTTGAAACGGGTTTGAATCGTGGGAGCGGCGGTGAAACAGCCGGTTTTATAAACCCGGGAATTATATGGGTGGGGAAATATGTTCAACTCGGAATTGAAGCCCAAATACCGATCAACGACAGGTCGGGTAAAAACGTTGGCGTTCTGGGAATAATTCATTTCTTCATCGATGATATGTTTCCTAATAGCCTAGGGCGGCCAATATTTCAATAAAAGGTGCCAAAGTGAAGAAAACCGTTGTTGCAATTTCTCTGATAAGTGTAATAACCATTCTCAGCATAAAGCCAGATCGGGTCTTGAGTCATGCGCTCTTTAATCATTCTGAGCCAAGGGTTGGAGAGACAATCAGTAGCTGTCCAAAGCAAGTTCGTGTATGGTTTGATAGTCAACTGGAACCTTCCTTCAGCACGATTCAGGTAGAAAACCAAGGTGGCAAGCGTGTCGACAATCTCGATGGGCATGTTGATTCATCTGACGCTACAATTCTCGAAGTAAATCTGCCATGCCTTTCTCCGGGAACTTATCAGGTACTCTGGAAAGTTGTTTCTTTAGACGGACACAATACGAATGGCAGCTTTGTCTTTACAATCGAAAAGTTAAACTAGTGTTCTCTGGCTCGGAAGCACTGATCTTGCTTCGGGATTCTTTTATTAACAATACCTGTTGAATACCCCGTAGTTTGTACTGCGGGGATGGAAACAGATTGCACGAAGGGCAGAAAGGAATACAGTACACTGATATGACTATGTAAGAACAATCATGACGCTTCTAGAAATAGTCAATTAGGTAGGAGCGGCTTCCAGCCGCGATCGCGCCAAGATGGCGCTCCTACAAAGGAACTAGGGGGTAGTTTTGCCTGATTGGTATTTTGGAGTGTATGGTGTTAGCTAAAAAAGGAATTGATAAGTGAGGACGGAGAGTCTATCGGACTGGGAAGCAATTAGCTTTTATTTTTAGATGCCCCGTGGCTCTGCCACGGGGAGCTTACTTTTATCAATACTTATACCTGTTTAGTCGGGATAAAGGAAGATGTTGTCACTACGCATGATGGGTTAGATATAAAATTTTGGATCATTTTGAGTTGTTACACGAAGCGGCTCAATGTAGAATATTCATCGGCAAGTGTTAACTTGATAATTCCCTGAAGTTTGCTGCAGAGCTATTCATTGAATTTTCATATATAAGAAGGGATAAAGATGATAAAACATATAGTTATGTGGCGTCTGAAGGAGGTTGCTGATAATGCAACTAAGCAGGAAAATGCAGAAAAGTTAAAAGAGAAACTCGAATCATTGAGAGATAAAATCGTGGAGATTAAGGACATTGAGGTTGGGATCAATGTAAATTCCTCTGAAGCTGCTTTCGATGTTGTCTTGTATTCAGAGTTTGAAAATCTGGAAGCACTTAATGTATATCAGAACCACCCAGAGCATAAAAAGATTGTGGATTTTGTTACTCGAATAAGAACTGATAGGTGTGTCGTCGACTATGAGAAGTAAGTTGGGGGATTAATTAGAATCGAGTTTATGAATGGTTACGATTAACTAGATTCGATAAAAATCATTGACACCGTTTTAAAAAGGTATTATATTCGGAAAGGATAGAAATAAGTAATGGATCTGGAGGATCAGAAAATATGAAAAGGGTCATCGTAATTCTATTGCTGGTCGTAATGATTTCTTCTACTGCGTTTTCTCAAGTCGTGAATCGACAGATAACACATTATAATCCTTCTCCCGATGCGCTTCATCCCTTCAAACTGGCCAGTTTAGTGATAAGACCACCGATTGGTCTGTTGAGCATTTTTGTAAAGGGTGGTTATTGGGTGCTCGATTCTGAACCGATTAGGCGGGCTTTTAATATCGATTATGATACGTCGATGACGCTTGATGAAGACTACTGAGTGATTAGTAATTAATCGAGATAAAAACATCGCCTCTTATAACAGCTTTTAATTGTATTCTTACCGACCAAACCACCTTTTAGATCGATATTTTATGATCGGTTAGTTGTCTGTAATAACCACCCTACAAACCCAATCCACTAACATCTTTTAATAGATCATATAAAATATTTTGTTATGGGCGATATCAATGAGTTGTTAAAGTCTATTCCCAGCGATCCAGGCGTTTATTTCATGAAGGATAAGAGGGGAAAGATTATCTACATTGGTAAGGCAAAGAACTTGAAAAATCGTGTTCGGTCGTATTTCCAGGCCGGTGGTTCGGGTCAGCGTCCCCAGGTTCCCTATGTCGTCAGACATGTTTCCGACTTGGACTATCTTGTTACCCGAGATGAGCGCGAAGCTCTGATTGTAGAGAACTCGCTGATAAAAAAATACAGACCTAAATTCAATCTTCAATTAAAGGACGATAAGAACTATGCTTCTCTCAAGCTTGAAACCTATGGGAAGTTCCCGAGACTAACCTATACTAGAAAGATCCTAAATGATGGATGTTTATACTTTGGACCATTTGCATCCGGGGATGCATTGAGGAAAACGAAAAGGCTGGTTCATAGGATTTTCCCACTTCGTGATTGTACTGATACCAAATTCAAAAGACATTCTGAGAGGCCTTGCCTCAACTATTTCATGAAAATTTGTTCGGGGCCATGCGCCGGTAAGGTGAGCGAAAGTGAATACGAAGAGATTGTTGAACACACTAAGATGTTTCTCAGAGGGAAAATTAAGGAGATGCTTCGTTTACTCAGGGAAAATATGGTTAGGGCTTCCGAGGAGCTCAGGTTCGAGGATGCCGCTCACTTCAGAGATCAAATAAACTTTCTTGAAAAGCATCCCGACGTTCAGGGTCTCATCTCTGCGACCCAAACTGACAACGATATAGTTGGATTTTATAGAGAATCGAACACTGTGGAAATCGTTGTATTATTCTCGAGAGGCGGAACGATTATAGACAAATCGGAGTTTTACTTTAGTAATGCGAGCTGGGAAGATGGTGAGACGCTTCGAGAATTTCTTGGTCAGTTTTACGAAAACGATAGATATATACCCAATCGAATCATAATACCTGTAAAGTTTGAGGGAATGAATACTTTTTCAGAATGGCTTTCCGAAAAACATGGGAAGAAGATAGAAATAGCAGCCCCTAAAAGAGGACCAAGATTAAAACTCGTTGAGGTGGCAAATAGGAATGCTCAAGAGCTTTTCAAGAGAATGTTTGCAGATAAACAAAGAAAACTCCAAATACTTCAGTCTATTAGGCATGCTTTTTCTCTTAGTCGCGTGCCGGAAAACATTGAATGTTATGATATATCAAATACACAGGGTAGTCTCGCTGTAGCATCTATGGTTAGGTTTGAAAATGGAGAACCGACAAAGAATAAATATAAGAGGTTTAAGATTAAAACGGTATTTGGGGCGAATGATTATGCGATGATGTACGAGGTTCTTTTAAGAAGATTCAAAAGAGCCAATCAACGGAATTGGGAGGTGCCTGATTTAATATTGGTTGACGGCGGCAAGGGCCAAATGAATGTAGCTCGAGAAGTTTTAAGTGAGATTGGGATCCTAGGTAAGGTTGACTTGGCTGCAATTGCTAAAGCGAGACTAGATGGAGAGAGTGATAAGATTTATCTGCTTGGACGTAAGAATCCTATTGTATTTCGTAAGAACTCATCTGAACTTCTGTATCTGATGAGAGTTCGCGATGAGGCTCATAGATTCGCGATTACGTTTCATAAGAGATTGAGAACCCGAAGGTCACTTAAATCTGAGTTGGACTCAATTTACGGGGTTGGGGAAAAACGAAAAATGACGTTGCTTAAGCACTTTGGAAGTGTTTCAAATATAATAAAGGCTTCAGTCGAAGATATTCAATCGATACCTGGAATGAACCGGAAAATTGCCGAGGCGCTCAAGCAACAATTATCCCGTTAGTGTCCGATACAAGTCTCGAGTATGGCTTGACCAACTATCAATCTATTAGCAGCCTGTTCAAAAACGATTGATCGGGGACCATCGACGACGTCGTCGGTTATCTCTTCTCCCCTGTGTGCTGGTAGGCAATGCATTACCAATGCGTTCGGTTTGGCGGAAGAAATGAGGTCTTTATTCATTTGAAACGGTTTAAACAACGTTGAAATTTTTCTTCTCTCTTTTTCTTGTCCCATGCTTATCCAAACATCTGTGTACAAGACATCCGCGCCTTCGATTGCCGCTTTGGGATTATTTGATATTTCTATTTTCCCATTTTTTAAACTTTTTGCATTTTTTATTATATTCTCATTTGGCTCATATCCCATCGGGGTCGCGATTGATACATGAAATCCAATAATTGCAGCTGCGCCGACGAGTGTATTTGCCACGTTGTTGCCATCCCCAATGTAGGCGAGCTTCATTTTTTCTATATCTAATCCCTTGTCCTTTAATGTGAATAAATCAGAGATGATTTGACACGGATGCTCCAGATTGGTAAGTGCGTTAATAACCGGGACAGAAGAGTTAATCGCAAATTCATTAACCCTTTCATGATCAAAGGTTCTTACGATTACACCATCAAGATAAGAGGAGATAACTCTCGCCGTATCGGCCACTGACTCGCCGCGCCCGAGCTGCAGGTCGCTTGGGTTAATGTATAAAGCGTACCCTCCAAGCTGATTGATTCCCACCTCGAAAGATATCCTAGTTCTTGTGGAGAGCTTTTCAAAGATCATTCCAACAGCCTTTCCTTTGAGCGTATCTACTCTTTTCCCTCCTTTTTTTAAGTTCCTTAGTTTGAAGGCCCTATCTATAATTTGTTCTATTTCTCGTTTTTCGAGGTCAAAGATGCTGAGCAGACTTTTAGCCATTTAGTATCTCATCAAATGAATCTTCTAGTTTTTCTATAGCGAACTCAATTTCCTTACTGTTTACTATGAGGGGGGGTAGTATTCTTATGACATTCTCGACTGTCAGAATTGTGATTAGACCCTTTTCCATGCATTTACTCACTACTTCACTTGCTTTTTCTTTACTCTTCAGCTCCAACCCGAGTATAAGACCCTTTCCCCTCGCTTCCCTTATTAAGGGGGAGTATTTTTTCTCTAACCTTTTAAGTCCTTCTAGAAAGTATACTCCCATCTTGGCGGTATGGTCGAGAAGACCATTATTTATGATTGTGTTTAAGACCGCGCTTCCTATATGCATTGCGAGGGGATTACCTCCGAGGGTGGACCCATGGGATCCGGGTGTAAAAGATATTGCAACATCATCACGCGCAAGAAGGGCTCCACAGGGAATTCCTCCACCCAATGCCTTAGCTAGGGTCATGATATCTGGTTGTATTCCTGAGTGCTCATAAGCGAATAGCCTTCCTGTTCGTCCGAGCCCAACTTGGACTTCGTCAAGGATTAAGAGCACCTTCTTCTTAGTGCAGATTTCTCTCACTCTTTTGAGATAATTGTCAGGCGGAATAACAACTCCATTCTCTCCCTGTATAGGTTCGAGGATGATTGCACAAACCTTTACGTCGTCTAGCGCTTTTTCGAGAGGATCTATTTCACCATAGGGGATGAACTTAAAACCTTGAAGGAGTGGTTGAAATCCCCTCTGATATTTCTTCTGGCCGGTTGCGCTGAGAGCACCCATAGTTCTACCATGGAATGAGCCTCGAGCTGCAACAATCTTGTATCTATGACCATTTTCCTCACCCCATTTCCTAGAAAGCTTTATAGCGGCTTCATTTGCTTCGGTCCCGCTGTTGCAGAAAAAAACCTTGTCTGCGAAGGAGTTTTTAACCAGGATCTCGGCTAGATCGGTTTGTTCTTGTATTTGAAATAAGTTACATACTGTAAGCGTTTTTTTTGCCTGCTCGTTTAACGCTTGCAATATGGCAGGATGACGGTGTCCTAAATTGGTAACGGCTATTCCAGACGTAAAATCCAAATATTTTTTCCCGTCATTACTCCACAACCAGCATCCTTTTCCACGTTTGAATGCAATTGGGTATCGACCATAAGTGTTCATCAGAAATCTTTGAGATTTTGAAACCAATCTTTCGGTACTCACAGTAGTATCTCGGTTCCGATACCAGCGTCGGTAAATATTTCAAGAATAAGAGCTCTCTCAACCCTCCCATCGATTATGTGAACTTTATCAACACCCTCGTGTAATGACTCTATGGCACACATAACCTTGGGGATCATCCCGCTTGATATTGCGCCCTTCCTGATCAGATCCCTGGCCGAAGATTCGGTGAGTGTCGAGATGAGACTTTTGTCACTATCTAGTATTCCTGGAACGTTTGTAAGTATTATTAGCTTCACTGCATTTAGGGCTCCGGCTATTTTGCCTGCGACGTGATCGGCATTTATGTTATAGGTTCCACCATCTTCACCAAACCCGATTGGGGCGATGACTGGGATATAACCAGCGTTCTCTAAGACCCTTATCAGATTTGGATTTATCTTTTCCACCTCTCCGACCATACCAAGATCTTCGTCCTTGGATATTTCTAGATTGTTTTCTAGGGCAAGTTTTGAAAGGTCGATCTTTCTAGCGAGAATTATTTTGCCTTCCTTACCCGAAATACCAACCGCGTTTCCTCCCAGGGTTTGGATCGCAGCAACTATTTTTTGGTTTATTTTCCCGACCAGAACCATTTCCACCACTTCCATCGTCTCCGAATCCGTGACCCGAAGCCCGGCAACAAACCTTGATTCTTTTCCTAGCCTATCGAGAAGGTTTCCGATCTGGGGGCCGCCACCGTGCACGACAACCGGGTTCATACCGACATATCTCATCAAAACTATATCCCTGGCAAAATTATAAAGCTCTTCATCTCCAACGCTACCACCATACTTAATTACTATGGTCTTTCCATGAAAATCCTTTATATATGGAAGAGCCTCAACCAGTGTCTGTGCTTTCTCAATTAAGTGTTTCATTACTCTATAGTAAATCTAAAAGAGTAAACTGGGTATTATATAGAAAATATAATTTATTGCCAATTATGATCCTCTAATTTGTTTGGAAATCAAATTAATAAGCGTGCCGAAATTCAAAAGTAGATTGAGATTTCCGGAGATGAGATTTGCGACATGAGGATTTAGAATATTCAAATGAGTGACGGTTATTATTGAACCTCATATTTTACGTTCGTCATTTTCATGTTCTTTGACCTTTTCCAAAATAGCATCAGCGAGTTTCTCTCCTCCTTGTTCCGATGGTTCGATCGGTGTCGCATAATCTTTATCCTCGTCAAAAATGATTCTAAGATCGATCAACCTTGAACGCGATGTGAGTGCTTCACTTATGATACAGTCATTAAAGATTGACAATGCTAGTTTTGACATTTTTTGTATATAGGGATCAGGAAATCTTGGGTGGTATATCGTGCAAATTAGCGTAGGCAGCTTGTAACTACGAACATTCTTAAGCATCGTTCGATAATTGTTACGGAAATCGTCTTGCAGATCTGCCAGCTGAAGTAAAACCTCAGAAACTGAGTTCGCTCTCTCACTGAGGATGTCCGCGTGGCTGAGGGCGTCATTTCCTCCCACACTTAATACCAGAAAGCTTGCGTCTTCCGGAAGTTGAGTCAGTTGATATATTATGTCATTTATCATGCTTCCATCTCTTGCTAGAAGAGTCGCTTTCCAGCCATCTGGAAGTCTATTCCTCAGGATGTTTATAACGTCCGAATTGAATGGTACGTATGCGGCATTGTCCAATATGGAATCTCCCAGCAAAATAATATGTTGCATTTTATCGGTCCAAAATGAATTGTATCTTGTATATCCTTATAAGAACCGGAATTGATGTTCGTAGCACCTTTAATTATAATTTCTATCGGGATTAAATGATAGGCAGAATATTCAGGGGCAAAGCACCAAATCATGTTTCAGATCCGAAATGGCTCATTTCGCGCTCCGATTACACGCCTTCATACCTGCTTACCTACGAGACCGACAGACGTATTTTTCAGGAAAAGGTGGAAAGGGCTCTTGAAGTGCTTCGAAACTGTGAGGTCTGTCCGCGTAACTGTCATATAAATAGACTTGAAGATCGAACCGCGGTGTGCAGGTCGGGCCGTTATTCATACGTCGCAAGCGCATTTCCACATTTTGGTGAAGAAGATTGTCTGAGGGGTTGGAGAGGGTCCGGAACCATCTTCTTTTCCTTTTGCAATTTGAAATGTGTCTTCTGTCAGAACTTTGACATCTCTTGGGAGGGAAATGGGCAAGTGCTTACGCCTGAACAGCTCGCTGGTGTTATGATTCATCTTCAGGAGGCGGGATGTCATAACATTAATTTCGTGACTCCTGAGCATGTTGTCCCGCAGGTCATTGAGGCAATACCAATAGCAATTAACAGGGGTTTGAATTTGCCGATAGTTTATAACACCAGCGCCTATGACTCCATGCATTCGCTTCGGTTGATGGAGGGCATAGTGGATATTTATATGCCGGACTTTAAGTTCTGGGATGGAGAAAAGTCCTTCCTTTACATGGCTGCCAGGGATTATCCTGTAACTGCCAGAGCGGCAATAAGGGAAATGCATCGTCAGGTCGGTCCGCTAAGATTTGACAATGATGGCCTGGCATTAAGGGGGCTTCTCGTTCGTCATTTGGTTATGCCGAACCGTGTTTCCCATACACGAGAGATTTGTAGATTCATTGCAAATGAAGTATCAAGGGATACCTATATAAACGTAATGGATCAATACAGGCCGGTGGGTAGGGTGCTAAGAAAACCTGAAAAGTACCAAGCGATAAACCGCAGGACTACCAGTTCCGAATATGAGGAAGCTCTAGCCATTGCCCGTGAAGAAGGTCTTTACCGCATAGATCAAAGGCGGATGCATTAATAGAAAAGTTCAAAGCCTTCTTTGTCGTATTCGCTGTTTCTTGTTATTGCCACGTCAGGACATGCATTCTTTAGGCATTGGTTTTCGATTTTTTCAGCGGTGACCTTAGGTTTCAGGTACTATGGTGTAGATATTTCCATCGAAACAGAGCACGTATAGCTCATTATTTTCATCTATACCAAAGGAAACTAGACAAAAGTCGTCAAAATCGACAAGCTCGGTATTACGGAAATCGTTTACCCCGTCAAATTGCAAGCCCCAAACACGACCTGAAAAATAATCACCGTAGACATATACGCCCTCAAGCTGAGTCACATCCTTACCTCGATAAACGAAACCGCCGATTATTGTACGGTCGTTATCGATACGTCCATAGTCGAAAATCGGTTTCTCCAGACCGCTTTCATCACAGTCTGATGGGGGATCGAAACAGGAAAATCCTTCCATAATAGGCCAGCCGTAATTTTTTCCCTTTTCTATTATGTCCACTTCTTCTCTTGCGGCCTCGCCAACATCTCCCGCCCATAATTTCCCTGTCGCTAAATCGAAACTCATTCTAAAGACGTTTCTAAGACCGTAAGCGTAAATTTCCTCCCTGATGCCTTCATTGTTTCCAGAGAAGGGGTTATCGTCAGGAATTTCATAGTTAAGATTATCCTGCGGATTATCCACATCAATCCTGAGAACTGTGCCAAACAGATTTGTTGGATCCTGAGCTCTCCCACCAGCACCTAAGGCGGGACCGCCATCACCAACGGCGATATACAAGAAGCCATCGTCTGGACCAAAAACAAGCTGGCCACCATTGTGGAAAACGTCGGGTTGAACAATTTCGAGGATGAGATTTTCACTTTCCGGATCTGCTTTGTTTGGATCTGTGGGGCTTAAGGTGAAGCTGGATATCACATTTCTTAGGGGATTATCTGCAATGTAATTAACGTAAACGCGACCATTATTTTCATAGTCAGGATGAAAAGCAAATCCAAGAAGACCTAGTTCACCTCCGTCAAATAAAACTTTGGCCTGTATATCCAGGAAGACCTCCGATTCATTACATTCTTTGGCTTGGGCTTGCACTGCGCCACCCTGGGTGCAAAATAAAACTTTAATTACTCCTCTGTGCTCGGCGACGAACAGGCGGCCCGTACCATCACGTGGACTTTGCAGGTCGATGGGGCGATCAAATGAAATATCAGGGAAAGCATTTTCCAGTTTAAATTTTATTTGACTGAGATCGACAAAATCTGAGCCACCGCCATCTTGGCCAGGAGCGGTAGGGCTCGATTCTCCTCCGCCCGAGTCGCATGATAAGATTGGAACTATTAGTAACAGGGGTAACATTAATATGTATCTAGATCGCATAATTTGCCTCCTCGAGTACTCTGGTCGTTGCTATAATAAATGTGAGAATAGCATAATTAGTGATAGTATACTCGCTTTTTCATCAAGTGCTCCCAATAATATTATGTTGGTCACGTGGTTTGATTTTACGTATTAAAAGGCAACAAATAGCAGTCGCGCGGGCTAAGATGAAAAAATAACAGGAGCCAGCAAAGTCATTGGTCACGTTGACTGGCTAATGTTTTATAACTCGTGAAGGTGTTCTCATTCGAGCAAAAAAAATTAAGATTTCACCCTACTGCGCGGTATGATTGTTAATCACAGGATATAACGGCTGAGATCCCTGTCCTTCACAATATCAGAAATCCTGTCTCTGATGTATTTGGCGTCAATAACGACCTTTCCGTTTTTCATCTCAGGGGCATTAAAGGAGATTTCTTCCAGCATCTTTTCTATGATCGTGTGAAGCCTTCTCGCACCTATATTCTCTGTAGACTCATTTACATACGCAGCGGTCTCGGCAATTTCGGTGATAGCATCTTCTTTGAATTCGAGTTCTATGCTCTCCGTTTTAAGCAGCTCGGTATATTGCTTGATCAGTGCATTCTTTGGTTCTGTAAGAATACTTACAAAGTCTTCGGTGGTGAGTGGCTCTAGTTCGACTCGAATTGGGAATCTGCCTTGTAACTCTGGGATGAGATCAGACGGTTTTGATACGTGAAAGGCTCCTGCCCCGATAAAAAGGATGTGATCGGTGCTAACAATCCCATGCTTTGTGTTTACCGTGCAACCCTCTATTATCGGCAGTAAGTCCCTTTGAACACCCTCTCTTGAAACATCGGGTCCCCCTGCAGTCTCTCTGGCGGCAATCTTGTCAATCTCATCAATGAAGATGATTCCGGCTTGTTCAACCCTCTCGATAGCAAGTTTTACTACTTTGTCAGTATCAATTAATTTCTGAGCTTCCTCATGGATCAGAATCTCCCTTGCTTCAGGTACTTTGACCTTTCTTTTCTTTGTGCGTTTTGGAAAAAGGTTGCCAAGCATATCGGAGATATTCACGTCCATCTCTTCTACACCAGACGGTGTAAAAACTTGCAGTGGGAAGTTTCTTGAAGTTACTTCAACGTCGACGTACCTGTCATCGAGTTTTCTCTCTCTTAGCAATTTCCTCAGTTTCTCTCTTGTATCACCCTGGGTTACTTCATCAGCTTCATTACTTTTACTCTTTGGATATAAGAGATCTAGTATCCTTTCCTCCGCTAGATCTTCAGCTTTTGACTGAACCGTGTGTTTTTCTTCCTCTGTGATGTCCCTGATTGCGATGTCGGTAAGGTCACGTATCATGGATTCAACGTCTCTACCCACGTAACCGACTTCAGTGAACTTGGATGCTTCAACCTTGAGGAAGGGAGCTTGGGCGAGCTTCGCCAGTCTTCTCGCAATCTCTGTCTTCCCAACACCTGTTGGGCCAATCATAAATATGTTTTTTGGCGCGATCTCGTCTCTGAGATCAGGATGTACGTGTTGGCGCCTCCAGCGGTTTCTCAGCGCTATGGCTACGGCTCTTTTCGCCTTTTGTTGACCTATTATATACTTATCTAATTCTGAGACGATTTCTCTAGGGGTAAAGAATGGTTTATTGGTCATGATCGGATAATTCCTCTATGATAATCTTGTCATTTGTGTAAATGCATAGGTCTGCGGCTATCTTGAGTGACTCTTCGACAATTTCGCGTGCCCCTAAGTTCGAATGCTTTAAAAGCGCGATCGATGCAGATTGGGCGTAGGGACCACCAGAACCAATAGCGATTACGTTCTCATCTGGTTCCAAAACATCCCCGCTACCAGAGATCAGGAACATATTTTTTTTGTCGGCTATTGCTAATAATGCTTCCAGTCTTCTCAAAACCCTGTCGGTTCGCCAATCCTTGGCGAGTTCGACGGCGGCTCTTCTGAGGTTACCTCTATATTCTTCGAGCTTTGCTTCGAATTTGTCAAAAAGGGTGATTGCATCAGCAGTCGCGCCGGCAAACCCAACAATTACTTTGTTATTGTAAATCTTCCTCACCTTTTTCGCGGTGTGTTTTATCGCTGTTTGACCCAGTGTTATCTGGCCATCTCCCCCCATAGCGACCATTCCATTTTTGCTTACGCAAAGTATTGTAGTTCCATGGGATTTGTGCATTTCTAGGCTCGTGGATGAGTTTTATCGTAAATTTCCATAATCTTCTCAATTGAGGCATGGGTATATCGTTGAGTCGTTGATAGGCTCTTGTGGCCGAGCATCTCTTGTATGGCACGGAGGTCCGCGCCGCTTCCAAGAAGATGGGTTGCAAATGTATGTCTCAAGACATGTGGACTGATGTTCTTTGGAATTCCTGACAAGTTAGCGTACTTTTTCACTATCCTTGCTATGCTTCTTACGGATAACCTACCACCCCGTGAGTTTATAAAGAGATAATCAACCTTTGGAGTAAGTTCGTTTCTCTTTTCTAAAAAATATTTAATTGAATCTATTGCCTTGGAACCTATGGGCACCATACGCTCTACGCCACCCTTTCCGAGAACCTTGACGAATGAGGACGTAAGATCAGTATCGCCGGTTTTAATGCCATTAAGCTCACTTACCCTCAATCCACATGAATAGAGCAGTTCGAGTATTGCTCGATCCCTGAGTCCCAAGACTTCATTGTCATTTGGTTTTTCTACCAGTACAAATACTTCATCTACAGTCAGGAATGCGGGGGTTCGTCTTTCCCCCTTTGGGATCGGGACAAGCTTAGCTGGATTTCTCGCTATATTGCCCTCTCTTATCAAAAATTCTATAAAGTTTCTGATCGAAGTCAGCTTCCTTGAGATTGAGGCTTTGGAATTCTTATGGTAAAGCCCCCCTATAAACTCTCTTACATCAATCTCTTCTATTTTTGTTATGTCTACGTTTTTTGTATCGACGGGCAATCTATTTTTCTTCAAAAAATTCATGAATTGTATCAGGTCTGTCATGTATGCCCTGACCGTATGTTCAGAATAATTTCGTTCCGCGACCAGATAGTTCTTATATCTTTCAATATGATCGATCATAATTTTAATGACATTAATATAAACACCCCTCTTTAGCTTTTCAAATTTGGAAAGAGGGATTAGATGCGATTAGTAAAGAAAACCGAAGGTTTCGCAGGCGGACTGCTAAGTGAGGTTTAATTAATAATTGTCAAGTTAATTTAACTCAAATACCATTTGATTCTTAGACAGTTCATCATAAAACAAACCAGAAGGCTCTATTCTTTTTGCGCCTATGTATCTTTTCTTATAGTAATTAAAGTTTAGATCGTCGATTGTTACCATTTTGGATCTAGATGAAGCATGTATGAATTTGTTATCTCCAAGATATATGCCGACATGTGAAGGGTATCTCGCGTATGTCCTAAAAAATACGAGGTCACCAGTTGCAAGTTGGCTCTTTTGTACATATCTGCCAACGTGATATATATCGCGTGCAGTTCTAGGCAGTTCGATATTTAGACTCCCAAATACCTTTTTCACAAACGCCGAGCAGTCTAAACCGGTAGAAGGAGAGTTGCCGCCAAACTTATACGGAACTCCAAGAAACATCAATGCTGTATTGATAATTCGATTCGTTATTAGATTGAAATTATTATCGGTGTGTCGTTTTTGTTTATAATAATCAACCTTTTCATCGAGGGATTTACGATTCGATGCGTTTGGAATATTGAAATCTTGATGTCTGGTTTCACCTGTCATTGTTCCGACTTGAATTGCACATTCTTTTTCATATTTTGAATCAGGAATTATTAATATCTCTCCTGCTTTAACTGTATCATCGGTGATTCGATTTGCTCGTTTTATAGAATCGATTGGCACATCAAACCTCTTTGATAGTTCTTCAATACTATCCCCGTCTTCCACTATGTACTTAATTGAGGGTTTTTCAAGTGTGATGTTTCTTATTATGCCATTGGTTCCCGTAGAAGGTATTTTCAGTATTACCCCGGTTTTCAATCTGGTTCTCGAAAGTCCATTCGAATAGATTAATTCATTAACGGTTACACCGAAGTTACTTGCGATTTTGTTTAATGTATCTCCCTTTTTCACAATATACTGGATCGGAGGTAGGGGCTCGGAGGTTTGTATGGCCGATGGTTGATGGTTATGCATACCGTCGGGAATTTTAACCTCATTTTTAAGTTGATTGACTTTATGATCGGTCAAAGTGAAGGAGGGGATAATTAGGTTTTGTCCAATTTTGATTTTATCCTTATTCAGGTTGTTTGCTGATTTTATATCATTTATCGACACTCCAAATTTATCAGCTATCTCTAACAAAGTGTCACCTCGAACAACTTTGTATTCTTGATTGTTCGAGGTGTCAGCTGTTGCATGATCTAATTCGCCCACTGATTCCGGAATAAATATAATATCGCCGGCATAAATTTTATCTCTTTTTAAGCCATTAACTCTCTTTAATTCGCCAACTGTGATTTTAAATTTTCCTGATAGTTCAGCTAGGGTGTCACCTTTTTTAACCATGTAATTATAGGCGGAGACGTTCGAGGAAAAGCATAATGCCACTACAAGTAATATAAGTCGCCTTAGGACCATTACCCATCCTCCTTAGGTGGAAATTTTCGGGAATAAATGCCCAACCATGGAGCAAGTCAGTAAAGCAATACAGTCGTTTATGGTGCCACGACTTGAGAAAAGCTAGTGATTTCAAAGAGCGATTAAGAATTTCGAGATTATACCTCAAACCTTAGTTAATTGTAAAGGGCTATATGAATTTTCAATGTTTTCCGAATAATACGCCACGGAACAATGATAATAGCCAGTCCGACTTGATTGTAGAATTCTTTGGCGGTACACTAGATTCAATGATAGCGTGTCGACAGAAGGCACTTTCAAATCGCTAACTGTTTTGAGTTTGTTTGAACATTACTAAGATGGAGTGTGAATCCAGCATGGAAAATTGTCCAGATAGGAATGGATATCAAAGCTCTTTGTACGATCCATATTATGAACATGACGCATGCGGTGTAGGTTTTATTGCTGATATATCTGGTAATAAGAGCCACAAAATAGTTGAGTTGGCAATCGAAGCAGTTGTCAACCTAACTCATCGAGGAGCTGTTGATGCAGATGCAAAAACAGGGGATGGTGCGGGGATTCTCACCCAGATCCCAGTAAAACTCTTTAAGAAGGAAATAAATAAGCTTGGATACCGTATCTCGAATGATACCGACTTTGCTGTTGGGATGATTTTTCTTCCTGAAGATAATCCCGTTGCTCAGGAGCGCTGTAAAACGATAGTTGAAGAGGTTATTGAGCATAATGGGTTAATTCTGTTTGGGTGGAGGCCGGTACCAGTTGATAGCTCTGTGCTCGGAGATAAAGCCGCCTCGACTAGGCCAGAAATTTTACAGGTTTTAATAGGTCGAAAGGGGAATTTGTCAGATGATGCATTTGAGAGAAAACTTTATATAGTGAGAAAGGAAATCGAACAGCACGTGGCTAGAAAAGGGAAAAGATGGATTTTATATACCTTCATTTTCCCATCGCACCATAGTTTACAAAGGACTTTTTGTTGCGCCACAGCTCAGGCGGTTTTATCTCGATCTACAAAACCCTGATTTTGAAAGTAGTTTAGCCGTATTCCATCAGCGTTATAGCACGAATACTTTTCCTAATTGGTTTCTTGCCCAACCATTCAGAATGCTTGGACATAATGGTGAAATCAACACACTTCGGGGAAATCAAAACTGGATGCGAGCAAGGGAACCGGAACTTACATCCCCCATTTGGAAAAAGAGGATTAAAAAAATCGTTCCTATCATACAACCAGGTGGCAGTGATTCTGCTAACTTGGATAATGTACTCGAGCTATTGGTAATGTCCGGGAGAGATCTCAGGCATGCGGTCACAATGTTAATACCAGAGGCATATGAAAATATGCAATTCATGGATCCTGCTTTAAAAGATTATTATGAATATCATTCCTGTATTTCCGAGCCATGGGATGGTCCTTCCGCCATAGCTTTCAGTGACGGGAGGATAGTTGGCTCTTCCCTGGATAGAAATGGACTTCGCCCTGCTCGTTATATTGTCACAGAGGATGACATCATTATCATGGGATCAGAGGTCGGAATGATTGATATTGAGCCATCCAAAGTAGTTGAAAAGGGTAGGCTTGGGCCGGGAAAGATTATCGCGGTGGATACCTTGAAGGGTGTCCTTTTGAAGAATGAAGAGGTAAAGCAGCAATTGGCTAGTCAGCGGACCTATAGCGACTGGATCCATAGGAATATGTTTGACACTCATCCTCTGAATCTAAGATCAAATTGGGAGGGCATAGGGAATTATGATGAACCGGAATTAATTAAGGTTCAAAAGGTGTTTGGATTTTCGCTAGAGGATTTAGAGCGCGTTTTAGAACCAATGGTGATGAATTCCAAAGAACCTGTTGGATCGATGGGTGATGATACTCCACTCTCTGTTTTATCCAGGAAGCCGCGATTACTTTTCACCTATTTTAAGCAGAGATTTGCCCAGGTGACCAACCCTCCTATCGATTCCCTCAGAGAACAGTTGGTAATGTCCCTTGTCACCAGAATTGGTCCCCGAGGGAGTATACTTGACGAACAGGAGAATCATGCGAAATTAATAAAGTTCCATAGTCCTATTCTTACTAATGCGGAATTGAAATGGATTAAAGAATTGAGACACCCCGATATCAGCTCTACTGTGCTCAGCTCTGTGTTTGATGCCGCGAAAGGACCAGAGGGGATGGAAATCGAGTTGGAAGAGATTTGCAAGGCAGCGTACAAATCCGTAGAGAATGGAAAGAATGTTCTTATTTTAAGTGATCGGGATGTGGGCGTGGATAAGGCCCCAATTCCTTCACTCCTCGCAGTGAGTGCTATACATCATCATCTCATTCGTAAAGGGGTGAGGATGAGGGCGAGCATCGTGGTAGAAACAGCGGAGGCGAGAGAGGATCATCACTTCGCATGTCTAATCGGATTTGGAGCCAGCTGCATAAATCCCTATTTGGCATTTGAGACAGTCGCAAACATGGTGAGTAAAGGCGATGGGTTGGAAGAGATTGGACTTACCAAGGCTCTAGAGAATTATAGAACGGCGGTAGAAAAAGGAATCCTGAAAATTATGTCAAAAATGGGGATATCAACAGTAACAAGCTATAGGGGTGCACAGATCTTTGAGGTAATTGGCATAAATAAGTCTGTAATAGAGAAGTATTTTTGTGGCGCTGAATCCAGAATTAGGGGTTTGGGTTTAAGGGAAATTGCAATTGACATGCTTCGATTTCACGAAGCTGCATTCGACACTGAGGAGACGCGTCTTAGGGAAGTAGGAATCTACAGATTCAGAAAGGATGGCGAGTATCATGCATTTAATCCAACTGTTTTCAAGGCATTGCATAAGGCCGCTAGAAGTGGTAAATATGAAGATTATGAAAAGTACAGTGAGGCGGTCGAGGGTCGTCCTCCTATGTCCCTTAGGGATCTTTTAGTTTTTAAAAAGAGAAAGCCCATTCCTCTCGACATGGTTGAGCCTGTCGAGTCAATAGTAAAGCGATTTTGTGCACCTGGCATGTCGTTTGGTGCCTTGAGTGCCGAGGCACATGAAACTGTGGCGATTGGTATGAATCGAGTTGGGGCTAAGTCGAGTAGTGGAGAGGGTGGTGAAAATCCAGAAAGGTTTCACCGCCGTCCTAACGGCGATTGGCCCAATAGTCTCATAAAACAGGTTGCTTCCGGCAGGTTTGGGGTTACTCCGGAATATCTTGCATCCGCTAAGGAGCTTGAGATCAAGATGGCACAAGGATCAAAACCCGGGGAGGGGGGTCAGCTTCCCGGTGCAAAAGTGAGCGTTGAAATTGCGAGAGTTAGGCATTCGGTACCCGGGGTTTCTCTCATATCGCCACCGCCCCATCATGATATTTATAGTATTGAAGATCTATCTCAATTAATCTATGACCTGAAGCATATAAATACGAGGGCAAAGGTAGCAGTGAAGCTTGTGGCAGAAGCCGGAGTTGGCACGGTAGCAGCAGGGGTAGCAAAGGGTTATGCCGATGTAGTACATATAAGCGGACATGAAGGAGGTACCGGGGCATCACCCCTCGGCTCAATTAAGCATGCTGGCATTCCTTGGGAACTTGGACTTTCAGAGACTCAGCAGGTTCTTGTTCTAAATGATC
Organism: Candidatus Dadabacteria bacterium; assembly: GCA_963805855.1. Classification (GTDB taxonomy): domain Bacteria; phylum Desulfobacterota_D; class UBA1144; order Nemesobacterales; family CSP1-2; genus DASWID01. Next base: position 30,133 of record CAWDVW010000007.1, read on the forward strand.
TGAGAGGTCGCGTTGTTGTGAGGGTGGACGGTGGACTTAAAACAGGAAGGGATGTCGTAATTGCAGCGATCCTCGGGGCTGAGGAATATGGTTTTGGTACGGCGTCTCTCGTAGCAATAGGTTGCGTCATGGCTAGGCAGTGCCACCTTAACACATGTCCTGTGGGAGTGGCTACACAGAAACCCGAGCTCAGGGCAAAATTCCCTGGCTCTCCTGAGCACCTTGTGAATTTTCTCTTTGGAGTGGCACAGGAGGTGAGAGAAATACTTTCATCGCTTGGCTTCAGGAAGCTGGATGACGTAATTGGCCGTACTGAACTTCTTGAGCCCAGGTATGACGCCGAACTACCTAAAACTAAGGATATTGATCTAAGTGCATTATTAGCTGATCCAGATCCAAGTGGCGGTAAACCAAGGTTCCATATTAAAGAGAGGAATGATAGGGTAGACGCCCCATTAGACAACATTATTCTTCAAGACGCCATGGATGCTATTGCAGGAAAGGAGCCAGTTAGAATTAGATCTGAGATACGAAATACAAATCGTACGGTTGGTGCCATGGTAGCTGGGGAGATCGCTTTTAGATACGGGGATAAGGGACTCCCGGAGGGTACGATAGAGATAAGCTTTAGAGGCAGTGCAGGACAGAGTTTTGGGGCGTTTTCCATTAACGGCATGAGGTTAATTCTTGAGGGTGAAGCGAACGACTATGTAGGTAAGGGTATGCATGGGGGAGAAATTGTAATAAAGCCTCCGATCGGTTCAAAGTTCCTATCTCATAAGAATGTAATAATAGGAAATACGGTTATGTACGGTGCCACCGGTGGGGCGCTATACGTCGCGGGGCATGCCGGAGAAAGATTCTGTGTGAGAAATAGCGGTGGCAATGCAGTGATAGAAGGTCTCGGTGATCACGGGTGTGAGTATATGACGGGGGGAACTGTCGTAGTGCTAGGGGATACGGGAAGGAATTTTGGTGCCGGTATGACTGGTGGCATTGCCTATATACTGGATGAGAATAGCTCTTTTCCAGCGAAGCTTCATAGTCAGTTTGTAACGCACGAAAGGGTCATCGAAGAAGAAGACATAAATATTATGAGATCCATGATTACTAGGCATTATGAAGTTACTGAGAGCGAGCGTTCGGAAGACATTTTAAAAAACTTTACGCACTATCTACCACTTTTCTGGAAAGTTATACCATTGGAGAGTATCAAGCTATTAGAAGATCAAAAGAAGGCGGCGAAGGATGATTTAAAGTTGTCAGTCCCAAAGGATGAATCTCAAACGGGTGTTGTAGCTTTAACGAACGACAGAGTCTCGGATCTTAAGCACTGAATTAAGATTGTTACAGATTTCTTTCATAGGCTCTCTGGTATCGGTAAGATTAAACCGCAATCGGAAAGGTCGGAGGTTCTGAAGACCACGTTAGATGTTTGTTATTTTTGTATGTAGCCTAATTCTTTCAAAACGCCCAAGATCTTTTCTACGCTTTCATCCATAGTCTCAATATTTGTTTCGAGTGTTATCTCAGGCTGAAGGGGTTCTTCATAGGGGTCTGATATCCCGGTGAAATTAGCTATTTCACCTGAAATTGCCCTTTTGTATAGTCCCTTTACATCTCTTTTAATGCATTCCTCGATTGGACATTTGACATAGATCTCAACGAATCTGCCAATCTCCCCTCTTGCTTCGTCTCTTATCTCTCTATAAGGCGATATTGCACATGTAATCGCAACTCCTCCACACCTTGTAATTATGTTTGCGACATATGAGATCCTTCTTATATTCTCATCCCTGTCTTCTTTGGAAAAACCTAATCCTTTGGATAATCTTAATCTTACTTCATCGCCGTCCAAAACTTCAGTATGGAATCCCATATGAGTTAATCTAGTCGCAACCATTCTCGCTAGGGTTGATTTTCCGGAACTGGGTAGCCCAGTAAACCATAAAGTATAACCTTTCAAAGCTATTCTCCTTTTAATTGACTCGGATTGTTTGTTGATTCAAATGCCGAAAATGGCGCTTCAGTAGGAATTCTAATTATGCTATATCCATTTCCGGTCTATGCTGCTTTTTTCTTTAAGGCGGAGTTGGCAAGTTTTTCTGCCTTTTCTATTCCATCTGTTGAGGCTGATATTAAATTCAAGGATTTTTCACCTATCTCTAAAGTTAAGTTGAAGTCGTTGCCAATTTCCTTCTCATAATCTGCGATTGGATTTATTATTTTTTCTAAATATCTTTTAAAGGAATCCAATGTCCTTCTCCTTACTTTTCCATAACCCTTTACCATGCTTCCACTCTTTGCAACTAGGCATCCCAGTGCATAGTTTGTTTTGGAGTATCTCTCCACATAGGCTACATATGTTTTTATGTATGAATGTTCTTTCTTGAATCTGTAAGAATAAGGTCTAAATTTTTTGAGTTTCGTCAGCACCCATAGTCTCAAACTCCCAAAAAATGAAGATGTCGTAGGAGATTGGGCAAAGGTTATCTTATTACTACTAGACCAAATCTTTTTGAACAACCCAGTATCTGTTAGTTTTACCATCGGTGACACCAAGAAATTTGGTAGTAGTCCGTAAATCTCTTCGGCATCCGGATTGAGGTAATCTATTACATGAAAAACTTGATCGTCGCGCAATTGCATTTCCTTCTGTATGCGTTTAAATCTTTCCGGGTTAATCTTAAGCTCTGCCACCCGAATTCCATCTTCATAACTCATCCAAAGGGCTAGGTTCTTTGCAAATGATTCGGTGAGCAAAAAGCTGTTAAAGCCCGAGTTTTTATCTATTTGGTAAATATTCTTCAATGTATCTAAATACTTTTCTGCGTACCATACGTCTTGATAATCAGTAAGACGATATAGAGACTCTGCGAGAATTTCTCTTAGCCTTTCGGGATATTCATTTTCAACTTTTAGTAATAAGGAGAATAGGCCCTCTTTCTTGCTAGGATCTACCCTGGCTAATCTGTCACTTTTTAGGTCATCCCACTTTAAGTCTGATTTTACTAAAGATATTTTATACTTATTTGACTTGATGTAGTCCCACCCTATTCTAAAAGCTTTGATGTTATTTTCAACTGCTATCCCTACTTGTGATATAGCTTTGAGAAAGCTAGCTTCTGCGATTGGTAAAGCTGCTGACGCACCCAGGGCCCCCAGGAGAATTGCGTTTATAGCTAGTTCATCCATTCCATGCTCTTTTGCTAGTGCAAGGGCGTCCAGACCAACAAATCTTGAAGAGAACGCGGTTGCTAACTTGTGCAGGTTCTCGTCAGAGTAGATACCGCTAGAGAGGGGCATTTTTTCGAGAGTTGAGTAAATCCTATGTGTGCTAGAGACGATCTTTGTTTTATCTGATCCGTATCCGAGTTCTAACACTCTTCCGAGTTCCAAGAACTCCTGGGCCAAAATAATATCAATATCCCCCGGCAAAGGGTATTGAGAAAAAATTATTGGTTTTGGATCGGGTTTTACATTTGAATAAGATTCGAGATAGTACATTGTTGACCCGCCACGCTGCGAGAGCCCGGGGAGTCCGACTCCTTGCACCTCAAATCCCTCAATCAGAAATAGTTGGACGAGCCATTCTGTGAGAACTCCTCCACCCTGACCTCCGACTGCGGGAATTAGGATCTTTATTAATTTGTTATTTCTATCCATTATTTTCACGCTTAAGATCAGGCAGATCGCCCTAAATCAAATTCAAAGTAGAAGGTACAATTGATTGCAATAGTGTGTCTTCAGTTTGCCATTACGTTTTTTGAAATTAAGTGCAGCAGCATGCCGTTAACCTTAGACTCAAACTTATCGACTAATGAGGGGTTATCTATTATTTCTACCTTGTAAAATGATGGACATAATACAGCAGCGTGAGCTATTTCTCCACATAGACCACATCCAACACAAGACTGCTCAATGTGTGCGATTGGATCGTCCCTCAGGATCGAGGGACTTTCTTTTAATGTAAGCGACGGACAACCGTTATATCTCATACAGGAGTGATCACCGGTGCAGACATCAGGGTCCACACCGAGTTTTGCCTGCACCAATCTTTTTCCTGACTTTATCCTCTTACTTATTAATTTTCTCTCTTTTCTGGTCTTCTCAAGTTGGCACTCGCCCTTTGAGATAATCACTTTAAGACCTTCATTAGTTTCATATGCTTTTCGAAGAACATTCAAAGATTCCTTTAAATCGTAGGGATCAACCTTTTTTATCCATTTAACGCCCGCCCCCTTTAATGCTTTTTCAATATCCATTCCTACTTCTTCCTGCCTCATATTTTTTCCAGAGGCTGGATTTTCATGATGTCCTGTCATTGACGTCCAGAAATTTTCTAATATGACTAATATAGCATCCTGCTTATTATAAACAGCATTTATTATGCTTGTCGTAAGACCACTGTGCCAGAAGGTCCCGTCACCCATAAAGGAAATTATTCTTTTGTTTGCCATGCGAGATAGTGCTCCTGCGGAAGCAAGTCCGATGCCCATTCCTGTGATGGAGTTACTAAGATCAAATGGGGGGAGACCACTCATTGAATAGCAACCAATATCAGATGCATAATAAGATTTACCGTAATCCTCTTCCAATATTTTTATAGCTGTGAATATCGGCCGTTCGGGACAACCGGTGCAAAATACAGGGTTTCTCTTTGTAACTGGTTCGTCCAAAAAGTGGGCGGCCTTTTCTTTGTGTTTTGCAACAAATTCGCTTTGCTCCTGTATTTTCTGCTTTTCTTGTCTTGAAAGGGTGTTTTCGATAATAAAGGTGCCAATTCCCTTTGTAATGTGATCAGGTGTATATTCTCCTTCCTGAGGAAGAATGTCTTTGCCAAAAATCTCAAGATCGAGTTTCGATCTTTGCGCTATCGACCTGATCTGCTCTTCAATTAGGTTTGGCATCCCCTCTTCCACTATTAAGACCGCTTTTTTGCCCTTAAGAAAATTAATGATTTCTTCGGGAACAATTGGATTAGTTACGTTCAAATTCAATATTGGGAACCTACATTCCCCATTGAGATTGGATTCACCTAAATTGTATAAACATCTTATCAAAGAGTTAAATATCATCCCGTGTGTAATTATTCCGATACTGTTATCTTCGCCCTGAAAAACCTCGTTCAAGTTGTTGTCTATTATAAATTTTCTTGCGGCAGGTATCCTTTCATGAAACTTTTTTCTTTCGTGTTCGAAAGTAAATGGCGGAAGAGGGATCTTTTCCAGATCCGTGATCAAGTCGTTGAGCGGGGTTAAGGTGCTAATTTTTGGCAAAACGTTATTTTTACACTTAATCTTATTCCTGATGTGTGCGATCCTCGTAGATAAAAGAAACATCACCGGCATGTTAGAGGATTCTGATAATCCGAACCCGTATTCGACCATCTTGGCAACATGTTGCAGGTCACCCCTCGGATCGATCACGGCCATGGTGGATTTTAGAGCCAACGGAAGCGCTTTTTCTGCAACACATGTGCTGTCACAACCGTAGTCTTCTCCAACAACTATCATTGCACCACCGACTACACCCGACGAGGATATATGGGCTAGCGCATCGGAGGCGACATTAGTTCCAACTATTTTCCAGTTTGCAGATCCACGAATCGGGTAACTTATTGAAGCGGATAGTAGCGCAGCTGCAGACGCTTCGTTACCAGAGCTGTCAAAGTAGATTCCCCTATTCTTTAATACAGGTTCGTATGCATCAGAAATTGCGTCGATTATTCCGGCGGTTGGGGAGCCGGGGTATCCTCCTAGATAGCTCACGCCAGATTGAAGGAATGCCTTTAATATTACGAGGGGAGTGTCACCATAAAGTATTTTCCCTTCGCCAAGGTTTAATTGTTCTATTATCTCTTTTGAGTAGACACTTCCCATTTCTAATCTTGCCTAATTAGCTCTCGCCACCTATTAGTTATCTTGCAAAGTCTACCAGAAAACGCTTGGAGATACTAGGGCAGTTGATTCTCAAGGTTTTGTCATAGCGTCCTGCATCTTTCTCTTTAACTCTGCCACAAACATATCTGCCTGTCTTGTTGGTCCGGGTATTCTAAAGCCATTTGCGCATCGAAGTGTCACTCTTATCGAGGTCTTGAGATCGATTCTGTGTCCGATAGAAACAAAGACCGGCCTTGTATTATTTCTCGTTCTTAACACGGCGCCTATTGATTTCCCATTGTGTGAGCTGAGTTCCGTCCAGTCTCCTCGCATCTCTCCCGGCTCATCGAAACTGCCATAGAGCCGTTTTTTCGCCACCCCAATTGATGGCATGTCCAGTATTACCCCTACATGGCTGGCAATCCCACACCCTCTTGGGTGAGCAATTCCCTGCCCATCTACCATTAGCATGTCGGGCTTCGTTTTAAGTTGTTTGACAGTCCCAATTATCGCTGGGCCTTCTCTGAAAGCAAGGAGTCCGGGAATGTAAGGAAATACTACCCTTACGATAGCAGAACATCTTTCAATCTCTATAAGCTCAGGAAATGAGTACACCAGGATGCCACATATAAGTTGTTCCCCTCCCTGAATTTGTGCGAGGTCTACTCCGGCAATCGTATTTATTTCTCGAAAACCATTCTGTGCTATAACCCTTTTCTGAAGCTCCCGCTGAATTGCCAATGCCTCTTCATAAAGGGGTTTATACTCAGGGTCGGTTATCCTTTCGAGATTAATGCGCTCCATATTTTTCACTAATCAATCTTTTGAATCTAGGGGCATAAATAATTTCGAACGCGTCTTCCTTGCCGGGAAAGAGCCTCAATGCGTAGTTTTTGACTTTAACATAATGCTCCAGGGCTTCTTCTCGAGTCATGTTCGCCTGGTATATCAAAGAAAGGGTGAGATCAACCATAAACCTCAGTCTTCTGATCTTCTTATTTTCTTCTTTTATTTCCTCTGGAGAAGGTCCTTGCAGTTTCATTTATCCGAGTTTTTTAAAACCTGAGATATCTATCCATTATTATATATTTAGGAAGATTATATTCAAAACCTAGCGTTTTAAATTTTACAGTTTTTTGACTGCTACATCTGGCTCTGGTAATAAGATTAACAAGCCAGAGATAGCATTTTGAGATTGCATGTCTTTGGTTTTTCTTGAACAACGAGCAAGTGTTAGATAGATTTAAGGGCATGAGTCTCCGAATGGCCTTCATCATGGATCCGATTCATACGATTAATATCGACAAAGATACTACGTTTGTCTTTATGCTCGAGTCACAAGAGAGAGGCCATGAGGTCTGGTATACTGAGCTTAAGGATATCTTCGTACGAGATGGCAGGGTTTGGGGGACTGTTTCGGAGATCAGTTTAAATCGGTCTGCTGATTATTATAAATTGGGTAGAGTAGATACTGCTCCTCTTGAGAGCTTTCACGTTGTTTGGATGAGGAAAGACCCTCCCTTCAATTTAGACTACATATACGCTACATATTTTCTCAGCTTGATTGATCCCGGCTCGACGCTTGTTATAAATAATCCAAGGGGAATAAGGGAATCGAACGAGAAGTTATATACACTCTACTTTCCGGATATTATTCCACCGAGTCTTGTTGCTAAGGATATAGATCGCTTAGGGAATTTTGTTAGTGAAGTTGGGGGGGAGATAGTTGTAAAACCACTGGATGGCCACGGTGGCGAGGGGGTTTTCTATGTGAGGGAAGGTGATAAAAACGCTAACGTTATTCTTGAGACAGTAACTGAGTTTGGGAGTCGATATATACTCGCTCAAAAGTTTATAAAAGAGGTGTCAGAGGGTGACAAGAGGATTGTTTTATTGAACGGCGAACCCCTTGGGGCTGTTCTTAGGCTTTCCAAACCGGGTGGTGAGTTTAGATGCAATTTTCACTCAGGAGGAAGTCCCCATAAATCGAAGATTGACGAGAGAGATTTACTAATTTGCGAAGCCTTAGCTCCCAGGTTGAGGGATGATGGGCTCTATTTTGTAGGCATTGATATTGTTGGAGGTTATCTGACGGAAATAAACACTACCAGTCCTACAGGGGTACAGGAAATAAATAGATTAGATGGGGCTAAGCTGGAAGCTCAGGTCTTAGATTTTGTTGAGAGGAAATGTCAAAGTTCTAACCACGAAATTGGTTATAACAATTGAAATGTAGTGAAACTATATTTTTATAGATGTGATGGCCGATCCTCAGTGTTAAATTTATATTAAGGTCAATTAGCCGGTTGAGAATTCATCTCGGTGAAGTCATATACTCTTACATGACTCAAGGAGCAAAAAGATGAGAATCTCGAGAGAAACTGTCTTACATGTTGCTGAACTGGCAAGGTTGGAGTTCCAGGAGAATGAGCTTGATAAGTTTCGAGAACAACTAGAAAATATTCTTGGTTATATAGAAAATCTCAATAAGCTAGACACCTCCGGCGTAGAACCAACTTATCACGTATTAGAGATTAATACTCCCCTAAGAAGGGATATAGTCGAACCATGGCTTAGCGTCGATCAGGCTTTAGAGAATTCTCCAGATAGAGAGCATGATTTCTTTGCCGTTCCCAAGGTAATAGAAGGATAAGGAGAAGCAAATGGATCTGCCGTTTCTTACGATACGAGAGACTTCTGATTTGATTAGGCGGAGAGAAGTTTCATCCCTTGATCTTACACAATCGTTACTGAGTCGGATAGAGAAGCTCGATAGCAGGCTGAATTCATACATAACTGTTCTCAAAGATCAATCGGCTGAGTCCGCAAAGGAGGCTGATAGAGAAATTGCTTCCGGCAATTACCGGAGTCCGCTGCATGGGATACCAATTAGTCTTAAGGATATATTCGTTATGATGGGTGTGCGAACAACATGTGGCTCGAAGATATTGGAGAACTTTGTGTCTCCCTATGACTCGACCGTTGCGAAAAAACTCAAAGCTGCGGGAGCAATAATATTGGGGAAAAGCAATATGGATGAATTCGCCATGGGATCATCTACGGAAACTTCATATTTTGGTCCCACGATGAACCCATGGGATTTGGAAAGGGTTCCAGGCGGCTCTAGCGGGGGTTCTGCTTCCGCGGTTGCGGCTTCACTTTGCTTTGCTTCGGTCGGAACCGATACAGGGGGCTCAATCAGGCAGCCTGCAGCCCTTTGTGGCGTCGTCGGCATGAAACCCACTTATGGTAGGGTGAGCAGATTTGGTATGATTGCGTTTGCTTCGTCTCTCGATCAGGGGGGGCCTATAGCCAAATCGGTCGAGGATGCTGCAATTATGCTGAAATTAATCTCAGGGGGCGATTCTAGGGATTCGACCTCCCTAAATATTTCTGTTCCCGATTACAGGGAATGCCTTAAAGAAGGTATCAGGGGTATCAGGATAGGGGTTCCTCAAGAATATTTTGTTAAGGGAATAGATAGCGAGGTCGAGCAAGCAATACGAGGTGCTATAGCTTTGGTTGAAGATCTTGGTGGCGATGTAGAAGAAATTTCACTTCCCCACACTGAGTATGCAGTTTCAGCTTACTACATCATTGCCCCTTCCGAGGCTAGCTCAAACCTGGCAAGGTATGATGGGGTCCGTTATGGCCTTCGAATGACCGAAGCTAAGAGCCTTTTTGATATGTATAGGGAAACCAGAGCTGCCGGATTTGGTGACGAGGTTAAAAGAAGAATAATGATAGGTACTTATGGACTATCTGCCGGTTATTATGATGCCTACTATTTGAAGGCCCAGCGTGTTAGGACTCTCATAAAAAGGGATTTTGAGGAAGCCTTTAAAAAAGTCGACGTAATCGTGACACCGACAACCCCGGAACCTGCCTTTAGGATCGGTGAGAAAAGTGATGATCCACTTAAGATGTATCTTTCAGATATTTTTACGATTCCTTGTAACCTCGCAGGGCTTCCCGGCATATCCATACCGTGTGGGTTTACGACAAATGGTCTTCCCATAGGACTTCAGATTCTTGGGAAGCCATTCGATGAAGAAACGATATTAAGGGTAGCCTACGCCTATGAACAGCACACAAATTGGGGGAAAGAAGACCCTCAATTTGATCAGAATGCAGGATTCATGATGCAAGATACAGGATACAATTAAAACGATTGCTTTATCATGCATCATGTATCGTGTATCGTTATGTTAGACTCTGAGGTTGGCGATTGTTTCTTGTGAAAAAGGGAGGTCGAGATATGTCCGAAAAGAAAAAGGTGTGTATGATTTGTGGAAGGCCGTCCGAAGTTACAATCTGTGACGCGTGTAAAGCCCAGATTCAGGGTGAAGCAATTGATAAAAAGAAAAAAATGGAAAAGGACGTCAGGGTAGGCGACGAAATTGAGAAAGACAGGAAAATAAAACATAAGGGTGAGTAGAATTCTGGTGGGGTATCTTTAAAATCACCTGTTCCAAATTTTTAAAGCTTCTCTGTACAGTTGGTTTTTGGGTAATTTTGATTTTATAGCAAGCTCTTCGACTGCATTTTTCAGACTAAATCCTCTATCCTTATAAGATCTTATATCTCGTTCCAATTTTTCGATTGAAAATTCTCTATGTTCATCTTTGTTCCCTTCGATCACAAATGTAAATTCGCCCTTTAGTTCTTTTTTTTCTCTTAATCTCTCAATCACATCGGAAATCTTCCCCGTAATGGTTTCTTCAAACATTTTTGTTAGCTCTCGGCTTACCGATATCTGCCTGTCTCCAAATACTTCTATGATTGATGCGAGTGTGTCTATAATCCTTCTGGATGATTCATAAAATATGAGGGTTTGTTCCAGGTCCTTGATTTCTCTTAAAAACTGCCCTTTCTTATTCTTCGTCTTTGGAAGAAAGCCAAAAAAGCTGAAACTTGATGTGGGAAGCCCGGATATACTCAACGCTGCAACTGCCGCGGAAGGTCCCGGAACGCTGATTACATCTATTCCGTTTTCAGAGGCAGTTTTGACGAGTCTAAATCCTGGGTCAGAGATGCCTGGGGTGCCGGCATCAGAAACCAGCGCGATGTTCATGCCAGCTTCTAACTGGCTTAGGAGATCTTTCGCTTTCTCCCTCTCATTGTGCTCGTGATAACTCGTAAGTGGTTTTCTGATCTGATAGTGAGAAAGGAGCTTTCGGGTATTTCTAGTGTCTTCACAGGCGATGAGATCGACTTCCTTCAGAATCCTGATGGCCCTGAGAGAGATATCCTCAAGATTTCCAATAGGCGTTGATACAACATACAGCTTTCCTTTCATTTAGAAAAAGAATACAAGATGCTCAATGCAGGATGCAAGATGAAACTGTTAAAATGAATGAAACGACGTAAATCCTATATCGTGCATCGTGCATCATGTATCCTGCATCGTGAGATGGCGGAGGGCGAGGGATTCGAACCCCCAAGTCCTTTCGGACGCCGGTTTTCAAGACCGGTGCATTAGCCGTTCTGCCAGCCCTCCAAACCAATTCAATCTAGGAAAGATTATACATAAATGGTAGTTGAATTGTAGGGATGGCCTTCAATCCGATCAGGCTGAGTACGTCGACTGAACTCAGTACAGGCCGTGTCGAAGTGTGACCGGACGTATTGACTATCCGACGGTTGCGGGTGTACGCAGAAAAATTACGCCGCTAATTCGAGGATTCTTTTGATATGATTCTTGGGTATTTCGATAGGCTCTATTCTATCGTCTATATTCTCTCTCCACCGTTTAAACTCATATCCGTAGACAGCGCATCTGAGCAATGATCTGATGTGTTTATGCAAGACGATGAGGATTGTTTCGTTTGGATAAGACAGGGCTATTTCTTTAATGGTTTTTAATATCCTTTTCTGGGCCGACTGTATCGTCTCTGTGCCATCGGGGATGGGTATAGATGAGGGGTCTTCTTCAAACCACTTTTTGAAATCTGAATCATGTAATAATTCCTGAATCTTTTTCCCGTTCCAACTTCCGTGATCAATTTCCTTAAGTCCAGGATTTATATGAAGGGGTATACCAAGATGATCTGCATAGGTTTTGGCTGTTTCATATGCTCTTTTCAATGGACTGCTAATGATCCTCTGCACGCCTAAACTCTCTATTAGGGGTAAGTTAGCGTGCGCTTCGTCTCTGCCCTCTTGGCATAAAGGTATATCGGATGTTCCGACAAGCCGCTTTTCTAAGTTCCATTGTGTTTTACAATGACGCGCCAGGAAGATTTTCGGAGGATTATCTGGGATGAGCATTGGCGATTAAAATTATTTTGCCTATCAAGTGAAAACTATAGAATAATCATTGATATTAAACACGTTAAGAGGTTAGAACAGAGATTTTCGAGTTTATTTAATAGGGGCTCGTACCATTGAACGTGTTTGAATTAATTTTTGACCCCCTTAAGCTGAGGGAGAAATCGGCCACCTAGCATAATGGAACCCTGTTCTATGCCTTCCTTTAATCTTGAAATTAAATATTCTTCGCTGGGTCCTAAGATGTTTACACCATGATCAGATTCTACTAAACAAAGTAATTTCATGTCTGAGCCATTTTGGTTCGCCAACTCATAAACACAAGAATAGTTTAAAAGTGCGGCTTCCACAGTTCCACAGGGCATGGATGGGTTAGTCTCACCTGCGTGATATTCATTTTGTTTGAACCATCCCGGGTCAGGGTATCCGTGAAAGTGAAGGATTGGCATCCCGTCTTTGATCATATCAGGAGTATAGAGTGCTGCTGAAAGTGCCTGGGCAAGAATTACATATGTATCAAAAGAAGGCCTGATATCCCTTCTGTTCAGATCAATCCCGACAGGTGTTTGAAGAAATAGCTTCCCTTGAACTAATCCGATTCTGACTACATCTGAGCTAGGGTCAAGGTTCGTCTTATCACATCCCGATCTGGAAGTTAAAATCCAAATATCAGGCACCTGCTGATAGTCTACTTTTTCCCTCATAACGGTTTTTATGTATAATCTGCCGTTTTCGTTTTGCCTTACTATTTCACTGTTAACTCCGTCCAGCTTTGATAATTTATCCCATTCTTCAAATGTTAACTGTTTGGCACCTTCATATTTGGGGGCTTCTGCAATAGCGATAAATCCATATGATACGCCTGTCCTACCTTCGAAAATCTTTTCGACGACATCTCTATGAGATAGTCTGGTAATTTTGTCGCTGAAACTTGAACCCTTCGGGAATAGGTCGGTGTGTTTTAAGTTTCTTCCCAGGTTTGCTAATTGATGTGCATATTCGGATTCACGCGGGTCAAATTCTCCCTTTATAAAACGATTTAGGACCGGAGGTTTAATTGGTGCATAAATTTTAGGGATGAATGAATTCAATATGAAATCGTCAAGTTGGGTTATCGGGAATGTGGAATCGGAAAGGTTCATATTAATTATCGAAATTCTATCTGCGGAGACACCAATAACTACCTCTGACATTGTTCGAATTATGTTCTTTAGTCCGATACTGATCTTTCGCTCATAAGGGGTATTGCTATCTGCAAATTCATCATCTAATGACATTAGTGTTACGACCTGAGTATTAAAGGGATCTTGAACATGCTTTTTTGTTAAGTCATCAGCCCATCCACTTGTCTTAATAATCTCAGTAACTGACTTATTAGGAGAGCGCAAAACGTAATATATCTTTTCCGCAAGATTAGTCATCAACCATCTGAACTTGGAATACGGTCTATCTACGTCAATCACAGCATTAATATTTCTTTTGACCTTCCTTATTCTGAACATTCTTGAGATCAGGCTCTCTTGCTGAATATCTGAAGCCCTGTTCCATTGTATTACATGAACACCGCATTGGGATAGCTTCTCATATAATCTGTATCGAAAGTCAATGATGGTTTTGTTGGCATAACCCTTGGGAAGAGGTCTAAAGGTAACTCTGACCTTCTCTGCCATCTGTTTTGGATCGCGAGGATTGACCAATTCCTTTTGTACGGGCATCCCCCCGAGACTTATTATGGTTTCCAGGTCCAGATCCGCCAATTCGGCCATTCTAAGTTATCCTCCAAAACATCACCTGCTTGAGTATACCAATCTCTCCAATAATTTTGAGAAAACCTTAAACTAATTAACTCTAAACGATTTTTTTTGCATCATCAACTTACTAAGAAAACTTTTAACGCTTCTCAATTGGCGAAAGATGCATTAACACGGATGTGAATTAAATAAACCTTCGGATTGTAGTTAAGTTGCGCTCAGTTATTCTTGGCAAAAGCTAGGACGCGATTCGCATTGTGTCATATTCACCTAACCCTTTCAACATACAATCTCGAACAAGGCTTTCAAGTTCTTCTCTCCCAGCTTTCCCTTGGGGCAGATTCTTTACATCTATGGGAGGAAAAATTTTCATTGACATCGTACCAGGTTTTATCCACAGTGAACCTTTTGGCATAATTTCATGCCCTCCAGATATTACGACAGGCACAACGGGTACTCTAGCGAGCAACGCTATAACAAATCCACCTTTTTGGAATGGAAGGAGCTTTCCATCGGGGCTTCTTGTTCCCTCAGGAGCTAATATCAGAGGTGGCCCGTTTCTGATTTGTTTTGCGATATTTTTGACTTGTTCAGTATCCCTCTTCGATCCATCCCGTGCAACGAAGTATTGACCGCTGAGTTTTGAAACCCACCCAACAAAAGGTATCTTTGCCACCTCATCTTTCAAAATGGCCCTCCATTCTATGGGAAGGAAGCCGCAATAAAACGGTATATCAAGGGCACTTTGGTGATTGTACATGATTACAGAGGGTCCATCGGGAATGTTATCGAGCCCTTCGATTCTGACCCTGATCCCGCAGCCCTTTATAAGACAATATCCCCAAGGTCTGGTTCCGTATCTTATCACGTACTTTGGGGCTAGTATGGAAAGAATAACGCCGATACTACCTATGATAACTGTTACTAGAAAGGCTACAATCCAGCAATATATTGTTGTTATTAACCGATATGCTTTCATTAAGTAATTATTGAAAAGTAACCACTATTGAGGTCGGTTTGTCAAGATTTTTACGGCAATTACTCTTTATTCTATGGTATTGTCAATTATCAAATTCTTAGGGTGAGACCAAAAAAAATTTTTATTGACAAAGATTAGTATAGATGATAGTCGTAATTGAATAAAATTGAGAATTAGAATCTGTAATTTTTCCTGTTCAATTTCAATCTATGAAAAAGCTCGGACATTCTAAATTTGAATCGCTTTCGTGCATAAATTATTACATACTGATATTGATTATTTTTTTTACCGTGGCGTGTGCGCAGGGCTTCCCGGAGTTAAATCCCTCCAAGGAGACATCAACAGTTTCAGGTAAAGAGTGGAAGCCTCGCACCGGAGAGTATTCTGAGTTTTTCCGGACTGAGGAATTGGCCGGGGTTCCTTCAGAATTAGAGGACGTCATCAAGGAGCTAACGCTTTCCCAGTTGGTTGACGTAGCTCTTGTTAACAATCCGACTACCTTACAGGCGTGGGAGCATGCAAAAGCCGCTGCCGCTGCTTGGGCGGTAGCCCGTGGGATATATTATCCCCAGATTGGCGGCTCTGCAGCTTATGCCTATTCAAAGAGTGGCGGTTCCACTCAAGGTCTGAATCAATTCCAAGAGCAGTACGGCCAGGTTGGTGCCACGCTCAACTATCTCCTCCTCGATTTCGGTGGGCGTAGCGCTCAGTCCGAGGCTGCGCGCCAAGCGCTATTTAGTGCAAACTGGAATCATAATCAGGCGATACAGGATGTCTGGAATGCATACTACAACTTCCGAACAGCAGCCCAGCAGCTGGAGGCAAGCGGGGTACTTGTGGCCAGTGCTAAGGAGTCTTACGATGCCTCTCTTACACGCTTCCGCTCTGGGGTAGGGGATATTGTGGAATTACTGAATGCTCAAACCTTGCTGGCTGAGGCGCGAGCAGAAATGGTTCAGTCTCGAACGAACACGTTTACTTCCTATGCGGAGCTGGTACATGCAATTGGCGCTGAACTACCTTCAATAAATAATGGCAATTCTATTACCGAGCCTGAGAGTACCTCTGGAGCTGAAAATGAGGAGCACTTGAGTCAGGTGAACTCGCCGTAGTTGTTGCACCCAAGTAGGTCATGGGCTCCGAGAGGTTCAATCGATCTAGATGCTTATATCGAGGCAATCAATCTTAATCTTATTCCCGCTGATTCTTGTTATCATAACCATGACAGTTAACTCCAGCGCCGAGAATCATCTTGATCGGACTGGTAACAACAATCGTAGTTTCACAAATTTCCTCGGTTCATGGTCGAAGCAAGACTATTTAACGGGGAATTGGGGGGGTTACCGAGAAAAACTTAAAGATAAAGGTATCGACATATTTGGTTTCTATTATGCTACCGTTCTTGGAAATTCGATCGGAGGCAGATCTAAAGGGGTCTCTCACGCCGGTTTACTGGATCTATTTGTAAACTTAGATTTGGAAAAATTAATCGGGGTCAAAGGATCGAGTTTTCGTATCTCCGGCTACTGGTCCTCGGGGCGTAGTCTGACCGAAAATTTTATCGGAAACTTTTTCAATGTCTCGAGCGCATTTAATGGAGATTCCGTAGGACTTTATCAGCTTTACTTCGAGCAATCTCTATTTGACGACATTTTAAACATTGCACTGGGCCGAATGGCTACCGGTGATGATTTTATGACCTCTCCCATTTTCTATAACTTTGTGAGCCTCGCATTCGATCAAAACCCTGTAAGTATCTTCTTCAACATTCCGTCTTTTACGGCCGATCCGACTTCAACTTGGGGGGTCAGGGCTAAAGTTGCTCCAGTAAAGGAGTTTTATGCGATGTTTGGATTGTATGACTCCAATCCTGCTACCGGAAGAATTAGTTTTAGGAATTTCGAGCCTTCGTTTAACGGAGAAGGCTTAATAATAGGCGAGGTGGGTTTTTCAGTTAACAATGACCGAGACTTGAAAGGGCTTTCTGGAAATTATAAGATTGGGGGATATTACGATACCAGTAACTTCCCTTTGTTATCAGCCCCAGAGGCTAAGAGGAGTGGAAATTATGGATTTTATTTACTCATGGATCAGATGATTTATCGTGAGGGTGCGCCGGGGAGCGATCAGGGACTTACGCCCTTCGTAACATTTACCTTAGCTCCTTCAAATGACATAAATACTTTTCCATTTTTCTTCTCGACTGGAATGGTTTACGAGGGATTATTCCCCAGCAGGGATACTGACACAACCTCATTTGGTTTTTCTTACGGAAAGGTCAGTAAAGACCTGATTGGACAAGACTTTGAAATCCTCATGGAGTTAACCCACATCTTTAATATAACTCCTTGGTTAAGTGTTCAGCCCGATATACAGTATGTTATACACCCGGGTGGCTCAAGTGAGATACCGAACGCATTTGTGATTGGATTTGCCTTGGACGTAAAATTGTAACATCTGCTGCTTTTCCAAAGATTACGCTTTTAATACTCGGCCCCCTAGACGAAGAATCTGCAATTCTGACCCATCTTTTATTGAAATCGATATTCCCCTGTGTGATAATGACAGATTATTAATATCCCTTACGCGATTTTTAGGAGGAAATTCAGATGGTGATCAATAATGACGGCGTATTGAAAGGGCAGCGAGCGCTCGTAACCGGATCCAGCTCAGGTATAGGAAGGGAAGTGGCAATTGAGCTTGCCAAGGCTGGAGCCTCTGTTGTTATTAACTATAGGGCAGGCGGTGATAAGGCTAGACAGGTGGTCCAAGAGATTAAGGATTCGGGAGGAGAGGCTATAGGGCTGCAGGCCGACGTCAGTAAAGAGGATGACGTTCAGCGTATGTTTAAGGAAATGGTCGATGCGTATGGAAGCATCGATATACTGGTTAACAATGCAGGGATGCAAAGAGATGCCCCATTTCAAGAAATGACCCTCGAGCAATGGTATGCAGTAATCTCCGTGGATTTAACGGGTCAGTTCCTCTGTTCCAGAGAGGCTGTTAGAGAATTTTTAAGAAGGGGGATCGTTCCGGAATTGTCGAGCGCAATGGGGAAAATCATATGTATGTCCTCGGTGCATGATGCCATCCCATGGGCCGGTCATGCGAATTATGCTGCCTCTAAAGGTGGGGTCAGTATGCTGATGAAAACACTTGCCCAGGAGCTTGCTCCTAATCGTATCCGTGTGAATGCCATTTCTCCCGGTGCCATTAAGACCGATATAAATAAATCTGTATGGGGTACTCCGGAGGGCATGCAGGGATTGCTCGAGTTAATTCCGTATGGCCGTATTGGAGAGGTTTCCGATATTGCGAGGGCCGCAGTATGGCTGGCTTCTGATGATTCAGACTATGTAACTGGAGCCACACTTTATGTGGACGGTGGTATGACTCTTTATCCTAGTTTTCGAACCGGTGGTTGACGCATCGGATTAAGAGTTAGACATTGATCTATCGATCTCGAGTATCAACATTTCAATTGGGAAACATGAGTGATAAAATTCGGAAACTCGAGGCTGTTCTGGCATTACGGGCAGATGCGATTGTTGGTGAGTCGCCTGTTTGGAGTGCCAGTGAGAATTTATTGTATTGGGTCGACATTACTAGAGGATTGATTCACCGTTATAATCCAAGTAGTGGTCTTGATGAGAAATTTAAGGTTCCGCAGCCAGTTTCTGCGCTTGCGTTGCGAGAAAAAGGGGGATTAGTGTTGGCTTTAAGGGACGGGTTTGCGTTTTTTGATCCCACAAGTGGCGAATTAGAGACGATTGGCGATCCTGAAGAGAATCTTCCAGACAACCGATTCAATGATGCAAAATGCGATCCTCAGGGTCGTTTCTGGGGTGGAACGATGTCGAATACGCGTTGGAACGAACCTTCGGGGAGTCTTTATCGGCTTGACCCGGATCTTAAAATCGCGAAGATGAGGGGAGAAGTTGTCTGTTCCAATGGCATGGGTTGGAGTCCCGGTGGCAAAACAATGTATCACACGGAGAGCTTTCGCTACGCTATTTATGCTTATGATTTCGCCCCGTCTAGCGGCGATATTTCTAATCGCAGGGTGTTCGCGACCGTCGATCAGAACACCGGGGGTTTCCCGGACGGGTTGACTGTTGATCAGGACGGTTTTGTGTGGAGCGTCCATAATGCTGTGGCAAAGGTCGTGCGCTACAATCCTCTCGGCGTGATCGTGGAGGAGATCGAGGTTCCGGTTCCCCGCCCGTGCGGTTGCACCTTTGGCGGAGAGCACTTTGATAGGCTTTACATAACGACTGCGAGAGAGACCTTAACTGATGAAACGCTCAGGGAGATACCACTCTGTGGAAGTATTTTTGTAGTTGACCCTGGGGTGAAAGGGTTTCCTGAGCCACTTTTTAAAGGTTAGGGTTCCTCTTAGATGCTAAAGGGATCCGACCGTGCTGAGCTCGTCGAAGCACGGAGTCGAAGCTTGGACTTACGCTTTCTCATCCTTCGACGCTTCGATTGTACTTCGGGCTCAGCATGTATGGGTCATTAGGTAGACATTCGAGAAAAATGGGACAGCAGATGTAAACCATGGACATCTTATATTTTAAAATCATTGCGATAGTAGTTGTCTTCGCAGTAGGTCTTTCAAGCGGACTATTGCCTTTAAAATTCGAGCTGTCAGAAAAAAACCGGGTGTTCTTCTCGGTTGGGAATTCATTTGCTGGCGGAATATTTTTGGGAGTCGGTTTGCTACACATGCTCCCCGATGGTTTGTTGCTATTGAGCGGTGTTAGCAAATACCCCTTTGCATTACTTTTGTGCGGTGTAAGCCTTGGCGTGTTGCTTTTTCTGGAGAAGGTTCTACTTATTCAGCATGAACTACATGACCTAGATAGAATTAATAGAAGTAATTCCATGTATCCATATTTATTGGCTGTAGTCCTTTCGATACATTCATTTATCGCTGGTGTTGCACTTGGAATAGAAACAACGATTTTTGCTACAATCGTCATATTCATCGCAATCATTGCCCATAAGGGTTCGGCGGCACTTGCGCTTGGAATCAGCATGAGAAAAGCCGGCTTCATAAAACCATTACACCTCAAGGTTGTAGCACTTTTTACTATCATGACACCGTCTGGAATAATTATTGGCTCGATACTTTCGAACATCTTCTCAGATTCAATAAGTCGCGAGTTAGAAGGCGTGTTCGATTCACTTGCAGCCGGTACATTTCTCTATGTTTCTGTACTTGATATAATTGAGGAGGAATTTTCAATCCCGGGCAATGAGTGGCTAAAATTCTCGTCGATTATAGTGGGGTTTCTATTGATGTCGACCCTAGCTTTATGGTCCTAAAGCCAGACGCTAACTGAACAGATTATTGATGTCATCTATTGAAGCAGGCGGTAGTTTTGCGACCCGCATGTTTTCTTCGACATGGTTAATTTTGCTCATGCCTACGAGTGCTGACGTAATCCCAGGGGTCGAGCGGACGAATTGTACCGCCCTCTGCGCATCGGTATCCAGATCTCTTAAGTGTTTCCCTATAAAGTCTGGAAGATTTTGTGTTAGTTGTTTTTGTAATAGAGACGAACTTGCTATAACAGTCACGCCCAGCCTGCGGGCAGACTCGAGAACAGTCAGCATCTCTCCATCCAGACTCTGATTTCTCAATATCAGAGGTTCCGTCATTGCCAAGTTAAATGGTAGTTGTATGACTTTAAAGTGATGCTCTTTCCCAGCAATCTTTTCAGCTAAATGAACGAACTCTGGTAGGGATAAACCGCTATCATGTTTCACTTCCTGTCTATAACCGTTCCATGTGGCAGTACCATACATCGTAATTTTTCCATCCGAGACTTTCCTTTCCAAGAGTTCAAAAACATTAACTATGCATTTATTAAATTCTTCCTTCGAGAGTTCTCGTAGTTGTTCTTCGGGATTATGCAGATAATAAATATCTATCGATTCGAGGCCTAAATTTTCAAGGCTTGTTTCAAGCTGATTGGCGATGTATGTTGGGGTCATACAATGCATTCCGGATACTATATCATCAAGCGTAGCAATTCCTGGTTCTAAGAAGTTTTCATCGAAGTATTTTCGGATGTCTGGGGGAGGTTCGGAGTCAAAGGGAATATAACCACCTTTCGTTGCAAGAATCAGTTCATCTCTATGAACGTTCCCCTCATTAAATACAGTTTCAAGGGCGGACCCTATTGCACGTTCACTCCTTTGGAATCTGTAATTTATTGCGGTGTCGATGTGATTACAACCCAGACCTATTGCATGTTTTAATGCATTTTGATAACTGATGTCGGTTGCATCGTCATGGTTTCCAAGGTACGAGCCAAAGCCAATGGATGATATCCATAGATCCTGAATCTCTCTAAAGTGGTCATGGCTGACGCGGTCCCCTAACTTTTCCCTATAGCGAAGAGTCCCCTCTTTCGTAGCGTATTCTTTCATTGTGTCTATTTCATAAAAATTATGAGTCTAAATGAATTGTCAAAGATTTTTACCAATCTCACGAGATACGACAATATTTATTTCTACATCACCCTACTAACCCATTACCCATTTACAATTTTACAGGAAATTCATAAGGATGAACCTTTCCCATCTAGATTAGTTTCTTAATCTAGTAACAGTACCATAGGATAGGGCTGATTCTTAAGTTACTTCGCTTTTAAGATGGATTAACCTGATGGAAGTTTATGGGTTTTCCCAGCGAGGAACTTCTTAAAGCTTCAGTTAACCTTAGTAACGTTGCTGGCTTGGAGTCCTTTTGGGCCTTGAGTCACTTCAAACTCAACCTCATCGCCTTCAACTAGGGACTTGAATCCGGATGACTGAATTTCGCTGTAATGAACGAAAACATCATCACCGCCGTCCTGCTCTATAAATCCAAAGCCTTTGGATTCGTTAAACCACTTGACTTTACCTTTACTCAAAATAATGTCTCCTTAAAATGAATCTGATAAAGCATACATCTCTTTATAAGTTTGTCAAATTATTGATCTCGTGGGAGCAAGTATGACGTCGTAATTTCTATTGACAGATAAACTACGACTATATAGCCTAATTAACACTTAAAGTTTTATTTGAGATCTTAAATCCGAGGAGGTATTCGAATTATGGCACAGGAAAGGCCTGGAGCTGTAAAAATGAAAGGAAATCCTGTTACTTTATTGGGTCCAGAAATAAAGGTTGGTGACAAGGCTCCGGAGTTCAATGCGATTGAAGCCTTGGGTTCTCCCCCGGTCACATTGGATAGTCTGAAGGGAAAGGTAAAAGTATTTAATGTTGTAGTGTCGGTTGACACACCTGTCTGTGATGTTCAAACAAAACGCTTCAATCAAGAGGCGGCAAGCCTTCCGGGAGATGTGGAAATTCTTACAGTCAGTGTGGATCTTCCATTTGCACTGAAGCGTTATTGCGGGGCGGCAGGAATTGATAAGGTAAGAACAATTTCCGATTATCGCGATGCGAATTTTGGGGAGGCTTATGGAGTATTGATGAAGGAAAATCGGCTTCTAGCTAGAGCCGTCTTTGTAGTAGATAAGAATGATACAGTTCAGTATGCCGAATATGTTGATGAAGTGACGCACGAGCCAAACTACGACGGAGCGCTTGCCGCGATCAAGAAGGTCGCTTAGCATTCGCTCATTATTTATCACCGTGACCCCCTGCATCTAAGGGTTCAATCGATCCTCTTTCAAATGTAGGATTATGCTCGGGGCTTTTTAATTTATTAATTCTTGGTGTATCATTAAAAGAGATAAATGAGCATACAAAGGAGAGAATGTCATGGGACTTGGAGACATGTTGTCAAAGATATTTAATACTGAAGGTGTTAAAGATCCAAAATCTGGGGAACGGGACACTTCCGTACCTCACGATGAAAATATCGGCGATAAGAAAGGCGGGCCCTCAGAAGAAATTGATTTAAAAGGCGGACCCGTCGTGAGTAATGAGGGAAACCTGAGTTCCTCGGCAAACGTAAAAAACGAAGGTGGATCCGTGAGCGAATCCGAAGGGTCCAAGGGGGATTCGACTGATCAAGGTTCAACTCCTGCCGAGGTTACCGAGGAAACTGTCTTAGAGGTGCTGAGTGGCGTATACGACCCAGAGATTCCCATAGATATTGTAAATTTGGGCCTTATATATGGTGTCGATTTAGAAGATGGAAATGTTCATGTAAAAATGACGATGACTGCTCCCGGATGTCCATCTTCTGCAGAAATAGCGGCAGAAGCAAAGATTCTTATCGAAGAGCTACCGGGAGTGAAATCCGCTAGTATTGAGATTGTTTGGGATCCGCCATGGGACCCCAGCAGGATGAGTGAAGACGCAAGGCAGAGTATGGGTTTTTAGTCATGATGCATGATACACGATGCATGATCCATGATGAAAAACGGAAGTAGAGACTTTAATTGCGCATCCTGCATCGTGAATCCTGTATCCGTGTTGTAAATCATGCGTAAGTTCCTAAACGCAATCTAGCGTTTCTTACTAATTGGTTGTAATCTCTCAAAATGTCCAATTCCCCGAAAGGAATCTTTGTTACCGGAACAGATACCGGCGTTGGTAAGACTGTGGTGTCAGCGATAATCGCCTGGACGCTGCAGCAATCCGGTAAAAGGGTTGCGGTGATGAAGTCAGTCCAAACGGGTGCTGGCGAAGATGGACTATTGGATATAGAGTTTATCCAAAAAGTTATGGGGACTAACTATTCACTGGACGTGGTTTGTCCGTACAGATTTCCACTTCCACTCGCACCTCTGGTTGCCGCGAAATTAGCGGGAGAACGAATTGACGTTGACAGAATCAAGTCCGCTTATTTTGATCTAAGCTCACTGAACGATATAGTGATTGTGGAGGGAGCCGGCGGTTTACTTGTTCCTATAACAGAGAGCTATTTCATGTCTGATTTAGCAAATGATTTAGAGCTTGGTCTCATAATCGTAACTAGGCCGGGGCTTGGAACCTTGAACCACACTCTCCTTACCCTTGAGCATGCGAGATCGCGTGGCCTAAACATATTGGGACTTGTTATCAATAACTTTCCTGATAGTCCTACCCTGGCAGAAAGAAAGAATCCTGAGTTACTACTTATACTTACAGGGGAGAAGATTTTAGGTGTAATTCATCATGATCAGGAGATCAGCGTAGAAAGGGGAAATATAGGTAATCTCATCGAGATGTCAGGAACCGCGTTAACAGACGATCTTGGGGGGACATTCTTAGTAGAGGATTTTATCTCAAGGCTTTGATTTTTTCTCTATTGGATTACGCAAAAAATAAATAAGCCATAGGCGATCGTTCAGGCGTCTCAAAATTCATTTGACAGGGATAAGGACGAAAACCGCATACTGCAAAAATGTTATCGCAGTTGTTTTGTGTTTAGATCAATATTTTGTTTATAGTTACCACCTTGCAATGATTTCCTCTCGAAAAAACTTGACAGAATATGTCGATATGATATACATACTATCCGTTTGTTTAATTCTAGCTCTTAACTTTCCATCGAAAACGTTTCAGAATTAAGGCAAACAGATGAAAAAATGGCTCAATTTTACATCCGTTCCTATACTTGCAGTTGTCATGCTGCTAATCTTTTGCCATTATTCTGCTGAGAGCAGGGCTCAGGGGCCATCTCAACCTATATTTTTTAGTCATAAAATCCATGCCGGAGATAACGAGATTCCTTGCCAGTACTGTCATAGCTATGTTGAAATTTCAACTATTCCCGGCATTCCTTCGGATCAAAAGTGCATTGGATGCCACCTTTTTATCATAGGTAAGGATGAGGATTATAAGTATGATGGTGGATCGATTAATATTAAGAATGAGATCGAAAAGGTAAAGGGTTACTGGGATCGAAATGAACCGATTCCATGGGTGAAAGTCACATTTGTGCCAGACTTTGTTCATTTTAATCATAAGCGCCATATACGCCGTGAAATAGAATGCAAGGTTTGTCATGGTGAGGTTCAAACTATGGATGTACTTTATCAGGCGTACAAGTTTAGCATGGGTTTTTGTATAACTTGTCATGTGGAAAAGGCTAAAGACGCTCAGGAATTGACTATGCTTAAGGATTGTTTGACCTGTCATTATTAATTTGGAGGAAAAATGCCGGAGAAGAAAGAGGGAGGCAATAGCGGTATTAAAAGAAGGGATTTTCTAAAGATAATTGGCGTTGCGGGAGGAACGGCGGCTGCTACAGGTTGCTCGTCTGACCCCGTCGAACAGTTAATCCCGTTTGTTATTCCCCCATATGGCATAATTCCGGGTGTTCCCAACTGGTATGCTACAACCTGTAGAGAATGCCCAGCGGGTTGTGGAGCCCTTGTCAAAAATCGTGAAGGGAGAGCGATCAAGGTCGAAGGAAATCCCAAGAGCACTATTAGTTACGGTAAAACATGTGCAAGAGGTCAAGCTGCTCTTCAAGGGCTTTACGATCCTGACCGTATTCGTTCGCCCCTTTTGAAGAACTCTTCGGGCAAGCTGCAACCCTTGGGGTGGGAACAAGCTGAAAAGGTTTTGCTGGATAAAATTCAAGAGCTGCTTGATCAGGGCAGGGCTAACAAGATCGTTTTTATGACAAACAATATTTCAGGGACTCTTAACGATCTCATAGATGAATGGATGAATGCGCTTGGCGGGGGCAAACATATAGTTTATGAAACCTTTGCCCATGAACCTATTAAAGAAGCAAATAGGATTACATTCGGGATCGAGAGTATCCCATCCTACCAGATTGAGAGAGCTAATTACCTGCTTTCATTTGGCTCAGACTTCATTGAGACATGGCTTTCACCTGTAGAGTTTGCCAATAAGTTTAGTCAGGTGCACAGCTACAAGGATAAAAGCAAGAGTATGGGCAAGTTTGTTCAAGTTGAACCGAGATCCTCGATAACAGCATCGAGTGCCGATCATTGGGTAGCCATCAAGCCGGGGACTGAGGGATTGCTTGCCCTAGGGATTGCAAATTTGATCTTAGATAGTGGCAGGGCCTCGATATCGGGTGGAGAAGCCACCAGGCTTAAAAATCTCGTTGGCTCCTATACTCTTGATAAAGTTTCTACAATTTGCGATATACCGAAAGATACCATAGTTGAAATTGCAAAGGATTTTGTTGACTTAACTCCCAGCCTTGCGATCGGAGGAGGGGCTGCGTATACAACTACTAATGCAACACAGACCATTTGCGCAATAAATATACTAAACTATGTTGGGGGTAACATAGGTAATACGGTTAACTTTGGAGATACTCTTACCATCGCTAATGCGAATTCATTCGGCGAGATTACATCCCTCGTGGAGTCGATGAAGAACGGAGATGTTGAGCTTCTTTTTGTTTACAATGTTAACCCCGTATTTACCTTGCCCGAAGTTTTGGAGTTCGAAGAAGCAATAAAGAAAGTTCCCTTTGTCGCGAGTTTTTCGAGCTTTATGGATGAAACAACAGAGCATGCCAATATTATTCTTCCTGACAACACACCGCTCGAAAGCTGGGGTGACTACGTTCCGAAGAAAAGTGTTTATGGATTGATCCAGCCGACAATGAGTCCCGTTTTTAATACTAAATCCACCGGAGACTCGATTATATCTATTACGAAAAAAGTCAACGGACTTGAGACTCATTTCACCGCGAATAACTTCTATGAATACCTGAAAGAGTCGTGGAAGAAGATTCATTCAGGGGTTGCTCCACCAAAGGATTTCGAAACGTTCTGGGTTGAAGCCTTACAGAATGGAGGGGTTTTTAGGGAGCTTCCTGCATCGCAGGTTACATTGACCGATGAGGCTTATAGCACGGATTTCTCGGATCTTGAGCAAGAGATAGAAGGCGATGGAGAATTGTATTTTATACCTTTCCCGTCATATAGATATTATGATGGACGGGGGGCAAATAAGCCTTGGTTACAGGAGCTTCCTGATGCCCTAACGACCGCAGTGTGGGATTCATGGGTTGAAATCCATCCTGATACTGCCGGTAAAATGGGGATAAGGGAGGGTGACTTTATCTCAGTTGAATCAGCATACGGTAGGATTGATACTCAAGCCTATATATATAAAGGTATCAGGCCCGATACAATTGCCGTTCCGCTTGGGTTAGGTCACAAGAGCTACGGCAGATATGCGAAAGGCCGTGGCGTGAGTCCCCTCAAGATCCTGCCCGCTGCTAAAGATAAGGACTCTGGAGGATTTGCATGGCTCTCCACAAAGGTCGATGTGTCCAAAACCGGAAAGAGGCAGCAGTTGGTAAGGACGCAATACACTACTACTCAACATGACCGCAATATAGCATTGGCGGCCACCCTATCCGGGCTTAGGACGAACGGCGGAGAGCATCATCAAGGGCATGATGATGTGGATCTGTATCCACCCCGGAAATATCTAGCCCACCGCTGGGGAATGTCAATCGACCTATCGAAGTGTACTGGTTGTGGGGCATGTGTTACCGCCTGTTACGCGGAAAATAATGTGCCTTTTGTTGGCAAGGAACAGGTTGCAAGAAGGCGTGAGATGTCCTGGATCAGGATCGAAAGATATTATGAGGAAAAGGATATCAATCAGGGGTTCAATACCAGATTCATACCGATGCTATGTCAGCAATGCGGCAACGCGCCGTGTGAGCCTGTATGCCCGGTCTATGCTACCTACCATAACCCTGAAGGTTTAAACGCAATGATATACAACCGCTGTGTAGGTACTCGGTACTGTTCGAATAACTGTACTTATTCTGTCAGGAGGTTTAATTGGTTTACTTACCAGTGGCCACAGCCCCTGAACTGGCAGCTTAACCCGGACGTCACTGTTCGCACGAAGGGGGTTATGGAGAAGTGCACTTTTTGTGTCCAGAGAATTAAATACGTAGAAAATATTGCCAAGGATGAGAATAGGGATGTCAGGGATGGTGAGATAACCCCGGCATGTGCACAGGCTTGTCCTACTGAAGCCATCGTATTTGGTGATCTGAAAGATGATAACAGCAGGGTATCTCAACTCTCAAATGAGGCGAGGGGTTATAAGGTGTTGTCGCATCTAAATACACAACCATCGATAACATATCTAAAAAAGGTTTACTGGGACAAAGCATAATGAGCCGTGAATCAACCTTAACTTATTCAAAGGTAAATGAAGACATAATCAGGATGCTTGATAAGCCCACCTTTAAGTGGGTCGCTTTATTTATTCCCACATTGGGGTGCGTTGGTTTTGGCCTATTCTGTTTTCTTTACCAGGTTTATAGCGGACTGGGAGTTGCTGGCTACAGACATCCGGTATTTTGGGGAGTCTATATAACGAATTTTGTCTTTTGGGTTGGAATCGCACATTCTGGAACCCTTATATCCGCGATCCTCTATTTATTCCGAGCAAGATTCAGGATGTCAATTTATCGAATAGCAGAGGCGATGACAGTTTTTGCAGTTCTCACGGCAGGTCTCTTTCCAATAATTCACCTAGGACGTGCCTGGAATTTTTACTGGCTCTTTCCTTATCCGAATCAGCGGGAACTCTGGATCAATTTTAAGTCTCCATTGATCTGGGATGTCTTTGCTGTCAGCACATATTTGACAGTGAGCGCTATTTTCTTTTTTGTGGGAATGATACCGGACATAGCGGCAATCAGGGATAGGGTAAGAGAAGTTCCTCGAAAAATTATCTACACTATCTTATCGCTGGGATGGAAGGGTTCCAACTGGGAGTGGTTACACTACACCAGGGCTTATCTGTTTTTCGCGGCTTTTGCTACGCCCCTCGTTCTTTCGGTTCATAGCGTCGTGTCCTGGGACTTCGCGATGGCGGACCTTCCGGGTTGGCATACAACAATCTTTGCCCCATATTTCGTTGCAGGTGCTATTTTTTCAGGTCTTGCACTCGTAATTTCTCTGGCAGTTCCCATAAGAAAGCTATTTCATCTAGAGGAGTACATTACCCTAGATAATTTTGAAGGAATGGCAAAACTTATCATTTTTACGTCGATGATTGTTACCTATGCATATGCTGCAGAATTTTTACTGGCCTGGTACAGTGGGAATCCTGCTGAATGGGGACAGTTTAAATACAGGGCAACCGGTGATTATGCGCTTTTCTACTGGATTATGGTCTTTTGTAATTCTGCTGTACCAATCCTTCTCTGGTTTAAGGGTATAAGGAGAAATATTAAAGCCCTGTTTGTAATCTCGTTATTCATTAATATTGGCATGTGGTTTGAAAGGTTCAATATAATAGTGATCTCACTATCGCATGGGTTCGAGCCGGGTGCCTGGGGTATTTATAAGCCTACTTGGGTTGAAATGGGAATCACCGTCGGCAGCTTTGCCTGGTTTTTCATGTTCTTCCTTATTTTCATAAAAACACTACCTGCTATCTCTATTGCCGAGATGAAAGAAATACTTCCAGTCCCAAAGAAGGAGGCAGGACCACGATGAAGCCTGATCAGGGTGTGGTTGGAATTTATAGCTATTTGGATACAACTATCGAAACTGTAAAGAACCTTCGGACAGCAGGTTTTAAGAACTTTCGTGTTTTTTCACCATTCCCTTGTCATGAGTTGGAGGAGGCACTTGACCAACCGGAGAGTATAGTTCGCTTCTTTACATTGGGTGGTGCCTTGCTTGGTGCTATCTGTGGTTTTTCATTTACCATACTCACATCGACGGCTTGGCCGTTAAGTGTAAGCGCAAAACCCATCGTATCTATTCCTCCATACATGGTTATTGTTTTCGAACTTACGGTCTTAATTGGGGCTCTTTCAACTTTATTAGGTCTCCTGATAAATTCCCGATTGAGGCGTAACGTACCAAGGGGTGTTTATGACTCGAGATTCTCGGAGGACAAGTTTGGGGTTGTGGTGGCTTGTTATAAGCATAATATACCGAAAGTCGAAGAGATTATGAAATCATCGGGGGCGGAAGAAATTCGACTCGAGGGTATATGAAATAGGTTATAAGTTGTTGGAGGTGATTCTGTTTTGTTTGATGGTTTAAAGTTTTATTTTTTACCAATAATCCTGCTGATCGTTGTTTCCGCAACGGAACCAGTATTTGGTTGGCCATGGTCGACGGATATGATGTATCAACCCTCCATTAAACCCTATGAAGAGCCACTTCCCTATCCTGACCTGTCAATTACGAGTAAAGGAATAAGGGTGGACCCGCTAGTCCCAAGAGAGGTATTTGAAGAAATGACTGTGAATCCGGTAAGCCCCGATAAGGCTTCGCTGGAAAAAGGCGGGCTGCTTTTTAAGAACTTCTGCGCACCCTGTCATGGACCGGAGGGGAAGGGCGATGGTCCGGTGGTGAAAAAGGGGTTTTACCCCGTCAACCTTACAGCGCCACTTACCCAGGGCAGAACGGATGGCTATATATATGCTCAAATTAGGTTTGGCGGCAAGGTGATGATGCCAAGTTATCGTGAAAGCGTCAGCGAGCAGGACGCATGGGACGCAGTAAATTATGTGAGAAAACTTCAGGGGAAACTTAAATAGCGTAGAGGAGAATTTCCTATTAATGGATGATTTAGTAAGAGACGATGTTTTATCCAGGAGGCTCCAAACTCCTAAGTCGGTCACATTAATACTGTTGCTGCTGGTGATCATAGGAATAGCGGCCTTTATCTCGCGGATATTGGGCCCAAATCCAGACGGTGCGTGGCAGATTTATCTCGTTAATTTCCTGTTTTGGACTGGTCTTGCTCAGGCCGGAATAATTTTTTCATGTGCACTTCGTATAACAAATGCAAGGTTTGGGAGGCCTCTAATTCGAATTAGCGAGGGTTTTGGTTCATTTATTCCTGTTTCTTTCATCTTATTGATTATCCTGTTTCTAGGTAAGGATCATATATTTCCTTATGCAACTGAGCATTTTCACCCCCCCAAGGATGTTTGGCTTAATTTCCCGTTTGTAATATCCCGGAATCTTGGCGGATTCTTTATTCTGATTATCCTAAGCTTATTCTACGTTTACTATTCATTGAGAATGGATCTGGGCGGGTTTGGAGATAAGCTGCATGGTATAAGTTCATGGGTAGCTTCTGGTTGGAAGGGAGATGGTGAGAGGGATAGGATCTGGCCTAAGATTAAAAAACTGGCCCCAGCAGTAGTGCTGGTTTATGCAATTGTATTCAGCCTTTTTGCGTGGGACCTTATGATGTCCCTTGATCCTGAGTGGTATAGCACTCTTTTCGGGCCCTTTTATTTTGTTGGAAACTTTGTAGCCGCTATCGGTGGTACCATAATCATTTCTTCATTTGTGAGAAAGTACGCTGGTCTTCAGACCTACATTACAAGATCTCAGTATCATGACATGGGGAAACTTCTATTGGGCTTCTCCCTATTCTGGGTTTATCTGTTCTTTTCTCAATTTCTACCAATTTGGTATGGTAATATGCCAGAAGAAGCAGGATTTGTTTACGAGCGTGCGCGTGTTGAGCCGTTCACGACTTTCGGATGGGTTGTTCTATCCTGTTGTTTCATATTTCCTTTTATAACCCTGTTTTCAAAGACAAACAAGATTGTCATACCCATACTTGTTTTTATAGCGTCCGTTTCCCTTATCGGCTTTTGGCTGGTTGAATATATTCTCGTGATTCCATCCTTTACAGATCATATAACCTTCGGGTTGATCCAGATTCTAATTACGCTTGGCTTCCTTTCCGGTTTCCTTCTCACATTCCTTTGGTTTGTAAGGTCGTTTCCAATAATACCTTATGGGGATCCTTATTTTATTGGAGGGGCTCATTCACATAATGCTGGAGGACATTGATGGAAGAGCATATTGACGTTGTTACTCAATTTGTTGTGGCGGCACTTTGTATTGGGGTTTTAGGAGCGATTTCAACTATTGCAGCAGTTGCCCTATTCGGCCCCATAATCGCCCCATTGATGAACTATCTCCCCTGGTAAACTCGCTCGATCCCCCAACCCTGCATTGATTTAGATTCATGGTGTAATGTACAATGGTAGAGACGCAAGATTTTGCGTCTCTACATAATCCTCATATATAGAGTAGGTAAATTTATGTTGCGAACAAGACTATGCGATCTGTTAGGTATTGAATATCCAATTCTTGCCGCTCCGATGGGATTTGTGACCGGGCCCGAGCTTGCTGCGGCGGTGAGCAATGCAGGAGGCTTCGGCATTCTTTCTTTTAGCGGAAATCCACCCATCGCGCTTCGAGAGAGGATACGTCGTCTACGTGGCTTAACCGATAAGCCTTTCGGTGTAAACCTGCTTCAGCACTATCCGATTGAGGAACATTTAAAAGTCTGCCTTGAAGAGGGAGTGCCCGTATTATCATTTTTCTGGGGGGATCCATCGCCATACATTCAGATGGCTCATGACGAAGGGATAAAGATTATTAACCAGGTTGGTTCTGTAGGTGAGGCAATTAAATCATCCAGGTCAGGCGTTGATATTATCATAGCGCAGGGTGTCGAGGCCGGTGGTCACATTGCGGGTGAGGTTGCTACTATATCTCTTGTACCTCGTGTGGTTGATGCTGTTTCACCGGTTCCGGTAGTCGCTGCGGGCGGGATCGCTGATGCCCGGGGACTCGTCGCCGCGCTGGCACTGGGCGCCGAGGGTGTTATGCTCGGCACACGTTTTTTAGCGACCCCTGAATCTTCAGCACATCCAATTTACAAACAAAAGGTCATTGAGGCCACGGAAGGGGATACCGTAAAAACCACTCTTTTTGGGTATGGCTGGCCTAACGCGCCACATCGCACGCTAAGGACGCCTTTCGTAGAAAAGTGGATAGCACAGGAATCTCGTGGCAACGAGTCACGACCGGATGAGCCTGTTATCGGAGAGACTAAAATTGGAGATCAGTCAGTTCCGGTGCTCCGTTTTATGGGCTTTCCCCCGAGCATTGACGCTAGTGGTGATATCGAGTCGATGAATCTTCTCGCTGGCCAGAGCGCAGGACTGGTCAATGAAATTAAACCGGCGGCCGTAATCGTTCAGGAATTGGTGGAAGGGGCGGAGAAGATTATAAAGGGGATGAACAGATTTCTGACCAATATGCAAAGTTATACTTACTGAGAATCATTTCTTACATCATTCGATAATAAAATAGGAGACTTCGAAAGTCGTCGTGTTGCTTATTAATGAATTTTTTTGTGTGACTGAATATCCCTCTAAAGGATTAATTACTTACATAGACCTAATTATATAGCCTAAAATGGTCATTTATGGTGTAGAATTAGTATGTAGAGACGCAAGATTTTGCGTCTCTACGATCAAAAGAATCTAAGGTGTTTTCATTGCAATGAAATTATATAAAAATAAATTTAGGATCGATTCTACTCGTTTAAAAGATTGGGATTATAGTTCTACTGGATATTATTTTGTTACCATTTGTACCAAGACCAAGGAAAAATGTTTTGGCGACGCGGTAAATGGCGAATTGAATTTAACTCACCTAGGAAAGGTTGCGTGCAAATATTGGCAAGAAATACCTCATCATTTCCCGCATGTAAAATTAGATGCATTTGTTGTGATGCCTAATCACATTCACGGAATTATTATCATTGAAAATGATGATCAAGTGGTAGAGACGCAAAATTTTGCGTCTCTACAAGAGTTCCAACCAAACAAATTCGGCCCACAATCGAAAAATATGGCATCAATAGTTAGAGGTTACAAAATTGGTGTTAAAAAATGGGCAACTATAAACAATATTGCATTTGCTTGGCAAGAAAGATTTTACGATCATATTATACGCAATGAGGATGATTTAAGTGACATACGCGAATATATCGTCAACAATCCTTTGAATTGGGAGAAAGACGAAGAAAATAAGGAAAAATAAAATCCGTGGAGACGCAAGATTTTGCGTCTCTACAGAACCAAGGAGGTCAAAATGGCAAAGGCTAAATCATCAAAGTCGATGCAAAAAGAAAAGAGTTCTAAGAAGAAGGGCTCATCCCTTAAATTTCAAAACATTCTCTATGAGAAGAAAAAGCGCATAGCACGCGTCACGATTAACCGTGCCGAGGTCAGAAATGCACTTAATTCTGCGACGAGAGAGGAGCTTGCAATCGCCATCGAGGATGCGTGGGTAGACGACAATATCGGAGTAATAGTTCTCACGGGGGCAGGGGATAAGGCATTTTCGGCCGGTGGCGATCTGTCCTGGATTGTTGATCCTAAAAAGAAGGTTGACGCAAAATTCATGCTTGTTCACTACCGGCTTGCGAATGCAATGAGAAATTGCGGGAAGCCGATTATTGCCAGGGTGAATGGTTATTGTGTCGGTGGCGGGAATGAGCTTAACATGCTATGCGACCTGACAATCGCATCTGAGGATTCAATCTTTGCACAAGCTGGTCCTTTGGTGGGTAGTGCCCCTATATGGTATGGATTGCAGCAGCTCCAACATTCCGTCGGTGACAAAAAAGCCAGAGAGGTTGTTTATCTATGTAATCGATATTCCGCCAAAGAGGCTATGGAAATGGGTTGGGTCAACACGGTTGTTCCAAAGGAAAAGCTCGATGAGGAGGTTGATGCCTGGTGCGAGAGGCTGCTTCAGATGAGCAGGCAGTCGCTGAGGATCGCAAAGTTTCAGATTAACTTTGCTTCTGATATGGCACACCCTCAAATCACGCACGGTCTGGAGCTCGCACGATTCTTTATGAAGGCTCCAGAGATGGTCGAGGGGGCCAAAGCATTCTTGGAGAAGCGCAAGCCGGATTTCTGGAACGTCGACTGAAGAATTATTCCAGATGCAAGATTTAAGGGAGCGGATACTATCCTGCATCTTGCATCCTGCATCATGTATCGTGCATCATGTATCGTGCATCATTCATTTGAATGCCGGGATAACTTCTTTAGCAAACAAGCGTAGCGTATCAGGGTTCATATAGTCTGAAAAGAATATAGTATATTTGACTATTCCCCTATTGGCGTTATCTTCGATCTTTTTTATACACTGGTCCGGGGTTCCTATAATTCCAAATTTTTCAATATCTCCGAAGAATCCATATCTTTTTTTGGCAATTGGGATTTTTTCTTCTAGCTCCTTTTTATCTTTAGCAATTACGCAAATTGTCTGCTGAGATATCTTAATGTTATTTATGTCTCGACCTATGTCAGAGCAGCGTTTCTTTAGTGCGGCAAGCTTACGATCATACTCAAGGGCATTTGTGCCGGGGCAATTCCACTCATCCGCCAGCTCAGCGGCAGCACGAAGCAAATACTTCTCGCCTCCCCCGCCAATTATAATAGGGGGATGTGGTTTTTGAACGGGTTTTGGGTTGCAATATGCATCAACGATTTGATAGTGTTTACCATTGAATGTGGCTTTTTCTTCTGTCCACATAGATCTTATTATCTTTACCGATTCTTTCATTTGTTCGATCCTGGTTTTCGTATCCGGGAAATCATAGCCGTAGGCTTTGTATTCGGGTTCAAACCAACCGGCTCCAACTGCAAACTCTAGTCTTCCATTGCTAATTACATCAAGTGTCGCTCCCATCTTTGCAAGAAGCGAAGGATGTCTAAATGAGTTGCACAATACCAAAGTTCCGATTCTCACCTGTGAGGTAACGGTTGAGAGAGCGGACATCATAGTCCATGCCTCATAGATATCGAGGTCTATGGCCCCCATTCCGAGAATGTGATCATAGAACCAAATCGAGTGGAAACCGAGCTGATCACACAGCTCGGCAGCCTCTCTAATTTTTGAGAAATCAATTTTCTGCTGTCGTAGCATAACTCCGAAATCAATTTTAGCCATTCTAAGTCACCCTATCCTTTATGCTAGTTGACGAGACCTTTCACTTTAACAGAGTGATACAGTTCAATCAACATCTCGAGTAAAATGGATCAATATATGAGTTTGACACATTGAACAATATGGATTAATTTTACAGGCAATTCATTCTGAAACGGGAGAGAATATGCACAAAAAGGATCATCTGAAAAGAACCTTATCACCCCTTTCTATAATGTTTGGTATCCCTCATTTTAAAATCGTGATTGCATTGTTTTTAGTCCCGGCTCTCATGTTTGTCGCGGGTTGTGAAAGAAAGGGATCGGATAAGGGTGAACCGGAACAGGGTACACAGGGTCAGGAAGCAAAAGGAGAGAATAGCACAAAAACCACCAGTACTAAGGGAGGTAATCCTATGGTCCTGATGTCTACGTCAATGGGCGATATTAAGATTGAACTCTATCCTGATAAGGCACCTATCACTGTAGAGAATCTTCTGGGCTATGTAAGGGATGGCTTTTATGATGGAACAATATTTCATCGCGTCATCCCAGGTTTTATGGTTCAGGGGGGCGGTTTTACCCCTGATATGAATCAGAAGCCGACAAAAGCCCCAATTAAAAACGAAGCGGATAATAGGCTGAAGAATGACAAGGGTACCATTGCAATGGCGCGGACAAACGTTGTTGACAGCGCGACTTCACAGTTTTTTATAAACCAGGCTAACAATGATTTTCTGAACCATAGCTCAAGAGACTTTGGTTATACCGTGTTTGGAAAGGTTGTTGAAGGAATGGATGTTGTCGACAGTATAGCCGCGGCAAGAAC
The DNA here is from genome assembly GCA_963805855.1 of Candidatus Dadabacteria bacterium. Lineage (GTDB taxonomy): Bacteria > Desulfobacterota_D > UBA1144 > Nemesobacterales > CSP1-2 > DASWID01. The sequence goes on from CAWDVW010000007.1 coordinate 66,545, forward strand.
GGGATCGGTCGGGATGTTCCAGGATGTACCCGAAGAGGCAATCGTGATAAAATCCGTGAAGGTTGTGGGACCTGAAGCCCAATAATTACCGATATGAATCCCGTCACCGTTCGTCAAATTATGTTCTAGACTGACAGGTGTCGTCAGGTAATATTCCAATCAGTAATGGCAAAACTTACATATAAGACAGCGGGCGTCGACATCGATGCCGGAAACTCTTTTGTCGAGTTAATTAAGCCGCTTGCTAAAAAGACGTATAAATCCAATGTTATTGGGAAGATTGGCGATTTTTCGGGGTCATACGTTTTCCCGATAGATAGGTATAAGAACCCCGTTCTTGTCGCGTCTACCGATGGTGTTGGAACGAAGCTCAAAATCGCTATATTGGCTGGAAAACTTGATACCATTGGAATAGATCTCGTTGCAATGAATGTAAACGATATAGTTACCAGCGGGGCTGAGCCACTCTTTTTCCTCGATTATTTGGCTACATCAAAGCTCAATCCAGATGACGGGGTCGAGATTATCAAAGGCATAGTTAAGGGCTGTAATGAAGCTGGGTGTGTTCTTCTTGGCGGTGAGACAGCTGAGATGCCTGGATTCTACAAGAAGAGTGAGTTTGATTTGGCGGGGTTCGCGATCGGAGTGGTAGAGAGAGACGAAATAGTAGATGGCTCGAGGGTAAGGCCGGGAGATATTGTAATCGGGATGTCTTCTAGTGGTCTCCATTCAAACGGATATTCGTTAGCAAGAAAGGTTCTTCTCGACAAGAAGAAGCTTAGTCTAACAGATAGACCTAGACCCCTGAAGGATCGTGTTGGAGATGAACTATTAAAACCTACACGGATTTACGTAAAAGCAGTGCTCAGCCTTAAAAAAAATCACGATATTCACGCAATTGCCCATATTACCGGAGGGGGACTCATAGAGAATGTTCCGAGGGTTGTTCCCAAAGATTGTGCGGTAGTTATAGATTCCTCCCTTTGGAAGCTCCCCCCAATTTTTGAGTTGATTAAGGAATTTGGTCATATAGAAAGAGACGAAATGTTTAGAACCTTTAACTGTGGAATCGGTATGGTACTGGTCGTATTAAAAGAGCAAGCAGATGGGGTCTTAAGAAAACTCAAAAGGTTCGGAGGAGAATCTATGGTTATTGGCGAGATCAAAAAGTTGAAAAGGGGACAGTCTCAAATCGTAATAACCTAGGATCATAGTATTAAATTCCGATGAAACTATTATCTAATACTCCATCCAAAGCTGTATCTGAATATCGCCCTTATATTTAATCTTTCCAATTGCCAGCTTTGCGGAAATGGACTAAAGGGTGCGGCTACCCTTATTGCCCTTATGGCCTCGTCATCCAGTCGCCTGAAGCCCGATGTATCTAATAATTTTACGTCTTCAAGATATCCGTCGCTTCTGATCGTGAATACGAGCAGTAACTCTCCCTGTTCTCCCTTCATGCGAGATGCTTCAGGGTAATTCCAGACTCCCTCGATTTGCCTTTTAAGCTTTAGGAAATAAGAAAGGTACCTGAATTCCGTTGTGTTTAAGTCAACTGTATCCTCTTTCTTATTTACGTCCCGGGCTCCAAAAAAATCCCTAGAGCTCTTTCGCTCTTGTGCGAATTGGCTCGGAGAAGAGTTAAAAAGCTGTTCTTTGGAAATCTCAGGGGTTTTGTTTTGCTCTAACTCCTTTTTGGGCATCTCCGACTCCTTTAATATCTCTTTAGGAGCAGATGCAATCTTAGTCGATTTCTTTCTGGGCTCTTGTTTTTTTGGTTTCTCTTGTTTTTTCTCTACCTGTGGTTGCTTTCGCTGCGGCGCCTGCTGGGGCTGGGGTATTTGGGCGGTGCTTCCCCTTTTTGTGAAATCATCCCTGGTCTTTTCCTCAACTGCTTCATGCGATCTTTCCGCTAAGCGTTTTAGCTCCTTTGGCGGTTTGGTCTCCTTCTCCTTTGGTACAGGTAATTCGGTTATCTCTATGAACTTAGGTTTTTCTTTCAGGGCTTCTACTTGTTTATTTTGTATGTAGACCTGGGAGATAGCTACAATCAGAAAAATGAGGATATGAAGGACGATAGATGCTATAATGAAAGTTATAGTTAATCTTTTTGAACGTCTCCCCCTTGAGCGTTTTTTGTCAACAGAATTCACGCCTTATATAATAACATCCTGGCAACCTGATTGCTATCTTTTACTACGATTATTATAAGTTTCATCTTTAATTGTGCGCCTATACCCACTGCTTTCTGTAGGCTTATTCATCAAGTGTAGGTCGGAGATCGCTTCGATATCCTCGTGATGACACCCAGACCTACCGTCCTGATGTTATTCGCTTTCCTCCGTGCAGTGTCAACATTTTCTACTAAGAGTCTCAACATAAACCCGATCGCACTGAGTTTATCGAAGTGCGAGTAATGGCCCTTCGACTGGGCTCAGGGCACACGGGTTCAGGGTTTCCAATGTTAGGGCAATCGAATTTATGACAGCTCTCAAATGACTGCTTTTTCCTGCTTTGAGATTGCTTCGCCTCCTTCGACCTAGTTTAGTACTCCTCGCGGCAGCTTAAGAGAGTATCTGTTTGTGTGCTGATACCATGAAGCCTGCTGCAGGGTTATTAATCTTCAATTCCAAGTAGCTCTAACACTGAACGATTCCAACCGACGGGTCCTACACCATCAGCATAAATCAAATTATCAAGCACTATTCTTTGATCGTATTTCCCATCAGGTTTCTGAACTAAGATGGGTATGTCGACAACCTCAAGCATTGGAAAATCATTCAAGCTATCTCCCAATCCCGCGCAGTTTAGGTCAGAAAATCGGTTTTTGAATATTTGTAATAATATCTTGACCGCCTTTCCCTTGTCATTCTTGCCCATAATGTGATGAAATATAGCACCCTGGGTGTAATTAAAACCCCTTCCAGTTATCTCTTCTCTTATGGTTTCAGCTACTTTATCATTTCCGAATATGATGAACGGCTCATCGTATTCTCGCATCTTCGATAGCTTTGCCAACCTGGGATCGAGGCCCGTATATTCGGAAATTTCGGATATCTTCATCTCTGAAAAGGACTTGAGTTTTATGCCGGTGTCATTCCTTATCGATTTTAATACTTCAACTAGCGTATCGTACTTTGTCCCAAGCACTATAACCTTGTAGTCATTCGTCTTTGTATCATAGTCAAAACTGTTAGTATCGTAATCTCGAGGAACGTAGATTCCGCCTCCATTTTCTGAAATGAATGGATGGCGGTTGCCGGTGAGCTCCCTGTATATTTCTATCTCGGGCCTGGTTTTACTCGAGCAGAATATCAGGGGGATATTTCTCAGCTTAAGGGCATTCAAGGCAGGTTTTGCCGCTTCGAATGAATATGTTTTATGGTCGAGTAAGGTCCCGTCCAGGTCGGAAAATATTAAGAACTGTCTATTCATTATCTTCATCAACTGCCATACGCAGCTGGTCAAGAATATCTGGAATAGCAGAGGTCACCCTATTCCAATTTGGTATCAATGGAGAACCCAGCGGATCCTCAACGAAACTTTTGCTTGCAGTTCTCAATCCTCTTACAAAGGTCTCCACTGCTGATCCTTCGTCATGTCTATCAAATAATAGGTCATTAATTATTGCATCATCGCTATACCTTTTTATCGCGTCCTGCGCGGTCCTTAAATAGGTCGAGAGTAAGGCGCTGAAAAAGCCATCTGAGAAAATCACGCCCTCTGATGCAAGCATCCTGAAAAGGCTTTTCGATATATCTATGCACATCTTCAACAGACCGCCTTCCGGGTTATCCGAGGAGAGGTTCTGGTGTTTATGCTCATAATTGTCGCATAGATCAGCTTGACAAATTCTTTTGGGAGACACGTTTCTAAATACCTCTGCCAACACTCCAACCTCCAAACCCCAGTCCGACGGTATACGGTTTACCCTCGCCAGGTCAACGTCCATTGAGAATTCTCCTGCTAGCGGATATCTGAAACTGTCAAGGTATACCAAAAATGGCAAATAGCCGAGAATCTTTTGCAAGGACCTTATTATTGGAGTTATAAACAGCCTTGTTACTCTACCATACATTCTGTCTGTCACCCTCTGATAGTAACCTTTGCAAAATTCATATCCGAGGTTTGGGTTTGCTACAGGATAGCAGAGCCTCGCCAATAGTTCCCTGCTGTAACTCAGTATATCGCAGTCGTGAAGGGTTATCACTTCGCTCGATTCCTCAGCTAGTACATATCCGTAGGCGATCCAGGCTGCCCTCCCTTTGCCCGCCTCACCCAAAAAGAGACCGTTCTCTTCTAAAAGTGTAAAAATGGATTTTATTCTGTCACCGTCGTTCCATAATATTTTAATTTTTTGAGGAAGAACCGAAAAAAATTCCTTTGCATGCTTGAACTCGTCCTCATTAGCATTGCCAAGGGTCACCACTACCTCATTCAGGTAATTCACCTGCCCGAGTTCCCTGACAATCTTTTTCAGCGCCTTCCCCTGCAATTCAGAATATAAGCTTGGTAGTATAAGGGCGATCGGACTGTGTCTAGAATATTCTTTTAGTTCCTCTTCCAGCGTTTCAACATTGTTTTTCCTCAGCCTGTGAAGGGTAGAAATTGCTTCTGTCTGGTAGAAATCTCCCATCTTAGTACCCCGTTCTTTTATTAGGTTATTAAATAAGCTAAATCAACATCGGAAGGTTTAAATCTAACATAATAAGTTTCTAAGAGTCAATTAACCGCATCAGACTCCGTTTGGGTAAATGATTAAAATCCGGTACTCAGGCAAAATGAATTGTTATTTTAGAAACGACAGGTTAACTAGTGAATTCCCTGCAGCTTGATGCAGGATTTCCCGTGGCTTGTGATTGCTGTAGATGTTACATAATTCGGGAAAAGTATCTTAGGTCTTAAATGGGCATTCAAAAAATTTCCAAAATCAATTCCGGAAGCGTTAAAAAAAGTGACAAAGATTACTGTCAAACTCGAAGGAATCCTTCGACGGAATACGGGCTCGATGAAAACTCAATCTTCAGACCGCCTATTGTCATTTCGAGCGGAGCGAGAAATCTTTCCGTTGTCTTTGTTTTTGCCAACCTAACTACAAGATCTCTCACATGCGTTCGAGATGACACCTTTTTTTTTGTCAGCCCTTGTCCTGAGCACAGTCGAAGGGTTGTGTCTTTGTATCAAGACAAAGAAAATAAAAAATTAAACCATGGATCCCTGATAAAAAAGTTCGAGGATGACGGAAGAGTAAATTTCCAGGAAATTATCTATTTTTAGGATTTTGTCAACTAAATATCTAACATCTACAGCGATGACATCTGAGTGTTTCATTTTCAATTGTGATAAGCAGCAGCTTGCTGCAGGGAGTTTCATCATCAAATAAGATACTTGATAATTATGAAGCCAACTAAAAGCAGTATGAAAAACAGTGTAACCAGAATATTAAAATATCGATCGATAAATGTTTTGATTTGTTCACCGTAGAAGTAGATTAAGACTGCCTCTAAGAAAAACCTTCCCGATCTCCCGATAACAGATGCTAAAATTAGTATCATTAAATTAATCTTGAAAACACCGGCTGTTATTGTAAACACTTTAAAGGGAATAGGTGTAAGTGCAGCGCCGAGAATTGCGATAAAGGCGTTTTGTTCGTATTTTCCGCTGACGTACAGAAAGGCATTATGGCTGAAAACATAGGTAAAAAAAAAGTTATCAACAATTTCCCATAGACCCCATCCGATCATGTAACCAAATATAGCGCCGAGGACAGACACTATGGAACATATTGCCGCATACCATAATGACCGCCTTGGCTTACCGAGGCAGAGTGCCATGAGGAGCGGGTCAGGAGGGATAGGGAAAACGGATGCCTCCAGAAATGAAACGAGAGACATGGCAGGTACACCGTATTTAGTGTCTGCCCAGTGGAGGACCCAGTTATAAAGCTTCTTAAGCATGGGCAAGGTTTTTGGTTATATCTTTGGTTAGGTTTTCAAGAAATTCATTGTCTGTAAGGTCTAATTTTATGGGCGTAACCGAGACAAAGCCCTCGCTAACTGCGACGAGATCAGAGTCCTCAATGCTTAAAAAACGGAGTTCATTCCCACCTATCCAGTAATACTTTCTTCCCCTTGGATCGATTTTCTCAACTATTGGTTCTCCATATACACGCTTGCCCTGCTTAGTTACCCTGATTCCCTTAATGTTATCTTTGGGGAGATTGGGAACGTTTACATTCAGGAGTGTTCCAACCGGTAGGCCGTTCAGGATGACATATTTTGTCAATAAGTGGGCATAATAGGAGGCGGTGTCAAAGAGAAAATTTTGTTTGCTCGTCAGGGATATTGCTATTGATGGAATTCCAAGAAGCGTTCCCTCCATGGCAGCGCTGACGGTACCTGAATATGTTATGTCGTCTCCAAGATTTTCCCCTTTGTTTATTCCGGAGACTATTATGTTGGGCTTGTTTTCTTTAAGTAGACCGTTAATAGCGACATTAATGCAATCTGTCGGAGTTCCATCGACGCTGTATATATTCGCGCTGATCTCATCTATTCTGAGTGGGCGATGTAGGGACAGCGCGTGACTTGCCGCGCTCTGTTCTCGATCGGGGGCAACAACGAAAATCTCTCCTAGCGCTTTAAGGCTATCGGCGAGTACATGGAGGCCTTCGGAGTTAATCCCGTCGTCATTAGATATAAGAATCCTTACTGACATATAACTGTTTAGCCACAAATAAACGGCGACGTGCAAAAGTAAAATGATGCACGATACATGATACATGATACACGATTTAAGGAAACAGATTTTATGCTGAATCCTGCATCATGCATCCTGCATACTGTATCATGCTTCTATATTCGTATTCTTGTTTCTTAATTTCGGGTGGACAGGTATCTTGATTTTGATGAATGGTCGGGGTGACTGGATTCGAACCAGCGACCCCCGGCCCCCCAGGCCGGTGCGCTACCAACTACGCTACACCCCGATTCGATTGATTTAATCTGATGGTTAGAAATGAACCCCGGGTGAATTATTCAGTGATTCGCTTGATTGATTTTAACTCACTCAGGACTTCATGTAATAAAACGTTTACTTTTGTGCTTACTTTCTTTTGATTTTCCTCTTCTTTTAACTTTTTCTTAGCTCCTGCAATCGTAAAATTCTGCTCATAAAGCATGTGCTTTATTTTCATGATCAGGTGAATTGTCTCCCTGTCATAGAGCCTTTGGGATTTTCTTCTTATAGGTTTAATGTCAGGAAACTCGCTTTCCCAGTAGCGAAGAACATAAGGCTTGATTCTGGTGAAATCACTAACTTCACCTATTCTGAAGTAGATTTTGTCGGGAAGTACAATTTCAGCCCTGTCGTCTAACATACTTAACAAATTAGTTTAAAGTTTCTAAAATGTCAAGATGATTTAAAAATATATATAAAATTTCTAAACTTGCAAAACTCCCTTAAAGGTTTTTCTATGGATCGGGGAGGGGCCGAATTTTCTTATTGCTTCGAGGTGTTCCTTCGTTGGATAACCTTTGTGTCGTTTGAAGTTATATTGCGGATATAGTAAGTGGTAATCTCCCATGATTGCATCCCGGGTAACCTTAGCGAGGATTGAGGCAGCGGCAATTGAGCAGCATTTGGCGTCACCCTTTATGATTGTTTCCTGTCGAATCTGGATTCGAATGGGGTTGTTCCCGTCGATCAATATATAATCGGGCTGAGTATTCAACTTCTCAACTGCTTGCTTCATTGCTAATAATGATGCTCGAAGTATATTAATTTGATCGATTATCTCCGGTTTTATGATGGCGATAGCGGTAGTTAGGGCAAATTTCTCGATTTCACAAAAGAGTTCCTCTCTTCTTTTGGGGGAAAGCTTCTTTGAATCTTTGATGCCATCCAGACTGCACCCTCGAGGAAAGATTACAGCCGCGGCTACTACCGGTCCCGCAAGCGGACCTCTTCCAGCTTCATCAACCCCGGCCGGGAGTTTACCACTCATCCATAGTCTTTTTTCAAAAGAATAGTCTGGAAGACTCAATGTTCTTAAATAGTCTTTTAGGAGATATTTTTACTCACCCCATCCAATCCTTCCCCCTAAAATGGGGTAGGATCAAGGTGGGGGTTACATTATTTCTCTCAATCCTCATATTTTATCAGTCAAACTTATCTCTCAAATCAATCCATACTCTTTTATTGCGGCCCTAAGGCGCTTCAAATTCCCGGGTGACATCGGCGAGAGCGGTAGCCTAAATTCATTGTTGATTTTTCCCATTAGACCCAGTCCTGTCTTAACAGGGATCGGATTGGTTTCAAGGAACATAGCCTCGTTTAGCGGATGTAGCTTATAATGATATTCCCTTGATTGATTGAACTTCTCATCGACGAATGTGTTGTAAAGCTCGGAAACATCCCTTGGGGCAATGTTTGCAGTAACGGTTATAAAACCTTTTGCGCCAATGGCTAGAAGTGGGAAATTAAGGGAATCTTCACCAGAGAGCACGATGAAATCCAATCCACAAAGGTAGAGGATCTTACTTGCCTGTTGGATTGAACCCGAGGCCTCCTTCACTCCAACGATGTTTTTATGATTCCTTGCTAGCCTGGCAATGGTATCTGGGTTCATGTTCACCCCAGACCTTCCAGGTATATTGTAGAGGATTAGAGGGATATTTACCTCAGATGCTATTTTCTTAAAGTGTAGAAAAAGCCCCTCCTGAGTTGGTTTATTGTAATATGGAACAACTAATAGGGCTGCGTCGGCTCCAACCTTCTCAGAAAATTTTGTAAGCCTGATCGCCTCTTCAGTACTGTTGGATCCGGTACCCGCTATGACGGGTATCCTCTTTTTTACCGTTTTGACTGTTAGTTCAATAACATGTTCGTGTTCTTCATGAGAAAGGGTAGGGGATTCACCGGTCGTACCGCATGGAACGATGCCGTGTGTCCCGTTTTCGATCTGGAATTCGATCAGTTCTCTCAGGGCCTTTTCGTCTACAGCTCCATCCTTAAAGGGGGTAACTATCGCAACGATCGAACCATGAATCACTTATAATGCCTCCAAATCCAATTGCTCTGTCTTCATTATATTAGAGATGAATTGGAAATCAAGAAATATATCATATGGGCTTGACGAGCAAGTTCCCGTTAGCTTACTACAAGGTTGCCATTACCGTTGCTTGGCCCCTTTTGGGTAGGTCACGAGTCCCTTCGGCCTTGCTCAGGACAGGTGTGCGGATGGGGGTCAGGCTTTGTTTATTCGATTATTTCTTATCAAGTTCTTATATCTTGCGCCTCATTTGTTCTTGTAATCCCACGTCTTATTCAATCTCCTCTTAATTTAACTAACTCCGATATTAATCAAATAAACAAAGCCTGACCCCCATAATTTACGTTTTCAGCGATGTTCCACATTCGGGACAAAAGTTGCTTTTCCTTGGGATCTTGCTCCCGCAATTAGGGCAATGCATGGTGTCCTTTTCCGTGGAGAGCTGAGATTTATCCTTATTTCTTTCCAGAGCCTCATTCACCTTCTTGCCAATGTCCTCACAGTGTTTTGTGACTTCGCTGACAAATTCAATTCTATCCTCTTTTCCCGGGCTGACAATAGTAATACGGGGATCCAGTTTTTCCATTTCGTAAAGGGTTCTGCTGACTTCGTCAAGTGCTATATCTCGGAACAGCTTGAATGATGATGAATTTCTTAGTATGAGAATTCTCTGATCTGTGAGTATAAACCAGGAGTTAAAGTACGTGTTGCTGTCAATCCATTGTGGCGCCTTGTAAATTGCCCTGTAATTTCTTAAAGTGAGCAGTATCTCCTCGCCAGGTGATAGATAACTCGATAGACTACCGTTCAATTCCGGGGGCAGTTCGGTGAAGTTTTTCGATTCCAGCTTATTTATTAACCCTTGAATAGATTCAATAAGCGGGGTTATAAATGGGATTTTAGACATATTTGCTTATCAGGACTTCTGCTATTTGAACTGCATTTAGGGCTGCCCCTTTCCTTAACTGATCTCCGACTACCCATAGGCTGATTCCTGAGGGAACCGTGTAGTCTTCTCTTATCCGGCCGACCAGGCATTCATCCTTGCCCGCCGCTTCGATTGGCATCGGGTATCTGAGGTTCTGGGGTTCATCCACTACCCTGACACCCGGGAAATTTTTGAGGGCGTTTTTTGCTTCACCTACGGAGACTTTTCTCTCAGTCTCTATATTCAGTGCAACAGAATGGGCGCGAAAGACAGGTACCCTCACGGTCGTGGCAGTTAACTGCATTGAGTCGTCCTCCAGGATTTTCCTCGTTTCATTGTGGAGTTTCATCTCCTCTTTCGTATATCCGTTTTCTAAGAACGTGTCTATGTGTGGCAGGAGATTAAAGGCAATTTGATGGGGAAAGACCCTTGAATCAAATGACTTTCCTTCCATTATAGCCTTTGTTTGGATACGTAATTCCTCCATGGCCTGCGCCCCGGCGCCGGATACGGCCTGATAAGAGGCAGCGACCACTCTTTTTATTTTAGCAATATCATGTATGGGTTTCAGAGCCATAATCGCGACTGCAGTAGTGCAATTTGGGTTGGCAATTATTCCTCTTTTAGTATAATCGGCGATTCTATTAGGATTTATCTCGGGGATTATAAGAGGAACATCCTCCTCCATACGGAAGGCTGAGCTATTGTCAATCACAACTGCTCCTGCTTGAACGGCAATCTGAGCAAACTCCCGGCTTCTTGACGCACCTGCGGAAAAAAGCGCAATGTCAATGTCCTTAAAGGAGGTTTTATCCAGTTTGGACACCTGAAATTTGCTGCCAGCGAATTCGATTTCCTTCCCATGGGATCTTTCGGATGCGAGTGCTTTAAGCTCCCCGATAGGGAAATTTCTTTCCTGGAGGATTGAGATCATTTCCTGCCCGACCGCCCCCGTAGCCCCGACGACTGCAACGTTATAACTTTCTTTTTTCATACTCACTCCCAATAAATTGCAAAACCGCCTCAGTATTTTAATTAAAAATGTACAGGTAGCCAAGTTTGGAGGCGCTATAGGGGTCTGGCGATTCAAAACAACCGCTCACACTGAGTTCATCGAAGTGTGGGACATCTTCTATTAAGAGTTACAACATAAACCCGTTAACACTGATCATGTCGACGTGTGAAAACATATCCTGTAGGAAGTTCTAAATAAACCCGATCATACTAAGCCCTGAGCCTGCCCTGGGTTCATCGATGGGCCCGTCCTGAGTACTTCGGCCCTGCTCAGTAAAGGTTTATCGAAGGATCGTGCGCCGCTTCTAAGGATCTAATTTGTAGAGACGCAAAATTTTGCGTCTCTACCACACAGCCCGACAGTTGTTGATCTCACTCCCGCGCCATGCGCTTGTCGAAGGGTCAAACTAAAGGTTTTTGTTGATAACTCACCCTACCTATTTTATACTTTAGAACGTTTCATTTGTTTCCTATGTCTTTTGAGAGAGGATAGAGGAATAGAGATTGTAATAGAGTATTTTAGAAAGAAATCCAGCGTATTCATATTGGGCCTGGGATTTGTTTGTACTGTTACTGGGGATTATCGATTACTTAACAGGTCCCTGGCTTTCTTTCTCAATTTTCTATTTAATTCCCATCGCGATGGTCACCTGGTTCGTCAACAGACGGGCCGGGATTCTAATATCATTGATCGGCGCTATTGCCTGGCTTATAGCTGATTTGATTTCTGATGTGGACTACTCGAGTCTTGCCATTCCTTATTGGAATGCTGCCGTGAGATTAGGCTTCTTCCTCATTGTCGTTTTTTTTATATCCGCATTAAGAGAATGTGAAGGGACATTTAGAAAAAAAGGTAGTAGAGCGAACCGCTACACTTGAGGCAGAGATCACCGAGCGCAAACGAGTGGAGGGGGACCTAAAAGTTTCACGTGAACAGTTACGCGCACTTGCTGCCCGTCTAGAACACATGCGGGAAGAGGAAGGAAAACGAATTGCCCGCGAGGTTCACGATAACTTGGGGCAGGCTTTGACCGTGTTAAATATGAATCTTTTCGAGCTGGACAGCGAAATATCTGAATTGGGCAATGAAACTCGACGAGATCTGCTTCTGAATAAGATTCGATCGATGTCTAATCTTATTGACACGACCGTACATCAGGTACGTCAGATTGCGACAGAATTACGACCGAGAATGTTAGATGACCTGGGTCTTACAGCAGCCATGGAGTGGCAGGCTCGTGATTTTCAAGAACGAACGGGAATTCAGTGCAAGTTCGTCTCAGACGACATAAATTTGGACCAGGAGTGCTCTACGGGATTATTCCGCATCTTTCAGGAAATTATGACTAATGTAGCTCGTCATGCCAAAGCCACGAGAGTCAGCATAAGATTGAAGGAGGATACTGATAAGATTATACTGGAAGTGGAAGATAATGGCAGTGGAATTACGGAAGAGGAGATTTCTAACCCCCGATCTCTTGGGCTACTCGGAATGAGAAGAGCGCGCCCTGCTTTTCGAAGGAAATATTAACATTAGCGGTGGTCAAGGAAGAGGGACGACAGTCACAGTAAATGTTGCTGTTAAGAGGAAAGAACAATGATCAAAATTCTTATCGCGGATGATCACCCGATTGTGCGGAGTGGCCTGAAACAAATGTTGATTAAGGAACCCGGTCTGGTGGTAGAGGGCGAGGCAGAGAGTGCTCGCGAGCTTATCGCGCTTGTTCGCAAACAGGCCTGGGATGTAGTGGTTTTAGACATAAACCTGCCCGACAGAGTCGGAATGGATGTCTTAATACAATTGAAGAAGGAATTTCCGAGGCTGCCTGTGCTTATCTTGAGTGTGCAGCCTGAGGAGCAATATGCGGTGCGAGCCCTCAAATCGGGTGCGGCTGGATGTTTGGACAAACATAGCGCGCCAGTGGAGTTGGTAAAAGCGATAAGAAAAGCCGTTTCGGGGGGAAAATACATCAGTTCTTCTCTGGCGGAGAGGTTAGCTCTTGATTTGGAAAGTGGTGAGAGGCCGCCACACGAAATTCTGTCGGGTAGAGAGTTTGCGGTGATGTGTATGATTGCGTCAGGTAAGAGGTTAAATGAGATTGCCGAGAAACTATTTATCAGTCCAAAGACAGTGACCACATTTAGGACGCGGATCTTGGAGAAAATGGGAATGAAGACGAATGCAGATTTAACTCATTACGTGATAAAAAATAAGCTGGTGGATTAACCGGGGTCAGCCTTTGTTTATTTGCTTATTTGTTTCTGAAGCTCTTTTGTGATGCTACTGATTTGTTCTCGTAAACCCGGGTTTTTTTTCATCTCTTCCCTAATCCGACTAACTCCGATGCTCAGGGTTGATGGATTTCTTCTCACGATTCTCCCATAGCGCTCAAAGTCCCGTCCGCATACTTCGATACCAAAAACCCTATAATACTTCTAACTCTCGACAATTTCCTTTGCCTACTGAATGAAGTCAACTCTTCTATAGTAACTCTCCATTTTTTGCATACTGAATTTATTATATCTTCCATCCTGTATCTCCTCTCCTCCTTCTTATTGGTCTTTCTAACACCTCTTCTATAAATTTATCGTTTCCCAGTAATCTTCCCTCTGCTGACCCATGGTGGAACTCCCTTCTGTACTCCTCGTTCAATCCCTCCAAGACAAATTTCTTATATCGTCTTTGTGCTGTGCTTTCTCCCTTTGAATATTGTGAAAGAACATATTCCACGGTTAGCCAACTTTTACGAGTTATCCCTAAATAACATTGGTGCCCACTCCATTTATAGTCCTGTGGGTTTCTTGCTACTCCGGCTCTTACGGGATTTAGATGAATGTATCTCACTAATTCATGTAGGTAATTTTCAGCATCTACCAGAATTGCTTTATATCTTCCTTGAAATAAATGGCCTTTTCTTGACAGCTTTTTATTTATGTAGCTCGCATGGCGAAAAGATAGGTTCTGTATTAATTTTGAAAGAGGTACCTCAGACACCTGAATCAGCATGTGAACATGATTGCTCATCCAGCAATAGGCATGGATTCTATGTTTAAATCGATCTGTTCCATCCTGAACTAGGGTTTCCAAGTGCTCTCGATCTTGATCTGAAAAAAAGATATCTTGACCATCGTTGCCTCGGAGAATTACATGATAAAATCCACCCGGTATGTGAATTCTGGGTTTCCTGGCCATACAAGATAAAGTATAAGGCCAATTACGATAAACAAATAAGCAAATAAACAAAGCCTGACCCGCCTTTTTTGTGTAGGGGGACCCCTACAAAAAATTCAGGTTTTCCTGATTGTAATCGAAAGTCTTAACCCATACTATTTACAATAGCTAATGGAATTTATGAGAATATTTATTGCAGATGATTCATCAGTTGTGCGCGAGAGGTTAACAGCCATGCTTTCTAATCTTGAAGAGATTGAGACGATAGGCCAGGCACAAGACGTTGACGAAGCGATCAGCTCCATCGAAGAGCTGAAACCTGATGCTGTGATATTGGATATTCAGATGCCCGGTGGGACTGGGATTGACGTAATGAAAGCGTATCAAAAAAGAGCAACCGGCTACTGTCGTTATCGTACTGACCAACTATCCCTTTTCTCAATACCGTGACGAATGCATCGCGGAGGGAGCGGATTACTTTTTTGATAAGTCCCTTGAATTTGAAAAGGCTATAGAGGTATGCAAGGGATTGGTAAGAAATGGTACGTATGGTTTTAACCAGCAGTAATAGTTTTGTTTATTAAGATTTAGGTGGACTTAAAATATAGAATACATAATTAAGGAGAATAGGAAAATGCGTAACACAATGCAGGTGTTAGTAATTGCGCTGGGATTATTTGCTATTACGTTTTTTTTGGTTACTTCCCCTGTAACCTCGCAGGCAAACGCTGCTACTGTGACGACTGATAAAGACGACTATGTGCCTGGAGAGACAGTAATTATTACAGGATCAGGATGGCAGCCTTGGGAAACTGTGGAGCTTTATATACTTGAGGAGCCTGAAATTCATCCCGGCGAGACTTTATACGCAGATGCCGACGGTGCAGGCGAGATTTCCAACAACGAATACGTTATCCAAGACCATGACCTTGGGCAGACTTTTACATTAACGGCCACGGGGCTGACATCTGGCATGATCGCACAGACGACGTTTACGGATGCCGCCAACTGCACCGTCGCGGCCGACTGCGATGCTGCGAAGGAATGCGAAACAGGCCCCTTCTGTGTGGCTGGCAAGTGCCAATACGGGAATGCGGCAGCCGGGATAGCTTGCACTGCTGACGCCAAATTATGTACCCTCGACCAGTGCGACGGCGCTGGTAAGTGTGATCACCCAACAGCGAGTAGTGGCACCTTGTGCAGAGCGTCTGCGGGCACATGCGACGTAGTTGAGACCTGCGATGGGTCGAGCAAAGACTGTCCTGCGGATGCTGTAGCCGGGACTGGTGTTGTTTGTAATGCTGCTAACGGGGTATGTGACGTGGCAGAGAATTGCGATGGGACGAATAAGACGTGTCCTGCCGATGCTGTAGCCGGGACTGGTGTTGTTTGTAATGCTGCTAACGGGGTATGTGACGTGGCAGAGAATTGCGATGGGACGAATAAGACGTGTCCTGCCGATGCTGTAGCCGGGACTGGTGTTGTTTGTAATGCTGCTAACGGGGTATGTGACGTGGCAGAGAATTGCGATGGGACGAATAAGACGTGTCCTGCCGATGCAAAGAGCTCGGCAGAGTGCCGCGCATCGGAAGGGGCTTGTGATCCGGCCGAGAGTTGTGATGGAGTGGGCAATGACTGTCCTGCAGATGCAAAGAGCTCGGCAGAGTGCCGCGCATCGGAAGGGGCTTGTGATCCGGCCGAGAGTTGTGATGGAGTGGGCAATGACTGTCCTTCAGATGCAAAGAGCTCGGCAGAGTGCCGCGCATCGGAAGGGGCTTGTGATCCGGCCGAGAGTTGTGATGGAGTGGGCAATGACTGTCCTGCAGATGAGCTAGACGATTCATTCTGTGACGATAGTGATATATGTACTGACGATATGTGCGAACCATCTAATTCGGAGAGTGATTCTGACGGATGTTTGATTACTTCTAACCCTTCAAATGATCCCTCTTGTGAAAATGACCTTATATGTAAAGGGCCGGGGTTCTACAGTACACATGGTGGAAGTGAAAAATCTGGGAAGAGTGCACGCGCGGCTGTTAATGTAACTCAGATGATTATTGATGCCGCGGGAGGATGTGTCGAGATTTGTGGTGAGAAAATCAACGCAACCGACACCGACAACGCCGACTCAGCTCTGGAGGGTTTATGTGTTAGTCCGAAGAGCGATCCCAAAATTAAGGTATATCGAATGCTTATTACAACGGCATTGAACTGCATAGTAAGTGGTTTCGGACCTGACTGTATGGATGCTCCTGAAGATATCGCCATGTTGTTCGATGAGTGTAATATGGCGTGTATAAACGGCGACACGACAATGATTAAAAGCTGTGTTGATGAACTTGATTGCGTCAACAATGGTGGGGCCTACGACAACGGCTTCTGCCAGACAGGTGAATGCTCTGACAATATGCAGCCCTGTAATGAATCAGACCACTCAAACTGTGGAGTCGGTGCTGTATGCGTACAAACTGATGGTTGCGATGATCTGCCGCTCGTGAATGAAGACCTTAGTCTCTACTTTGATCCAGAGCCAGCTGCAAGTAGCCCAAAGGCTTGCAACGCGGCGACCAAGAGCTCATGCACTGGGGTTGGATCGGATGAAGATGAATGTAACACTGGTACGATGTCTTTGACCGCTGAAACTTGTCCGTAAAACTTAAACAATTAGGGCGCCCTGTCATTTGACGGAGCGCCCTACTTGAATCGTATGAGTAGTGTAAGGACCGGGGGGACCCATTAGCCAGTCCCTGTCAATAGGGTAAAGAAATTCTTTTGATGTTTTTTATTCATATCATCTTCTCTTGCTAGTTTATCCAACACGCGCCCGTTATTTTTGTCTTTGTGGTCCGGGGCCAGGCTTTGTTTATTTGCTTATTTATTTCTGAAGCTCTTTCGTCTTATTCCTAGTTTATTCTGGTATGAGTCCTTTCCTGGCGACCTGAAGGTCTCCGCTACAATTAAAACACCCCATCCTAGCCCCTCCGATGTCACTCAGGACAGGCTTAGTGCGGACGGGTTTAATACATAAGTCGCCAGTCCGGGAATCCCCATTCGTTCACACTTCTATAGTTCGACGGGCTCACCACTCGGTGCGAACGGATTAAAAAGGCTTATGAGGTGGGTCAGGCTTCGTTAATCAGTTTATGAAGCTCCTTCATTACATTGGAGATTTGTCCTTTTCCAGAAGGTCCTTATAATACATATAAAATTTTAGAAATATGAGGAGAATAATTCATGAGAAAGAATCTGATAATTGTACTTCCATTGCTATTTCTATTTATTGCTATTTGTACTCAAATTGGTTGCCAGAGCCCGGACGTAAGTGGGATACGGGAAGAGTTAAAAGAGCTAATAGAGCTTGAGAAGGCAAATCAAAAAGAGCTCCAGGAGATTAAGAAACTCTTAGGATCAAGGGGTGCGCCCGCGCCTTCGCAACCGGATAACGTGGTATTGAACATAGATAAGAGTCCTTTCAAAGGTGAAAAAGAGGCGAAGGTTACTTTAATTGAGTTTTCAGATTTTCAGTGCCCGTTTTGCGGGAGACACGCGCGGGACACTATGCCGCAGCTAGACTCTGAATACATCAAGACCGGCAAGGTGAAGTACGTCTTTAAGGACTTCCCTTTGGAGTCTATACATAAAAATGCGTTTAAGGCGGCTGAAGCAGCCGATTGCGCGGGTGACCAGGGTAAGTATTGGGAGATGCATGATAAACTCTTTGAAAATCAACGGGCCCTCAGCAATGAGGATTTTCTCAAGTACGCCGGGGAATTAAATTTGGATAAGGCAAAGTTTGAAAAATGTCTCGATAGCGGGACTTACGCGAGTAAGGTTCGTGAAAATATTTCAGAAGGACAAAAAGCAGGGGTCACCGGAACGCCAGCATTTTTTCTGGCAATTAATGAGGGAAATGATTCGAGTGTAAAGACTTCGAAAAGGATAACGGGTGCCCAACCCTATGCTAATTTTAAGGGGGCTATAGACGACCTTCTTTCGTCACAGGGTAAATAGGAGAATAAAAACTAAAACCTCGTTCACACTGAGTTTATCGAAGTGTGAGCATCAGCCATTCGGCCATCCTCAGTACGGCCCTTCGACCAGGCAGGCTTTCCCCTTGATAAGGGGAAGGGAAAAGGTTGATTTTTATCGAAAGGAATGGGTAGTGTTTCGCGTATTTGAATTTGCTTTCGGTTGATAGCGTGTTGGATAGAAGTAAAAACATGGATTCCCAATTACTGATTTTGGGAATGACAGACCGGGGGGGATACGCGCTTACGCTTGTCCCCGTGTGTTTCTAGCGGGGATTCTGTGGGAATGACAATCGGGACAGATTAGCCTATATATTAGCGCTTATATTTTTTTTCAATCTCTTTGACTTTTTCTATGTTCGCTTTTTCTTCTTCTTCGGGTGAGGAATTGAACCAGGCTTCCAAAATTTCTTTAGCCACTATCGGGGAGGTCATTCTAAGACTCATGGCAAGCACATTAGCGTCATTCCATTTTCTAGCTCCCTCTGCGGTTTTGGCATCGGCGCAGAGTGCCGCCCTGATACCGGGCACCTTATTTGCCGCCATACTGACCCCTGTGCCCGTCCAGCAAAAGAGTATTCCCTGATCGCAGTCAGTGTTCGAAACCCTTTCAGCTACCTTCTCAGCCACTTCGGCCCACTGAATGGTCTCACCGGCAAGTGGACCATAAAGTTCAAGTTCAATGCCCTTCTTTTTCAATTCCTTTATAACGAAGTCTGTTAAATGAGTCTTTTCGTCGCTTCCCACTGCGATTTTCATATTTTTTAGTCCTTACATGACTTCCCTGTCAAATTGTATGTATAATTTTAAATAACTTGCTGTTTTGGAGCAAGTAATAATGCATAGTAATATTATAAGTACCCATAACTCTTTAAATTTATTGCAGAATAAAATAAAAATGCTTGACCTTGATGTAATTTTTGGACTATAATATATAGCTCCGATCTTTATTTGTAAGATCGTGGGGGGATAGAGATATTAATTTCTTGCCGATTGATTACTCCGAGCTGGAAATACAGTTAGCTAGGGATTTAAACACGCAAGAGGGTTCCCTTTTTGTTCTTGTTAATGATGAGAATAATAATATACTGGAGTTCGTATACCCGACGAAACTCAGGGGCAACCTTGTACCGGTAAACTCCAAGAGTCTAGTTGGAAAAGCCGTTGTGACCAAGAAATCATCTATTGTAAATGACCTGAAGAAAGAGAAAAATGTAGTTGTGCTTGATTGGCTTTTGCGTATGGGAATGGAGCCTGTCCAAAAGGTAATCACGTATCCTCTAATGCTTGGGGAACGGATAGTAGCAGCCTTGATGGTGGTAAGAAGGGGTGACGCCTTGACTCAGGCGCCGGACTTCAGTCAAGAGGATATAGAAAGGTTGAAGAGTCTCTTAGATAACAAGTTTTCGATTCGTTTAGCAGCCGAGATGGGGGAGTGATAGTAGAGGGGGTCAGGATTTTTTTGACTAATTTCACTAGCTAATCGTTGACAACTTCCTACATGGATCGGGGCGAGGGATGCAAATTGACCTGATCCAAGAATGCATTCCCTTCCTAGTGCCTAACTGGGTCACAATTCGATCCGTCGATGAACTCAGGATAGGCTTGTCGAAATGTAAAATAGATTTCCAGCAATAGGCTCAACATAAACCCGTTTACACTGAGTTCATCGAAGTGTGAATATCGGCCCTTCGATCGTTCGACTCGGCTCACGACAGGCCGTTCGACAGGCTCACGGCTCAGGGGACACAATGTTTGGATTTGCACTCAAATTTAATATTAATAGCAATCCCCAGATAGATAGCCGGGGTTTTCCAACATCGGATTTAGAGAAAATTATTCCATTAGAATGCGGAACAAGTATGTCCCGCCTATCGCTTTAGAAACGTGTAGCGAGCTGTGGGCATATGCGAGTTAAACATTAGGGTTGATAAAGATTGACACTGTCCAGGTTTATCAATATCATTGATTTCAAGTTAGTGAAGAGAAATATCTCTCAGAAGAGGGTTACATTTTGTGAATAGGAATTCGCTTCCGCCCGGTCCCAGAGGATTGCCCATCGCAGGGTCTCTTTTCGATTATTTCCTTGATATGCTTGGGTTTTTGCTGAGGACCGCTCAGGCCTATGGAGATATCGCATATTTCAGGCTTGGCTCAAGGCAGGTATATCTCCTAAGTCATCCCGACCATATCAAAGACGTCCTTGTAACAAACCACAGGAATTTTCACAAGAGCAGGGCGCTCCAGAGGTCTAAGATCGTTCTGGGTGAGGGCCTTCTTACCAGCGAGGGTGAGACCCATCTGAGGGAGCGGAGAATCATACAGCCTGTATTTCACCATAAGAGGATTAAAGCCTATGCCAATGTGATGACTGATTTCGCATCAAGGATTGGAGAGAATTGGGAAAACGGTGAAGTGGTTGACCTACACAGGGAGACGATGCGCCTCACACTTGCAATCGTTGCAAAGTCCCTTTTTGGAGCTGAAATTAGATCGGGGGCGGACGACATTGGTAAATCTCTAACAACAATTGTCAATCAATTCCCGCGTATGCTTTTCCCGCTTTCGGAATATCTGGATAAAATTCCCCTACCGAGTACACGCAAGTTTTTTAACGCCCTTGAGACACTCGATAAAACTGTCTACCACTTAATCGAAGAGGGAAGAAAAAGTAAAGAAGATAGGGATGACCTTCTCTCGATGTTACTTTCGGCTCAGGACGAAGAGGGCGGAGCGGGTCTGACCGATCTGCAGGTTCGGGATGAGGTAATGACACTTTTCCTGGCGGGACAGGAAAGCACTGCGAATTCTCTTGTGTGGGCATGGTACTTAATATCACAACATCGTGATGTGGAAGAAAAGCTTCACGATGAGCTCGATTCTGTTTTGGGTGGGCGTTTGCCAGAAGTAGACGATCTAAAAAAGCTTGTTTTTACAAGAATGGTCTTCTCAGAATCCTTACGCCTTTATCCCCCTGCCTGGACAGTTGTTCGCCGCGCGATCGAAGATTATCAGGTAGATGGATACGTTGTTCCGAGCGGAGCAGACATTTATATGAGCCAATATGTAGTTCATCACGATCCCAGGTTCTTCCCCGATCCTTTCAAGTTTGATCCGGAGCGCTGGAATCAGGACCAGGCTTCTTCGCTTCCACAATTTGCGTACTTCCCATTTGGCGGAGGCCCCAGAGTATGCATAGGAGAATCATTCGCATGGATGGAGGGAATTATGCTGATAGCTGCAATCGCTTCAAAATGGAAAATGCACCTTGTGCCAGGCCAGCACATCGTACCCAAACCCCTTATTACAATCCGCCCAAAGCGGGGAATGAAGATGATAATGGAAAAAAGAAGTTAGCGAGTTGTCTCGAGCGTCGTGATACCCCAGTCCGTCATTTCGAACAAATGTAAGAGATCTTGTAGTTAAGTCGGTAAATATAAAGACTAAGGAAAGATTTCTCTCTTCGTTCGAAATTGTAGATGTTAGATATTTCGTGGACAAAATCCAAAAAATAATAAATTCCCTGGAAATTTGCACATCCGTCATCCTCGAAGGTTCCCCGCCAGCTACATGCGGGGGACAAGCTTTATCGGGGATCCATCGTTCAATTTTTTATTTTCTTTGTCTTGATACAAAGAAACAAAAATCAAGGGCTGACAAAAAATTAGGAATTATTAAATCAATTCCTACAGCTAAAAATATTTAATCCAACCACAACCCCAAATCTTTTTATAACGCTTCCGGAATTGATTTTGGCAATTTTTTGAATGCCCATTTAAAATCTAAGATACTATCCTCGAATTACTTGACATCTACAGAAATGACAAAAGGCGCTTGGAAGATGGAATTCACTAGTTAAATAATCTCACCATAAAGACTAATTTTTATAGAGCCTTCCTGAGATATCTGCCTGTGTATGATTCTTTTACTCTAGAAATTTCTTCCGGCGTGCCTTCTGCGACTATGTAGCCTCCCTCTTCGCCGCCTTCTGGTCCGAGGTCTATCACATGGTCAGCGGATTTAATAACATCAAGGTTGTGCTCAATAACTATTACTGTGTTACCCGTGTCCACAAGCTTATTCAAAACCTTCAGGAGCTTTTTTATATCATCGGTGTGTAATCCTACTGTTGGTTCATCCAGTATATAAATGATGCCTTTTCCACTCTTTCTGCCGAGTTCCCTCGCTATCTTTATCCTCTGCGCCTCTCCTCCGGAGAGTGTGGGCGCAGGCTGTCCAAGCTTTAGGTACCCGAGGCCAACATCCTGAAGGATCTTTAGTTTTCTGAGAAGTGCCGGCACGCCGGTGAAGAAACTTATAGAGTGGTCGATTGTCATGTCGAGGACCTGATCAATGTTCATGGATTTATACATTACCTCCAGCACTTCCTTCCTGAATCTCTTTCCATTACATTCCTCACAGGTTACATAGACATCCGCCAAAAAGTGCATCTCGACCCTTTGTCGTCCCTCTCCCTCACATTTTTCGCACCGCCCTCCAGAAACATTAAATGAAAAGTACGACGGGGAGAATCTTTTTCTTCTCGCATCCCACGTGTTTGCCATGATATTTCTTATTTCATCGTATGCCTTAATGTAGGTGGCAGGATTTGACCTCGAGCTTTTGCCAATTGGCGATTGATCAAGCATTACGACGTTTGATATATATGAGATGCCTTTAATCTCTTTAAATCTGCCAATCTTCTCAATTTCCCCATTGAATTTTCTGGCAAGTGCGGAGTAGAGAACATCATTTATAAGCGAACTCTTTCCAGAGCCTGAAACGCCGGTTACGCAAATCATAGTCCCGAGCGGGAAAGAAACTGTTAGATCCTTCAGGTTATTCTCAGACGCGCCAATCACAGTTAATTGTTTGGCGCCGGTTTTTCTCCTTTTTCCAGGCACAGGAATGGATAATTCATTTTGCATGTACAGTTTCGTAATGGAGTTATTGGATTTATTGAGAAACTCTTCCAGAGAACCAGTACCTACGATTGTACCTCCATCTTTTCCCGATAAGGGACCAAGCTCAATGATGTAATCAGCAGACCTTATCATCTCAAAATCATGTTCCACCACAACAACCGTATTGTCTCGATCCCTTAACTCCCTGATTATTGAAATCAGTCGGTTGATGTCTCTCGGGTGAAGACCTATGGACGGTTCGTCCATTATATACAGGGTTTCCGTAAGGCTTGACCCCAGCTGGCAAGCGAGACTGACCCTTTGCGCTTCACCGCCGGAAAGCGTTTTGGTCATTCTGGATAACGTTATATACTCCAGCCCGACTTTGATTAGAAAATCAATTCTCGATCTTATTTGTTTTAGTATTTCATCTGAGATATGCTGCTCATATTCTGTGAGTTTAATGCTGTCAAAGAAAGATTTCAGTTGTTTTATGGGCAGATCTGTAAGGTCTGAAATGGTTTTGCCGGTTATTCTTACCGACATTGCTTCTTTCTTCAGCCTACTACCGTTGCAGCTATTGCAGTTAAAGGCAGATCTATATTTGCTCAGAAATACTCTCACATGGAGCTTGTAGTTTTTCTCTTCCAGCCTTCGAAAGTATCCGAATATGCCAGGGAAGTAGCCGTTCCCGTTAAATAGTAGTTCTTTCCCCGAATTGGATATTTTTTTGTAGGGTGCGTTTATATCAATCCCATTTTCCCTGGCAAATTGCAATAACTTTCTCATACGATTCTGAAATGAAGGTTTTGTAAACGGCTCGATGGCCCCTTCTGCAAGGCTCCTTTCAGGATCTGGAACAACGAGATCTGGATCAACCTGAAGTATGTTTCCAAATCCCCTACACTCGGAGCAGGCTCCTTGAGGACTGTTAAATGAGAAGAGCAGGGGGGTTGGATCGTTAAAACGAATTTTACAGTAAGGGCATTCGAGTCCTTTTGAGTATTTCAGAGCATCACCGTTGAGTATATTGATGTTGACATTCTTATTTTCACGAAGTGCTAGCTCAAGTGAGTCTATAATCCTGGATCTGTATTCTTCTCTCATCTCTACTCTATCTACAACTATTTCCGATTCGTCAGGTATTATTTTTAGGTTCTCAACGTCAAATATTTCCCCATCGTGAGCTATCCTGATAAAGCCCTTCATGAGTAGATCGCCAGGAGTGAAATCAATCTTTCCTCCCAGCGGAAGTGTTATCGTGGCTCTTTTGCCTTCGTATTTTTCAAGAAGTTCACCTACTATTGCTTGTGGAGAATGATCCTTTACCTCTCTCCCGCAATCAGGGCAGTAGATCTTTCCAATCTTTGCGAAGAGGAGTCTGAGGTAGTCGTAGATTTCAGTCGTTGTACCCACAGTGGAGCGCGAGCTTTTGATCTGGTTCCTACTCTCAATCGCAATTGACGGAGGAAGTCCCCTGATGTCGTCCATATCTGGCCTGTCGACTCGCTCGAGGAATTGCCTGGCATAGGTGGATAGACATTCAACGTATCTTCTGAGGCCCTCGGCATAGATCGTATCGAGTGCCAAAGATGACTTTCCCGAGCCGCTTAGACCTGTAATCACGGTGTAGCTATGCCAGGGGATTGACACATTGATATCTTTTAGATTATTTTCCCTTGCTCCGATAACAGTGATCTCGCCTTTCATAATACGGTTGTTGACACGATGCAGGATTCACGATGCAGGATGCAGGATACATGATCCACGATGTACGTTAAGTCATGAACCCTTAAGCCTGGTTATTGAACAGTCAAAGTTGTATGCAATATTTCTCAGATCCGGGGAATTGCTGAGCATTTAAGCCTGTAGTTGCGCTATGATTTCTGATAGGCTTTTGACCTCTAATATCTGAGTGCCGTCTAGCCTCTGGATCCGTCTTTTGTTTAACCATATTACATCCAATCCGGCATTTAGTCCTCCAAGCACGTCTGAGCCGTATAAATCACCGATATGCAGCGCCTCCGATGATGAGATATTCAGCTTTTCGAGTACAAATTGAAAAATACGTGAATCAGGTTTAACAAAACCGAGATTTGTGGAGTCTGCTATTATATCGAAATAGTTCTTTATCCCCACTTCTTCGCATTTCTCTTGAGTTGTCCCGTCATTATTGGAGATAACACCAAGGATCAATCCCCTATCTTTTAGTAGCTCAATTAGTTCAATAGCCCCCGGAAGGGCAGACCTTGTATAGTCTATCCCTCTCAGGGCCGTCCTTATTCTCTCCCGAATGATTCTACTCTCCCCTTCGAGCGACAGGTGTTTGCATAGTTTAGGGAAAAACCATTCTCTGTATTCCAGAGGAGAGATTGTCCCTCTTTCCATATACTTTTTCTGTACTTCGTAATCGGTTTTCAGATATGCACTCTCGAAATCATCATCCGAAACATGGTATCCACAATCTCTGAACGCCAAGGCGAGCCTGATCAAGTAAGGAGGATTTGTTGAGGCTAATGTGTCTCCAAAGTCAAAGAAAATCGCCTTCTTGAGATTTGATTGAATCGTTTTGAACATTTAAGTTTGTTACATTATTGATACATGTTTTTATTATTTTTACCAGCTTGAATAAGATTGTAAATTGATATACCATGTACTGGAACTGTTGGAGAAAGATTTAAATGTTACACCTAAAAATCGTAGATCCGGAAATCGCTGATGCAATCCAGCGTGAAATTGAACGTCAAGAATGGAAACTGGAGCTTATTGCTTCTGAAAACTATGTTAGCGATGCGGTGCTGGAGGCGATGGGGTCTGTTCTTACAAACAAGTATGCCGAGGGCCTTCCCGGAAAGAGATATTACGGCGGCTGCGAGTACGTTGATGTTGCCGAATCGCTGGCTATAGAGCGGGCAAAGAAGCTCTTTGGAGCCGATGCGGTGAATGTGCAACCCCATTCTGGTGCCCAGGCAAATATGGCCGTCTATTTTGCTGCCTTAGAGCCTGGCGACACTATCCTTGGAATGAATTTATCGCATGGTGGCCACCTAACGCACGGGAGCCCGGTGAATTTCTCTGGCAGGCTTTATAATGCAATCCCTTATGGTGTTAGGGAAGATAACAATCTAATAGACTATGATGAGGTAAGGGATCTAGCCATCAAAAACAAGCCAAAGCTTATCATAGCCGGTTGGAGTGCCTATCCTAGGGATGTCGATTTCAAGAGGTTTCGCGAAATAGCAGATGAGTGCGGGTCATTACTTTTGGCTGATATAGCTCATCCCGCAGGCCTCGTAGTTGCGGGACTCTACTCAAGTCCGATTCCACATTGCGATTTCGTTACGACTACCACGCATAAAACACTTAGAGGGCCGAGGGGTGGGATGGTTATGATGAAAAAGGAGCACGAAAAAGTCATAAACAGCCGGGTTTTTCCAGGAACACAGGGTGGTCCATTGATGCATATCATAGCGGCAAAAGCGGTGGCTTTCAAAGAAGCGCTGCGACCAGAGTTTATTGACTATCAAAAGCAAGTCGTTAAAAATGCGAAGAAATTGGGTGAATGCCTGTCGAGGGATGGGTTCAGATTGGTTTCTGGCGGCACAGACACGCACCTTGTGCTGGTAGATCTGAGGGAAACTGAGCTGACAGGTAAATTGGCTGAGGAAACCCTAGAATCTGCCGGTATAACGGTAAATAAAAATGCTGTGCCGTTTGATCCGAGGCCACCTGCAATTTCCAGCGGAATCCGGATTGGCACACCCGCCGTGACCACGAGGGGTATGAAGGAGGGTGAGATGGAAGTTATCGCAGGATTGATAAAAGAGGCTCTAAATAATACGGGTAATGCGAGAGTGTTAACAAGAATTGAGGGGCGCGTGAAGGAGCTTTGTAGTGATTTCCCAATATATAGACATAAACTGAATGAAATGCCCTTACTGCACAGGTCAAAGAAATAAGGTTATAGACTCTCGATTAAACAGGGAAGGTGGGTCTATAAGGAGACGCAGGGAATGCCTTGATTGCGGGAGGCGCTTTACTACCTATGAGAAGGTAGAAGACTTCAGCCTGATGGTAATAAAGAAAGATGGCAGTAGGGAATCATTCGATAAGAATAAGATTACGATGGGGATGATCAAGGCATGTGAAAAGAGACCGATAAGTATTAATGTCATTGAGGATTTCATATCCGAGTTAGAACGGGAGCTTCACGAAAGGGGAGAAAGAGAAGTGGAAAGCCAGGAGATTGGAGAGAGGGTAATAAAGAAACTTTATGAGATTGATGAAGTCGCATACGTAAGATTTGCCTCAGTTTACAGATCATTTAAAGATGTGAACCAATTTATGGATGAGTTACGGGATCTTCTTAAAGACAAGGAGAGAGCGACGGACGATCAAAAGTTAGGCACAGAGAAAGGAAAGACTTCAAAACCCACTCTCGAGCTTTTGAAGACAGAGGATGACAAATAGGGCTGTTTTAGTCGATACCCATGCCCATCTGGAAGTCGTTGAGTCTATTTCAGAGGTTATAGATAGGGCATTTGAAAATGGTGTCGAAACTGTGGTTGCCGTTTCCTCAGACCTGGATTCCTCGAGACGAACCATCGAAATTTCTCATTCCTTCCAAACAGTTTATTCTGCAGTTGGGATCCACCCGCATGAGGCTTCGAGTTTTAACGAGAGTGCGCTTGCTCAATTGGCGAGTTTCGTCAGTGAAAAAAGGGTCAGGGCTATAGGAGAGACCGGACTTGATTACCATTACTCGCATTCAAACCGGGAATCCCAGATTATGTCTTTCACTAATCAGATAGGGCTATCAATACAATCCGATCTGCCTTTGATTATACATATCAGGGAAGCCTTCTCGGATGTCTTAAATATCCTACGTAGGCCAGATTTTTCAAATGCCCGGGGGGTTATTCATTGTTTTACGGGTGATTATGAGACTGCGAAAGGGTTTATCGACCTCGGATTTTTTATTTCATTTTCCGGAATTGTTACTTTTAAGAATGCGGAAAATGTGCGAGATGCAGCAAAAAGGATTCCCCTTGATAGAATGCTGATTGAAACCGACTCACCGTACCTGGCTCCTGTTCCTTTCAGGGGTAAGCGAAATGAACCTGCCTATGTCATACATGTCGCTCAAAAAATAGCTGAATTAAGAGGGACCTCATACGAGAAGATAGCCGAGATAACAACTATTAACGCGAAAGAGCTCTTTAGGCTCGATGACAAGTAGACATCGGAATAATGATCTGGCAGATAAGAGTAGGCCATATTCAATCACCATGTATCGTCGGACTAATGGGTGTTCGTTGCCAAATTTGAAGCCCAGTTGAGATTTATCTTCAGAGTAATAAACTTCTAGTAACATGCAGAAAAAAAGAGTCACTGGATCAGGTGGTAAGACGACAATTGGAATCACCATGGGTGATCCATTTGGCATAGGTCCAGAAATAATTTTAAAGGCTCTCTTTTGTAGCGAGATTCAAAGCATTTGTTCGTTCGTCATTTACGGTGATGCGGAGATATTAAATGAGGCAAAAAAGCTAACCGGAATAAAAAATGAATTGAAAATTATAAGCGTTACCAATTTAGACAAAAATGATCTGAGCATTGGAAGCCCAAGCGCAGAGGGAGGCCGAGCCAGTATTTTATACATAAGAGAGGCTGTTAAGCATGCATTGGAAGGGACAATAGATGCGATCGTGACTGCACCTATAAGTAAGGAGTCTATTCACCTTGCGGGTTCGACTTATCCTGGACATACGGAAATGCTAAAAGACCTTACAGGTGCTCGTAATGTGGCGATGTTGTTTGAAGGAGGAGAATTTCGTGTGGTGCTGGTTACGATACATTGTGCATTGTCGGAGGTTCCGGCATTGATTACACAGGATCGGGTGTTCAATGCAATTGAATTGACTCATAATTCTTTGGTTGAGTTATTCAATATACGGAGTCCCAAAATCGTTGTCTGCGGCTTGAATCCACACGCTGGCGAGTCGGGCATCTTTGGGAATGAGGAAACGGAACATATAATACCTGCTGTAAGAAGGGCGACGGACTTCGGAATAGATGTAACGGGACCACTACCCGCGGACACTATTTTTTATAGGGCACGGAAGGGAATTTGGGACGCGGTCATCTCCATGTACCATGACCAGGGTTTGATACCCTTCAAGATGCTTTCGTTCGACGAGGGTGTAAATGTGACACTGGGTCTTCCGATAATAAGGACTTCGCCGGACCATGGAACGGCTTTTGACATTGCGTGGGAGGGGAAAGCCAACCCTTCGAGCATGATAGCGGCAATCAAGGTTGCTGCGAGGCTCGCTGGAAATAGGGTCTCGAATGGCAAATCTTGGAAAGATTAATTGACGTGTTTTTTCTTGCTGTATAAAAGTGGTAGGATCTCCCCGGATTTTCCGAAGATGCTCAGGTCGTATAGCCCTGAATTGGGAGTGTGTTCTAAGTTGATTTCTATTACGGGCTTACCGGCCTGCTTTGCGATAAGGCCAAGAGACGCTGCGGGTTCCACTACACCGGACGTACCAACTATCAGCATCACATCACATTTTTCGATAGCAATTAGAGCACTGTCGATAATTGTTATTGGTATAATTTCTCCGAACCAGACAATATTCGGTCGCCCAATCGACTGGCATTGCCCACACATTGGGGGTAATTCTCTAAAAGGCACTTCGTGGTTCTGTTCGATTTCACCACACTTTGTGCACCTTACCTGCCAGAGATTCCCATGCATCTCGATAATATTACGGCTACCGGCTAGTTGGTGCAACCCATCGATGTTTTGAGTTATGAGCGTAAAAGTTAGTATTTGGTTTTCGAGTTCGGCGAGTGCATAATGACCTGGATTAGGCTTGGCATTTCTTACTATCTTTCTTCTCCACTCATACCATTCCCAAACGAGTTTTGGGTCCTTCGAGAAGGCCTCTGGTGTGGCAAGGTCTTCCGAACGGAAATTTCTCCAAAGTCCGTTTTCCCCCCTAAATGTGGGTATTCCGCTCTCTGCAGAGATTCCCGCACCCGTAAGCACAGTTACATTTGTTGAGTTGTCGAGCAGCCTTTTCGCCTCTAGAATCTCTTTTTCCATATTCAAATGGTAGGTCTACATAACTACTTTAATATAATTTATATTAATTATACAAATAATCAATTTGACGGGTTACCTATCTAATCGTCGGGGTAATAGATGAGAAATAATGCTTGCCTCAGGTCTGTGGTTGTGTTGATCGCATTGCTGACAATTCCCTGCGCAATAATAAATATGTTTGCTATGTTATAACACAATGTCAGCTTATACGATTCCAATGTGGTTGATATTTTAGAGATTCACCTGTTTTGAGATTCTTGACAATTCACCCTTAGTACTTAACCTTATTTCGTGCTGTCTGATTATATACCAATTTTGATTATTCTGTTTCTATCGACACTTCTTGCTGCCATACTTCTTGGTATTTCATATATTCTGGGACCAAGAAGATATGTGGGACGAAAGCTAAGCCCATATGAATGTGGTGTTCCCCCAACTGGTGATGCCAGGCAGAGGTTTCCGTCAAAATACTACTTGATTGCTGCATTATTCATACTGTTTGATGTAGAGTCTGTTTTTCTGTTTGCGTGGGCGGTGGTCTTCAAGGAATTGGGTGTTCTTGCCTTTGTAGAAATAATTGTCTTTTTCTTAATAATAATTGGTGGTTATTTTTATGTGTTGAAGTCGGGGGCGCTCGAATGGGAGTAAATATGAATCCGCTCCTTGGGGGAGACGGCTTTATAACTACAAAAGTCAGCTCGTTCGCAAACTGGGCCAGGAAGAATAGTCTATGGCCCATGCCTTTTGGTACAGCTTGTTGTGCGATAGAGATGATGGGGGTATTTGCTTCACGCTTTGACCTATCAAGATTCGGTGCTGAAGTGGCCAGATTTTCTCCACGGCAGGCTGACCTGATGATAGTGTCCGGTACCATCACGTATAAAATGGCTTCGATCTGCCGAAGGATCTATGAGCAGATGCCGGAACCTAAGTGGGTAATTGCAATGGGGTCATGCACGTGTGGCGGTGGGCCTTTTGACAGCTATGCGGTTGTTCAGGGAATAGACGAGTTCCTTCCTGTCGATGTTTATGTGGGAGGTTGCCCGCCTAGACCAGAGGCACTGATTGATGCCGTCATGAAGATTCAGAAGAAGATAGACATTGAGGGAGCGCCACTTGTATGAGTTCAAGTTTGCCTGAAATCATACAGTCTCTACAGAAAAGGTTCCCGGCAGCAGTGCTCGACACGAAGCTATTTAGGGGTGAAACCACCCTTATCATTAAAAGAGAAAATATCCGGGAAGTTTGCAGACATCTTAAATCTGATTTAGGTTTTTTGTTTCTGGTAGATATAACCGCTGTGGATTATTTGGGAATAAAAGCCCCTCGCTATGAAGTAATCTATCATGTTCACAGGTTTGGCTCCGATTTTGACGAGAATTTGAGGTTAAGATTGAAAGTAGAAATTCCCGAGGATGATGCAACTGTTGATTCTGTTACACCGGCTTGGAGTGGGGCTGACTGGCTCGAAAGAGAGGCGTACGACATGTTCGGAATAGAATTTTTGGGCCACCCCGATCCGAGAAGAATTCTGATGCCAGAAGATTTTGAGCCTTTCCCTTTGCGAAAGGACTTTGATGTTAGAAATAGAGAACCGTCAAAGAAGAGTTTTGAGCGAGCCCTCGACGAAGGGTGATTTGAAGAGAATCTATTTAACAATACCGGCTAATTTTCAAGTCATTTGCCAATCGATGGAAAGAATAGAGTTATTATCTGTACCGTCCGATATTGAAGGGAAAGAACGAACTGAAACCCTCATGCTTAATATGGGGCCACAGCACCCGTCCACCCATGGTGTGCTGAGGGTAGTTCTGAGTCTGGATGGAGAAACTGTAGTAAAAGCGGTTCCATACATCGGTTATCTTCACAGGGGCATCGAAAAGCTCTGTGAGCATATAACTTACCAGCAGTGTCTTCCATATACTGATAGGATGGATTATCTTGCTTCTATCTGCAATAACATAGGCTTTATACTGACGATTGAAAAGCTGTTGGGTATCGAGGATGCAATACCGGAAAGGGCCAAGGTTGCCGAGGTCATACTATTCGAATTGGGAAGAATAGAATCTCACCTGGTCGGAATAGGCACAAATGCAATGGATCTTGGTGCAGTCAGCGCTTTCCTGTATTGCTTCAAGGAGAGAGAGAGGATTTACGATATCCTGGAGATGGTTTGTGGCGCCAGAATGACTACCTCGTATCCAAGGGTAGGTGGCTTGCCCCATGACCTCCCTGAGAATTTTGAAGATGCAATAAGAAATTTCCTGAATATTTTTCCTAAGACCCTGAAAGAAGTTGATAAGCTTTTAACAAGAAACAAGATCTGGATCAGAAGAACAAAAGGGGTTGCATACATAAGTGCGGATGACGCCATTGATCTTGGACTCACTGGACCTGCACTCAGAGGGAGTGGAGTTCCGTATGACGTGAGAAAGGCGGTACCTTACCTTGGATATCAGAACTACGATTTTGAAATCCCTGTTGCGACTGATGGGGATGCATTCTCTCGGTATCTATGTAGATTAGAGGAAATGCATCAGAGTCTTAAGATAATTGAACAGGCGATAAACAATCTGCCCGACGGACCCTTCATTGCCGACTTGCCTGAAATTGTCCTCCCTCCAAAGGATCTTGTATATTCAAGAATGGAATCACTTATAAGGCATTTTGTAATCGTCTATGAAGGATTTAAGACACCGCCCGGTGAGGTTTATCATTCCGTAGAAAATCCGAAGGGTGAGCTGGGGTATTATATCGTCAGCAACGGTTCCGGTAAACCTTACAGGATGCGTGTAAGGGGGCCTTCTTTCGTAAATTTGCAGGCCCTGCCTAAAATGGTTGAGGGTAGTTTGTTGGCCGATGTTGTCGCGGCAATCGGCAGCATTGATATCGTGCTGGGTGAAGTAGATAGATAGGGGCAGTCCTTGAATATGTGCTTATGGTGAAGACCAACATGTCATAGCAATTTGTTGCCAATTGCCATTATGTACATGGACACAAAAACTCTGATCTAATATGTTTTTCCCTTCAAAAATGACGTCGAGTGCGATATCTTTTGCCCTTGACTCGTTAGCCTGGTCAGCTTCGACCCAGACGTCCATCGGGGACTGCCATTTTGCTGAGATGACTCCGGGTATTTCACTCGGGAGCGACTGGGCAAAATTTATCTGATTATCTGTAACAGTAAACCCTTCTATGGGTTGACCATAGCCCAATTGGCTGTACAGGAAAATTAAGGTCGATAAAGCAATGGCACCTAAAGATTGTAATCTCATTCACTGTTTCTCCCATTGTTCATGCAATTTAATTACCCGCCAGGAGGGGGGACTTTTGTTATTTCTGCCCCTTTTGGCACTTTAAATTTGAACAAAGAGTCCGGTATCCCATTGTTAATTTGCATGTCGTTGAGTTTAACCGTCGTCAAGTTGCCAAATGGATCGTAGAGATATATTGTGTTAACAAGCATGGAACCCTTATCTACCGCAACGGTAACAATGCTGTACTCTTCACTATTGTCTTTGGGTAAAAGATCAATAAAATAGCTATTATTGTTCTCTTTCGCAGGACTATTCGTGGAGAAGCGGGCATCGAAAAGATTTTTTAAATTCCCCAGTCCCGAAATCAAAGTTGTTGTAGTCGGCGTGTCTATAACCTCACTTAGAGGAGATTCTATAACCTGTTTTTCTTCTTCGTTATAAAACCAAATTGTAATACCGTCAGATACGATTTGATCCTTCGTTGGCCTCGAATAGTTCCACCTCATTTTCCCTGGTTTTTTAAACCACACGTCGCCTTGTGCTCTCTGTACCTTGTTTAGTGCCTTTACGGTAGCTTCCTGGGTAAATTTTGAACTAAAGTCGTTTATCTTTTCATATTTTTCCTGAATCTGATTCAATACCGTATCAAGATTTTCGTTTTCTTTAGCCAGTAGTTGCGAACGCGATAAAATCGAAGCTAAAAAAAGAACAACAATGAAGATTCTCAATTAATTTGCCTCTCTTTGACCTGATCTATATCTATGAATACCTCTCGGGGCTTTCCTGCTGATTCCTGTGGACCTATTACGCCCTCTTTCTCCATGATCTCAACGATTCGGGCAGCTCTATTATAACCAATTTTGAGTTTTCTCTGTAGCATTGAAATCGAGGCCTGGCGAGTTTCTGCGATGATTCTCAGAGCTTCAAGATACAGTTCGTCTTTCTCATCTTCCATTTCCGGTTGAGTTTCGGATTCTTCTATTTTTGTGATTTCCTGATTATACTCGGGTTTGGCCTGAGATTTTAGAAACTCTGTAATACTTTCTCTTTCTTCATCAGATATCAAAGCACCCTGAATCCTGAGCAACTTAGATGTTCCAGGCTGAAGGAATAGCATGTCCCCTTTTCCTAGGAGCTGTTCGGCTCCTGTGCTGTCCAATATTATTCTTGAATCTACCCTCGACGACACCAGAAAAGAAATTCTGGCCGGGAAATTTGCCTTTATGAGACCGGCTACTATATCGACTGAGGGTCTCTGCGTCGCAACTATAAGATGAATGCCCGCAGCTCTAGCCATCTGCGAGAGTCTGGTTATAGATTCTCTTATCTCGGCTGGTGCAATCATCATTAAATCTGCGAGTTCATCTATAATAATAACTATGTATGGAAGTGAATTTTGATCGCTTTCCCTGGAATCGGACTTACCAATATAACTATTATAGCTTTCGATGTCTCTCACGCCTAATTCAGACATCAATTTATACCTTAGTTCCATCTCCTTTACTGCCCACCTTAACGCAGCCGCAGCCTCCTTAGGGTTTGTCACTACCGGATGTAAAAGGTGGGGTATATCTTCATAGATAGAGAGTTCGAGCATCTTTGGATCAATCATAATGAATTTTAGTTCATAAGGAGTAGCCTTGAAAAGCATACTGGCTAAAACTGTATGCAGAAAAACACTCTTACCCGACCCGGTGGTCCCTGCTATCATAAGGTGAGGGGCTCTGCGCAAATCCATGTAGAATGGAATTCCAGAAATATCTTTACCCAAAGCGAGTGTAAGCATAGATTTACTGTTCATAAATTCGGATGACTCTAACAATTCCCTGAGAACGACTGTCTCTCTCTGGGCATTTGGCACCTCAATACCAATCACATCCCTGCCTGGAATTGGTGCGATGATTCTTATGCTAAGTGCACTCAGCCCCATTGCTAAGTCGCTTGAGAGCGATGAGATTCTATTTATCTTGATTCCCGGAGAGGGCTTATATTCAAACATAGTGATTACAGGGCCGGGCCTTATCTCTGTTACCTTCCCAGACACTCCGAAATCGGAGAGTTTTTCCTCTATCAGCTTCGCATTCGTGTATACTGCCTCCTTGTCTATAATAATGTTCCCCTTTATCTTCGGATCAAGTAAGTCAATATGTGGAAGCTTGAAGTTCTCCCTCTCTTGGACTAACTGTTCTGAATTAATATCAGGCGTTTTTGAAGGTCTCTCAATCACGATTTGAGGAAGGTTCTCGGTATTATCCGCTATATTTTTGTTATTAGAGGTCTTGTCTGCAGCATTAATTCTTAAGTTCATAGTCTTATTATCGACTCCGCTAAGGGTTTCCTGTTTTTTAAAGAAGATCGATATTCTTTCGACTGCCGATTCGGTAGCGATACGTAAAAGGTGTAAAGAATATGCGGTCGCATCCACAAACCTCTTAAGGGTTTTCCCACTCCAGTCTAAAATTTGAGACAGGCTTAGATTCGATAAAATAATTAAACTCAGAATGACAAGAATGGTTACAATTATATATGAACCTATTGTTCCGGCGATTTTACCCTTAAGAGTCGATGAGATTATGTCTCCTACCCAACCACCGGCTGGACTGTATCCGACGAGATAGCGGCTTCCAAAAATCAATCCCAGGATTGCGGTAGTTGAAAACAAGAAAATAAATGCTGCTATTGATTTTCTATAGAGATTGGCTCCCGGTTTGTTAAGAAATACCAATATTGCTGTATAAAACATTACCACCGGGATCACGAAAGAGGCTATTCCAAAAGCGCTTCCAAGTATATCTGATATGAACACCCCTGCCGTGCCCATAGCTCCCTTAACGTCAAAACCGGATTTGGTACTGTAAAAGATTAGGCTCAAGGAAGAAAAAAGACCGACCGTGAATAACAAAGCGGCGATAATTTCTCGTTTGATGAAATCTGATTTTTCTTTCGAGGTACTTTTAGCTTTCGCCATGTTTCGTTAAATTTTAATAATGAAGAAAAGTTATTTCCATAAATTTAATAATTTACTTCACATTATAAATGAATGAAAAATAGCCCACTAAAAATTAATTGTCAAATGGATAGGGCTACCCTTTTAATATCCAATCAGTAATTTTGGAGTAAAGGACCCGCCGCCTTAAGAGCGAGATTCCATGACTGAAATGGGAATACTCCTAGGAGTAAGGTTACAATTGTCAGTATGGTTAGGGCTAGGGCTGAGAAGGGCTTAAGTGAAGGGAATTCGATTTTTTCCTCTCTCATATAAGCGTAGACTAGTACCCTTAAGTAATAATAAGCGGATATAACGCTGTTCAGTATTCCAATGATGGCTAACCAGTAGAAGTCGGCCTTTATTGCCGAAAGAAACACCCTGTATTTTGCAAAAAAGCCAATAGTTGGAGGAACACCGGCGAGTGAGAACATGAAGATACCGAATGCGATGGCGATAAGTGGTTTTCTCTGCCAGAGGCCTGATATATCCTCAAATGTTTCACATTCTTTTCCATCCTTGGATAGATAGGCTAAGACTCCAAAGGCTCCAAGATTCATAAAAGAATAGGCGAAGAGATAGTATAGCACGCTACCCAGACCCGTACTTTTGCCTCCGAGATTCGCTACTACTCCGATCAGCGCATATCCTGCATGGGCGATGCTGGAGTAGGCCAGCATTCTCTTTATACTATTCTGTGCGATCGCAGCGAGGTTGCCGATGGTCATGGTAAAGGCTGATACAATCCACAAAACATGTGTCCAGTCACCTTGAATCTGATAATTGGCTACAAAAAGTATTCTCAGGAGAAAAGCAAAGGCCGCTGCTTTGACTGCTACTGACATAAATCCTGTTACAGTCATAGGAGCCCCTTCATAGATGTCTGGCACCCATTGGTGCAGGGGAAAAGCACCGATTTTGAAGATGATACCTGCAAGGATCAACGCCGATCCTACTAGATATAGAGGGTTACTTACATCAAATCTCAGAGCAATTAAATCGAGGGAAATTGTCCCGGAGGCCCCATATAGCAGAGCTATTCCATAAAGGAGTATGGCGGACGAGAAGCCTCCCAGGACTAGATACTTCATTCCCGCTTCTGACGAAAGTACTGATCTTCTATTGAAACCCGATAGTATATAGACGGAGATCGACATGATTTCAAAGCCAAGGAAAAAGGACATGAATTCCTTTGCGGAGCTAAGGATCATCATTCCCGAGGTTGAGAATAGAACCAGTGAATAGAATTCATTTGGCCTCAAACCCATGGTACTTATGTATTCCCTGGAAAGGGTAATGGCGATGAAGCAACTGATGAGGAAAATAATGTTGAAGTATCCGGAAAATACGTCGATCGAAAGTGCTCCCGAAAAGGCAAGCGATGAATTATCTAAGCGATTAAGGTTAAGAATAAATGCGATTATGATGCCGATAAGTGCTATCCAGAAAAGCTCTTTTTTTTTATCCCGCACAATCAAAGGGTCAATCACTATCAGTATCATTCCTGTAATTATCAGTGTAATCTCTGGGCCAATCAGTAGTGTGCTCTTAAAAATTTCACTCAATTCCATTTAATATCTCCAGGTGGAGTTTTGATCGCTAGGATGTAAGCTGAGTAGAGTAGTATTGTTGAGTGACGTTTGTATGTCAAGTATTTTATCGGCCGGAATTACCTATCCTGAAAGAGCTTGAAATCTTGGGTGAGTTTATCAAAACATCCCACCGTTGATATGAAGGACCTCACCCGTTATGTAATCAGATTCTATTAAAAAAATTACTCCCATCGCTATGTCCTCTGGAGAACCATTCCTCTTCAAAGCGGTGTTTTCCACAGCCTGCTTTTTTTCCTCTTCGGTGAAGTTATCGGGGTACAGAACCGGACCTGGGGCAATGGCATTAACGTGTATATCCGGAGCAAGTGCGCTGGCCAATGTTCTTGTGAGCATGACCAGTCCTGCCTTCGAAACCAGATACGGAATGTAGTGTTCTGTTTCTTTGGATATAACAAATGAGTCCGCGATGTTTATTATCTTTCCTGACCCCTTGTCTGACATAATCTTGACCACCTTTTGAGAGCATAGAAAAGGACCCTTTAAATTCGTATCCATGAACAAATCCCACTCGTCCTCGGA
The DNA here is from genome assembly GCA_963805855.1 of Candidatus Dadabacteria bacterium. Taxonomy (GTDB): domain Bacteria; phylum Desulfobacterota_D; class UBA1144; order Nemesobacterales; family CSP1-2; genus DASWID01. The sequence goes on from CAWDVW010000007.1 coordinate 105,138, forward strand.
GATATCAGAAAGTTGTGTCTTAAAAAAAATTGCGGCGTTATTGACTAAGATGTCTATTGTTTTGAAATGGGCTATAGTCGATTCAACCATATTCTGTACTTCATCTGAATTGGAGACATCTGCCTTGACGGCGATGGCGCTTCTATGATTAATCCGATTTAAGTCGTTTAAGAGTTCCTTCGCATGTTTTTCCGACTTGTTGTAATTGATTACAATCTTTGCCCCTCGCTCTGCTAAAAAGAGGCAAATAGTCCGCCCGACCCGTCTAGCGCCTCCGGTTACAATTATTACCTTATCCTTGATATTCATAAAAAGTGTGGAATACAGAGAAGGCAATCAATATCGTAGCTGATGTAATAATTTATCGATAAAACTAGTTTTAATTCAACGACAATTTGATCTTATCTATTACTTCCTTCGCGAATATATAATCGGGACATATTTCCAGTGATTTACCGAGTTCTTCGAGGGCTTTGTTAATCATTCCTTTTGATAGGTAAATCCTTCCCAAGTTAAAGTGGGGATAATGTCTCGGCTCGTATCTTTTTGCGAGTATAGCCTTTTCCAACCATGGTATCGCTTCGTCGTATTCGCCCAGCTCAATTAGATATGCCCCAATATCGTTGTATGGGTTCCCAAAGTCCGGGTCAATCTCGATCGCTTCTTTACATTGAGCTATTGCCTCATCGAGTTTTCCTTGAAAGCTGTAGGTCCAACCAAGGAATGTGTACGCTTCTGCTGTGGGATATATATCAATTGATTTTCTGTAGTATTCTTCTGCCGAGTCGAAATCATTTACCATCTGGAATTCATAAGCTTTTTGAAAAAGTTTTATCGCTAGACTTAAATAGTTTTTCTCTGACATTTATGTATTTAGATATATTTTGATATTTCTCATTCTATCACCCGCTAATTATTTAGTCAAAGCAGTCCTCGAGAGGAAATATCAATAGATAGGAGAGGTAGTTAAGTCACACTCTGACTGCTCATAATCAACCATGTCTTTTATGGTTGAATTATCACTGCAGAGGGGGCATTTCGGGTCTCTCTTTACGTTTAGTTCAAGGATGTTCATGTTTAATGTGTTGAATATAAGTAATCTCCCCGAAAGCGTACGTCCAATTTGAAGGATTTCTTTCAGGGTTTCCAAAGCCTGTATCGTGCCGATCATTCCAGCGACAGCTCCGAGTATCCCTTCCTCCTGGCAGGTTGGTATCATGCCCGCGGGTGGGATTTCGGGGTAGAGGCAGCGATAGCAGGGACCACCGGATTGTGGCTTAAATACCGATACCTGGCCTTCAAAGCGGAGTATCGCTCCCGAAACTAGTGTCTTTTTCTCAAAGTAGCACGCGTCGTTTACAAGGTAACGTGTCGGAAAATTATCGGAACCGTCCAGAACGATGTCGTATCCCTTAATTATCTCTCTGATGTTATTCTTTTTGATCGACTCTTCGTAAACGATTACGTTCACGTCAGGATTGAGTTTTTGTAATTTTTCCCGTGCAGACACTGTCTTCGGTCTTCCTATATCATCTGTATAGTGAAGTACCTGTCTCTGGAGGTTGGTTATATCTACCTGATCGGAGTCGGCAATCCCAATGGTACCGACACCCGCCGCGGCAAGGTATAGTGCGATTGGAGAACCCAGACCTCCGGCACCAATGCAAAATACCTTGGATCTCAGAAGCCTTTCCTGACCTACTCCGCCAATTTCGGGAAGTAATATGTTTCTGCTATATCTATATATCTGGTCCTCAGTCAGTTCAAATCGAAACTCGTCATTTTTCATCGATCAAATCAATTCCTTTTTCTTTGAAGTTTAAAACAGAATCATCGAGTAACCAGGCCCGTCCGTCATTGTATTTGCCTTTATTAATTGATAATATGATATATATCCACTCTGGCCATGCGCGGGACCTATCAAACTCTGACGGTAGGGATGGATGATCCGGATGCGAGTGATATATGCCCAGGATTTCAAGCCTATTCTTTCTTGCCCAGTCGTCTGCTTCATTGAAAGACGTTGGATCTAATTCGTAACGATCATGTGTTCTTTCTTCGTTTAAATTTCTGCACTGTTTGCAGACTTTAATCTCGCCATTTTTACCGATCAAGACCCCGCACACCTCGTTCGGATATCCCGATTCAGCGTGTTTTATCAATTCTAAATATGTAGATTTCAAGATCCTTACCACCATATACCTCCGCTGAGGTATCTGTAACCGCTGTCGGGCAGTAGCGTGACCAGAACTCCCTCATCCAATCTCTTCGCATACTCCAGCGTCGCATGAATGACCGCGCCTCCCGAATGTCCGACAAATATCCCCTCGGTTTTGAGAAGTTCTTTCATGACCCTGTACGAATCTTCTGTTGGTACGTAAAGTCGTTCATCGGGAAAGATTGGATCAAATATCCCGGGGACTATTGATGTTGCCATGTGCTTCAAGCCTTCCAGTCCATGAAGGGATTCAGCGGGTTCAATCGATATAACCTTTATATTGGGGTTATATTCTCTTAACCTTTTACCTGTGCCCATCAGTGTACCGCTGGTTCCGACCCCCGCGAGGAAGTGTGTGATCCTTCCGCGTGTTTGTTGCAAAATTTCCGGTCCTGTAGATTCATAATGGGAAATCGGATTTAACGGGTTATTGTACTGATCGGGCATGAAGTATTTCTCCGGGTTTTGGGCTCTCAATTTCTGAGCCAGCTTAATTGCACCATCTGAGCCCTCAAGGGGATTAGAATAGATTATTCTAGACCCAAATGCCTCTAGCGTTTTCTTTCTCTCTATATTTATATTTTCGGGCGTTACTAGCTCAACTCTGTAGCCAAGTGCTGCTCCAAGCATTGCATAAGCAATAGCTGTGTTGCCAGATGATGAATCCATAATGACTTTGTCTTTGGTTAATTTGCCGGAGCGGACTCCTTCGAGAATCATCCAAAGCGCGGGGCGATCTTTTACGGAGCCTCCCGGGTTAAACCATTCTGCCTTGGCGTAAATCTCAACATCCGAATTAAGATCCTGTGTTATTTTCCCGAGCCTTATAAGTGGCGTGTTCCCAATCAGATCTATTACAGAGTCTGCTCTTCTTACCCCAAGAGTGGATTGAATTGCTTTTGTTAATGGGGAATCCATTAGCGGCGCTCAATTAAGATTGTGTAGAAATCACCTTTTTGACGAATTTCCAGGATTCTATGTCCCTCTTCCTTTACACTTCTTGGGACATTGGTTAAGGGTTCTCCGTCTCTCAGGATCACTTCTAAAATCTGTCCGGAGCGTAAGGTATCGAGTTTTAGTTTTGTCTTTACAAATGTCATGGGACAAATTTCTTTAGTTATATCAATTGTTTGATCCGCAAGTTTTGTGATCATCTTGTGTAAGATCAGATAAACTAGAAGTATTTATCTTTGTTAGGTTACCACAAAAAAGGGAAGAGACAAATAGCTATAGCTTAACAAAATTACAATAATAAGATGGGGTTGAGGTGCGGTGTTAATTGGATTCAATCAGATGAAATTCTCACGTCGTTCCTACTATTGCCATGCTTCAGCCAAGATATAATGGATTCAAAAATAAGCTTTCCGTCTCTTCCGCCTAGAACTTCCTCACAGCACCTTTCAGGGTGTGGCATCATACCTAGAATATTGCCTTGTGGATTTAATATTCCAGCAATATTTTCAAGAGACCCATTTGGGTTTGATTCCGAGTTTGCCAGTCCGTCTTGGTCACAATATTTAAAAGCAATTCGAGAATTTCCCTTCAGGTATTCAATATCATCGTGATCAGCGTAATAGCTGCCCTCGGCATGCGCTATAGGTATTTTTAATACATCTCCTTTATGAAAGATATGAGTGAACGGGCTTGTGTTGTTTTCAATACGAATGTCAACCCATTTGCATATAAACTTTGTTGAGGCATTTTTAATAAACGCACCAGGAAGTAGCCTTGCCTCGACTAGAATTTGAAACCCATTGCAAATTCCTATTACAGGTTTTCCCGTTTTAGCGAAATTCTTTACCTCCTTCATTATATTAGAGAACCTCGCTATGGCGCCCGTTCTTAGGTAATCTCCGTATGAAAACCCACCAGGCAATACTAAGCAGTCGAAACCATCCAAAGATTTACTCTCATGCCATACATACTCACATCGTTGATCAAATACGTGCTTTATCGCATGATAGCAGTCATGATCGCAGTTTGAACCGGGGAAGACGATTATTCCAAAGTTTGCCATTACCTACCCTTTGCTATTTTATATAAGTGTCAATATATGCTTAACCGAAATTATCAGATCAACAAGACTAAATCAGGGACTCTCAATTACTGTTTCTCGGTAACCTTAATTTCTCCTTAGAGGGTTTCATTCCGAATAATCACTTAATGCTGATAATGAAATCTTCAATCACAGGATTTGCCAGAAGTTTGTCGCACATTTCTTCAACTAGTGCTTTAACGTTTCCTTTGTCGGTGTTTCTTACAGTTAGTTCGATCAACTTTCCGACTCTGGTTTCTATCACTTGAATATAACCCAGGTTATGAAGGGCTGATAGCACGGTTTTACCCTGTGGATCCAACACCACAGATTTTAGCTTTACTTCGACTTTGACTTTAAAATCCTTCATTTTCTTGCCGTTGGCTCAGGCACGAGGGTTTATCGTTTACCCTCTTGTCATTAACGATTCAATGATTCTTTCCAGATCATCAAGGGAATAGTATTCGATTTCGATTTTGCCCTTGCCATTCCTGTCAATGATTTTGATCTGAGTCCCCAATGCTCTCTTCAGTCGTTCTGTAACATTGCTAATAAAGGGGTCGGCGTATTTTTGCTTTTTATCAGATTCCCTCTCTTTGATTGAACCTTGTACAAGTTTTTCTGTCTGTCTCACCGAGAGTTTATTTCGTTTTATTAGCTCAAGAATCTCTAGTGCCTTGCTTTGTGATTCTATGCTCAGGATTGCCCTTGCGTGTCCTGCACTGATTTCCCTGTTTTTTATTGCCTGTTTTACCCGCTCAGGAAGCTTGAGGAGTCTAATTTGATTTGTTATTGTAGATCTATCCTTTCCTATTCTTTTTGAGATCTCATCGTGGGTTAATCCAAAATCTCCAATGAGTTGCTCGTACGCAATTGCCTCCTCTAGCGGGTTTAAATCCTCTCTTTGAAGATTCTCAATTAACGCTAGTTCCAGGACCTCGCTTTCTGAAGCATCTTTTAGGATGATTGGTATCCTTTTGAGGCCAGCTTTTTGAGCTGCTCTCCAGCGTCGTTCACCTGCAATTATTTCATAGCTATCCCCAATTTTTCTTCCTACCAGTGGCTGTATGATTCCCTTTTCTTTGATTGATGATGCAAGCTCGTCGATACCATCTTCGTCAAATTCTTTTCTCGGCTGGTAGGAGTTTGGTTTAATTCGATCGATATCGGCTAGAATATATCCTTTTGCCTCCTCATCGATTGGGATGAGTGCATCGAGTCCTCTACCCAAAGTGACTTTCTTCAACCTTTTCACCTCCATGCCTTGCTATGATCTCTTGGGCGAGGTACATATAGCTCTCGGCTCCGACGGATTTGCTATCATACAATAGAACAGGTTTCCCGTGGCTCGGTGATTCCGCAAGCCTGACATTCCTAGGAATTCTTGTCTGGAACACCAGATCTTTGAAGTAATCAATCACTTCATTTGCAACTACATGACATATTTTGTTTCTTGGATCGAACATTGTTAAAAGATAACCTTCAATTTCAAGATTCGGGTTTAGTCTCTGATTGATTAGTGAGATTGTTCTCTTAAGCTGTCCAAGTCCTTCCATAGCATAGTACTCGCACTGAACCGGTATGATGACAGAATTCGCAGCGGTAAGGGCGTTTACTGTTAGTAAACTAAGTGATGGCGGACTGTCAATAAATATGTAGTCGTATTCATTTACTATTGGTTCAATAATGTCTTTCAGTCTCCATTCACGTCTTTCAACGTATATTAGCTCAATCTCTGCTCCCGTAAGGGACGAATTTGAGGGTGCGACACTAAGGTAGCCTTTAAGGATGTCAGGTTCTAATTCCACTATGGTTTCTCTGATGCTAACCTCACCAATTACGGCATTATAGATGCTTTTCTCAAGCTTATCCTTGTCGATACCGACACCGCTTGTAGCATTGCCCTGCGGGTCGAAATCAATAAATATGGATTTCTTGTGGGAGGCGGCAAGACAGGCTGAAAGATTTACAACTGTTGTTGTCTTCCCCACGCCACCCTTTTGATTTGCGACACATATTATTTTCCCCATATTGACGGTTTCCGTATGATCTAAAAACCCTTGTTGAAAACGTTATATAAAATTTCAGCAGTTGATCAATTTAAAATTAAGAATGCAATATTTCGACGTAAATCCGATATCCCACTCATTCTTGAAAACTACGCTCTGTCTGAACCTTACGAAAAAATATGACTACGATCAAGCAAATTAAATTTATTTTTAATATCATATTATCCATTCCTATCTTATTCTGCAATACTCGAACTGTGATGAATGTGATTATTTAAACGCTTTTTAATAGTTGGCGCATTACTGTTGACGGGATGCGCGGCACCTCCCTCCCTAACATGGAAATTATAGTAATAGAAAAAAATCATTTGTATGCAGTTTCTGGGATTTTTGAAATTAGTCTCTTGGTTGTTTTGATCATAAGCTGAAGCCCGCTTTGATAATATTTGCAATAACTTTGGGTTGTTACGGTATGTTAAAATAGAGAAGTTAATTTAATTTAACTGAGAGCACGGTCGTAGCGTTATTTAAAAGAAATCTACCTTCCTCTAACCATGAGATTCAATAGACACTCATTGTCATAGTTGCGACGGTTTCTTCGACACTAGAGTCTTTGAATGGCGAACGGTATTAAGTGTTTTGATCTAGCTTTTATTGAATTAAATATTAGTGTATCTTTTCTCCACGTTTTTCATCTCAGATTCAAGTAAATTTAATAAAATTCGAGGAAAAGTAAAAGCGTGTTTTTTTTCAGGACAACGGTTAATTTGAAGCAGTATAGCATATTAGTCATTTGTCGCTCGGTACGCAGGATCGATTGTTGTCGGGCTGGAAAATCTCGCTAATGAATGTGGATAGTATAAAAAATAATGAGTTAATCTTCTCTAAGTGTAAGTGCTCGTTTTGAATGCGGCTTTTAATCATAAATTGCAGTATAGGAATAAGGGAATAGTTGATTAATATGTTGAAAAGTATTTCGGTAGCACTCTTTGTGTTCAATCTTATATTTTCTGGAGAGGCATATTCGGCTTCTGGATTTATGGACTCATATATGAATTCAACTACCTCTGGTGCTAAAGAGATCGCTGAAGCAGGGGACTTAAAACATGAGGAGGAAGTCGAATCAATAAATGAAGATGGTGTAACAGAGCCTGCCGATATCAAAAAACTGGGGGTCAAAGATTTTCTTCGCGATACCGCTATCTCTTACGGATTAATGTGGGCAATGCGTTTTTTTTACGTCAGGAACAAGGACCAGAGAATCTTCAGTGCATCAGCCTCAGGCTGGTGGGATCACATAACGGAAGCTCCTGTGGTAGATGACGGAGATGGGTTTCAAACAAATTATGTTACTCATCCTCTTATCGGTGCAGTGCAGTATCTTTACTATCGGGCAATGGGTTGGGGTTATTGGGGAGCATTTTTAGGGGCATTTGTTCAAAGCACGCTTTTCGAATATACGGTTGAGGGAACGGTAGAAAACCCTTCGCTCCCCGATCTAATTTCCACACCTGTGATCGGAGCCCCCGTCGGATTTCTCGCTGAAACAATATCCGATTGGCTTATCACACGGGACAGCAGGGTGGCTAAATTCGCTGCGCACGTCGTCAACCCGATGAGGAATTTTATCCATGACAGGAAGCTGGTACTGTTGAACCCCATTAATGGCAGCTTTGAATTCAGTGGTACATTTACGATGACACCCAACAAAGGTAAGGCCGTTGAACTATCATATCCTTATTTTTTTGAATCTCCCTTTCCGCTGGGACGATTTATGGGGCTGATCGAGGCCGTTAGCACGAAAGAGGTTTTGGGGGATGGGGAATTTATCTTTTACGACGTAAGGGCCGACTTTCCTTCTTCGACCGGCCTCTGGGGTCTGTATGTAAAAATCTCTCAGGCTGGTACAGACAATATAACTATCGAGGGGGAAAACATTAGTAATGGATTCGAATTTGCGAATATTCTGGCGGGTGGAAAATTCCTGATGTATAAGACTCATAATTCGGTTTTGTCCGGTGGAATGGACATGATTTTACCCACAGCATACAAGGATAATATACAGCGGCTCGAAACGGTTACGCGTTATAGGAGGGATTTTCCTATTTATCTTAAAGATGCGTTTACCCTTTCACCATATATTGCTGCCGCTACATGGAAGAAGGGGTTCAGTGTACAAGCAAATCTGGGACTTGATCTCATAACGAATGCAAGCAACCTGGAGGGAGAGGACGTCGAACTTAGGATTAAATATGGCGCCGCGGCCGGTTGGAATTTTAAGGTTCCAACCTCACCTTTATTGTTCGTTGAGTTTGATGGTTATACTATGCCGACTGCTACCAGTACAAAAAAGACGGACACATTCATTACTTCCGGTGTAAGGTTTGGGAAAAAATTCAGTCCGGGAATAGGAGTACAATTTCCAGTGTCGGGTTCGACTTCCGATATAGCCGATGCGAGTTTTATTGCCGATGTTCAATTGAGGTTTTGATCTAGCGAGGTGTAACTGGTGCAGCGCGCGCGGATATAGTGCTGATTGGGTTCAATGGCTCCTGCCTGTTAAAGTAAATTTAAGAATTATCCTAACTTTGCTTTCCCTTTGGTTATAAAGATCTATTTAGACAGTTTTTTTTCAAATTTGTCTATTGGTATTGCAGCGAGCGTCATTATCTTTACCGTACCCCGTGAACCTAGTTCAATAGAGACCCTTGAAATGGTCTCGTTGTTTGCTGCCTCTACTATATTTACGAAGTCGTAAGGTCCAAGAACAGCATATTGTTCCAATACCTTTACTCCCATCTTTTCAATTTCCTTATTTACCTCTTTAATCCTTTCGGGTCTCATCTTGATAGTTTTTCTTCCTTCATCTGTCAGTGTGCTGAGCATTATATATTTCCCCAACGCTTTTATCCTCCTCGATGAATGGTTTCAAATATGAGTTGTTTATTTTGTTCTAAAGGTAACTTAAGAAATTGTCGTACACAAATTGCGATGAGAAGTTTTGTCGGATGTCAATCTTGGTTATATTGGGGTGGTACTAAAAGGGGGGCCATTATCTATCACTCTAGAATGCGATCTCATACGTTTGACATTTTAGGTTTTAAGGTATATTTTAACGTCCCATAATCAAGGGAAATAACCAAAAAAAGGAGGTAAGATTGAAGGCCCTAGGGAGGCATTTTTTGGTAGAATACCATAGGTGTGACCCTGAAGTATTAAACCACAAGGAAAAGATAGAAGGAATTATGATAGAAGCTGCGAATATTTGTGGTGCGACTGTGCTGGAGAGTTCATTTCACAACTACGCTCCTCAGGGCGTTAGTGGTATAATTGTCATTGCCGAGTCTCATATCGCGATTCACACATGGCCAGAATTCCATTACGCTGCCGTAGATATATTCACTTGTGGTACTAAGGTTGATCCCTGGAAGGCATATCATCACATAAAGGTTTGCTTAGACTCCAGGGAGACTAGCATCCGTGAAATTGAAAGAGGTGAATTTACCCAGCTTGAAAGCAGGGTGGTTCACGGGTCTATATAGATATGGATGATTGGTTGTGTGTCAAACGTAATTTCATAAATTTGCCAGAAAATCCTGATTTTCTAGCAGATGACCATTTGATTAATTTAAGGGTCTCACAAATGGAATTGGTATCTATCGCACTTTTGATGCTGAAGGGTGTGGTCTATCCAAGACTCAAGAACTACTCGATAATTTATGACGCCTCTTGATAATTCAGGGTTCACTTTTACCCTACAATTAACTATTAAAGAGCCTTATTTATTAATCTTTCAATTTCGGTCTTTGGGACTGCGCCGATTACCTGCTCAAAGACCTGCCCATTTTTAAAAATTATGATGGTTGGAATGCTTCTGATTCCGTACTTCATTGTGGTTTCATGATTTTCGTCCACATTAAGCTTGCCAACTTTGATTCGACCTGAATATGAACTCGAAATCTCTTCGACTACAGGAGCTAAAATTCTGCAGGGACCGCACCATGGAGCCCAGAAGTCTACCAGAACCGGGATGTCGCTTTTTAGTACTTCACTGTCAAAGAGTGTATCGTTTAACTGTAAGATTCCGTCACTTGCCATATTATCCTCTCCTTAAGGTTCGATGATTTGTTTATTATTATATCTGACGTCGCATTTACCAATCAAGTAATGGTATTAGATTACACTAGTAAGGGAATAGAATTTATTAGATATTAGTCTTTAAGAATGAAGTTCAATCTTCTCTTGACATTGTTTTTATAGTCATTAACCTCATAAGTAAGTAATTACTTACAATAGGGGGGAGAGATCACAATGTCGACGTTGACGGCTAGAGCGGTTGCGAAGGAGAAAATTTTAGAGAGTGCGGTGAAACTTTTTGCTGACAAGGGTTTTAGCGGTACTACTACTAAGGAGATAGCCGAGAAATCGGGTGTGAATGAAGCCCTTATCTTCAGATACTTCTCTACAAAACGAGATCTTTATGGTTCTATTATAGAAAAGAAGATCAATGAAGAACCTGGGATTGAAAAGCCTCTTCAAAATTATGGGGCTGCAAAAGACGATTGGTCAATATTCAGGTCAATCGCTTTGCGGATGTTTGACAAGTGTGGGAGAGACCCCGACTTTATAAGATTATTACATTACAGTGCACTGGAGGGACATGAATTATCGGATATGTTTTTTGATACATATGTAGAATACATCAATACGCTGCTTTCGGAGTATATAAAGGATCGAATATCAGATGGAGCGTTTAAAAAGATTAATCCACTGGTTGCCGCGCGGGCTTTTATAGGTATGGTAATAAATTACATAATTGTTCAGGAGCTCTTCAGGGAAAAAAGAAAGGGAAACCTTAAACGGGAAGACATAGTGGAATCATTTGTCACAATTTTTCTTGAAGGTATGAATATATAAATTCTATTAATAAAAAGTAAGTATGTTCAAGAGACTGAATATGAAACTAAAGAAATTAAATTTGCTCTCCTTGTTATTAGGTGCCGCATTGATGATTGAGGCAATCAATTCTCATGCCCAGGCGCCACCGCCTGCACCTGTGGTAGTATCCGAAGTTAAACAACAGACTCTTCAAAAGCCTGTAACACTCGTAGGTGCGGTTGAACCACTCAGGAGGAGCACGATAGCAAGCGAAATAGCAGGTCTCGTTGAAGATTTTCCCGTAGAAGAGGGTAACGTTGTTAAAAAGGGTGATCTATTGGCCAAGTTGCGTACAAAATCGCTTGAGATTGATCTCCGCGAGGCAAGGGCTCAAAAGGCGGAGGCCGAAGCCCGTTACCGCCTTGCGAAGAAAAACCTGGAACGTTTTCAAGAACTCTATAAGAAGGGGGTCGCATCTTTACAGCAGCTCCAGGACACGGAGGCTGAGAAGGATGCTATGTTAGCACGAGTATCTCAGCTTGAAGCCCAAATAGATAGTCACGCTTATGACCTCGCCAGATCCAAAATAGTTGCGCCGTTTGATGGATATGTGACCGCTGAACATACAGAAGTGGGTCAATGGATCGAAGTTGGAGGGCCCGTGGTTGAGCTGATAGATATAATTAGAGCTGAAGTTGATGTGGATGTGCCGGAACGTTATATAAGTCAGATTAGGTTGGGTGACATTGCGGTTATTAATTTTGATGCATTGCCCAAGTTGTCGATTGAGGGGGAAATCGCATCTATAGTTCCCCAGGCTGATAGGAAATCGCGAACCTTTCCCATTAAAATCGTGGTTGATAACAACGATGGTTTGATAAAAAGCGGTATGGTTGCCAGGGTGTCATTTTTGATCGGTGAACCATCTCTCGTTAAGCTCGTTCCCAAAGATGCAATTGTTGAGCAAAATCGGAGCAACTTTGTTTATGTTGTAAATGATGGAGCTGCTGTCCCAGTGCAGGTCAATACGGGTATTGCATATAAGGATCTGATACAGATAACGGGACCCGTAGAAACGGGACAACTCGTCGTCACAAGGGGTAATGAAAGGCTTAGACCAAATCAGCCAGTCAAAATTGTCGACAAAGATGGTATCCCGGAAGGAACGCAATGAAGCTAGTTGACACATCAATTAAAAAACCAGTGAGCGTTGCAGTAGGCGTGATTTTCATAATTCTGTTTGGATTTATTTCCCTTTTTAAAATCCCGGTACAGCTAACACCCGATGTAGAAAAGCCAAGAATCACAGTTGATACAAGATGGGAAGGAGCCAGTCCCCAGGAGGTGGAAACAGAGATTGTTCGTAGACAGGAAGACGAGCTAAAAACGGTCGAAGGCCTGGTGGAGATGACCAGCGAGAGTTCTGATGGAAGTGGGACAGTTGTTCTTGAGTTTCTTATAGGTACTGATATAGACGCTGCACTTGTTGATGTATCGAATAAGCTCAATCAGGTGAGAGAGTTTCCCGAGGATGCTGACAGGCCTGTTATCAGCAGTGTGGATGTACGCGGAAGTGCAATGGCGTGGTTTATATTAAAACCGGTAGCGGGCAATGATGTTGACATAAATACATTCCATGATTTTGCAGACGATTTTATAAAGCCCAGGTTTGAACGTGTACCCGGCGTGGGTTCGTCAAATGTATTCGGGGGGCGGGAGCGTGAGATGCAGGTTATCGTTGATCCTGATGCACTGGCTGCAAGGGACATCACATTACTGGAGATGGCACAGGCAATTGATAAGGAGAATGATAACTATAGTGCTGGTGATTTCGATGAAGGAAAACGAAGGTATATCGTACGGACAATCGGCGAATATGAATCTCCTGAGGATATCGAGGACGTTATTATAACTCGCAGGAACGGCGCACCTGTTTATGTTCGAGATGTGGCAAAAGTAAAGCTTGGATACAAGGATCCAGAGTTTGCTGTCCGACAAAACGGCGAGCCGGCAATAGCAATAAATGCTGTCAAAGAAAGCGGGGCTAATGCAATTGAGGTTATGGATGGGCTTCGTCAGTCGATGAATGAGTTAAACAAAGGGCTCCTAAAAGAAAAGAAATTAGTACTTTTTAACGTGTATGATGAAACAAATTATATCAGGAGTGCGATCAATCTTGTCAAACAAAATCTCATAATTGGCGGTTTTCTGGCAATTGCTGTCCTGTTGTTCTTCCTAAGGAGCGGAAGCAGTACGCTCATAATAGCCACAGCCATTCCTATAAGCGTCATTGGCACCTTTGTTGTTATGGCTTTTCTGGGCAGGACAATAAATGTGATTAGCCTTGCCGGTATGAGTTTTGCGGTGGGGATGGTAGTCGATAATGCGATTGTGGTCTTAGAGAATATCTATCGTCATATGCAGATGGGAAAATCGCGTATCAAGGCATCGTACGATGGAACGGTGGAGGTGTGGGGAGCTGTGCTTGCAAGCACCCTCACCACTGCGGCAGTTTTTTTACCGGTCATTTTTATTAAGGAACAGGCTGGTCAACTATTTCGAGATATAGCGATAGCAATTAGCGTGTCGGTTATTCTGAGTCTTATTGTATCTATTACCGTGATCCCAGCCGCATCCGCTAAGATCCTGAGTATAGCAAAAGAAACAAAAAGGGCGGCGTTTAGTAATCTTTGGGGTTTTGCACGCATAGGACACGATATTTCAGAGGGAATTGCAAGCCTTGTTCGAAGAATTATTGGAGACTCCAAAACACGTATTCTCGTTGTTTGTGCTTTTACTATCGGTTCGCTTCTTCTTAGCTGGCTAATGATGCCAAAAGCCGAGTACCTACCAGAGGGAAACCGTAATCTTTTGTTTGGTATCCTTCTACCCCCTCCTGGGTATAATATCGGTGAATTCACAGAAATTGGACAACGAATAGAAAGTGACTTAAAACCATATTGGGAGGCGGATGTTAATTCTCCGGAAGCGGAGAATCTGGACGGTCCTCCTATCGAACACTTCTTCTATGTGGCAAGGGGCCGTCAGGTGTTCATGGGGGCACGCGCTAAGGAACCGGATAAGGTGAAAGGCCTCATTCCGGTAATGCAGAAAACCCTGAGTAAAATTCCCGGTATGATAGCTATCGTCAGTCAATCCAGCATTTTTCAGAGGGGAATCGGTGAAGGACGCTCAATCAATATTCAACTCACTGGTCCTGAACTGGAAAAACTTATTGGTCTCGGTCAGAACATCTTTTTCAGTGCGATTCAGAAAATTCCGGGCTCACAGGTACGGCCTATTCCGAGTCTCGATCTGGGCAACCCGGAGGTCCAGGTCGTGACAGATCGTGTCAGGGCATCTGATGTAGGGGTCACAAATGAGGGACTCGGTTTTATGGTTAATGCCCTTGTTGATGGGGCGAAGGTAAGTGACTATCAAATCGCGGGTGACGAAATTGATCTTGTGCTTCGTGGTGAGGATAAGTATTCAAATCGAACACACCAGATTGAGGATCTTATGGTTAATACCGATAGTGGTAAGATGATCAATGTAGGTTCGGTCGCCGATGTAGTTGTTACCACGGGCCCCGAGCAAATCAATCATTATGAGCGTCAGAGGACGATCGCAATTCAGGTAATACCACCTGAGAAAATGCCCCTCGAAAGTGCTATAGACACTATCAATAGTGAAATTCTGGGCCCGCTTCGCAGCAGTGGCGAACTCGGGGGATCTTATAGTGCAGTCCTAACCGGCACGGCTGATGATTTAACGGTTACGCGAAAAGCCCTTCAGTGGAATTTTCTCCTTGCAGCTGTAATTGCTTATCTTCTGATGTCTTCGCTTTTTGAGAGTTTCCTCTATCCCTTTGTAATCATGTTCAGTGTTCCGCTTGCATCGTTTGGTGGATTTCTAGGACTATTACTATTAAATATTTTTACCTATCAACCACTTGATATTCTTACGATGCTGGGCTTTATCATACTTATTGGGATAGTTGTAAATAATGCCATACTCATTGTTCATCAAGCGCTAAACCACATACGCGACGAAGGCTACGAAACCAGTGATGCGATAGTTGAATCCGTGAAAACACGTATTAGACCAATATTCATGAGCACAATGACCAGTGTTTTCGGAATGCTTCCCCTAGTAATTTCCCCTGGATCCGGCTCCGAATTCTATAGGGGCCTGGGTAGTGTGGTAGTAGGTGGACTCACGGTTTCAACAATATTTACGCTATTTCTGGTTCCGTCGGTTTTCAGCATTGTGATGGATGTAAAAGAAAATCTTTCAAAGAGGTTTGGAAAAGTTAAGGAATCTATAGGCTTACTCCCTACAAAGTAGGTAAGTTTATTTTAGATATGGATCTTTCTTGTTACGTCTCGCTTTCATACCTTTTTCGAGTATGTTATAAATTAAGTTTTATCATGAATAATCCGTTTGAACTAATGGATTTTCAAATTTGACTTGCAAACTCGTTAGGATAGATTGTTATTTCCGGTTGCAAAATTCACTTTTGAACGAAATAAAGGCTTGGGAAAGGAGGACATAAATAATGGCTAAAGAAACGCATAGAATTGAGTCTGATACTATGGGTGACATGAAGGTGCCTGTCGACGCATATTATGGTGCTCAAACTGCAAGGGCTATAGAGAATTTCCCAATAAGTGGAATCAGGAAGCCCAGACATTTCATACGGGCGTTGGGTCTTATAAAGCTCGCGGCAGCCGAGGCGAATATGGAGCTAAAGCTGCTAGATAAGAAGAAGGGATCTGCTATAGTCAAGGCGGCTAGAGAGGTGGCTGATGGGAAACTCGATGACCACTTTGTTTTGGATGTTTTTCAGACTGGCTCTGGGACCTCCACGAACATGAATGCGAATGAAGTTATCGCGAATCGCACAAATGAGATATTGCGCGCAAAAAAGGGAGATAAGAGAGGTGTTCACCCAAACGATCACGTGAATATGGGGCAATCGAGTAATGATGTTTATCCCAGTGCAATGCATGTTTCTGCTCTCGAGATGATTGAGAAGGACTTAATTCCTGCCTTAAAACTGCTTCACAACTCACTTTCAAAAAAGGCAAGGGAATTCGACAAAATCTTGAAAATTGGCCGCACCCATCTTCAGGACGCAACACCGATAAGGTTGGGACAGGAGTTCGGTGGGTATGCGAGTATGATAGACCACGGGATACGAAGATTGCGCGGCACACATGTAAGTCTGTCGGAATTGGCAATAGGTGGCACAGCGGTAGGAACTGGTATTAATACCCATCCGAGGTTCGCTAAAATAGTCGCGAGCAAAGTGAGCAAGTTAACGGGCATTAAGTTCAGGGAAGCGGCAAATCATTTCGAGGCTCAGGGTTCTAAAGACGCGATTGTTGAAACAAGTGGAGTTCTTAAAACCTTGGCGGTGAGCCTGATGAAGATTGCTAACGATATTAGATGGCTTGGAAGCGGTCCCCGGTGTGGATTGGCCGAGATCCTTCTCCTGCCCGTTCAGCCCGGTTCTTCGATAATGCCTGCTAAAGTAAATCCCGTCATTCCCGAAGCCGTTTGTCAGGTGGCTGCCCAGGTTATAGGCAATGATTCGACTATAACTGTCGGAGGTATGCTTGGGAATTTTGAATTGAACGTTATGATGCCGGTCCAAATCCATAACCTTCTGGAGTCTATAAGGTTGCTGTCGAATTCTTCTAGGGTTTTTGCTGACAAATGTATATCCGGGATAAAAGCCGATAAGAAACGATGTGAAGAAATGATCGAGAAGAGCCTCGCTATGGTCACAAGTTTGGCCCCATTAATTGGATATGACATGGCAGCCAAGATAGCGAAAGAGGCATATGATACCGGTAAAACGGTTAGAGAGATCTGTATGGAGAAGAAGGTTCTTCCAGAGGATCAATTGAAGAAGGTTCTTGACCCTTGGTCGATGACCGAATAAAAATGGATAATGCGGTTACGTATTGCCGTATTTTCAAGCAACTAATTGACTAAGTCCAATACATGATAACTCGATGTGAATGGGTTTGGTATGATCCTTTATTAATTGAATATCATGACAAGGAATGGGGCGTTCCTGTTCATGAAGACAGGCTTCTCTTCGAATTCTTGGTTCTCGACGCATTTCAGGCTGGCCTCAGCTGGTCAATTATTCTGAAAAAGCGTGAGAACTTCAGGCGTGCATTCCGAGACTTTGATCCATTTAAGATCGCCAAATTCGACGAATCAAAAGTTGATCGTCTACTTCAAGATTCCGGAATAATAAGAAATAAGTTAAAAATAGAATCTACGATTTCAAATGCCAACTCCTTTCTGGAAGTTCGAAAGGAATTCGGATCGCTTGATAAATATATCTGGCAGTTTGTAAACTACAGGACTATTCAAAATAGATGGAAATCCATAAAGGAATTACCGGCGAAAACTGAAAAATCGGATTTAATGAGCAAGGACTTGAAGAAGAGGGGATTTAGGTTCGTGGGTTCAACGATATGCTATGCTTTCATGCAGGCTGCTGGCATGGTCAATGATCACGTTGTCAATTGTTTTCGTTATAAAGAATTAAAGTAAAAGTGCTAAATGTGTAGTGACTATATTCAAGCTTTGAAGGTCGGATATTGTGGATAAGAAGTCATTCGAATATCTTGTGGAAAAAGCATACAGCGCAATTCCCGAGGAATTCAGAAAGAAAATTGAGAATGTTGTCATCTCCGTTGAGGATTACCCGACTAGGGATGACATGGAAAAACTCAAATTAAGAAAAGATAGTTTACTTTTGGGGCTCTATAGGGGTGTGCCTCTACCGAAGAGGAGCGTGTGGCAGGTGGCAAGCTTTCCTGACGAAATCGTCATATATCAGAAGGATATCGAGAGAATCTGTAGAAATGAAAAGGAGATTGAGGATAAGGTTAATGAGGTATTAATACACGAGATAGGACATTATTTCGGCCTGTCAGATAAAGAAATTTATGAACTAATGGGGCAATCTTGATCCGTCTCTCACGATACACGCCCGTATGTTTCATAAAGTGTGTATAGGCAATTAATGTAAGGAGGACCTTATGGACAGTTCAGGTAAGAGAGACATATAAGGACCAGCTAAGAGATTTATTAAGCATGCTTCAAGAGCGCTTGAGAGTGAGCTTGAAGATATCTGGGGTATCCTAAGACAAGCCACCAAGATAAGTCGACAACCTTTAATGTGAGAACGGTTACAGTACAAGACAGTGAAAGCGATAGTGAGAGGTAGAGCTAGAAGTTCTTCGAGACAGGACTCGGAGTTTGAGCCTCAGATAGTCAAGAGGCGTCAGAGTGTACTGGATGACCTTGAGGACAAGATAGTAGCTCTGTATTGAAGGGTATGACAACAAAGAGAAACATCCAGGATATACTGGAGGGCATGTACGGAGTGGATTTAAGTCCACCGCTTATATCGAGACTTACGTATAGAATGCTGCCTCGATTAGAGGAGTGGCAGTTGAGGCCTCTTGGGCTGGTGTATGGTGGTGAGAATATAGATGGCTTGGCTGTATTTTCTACAAGGTAAGGGAAGAGGGAAAGGTTTTAAATAAAGCGATATATCTGGTAATAGGTTTGGGGTAGACGGGAGGAAGGAGATACTGAGTTTTTGGGTAAGTGCAAAGGAGAGCAGTGGGTTTTGGCTTGGGGTGCTGAATGACCTTAAGAGCAGAGGGGTTAGGGATGTTTTTATATTCAGTGTAGATGGTCTTAATGGGCTTGAAGAGGATATTGCTGCAACGTATCCGGCCTCAGACATACAGACGTGTGTTACACATCAGATCAGGAACACTTTGAGATATGTGTTATGGAGGACAAGAAGGAGCTGAGCAAAGATCTGATGACAGTTTACGGTGCCTCAACCCTGGAGGGTGCGAGCTCGTCCATGGATGAGTTTGAAAAGAAGTGGGGTCGTAAGTATCCTCATATAATCAAATCCTGGCGAGAGAGGTGAGAATCTCTTGTGACCTATTTTAGATACCCTGTGGAGATAAGAAAGCTCATTTACACCACACACCTGATCGAGAGCGTAAATAGCAAGTACCAAAAGGTCACAGATGCCAAAAGGGTTTTTCCCTCTGATAGCTCGGTACTAAAATCCCTTTTTATGGCCACCAGGGATCTTGAAAGAAAATGGACCAGGCCTATCAATACTTGGGTCTTGTTATTTATGTCTCAGCTATGTATTATATTTGAGAAAAGGGTAAATCAGGAAAGGCTCTAGATAAGATTAGAGCATGTGTTTTCTTAAAATATTCAACAGAATTTTGTAAATATCTTTCTCTCTATTATTAAACCTGAACTCACACTCCTTCAAATGGAGATTAAAATCCTTTTTACTGAATCCATTAAATTTCTGCAATCTTCTTTTTGCAAAGCTCCAGAATGATTCTATCCCATTTATATGTGATCTTCCATTGGAGAATTTGTTGTCCCTGTGATCCACTCTGAAATGTTTTGGATAACCTATATCAACCAGCCCGTTGTAACCCCTCCATTTGTCAGAATGAATTACACTCTCAACCTCCACTTTGCCCCTGATAATAGCCTGTAATGTCGCTCTCGAACAATCAGGCACTATCTCCGTATACACCTTACCGTTCCTCTCCAATATCCCGAATACGATTGTCTTACCGCATGATCCTCTACCCCTTTTGCCCTTTATCCTCCTTGCCCCAAAATACGACTCATCTACTTCTACTTCACCGCTAAGTGGAAATTCATTATCGCATATTTCTTTTATTCTCTCCCTTAATTTCTTGTAGATTCTGTTTGTTGTGGGCCTTGATATACCTATTAATTCCGATGTCTTCGTAGCTGTTATATCAAGGGAAAAACACCTGAGAATTTCCCTGAATTTAGACTCCGAAAAGTGTGCCCCTTTTAGATACCTGTTTTTCCCTTTATTTCTCATAACTTAGCATGTATTCTAACATGCTAAAGTTATCTAGAGCCTCAGGAAATTTTGAAGATACACAGTCGTTGGAACAGTCCCTAAATATAAATAATATAATATGATGATTGATTCCATAAAGAACGACACTTTGGGAGAATATATTATTACCGCGGTATTTATTTCATTCATTTTCCTCCCTCTTTTCTTTTTTGTCCATTTTGCTCCCTATCTACGTTACGATATTCAGGCGTTTATAATCTCTGCTAATCTGGCATTTCTTGTATTAACCATCTTCTTTGTAAACGCTTTTCAAAAAACTAAGCAATACAATGTTCTATCCTATTACGATCTTTTACTACTTCCTTTCTTTTTCTTTATTCTCATATCATTTTCACTCGTTTCAGATCATCTCGCCTCATTTCAATCGGTACTCTGGTGGCTAGAAGCCCTAATTTTTTATTTTATGAGTCGTTATGTTTTCATCAATACTGCAACCCGTAAACGATTTCTCCATATACTGCCCGGATGTGGAGCGTTGATGACCATTTTTTTTGCAATTAGCCTTTTTGCTAACGAAGAAATAAAAGAAAACTTTCTAGTTTTTCCAATCGCAATGAATCGCAACTATGCAGCGCAAGTTCTAATCCTTCCTTTTTTCATAAGCCTTTCATTTATGCATAAAACGTATAATCGAGGAACGCGTTTCTATGCTGCTATCAGTGCTTTTGTTATATTTTTCGGCATACTCATTAGCCGCTCTCGCTCAGTATGGCTTGGGGTCCTCTTGGCAATCGCTGTTGCTATATTATGGTTATTCCTTGCTCATAGAGCTCAAGTAAAAACATTTCTTAACAAACAACGCATTCTCATTTCGCTTCTTATGTTGGTAGTCGTAGGGATGTCGCTCTTTGCGGCTCACACAATTATGCCAAAATACAACTTCCCAAGTCCTGTCACCACACTAAAAACCTTCCAAAAGCCCCTTGAAGGATCTTCTGGTGCAAGAATACGCCGTTGGACAAATTCACTCCCTATGATACGAGATCATTTTCTCTTCGGTGTAGGACCTGGAAACTGGGCACACACTTTCTATAAGTATCGTGGCAGTGTTACACCCGATCCGCAAGGCTACCCACATTCATTCAACAGTTATTTAGCGCTCCTTGGAGAGATGGGAGTGTTTGCCTTTCTTTTATTTGTCGTTTTTATTTCATCACTGTTCAGAAGAAATTATAATGACTCGCCCCAAGTCCTTTTTCTCAACTCTCTCTCGGAGCTTTTCTCTTTGCAGCAGCATTCCACATGACCTTTAGTATTAAAGTACTACTAATAGCTATTTTTCTTAATATGAGCCTCCTTAGCTCTTATGAAAAAACCATACACAGTTTGTTTGTTACCAACAAGAATTTATTTGCTTCTCTGAACCTAGCACTTTGTGCTATAGTGATTGTTACTACTTTTTTTGAATTTAAATATCTTCAATCAAAGATTCATTATTATTATATTGCATATCATCTTTCTTATCGAGGAACAACTCCATATCTTTCCTTCAACAGAAACTCGGCCAGGACCGATTAGGAAATACATTAAAAAATATTTCCCCGCCGTCTTTTACCGAGAGCATCCTGAGACCATCGAATCACTAGCTTCTTATGGTTCTGGGCGAATGCGAAATTTATACCGAGTGATTGGAATCAAGGAAGAACTTTCAGGAAGAGGAGAAAGAGGCTCTCTAGGTTGGTATAAGAAAGCTGAGAAGAAAAGTCGATATAGGGCCGACATAATTCCCGCCGCGTGTCAATTAGAGAAGAAACTGGGCCTAATTAGTGATGCACAATCTACATGTGAAAGAGGCTGTAAGATATTGCCTAATAACGAATTGCTGCATTTGCAACTGGCACGAATCTATCGCGAACGTGATCAAAATCAAAAAGCGATCGCATTTTATAAAAAAGCAATTTCACTTTATGAAAAGCAGCTCGAAGCAGATTGGTTCGGTAAATCCGGAGTTAGGAAGAGTCATAGACTGTATGCTAATCTTGCAATGGCAAAAAGGGAGCTATCACAGCTTCTCGAACAACCGACTCTGAAACCGTTTTCTGGGATACAACAAAAAATTCTTCAAGTGCCACTGATAAACAAGGACATCGCCATACGAAACAACGAAGTATTTTTCTCTAGCAACAAAAGCGGGCGTTATGAACTGTGGGTCTGGAAAGAAGACAATTCGCTCCAGCAACTCACTGACGATAAGTATGTCTATTTTCACTTGCGACCTCACTATACCCTGCCACGAATGTATTTCGTCTCTGACGACTCTGGGAATGCAAAATACAATATGTATTATCGAGATCTTAACACTAATGAGGTAGTACGTCTCACTGACGCCTCAGATAATGAGAGTTTTGAACCTTATGAATTATCTCCCGATGGAAAAAATATTATCTATGTAAAAGAATCCAGGCAGGATGGACATGAAATCTATCAGATGACTCATAATGGAAGAAACATGCGTAAACTTACATCTGATCGAAAGCGAAAACAATATCTATCATGGCATCCATTGTCTGAACAATTTGTGTATGTCACGGGAGAGCATTTGCTTAATCTCTTTGACGTTAATTCTTCGGTTAATCGTACTATTATCAAAGAACATTTGAAAGAAATTAAATGGCCTTCATTTAGTCCGGATGGGACAAAAATTATCTTTGCGCGTCTCGATCGCCATGGATATGGTAACATTGAAGTTTTTGATCTCAACACAAAAAAAAGTAAGGTAGTAACTATGAAGTCTGGGAGATATTTAACACCACAATGGATCAGTCGAGACTCTATCCTCTATCGTGAGAATAAAGACGACCACTACCTTCTCAGAATCACACAATTAAACACAGGTGAAACAAAGCATATTGGACCGCCTGAAGGAGTAGTATACGATCCTGAAATAACTCATTCAGGGTCACTTCTGGTTTTTCTACACAGTGATCTTACTACTCCTCTTTTTCTAAATCGAATGGATTTTTGAAACGAACCATCAACAAACACAAAGGTTTGATTCACTCACTAAAGAGGAAATCGTGCTTCCGGAGCGAGATGTCCTGATATCTCACGGACAATCTTTCCCAGTATACTTATTAAGTCCGTGGGCTTTGAGAATGATCTAAAGTATCCCTGTATTCTCTGGCTAAGATGGCTGAAAGTTCTGAGTTTTCTCCGTTGGGGCAATTCTACTGCACAGTTTTTTGCTCAATCAGGATACTTTTTTGTTGCTGTTAACTACCGTGAAGCAGACTTCTTCGGCTTACGTAAGCAACCAAAATCAAAAGAGTTACATCTCGAATCAGAAGCGATTAAGACTACACTTTCCTATCTTCATTCACAAAAACAAATCGACGGAACACAAATCTTTTTGCTTGGTGTAAGTACAGGAACCGAACTCGCACGATACATGGTAGCAACCAATCGGCTTAGTGTTGCTGGAGTAATAGAATACTCCCCTGCTAGCATGTCGAGTCGAATTGATGATCGAGCAATTCCTAGGCTTATTGTTTGGGGAGAAAATGAGTCCAAGACGGTTAAAATCCTTTTTAGCAGAAGAAAACTTTTTTCTAACACCCAATAATAAAGTAGAGGTGTTAACAATCGCAAGTGAGGGACATGACCTACGTTTCTACAGTAGTATTGTCTTCTGGATTAAAACATTCACTTCGTTTTCTTAATGATCAAAGGAATCATTAAGATATAAATGCATCGTACTTTCAATTGTAAACGCAGAATTTATGGGATACTTCAAGAATTTGCAGTTTATAAAATAGCAGGGGGCCATACTATATCCGAAGTACAACTCGCGTCGCTCGACATTTAGAGACGAGGTACTACATGCCTGCATTGTTACTCGGATTCAATTTGAGCTGACTGTTGTTGTAATGATCCTTTCGACCTATGCATCTGCATTCAAGATTACTCGATTAGTTACTTGTTTTGTCTAAACGGAAGTACCTTACACCAACCTTGTGAAATTGACTATCCCCTGAAATACGTACCTAGACGTGATACATTGTAGCATTCTCATATTCAGGGCCAAAGTTTTACACCTATAAAATGTGACTGCTTTTTATTTAGCAAAACGCCCTTTAAGCCATCTTCCAGGAGGATTTTCTTGTTTTACTTCATGACCATCCAAAATCAAAGGAGTACCATTCACGAATAATGCGACAACGCCGCTAGTATTGGCAGGATGTCCGTAGCCGGCATTATCTTTTATTTCATCAATATTCCAAAGTACAAGGTCGGCATAGCCGCCGACCTGGATGCGCCCGCGTTCGCTGAGATCAGAGATGTACTGTGAGAACCATTTTGCCGGGGCAGTCGAAAAACGGTATACAGCCAATGCAAATGCTGGCTCGGACCCATTTGCGTATTCGTGGAGAAACTTACCGAAGCTGGCGATACCGCGTGGGTGATCGAAACCGCACGGTCGGTTCCAATAGGTGCAATGGTCTCATTTGCAAAAAAGTCAATAGTCGAAGACGGTATGGAATCAACTATAATATTTGCATTTCGACCGGATTCCCAAAGCGTTTGAATTCTTCCCCGGACAACGGTTGCTCCAGCCACGGAAAACGAAGCCTCTCATATCCCACACGGTAGTGTGTTCTCCAGTCTCCGTCAAACCGACGGATACGCAACTTCGATATCCAAGCTGTGTAAGGATAAAAATCGTAGATGACCCTCACTCCTCTCTTTTGAACCTCCTCAAGTAGATACACCGCTTGCTGTGGTTGAAACATTCCCCCGGTTGAGTTTAAATGAAGGATATGGATGTCCACATCGTGTGATGCACACCTCAACGCCTCTTTTACCCCTTCAAGTTCTCGCTCGACATCCGAATAACGAAGATGAAATGAGAACACAAGTGGTTGACCTTGAAATGATTTGCACACACGCTCGATGAGCTCAGGGGTCGCTTGGCGGGTATACTCCGGGGGGAGAAAGAGATGCCATAAGCCCCGGCCTTCAATGCCTCTTCAAATGCATGAACGACATTGAAAATCCCTGCTTATCGAGTAGGTCTCGGAATCCTATAATGCCTATAGTGGTCGCGTAATTAAGATAGGTGTCTTCACCGTATGTCTGCATGGACTTGCCCGGCAACCCACCATGTGCGGAAAGATAGGTAGTAACTCCGTCATGTGCTTTAAAGTAAGCTGCTTTCGCTTTAACGAACCCAGCCGAATTAATGTCCAAGAAGCCGGGAGCCATAATAAGTCCTTTACCATCTATTACATTGTTAACCCTAGGAAAAGGTTTCCTGGTGCCTATATAGGCAATCCGGTCGCCCCGGATTCCTACCACATGTTCGCGAGTCGTTATTTCCTCGCCCTCAACATAACGGTAAATATTGACAATCAGATAGTCATAGCCTTGAAACAAACTCGATGAGACAAACAACATCAAAAGTCCGATGATCATAAGTAACCCAAGCAGGAGTAATGATCGGATGATCGTGAGTCTAGGAACTATGAGATTGTCAAGGCTAAGTCTCATAACTAATTATCCGATGGCACCATCTATCAGCTTATGCATGGAAAGTAAGGATTACCGATTATTGCACTATATAAATTATCTATCTTAATGATAACACACACGTAAAGTTCTTGAGTCGCAAGGCTGTGCGCTCGAGACTCGAAGCAGGAAAACGATGAGCACCGGGGTATCGCCATTTAGTAGACATGTTCGTGCGAATTTAAAAAATTTGGCTCCCGAGAGAAATTAGTTATTGCTAAGTTATATATAGACCAAACTCACCTTGCGCGTTTTTATTGGGAATCCATCCGAATCGCAAGGATCTCTACAGAGTGTCCTATGGAATGATTATGAGACATCTTTTAGTAATAAATCTTCTTAAATACGTGATTCTGAATAAAAGGCTGTTGGGCAAAAATAAAAATTTTCTGATCAGTTGACTTATATTTATTTTTGCCATATATCATTAATGTGGGACAATTTTAACGCCATACAAAGACCGAGGATTTTTATGTACTAGATCCCGATCTTCAGAGAAAATAGTTATTCCTTCGATATAATATTCACTGGATCTATATTTATCGAGTAAAAGTATGAGTGTCAAAATTGATAAACTTATAAGGTCTAGACGAAGAACAGTTGGACTGGAAGTTACGCCTGAAGCGCTCTTAATTGTACGTGCTCCAAGGAATTTGTCACGACGGGAAATAAGTGAGATTGTCGATAAAGAAAGCCCTTGGATACTGAAAAAGCAACGGTTCTTTAGGGAGAACCATAACAAGATCAGAGAGAAGGAATTTATAGAAGGTGAAGAATTTTTATATCTTGGAAGAGCTTACAGGCTAAGAGTAGTGCATAATACGGTTGATACACTTGTTGTAAGTGATGATTTCTTTTATCTATCAGAGGAATGCATTGATAATGCGAGGGAGATAATTGAACGTTGGTACCAGAAAAGGGCCTATGAAGTGGTATCTGAAAGAGCAGAATATTATTCATATATATTGGGAATGAAATTCAAACGAATCAATATTACGGGTGCCAAGAAAAGGTGGGGCTCGTGTGGTCCAAACGGAAATTTAAACATCGCATGGCGCCTGGTGATGGCTCCTGTGACGGTGATTGATTATGTTATCGTACACGAGTTGTCTCATATTGATATAAGAAATCACTCAAAGGAGTTTTGGCGTAAGGTAGGAAGGATTATCCCTGATTATAAAAGTGATGAAAAATGGTTGAGAGATAACGGGCATTTTTTAGTTTTATAAAAAAGGTAGTGCGCTGTATGTAAGTATTCTTAGTTTGTTAATTCTCTAAGTATTTGTAATTTATACTGATAGGTTTAGTTGTTTATGGACTTCACAATAAGGTGTTTTAAGCAAGTGTTTATTTATTTTAAGTCTTTTAAAAAACTAATGGGAGCGCCCTAAGTTATTAGGGACACTCCCACTCTTAAAGGAGGATGGAGGATTGCAGCATTTAAGTAATCAACTTAACCATGTTTATTATTATAAAGTTATTTACTTAAATGTCAAGGCTTATTTTTATACTTTGAGAAAATAATTTTTCCTAAAAAGTTTTATGATTTTGACCACAGAGTCCGGGCTGTGCCATATGAGCCAAAGTCACGTGATGTCAGATAGTTATAGTAATAATATAAAGGAGATTATTAATGACTAAGCATTATCCGCTTAAGCTAATTAAATTATTTCACAGATGCTCTTTCATAATAATTATGGCTATTTTGATTTTGGTCACTGGTACGATCAATTTACTCGCTCAACTTGATAAAGCCATACAAGCCCATGGAGGCTTGGAGAAATTTCGAGAGTTTGGAACTGTGGAATATGATCTAAGAAATTGGCCATTCGGTAAAAACGCCCCTTTAACTGATCACCAGGTAATTGATTTGCAATCCAGAAATGTTTTTATTAAAAGCGATGATTACACAATAGGGTTTGATGGCAATGATGTGTGGATCTCTCCCGATTCAAAAACATTAGGATTACCGGCGAGATTCTATGCTTTTACACCGTATTATTTTTTTGGTCTACCTTTTTTGTTTGCTGATCCGGGTGTTCGGCTTGAATCACTCGGCACAAAAAAATTAGACAGTAAGGAATACGATGTTGTTAAAATTAGTTTTGGTGCTGGGGTAGGTGATACGCCGGAAGATAACTATGTAGCTTACTTTGATAAAGATTCGAAAAGGTTAAGGCTTGCACATTACATCGTTACATATCCCCTGTTTATGGAGGGAAAACAACCGGACCAATTAGAGCGACACGCGATCGTTTATGATGAGTGGCAAGAAATAGATGGATTGACGGTTCCGAAGAAAGTTAGTTTTTATGGATGGGAGGATGAAAAACTCGTTCCCTCTTCCACGGCTCCTTCATATAGCTATGATAACGTGAAATTTAAAAAAGAACGTCCAAGCCCCAAGCTATTTGCAAAACCCAAAGGGACCGAGGTTGACTTGTCCCATAAGTTGAAATGAAAATGCCAGCTGAGGGTTACGGCGGGTTTTGTCCATTGATTTGTTTCCTTGTTTCACTAATTTTTTGTTCGCTTTTAAACGGGTTGAAGTTTAGGGAATTCCCAATCTAACTTAGCATCGGCGAGATATAAGTTTGCCGAATCCCTAGAATTGCAGTTATCGCAGCGAGTTAGGTAATAGTTTGGATTCGCATATGCGTACAACCTCCTTGACAATCACTCTTGCACCATTATATTATTTTCATACTAATAAGTTCGGTTGTCATGTGATAAGAGTAAGACAAAAAAGTGTAGAGGAAGCTGAAGGAACTTCAGGATTTAAGAATTTTTCTAAGCGTATTAAAGAAGTTAAAGTGCATTAGAAAAGATCATGTTTTTTTTAGCTACTATTTTAATGAATTAAGAACGTAATTATGTTAAACGCAAGGCAGTTAAAAAGATATTTGTTTAAAGATGTTCTCAAAGAGCAAGTAAGAACGAAGTTATTTTCTACTAATCCACTCACGCGTGGTGATTCTTTTCTAAAAGCACTATGATGGTTAATAACGTTGATATTAGAAGAGTTCACTAATGCACCGCCCGTCTATTTCAAGCTTATCACGCTTACTAATGATTGATGGCCTATTACTAATTATGAGTATTTAATTTTGACCCAGAATTAATTTATAGACATCGCTAATTTGAAATTATGAGCACTAAGAACTTCGAAAAGCTTTTCAATCCGAAATCAATCGCCTTAATTGGTGAGTGCGCGAATGAGGGGAGCATTGCATTTTCTATGTTCAAAAACCTTAGAAATTGTGATTTCCAGGGGGAAATATATGTAGTGAATTCCAAAGACGAGAAAAGCTTCGAGGACAAAATTTACAGATCCATTACAGATATTGACGATAATATTGATCTTGCAATAATAGGCGAGTCACTGGATCGAGTCCCAACCATAATAAAAGAAGGCGCAAAGAAGAATATTAAGGGTGCGATTGTCGTGACGGCAAATGGGGAGCGGGAAGAGTCAAATAATTCAAATAATTCTGAACTTGAGTACCAAATAATACGTGAGGCACGACAAAATGGAATAAGAGTAATGGGTCCTGAGTGCCTGTCGTTTGTGATACCTCGACTTGGTATAAATGCAAGTCCCATCCCTTCATTACCTCC
The DNA here is from genome assembly GCA_963805855.1 of Candidatus Dadabacteria bacterium. Classification (GTDB taxonomy): domain Bacteria; phylum Desulfobacterota_D; class UBA1144; order Nemesobacterales; family CSP1-2; genus DASWID01. The sequence continues at coordinate 134,381 of CAWDVW010000007.1, forward strand.
GAAAGGAAATTTGGCTTTTATTTCGCAAAGCGGGACAATTTGTACCGCTATTCTGGATTGGGCTATTAAGGAGAAGGTCGGGTTTAGTTATGTCGTTTCTCTTGGACAGATGGCAGATGTAGATTTTGGAGATGTAATCAATTACCTCGGGGATGACAACAGAGTAAAGAGCATCCTGCTATATTTGGAATCTCTTACAAATGTTAAAAAGTTTGTAGGAGCTGCCAGGAGTGTATCGCGAGTAAAGCCGATCATCGCACTTAAGGCCGGTAAAATCAATCTCGATTCAAAATACGGCAGTTTCTACAGCGCGGCCGATACCGAAGACGACCTTGCCTACAGCACAATTTTCAAACGTGTTGGAATAGTAAGAGTGGATACTATTGAGGAAATTTTTAATGCGGCTTCGTCCCTTTCGAAACAGCCTCGTCCATTAAAACCGAATATCGCTATTATAACTAATTCGCGAAGCACGTCTTTTATGTCAATTGACACCATAATCCAAAGGCGGGATCTTCAGCTGGCAGCTTTAAGTCAAAATACTATTTTGGAATTAAATCAGGTGCTACCGGAATCTTTGAAAAAACAAAATCCAATTGATTTAGGTGTTGAGGCAGGTGCATCGCTATACTCTAAAACTCTCGAAGTTTTACTCGGTGCGGATGAGACAGGTGGTGTAATAGTGATTTTTACCCCTCAGGTCTTAACCCATGCTTCCGATGTAGCGAACGCCATCTGTGACGTAGCAAAAAAATCTAGTACAAAACCCATTTTTGCGGTTTGGATGGGGGGTAAATTGGTTGAAGATGCGATTAATATTTTACATGAATCGGGTATTCCAACCTATGGGACGCCCGAGGAGGCTGTAAAAGCCTTTTCCCATATGTATTCCTATACTAGCAATCTTCGACTCCTTCAAGAGACACCAAAACTCCTTAACAGTAGCTTTGACAAAAGGAGGGCGGAATCCGTCATAAGATCGTATCTCGAGCACAAAGAGATTGATACTCTTTCAGAGATTGAATCAAAAGCTATAATCGCGAGTTATGAGATACCCGTTAACCATACTGAGATTGCGACGACCCCTTTGGAAGCGTCAAAGGCGTCAAAGGAGATAGGCTATCCCGTACTCGTGAAGATACATTCTCCCGACGTTGTTCATAAAAGTAGCGATGGTGGAGTTGCACACGACCTGAGGACTGAGTCGGAGGTAATCGATTCATTTAACAGAATTACTTCTACAGTAAAAAGATTGAAAGCCGATGCAAATATTCTAGGGGTTTCGGTCCAGAGAATGATCAAGGATAAGGGTTTTGAATGTATTCTAGGGGCTAAGAAGCACCCTACCTTCGGTCCATTGATATATTTTGGAACCGGTGGGATAATGGCGGGTTACATAGATGACATTGGGATGGCGATTCCTCCACTAAACTCAACGCTGGCGCTCAGATTAATGGAGAAGACCCGAATCTTTGACGTGCTGTCGAGAGGTTTCAATAATATACCCGCTGCAAAGATTGATAATATTGTAAAGGTCATCGTAAACTTTTCTGAGCTGATAGCCGATTTCCCGGAGATCATTGAAATTGAAATAAATCCACTTTACGTGAGAAATGATCTTATACTTGCGCTGGATGCAAGAATTGAGATTCAGAGAACAAACCAAGGTTCCGCCGATCATCTACTTATCACGCCGTATCCCGGTAGCTATGAAAGTTATCATACTCTAAAGGATGGAACAGTAGTCTTGCTGAGACCGATTAAACCTGAAGATGAGCCTCTTATGCTCGAGCTATTCAATACATTCTCGGAAAAAACTATCGTCTCAAGGTTTTTTCATCTGATCAATGTTACAACACACGAGCAGCTCATACGTTTTACCCAAATCGATTACGACCGCGAAATCTCTATAATAGCAGTTTGTCAACCTCCCGGGCGTGAAAGAATTTTGGGTATCGGGCAGCTAATTTTTGATCCAAAGGGAGAAAAGGCCGAATTCGCTCTTGTCGTCGGCGATCCGTGGCAGGGTAGAGGACTTGGGACGAGGCTCTTGGATACTTGCATTGCGATATCTCAACAAAGGGGAGTTAAAGATCTCTGGGGAGAGATTATTGCTACAAATCAGCCGATGGGGCACCTGTTTAAAAAGATGGGCTTCAACATAATTAAAAGGGATAATTCATACTACGCGGAACTGAATCTATCTGCGAGGGAGAAATACGGTTAAGAATTAGAATTTGTTGTTGATAATTTATAAGATGAAGAGATGTCTTCAATCCTAACTTCTTTGTCTTGATACTGAAACGAGTTCAGCACAGGTACAAAGAAGCAATCCTTCGACAGCACTCTCAGGACAGGCCTAGACAGGAACTGAGCATGTGATCACCCTTCGACGAGCTCAGGGTGATCGGGTAATTCTTACATCGTGGAATTGGAGCCAAAACAAGCCCTTCCAACCTTCGATGAACTCAGGACAGGGCTGTCCCCCTTGGTGTCATTCCCGCGGATTGTAAGCGGGAATCCATGTGTTTACCTCTGGATCCCCGACTACTGATTTCGGGGATAACATAACGACTGAAAAATTTAATTCAATCAGAACCCGCAAATCTTTTTAACGTCTTCGTTCCTGATTTTCCTAACGCAATTTTTGGAAGGTCGTTCAAGTCCTTTTCTTTCTGACATCGATCTACGAAAACAAATCCAATCGTGAAGTTATAAGAATCTTTTACCCGAATTATCTAGCATCTACAATTGCGAGCACCTCGACTTGCCTGCGCTGAGTATGATCGAAGTGCTCAGTACGGGCTCAAGCGTGGCGGTCTCAGTTCTTGGTACTGGATTGCTTCTTCCCCAGGGGGGAAGCTTATTCTGAGTCCTGAGGTATTGCAATAGTTCGAGGTGCAAACTATCCTGTGGAAAGTGCACCGGAGATGGATGATATTGCAGAGAAGGTGTATCTAGTTTGACTATTCGCTTGGAGCAATGATAGGATTTCGTAGGATAAGATGGCGAAAACCAGAAATGTAGAAGCCCTTAAGTATCACATGGCTGTAGAAAGTCATGGAAAGGAAAAGATAAAGGGTTTAACGGTCAAGATTAAACAGGTTTGAACAGAAATCGGATTGAAGGAGTTTCTTATGGCTTATCAACCAATCGAAAATTATGGCATTGTCGGTGATATGAATACAGTTGCTTTAGTGGGAATGAATGGCTCGGTAGACTGGTTTTGCTATCCGCGCTTCGATTCTCCTAGTATATTTGCGGCTATACTTGATCATAAAAAAGGCGGCAATTTCAGGATTTGTCCAAAGAATGATGACGTAAAACTCAAGCAATTTTACTGGCCTGAAACCAATATTCTCATAACTCGGTTTCTTTCACCAAGTGGGGTTGGAGAAATAGTCGATTTTATGGCCGTTCCTGTTCCAGAAAATGAAGGTGGTCAATTAGTTCGCTTGGTTAAAGTTTTGAGAGGAGGTATGAAGTTTCGCGTGGAATGTTTTCCCTCATTCAACTATGCACGTGATAGACATGAGACACATATAAACTCTGAGGGTGCATGCTTTTACTCTAAGGATTTGAGTATGGGCTTGGCAACGCATGTTCCTTTGAAAAAGAGGAAAAACGGAGCTATTGCGGATTTCGGGCTTGAGGAAGGGCAGCGAGCTCTATTTATTTTCAAAAGAGTTGATCCAGGTAGTTCATGTCGCGTCTCATTTTCCGCTGATGAAGCCCATGAACTTTTTAAAGAAACAATCGACTACTGGCATAGTTGGATTTCAAAATGCACCTATAGAGGTAGATGGCGTGAAATGGTTATAAGGTCTGCATTGGTGCTCAAGCTCATGACATATGAACCCAGCGGTGCAATTGTTGCGGCACCCACTTGTAGCCTTCCGGAAGGTATCGGGGGTGAACGGAACTGGGATTACCGTTTCACATGGATTAGAGATGCGGCCTTTACACTCTACGGTCTTATGCGGATTGGCTTGGTTGACGCTGCTTCGGGGTTTATGGATTGGATCCAGGCAAGATGCAACGAGCTAAATCCCGACGGCTCCCTGAACATAATGTATGGAATAAATGGTGAGCACGTTGAGTCGGAAGAAATATTGGATCATCTGGATGGGTACAGGGAATCACGCCCTGTCCGAATAGGAAACGGGGCCGCAACTCAGCTTCAACTGGACATATATGGTGAATTAATGGATTCCGTGTATCTCTTTAATAAGTATGGTACCCCGATATCCTATGATCTATGGGATTCTTTGAGAAAACTGGTCAACTGGGTTTGCAGTAACTGGGAAAGAAAGGATGACGGTATATGGGAAATAAGGGGCGGTAAACGTCATAATGTATATTCAAAACTGATGTGCTGGGTTGCCGTTGATAGAGGAATTAGGCTGGCAGACAAGCGGTCGTTTCCGGCCGATCGCGAAAAATGGCTCGATGTTCGAGATAAAATTTATGAGGATATAATTAAAAAGGGTTGGAGTAAGAAGCGACAGGCATTTACCCAATACTATGGAAGCAATGCTCTTGATGCTTCAGTCTTGATGATGCCACTGGTGTTCTTTATGTCTCCTACCGATCCTAGGATGATGAAGACTTTAAATGCCATCGACCAGCCACCCGAAAAAGGTGGGTTGGTTTCGAATAGCCTAGTTTACAGATACAACGTAGAAGAGGCAAAAGATGGTCTTACGGGTGACGAGGGAACGTTTAATATCTGTACTTTTTGGCTTATCGAGGCCTTAACCAGGGCCGGAAGGCATGATAATAAAAGGCTTCGTGAGGCGGTATTCATGTTTGAGCAGATGCTGAGCTATGCGAATCACCTGGGTCTTTATGCCGAGGAGACGGGCCCGAGTGGAGAGGCTCTGGGTAATTTCCCACAGGCCTTTACACACCTTGCTTTAATAAGCGCTGCTTTCAACCTCGATAGGGGACTGGGACCGAGCGGATAATATAAGTAAATTCTGATCTTACAGAGTAGTAGTTTTTTACTTCTATGGACTTGAACAGCTTCAGATTTTAACTGCCGAATTCCCTGCGGCTTCCTGCAAGTAATTTGATTATTTTGATACGACAAATAGCAGTGGTGAATGGCCGTTTATCCTCACTATCAATCAATAATCGCAGAACGGAATTTATATTATTTCTCTACCTGTTTCTTTAATTTTTCGAGTCCTCGCTGGAACATAGGTTTCGTCATAGACTCCATAATAAGCGCGAAATAACCACCTATAATTGGTCTTATCCATATTGCCCTCCATACTCCAGGTTACTTTCGTTTGACCCTCTTCCACGGGCTCATAAACCATTGCGCTTTTGCACTCATATTTACCACTACCGAATAACAGGTCATATTCAATACCCGTAGCAGGAGACGAAGACGTGAGAATGAGTCCGCCATCTCCATCCTTGCCGACCCATGACTGGCTCGCTCCGATACCTAAGGTTTCATCGCCGTAGGTGATGATAATTGTTGGGTCTCGCTCTGTCCATGGTTCCCATTCGCGCCATTTCTTTAAATCGCCGACATATTCATGAATTGCCGCTGGTTTTGCGTCTATGATAATCGACCTATTCACACTATAATTGGTGGGTAAAAATATTCCTATGATTATGACGATCAAGATCAATAACAAAAATGCTATAGAGAGGACTTTGAAAAACTTACTCATCGCGGCGGATCCTCCATGATTCTTATTCACAGGTCAATCAACATTTTCACTTAAAATTGTGCAGTCGTACGATCGGCTCTGAGTTTGAAAATATACTAACAAATTAACTTAATTATAAAACCGAAAAAATTAATAATATAACATGCTATTTAAAAAGAAGAACATACTCGTCACGGGGCTTCCCGGTATAGGCAAGACAACGCTCATTAAGGCTTTATCTTCGGAACTAAAACTGTATCGCCCAAGTGGATTTTACACTGAGGAATTGAGAGAAGGCGGAGTCAGAAAGGGATTTGAGCTTGTTAGCCTCGATGGTGGAGGGATGATTCTATCTCACCAGGATATAATAACGGGATACAGGGTTGGCAAATATAAAGTGGATGTAGCAGGCTTTGAAATATTTCTGGGAAAAGTAAGGTTCTTTGAACCTGGGATCGAGCTGATTATCATAGATGAGATAGGGAAAATGGAATGTTTATCAAATAAATTTAAGGAGATGATGGAGCAAATTCTTGATTCAGAGAAAATAGTCGTAGCAACAATTGCTCTCAAGGCTGGAGGATTTATTGGAGACTTAAAGAAGCGAGAAGATGTGAAGCTTTTTGAAATGACAAAAGATAATCGGAATTCTCTACTCCCGGAAATTCTAGATGAAGTGAAAACATTGTTACCTTAATTTCATTTAGGAATGGCGATTAGATATTTACTTCATGAAGTTCTTTCGACACTTGATACAAAAAGTTTCGTTTTTTTGTATCCGTATCTCTTAAACAATTTGAGAAGTGCATAACACAACTTGCGTTGAAGCAAGGTTAACGGCTTCAGCCTCTTCCTAACCACTCACCCGCGTCGTCGTCGACCAGTCTTGTCATTTCGAATGAATATGAGAAATCTTTCCTTTGTTTTTGCATTTACTGAGTTAACTACTAGATCTCTCACATTTGTTCGAGATGACAGGAAAAAAGTTGTTGCGAGCGGGTCGAAGCGATTTCCAACCTAAGTTGAACAGATAACCCTATCGCAAGCTATAAGGGGAATTCGGTAATTAAACTTTAAGGTTATTATTAGAAAGAATATTTAGACAACAAGCTGTAAGGTTGTCTTTGTATAAAACTTGAGTATAAAATGAGTTCATCTGATGGTCAAAATCAAACCCGAGTTGCCTTTGCTTATATACGATGGGGATTGTGAAGTTTGTCGCCACTGGGTGGACTACTGGAAGTCGTTGACCGGAGATAGAGTAAGATACGCACCGTTTCAAAATGTTGCCTTTGATTTTCCTGAGATTCCTCTCGGGCATTTTAAAAAATTTGTCGTTCTCATAACTCCCGATGGCGAGCTGTATAAAGGTGCTGAGGCTGTTTTCAGGGTTCTGACCTGCTGTTCGGGTAAGAGTTGGTATCTATGGCTATACATGAAAATTCCCGGATTTTCATCTATATCCGAAGCCGCTTATCGTTTATTCGCGTCACATCGGTCCTTTTTCTATAAAGTCACCATGGTTCTTTGGGGCAGGGATCTTGGTCCTCACACATTTAGGATCTCGCGCTGGGTGTTTCTAAGGCTTCTGGGAATAATTTATTTGATCGCTTTTTTTTCTTTTTTTACGCAGATTCTTGGTCTTATAGGCAGTAATGGGATTCTCCCGGCAGATATTTTTTTAGGCTCATTGAAGATTAGCCTAGGGTGGAAGGCTTATGTGGGGCTACCCACTCTGGCCTGGATAAACTATGGTGATGGATTTCTTAGATTTATCCCTCTTTGCGGAATGCTGTTGTCGTTGTTTCTCATCGCTGGGCTATTTACTTTCCCCGTATTACTAGGTCTATGGTTACTATACCTTTCTCTGGCTAACATAGGCCAGGATTTTATGTCTTTTCAGTGGGATGTCCTGCTTTTAGAAGCGGGTTTTCTTGCGATCTTCTTGGCTCCTTTGGCTGTGTTTGAGAGGGCTTCAAGCGGATCATCACCCTCAAAAATTGTCCTGTGGCTTTTAAGATTCTTATTATTCCGTCTCATGTTTTCTTCGGGAATAGGCAAGATCGTGAGCGGGGATCCTGCCTGGCGCGATTTCACCGCTCTCGCATTTCATTATTACACTCAGCCCCTACCTACGCCAATTGCGTGGTACATGAATCAGCTCCCACTCTGGTTCCAAAAACTTTCTGTTGGCTTTATGTATCTTGTAGAAGTAGTGGTTCCTTTTTTTATTTTTGCTCCCAGCCGACTTCGGTATTTCGCAGGAGTCATGATCATACTTTTACAGGTGCTCATTTTGCTTACAGGAAACTATACATTCTTTAATTTGCTCAGCATCGCACTATGCGTATTGTTATTTGATGACTCATTTTTGAGAGCTATTTTGCCAAGTAAAACCAAGATTCATACCGTCTCTCAAGAAATTGATATTAAATCTGGCTTCGGATTTTCAATGAAACGACTCGTTGCCGTCTTATTTTTCGTCGTTATGTTTGCTCTCGGGTGTATCCAGCTCGGTAAGGCTGTGGTCGGTTATAGGAGTATGCCAAGAGTTTTCCAAAATGTGATACGTTGGGTTTCACTATACAGGATTGTAAATAGCTATGGACTATTTACAGTAATGACCACTTCACGTCCTGAAATTATTATTGAAGGAAGCAATGACGGAAGGGATTGGCAAGAGTATAAGTTTAAATATAAGCCGGGTGATCTCAAGAAGCCGCTGCCATGGGTAGCTCCGCTCCAGCCCAGGCTCGATTGGCAGATGTGGTTCGCTGCATTGAGCAGCTATCAGGCTAATCCATGGTTTACTAATTTTATGTTGCAAATTCTTGAAGGCTCGCGCGAGGTCTTAGATCTCCTGGATCAGAATCCTTTCCCTGAAAGTCCGCCAAAGTATCTTCGCGCATCGGTTTATGAGTATAATTTTACAGATCCAGAAACCAGGAGGACTACCGGGGATATTTGGAGCAGGGAACTTAAGGGGCTCTATCTCCCTATTCTGAGTCTGCAAGTTGATTAAAGATATATTTAGTCTTGAGTGTCTAACTTGATAAAAAAATTGACAAAAATATTTTTGTGAAGTGTTTCTATGGTAAAAATGTTATTATGTAATTGGCATTTCTAAAAAAGGAGGGGGTCATGCCACTAAACGTTACTTCGAGAGAAAAGGAGCCTGGTGTTTTTACCTTGTCTTCGGAAGGTTCGCTTGACACCAACACATACTCAATCTTGGAGAAGCATGTAGATTCAATTCTGGAGGGTTCTCCAAAAGTTATTATTTTTGATATGGAGTACTTGAACTATATAAGCAGCATGGGTGTCAGGGTCATACTGAAGGCCAGAAAAGCCCTTGAAAAGCGTGGCGGGAATGTTGTTCTTTTGAGTCTGAAGCCGCACATTAAGAAGGTGTTTGATATCATAAATGCCTTGCCGTCAGAACAGGTTTTTTCAAGCGTTGAGGAAATGGACCGGTATCTTGACCGGATGCAAAGAAAAATAACGGAAGATTGATGTCCTGAAATGCGTCTATCAGATAGTACTGCTAGCTCAATCGTCCCACCTGTTTTAGATCTAACTAGGCTTGGCCTTTTTCTTCATGATTAGCAGATTCCTTTCTTCCTTCCTCTTGTACTGTAAAGAATCCATATGATTCTTCACTAAATGGATTCCAAGTCCCCCGATGGGTCTTTCGTCAAGCGGTTTATGTATATTGGGCGGCTCAACCTCCAGTGGATTAAATGGCTTTCCGTCATCCTCCACTTCGATGTAAACCTGATCTTGATGTAAATTCAGGCGCACATGTATTACATGATCATCATTATCGTCGTAGCCATATCTAATAATATTTGTAAGTATTTCTTCTAGCGAAAGATTTAGCGCAAAGGCTGTATCCGGTGGCAATTTGTTAGATGCACAAAATTCACCGATGATTTGGCTAATTCTGCCAATTTCGGTCAATTCGTTCTTGAGTTCAACTGATATTTTCTTGCTCATCATCCTGAAAATTTTATAGCCATTAGGGTTATGTCATCCGCTTGAGGACTGCCGGACGAGAAATTGATAATCTCAGCAAGAGTACCTCGTATAATATCCTCAGGATTGAAGTCTCTTTGATTTGCTAAAAAGTTTACTAATCTTTCTTCAGAATACATTTTACCGGTGCTATCCATTGCTTCTGTAACCCCGTCCGTAAAGAGAAATATTTCATCTCCAGGTTTCAGGGTTACTCTTCCAGTTGAATAGATTGATCTTTCCGATATTCCCAAGGCCGTTCCTGAGTTATCTTCTAGGACTTTTAATCCTAGATTCTGTGATAATAGGTACGGAGGATTGTGTCCGCCATTGCTGTATAGAAATTCTCCGGTTCTTGTATTTAGTATTCCAGAGAAAATGGTCACAAACATCGCTGTGTCGTTATCGACACACAGTTCGTTGTTAACCAACGAAAGGGTTTCTCTGGGAGCCATGCCATATGTGGTTTTTGCTTTTATAAGCGTTTTGGTTACCGCCATGAAAAGAGAGGCCGGTACTCCCTTGCCGGAGACATCACCGATGCAGAAAAACAAATGATCATCGTCTACGAAGAAAAAGTCGTAAAAATCACCTCCAACCTCTTTTGCCGGTTCAATTGATGCAAATATTTCAAATTCCTTTCTAGTGGGAAATGGAGGGAATATCTTTGGCAGGATACTCATTTGTATTTCACGCGCTACACTTAGCTCGCTCTCTATTCTTTCCTTAGCCGCGGTAGCCTCCGTAAGTTCTTTTATATAATTTTTTAGTGATCGTTCCATGTATATGAATGAATCAGTCAGCTTCCCCACCTCATCTCCTGATTTAGAAGCTGGTATTTCGGTGTCCAGATTTCCGATGGCGATATCTTTCGTCGCATTCGCAAGGAGCCTGAGAGGTTTTGTAATTGAACGTGATATCACTACGATCATAATCAAAACGATAGATAGGCCGGCAACTCCGATGATGAGGACGTTTCTATTGAGTCTGGTTATGTCCGACATCAGTTCATCTTCTGGGAAAAGCACGCCCAGCGACCATCCACTCGTGAATAAGGGGGCAAAGAACATCCAGTATTCTTCGTTTGAATTAAAGCCATTGAGTGGTACAAAGCCGGACTGGCCAGAGATCATTCTTCTACCAATCTCTCGGAGTTCCTGATCTTTACGTTGCTCCGCCAGGCTGAATATAGTTTCATTCATAATCAAGCTGCTGTTTGGATGTGTTACTATCGTGCCATTCTTGGAGATTAGGAATCCGTAGCCTGTCTTGGAGATCTCGATGGATGATATCATCTTTTCCAACCAGTCAAGCGAGATGTCGGCCGTTACGATGCCAATGAATTGCTTTTTGCCGTTTGAGTTCTTGTAGAATGGTACTGAATAGGTGGACATTATTATGTTCCCACCGCCCTCATCGTAATACGGCTCGCTCCATTGTGGTTTATCGAGCTCTTTGGGAATTTGGTACCAGTCCCAGTAAAAATATCTGTATCGTTCACCGCCAAGGTAGGTGAATTCTATCTTTCCGTTGTCTTTGTAGAAGTAAGGAGCAAAGTAAAGTGAATCCTTATCGAAAGCATATGGCTCGAATGCTATAGTGGATCCAAAGATCTCGGAGTTATTCTCGACTATTGTGCGTAGGAGATTCAATATTTCACCCTTATTATATTTGGAATACTCCAAAAAATAGGCAAGATTCTCGGGTATTTTCTCAAAGGATTGCAAGATTGTCTCGATTCTACTCACTGCATTGAAGGTCAGGTTCTTAGCATTCTCCCTCACGTTGTTTAAGATTAGCTTTCGCGAGATTTGATAGCTGTATCCGAAGATGATGAGGAATATTATTGCTGTGGTTGAAAGAATGAAAATACTGAGTTTGAATGCGATGCCTTTATTTCTAAGCATATCAGTTGCAAATTTCGTAGAATTCTCTAAATTGGGGGGGGGCTTTCGTTAAGCCAGTTTTTTTAAGTTCATCGGTCACTCTATTATAGTCCTCTTCCTTGAGCACTCCGATTGTTGTTAGATCTCCATCAGCTATAATGATATCCCTCATTTTGTCTAGCATCCACTTTTGGTGCGCTCGGTTTGCAGGCAGTTTTGAATTTCGCATGTACTTCAGGACAATCTCTATAGCCTCATCGGGATTTTCAAACGTATATTTCCATCCTTCGATTGAAGCTTTCACGAAAGCACAACTGAGTGAAGGGTCTTTCTCAAAATTTTCCTTTGATGTATAGATGCCGTCCTCAGGAAAATTCAAGCCATATTCATAGAAGAAGAAGGTTCTTAGTTCGTCGGTATCAATCCCGTTGTTTAAGATAGTATGATATTCGTTATACCACATAGCGGAAGCCACATCTACGCCATCACGGAGAAAGAGATTAATAGATTGAGATTGGGGTATTATTTTTGGCTCCACCTCGTATTTTTTGAACAGGGCACGGGGTTGCACCTGAAATTCCGGACCCCAGAGCCCGATCTTTTTCCCATCCATATCCTTCGGACCATTGATCTTACTGGATTTTTTTGTCACGAGCATCAAGGCAGAACGTTGAACAATCTGTGCTATGTTGACGAGATTGACTCCGTCTGCCTTTTCTCTTATAGCGGTAGAAAGAAACATTGTAGCAAAATCGGACTTGCCATTCTTCAAGTACTCTGCAGATGGGCTTTCGGGTCCCCCATTCATAATTGTCAGGTCAATACCGTATTTTTTGTAGATTCCCTTTTCATATGCGACGTAATAGCCAGCAAATTGAGCCTGATGAGACCACTGCGCGATAAACCTCGCTTTTTTCGAAGGAGAAGCGTACGCTTTTGTATCAACACCATTGACTGAACTGCTTAAAAGGACTAAACAAAATATAATAAATGTTTTCATTGATTCTTAAGATTGTATTATAATTTAATCAAGCAAGTTATTGTGGGGATTACGATTTTCCTGGGATTTTTTCTGTCTTTTCAGCTTTGTTGGTTTCCTCTTCTTAATCTTTGAAGAGAGGTTAAATCATCATAGATGATTTTAAACTATTCTTTTTGATAAATATACTTGTTGAATGTAGCGATTTTGCTTTTTTGCCTGAGGAAAAATAGGGTAGGGCAGGAACCCCGGGCCCGGCCACCATAACCGAAAGGGCAATTTTAGGAAGGGATGACACAAACCCAGGGTTCGATCAGTATTATAACTGAACTTTGTGCTTTTGAAATAAACAATTTCCATCAGAGGATTCTGTCTATCGGGAAAACAGATTTTATGTTACTTTTGGGAGTAATACTTGGAATAATTATATTTAAAAAAGTTTTTACTTAAATAAAAGCTACCAACATTAAGTGCACGGATTTATTTTTTGATTTAATAGATATTTGGGGGAACTAGATGAAGAATAAGAAAGTGTATAGGTCTGAGTTGACACCTTTATCGTTTCTGCGCCGGAGCGCTTTTGTATATCCCAATAAAATTGCAGTTGTATACGGCAAGACACTCTATACCTATCGAGAATTAGAAGAAAGAGTAAATCGTTTTACTTCCAGTCTGCTGACTTCAGGACTAAAGAAGCATGAAAGGGTGGCCTTTCTCTCACCTAACACGCCTGCATTATTAGAAGCACATTTCGCAGTCCCATCCGCACGCGGCGTTATTGTCGGAATAAACACTCGCCTTAGCCCAGATGAGATTGAATACATACTCGATCATTCCGGGGCTCGTTTCCTCTTTGTTGATGAAGAGCTATATGAGCTTGTTGGAGACATTGATCATGATCGTATAAGAGTGGTACGGGTTGAGAATTCTGGAGAACCAGACGACCCTTATGAACAATTTATACAAGAAGGCTCTCCAGAGGCCGTTCAGGATATGATCGAGGATGAAGAAGAATCTATATCTATTAACTATACATCGGGAACAACCGGCAGACCCAAGGGAGTTATTTACACTCACAGGGGTGCTTATCTAAACTCCCTCGGTTCTGTAATTGAAACGGGCATGAACGCGAACAGCGTATTTTTGTGGACGGTACCGATGTTTCATTGTAATGGCTGGTGTTTCACCTGGGCCGTTACGGCAGTGGGAGGCAAGCATGTTTGTTTGAGAAGGGTAGACCCAAGCCTTGTTTGGGATCTTATCAATGAGGAAGGTGTGACCCACATCAACGGAGCTCCTACCATTTTTACTATGTTGGTGAATGATCCCAAGTCTAAGAGGCTGGAAAGGCCTATAACTGCGACCATTGCAGCGGCTCCTCCCTCTCCGACCCTCTTTAAGCAGCTTAGGTCACTGAACTTTCGGCCTATCCATATGTATGGATTGACGGAAACCTACGGGCCGATTTCTGTTTGCGCGTGGCAGAAGGGCTGGGACGAACTTAGCATCGAAGAGCAAGCCAGTCTTCAGGCCCGACAGGGTCAGGGATATGTTACAGCCGACCTCTTGCGGATTGTAGACAGTGAAAATAATGATGTATTGAGAGATGGCGGCACCATTGGGGAGGCAGTTATGCGTGGTAATAATGTAATGAAGGGGTATTTTAATGACCCGGATTCGACCGAGGAGGCGTTTCGGGGTGGCTATTTTCATTCTGGTGATCTTGGGGTTTGGCATCAAGACGGCTACATAGAACTTCGAGATCGCAAAAAGGACATCATTATCTCCGGCGGGGAAAACATCTCGACGATCGAAGTTGAGCAGACTATACTGAAGCACCCCGCGGTTTTGGAGTGTGCGGTGATTGCGATACCGGATGAGAAATGGGGAGAACGGCCCAAAGCTTTTGTAAAACTGAAAGAATCTCAATCTGTCTCACAAGAAGAGCTAATAGCGTTCTGTCGCAGCAATCTTGCCCACTTTAAGTGCCCGGATAAGGTCGAGTTCTGCGACCTTCCTAAGACTTCTACGGGCAAAGTACAGAAATATCTGTTGCGAGAAAAGGAGTGGAAGGAAAAGGAAAAACGAATTAACTGAAGTCAGATTTCTGTAGGATAGGTGTCAAGCAATTCGAGCGGAGAAGCCGAGAAAATAACAAATTTTCTTGTAATTTATTCATCCGTCATCCTCGAATGTTTATATTAGCGATCCATTCTACACTTTCTTTTTTCTTTGTCTTGATACCAAGAAACAATCCTTCGACATTGCTCAGGACAAGAGCTTACAAAAAAGGTGTCATCTCGAACGCATGTGAGAGATCTTGTAGTTAGGTTGGCAAACACAAACACAACGGAAAGATTTCTCGCTCCGCTCGAAATGACAATAGATGGTCTGGAGATTGAGTTTTCATGGAGGCCGTGCTGCGTCGAAGAATTCCTTCGAGATTGACAGTAATGACTGTCACTTTTCTTAACGCTTTTGGAATTGATTTTGGCAATTTTTTGAATGCCCATTTAAAATCTAAGAAACTGCCACTGAATTAAATGACATATACCGCAATGACATACGAGAGTCATCGTTTGAGGTACTGATACCCTACTTGCTCTAGGGCTTATTCATTTAAAAGTTTTTTAACTCTCTTCTGTCATTATCTTGGTTTGATTGTTCATAATTACTATGTGCAGTTCAGCAGTTCGTCCATCATCAAACCTTACTTCATATGCTTTGCCGACCATCTTCTTAACCCCGGTTACTATTGTACCCTTCAAGCCCGGTTCAAATTCCTGGTTACCTGATTTAATCTTGAGTTTAACTTCAAATCTTGTGCCTGGTTGATACATTTTTTTATCCCTCGTTAATCTCTAAATGAACCGTGATAACGATACTTTTAAACTTAAGCAATTTCAAAGCTTTGTTTCGGCCTAAATTCGCCCCGATCACCCTGAGCAAAGTCGAAGGGTGCGTCCTGAGCCTAGTCTACGCATGAGACCGGATCACATGCGTGCTAATCGAAGTCACTCAACATAGGTTGTAGTTCGCGAGTATCGTATCTTTCGAATCCGGTTTTCACCGATCGAGATCCTAAGAACTCTGTCTCGAAATTTATTGGGGTAAAATACATCAATTGAAAATTTGAAAATCTGGAGGGTCTGATGATGACAATTCCGGTGTGGGTACTTCTCGGTTTTGCGGGTTGGACACTTGTTGTATTGCTAGGCACCGTGGGTGTTTACAGATGGAGTAGGATTCTCACGGGTAGGGCTGCCATATATGAGTTTCGAGCAGGCGTACCGCATGAAAAGGACTGGTACCGTCGTGCTATGCGCGCGCATGCTAACTGTGTCGAGAATCTGCCGGTGTACGGGGCGATAGTGCTGGCTTTAGTAGTCTGTAATCTGAATAGCTTCACCCTTGATGTTTTGGCGTTAGCTTTTTTGGCATCACGGGTCGTACAGACGGTAACTCATATTGGTTTTGAGGAGACCTCTACCGCAGTAAGCTTACGTTTTACCTTTTTCATTATTCAGCTGATTTGCATGATTTGGATGGGCATCTATGTCGCAGTAAATGTACTATAGAATTCTGATATTAATTTTATATGGAAACATCTTATTGAATTGAATTCTGGAAGAATTTCTTAATCGAAGGTTCCTATGAGTCCTTTGATTTTAGGGATTTTTCAAATACAGATAAAATTCTATATGGGTTAGCTCATAACTGTCGTCTGAATCAATTTTCTCCGCAATTATGAGGGGAGGATAAAATTAATCAACAAAGCACATTTTATTGACCCCAAATTGATTTAATGTGCGGGTCTGAAAAATATTATAACTTAAAGTGGGTAATTCAAATTCAAAATCCAGGAATCTTAGGCGTTGGTCAAAATGGACGTTGTTCGCAGCGTTTCTTATAACGATACCGGTGCCATTTTTCATGATTGTTGTAGGTGGTATGATCCCAACAATTTGCATCATCTATCTCGCAGTCTACGGGCTAATTGTTGCTTTGCCTAAATTCACTTTAGAGGGGTTCTGGATGCTCGGCATTCTTTGGGCACATGTCATTATCATCGGTGGAATACTATATATCGTCGCAGCTAGCATCAATTGGCTCCTCTTTCGCCTTTTACCTTCGTGGGCTGCATTATTCGGTGTGTTGGTGGTGATAGTAGTACTTTTTGTAGCATCTACCTTTGAAATATATCGGTTGCTTGGACACAACAGTGCTCCACCCGCGAACCTACTGCGGGTAATAAAAGATTTCGCCTACTGAATAAATGGCTAGGGTGCTATAATTATTTTTCGGTAATATACTCGCCACAATTTAGTACATACTGATCGAAATGGTCTCCATAAAATTAATAATTCGAATTTAGGATTGGGCTCCCAATTGTGAGGATGTGATGAATTTGATTCAGAAAGAAATTTACCTATCTCCTAAATCAAGAGGCTTTCACATCATAACGGGTGAAATAGCACGACAGCTTCCTGAAATTTCTCAATTTTCTGTAGGATTAGCACATATATTTATATGCCATACCTCGGCGTCACTCACAATAAATGAAAATGCTTCGCCGGATGTCAGAAAAGACTTTGAAAGGCATTTTAACGAAATGGTTCCTGAGAATGCGTCCTACTACAGGCACACTCTTGAAGGAGCAGATGATATGCCTGCGCATATTAAGTCTTCAATACTCGGTAGCAGCGTCACTGTGCCGATAACCAATGGGAGAATGAACGTAGGGACCTGGCAGGGAATTTATCTGTGTGAGCATCGAATCAACGGGGGATCAAGGAGGCTGATCGTTACCGTTTTTGGTGAGGTGTTTAACCAGTGAACGATGGATATGCAGGATATTTAAAGAGCTATGCGGAACTCAGGCGCTCTGTCATCCTCCCGGCCCTGGAGAAGATAAGGGGCGAATTAGAACAAGATGGTTGGTATTGCTTCATAGCCGACTTAAACCCCTTTGATAAGATCGAAGGTATTACCCCGCGAATACCTGATAGATATGGCTTTACTTCACTGTCAATAATGGATATCGAGAACGGGATAGTCCAATATGTTTTTGTGTTTTTAGAAAACCACAGGGTAAGGCTTACGTCCGACGTATTTGAAGAAGATAAAGGTGTTTTCTTAGATTTAACCGAGGTCTCCCTTAATTCGGTCGAAGAGACAGTAAAAATGATAATAAATCGTTAATGGACTTCACTGAATCTTTTTTCGAAATGACCGAAAGTTTTTACTTTTCGACGGCACGAATAATCAAGATCTTGCACCTATCCAGATCAAACTGAGCGTGTCGAAGTGTCTCCGCTGAGCCCGTCGAGGTATGAAAAATCATAAGCTATCTTATCCTTCGACGCGTCTGTACTGAGGAATTATGTTAAAAAGGGGTTAGGTACAGACGGTTCCCTTCTTATAATTAAAAGGAAAAAAATAAGGAGGGAACCGTAATGAATAGACAAAGTATAGATTACACAAATCAAGATTTTTTTCTAGGCATAGATGTGCATAAGAAGAGCTGGAAAGTAACGGTGAGGACTAACGGCATGGAGTTAAAGACTTTCTCCATGGATCCATCACCGGAGCAACTGTACGGATATATGCACAAGCGTTATCCGGGAGGAAACTATCACAGTGTGTATGAAGCAGGATTCTGTGGGTACTGGATTGATCGGGAGTTAAAGAGGTACGGGTTTAACAATATAGTAATCAATCCGGCAGATGTGCCTAGTACCCAGAAGGAGAAATCGACAAAGACCGACAAGGTGGATAGCCGTAAGCTGGCACGAGAGCTAGAGAATGGGTCATTGAGAGGGATATATGTACCGGATGAATTTCACCAACAATTGCGATCATTGTGCAGGCTGAGATTTAAGGTGGTACAGTCGCAAACTCGGCTTAAGAATCGGATCAAGGGGTATTTAGCATTCTATGGTTATGTCATACCGCGCCATGATGAGATTGGTCACTGGTCTGGGGGATTTATAAGGTGGTTAAAGACATTAGAGTTTTCATACGGGATGGGTAGGGATTATCTTAGGCTATGTCTCGAGGAGCTAGAAAGTCATCGAAGGCGTTTAGCAGAGGTAGTGAAGTTGGTGCGGAAGTATTATCGGGAATACGGGTTTGGGGAAGAGGTAAAGAATCTGCGTAGTGTGCCAGGGGTTGGTTTTGTAACAGCGATGACATTATATGGGGAACTGATGGATATGAGTCGGTTCAGGAGTATAGACGATCTTGCTAGTTATGCGGGGTTAGTGCCATCGGTAAGTAGTTCTGGGGAGAGGGAGAGCACTCTGGGGCTCAGCTTTCGGCGTAACCGGTATTTACGGTACTTACTGATAGAGGCAGCGTGGGTAGCGATACGAGAAGATCCGGCTTTGGGGCATGTGTTTAGTCAATTGATCAGGCGGATGACCAAGCAGAAAGCGATAGTTCGGATCGCCAAGAAGTTATTGAACAGGATAAGATACGTGTGGAAGAATAAGGAGAGTTATGCTTATGGATTGATTTGATAAGTAATAGGGACTGGATCTATGAAATCTCAAACAATAAAGTGTGGACCGCTATCGACTGGCTGCAAAGAAAATGTTTTACTGAGAGTGCGGCCACAGGTTTGAGTGGTTTAATGAATTTAATGCAGCACTGCAAAGAGGCAGCTGACTGTTTATAACAGATTGATTCAAGATAGGATTTATTTACACATGAGATACATTACATAAAAAAGCACGAAGGGATTCGTTTGTTCAAAGTTAAAGTTTTCCCTAACATAACCCTTGACTTTTTACATAACAGCCTGTCGAACTGCCTGTGATGAGTGAAATCAAACGCCTAGGACGCACGGTCTACGATAAAATCATGATATTTAAGTAGTGAAAATGCGTAAAAGACGTAAACGTCACGTATGCAGGTTATTCGTCCTCTATGTGGGCCTTTACCATTTCCAATAATTCAGGTGTCGGTTCCATACCGTGGTCCTTTGCGTGGACTTTGGCCTGTTCCAGCACTTCTTCCTCGGTCTCTCCGCGGATAACGTGATTACATTCCGAACTCGGGTTTACCTTATTGCATTGTATTATTTTGCCCATTGTAAAAACCTCCAAAAGTTTTGTTTAGCTAACGGTACAATTCAGGCAACAATTGTAACACTAAATCCGAATATCTCAAACAACCCTTATTTGTATGCAATTGCTGCACTGGCAGGTCCACCGAGCGGGAGTATCTCAGTTTTTTTGAACCCTGTTTCTTTACACCATTCTGCGAAGTCCGCGCCCGTAAAGTCAAAAGCATCGCCAAACTCTATTAACATGTTCAGCGACATCATGAGCCCGAAAACATTCTCACGCCTTGCGTCGTCAATGATATTCTCTATTGCGACGAGCGCACCCCCTTCGGGAAGAGCGTCATAAGCTGCTTTAATGAGTAACTTTTTGTTTTCGAGATTCCAGTCATGAAGTATCATGCCCATAGTAATTACATCGGCCTTCGGTAAGGGGACTTTGAAGAAATCGCCCGGTGCGGTTGAGATACGATCGGAAACCCCTGACTCCTCGATTGTCTTTTTAGCTATCGGCTCGACACCTGGTAAATCCTAACTGACACATCTCATGTTCGGATGCACTTTTGCCACAAGAATTGATAATAGTCCCACTGCCCCACCAATGTCACAGAGTGTTTGGTATCGTGAGAAATCGAATTTCCCGCCAAACGACTCGAAGTTTCTTTTGGATAAGCCGGTCATTGCCTTCATGAACTCCTCGAGTTTATGTGGATCCTGGTACAGGACCTCAAAAATATTCTTTTCGTTATATTTGATTTCATTTTGAGGTTGCCCCGTCCTCAATGCTTCAGTCAGATCCCCCCAGTACCGATAGAGGCGAGTACCTGCCATCTCAAGGATCCCGCCTATGTAATCCGGGCTTTTTTTATCTAAAAACATTGAGGTTTGTGCGGTATTTAGATATTTCGCCTCATTGCCATTTCCTTCCCGTTCTAAGAACCCCATCGCGACCAGCCCATCAAGGAAGTCCCAAATCCCTCTGGGATGAAGACCTAGCAACTTCCCTATCTCTTTACCAGTCTTTGATCCCTTACCCAATACGGTAAACAGTTATAATTCTACTGCGCTAAGTAGGGTTCTGGCAGGCCAGAATCCCAAATCGACCTGTAGAATTTTCGAGTAATCTAATTTAGTCGACATAGGTTTCTCCTTTTTTTTAAATTCTATTGTGTTTGTATCGTTAACGAACAAGCGGAAGAGTTAAGCTGATCCTTGAGTATCAGACCAGTCTGATCTTTCAGTTCAATATCTAAAGAGTCGCTGTCAGCCTCTACTAATGCGTAGCCGAAGGCATTGCCTTGCAAGCACCTTGGCTGGGTCAGCGAAACTAATGCACTTAATAAGTTGGACGCAGTGTCCTCCGAACCTACTTCTTCTGCTAATCTCGCGAAGAACGTCTCTTGTGCTATTGGTCCAGCGATAATCTCTTTTACTATTGGCATCAGTGAAGTAAGTGAGTTTAATCTGACGTCACCTATGAAATTTACATGTAAATCCCCGGTAAGAAACACCACATTTTTAATGTCGTTTTCAGAAATAAAACTTAGAATATCCTCCCGCTCAGCGGGATAGCCCTCCCAACGATCATAGGGAAGGGCAAAAAACTCGCTCATCGGTACCTCATTAATAATCAGCTTCCATAATGCATTTGATTCTAGAAGTGATTTTTTTAAGGCTTGTTTTTGAATGCTACCCAAGATAGTCCTGTTTGGCTCATTTATTGCCTCCGTACAGCCTGGGGGAATTTCTTGAGTTATGCCAAATAGATTTCGAATCTCGCTGGGCACCGTTGGAAGCAGATCAGCTTCGCATGGTTCGACGGCCTCGGCACTACGGCAAGAACGTTCGTCAATAATTATAAGATCTAAAGTTTTTCCCCAGTGAAATACTCGGAAAAGCGGGTTGCCTAAACAGTCAGGATCATCTGGAAAACTCGATTCCCTGATTGGCATATATTCCATGAATGCCTTCCGGCCATTCTCATATAATATCGGGTCTACTGTCTCGCTGTCGTAATCATTCTCAACTTCGTGGTCGTCCCAGATTGCGTAGGTGGACGTATCCATAAGGAGATTGCGAAGTGCTTGAAAATCCCGGTTTTGCTTATACTTGTCACGCATCTGTTCCAAGCTTTCGGCTTTAGGCCCAAAAGTGTCATTGTAGATGGTGTCGCCCAGATAAACCCAAAAATCTAATTGATCCTCACGGGCTCTATCAAATACTTCAAAGTTATTAAAGGGGGGTGTCCTGGATCCATCGGAGTCGCTTGAGTAGGCAAATCGTACTACTGGTTCCTGTTCGTTGCCTGGTGCTGTATGGAATTTCCCGACCTCACTTACTTCCTCGCCAGCTTTGAACCGGTAGCAGTAGGCATTATTCGGCTCGAGATCATTAACCTCTAGCTTCACTGTAAAATCATTCTCAGCCAGACCATCCGCATGAGCAATCTTATCGATTCGTTCGAAGCTACAATCGGTTGTAATCTCAGCCACGACTTCGCCCTGTTGGTTGATGCGTGTCCATAATATGACTCCTTTTTCGGAGACTTCACCACTGGCAATTCCGTGAGTGAAGATAGCCTGGTTTTCAGATCCATTACTTGAACAGGAGATGGCAAGGGTAAGAAGAATTAGTCGAAAAAACCAAGGCAGGTTTTCTTTCATTTGTCTCTTTTTTTTCAGAGCGATATAGAACTAACGGATTATTCTTTCATTATTATAACACCTTGTCTATGTTGTTTCTCAAGAATCTTCAATAAGTTCGTTGATCAAACGTCTAAATTGACGCATCGCGAGATAAACCGGGCATCCGAAACTGATTTAATGAATCAGATAGTGAGTAAAGGCAAATCCGCTTTTGGTAGGCTATGCGATCCCGATTCTCTAGTAGTGTTTAATTTAGCTATGAGGATTATTAAGCATAGAGGTGAGGCCAAGGAGCTGGCTCAAGAGGTATTTATTCAGATTTGGAAAAGCGCTTATACGTATGATTCGAAGCGCGGGGCGATAGCGACATTGATTATTAATCGTGCTCTTAATCTGGGTATCGATTAGTCGCGCAAAAAAAGATCTGGATAACTATGTCAGATATAGAGGACTAGCAGATAAGCTCTAATTGCGATTCTTTAGGTATATTAGACGAGAAGGAGCAGACAATGGTTATTGTAGAAGCTATGGAAGGGCTGCCTATAGAATAGAGCACGGCCATTGACATGGTTTATTAATCGCGTTTGACCCATGCAGGAGTAGTAGCACCGCTGAACGAACCAATTGGGACTGTAAAGACGAGGATTAAATTAGGGATTGCTTAGGGATGAAATTCCTCACAAAGACGCAATGGGAGAAAGCCTGGATTCCCGGTTACAATCCGCAAATGACATCTAGCTTGTCATCCCCGAGGAATCTTGTCGGGGATCCAGCCCTATGTCCAGGGATTATCTATTAACGCTATTCAAATGACGAGAATTAAGTAATGTGTTTATAAATGACAGAAAAAGCTTGTCATTATTAAACAACATGGATAAAGATCTATTTAGTATGAGTTAGATCCTTAACGAGTAAGCTTTTCAATGATTTTCTTATGCTGGGGAAATAGCTCAATTAGTTGCGCTCTACTAAGTAACTCAAAATCTTCGAAATCAAATCCTGGAGCCACTGTGGTTCCCACTAGAGAATAAGAATTTGAATCATCAACGTACGCTCCGAAAATCCAACCCGCTTTTACCGTTGCCTGTGGCACTTCACCAGTTTTCATATTTCTACCAAGCTTTATTTCGCAGTAATTTCCAGAATTATCAATGACATGAATCGTTAGGGACGAGCCATCGTAAAAGTGAAATAATTCGTCCTGCTTGATGCGGTGGAATGCCGAGAAATCATCGCCTTTCAATAAGAAGTATATTGCAGTGGAGAAGCTGCGGCTACCATTAAAGCGTTTAGGTAAGTGTTCCTTATCTATTGTTTCCTCGGACCGGTAGGTTTGTCTAAAGTATCCGCCCTCTGGATGCTTTTCGAGTCTTAGTAATTCAATCCACCTTTCAGCTTCATCCAATGAAGGGTTCTTTTCGATCATAATATCATGCTGCCCATTCTGATTATATGGTTTTTCACCGATTGATCAAACGAAGTAAATACAATATCTCCTCCAAATATGTTTTAGTCTGGTGGATGAGGGTTGGTAAAGATGATGCAGGGTCGTCATTGCCTTCATACCCACTAAACCGAAAGCTCTTTACTTTCATATTGGAGAAGATTCTGTTTTATATCCTTGACTATCTCTTGCTTTAGCTCTGGCGGATGCAAAACCATCACATTTGATCCGAATCCCCTTATCCAGCCGATTAGGATAAGATTGATTTCATTTTCAAAGTTTAAAATTACGCTTCCATCTTTAAGCAATTCTTCCTTCTGGTTGGGATACCATTCTCTTTCTAATATGTAGTCTTTGATTTCCGGCGAGAATTTTAGCTTAATTTTATGTTTCTCACCCTCGAAATTAAACAGGCTGCTCCTAAAAAAATTATTTACATCGAAATCTGACGGGTATTCAAAGAATTCATCAAGGATATGAACATCCTTTATCCTGTGCAGCGCCATCGTGATGATTTTATTCTCATTGTTTGTTATGTTTTTGCATAGGATATACATTGCATCCCTATAATTAAAGAAATGAAGGGGAATAATTTTATAACCTTTTTCGATGTCGCCTTTTCCATAGTAAAATTCACATGCCTGATTGTTGATGGCTGCTTCGATAATCTTTTCAATCGATTTCAGCTGATCCTTTTCGCTATAGACCTTTCCCCCAAGTTCGCGTGGCAGTATGAAAAGGCTTGAAATCCTTTTGAAGAAATCATTTCCCGTTCGCTTCTGAGCCTCTTCAGCCGAAATATCTATCTTGTTGAATACCTCACCCAGGTGCTGATGCATAAATGGTATATCTTTGAAATGCGCAAAGCCACGGATAAAGTAAAGGGATAGGACTTCGTAGGGGCTGAGCAGCAGGGGTCTGAATTTGGTCGCGTGCTTTTCTATTCTGTATCTGTATTTTTTGTCATCTCCCCTCTGTTTGATTACGTCGATGTCAAAGATATTGCCCTCCATCGCTTTTAAATCACGCCTCACGGTTTTTTCGCTTTTCATCACGGCCGCCGCAATCTCCTCGACGGTTGCACCCGTCCTGTGATTTGAAAGGCATTCGATGAGGTAATAAAAACGGTCATATTTGCCTATGGGCTCAGGAATCTCTATCAATTAGGTCAACTCCTCATTCTTTTATGTTTTAGAAAATTATACTCAATAATGGACAGAATATGTCCATTCAATAATTCAAAGTTATTTACAAATCTAATCAAGTTTGGAGGTGCGATATGTATGAAATATCAAGATTGATAAATCAGGTCATCGGCGAGGACCGAAGCCGAAAAAGGGCTGTGGTAAGGGGACTTGGGTTTGAGGATGATCTTATTGAGGGTTACAACCGCCTTGAAAATCTATTTCGGACAGGGAGGTGTAATGAGAAGATAAGGAAGAAATTGCCAAAAACATTAAACCTGATGCCGAAGCGTGTGAAAGAGGCCTTAGAAGAAACGGCAAGAGAGGTAGAAAAACAGAAGGAAATTTCATTAAGGCGACGTGAGGAATATGCAAGAAGGACGTTTCGGCCATATTTGTGGATAAATCATATATTTTCAAAGCCGAAAGATAAGGCACTGGTTGATCATATAGGTCTTGAACACTGGAAGATGATAGATCTCCCCAAGGACATAAACGAAGCGGGATTGAATGATCAGGTGGAGAGAATCCATAGAATCATCATTGACCACCAGCGCGAGAGCGGTGGATATGATGATATGTTTGGGAGAATAACAGATTATATATTTTGCAGGAGCTATGATGAAAGTTATCTATTCACTGTGAAGGGAGAACTCGTGTCTTCGGATAATGAGCATGGTAATAGGGTGCCGTTAGATTGGACGTGATTATCGGTTTTAAATTGGGTTTCTAACCGGCGTATTCTCCTCGTAATTGTAGATGTTAGATATTTCGGGGACAAAATTTTTACAGTTTCATGAATAGGTTTGTTTTTGTTAACCCTTTTCAGGATTAAAAAAGGACTTAAACGGCCTTTCAAAAATTGTATTAAGAGGCTTAATGTCATAGGAAGTCATATGGACAAAATACATATTAAAGATTCTCTCCTCGAAATATGTGGCTTTTACGGCACTGACTTCTTGGACTTTTTTGAATTAGGGATACCTGCATCCAAAGGGAGTTTCAATATATTATGTTTCGAGCTCTTTTGATGCTATCTCGTGTATCATGTTTAATTGCTTTTCTTTTTCGGTTAATTGTTCATCTAGTTCATATATTTCTTTGCACTTCGTATCAATTGTTTCTTCATTGAATCGTTGTCTATTTGTAACGTCTTCAATTATCGAGGGGACTCGTTTCTTATTAAAGGCATAAATGGTTTCAAGCTTTCCTTTTATTCTTTTTGTTATTTTATCGTCATGGAGGTTGAATCTTGTGAGAACTCTGCCCAGCCATTGTGAAGGCTGTAGCTTATCAATTTTGGGCAAGATTTCTTTAACCTTTTCAAGTATTGAAGAGGCAGAGATTCTAAAGTCTGAATTTGTTTCGTCGAGAAAATCAGTTTTTATATTCCCTTCACAGAGATTTTTTAACACTTCGAAGAGCGCGAATTCCCATTCACCCAGTTCCATTTCGTGCAGACCACTTTGTGATGAAGTTCTAATTCCGTACCTCGTCTGTGTATGGTACCGTGAATATATGATCTCTCCAAGTTCCTCGAAAGCCTTTCTCTTCTTTTGTTCAATGCTGCTGATTTGCCCCTTAACTTTTTGGGTCTCAATCAACTCTTTTGACTTTACACCGACCGTGGTAATGCTTCTATCTAAGCCTTGCTTTAACTTATCCAAAAAATCAGCCATGCTGCTTTCCTCCTCTTATAAATATACAGATATAATGAGTAAATTGAAAAACCTACTGGTTCAACTTTAAGCTTTGATGACCGATCATTTAAATTGAAGGTGTTCAAGCAAATGAGAATCGTTCAAACAGAGAGCGGTGAAAGTTTTGAGGGCGTTGTTGAAAAAGAGAATATAAACCTAGATGATCAGACCACATATTTTTTACTTCCGGATATACCCGCTATAGTTCAGGCGGAGAACCTTTTTCTTAAAAGAAATGGTCTTTGGGGAGATAGACTGCTCACTTTTGGGAAATTGTCATTTATTTCTAACTTGAATTCTACTGAACGTCGCAATGTAATCTCCAGGATGGGAAGGCTCTTTATCATGGAGGAGATTGTAGATGAGATGAATGCAGGATTCTCTTATTTTAAAGACAAGTTTCTTGTAAAGGGGTTTTCCGAATCTCTGTTAAAAATTATCGCGGAGTTAAAGCATGCGAAGATTACTCCGCAGGATTTGGCGGATATTAGCGAAAAGGAGGCTGAAGGCGATCTAAAGGACAAGCTAAAGGACCTGGCGCTAATTTTTAAGAGTTATCAAGGCGGACTGGAACGGGAAATTTTTATAGATGATATAGACAAACTAAAGCTTCTTTCAGAATCCACTTTGAAGGGCAGATTGTCGCTTATTCTTCCGGGTGCGAAGAAAATCGTTGTTTTCGGGTTTTATGATTTCACTCCATCTCAGCTAGAGGTTTTAGTAGCCATAGACAAGGCTGGATTTGATCTAGCTATATATATTCCCTCTCTGGATGAGGTGCCGGAATTCAAATCGGCAGTGACCGGTAAAATCGAGAATTGGTTTGGCAGAATTGAAATTGAAAGAATGGTTAAGACAAACCGGAACGGATGTGAAACAGAAATTCATTCTTTTCCGTCACTTCGAGATGAGTTGGAATTTTGTGCAACCGAGATTAAGGGCTTACTTCTCAGTGGAGCATATCGACCCGATGAAATAGGGATAGTATCAAGAACGATGGTAAATAAGGAGAGCCTGTACGCTGGCGAATTAGATAGACTAGATATTCCCTATTCTATTTCGACTGCAGAGAGATTGGGTGCGTCGGGACTGGGTCAGTTTCTCCTGACGCTTCTTCGTGTGAAATCCTCCGGCTTTGAGAAAAAACATTTTTTGAACCTGCTCAGAAATCCCTTTTTAGAGGCTTATTTTAAGCATGAACAGATTTATGACTTCGTGTGTCAGATTGATTTCAAATCAAGCAGGACAAAAACATTAAGAGGGGTAAAAGCGTGGGATGAGCTGTTAAGAGATTCCTTTGAATATGACAATTTTGGGATTGTGGAAAGAGTTATAGAGTTAATATCTATAATTGATGGCAAGCTTAATTCCCTAAATGTTGGAGTATTGACAGAGGATGTAGCAAATCTAATGGACGAGCTTCTTGTTTATGAATCGGTAAGGGAATCTTCCAGTAATACAGATGATCATAATAACTGGGCACGTTTTCATAGTTTTATTAAGGAGCTCCGCTATCTTTCAAAATTTAGATTTAAGGGCATGAAGGTCGGGGGGTTAAGCGAATTCATAGATCTTTTGCTGGAGCTTTGGATTGAGGAGAAATTTTCACATTCTAGTGCCGAAAGTGCAGAAAGAGTGCAAATACTGGATGCATTAAAAACAAGAGGGACTACATTTCGGGTGTTATTTGTTTTAGGTGTTGCAGAAAAGAGTTTCCCGTTGCCGTTTATCAGGGACCCAATTTTAAAAAATGACGAAAGGGCATATATCAATGATTACATGGGGAGTTGTTCTCTTTATGAGGAGTTCTATCACTATGAATCAGAAGATTTGTTATTCAATTTGATCAGATCATCGGCTGAGAAAAAGCTTTATATCTCTTATTCCTACAGTGATGAAAAGGATCGATCGAACCTTCCTTCTTATCTGGTGTATGGGCTTGAGACGAAACTGGGGACCAAGGCCGAAAAGCATTTCCTCGAAGATCGATTCAAATCGCACAAGAATGTCTATACTAAATCTAATTTAGCTGAACATCTTTTTTACCTATATAGCAAGCAGAATTTTGAGCTCCAGAACTACCTTGAATATTTACCTGAAAGCATAAAATACGTTTTGAGAGGCATAAACGCCGAAACTAGGAGGCTGGAGATCAATGGTGTTTATTCAGAATTTGAGGGGAAGATTGACAATGCGGAACTGCTTCCTGAATTAAATGAATTTTCCCCGACAAAACTGGAAACGTATGGCCAATGTCCATTCAGATTTTTTGCCAGCCATATTCTTAATTTAAAAAAGGCAGATGAAATCGAAGATGATGTCAACGCTTTAGACTTAGGCCTTTTTTATCATAGGATCTTAAGGGAATTTTTTCTTGCGTTAAGTAAAGAAAATGAGGGCAGGGTCGACGTAAGGGAAAAAAGCTATGAAGAGATTAGTGAATCTTTAAAGGCGCTTTTAAAAGAGAGGGATTTTAATGAGGAGTTTAGTTGGCTTTCTGAAGGTAAAAGGGCGCTAACTATAAAAAGAATAACCGAACAGGTTTTGCCTCAATTTATTCGGCATGAACTGATCCGTATAGGAGAATGGAACGAGTTAGGTTTTTTTCCAGCGAGGTTCGAAAAAGGAATAGATTTCGAAATAGACGATATAAAATTATCAGGGATAGTAGACAGAATTGATGTAGGAAATCGGGGATTGCTTATTATAGACTACAAATTGAGACCGTCATCGGTGAGAAAATTTTTTGATTTTCGAAACCTCCAGCTTCCACTTTATCTGTATGCATTCAGCAAACTCGGGGAAAAACCGGTTGGAGGCTTTTTCAGATTTCTGGAAAGGCCGGATAGTGAGATAGGATTTCAAGAGAATGGAAAAAAGAGTGTGGAAGATCAAATATCCTATGCTCAAAGGCAGGTTCGGATTTACGTAAGCCTGATGAGAAAGGGGTTCTTCCCTCCGGTTATCGACGAAAAGGGGTTGGGCTTTGAGAAAATGGAGGTCGAATTGAGAAAGGACGTTAGGGGTCCATGCGGGTGGTGTGAGTACTCAGACCTCTGCAGAGCGCCGGGGGGACCTTCAGGCGATTGTAAACTTGCAATGAATGTGCGGCAAAGTATCTGTATAAATGTTAACAAGAGTCAAGAATCGGATGCAGGATGCAGGAAACACGATACAAGTTGCAGTCAAACTGCGATAGATATCATGCGTCATGCATCTTGCATCCTGGATCGTGTATCGGGTACGCGAATCTCTTTGCTATTTATAATTACACTAAGATGATTATACGTGACTAGAAGACCAAAGGGGAAAAGAGATGAAAAGCAGAATCGAAGAGTTTATGAATTTGAACGATGAGCAGAGGGTGGCCCTAGACCTTAGCAGGGACATTGTTGTTGAAGCCGGAGCGGGCTCAGGAAAGACCAGAGCCCTTGTTGCTAGGTACCTTAAAATTCTTGAAGAGGGTAGGGCAAAAGTCGATGGAATTGTTGCTATCACTTTTACGGAAAATGCGGCATCGGAGATGAGGGAGAGAATAAGAGACATAATTAATTCATATATTGAAAAATATGGTGAGACCAACAACATAAACGTGGAAGCCATAAAAAGACTTCCAAATGCACCCATAAGTACTATTCATGGTTTCGCCGCAAGGATTCTAAAGGAAAATCCATTTGAGTCTCTGCTGCCACCCAGCTTTTCAATCATAGAAGGTATTGAACGGAGGTTGTTCATCGAAGAGGCTATTGATGAATTTATCATCAAGCTCTGGGAGTCTCGGGATGAACTTGTGTCTTGGGTACTGGCAGAGGAGGGCTATGACCGCAACAGGGTCAGGGAAAGGCTTTTTTCAATCATTTCTTTGTCTGGTAGGCTCCATATTGATCTTGAGCATCAATGTCAAGTCTTTTCAAAGGATAGAGAAGCTAGTCTTGATGGCAGTCGTTTGGTAACTACCTTAATAGAAAGCGTGAAAACTGACTTGCCAGATTCATCCAACGGCTACGTGCAAAGTCGAATAGAATCAGTAAGGACTAATTCATCTTATCTCTTGAATCGGAAAAGCAACGCTGACAGGTCTACGCTTCTTTCTCATATTAAGAATAAGTTGGATATAAACAAAGGGATCTTAGGACTTAAGGGTGCGAGTGGGATTGAAAAGGCAGTTGCCGCTTCCTTATTGGAAATGGTCAACAATATCTTGGATCTATATGATTCCGAATTGACTCGGAATTATTTGAAATTGGCTTCACGAACATACTCATTTGTGACTAGTAAAAAAGCAAAGGCTTCTTACCTCGAATATGAGGATTTACTGAAAGTCTGTCGAAAATCATTACTTAATAATCATAGCCTCCTGCGCCGCTACCGCCGTAAATTCAAGTTTATTATGGTGGATGAATTTCAGGACACGGATCCTACTCAGTTTGAGATCATTAAACTTCTCTCCCAGGATTGCGGTGCCAATACGTTTATTGTAGGAGATCCCAAACAATCGATTTTTAGGTTCAGAGGAGGGGACCTGGGGGTTTTCACCAATATAAAGAAAGATGCGGGCAGGATAGATAAATTCTTAAAAAATTACCGGTCTCGCCAATCTCTAATTGAATTCTACAACAGATTCTTCGAGAGGCTCTTTCATGAGGGCTATGAACATATGGAGGCTACGGTTGAAGCAAATAACGGCGAAAGAGTCATAGAGTTTATATTTAGTTTTGATGCTGACGCCTCGGTCTGGAGGAAGAAGGAGGCATCCAGTGTAATGAAAAGGATAATACAGTTACACGATCATGGCTATGACTACAAAGATATTTCAGTTCTTTGTCGATCGACAAGCAATATTTACTTGTTGGAAAATGAACTCCGCAAACACAATGTTCCCTACTACTCGTCCAGCGGCAGTGGATTCTTTGGTCGGCAAGAAATACGCGATGTTGCTGTCTTCATCAGGTATCTTCTAAACCCCAGCGATACGATTTCTGAGGCTTCTGTGCTGAGATCTCCCTTCCTTGGGGCCTCAGATGGTGAGTTGCTGGCGTACTATACAAATCGAAAGTCTGTTGAATATGTAAATGAGTATCTTTTGTTCTTATCAGAGCTGAGACAAGAAGCCCTATCTTTCACTCCGTCGGCTATGCTGTTGTACATATTGGAAAAAACCTCCTATGCCGCTGCGTTACTGGCTCTCCCGGAAGGCTTAACGAGATATGCAAATATAAAAAAGCTGATGAACATTTTTGGCAGGTTAGAGGCGCTCGGCCATGGAATAGTTGAAATACTGGAATACATAGATAAGAGCATTTCAGAGGATAGCGAGCCCTTAGCACAGACAGAACTGGAGGAGGAAGACTCGGTTAAGATCTTAACAGTTCACAAAGCAAAAGGGTTAGAATTCCCTATCGTGATTCTCATGGATTTGAACCATGGGCCAGGCGGCGGGAATGAAAGTGTTATTGCAAGGAGAGACAGTGGTTTCCTGGTTCGATATGAGGGCAGCTATTCTCAACTTTGGGAGACTATCAATGAACTTGAGCGCAGCGATAACCTGGAAGAAGAGAAGCGATCACTCTATGTCGCTAAGACAAGGGCAATGGATCTGCTCATTATTTCATTTGGTGGACAAATTAAAAAAGGCGGGAAAATTAAAATTAATGAGTCGTCGTTTGCAGGATTGTTCAATACCGTTTTTCAGATAGATTCGAATATAGATGATAAAAGCTTATGTACGCTGGGGTTGAATATACCGATATGGAAAACTGAGGATTCCCCTCCGTTAGTAGAAGAAAAAAGGATTAGCGGAGATGTTGAATTAGACACTTTCATTGAGAGATTTCCCGACGTCGATCGTGGTGGATCCTTGTCAGACGATGCAAAGGACGAAAGGATCATACAAAAGCTTGGAGGAAAACCTTCGCATTTGGAGATAGCGACGCTGATGCACAGGTTTCTTCAGATATGGGACTTTAGTGGCGAAAGCATAAGAAATACAGCGAGCTATGTTCTAAATGAAAGTTACATTGTTAGCAATTCGGTCATGAATAAACTAATTCAATTGGGCGAAGTCTTCTTAAGATCGGAGCTACTCGAACATATACGAAGGGCAGACTCGATTGAAAGGGAGGTTCCTTTTTATTTTGAAATTGCGGGTAAACCCGAAAGGAGGAAAATTGATCTATTGATAAGACAGAACAATAATATAAGGCTTTTTGATTACAAGTATACCGATCCGAAAAACATCAAACCAAACGATATGGAGAAGTACAGGGGTCAGCTGGATCTCTACGGTAAAGCGATTGAAAAAAGGTTTGGAACGGCGCCAAGAGAGAAGTATCTGGTGTTTTTGCCAGAGATAGAGCTTATGAGCGTGTGATAGACTATAATCAAACGCCGTCATGCCCGAGGACCCCTGCCGGGAACCTATCGGGACAGGGGTAAAGGGCTACACATTAAGAATGTAGGGGTCATCCCCCGGACGAGCCTGTACATTTGGGGCTTACGTGGGCATCAACCCTTACGATTAAGCCCAAGACCCATGAAAAAGCGATTTCTCACACTCGTTTCAACTGAGGGAGAATCGGATTCCCAGTAAAAGTATTTATGAATGACACAGTTGTATGGATTTCCGCTTTATCTTTGAGGAAGTATCTCGAAGTTATAAATAAATCCTTGACAACATTTTTCTTCCTGTGCCATAATGGCATTTGACGGGGCTCCAACATTATAGAAACAGTCCGATAACTTGATGCTGTGTTGGGTTCATGACTCTTTGATTGCTTAAATTTAGAAACTTGTTTCGATTAAGATTACTTGATCAGTAATGAAAAAGAACAGGAGGACCAATTATGGGTTCAGAAAGACCATTATTTATACCAGTGATTCTTGGAACTCCCAGGCAGGGGCGAATGAGTGAGAATGCGGCGAAGTTTATTCATGGCGAGGTGTCAAAGTGTGAAGGTGTTGAGACTGAGCTAATCGATGTCAGGGATGTTCCGCTTTCTTTAAACGATGCCGGAGAACAGATAAAGGATCCACATTTTTCAGAAACAGTCTCGAGGGCAGATGCTCTGATCCTTGTGGCCCCTGAATATAATCACGGTTATCCTGGCCCGATGAAGCATTTGCTGGATACCAATCTCAAGGAGTATATACATAAGGCCGTGGGAATCTGTGGGGTTTCGGCTGGTCCGTTTGGAGGCTCAAGGGTCATTGAAAACCTTCTACCAGTGATGAGAGAATTGGGACTCGTTACCATTTTTTGGGATGTTAACTTCTCTCAAGTTCAAAATGTTTTCGACAGCAATGGGAAATTGCTAGATCAGGCCTTTGTAAGACGCGCAGAAAAATTTCTAAAGGAACTTATATGGATGGCCAAGGTCCTGAGATATGGTCGGGAGAACATATCCATTGATTGAAAGCAGGGATTAAAAAATTAATGAAATGATAATCAAAAACAAATAAATTACATAAACCAAACGAGGAGGATATATGTCTGAATACATCAAGAGGCAATGTGATAAATGCGGCGTGGATATGAACCATAATGCTGAGAAGATCGATTACACCGGCTGCCTGGATGATCCTGATTCTATGGACCTTGATCTTGGTGGCATACTTGAGGAGTTTTACACCTGTCCAGAGTGTGGAAAAACAGATATGTTTAAGGCACTGCCGGGTCAATAATAATCGAAACTAATTTACGTCGCAATGTGTTTAAAAAATATTGGGTTTCTCACGGAGTCGTGCATTGAAGTTCCTTCGTGATAGGATGTGGAAAATCTGGAGGTGATTAACAAATGTCTCTGAAAAAGAATGATCTAGCTACCCTGAACGAGCAGCTAAAACATCATATGGGAATCATAATGAAATGCACCTTGCCATCGGCTAAATATGGCAAATTGCTTCTAGCGTCTCCACCTGATTCGAGATACCCGTACATCTATCCAAGGGATACGAGTTGTGCGGTTCAATTGTTCAGGCGTCTGGCTGGCTCTCACAATGGTTACGACGTAGCTGATCAGTCGTTTGAGATCATCAAGTCGATGGCAACTTTCATGAAGGATTGCCTATCAACCTATGGGTGCTGGGGCCAGCGTTACAGCATAGAGGGAGATGACAAGAGTATATATAGACAAGAGGACAACGTTGCGCACGGAATATCAATCATTTGCAATTATTTGTTGACCGCCAACTACTTAAAAAAAGACATCGAGAATCTGGAAGATTATCTACAATGTGTGAATAGTGCACTGGATTATAGCATGAAAAATTCGTACACAAAGGAATTAAACCTATTCTATTCAACTACCTCAATTCATGAGTCTTCCATGGAAGAGGGGTATACCTGCTGGGTTAACTTTTCCTATCTCTATGCCTTTTCGCTGGCCTGTGAAGTGGCCTCACTCTTAGATGAAAAGCACATCATATCGAGGGATCACCTGAGTTTCAGAAAACAGTTTCTGTATTCTGTCAGTGAACTCTTCATGTCGGGGCACAGATATGTGAGGCGCATAGAACCCCAGGGGAATATGGATATGCGTCCAGATTTCACTCTCCTGAGTCCATTTTATTATGGTTTTCTGCACTATAAGCCCGAGATGGAAAACAGTATCCAGTACATCGAAAAGCAGCTCTGGGATCCGGAACTCGGAATGATCATGAGATACCTGCCCTTCTATAGGGATTTTGCAACTCATATCCATGCGGGGAATGGCCCCTGGACGCAGTACACTGGCATTCTGGCACAATATCACTATTGGAAGGATGATATCGAGCGGGGAGACGAGTTGCTTGGTATGATTGATAGATTCAAGGATGAGAAAGGGGACATTCCTGAGCATCTGTCCACGGTTCAGAGGTATGAAGAGTTTATGGAGAAAGAATGGAAGACCGGGACAGATTTTAATAAGGAATTCTACAAGCCGATTCTGCTTGAGGATGTTGACTTCAATAAGATCCTGGAGGAGGCTAACAATATGTCGAGATCATACGAAGAGACAGGTAAAAGGTGCACATTCAGAGACGAATCCAGCAGCGAGGGTGGTTACATTCAATTCTCGAAACCGCTTATGTGGTCGCACGTGGAGTATGCCCGCGCACTTCTAGTCAGGGCTGGTGATTGGTGGAACTTGTAGGGATATCAGTAGGATATTAACCACACTTAATGTGACATATTAAGTAATTGATGTCCGGTTGACTTTATTAAATAATCTTATTGTCTTTCAAGATTTAGATTGGTTTATGTAGATTCGGATGTAAGATCCGACGTGAGGTGAAATTTAGACTAGAGCGGGCTTTTCCTGTTGGATGCAACGTTAATTAGGTATTAAATACAAAGATTACTAAGGAGGGATTACAGGATTAACTATCTTTTTGTCATTGGCGGAATCTATCCAGAGCCTGTGTCACTTTGCTTCATGAGTTGCTTTAAAATATTTTGTACAAATTCTGATTGGTCTCCAAACGAGTTGTTTAAAGAAAATCAATTGGCAAGTGTTAATTCTAGATTTTCGAATTACATAAATATATTTATTTAATGTGATTAGTTAATAATGCAAGAGGATTGTGCTTCCTCTCTGTTTAAATAATTCAAAATTGTGTAATCTTTAAAAACAAATTTCCTGTAGTTTGCTACAGGCTGGTTATACACTGTCATTGCGAACGAAGTGAAGCAATCCCATTTTTGGGTTTGCTTCATCCCCTTCGAATTAACCCTGGGTTACTCGCAATGAAAATTAATATGGGGCTATAATAAGACCACCCTGTCGCTTTATAAAGGGTTGATGATTCGGTGATCATAAATGAGAAAAGTTAAAAATAAGCAAAACCGGATAGAAAGTGAGCCAAATTCAACCAAGCGTATAAGCAGTAAGCCCTCTGAAAATTATTCAACGTCATCTAAAACTTTGATTAAGGGGAAGAGGAAAGTGAAAGATTCCACAAATAAATTGATTGATATCGAAAAACGCCTTCGAAAACAGAATGAGGTCCTTGTGAAAATCGCTAAGAGCAGATTCATGGAGAAGGGGGATTTGACGAATGCCCTGAGGGAAATAATAGAAGCATCTGCTAAGACGCTGGGAGTGGATAGAGTTAACGTATGGCTTTACAATTACGATCGCTCGAAGATATATTGCATTGACCATTATGAAATGAGTTCAAACCAACACTCAAAGGGACTTGAATTAGCTTCCGCGGATTATCCATCGTACTTTGAAGCATTGGAAAAAGAAAGAATCATAGCTGCTCACGACGCACATACCGATCCCAAGACGAAAGAGTTTTCACAAACATATTTGCTACCAAACCGGATTGGTTCGCTCTTAGACGCTCCAGTATGGAAAGGCGGGAAAATGATTGGTCTGGTTTGTCACGAGCATGTAGGACCAGCGCGGACATGGACAAACGAGGATCAAGCCTTTGCGGCATCTATTGCTGATTTTATATCGCTGGCTTTTGAATCTAGGGACCGCAAGCAAATAGAGGCGGAACTGGAGGAGTCCCATTCGCTTTTAATTGCGACCCTCGAATCTACCGCGGACGGGATTCTAGTGGTTGATAGAGAAGGGAAAATAATAAGATTCAATAGAAAATTCGTCGATATGTGGAATATCCCTGATTCCATCATTGAGTCGAAAGATGACAACAGGGCATTAGAATTCGTCTTGAAACAGCTAAAAGAACCGGAACGGTTTGTTTCAAAGGTAAAGGAATTATATGATCAACCGGAATCCGAAAGTTATGATCTGTTGGAGTTTAAGGATCGAAGGTACTTCGAGCGCTATTCTAAGCCACAGGTGATTGGCAATAATATACTCGGGAGGGTTTGGAGCTTTCGGGATGTTACGAATCAAAAACGAGCGGAACAAGCTCTTCGTGAAAGCGAAGAGCGTTATCGTACGCTTGTTGAACATACCTATGATCTAATTAGCGAGGCTGGTATCGACGGACGCTTTTTGTATCTGAGCGCTAATCATAAAGAGATTCTTGGTTACGAACCAGAGGAGCTCGAGGGCAAAAATATTTTCGAAAATATTCATCCAGATGATAGTGAAACCGTAAAGCGGGAATTTCAGAGAATAATGGAAACATTCTCCTCTGGTCATGTGGAATTCAGAATCAAACACAAAAACGGGCAGTGGAGATGGATTGAAAGCTCTGGCAAACCATTGAAGACTGCCAATGGAGAAGTCCGAGCTGTGATTGCCTCACGTGACATAACTGAGAAAAAGATTGCTGAAGAAGCACTCAAAGAGAGTCTTTCGCTGCTATCAAGAAAAAACCGATATGAGACTATTATAGGTTCTGTTACCCGGAGCGTTCACCAATCCATTGATTTTCAAGAAGTGCTAGAAAATGCAGTCGAATCCATGAGTAAAAACATAGCTGGAGCCGAAAATGTGGGGATCTGGCTTGTCGAGGGAAATGATGCCGGTTTGAAAGCCTATAGAGGGTTCCCCGATTGGTTTGTAGAGCGTTTAAGTAAAATTCCATACCCCAAAGGGGTAACCTGGAAGACTATCACGAATGACAAGCCATTATATTCTGCGAATACAGAAAAAGATAAGGTGATGGGGCCCGCCGGGATTGAATTGGGTACAAAGAGTTATCTGTCCATGCCTATACACTTTGGGGGTAAAACCGTAGGTGCGATAAACATAAATTCACTAAAGGAGAGTGCCTTTGACAAAGAAGAGTTAAATCTGCTTGCGATCATTTCACAGCAGATAGAAGTCGCGATTAACAATGCTAAACAGGCTGAAGCATTGCTTGAATCGGACAGGGCGCTTAGGGAAAGCCTTGATCAATTATCTAAAAAGAACAGGTATGAGACTATAATAAGCACCGTGACCAGGAGTGTTCACCAGTCAACGAATCTCGAGGACGTTATGGATAACGCCGTACAATCAATCAGCGAAAATATAGGTGGGGCAGACAGTGTAGCAATTTACATAGTGGAAGGTGAGGAGGCTGTGTTAAAAGCTCAACGGGGTTACAGTGATTGGTATATGCAGAGGGTTGGAAGAATTCCGTATCCAAAGGGATATGCCTGGAAGGTTATCATGGACGAGCGTTATAGATATTGTGCGGATGTGGATCAAGATACGGTTATTGGTCCCGCCGGTAGGGAGTTCGGCATAAAGAGCTATTTATCCATGCCTATTCTATACGAAGGTAAGACGATCGGAGTGATAAATGTAAATTCGCTCCAGAAAGATGCCTTTGATGAGGATGAGTTGAAACTCCTGGAAATAGTGAGGGAGCAAATCACGGTAGCATTAAATAATGCCAGACAAAAAGGAGCGCTGGAAGAGGCGCTTTCAGAGGTCGAAAGATTAAAAGATCGGCTGGTGGACGAAAGTGAAAATATACATGGTGGTTTTGAAAGCAGCCACATTTTTAAAGATGTGAAAGGCAAAAGCATGTCACTTCAAAGGTCTCTTTTTAAGGTTTACCAATATGCATCATCTGATTCAGTACTATTGATTCAAGGTGAAGTTGGTACTGGAAAGGAACTGATAGCTAGATCTGTTCATGAGATTAGCCCGAGGAGGCAGAGACCGTTTATTAGCGTAAACTGTGAAGAATTGTCTAAAGAAGCAATTGAGCTGGAGCTATTCGGACACGAGGCAAGGGGTTCGGCTACGGGCGCGCTCTCCATTAGGATTGGTCGATTTGAAATGGCAAATAATGGAACTATCTATCTGGAGGAGATTGGCGCAATACCACTGGAATTACAGTACAGCTTAGCTAGGATCTTTCAGGAAGGGGTTTTTAGTAGATCTTCAAATAACCGTCTGATTAAGGTTAATGTAAGGGTTATAGCTTCATCAAAAACCGATGTGGGTGAGCTCTTCCAGGAGGGCAAACTCGGTGAAGAGCTATACAATCAAATAAATAGTTTTCAGGTCACCATTCCGCCCCTCCGTGATCGCAAAGAGGATATTCCACTGCTTTCGAAACATTTCATTGATAAACATGGATATAAGCTGGAGAAAAAAATAGATTCAATACCCCATGAAGTTGTCGAATATCTCCAAGCCCATGATTGGCCTGGAAACGTCAGTGAACTGGACAGATTACTAGAGCAGGCAATATATCGTTCGAAGGGAACAACCCTGGAATTGCATGATTTGGCTGACCTTATTGTGAAATAAGACACATAGAGAGAACGGGACAAATGAAGAGAAGTAAGGATAGTTTTAATCGGTCTTTGCTTGACGCTTTTGATAATTTTGCATCGCGCAACTGCTTCAAGGTAAAAAGGGGCTTCGGGTATCGAGATTATAATTATATGCAAATTCAAGGGTTCGTTTTTCGAATTGCGCTATTTTTACAATCTCTCCGACTCGGCAAGGGCGAGAGGATTGCGATTGTTGCTGAAAATTCCCCTGAGTGGCTGGCGGTATTTATTGCTACTATGTTTTCAGGTTGCGTCGCCGTACCTCTATCGACAAGCCTCCGCTCGGACATGTTTAGATTAATACTAAAAGACTCAGGAGCCAGGGTTGCCGTAATTCAAGATCAACGATATTACAATGAAATTCGCAACCATGAAGGGGAACTGCCTGATTTGAAAACAATCATTCTTGTTAACGAGTCGGTTGAATCCATGTCCGAGGTTATCTTGCTTAATTCAATTCTAGAACAGTCGATCGCTCATAAAGATACGGCCGAAATTCGTACATTGGCAGAAGGAATTGACCCAAATGATTTCGCCCTAATTTTGTATACCGCAAAGGAAACCGATAAGCCAATGGGGGCGGCATTTAACCATTTCCAGATGTATACATCATTAGAGAATATGTCAAAATGGTTAAATTTTGAAGAGGATGATATGGGCTTTACACTTCTCAACTGGGGAAACCCCATAAGTCTAAAGGTATCACTTGATTACTTTCTATCTGGTGTCAACAATTCTTTGGCCGAGAGTATTGACACCGTGTTTGAGAATCTCCAGGAAACGAGTCCTACCTTTGTCCTGACAATTCCATTTGCACTCGAGAATATATACAACAAGGTCATAACTGAGTTTAGTAAGTTTCACGGTTCGCGTCAAAGCATTTTTCTCTGGGCTTTAGCCACTAGTAAGGAGTATCATTCTGCAGGTCTGACGGCATCAAATGAATTACGTGAACGTTACAGGCGTGCTGACATGACATTTTTTAGTCAGATCAGGGGGATGTTAGGGGGTAGACTTCGTCGGATTTATTTGGCGGGTGCAAGTATATCTGAAGAGTTGGTAGATTTCGCAGAGGCTATAGGATTGAAGGCCTTCAATTTATATCATGTCACCGAGTCTGGCGGATTTCCCGCTCTTTGTGCTTCTGATGCAAACCGTCCCGGAACCTGTGGACAGGTGGCACCTGGTTTCCAAATTCGTATTGCCGATGATAGCGAGGTTCTGGTCCGGGGTGAAACTGTAATGAAACAGTACTGGAAGAAGCCCGAAGAAACCTCTCAAACGATCGATTCTGATGGTTGGTTACATACAGGGGACCTAGGACGCTTCGATTCCGATGGTTTTCTATATTTAACTGGATATAAACAGTCAGTGATTAAGTTGTCAAAAGGGCTAAAGATAATGCCAGATACGGTTGAAAAGGTATTAACCTCAAATCCGTACATTTATCAGGCTGTGGTATTAGGAGAAGGGAGACCCTATGTCTCGGCCCTCATCGTGCCAAATTATGAAGCACTTGCGGCGCACCTGCGTGAACATGCAGAAGGAGAGGTTGGAACGCTTAACATGTATCACCCTGAAGTCCATTCCCTCTTAGACAAAGTGGTTGCCGAAATTAATAGCAAATTAGACCCTTGGGAGCGAATAGAGGCTTATACACTTCTAGATCAGCCCTTTTCCGGGGAGAAGGGTGAGCTAACACAGTCCATGAAGGTCAACCGTAATGTAATTGCAGAACGCTATTCTGTCCATACAGAGGCGATGTATCCGATGACAATTAGATTGGAAGAGAGTGCGGTAACTCAGGTGGAACTAGAGCCTGAGCATCTTCGTGAATTGTTAGAGAAGCAAGACATTCTTGACGCATGGATAAAGGACGCCGGTATTGGCTTCTTGTTCGACCTTGCAAGGGCGAAGCAAATCGACATCACCTCAATGGTCCATATTTGTGATACTGTTTCAGCAATTGCACAGATGCAGAGCGAAGAAAAGCCACTGTCCACTGCATTAATAGTCGGGGATCCTTCCAGAGTTTCACATGTCTTACCGGAAAGCGAGATTCAACTTCAAAGGTATGATCATATTCGCCGGATGCGTCAGGTAGTGATTACGCTTGCTAAGGTGGTAGACGGCGTGTTGTTTGCCTACGGTGTGGATAAACTTGGTTACGTGAGGAAGATACATAAGCTAGATAGAGAACTGGATCACCCTGCCAGTTTTCTTCTTGGACCACAGTTCAGTCATCACGCAGCCATCTCTGAAAAATGTGATGCGGTTGTGTTCTTTGTGCCTAAAGGCGGTAGACAGGTACGAGTATTTGCAAATGGCCAACTCGTAGGTCGATACACAGATGGAAACTGGTATTCGGAGAGTACACCGTATTTGGAGGAATCTGTCGCTAGACTGGCTGAACAAAAACAGATCGATTTGAAATTGTTAACAAGGATACTACGCTGTGCATTCCAGATGTCGGAGGAGAATTTAGGTGCAATTATAGTCCTGGGAGACTCGGAGGTAATTTTAAAACGCTCCGACCCCCCGGGGATAGCCGCCTTTGCAAACCTCCTCAGCACTCCTATAGAAAAGATATCCGATCGCGAATTGATCAACTTTGCCAAGCAGGACGGAGCAACAATTATAGATACAAATCAGGGTCTATTCAGGGCATGTATGGTTCTACTTAGACCTGAAGCCAATACCAAGGCTGATGTTGGAATCGGTAAAGGTGCTCGTCACAGCAGTGCTGCTAAGATGAGCGCTGAAGCAAATTGCTTGGCGATCACGGTTTCACAGGATGGTCCTATTACTTTGTACGACGCCGGAAAGAGGATATTATCTTTATAGATGCGGTGCCGTTCGGAACTTTTCACGAGAAAACAGAGAATCTTTTGTATAAGGGTTAAGCGGACTATTGTCTAAGTCGCTAATGGCCTTTAGCTCGCCCAAGGGCTTCCAATGTAATTTTGCACGGAACCCTACTTTCCTGTGCATCGTTAACGGAAAGACTTCTTGTTTAGGGACTGACATACCGCGGGAGGGTTATTTATTGTTTTTTTTAACCGATTATGTATAAACATACAGACTAAACTGTAAAAAAGTGTAAATACCTTTTGCTATCTGTAATAACTAAATATACAAAATGGCTCCATACCCGCTGGCCGGCGGGCGTTGTAGAAAAACTACCCCTTGTTAATGAGGATTATTCAACTAATATTCCTGGACTGTACGTTGTCGGTGATTTAACGGGAATCCCTCTTCTTAAGTTTTCTTCCGATAGTGGGGCCAAGGTTGTCAAGAATATTCTAGCAGGTGAGGATTTTAAACGACAGAAATCCGAAGAGAAAACGAAGGGGCTAGTGGATTTAGTAATCGTTGGAGCAGGGGTGTCGGGAATGGCATCGGCGTTAGAGGCAAGGAAAGCAGGATTGAGCTTTGAGATCCTTGAAGCAACCGAGCCCTTCTCGACTATAGTAAATTTCCCTAAGGGTAAACCTATTTATACCTACCCTAGAGATATGACCCCAGCCGGTGATCTCCAATTTTCCGCTACTGTAAAGGAACCTCTGGTAGATGAGCTTAAAGAACAGACACTTCGAAGGGGTATAGAGCCTCGAATTGCAAGGGTTGAAAGAGTCATACGAAGGGATGATTTTTTTGAGGTTGTTATACCTGACGGAGAAAACCTGCTTGCTAAAAGGGTAATCATTGGGATTGGGCGTTCGGGAAATTTCAGGAAGCTCGGTGTTCCGGGAGAGGATCTGGATAAGGTTTTTAATCGTCTGCATGATCCAAAGGATTTTTGTGGCCAAAATGTGTTGGTGGTGGGAGGCGGCGATACTGCCTTAGAGACAGCAATCGCATTAGCGCAGTGCGGTGGCTATGTATCGTTGTCTTACAGGAAGGATGAATTCTCAAGGCCCAAACCAGAAAACATAGAACGGCTTAACAAATTGATTTCA
Source organism: Candidatus Dadabacteria bacterium (assembly GCA_963805855.1). Classification (GTDB taxonomy): domain Bacteria; phylum Desulfobacterota_D; class UBA1144; order Nemesobacterales; family CSP1-2; genus DASWID01. The sequence goes on from CAWDVW010000007.1 coordinate 178,104, forward strand.
AATCCCATGGCTGCTGTTGGGGTCGAGACCCCAACGTCAGAGCGCGTAACGACGAGTACGGGTGCTTTTATCCCTTCGGATCATGCACCAGGAAAAATCAAATTGCTGTTGAAGACTAAGGTAAAGAGCGTCACCGAAAATGAAGTGTCACTTGTAGATGCTGATGGAAAGGGAGTATCTATTCCAAATCAAGCGGTATTTACAATGATAGGTCGTGAGGCTCCACTGGATTTTATTCGTCGCAGCGGCATTAAGATCAAAGGTGAGATTGGCGCAAAAGGTTGGGTTGGCTTAACTCTCTTTTTGCTTTTTGTCACGTTTGTCTACCATTGGAAATCGGGGGGCTATTTATCAAGGTTTTTTGAAACACATAATTGGTTTCCTTACAATGTGCCAGATTTTATTTATGGCTTGGGTGCATTTGTCGCTGATAAGGCTGCCGATCCTTCTACCCTATTAGGTACTTTGACGATAAACCTTGAAGAACCCGGCTTTTATTATAGTTTAATGTACACGTCACTCATTATTATTTTTGGTATACTCAGAATCAAGCGACGAAAAACCCCTTACGTGACGGTACAGACTGTGTCTCTAACGTTTTTCCAGGTACTTCCTCTATTTTTATTACCATACATAATTTTGCCGTACATGGGCCACAATGGATTGTTCGACTCTGGGGTATTGAAATCTGTGGCCGACTCCCTCTTTCCCGAAGTCAACTATGAGCACGGACGAGAATATTGGAGGGCATTCGGTTTTATACTTGCCTGGCCACTATTCATCTGGAATGTCTTTAGCTATCAGCCCATGTGGGGTTGGTTGATCATTAGTCTGGTCCAGACTTTTGTAATCATCCCCCTATTGATTTATTTTTGGGGTAAGGGCGCATATTGTGGTTGGATCTGTTCCTGTGGAGCTATGGCAGAGACCTTGGGTGACACACAAAGGCAGAAGATGCCACACGGTGCATTTTGGAATAGGTTGAACATGGTTGGACAGGTAATATTGGCGGTGGCCTTTCTCATCTTAATATTTCGAATTGTCAGCTGGATATTGCCCGATACCTCAATTGGGAATCTCTTTAATCGAATCTATGAGGGGCTTCTTTATAATTGGAGTTTTTTCGGGATCCAGATTAATTACAAGTGGTTTGTTGATCTTTTCCTGGCTGGAATAATAGGGTATGGGGTGTATTTCTGGTTTAGTGGACGTGTATGGTGTAGGTTTGCCTGCCCACTGGCGGCTTTGATGCACATCTACGCGAGATTTAGCCGGTTTCGTATCCTTTCTGATAAGAAGAAAGTGTATTTCGTGTAATGTCTGCACATCGGTTTGCCATCAGGGAATAGATGTAATGAACTTTGCGAACAAAGGTATTCCAATGGAAGATCCGGAGTGCGTTAGGTGCAGTGCGTGCGTGCAATCTTGCCCGACGGGTGTTCTACAATTTGGCCAGGTAAATAGAAGAACCGGCGAGGTAATTAAGATAGACAGCCTCGGCGCGTCTCCTGTGCTGATGCGCGAGCAGTGATTTATATAAATTAAATTTGAGATAACGTTGATTAATCAATTAAAGAACCCTTTCTACTAGATATAATATAGATTTTCTGGCGTTTAGGGAGCTTCAGTGCAGCCGATTATTTCAGTCAAAACTTTGAGCAAAACCTATGCCTCGGGTTTTGAGGCGCTAAAGAACGTCGATCTGGAGATTCGCCGGGAAGAAATCTTTGCACTCCTGGGTCCGAACGGCGCCGGAAAGACAACTCTTATCAGTATCATTTGCGGGATAGTCAATCCGTGCGGGGGCACTGTACTAGCGGATGGTCATGATATCGTTTCAGATTACCGAGCGGCAAGATCCAAGATAGGTCTGGTACCCCAGGAACTTACTACAGATGTTTTCGAAACCGTGTGGGATACGATGAATTTCAGCCGCGGTCTCTTCGGAAAACCCCCGAACCCAGTTTATATTGAGAAGGTACTTCGGGATCTGTCACTTTGGGATAGGAAGGACTCGAAGATTATGTCACTCTCGGGTGGCATGAAGCGCCGCGTATTGATCGCCAAGGCACTATCACACGAACCGAAGATACTTTTTCTCGATGAACCCACTGCCGGTGTCGACGTAGAACTGCGCCGCGATATGTGGGACATGGTGAGGAGTCTGAGAGAAGACGGTATGACTATAATCCTGACGACGCATTATATAGGAGAGGCCGAGGAAATGGCCGACCGGATCGGGGTAATCAACAAGGGCGAGATTATTTTAGTGGAGGACAAGGCTGTATTAATGCAAAAACTGGGTAAGAAGCAGTTAAAGCTACACCTGCAGAATCCTATAAAATCAATTCCTGATGAACTGGCCGGACAGTCGCTTGAGCTTTCAGCCGACGGGAATGAACTAATATACACCTTCGACACTCATGGTGACCAGACGGGTATTGCCGGGTTGCTAAGATGTCTGAATCAACATGGAATTGATTTCAGAGATCTCCATTCCAGCCAAAGCTCTCTTGAGGAAATCTTCGTCGATCTGGTGAGTGAAAAAAAATGAACATCTATGCAATACGCTCAATTTATTTTTTCGAGATGGCACGCACCTGGAGGACGCTTTTCCAGAGCATAGCATCTCCGATCATTTCGACCTCGCTATACTTCGTGGTGTTTGGAGCGGCGATCGGATCACGCATGGGAGAGGTCGAGGGGGTTAGCTACGGCGCCTTCATAATTCCCGGTCTGATAATGCTGTTGCTTATGAGCGAGAGCATCGCCAATGCATCCTTTGGTATCTATTTACCGAGGTTCGTGGGCACTATTTACGAAGTCCTTTCAGCGCCCATTTCCTACATCGAGATTTTAATTGGTTATGTAGGTGCTGCGGCTACCAAATCAATCATCCTGGGATTGCTCATACTGGCTACGGCGCGGTTATTTGTTCCCTATCAGATTGCACATCCATTATGGATGATTGGCTTCCTTGTTCTTACCTCACTGACATTCAGCCTCTTCGGCTTCATAATCGGCATTTGGGCGGACAGTTTCGAGAGACTACAGATTGTACCACTGATGATAATTACTCCGCTTACCTTCCTGGGCGGTACTTTTTACTCAATCAACATGCTGCCGCCTATATGGCAGAAGATCACGCTGTTTAATCCCGTGGTCTACCTGATCAGCGGTTTTAGATGGAGCTTTTATGGAGTTTCCGACGTCAACGTGGTTGTCAGTTTGGGTATGACACTGCTATTTCTTACTTTATGTGTTGCAACCGTGTGGTGGATCTTCAAGACGGGTTACCGCCTCAAGGCCTGAGATATCGGATTTGAATTAGAGGGCAAATTAAAGGGGTGCATCCCCTTTCTCTAAGAGGGATTTACTGTCTTGACTATCGCGTGGCACTGCGTGAGTCAATTTTAGCGGAAAACTTAATAACTAAGTTTATTGCGACTTTCCATCGAGGCTTTAAACAACGCCGTCACAGGGAGATACAAATAATCTAAGGTTTACCACTATTGCGCTTCAAATTTAAAGTACCCCTGAATCGCGTTGCGACCTTTAATATCCACGTTTAGCCCGAGTTCAGGACTGTCCATCTTGAATGAGCTGGCCTTGGCGACATAAGCAGGTGATCCAGGAATGGTGGTAAAAATGCTCTCTACCAGACGGGTCGGTTTGCCACCAGGGCCGCGATATGGTTCCATTTCTGCATAAACGGAATCACCAATTGCATATTTTCCTTTACCCTCATGGACTTCGAAGGTTATTGGTGCCCGCTTCACGTCAACAAATTTACCCACGAGCTTTACGACATCGGCTACCGGTCCGCCTTTCTCTCCTTTATATACGCTCAGCAGGGCCATCTTCCTGCTCTTTGCTCGCATTTTCGTCAATGAAGAGACAAACTCGCCAGTTTCCGTCCATTACATTTCCTGGTATAAACGTCGCGAATCCAAGCGTGAGACCCGAAACATCCACACCATCTATCTCGCCTTTGTCGAAGTGGTACGCCACCGATGCCTCGCAAGTGCCGTAGTCTGGATCCTCGCCGATCCAGCAAGGACAAAGGACCTCACAATTGCAAACTTCTAGAGACGTCCTTCAAGTGTGTAAGCCATATCCACCTCCTGTATTGTCGTCGAAATCCGTCAAAACCTGCTGGAGTTACAGGTAAAGGATATGGGGTCAGGCATGAATAAATGAGTTGTTTTTCTCTTGTTCTTCCTCGCAGGTATATTTTAATTCTCCTTATTTATTCCATTATCATTAATTTGTGCTCTCTTCTTGACGTTGAGGAGTATTGATTCTCGGTGGGATTCGTGAGATTCGTAAGTCCACGCAGATCCCTCGATTTTTCGCCTCGCTCATAACCCAGGATTTAAAATTCCTCCCAATCACTGGTTTGTGGATTCCCGACAAAAATCGTCTGGAATGACAGAGCGGGGTAGCATTCAGGAAAGACGATTAAAGGATCACGCTCGATCTTTTTGTATTCTAGGACACTTCAATATAATCTTAAATTCGATCGTCATGAATGAAAAAATCATGGTAATCATCCCGGCCTTCAATGAAGCGGATTCAATTGTGAGGGTGATAAATGATATCCCAAAAGGCCTGGTTTATGAGATAGTGGTGGTCAACAATGGCTCAAGAGATGGTACTGAGAGAAAAGCAAGAGATGCCGGGGCTACCGTGCTCAGCGAAGATAGAAGAGGATATGGATTTGCGTGCCTAAGCGGTATTGATTATGCAAAGTCCAAGCCTGAGGCTGAGAAGCCTTATATCATCGTATTCCTGGATGGAGATTATTCCGATTTTCCCCAGGAGATGGAATATTTGGTTAAACCAATTTTGGAATCAGATTATGATTTGGTGATAGGCTCAAGAAGATCAGGTAGGAGCGAAAGGGGATCTATGTTGCCCCAGGCAGTCTTTGGAAATGCTTTAGCTACTGCTTTGATGAGGTTAATTCATGGAGCGAAATTCACTGACTTGGGGCCATTTAGAGCAATAAAATTTGATAAACTTCTCGAATTGAATATGGAAGACAAAACCTTCGGATGGACTGCTGAGATGCAAGTGAAGGGCGCGAAAATGGGACTCAAATACTGTGAAGTGCCTGTGAGTTATAGAAAGAGGATAGGAATTTCAAAAGTGACCGGAACCTTTTCAGGAACAATTAAGGCCGGGTATAAGATTTTATGGACGATTTTTAAACATGTGTGATTACTATTGATGTTAATTTCACGATGCTCATCTTAAGAAGAAAATCCCTTCCCCATTCTTAAGTGGGAGGAGATCTTATGTCGTAAACAAAATGCTTAAGCTAGTTAGCAACTAAGAATCTAGTGCCCATTTGCCGAACAGGATTTGTCAGGTGCTTCATCATTAGGACTGACTGGGGAGCGGCCCCCACATTTAATTTGCTTTCCGACTACGTACGGATTTTCCGAGGGCAATCAGAAACATGACGGCTTTCCCTTCGGCATGTGGCGAAAAAAATTCGGTAACTTCATCGTCAAAGAAGGTAAGTCCGCTTGCCCCTAGACCTAGCGAATATGCGGAGAGGTATAATTTACCCCCTAATATTCCAGCCTCGAGCTCGGCCGCTCTATATCCGCGATTTCCGTATTTTTCGAGTATTCGATCTAGGTCAGCAAGAAAGAACACATCTGCACTGGCATCTGCCGGTATGTCTTGACCAAGCCCTAGATGACCGGCTTCTTTTCTGAAGTCACCTTCCTTCAACATTTCGAGTGATTGATCTCTTTGATTATAGAAATAAGATCCCTTACGTATGTATTCCACATCGTTTACTATGATGTATGCATCGTTAAGCGTAGCTCCGAACGGATTAAGGAAATCTGCCGAGATTCCAGTTGTCGCGCTGAACAGCATGTAAGAGAGCTGCTTAAATGTGATGGGTTCTCGGGAAAATTGCCGGGTAGAACCGCGGCTTAGGATCGTTTGTTCTATTGTCCTCGATTTATTGGCATCTCGGAGATAATCATTAACGTCGAGAGGAAAAAGCGGCGCCTTCGAATCTATTGACTCAGATTCGGTTGTGTTATTTCTCCAATCATGTACTTCCTGCTTTGAAGGAAGTGAAGAAGCCTCGTGCATTCTTCGTATAGATGGATAGTTGATCTCATTCCTGGATAGTGGAACTGTTTCATATGGTAAGTTTTCCAATTCGACTTGCTTGCTCTTGGCTTCCCGATTCGTTCTGCCCAGGGGAACAAGACTCACCGCCACTTCTCGATTGGTATCCAGATCAAGAAGTTTATTTACAGTTTCGTCTACAAATCCTGAAACGACCCGTGTGGGGATCTTGTAGGCATTTGCAGCCGTTATGAGATTGGCAACGATTGTGCCACCGTCCCAGAATGTGTGCCTGTATGCTCGTGATTGATATTTCCAAGAATTTCTCCAAAATGTGCTTGTGCAAATAATTATTATAGGTGCTTCTAACGTCGAAGATTCATGAGAAGTCGCTTCAATGAGTGTCCCTCTTAGATCTCCGTCCCGCAGTTTTCTGAGAGAAAACTCGTGCGGCCCGAAGTGATATACGCCCGCTTCGAGCCCGTGTATCTTCATTGTCACAACATACAGGTCAATATGGTATAGGGCACCTGTACAGGCGGCTGCTCTGAAATGAATTTCGCCACCGGGGTATCTCCTTTTCTTTGTTATTCCGGCTGAGAGGAAGAGAAGACGCCCTAAAGTCGAGAGGTCCGGAATTATTTCAATATCGTTATGGTCAGGCGCTGATAAAAGGGCTTCGAGTGTTGGTCTATCAGACCATGGTAAATCGTTAGGGATCTTAATCGGATCAATGTCCTTATAGATTTTAAACGGAATTGGCTGGTTGTCCCAGTCCAGAAAATGAGGGGGCATTCCGGGGTGTTTTGTGATATTATGGAATCTCCAGGTCTCCTGAATTTTTCTATTATTCATGGGTCATTCGAATGGTTTTATACTCTTATCATAGACTAACCTTAAAGATCGCCATATATGCAGCAATAACCCCAAGAATAGGAATTATAACCCATAAGGATATTTTAAGCTCTGGCATTCTCCTGATGAGAATAACTATTACTGCGAGTATTATCCATACAGTGATTTTTACCCAAACCCAAAGAGGCCAGCTCTGAAAGGCACTGAATCCGAGGCGTGCTAAAAGACCAAACCCTGCGACCAGTATCACTATAACAGCAATTCCGTGTGTGAGTGCTATCAACTTTCTACTCACGGGGGTTTTCGTTGAAGATAATGTCAAATAGCCCCCCAAAGATAGGAATAGAAGGATTACACCCAGTAGGTGTATCAATTTATAGGTTTCGTATGATAGCATTTTTCCTCCCTTAATTGTAAGATTGGTTTAATCACATAGAATTATATTCTACTTACTGTTTAATAAAAATAGCCATAAAGATTTTAGATCAATTGGAGAATGGGATGGATAAGACAGAGAAACTACTTAGGGATTTGACAGATGCATCAGGGGTCCCGGGGTATGAGGCAGAAGTGCGTAGAGTAATACGCAGTTATTTAGAGCCTCACGGAGAGATCACACAGGACAAGATGGGCAGTCTGATCTGCAAGAAGGATGGCAGAACACCGCGACCCAAGGTTATGCTTGCGGGGCATATGGATGAGGTTGGCTTCATGGTGAAGCACATAACTTCGGAGGGATTTATTAAATTTGCCACATTGGGTGGATGGTGGGACCAGGTCCTACTCGCCCAAAGGGTCGTCATCAAGACAAACTCGGGCGATGTGGTAGGGGTTATTGGCGCAAAACCTCCACATCTGCTATCTCAGGAAGAGAGGAATAAGATTGTCGACAAAAAAAACATGTACATCGACATCGGTGCTAGTTCTGAAAAGGAGGTGGCAAGCGCAGGGGTTCGAGTTGGTGATCCGATCGTGCCCAAGAGTGATTTTGCTGTGCTATCAAATCCAAAGACCTACATGGCAAAGGCCTTTGACGATCGCATCGGTTGTGCGCTTGTAGTATCGGCACTGCAGAGTTTTGATCGAAAAGGTCATCCAAATACAATATATGGCGTGACGACCGTACAAGAAGAGGTAGGTGTGCGTGGTGCGTCAACGAGCGTTGAAATGGTGGATCCCGATGTGGCAATAATATTGGAGTCTGATATTGCCGGAGATGTTCCGGGGATCAAGCCAGAGGAGTCATCGACAAAGCTTGGTGCAGGGCCAACAGTGCTCGTTTATGACGCTCGCATGATACCAAACCTGAAACTCAGAGATTTCGTCATAGATGTCGCGCGAAAATCAAAGATTCCGCTTCAGTTCACGGCAATGGAGGGTGGGGCGACTGATGGTTCTGTGATTCACTTGCATAAAACCGGGATCCCAACAGTCGTTCTCGGTGTGCCTACGAGGCATATACACAGTCACAGCGCGATCATTAGAAGAAATGACTTCGACAATTCGGTGAAGTTGCTCACAAGGTTGATTGAAAAGTTGGATAAGAAGACGGTTCACAGTCTGACCGAATGGTGAAATAAACATCGAGTTCATTTATATTTTCATCTTAACTCTATTAGAACACCGTTGAATTACTGGGAGCGACCCCGGAGGGTTATCTGCGCGTCATTACGAGCAATTGTAGCAATTCCACTTTTTAGATTTTCCCTATTATTATGCTCTTGGAGAATTGAGATGAAACACAAATATAAATATCCCCCTCATTTCATACTCGAGTGGTTTTTTTGTGGGTTTATGATTTAAAGCATCGATAACACCTTGAGTATTCAATGATCACAAGTGTATAATATAAAACAGTCTGACATTTAAAATTAGCTTACGTTATTTGAATTTTTTTAAAATGTCATTTTTAAAGGGGGCACAATGCTATGAAAAGATTTAACATCTTATTAATTGTTTTATTTTTGGGTTTTTCCTTTAATTTGCTTTCTGGATGCGAAGAGGGTGTAAAGAAGGAAGACTACGAAATGCTCAAAATAGAACTACAAAAGGTTCAATCTGAAAAGTCAAACCTTGAGAAAAAGAATCAAGAACTTGAAAACGAATTAAGCGCCCTGAAGGATGAAAACCAGAAGTTACTCGCTGAAAATGAAGAGCTCAAATCAATGCAGCCTGAAACAGAACCGATGGAATCTCCCACTCCAGAACCATCAGTAACCCCTGTCCCTGAAGATGAATGACATTGAGCCTCACGCAGAGCTTTTGTACTGGTTAAATGGGGTTTAGAACGGTATCTATTGTTCGCTTCGGAAAGCATTCGCGTTGATATGTAGGCAACATCAAAAGGAAAGACCGCCGAAAAATCATGATCTCCCGGATGTTTCAAAGTGTTTTTGTCTCTGCCGTATGAAGTATGTAGTTAATCTTTACAGCCTCAGCTACGAACTTCCTTGTCATCCAATTAAGCCAATTGATATCGATTCGTGTTTCTAATTCGATTACATGATCTTCTTTGAAACAATTCCATAATTCCACGGGAACCTTTCTTGGCTTCGAATTCTTATCGACGCGTGTAGATAAATACAATTTCTCATGTCATTTGTACTCGCATAAGAAATTTATTTGAGCTCATCTGATTATAAGAGGATTATTTAAATCGAAAGAAGTTTTGTTTTCTAAAAAATCGCGGAGCTATTTTGATTATGTTGGAAATTTATTTTTTTCAGAATTCAAAAAATTCCTATTGCATTATTAAAATAATTGTATTATATATAGCTTGTAAATCGTTTAACGGGAGGTGAGAACGAATGGCAAAGGCAAAAGCCAAGCCAAAGGCCAAAGCCAAGGCTAAGAAGAGTGCAGCCAAGAAGAAGAAGTAAGTACTGATTGGTTGTTTACTCAGTTAGTTTAGATTGGAAGTAAAAAGAGTTTATGCGTGTCACGTAACATGGTGACACGCATAGCTCTCTGATTCCGAGAGTATTCAAAAATAAATCGGATGACATATTAAGATCACGAATAGATAGTTTCTTCAATATCCTACCTGAGACCTAACTCTAAAAAATCCCGAACGCAACATAGACAAAGGAGCTAAGCGTTAGCTTTTAGCTGAATTACCATTGCTATCGTAATGTTATTGTTCTGTTTGCACAATTATTTAATCGGAGGGTATCTTTAATAATATCGGAAATGCGATATGAAACCCTGGTTGATTTCTTTAGCCAACTTGCCACTCAGCCGGGGGACTATATAACCTACGACAGCGGTTACCGTTCCAAAACATTCTCTTACTCGGACGTCGCGCGCGCCGCTAGAGAATTCGCCCTTCGACTAAGTGGTAACAACATAAAAAAGGGTGATAATGTGGTTATATGGAGTGAGAACAGGCCCGAGTGGGTGATCGCATTTTGGGGGTGCCTGATTAGTGGTGCTGTACTGGTACCTGTAGATTACCAATCTTCCCCAGATTTTTTGAAAAGGGTCATAAGTATCGTCGAGGCTCCTCTGGTTCTCGTTGGAGAGGAGACTGCGATGCCTTTCCTAGATGGAGAGGTTGGAGTCTGGAGCCTGGCTGATATCGCGCGGCCAAACGGTTCGGCCGATTCGGAGTTTATTAAATATCATGACAACGCCGGGAGTCGTCGAGCGAATGATGGCGGGGACTATCAGGGCTCGTATCGCATTGCTCGAGACGATGTTGCAGAAATTATTTTCACTTCCGGTGCGACAGCCGAACCTAAAGGAGTAGTGCTTACTCATGCAAACATTATTGCAAACCTGACACCGATTGAGAACGAGGCTTCAAAATTCCGTAAATATCTGAGGCTGTTTTTACCAATACGGTTTCTCATTCTTCCTCCGCTTAGTCATCTCTTTGGCCAGGCGCTGGCGCTGTTTGTAGTACCGATGATCGGGGGAACTGTGATCTTTATGCATGGTTATAACCCCTTTGATGTCGTGCGCCAGATTCGAAAGAGGAGAATATCGGTTTTGGTATGCGTTCCAAAGATGCTCGATGTCTTGCGGATGCATCTTGTCACCCAAAAGTTACGCGAATCAAAATTAGCTGACCGAAGCTTGCATATCGCAAGGCGCTGGCTTAAGCACTGGAGAGTTCATCGGTTATTCGGGCTTAAGTTTTGGAGCTTAATTGTTGGTGCGGCTCCACTTGATTCGGAGCTGGAAGAATTTTGGTCCCGTCTTGGATTCGTGGTTATTCAGGGTTATGGCCTTACGGAGAGCGCTCCGATAGTCACATTCAATAATCCCTTAAAGGTAAGCAGAGGATCGGTGGGAAAAGTGATTCCGGGTGTTGAGATAAAGATCGCGCCGGACGGTGAGATACTTATCCGAGGCGAGACGGTAACCCATGGGTATTTCAAGGCTCAAACTGAAACGGAAGAAGCCTTTGACGGAGGGTGGTTTCATACTGGTGACATCGGTTCTTTCGATGAGGAGGGTAATCTCTATATACATGGTCGTAAGAAGGAGATTATTGTCACTCCAGAGGGCATGAACGTGTTTCCAGAAGATGTTGAGCATGTGCTTAATGCTCTCCCCGGTGTTACCGAATCGGCGGTAATTGGAGTCAGGAGCGATGGAGAAGAGCGTGTACATGCCGTTGTGGTGCCAGACCGAAAGAGTCCCGATTATAAGGGCGTTATTGATATTGAAGGGCTTATGCGTACTGCAAACTCCCGTCTAGCGGATCATCAGAAGATACGGGGCATCACGGAGTGGCCTGGTGAAGGGCTCCCTCGCACCGAAGGAACACAAAAATTAAAAAGGCGGGAGGTCAAGCAATGGTATGAAAGCGGGAAGACGGGACATGAGATTTATGATGCCAGAGATTCGATTGATTCAATAATTGAGCGGGTCTATGGTGATAAAATTACGGGTCCTGCCGAGACAATTGAAGAGCTTGGTCTCAGCTCATTAGAGCGGGTAGAGCTATTGATGGAGATTGAGGATAAGTTTCAAACTCATTTGGATGAGGAGAGATTTACTCAAGCTCGAGATGTGGGAGAAATTCGCCGACTAATAGAGAATTCGCAAATCAGTCCTGCTGTCGAACCAGTAGAATTCCCAGCGTGGAACAGAAGCTGGATTGCTCGTGTGTTCAGACGTCTAAGCCTTGCGACATGGGTCCTTCCGATATCCGGAATCTTCGCTTGGATTCGAGTCGACGGATTAGAAAATCTTAAATCGCTCGATGGGCCAGTAATTTTTGCATCCAATCACCAAAGCTCATTGGACGCTCCTGTGATTCTCCGCTCTCTACCTCCTCACCGACGTTATAAGGTAGCACCGGCAATGGGTAAGGAGTTTTTCAGGGCTCACTTCTACCCCAAGAAACACACACGATGGGAATGGTTTCTAAAAAGTATTGAGTATTATCTTGCCTCGTTACTATTTAATACCTTCCCTATTCCTCAGCGAGAGACTGGAACCCGACAGACCCTCCGTTATATTGGTGAATTGGTAGACGAGGGAAACTCGATCCTTATTTTCCCCGAGGGCGAACGTACCGATAAAGGGGAGATCAAGGAATTTCAGCCAGGGGTAGGTATGATTGCCTCGATGCTGAACATCCCTGTAGTGCCAGTTTACCTGGAAGGGGTTTTCAGGGTGTTGCATCGATCATGGAGGTTTCCGAGGCCCGGTCGTGTGCGGGTGGTGTTTGGACCGCCCCTCCATCTCAGGGGTAAGGATTATCAATCGCTCGCAGGGGATGTTGAAAGCGCAGTAAGACAATTGCAATAACTTTAAGAAAATGTTTTGAATTTGTGGGAATCAAGGTCTAACAATATAAATAATAACCGGGTAAAGCAGGCGCTATTTCTTTGTTGATTCAGTACAGAAGTTTTCTATATCTTCGTTAGCCTCAGCATATCCTAATTCACCGGCCTTGGATAAGTCCGAGCAACCACTGTCTTTCCGGTCTGAAAGAATTTTTGCCACACCTCTATTGTAATATGCTTCTTCACTTTTGGGATCAAGCTGGATCGCTTTGTCAAAATCCTCTATAGCGCCTTTATATTCGCTCATATTCCCCTTTGCCAACCCTCTACCCACGTATGCCAATGCATCATTGGGGTCGAGCCCTATGGCAGTACTATAGTCCTGAATAGCACTCTTATAGTCCTTTATTGCGCCTTTCGCTTTACCTCTTCCTATGTAGGCCGACGCAAGACTGGGATTAAGTTCAATGGCCTTGCTGTAGTCCAGTATCGCTTCTTTATACTGTTTCAGTCCAACCCTTGCTCCAGCTCGTGCTTCATATGCTTCTGCATATTTAGGGTTTTGCTCGATAGCCTTGTTGAAATCCTGTATGGCTCCCTGATAATCGCCATTCAGAAATTTATCCACGCCCATTTCGGAATAGGATTCCGAGGTCTGTGAAAAGCCTGGCGGGACTGAATAAAATCTGAGAAGCAGTATAATAAATATTATCTTCATGGCGCTGGATTTTATCAGAAAAAGGAATTTACTCCAAGACGGACGGGATATCGAGTTCTATCCATTTTTTACCGGTTTGCTTCTCAACATCCAACCAATAATTCCGCAAATTCCAAATTACCAATCGTACCCAATTTTAGCTGGCCGTAAGTGATAGATAATGGTACGAATTGAAATTCTTCTGAATCCTCGTAATGAGGTCCATCAAGTTTTTTCGGCGAGTTTGAGAGGCGGACTCCAATCAACAACACCCGGTACGCGCCGGCCCCAGGTATTTCCATGCTTATCTGGGCTGTCGGTAAGAAATCTTACAATCAATCTATGAATCATGTTCATATTGGGCAGAATTCCATGAAAACCCCCAATCTTATACAGGGCTTTATCTTCCAGCTCCCAGTATCCATAATCATCTGGCGATACGCAGACAAGATTCTCCTCATTTAAGAATTTGGGGATTGCACCTTCAAAGGGAACAGTCCCGTCTCCGGTAAATCTCCGTTCTTCTGTAGTATGATCTTTGGGATCCCAGTTATTCGTACGATCCGAAGATTGCAGAAAAAATTGAGGCGACTTGCCCCTTTTTATGATCTTTAAACGGACTCGTGTAACAGAATCGACACCTAGGACGGCCAACCATCTCTCAGATGTTAATCCCGCATCAGCCAGTTTAAACTTGTTAATTCCTTCCCGATGTTGTTTAGCATCGGCCAATAATTTTGCGAATATCTTTTCAGCGAGCTGCATTGGTGGTTCTGTGGGGAGACCTTTCAATCGTGCCCATTCTTTGATTGTTTGAACTATGCCCGGTTGCCAGGCCTCTGCTTTGAATAATGAGTCGGGAATTCCCGGGTCGGTTTCGATCCCGTTTTTAAAACTTGGTAGCAAATGGTAGAGAGCCGGGGTGATTCGAGCGGCCTCGCGTTCCCTCGAACTGGGTGGAGAGGTGCCCAGGTCGGCTGTACCGGTGGTAATCTTAATAACTGCTTCAAAGGAGCCTTGATATGGCGTGGCCAAAGTTACTACTTTATTCACGGGTGAGCTTTCACCCCTCTTCCTCAGATAGCCTGTGATAATGAGTCCCCCCATTGAATGTCCGATGAGATTTACCTTGGGATTTTGGGAATAACCGGCCTGGTGATAGTGCTTTAAAAGTTTTGTTCGGTCGATAACCTCTTCAACAAAATCATCGAGCTGATCGTGGATGTCATCCAGTCTCATTCTCCAATCGTAGCTAAATGGATAAACGGGAACGGGTCGATCCTCTCTCGACCTAAGGTTATAGCGGAGCTCTTCTACGATCTCTTTATAGGCAATTTCATACAATTGATCAGGTTTTAGTCGAGAAGGTTCTTCTACTTCGTAACGCAGGTCATTTGGATGAAGTGCCACACGTTCATATTCTTTCCTTAAAACTGTCCATACATATTCGGGGGGTAGATTATATTGATCCTTCAAATAAACTGCGGTGATTCCCGGTATCAGAATAACTGGGTCTATTAAGGCCATTGGTCTGCTTTGTAATATTATATTTCAGAATAAACATACTAATCAATAGCGTGAATCCGATTGATCCAACTTGGAAAGCAATCTACAACTATCAATTGCATGCATTAAAATAAAAAAGTAATTTTATCAGCATGAATGTTCAGAACAGGGTTGCGATTGTAACAGGCGCCTCGTCAGGAATTGGTCTTGCCATAGCAAAGCTATTAGTGGAGCGGGGCGCCAAAGTCGCTCTCGTTTCCCGTTCCAAAGAAAAGTTGGAAAGTATCTCGAAGTCGCTCCCCAATTCATTTGCAATTGCTGCAGATATGACAAAGGAAGGCGAAATTCGGAAAATGGTCGGAATGACAAAGGACCATTTCGGTCGCATTGATATTCTCATAAACAACGCCGGGCAAGGATACGATGCTCCTGTCGAGAAAATCGATGTTGATACCTTCCGTCATGTCTTCGAACTTGACGTGGTGGGTCCTGTTATCGCAATGCAGAAGGTCATTCCCGTAATGAAGAGTCATGGCGGAGGGACAATCGTTAACATCAGTTCCGGCACCGCACTAATGTACCTGCCCAATATGGGCGCGTACTCATCTCTCAAACGGGCATTAGCTGCGATTAGCCTCACGGCAAGAGAGGAGTTAAAAGACGACAATATTGTCGTCAGTGTCGTGTATCCCTATATCACACTCACTGAGTTTGAAAAGAATACCATTAAGGATGTTGCTGAAAGTGATGATGGTCAGGAAGGTGGACCCCCGTTTCCTCCCGACACTGCGGAGTATGTTGCGGAAAAAATACTTGAGGGTATGGAGAGTGGAGAGGTCGAAATCTTTGCACACGATTGGATGAAAAAGATGATAAGGTGAAAAGGAAAAAATGAGTACGAATCCCGTTGAAGGCTCTGGGTTGTTTCTGCGGTATTAGATAACCCCGCCTATCAAATAATATGACAAACTACGATAGGCGGGACATTCTTGTCCCGCCAATGTTTGGTGGAGTGAAGGGTGCTCTTTCCCCTTTCTACAAAAAAATGCGTTGTCGGCGGTAATTCTCACCTTCCAATACGTCTTCGATCACTCCATTTACAATCCCATGTTATTCATATCACGGAGAATAAATAAAAAAATCTTTCCCTTGTGTATTTTGTTATCAACTGATAGCCTGAAAGCTAAGACTTGATTCGATTCATATGTATTCTCAGTATGAAACAGGTATCAACTTTTGGTGAACGCGCGTTCCAATTCTATACCTCTCTTGAACTGTGCAATAAACTGCCGCGGGGTGTGGTCGCCCTTAATCCATACCGTACGCCGCGTATTCCAGATTACATAAGATTGTTTTTGCGTAAGTTCTTTTCGGACAACCAGAAACGAGTGCTTGTCTTTGGGATTAATCCAGGAAGATTTGGTGCAGGTATTACTGGCGTCACTTTCACCGATCCAATAGCGCTCGAATCATTTTGCGGCGTTGCGAACGACCTACCAAAAAAGAGGGAACTTTCTTCGGTGTTTATTTACGAATTCATCAAATTATGGGGCGGTCCAGAGAAGTTTTATGGAGATTTTTTCCTAACGGCTGTTTCTCCGTTAGGATTTGTCAAAGACGGCAGGAACTTTAACTTCTATGATCATCCGGCTCTTCTCCGCGATATCAAACCGTTCCTTATCCGGTCGATCGAATCTCAATTGGGGTTCGGAGCATGTCGCGAAGCAGCCATCGTGCTAGGCACGGGAAAGATTAAGCAAGTCTTCGAAGACCTCAACCGCGAATGTAGCTTTTTCAAAATTGTCCACGCCGTAGAACATCCTCGATTTATCATGCAGTACCGACGCCGAAATGTTGGCGATTATCTCCGAAAATATTCTGAGCTGTTTGAGCGAGCTCTTAGAGAATAAGTAAATCTCAGCTCGGAGTTTTCCTTGCGCTTCTGAGGAATTCTAAAGCCGCAAACATCTTCGGTCAAAAGGACCAGTAAAAGGTATTGAGCAGAATAAATCACAACCATTCGAAGGCTTTCTCAATTGCTGGATGACCACGTTTTTGCATTATCTGCCCATGCGCCATAATTACACGATCAAACTCCCACGAAAGAATTTTATCAATAGATGATTTTGCTTGCTCCCTGCTTCTGATGAGAAGGTATCGTTCTACTCGTGGAACACCGAAATTCTCGTAAACGCCATCCAGCCAAACAAATATCTTTGTCCACATTGGTAGCTCGGCTCTAAAATTGCAGATTAGATCGGTCAGTATGAGCGTGTGGCTCGAAATGTGAAAAAATACTACTTCGTTAAGCATTGGCATCCCCCCAAATACTAAATGCTTTAACCCATCCTGACAGCCATACGTTTTTCCGTCCGTAAGTGCCCCATTAAAGGATAGATCTGAGCGCTTCTTTTGAAGGCCACGTGCGGCAATAATCTCTGTCTTAGGGTAAGCGCTAAAATAATCTTTTAGGTAAACATGATGGAATCTATTTGGCGCGACCACGTACCGAACGGGGGCTATTGCGTCTAGATGTTTGCACGTTTCGCAAGTTAGCTGGATTGGTGAATGCAGAAAAAGATCGCCGGTCTCAAGACGGACTATCGTCATCCGAACACCTATTTCTATACCCAGGAATCTGTGGGGTTGATCGAATATCCAGAGATTTGGGGCCAGTAAGGTTAGTTTATTTCTCAGCATAATGCTATTACCATACGAGAACTCTCTGTGAGTTAAATCTTCAAGAATTACCGTTAAATATAATCCTATAGGGTATGTATTAAAGGAAAAAATGATCACGGCCGTGTAGGCTCCGCCACTCTAGTTTCTTTATAAAGGAGGATTAAGAAAGATTCTCCGAAGCCTTATCGTTGCCTTTCCTTAATCGAAGCTCCACAAGTCACCAGGATATGTAGCGGAGGACTTTAGTCCTCCATTTATCCTGTAATTACTAACGAAAACAAAGGCTGGGATGAAAAACCCGGAGTTTAAAGAAAACTAAAGACTGAAAATAATTCATTTATTCACGCCACACCCCATATACATATACATTGTAGCGAATATGGTATCGAAGGAAGAGCAATACGCACGCAGCTGCTATGCAGAAGTCGCATTAGTACCGCACTCGTCGATGGCACAATGGGTAAGGGAAGCTGATAAAATTATTTTGATTGATGGTTGTTTCTTGAAATGCATCGGTAGGGTTTTGAAAAACCTAGTTGATGAGCGGAAAATAGTTCACATCGATGCCCTGTCTTTGTACAAGAAGTACGCAGAGATTTTCTCTATAGATGACGTGCCCGAAGCAGAACGGAAAGAGGTAGCCAGCCAGGTTGCCGGTAAAATTCTTAGCATGCTCGACGAAAGGAAGGAACCGTGAAAGATGTAAGGCTCGAATAAAAAGGAGGCTGACACCTTTTTCGACACCTTTTCGAATTCACCTTAATGCATCTCATCAACAACACCAGCTTCCATCAGTTCTCCAGCAATCAAATCCATGCCCCTCTGAGCTGGGTCATCGCCCGCTGTGGTATAATCCGCATAAAGTTACATGATCGCAGATGCGGCAAGGAGATTACAAATGATGAACAACACAAAAAAGAGAACTGATTGGAAACAGAAAGTTATCCACGAACTGCTAGAGTACTGGATAAATGTCATTTATTTAGCTTTTTTTTTCGGCGTGTTTACATCGTACCGAAGATTAATACTGGCCCAGTATCAGATCAGCTACTTTGAGTACGGAGTCAGTATAATACAAGCGCTAGTGTTAGGCAAAGTCATTATGATAGGGAATGCTTTGAGAATTGGCCAAAGGTTTCAAGGAATGCCTTTGATTTTTCCAACCATATTCAGGGCGTTTATTTTTAGCATTTGGGTGATTCTCTATAAGATTCTCGAGCATACCGTCGTAGGACTTGCACATGGAAAAGGCCTAGCGGGAGGATTCAACGAGCTTATAGGGCAGGGCAGCTATGAATTGATTGCTGGATCTCTGGTCACATTTTTCGCTTTTATACCCTTCTTTGCTGTCAAGGAATTAGGACGGGTGATGGGTGCAGGTAAATTAGCTGAACTGTTTTTCCGAAGACGAATTGCTAAGGAATCCAATTTCGATATTGCAGCAACTCCTCCTTCTCCTTGAGGGAATAAGTGTTGTGCAAGAAAATACGCTACTAGAACCCATCAGTCGAGAGGTATTCATAACGATCTGATCTCCCCCCATGATAGGTCTATAACTTTAGTTAGATTTTGGATAGAATCCCTTATATACAAGAGTCAACTTGAATAGCCAGGAAGCATTGCATTCTCGATATTACAACTTAAGCCAACCTTGACAAAAGGGGAGCAGTACATAAGAGGGTAAACACAATTTTAGACCGTGTCCCACTCTCGGACTCTCCCGTTTCTCTGATTGGCAGTTAACTCAAGATATCTTTCTTCATCTGTTCGAATTCATCTTTAGTGATTTCGCCTCTCGCATACCGCTTTTTTAATATGTCTAATGCACTTTCCGACTCCCCACCTTGGCCATAGTACCTACCAGGACCTGACCATGGAGGCCAACAACCCCATCGTCGCCGGGCAAATAAAAACACAACAATCATGATCACGGCGAACATAAGCATTGGGAATATCCACAGTACCAGCCCAAGGCCACCACATTGTCTGTTCTGGTCCCATCTTTTACCTCCATTCTCGTTAATCTTTGCTCAAACAGCACCTGACATAAATTCCGCAACTTTCTGACTGGGTTGAACTTATGCCATTCCCATCTTATGCTTGTACTTACTCACCTACATTTTGCGTAAACAAGATGGAAGCCATTTTCAATACAAAATCTTTTTTATCTTCTTCTGAGAGTTTTGGCAGCATCAGTTCAAGACAATGAGGCATCATCTTCATCATCATTTGTGGCATCATTGGCATCTCACCTTCTTTACAAGAACCGCTCTTTATTTCTTCCGCCATCTTATGCTTCTCTTCCGCTGTCATATCGGCGCTGCACTTTGACATCATTTTGTCCATCATTTCATTCATGTCTTCTTTACCCATGTGTTCCTTTATGTTCCCCATGATTTCTTTCATTTTTTCACCCCCCAAATATCGTTTTATTACTCTTGACTGCACAAAGTACGCCAAAACTAGTAATACAACCAGTTTCATTTTTTCACCCCCTAAATATCTTTTTTTACTCTTAAGTGCATAAAGTGTGCCAGAACTATTAATACCGTATTTAGCAGGTGCTAGATAAATGAACACTTGATTTGAGAATAGAGATGTTGACTTGTGTCAGATTATCGAACAGAGACGGGCTCTAGCAGCACCCTTTTTTGTTCAGTAGACCTAAGCAAGATTCTAGGTCATTCAGATATTAATTTAACAATTAGAACTTACTTCCACCCGGAAAATTCCCTAAGAGAAGCAGTTGAAAAATTAGCGAATTTCACTACCAACTGAAGCAAAAATCGTAGCAATGAATTGTCCAATAGTTGAGGGTCTATCATAACTTCTCGACATTATTGCGTCCCCGACTGGATTCGAACCAGTGGCCTCAGGATTAGGAATCCTGCGCTCTATCCTGCTGAGCTACGGGGACGATTCGAAGATTTAAGCCATTATTATTAACAGATATAAATCGCTGCTTCAATAGCAAGTCTATTTTTGAGCGCTCTTTAGTCAATTGAAAATCGGTTTAAAAACGCGAAAGTAACAATTTTGAGTAGAAAAAAAACCCAGAGGCCTTTTTGTTTGAGGCCTCTGGGTCAGGCGCAGAAGGGTGGGGTGAGAAGGAAGAAAATATGAGGAACAGGTTAATGGCAATTTTTTAAGGAATTACTAAGGTAAGGTTAAGCTGGCGTTAAGTCGATTTCCGAGAAAAACGAGCTTATAAACCCCTTCAAACAAGTTATCAATGCGCCGCTCGGGCTGGAGGTGTAATTCATGGATTTTTAGACTCTTTGGGTAGGTCACGAGTATTGCTCGTGACTATAGATTATCTTACTTGTCTTTCTAACTTCTTTGTCTTGATACAAAGAAGCAAACATCAAGGTTGCCCAGGAAGGTTGCTAAAAACTCCTGAACCTCCGACTACAAAAAGGTAATTCAACCACAACCCGCAAATTATTTCGCAGTCTTTATTCCTGATTTTCTTAACGCAATTTTTGGAAGGCCAATTATAGATAGATTAGTCATCTGCTTGTTCGAGGGCTATTGTTTTTCCTTTACTTAAGGCTGTTCGTTTATGTCTTCCTCGATTGCATCGATTTCATCTTCGGTTTGCTCCTGATATTCAACATCCTGCTCTTCATGGCTGAGTTCGTAGTCCAGCTCGTCCTCTTCACTTCCGCCTACAAACTCGTTCTGTTCTTCGTCGTAGGCCTCGTCCTGTTCTTCATCACCATGATAAAGGTCCTCGTTAACCTGATTTTGCTCCTCCTCGAGACTATCTTCTATCGCGATCGATTGATCGGGTTCTTGGCGATTCTCCGAAAAGGAAAATTCGAGGGTAGTAATAGTCAATATTAAAGACAGTACAGACAGAACGATAAGGTTAAATGTACTCATATATTAACTCCTTTTGCGTAATGTAATAACATATACCCTGGTTTCATCAAATATCCACCATTAACGATACCATAAAATAAAATTTGGATGTATCGTCTACATTACAAGACCCTTAAGTAAATGTCCCACCAAATATGCGATCGCAGCCGCGGCACCACCCATAAATAATGTTCCTACTCCCGAGATGATCCAATTGGTTTCTAAAATCTTGCCTTTGATCGAGCCAACTATGAACAGCGCGCAGGACGTCAGAAGGAATGATATCGGAAAGGTTTGCGCGGCTATTAAGTCAAAAAAGTGAGAAAATAAGTATGCGAGAAGTGGGATTATGCCGATTATGTTAAAAGCGAAAAAGGTTACAAAGGCGCCTTTTAATGGTGATTTCTGCTCTTCAATAATCCCCAGCTCATCCTTCATCATTGTGTCTATCCAGATCCTTCTATCACTCGTAATAATCTCAACGGCATCATCGAGCTGCTTCCCTCTGAACCCTTTATCCCTAAATATCTCTCTGATCTCGTGTTTCTCTATCTCTGGCTCTTCGTCTATGTGAGCCTCCTCTATTCTTTTTGCTTTCTGAACATATTCATGTGTTGATTTCAGGCTCATGTAATTCCCTACGGCCATCGAAAACCCGTCGGCCAGGAGATTGGCGAAGCCCAAAATAAGTACGATGGATGCGGAAAGCGATGCCCCTTCGACACCCGAGACGACAGCGAAAGTTGTGACGGTTCCATCCAGACCTGCAAACACGAAGTCGGATATGTAGGTGCCGCTTGATGATCCCGTGTATATATTCTCTGACATGCCAAATAAAAATCTATCCGTCTAGGAGAGATAAAACAATAGATTTTACACGACATTCTCTGGAGGTCGAGGCATTCGGGTAGGTATTAGAATCATGTTGTTGTATAATAACTACAATAGTTTTAGGACACTCAGAATTTATGCAAATCGGTAAGGACTCGCACTTTCATCAAATTGGAGACATAGATCAGCCAATACCTGTTTCTGAGTACATTGAGTTTTTAAATGAAAGCCTTCGGGGTTTTCATGCAAGTATTATCGGAGAGGTGGGACAGGTAAGTAAGAGTTCAAGAGGGCATGTCTACTTTTCGTTAAAGGATCAAAAAAAGGAAAGTGTCATCTATTGTGTGATATGGAAGGCTAATTATGAGCTATATGGCATCGAATTAGAAGACGGAATGGAGGTTGTTGCTACTGGTTATCCGGATATATACGAGCCGACAGGGAGGCTGACCTTTAAGGCAGATGCAATCGAACTTGTGGGTGAGGGTGCATTAAAAAAGGCGTATGAGGAATTGAAAAAGAAATTAGCAGGCGAGGGAATTTTTGATATAGGTAAGAAGAGACCTATACCAGATTATCCAAATCGAATCGGCGTCATAACATCTATCCATGGCGCAGTCATTCATGATTTCATTAACAATCTGGGTAAGTATGGGTTCCATGTAAAGATAATGGATTCAAGGGTTGAGGGCCAGCGCGCGGTTAAGGAGCTTTTACTTTCTATGAGGTCTTTCAGAAAGCAAGATATTGACGCACTTGTAATTATACGTGGAGGAGGCTCGCTTGAATCCCTGATGGCCTTCAACAATGAGTCTCTGGTGAGAGAGGTTTCAAGTTTTCCAGTTCCGGTGATAGCCGGAATAGGTCATCATCTGGATGTGCCTCTCGTATCACTGGCTGCGGATGCCATGGAGTCCACACCGACAGCTACGGCCAATCTGTTAAACGAGTCGTGGGAGCAGGCTGAAAATACAGTCGAAAGATATCAGAGGGATATTTTTGAACAATACAGCTATGGATTAAGGGAAACACAGATGCGATTAGAGGAGTCCATATCTGGGGTTCAGCGAGGATTGAATGTAATATTCGATTTTCATAGAGAGCTCGAGCGCGCATTAAAGACTAGCATCGCCAAAGTCGGGTATTCAATCTTAATGGATAGAAGGTTTATAAAGAATGCTGTAGTATCGGTAAATAGGGGGTTTTTACGTTTAGTTAAGACTTTTGAAGATTACATCATAAGCATTTGGCGGACTTCTCTGCACCCAGATTTCATATCTGAATTATCTTTTATAAACCAAAAGCTTGATTTTTTTGAAAAGACGGTGCGCTTGAACGATCCGACTCGGCAGCTTCGTCTCGGCTACAGTATTACGAGACATAAAGGAAAGGTGGTGAGGGGTACAAGAGACGTTCAAATAGGGGCGTCTTTGAATACTCAGGTCTCAGATGGCGTGATCGATTCCATTGTTAAAGGTGTGCACAAAAATGAGCAAGAAAACTGATAAAAAAGGTCTCAATAATAATCTGAAAAGGCTTTCCGAGATAGCCGAGTGGTTTGATACACAGGAAGAGGTCGATGTTGAAGAGGGACTTGAGAAGGTGAAAGAAGCGGCAAAGCTTATAAAGCTTAGCAAAGAGCGTCTTAAAGAGATTGAGAATGAGTTTGAAGAGATCAAGAGGGAGATTGATGAAGAGATCGGGATTGAAGAAACGATTGAAGAGGGTGTGAACGAAGAGGGGGAGGAGGATGAAACATAATGCGGTAATTTAGAACAAGATATCGCTTTGGTATTGCGGGTTTTTAATTCTTCCTTGTCTTGATACAAAGAAGCAAACATCAAGGCATTCCAAAAATTCGCTAAAAATCATAAACTCCGACTAAAAAATTTAATCCAACCGCAACCCACAAATTTTTTTTACGTCTTCGTTTCTGATTGTCTTAACGCAATTTTTGGAATGCCAATTAAGATCTAAGAGGCTGTTACGACATCATTTCGCATCAACAGCGCTGAAACTCAAAAAGCCGTAAACCGTGGTTTTTTAGGGCTCTTTCCTGGGCTTATGGATCTGTGTTCTCTTTTCGTCAAAAATATGAATAACATCCCATCCGGTTTTTGTTAGAATAAAAGCAATCGAGCCGCGGTGGCAGCGAAACCAGAGGATCTCTGCACACATTATCGCTGTTCTTTTCTGTTTAGCTATTTTAATCAATTTATCTAACGCCAATTTAAAGTCTTCCGAGTCCATATATTTCTCATATCCGCCCTCTCTAAAACCACCAAGTTCTTCAATCCAATAATACTGAATGCCACTTTCCGGGAGTTTAATTTCGAGATTCTTCTTATTGAACTGTGGATTTCGCCTTGAGCTAGGAAAGTGTCTGACATCGACGAGGGCTAATACGTTATGGCATCTTAACAGCGCAACGAGTTCGTCGAGGTCTCGAGTAGAGTGCCCTATTGTAAATATTGTGCTTTGAACTTTTACGCTCATCTGACCGTTAGCTATTACTACGCTATATAAAACTTATAGTATATTGTTTGTCCATATCTGATAACTTATATAATAAGAGACAGGCATGACTGACATCTTATCAATCGCGAAGCAATTCGACATCGGCGATGTAGACAATATAACACCTTACGGTAAAGGCAGGATTAATGAGACTTTTCTGGTAACAACATTTTCAAAAAATGGGGAGGGATCTATCGATAATAGGTATATATTGCAAAAGCTGCACCAGATTTTTACACCTGCTGTGCTGGAGGATATTGAGGTAATTACGAGTCGGTTGGAAAAAGAGGATATTGTTACGCCTAAGCTAATTCGTACTATGAAAGGAGATTTGAGTATCAATTCTGAAGGCGAGACCTGGCGTATGCTCACATATATAGGGGCCAAGACATATGAATACGGTATCGATAATCAAATGGCAGAAAGCGCTGCCGCCTTGATTGGGAAATTTCATAACGCATTAACCGGGTTGGATTATAAGTTTCTTCATAAGATACCCAATTTTCATGATACCCGGTCGATTATGGAGAACTTAACGAGGATTAATCTGCTATATCAAAATACCGATAAGTATAAGACTCTTTCCCCACTGACTGAGGAGATATTGATACAGTATGAAAAGATTAAGGATTCGATCAAAGGTTTGCCTGAACGTATCATACACGGGGACCTTAAGCTGAATAACATTCGATTTGATGACAGAGTTAAAAAGGCAATTGCCATTGTTGATCTCGATACATTAGGGACCGGCAAGATTGTCATAGATATTGGAGATGCGATCAGAAGCTGGTGTCATAGGTTGATAGACCTAGATGGAGAAGACGATCTATTCGATCTTGATATGTTTAGGAGTATTATGTCAGGCTACCTGAGGACCGCGGTTTTTATGACAAGAGAGGAAATTGAATCTGTTCCGGATGGTGTGGTCATGATGATGTTAGAGCTTTCCGCTAGATATATTACAGATGCTTATGAAGAATCTTATTTTAGGCTAGACTCTGAAAAATATTCAAATCTCTTCGAGCAAAATAAAACGAAGGCATTTGCTCAGATGCGTCTCTTTAATGACTTTCAGGAGAAGATAGACAAAGTGGAAAATATTTTGATTCGTTCGAAATAACAGAACGTGATCTTCAGATTAATTTCGAAACGCTGCCGAATCCCTTATTGAAAACATCAAGAAATCAGACATACTCAATCAGGCAAAAAAGGAGGAAGGCTGACCAATGCCCGATGATAAACCGATCCTAGTTACAGGTGACCGCCCAACCGGACGCCTTCATTTAGGACACTTTGTAGGCTCACTGTTAAATCGAATAAAGTATCAGGATGAATATAAGTGCTATTTTTTAATAGCTGATCTCCATATGCTCACTACACATTACGACCGGGTTAAAGAGGTGGAGGATAACGTTTTACAATTGGTAATTGATTGGTTGAGTGTTGGGTTGGACCCAAGCCGATCCACATTCTATGTTCAGTCACAGGTTCCCTATATAACAGAGCTCTATACAATTCTTTCAATGTTCTGTGCCGTTCCGAGGTCTCAAAGGATTCCAACGCTTAAAGAAAAGGCCCAGGACATGGGGGTGGGGGAGAACTATTCCGTAGGTTTACTCGGATATCCAATTTTGATGGCGGCAGACATATTGATGTTCAAGGCTACGAAAGTTCCGGTAGGAGAGGATCAGCTAAGCCATCTGGAATTAACTCGTGAACTTGCGAGGAGGTTCAATTATTTGTACGGAGAATTTTTTGTAGAACCTGAGGCAATCGTTAGTGAGACTCCGCGTCTTGTTGGGACCGATGGGGATCGGAAGATGAGTAAAAGCCTCGACAATTGTATCTATCTTTCGGATGACTCGGGGACAGTCGAAAAAAGGGTCAGAAGTATGTATACGGATCCAAATCGTATAAGAGCCGATATCCCAGGTACGGTAGAGGGTAATCCCGTTTTCATTTATCATGATGCTTTTAATCCGAATAAAGAGGAAGTTGAGGATTTAAAGGCTCGCTATCGCGGAGGCAATGTCGGAGATGTAGAGGTAAAGAAAAAGCTTGCAGCTGCTATAAATAACTTGCTAGAGCCAATTCGTGAGAAGCGCAGCTACTATGAGAACCGAATGGATGAAGTCAGGGAAATTCTTCATAATGGGATTCTACGGGCAAACGAAATTGCTAAAATGAATATGGATACAATTATTAAAAAGATGGGCTTGTATCGTGCTTGAGTGGCTTCTCGGGGTCTTTACTTGATGAGACTTTGTATAAAAATTTATCTTTTGACCATTGTTAGTGCTAGGTGATGGTATGTATCGGTTGAGGCTTGAATGTCACACTTGCTTTTTCCCTTTTGCTTGTTAGAATTACGTCGCATCCAACTCTTGTGAATCACAAATAAGACCTAAAACGGCGTTTAA
Organism: Candidatus Dadabacteria bacterium; assembly: GCA_963805855.1. Classification (GTDB taxonomy): domain Bacteria; phylum Desulfobacterota_D; class UBA1144; order Nemesobacterales; family CSP1-2; genus DASWID01. The sequence continues at coordinate 205,316 of CAWDVW010000007.1, forward strand.
AAGGAGAGAAAATGGTTAAGGGAGAACGGCTTTCCAAGCCATCAAAAACATCTGATATCGAAAGTATCGATATGGAAACTATTGCTTATGAGGAGAGTAGTAGAGGAATTGATGAACCACTTCCGTTAGGTGTAGTGCCCGATTTGGAAGTGCTGCCCAAATATATGCATGCGTGGGTAATACGGAAGGAAAGGCATGGTGACCCTAAGAAATCTTTCAAAAAAGAGATAGTTCCGGTTCCCGATATTGGGCCTAACGAAGTTCTAGTCATGGTCATGGCTGCAGGGGTAAATTACAATGGTGTATGGGCTGGGCTTGGAGAACCTATCTCTGTTTTAGATATCCATAAACACGATTATCACGTTGCCGGTAGTGATGCCTCTGGAATTGTGTGGAGGGTTGGATCTAATGTTAAGAGTTGGAAACCAGGGGATGAAGTTATTTTACATTGTAACGTAGAGAGCGAGGAGCACTCCACAAGAACAGAGTCCCCATCCGACTTTATATCCTATGATCCGATGGCAAGTGCCGGGCAGAAGATCTGGGGATACGAAACTCCTGACGGCTCATTCGCTCAATTTACAAAAGTACAGGCCCAGCAGGTATTACCTAAGCCAGATCATCTTACGTGGGAAGAATCTGCCTCATATGGTTTATGCTATTTTACCGCTTATAGAATGCTTATTACGCAGGCTAAGCTGCAGCCAAGCGAGGTAGCGTTGATTTGGGGTGGAGCAGGCGGCCTGGGAGTATTTGCTATACAGATTTGTAGGATGCTCGGCGCCGACGCGATCGCGGTAGTGTCGTCAAAGGACAAAAAGGAACTCTGTATGGAGCTTGGTGCAAAAGGAGTAATAAACAGGCTTGATTTCCCTCATCTGATGTATAAACATGGCGAAACCCCTGAAGAGCACGCGAATAGATTTAACGATATGAAACGCTTCGGGCGCGCTATTTGGGACATACTTGGAGAGAGGAGGAACCCGAACGTTGTTTTTGAGCACGTTGGAGAGGCAACATTTCCGACAAGCGTTTTTGTATGCAGCAGGTTTGGTCGAATTGTTATCTGCGCCGGTACTACGGGTTATAACCTGATGTTTGATGTAAGACATCTATGGATGCATCAGAAAAGGATAATCGGGTCTCATTTTGCCAATGCTTTAGAGTGCCTGCGAGCCAACGATTTGGTAACGAAGGGCATTATAAAGCCGGTGATTTCCGAAACTCTAACGTACGATGATATTCCCAGGGCACACCAGCTGATGTATGACAATAAGCATTCGGGCAAGATGGGGGTGCTGGTACAAGCAAGAAGGAAGGGGATGACAAACACGAAGGATGCGGTTAAAGCTCTTAAAAGTGTTTCTTGATTGTTTGTGTTTTGGACTATTCGTTAATTCCCGAGATAGGTTGTATTAATGTAACTGCCTTTCAGTTTCTCTTTTATTTTGACCAATAATACCGTCTCTATATAATTATTTGATTTGACCTCTCCCGCAAAATTTGCGGAATCTAAATATGGCCTGATAACATAATCAATATCGACCTTAGTTTTAGTGTTAGATAAACTGGTTACTTTTATTCTCATGATTTCCTGTGAAAATACAGGCCTGTGAGCATTGGAGTTGATATCATAAAATGCAACTTTGTTAAGGTAATCATCGATATCTGGAAAACTCTGAATGTCCCCGGTTGGCCATGTAAATGTCCTGATGATATTGCCCGACTTTTTATACACGTAAGCCTCTTTCAAAACTATTTCACCGGTCTTTTCGTCCACAAAAGCCGCGGGCCATTTTATCCACTGAACTCCTTCTAGTGTCGCGAACCACACATCTGTGAATGATGCATTAAATACATTATCCTCTTCGACTGTTTCTTCTTTACCTGGTAAGGACGGCTTTTTTTCTTTAGTTGCAGGCGGGACTGTTCTTTCGGTTTTACGTTCATATTTTCTAGTTTGAGTACCTTTATCTGGCTTAACATCTCTATAGGGATAAAAGGTGCTGCAACTCGCAATTAAGCAAATCATGGCGACTATGAGAATTATCTTGCCCATTTTATGTATCCCAACCTTAATTTAATATCTTATCACAAATAAATCTATACTTTAATTCTTTTGATTTCACGGAGAATCTTAATTATTATTCTGGGTGAGTTTTATGTTACAAAACGTTTGTATTATCTGAGTAAAAAGTAGGTGTCCAAAAGCTGAAGAATTTCATTTTCCTTCAAATACTGATTGTCGTCTTTCTTATTTCGTGTGCCCAACAGTATGGAAAAACCATAACAGATCAGGACTCTTTTACACTATTTCCGATTGAGATTGATGGAAAATGGGGATATATAGACAGAAGGGGAGGAAGAATAATAAGTGCAAAATATGAAGGGGCATTTAAGTTTTCAGACGGAAGAGCGCTGGTGAAGTCAGATGGCAAGTGGGGTTACATAAATCGTTGGGAGGTTTTTGCCGTTAAGCCGGAGTTTATTGAAGCACACGAGTTTTCTGAAGGACTTGCCCATGTAAAGATAGGGGATAGCTATGGATATATAAATAAGTCAGGAAATTTCGTCATCGAACCGAGATTCGAAGCCGCTTCTAACTTCTCTGAAGGTTTAGCAAGTGTTAAGATCAATGGCTGGTGGGGTTATATAGATAAGGACGGCTATATGGTAATACCTTCTAATTTCGGTGAGGCTTACAGCTTTTCTGGTGGATTGGCTTTAGTCGTGATAGACGGGAAGGGTGGATACATCGATAGGACTGGTAATGTCGCAATAGATCCAATATACGATTGGGCGGAGGGGTTTTCGGAGGGCCTTGCCTGTGTCAAATCAGACGGGAAGTACGTTTATATCGGCCAAACGGGCAAGGTGATAATCGATCCGAGTGTCGAAGAAGCAAGGCACTTCTCAGAAGGATTTGCCGTTGTAATAAATGGAGGTAAGCAGGGATTTATTGATAAGAACGGTAAAATAGTTATAGAGCCGGTGTACCAAAAGGTCGGGGATTTTTCGGAGGGACTTGCTTCGGTGTTAATTGACGGGAAATGGGGGTATATTGACAAAACAGGGCAAATCGAAATAACGCCACAATTCAAAACGGCAATAAAATTCGACGGTGGATTAGCATTGGTAGAAATTGATGATAAGACTTGGGGTTATATAGATAGAAATGGAACATTTGTTTGGAGATCGAAATAATTCGGCTTTCCATTGGGTTGGTGATTATCTATTGCATCCGCAAAAGTCAATCTTAGATATTGCTTAGAATTCGGAGGCCTTCGGTATTATTTATCTTAAATCATTAACTTAAAACGAAGAAGGATTTTCGGGAATAGAAGTTTCTCGCTTAACACTTCTTTGTGTATAGAAAAGCCACGTTGTCGATATCAGTATGAGTGAAATTCCGAGAAGTGTAGTTAGTCTAAAGGAATGTTGCCAGAAAATGAGATCATAAGAAGCCGCAAATCCGACTTTTACATAACCTGCGGCCGCAATTCTTGGGGCTTTATCGAGTGCAAAGGCTTTGGTCATTCCAAGCTGCCCGATAGTTCCTAAAACCCCTACCCCTAAGAGCATAATCACGATCTTCGGGTTTCCCAAGACTGCGAGATTAACATCATTTTTGAATAATACCAACGATAAAAACGCTATAAGTGTAGCGGTTCCTGAGAAGTGGGTAACAATAACGCGCGGATCGATATCCCGAAGTAGCCTAAGGCAAATCATTACCACTGCTCCAGCAAATGCTGCTAGGAGCGCGATTAATACAGCATAATTTCTGCTACTAAAATATGGCTGTTCCAACAGTATCACCCCGAACATGCTGAGAATCAGGATCACCCATAATCTACCGCTTGAGCGCTCCCCGATTATGTATCCTGCTATCAATGTGACCAGGATTGGCCGCGTTTCTGTTATGACGGCAACATCTGAAATCGGCAGGTGTGTGAGGGCATAGAACGTACAAAGCATCGCAGCGCTGCCCATCATACTTCTCAACCACAGAAGGGGTTTGTTGAATAGGAATGGCATTAGCGTCGCCCGGGCTGCCAGGTAGGATGCTAATACGAACGAAAGCAGCATCCTAAAAAGTGCTATAAGCATCCAATCGCATTGCTTGCCTAGGGCGAAAGTAAGAGCACCCATCGAGGCAAATGAAAAACCTCCAATGACCATCCAAAACATTCCATGATAGTCGGCGCTATTCTTCATCCGGTATATTAATTGATTAATGAAGATCATTTATTTAATTATAGTGACACGATGCGGTATGTTAGAGTTGAATTTTAAAAAGGTTATTTGTCAAAATGAATTAGACTTAGAAATGCAATATGTCGCGCGTCTCAGGCCATAAAGTCCTGTATTGTTGGATATTAGATTTCTCTAAAATAATATTTCTAGGGCAATTAAAGAACCGTCCATCCTGATAAATCCCCCATTCGCAGTGCCTTTTTAGCAACCGGAATATTTAGGTTGCACTAAAATCATATTCAAGTAGGAAGTTCAAAACTATTCTGTTAAACTCCTCTGGTTTTTCTATTGAAGGGGCATGCCCGGACCCCTTAATTATAGCAAGCCTAGACCCTTTGATTCCTTCATTAAGCAATTTAGAGTACTTCATCGGAATAAGGATGTCCTCTTCTCCGACGATGATCAGTGTTGGGGCTTTAATTTCTGAAAGTCTGTCGTTCGTGTTGTGCTTCAGGCAGCCGTGAGCAAGGTTTATAATAGCGTTCGCGGGGTTAATTTCTGAGCTCACATTTTTCATTTGCGCCAGGATCTCTTTATTTTGTTTTATGAAATCTTCAGAAAATATAAATGGTATGGAAACATCATACCTAAATTCGCTTCCACCAATCTCTGTCGCTTTTATCCAGAGTGTAATGATTGAATCAAGAAGCGTGTCAATGTAACTGCAGGTATCAACGAGCACTAACGCACCTACCTTTTCCGGGAAATTTAGGGCAAAATGCTGGGCAATCATACCGCCATTCGAAAGACCTACTACATGCGCCTTCTGAATATCGAGTTTATCCATGAGATTCTTTAGATCCTCTGCGTGCATAGGTTGGGAATATTCCATATCCGGTTTGTCAGATTTTCCCTGTCCTCTGCAGTCGTATCTCAGGACTTTGTGTATTTTTGAGAATTCTTGCACCTGGAAGTACCAGCCATTTATATCCATCGTTAGTCCATTGATGAATACTACTACGGAACCGTTTCCTTCGAGTTCGTAATTTAGATTAATCGAATTTACACTTAGCCTAGGCATGGTTCCCCTTTGTCATTTGGATATTTTATGAGGATCTTCAGGCAACTAATTTTGTGTAGACACGTGAAAGATAACGATACATTTATGGTAACTTGCCTCTTATTTTGCGATTCCAGGAGGTATCTATTTCTGATAGCAGCCCTGTTAAGTCATTTATTACGTAATCTGGGATAAGATCGCCGCTATAAAGATCCGCCTCTTTTGTGGAGCCACTGAGCACAAGAATAGTTTTGATACCTGCTCTTTTGCCTCCAATTATATCGGAGTCCAGTCTGTCCCCGATCACCCCGGTCCTCTCTTTTGGACCTAAGTGCTTTCTTGTCATTGCCACTTCGAATATTATCTTCTCCGGTTTTCCGCCAATAATTGCTTTTTGTCCTGATGCAACCTCAATTGAGGCAAGCAATGCACCTGTTGCAGGAACTAAGCCTTCCTCCGTGGGTATATATGGATCTCGGCTTGTTGCGTAGAAGTATGCACCATTCCTGATTGCAAGGGATGATATTTTAATTTCCTCATAATGAAAACCCGGGTGGCCGCCAATTATCACGAAATCAGCACCTTTGGCCTCCTCGCCCGCAACGAGTTCGAGGCCTGTCGTCTTGATTTCGTCTTTTAGCGCCTTGCTACCAACTACGTAGGCTTTTCTATGTCTTACATCTTTGTGTTTTGACTTTATGTAATATGCTATTGCCGCACATGAAGTTATTATATCCTGCGGTTTGGCCGGGAAACCAAATTTGTTTAGTTTTTCTGAATAATCATCAACCGAACTTCTCGGATCATTTGTGAGAAATATCAAAGTTTTGCGAAGGTCTTTCAAAATTAGGAGGGTTTCTATCGAGCCAGAAATAGGTTTTTCGCCGATATAGACAACTCCATCTAAATCTACAAGAAAGTGGTCAAATTTATCAGAGAGTTTCATCAAGTAAACAAAACGAATGAATGTTTTATTGTACTGAGGTATATTTGGAATTTAATTTTAGAAATGTCGATAAAGATTATTCCCAGATAAACTTCTTTAATAATTCTTGTTTGTCATGTTCTGTAACCGTTCGTTTTATGCGGATAGTTTTCATCTCATGATCCTCTACTAATTCAAGACCCATAAAATTTAGAATGTCAGTAGCGGCTTGTCTGTACCCCTCATAGAATTCCTGTATTTCACCAGCTGCTCTGACGGTTGCGGAGTCAAGATATAGGGCAATGGCCGCAAATTCCTTTGGGACATCGTTTCCGATCTCAAGCGAGTAATCTTCGAGAGTTTCAACCAAAATGTATCTTTCCCACATTTCTACTACTTTATCAAAATCCTCTATTTTCATTCTCTGCTGATCCTTATTTTAGATTTTCTATAGGATGTTCTGTAAAACACCGTATATAAATTGTATAACATAATATTTAAACTATAAAAAGTTAACAACCACTGGCGACTTAACCTAATCGCTGGCTAATCTCATTGCCTTTTATCAAGTAGCTTACTCGCAACGATAATATTGTCTCTACCAGCAGTCTCGGCAATTTTAACTGCTTCATCCAGCGTTACGGAGGAAGAAAGTGTGGCAAGCTTAAGCAGCATGGGTAAATTTACTCCTGAAATAACTTCAACCCTCTTATCCTCTAAAAAAGTGAAACTGATATTTGAGGGTGTACCGCCGAACATGTCGGTCACAAGAAGGATACCATCTCCCTCGTCCACCTTTTTTATGGCTTTTTTTATGTTCTGGGTAAAGGTCTCAAATTCCATTCCCTGATCAAGACATAAGCCTTCAATCTTCACATTTGGGTTTCCGGAAATAACAAATTTTACGACCGAAATGAGCTCATCGGCTAATTTGCCATGCGTAACTACGACTATTCCTACCATATTTTCGCCTTAGTTTTTGAGTATATCTCTGTGACTCACCATCGGGGAAAAGTGTTTTAGCCTTTTTGAAATTTCATTAACCATGACAACGGATCTGTGTTTACCTCCGGTGCACCCGACTGCTATTGTTAGATAAGATTTACCTTCCTTTTTGTATCTGGGGATTAAGAATTCAAAAAGGTCAACTACCTTGTCGATGAACTTTGTTGTATCTTCCTGCTCAGTGACGAAATCTATTACTTCCTTATCTAATCCGTTTAAATCTTTTAGGTGTTCGATAAAATATGGATTTGTGAGAAATCTGACATCCATTACTATATCTGCGTCATAGGGATAACCATAACTCGTCCCGAATGACATTAAAGTAACATAAATATTATTGTTGGTCGATTCGCCAAATCTATCTTGGACCAGTGCCCTTAGTTCATGTACGTTTAAAGAAGACGTGTCGATTAAGTGGTCCGCAATCTTAGACACTATCGACAGTCTCTCTCTTTCCATGGCAATCACCTCAAGTATGTTACCATCTGTGGAAAGGGGGTGTTTTCTCCTGGTGTTCTTATACCGTTTAACAAGTGCTTCATCTGAAGAATCTAAAAATAGTATCTCAAAATTATATCCCTTCTCTCTGAGTTCTCTTATCATGTTTATGGAATAATTGAAGAAATCTCCCTCTCTTATGTCTATCACAAGGGCGGCTTTCGCCATCTGACCTAAGTACGTAGAGCGTAGATCAATAAAATTAACAAGCAGCGGAGGGGGCAGATTATCAACACAATAATAGCCAACGTCTTCGAGTGCCCTCATTGCCGTGCTTTTTCCTGAGCCCGACATTCCACTTAAAATCAAAAGACGATCCATCATTATCCCTTTTTCGATAGCTTAATTATCTGGTGAAATCTCCCACAGGAGCTGACTTATGCCTTTTTTTAATGAGTTGATTTCTTACAGCGACGTCGACCACCGTAGAGGTATTCCTTCCCGGGCTTACCGGTATAACAAGATATGGCACTTCGACATCCATCACTTTATAACTTCTCTGATCCAGTCCCAGACGATCATAGTTTTCTTCAGGGTTCCATTGAGACATCTCTATTACCATATCAATTTCCCTTTTATCCATAACTGATGTGGTTCCAAATAAGTCCTTTATATTAACTATTCCTATCCCTCGAATCTCCATTAAGTGCCGTATATTTCCTGGACCACTCCCCATCAATGTCGATATGCCGATCTTCCTTATTTCAACTATGTCATCTGCAATCAATTTAGATCCTCTTAAAATCAGGTCGAGTGCACATTCGCTTTTACCGATGCCGCTTTTACCTAGTATTAGTACCCCTAGACTATGTATATCTATTAACACTCCGTGCTTGGTTATAAAAGGTGCAAGCCTTTCTTCAAGGATATAATTTAGCGTTGAGATCAGTCGTCCCGTGTACAAATCGGTGACGAATAATGGGACTTTTCTTTTTTGAAATGTTCTCTTCAGTAGGTCTGGCGGATTCAATCCCTTAGAGATGATATAACAAGGGATATCCTTCTCCGCGAGAACATCAGCAATCTTTTTCTGTTTGACCGGTGGAAGGCGGTCAAGGAAATTTAACTCTGTTCTACCAAAGATTTGTATTTTCCCATCTTCTAGCTGGATATTGGATTCGATCATCCTTAGACCAGGTTTCTGAACCCTGTCTAATTTGATATTTCGATTAAGCCCTTTCTTGCCGGCAACTAAGTTGAGTCCTAGATCTTTCCTCCATGAATTATATAACTCTTGAACCTTAAAAGCGGTATTTGCATTAGATCTTTGCATCTTCTTCAATAATCATATTATATAGCTCTTCTTCTGTTTGCGCGTCCATTAGTCGAGAGCGGAATTCAGGATTTTTAAAGATCCGGGAAATTCTAGCCAAGAGCTTTAGATGTACACCCGAGGAACTTTCGGGAGCTAATAACAATATAAAAAGATGAGTAGGATTACCATCCAGTGACTCGAAATCGATTCCTTCAACACTCCTAGCAAAAGCCGCTACTATATTTGATAGACCGCTTATCTTGCCATGGGGTATGGCTACGCCTTCATCGACCGCGGTGCTGCATAGTTTTTCACGCTCGAGGAGCACTGAAACGAGGTTATCTCTGCTTAAATTTAGATACTGTTCGGTTACTCGTTCCGCGAGTTCCCGAATTGCATCCGGTTTAGACTTAGCTTTAAGGTTTAACATTGCTAATTCCTTCCCTAAAACATCCGCTATCCCTAAAACCCTTTTTTGAGCGACTATGGGGTTATTAATTCTATGGTTCCCCCTTTTGTTTTATGCAGAATATTCATCGCTCCGGTTTCGCTATTTTTAAATGCGACAAATCCAAACTGTGACACATTTAACTGCAGCAATGCTTCTTCAACCGACATTGGTTTTTTGGGGAGCTTCCTGACCCAAATAGTACCAGCCTCTGTGTTTTCAGTTGGCTGATCCGATATCAGAGCAGGTTTTATTTTTATACTTTCTCTCCTTTTTGTTTTAATCTTTTTATCAGTTTGCTTTTTTAGTTGTTTAATTATTGAGTTGATGGATTTGTCAATAGCCAAATGCATAGCCTCCGAATTGACGGATGACGTTGCTTTAAAATTACCGCTGGTTAAAATCCCTTCGACAGAGTTTCTGAATTTCTCTACGGATAGAACAAATCTCAGTTCTGAAGGATCCTTAGCGGGATTTATGTATCGGTTAAATCTTTTGACCCTTTTCAGAATATATTGTCGCAAGCTTTCAGATTGTTTTTGATCGTTTATGTGTCTTACTGTTATCGTGATCTTCATTTCCTCATCCCTTTATTGATGTTCGCTCATGTGAAGGCGGAATTTTCATCATTTTTCTATACTTAGAAATCGTTCTTCGAGCGAGCTTTATTTTCTTTCGTTCGAGTATCCTTGATATATCCTCGTCCGAATATGGGCTTTCTGGTAATTCGTTATCGATAATATCCCTAAGAATCGACTTTACGCGCTCGAATGAGATGCTTTCTCCAACCAAAGTTTCTATTTTCCTCGAAAATAGAGATTTAAGCTCAATTAGTCCTTGTGGGGTGTAAATATACCTCCTACTCGTTATTCGACTTACTGTTGATTCGTGCACATTAACATCTTCATGCTGTGCTATGTCTTTTAACCTTAGAGGTTTTATATGTTCCCGACCGTGTTCGAAAAAATCCTTCTGATGATCGATGATCTTGGCTATGACTTTCCTGATTGCCGAATCGCGTTCTTCGAGACACTTAATTATTCTCTGAGCTGACTCAAGCTTTTCTTTAATGTATTTTTTTACATCTGAAGGCAGTTTCCCCTTATTTAAAAGGTTTTTATAATAATGGCTAACCCTCACTTTCGGCCTGTCTCTATTTAACTGTAATTGCAGTTCATCTCCGACCTTATATATATAAAAATCAGGAACTATGTGTTTCTCCGAATCTTTGGAGTAAAACGGTCGTCCGGGTTTTGGTTCGAGCCTTGAGATTACATGTACGGCTTTCTTTGCTTCTTGTTCTTTAATACCCAAGCTGTTAGCGATTTCGTCATATCGTTTCTTACTGACATCATCCAGGTGATTATTTACTATGCTTGTTTCCACTCCGCTATCGTGATACCCAAGTTCCTTCAGTTGAATTAGTAGCGATTCTTTTAAGTCTCTGGCACACACACCCGGAGGGTCAAAGGAGGATTGAATTTTTTTTAGTACAGCCTCGATCGTACTAATGTCGATGTCCATCGGCCCTGGAGTATATTCTGGACCATCGTCTTCAACCGACAGATTTGACTCCGAGCCTCGATCCGCTTCGCGAATCGATTTGCCTAACATTGAAACAATTTCATCTAACCCCGCCTCAAGATAACCATCTTCGTTTATGTTGCCGATTATGATGGATGCGATATGCCTTTCAAAAGCTGTTAAATCTAAAAGCGCAAGCTGCCACCTCAGGTAGTCTATAAGAGAGTCAGTCGAAGAAACGCTGTTTTCCCAAGAATAGTCATCTTCACTATCATTGCTGAAATCTCTAGTAAAAGGTATGTCATCGTTTATACTTGGCATGGGTCCTGTGTCTTCGAGTTTAGAATCTACCTGACCTTCTGAACTGCTTTCTCCCTTATCACTTATTTCTTGGATCTCTTCCAACGCTGGATTTTCAAGCAGTTGTTCTTCGAGATACTCAGAAAGTTCAATGGTGGTCATTTGTATGAGCCTTAAGAATAACTGCAGGTCTTGGGTTAAAATGAGACGTTGTTGCTGGAGAAGCCTTGGAGTAGTTTTTAATTCGATTGAACTCATTGTTGAATTCTACATTTTCGTTTAATGTATTTATTAGATAGATTAAATCTTTACTTCCTAAACTTCCAGCACCCTCGGTTTCGGATTTATCAATATTCCTGATAGATTGCGATTAAAGCTTACCATTATATAATTTACTGTAAAGATAAATATCAAGAGGGTTGGGTCAATGGAAATTCAGTCTTTAGGGAAAATAATACTTTTAATGGGAATATTTCTTGTGGTGTTTGGGTCGCTTATTTTATTATCCCCGAAGATCCCCTTCATCGGAAGGTTGCCTGGGGATATCCTTATAAAACGAGATAACTTTACATTTTTTTTCCCTCTAGCTTCCTCGATCGTTATCAGTTTGATAATAACGATAATTTTGAATCTCCTATTGGGAAGGAGGTAATATCTAAACAAATTCTTTCATTAGGTTCTTGGATGATTTCAAACTCAATGACGTTGAATTTGGTATACTTTCTCCCAACGATTTCGGATCCTAGGTGTGTGCAGGTTGTTTTTTGTAACATGACGTCATCTGACGCTACCAACGACTGGCTTACTGTTTAATAAAAATAAGACGGTCTATCAATAACTATTTGCTATTTTTTGTTGTTGGTGGATTGAACCTCGGAATTGTTAAATAAATATTTTAAAAACTGTGGATCAATCTTGTGAAGATAAGTTTTCCGTTTAAGAATTGTGGAAAAAGATGGGGCGTCTGGCTTAATATATGACTTTAAGTCTGATACTTAACCTCCAGAAATAAATATATAGTTAAATTAAATTCTACGAGCGATTTCGATTGCCTGATATTAAGACATCCGATAAAGTTATTTTAGCTTAAAGACAAGGGATTTTCCTGGCGAGATAATTATTTATCAGGTATCAATTTCTGGAATTGCCCATTTCCGTTGATGCCAGATTTTCTCTTCATATGCTATGATTTTATCCTCATGTTGTAGGGTATGAGCGATATCATCCAGTCCTTCCAGCAGAGTCCTCTTCTTGAATGAATCTATTTCAAAATTGATAACCCATCCCTCATAATCAGCTATGGTCTGTCGCTCCAAATCTACCGTCAGCGAGTACTCGTTTTTAGAGTGAACTTTCAGAAAAAGCTCATCAACTGTACTCTTATGAAGAGTGATTGGGAGTATGGCATTTTTGAAACAATTGTTATAGAAAATATCGGCAAATGATGGGGCGATAATAACTTCAAATCCGTATTCCCTTAGAGCCCAGGGCGCGTGTTCCCTGGAGCTTCCGCTGCCAAAGTTGTCTCTTGCAAGTAGTATCTTTGCTCCTTTATACCGTTTCTTATTCAATACAAACTCTGGATTTAAAGATCCATCGTCGGTATATCTCCAGTCATAGAAGAGGAACTCGCCGAAACCGGTTCGTTCGATGCGCTTCAGAAACTGTTTGGGAATGATTTGATCGGTATCCACATTTATTTTGTCTAGGGGAACTACAATACTTGAGACAATCGATAATGGTTCCATAATTTTTCCTTTTAAAGATCTCTGTCTAAGTCCCAATTCCGTATATCTATAAAATGTCCCTCAATTGCCGCTGCAGCGGCCATTATCGGACTTACTAAATGGGTTCTACCGCCTTTTCCCTGACGCCCCTCGAAATTTCTGTTTGAAGTGCTTGCACATCTCTCCCCGGGCGCAAGTATATCGGGATTCATCCCTAGACACATGCTGCACCCAGATTCGCGCCATTCAAATCCCGCCTCTGTGAAGATCTTGTCAAGTCCTAACTTCTCGGCTTCAGATTTAACCATCTGAGATCCCGGCACCACCATTGCCCTTATGTTTGAGGCCACTTTTTTGCCCTTTACCACTTTCGCCGCCGCGGTTAAATCTTCAAGTCTGGAATTCGTGCAGGAACCAATAAACACCCTATCTAAGGCAATTTCTTGAATTGGTGTCTTTGGCTTAAGCCCCATATACTCTAGAGCGCTTTTGGCCGCCTTTCGAATTGCCGGATCAGAAAACGAAGTTGGGTCGGGAACAATTCCGACTACGTCTGTCACCATTCCCGGATTAGTTCCCCAACTCACTTGAGGAGCCATGACAGATGCGTCGAAGGTAACCGACTTATCGAATACCGCGCCATCATCTGTCTTCAGTTTTTGCCATTCTGAAACTGCTTCCTCAAATTCAATGCCTTTTGGAGCATAAAGTCTCCCGTCAATGTACTCGAAGGTCTTTTCATCGGGAGCGATCATTCCTGCTCGTGCGCCCGCTTCTATTGACATATTGCAAATTGTCATCCGTTCTTCCATTGATAGAGCCTCGATAGCTTTTCCTCTATACTCAATAACCGTTCCAGTTGCACCCGCTGTTCCTATGTAGCCAATAATACTCAGGATTATATCTTTAGCTGTTACTCCTCTTGATCTGGCTCCGTTTACTTTGACCTCAAAAACGCTGGGTCGGCTTTGCCTGAGACATTGAGTTGCGAGCACGTGTTCTACTTCGCTCGTGCCAATACCAAAAGCTAGGGCTCCAAAGGCACCATGAGTTGAAGTATGACTGTCGCCGCAAACGATTGTCATTCCGGGCTTGGTGAGTCCAAGTTCTGGTCCAATTACATGCACGATCCCCTGTAAATGACTATTTATGCTGAGGCCAAATAATTCGATTCCAAATTCTTTACAATTTGCTCTTAGCGTATCCATCTGCTTCTTTGATATGGGATCATCAATCGGTAAGTTTCTTGCGCTTGTTGGTACATTATGGTCCTTGGTTGCGAAGGTCAGGTCTGGCCTTCTTAGCATTCTTCCTGAAAGGCGGAGGCCTTCGAAGGCTTGTGGTGAGGTGACCTCGTGGACAAGGTGTAAGTCAATATAGAGAAGAGTTGGTTGACCCTCTTCCTCATAAACGACGTGGGATTTCCAAATTTTATCAAACAGTGTTTCGGTTGCCATATGTCAGTCGGGTAATTTTGCTTTAACTCGTAATTATACATGAAAAATTTTTAAGTCTAATTTCGGCCATTCTGGCCGGGATCAAAATGGGGACTAGACAGGTTTGACGATCGTAAATAAACCATGTATTTAACACAGACGAAAGTCGGCGTTTTATTGCGCGGGCAGTCGTCACGGATAATTACAAAATCTTTGCTTGAACAAAAGCAGCGCAGAACACTGGTTGCATGCAATTATTTGTAGAGACGCAAAATTTTGCGTCTCTACGATTTAATGTGAATGCTGGATTTCCCATGCTGAAGTTGAATCAGCATCTGGAGGTTCAGACCCTAAATGCAGATCTCCCTAAAAATCTTGCCTCGTCTCCCAGCTCTTCCTCAATTCTCAAAAGCTGATTATACTTTGCCATACGATCGCTTCTTGAGGCAGATCCGGTCTTTATCTGTCCGGCGTTTGTGGCCACCGCAATATCTGCTATAGTTGAGTCCTCGGTTTCGCCCGAACGGTGAGATATTATTTGCGTGTAGCCTGCATTTGAAGCAATTCTCATCGTCTCTAGAGTTTCAGTAAGAGTTCCGATTTGATTCACTTTGATAAGGATAGAATTTGCTATTCCCTCCTTAATTCCTTTTCTTAATCTATCAGGGTTTGTAACAAAAATGTCATCTCCTACAAGCTGTACTTTACTTCCGAGTTCTTTTGTAAGAATCTTCCACCCATTCCAATCATCCTCAGCCATTCCGTCTTCAAGTGATATGATCGGATATTTGTTAATCCAATCCCTGTATAAATCGACGATTCTATCCTTAGTCAATTTCTGATCGTGAATTACGTAATTACCGTTTTTGTAAAGTTCGCTGGATGCGATATCCAGCGCAAGGTAAATCTCTTTACCCGTTTTATATCCAGCCTTTGTGATTGCTTCAACGATGCATTCGATCGCTTCAACATTGGAATTCAAGTTTGGGGCAAAACCACCTTCATCTCCTACCGACGTAGAATAACCCTTTTTCTTCAAAAGCGATTTTAAACTATGAAAGGTCTCGATCCCCGCTCTGATCGCATCGGAGAATGCTTTAAATCCGAGTGGAACTATCATAAATTCCTGAATATCGAGGTTGTTATCTGCGTGTGCTCCGCCATTTATTATATTCATGAGAGGAACAGGGAGAATATTTGCGGATGATCCGCCGATGCTACGGAATAGGGGCAGTCCTTTGGAATCTGCTGCAGCTTTTGCAACGGCAAGAGAAACCCCTAAAATAGCGTTTGCTCCAAGCTTTGATTTATTTTGAGTCCCATCTATCTCTATCATTGTCTGATCAATTGAATCCTGAGATGTTACTTCCCTACCGATTAACTTTTTCCCAATAACATCGTTAACATTTGTTATTGCTTTCTGAACCCCTTTTCCCGAATACCTTTTGTCGTTTTGATCCCTGAGCTCAATTGCTTCATGCACTCCAGTCGATGCTCCAGAAGGAACTGCGGCTCGTCCGAAGGCACCGTCATCGCAGCGTACCTCTACTTCAACAGTTGGATTTCCTCTGGAGTCTAGAATTTCTCGCGCGTGTATGGAAATTATCCTTGCCAAAATGTTTTCCTCCACCAAATATCTTTTAGCTTGGGGAAATTACCATAATACTATACGGCTAGCAAATTTTCATGGGCGATAGCGAATTTATCGGTGATAATGGTTATTTCTGACATCCTGTGGATACTTCGTAATCTTGAAATTATAATGGTAAAGGAATCGGACGGTTTCCGAAGAGAATTATATTTAGTCTACATAGCATATTTGGTTAATAAAAACAAGAAATAATATGAAGGTCCTAATGCTCAGTTATGAATTTCCCCCATTGGGAGGGGGTGGAGCCAAGGTCGTTTATGGATTAACAAATGAACTGGCCAGGCTGGGACATGAGGTTGATATTGTTACCATGGGATTTAGAAACCTGCCTAAACATGAAAAATTAGACGATACTAATATCTATAGAGTTCCTTGTCTTAGAACTAGCGAGTCAATTTGCTCAACACCCGAAATGGTCTCATACGCATTGTCTGCAATTCCGTTTGTTTTAAGACTTATAAAGAGCAAACATTATGATATCAATCATACCCATTTTATCTTCCCGGATGGTCTAGTCTCCTATCTGATGAAGAAGATAACAAGACTACCCTACATTATCACGGCACATGGTTCTGATGTGCCCGGTTATAATCCCGATCGATTTAGAATTGAGCATAAGATTCTTTCACCGCTCTGGAAAAAGATTGTTAAGGATGCGGATCAACTTGTTTGCCTTAGCGAAACCCTTAAATCACTCGTGAATGAACATTACTCCGGTGATAATGTCTCTGTGATCCCAAATGCAATAGATTTGGATAGATTTGAGCCAGTCAAAAAAAAGCATAAAAAAATACTTATTGTAAGCAGGATGTTTGAAAGAAAAGGAATCCAACACTTTCTAAAGGCCTTGGATGGATTAGAAAATAACCATGATATAAACATAGTTGGTGACGGCCCCTATTTGCAAACCCTTAAACAGATGGTTGATGGCCAGAGTAAAAAGATTAAGTTTTGGGGATGGCTTGACCATACATCAAGTGAATTAAGGGACTTATATCAGACTTCTAGCGTTTTTGTGTTTCCGTCTGAGTCTGAGAATTTTCCAATTGTCCTCTTGGAGGCAATGGCAGCGGGTTTAGCAATAATTACAACGAAAAATACAGGGTGTGAGGAGGTGGTTGGAGATTCGGCCTTATTGGTTGAATCAAGAAATCCCATAGCTATAAGTGGGGCGTTAACTATGCTTATCGATAATCCTGGGTTATGTAGGGAGTTGGGAAAGGCAGCGAGAAGTAGAGTCGAGAACAATTTCAATTGGACTGCTGTTGCTGGGCAATATACTAAGTTGTATAAGAAATATGCAATTAACCAGTAGTCTTATATATGATATAATACAAATTGAGTTTTTTATTTGATTTCAGTATGTTAAAAAGTTTTAAAATTGACTTTATTGGTATTGGGGCACCCAAATCAGGTTCGACCTGGTTATTTAATTGCTTAGGATTACATCCAAGGATATGTTTATCAGTACCGAAAGAAATAAAATATTTCAATCACATAGACTATACGAAATATATTCGTAACTTTCAGGATAATAATTTAGTAAATAAAAATCATTATAAACCACTTTCTTGGTATGAAAGATGTTTTAAACATTGCCATCAAGATTCTATTAAAGGAGAGTTTACACCATCATACCTCTTCGATGATAACGCTCCTTTATTAATCAGAAAGAACTTCCCCGATATTAAATTGATAGCATGCCTTAGAAATCCTATTGATAGAGCCTATTCAAGTTATTGGGCAAAAAGAAATTATACGAAAAAGGAAAAATTATCCTTTGAAGAAGCGATAAAAGAGGGTCTAATGTATATCGAAGGCGGTTTGTATCACAAACATTTAACTCGATATCTAAACTGTTTTAGAAAGGAGCGAATTCTCATATTATTATTCGATGATATTGTTTTATGGCCAGAGAAAGAAATAAAAAAAGTATTTGAATTTCTAGATGTGGACTCAACAGTCAAACTGAATTTGGGGGCAGTATCAATTAACAAAGTCTAAGAAAAGTTGGATTCCTTTCATTAGTTTAATCATGAAAGACTTTCCTAATTTATTAATTGATAAGAATCTAGGGCACTTGTTACATATGGCTAGAATGGTTGGTATGAGGGAGTTTTTTTTTGGTCTGACGACAAGTCCTTTCACATATCCAGAAATGAATCCCAATACAAGGCAATATTTGAGAAGCGTATTTGATGATGACATAAGGCAATTAGAAAAACTCTTAAATCGTGATTTATCTCAGTGGAAATAAAAAATACTGTCGGACAGATTGGTTGTTTCAATCTGAAAATTGCTAATCATAATTTAAAGACAGAGTGTGATAATTTCAAATATTTCATTTAATAATTACACTTTTGGGTTAAGTGTCGAAAAATTAAAAGATCACACGTGGCAAAATGCTCAGGTGATTAGAGAGTTTGTGCGAAAGGCATAGTCAAAAGTTATTATGAGAATATGTTTAATCTGCGTTGAGATATTCGCTTGGGGAAAGTATGGAGGGTTTGGACAAGCTACGCGGATAATTGGTCGTGAACTGGCGAAACGGGGAATTGAGGTTTTTGCCGTCGTTCCAAGGCGAAAAGGCCAGAAACCCGTAGAAGAGTTAGATGGGATTACTGTTTTAAGCTTTCAACCCAATTTCCCTTGGTCTTCAATCGAGTTGTACAGAAAATGCAATGCAGATATTTATCATTCACAGCAACCTTCATTAGGTACTTACCTGGCGATGAAGGCAATGCCTGACCGAAAGCATATCACTACATGCAGAGATCCAAAAAATACATATGATTGGAGAATTGAAATAGGTCTTGCTTCCCTCAGCAAACTCAAAGTTTTGGCTAGTTACCTATATGAGGACAATTTCTTAGTTAAAAAAGCTGTTATTCGTGCAGACGGTGTATTTTGTGCAGCTGACCATTTAGTCCCAAAGGTCAAATTCAAATACGATCTAAGGTCTGTTCCCTCTTTACTTCCTACACCTGTTGCCGTGCCTGGAAATGTGAAAAAAGCAATTACCCCAACTGTTTGTTTTTTAGCCCGTTGGGATAGAAGAAAAAGACCAGAATTATTCTTTGAACTGGCAAGGGAATTTCCACGAATTATATTCATTGGAATTGGTATAGCTCAGGATAGTAAGTGGGATAATTACCTTAGAAAAGCATATTCGAAGTTGCCGAATCTGGAGATGACTGGTTTTATAGATCAGTTTTCTACAAATGATTTATCTAGCATTCTTGAAAAAAGTTGGGTCTTAGTGAATACCTCAATGAGAGAAGGTTTACCCGTTTCATTCTTGGAGGCTGCTGCAAATAGATGTGCAATACTTAGTGGAGTGGACCCAGATGGTTTTGCATCAAAGTTTGGATACTGTGTTAAAGATGATAATTTTGTAGAGGGGTTGGAATTTCTATTGGAGGATGACAGGTGGAAGGAAAGAGGAGAATACGGGTATGAATACATAAAAGAAACATTTGAAATGAACAAGGCTATTAATAGGCATATCGATGTATATGAGCAAGTTTTAAGTAAAAAACCTCGTGCTTCTGTCACGGGGTTTTTTGCTCGTATTGTTTAAATAGAATGAATAAGAAAACTGAAAAAGGTAACAAGGATAAGAATCCTGTATTCGTGATTGGATTAGATGGTGCTGAGTACTCTCTAATACAGAAGTGGTCTCGGGACGGGTATCTACCGGCAATTACTTCGCTAATTGATAAAGGTTGCTGGGGGATTTTAGATTCAACAGGAGATATATGCAGCGGTACCGTGTGGCCTAGTACTATTACTGGTCTATCACCATATAAGCACGGGGTTTTTTATGGACATCGGGAGTTTAAAAGTGGTACATATAGAATATATAGGAAGTACCCTGATCAGGTAGATGGTATTCATTTTTGGTACTGGCTTAGCAAGGCAGGAAAAAGGCTTGCTATTTTTGACATACCTCATACATATCCATTTAAGGGACTTGATGGGATCCAGATAGTCGCCTGGGGAGCTTTTTCGCCAAGCTGGAAGATGTCTTCTTGGCCCCCTGGACTTATCAAAGATCTTGTATCACGATTTGGAACTCATCCTCTATCGGGTTGGTATGAAAGAGTGCCTAAAACGATAGATGATTACCAGGAAATATGCTCAAAATTAATTTCTGGAGTGAAGAAAAGGAGTGAAATCTCTGCTTATCTTTTGAAAAAAGAAATTTGGGATATCTTTTTGGTGTCCTTTTCAGAAACTCATTGGGCCGGACATCTGCTTTGGCATCTGGTAGACGAGCGACATCCTTTTTACAAACCACAGTCTCCGGATTCCATAAAAAATTTAGTTCGTGACCTTTACTCGGCAATTGATTCTACTATATCAAAACTTTTCGAAGCATACCCAAATGCTACTTTTCTAATATTCTCTCCAGAAGGTATGGGACCAAATTTTAGTGGAAACCATCTTTTGCCTGAAATTCTAAACAGACTGGGTATGGGAAGAACCATGCAAGATAAAAAACTATCTGCAGGATTATCAATTTTTGCTGAGAAAATAAGCCAGTTAATGCCGGGTAAAAAAACGGGATCCAAGGTAATTAGGACTGTCGAAAGATTAATACCTTTTAAAGTAATAGAATTAGCAAAAAAAACGATTCCTAAAAAGATTTGGGATAATTGGACTCGTCGCCTAGTTTATGCGGGAAATGATTGGCGAAGTAGCAAAGCCTTCATGATACCAGGTGAGTACTCTGGTGCGATCCGAATAAATCTCAAGGATCGTGAACCCAATGGATTAGTACAACCTGGAAAGGAATATGATGAGGTCTGTGAAGAACTTATTGAAAGACTAACTTGTTTGGTCAATGTTGATACGGGGCAACCTGCCGTAGATGAGGTCGTGAGATTGGATAAGGTGTTCAACACTAATGATGTTAAGCACTTTCCCGATATTTTAGTGAAGTGGAAAGGAGATGCACCTATAAAGCAGTTATACTCCGAACGAATTGGAACAATTCATGGGGAAAGCAATGAGGTGAGATCGGGAGCTCATAGACCTCATGGATTTCTGATAGCTAGTGGAAAGGGGATTTGTAAGGGGAAAGTTGTAACAGGGGGCAACATAATGGATTTGGCGCCTACTATTCTATATCTTCTAGGACAATCAATTCCCGCGGAAATGGATGGGAAGGTTTTAATGGATATGTTTGACAAAAAATCTCAATAGATATCCTTAACCTTTCGTGTAATGACAGAGGTCATATTTAATACAGTCTTTTTCTCAAGTTTCTTTTTAATTTTATTTATACACAAAAGGTGGTTTTTAATTGTATAAAAAGCCAAGGGTGCTTGTAATTTGTGTCGCTGAAGCTACCCTAGATCTTATTACTCCGTGGGCCGAATTCGGAAAGTTGCCTACATTTCGTACATTGGCGACGGAGGGGGTTTCAGGCCCCCTTCGCTCGCAGATTCCAATCAGTATTCCCCAGTTGTGGGGAACAATTGTCACCGGAAGGTCTCCAGGCCATCACGGACTGTTTGATTTTTGGCAGCGTGGCCCTGACGGAGCGTTTCATGAAATCAATAGCTCTCACATCCAATCAAAAACGGTATGGAAAATCATTAGTGAGAATGGACTAAGGTCTGGGATAGTAAATATTCCAATTGTTTATCCACCTGAAAAAATTAATGGTTTTATGATATCGGGAGAAGTTGCCCCCGGTGCCCATCGTTCTATAGCCTATCCATCCAGTCTATACGATGAGATCGTCGATAAATTTGGCAGGTATCGTCTCAAGGACATATTTCCAGGCGGACGCCAAAAATCTGATTATCTTGGATTGATCGAGGAGGATGTCGCTAAGCAGACGGAGGTCCTTGAATATCTCATATCCAGGAAGGAGTGGGACTTTTTCTTTACTTTCTATAGTGCTACTGCTATAGCTCAACATTATTTTTGGTCAGATATGGAAACCGGAGATGAAAATAATCCCTTTCGAAGTGTAATTGAAAGTGCATACAGGTGTATTGATTCAGCACTAGGCCGTTTAATCAACGGGGCGGGCCCGGATACCACAGTCTTTGTAATCTCTGAATGTGGTGCAGGACCTTTGTATTCAGGTGTTCAGATCAATTCATGGCTAGAGAAAGAAGGCTTTTTAACTCGTAAGAGAAGAACATCAGAAGCATTGATTGGATCAACGCCATTAAGCTATATTCAATACTGGTTACGTGGAATTGTTGCTGAATTTAGAAAAGATGCTCAGGGATTCCTCCCTAAATCTGCCTTTTACTGGATGAATCATAATATGAAGAGTATCAAAGCATGGATTCAAACTTATTTATCTAGTTCGGATATTGATTGGTATAGAACTAAGGCCTTTTCACGAGGGAAGGAGGGAAACATATATATAAATTTGAGGGGGCGAGACCCCCATGGGGTTGTCAATCCTGGATCGGGTTATGAAAGCCTAAGGGAAGAGATTGTTAAACGTTTAAATCAACTTATCGATCCTAGTACAGGGATTAGGGCTGTTGAAAACGTTTACTGCCGCGAAGAACTTTACGATGGTCCGATGGTCGAATGGGCACCTGATTTGATTATCGAGTGGCGTGATACCGCTTACGAGCCAACAGAGAGCGATCGGGACAGGGACTCTATTTTTGTAACACGTTGGCGTGAATATATGAATTGGCCGACATCTGGAAGCCATAGGATTGATGGGGTTTTATTCGCAAAGGGCCCTCGAATTGATAAATCAAAAAAGGTAGAGGATGCGCGTATAATAGACATGATGCCAACGTGGCTATATTGTTTGGATCAACGAATTCCCTCTGAGTTAGAGGGCCGTGTGATTTTAGAGCTTTTCGATGATCATTAGGTGATGAAACAAGTCACGGAATTTGGGGGAGTGAAAATGAATTACAGATCATTTGGTAGTACAGGTTTAAAGGTTTCAGAGATAGGGTTTGGGTGTTCACGTATTGGCGGAGGTGTAATAAAAAAGGATAATACGGAATCAATTCGACTTCTGCTCAGGGCATATGAGCTAGGTGTGAATTTTTATGATACTGCTGATACATATACAAATGGTCGAAGTGAAAAACTGATCGGAAGAGCCTTTAAAGATCTAAGAAGCCACATAGTAATTGCCAGCAAAGTGGGAATGGTACACTCGTCTCTTTATCGTTTAGGTAAGACTTTATTACCTGCTCTAACACCAATTCACCGTGTAATCGAACCTTGGAAGAGTACTCTTAAGAAAGTATCAAAACGCAGGCAAGAATTTTCACCTTTATATATAAAAAAATCTATAGAAGAAAGCTTAAGTAGGCTAAAAACAGACTATCTCGACTTATATCAGCTTCACAGCCCTCCGACGTCGATAATAGAACGGGGAGAAGTATGTGAAACTCTAGATCTTCTAAAGTCTCAGGGCAAAATTCGATTTTATGGGATATCTGCTAAAACGATCGGCGATGCTATTTTGTCTCTAAAATATATAAATATCTCTTCCCTCCAAGTTGAGTTTAATCTCTTACAGCAGGAGGCTTCAAAAGAGCTCTTTCCCCTAGTGGAGGAGGAAAAAATCGCAATTATTGTTCGAGTTCCTTTAGCAAGGGGGTTGCTTACAAAAAATATGACTGACAAAAGGGGCGAGGTCTTGAATAGAAGAGAGTTACAAATATCAAGGGCAAAGGCGACAGGACTATCCTTTCTGGTGAATGAGAAGCGTGACCTGGCTCAGGCAGCACTCCGATTTGTCTTAAGCCATCCCCAGGTCTCTGTGGCAATTCCGGGGATAAGCCAAGTAAAACACTTAGAGGATAATATCAGAGCCTTAGAAGCCCCACCGCTGACAGGAGAAGCACTGGAAAAGATTGCTTTATTGAATAATCACTGATGGTTCTTTCAGGGAACGATTAATACAAAGAATTCGAAAGTATGCAATTAAAAGACAAATCAAATAGTGTAAAAAAGACCAGCGATGAGAAGTGACCCTATAATAGTTATTGGATTCAATGGCGCGGAGCATCAGCTGATCCAAAAATGGTCAGACGAAGGATACTTACCGACAATTGCCTCTCTAATGGAACGTGGCTGCTGGGGTAGGATAAATTCTACTGGGGATATATCCAGTGGGTCTGTATGGCCCACTTTTTTAACCGGCGTTTCTCCTGCTAAACATGGCGTATTTTACGGACATCGAGAGCTAAAGATAGGTACATATCAGATATACAAAAAATACGCCGACCAAATCAAAAGTAAACCCTTCTGGTACAGGCTGAGCAAAGCCGGGAAAAGGATAGCTATCTTCGACATTCCTTATACCCATCCGCTTAAGGGACTTAATGGGATTCAGATAGTAGCATGGGGAGCTTTTGCTCCAAGCTGGAAGATCTCATCTTGGCCTCCTCGACTTATCAAGGAAATTTTAACACGATTTGGCGACCATCCTCTCGCAAGTTGGTATGAGCAAAGACTTAAAACCATCAACGAGTATGAGGAGTTTTTCAAAAGGTTGATTTCAGGGGTGGAGAAAAGAGGTCTAATCTCGGCGTATCTCCTAAACCAAGAGCCTTGGGACTTCTTTTTAATGGCGTTTTCAGAAGCGCACTGGGCAGGACACCTACTTTGGCATGTCATGGATGATAAACATCCTGATCATAACCCTCGGATAGCTGAGACCTTTAAAAATGCAATTCGAGACGTTTACTCGGCAATCTCAAGACTTATTGAAATTATCCCCCAAGCTACCGTTTTCATTTTCTCTCTGGATGGTATGGGGGCTAACTACAGTGGGAAGCATCTGCTGCCTGAGATTCTTAAAAGAATTGGTATGATTGAAAGGCCCGCTCAACCTAAAAAGCAATCCAGAATCGTATCGAGCACACTTGTTACCATAAATCAGTTGATGCCGACTGGGAGATGGGGATATAACTCTATTAGAAATGTTGAGAGTTTAATCTCTATCAGGCTAATAGAGATCGCTAAGAAGTTGCTGCCACAGAAGTTTTGGGATTATTGGACTAGTCGCACTCTTTATGCCGGTAACGATTGGCGATGGAGTAAAGCCTTCTGTGTGCCAAACGAATTCCATGGATCAATCCGAATTAATCTTAGAGGCCGCGAGCCTAATGGGTTAATTGAACCTGGTATGGAGTACGACGAACTTTGTGAGGAACTCACCGAAAAACTTAGTAGCTTGGTAAACGTAGATACGGGAGGAAATGCTGTCAGTGAGGTTATAAGGTTGGACCGGTTCTATCAAGGAGAGAATATCTCTGAGCTTCCGGATCTCGTTGTAAAATGGGTAGGAGATGCACCGATCAGGGCACTGCATTCTCCACACGTGGGCACCATTAAGGGGGAACCTCTCGATTTTCGGACAGGAGCGCATAGACCGGATGGCTTTCTAATAGCTTCTGGAAAGGAAATCTGTAAGAGAAAAGTCTTAGAAAATGGGAGTGTTATGGATATAGCACACACTATCTTATACCTAATGGGTCAATCTGTTTCCCGAGAAATAGAGGGTAAGGTTTTGATCGATATAGTAGCTGAAAACTTTTAGAGTTTTTCGATGCTCGTTCGTTGGTGAAAAGAGCAATTGAGATTTGAGAGGGTTCGCATGAATTATAGATTGTTTGGGCAAACTGACTTAAGCGTCTCTGAGATTGGATTAAGCTGTGCATCGTTGGCTGGAGGCCTATACTATAAAAATGATCGTGAGTCTCTAATGACTTTGCTGCAGGCTTTTGATTCAGGCATCAATTTCTTTGAGACCTCTGATTCCTGGGGTCAGGGAAACAGTGAAAGGCTTGTTGGTGAAGCATTTAGAGGCAGAAGGGATAGTATCATAATCACAGGTAGAGTAGGTGTTGATTTTTCGACCTTAGGAAATCTCGCTTTGAGAACGAGAACCCTGCTCCGGCCTGTAAGTCGCTTTCTTCGCCCAATGAGTGGCTACCTTTACAAGGTCCGCACATCGCAGAAGCGAAAGGATTTTTCACAAAAACACCTAACGGAAGCGATTCACGGAAGCCTGAAGCGTCTACAGACCGACCATTTAGATCTTTACCAATTGTACGGACCGCCGTCATCTGTGTTAGAAGAAGGGGATTTCTGTGAAACATTTGAGAACCTAAAGGCTCAGGGAAAACTCAGATATTATGGTGTCGTCTGTGATACAGTCAATGATGCTTTAATCTGTTTAAGTCTTCCTGGCATCTCTTCGATTCAAGTCGATATTAGTCTATTAGACCAAGAGGCTATCACTAAGGTTTTACCTTTAGCATCGGAGAGGAAACTAGCTGTAATTGCTGGTCATCCCCGAGCAATGGGTCTTTTAACAAATGATCTTAGCGACATTATGGGAGATACCTCATCATACAACCGAACAGAATTAGTAAATAGAAAAAACAGAGCCAGGTCGTTGCAGTTCCTTACCAAAGAAAATCGCACATTGGCTCAATCCGCACTCCGGTTTGTCTTGCAGCTTGATGGAGTCTCAATTGCGCTGCCACGAGCTATAGATCGCGTGCAGCTCGATGAAAATCTCGGAGCGCTGTCTGCTCCGCATCTGATGAAGGAAGAACTTGAAAAGATTCGCTTGTTGTCATAATAGCAGGCTTACCAGAAATTAAGTAAATTGAGGAAGTTCACTAGCAAATCTCTTAAGAACCTGCATAATTAGGGTTTGTTAAGATATGACGAATTATTCTGAAGCCGGTAGTTGGCTAGCAAAGGAAGTAGGTCAGGTAGAAGAGCGAATAAGTCTATCTAGGGCTTCACTTCGTCTGGCTAAGTGTGTCGAGTATCCAAACCTAATAGTTGATAACTATTTGCTGCGAATAGATGAGATGGCAGCCGAAATCGGGTCCCGCTTAGGCTGTGACACCAGCGATCCGAATTCGTTGATAGATTCAATCAATAATTATTTGTTTGTAGAACAGGGATTCCATGGTAATGCGGCCGACTATTATGATCCTAGAAATAGTTTCTTAAATGATGTTATGGATAGAAAAACAGGAATTCCAATTACGCTTTCTACGCTCTATATTGAACTTGCAAGCAGGGTGGGGCTGAAATTAAATGGGGTAGGTGTCCCGGGACACTTTATTGTTAAATATTCGGGACCAGGCGATGAGATACTGATTGACCCCTTTAACAAGGGCAAGGTACTATCGGAGATAAACTGCCAGGATATTCTTAATAGGATGTACGGGGGTGGGGTCCGATTTAGAAGAGAAATGTTAGCTCCTTCCACGAATAAGCAAATACTTAGCAGAATGCTGAATAATTTGAAAGGAATATATGTCGATTCTAAAAATCATCAAAAGGCTCTTTCAGTTGTTGAATTGATTCTTGAATTAAATCCTGATAGTGTTTCGGAAGTAAGAGATAGAGGATTACTTTACTATGAGCTGGAATGCTTTTCCCAGGCACTTCATGGTCTGGAAACCTATCTTAATCTATCTCCTGATGCTCCTGATCGTGACGTGATTACTAATATTGTTTCACGATTAAGGGATGTAGTGAAATTGATTAACTAAGTAAAATTTAAAATTAGTATATACATGGCTAGTTGCCTTTTCATAAGAATGCTAGGTTTATCTACCTACACCACAAAAAAATAATAATTTTTATCTGTTTATTGGATTATCTCCCTTACTTCGGTAGAATTCCTACATTTTGTATGCTTAGAGGATATCAGATATGAGACAATTCAAAGGTTTGAACCTTTTTTTTATATGGATATTACCCATTATCGTACTAACAGTTTTATCCTGCAGCGTCGGCGATAACACCCCGCCGAGTACAATTACCGATCTTGGTGTTGACAGCGGGTTAAGGCTCTTAGAATGGACTGCCCCTGGCGATGATGGAAAAAGTGGGCAAGCCTCACTTTATTTTATCAGGTACCTTGACAATTCACAGGTCGAAGAGATCCTGGGCGTGCCAAATTTGGATGATGTCCCACCTGAAGTTATAGATGAAACGGTGATTAGTAATTTCGATGAAGGTATTCAAAACCCGACATTTGTTCCACCACAAAATAGAGGATTTCCAGAGAGTTTCTCAGCTCCGAGATTGGACATCACGGGTGAGATGCAATATTTCTACTCTATACAGTCAAGCGATGAAGTGGGTAGTAAGTCTAAGCCGTCCAATGTGGTCAAGGTTACGACTGAGCTGCAATCGTTAAAATTTCAGGGCCCGGATACTTTATGTCCCGAGGGACTCTCAATCGGAGCCGGGAATTTTACAAATACACAGGAAGATGACGATGATGGCCTAATAAGGAATGATATCCTAATAGGTGATCCATGTAACGGAATTGTTTATGTGTTCTTTGGCAGTAGTGATCTCTCTATAGATATATCATCTCCCGATGTCACCATTATAGGGAATGAAAATGATAGATTTGGTGCATCGGTAACCGGGATCGGTAATATTGGTGGTCCTGGCCCCGCATTGGCTGAGATTGGCATAGGGGCACCAGGATTCGATGGCGATACCGGGGAGGTTTTTATCATTTTTGGAAATAATAGGTTTCCCAGTGTGATTGATCTCAACGCCGGTGATGAGCCTGACTTCTTGATTATGGGGGAAAATCAGAGTGATAATTTTGGAGTTAATACCGTCGGGTTTGCAAATGTCGGAAGAAGGGGCAGTGAGTTTTTTGTCGGTGCTCCCAATGCGGATTCCCAAACGGGAAAGACTTATCGATTTTCGGGAAATAGATTAAGTGACGGCGTTAGTTCTGCCAGTGATGCGCGAGGAATAATAATTGGTGAATCTGAGGGAGACCTTTTTGGTTCTGCTATTACAGATGCAAGTGGGATTAAATCTGGTGGCTCCGGTGAGTATGCAATCAGTTCTCGGGGCTCGGGAAAGGTGTATTTGTTTTTCGAGAATGTGTCTGGGGAAAAGGATCTTTCTGTTGATACATCGGATGTTTTGATCATACAGGGGAGTGTCGCAGACGAGTTTGGAGTGTCAGTGTCGGGGGGGGGTGATATCGACGAAGACGGGGATGGAAAAACCGATCTTGTTATTGGAGCTCCTGCTGCTGCGGACGACGCGGGTTCCGTGTTTTTTTATAGCGGAGACGATTTAAATGATGCCTTCGAAAACGGTACGGAACCGATGGCCGCAACAGAATTCGTTGGTTTACCAGGCTCAAGGTTTGGACAGTCTGTTAGGGTTTTCAATCTTTTAACCCCTGACGTCACAACTAGGAAGCGTACCACTGCTGAGATCCTCCTTTTAGAGCAATCGAACGCGGACTTTGGAGTGGGTGCGCCCGGTACCAGTAACGGTACGGATTTTATTTTCCTTGGAGGTAGTACTTTTCCCACGGTTGTGAGCGCATCAGATGCTGGTGTTACGATCGAAGGAGGCCCTGGTGAATCCGAATTCGGAGAGACCACAGCCGATTTGGGAGACGTAAATGGTGATCAGATAGAAGATTTTGCCTCATCAGGCTCAGGTTTTGTCAGAGTAGAATTCTGATTTAGTCGTGGGTTATTACCAACGCCTTGTTGTAGTTTATCAATTTATATGGGAAGCGTGATTTAAGTCAAAGTCGCTATTCTCATCTAATTTATTTTCGCTTATTATTTTACCGTCACTTAATATTATTATTCGCTTCGCATATTTAGCTATATCTTTTTCGTGAGTTATCATAACGATAGTTTTTCCCTGCTCATTCAGTGATTTGAAGATTTTCAGTATTTCTACGCTCATCTTCGTATCCAGATTCCCTGTTGGCTCATCAGCCAGTATTATACTTGGCTTGTTAACAATAGCCCTTGCGATTGCAACTCTCTGTTGTTGACCGCCCGATAGTTGAGATGGCAGGTGGTGTTCTCTACCCTCAAGGCCCAACACTCTCAATGCCTCTTTTGCCAGTTCGAACCTCTTACTCGACGGGGTTCCGTTGTATATGAGGGGAAGTTCGACATTCTCAATAGCTGATGTCCTGGGAAGCAGGTTAAAGCTTTGAAAAACGAAACCGATTTTCTCATTCCTTATTTCAGCAAGCTGATCTTTTTCAAGGTTCACTATGTTCTGAGCTTCGATAAAATAATTGCCACTCGTTGGTTTATCCAGGCATCCTATTATATTCATCAAAGTGCTTTTTCCTGAACCAGAAGGCCCAATGATGGATATAAACTCCCCAGATTTTATGTTGATTGAAACACCCCTTAATGCGTGAACATCAACCTCTCCCATATTATAGACCTTGTGAATATCTTCTAAGGAAATAGCATAATCCATATTCTTAGAACCTCTTGGGCTTAGGAAGGACTATGGGACCCAATTCCTCTGAGCTTGACTCACCTTTCTGTGTCACTCCAATTACAATCTCCTGTCCTTTTTCAAGATCCCCACCTAGAATCTGGGTGAATTCATCATCGCTAATTCCTGTTTCTACGGACACGGCCCTGAGGCGGCCGTTCTTAAGCAAAGTCCAGACCATCGGACTGTTTTTGAGATCGCTAGAATCTTCTTCAATCAGAGATGATGGAGGAGGTATAAATCTTAATGCAGCCGTCGGTATTCGGAGCACGTCGTTTTGATTTGCTACAAGAATCTGTACCTCTGCTGTCATTCCCGGTTTTAGTCTCAACTCATCGTTTTTGTCGATAAGTATAACTACATCATAGGTCACAACATTATTGTTTGTAGTTGGTACATTTCTTATCTGCTTAATCCTTCCCTCAAATTGTTGGCCGGGATACGCATCCACCTCAAAGAAGGCTTCCTGCCCTTCTCTTAATTTCCCGATATCGGCTTCACTCACGTGCGCTTCGACCTTCATTTTTGCTAGATCATTTGCTATTACAAATAGAGGATGGCTCTGGCTCGGGCTTACGAATTCCCCAACGTCTATATTCATCGAGACGACGACACCGTCAATGGGGGAACGAATCGCTGTAGAATTTAAATTGGATTCAGCCTTTTCTAGCTCTGTCTTGGCTATTTTGAGTTGCTCCGTAGCCGCGGTGAATTCTATTCTTGAATTTTCTAATTCAAATTTGGAAATTCTGTCTGGTGTGTTAATTAGCTCTTTATACACTTCGTATATTTTCCTTTTTTTCTCAGCCTCTGCCTGCGCCTTGTTCATGGTTGCTTCCGCCTGTCTAACCTGTAATTCATACAGAGCGGGGTCAATCTGAGCAACGATCTCTCCCTGTTTTACGATAGAGTTGAAATCTACGTGAATCTGATTCACTACCCCTGAAACCTGGGCTACGACATCGACCGTGTTGAGAGGGTTTACTGTGCCCGATGCCAAGATGTAGGCTGCAATATCCCCCTCGTCCATCATTGCAGTTTCATAGGAATAACTGGGCGAATTTGTTATTAATTGACTATTTTTTAAAATCAAGACTACTATAAGGGCAGCAATGACGATCGTTAAGATAAGTATCTTTCTATTCATTACCTGTTTCGGCATCTAATTATCAGTTTTCCTAAGTACCAAGCACGCATTTCATTAGATTAAATGTTAACTATTTTACTCGTTAATTTGACTTTTAAAACTATGATGTCCCGTGGGTCATCCGTTATTTAACTTTTATATTCCTCAGCTCGAATATCCTCCTATCCCTTCCGCATGACGATTTTGTAGTATTCAGGAATAATCAAGCAGCGGGCTCCGGGGGGTCCCGCGCGTAAACAAACAATCTCTTCAATCGCTAATGACAATCAAGATTGTGCCCGAATGGTGGTTGGTCATTGCTATAGCAAGTCACCTGGAATCCTCGAGTTCAAAGTAGCCCCCCCCCCACATTTATTCAGTGAAACTTTAATCTGTTTTCTATAAATCGCCTGTTACCATTTCAAGATTCGCAACTGAAATGTTATATAGAAAGACAGTTTGATAATATTGTGCCCCTTCCCTGAGATAGGTTCCAAATGCGTTTATCAATTCGTTTAAGCTTCCGATACCCAGGTCATAATTGGAAATAGAGTTTTGTAATAGTTTCTTGGCTTCTCCGAAGCCCTCGTTTTCATATTCAAGATTGTTTTTATTCTCTTTCATCTCAAGGTATGCCTTTTCCACTTCAAGATCTATATCTTGGAGTAAAGCGTCTTTCTCTTTCAGTGATTTTGAATATTCCGCCTTGGCCTCGCTCAAATCTGCAGAGATACCGTAATTGAGTATCTGCCTTATGCCAATTCCGGCTCCACCGATTATTGTGTCTCTGAATAGTGTAGATTGATTATATCTCAGGGTTCCACCTACAAAAATGGTCGGATAGTAGTTGCTCTTCTCTCTGTGGACCGTGTGCAATTTCGATTCAACGACCGCATTTAAGGCCTTTAGCTTTGGTCTGTTTGCTTGGGTCTTATCCTGATAATAATTTAACTCATCTGGCTCGAACTCAACGGGTTTTAAAGTGTGAGAATCTATATCAAAGGAATCCTTATCTTCAATCGCTAACATCTTTATTAGCTCGGCTCTAGCAACGTCTATCTCCTTTTCTGAACTGACAGCGTCTTTATTGACGTTGGACAGTAGAATTTTCAGGTTGAGCTTATCCATCTGAGTAGCCTTAGGGGAGCCAACTCTGATTAACTCCTCCACACTACCAAGAACCCTCTGAGCTTCATTCCTCCCTTCGATAGCCAGGTCATTAAGAGCGTATGCTAACTGCAGATTGTAGTAGCCTGTTTTCGCTTGTGTTATTGTGTCATTTTTGGCTTCGCTTATATTTGCAATCGTTGCTTCAAGCCCTTTTTCAGCCCTCTTTTCGTCTGAGCTTATCTTACCGAAGGTATAAATGGGCTGGAAAAGGTCTGCCCTTACAACTGTGAAAATGCCCCCGGTTACTACCGCACCATCGAATTGAGGATATTTTTCAGCCTTTGCCTTTTTTACCCTGCTCTCAGAAATATCTAAATCTTTGTCTTGAACGCCCAAATTTGGATTAGTAATCAATACTCTTTCCAAAATTTCGTCCAAGGTAAAGATGTTGTCATCAGCAATCGCATCAACACTAAGTATTAGAAATGTGCATAAAGTCAATAATTTTATCATCTGGAATCCTCCTTATCCTTCTCAATAGTTACAGCTGTCATTATATAACAACTTTCATTAATTTTAATGGCCCTTTCCAATTATTATCTTCTTGATGGATAAAGGGAATCTCATGCAATTCATCCACTACTCGCAGCGGGTAACTTGACTGGGGTCACAATGAAATTAAAAACCTATAGGAAGTTATTCTTTTAAAATGCGAATGAGCGATCTCCTACAATCGAAATATGCGCCTTGTACGGATTCATATGCGCTATTTGCATAATTAAAACTTGTCTAAAACTTCAAAAATATGACTTTCCAAGATCACCGTTGCAACAATCAGCTTTTTCTTTAAAATAAAGAGATGGGTTTTGGAATTTATATACATATTCCTTATTGCGTAAAGAAATGTCCATACTGCGACTTTAACTCTTATGGAGTTGGAAGACTCATTCCAGAGGTTGACTATACCGAGGCTTTACTCGCGGAATTAGACACATGTAGTGATGCGATTGCCCGCTATCCTCTAACGTCTATCTTCTTTGGCGGTGGAACTCCTTCATTGTTTTCATCTGAGAGTATAGGGAGAGTCATCAAAAAGATCCTGGGGATTACATCTCCATTGGAATCACTTGAGGTGTCTATAGAAGTAAATCCAAAGACAGCCGACCTCGGTAAACTCCTCGCTTTTAAGGAGGCAGGGGTAAACAGGGTGAGTTTAGGTGTGCAATCATTCTCTGACAAAAAATTGCGATTTTTAGGAAGGATAAATTCACCCGAAGACAGCATCAGGGTGCTGGAGGATGCAAAAAAGGCGGGATTTGAAAATGTCAACGCTGATCTGATGTATGGTTGTTCCTTTGAAACGCCCGACGAGTGGGGATCGGAGCTCAATAAGATACTCGAATTCGATACAGCCCATGTGTCAGCATATTGCCTCACTATAGAGGATGACACAGAGTTTTCGGGATTATACTCGAAGGGCGAATTAATTCTTCCCGATGAGGAAACGCTCTCTTATATGATCTCTTTAACCGGTAATGTACTTGAGGGCGCAGGCTACAAACAATATGAAATCTCGAACTTTGCTAAGCCTGGATTTGAGTGTAGACACAACATGCTCTACTGGAGAGGTGAAAATTATATCGGAATTGGCGCTGGTGCGCACTCACATCTTGATAGATGTTTAGATTCTGAGTGGGGGGTCAGATGGGCCAACTTAAAAAATCCTTCGGCGTATATGAAGAGCGTTTTTAAGCGCAACAGGCCGATAGCTTTCACGGAGCTTCTTGACAGGCAAATGGCGCTTAAAGAGAGGGTCTTGATGGGGCTTAGATTAGGGGAGGGGCTCGACCTTGGAAAGATAGAGGATAGATTTTCAGTAAGCCTGATGTCTGAAGGGCTTGATTATCTAATCGGTGATGATTTCATTGACGTCTCGGATAATAGGCTTCGCTTTAATAAAAAAGGGCTTTTGGTCTCGAATTCAATAATTTATAAGATACTTGAGGCCGTGGCTAGGTGAGGGGTAGCAATTATTTTTTTGATTTTATCTGATACCTTTTATCGCCGAGTTCCAGATAATACTTACCGCTCTGTTCCTTCAGGTATTTGGTGAATTCGTAATATGCAGGCCTATTAAATCTGGCATCAAATGTCCCGCCTTTCACCTTTGTGTAAGGTATGTTATCTCTGTTTAACACTAGCGTTCTGAAATCAAGTTTTTCCTCGGTCTCGTCATTCAGGATTAAGTAGATACCATCTTCGCGTTTATCTATCATTTTTACCACGAATGGCGTATCTTCGACTTGGACGTAAACCTTTCCTCGTCCCTCGTCTATATAGTATCTGCCTTCTTTGTTACGCCTCAGCAGCCTGTTGTTGTAAAGGTAAGTCCATCTGTGGAGGACCGGGATCCCGTCCTGGAACCAGTTGCCTTCCCTGTCGATAAAGATCCTGGGCCTGACAGTCTCGTGTTTTTTTTCCTTTTTTCTCATCTACTTCTATGGTACTAAGTCGCCGGTTCTTGTTCAAGTTTAGAGCCTTCTAAGACTCCCAGAGAACCCTAATTTGCGAAGTTAATAACCGTTCGCACTGAGCAAAGTCGAAGTGTGAACAATATCAGGCACTATTCCCCATATTGTCATGCTGCCTGCCTCTTGTTATTCCAAGCACTTTGTTTTGACTCAGTGCGCGATCTGGATGAAATCCATGTTTCGACTGCTATGAGTGCCCCTTTAAGACTATTTGCTCTACTTAACACTACAAGATCTCTCACAGGAGTTTATGCTGAGTTCAACGAAGTATTCGAGATGACAGACTGGGGTATCATGACGACAGAAAAAGGGTGTCATTTCGAGCGAAGCGAGAAATCTTTCCTTTGTCTTTGAATTTACCAACTTAACTACAAGATCTCTCACAGCTCCTTCGCTTTAGCTCAGGACAAGGTTCGAGATGACAATAAAAGATGCCGTCTGCCGGCCTTCTGTCACTCACCCAACACCTTCACAACAACCCTCTTCCTCCTCTGCCCATCGAATTCAGCATAGAAGACTCTCTGCCAGGGACCAAGGTCAAGATCGCCTTTTGTGATCGGCACAATTACCTGGTGGTGCATTATAAGATTCTTCAGGTGGGCATCACCATTATCCTCTCCTGTCTGATGGTGTTTATAATCCTTACTATAGGGGGCGAGCCTTTCAAGCCATTCCCATATGTCTTCGAATAGACCCTCCTCATTGTCATTAACGTACACAGCGGCTGTTATATGCATTGCCGAGACAAGTACGAATCCCTCGTCGACAGAGCTTTTTTTCACAATACCCCTTACAGTATCTGTGATGTGAATTATTTCCCTTCTCTTCTTTGTATTAAACCAAAGATATTCTGTATGACTCTTCATGTTATGTCCTCCTGCCAATAAAGACTTTTACCTCTAACGGTGACCAGCATTTGTCTATACTTTATCAATATAACTGTTGTATAATTAATATTGCCGTGGAAATAAAAAAATCAGGTGGAATAAATAGACGAGGATTCATTGAATTAATATCGTCGTGTTCATTTCTATTCTTTCTAATTCCCAGTAATTACGCATTCTCAGAAAGTAATCAAAAGGGGACCTCACCTCCACCTCTTGATTCCATCAAAGGGAGTTTTAAATTCTTTAACCCTAATCAGGCTCAGGTTATCGAGAATGTGACGTCGTTAATAATCCCAAGCTATGACAGCCCTGGTGCAAAGGAAGCGGGGGTAGTTTTCGAGATCGATAAAACCATAGCGGAAAATCAAAGGCTAAAGAACAGTTACACGAAGGGAATAGAATCGTTGAATCAGATGGCAAAACAATTAGGAGGTAAGGATAGTTTTCTCGATTTGAATCAGGATGAAAAGATGGAGATTTTAAATATGGCCTATGCGAGCAAATCTCTTTCCAGAAGGGGCGGTATTTCAAATCAGTATGGCAGTATGCTGCCGGGCATATTGCTTATTAATCATTTAATTCGGCAGACAATTCAAATCTTCTATACAAGTGAAGCAGGGTGGAAGGTTGTCGGTTATCAAGGGCCGCCGCAGTGGAAAGGGAATCTGGATTACGATAAGTGTGACTTTTAGATGAGTGCAGAGAACGAAGTTGACGTGTGTATCGTGGGATCTGGCGCCGGAGGTGCTCCTGTAGCATATGCGCTGGGGAAGGCTGGATTCTCGGTTGTAGTTCTCGAAGCGGGTCCTCGATTTACGCCTAAAGAATACCACCTCGCTCAGGCGGACTGGGAGCAGTATCCCTATCCTCAGCCTTTTGTTGAGCGCGAATATGGTGCGAAGAAAGACGTTTATGCCTACAGCCAGCCAGAAACATTAAATCCGAAATATAAAAAACTTCGCTCATGGTCCAAGGCGCAGGGTAATTACAATAACACTGATAGAAGAAGGCCGCCCCATGTCGACAGGGCGAAAGGGGTCGGAGGGACAACTCTCCACTACCAGGGCGAAGCGCATCGTTTTTCCACATATGGGTTTAAGTCGAAGTCTCTCTACGGGGTTGGAGACGACTGGCCAATAAATTACGAAGACCTCGAACCTTATTATGAAAAGGCTGAAAAGTTACTGGGAGTTGCGGGGTTAAATGGGAACCCCTTCAAACCGCCTAGGAGTCCATTTCCAAATCCGCCACATAGTCTTAGCTGCGCGAGTGAGAGGGTTAAGGTTGGTTTCGATAAGCTCGGGCTGCATCTCTGGCCTAATTCTCTGAACATCAACTCAAGACCCTTCGGCGGCAGGCCAGCCTGTAACTATTGTAATGGTTGTTTTCTCGGGTGCATGATGAAGGCAAAGGGCAGCATGGATGTAAATTTGATTCCAATAGCGGAAGCAACCGGAAATGTCGAGGTCAGACCAGATTCGGTTGTAAGGGAGATTACAGTAAATAAAAACGGCAAAGTTGATGGAGTAATTTATTTTGACTCTGATAAGGTCGAAAAAATACAAAAGGCAAAAATAGTCGTTGTTTCAGCGAGCGCACTCGAATCCTCGAGGCTGCTTTTAAATTCGAAGTCTTCTCAATTTCGGGAAGGCCTTGCCAATACAAGTGGGATGGTCGGAAAGAATTTTATGGAAACAGTAATCTATAGTAATACGGTTCTTTTCGCTGAACCAATCGAATCGTATAAAGGGCTTCAGATAGATAGCCGCGCCTGGGATTATAATAAGCCGAGGAAGGAAAACAATTTCATGGGTGGACTTGTTTTTGGAGTGTCAGCCCTTGATTTGCTGGGGCCACTGAGCTACGCGCAGAAGATAGCGCCTGGATGGGGGAAGAAGCATAAGGACTTTATGAAAAGTTATTTCGGCCATGCACTAAACGTATTTGCGATTGGGGAGCAGTTGCCTCATCAAGAAAACATGATAAGCATTGACCCTGAAGTAAAGGATTATTATGGAATTCCAGTTGCCAGGATCTCGACAGAATTAAGCGACAACGACCTCGAGATGTTGTCATTCATGCAGAGAAAGTGTGATGAAATTGTAGAGGCGGCAGGTGCCCTGGAAAAGGTCAGACAATTCGGCTCTTATGATCTGAGCATGATGTCCCATATGGGCGGTACCTGTAGAATGGGGACCGACCCCAAAACCTCTGTACTAAACCCATATTGCCAGAGCCATGATGTGAAGAATCTTTTTGTAATCGACAGTAGTTGCTTTGTCACGCAGGGCGGTGGGGACAGCCCATCTCTTACAATTCACGCAATTGCATTCAGGGCGTCGGATTATATAATTGGGGAAGCGAAAAAGGGGGACCTGTAGCACGCGGTTTATTAGCCTCAGCGAATAAGAAGTGTCTGTTGTCCCTGATTCTTGTCTAATCCATTCTGACCGTCCTTTTCAAAAAGGGGGATTCAGAAGAACTCTCTTTCCTGATTTCCAGGGCGCCGCTTTGTCATCTCGAGCGAATGCGAGAGATCTTGTAGTTAAGTTGGTAAAAGAAAAAATCAAAGGAAAGATTTCTCCTTGCAGTCGAAACATGGATTTCTCGCTCCGCTCGCAATGACAAAAAGGGGGACGAAAACCGATTTCTCATGGAACTCGCGCCGAATTAATGCCCGTTCCGTATGGCACAAATCTCCCTTACGGAAATTTCTCTTCTTGGCTCGTGTAACCCATGTACCCGGTCTATTCTGTTACCCAGGTGCCCGGTTTGGACCGGGGTGATACTACCCCCATCCTGCCCTTCCCCCTTTTGAATGGGGAAGGGATTTTTATTGATTACCTGCTGGTTAATACTGACTTAAGGTAAGAGCCCTCGTAATCATTATTGAAATATCTCAGTTTTGGGGTTAAACCTTCCTGTATCATGGAGGAATGGAAATACTGGTTGGGCCTGAGCTTCGTTCCAGGTATAGGTGATGTATGGTCTAAAAATCTAATTTCGAGGTTCCATAACCCCAGAGCAGTTTTTGAAGCCAGTGTGAAAGAGCTTGATCAGGTAGAAGGGATCGGTGGAAAGGCGGCAGAGGCAATCAAGAATTTCTCAGACTGGGGCAGGGTCGATACTGAGATCCAGAACTTAAGGAGGCTCGGCTTTAAGCTGGTCTCCATAACCGATAAAGAGTATCCGAGGAATCTCTCGAAGATTTACTATCCCCCTTCAATTCTCTATTTACACGGTGAGTTCTGCGCGAATGATGAGCAAGCTCTCGCAATAGTTGGCACGAGGGCGGCCGATCGATATGGGAGACTTGTAACGGAGAGGTTAGCATCTGAACTGGCATCAATGGGCATCACCATCGTGAGTGGTATGGCGCGTGGGATTGATTCTGTCGCCCACACAGCGGCTTTAAAATCTGGAGGAAGGACCATAGCCGTTCTGGGGTCAGGCTTGGACGTTATATACCCACCCGAAAATAAAAATCTTTATAATCAGATTTCAGAAAACGGGGCAGTAATATCCGAGTTCCCCCTGGGCTCTGATCCGGATGCGGTAAATTTCCCCAAGAGGAATCGAATAATAAGCGGTCTCTCGCTAGGCGTTCTTGTGATTCAAGCCTCCGAGAAGAGCGGGTCCTTAATCACAGCTTCGTTTGCGCTCGAACAAAACAGGGAGGTTTTTGCTGTGCCCGGTAATATCGCATCAAAACTCAGCCGTGGAACAAACGCGCTTATAAGACGAGGGGCGAAACTGGTCGATTCAATTGAGGATATCCTGGGTGAGATCGAAGCATTCAGGCGGCTTAAGCCAATGGAACCGCCCGTTGATACTGGTCGTATTCTAGAAAGACTCAATGAAGATGGGAGAAGAATCTTTTCCACAATCACGAACGAGCCCATTCATATAGACGATATTATCACGCAATCCGGGTTTGAGCCCCACAGGGTCTTATCCACCCTTCTCTCGCTGGAGCTCGAAGGTCTCATTACACAACTTCCTGGTAAAATGTTTCAGCTAAGATAAGTCCGAAGTTTTCAGAATGATTCTCCCCTTTACATAAGATAGGTGGTCTGATATTAATGGGGCTTCTGGTTTATTTTTTTTCGAAAATTCTTTAAGTTTATTGAATTTGTGATATCCTAGAATGACTTTGCAAACGGAGCAATGTGATGAAAATAGGAATTGTCGGCACCGGGTATGTTGGTCTTGTTACAGGAGCATGCCTGGCATCTAGCGGGAGTAATGTAATCTGTGTCGATATTGATGACCGCAAGATAAAGGCTTTAAAGAAGGGGGTAGTTCCCTTTTACGAGCCGGGCCTTTCAGAGCTTGTCCGGTCAAACCTTAAGGAGGGGCGGCTCCATTTTACAACGGATATTTCCGAAGCTGTAAAAAAGTCGTTTATTGTGTTTGTGGCTGTTGGTACGCCTCCCAATGGCGATGGTTCGGCGGATACCGGCATGGTATTCAACGTGGCAAGATCGATCGCAGGGTGCCTGGACGATTATAAAATAATTGTAACAAAGAGTACCGTACCCGTTGGAACAACCGAGATGGTCCGTGAAATAATCAGGGGAAATAGTGATTATGAGTTCGATGTGGCATCGAATCCCGAGTTTCTCAAGGAGGGGGCCGCTGTTGAGGACTTTATGAAACCTGACAGAGTGGTGATCGGCGTCGATAAGCCTTCTGTCGGGGGAATCTTGAAAGAGCTCTATTCGCCTTTCATGAGGTCCGGCGACAGGGCTATGGTTGTATCCATAAGGTCAGCTGAACTTGCCAAGTATACTGCGAATGCGATGTTGGCTACGAGAATTTCCTTTATGAATGAAATTGCAAATCTCTGTGAGCTTGTTGGTGCTGATGTTTCGGAGATTAGACAGGTCATCGGTAGCGATCACAGAATAGGACGCCATTTCTTATTTCCTGGAATTGGCTATGGAGGCTCGTGCTTTCCTAAGGACGTAAGGGCGATCATCAAGACAGCTGGAGACCTGAATTTTGATCTAAGGATCTGTAAGGCGACGGATCAGGTTAACACACGGCAGAGAGAGCTTTTCTGGCAGAAGATTGAAGGGATTTTCGGGGGGAGGTTAAAGGGTAAAAAGATTGCTTTATGGGGTCTCTCATTCAAGCCCAAGACCGACGACATAAGGGAGGCTCCGTCTTTATACGTGATTGATAGGCTGTTGTCGGCTGGCGTTGAGGTAACGGTTCATGACCCGGTTGCGATGGAGAAAGTAAGGGGAATTTACGGTAAAAAGATAAAATACGCGGAGTCTAACTATGATGCTTGCGTAAATAAAGACGCGCTGGTAATTAATACAGAATGGAACGAGTACCACCAGCCTGACTTCGCCAAAATGAAGAAAATGATGAGATCCCCAATCATAGTGGATGGCAGGAATTTATATAATCCTAAGATGCTTAGGGACCTTGGGTTCATCTATATTGGGGTAGGTATCAATAATCTTGAGAATATCGGCGAGCTCGATGACGGGAGCAGTCTGGCTGATCTTGTAAAGAAAACGCCGGGTGTTAAAGCACGACAAAGGATTTAGGGCGTAATATGGTTAAATAAATGTCATGAGATCATCGTATAAATTTACGATAGAGGCTATTACCAAACTTTAGAGATAGCTTGTAAATCTTAATCAAACACTTAACATACTTTATCAGGTATAATCTATAATGTGCTTAAATTACTCAATAAGCCACAATCACAAATCTCTTTAAAGTCTGTATGCCGCCCGTGATTGATCCCTGAGCAAAAAACCAGTGTCGTTCAATTTCCAGACATGGGCACTCTCAGCGTATTGCAAAAGGGTATATTATCAGGTAGAAGGTTCTACAATTTAAGAATAGGATTGAATCTTAAGCTTTTGTGATTAATCTAACAGTTAAAAGACATACAGTAAGGGGGGTTAATGTCTAAGTCACTTATCATAGTTGAGTCTCCATCCAAGGCGAAGACCATAAAAAAGTATTTGGGTAATGATTACAGCGTCGAGGCTTCCTCAGGTCATCTAATTGATCTTCCACCCAGCAAACTCGGTGTAGATATAGATAAGGATTTTAAGCCAAACTACGTTGTGATAAAGGGAAAGAACAAATTTCTCTCTCAGCTTGCCAAGGCTGCAGAAAATGTCGATAGGGTATATCTCGCGTCGGATCCAGACAGAGAGGGAGAAGCAATAGCCTGGCATATCGTGAACAGGCTTAAATTGAAAGATAGGGCATACAGGGTGCTGATATATGAAATTACTCAAAAGGGCGTACTCGATTCCTTAGAACATCCAACGAACCTGAGCCAGGATAGGTTTGAGGCCCAGCAGGCACGGCGAATACTGGACCGGCTCGTAGGATATCAGGTAAGCCCAATTCTTTGGAGGAAAGTAAAGAGGGGTCTGAGTGCGGGGAGGGTGCAGAGTGTTGCACTCAGGATGATTGTTGAGCGAGAGAGGGATATAGAGAGCTTTAAGACAGAGGAGTACTGGACGGTTGAATCCAATTTGCAGAAATTGGCAGATGGGCATAACGGGTCATTTCAAGCAATCCTTCATAATTATAATGGCAAAAAGATAAAGATAGGTAATGAAGAAGAGGCCACGAGGATTGTGGATTCAATTAAGGGTGAAAGGTTTACGGTTGTTTCTGTCGATAGAAAAGAGAGGATCAGGAAAACACTCCCGCCGTTCATCACAAGTACATTACAGCAAGAGGCGTCGAGAAAACTTAGGTTTGCTGTGAAAAAAACGATGTCTGTTGCTCAAAAGCTTTACGAGGGCCTAGAACTAGGAGACGAAGGGCCGATGGGTCTGATAACGTATATGAGAACGGACTCTGTAAGGATATCTGAACATGCTATCGGCGAGGCGAGGTCATACATTAAGGATACGTATGGCGGTGAGTACCTTCCCAAGAAGCCTAATGTGTTTAAGGTAAAGAAATCTGCTCAAGATGCCCATGAGGCCGTTAGGCCGACTGCGGTGATCAAGACCCCCGACTCGATAAAATCCTTTTTAACTGAAGATCAGTTTCAGCTTTATAAGCTCATTTGGAATAGATTTATTGCGTCGCAAATGAATCCTGCGATATATGACCAGACAACGGTTGATATAAATGCCGGAAGGGGCGTGTTTCGCGCGACCGGTTCGATTATTAAATTTCCTGGTTTCAGTGTGGTGTACAGAGAGGGAAAGGAAGAGGAGGAAGAGGCGAAAGACTCCGAAGAAGGCAAGAAGCTGCCCGAATTAGCTGTTGGTGAAGAGCTCAGGGTATTAGAACTCGGCGGGAAGCAACACTTCACGCAACCTCCGCCTAGGTACACTGAAAGCTCGCTGGTAAAGGAGCTCGAGGAAAAAGGGATAGGTCGTCCGTCGACCTATGCAGCTATACTCTCCACCATACAGGAAAGGGAATATGTGCTGAAGGAGAAAACCAAGTTAAAGCCGACTGCTCTGGGCCGTTCGGTAAATGATCTTCTTATAGATGGTT
This sequence comes from Candidatus Dadabacteria bacterium, assembly GCA_963805855.1. GTDB lineage: Bacteria > Desulfobacterota_D > UBA1144 > Nemesobacterales > CSP1-2 > DASWID01. The sequence continues at coordinate 248,782 of CAWDVW010000007.1, forward strand.
TTCCTGAAATCATGGACATTAAGTTTACGGCAGAAATGGAGGAAAAACTCGACGAGGTGGAAGAAGGTAAAGCATACTGGGTTGATATCCTGAAGGGGTTTTATAGCGGGTTCTCTTCGAGGCTCGATAACGCCGAAAGGTCGATGAGAAGCTTGAGAAAAGAGGGGATACCAACGGATATAGATTGCTCACAATGCGGAGCAAAGATGTTGATTAAATGGGGTAAAAGAGGAGAGTTTCTATCATGTTCCAGGTATCCGGAATGCAAGAATGCGAAGAAGTTTGCTTACGGTAGGGACGGGGAGATTATGATAATAGAAAAATCGGAGCCTGAGGTAATGCATGATATCGTTTGCGATCTGTGTGGTAAACCTATGGCGGTTAGGACCAGCAGGTATGGAAAGTTTTTGGGTTGTACCGGCTATCCCAAATGTAAGAATGTAAAGAAAATCGATCACGTAAGCAAGGATATTGTTGATGGTGGCAAGAGCCATAAAGAGGAAGACGACACAAATCAACTAAAAAGGAAGATTATTTAAAAGAGGATACCAACGTATCGAATATTAAAGCATTATTAGTAGGAGTCTTCGGCGGGATGTGTGCTTAATATTGATAATGATAGAAACCTTACTCGGAGAATTTTTTGAATTAAAGGTTAATTTCGCCCCCCGCTGAGAAGAGACCAGACTTAACGTTATTCCTCCGGTCCGGAATACCCCGCACTTGAAAAGATTGAACAACTCCCAGTAAAATCTTTAACTGTGACTGAAGGTCTACAGAAAATTTTGGAGTCCCTTGAGAAACCTCTCAGGTTTGCATCCAGGACAAACTTTCACAATATCCATAAAGTAAAGGATCTGGACAAGGTGGTAGAAGACATAACTCTCAGAGCACTATCGCTCGACCTGAGCGAAAAAGAGGTTGCGATGCTTAAATCTTTAAGGGAGTCATTCGGCGCATATAATAGATTACAGCTTGACGGTAAGAAAAAATTAATAATGGACTCACTCGGTTTAATAACTAGATTAAAGGGTTTTGACGACTATCCTGTTGATGAGACTTTGGCAACTCCAGAAGTCAATAGTCCTGCACCCGATAAAATGGATATATCGCAAATCTCGATCCAATATGTGAAGGGGGTCGGGCCCAGGATAGCTGAATTACTTTCAAGGAGAGGTATAAAGACAGTTGAAGATGCCCTTAATTACTTTCCGCGCAAATATGAAGATAGAAGAAACATTAAGAGAATATCTACACTAAAGCCTAATACCCGCCAGACTGTAATGGGTAAAATTGTTCTCAGCGGAGTGGTGAGATCGAGGTCAAGGGGAATTTATCAGGTTATTGTTTCCGATGGAACAGGAACGCTCGCTCTTTCGTGGTATCAATACAGTCCTAAATATCTCAAGGCAACATATAAGAAGGGTTATACGGTAATATTGAGTGGAGATGTGACTTTAAATCGCTACAACAATACGCTTCAGATTGTCCATCCAAGTCCTGATGATGTAGAGGTTTTTGATGACATTGAAGGCATCGAAAAAGACATGCTCAATTTCAATAGGATCGTTCCGATTTACCCATTGACCGAGGGTATAAAACAGAGACGTATCAGGAAGATTGAAAGCCTTGTATTGGATACTTATGCTAAAAGCCTATTCGATTATGTTCCATACGAAGTAAGGAAGAGAAATCATCTAATAGGTATAGATCAGGCAATCTCAAGGGTTCACTTCCCAAGCAATTCGGACAACCCTGTAGATTTGTCGGATACGAGTTCTATTTATAATTCTCTCCCTCACAGGACCGTTTCATTCAATGAATTTTTCCTCCTGGAGGTAGGGCTTGCCCTTAAAAAGCGCGACGTTTCGAAAATGCCCGGGATATCATTTAATCCTACGGGAGAGCTTACTAAAAAACTGCTTTTAGGGCTTCCATTCAAGCTTACCTCTGCTCAATCACGTGTCCTTTCTGAGATAGAGGCTGATATGAGAGGAGATCGCCCCATGAACAGGCTTCTCCAGGGGGATGTGGGGAGCGGTAAAACCGTGGTGGCACTGTTGTCCATGTTAAAAGCGGTCGAGAGCGGATACCAGGCTGCTTTAATGGCGCCTACAGAAATCCTCGCTGAACAGCATTTGAGGTCTGTCCTCAAATATGTTGATGGATTTGGTATTAAGGTCGTACTCTTGAAGAGTGCTCAAACTAGAAACGAGAAAGAGTCGAATTATGATGCAATCAGTTCTGGAGATGCAAACATAGTTATTGGAACACATGCGTTGCTTCAAGGGAAGGTTGAATTCAGAGAGCTTGGCTTTGTGGTGATAGATGAGCAGCACAGATTTGGGGTGATTCAGAGAGCCCTACTGAGAAGTAAGGGTAAGAACCCCGACGTTCTTGTTATGACTGCTACACCTATTCCAAGGACCCTTGCCATGACCGTATATGGAGATCTCGATGTTTCCATTCTCGATGAAATGCCCCCTCATCAACAGTCGATAAAGACCTTCGTCTTCTTCGAGGAAAAAGGCGCACGCGATAAAGCATATGACCTTGTCAGGCAGGAGGTTACCAAAGGGAGACAGGCATATATTGTCTATCCTTTGATTGAGGAGTCTGAAAGCCCCGACCATAGGGAGTTGAGGTTCGCAACTAAAATGTTTGATGAGTTGAAGGAGGATGTATTTCCTGAATTTCGACTTGGTCTACTTCACGGGAGGATGAAGACTGAAGATAAGAATGAGGTTATGAAAGGATTTATTTCGTGCCAAATTGATATCCTTGTCGCGACAACCGTGGTAGAGGTTGGGGTGGATGTTCCGAATGCGACGGTTATGGTAATCGAAAATTCTGAGAGATACGGTCTCTCACAACTCCATCAATTGCGGGGTCGGGTTGGGAGAGGGGAACATGAGTCTATATGCATCTTAATATCCGCTGCGAGGAGATCCGTTGATGCTCACCAGAGGCTCTCTATTTTGAAGGGTACTTCTGATGGTTTTAGAATTGCAGAAGCGGATCTCATGATTCGGGGTCCAGGGGAGTTCATTGGAACTAGGCAATCCGGTCTGCCGGAGTTCAGGTTTGCGAACTTGTTGAGAGACGCTAGAATACTTGGTGAGGCCAGAAATGAGGCTTTTAATATCATAAGAGAGGATCCGACACTTGCCAATTATCCGAGATTGTTTAAAGAAGTTCTCAAAAGATGGGGGGAGAGTCTGGAGCTTGCCGGTATTTCTTAGAAACAGGATTTTGAAATTATGCATCTGAGTGTAATCATCCCGGCATTAAATGAACATCAATACATGTCCGATACTATACAGGCGGTGCGGCATAACGCCATTATCGGGGGGCCTCATGAAATCATAGTTGTAGATACCGGCTCGGTGGATGGAACTCCTAAAATTGCTAGGGAGCTCGGTGTGAAGCTTATTGAAATTAGACCCGAGATAGCTGGTCGGGCCCAAGCTCTGAACACAGGTGCCAGTATTTCAACAGGGGATGTGTATTTGTTTCTCGACGCGGATACGATTCTTCCCTTGGGGTATGACGCGGCGATCAAAACCGTTCTGGAGAATCAGGATATAGCTGGTGGCGCATTTGAATTCGCCCTTGATGGAAAGGGTTTTGGTTTGCGTGTAGTTGAATTGATTAACCGTATTCGCTACAGAATCTCACATCAATTTTACGGGGACCAGGGTATTTTCGTGCGCGCCACCGTGTTTCGCGGAGTAGGTGGATACCCGAAAAAAGGGATTCTTGAGGCTTCCGATTTCTGCTCCTTATTGAAGAAGGTGGGAAAGTTGGCTCTGATCAGAAAAAAAATTAAAACTTCTCCCCGCCGATTCCTAGAGGGTGGGGTCTATAGAGTTCTCGCAGGCGATATAAAAATATGGTGGCTCGATCTAATGGGAAAGCCGGTCGATCAATTCGGTGATATTTACTGGAAGAAGAATATATACAAAGCCAAGAAATGCCCTTCGGAGAAATAATCCTCAAACGAAGTAAGTGATCAGCCCTCTAAAAGCAGGGCTCCGGGGTCTTCTATAAGTCGCTTGATCCTTACCAGGAATAAGACTGCTTCTCGCCCATCCACTATACGGTGATCATAGCTTAGAACCACGTACATCATGGGGCGTATCTCTATGTTTTGGTTTATTACCACGGGTCTGTCCTCAATTTTGTGCATACCCAGGATGCCCACCTGCGGAGGGTTGAGAATAGGTGTGCTCAGCAATGATCCAAAAACGCCCCCGTTTGTTATAGTGAAAGTACCTCCCAGTAAATCCTCGAGTGAAAGTGTTTCATCCTCGGTTTTCTTAACATATTCAGCAATTTGCTTTTCGATTTCAGCGAAGGACATCTTGTCGGCATCGCGTAAAACCGGTACTACCAATCCCCCTGAAGCTCCAATAGCTACCCCAATATCATAGTAATTTTTGAGAACTATTTCATCTTCCTGTATTTCCGCATTCAAAAGTGGAAAGTCTTTCAAAGCTCCTATTGATGCCTTGACAAAGAATGAAACTATGCCAAGACCGATCCCGTATCGTTCCTTAAATGACTCCTTATGGCGTTTGCGGAGTTTCATTAGAGAGCTCATATCGATCTCGTTAAACGTAGAGAGAATCGCCGCTGTCCTCTGGGCTTCCAGCATACGGCGAGCTATGGTCCGTCGGCGACGAGACATTCGGATTCTCTCTTCTTGCCTGGAAGGTTCTGCCTCGGGTTTGGGAGCGGTTGGCTCTTTCGAGACCTTCTGTTCCCTCTGTTCAATCTCTCGGGGTTTGGGCTCAGACCTCTTCTTCTCAAGGAAGTGTTCTATATCTTCTTTTGTGATTCTTCCGTTGGGCCCTGAACCTTCAATTAACCTCAGATCGACGTCATTTTCTTCGGCAATCCGTCTTGCCACAGGAGTGGCTTTAATCTCTGGTATTTCCTGTTCTTCTTTTACTACCCTAAGGGGTTCTCTCTCTTTTTTTTCAGATTCTTTACCCCTAACGTCAATTTTTTTGTCTGATTCCTTTGCTGCTTTCTCACTTTTATCCCTTTCCTGGTCAGGCTTTACTTTTTGTTCTCCTTCTTCCTTTCGAGTTTCATCTATTACCCCTAATACGTCGCCTACCATGACATCGTCTTCTTCGGATTTGTCTATGCGTACGAGAATACCTCCCTTCTCAGCCCCTACCTCGAAATTTGCTTTCTCGGTCTCCAGCTCTACAACAGCTTCACCTGGATTCACCGCTTCTCCTTCTTTTTTTAGCCATCTGACGACCGTGGCTTCGACCACTGATTCACCCATTTCGGGTACTACTATGTTGAACGACATGAGTTTCGATTCTCCGGATTATAAATTTGTCAAGCATAATATGTCATGCATTTCCCTTTCGCATTCTAACTTGAAAGCCTGCTCTATCAGTGTACCTTGATTTATCTTATGACGGGATATTGAACCTTCCGCAGGACTTGAATAGGGACGTCTCCCGATGAATTGCAGCGGCACATCGTTTACGAGCGTTTTTAATCCTGGCCGCATATAGTTCCACGCACCCATGTTCATTGGCTCTTCTTGCAGCCAGACGACTTCATCTATTTTATTGTATTTATCTAGAATATGCTTCAGTTCATCCTTTGGCAGTGGATAATATTGCTCCACCCTTGCCACTGCGACCGAATTGTTCTCATTCCGGAGATCGCTTGTTACGAGATCAACGTATACCTTTCCACTGCAAAATATCAGCCGTCTGACTTTATCAACATTTTTTTGAATTGCCGGATCATCAATAACCGGCTGCCAAGAGCCTTCAGAAAGTTCGATCAAAGAGGATGTTACAGCAGGATTCCTCAATAGGCTCTTAGGGGTCAATATTACGAGGGGCAAGGGATCGATTCGCAGAAGAACAGCCTGACGCCGCAAGAGGTGAAAGTATTGTGCCGCTGTTGTACAGTTCGCAATACGAATATTAGTATCGGCGGCGGATTCTAGAAACCGCTCTACCCGAGCGCTAGAATGATCTGGTCCCTGTCCTTCATAAGCGTGCGGTAATAAAAGCACCAAAGATGGGGTTTGTCCCCATTTAGCACGTGAGGTAGTTAGAAATTCATCTATTACAACCTGGGCTCCATTTATGAAGTCTCCGTACTGCGCTTCCCAAAGAACAAGCCTTTGAGGCTCTTGGATGTTATAGCCGTATTCAAACCCGAGCGCAGCATTTTCCGACAGCGGGCTGTTGTGTATTTCAAACGCGGCTTTTGCCTGTGACAACTCCTTTAGCGGAATATACCGGGCACCGGTGTTAATATCGTGGAAAACGGCATGTCTATGGCTGAAAGTACCCCTCTCACTATCCTGGCCGGTGAGTCTTATCGCTATCCCATCTGACAGTATTGACGCAAAAGCGAGTTGCTCGGCCATCATCCAGTCAATAGAGGGTTGGGCAGGATCTCCATCTAGAGCCTTGCTCCTTTTTTCCATTGTTCGCTTGAGCTTTGGATGGAGCTTGAAGTTATTGGGCACCTTAAGTAATTCCCCATAGTAGGTTCTAAGCTTTTCTACGGGAACCGCAGTTTTGATCTTTCTTGCAATACCGGGCGGCGGCGGCTCGGGATGCTTCCTTATCGGGACTTCGGTGCCACTCAATGACTCCAGAGCCCTGTGGAGCTGGTCCATACTGTCAGTAACAAGTTCTTCAGGCCATGTCTTATCGATGATGTTTCGTGCGAACAGCGTATTTGTCCATAATTCTCGAACAGTCGGGTGTTCCTCAATCTCTTTGTACATGGTAGGTTGTGTAAAAGAGGGTTCATCGGCTTCATTATGTCCATGACGACGATAGCCGACCAAATCTATCAGGAAGTCCTTTTGAAATCGAATTAGATATGCGAATGCAAGACGAGATGCCTCGATACAAGCCTCTGGGTCATCTGCGTTTACATGAACGATCGGGATTTCGAATCCCTTTGCTAAATCGCTTGCGAAAAGCGTACTCCGCCCGTCTTCCGGGTTTGTGGTGAAGCCAAGCTGGTTGTTAGTTATGATGTGAATAGTTCCACCGGTGCGATAACCGGGTAGGCGAGAAAGATTCAAGGTTTCTGCCACTACCCCTTGCCCAAGGAATGCGGCATCTCCGTGAATCAGTATTGGCAGACTAACTGTGTGGTCAAACTCGGGGGCCCCATGGTTATCGACCTTTGTTCCAGCCGCCCGCGCCATTCCCTCGACTACCGGGTTTACCGATTCCAGATGGCTGGGGTTGGGTGCAAGGGTTACAACCATTTCAATCAGTTTGCCGCTTTTCAATGCCCTGCTGGCTCCTTCATGATATTTTACGTCACCTGTCCAACCCATATCATCTTTGAAGTCGCGCGCAAGCACAGGGTCTCTAAACTTTACGAGGGCTTGTACGTAGGGTTTGTTGAGAACGTGGGCCATCACGTTCAGCCGTCCCCGATGGGCCATACCCAGAAGGATGTTCCTGATGCCTGCCTCTGCTGCTTCAGCTATCATCTCGTTTAACATAGGTACCAGCATATCCACGCCCTCTATTGAGAAGCGAAATTTGCCGGGGAATATACGGTGAAGAAAGCGTTCAAAAACCTCTACCTTAGTAAGCGTCTCGAGAATTGCCTTTGGATCAATGGGGTCTTTCGGCGGGCGGAAACGACCCGATTCAGCGGTTAGCCTTAACCATTCACGCTCCTCGGGTATGTGAATGTGATCGTAATCAAAACCGATTTTGGATGTATATATTTTAAAAAGGGATTCGATTGCATCGTGTGCGCTTTCTGCTTCCTCAGCAACAGGGCCGCCGACAAGGCTCGGTGGCAACTGAGTAAGCTCCTCCTTTGTCAATCCATGTGCGGAAAACTGCAGTGAAGGATCCCCGGGGGGATCACTACCAAGAGGGTCAATACTTGCAGCCAGGTGGCCATAAGCGCGGATGTCCTGTGCGAGAATAACGGCACCGGTGATTTTATCAATGTCAGCGGCTCGAGCGGGGGTCTCGCCGTCGATCTCCGGCTTCCAACGTTCAAACATAGCTCTTGTTCGCGAGTCGACGGAGTCCGGATCCGCGTGATATTTGCTGTATAGGTCTAGTATATAACCTGCATTAGGTCCATGGAAGTCCTTCCAGATATTCATATATTTGCTTAAGATTCCTTGTCAATGTGTTGTGTCGGTTTGATCTTAAAATAATAGCACAATCATACACAAATTAAAAATCGATAAGGTGGAATCAAAAAATTCTAAGAGCCTTGATTTAAAGCTATAAATATGACAATGTTAAGTCTTGACATCAATCTTACGAGAATTATTTTTTACCTAAATTCAATAGCTTAGTAATATATGATAAGTGTTTCGGGCGTAACCAAATGTTATGGCAATCTGATTGCCATCGATAACATATCCTTCCGGGTGGAGAAGGGTGAGATCTTAGGTTTTTTGGGGCCAAATGGTGCCGGAAAAACTACTACTATGCGTATGATAACCGGTTATACACCCCCTACGGAAGGCGAGGTCCGGGTTGGAGGCTTTGACGTTGTTGAAGACCCCATTTCGGCTAAGAAGCAGATAGGGTATTTGCCTGAGAATCCACCACTTTACAATGAAATGACTGTTCGGGGCTATCTTGACTTCGTGGCAGATTTAAAGGATGTACCTGGCAAAATAAAGCCGGAGAGAATTGGCTTTGTGATGGAGAAATGTGGAATTGCGGATGTAGAAAACAGACTTATCGGAAATCTCTCGAAGGGATATAGGCAGAGGATTGGAATTGGACAGGCATTGGTGAATGATCCTCCTGTTCTCATACTCGACGAACCTACTATCGGTCTCGACCCGAAGCAGATCATCGAAATCAGGGAGCTCATAAAAGGCCTCGCCGGAGACCGGACCATTATACTTAGTACGCACATCCTACCGGAAGTAAACATGATATGCACACGGGTTATTATTATTCATAAGGGAAAGATAGCACTCGAGGAGTCGCTTGATAGAATCGCCGGGGACTCGCAGGCGCCGAAAATTCTGCTACTTAAAATCAATCGTAGCGACGACAATGTGAAGGACAGGATTCGGGTTCTACCCCACGTTTCTGAAGTGAGTGTAATCTCTCACGGAGAGTTCAGGGTTACGTGTGAAGGGTCGCATGATGTCAGGGATCTAATTGCAAAAACGGTGGTCGAAAATGGCTGGGGGTTGTTAGAGTTGCGCCCGTTTACTCAATCTCTAGAAGAGATATTTCTCAAAGTGATTTCGGCCGAAGGTGAATAAATGAAGGCACTGTTCACTGTATTCAGGAAGGAGTTGAGATCCTACTTTTCTTCTCCGATCGCATTTGTTGTCCTATTTGTATTTCTCGTTATTTCTGGGATTTTCTTTTTTCTGTACCTACAAAGTTTCGCCGAGGCGCAATTTGATCCACGGTTACAGTTTGTTGAGGAAGGGGTTAACCTGAACGAAATTGTGATTCGTCCGTTCTTCGGAACAATTAGTGTCGTTTTCCTTCTATTAATCCCTCTCATGACAATGCGCCTTATCGCGGACGAGAGAAGAAGCTTTACGGCGGAGCTGCTGTTTACGTCGCCCGTCAGGATAACCAGTATCATCATGGGTAAATACCTGGCATCCCTGTTGCTATTCGGCATAATGATCATTCTTTCGGCTGTTTACATTCTGGTACTGGTCAAATACGGAAATCCCGATCTAGGGCCTATTCTTTCTGGCTATCTAGGGCTATTTCTTATGGGGGCTAGCTTTCTGGCCGTCGGGATTTTTGCTTCTGCTCTTACAGAGAATCAGATGATTGCAGCGGTAATATCATTTGGAGTACTTCTTGTGTTTTGGATCATGGGTGCCACTTCAAGTGCTGGGGATTCTGTCTTTGGTTATCTTTCCATCATTAACCATTTTGAAAACTTTGCAAAAGGTGTCATCAAACTAACGGATGTAACGTATTATTTGTCATTTACCTTCCTTGGGCTCTACCTGGCTTACATAACGCTAGATTCGGAGAGGTGGAAATGAGAAGAAGGCGCATATTTATCCACGGCACGAATGCCCTCGTATTGACACTATTAATTCTTGGGATCCTGGCGGTAATAAACTATCTTTCCTGGAAAATCGGATCAAAGTTAGATGTTACCCGAGAGAGGCTCCATTCAGTCTCGGATCAAACAATCAAAGTACTGAATGGTCTTGACAAGGATATCGAGGTACTTGCATTTTTTAAAGATGTTGGACTGGACAGACTGGAATTTCAGGAGTTGATGGGTGAATACACTGGGAGGAGCCACAGGATCAAGTTTAGATTCATCGATGCCGATAAGGAGCCCGGAGTGGCCAGGAAATACGAAATTGATGATTATGGAACGGTTGTATTATCAAGCGGCGACCGAGAAATCAAGGTAAAGGTATCCGATCCGATCTCTGGTACTATCAAAAATAATACCGAACAAGAACTCACAAATGCGCTGATAAAGCTATCGAGTGACAAGAAGAAGGGTGTTTATTTCCTTGTAGGCCACGGAGAGAGGGATATCAATAATAATTCGGACGCGGGAGGTTTGGGGAAGTTGAAGAGAACACTCGAAGAGGAGGGTTATGAGGTCGGAGAATTGCTACTACTCAGAGAGTCGATAATACCGAGTAAAAACTCAATTTTGATAATTGCCTCTCCGGCTAAACCTTTATCTGAAAAGGAACTCGGCGATATAAAAAAATATCTGGATGAAGGAGGTAGGGCTGTATTCCTCATAGAACCAAGAATGGGTGGCGATCTAGTTTCACTATTGAAAGACTATGGTATTGAAGTAGAGAATGATATAGTAATAGATCCTTCTTCAAAAATGGTTGGCGGTGGGGATGTTGCTCCCATAGTCGCACAATATCCGAATCACGGAATTACTGATAATTTCCGTCTTGCCACGATCTTTCCGTTCTCGAGAAGCATTAATGTGACTAGCAAAGACAACGTAACAAATAAGCTCATCGCCAATACAAGTCAGTTTAGCTGGTCAGAACGAAATTTAAGCCTCTTTGATCAGGGGACTGCCCGGCAAGACGATGGAGATAAGCCGGGGCCGCTCGGAGTCGCTGAAGCGAGTGAGATCGGAGAGAAAAGTAAGGTTGCAGTTTTCGGGAGTGCCGATTTTGTGTCGAACAGATTTTTTGGTTTTTCCGGGAATAGCGATTTATTTCTTAATACAGTGCACTGGATCGTAGGTGACGAGAATCTGATTTCAATTCGGCCCAAAGTGGCCGAGGGAGGGAAATTGACCATAACCCAAAATCAATTGACCGTTATTTTTATGGTCACTGTTGTTCTGTTTCCGGCAATCGTTTTATTTGCGGGGGTTGGGGTTTGGTTGAAAAGGAGAAATATGTAGCACAAATAACGAATCTATGCCCATTATAAAATAGTCATGAATAAAACTCTTAAAACGTTCTCCCCCACGCTCATTGCGGCGCTAATCCTTATCGTCCTTCTCGGCTATCTCTTTCTGTCTGAAATTATGGGAAACAAGGAAACCGAAACCGAGAAAGCACTATTCCCCGAAATCAACAAACCACAAATAGGCTCTATGACTCTTAGATACGCTAATCATGAAATAACCTTGACTGAGGATGCAGGTAAATGGCTTGTAATTAAAGATTCAAAAAGATTTAGTGGCGATAACGATGTTGTTGGGAGCCTTCTTAACGAAATTTCAGAGATGGAAGTTCAGAAGATTGCCGCCGATAATCCTTCGAGTTTGGATGATTTTGGACTGAATAATCCTCGAGCGGAAGTGATATTCAGGATGCCTCACCATGAATATAAGCTTTTAGTAGGTTCAGAGACCCCGGTAGGTTCAGGTACGTATGTTAAGACTGGCGAGGGCGGCAAGGTACTGATTGTTGACAAAAATTCTCTTTTGCCGTTTCTGGACAGATCAGAAAATGATTTCAGGGATAAGCAAATCCTCGCACTGGACGAGGATAAGATAAATAGCATTACCTTTAGGTCAGATGACTCATCATTTGAAGTCGAAAGAGAAGATGGGAGGTGGCTTGGAAAGGATATGCCTGATTATATTCAACTCGATCAAGACAGGATAAGGTTGATTCTAAAAGCATTTTTGAATTTAAATATAGATAATTTCGAAACAGATAATCCCAAGAATCTATCTGCATACGGCCTGGACAATCCAAGTGCCGAGATTGAAATCTTTGAAGACGATAATTCGACTAGAATCTTATTCGGAAATAAGAAGGAGAATGGTGATTATTATATAAAGCTTGATTCAGAAAGCCCGGTTTATTTAGTATCTGAACATGTATTCTTCCAGATCCCCGAAAAGATGGATGAAATAAGGGTGCGAAAGGTAGTAGTCATAGACCCAATGAGGGTAAGAGGAGTGGAGATAAAAGAGGGTGGTAAAGATCTATCGGTGAGCAAAATTGGGGATAGGTGGATGGTTATAAACGATGGGAAAGCACAAGTAAACGAGAAAAAAATTAAAGACCTATTGAATGAAATTGGTAGCCTAGAGGTTGAAACCTTTGTTGATGATAATCCCCGGGACCTAGCCCCGTATGGTTTGGACAGACCAGAATTACAGATAACGGTTACCGGACCGGGTGATGAGATGGTCACGCTACTTTTTGGGAGTAAAGAGGACAAAAAGTTATATACCAAGATTTCGGGTCAGGACTCAATTTATAAAACGAGCGATGTAATACTCTCTAAGATACATGTCGCTGAGAATGAATTCGGGAAATGAACGGCAATGATCCATGCAATTTCATAATCCTCGCTTTCTATCAATTGAGAAGTTGCCTGATGTCCAATATAAATGTAAAAAGCAATAGTTTGACTGTGCAAGATTTATCTGCGAAGACAAATTCAGTGGCTTTATTTTAAACATTCGAATCCTCATTTGATTCTACCGTTAGTACATTCTCGTATCCATTATTCTCCACAATGATGAACAACGTTTTTCTAATCTTTTTAACAACTAACGACTCTAGCTAGTCGGGACCTTGTTGATTATGGTTTTCTCTGGAGGGCAGGAGTTTCAGCTGGCTTATTTGTGCACGAGAAATCATTACCCCTACATTTTTTTCAGATCCAGCTTTATCCCCAATTCAATAAGCTGCTTTTCTTCGACTTTAGAAGGGGCTTCGGTTAGCGGGCATCCCCCTTTTTGCGTCTTTGGAAAGGCAATCACCTCCCTTATGGAGTCTACTCCGGCTAGTAACATAACCAGTCTATCAAGGCCTAGCGCAATCCCACCGTGGGGTGGCGCTCCGAATTCCAGTGCTTCGAGGAGGAAGCCGAACTTATTAGTGGCCTCATTTGGTTTGATCCCCAGTTTACTGAAAATGGCTTCCTGCACGTCCTTCCTGTGTATTCTGATACTACCGCCACCGATCTCGACACCGTTAAGCACAATGTCATAGGCTCTCGATCTTACTGCTCCGGGGTTATCATTGAGTAAAATCAGGTCATCTTCTTTAGGAGACGTGAAGGGGTGATGCAACGATATATACCTATTTTCACTCTCGTCAAATTCCAACAATGGAAAATCGGTGACCCACACTAGTTCATAACTATCACCTGGAATAAGGTTGAGAGATTTCCCAAAGCTCAGTCTAAGATTCGATAGGACCAGATTCACGATATAAGAACTATCCGCTGCGAAAAATATAATGTCTTTATCTTCGATGCCTAAAGCACGTTTCAGTTGATCCTTTTCTGTCTCACTAAGGAATTTAACAATAGGGGATTGCCATTCACCATTATCAACCCTTATCCACGCCAGACCCTTAGCGCCCAGTGATTTCGCATATTCGGTCTGGTCATCTATTTGTTTTCTTGATAGTACGTTAGCTTTCCCCTTCACGTTTAATGCTTTGATTATCCCACCTTTTTTTACCGTATCGCTAAAGACTCTGAAATCCGAATTTTTGAATATCTGCGTTATGTCATTCAACTCTAATCCGAATCTGGTATCTGGCCTATCGTTACCATATTTCAACATTGCCTCATCAAAACTTATTCTTTGAAAAGGGGTACGAATCTCTTTGTGCTTTACCTCTTTAAAAATGGCCTTCAGCATACCTTCAACCGTTTCTATCACGTCATCTTCCCCTACAAATGACATCTCCATATCTATCTGGGTGAATTCAGGCTGTCTGTCTGCGCGCAGGTCTTCGTCGCGGAAGCATTTCGCGATCTGATAATACTTATCAAATCCCGAAATCATGAGTGTTTGTTTCAACAACTGTGGTGATTGGGGAAGGGCATAGAACTCGCCCTGATTAAGCCTGCTTGGAACCAGAAAATCCCTCGCTCCTTCGGGTGTAGATCTTGTGAGCTGAGGTGTTTCGAACTCAATGAACCCGTGAGAATTAAGATAGTTTCTTGTCGTGCTTACGACCTTATGCCTGAGCAACAAATTTTCTTTCATTACAGGTCTTCTCAGATCGAGGTACCGGTACTTCATCCTTAATAGTTCATCAACGATTATGTCGTTTTCGATCAAGAAAGGAAGAACCTTTGACTGATTTAAAATTCGTATCTCCTGTGCTATAACCTCAATCTCGCCGGTTTTAATATTTGGATTTATTGTTTCGGGCGTTCGATTCGAGACTATACCTTTGACGGCAATTACCCATTCATCCTTGATTGTTTCCGCCTTCTTATGAGAATCAAGGCTTTTTTCGGGGTTGAACACGACTTGGATTAATCCTTCGCGGTCTCTAAGATCAACGAAAATTACCCCACCGTGATCCCTGTGGGATTGGACCCAACCCATTACGATTACTTCGCGATTTAGATCCTTCGTGCCAAGATTTCCGCAATGATCCGTCCTCTTCCACTCACCTAAAAGCTCGAGCATGCTGAAGAACTCCCTTAGATTTAAGTTTAGAAGCTAAAAATGTTAACCTTATTAAATAATGTTAGCAAGGTGTGAGATTTCTGTTGTCAGACAACATATGATGGCCCATAGTTTGCATGGAATACAATCCTGATTTGCGCAATAGAAGGTCTGTTAGGTTGAAAGAGTATGATTACTCACAGCCTGGGGCTTATTTTGTTACGATAATGTGGTCTTTGTTAAAGGAATTGTAGGGGCAGACCCGCGTGTCTGCCCGAATTATAAGGGCGAACATAGGGGTTCACCCCTACATAAGATAATCCAATGGTTTAGAACGATGACAATAAATGAATACATTAGGGGTGTAAAGACGGGTGAATTAAGGCCATTCCATGGTAAATTCTGGCAGCGGAATTATTACGAACACATTATCCGTGATGAAGATGATTTGAATAAAATAAGAGAATATATGCAGAACAATCCATAGAAATGGCATCTGGACATTGAAAATCCAAAAGCCGTGGCCAAAGCCAAGCCGAGGGTAAAATTTTAGAGTAGAGACGCAAAATGTTGGGTCTCCACATTTTCTCAAATATGAAAACTACAGATAATTTCCATTCAGGTTTTATTTCGATAGTAGGTAGTCCCAATGTTGGAAAGTCAACATTGCTAAACGTCCTAGTTGGAAGAAAAATATCTGCCGTTTCTGAAAAGCCGAATACTACGAGGAACCGAATTGTTGGTATTAAAACCCTGCCTTGCGCTCAGCTTATATTTCTGGATACCCCTGGTATCCACAGGGCGGCCAAGGGATCGCTTGGGAGAGGAATGGTTCAGGCTTCGATGGCAGCGCTTGGAGAGGCAGATGTTATCTTATTACTGATAGATGTGAAGTCACCATTTAATCAGCAAGATCTATATGTAATTAATAACCTTCCGAAGCCTGCTATTCTGGTGTTGAACAAGATTGATTTGATAAAGAAATCGACGATCCTGAACATCATCAATCAGTCTCAGCAGTTTGAAGATAAGTTTGCAGAAGTCTTACCGGTATCCGCATTACAAGCGGATGGGATCGATGATCTGATACAAACTACAATAAAATACCTCCCAATCGGTCCAAAATACTTTCCAGACGATATGATTACTGATAGATCAGAAGGGTTTCTGATTGCGGAACTGATTAGAGAAAAGGTGTTTGCTCTGACCCGTGACGAGGTTCCATATAAAACAGCAGTCCTTGTCGAGGAGATTGATGAAGTGCCAGAGAGGAATTTGGTGAGAATTTCTGCCTTGATCTATGTTGAGAGGAAAACTCACAGGGGAATTATTATAGGTAATCAAGGCCAAATGTTGAAGAGAATAGGGACCCTTGCAAGAGCAGAAATTGAAAGGATACTGGGTGCAAACGTCTATCTCAAGCTTTGGGTCAAGGTCAGTGAAAGATGGAGTGAGAGAGGCGACCTGATTGATGAGTTTGGATATGCAAGGTAGGAAAAAATTGCAGGATGCAAGACACACGATGCAGGATAAATGATGTATCCTGCATGACGTGCCGTTCATTTCTTTGTCATTTGTGTTGATTTTCAGCTAAATCTTTTTTAACGCGCCAGAAAGAATCGTTTATTATCAGCTGTCATAGAAAGATATTTTAGTAGAGACGCAATATTTTGCGTCTCTACATTTTGGATGATTACGAGGAGAATAAGAATGGATACATTTGAATGTATAAGAAAAAGAAGGAACATAAGGAGTTTCATGGAGAGGGACGTGAGCGATGAAGTGATCATGAAAATAATTGAGGCCGGCAGATTGGCTCCAAGTGCAATGAACCTTCAGCCCTGGCATTTTATTGTGATAAGAGATAGGCAGACTATAGAGTCTCTGGGACCTCTCTGTACAAGCGGGAGGTTTGTGGTAGACGCCTCATTTGCCATAGTTGTTGTTACAGATCCTTCAAATAAATGGCACGAGATAGATGGTGCAAGGGCGGTTCAGAATATGGCACTTGCCGGGTGGAATGAAGGAGTAGGTTGTTGCTGGATTGGCGCTATTGATAGGCAAAAAGTAAAGGAGCTAATCAATATTCCCCCGAAGCTTCACGTGCTCACAATACTTCCCTTTGGCTACCCCGAGCAATTTACGGTGAAGAGAAAGAAGAATCGCAAATCTGTTGACGAAGTTTTTCACAGAGAGAAATTTGGGGTTAAACTTTAATAGAAGAATTCAGGAGACGGGAGTTAGAATGCAGAAGGAATAAGTTGGTCTTGAAATGTGCGATTGTAAGAAACCGGCCAGGACCTTTGAGGATTTATTAGTTTGGAACAAAGCACATGAATTTGTGTTATCCACGTACCGATTTAGTGCTTCATTTCCCCAGCATGAACTCTATGGACTTACTTTACAAATGCGTAGATCCGCAGTGTCAATTCCGGCAAACATTGCTGAGGGATTTAAGAAACGGGGCAAATCCGATAAAGCCCGATTCATGAATATTGCTCAGGGCTCGATTGAAGAGAGCCGCTACTATTTAATCTTAACTAATGATTTAGGTTATGGAGAAACTAAGGAATTGATGAATAAATTAGCAGAAGTAAGTCGTATATTGCAAGTATACACAAAATCAATTCTGTCTTCTGTCTCCTGACTCCTGTATTCTGGTCATTTTCCTTTAAAAACTGGTTTTCTCTTCTCTGCGAATGCCCTTTGACCCTCTTTATAATCAGAGCTTGATTGTACTTCAAGGATCATTTGCTTCAGGGTTTCTTCGTCGGCCGGGTCGGGCTTTTGATTCCTTTGCCATTTATTTATGGTGTATTTCATCGTTTTCATGGAGAGTGGGGCGTTGGAAGCAATATCATTTGCAAGTGAGTAAGTGTATTTTTCAATCCCCGAAGAACTTTTAACCTCATTTACAAGTCCAATACTTAATCCCTTATTTGCATCAATTGGGTTTCCTATCAGGAACATTTCTTTTGTGTAGCCAATGCCTATAAGGTTCAGAAACTTCCTGATTCCTGTATATGTGTAAATTACTCCCAGCTTAGCGGGAGGCATCCCCAGTCTTGCATCCTCGACACAAACCCTGTAGTCACAGGTGACTGCTAACTCCAGACCAGCGCCAAAAGCATGACCATTGATCATGGCAATAACAGGGTAGGGGAAGTTCTCGATGCTGTTGCCGGCAATGATCAACGGATGATCACCCTCATAGTCTCTCATCATGTCATTGTCACCTATTGCTGCGATGTCATATCCCGATGAAAATGCCTTGTCTCCCGCCCCTCGTATAACGACACATCTTACCTTCCCCTCATCATCGAGTCTTTTTAGTTCCTCATCTATTTTCACCAGCATCGTCGGTGTTAAAAGATTTCTCTTATCCGGTCGGTTAAGGGTTAAAGTACAGATCAAATCATTTTCTTCCACAAGTAGGTCTGAAGGTGATGGCATTTTTTGATCTCCCTATTTCAATGAGGAATGTAGTTAGTATCGTTTCTTGATGAGCTTTGTCAATCCGTGTTCGCCGTTATGGATCCCTTTAGAGTACATTCTGGAACAAATAGAGTGTTGACAGTTTTAGTTTTGCGGATAAATTAGCGAAAGTAAGAAATCTAAAAATAAGAAGAGACGAGGACGGTTGCATAATGAGAATAACAGCTTTAGGTTTTATCTTGATCGGATTTTGTTTCTTTATTTGTTTTCTCGAGCTTTCGTACTCAAACGAGCAAAAAGGGGACGAGCTCAACGAGGTAAATAGGGAGGCCCAAATAAAGCGAGGGGAATACCTTGTCAATGCTGCAGGGTGCAATGACTGCCATTCACCAAAGATCTTCACTCCGAAAGGACCGGTACCGGACCCGGATAGACTATTATCGGGTTATCCCTCCAAAGAAAAACTTCCTGATATTCCCAAAGATTTAATTGGTCCCGATGATTGGGGCGGTTTATTTACGAATGACTTAACAGCTTGGACTGGGCCGTGGGGAGCGACGTTTGCGACGAATTTAACTCCCGATGAACAGACAGGAATTGGTTTATGGACCGAGGAGCTATTTATCAAAACAATGCGCACCGGAAAACACCTGGGAGCGGGTAGGGATATTTTACCCCCAATGCCCTGGTATAACCTTTCAAAGCTGAGCGACGATGATCTCAAAGCTATTTTTGCATATCTTCGAACAATTAAGCCCAAAAAAAATATGGTGCCTGCTCCAATACCACCGACTGATTTGTCTCCGGATAAAACAGGTGAGTAGTACTAGTTAAACATGTTGTGAGGAAGGCAGAAAGTCGATTGCATTGAGGAAAATAGTCACTAACCACTTTTGATTACTGCTAGGTACTTTAATGTATCCCAGAGGATTAATTCAACAAGCATGCCGATGGCAAGTTTGTTTCTTCCTCCGTGGTTTAATGGGGTTCTACCTTCCTCAGGTTCTTGCTCTTCTCGGTAGGGATCGCATATATGCGATCCCTACATATTCGTTTAATATCAGTAAAATGTAGAGGAGCACCGTAGTTCTCTACTTTTTGCCATCCTGAATTTATTTCAGGCTTCAACGTAAATAGTGACAAGTGTTCTTGTAAATGCGTGCCGGTTTTCGTTAGTTAGTATTTGACACATGGCGAATGGATAAGCAAAGTTTAAGATATTTGCTATTTTTTAAAATCAAATAGTTTACATTTTTTCTTCTCTTCATACCATTAACACTGTTTGTTTGCGCCATTTGTTGTTTTAGGGAGGGATTCAATGAAACTTAAACACAAAGTTGCGATCGTTACTGGTGGAGGGACAGGCATAGGTCGAGCTACCGCGCTTCTGTTGGCCGAAGAAGGAGCTCACGTCGCCGTGGTTGGAAGGAGGGAAAGCAGACTTCTTGAGACCGTAAATGATATCAGGGAGCACGGTGGGAGCGCTCATCAAATCCCGGGAGATATATCAAAGGTAAGCGAAACCGAGAGAATCGTTAAAGAGACTGTAGAGCGGTTCGGCGGCCTTGATATTCTTGTAAACAATGCGGGTGTCTACAGGGGTCCAAAAATAACTGAGACCACCGAGGATGATTATGATTACGTAATGGATATAAACCTTAAGGGTACGTTCTTTATGTGCAAGCATGCCATTCCTGAAATGAAAAAGAGGGGTCAGGGGGCCATAATAAATGTGGGAAGTGCCCTCGGGATAAAGGGATGGAAGGATGCATCTACATCTGTTTATTCAGCGTCGAAGGGCGGAGTCGCCATGCTTACAAAAGCACTGGCTCTGGAGGTTGCAAAAGATCAAGTCAGGGTAAACTGCATATCTCCCGGCATTGTGGAAACGGAGGTATTGGAAACCTTGGGAATCCCAAAGCACGAGGTGCCCGAGCGTCTGAAACAGTGGAATTCATTTCACCCGCTTGGTCGAAACGGTCAGCCTGAAGAGGTTGCAAAAGCAGTTCTCTATTTCGCATCAGATGATTCATCCTGGGCGACGGGCTCAGTTTTCAACCTCGACGGCGGCGTAACCGCCGCACAGGTGATTCACACAAGATGGCAGCCAGGGTAAAAAGAACTAATCGGGGTTTTCTGGGTCACTTCTGCATCTTAGGCCTAGAATGGCTCAGTGTCTTGATTGTTTATTCATATTATTTGAATTTATGTAATTCTTGATCTGGTGTAAGCTTTAGACCCGATCCAGGATAATCTATGGACTGATGAGTGCCGAACCCTCATGAACTTTGATGAAACGAGAAGGAAATTAATAAATGAAGTTCACCAATTGCTGCGCCAGCATTTAGAGCGGCTGGTATGGACCAAAGATCACTTAATAAATTTTCAAACAATAAGACTGCGGGAGATATTGAGTATCGCAAAGCAAAATACTTCTTGGTATAAAGAAAGTCTCAAGAATGTTGACCCGAATGAATTCAAGTTGGAAGAACTTGGGGATCTACCTGTCTTAAGTAAAAATGATGTGACGAATAATTGGAACGATGTGGTCGCTGTACCTGGATTGAGAAAAGAGATCGCTGAAGACCATCTTGAAATGTTACGAGAAGGGAAAATCGATAATCCCTATTTTGATGATCGCTATCTCTTCATAGCCACCGGTGGCTCGAGTGGTAAAAGGGGTCTATTTATTTGGGATTGGGAGTTTTTAAAGGAAACCGCCTGTATCAGTTATCGATATCTCGCAGATCAAGAGATCAGGTGCGGATATAACGGACCAATGAAGCTGGCAACTATTGAAGCTCCCACCTTATTACATGGGAGCGCTCATTTATTCACGATAAATGTCCTTCCTGAAATCGAGGTAAGGACCCTCAGTGCGGTTGAGTCTCTGGTAAGGCTGAATAATATTTTGAACGAGTATAGACCAAATTATTTGGTAGGTTACGCGTCAGTTATTGCCGAACTCGCGAGGGATCAATTAAAGTGCGATCTGAATATTCAACCACGCTGGGTCAGCACAAATTCGGAGCCTCTGGATGAAGATATGCGCTCTATTATAAAGGAAGCATGGGGCATTGAGGCCCGTAATTCCTGGGGTAGTGTGGAGATCGGATGTGTAGCCGTGGAGGCGGGAAATCGTTCTGGAATGATAATTGGAGAAGATGGAGTCATACTAGAGCTTGTTGACGATAGTTTGCAACATGTCGGAGAGTCAAAGGATGCGACAAAGGTAGTTGCAACAAGTCTAATTAATCGATCGATGCCCATAATTAGATACGTAATTGAGGATGTTCTGGAAATTGAAGACGATAATATCGAGTTTCCCGCATACCGAAGGATCAAATCTATTCTTGGCAGGGCAGACAACTGGTTTGTTTACGAAAATTCCAGGATTCACCCTATGGCTTTTAGAGATGTTATGTCTCAGGTGAAAGAGATCGAGGAGTATCAAATATTGCAAACGAGAGACGGTGCGGCCATTAAACTTATCTGTGAGGATAAGCCTGAAGTAGAGCAGATTTTGAACAAGATCAAAGAAAATTTAAGAAAACAGGGCTTGAAAACCCCCCATGTTACAGTCGATATCGTAAACAGCTTGCCAAGACACCCCGAAACTGGAAAGGTAAAGCGTTTTATACCTCTAAAATCTTGAATATTAATCTGGTAAGACAGCACACATTCATTTCGGTTATATTAATTATATGCACCCGAAACTAGAAGGGACTGGAGTAAATCAAGAATCTTTGTTAATATTGTTATTTATTAATTAAGGAGAAGGAAATATGCCTGTATTTGAATATGAATGCGATAAATGCGTAGATAAATACAATTCCGATATTTCAGATTTGGTAAAGAAATTAAATAAGACAAGTGCCTCAAAATTGCTGAAGAGGAATCCCGGTTTCAAGTACATCGAATCCTCCAATAGCAAAGATAACAAGGTGCATTTTTCAATTGGTGAACGAGGTAAACCGAATACAAGGAGATTTCGTTATCCACTTGATAGGGATAAAGTCTTGTATCTCGAGTTAAAGAATTATCGTTTCAGCGAGTTGATATACAATAAAGAAGAGGAAAAGGATCTGAAGTGTCCATTGTGTAAAAAGGGCGAGAGCGTGAGAAGAGTTTTTTCAACGTTCAAGGCGATTTTTGATGATAAGAATAAACGGGCGCCACGGCCTGGCGATGAATTAAGGTGGCATTTGGAGTATAAACAGCAAAAAGATGAGGAGATCAAGAGTGAATGGGTAGGGCAGGATTATTTAGACCAATATTTCCAAAGATAGGGAGCAATCAAAATGCCTTTATATGAATATGAATGTTTGAAATGCAGAAATAATCTTGAAACTTCTTTGAAAAGTCTTGAGAAAAAGGCGACAAAGAAGGCTGTATCTGATTTAGTTAAGAAGTATCCTAATATTCATTATCTGCTGGTGATTGATCTGGATAATAAAAAGATGCTAGCCGAATACGGGAAGAAGAAGTCTGGCACCACCGACATGGATTTTTATCTCAACGATGGTTCAAAAATGGTGCTGGTAAATATAGACAAGTTCAGGTTTTCAGAGCTTATTTTAGATAAAGATGATGAAAAGAGGCTTAAGTGTTATTGTGGTGAAACTAAAAAAATAGAGAGGGTTGTTTCTACCTTCGCATATACACATGATCTATCTACAAATATGCCTAAACCAGACCTTTCCGGCTTGCCTCCCGAGGTTAGAGCAAAGACATTTTTAACTGATTACATAGAAGAAAAGGACAGGCCAAAGGCGAATCGGTAACCATGCATTTTAATAATGAATTTTGATGTAGGGACACAAAATTTTGCGCTTCTAATCGTTATATTCCTCTTTTTTTCGACCAAATCTTCTTCCGAGTTCTTCATAAATATCCTCTGGGGTGATACCAAAATTGGCAAGTAATACAAGGGAGTGAAACCAAAGGTCCGCTACTTCGTAAGTTATTTCATTGTTATTGTCGTTTTTAGCGGCTATAACCGCTTCGCCTGCCTCCTCACCGATCTTTTTTAAGATGCTGTCAATACCGTCCTTAAATAGTTTACTAACGTATGACCCCTCTTTCGGATTTCGCTTCCTATCGTCAACAATTTGATATACCTCATCCAACGTTCTACCACCTTTGATACCCTCAAATGCGGGTGCGCCTCTGTTACTTTCTCCGAGGCCTGTGAAGAAGCAGGTTCGCTGACCAGTATGGCAGGAAACTCCCTTTTGATTGACTAGCACCAGAACGGCGTCTCTGTCACAGTCAAGGAAGATCTGCTTCACCTCCTGAGTGTTTCCGGATTCTTCGCCTTTTTCCCAAAGCTTGTTTCTGGACCGGCTCCAGAAATGTGCCCTGTTTTTCTCGTGAGTTTTTTCAATTGCCTCTTTATTTGCGTAAGCGAACATAAGGACTTGTCCATTTTCGGCATCTTGGACAATGACCGGCACTAAACCTTTATCATCGTACATGATTTTATCAATGTTCATCACTTCCTCCGCTACTAATACTAACCAAGTTTAATCCAAATTCCGAGTTCTACGGTTTAGATTTCTTAGGATTGGCTTTACTAAGTTATAATTGTTGACTATATTTTAATCATATTGTAGTAGGCGTTAAGGAGAAAAGATATGGCAAGAGTAACAATTGAAGATTGCCTCGAAAAGGTAGAAAACAGGTTTGCGCTATCCATTACAGCTATGAAAAGAGCAAAGCAGATTGCTGAGGGAGCCGCTCCCCTTTCGCAAGAGACCGATAATAAGCCTATAGTACTTGCATTGAGAGAGATTGCCGAAGGTAAAGTAAAGGTTAAGTATCCAAAATCCCCAGAGAAAAAGTAGCTGTGGATGTTTCCTGATTAGGGTTTTTGCTTCTAAAACAACGCATGGGAATATCAATTGGTTTGATTGTTCATAGCCTGTAATCTATTTTCCACTCACTCCCTAAGATCGTTTTTAAGTGATTTCAATGAGCAATTCTAGAATTACATTAATTCGGCATTTTAGAATCATATCGTCATTGATTGTAATTCAGAAGTAATTAGGGTTCTGAAACGAATTTAATTTTGTAGATTTTTACGATGAATGTTCCATGAATTCATGTGGAGTGCGTCATTGCTGTAGCTGTAAGATAATCCGGGGACAGTATCTTAGATCTTAAATGGGCATTCAAAAAATTGCCAAAATCAATTCCGGAAGCGTTAAAAAAAGTGACAATCATTACTGTCATCTCGAAGGAGCAAAGTGACTGAGAGAACTAATTAATTATAGCAATAGATATCTCGCATTCGCTCGATACGCAAGCGTTTTTTGTTAGCCCTTGATTTTTGTTTCTTTGTATCAAGACAAAGAAAATAAAAAATTAAAGAATGGATCCCCGATTAAAACATTCGGGGATGACGGATAAGCAAATTTCCAGGAAATTTATTGTTGTTAGGATTTCGTCCACGAAATATCTAAGATCTAAAGCGATGACATGAGAGACCTTTTGTTTATGTACCGATATCTTATAGGGGCCTGCATGAAGTTTTATTTTCCATACAGTTTTGAATTCATTAGAATCAAAGTTAGGGTTTGTTCATGATTAAGGTGGGAATAGATACGGGAGGGACTTTCACGGATTTTGTTTTTTCCAATGGAAAAGATCAGTTCACCCATAAAATATCCTCGACTCCCCATGACCCTTCTCAGGCTATCATTCAGGGGCTGATTGAGATTCTGGGAAAGGAATTCAAAAGAACCGAAATTATTCATGGAACGACTGTAGGAACAAATGCACTGCTAGAGCGAAAAGGTGCAAAAGTGGCACTCATAACTACAAAAGGGTTTGAAGATGTGCTTGAAATTGGAAGACAGAACAGGGGGGAATTATATAATCTCTTCTGGCAGCCCCAGGAGCCGCTTGTTTCGAGAACGCTGAGGTTTGGAGTAAGTGAGCGGGTTGATTACGAGGGACGAATATTAAAGAGGGTGGAAATAGGAGAGATTAGAAAACTGTTAGGAAGACTTAAAAAGTTAAAAGTCGAGTGCGTTGCAATATCATTTCTTCACTCATACAAGAATCCCAAAAATGAAATTGATGCGGAAAAGATTCTCAGTTCCTTAGGTTTACCCATTTCTACTTCATCCAGGATCCTTCCGGAGTTCAGGGAATATGAAAGGACATCAACGATAGTCGCCAATTCTTACCTTCAGCCCAAGGTAAGGGTTTATATGAATTCGTTAGCTGAAAATCTCCCTGAATCTCGTGTACTTGTTATGCAATCGAGTGGCGGAGTCACTTCTCCAAAGCAAGCGGGGGAGGAGCCGGTAAGGATTATATACTCAGGTCCTGCCGGAGGAGTTGTCGGAGGTTACAGGGTTTCGGAGATGATGGGTTATAAGAGGGTTATAACTTATGATATGGGCGGAACGTCTACAGACATCGCGCTTTGTGACGGTTCCCTCATGTTTACAACAGAAAACAAGATAGACGGGATTCCTATTACGATGCCAATGCTTGACGTTATAACAATTGGTGCGGGTGGTGGGTCGATCGCCTATGTCGATTCTGGGGGAGTGTTGAAGGTGGGTCCCGAGAGTGCGGGTGCCGACCCAGGGCCTGCCTGTTATGGGAGAGGAAGTTTTCCGACGGTGACGGATGCTAATGTTGTTCTGGGGAGGATTAACGCCAAATGGTTTCTGGGAGGACAGATGAAAATTTTTCCTGAGAAATCAAGATCGGCTCTCAGGAGACTTGCAGATAGACTTAATACGTCTCTTTTAAGGCTGGCGGATGGCATAATAAAGGTTTCCAACTCCAATATGGAAAGAGCCCTCAGGGTAGCCTCCGTCGGGAGAGGTTATGATCCCAGGGATTTTGCACTTTTCTCTTTCGGTGGTGCCGGTGGTCTTCATGCGTGCGAACTAGCAGTTGGATTGGGAATAAAAAAAGTAATATTTCCGAAAGATCCCGGCGTATTTTCTGCCCTTGGAATGCTCATGGCCGAATCCTTCAAGGATTATAGTCAAACAATATTCCTGAGCGGAAAGCAAATCAATCTGGGTTCGATAGAAAAGGGGTTTAAGGCATTAGAGAAAAAGGCTCGGGAAGATTTTCCATCTGGAGACTTGAGATTCGACCGTTTTATCGATGCGAGATATAAAAGGCAATCTCATGAAATAACAATACCCTTCAGCGATGGTTTTAAAAAGGCGTTTCATAGAACTCATAAGAAAAAGTATGGATATGAGAAATCGCATGACGAGATAGAGATTGTCACACTCAGGCTGAGGGCTGTGTTAAGGTCAAAAGGAAGGATAAGACTTCCACTGTTAGACAACCCACAAAGAAAAATTGCGCCTGATAAGACTAAATTGTTCTTAAATAACAAGAGGCTTGGTGTCAATTCATATGTTAGAGATGATTTCTATAGGGGGTTTACTTTTAAGGGACCAGCGTTGGTTTTTGAGAATACATCGACGCTGTTTATTCCTCCTCAATTTAGATGCGAGATCGATAAATGGGGGAATATATTAGCTACTGTATGATTTAATTATGCATAGTTAAGTTTCTGAAAATCGAACATCGTTCATTGCTTTTACTCCTCAACTGCCTTTGGCATGCTACAGGGTTTCCTATGTCGGCGGCGGTTCGCTAAATTGAGTGTTTACTCCGCAAAGCAATCCTTCCAATGAGATGTGAAATACAGATTATCAATCCGCCAGCAAGCCTGTGCTGAGTTTGCCGGACGGACTAGCTGAACCTTACGAGTTTTTGCGTAAATGTTCTCTTCGGGTAGGTCACGAGTCTTGCTCGTGACGGAAGAGGTTCGTCCCCTTCGAAGGTGATTATCCTGAGTCACCGAGGGACTTAGAGCTCGTCGCAAGTGAATCTAATGTTTGTCTATGTGCTGATACGCCGTAGCCTCGTGCAGCTTTATTCATCGCGTTGAAATAATTTGCCGGCGATATCAAAGTCCATTGGGTAGGTGATTTTAATGTTTTTTTCGTCTCCTCTGATAGTATATACAGGCTGTCCAATTCTTAATACAAGAGATGAATCGTCGGTAGAGTTTTTTATTCCGTCCTCTAAAGCCTTTTGATGCGCCTCTTTGATTAGATCATAGCTAAAGGCTTGAGGGGTTTGAATCCGCCTTAACGTTGACCTGTTCGGTATGTTGATAATAAATCCTTTCCGATCGGTCTCTATCATGGTGTCTATCGAAGGGATTACGGGGACGACAGCATGATGTTTGTCTAGAGCTTTAAGTAATCTATTCAAAAGATTGTTTGTAATAAAGGGTCTTACCGCATCATGTATTAGAACGAACTTTGTGTCGTTTCCACATGCATCAATCCCATTCTTGGATGATTCCTGTCTCGTTTTACCGCCCCGGATAATTTTCTTGACTTTCGCTAAGCGGTGGCGATTAACAAATTCCCATGCTTTGTCTATGTACTCTGAGAGTGTCACGATTATTAATTCGTCAATATTGCTGCATTTTTCGAATGGTTTCAACGTTTGAATTAACAGGGGAGATCCCGATAAATCTAAAAATTGTTTGGGGACATCCTTATTTATTCTGCTTCCACTTCCCGATGCTAATATCACTGCCTTGACTTTTTTCTTCTTCTTTCGTTTCATGGATTTGTTAAGTATTGATTTTCCATAATCCTGAAATTTGAAATGTAAGATACGTTTTAGCCTTTTGGGCTCAGATTAGGAGCAAAGCATTTTTGTGCGATTCTCGGTGTATCTCATAGGCTGTTAAGGATAACATTTATATTATATTCTGATATATTTAAGTTTAACTTTTTGTTATAAGAAGAGCATCTATTATTGGTGAATTTCGTTTTGTTATTCGAAATATATGGATTGTTGTTTGGTGAACTAAAGTGTTGGATTTGAGTAAGCTGATATTACTAGGTGAAAACCTCATCGGGGTTAAAGGGAGAGAGGATAGTCTACGATTCACTCTTATGCGGAACGCTGGCGGTACCTTTATACTCAAGGTAGCTTCAACAGCTCTAATATTTCTTATGACCCTTCTTTTGGCACGCCTGCTAGGGTCAACAGGATATGGTACTTACGCCTATGCCTTGGCTTGGTTTGGCATATTAAGCGTTCTGTGTGTCTTTGGATTGGACAAACTGCTTGTTCGGGAAGTATCGATTTTCAACGCACGATCAGCATGGGGCTTGATGCGTGGCATCCTGCGCTGGTCAAATTTTACCGCTCTAGTCGTCTCGGCAGGGTTTGCACTCTTGGCTGGAATCACTATATGGATTGTAAGTGAACGTCTCGAATCTCAGATGACCTATACCCTTTTGGTTGCCCTTATAATGTTGCCTTTGATCGTGCTCCTGCGATTAAGACAGGCCGCCATGAGGGGACTTCACTACGTAGTTGGCGGACAACTGCCGGAGATGCTTATTATGCCTATCTCCTTTTTTATAATAATTGGCATCATGTATCTGTTTATAAGAAATGCACTTAGTGCGCCAATAGCTATGACAGCGCAGGTAGCCGCTGTCGCATTTGCTTTAATCGTGGGAGTTCGACAGTTACAGATATTCCTCCCACCATCTGCTAAAGAAGCGTATCCTGTCTATCAAGGCTGGACTTGGATGCACATTGTAATGCCATTGGTTTTTCTTGATTTTATGACGATGATTAATTCTCAGATAGATATAATATTGCTGGGATTGATGAGGAGCACAGGAAGCGTGGGTATTTATGCCGTTGCAAAAAAGGGCGCGGGACTTATCACGTTCGTACTCATAGCGGT
This sequence comes from Candidatus Dadabacteria bacterium, assembly GCA_963805855.1. GTDB lineage: Bacteria > Desulfobacterota_D > UBA1144 > Nemesobacterales > CSP1-2 > DASWID01. The sequence continues at coordinate 277,856 of CAWDVW010000007.1, forward strand.
AAACATCGCATTGGCGCCTACGATCGCTCGCATGTATGCGGCCGGTGAGATGGATAAACTACAGCGCATGATCACAAAGAGCGCACGAATAATTCTAATCGGTTCCCTACCCATCGCGATAGTACTCATAATATTTGGCCACTGGTTCTTGTTATTTTTCTTTGGCCAGGATTTTATCCAGGGCGAGAGGGCGCTTGCTATATTAGGCGCTGGTCAGCTTATAAATGCAGCAACGGGATCTGTCGGTCTATTGCTTATCATGACTGGCTACGAGCGTGACGCTGCCTTGTGCGTTGGCATCAGCGCGGCGGTGAATATCATTCTCAACCTTATTCTAATACCAAGGTGGGGGTTGGAGGGTGCTGCTGCCGCTACAGCAACGGCTGTTATATTGTGGAATATCCTGTTAACGGTTCTGGTATATAGGAGGCTTGGAATTCATCCTACTGCGGTCGGGGAAATAAGATTGTGGAAAGAAGTGTGAGGAAACCAGACTTTTTCATAGTAGGAGCCCCGAAGTGCGGCACCACTGCGATGCAAGATTATCTTAGCCAGCATCCGGATATCTTTATGCCTGAGGTGAAACCACCTCTTTTTCTAGGAAAGGAATTTCATTTCTTTGGGAGTGACCTTAAGTTTAATAGGCCGACGCTTACGGAAGAAAAATATCTCTCTTATTTTCAGGGAGCAAAACATGAGAAACGGGTTGGCGAGGCGTCGACATGGTATCTGTACTCGAAGCGTGCGGCTTATGAGATTAAGAGGTTCAATCCAACGGCGAGCATCATCATTATGCTAAGGAACCCTGTGGATATGATCTATTCTGTGCACTCACAAGCCGTTTATAACAGTGATGAAGACATTAGCGATTTTAAAACCGCCTTGGATGCAGAACCAGACCGAAAACTCGGTCTTCGTCTACCAAAACGCAGGTTAGTAGCAGCTGAGCGTTTTTTTTATAGAGAAGTCGGGCGTTATTACGAACAAGTTAAAAGATACTTTGATGTCTTTGGCAGCGGAAATACTATTGTTATTATTTTTGATGACTTCAAAACTAATACAGCTAAAGTTTATAAAGAAACGCTTCGCTTTTTGGGTGTAAATGAAAATTTCCAACCGGGTTTTGAGATCATTAACTCCAATAAGCGGGCCCGTAGCAAGTTTGTGGCGAAATTATTAAGAAATCCCCCGCAGGTCACTCAATCGTTGGCAAAGCTACTAATTCCTCAGCAATTATGTCAAGGTTTAATCGAAGCGATCAAAAAGCATAACACTATATATGAGCCTAGACCACCCATGGAGCCTGAGTTAAGAAAATCTTTACAAGGAGATTTTGCACTCGAGATTGAGAAACTGAGTGAACTATTAGGAAGGGATCTTACCCACTGGAGCAAGTAGCGTAAGGAATAAATAAACACATTACTCCGTGCTCAAAGTAATAAGTTCACTAAGCCAATTAATATTTTCAAACGAAAATGAGCTATGAACCAAAATCTTATTGGGGAAAAAGGCTAAAAGGGGACTTTTCGCTAGCACAAACTGGTCACCTTGGGTTTAGCCTTGTTTATAATAAATGGTCCTATAAAGCGAAAGTTCGAGTCCTTGAAAAAACTTTGAATGATTTGAAGATAAATTGTCAGGGGAAATCGGTTTTAGACATCGGATGTGGCACAGGCTTTTGGATTGAATTCTACAAGTCGAAAGGAGCCGACCCAATAGTAGGAGTTGATATTACCGGCATTGGTATGGAAAGACTAATGGAGGAACATCCGCAACTTGAATTCTTCGAGCTCGATATAGGCGAGGTGGACATAGACCTAGATAAAAGGTTTGATATAGTTAATGTTTTTGATGTCTTGTATCACATAAAAGATCGGTCGAAGTTTGGTCATGCGATATCTAATATCGCACATTTGTCAAACACGGGTTCTCATATCTTTATGACCGATGCATTGATCGACAAGTGTGAATACGAGCATGTTTTCTTCAGAAGCCTAAAAACATACGAGGAGGAACTTAAGCGAAATGGTCTGAGGCTAGTAGAAGTTATTCCACTTTATTACTTATTAAACAGGGAATATCCTTTTCTTTTGAAAGCTATTAAATTCGCGCTTCTAAAAATCAAAGTTAATATGGATGACGTAATGGCTCCGATTATTTATGGCCTTGATAAAGTTCTTTTATCGCTTAATAGATCCCATCTTAAGCTTGTCATCTCTGCAAAAGAATGAAAGTAGCTCTTATCCTTTCATACTTTCCAAGCCTTACAGAAACCTTCATACTAAATCAGGTAACGGGACTTTTAGACATGGGACATGAAGTAGAAATTTTTTCTTCCGAAAATCCCAATGAAAAAAAAATACATCCCGACGTAGAGGATTATGGTCTTTTGCAGCGAACTCATTTTATGCCTCACAATAAAGTGAACCGCGTATTGAAAGCTGCCTATCTAATAAACCGGAATTTCTATAAAAGTCCGCTTAAGATCTTAAGATCGTTAAATATGTTCAGATATGGAGCCCATGCTTTATCATTGAGGCTCGTATACTCTTTGATTCCTTTGTTAGAAAAGACATTTGATATAATTCACTGCCATTTTGGACCTAATGGAACCGTCGGTGAAAATCTGAAAGCGATTGGAATTCAGGGAAAGTACATAACCAGTTTCCATGGATATGATGTAAATATCTACCCTAAGATGGTGGGTGAAAATGTTTATAAAGATTTGTTCGAAAAAGGGGATGTGTTTATTTGTAATACGAATTTTACAAGAGAGCGGCTGGTGGAGCTTGGCTGCGATAGGAAAAAGATTATCATTTTACCGGCAGGGCTTCGCATTGGGCGATTTAGTTTCAGAGAAAGGAGACTTCAAGAGAAAGAACCTATTAAAATATTAACCGTGGCGAGGTTGGTTGAGGAAAAAGGACATCGATATGCAATTCAAGCGCTTTCGAAATTAATTAAGAGTGGTATGGATCTTCAGTATATTATCGCCGGAGATGGACCATTGAGACGGGAGTTAGATAATTTAGTTTCGAAATTAGGAATGGGGAGGCATGTTAATTTTTTAGGTGCCATTGACCAGAATGAGGCCTTAGACCTTTATCAACAGGCACATATATTCATACTCCCCGGTGTAATCGGGAGGAATGGTGGAACGGAAGGACAAGGATTGGTACTTCAGGAGGCCCAAGCTGTCGGACTTCCCATAGTATCGACATCAGTCGGCGGGATACCAGAAGGGATGCTTGACGGCAAGTCAGGCTTTCTTGTCCCGGAAAGGGATGTGGATGCATTAAGCGACAGGCTTCGATACCTGGTCGAACATCCTGAATTATGGCCGGAGATGGGGAGATGCGGGAGAAGGTTAGTAGAGGAGAAATATGATATTAAGATGTTAAATTCTAAGTTGGTTCGGATCTATGATGCATTATTAACTGATAACTTGGCTGCTTTGGAAGAGCTTCGAGGGTCGCAGTAGGATTAAAATCCGTTCCACCGTAGATAGGCTTTTTAAGCTTATCCCTTCACTCAATCTGTATGCGCATCGCGGCTCTGGCTCTGCTGTATTTGTAGTATTGTTTTTTATTGGTTAACGGGTTGCTAATATATGAATGCGTGACGCACTTGTAATAATTAACTCATTGTCCTGCCACCAAGTAGTAATCTCAATTTCTCCATAACTCTTAAAAGTCTTACGGAGAACCCAACTAATATAACTTTCAGTTTTTGTTCTGAATTCATTTGTTTAAATGTCTCATTCGAGGTAATGAAATGAATCGAGCTTATAGATGGAAACAGCTCTTTATAAGTATTTTCCACAAACGTGACAAACGTATTCCCACCCCTGTTCATAATTAAATTATATTGGCCATCTGCGATTCGGATGTGTTTTTTATATAAGTCCCTTAAAGAGCGTCTTCCGGGGTGGCTCATACGGGTATCATCAGCATAAAGTAGTTTGTAGCCTGATGAAAATACCCTTTGTCCCCATTCAATATCCCCACCTGATTTAAGGGTTTCGTCAAATTTGCCTGCATGTTCAATGACAGTTTTGGTTGTAAAGACATTGGCTGTTGCGCCAAATCTCATAACCTCTACAAAATATTTCTGTGGAAAAGCTATAAAGCTTTCGTAAAGTTCGACAGCGGTTGGTCTGTTTGAATTCTCGTAAAAGATTTCTATTTTCCCGGCAACCAGTCCGCAGTTAGGCACTTTGAGTAGGTTTGCTGCTCCTTTCTCAAGCCAGTCCGGGGCTGGGATACAATCCGAATCTGTAAAAGCAATTAACTCACCTTGAGCGATTGAGAGTCCTTTGTTCCGTGCTATATAGGAGCCAGGACGGGTTTCACTTATGTACGTGGCTTGACCGAAGTTGCTAACGAGTGCCTGAATGTCTTCCTCGGAACCATTGTCTACCACTATTACCTCATATAGATTTTTAGGGTAGGTCTGATTTTCAAGAGCCTCTAAACAGATCTTAAGCCTTTTGGAATCATTCAGAACAGGAATGATTACAGAAACGAAAGCGGTATTCATTTTAACTCATATCAGGAAATATGATTTCCTTGATGGCCTCTTCAAATTTTCTCTTGCTTTCATTAAGGTCATATTTTTTTGCTGTGCTCAGTCCATAGGTTTTCAACTTTTCCCTTAGGTTCTGATCGCTTAGTATTATTTCAAGCTTTTCTCTCAGATCGGTTTCATTCCCACCGTTAGCTACTAGTCCGTTCTCTCCATCTTTTACGTATGGAACAACATTGGTCGTTACAACCAGAGTTCCGCAGGCCATAGCTTCAAGCGGTAGTAGGCCGAACCCTTCGTGTCTTGTAGGATAGAAAAGGACATCGGCGGTGCTGAGTATGCGTCTCAGGTTGTCCTCTCCAACCCAGCCAAAGTTCTTAACTTTGATATTCATAATTTCGTTTTCCAATGTTTCGCCGCAGGCCCAAACCTCTATTTTGTTCCTGAAATCATAACTTAGTTTGTTTATCACCTTTACTACACTATCAAGCCCCTTTCTGTAATCTTTCCTGGAGAGCACAACTATTGCTTTCCTATTTTCTTTAATTGTAGAAAGTTTCTCGTCGGGATCGGGATAGAAGGTCTCTAAGTTTATTCCGTTCTCAACAAGTCTTGCACTGGCTTTGTATTTTTCTATTAGCTCTCGTATAAGCTCATTGGATACAGCTATCACCTTTACCTTCATAAGACTTAGACAGAAAAAGTAGAGGTTCCTTATAAGAAACCTTTTAAGTGGGTTCCTGTAATAAGATTCATCGTAGTCTTGAGCAAAGTATATCAGTCGGGTGTGATTTCTAATCGATAAAAAGGATGCTAACGGGATGATATCCACGATAATAGCATCTGAGTGAAATTTCTTCACTAAAGAATGAATGATAGTTCCAATTTTCGTGGGGAGAGGAATCTTTGCCAGTATTATTTGTGGACGCAGTGTGAAGACCGTATTAATAGTGTTGTGCCATAACGTAACATTGTACCCTTTATCGGTAAGATAATTGGCATACTCAACCACCATTCTATCTCCGCCTCTGCTGAGTAACGTATGCCTATAAAAAGAAATTTCCACTTATTTTGAGCCTATCTTTCCTTTTAAAAATATCTTAATGAATTGTTACCGCTTCCCCACACTAAAGCAATCCGGTCGATTAGATTCAAGACCTATAAAAAACTAGCTAACCGGATTAGAGACAGAGACTCAATATCTCGAATATTGAGCCAACGTATGCATTCGTCATTTGAACAGAAGTTATATGGATCAACTCAATTTTAACTTTCCGAAGATGACTTATCTCATCAATGATGCGGTTTCCACTTCGGTAGAGTATCTCTTTATACCGGAGTATATTCCTCCGGCAATTTCGTTGACATAACTCTGGTTTCTTAATCTCTTTTCCTCCCGCGGATTAGTGATGAATGAAGATTCCACGAGAATGCTGGGTATATCAGCCCCAATTAAAACAATGAAAGGTGCTTTCTTCACACCCTTATTGTTAACTGGCTTGTAGTTACTTGATACGTTTGAAACTACAGATGTTTGAACATGATTTGCGAGTCGTTTTGACTCTTCGATCTTTGAGCTGAGTATATATTTTTGAATAATGTTCTTTAAGTCACTGAGGCCTCTTGTTGTTGTTGCATTTTCCCTGGCAGCTACAGAGAGCGCGTCTGGGTCCTTAGTGAAGCTCAGAATGTATGTCTCAATTCCGTATGCATTCTTATTTCTTGCAGCGTTGCAGTGAATAGAAACGAAGAGGTCGGCATTTAGCTTCTTGGCGATTGCAGTTCTTTCTTCTAATGGAATAAACCGATCATCACTTCTAGTAAGAAACACCCTTGTGATTCCTATTTTATTTCCGTTCTGTTCAATTTTCGATTTTAATGCTTTTGCAATCTTTAAATTTACATCCTTTTCCTTAAGACCGGTAGGTCCTAATGCTCCGGTATCGTGTCCTCCATGGCCGGGGTCAATCACAATTGTTTTAACCTTGAGACCCAGTGCTCCTCTTAGAGTTGAAATATCCTCACCGTCCCTTGGGAGGGAGGCTACAGTTTTATCGTCTTTAGAGTCTTCGTCCTTAGCAAATAATTGATCTCTGTTCGACCCGTCTCCATCTATATCCATTACTATTCTGAAGGGATTGGTTAATGAAAATACCCGATAGTCTTCGAAGCTCCTGATATAAAGAACAACCCTGACCTTGTCGGGCGTGTTCCTGCCGAATTTTATCTCTTCAAGCAATCCTTTATCTACTGGCGGTACGGCCAGACCCTTTTCAACTGTTGTGCCAAGAATGTCGACCAATAGCCTGGGCGGCTTACCCAATTCTGGGTCTGGTTTTAAGAAGTATGACTTGTACGGCATTTCCTTATCGAGGTGGATAACCACCCTCGTTTTTGTGTCTGTCGACCATTGTCTGATTTCCCTGACTTTTACCAATCCGTCATTTTTTTCTTTATTGGCCAGGGCTTTCTCTTGTTTAGATGGTTTAAACGGTGATAGCTCCTTTAATTTTTCGTTGGCCGCATACACCATATCGCCATCCGGGAAATCTTCACTTACACTTTCGTATTCCAGGTATGCTTGTTTTTTGTCCCATCCCTCGATTATCCTTGCCTTTCTGATCTGCGCGTCGTCTGCTAGATTACTTTTTGGATATGCCCTTGTAAAAAGAGTTGAACGATCGATCGATTTTTCAAGGTCTTCGCGGGAGTTAAATCTGTTCCCCATCTCTTCATACATCTTTCCAGACAAGAAAAGGGAATTTGGAGCTATTGTACTTTCCGGATTATCAAGATAGATGCTGTAAAAGGCTCTCGCTAATAGATCCCAAATCTCGGGGTCCTTTGCCTTCTCCGGGTCGGTCGTGAGGTTTTTGTATAGGTTCATGGTCTCGTTAAATTGTTCTTCGGCCTGATCAATACCGAGTGCGGTGTCTTTTATGAAAAGCACGGTTAGAAGAAGGTATAAACTTAAAGCAATTGTGTTACTTTTCATCTTAAGCGTTGCATTATATTATATTTTTGGTGATTTGTAAACCATTATTTTTACTTCTTAAGAAAATTTTTTGAATTTTGATTTTTGGGTTTACTTTGCAATGGTAGTAAGTTAATGCTAAATTTGGTTCCATGAGGGTCATAATGCTTGGCTGTGCCACGTCCACCGGGGTTCCAATTATCGGTTGTGGCTGTTCGGTTTGTAGTTCGGATAATCCTAAGAATAAGAGAACTCGTTGTTCATTATTTATTGAAACAAGCGGGAAGAACATCTTAATTGACACATCGCCTGATCTGCGAATACAGGCCTTTAGGCACAATATAACAAGGATTGACGCCGTCTTGTATACCCATTCCCATGCCGACCATACTCATGGAATTGATGAGCTTAGGACTTACAATTTCATGAATAAGATGATTATTCCGTGCTACGGAGGTCCGCAGACAGTTTCAAACATCATGTCGAACTTTAAATATATTTTTGATGGGTCATTTCCGCCAGGTGGCAAACCCAAGCTATCGATAACGGCTGTTGATGGTGATTTTGACATTGAAGGCATCAGGATTATTCCGATAGAACTTCAACATGCTGATTTGCTGATTCTTGGATACAGAATAGGGAACATGGCATATCTTACGGATTGTAGCGGTATTCCTGAAAGTTCAGTAGAAAGATTGGATGGGCTTGAGCTTCTGATAATAGACGCGCTCAGGTATAAACCTCATCCGGCACATCTGAGCGTGGATCAAGCGATACAGATTGTCAGAGAGATTAGGCCAAAAATCGCAGTGTTTACGCACATGGGTCATGAACTTGACTACGAAAAGCTTTCAAAGGAGCTTCCGGAAAACATTGAACCTGGCTATGATGGAATGGAGTTTGTTCTTAATGGCAGTTAGTTTTCAACATGATTTTGTTTTGGTAATCTTAGGTTAAAAAAACTGGACGAGGTAAGAAAATGCAGGAAATCATGAAGGAGCTATTGCAACCTAACGGTTCAAAGATTATTTTGTGCGTACTCGATGGATTGGGGGGACTTCCTATAAATGGAAAAACTGAATTAGAGGCAGCCTCAACTCCTTATTTGGATCACCTTGCGGGGAGGAGCGCTTGTGGGCTCCATGTCCCGGTGGCAACTGGCATAACTCCTGGAAGCGGTCCATCTCATCTCGGGCTTTTCGGCTACGATCCACTTAAGTATGAAATAGGCCGGGGGGTTTTGGAGGCTCTTGGCTTAGGCTTAGAGCTATCTCAGAACGATTTGGCAATAAGGGGTAATTTTGCGACTGTCAGATACGAAGGGGATAAGCCGATAATCATGGATCGAAGGGCGGGCAGGATACCGACCGAGGAAAATAAGAGGATTACCAAAGAGATTCGAAAAAAGGTTAAAGCCATAGATCAAGTAAAGGTTTCAATTACGTCGGGGATGGAGCACCGTTTTGTCCTTGTTCTTACCTTTCCTGAACCTCTATTGGCTGGTTCAGATGACATTTCAGACACCGATCCACAAAAGGAGGGTTTGAGTCCTCTCAGGCCCTTTGCACGAAGGAAGGAAGCAGATCGGGTAGTTAGTGTAGTGGACAGTTTAATAGACAAAATAAATCATGTCATAAAGGACGAGGCAGCGGCGAATCATATTCTCCTCAGGGGTTTTTCGGTTTATCCTAAGCTTCCAACTTTTAGTGAAGCATATGGACTTAAGGCGGCGGCGATTGCTGTTTATCCTATGTATAGAGGTGTAGCCAGGCTGGTCGGCTTGAAAAACCTTGAGGTTAAAGATAGTACAATTGATGGCGAAATAGAGACACTCCGACGACATTTTGATGAATTTGATTTTTTCTACTTTCATATCAAAAAGACAGATAGCTATGGAGAAGATGGTAATTTCGATGGAAAGGTCAAGGTAATTGAGGATTTTGATAGTCATGTACCTGATATTATTAGTCTAGAACCAGACGTATTCGTAGTTACAGGTGATCATTCTACACCTGCGATAATGAAATCACATAGCTGGCATCCTGTACCGTTTCTCCTTTATTCTTCTAAGAATCGCGGTGCTTATGTTTCAGGCTTTTCTGAAAGGGAGTGTCTGAAAGGAGAGCTTGGCATATTCAGGGCCATCGAGGCAATGCCGCTTATTCTCTCGAACGCTGGTAGACTTCAAAAATATGGAGCCTAGACTCTGAATCTTGCAATTTAGGGATGCTGTGCTAATTTAATTTCTCTGGAAATATCTGCCGAAGTGGCGGAATTGGCAGACGCGCTGTCTTGAGGGGGCAGTGCCCGAAAGGGCGTGCGGGTTCGACTCCCGCCTTCGGCACCATTTGTTTCCTTTCTTGCAATGTCTTCACTCGTGAAGGCATACCAATCCAAAGTATAAGGACTGCATTCAGAAATGCATGCTTGAGAGCAGGCATAAAGGACTTTAGATTCCATGACTTAAGACACACCTTTGCTAGTAGATTGGTAATGTCAGGTGTGGATTTGGTAACCGTATCAAAGCTTCTGGGGCATTCTTCAATTCAAATGACAATGAGATATGCTCACCCAACTCCAGAGAATTTTAAGCAGGCGGTTAAGGTTTTAGAAAGAAATGAGACATTATATGGCTTTGAAAGTGTTAGCGAAAACGTTAGCGATAAATAAATTAGAATTATAACAGCCTTATCTTCTTAAATTAATCTGCTGTGTCTACTTATGCCGTAGAACCAATTTGTTGCTGTACTAAGGGGCATATCAATATCCAATGAAGATTTTATAGTTGCAGTTAATTTCCAAAGGCCTGGGATAAATATCTGATTACCTCTTCCTTCACTCAGAAACAGTGCGTATTCGCTTCTATTAGTTCCTTCAACTCTAAATAAAGGGTCACCCAAAAAAGGGATTTCATCAAACCACCAGAAATTATGCGTTGTTCTAAATCGGTAAGTAAAAGTTCCGCTTGCTATAATTATTGGTCTGTACACAACTTCAAAAGCACCGCCGTCATCAACTGCCGCTCCATTGCCCCAAAAGTCCAAAGTCCAGAAAATATTGTATGTTTCCCCTTCTGGAAACCCATCGATTGTTGTATGAATTGCGTTAAATTGTATACTGTCCCCTGGATAGAAATAATTTTTTCTCGTATTTGAACCTTTTGGACTCGTATAAATATCGATTACACTTGGTCGCATTTCTATTCACATCCTCAATCTAATCCTGATTATTTTTTCTTGCCTAATGGCTTCCACACTCGAGTCCTTCGAGAATCATGTTCAATTATTTCGGATAGGAGTTTCTTATCACAGATTTCTACTTCTTCTTGACCAAAACCTGAATTAGGATTGTTTTTGCAGAACTCACTTAAGTCAATAACTTCTTTTAATAGGAATCCTGGCTGCTTATTTTTTTTCTCCTTCATCTATTATTTTATCTCCTCCTAGGATGTAGTCTTAGTATTGTCCAGTATAAATCAGGCAATAGTTAAAAGTCAATGCACGTGATTTTCTGAGGTTAGGGTGCCTAAGACACGAATTTATTAGGTATGAGCAAAACGGCAAATACGCTATCTTTGGCCAAAGATTAACTAGTAGTGAAAACCCTTGTGATGTTGTCTGTCAGGTGAGACATTACCAAGTACAACTAGGCTCACCGCTGAAGAAATTAATTATCACATTAGTCGTTGCTATTTCACTCGCTATGGGAGGTATTGTTTATAACGCTTCCGCTTGCGGTGGCAAGGATAAAGGAGCTACCACGGAAGATACAGGTACCGTTGGCTCGGGCGACCAAGCTGAATCCTGATAAGTGCGTGTACTGAATCAAAAGCAATCCATTCTATTAATAAAAGCCCTAGATTTTGTGATGCTAGGGCTTTTTAGTATTTAGCTATAATAGCCACGATTTCACCAATCAGGGGGTGTGAGATGAGCTAGGAATCTGTCTATTCCCTGAAGACATAATACCACTTTCCGCACTAAAGTATGGGTGCTAAGCCATAGAAAACCCCAGTAAGCGCACAATTTCTAGGGATTTTTGTAAGAGGATTTGGGGAACAGCCAGTTGATTTTCGACCCCTCTTAGTTCAAAATCTACTTACAAGGAAGTAGTGAGAAGAGAGAAATAAAGTAAAGGCGTAATGAGACATAATTTAACTAAAGCAATTGCTTCGGCTGTAACTTTAATCCTGATATTTGCTTTTCTTGTAAGTTGTGACGATGACGATGGGGAATGTAATTTTGACTTTGACGATATTCTAAACGGCTCTACGAGACCATCACAGACATCCGAATGGGATTGCGTAGGAGATGGGGAGGTATTTTCTGTTGCTTTCTTTGAGAACGAAACAGGGTTTGACAGTGATTTGGGGGTCTTTACATGGGAGAAGAACGGTTGTAGGAGTCTAGTCTTCTTTTCAGGTTTTGGCGTGGGAGAAATATTTGACCTCCAAGGTTCAATTGATTCAGGCATTATCAGTTTTGCTCAGACTATAGATAGAGATTTTTTTGATGTCGCATGTGAGTTGGATACAACTCCAGAAGATACAATCTGAGCCTTCTATATAAGTTCGAGCAATAATCAATAACCTATCTGTTAAGTTTGCAATAAAAGCATACCCTCATATTAGTGATTGGTAATCAAAAAGCTATCTGAAAATGCCTGTCACGTGAAGTATTGGCAACTACAACCATGCTCACACCTAGAGAATAAGTTTGGGCTTCTCGGCGTTACTAAAGCTTCCTGAAGTATCCTTCCCTACAGGAACAGCCCCTAGAACTTGGACATATTTTGTTTGGTAACTCTCTGCTCCCAAGCCAATAGGCATTCCGCCTTTTAGATAGGTGTTCTTACTATGAGGAGGAATTGTGATGGGAAGGACAGCAGTGGTACTGCTTACTTGTTGGCCAGCGTTCTTATATGAAGTGGAGTAGTAGTTGAGTTTTATTACAATGTCTTTATAAGCTATGTCTGCTGTATTCTCAATCGTAACATTACTTATCATAGCTACCCGCAAGCAACAAAATAAGACCAGTCAGTAACTTTAATGTACCACTCGGGATGTTGTTTCATTGAAATGGTGGGGGCTGATTCTTGAGCTTTGGCAAGCGGAGAAAATAGGACTAGTAAGATAAATAATTGCGTGACTATGTATTTCATATTTGCGTTCTCAAATCTGATATACTTATGATTAGTATTATACACTAGCCCAGACAACGTCTTTAATGCTTATCGACTTTATTCTTTCTAACTCCATTAGATTTTTGAATGATTTAGTATTATATTTCGACAAAGCTTTTAGTGGGGAGAGGCATATGGAAGCTTACAATTTAAGATTTGAAAAGTATAATTTTGTTTATGTATACCATCAACCGCTCAATCGCAATAATAAAACCAAGGCAACCGTTTGTTGATTGGGCAAATCAATTGCCCGATGCCGATTGGAAAGTCTCTTTGGAAAATTTCAAGACTGATTGTCTCGCCATCTTAATACCTGAGTATGATACAGATGAAGAGGCTAGAGGATACATTAATGAGATATATGAAGATATTTTTATCGAAGAACTTTTCGGATGGTGTACTGAAGAGTCATGGTTTCCACAGGATAGGACTGATGAAATGTTCTGGCGATGGTTTGAGGTAGAGTTGCATTCAATTGTTATGGATACATCTACGGAACCAATATATAAAGAGGAATTGTAAACATCATTTTGGAGTGTCCCCCTTTTGTCGAGTTCGGTTTAAAGTGGATTATAAAGAATCTAGCCAAGTCGATTCGAGATGATGGCAAACTCTAATGTGTATTAAACAACCCTCGCCGAATTATTTCTTCTCTTCCAATATAAATGCCACAGTCTGGAGTTTTATTTTCCCGATCTCAAAAATGAACGTGTCACTTGCGAAGGGGATTTTCTACCCATCTGATTCCGCATTCCAGAAAAGATAGGCGATATTGCCTTCCACCACCTTCTCTACGAGCTCAAAGTCTGAGCCCTGAGGGAGTATATTTTGGGTCAGTAACTAGTTATTCAAAACACAGCGGCGAAGAGGAGCAAAAACAAAAATAATTCATTTATTCATGCCTGACCCCGGAGTTTATTTTCCTGTGATCATTTTACACAGAAAATCCAACTCTTCCGTAACAGCTATTACCAAATCTGTCTTTGTGAGGATTTAGCTTGGTAGTATACTTCTTTCTCCTAAACCTCTTTCCGCAATATCTGCATTCTATTTGATAGTCGCTTATAGAATCCCTAAATGTAGTTCCTCTACGTCTTCGTTGACTCTCAAAACGAGAGACAGTTTCAGATCCCCCGGCTTTTGCTATCTCTACTCTGTAACGTGGGCTAAAGGACTGCTCCGTGTTTTCGATCTCTTGAACCTTTTCAGATACAAATAATTTCAATCCTGCTCCCGAAACCCCTCCAACTGTGTCATACGCATAAAGGTATTCCTTCGCTACACCATCTTTACGAACCTTGAAAACCAACTCATAAGGTTCAACTAATCGCTCAACACCACTGTATTTTAGTTTGAGAACTGTAAGTGAATCGGCAGCCTTGAGAATCGGATTTCTCAATGCAGAAGGGAAGAACCTTCGATTAAATTCACGTGTGGGATTTCTCCCGGTATCAACTCATCAACCAGTTTAAGAAAACTTGCTTTTGCTTTCTTGAAGTCAAAAAATGTTGATACCGGACATGAAATGTGTTTTGTCCAAAAGTGGCTCAGTGTCTCCAACGGTAAGTCGATAAAAAGTCCTTTCGCTACCGACGGATTGGAACCAAAGATCGTTATCCGAAAAAATGTTGATATCAAGGCCATTCTATCAATGTATAGGGCTGGCTCAACGATTGTAGCATATACTAGGTCGAAAAGGTCTCCGATGTGCTTTCTTTGCAATAGGCATCGCATTTTCGTAGCGTATATCTCTTCAAGCTGAACGCACCGAATAGTAGAAGCACAATCGTCTGAATCTGAGTATGGATGAATGAGTTTTCTTTCTTGCACCGGAAGATACAAGCGGTCGAACTGTGTGACATCAAGCCGTACTCCTATAATAATTTCGCTCTCCGCTCCATAAAAATTTCTGAAATATAGTCGTGCTTCGGAAATATCCTTTTCTGAATCAGCAAGCTTTTTCTTATCGACTCTTGTTTTAGATGTGTCAAAGTAAACTCCAGATCGCTTATGGATGCCTTCGCAAACAGTGTTTAGTTCCCTGCCTAATTCCTCGTGCGATATCCCTTGTGAAGTACTAAAATCTAAGTCTCTTGAGTATCGAGAGTTTTCAAAGTAGGCTTTGCGAAGAGCATTGCATCCTTTTAGAACCACCCTGTTCGCAAGATTGCTCGATTGATAGAGTAGAGATAGCAACCAGCCATGTACGTAATCTCTTTGTACATGAGATGGATGGACGCGTAACATCCCCGCCATCCTATCGATTTCAGATTGATTAATCATCCAATGATTTTAAATAACTAAGCTACCTAATGATACGGAAATATTTATTACAACAAGCCGTAAGTAACCTATAAAAACTATTTTTATTCTACCCAAATCAAGTAACATTTCAGAAATAGTCACATTTAATAAATTCTACAGTACCAGAGACATTTCTTTTACAACTGATAGACATTTGGGTAAAGCTTGCAACTTCTTTTCTAAAAAATTCTCGGGTTAAAGGGGACGCAACCCTTTAAGCGACCTTGGTTTTCGCCCTTTGGCGTCCTTGCGGTCTGTATCGTAATATTCGCCCTGCCATCCTCTCTAATTTCTGAATAAAATCATCCGTACCACAGGGCAATCCTTTCTTTATGTTTCTCCTCAATACTTCCACTTTCTGTAAATCATCACCCTCAGTTAACCAGCTACTCCAGTTCTCAATCCCACTCAAACTCCTCTAACCACCTCGAACTCTGGCTAATATACTTATCTTCCTTTAACTTACAATGACCTGCCGCACTTGACCATTTGTAGTCCTGAGCGCTTCTAACGATTCCCGCTCTCACGGGATTGCGCTCGACGTAACGGACTGCTGTCCAGGTATACGATTCATCCAGCGGACTTGAGAAAAAACGCCCTTGCCATAAGATGTCCATCCCATCCGCGCTCGCGATTAATTCTCTGCGCATATCTCATATGAAGTGGTCTTAAGACCCTATGTAGACTTTCTTCTTTCAACGGAACCGCGACTAAGTGTACATGATTGGTCATTAGACAATAGGCTAGGATTTCAATTTTATGCTTGTCACCGTACTCTTTAAGCCAAGCGAGATAGCAGATGCGATCCTCGTCATTAAAAAAGACAGTCTCACGCCTGTTTCCGCGTTGAGTGATATGGTGTGGTAAGTCAGCAAATACGGTTCTTGCAACCCTAGGCATTTACATAAAGTTTAGCACCATAAATACCCTTAAAGGGTTGCGTCCCCTTTAAACCTAGCATATCAGAACAAGTGAAACGTATTTCCTTTTTGAAAACTGACTGATTGACAAGCAATACAAATTTATGATAGAGTAAGGGTTAGAGAGGAAGGGGTGGGTAATAGGGGAATGTGCCGGGTGAGACGAAAGATTAAGTACCGAAGTTTGGTAACTTTCCAAGACAAAACACCTACTGCTGGGCCAGCCCTTCTATATCCCATAAGGCTCAAATTATATTTCGAAATTGACCTATCAAATATACTGAAACGTAGGGTGATATCCTATGATTGTATCAAATCCAATTTTATAGAGAATGGTCTTCAAGTTAAGGGTGTCATAGCCAGAAACACTAATTTGAAAGTAGAGAACATAGACGCACGTTTCCGGCAGGTACCTTCATTTTGACGATTACTAAACAATAGGAGGAAATTATGAAATATATTTTAATACTTATAAGCGCATTGTTTGTATTTATGATTTTCACTAAAAATTCTTATAGTCAATGTGCGAGTGATGCCGATTGTGATGATGGCGCTTTTTGTGATGGAATGGAGTTATGCCTTTTAAACATTTGTAGTCCAGGTACCGATCCCGTCTTCCTGGACAAGTCTGTAATGGAGTTATGCCTTTTAAACATTTGTAGTCCAGGTACCGATCCCTGTCTTCCTGGACAAGTCTGTGACGATGTAGCTGATATATGTTTTACTCCTTGTCATGATAACGATGGTGATGGATTTGAGGATTCGGCCTGCGGAGGTGTCGACTGTGACGATAGTGATGGTGATAGATTTCCTGGGAACCCTGAAGTTTGCGACCCAGAAGATCATGATGAAGATTGTGATCCTTCGACATTTGGGGAGAGAGACACTGATGGTGATGGCTTTTTTGATGCAACATGTTGTAATGATGATGGTACCGGTGCTACTAATTGTGGTAATGATTGCGATGACTCAAGGGCTAGCACACATCCAATAGCAAATGATGTATGTAATGGTTTAGATGATGATTGTGATGGTAATATAGATGATGAGACAACCGTTAGTCAGTATGTCGATTCAGACATGGACGGCTACGGTGATCCTAGTTCACTACCACAATTTATATGTCCAGACACAGCGGGATACTCACCTCTTGATAATGACTGTGATGATACAAACCCGGCGATAACGCCCTGGCACTTTTATATGTCATCCAAATGAGAATGGACAAGGCGGACCTTTTGGTAATAATGGTGTTTTGAAATGTAATTCAGAAGGAATATTTGAACCATCTGTGTGTCCCGAGGAAAAAAGTGTTTGTGTTACGCAACCTAATAGTACTGGAGTTTGTCAAGTTAAGAATATAAATAATTAGAAATAAATTAAAGGGGAGATTAATTTCTCCCCCATTAAAACGAAAACCCCTTTACAGGGTCAATGCCCAAAATCCCCACAGCAATGACCTCATGTATACCCTTTCCAATGTCTGTGTGAACAATGAGACACTAGTACAATAACACCGCACTGGCTGTGGTCTGTGCATTGGTTTACATTGTCAGTGTCATAGGGCTATGTTACAAAGGTAAAAAAAGCACTGACATTGTGATCAGTGCTTGGTGGCTAATGTGTGTCATTAATTACTCTTTAATACAATCAGCCAACTCAGAAATGAGTTGAGCGGAAATCCCAGACATCTGATGAAGCAGGGTACTTTGACCTTTTGAGGCAGAGCCAACGATATGCGTCTTTAAAGAGATGATCCAGGCGGGAGTTTGAAATGATGTTACTCATCAGGGTTAGTCTGTTGGTTGTGAGTGCGTCTTGAGGGAGATTTGGCAGTCATGTCGATGTGGTGGCTATAGAGAGAGCCGTGTAAAAAATCCAAAGGTGTTACTAATCCTATAAATCCTCTGTAGCTGTCAGTACATAATGAGCTTCCAAACTCTGAAACTAGATGCCCTGTTTCAACTAGATTGCTGTAGAAATAAATTATCTCTTTTTTCAAAAGATGTAAATGTATGTCTTAAATCATGGAATCTGCAATATTCTATACCAGTTGTTTTAAGGCATTATCACTATAAAAATTGCAATTTCAGGTGGTTAGGATATGTCATTTTTTGTACGAAATATTTCCAGAAAAAGCCCTGAGGGGCAGTGCCCGAAAGGGCGTGCGGGTTCGACTCCCGCCTTCGGCACCATTTGGATATTATCCGTGTCACTGAGATTGTAATGAGCTGTATGTTTCGACATTTTGGTCGTAGGTCGTCTTATAAGTTTTCACATCTGGATTCATCTTCGGGATTTTTTTTAAGGCAATTCTCATAATCCCTCCTCGATTTTTCCACACTTTCTCGTGCATCGAGTAACTTCTGTCTTCTTTGTGACGAATCCAATGGTTTATCAACAAGCATCTCCTTACCTGTAGGATCCGTAATATCCACAACCTGCGAGAGGGATAATGATGATCGAGATCACAATTAATACTAGCCTTATCAATTGATTACTCCTGTTATGCTCGTAGTCTATATATACTAAATTCAGATCCTTTTCCAGCAAACGATTATTATTACTTTGCTTGATTTATTTACGTTTTATCGGAAGATTCTTCGAATCGCGGTACCGGAATTCTGAACCAAATCTTTTTATCATATCCGCAATCTCTTTGTTGTTTGTTGCTCGTAGATAGGTCTCGGCCAATCCGATAATTGTTTGGAAGTAATGAATATTAATCTCTTCTACGGTCATTTCTTTGGTCCAGAGATCGATGCTTAAACTATTTTTTCTTTCGTGGTCCCAGATCGATACAAGCATCGCGCTGCAAGCTTTTGGCCCCTCTATATCAGAATCCGTTGCATCCCAGTGAATTGACTCAGGGATGTTTTCTTCGTCTAACCGGACCTTGAATATTATCTCAGCTTCTTTTGACATTTCTGACCTTTTACATGAATATTTAAAATTAGTATTTAACATAAACTATAATTGTACTTTTTGAAACACAAAACATTATTGTTGGAATACGGAATTCTATTGGATTTGCAATTCTGCTCGTCAATAAATCCCTGCGGTGTATCTATAATCTATTGATATAAAGAGTAGGACGTGAATAACGCCTTTTCGGTTTATAAAGATTATGAAGTCATTGTTTTAGGTGCTGGTGTATCGGGCTTGACATGCGGCATTCAATTATTGGAAAGGCGATTCAGGGTGCAAATAATCTCCCATTGTGTGCCGCCGCATACCACCTCTGACATAGCCCCTGCCTATTGGAGCCCTTTTAGGGTATATCCGGGAGGAAGGGTCCTCAATGGGGTAAATATTCATATGAGAAATTTATCAATTTAACTGCAGAGAACGGTGCCGGAGTTTCTCTAGTTCAATTAATGGAGCTTTATGATCATGAGGTGGCTAATCCTTGGTGGGAAAAGGCGGTACCCGAGTGTGTTCGCGCAAGTCAGAGTGAGGTTCCTATGGGATTTAAAGATGCATGTCTTGTTGAGGTTCCGCTGATAGAGACTCCGATCTATATGAAATATCTTGTAAGGAGATTCAATCACCTAGGGGGGGAAATCCATAAATTGGATAAAAGAATAACTTCAATAAAAGATTTGTATGCAGAGGATGTAGTAATTGTAAATTGCTCAGGTCTTGGAGCATATGAGGTTTGTGATGATAAAGATGTGTATCCTATTCGTGGACAAATAGTGAGAACAACAAACCCCGGGCTAAGACGTTGCTATCATTACGAGAGTGCCAAAAATGAAATAACCTACATAGTTCCCAGAACTGAGGATTGCATCCTGGGTGGAACAGCTGAGGAACATAATTGAACTACCGAAATAGAAAAACAAACAGCAAAAAAAATACTTCATAATTGCCGGAAAATAGAACCCTCTCTTCATGATGCAAAGGTTTTCGAAAACAGGGTTGGATTGCGCCCCGGTCCGTAATGAAGTTCGACTCGAAATTGAGAAGGTGTCAAATACAAGTGCAGTAATCCATAATTATGGTCATGGAGGGGCTGGATTTTCATTATCATGGGGATGTGCGGAGGAGGTAGCCGGATTAGTTGAGCAATTTTCTACTGAAGAGATTAAATCAATTCGGGACAGATATTGAGTGTTTATCCTTTAAACACTTTTTCATCGGCTTTGATAAAAGCATTTTTAAAGAGGTGTCTTTTTACTTTTCTTGTTGTCGTTTTTGGGAACTCTTCGAATCTAATTGCAAAATTGCTTATCCTTTTATATGCCTCAAGATCATGATTCATCCTTCTTATCTCGACCTTGATAAGCTCCCAAACATTTTCGTCTGATACTACCAGTCCCGTGGCTTCCAATCTACTACTCACCTGATCAAAGTCCGGATATATCAAGGCCTGAATGGTCTTGTCATCGGGGCTGAATACCAGCGCTTCTTCAATGTAGTTTGATTTTGTGAGCCTTTCCTCAAGCTCTTCAGGGGATAAGTTTTTACCTCCGGGGGTTACTATCAGGAATTTTTTTCTACCGGTTATGTAGAGATATCCTTCATCGTCAAAGAATCCGATATCTCCTGTATATAGCCACCCGTCTGGTGTCAGGACTTCACTCGTCGCATTTTCGTTCTTGTAGTAGCCCTTCATTATATTGGGGCCACTCACAACAATCTCACCATTTCCATCATCGTCCATATCTCTTATTTCGACCTCATCACTTTCTATAATCATTCCAACGCTGTCGTTTTTTGGCTTTGACGGAGGGTTCACACTTACAAGAGGAGAAGTCTCGGATAATCCATAGCCCTGAACGATCGGAAATCCAAATTGCTCAAGCCCTCTCGAGACCCAGGAGGGAAGAGATGCACCACCACAAATTATTAATTTAATTTTTTCAAGTCCTAATCGTCTCTTTATCTTATTCCCGGCAATCTTTTTTGGTAGGGCTCTTATGAGAATCCCTTTAAGGCCTACAGTGCTGGAAATTTCTTTATCTATCCTAAGAAAGAGCTTTTCCAAAATCAGCGGGGCGCTTAACCACATGGTGGGAGATGCTACATATAAATCTTCAAGCATTTCTCTTGGCTTTACGCTTCTGGCATAGAACACACTTGATCCGTTATAGAAAGAGCCTAAAAGCCCACAAGTGCACTCGTAAGAATGATGCAGTGGGAGAACGGAGAAAGCCCTGTCATCGGGACTTAAGTCAAGAATTTTATACATGTCTTCTACGTTTGACATGACGTTTTTGTGTGTCAGCATCACGCCTTTTGGGTTACCGGTAGTCCCTGAGGTAAATAGTATTTCAGAAAGCTCCTGCTCCGAAATACTCTTCCTTTCAACGCCCCAAGAATACTTGCTATATATATCGTCGAAGGTGTCCATCATAATCATGTGTTTCAATCCTTCGAGTTCTTCAAGCATTGGTCGTACATTAGGCAGATAAGGGGCCGATAAAAAAATCGCCTTTGCTTCTGAATAGCCCAGGATGAACTTATGGCTTTCTATGGATGCTCTTGGATCGAGTGGAACGGCGGTTCCACCAATCCAGGATATTGTTAAGTACGATATGCCCCATTCAGGCCTGTTCTCCCCCAGAATTGCGATTTTGTCGCCCTTACCGATACCTAAATCTTTTAGATGTCTGCCGATACGTTTTACATATTCCAGTACCTCCCCGTAACTTAATTTATGTATATTGTTGTTTCTTGGCGTTAAATATGCTGTTTTGTCTCCGTACCTATCTACACTATTTTCGATCATTTCGGGTATTGATTTGATTCCGTAAGGGCTTCTTACCGTGTGTATTTTTCTGATTGGCTTATTAAATTTCTTCATAATGAATGGCAAGGCTATATAGAACCAGCATTTTTTTTAAATAACTTCCGAAGAAGGGTTTTTTAATAGCTGATTTTCAGATAATTAATAAAATCTTTGCATACGTTAATTATCATACTCCTCGGGCTAAGAGAATATTTATTAAATCTTAATCAAATAATCTTCGTTTGAGAAATAATCATACAGTGTTTAGAATAAGAGGAAATGCCGCTATTCGCACTCATAATGGCAGGTGGGGAGGGAAAAAGATTTTGGCCTCTGAGCCGGAAGGACAAGCCCAAGCAGTTTCTCAGTCTGATTGGACGAAAATCACTCTTAAGCCAAACCGTTGAGAGGATTCTCCCATTAATTCCTATTCAAAATATATTTGTGGTCACCGTAGAACGTTATGTTGAAGAAACCCGCACGCATCTACCTGGATTGCCTGCCGAGAACATTATCATCGAACCCGAAGGGAAGAATACGGGTCCCTGCATAGCGCTGGGTACTCTTAAGATAAAAAAAATCTCCCCCGATTCTACGATAGTTGTGCTACCCGCCGATCATGGGATAGCTGACGATAAGAGTTTTAGAAATGTTATTGAATACGGGCAAAGCATAGCAAACACCATGCTTGCTTCTAACGATTACCCGCTTGTGACTCTTGGCGTTAAGCCTAGCAAGCCTGAAACAGGGTATGGGTATATAAAGGAATCGACCGAATTAATAGACTCGTCCGGGCGTTATAAAGCCAAGAGAATTTTGAAGTTTATTGAAAAACCAGATTTAAAAACGGCATCTGATCTGATAAATGAAGGTGGTTATTATTGGAATAGCGGTATATTCATTTGGAAGACTACGGCTATATTAAAGGAATTCTCTGTGATCCTTCCGGAGTGGTATAGCTATTTTGACCGTATTCTAGACTCTTTTGATAACGAAAATGGTAGCCTTCTGATTCAGGATTTCTATGGAAACATACAATCCGGCTCGATCGATAAGCTTGTACTTGAGAAGTCAGGAAATAGTGTTGTAATACCTATAGATTTTTCATGGAGTGATGTTGGCACCTGGCAGGCCCTGGATGAGTTCCTTAGATCAAATGAAACGGAAAACATCGGCATCGGAAATTGCATTTCATTTGATTCCGCTTCTTGCCTCTTATTTGCGCAAAGCAGGTTGATTGCCACGGTGGGCGTCAAAAATCTGGTTATAGTAGAAACCGATGACGCAATCCTGGTCTTGGATAAGAATAAGGCTCAGGATGTCAAAAGCTTGGTGGCGAAATTAGATATAAAAAACGTTTAAGGTAAGGGAGTTAATTGCAAATTCGCGATTAGTTCCCTAAAATATTCAGTATTATGTCAGGAGTAGAATGTAAGAAGCAACATGAATTATGCAGTTTATCTGAATCTTATTAAGTTGTAATATTGATCACAGCCTTGCGAAATTCATTTCCTAAGCGTGTCTTCTATAAAGGGCATCTAAAAAATTGAGTTATTTAACGTAGCGATTGCTTCACCATTCTTGGCTTAAAAGAGCATGAAAAAAGGACAGCTATTTATTGTCTCTGGACCCTCAGGCAGTGGAAAGACGACTCTGTCAAAAAAGGTAATCCAGGAAATTAGCAATATAACCTTCGTGGTCTCCTATACTACTAGGGAACCCAGACTAGGTGAAAGAGATGGTGTTGATTACAAATTTATTTCAGATAAAGAGTTTGATGACTTAATAGCGAACAGAAGATTATCTGAATGGGCGATTGTGCATGGGCATCGCTACGGTACCCCTGTTGACCCAATCGACGAAGCCGCATCATCGGGTATCGATCTTCTTTTAGACATAGATGTACAGGGGGCCCGAAATATTAGAGCTAAGTATAGTGACGGTGTGTATATTTTTGTCTTACCATCGTCTCTTGATATTTTAAGAAAGAGGTTAATGGAGAGAAAATCTGAAGGAGTGATTGAAATTGATGCCAGGCTCGAGGATGCTAGAAAAGAAATACAAGAAGTCGACAATTATGATTATATTATTATAAATGACTTTTTAGCAGATGCGTCAGAGAAACTTGCCGCGATTATACTTTCTGAGAGATGCAGGAAGGAAAGAGTTTTAAGGGACTCAAAATTAGGATTCTACGAGAAAAGAAGTGATTAGATTAAATGATATAGTTGAAAAACTGAATTCTTATCTATACCTGCCTGAAAATGACAGGGAGTTTATCAAGAAGGCATACGTCTATTCGGCAAAGGTTCATGCTGGTCAAAAGAGGAGCTCGGGTGAACCATATCTGAGTCATCCACTTGAAGTAACCGGGATTATAGCGGATATGAAGCTTGATGTCTCATCTGTGGTAACGGGGCTGCTGCATGATACCGTTGAGGATACGCTTACTACCCTTAACGAAATAGAATCCTTATTTGGCAAAGATATCGCCTTTCTTGTAGACGGCGTTACAAAGATTAGCCAGCTTCCGTACACCTCTAAGATAGATGAACAGGCGGAGAGTTTCAGGAAATTGATCCTGGCGACGGCAAAAGATATTCGGGTCGTGCTTATCAAACTTGCCGACAGACTTCACAATATGCGCACTTTAGAACATTTGCCGGATGATCGTCGGAAAAGGATAGCTAAAGAAACGTTTGAAATTTATGCTCCATTGGCTCATAGGTTTGGCATCTACTGGGTTAGAACCGAGCTCGAAGATCTGTCCTTCAAGTTTCTGAATCCTGATGAGTATGAAAGGATTTCCAAACAAATCGACGAGAAAAAGAAGGAGTGGGAGACATATGTTGATGAGGTTAAAAACATACTCATTGCTAAACTCGAAGAGTTCGGGATTAAGGCTGAGATTACAGGAAGGTTTAAGCATATTTATGGAATTTTTAATAAAATGAGGGTGCAGAATATCGATTTAGAAAAGGTTTATGATGTAATAGCCTTCCGTCTGATCACAGACTCGTTAAGGGATTGCTATGAAGCATTGGGAGCGGTTCATTCCACGTGGAAACCGGTACCGGGAAGATTCAAGGATTTTATTGCCTTGCCTAAGGTAAATGGATATCAAGCTCTCCACACGACCGTTATTGGTCCCACCGGCGAAAGGATGGAGATACAGATCAGAACGCGGCGTATGCACCAAGTAGCTGAATACGGCGTTGCTGCGCATTGGAAATATAAAGAGGGCAAAATCGAAAGCGACGACAGTTATAACCTATACGGAACCCTGAGACAGCTATTAGAATGGAAAGACATCAAGGATCCAAATGAATTTTTGGAAGCCATAAAGGGCGAACTTATCTCTCATGGGGTCTATGCATTTACCCCGAAGGGAGATTTGAAGGAGCTTCCGGTTGGGGCAACTCCTGTTGATTTTGCCTACTCTATTCATACAGAGATCGGCAACAAATGCACCAGAGCTGTCGTTAATGGGAAACTGGTGCCCCTGGATTACAGATTAAAGAGCGGGGATACGGTTGAAATTGTCACGTCCCCGGAGAAGCACCCAACCCGGGATTGGCTCAAGTTTGTCTCATCGTCACGCGCAAAAAACAAAATTCGGTCATGGCTTAGGAATGAGGAAACTAAACAGTCTCGACTTGTTGGTAAATCAATTAGTGAAAGAAAATTCAAGCAGCATGGTCTCGATTTTCAAAAAATGCTGAAAAATGGAGAACTCAGTGACGCGCTCTCAGAACTCACATTTAAAGAGGTCGAGGATTTCTTTCTTGCCGTTGGTTTTGGAAAAGTTTCCGTGGCTGATCTCCTTAAACGCTTAGATACAAAGGTTAAGTTGGAACAGCCGCCCGACAAGGAATCCAGAATTGATAGAATAATTAAAACGATTACACGTTCTACAGACGGTGGTGTTTTAGTTAAGGGGTACGATGACGTTATGATAAAATTTGCCCTATGTTGCTCACCCCTGCCCGGAGAGGAGATCCTTGGGTATATAACTAGGGGTCGGGGTATTACCATTCATAAGCATGACTGCTCGCAGCTCCTCGACGTTGATCCGGTGAGAAGGATCGAGGTTGAGTGGGATAGGAGCTACAAGGGATTTCGACCCGCGAAAATCTTGGTGACTTGCAGTGATCGCCCTGGTATGTTATCTAATATCACAAACTCAATTTCCACCTCTGATATCAACATCTCGAGAGCCGAAATGCACTCAACCGATGTCGATAGTGCTATTGGGACGTTTGATATAGTCGTATCGGACCTTCATCAACTCGAGAGTGTCATGAAATCTATAAAGAAAGTTAAAGGCGTAATTTCAGTGGAGAGGATAGTTGGAGGCGATGAACTTTGAGGATGATGATATAATGTTGGTTGGCATGATCCGCTTAGTATTGAAACCATAAACTTACCTATATATACTCAATGTCTTTAGATGATTAATTTTTGGTCGAGAGAGTACAGGGTTAGAAGAAAGGCGAGGCAAGTATATTCTGAAACAAAGAATCTGTATGAGAATAACATGCCAAAGCTTCAACCTGAAATTGCGCGACGTATTAAAGAGAACCTTGGCCGGACAGAGCTTGCCATCAGTAATGGTAATGTATCAGAGATTAAGTTAAGGACCGACGAGCTTGCGAGCGTAAATAAGGAGCATCTATCAAAGTTTGGAAAGTCAAAATTAAGGCAGAATGTCGAGGCACTGCTATTTGCAGTTGTTCTGGCATTAATTATCAGAACATTTATAGTACAGCCGTTTAAAATTCCATCCGGCTCTATGATACCCACTCTCCTTGTTGGTGACCATCTCTTGGTGAGTAAATTCATGTATGGGACCAAGATCCCCTTTTCAGATAAAGTAGTTTTACCCCTGAGGGGAATAAAACATGGCGATGTAATAGTTTTCAGGTATCCAAACAATGAACATGATCCATCGAAGTCTGGCCTCCATTATATAAAGCGGGTGGTTGGTCTCCCTGGCGACAAGATTGATGTAGATGGGAGGAACGTGATAATCAATGGAGAGGAAGTGCCTCTTACCTACGTGGGTAATTACCAGGACGAAAGATTTGGAACTACATATGACAAATATCAAGAAGATCTACTTGGTAAAAAACATATCGTGATATATGAGAAGGGACGCGATTATACTCAAAGGGGTAATCTACCTGTGGTAGTGCCTCCGGGGCATGTGTTTGTCATGGGCGACAATAGGGATAATAGTCAGGACAGTAGGTTCTGGGGATTCGTTCCTATTCATAACATCGAAGGTGACGCTTTTATAACGCACTGGTCTTGGGATTTCGATAGTAACAGCTTTTTGAACAAGGTTAGATGGGACAGGATATTCTCCCTAATAAAATAGGCAAACTATGGATATCATGATCTTGCTGGAGGACAAATAACATGAGTATTAAACTTATGTTCTGGCTTTTGGTGATCGTTATTGCTCTTTACGTAGGATTCAAGGTAGTTCCCATATACTATAGGGGTGTTATAGGCTTAAGGGGGTTGTGCAAGGAAAATGCAGATGTTTATCATAAGTATGGACCTAAATATATCTCAAACGCACTTAACGAACAGCTCACCCGAGCGGGCATACCACCCGGTAAAGGGAAATACTCCATAACCCGCACAGAAAACGCTGTAGTAATTACAATAACATACCATGATAGAGCAGATTTCTTTGGTCGGTATAGAAAGGATTTTGATTTCCGCTATAAATGTGAAGGGGTCCTCGGAAGCGTTTACAATTAGTAATAGATAATGGCTAAAAAAGTTATTATGGATTCGGAGACAATTGCTCAAACTGTTTCCCGAATTACGGATGAAATAATTTCTAGGAATCGCGATTCCGGACAATTAGTCGTTGTTGGAATTAGGACCCGTGGAATATATCTAGCCCAGAGATTAGCCGAACAGGTCAGGAGTGTAACTGGTATAAAACCGCCTTTAGGTACTCTTGATATAAGTCTTTATAGGGACGACCTGCAGATTAAACGCGAGTGGCCCGAGTTAAAGAAAACGGACATACCTTTCACAATAGATCGAAAGACCGTTATCCTGGTCGATGATGTTATTTTCACCGGGAGAACATCTAGGGCAGCAATTGAAGCCATCATGGATTTTGGTAGGCCTTCTTCCATTCAGCTTGCTGTTCTTGTGGATAGGGGCCATAGAGAATTACCGATACAGCCGGACTACGTAGGGAATAGAATCAATACAAATAAGGATGAGAAAGTTAAGGTTCTCCTCGATGAAACTGACGGGAAGGACGAAGTGCTAGTAAATAAAGGGTAAAAATGGGTTTCCATAGAAAGCACATCTTGGGGCTCGAAGAACTCACGGCAGAAGAGATCAATACTATTCTCGATACGGCTGCGTCCATGAAAGAGGTTTCAGAGCGTGATGTTAAAAAGGTACCTGCTCTCAAGGGTTTAACGGTCGTCAATCTTTTTTTTGAGCCTAGCACTAGGACGAGATCGTCTTTTGAGATTGCCGAGAAAAGGCTCAGCGCCGATGTCTTAAACTTTACACCTGATCAGAGCAGCGTTGTGAAAGGGGAAACCCTGCTCGACACTGCCAGAAACCTCGAAGCGATGGGAGCTGGCATAATTGTGATCAGGCACTCAATGTCAGGCGCACCGTGGCTACTGGCTAGAGAACTTAAATCATCAATAATAAATGCTGGAGATGGTTCCCATGAGCATCCAAGCCAAGCATTACTAGATTTATTTACAATTAAGCGAATAAGAGGAGATATAAGAGGGCTTCGAGTGGTAATAGTAGGTGATATCAGGCACAGCAGGGTCGCTAGGTCGGACATTTGGGGTTTTCTAAAGCTTGGAGCCGAGGTAAGAGTTGTTGGTCCCCCAACGCTAATCCCAAAGGAGATAGAGGACATTGATGTAAGGGTATTTTACAAACTTGAAGAAGCTCTAAAAGATGCGGATGTCGTAATCATGCTTCGTATTCAAAAAGAGAGACAGGAGTCAATGTTCTTTCCTTCCCTCAGGGAATATTCGAAGTTGCATGGCCTTAGTCACGAGAAGTTGAAACAAGCAAATGATAAAGTAATTGTGATGCACCCGGGACCGATAAACAGGGGGGTCGAATTATCTTCAGAGGTGGCTGACGATGTGAATTCGGTAATTTTAGATCAGGTGTCAAATGGAATTGCTGTCAGAATGGCAATGCTTTACCTTGTGGCTTCCGGGGGAAGAAACGTATGAAGATACTTTTAAAAGCAGGGCGCATCATCGATCCTTCCGAGAAACTTGATATAGTTGGAAACCTACTTATAGAGGACGGTAAAATAAGGGGTTACCCGTCAGAAACCAAAACAATTGAAAAAGATAAGAAGGTTAAAATAATCGATGCTTCGGGGAAAACTGTTTCGCCTGGATTTGTAGACCTCCATGTGCATATGAGAGAGCCTGGTTTTGAGCACAAAGAAACCATTATGACCGTTTGCGAAGCCGGAGCCGCTGGAGGGTTTACTTCGTTAGTATGTATGCCGAACACTAATCCGGTTAATGATAACGCAACCGTAACGGAATACATTCTGCTCAAAGCTCGGAAGGAGGGAATAGTGAACGTATTCCCCATTGGAGCTATTACAAAGGGCGAGGCTGGAGAATCTCTGGCGCAGATTGGTGAGATGTATGAGGCTGGTTGTGTCGCAATCTCGGATGACGGGTTTCCGGTCATGAACTCAAGAGTTATGAGGCATGCAATGGAATATGTAAAGGCGTTTGATATTCCAGTAATTTCACATGCTGAGGATTTAAACCTTTCTGGTGGCGGAGTTATGAATGAGGGACACGTTTCTAATAAGCTTGGCCTTAGAGGAATACCAAATGCGTCTGAGGAAATAATGGTTGCCAGAGATATCACCCTGGCGAAGCTTACAGGGGCTCGCCTTCATATCGCTCATGTTTCCGCCGCTGGTTCGGTTCAGCTTATAAGAGATGCGAAAGCTAGAGGAGTTAAAGTTACGGCGGAGGCTACCCCACACCATTTTATGTTAACTGATGAAGCTATTCTTGACTATGATACAAATGCTAAGGTTAATCCTCCAATTAGGGCCAAGGAGGATGTTGATGCGATAAGAGAAGGTTTAAAGGATGGCACCATAGATGTGATAGCGACTGATCATGCCCCTCATACTGAAGATGAGAAAAAGGTAGAGTTTGATCTTGCGCCCTTCGGTATTTCAGGACTTGAGACGGCTCTGCCGCTATCTTTAAAACTTGTCGAAGAAGATGTTTTGAGTCTACCCGAAGTGATTCAGAAACTCGCATTTAACCCGGCTCAAATAGTAAAGATTGGGAGGGGGACGTTGAAAGTTGGCTCTGTGGCTGATGTTGTGATTTTTGACCCGGATAACGTTTTTATCGTTGATAGAATGAAATTTCGTTCTAAAGGAAAAAATTCTCCCTTCCATGGATGGAGGCTATCCGGTCGTGTTGAATACACAATTGTTGGCGGAAAGGTAGTGTATACATCCTAGTATTTCCAACTTCCAGTCATAACTTTTATAACCATATTATATTTCCCTCTTCAATATTGTCTTAACTACGAAATTCCCTACAGTTTGCT
Source organism: Candidatus Dadabacteria bacterium (assembly GCA_963805855.1). Lineage (GTDB taxonomy): Bacteria > Desulfobacterota_D > UBA1144 > Nemesobacterales > CSP1-2 > DASWID01. Next base: position 308,109 of record CAWDVW010000007.1, read on the forward strand.
ACGAGGGTACCGATGTGTCATTTGCGAGCACTTAGCTACACTCGGTGTTAACTCCGCGAAGCAATCTTCTCCATGGGGATTGCTTCATCCCCTTCGATTTCGCTCGGGATGGGGACAGGAGCGCTACCCAATAACGGCGGAGACTGATAAATTAGGGTAGGTCACGAGTCTTGCTCGTGACCATAGGTTATCCCACCAGCAAGGCTGGTGGGCTAACCTTATTCGTATCATTTCTTGGAAAAGAAAGATTTCTCCTTCGAGTCGAAATGACGGGAAGTTGTCGCAATTCTAGATTCCCCGTAATTCATGGACAAGAGTTTTTAAATTTCAATGTTGTTTTCTTTTTCACTGATCCATTACGAAATGGAGAGGATTTAATTGGCATTCCAAAAACTGCGTCAAGAAAATCAAAAACGAAGGCGTTAAAATTTTTGGACAGCCTTGTCCTGAGCCTGTCTTGAGCTTGTCGAAAGCCTAGGTCTAAAGATTGCTTCTTTGGGTCAAGACAAAGAAATTGGAAAGAAGTGTAAGATAAATGAAGAAAATACTTTTAAAGATTCTGTCCTCGAAATATCTGGCTTTTACAGTAATCACTGAGATGACCATCCTTAAATTGAAGACGCCCTAAGTTGAAAATGCCCTGCGACCTGCTGTGGGGGTTCTATTTTAAAATTTATAAATTTCCAATAAATGCTATTTTTATGTGCTAAGAAGTAAAGGTTGTAGTTTTGCGAACATTTTAAAGGTGCTGATCCTTTAAGATCGAAATAACTGGATTGCACCTGTAATATCTAGCTTCTATGGATCTTTTCTGAAATGTTATGAATGAAGACGTAAAGGAGACTACTAAATTTGAGTTAGAAAGAAATATACCTTTTCTTAACCGGGATTTCATTCTTATTACTATTGCTAGCTTTTTATTCTTCTTCAATTTCCATTCCTTTATCCTTCTTCCAATTCGAATTCAGGAGCTTGGCGGTGGTGCATCTGTTATCGGTTTTATAATGGGAATAACATGGATAAGCACAATTATTTCTACTCCGGCTGTCGGCCTATTTGTTGATAGGTGGGGGAAAAAGTGGTTTATGGCGACTGGAGGGTTAATAATGTCTCTCACGACTCTTCTTTTTGCATATGTCAATGAATTAGATTTCTTGTTTCCACTTCTGAGGGTCATTCAGGGGGCGTCTTTTTCATTTTTCTTTATATCAGCGGGGACACTCACCGCTGAAGTCACACCGGTGGCAAAAAGGGCTCAGGCAATCGGTATCTTTGGAGTATTTACTATTATTAATTATGCGCTTGCTCCATATATAGGGAGAATAATTCTTGAACATTACGATTTCAGGGTTTTATTCCTGTCTGTTTTTGGATTTGGATTTTTGGCCTTTGTAATTGCAGTCCTCCTAAAGGAGCCTGAGAGGACAAAGGAAATCGAAAGTAAAGGCGGTAGCTACTTAACTATACTTCTGAGAAGAAATGTCTTGATTTCCGCCATTACGATTATGATAGCCGGTTCTGGATTTATCTCAACAATCACATTTTTGCCTGTGTTTGCTAAAGGGGTCAAGATTGAATCATTTCATTATTTCTTTATCGCATATACCATCGCTGTGATTTGTATGCGTCTTTTTGGAGGATGGATTCCTGATCAGTATGGAAGAAGGAAAGCTTTAATACCGTCGCTGTTATTTTTTTCAATAAGTATTTTTTGGCTGGGATTGGCATCGAACGAGATCGATCTCATAGAGACAGGCGTCCTTTTCGGGCTCAGTCACGGGCTCCTATATCCCACCTTTTATGCCCTTGTCATTGATATAAGTCCGTTTTATGACAGGGGTAAGGCATTTTCTATTTGCAGCGTAGCATTTACCGTTGGAGGTATGCTAGGTTCTTTTGTTTATGGCTGGATAGCAGAATACTACGGATTTCGTGATATGTTTCAAATTATTGCTTTTGTTTGCCTGTTTGGTTTTCTCCTTTTTGCCCTTTTTGGTAGGGAGAGTAATTAGCATTTATTTCTTGCGAAAATCGCTTACTGATAATTGTCTATGCACAATTAGTCGAGGAACTGTGCAATCAAATGGAGTATGATGTAAACTAGATATATTAATTTTCAACAAATGAGGTGATAAGATTGACCCTTGATAAGATGGATAGACAAAGAGCATTAGATGATGGTTTACAGAGAGATATTACCGACATTTCCAAAGAAGCGGGCCTTTTTTTACCTGTATTCATTACAAATAAGGTTTTGGATCATTGGGTAACTAATGAGGGGAATGATCCTGATTTTTCAGAAGTGGAAAAGGGAATAATCAAAGGTATCCTAAGCAAACTTGTTTACTTACTAAGGGTCCATAGACAAACCAGTAAATCAAATTTAATTTATTTTAATGCCTCAATTGAGAAAGATGGTAAAAATGAGACTGCACTGCTTTTATCTCTTTTAGGCCCGATTGATTCAGATGATCATAGGCCCTGTATTACTATTATGCTCCCAGAGGAATACCCTGCGGGATCAGATAGGGCCTGAAAAGGTCAATCGTTCCAGGTTATTGAAATTTATCCATAAAAAGTCTAAGTTACTAAGCCATTGATAGAAGATTCTTCAACGCGTCTTGGAACGTGGCATTAAATTTTAGGTATTGCCTATTGATATATCTTATGGATCAGCGAAATCAATTCTATAAGGATGGAGACGACTCGTGAACAGGGTCAGTGATTATGAATTGCCATTTCCACCTCCGGCTATATGGAATCTGCTGGGAATAGAAGTGGTCGAAATGGGAGATGGTTATTCGAAGCTTATTATGCCCTTTAGCGAGAAGCTAGCTCAACCATACGGCATAGTTCACGGGGGCGCAGTATTTACTCTTGCCGATTCAGCAGCAGCTGTATCTATTGCTTCATTGGTGGAACCGAATAGGAAATTTGTGACCCTCGAGATGAAAATCAACTTTTTGGAACCGATCAAAGAGGGAATTATTGAAGCAACGGCAATTGTGCTGAGAAGAGGAAGGATCATGCCTGCGGAAGTCGATATTATTAATAACCAGAAGCTAGTTGCAAAAGCAATCGCAACGTATATTATACTTGACGAAAATAAGATATTTTGACTAACCTAAGCCATAATACTTTGCGATCAAGTATAGGTACTCTCGATGCATTTTCCCTAATTGGGTAGAACAAGTACATGATATCATGGACAATGAACTCATAGAGCAGCGAAAGCACAAAATAGAAGAACTAAAGAGGATCGGCATTGACCCCTATGCTAACTATTTCAAAATCTCGCACTCTGCTTCCACCATACTTTCGTCATATGGAAAAGCTTCAGATGAACAGCTAAAAGCAATTGATGCAGAATTTTCCATTGCGGGCAGGGTAATTGCAATAAGAGATTTCGGAAAGAGTATGTTCCTCCACATTTTAGATGGGTCAGGAAAGATTCAAGCTTATATCAGAAAAGATATTGCGGGTGACGAAAGTTTAGAATTTATTAAGAAGTTTGTAGATATTGGAGATTTTGTCGGAATAGTAGGGAATCTATTCAAGACGAAAACGGGAGAACTGACGCTAAACGTCAAGGAAATTAGGCTCATTACCAAGACAATGAATCCTCTACCCGAAAAATGGCATGGTTTGAGAGACGTGGAGCTAAGGTATAGGAAGCGCTATCTTGATTTGATCTCCAATTCAGATGTTAAGGATGTCTTTTTTAAAAGGACAAAAATAATCAAAGCTATCAGGACCTTTCTTGATCATAAGGATTTTATCGAGGTAGAAACTCCTGTTCTTCACCCCGTAGCGGGTGGCGCAGCTGCTCAACCATTCAAAACACACCACAACGCACTGGATATGGATCTTTTTTTGAGAATAGCTCCCGAGCTTTATTTAAAAAGGCTCGTTATAGGAGGGTTTGATAGGGTTTATGAGATCGGAAGGACTTTCAGAAATGAAGGCATATCTACTCAACATAATCCGGAGTTTACAATGCTGGAACTCTACCAAGCATATGCTACTTACGAAGATTTGATGAATCTGCTCGAAGAACTTGTCTGTTTTGTTGCCGAAACCGTTTTTAATAAAAACCAGTTTGAGTATCAAGGCTTGAAGATGGATTTGAGCCGTCCTTGGAAGAGGATCAGTATAATCGACTCGTTAATAGACACCTACGGGGAAGATATATTGAGAGATGACGAAGTTCTATTTTCTAAAGCAGATTCATTTGGAATAGAGTATAAAGGGGTTAGAGGCAAGGCTATAATCGAGTTATTTGAACATACTAGAGGAAAAGAGATAGTGGATCCGGCATTTATTTATGGGTTCCCGACCGATATATCTCCGCTGGCTAGGAAAAATGATGAGAATCCTGAGATTACGGATAGGTTTGAACTATTCATGGCGGGTAGAGAGATTGCGAACGCATTCTCAGAACTCAACGACCCTATAGATCAGAGGGAGAGGTTTACCAAACAGTTGGAAATAAAGGCAAGGGGTGGAGGTGAATATCAAGAAATCGACGAAGACTTCATATCTGCATTGGAGTACGGTATGCCGCCAACCGCTGGTGCAGGAATTGGGATCGATCGTTTAGTAATGCTCCTTACCGATTCACCCTCGATAAGGGACGTTATTTTTTTTCCACAACTTAGAACCTAATGAAATACGAATTTTTTATCGGACTTAGATATCTGAGGTCAAAAAGAAGGCAAACCTTTATATCCATAATTGGCCTTATCGCCATTCTGGGAGTTATTATTGGCGTCATGGCGCTTAATGTTGTGCTGGGTGTAATGAGTGGTTTTGAAGAGGAACTCAGGAATAAGATATTGGGTGTCAGTTCTCATCTTGTGGTTTTGGATTATGATGGTCCGATTGAGGATTACAGCGAGATAAGGGAGAGGGTCTTGGGTTTTCCCGGTGTTGTGGGGGCAAGCCCTTTCATTTATGGTCAAGGAATGATTGTAAGTGAAAACAACGTAATCGGGGCGGTTATAAGAGGCATTGATCCCGGAACCGCGGGAACAGTAACAAACGTGGAAGAAGCTATTGGGAGGGGTGTAGTAGGTAGAGGGGAAAAGGTAAATAGCAATAAGCTCATACGTATTGGAAATGAGCAATTGACGAAGCTGACAGGAGAAACAGCCTCGGGGAAGCCGCCTATAATTATTGGCCGAGAACTCGGATCTACCCTGGGCGTGAGTGTAGCTGATATCGTCAGTGTCCTTTCACCTTTGGGCACATATGGTCCGTTTGGTCCTCAGGCCAAGGTAAAAAAATTTGAGGTCATCGGTATTTTTGACTATGGTATGGTTGAGTATGACTCATCAATTGCGTACGTATCACTTGAAGATGCGATGAACTTTTTTGATATGAAGGACAAGGTATCAGGCATTGAAGTTAAGGTTAAGGATATATATAAGGCGAAGGCGATTGGGGAGAAACTCTCTGCAATCTTGGGGTTTCCTTACTTCGTTAGAAATTGGGAGGAGGTAAACCGAAGCCTATTCAGAGCGCTTCGTTTGGAGCGATTGGCGATAGCTATTTTTCTTGGATTCATTATTCTTGTTGCCGCACTTGATATCGTCAGTACCCTAACAATGGTAGTCATGGAGAAGGGCAAAGATATCGCAATCCTACGCGCTATGGGAGCAACACGGGGAAGTATAATGAAAATTTTCATAACTGATGGGATGATTATCGGAATTATTGGGACTGTCTTGGGTACCTTAGCTGGTTTTGGCATATGTTACTTGCTTAAAACCAACGAATCTATCAAACAGCTTATTCCGTTTGACCCGGAAGTCTATCCGATCTCGGAGTTCCCGGTTAAAATTGAACCTCTGTTTTTTCTAATAGTGGCAATTAGCAGCTTAATTATATGTTTCATTGCGACCCTGTATCCGTCTTATCAGGCGTCTCGCAAGGATCCTGTAGAAGCTTTGAGGTTTGAATGAGTTCCATAATAGAGGCGAAGTGCATTTGGAAAGTTTTCGAGACAAAGGGGGATAAAGTTGAAGCACTTAAGGGAATTGACTTGGTTATAAACAGGGGCGACACGATTGGTGTCGTTGGTGTTTCGGGTTCGGGAAAGAGCACCCTATTACATATTCTAGGTACACTGGATCGTCCGACGGCAGGGGAATTGATCTATTGGAATTCGAGCGAGGTGCCTGATGGCAATGGGCATAGCGAACAAGTACAGGAACTCAATATTTTTCAACATAGTGATGGCGAACTCGCTACATTCAGGAATCATGAGGTTGGTTTTGTTTTTCAGTCTCATTATCTTCTTCCGGAGTTTAATGCGCTGGAGAACGTTATGATGCCTGCATTAATTCAAGGAATTGGGAAGAAGCGGGCAAAGGAGTTGTCGGAGTCGATCCTCTTCAAAGTGGGTCTGCAAAACCGGTTATTTCACAGGCCCGGGGAGCTATCAGGGGGAGAGCAACAACGGGTTGCAATAGCTAGGGCTGTTATCTTAAAACCAAGAGTGATATTTGCAGATGAACCTACGGGAAACCTGGATTTGGAAACAGGGATGTCGATTATGGATCTATTTTTAAAGCTGAATGAGGAAGACGGTATTATTCTGGTCTTGGTGACTCATAATCCCCAAGTGGCAAGCAGGTTGAGTAGAACTATCACACTATCTGATGGATTGGTCGTCGATGAGAAATAGTAGATCATATCTTAGGTGTACAATCATAACTGCCTTTCCTCTCTTGATTAGTCTGATTTTTATTCCTGTTCTTGCAATAGGACAGGAAACTATCGCAAAGATCGAAATTGAGGGGAATAAAAGGATTGAGACAAATATTATCAAAAACAATCTTTCTTCGAGAGAGGGTGAGCCTCTATCTTCAGACACCGTTAGGGAGGATATAAAAAATATTTATAAACTGGGGTTCTTTGAAGACGTATCTGCGGAGGTTGAGCAAACTCCTGAAGGAGTTGTTCTTATCTATAGAGTCAAAGAAAAACCCGTTGTTGTCGACCTCAGGATTAGAGGGAATGATGAGATAAAAAATGAAGAGATAATGGATGTAATCGATGTGAAAGAGGGTCGTATTATTGAGCTTAACAAGGTTAAGAAAAGCGTTGAGGCGATTGAGAAACTTTATGCCGAGAAGGGTTATGTTGCAAGAGAGGTTACCTATAACATTGAACCTAAGGGAGAGGGGACCGTAAGTGTTACCTTTGACATACAGGAAGGAAAACGAGCATATATTAAGAAGGTTAATTTTATAGGGAATGAAGCCCTTAAGACGAAGCAACTGAAAGAAGGGTTATACACCAAGACAAAAGGAATGTTTTCATTTATAACAAAAAGCGGTTTGTATAACCCGAATGAGATTGATAATGACGCACAAAGAATCAGGGCGAAATACTATAATAACGGTTACCTCGATGTGAAGGTGAATAAACCGGAGATTGAGTTCAACGAGGAAGAAGATGGTTATATAGTAACGTTTAGAATTGAAGAGGGTAAGCAGTACAAAATCAAAAACATCACTTTTAATGGAGATTTGGTTGTTCCAGAGGAAGAGCTGCGCTCGCTCCTCAAGTTGAAAAGCGGAGAAATATTCCGCGGCGAACAGCTGGCAGATGATATCGAAAAACTCACCACGTTTTATGGTGATAAGGGATATGCGTTTGCCAATGTGGACCCCGGTGTCAAACAGAATAGGGAAGAACTCACGGTTGATTTAAATTTTCTACTTGAGAAGGGGCCGGAGGTATCCATAAGAGATATAGATATTGTAGGCAACGCTAGAACGAAGGATAAGGTTATAAGAAGGGAAATTCCCATCGAAGAAGAACAACTGTATAGCACAACTAAGGTGGATGCGATCAAACCAAGGGTTTCAAGGCTCGGGTTTTTTGATGAGAATGTTGAAGTTGCTACCAATCGTGTTCCTGGAACCGATAATCAGGTTGATTTGAGTGTCAAGGTAAAGGAGAAGCCTACCGGTTTCTTCAGCGTGGCTGGTGGATTTAGCTCAGTTGAAACTATTATCTTTGCCGGTCAGGTTCAGGAATCAAATATTTTTGGCACCGGGAAACGGGTATCTTTAAATGCGCAGATCGGTGGCGTAACTCAGTTATTTTTCCTTAATTATACAGACCCTCACTTTCTCGACTCTGACTGGACTCTTGATGCAGTGGGCTTTAGATCGAAACAGGTGTTTAGAGATTTTGACAGGACGGCATGGGGTGGATCTTTAACAGTGGGGCGCAGGCTATTTAGTCACTTAAGCGGATCACTAACTTATAGACTGGAGAGTCTCAAAATTGGCAATGTCGATAGAAATGCTTCGTTCCTAATAACTGAGCAGTCGCAAACCGTCAGCAGCTTCGCCCTCGGGTTTGTATGGGATACATTGAATAATGTACTGGATCCTACAAGAGGAAATATATCGAGGACAAGCATAGAATATGCGGGGCCTTTTGGTGGTGATACAGATTTTATTAGATATAATATCTCATCGAGACAATTCGTCCCGTTTTGGTATAATACCTATTTCTCCCTGTTTGGAACATATGGCATAGTAGATTTTCAAAACATAGGGAATGAATTGGTTGTGGCTGAAAGATATTTTCTAGGAGGTCCGAATACACTCAGAGGCTTTGGTTTTAGGAGAGTCAGTCCACGCGTTCCTGTCCCAGATGGAGGTTATGTTCTTATAGGTGGGGTTCAGCAATTACTGTTTCAGGTCGACTACATTTTCCCACTCCTTTCTCAGGTAGGCCTTAAGGGGGTTTTATTTTTTGATATTGGTAATGTATTTAATGATGGACAAGACCTTACCTTTAATCCCAGTGATCTAAGGAAGGATTGGGGACTTGGTTTTAGGTGGAATTCACCTCTCGGCCCATTGAGGCTTGAAGTCGGGTTTCCCATAGGTACTCGACTTCCTGGAGAGAAATCTTACGAGATTCAGTTTACGGTAGGTACATTATTTTAGTTAAGGAGGCAGTAAATGAGAAGTCTAATTGTTGCTTTTTTATTTACAGTTTTGACAGCAGGATTATCGTACGCCCAGTCAACCGCTAAGATTGGATATATTGATCTACAACGTGTGATCCTTGAATCTAAAGCTGGAAAGACGGCAAAGAGTGCTTTTGAACGAGAGTTTAATCAAAAAGCGGCATTGATCGAACAAAAGAAAGCGGCCCTGGATCAAGAGAGGGAGAGTTTTTTGAAGCAATCTGCTGTTATGGACGAGGAAGCAAGGTTAAGAAAAGCCGACGAATTACAGAGAAAGGAGAAGGATCTCAATAGGACCCGCGACGATTACAGAGATGAACTTCAGAGGCGTGATCTCGATCTATCAAAGCAAATATTATCTGAGGTTGTGGTGATTATAAGTAATATGGGCCAATCCGAGGGTTATGAGATCATTGTAGAAAAGAGTGAGGGTGGTATCTTGTGCTGCAAAGGTGCTGATATTACTGATAGAGTGATTAAGGCTTTTGACTCCAAGAAGTGATAAAATTACTTAAGCGAATTAAATTGCACTGTTTTTTTTTACATATAGGGATAAATAATAATTTTGTAAGGTGGAAGCATGATATACAATAAAGAGGAGATAGAAAAATTCATTCCACACCGGGACCCTTTTCTTTTTGTCGACAGTGTAATTGAGCTTGAGCCGGAGGTGAGGATCGTTGCATCAAAGCGTTTTGGGGATGAGTTAGACTTCTTCAGGGGTCATTTTCCTGGTAATCCGATAGTGCCAGGGGTTATTCTCCTCGAAGCTCTCGCACAGGCTGGAGGGATTTTATTTGCCTCTTCTTATCCTGAGAAAATTAGAGAGAAGGGCAGATTCAATGTTTATCTAATGGGTGTTGAAAACGTCAAATTCAGGAAGCCGGTTTTACCAGGCGATAATGTGAAACTGGAAGTAAAACTTCTAAAAAATAGGTTAAGGGGTCTGAAGTTTAGTGGCGAGGCGTTCGTAGGGAAGAATAAGGTCGCCGAAGCCCAAATCCTTGCCGCAATTGTCTAGTCTATCAAGGTTTATATTTAAACTTATGATAAATTTGATAATTTCTCTTGCTATGTTAATTTAAATCCCTTTAAATAAATCCTTTTCTCCAGTAATATTTCACTAAGAGGGATATGATTTTGATGGATGTATCAATGAAAAGCTGGCGTAGCTCAGTGGTAGAGCAGCTGATTTGTAATCAGCAGGTCGGGGGTTCAAATCCCTTCGCCAGCTCCAATAACATGATGCAGGATGCAAGATGCACGAAAGGAACTACTATAGTAATCATGCATCATGGATCATGTATCATGCATCTTGGGTTGGGGAGGTGGCTGAGTGGACAAAGGCAGCAGACTGTAAATCTGCCGGTGCAAGCCTACGTAGGTTCGAATCCTGCCCTCCCCACCATTCACGATACAGATCCAAGATGTAGGATGTATTGATGCACGAAAGGAACTACTATAGTAATCATGCATCATTTTATGGGTGTGCGGGAGTAGCTCAGTTGGCTAGAGCGTCAGCCTTCCAAGCTGAGGGTCGCGGGTTCGAGTCCCGTCTCCCGCTCATAAATTGCGGTGCCCACGTAGCTCAGTCGGCAGAGCACATCCTTGGTAAGGATGAGGTCAGCGGTTCAAGTCCGCTCGTGGGCTCCAGTATCACGATGCAGGATGCACGATACAAGATACGGAATGCAAGATGTATCTTCGGTCATCAATCATGAATCATGCATCTTGGATCGTGTATCGTGAAGAATTGGGAGGTAAAGACAATGTCTAAGGCGAGATTTGAGAGGGGCAAGCCGCACTTAAACATAGGGACGGTGGGTCATGTGGACCATGGTAAGACGACATTGACGGCGGCGATAACGAAGGTATTGGAGAAGCAGGGCAGAGCGAAGTACGTGGAGTTTTCGGATATAGACAAGGCGCCGGAGGAGAAGGAGAGGGGGATAACGATAAACATAGCGCATGTGGAGTATGAGACGGAGAAGAGGCATTATGCGCATGTGGATTGTCCTGGGCATGCGGATTATGTAAAGAACATGATAACGGGAGCGGCGCAGATGGATGGGGCAATATTGGTGGTGAGTGCGCCGGATGGGCCGATGCCGCAGACAAGGGAGCACATATTGTTGGCGAGGCAGGTAGGGGTACCGTATATAGTAGTATGTTTGAACAAGGTGGACATGATGGATGATGAGGAGTTATTGGATTTAGTGGAGTTGGAGGTAAGGGAGTTATTGGGGCAGTACGGGTTTCCTGGGGATGATGTACCGGTGGTGAGGGTGAGTGCGTTGAAGGCATTGGAGGGGGATGAGGGGGCGGAGAAGCAGGTAATAGAGTTAATGGAAGCGGTGGACAGTTATATACCGGAGCCCGTGAGGGAGATGGACAAGCCGTTTTTGATGGCGATAGAGGATGTGTTTACGATATCGGGTAGGGGCACGGTGGTAACGGGCAGGGTAGAGAGGGGGAAGATAAAGGCAGGAGACGAGGTTGAGATAGTGGGATTTAGTCCGACGAGGAAGACGGTGGCGACGAGTTTGGAGATGTTCAGGAAGATATTGGATGATGCGATAGCTGGGGACAACGTTGGGGTATTGTTGAGAGGGATAGGAAAGGAGGAGGTGGAGAGGGGGCAGGTGTTAGCGGCGCCTGGGAGTATAACGCCGCACAAGAGGCTAAATGCGGAGGTATATGTATTGAAGAAGGAGGAGGGGGGAAGGCACACACCGTTTTTCCCTGGGTACAGGCCGCAGTTTTATTTACGGACTACGGACGTAACTGGTTCGATCAAGCTGCCTGAGGGGGTAGAGATGGTGATGCCTGGGGATAATATAAACATGGAGGTAGAGTTGATCTCGCCGGTGGCGATGGAGGAGCAGTTGAGGTTTGCGATAAGAGAGGGAGGAAGGACAGTGGGTGCCGGTGTTGTAACGAGTATTATTGAGTAGGGAGACATTAAATGGGAGACAATACAGTAATTATCGCGCTCGCTTGCAGCGAATGTAAGAGAAAGAACTATACGACAAGAAAAAATAAGAGAAACCACCCTGACAAACTTGAATTTAAGAAGTACTGCAAGTGGTGCCGAAACCATACCCTTCATAAAGAGACTAAGTAGGAACTGATCCCCAATCGGTCCACGTACTGATACCTGTTCGGGGGGCCGGGCCTTACAATCTGTGAAATTTGAGTTTTGGGGATTGGCATGTCTTTCGGGGCTGATCTCTGTGTCAGCTCTAGGTCCGTTCGGCAAGCCGACCCTGCATTCCATGCGGCAAAATGTCTTATGTCATTTGACACAAAAAGGTCGTCATTTCGAACGAAGAGAGAAATCTTTCCTTGGCTTTTGTATTTACCGACTGAACTACAAGATCTCTCACAGCTCCTTCGCCTTGGCTCAGGAAGGGGTTCGAGATGGCAAATTGGCGATATCGACATAACAGGTGGTGAACCCTGAGGACATTAGGGGCACCGATCCCGGGTCGCTCGTTTGCCCATTTGGGGAAACGGCCGTACGAAACAAAATCAAAAATTATAAATAACGCTTGACAATTAGCATCAAAAGGTGATATAAATTATGAAACTTCTTAGGGAGGATTTGAACTATAAAATGGATAAAAACCCTGTGAAAAACCAAAGACTTAGAACGTTTCTTACACTAATTTCATTCTGCTGTTTTTTATTGTTTACCACAAAAGCCCAAGCACTTGTTTATTGCGTTATTCCTAATCCAATGATGGGTAGTGGTTGTAGTGCGCCGTCTCTGCCACATGCACAGGTGGTAATACTTGTGGTGCTCCCTGTAACACGGGTCCAAATGGAAACATATGCCCTACAATAGCTGATGCTCTTACTTGTATAGACAACGAACACTCCTGATGCTAACTGCAGAAATTAGGGTTGGTACGGGTACTCATACTGGGCCTGGCACTGCTAGCTCTATAGACAACACTGCGGCAGCCACTCAGGGTATTGACATACTTGGCGGTTTTGCCTCTAATTGCTTCGACAGGACTGATGATCCGATTGACCCGACAAATACTATTATCGAGGCTCCTATGCCTGGGGGTATGGGTGACAGGGTATTTCTTATTAATAATACTACAGCTAATCTCTCTGGAGGTAACATTCAAGGTCTTACAATTACCGGGGGAGATCCCACAGCAGCATGTGCCGCGTCTGGTAAAACAGGAGGGGGAGTTTGTCTTACATCAAATCGGGTGATGGTGGGGTAATTTTACATCAAATTTTAACATATATGACAGCAATGATGCAGATGTTGGTGGCGGGATTGCTGTTATACCACAATCAAGAGGGCGATATCAATGCAACTTTTGAGCAGGATGTCATAACATTCAATGATGCTTTGAGCGGAGCAGGGTGGTGGTATTTTCTTCTTGCGCGCCTGCGGGTGATACTGTCAACGCGTCAGTGAGCAAGACAGAAATAGGCAATAATACCGCTTTTACATTTGGGGGGGGAATTGCTTTATTTGGTGATGGAAATATAAACCTAGATCCAGTAGTCAACAATGTAATTCATAACAACATCGCTTTTGGACCAGAAGGTGGTGGGGCTGTTGCTGCAACAACTGGCGGTGTTAGTTCTAACTACACTATAAAATTCGTAAATAATACAATATCCGACAATATGGCTGTTGGCGGTGCAGCGGCATTAGGCGGCGCGCTTTTCGTGGATAACACCGCTGGGGGTACGGTAAATTGGACGCTCCCAAATGATATCATAAAGTTTAATAGTAGCAGTGGTGACGGAGATCAGGTAGCTCTAATGCCCACAATGAGTGGCGCAACTATGGCGATCCGTTTTTCCGATATCAGTCAAGGCGTAGGCAATACCGATATTGTTGGTTTTGGTGCAGGAGTTGGATTTGTTAACTTAGTAGCAGCTAATGTTGATGCAGACCCACTATTTGTTGACCGGTTTAATGCCGATTATCATATCGAAGCCGATTCTCCGATCGCTGATGCCGGTACAAAAACTGCGATAGCAACGGTCGCTGGGGCGGAAGCGAACCCACCCTCGGAAGACTTTGATGGAGTGCCGAGGGATATATCGATAGGCGCTTTTGAGCCACCACCTTCGCCCACCCCGACTCCGACTGGATCACCAACACCGACACCGATCCCGTGTACAGCGGATGATGAATGTCCAGCGGGGGCTATCTGCGGTGACTTCGTAGATGATATGGGCGTATGTGTGGCTGGATGTACAGCAGACCATCCGTGCCCCGAGGGGGAGGTATGTGACCCTCCGGACGCTACGGATGTAGACCCGGGAGTGTGTGTGGTACCAACACCAACACCAACACCTACTCCTACACCCACTCCTACTCCAACTCCTCCGGTTTCACCAACCCCTACACCGATGCCAACAACACCACCAAATATGGAAACATTCCCGAATGCCAAGAACGGAAAGCTCGTGACCATAGAATCGGAAGAAGGTACGATTCTCTCCGATGTAAAACCACTGTCAAAGAAGGTTCAGGGTTGCCCTGACGGGTTCAACGGCCAATTTCTTAGCTTCCTAGTAGGGTCTTATCAATATGTAGTTAGTGGAATCAATCCGGGGGATGAGACTACGGTTATAATCGATTTTCCACCGGGAACAATCATTAATTCATATTTTAAATTTGGACCCACGCCGGATAATCCGCAACCCCATTGTTATGAGTTCTTGTTTGATGGACAAACGGGGGCACAGATATTTGGAACTACCGCTGTCGTTCATCACATAGATGGAGCGCGTGGTGACGATGATCTGACTCCTAATGGTGTAATCGTGGATCCAGCCGGCCCGGCACTATTGAGTGACGAACCACCCAACACCTCAGGTAACGGATGTTCAATGGCTCAAACGGTTTCCTCTCAGACGGCACTACTTAATCTGTTAGTACCTCTGCTTCCGGCATTTGCCGTTGGACTGAGGGGCTTGAGACGAAAAAAGAAGAAGTAATCTGGGCGCGTGCACATAAACATACCGCTTATGGACTGATATCCAATCAGTCCGCGGCCCATATGGGAAACGGGTCGTCGTATAGGGCGTAAGACTAATATTCTGGGGACCGATTCCGAATCATCCCTCATACAAATGCCCATCTGGGAAACTGGCACGACATGATCAATTTGGAAATATGATTAAATATCTTACTAATTTGCCGATGAGTTCTTGACAGTTGTTTGAACATTAGTAATAATATAAGGTTCAAGTTACTTATAGTGAGCGCCAATCTTAAATAGAAATTCTTGTGGGAAAAAATTCTCTTTGGTATAATTATATTGTTCAGTCATTATCGGTAATGTCGTTACCTCTTAATATTCTATCACAATACTTTACGGTCATCTAATTAGGAATACATTTGGAGAGTTTTTGATCTATTATATCATAGAAGCTACATATAAGGCGTGCGAAAGGGCAGTAGCTCAATTTGGTAGAGCACTGGACTCCAAATCCAGCGGTTGGGGGTTCGATTCCCTCCTGCCCTGGATTGCCTAGGAATCATTATGGAAAATCCAAGAGAATATTTAAATAAAGCGGTTGACTTTTTCAGTGACGTCGAAGTCGAAAGTAAGCGAGTAACGTGGCCCTCTTTAAAAGAAACGGTAAGATCCACTGGTGCAGTCGTATTGATCTCGGCAATTCTGGCGGCCTTTTTAGGTTTAGTGGACTTTTTGTTTTCAATAGCAGTTAAATCTATCTTGAGCTGATAAGGACGACGGAGAAAATAATTTTCATGAAGAGTAGGTGGTATGTGGTTCATACAAATACTGGTTTCGAAGACAGAGTGAAGACTTTGATCGAAGACAGGGCTAGGTCTGAAAGTCTTGGTGACTTAATAAATGAGGTGCTAATTCCCACTGAAACCATAGTTGAACCGGTCAAAGGGGGGAAGAAGAAGACCTCTGTTAGAAAATTTTTCCCTGGATATATATTGGTAAAAATGGAACTCAACGATAGGAGCTGGCATTTTATCAGGAGTATTCCGAAGGTAATAGGTTTTGTGGGGGGTAAATTAAGGGATGGGATGATTGATCCTGACTCGGTTCCTGCCATACAGGAAGATGAGGTTACGAAGATTAAACAGCAAATACGGGAAGGGACACTGAAGCCTAAGCCGAAAATTTCCTTTGAGAGAGGGGAAACGGTAAAAGTCATCGAGGGACCATTTGCAAACTTTACCGGTGTAACAGAGGAAGTAAACCCTGATAAGGGAAAGGTTCAGGTTCTTGTGACGATTTTCGGCAGAACTACGCCAATTGAACTAGATTTCAATCAAGTGGAGAAAATATAGTATGAAGAAGGTGATAGGAGAAATTAAGCTCTTGATACCTGCAGGTAAAGCAACACCCTCGCCTCCGGTTGGTCCAGCGCTTGGACAGAGGGGGTTAAACATTATGGAGTTTTGTAAGGCGTTTAATGCACAAACCTCAAAGCTAAATGACTTGATACCGGTGATAGTAACGGTATTTGCAGATAGGTCATTCACATTTGCTACTAAATCTCCGCCGGCATCCTATTTGCTGAAAAAAGCTGCAGGCATCGAAAAGGGCTCTGGTGAGGTTCCTCGTGTGAAGGCGGGTAAGATTACAAAAGATCAGATAAAAGAAATCGCGGCAAAAAAAATCGAAGATCTAAATACCGATGACATGGAAATGGCTGAACGGATAATTGAAGGAACTGCTAGAAGCATGGGGATCGAAGTGGTTTGACACGATCCAGGATGCATGATGCATGATGCAGGATAACGAATAGAATTTTAATCATGAATCGTGCATCGTGAATCTGGCATCATTTTTTAAATGGAGGGATAATGGCAAGAGGCAAGAAGTATTTAAACGTTAGCAGTAAAGTTGATCTGGCGCATGCCTACAGTCTTAATGAGGCGCTGACTCTTTTAGAAGAGACGAAAACCGCGAAATTTGATGAGACTGTGGATATTGCTGTCAAACTTGGGATAGACCCGCGCCAGGCAAATCAGCAGGTTCGAGGAGCAATGGTACTACCTCACGGCATAGGTAAGAAAATCAGGGTCCTCGTATTTGCGACTGGTGAAAAGGTTACAGAGGCGGAGGAGGCTGGTGCAGATTATGTAGGGTCTGAGGAGCTGGTGAATAAGATCACTAAGGAAAATTGGCTGGACTTTGATGTTGCAGTTGCTACGCCTGACGTAATGAGCTTAGTCGGGAAGCTAGGTAAGATACTCGGTCCTAGAGGACTGATGCCTAGCCCGAAGGTCGGCACCGTTACGTTTGATGTTGCTAAAATGGTTAAAGAGGCAAAAACAGGGAGGATCGAGTTTAAAAACGATAAGGGCGGTGTAGTTCATGTTCCAATCGGAAAGATATCTTTTGGCCAAGACAAGTTAAGGGATAATCTCCTTGTGTTTATGGATAACTTAACAAAGATGAAACCCTTGTCATCAAAAGGCGCATTCATAAGAAAGGTGGTAGTCTCAAATACGATGGGGCCTGGGATTAAGGTTGATATTGTTAGTATTCGTGAGGCGTTAAAGGGGTTCGAAATTGCGGCTTAGAGTTGATAATTATTATATTAATTGTCGCTTTGGTGGAAAGCTTTTTCTAACATGGTTATTTAAGTTAAATCAGGGAGTTTGATATGTTGAATAAAGCCTTGAAGCAGGAATTAGTACGAGAAATTAACGACCGGTTTAAAGCTCGTCCTACCGTTATGGTCATTGAGTATAAGGGGCTTAGTGTAAAGGAAATGCAGGGTCTTAGAAAGCAGCTTAAAAAGGCAAAGGCAGAATTAAGGGTAGTTAAGAACTCGCTTCTTAGGATAGCTTCTAAAGAGACCGGGATTGAAATGATAAACGACCTTTTTGACGGTCCGACGGCAGTTGCCATTTGTGATGATGATCCGGCACCTGTTGCAAAAGTATTCGTTGATTCAATGAAGGCATACCCTGCAGTGCGGCTTAAGGGCGGGATAGTCGATGGCAAAGTGGTTGGATCTGAGGAGGTCACGAGATTATCCAGACTTCCGTCAAAAGAGGTCTTATTGTCTCAATTTGTCGGTATGCTTTCCAATCCGATTGCAAATTTCATCGGTGTACTTACGGAGCTTCAGAGAAGTTTACTGTATGTGCTTAATTCTTTGAAGGAATTAAAAGAGAAAGACGAGAAAGAAAAAGGATAGTATAAGATATCAAGGTTTAAATCTTTAGATTAAACAAGGAGGACGTAAAAAAATGGCAGAGATTACAAGAGCCGACGTGATTTCGTACCTCGAGGGTGCGAGCATGCTAGAGATCTCGGATTTAATTAAAGAGGTTGAAGAGAAGTTTGGTGTAAAAGCTGCGGCCCCTCAGATCTCAATGGCACCCGTAGGCGTTGCCGCGGCTGGAGCTGAAAGTGCACCTGCGGAAGCTGAGAAGACCGAGTTTAACGTAATATTGAAGGCGATAGGCGAAAATAAAATTCAGGTTATCAAAGCGGTTAGGGAAGTAACTTCCCTCGGTCTGAAAGAGGCAAAAGAGCTCGTTGAAGGGGCTCCAAAGACAGTAAAAGAAGGCGAGAAGAAAGAAAATGCGGAAGCGATCAAGAAGAAACTCGAAGAAGCAGGGGCTACTGTAGAGATTGATTGATCACGAGGTTCTCGAACGAGTGAAATCAAGGGTTTTGATTTCTATTTCAAAAACATTGCCAATTCACCGAGCGTAAGAATTGGCATGTAACAGGGGGTTTCAAGGTGAGTAATAATGGACAAGGCATGTTTAGGATGAGAAAAAGTTTTGCAAAGATCTCTCGGGTTCTGGAGATACCTCACCTGCTGGATGTGCAGATAAAATCGTATAACGATTTTCTTCAAGCAGATATAAAACCTGACGATCGACTGGATATTGGCCTACACCACGCATTTAGTATTTCATTTCCTATTGAGGATTATAATGGTAAAGCATCTCTGGAGTATGTGGGCTATAGGATCGATAAGCCTAAGTATGAAGAAAGCGAGTGCAGGCTTAAGGGTTACACTTTTGTTGTACCACTTTATGTTACCTTTCGACTTGTAATATGGGATACGCCGTCGGAGGGCAATCCTGAGAGAACAATCAGGGATGTTAAGGAGCAGGAGGTTTATTTTGGCGAGATCCCGCTCATGACGGCGAGCGGTGCATTTATTATAAACGGTACGGAAAGGGTCATAGTAAATCAACTGCATCGGTCTCCGGGCGTGTTCTTTGATCAGGTTAAGAAAGACCTGACCTCGGGAAGGGTGTCATTCACTGCAAGGATTGTTCCTCAAGATGGCAGATGGCTGGACTTTGAGTTTGATTCAAAGGAAATTCTTCACGTTAGGATTGACAGGAAGAAGAAGTTTCATGTCACGGTACTTTTGAAGGCACTTGGGCTTAATGCGAAGCAAATAATGAACTATTATTATCCAGTAGAAACAGTTTATTTTGACTCTGATGGGTTAAAAAAGAGTATGGATCCTGATGTTCTTGCTTTTCAGAGGGCGAGCTCGGATATCATCGACTTAAAAACAAAAGAGGTAATTGTCAGAAAGGGTAGAAGATTTGTTCCGAATCTAATAGAGAAGATTAAAAAAGCAAGAATAGAGCGCATCTCTATTCAGGAAAGCGAATTGATAGGTAGGCCATTTGCCGAGGATGTTGTGGATGAAGAGACGGGTGAGGTATTGGTCAATTTTAATGAAGAAATAACAGAGGAAAGTTTGAAGACTTTGAAAGAGAAGGGCATAAAAGAAATAAAGACCTTCTATATTGATAACATCTCGGTAGTCGGTTCAATTAGGAGCACACTATCAGCGGATAAAGTAGAAACTAAAGAGGACGCAATCACCGAAATATACAAGAAGTTCAGACCCACCGATCCTCCGACGCCTCAGGTGGCGGAAAACTTCTTTAACAATATGTTCTCTAACATAGATACCTACAGGCTATCTCAGGTAGGCCGACTCAAAATAAACTACAAGCTCAATCACGGAGTACCTGACGATGTTCTGACCTTGAAGGAAGAGGATATCTTGGAAACAGTTAGGTATTTACTTAACCTGCGAGGAGGAAGGGGTTCGACCGATGATATAGACCATTTAGGTAACAGGAGGGTGCGGACGGTAGGGGAATTAATTCAGGATCGATTTTATGCAGGGCTTGAAAGGCTTGGTAGATCGGTAAGAGAAAAGATGGGCTACCAGGCGATAGAAAATCTCATGCCCAGTGAGCTTTTAATTCCGAAAACCGTCATCACTGTTGTAAAGGAGTTTTTCGCTACCGGTCAGCTCTCTCAATTCATGGATCAAACAAATCCACTGTCTGAGATCACTCATAAGAGAAGGCTGAGTGCACTCGGGCCTGGCGGTCTTACACGCGAAAGGGCAGGATTTGAGGTACGGGACGTGCATTCATCACATTACGGAAGAATTTGTCCGATTGAAACCCCTGAAGGGCCTAACATAGGACTAATATCGAGCCTGGGGACATACGCAAAGATAAATGAATTTGGATTCATACAGACACCATACAGGGTATTGAAGAACGGGAAGGTCACGAATGAGATTGTTTACTTGAATGCCTTAGAAGAAGAGAAATATATAATTGCCCAGGCGAATGCCCCCTTGGATGACGAGGGCCGGTTAGCATTGGACTTGGTTTCAGCTCGTCACAGGGGTGAATTTCTCATGATTGAACGTGATAAAGTTCAACTTATGGATGTGTCACCGACTCAGCTAGTTTCTGTGTCTGCGTCATTAATACCGTTCCTAGAGCACGATGATGCGAACCGGGCTCTTATGGGTTCGAACATGCAGAGGCAGGCTGTTCCGCTGCTTCGCACTTCTTCCCCCATCGTCGGCACCGGTTTTGAGGGTACAGTGGCAAAGGATTCTGGCGTAACTGTGGTTGCTAAGAGGGACGGAATTGTTGAGTATGTGGATGCCGCACGCATAGTTGTACGGGCTACTAGTAATGAGGGCGAAGACGGCGGCGTCGATATCTACAATCTCGTTAAATTCCAAAAGTCTAATCAAAATACATGTTGGAATCAGAGGCAGATCGTTAAAAAAGGGGGCAATGTTGCTAAGGGTGATGTGATTGCTGATGGTCCGTCCACTGATTTCGGAGAACTTGCGCTGGGACAGAATGTTTTGGTTGCATTTATGCCATGGGGTGGATACAACTTTGAGGATGCGATCCTTATTAGCGAGAGGCTTGTTAAAGAAGATAGGTTTACATCTATTCATATTGAAGAGTTTGAATGTATAGCCAGAGAAACCAAGCTGGGGCGCGAGGAAATTACCAGGGACATACCTAATGCAGGTGATGAAGCATTAAGAAATTTGGATGAAAGTGGAATTATTAGAATAGGTGCTGAGGTAAAGCCCGGGGATATATTAGTGGGGAAGATTTCGCCAAAGGGCGAAACGCAGCTATCACCTGAGGAGAGATTATTGAGGGCTATCTTCGGAGATAAAGCGGGAGATGTGAAAGATACCTCGCTGAGGGCGTCGCCAGGGGTTACGGGTACCGTAATTGATGTAAAGATGCTTTTATCCAGGATAGTCGATAAGGATGAACGTGCCAAGAGCATTGAGGATCTTGAGATTACAAAGCTCAAGCAGGATAAAGATGATGAGATAAGAATATTAAAAGAGGATGCTTTTCAGCGGATCAAGGAATTGCTTGTTGGTAAGATTGCATCTGCGAGACTTATAGTAAACAGGAAAACGGTCCTAAAAAAGGGAGATAAGATCACAGAGGACATACTTCGCAACATATCATTTGAGAAGATCGCTGATATCAGTATTGAAAAGGGCGAATCAATTGAGACCGACGTTAACAGGGGTATTGAAAGAGCACTTGAGCAGATTGATTTAGTCAAGCTCGTTTATGATCAAAGGATATCCAAACTCGTACGTCCAGATGAACTCCCTCCTGGCGTGCTCAAAGTTATTAAGGTTTATGTCGCTGTAAAGAGGAAACTCCAGGTAGGAGATAAAATGGCAGGTAGGCACGGAAATAAGGGGGTTATATCTAAGATTTTACGACAAGAGGACATGCCTTACCTGCCGGACGGAACCCCTGTGGATATGGTCCTTAACCCACTTGGTGTACCGTCGAGGATGAATGTCGGTCAGGTTCTGGAAACCCATCTTGGCTGGGCAGCTCAGAAAGTGGGTGAACAGTTAAATGAACTTATTGAAAAAGCGGTTGATTACAATTCTCTCAGAAAAAAGATAAAAGAATTATACGATTCGAGGAAGATGAGTAAGTTTATCGATGAATTGAGTAATGAGGAATTGTTCGAGGTTGTCAAGACACTTAAGGACGGCATTCCGGTTGAGTCACCCGTCTTTGACGGAGCAACTGAAGGTGAAATAAAAGAAATGCTTATCTCGGCAGGTCTCCCAGAGGATGGCAAGACAATACTATTCGACGGATTTACTGGTGAACCTTTTGATCAAAAGGTTTCAATTGGGGTGATGTATATGCTTAAACTACATCATCTTGTAGAGGAAAAGATTCATGCTCGGGCCATTGGTCCTTATTCGCTTGTGACTCAACAACCGCTGGGAGGAAAAGCCCATTTTGGTGGGCAGCGACTTGGAGAGATGGAGGTTTGGGCACTTGAAGCATATGGAGCAGCGTACACCCTTCAAGAGTTTCTGACCGTTAAATCTGATGATGTAGTGGGAAGGACGCGAATATTCGATTCGATCGCGAAGGGCGACAAGAGATTCGAACCCGGTCTACCTGAGTCGTTTAAAGTCCTCCAAAAGGAGCTACAGGCCTTATCGTTGGATGTCGACCTCATGGAGGATGTTGTTGACAGTTGATGAGTATATGTACAAATACTTAAGTGGGAGGTAGGGAATAATTGGATATTGAAAACCTATTTGAGAAACCAAAAAATCCTTCGGAATATAGGGCTGTAAGGATTTCAATTGCATCGCCTGAGAAAGTTAAGGAGTGGTCTTCTGGTGAAGTCAGAAAACCTGAAACAATAAATTACAGGACTTTCAAGCCTGAAAGGAGTGGGCTATTCTGTGCAAAAATCTTTGGGCCTGTGAAAGATTACGAATGTCTTTGCGGTAAGTATAAGAGATTAAAGCACAGGGGTCACACATGCGAAAAGTGTGGGGTTGAAGTCATATCGAGTAAGGTCAGACGTGAGCGAATGGGCCATATTGAACTCTCTTCGCCTGTTGCGCACATTTGGTTTCTTAGAAGCATACCGAGCAGAATAGGAATGCTACTAGATATGACTCTAAAGGAGTTGGAGAAGGTACTTTACTATGAGGCATATGTGGTTCTTGATCCAAGTAGTGCTCCGCTAAAATTTGGTGAGGTTCTCAGTGAAGATAAGTACAGAAGACTCTTAGAGGAATTTGGTCCAAGTTTTAAGGTTGGAATGGGTGCAGAAACCATAAGGGAAATGCTGAAAAAGATTGATCTTGTTGAGCTTTCTGAGCAGCTAAAGATGGAATTAATGAGTGTGACCTCTCCTATAAAGAGGGCTAGAATAGCGAAGAGGCAAAGAATTGTCGAAGCCTTTAGACAATCCAAAAACAAGCCGGAGTGGATGATTCTCACTAGAATTCCGATACTTCCGCCGGACTTAAGACCTCTGGTACCTCTTGACGGTGGCAGATTTGCTACATCTGATTTAAATGATCTATACAGGAGGGTTATAAATCGGAACAATCGTCTAAAGAAACTGCTTGAGCTTGGAGCCCCAGATATCATTGTGAGAAACGAGAAAAGGATGCTCCAGGAGTCGGTGGATGCATTATTTGAGAACGGTCGCCGGGGAAGGCCTGTTCTGGGTCATAACCATCGTCCTCTAAAGAGTCTAAGTGACATCATTAAGGGTAAACAGGGAAGGTTTAGGCAAAATTTACTCGGGAAGAGAGTCGATTATTCTGGTCGTTCAGTGATTACGGTCGGACCGGAGTTAAAGCTCCATCAATGTGGTCTTCCTAAGCAGATGGCCTTAGAGCTTTTCAGACCATTTATCTATCAGAAACTCGAACAATGGGCAGCTGCATCGACTATCAAGATTTCAAAGAAATTAGTCGAGCAGGAGGCACCCATCGTGTGGGATGCCCTGGATGAAGTTATTAAGGAGCATCCTATTTTGCTAAACCGCGCTCCCACGCTTCACAGATTGAGCATTCAGGCATTTGAACCCATTCTAATTGAGGATCTCGCGATACAGATTCATCCACTGGTATGTCCTGCTTATAATGCTGATTTTGACGGAGACCAGATGGCTGTCCACGTACCACTTTCTATTGAGGCGCAGACCGAATGTAGGACACTCGTAATGTCCACGAATAACATCCTGTCGCCTGCGCATGGAAAACCGATCATACTTCCTACCCAGGATATAGTTCTTGGTGTTTATTATATGACTAGAGAAATGGTGAATGACAAAGGCGAGGGCAAGATGTTCTCTAGTATTGAAGAGGTCAGGATGGCCTATGACTCGGGCGAGATAGGGCTCCATGCAAGGGTAAAGGTCCGGATCGATGAGACAATGCATGATACGACTGTAGGAAGAGTGCTTCTCTATGAGATAATGCCCAGGGTAATACCGTTTGATCTAGTGAATAAGGTTATGACAAAACGCGCTATCGAGGAATTGATTGATGGATGTTTTAGGATTGCAGGAGGTAAGAGCACCG
The DNA here is from genome assembly GCA_963805855.1 of Candidatus Dadabacteria bacterium. Taxonomy (GTDB): domain Bacteria; phylum Desulfobacterota_D; class UBA1144; order Nemesobacterales; family CSP1-2; genus DASWID01. The sequence goes on from CAWDVW010000007.1 coordinate 332,800, forward strand.
TGCTTCTTGCTGACCGGCTGCGTACATTAGGCTTTCAGTATTCTACCAAAGCGGGTATCTCAATCTCGATAGATGATATGAAGATACCTATTAAGAAGAAGATGCTTCTAGATAAGGCTTATGAAGAGGTTGTTAAGGTGCAAAATCAGTACTCGCAGGGTTTAATCACGGATGGTGAAAGATATAACAAGGTAATAGATATCTGGGCCAAGACTAGCGACGAGGTCGCGCAAGAGATGATGGATGAACTATCTCTCGAAGTTTTAAAGGACGGCAAAAACAAAGATACAAAGGTTCCAAGTTACAATCCTATATACATGATGATTGATTCGGGCGCAAGGGGAAGTCAAACCCAGGTTCGTCAGCTAGCTGGGATGAGGGGACTGATGGCAAAGCCTTCCGGTGAAATAATCGAAACGCCAATCACATCAAATTTTAGGGAAGGATTGACGGTACTTCAATACTTCATTTCGACGCATGGAGCAAGGAAGGGTCTTGCCGATACGGCTCTCAAAACCGCAAATGCCGGTTACCTTACGAGGAGGCTAATTGATGCCGCACAAGAAGTAATGGTTACCGAATACGATTGCGGGACAAACGAAGGTATCACTGTTGGAGATCTAATTGAGGGTGGTGAGATAATTGATAGGGTAAGCGAAAGGATCTTGGGCCGTGTTGCCGTTGAAGATATTAAGGATCCACTGACCGGTGAAGTTATTGTCAGAAGAAATGATGAGATAGATGAGCATGTTGCTAAGAGGATAGACGAGACAGGGAGCATAAGTGAGGTGAGGATTAGATCGGTCTTAACCTGTGAGTCTCGACATGGCGTTTGCATCTTGTGTTACGGAAGGAATCTTTCTGCGGGGAAGCTCGTGAACATAGGGGAAGCTGTAGGTATCGTAGCCGCACAATCAATTGGAGAGCCGGGAACTCAGCTTACTATGAGAACGTTTCATATTGGAGGGGCTGCCAGCCAGAGGGCTGCCGAGAGTACCCTCGACAGTCAACACGAAGGAATCGTCAAGCTATATGGAGTGCGTACGGTAAAGAATAAGGAAGACAAGTTAGTCGTAATAAATCGGACCGGGATCTTAGCCATAGTTGATGAAAAGGGCTATGAGCGCGAAAGATATCCCTTAGTTTTGGGTGCACGATTAGGCGTTGATGAAGGAAAAAAGGTGAAGGAGGGAGCACTCTTAGCGGAATGGGATCCCTACACCACTCCGTTTATCTCCGAGATTACTGGTAAAGTGAGTTACCAGGACTTAGAGCAGGGGATCAGTCTAAAAGAGCAGGTCGACGAGGTTACAGGCATATATAAGAAGGTTGTTATTGAATCAAAAAGTCCTGACCTGCATCCTGCGCTGGTTGTGACTGATGGCGGTGGGAAACAGGTTCCATATTCGGTCCCGATAGGAGCTATTATTGAGAAGAATGAGGGAGAACTCATTTACGCTGGAGACATCGTCGCGAAAATTCCTAGGGCAACGGCAAAGACAAAGGACATAACAGGCGGGCTTCCTAGAGTCGCGGAACTTTTCGAGGCAAGAATTCCTAAGGACCCGGCAGTCGTCAGTGAAATAGATGGAATTGTATCTTATGGGAAGGACCTCAAAGGAAAGCGAAGATTAGTCGTAACGCCCGATATTGGGGAAGCTAAGGAGTACCTTGTCCCTCGGGGGAAACATGTACTTGTTAGAGATGGCGAAAGGGTTTCCTCGGGAGATCAAGTTGTGGATGGTGCCATAAATCCACATGATATTCTCAGAATCCGTGGAGAAAAGGCGCTGGCCAGATACCTTGTAGATGAAATCCAAGAGGTATATAGATTGCAGGGCGTTAAGATAAATGATAAACATATTGAAGCTATTGTAAGACAGATGCTAAAGAGGGTAAGGATTAAAGATCCGGGCGACACATCTTTTCTTGTGGGTGAGGCGGTGTCAAAACAGGAGTTTTTTGAGGAGAACGAACGAGTAATTTCTCAGGATGGAAGACCAGCTTCGGCTGAGCCTCTTCTATTAGGTATAACGAGGGCTTCGCTCAGCACGAGCAGCTGGCTATCGGCAGCGTCATTTCAGGAGACGACTAGGGTTCTTACAGAAGCTGCCTGCGAGGGAAAGGAGGATCAATTAAGGGGACTCAAGGAAAATGTGATTATGGGAAGATTGATTCCTGCAGGTACGGGTCTTCCAATGTACAGATTTATCGATGTCGAGGTGCCGGTCCCTGAAATTCCTGTGCCAGTCCCGGTTGAAGAAGAAGTTACCTGATTATGCTTAAATGGTATTTAGGATTAGATTAGCAGTCTTAGAGGCTCAAAAACCTCCTAGTCCTGTAATATCAACTCCTGTTGCTTTCTCGGTATGAGTGACAAGACCAAATTGATTCTTGAAAAAACCTATAACCCTAAGGTCGTAGAGGAGAAATGGTATAGTTTCTGGACAGAAAAGGGTTATTTTACGGCATCCACAAAGTCTAAAAAAAAGCCTTTCACGATAGTTATCCCACCCCCTAATATTACGGGCTCACTTCATATTGGTCATGCCCTAAATAACACACTTCAGGACATTTTGGTACGTTACAAGAGAATGAAGGGGTATGAAGCTCTCTGGGTGCCGGGAACGGATCATGCCGGCATCGCAACTCAAACAGTCGTAGAACGAGAGCTGATGAGAGACGGTATAAAGCGAAGCGATATGGATCGTGAAGAATTTGTAGATAAGGTTTGGAGGTGGAAAGGACAATACGGTAAGAGGATAGTCCAACAATTAAAGAGGTTAGGGGCTTCTTGCGACTGGTCAAGAGAAAGGTTTACGATGGACGAAGGGTTTTCACTCGCAGTCAGAGAGGCGTTTGTTAGACTTTATGATGAGGGTCTGATTTACAGGGGCCATTATCTTGTGAACTGGTGTCCGAGGTGTGAGACCGCTCTTTCTGATTTAGAGGTTATAAGAGAGAATACAAATGGGAAGCTTTATTATATCAAATACCCGTTCGTACTCAATGACAAAAGTAAAAGAGAAGAGGGCTACATAGTTGTAGCTACTACAAGACCGGAAACAATGATGGGTGATACAGCCGTCGCGGTCAACCCAAGGGATGAGAGGTATAAGGGGATGGTGGGGAAAAAGGTAATGTTACCTGTCGTGAATCGTTTAATCCCGGTGATTGCTGATGAGGGTGTTGATATTGAAATGGGTACCGGGGCTCTGAAAATAACTCCCGCTCATGATTTCGCAGATTTCGAAATTGGTAACAAGCACAATCTTCCGAGGATGCAGGTTATTGACTTTAGGGGTGTTATGAATGAAAACGCTGGGAAATATAGAGGCCTAGATAGATTTGATTGTAGAGCACGCATAGTAGAAGATTTTGAGAAGGACGGTCTACTTGAGAAGGTCGAGGATTATCTGATCCAGCTGGGGAAATGCTACAGGTGTGGAACTGTGGTTGAGCCCATGCTATCCCTGCAATGGTTTGTCAGGACAAAATCACTGGCAGAGCCAGCACTGGCCGCGGTTGAAGAAGGGAGGACAAAAATCATTCCGGAGGGTTGGAATAACACATATTTTGAATGGATGCGAAATATCAGAGACTGGTGCATATCAAGGCAGATTTGGTGGGGTCACAGAATCCCTGCCTGGTTCTGCGAGGGCTGTGATGAGATAACCGTGTCGGTGGAGGAACCGGCGCAGTGCGGTAAATGTGGATCAACGGATTTAAGACAGGAGGAAGATGTACTCGATACATGGTTCAGTTCCGGTCTCTGGCCTTTTGCGGTTTTGGGCTGGCCGCAGCAAACGGAAGAACTTCAGATCTTTTATCCCACAACTGTACTTGTCACGAGTTTTGATATTCTTTTCTTCTGGGTTGCGAGGATGATGATGATGGGGATAAGGTTTATGGGCGACGTTCCATTCAGGGATGTTTATATCCACGCCCTTGTTAGGGATGAACAGGGTGAGAAGATGAGCAAGACAAGGGGAAACGTAATTGACCCTTTGGAAATAATGGACGACTTCGGTGCTGATGCGCTAAGATTCAGTCTAACTGCACTGGCTTCTCAGGGTCGCGACATAAAGCTATCACTACCTGTTATTGAGGGCTACAGAAACTTTATGAATAAAATATGGAATGCCTCTAGATTTGTCCTTATGAATTTGGGTCATGGAGAAAGGAACCGTTGGTCGGTTTCCGAATATAATATGGATCTATCAATTGCCGATAGGTGGATACTCACCAAATTGAACATGATGCTAGAGGAAATAGAAGATTGTTTCGATAAGTATGAATTTGATAAGGCCGCCCGAATTATTTATCAGTTTGTATGGGGTGATTTTTGCGACTGGTATATTGAAATAGTTAAACCGGCGCTGTATGGAAATAATAAAGATGCGAAAAGAAGAGTACAGTTGATCCTTGTCAATGTGTTATCATCTGCTTTACAAATTCTGAGCCCCATCGCACCTTTTATAACGGAAGAGATTTATGAGAGATTACGGGAATTCGGATTTAATCTCCAGACACCCGAAGGAAATGATGCTGAGAGCATAGCAATGAGTTCATACCCGAGCTTCAACCGCGATTATATTCACGAAGAGGAATATAGAGAAATAGAGTTTGTAAAAGAGGTGATAGTTGTTATAAGGAATTTAAGAGCGGTGGTGGGATTGCACCCTACTGATAAGGTAAAGGTATTCTTGCGTCCGGACAATGAAAAGAATCTTGAAAGGGTAAGACGTAATAATGAGATAATAATTAAACTTGCTGGAGCCTCCTCGCTCGAGTTTTCAAAGAACGGAAAGCCAAAGAAATCTGTTGCTCAGGTCATAAATGGGATGGAGGTATTTCTTCCGGTTGAAGGATTAATAAATGTTGAGAAAGAAGTTGGAAGAATAATGAGGGAAATAGAAAAGGTCAAAAAAGATATCGATACTACGAGGAATAAACTCTCAAATGCTAACTTCCTCGATCGTGCCCCGGAGGAGGTCGTTGAGAAAGAGAAGGAGAAATTTGAGGAGCTTTCACTTAAAAAAAAGAAAATGGAAGATGTGCTCAATAAATTGAGCGAGATAGGTTAGAATCCGATTTTTCTGATGCATTTGTTTAACTGGGGAATTCACTATAAGCGAGTGCATGTTTACATAGGAGTCAGTGCAGTAATAGTCAGATATTGTGAGACGGACTCGTAAAAAGTAGTCGCTTTGCTTATCTTAACGTTTCTTTCTAACTTCTTTGTCTTGATACTCAATATAGATCCTGACTTTCGTCAGGACATGGTTCAGCACAGGTACAAAGAAGCAACCCTTCGACGGCGCTCAGGACAGGCCCTTGGATACTTCGACTAACTAAGGACTACGGGCTCAGGGCAGGGCTTCCCCTTGTTGTCATTCCCTAATTCCTCAATAGGGAATCCATGCTTTTAGCTCTGGATCCCCGTCTACTAATTTCGCAGATGACATAACGACTACAAAAATTGGTCCAACCGTAATCCGCAAATTCTATTATACGTCTTCGTTTCTGGTTTTCTTTACGCAATTTTTGGAAGGCTATTTGTGAGTGTTATTTGTAGGAATTTCCACGGTAGGGGTGTCCGCAAGTGTTTTTGCACATCTTATTATCCGAGGTTGGTTACCGGTCAAATAGATGGAACTGTTTGAGTGGTTTTTTGAAGTCCGCTATTGGTACGCGGTAGTTCCCGGTGAAGCAGGCATTACAGAAGCTCTCCTTATTGTCAAGTGATTTATAACTTGATACCGCCTTCATAACACCATCGAGACTTAGATATCCAAGAGTATCAGAGGTTATATATTTATTTATCTCTTCGACATCAAGAGAGTTTGCAATCAGTTCCTCTTTTGTAGGGGTGTCTATGCCATAGTAGCAGGAGAATTTCATAGGGGGCGAGCTTATCCTCATATGAATCTCTTTAGCGCCTGCAGCACGAATCATCTTTACTATTTTTCTGCTTGTAGTTCCTCTGACAATTGAGTCATCCACTATCACAACCCTTTTGTCACGAAGTACCTCTTTGATTGCGTTTAGCTTTAGCTTGACCCCGAAATTTCTTATTGATTTTCGCGGTTCTATAAATGTCCTACCCACATAATGGTTCCTTAGTAGTCCAAGCTCCAGAGGGAGACCCGATTCTTCAGCATAGCCTATCGCCGCAGGAACACCGGAGTCGGGGACAGCAGTCACAATGTCTGCGTCGGATGGTTGTTCTCTCGCTAATTGTTTCCCCAGCTCTTTTCTCACCTGATATACGTTTCTATCAAAGACCTGGCTATCGGGTCTCGCAAAGTATATAAATTCGAAAACGCAGTGAGCGTGTTTGACCTTTTTGAAGGGTTTAAATGATTCAAGTCCCTTTTTGCTGACAACCAAGATCTCGCCGGGCTCAACCTCTCTGGTGAACTCGGCTTCTATCAAGTCAAAGGCGCATGTCTCAGAGGCTATAACCGGGGCATCATGTAGCTTTCCTAAGACAAGTGGTCGAAAACCGTACGGATCTCGAGCGGCAACCAGATAATCTGGTGTGAGGAATAAAAGAGAATAAGCTCCCTTACATCTCATCAATGACTCGATAATGCTTCTTACTAAATTCTCCTCTTTGGATCGGGCAATCAGATGTACTATAACCTCCGTATCAGTTGTAGATTGAAAGATAGCACCATCCCTTTCCAGTTCCTCCCTTAAAGTTCTTGCATTCGTAAGGTTGCCATTATGCGCAATAGCGAGATGTCCCTTGGAATAGGTGATGACTATGGGCTGTGAATTCTTACTATGACTTGATCCCGTGGTGGAGTATCTCACGTGACCTATTGCATTTCTCCCTGGAAGCCTGTCAATCGCCTGTTCAGTAAAGATCTCGGATACGAGACCCATTTCCCTGTGCGAGTATAGGTTTTGACCGTCTGAGGTCGTTATACCGGCGCTTTCCTGACCACGGTGTTGTAGGGCGTGAAGACCAAGATATGTGAGGTTTGCTGCCTCGGGATGGCCAAATATTCCAAATACACCACACTCTTCTTTTAGCTCATGCATAGCTTTTGAATAAATTCTCAAGTCCGGTATTCCAGACTCTATGGGCATCCAACATATCAATGTCCAGAAGCCCATCAATTAAGAATCTATCTCCTCGAACCTCTCCTATTATCTCCATCGGAACGCTGTAAGTTTGGCATATGCTCTCCAAATGGGGCAAATCCGTTCTATCCAGTGATACCAATGCCCTTGATTGGGATTCTGAAAAAAGTATTGCATCCTCTCTCACATGGTGATTGTTATCTATTTTGATCTTTGCTCCAATGGGTCCAGACGGGGTGAAGCAGGATTCAGCAAGAGCAATTGCCAAGCCCCCTTCCGAAAGATCGTGTGAAGACTTTATTATACCGTTTTTAGATGCTTCAAGCAAAGTTCTGACGAGATTAGATTCTGCTTCTAGATCTACTTCAGGTGGACTACCACAGACAAGTCCGTGGATCTGACTGAGGTACTGACTACCCCCAAGTTCTTCTCTGGTTTTCCCGAGGATTACTATTATATCCCCCTCATTCTTAAACCACTGTGTAAGATGGTTTTCGGCATCTTCAATGAGTCCTACCATTGCGACGGATGGAGTTGGATAAATTGCCTTAGCCCCAGTTTCGTTGTAAAGGCTTACATTTCCGCTCACAATTGGAGTACCGAGAAAATTGGCGGCTTCTGCTAGCCCCTCAACCGATTTAACGAATTGCCACATAATTTCAGGATTTTCCGGACTTCCGAAGTTAAGGCAATCTGTGATAGCTAAGGGCTTTGCCCCTGAACAGGCAAGATTTCTTGCGCTTTCTGCAACTGCTATCATCGCCCCAATGTAAGGGTCAAGATAACAGTACCTTGAGTTGCAGTTAGCGGTAAGTGCTATGGCCTTCGTTGTTCCTTTGATTCTTATTAATGCCGAATCGGAGCCAGGGGGGGTGATTGTATTAGTTCTCACCATGTGGTCGTATTGTTCAAAGATCCATTTCTTATTCGAAAGTGTAGGCGATGAAAGAAGCTTTAAAACGACGGATCCTAAATCATTTGGTATTGGAATTGATGATAGTTTTAATTTTACCGAATCTTTCATGTAAGCCGGCTTTTTAAAAGGCCTTGAATATACTGGCGCTTCCATTGTGATTAAGCTGATCGGAATGTCTGCAACAATACCTTCATTTCCGACTATCTCCAGCCTGTTATTACCTGTAACTTCTCCAATCACACTGAAATCAAGACCCCACTTCTTGAATATTGCTTCGGCAATATTTTCCTTTCCTTTTTCTGTAACAATAAGCATCCTCTCTTGAGACTCTGATAGCATGACTTCATAGGGAGTCATTTTCTCTTCTCTCTTTGGTACTTTATCGATGTCGATTGTAATTCCAGTACCCGCGCGGCTTGCCATTTCAGTTGAAGAAGATGTTAATCCGGCAGCTCCCATGTCCTGAATGCCTATCACAATGCCAGTTTTAAAGAGTTCAAGACAGGCTTCTAACAGTAGCTTTTCCGTAAATGGGTCGCCCACCTGTACCGTAGGTCTTTTTTCCTCTGCTTCTTTACTAAATGTTTCTGAAGCCATAACTGCCCCATGAATTCCGTCCCTACCTGTCTTTGAACCGACATAAATAACTGGATTTCCAACTCCCTTCGCGGCGCCCCTGAATATTTTATCCTTTTTCGTGATTCCAAGTGCAAAGACGTTTACAATGGGGTTTCCATCATAGCATTCGTCGAAATAAACCTCTCCACCCACAGTTGGAATACCAATGCAATTTCCATAGCCTGCTATACCGGAGACCACGCCCTCTAGCAGATATTTCGTCTTTTGAAGTTTAGGATCACCGAATCTGAGTGAATCGAGAAGTGCGATTGGTCGCGCACCCATAGTAAAAATATCCCTCAGAATACCTCCGACACCGGTGGCCGCACCCTGATAGGGTTCTATATACGACGGATGGTTATGGCTCTCCATCTTAAAAACAACGCAAAGATCATCACCGATGTCAACAATCCCCGCATTTTCTCCCGGCCCCTGAATAACCCTTTCCCCTTTGGTTGGTAATTTCTTTAGATGCGCCTTAGAGCTTTTATATGAACAGTGCTCAGACCACATTGCGGCTAATATGCCGATTTCAGTTACATTAGGTTCCCTTCCAATGTGGGCTACAATCTTATGATATTCATTCTTAGTTAGACCGTGATCTAGGGCAAGTCTTAGATTATTCAATTTGGACATATTTGGAGATAATTATACCTGTTAAAAAAAAGGGAATTGGTGCTATGTACAACGTCTGCATTATTGTTTACAGAAATTTTGAGTACTATTTAATGTCTCAGGATAGATAGACTTAATACCGTGAATTCATTTTTAAATTCAGGTGAAAAGTAAATTCCTATTGAATTGAAATTCAGAATATTTAATATACAGAATAAAATTTAGGTATTAGGATAGCAATTAAGTTATATAGCGTGGACGTTATTTTCATTGTGACTAGAAGACGAAAATTTCTCAAGTTATTAATTTCTGCACCGGCTCTTATCCTAGTTTTTCTTTCTTTTCCGTCAGACGTGCTTTCACGACCGGTGACATCTGACCAAATTTATGAACTCACAGTTAAGATCGAGAAAGATCCAAACAATGCAGAGTTATATCTCCGAAGAGGTGAATTATTAAGGGGACTAAAGAAGTGGGATGCTGCATTGGTAGATTTAGAGCACGCGGGCAGCCTTGATAATGAACTTAAAGTTGTCGACTTGGCTAAGGGTCGGTTATTTTTAGAAGCTGGCTGGAGCCGGGTAGCAGAATTTTATCTTTCACGCTATCTAACTTTTAAACCGGATCATCCTGACGGTTTGCTCCTGCTGGCCCGTTGTGTTGCAAAACAGGGCAGGGGAAATGAAGCGGGCGAAATATATACTAAATTCATCGGTATAACAAAAAATCCAAAGCCCGACTATTACCTGGAAAGAGCCGATGCCCTGGCTTCTGCGGGTATGAAGCCGGAAGCATTAAAAGGACTTGATGAGGGTCTGGTTAGGTTTGGGCCTGTTACGTCACTTCAGAAAATGGCTATCGATATAGAACTTGGGGATAAGGACTATGACTCTGCGTTATCAAGGATTAATTCCCTTATAAAGAGTTCTCCACAAAAAGAGCGTTGGCTGCTGCTCAGAGGTGAAACGCTTGAAAAGGGAGGTCGAATAAAAGAAGCAAAAGAATCTTATGACGAGGCTCTGAAAAATCTTGATTCTCGTCCACCTAATAAACGAAGGACTAAATATTTTGCAGAGCTGGAGAAGGAAATCCGTGAAGCTATCACGCGTATAGAAGATAAGACTTGAATATTCCGAAAAATCGTGATAAAGTCGCTTGAGAAATAGCATCTTGTACTGAAGGATGAAAATTGAGCGATAAACTGAAAGGGCATGGATTCTTACATAGAATCTTAATAAAATATCTCTTCGTTGTATCCATAATTTTTTTATACAATGCTATATGTGTAAGTGCTGCAGAGGATTTACTGATACCTCAGGGATCAATTTGGAAATATCTGGATGATGGATCAAACCAGGGAACTTTATGGAATGATCCCAATTTCAATGATTCGGCCTGGTCTTCTGGACCCGCACAGCTAGGTTATGGAGACGGTGATGAAGCAACAGTTGTAAGTTTCGGTCCCAGTTCCACCAACAAAATTACAACTACCTATTTCCGTCATAGCTTTCAGGTCACAAATGCTAATGCATACAACAGCCTAAATTTGCGTGTTTTGCGGGATGACGGAGCAGTCGTCTATCTGAATGGAAACGAGGTGTTTCGAACCAATATGCCCGGTGGAACAATTTTTTCAACAACATTTGCGTCGTCTGCAATAGGTGGAGCGGAGGAGTCAACATTCTTTGAAGCTTCGATAGATCCTGCATTATTAGTTGATGGCGATAATGTGCTGGCGGTAGAAGTTCATCAGGCTAACCTCACTAGCTCAGATATTAGTGTCGACTTGGAGCTTATTGCATCTGACAGTTCGGTTCTTCTCACGCGTGGACCCTACCTCCAGATGGGTACGCAAGACGCTGTTACTTTGAGATGGCGGACTAATTCCCCGTCGACCAGTCAGGTACGTTACGGAACGAATCCTGCGAACCTGGAGTTTACAGAGGACAATACGAACACAGTCGCCGAACATGAGTTGCGTTTAAACAGCTTGACTCCGGATACGAAATACTACTATTCTGTGGGTACTACCGACGTAACGCTAGCCGGTGGCGATGCGGAGCACTTTTTTGTTACCGCGCCTCCCGCAGGATCATCCAAACCGACCCGCATATGGGTAATCGGTGACTCGGGAACAGCAAATTCAAATGCGCAAGCTGTGCGCAATGCATATGAGGCGTTTAGCCTAGGTCAGGACACGGACCTCTGGTTCATGCTGGGTGATAACGCTTATGATAATGGTACAGATCTAGAATATCAGGCCGCTGTTTTTGATATGTATCCTGATATTCTCCGCAATACTGTTCTGTGGCCGACCCTGGGAAACCATGATGGGCACTCAGCAGATTCCCAAACCGAAAGCGGTCCCTACTATGATATATTTACGCTGCCAAGACAAGGAGAATCAGGCGGCGTTCCTTCGGGGACAGAAGCCTATTATTCCTTTGATTATGGCGACATACACTTTATATGCTTGGATTCCTATGACAGCGATCGGTCACCGAATGGTGCAATGATGACATGGCTTCAGGATGACCTTTCGCAAACGAACGCTAACTGGATAATAGCATATTGGCATCACCCTCCTTATTCCAAGGGGTCGCATGATTCTGATACTGAATCACAATTAATAGATATGAGGCAAAATGCATTGCCCATCCTAGAGGATTTCGGGGTGGATTTGGTGCTGTCAGGACACAGCCACGTCTATGAGAGGAGTTACCTGATTGACAGTCACTACGGAACTTCAGACACCCTTCAGCCATTCATGGTTCTAGACTCAGGAGATGGTAATGTTAACGGAGATGGGGAATACGTGAAGCCGACACTCGGCCCTTCATCACATGAGGGTTCGGTTTATGTTGTCGCCGGCAGCTCAGGTAAAACAAGCAGCCTGCAGCCGGATGCTCCACATCCTGTGATGTTTGCAACGCTTCCAGAGTTGGGCTCGCTTGTAGTGGATATAAATGGGAACAATTTAGAGGCCAGATTCTTAGACAGTGATGGTAACTTCTTAGATGATTTTACGGTTGTAAAGGGATCGACAGGACCGACATGTGGAAATGGCATAAAAGAGTCAGGGGAAGAGTGCGATGATTTAGATTTTGGTACGGCTTCTTGTAGCGACTACGGATGTGCAAATGGAACCTTGACTTGTAACTTATTGTGCATGATTGATAGCTCATCTTGCCCAAGCTGTCCCATATGTGATAACGACGGGTTATGTGAGGAGGGCGAAGACTGTAACTCATGCGCTAACGATTGCATATCGGGGGCGGGGGCAGTATGTGGTAATGGGATTTGTGAGGCAGGAGATGGTGAAGATTGTTTGTCCTGTCCGCAGGATTGCAGGGGGAAACAATCTGGTAAGCCCTCAGGTCGATACTGCTGTGGCGATGGTGATGGACAGAATCCCCTATTCTGTGCCGATTCCATATGTACATCTAGCGGTTTTTCATGCACTGATGTCCCCGCATCGCCTTTTTGCTGCGGAAACCTTCAGTGCGAAGGAATAGAAGACGGTTTCAATTGCGAGGTAGATTGTGGTCCCCCACCTGTTTGTGGCGATGGCAATTGTGATCCAGGTGAGACCTCTTGCTCGTGCGAAGCTGATTGTGGTGTCCCGCCTCCCAACGAGGGAAACTGTACGGACGGGATTGATAACGACTGCGATTCGTTTGTTGATTGTGCTGACGGAGAATGTGCAGGAATCCCCGAATGCTGCCTTCCCAAAGGTGACTCATGCACTTCGAACTTTGATTGTTGCTCTAACAAGTGTAGGGGAGGGAAATGTAGGTAGTCTCTTAAAGGTGTTTTCAGTCGAGGTCTTAAGATTGCGTTTCCTGTAGATCGTCCCGGCCTTATTGAGTTTTTGATATAAAGACGATCCAGAGCCCTTCAGAATATCTTGCTGATCTCATCTGTCGCGAAAATTAGGACGAAATTTAAGCTTTAAATCTACTTAACAACCTTGCTCTTCTCATAGAATCTAAGGGAATTGTTATATTTCTGATTTGGAAAGGAAATTAAACTCTGGTAGCTTTTTGCGATTTTACATGGAAAAGAAGAGAATACTTGTAGCTATGAGTGGAGGAGTTGACAGCGCGACTACTGCCGCCCTCTTAAAAGAGGAAGGACACGAGGTCGTTGGTGTAACCATGCAGCTTTGGGACTACGGGGATGCCGACGGTGGTTGTTGTTCTGCGGACGATGTTACCGACGCGAGGAGGGTAGCCGATCAAATCGGTATCCCTCACTATGTTGTTAACTACATGGAATTGTTTAAGAAATATATTGTTAGCGATTTCGTGAGCAAATATGAATCTGGGCAGACCCCGATTCCCTGTGTTCTCTGTAATCAATTCATGAAGTTTAATTTTCTCTTAACGAGGGCATTGGAGCTGGGTGCAGATTACCTTGCAACAGGCCATTACGCTAGGATTGAAAGGGGGGAGAAAAATGGGACTTTTTATCTGGGAAAGGCTTTGGATGATGACAAAGACCAGTCGTATTTCCTTTTTACTCTGTCACAAAAGGAACTGAGGCACCTAATCTTTCCCTTGGGTTCCAAGAGAAAAGCTGAGGTTCGAGAAATAGCTAGGCGGATGAACCTCAATGTGGCCAGTAAACCCGAAAGTATGGGTGTATGTTTTATCACCGGTGAAAAGTACAGGGATTTCCTTGATGATTATTTGAAAAGGGGTAAACAAAGGGGTCTGATCGTGGATGGAGATGGAAATAAACTTGGGGAGCACAATGGGATTGCCTCATATACCGTTGGCCAGAGGCGGGGCCTCGGAATAGCAAAGGGCAAACCTATGTATGTTATAAGGATCGAACCGGAGGAAAACAGAGTATACGTTGGAGAGTCAAAAGATTTATTGAGGTCGGCCCTAGTTGCTGATAATGTCACGTGGGTGGGTGGGGTTCCAAGCGGTGAAGTTGATGTGAAGGCTAAAATACGTTACAGGCATCCAGCGAATGAATGCATTTTAAAGACTGAATCAGGTGATAGTGCATTTGTCCAATTTAGAGAGCCGCAGCGTGCCATTACGCCTGGACAGGCGGTCGTTTTTTATAAGGAGGACAGGGTGTTGGGTGGCGGATGGATTAAAGAGGTCATCCGGTAATGAAGAAAATTTCGGTGGTAACCCTAGGTTGTAAGGTTAATCAGTATGACACTGCAGCTATCCTGAATCGACTACCGGAGAGCAGGTATAAGAGGGTTCCGTTCTCTGAAGGCGCGGACGTATATGTAATCGATACATGTACTGTAACACACAAGGCCGACTCGGAGGCAAGGAATTACATTTATCGTGCCAGGAGGGCAAATCCCGATGGTATCGTAGTTGTAACAGGTTGTTATTCACAGGTATCGTCGGACGAGCTTAGGAATATTAATGGAGTCGATTATATTGTAGGCAACTCACATAAGTTTTCTTCTCTCCTTAAGGTTATCCGGCATGGCAAGAAGCAATCCGAACCCTATGTCTTCGTGTCGGATTTTCTGAAAGAGAAACATAGACAATTTGAATCTCCCGACATAAGGTATTTCCCGGACCGAACGAGGGCTTTTCTGAAAATTCAGGATGGTTGCAATTACAGGTGTTCTTTCTGTGTTATACCGTTTGCACGGGGCAGATCCAGAAGCCTGGGCGTTGCTGACGTATTGGAACGGATGAAGAAGCTTGCCAATGAGGGTTACAAGGAAATTGTGCTTACCGGTATCCATCTTGCCAGTTATGGAAGGGATATCGAATCGAATCTCCTGGAATTGCTGCGAGAAATCGAGAGGTCTAAGGTCTTGAAATGGGTAAGGCTCAGCTCGCTTGACCCCGCGGATATCTCTCGTGAGCTGATCGAGTTCGTTGCATCTTCAGAGACGATATGCCCGAGTTTTCATGTGGCACTTCAGAGCGGGGATCGCGAGGAATTGAGAAGAATGAGACGGAGATACAGCCCTGACAAATTCAAATATGTCACTGATCTTATACGTGAGAAGCTTCCTGATGCAGCAATCGGTACAGATGTTATGGTGGGTTTCCCTGGTGAAACCGACCGTGAATTCGGAAATACCTTCGATTTATTGCGCGAATCACCATTAACCTATTTTCATGTCTTCCCTTATTCGGACAGAAAGGGAACGGCAGCCTGCAAGATGTCAAACAAGGTGCCTGTAGAGTTAAAAAAGATGAGGAGCCGGACTCTACGGGATCTGGGTACAAAGAAGAAGCATAAATTCTACCGAGGTTTTATCGGTAGAAGGATGCCTGTGATAGTGGAGAAGGGAGCCCGAGGGACTTCACGAAATTACATGAGTGTTGTGATTCCGAATGTGAATTTGAAAATTGGTCATGAGGTTGAAGTTGAGATTAAGGATGTAAATGGCGGGCACGCCATAGGTTTACTGCGATCACATTAGTCCAAGCCGTATTTTTTTAACAACCAATCCTTTAAATGAAAGCAATCCTAAAATATATATTTTATTTTATAATAATTCTTCAATTTCCTACCGGATGTTATGCCGGGAATACATCCGGCCTGATAACCAGGGATGAAATCTGGAATGATCCCCAGAGAACTATTAAGATCTGGGTACTCTCTGATATTCAACCTAGGAACAACGAAGATAGAGATGCATTCAAGGATGCTATCACAGACGTCAACAATAACATCCCTGGTATAGAAATGGCTATAGTCGCCGGTGATATTGCCAATAGAGCTAAACCTGAAACGTATGATTGGTACCTGTCAACCAGGGAGCTTTCATACATAAAAGACTGGAATGAGATTGCTGGTAACCATGATTTGAAGACAGATTTGGGAAAACTCTTTCGAGAAGAAATTAATCAAAACTTTAACTATTCTTTAACGAAGGGGAATATTCTGTTTATATTCATGTCTGACGAGGAAAGGGGAAAACCGACCGAAATATCCGATGAAACGTTTAATTGGTGGAAGGACTTAGTTATCAACAATCAGGATAAGATCATTGTGGTGGTAACTCATGCCCCTCTCGACGGAAGTGGAATTCCCTTTTCCAGATTTAGGGATAGACAAATAATTGATTCAGGAAGGTTTACTGACGTGCTAAAAAAATATAAGGTGGACCTCTGGCTGTCCGGCCATCTCCATTTACCTCATTATCTCGCAAATGTAGTGCAAAAAGAAGAGTACAATGGAACAATGTTTGTTAGCATATCGTCGATCAGGCCCGAGTTCTTAGATATTAAGCATTCCGAGTCGAGAGTGATTACTTTTTTGTGCGGTTGGGATTATGCACTTATTCAGGCTAGAGACCACGACAAGAGACAATTTGACGAAAATTTGAGTTCTGTGTATCAACTGTCGAAGAAGTACAGATGTGAATAATAGCCCATAGGACCTTAAATAAGCCTTCTTTTTCGTTTCAAGTAATCAACGAGGAGGAACTTCCCCAACCGGGTAGGCGTCGTGAAAAATGCCCTTCCCCTGTTTATCCGAGTCATATCCTCTACAAATCTTCTTAGAGAGGAGCTATCGTCAAGCATGAATGTATTAATCGTGATTCCCTGCCTGCTTAAGTTTTTAACCTCTTTCAGTGTTTCAAACGTTGCTCTTGGGCTCAGCCCTCCAAAAAACATAGGTAGCTCAACTTGCAGGTACCCGTCCAAGAAGTATGCCGTTGGCTGGCCATCGGTAATGAGGATTATTTGCCTGTTTGGTGTTCTATGTTTTCTTATAAGCCTAGAAGCCAGTTTTAAGGCTTCCTGTATATTCGTAAAAGGGTCATTTGAATCCCATGTTGTTTTTACAAGCTGGTCAGTGGAGAGGACCCTGGCTCTTGTTGAAAAGCCGACAATATAGAAATTATCCCTTGGGTATCGTGTCCTTATGAGATTATCGAGTGCCAGCGCCACACGTTTTGCGGCCGGAAACCTTCCCTGAAAGCTCATTGACCAGCTCAGGTCCAAAAGAACCGCAGTCGTTGATTGTGTGTGATACTCCATGTCGTAGACCTTAAAATCTTCTGGCTCCACTTTTATGGTATTTCCACTCACTCGGCGAAGGAGAGATTTTTTAAGTGTGCCGACGACATTCAGGTTAAAGGGGTCGCCAAACTCATACTCCTTTGAGTTTTCGGGCTTCACCGCACCAAAACCTTGTTCTGTGGTCTCATGACCACCAAATTGATGTTTGTTCATCGATGAGAAGATATCCCTCAGCGCTCTTTCCCCTATTTTTCTGATCCCTTTTGGAGTTAGCTCTATTGTTTTTACAGATTTTTTTATCAAACCTGAATTTTCCAAATATGGCTTAAGGTCCTTAAGGAAAATAAAAGAATTGTATCCTTGCTCGCTTAATATTCTCCTTAGGTCCTCAAGATTTATCTTGTCAAAAGAACCCGATATGAGGTTGTGTTCAATTGTTTCAATTTCCTCAAATTTTCCTATTAGCTCTAGGGTCTCATCAAAGCCAATAGAGCGATCTCCACGAAATTTGTCACCATATCTATTGATGAAACTTTCCACTTGCATAATTTTATCCAATTTTTGCTTCAGCTCTTCGAAGCTGCTCTTCGCGTCGGGGCTGAGAAAATCATAGTTTGAAAGAGCTCCGACCGCTAAACTAATTTGTTTTGGAAGATTCTCAAGGAAATTCTCCCTGTTTTTATGTTCGGAAGAGTTGTTAGATAGTTTCTTCCTTATTTCGCTTAACTCTGTATCTACGATTTTCAAAAGCTCCTCATGTATTTTTGATAGGGAATTTTGAAGATTGTAATTTTTGAATTGAGCCTCTCTGAATTTGGAGAATTCAGAGCGGAGATCATCAATTCCCATTACACGTATGTTTGATCCACGTATACCTTGTTTAAGCATCCACTCAAAAGCTTCCTCGGGTGACCAACCCTCCATTAGAAAATTTGCAAATTCCTGCAAAAGATCCTGAGAGTGGAAATTAAACTCCTTTTTAAGACCGTCCCATTTCAAGTACCTGAAGGTCGTATTCATCTATAGATAATTTTTCCCTGGACAATCTCTTTGTTTAGCTTATTGCTTAGATGAAGTCCCTCAAGGATTAGCTCGATGGCTGAAGCTGTTTCTGCTGAGGAACCGTCGATTTCAAGCCTGTTGATGCATTTCTCCAAGCCCTTTATTTCTTTAAGTCCGACGAGATATTCGTCTGAAGGCATTGTATTAGCTACTTCTACGTACCCGTGTTCAAAGCTTTCAAGTAATTCGGTAAATATGTTATGTGTGGGGAAGTAAGAATCGAATACGTTCTTAATCGCGCGTTTGATGAGATTATCTATTACATTGACCTCGGATGTATCCTCGCCCAAGTATTCCAATTCGATTTTTCCAGCGGTAGACGGAATCAGCGCTGGTAAATCTGTAATTCGTGGTGCAACCTCTCTTTCTCCGATGTTAATTGCCCTTTTCTCTGCGTTTGCAATCATCGTTTCGTAATTGGCGATTGTAGTTCTTACGCTTACACCCGAGCGTTGATTTATTTCGTGCGATGCCCGAGCTTGGAAAGTAATCTCAGCGATTATATTCTTTATAAACTTGGGAACCTTCACGCAATAACCATCCCGTGGCAATATTCGCGCTTCCTGCTTCATAATCTTAATTTCATCCTCAATGGTTGCTGGATAATGAGTTCTTATCTGTGCCTGAAAACGATCTTTAAGTGGCGTAATGATTCTTCCTCTATTCGTGTAATCCTCGGGATTAGCGGTGGCTACTATGCAGATATCAAGGGGAAGGCGTATTTTATATCCTTTAATTTGAATGTCTTTCTCTTCCATTATATTGAAGAGGCCAACCTGAACTTTCTCGACGAGGTCTGGCAATTCGTTTATCGCGAATATTCCCCTATTACTTCTCGGAATGAGGCCGAAGTGGATTGTGAGTTCATCAGAGAGGTATCTTCCTTCTGCAACTTTTATTGGATCAACTTCTCCTATGAGATCCGCAATGGAAACATCCGGTGTGGCCAGTTTCTCTCCGTATCTATCCTCGCGTTTTATCCAGGAGATTTCCGTATCGTTTCCTAAACTGCTTACTATATCCCTAAGTTTTGATGCCGGAGCATAAGGATTATCATTTATCTCACTACCTTCGACAATTGGTACCTCCTCGTCAAGAAGATTTATCAGACTTCTGATCAATCTTGTTTTTGCCTGACCTCTTTCACCTATGAACATTATGTCATGACCTGCTAGTATTGCGTTTTCCAGTTGAGGTATGACGCTGTCTTCATATCCGATTATGTTTGGGAAAATTTGTTCTCTTCTTTTAAGCTTACCTATCAAATTCTTCCTCATTTCCTCCTTTACCGACAAAACTTTGTACTCGGTTGACCTTAGCTCACCAATGGTGCTCGGCTTTTGATGCATGTACTGTTTTCCTCCTCATTCTTTACAAAACAAGAATAATTGTAATTTTAGCTGGAGATTGTAGTTGTTGAAATGAAAATATGATATTGAAAGATTGTGGAATTTTAGTGTTTTTTTCAAATTTATATTTTTCGTTATTACGACTATATACATTCTTAATTAACTCATCCGAATAATTATCATTATATGAAGCCTTTCTTCAAATTACAAATAAATAAATTAATATTCCTTTTTTCACTGAATAGAAAGTTGTGCAGAAACAAGTAAAGTATTTCCATTTATGGTTGAAATATATGGGTCTAAATGAAAGGATTTTATATCGGGAGAAAGACTGTGGGAAAGGAATTCCTCAGGTCCATACTCAAATTTGTTAAAGACACCGAACGTAGAGTAGCTAAATTTGCTGACTCGACAGATGATGAACTTGTCGAGCTTTTCGTAAAGGAAAACAATCAAGGTGCATTTGAAGAGATATTTAATCGATATGTGGATAAGATCTATGGAATTTCACTACGGATAACTCGTAATCCAGCTAGAGCTGAAGAGGTTCTCCAGGAGGTATTTCTTACTCTAATAACAAAGGCGGACACGTTTCGTGGAGAAGCAAAGTTCTCAAGCTGGCTCTATAGGGTCACCGTAAACACGAGCTTTATGCATCTAAGAGCCGAAAAGAAGTATGAAAGTACGCTAAGTTTAGAGAATTATGTTCCTTATGACGAAAAAGGGACATTGATGGGAAGGATTAAAGCAAAGGATTGGAGCAGCAGACCCGATATATTAATTTTTAGAAAAGAGGGTCTTGAATTAATTGAGAAAGCAATTAACGAGCTTCCTGAGTCCTATAGGGTTGTTTTCCATCTAAGGGATGTGGAAGGATTGTCGAATGAGGAGATTTCGAATATACTTGATTTATCCATACCCGCCGTGAAATCCAGACTGCACAGGGCAAGGCTATTCTTAAGAGATAAGCTTTCAGATTATTTTGATGAATGGGTAGGCTAACATAATGTTGTGTAAGGACATAGTAGAAAACATAATGGGATACATCGAAGCCGAGTTAGATTATGAGACTCTGGTTGAGTTGGAGAAGCATCTGGATATGTGTCCCGAGTGCACGGCTTTTATAAGAACATATAAGAGGATGCTTAGCCTGACGGGTAGACTCAGAGAAAAATCATTTGTCACGCCGGAAGTGAGGTCAAGACTCAAGGAGTTGTTATTGTCTAAGATAAAATCCCAGTAAGGGGATGTGACTTGGATTAACTATTTAGTGAAAAATTTGATCAGTACCACGCCTAGACTTCTAGATATTTAACAAGCATCATCACTTGTCCAAATCCTTTAATTCCCTATCGACCATCTTAAGATATTCCTTATCTTCTTTGGCATTTTGCACCTTTTCGATATTTATTTCTTGCCCCGTGGTGACTTTTGATCGGTGCAAAAACAACCCTATGCCGATACCACCTAAGACTACTGCCAACGCAGGTAATATCCACAACAGCAGATTTACTCCCTTTACCGGAGGATAGCCGAGTATACTGTCGCCATATCTATTCACGAAATAATTGATTATTTCCTCTTTGCTCTCTCCCGCTTCTAACTTCTCTCTAATTATTGAACGCATGTCTTTTGCAAGCTCCGAATTTGATTCAGCGACACTCTGTCCCTGACAGACGGGACACATTAGTAGATAGGAGATTTCACGAGCCTCGTCATCAATGCTCTCAGAGAACGAGACCGATTTTGATACGAAGGTGGCTAAAACAATAAGTGTAAATACGATAAAAACCTGTTTTTTACTTATGTGTTTAAGCATATATTAATTTAATTACCTTTCCGGGTTAACCCGTCTGTGTCATGATTTAAGAGTGCTTTTCCTAGATAGAAGTCAATAATTTCCTCGTTAAGGGGACCGGTATATTTTTCAGTTATTTTCCCTGAAGGATCAATAAAGTAGGTTTCAGGAACTCCTGCAACACCATAATCAACCCCAATTTGACCCCCGGGATCCTTTCCATTTGGATAACTCCCTCCATATTTCTTAACGTATGAGAGCGCGTTAGCATCGTCGTCCCATATGTTTACGCCGAGAAAAGCCACTTGTTTATCCTTATATTTCATCCATGAGGATTCAAGCGCCGGGGCTTCATCCCTGCACGGTATACACCATGATGCCCAGAAATTTAGTAGAACGGCTTTACCTTTAAGGTCTGAAAGCTTTACAGTGCTGCCGTCGAAGAGCGCAAGTGCAAAATCTGGCGCCTCATACCCGACGAGAGGAGATTTTTTAATGATGGTTCTATTCCCAAATATTGCATAACCCATGATGCTTAAAATGAGTATAATAGCAACGAATATCGCTAATCGACTGAATATGCTCAGGAGTTTCATCGGTTATTCCTCATCCGCTTCATTAATAATATCTCGTCAGTATGTTTTTATAATATTGATATAATACCAGCAAATAACTGGTTAAAAAATCCATTTAAAGTGCAAATCAGAAAAGTAATGCCTGGCCGCTTATGCCAGGCTTCTTCTCTGCAAACTCAGCGGGCACCGTGAGGGCTGTTTCAACAATCCTGTATTCACTGAAAGATCTCTCACATTTAGTTCGAGATGACAGGTCGGGAGATAAAATATTCCAAATCCCAGTGAAATTTCGAGAAGAGCAAGTAATCTTTCTTTTGAGGTCATTGCTAGGATCTCCATGACCAAACAAGCTCTCTGTAACTAGCAAAGGTCTTAGTCATGAGTTCGCTGAGTTATGTTTGATTGAGATTGGCAAGGATAATCCAGACAGGTCAATTTCTATTTTTGTTGATCAGCCTGATTATTTGTGTTTTTCTGACCTGGTTTAAAGCTGCAACCACTGAGCGTAATATAACAAATCAACCCGTTTTCCTTGAAGTCTTTATTTTCTATCGATTGATACTCACCCTGTAAAGATATTACATCCCCGGGTTCGGTTTGAGATAGTACTGTTTTAAAATCGTTCGAATTACAAATACATCCTACTGCATAACCAGGCTTGGAAAAGATATCTACAGTAAACATGTCTTCGTTATTCATACAAATTGATAAATTCGATACTTTTTCACCGACTGTTATTTTAGTTGCTATTTGTTTATCTGAATATAGCTGAAAAGCAGAACTGGGGTCACCCGCGTAGAGCTTACACGTTTCTTCAAATGATGGTATTTCCACCGGTTTATTTTCTTGTGCCATAACCTGCAGCAGTGAGATGGCAAAGAAAAACAGTAGAAAAAATATCATTATTGTTGAAAACCGGCGATTAATCATATTTTAATGAAAGTGTCAGAGATTTGTGGGTGAAAATAAAATATTATATCTCGTACGTTAAGTCAATAGCTATCGGAAGTTATCACGAGTTTATTTCTTGCTGGCTCTCAAACCAACAAGTTTCCAAAGACCATGGGTGAAGTTAATTATCTTTTCAACCTTAAAATTTGATATTTCAACCAGAGAATTCAATTCGTTTGATGAATATATTTTTACATGATATTTGCTCAAGAGTTTCAAAATAATGTTAAGTAACTTGAACTGGAAGGAATCCCTGCACCAGTCCACTATAATCAGCTTTCCATTCGGCCTTAGCAACCGATAAAAATTATTAAGTACTCTAAGTGGTTCGGGATAGTAATGTAATGCACTGACGCAAAGTATTTTTGAAAAGTAGTCGTCTGAAAAATCGAGATCATGAACGTCCTGATGGCTTATAAAAACGTTCTCAAATTTAATTAAACGGCCCTCAGCTATATCAAGCATTTCCTTTGAGATATCGGTCAAATAGAATTTTCCCTCGCCTTTCGTTTTGGAGATTATCGTCTCGATGAGTAATCCAGTACCTCCACTCGCATCCAGAATAATGTCATCCGCTTTTGGTTCTAACAATCCGATAGCAACCTTATGTGTTGCTTCAAGGTATCCCTCCCACCTCTTGTCATAATAATGGGCAACGTAGTCGTATTTCTCTTTAGCTCGATTTAAACTCACTTTTACTGAATATATTTTGCCTTTAAAATATTAAATCCAAAATTGCTTAGGCTTAAATGAGACTCCGTTCGTGAATGGAAATTTGGTTATCATGCCAAAGATAGTGCAACTGATGACAGCAAGCGGAATGAGGAATTAGATTTCCGAATTATAGTCGTGACAAGATGACGCAATCGGGTGGCGAGTCGAAATGGCGGATTGTGTTGAGAAATTGAAATTTAATGGTGTGCTGCTCATCGTTTATTCTCTGACAGTTTTCGTATTTCCAAGATTTTTGCGGAAATCGAATTATATAAGATGGTATAATAGTAAGAATAGTTCCAATTGCTTGATGGCAATTGAAGAACATCAAGGGAAAAATGAGAGTTCAAATAGCGTTAATCAGTGGATGCAATTGTGGGGGATCATGTAGCTGTTGCAATGATTCATCCGTAAGAGTAGATTCACTTTCCGAAAGAATTGATACCAAGAATTCCGGGTTACACAGGAGGGCCCTTTTTCTTTCCTATTTCACAGTTGGATACAATTTCCTGGAGGGAATAGTATCAATCTTTGCAGGCCTTCTAGCTGGAAGTATTGCACTTGTAGGATTTGGTCTCGATAGCTTTGTCGAATCTCTCTCAGGCGGGGTAATGATCTGGAGGTTCAGTCAACATGGACGAGTATCCGAAGAGGAAGAGGCGAAGATAGAGGCTAAGGCCACAAAACTCGTTGCCGTTGCATTCTTTTTCCTCGGTGCGTATGTATTATATGAATCTGCAAAGAAGTTATATTTTCAAGAAATCCCCGATCCAAGTGTTTTGGGGATTATCATCGCATTTATTTCTATTATAGTAATGCCCATTCTCTTCTATATGAAATACAAAACCGCGAGAATGATTGAAAGCAGGAGTTTGTTAGGGGATTCAAAACAAACGCTCGCCTGTGTTTTTCTATCTGCAGCATTGCTTGTTGGATTGGGGCTTAACTACCTTTATGGCCTCTGGTGGGCAGACCCGCTGGTCGGATTTATGATAGTGGTATTTCTAATAAGAGAAGGTTATAACACTCTAAAAGAGGCGAGACTTTGCAGCTGCTAGTTGCCAAGGTTATGTATCGGTTAAGATCGAATGCTAATTAACGGATATTTTTTCTGATTGCCTTCGAAACTTAATAAGGGTTTTACATCGCCGGTTAGTTCAAAATACCCTAAGATTCTCGACGAGTTTTCCCTTTGAGTAGGTCACGAGTCCCTTCGATTGGACTCAGGGCAGGCTTGCTCGTGACAGACGTTGTAGAAGGACTGTCCTTCTCGTCTGTTGAAGGTATATATATCTTTCGCAGCCAGCTGGTCTAGACAAGCTTATGTATTAATGCGTGGCAATTTCCAAATTCAGGCTTGACATTGTTCGTATTTCCATTATTCTAAAACTATGGAATTACACGCCAGCAACGAAAACATAGCAAATTATGCAGATATGCTATCGGCAATGGGCACGGAGGCACGGCTCAGGATTATGAGGCTTTTGCTTTCGGCTTATCCTGAAGGCGTGGTTGTCGGTGAGATTCAGGCGGCACTTGGAATTCCAGGATCGACCCTGTCGCATCACCTTGAAAGGTTAAAACGCGTCGATCTGATTAAGATCAGACGTGACAAACAATTCTTATGGTATTCGGCAAATTCCAAGGCGCTGGAGGATTTGCTCTCTTTTCTTTTCGCCGAGTGCTGTTCTCGTAGTCGTGCCGTGAGACCTGAGACAATTGCATCGATTTGCAAATAGGAGGTGTTTCATGAGTTCCACTAATAGAGACGAAGTACCTG
Organism: Candidatus Dadabacteria bacterium; assembly: GCA_963805855.1. Classification (GTDB taxonomy): domain Bacteria; phylum Desulfobacterota_D; class UBA1144; order Nemesobacterales; family CSP1-2; genus DASWID01. Next base: position 358,243 of record CAWDVW010000007.1, read on the forward strand.
CGGGAGGCTCAGGAGTTGATGACAGTCTTAAGGAGACTGTGAGGAAAAAATATAGTAAATTAGCGCAACAGATTGCTGGTGAGGGTAGTTCCTCATGTTGCGGAGGTTACGGAGGGCAAAAAAAGTTTGATTCCATTACGTCTACTTTATATCAATCTGATCAATCGGCTGGAATCCCAATCGAAGTTTTACTAATATCCCTTGGTTGCGGTAATCCGACTGCGCTTGCCGAGCTCAATCCGGACGAGATTGTGCTTGATCTTGGGTCGGGCGGTGGAATAGATGTATTACTGTCAGCGAAGAGGGTAGGGCCGACTGGTAAGGTATTTGGAATTGATATGAGTGATGAGATGCTGGCATTGGCTCGTGATAATCAAAGAAAATCTGGGATTGAAAACGTAGAGTTCCTGAAAGGCGAAATTGAAAATATTCCGCTTCCAGACGGTGTTGTCGACGTTATCATCTCAAACTGTGTTATCAACCTCTCGGTAAACAAGGATCGCGCACTAAAAGAGGCCTTCCGTGTACTGAAACCAGGCGGTCGTCTTGCGGTATCAGATATAGTATTCAGAGGGACAATGCCTGTTGAGATTCGAAGGAACGTAGAACTCTGGATAGGTTGCATTGCTGGTGCCCTCGAGGAAACCGAGTATAAACCCAAATTGGAGCGGGCTGGTTTCGTCGATATTAGTGTGGAGGCTACACGTATCTACAATGTCGAAGATGCGAGAGGTTTTCTCCAGGATTCAGGGGTAGATTTAGATAACCTTGCGACACCCGTCGATGGAAAAATCATGAGTGCATTTGTACGCGCTAAGAAACATAGCTAGGTGCCGGGGGACAACCGTTTAAACTATAGTAGTGTTTATTCGATAGGAAAAATATGGCCAAGAAAAAAGTACTGTTCGTATGTGTTCACAATAGTGCGCGTAGTCAATTGGCCGAAGAATTGCTCAGAGAAATTGCCGGAAATAGATTTGAGGCTGAAAGCGCAGGATTAGAACCTGGCGTACTGAATCCTTATGTTGCAGAAGTTTTAAAGGAAGAGGGAATAGATATAACCGGCAAGAAAACTAAATCGGTATTTGACCTATTAAAAGCAGGAAGGCATTACACGTATGTTGTAACAGTATGTGATGAAACATCGGCAGAGGCATGTCCGGTATTCCCCTCATGTGAGGAACGATTTCACTGGAGTTTCCCCGACCCGTCAAAATTTGTCGGGACCGATGAGGAAAAAATTGAGCAAGTGAGGGAAATCAAGAATCTAATCAAAGCGAACATAGAGGCGTGGATAAAGGGTAGGGATAGTGCTTCCTGAACCCTTTACAGTTTCAACGGTTTTGCTTCCTTGCCTCGTGTAGGCCAATGCTAAATGTCAATCCCGATTGGAGATTATCCAACACTTTTGACTATTCTCCCAATTCGTTAAAGAATAAAACCTCTCAGCTATTCCTACCGATGCGGCATGCCTCCTCCAGGTCCCATACCGTGATCTGGTTCCATTCCATCGTGAAAGCCATCGTGATTCATGTCACCATCATGAAATCCGTCATGGTTCATATCATCGTCGTGAAAACCATCGTGGTCAAAGTCGTCATCATAATATCCATCGTGGTTGGCATCTTCAACGTTCCCACATATGTAATCGGGGTCATGAAAATCCATAGTTCCATTCCCATTCGTGTCTACTTCTTGAAGCGGGTTATGCATGGGCATGGCAAAGCTATGGTCGGAATGTAAGGTGATCGCTCCCAGGTCGACAGGATTATTCCCCGAAGATAGGCAGAACTGATCGTCAAAATCTCCTATATGCTCCGGACCACACTGAAACGCCATAAAATCCCGAAATTCATCCATCATTCCAGGGCCGGTATGGGCTGTAAAGCTCATTGTATAACAATCGTCAACTGGGAGATTAAGACTAAACCCTCCGGTTGCGGGGTCAGTATCAGTTTCATGGACTGAGCCATTTCTTCCCATTGCACTCACGATGAATGTTCCAGCTTGCCCTGTAGCATATGCACTGCAAGGCGAAATAAGGTCATAAAGATTCATACCTAAGATAATTGTTTTGTTAGTGCCCGGGTAAAATTGCATTGCTATTCCTTCACTGACAACTCCGGTGACTTCTCTCGTTTGCATTCCTGGCATAGACCCATCATCCCCTTGGTGGTCTCCCCCTCCATCACAAGCGGTGACAAAAAATACACTGAAAAGAATCAATATTAAAAAGCCTAATTGTGGACACTCTATGTTCGGCATACGCCTTTTTCTTAGGACTCTTAATTTGTGAGACATATCAAATCGCTCCTTATTTTTAGTTTCTTGATTTGTGCTGCAATTAATATGCCGAGGATTTATTCAATAGTTCTTCATGATTTGAGGGTGGTTACTGCAAAACCTTTGTACGAATTCACTACATTGGACATGTTTTAGGTTCGTTGAAGTTTTTGCTCATAATGGGTGGAGTAACTATAAAAGCCTTTGTTGAGATGCTCGTCGAACAAACTTTAGCTCAAGAAGCTGTCCGACAATTAGAATTAGTGGATGGGATGCCCCATTTTGGAGACAATAATTATGTGAAAGTTGTGGCTTGAAATTGGAATCTTTGTTATCCAATACTTCTATCAGAGTCTGATATTCTAGATCGTAAAGTGGTCTTCGAGCACTGCACTGCCTTTTCGGAATGTTAATTCGCTATATACAGTATCATCACAATAAGCGGTATCTTCATGATTGTACGAAAAATGTCTCAATTCTCTGCGACATGGCTATTTACTTGGTAATAATGCCTTATAAGTATTTTTAGATAGCCGAACGGTAACCTTCTCAGTTTGAGGGCAAATTCCCTCGCCTTTATCATCTTCTACCGTTTTCATGCTTGCCCCATCATGTTCAAGTTTTCTAAGCTCTCGTCTGAGTGTGGTAAGCTCCGCTAATTTCTGTTCGAGATCAATGTTCCGCTGTCTCAAAAGTTCTCGAACATGACTGCATGGCGCGAACCCTCTATTCCCTAAAGCAAGGATCTCTGTGATTTCTCTCAAGGTGAATCCTAGACTCTGGGCTTTTTTTATGAAATTAATCCACCTTATTATATCTTGAGAATAAACCCTGTAGTTATTCCTCTCTCGTTTTGGTTTGGGCAAAAGACTTATTTGCTCATGATAGCGGATGGTTTTAGGCTTCGCCTTAGTCTATTTGGCTACCTCACCGATGAAAATCGGTTTCTCTTTCATATATCTATCCTTCAGATCAATTAATTTGCATCTAAGATCACTATAAACTTTACAGTATAGCGGAAAGTCAAGTCCTCTTTACTGGGCTCATACTGAGATTCTATCTTGTTCATAGCCAAAAGGACAACCCGATTATATTCCCGCGGTAAAACCACGGGGATTCAAAAGGTAAAATTAATAAACGTCTCCCTGGCTACTGAGCATTTTGGGATGTGAGATCAGATGTTAGAATATAGTATCAAATAAGGGAAATTTTTGTATTATGGACCTGAATTATATTCTTATTGATAGGTTGGTCCCAGTTTAATTGATTTTGGATTACGAAATATGCGCATTTTGATGGTTGAGGACGATAGGAAGACGGCTGCTTTTATCAGCAAGGGATTGTCTGAAAATGGATTTATAGTGGATATCGCTGGTAATGGCGACGAAGGGCTACTCCTCGCACAAAGGCGTGAATACGACCTCATTATCCTCGATGTAATGCTCCCGGAGAAGGATGGATGGTCTGTTATGACGGAAATAAGACGTGGTAGCAATCCCATTCCGGTTCTTTTTCTTACGGCTCGCGACTCTGTTCACGACCGAGTAAAAGGACTAGAACTTGGAGGAGACGACTATCTGGTCAAGCCTTTTGCATTCTCCGAACTACTTGCCCGCATACGCTCTGTGCTTCGTCGTGGCTCATCCAGGCAATCAGAAATAGTTTCGATTGCAGATCTGGAGATAGATCTTGTGAGGCATAAAGCCACACGCGGCGAGAAACAACTTGGCTTGACAGCGAAGGAATTTGCTCTTTTGTCTCTTCTGGCGAGAAGAAAAGGCGAGGTTCTGTCACGAACTTATATCGCGGAACAGGTGTGGGACATGAATTTTGATAGTGACAGCAATGTTGTCGATGTGGCGGTTCGAAGACTTCGTAGAAAAGTGGATGACCCTTTTACTGAAAAGCTGATTCGCACTATCCGTGGTGTAGGTTATGTTATCGAAGACTCCTGAGAAAATAATAAAAAAGATATATTCTCCAATCGTATCTTGGTGCCAGTCGATCACCGGAAGGCTAGCTCTTCTCTACACATTGTCAGCCCTTGGTATGCTTACCCTGGCTACAATATTTTTGTACTGGGAGCTTAAAACCAATTTGGAATTGGATGAGAACCAGTTCCTGGCGGACAAAATTAATGTTATACGAGTTATTCTAAGCAACCATCCCTCCAATCCACTAGCCCTGGATGAAGAGGTCAAATTAGAGGAAGCGGCTCACAAGTTTGCAATTTACTATTCAAGGGTATTAGACGAGAAAGAGCACACTCTTATTGAGACCCCTCAGATGGCTAACATAATTACTAAGGATCTGTTTCCGCAACCAATTGGTCTTGTGGAAAAGCCTGTAGAAGGGGTAAAATGGAAATCGCCTAACGGTAATTTCTACCTACTAATGGCAGCTTGGGCGGAGCTCGATCATTCCTCTGGGGAAAAGCGACTTCTCCAGTTAGCACTAGATGTGTCAAAAGAAGAAACCCTGATACATGATTACCGTCGAAACGTAATAGTTGTAATTCTTATAGGTGTCTTATTCTCAGCTGGAGCAGGCGTATCGATTGCGCGTAAAGGGATGCAGCCACTGCGGGAGATAACAAGTCTTGCACGACGAATCACAGCAGTCCAGCTCGGGGATCGGATTGATGCGGCGCGATGGCCAAGGGAGTTGAAAGACCTTGCCACTGCGTTCGATGAGATGCTCAACCGTCTTGAGGATTCGTTTACTCAACTATCACAGTTTTCCGCAGACCTGGCCCATGAACTACGCACCCCTATTAATAACCTCTTAGGCGAAGCTGAGGTTGCTCTTTTAAGATCCAGAAGTCCCGACGAGTATCGTCAGGTCATTGAATCTAGCCTGGAGGAATATGGAAGGCTCTCTCGAATGATCGACAGCCTACTTTTTCTGGCACGTGCTGAATGCAAAGATGCCCAAATTAATCGATCCGTGCTCGAAGCACATGAAGAGATCGAAATTGTTCGTGAATTTCACGAGGCTTTTGCCGAAGAGAAAGGGATCAATGTCGTCTGCCATGGAAACGCTCGCCTGAATGTGGATTCAATCTTATTTCGTCGAGCCGTGAGCAACCTGCTTTCCAATGCGCTCCACTACACCCTCCCTGGAGGAAAGATTGCCCTTTGCGTAAAGCAATTGGATGGTCAAGGTGTTGAAGTCATCGTAAGTGACACCGGTTTCGGAATTGGACAAGAACATCTTCCAAAAGTTTTTGATCGCTTCTACAGAACCAACCTTGCAAGGTCTCAATGCCCTCAAGGCTCTGGGTTGGGATTGGCTTTGGTCAAGTCCATTATGGACCTCCATGGCGGTACAGTTGCGATTCAGAGCGTGCCTAGTATGGGAACGATGGTTATACTGAGATTTCCCCAGCAAACCTAAGACCAAAGAAAAATTACAAAATTGTAATCCTCCCGTCATCTTCCTGTCATTCAGTGGCAATAGAATTTCCAAAGTTAGACAGAAAACGGTTCAAGGAATAATCATGATTTTGCGTTTTCCAGGAAGCTTCAAAGTGAGCCTTTTTTTCTAGTCCACCTTATTCGGGTGCCAATGTCATTCCGACTTTTTCAACCTAGTCAAAAAGGATGAAATATGAAGAAACTCAAGATTGGAATAATAGATTTTATAACTAAAGCACCAAATCGATCCTTGTGGGCACGTCTCATGCATGCTAATCTCGCCGGAATTATGCCCCAAGTTATTGCCTGCTGGTGTGAAAGCCTTGGGCATGAGGTCTCGTTATTCCTATATACTGGCATCGAGGACCTTGACAAAGAAGTGCCGAAAGACGTTGATGTCGTTTTTATTAGTGCATTTTCGCAATCTGCTTTGCAGGCATACGCATTAAGTAGTAGGTATAGGCGCGACGGAGTGATCACCGTGCTAGGTGGCCCCCATGCTCGTTGTTATCCAGAGGATGCACAGAAGTACTTTGACTATATTCTGGGTATGACAGATGAAAAACTATGCCGGGATCTGCTGCAGGGCTGCGCGCAACAACGACCCCTCGGGCAGTACTTGTCCGCACCTAGACAGCCAACGACTCTTCCGGGAGTCCGCGAACGCTGGAAGTATATCTCACAAGCGCTTGTAAAGGCCCCTTGGATAAAGGTTGTGCCAATGATCGGTAGTATGGGATGTCCTTATACCTGCAGTTTTTGCATTGATGCCAATCAGCCTTATCAACCCCTCGAATTTGATGTAATAAGGGACGATCTACGATTCTTACTAAAGAAGTTTGACCGGCCCCTCGTAAGCTGGTATGACCCGAATTTCGGTGTTAGGTTCGATGATTATATGGAAACGCTGGAGGAAGCGGTTCCAGCTAACAGTGTAGATTTTATTGCGGAGAGTAGTTTATCCATCCTTTCGGAGCCACACCTAAGACGCCTACAACATAATGGATTCAAGGCTATCTTACCTGGAATTGAATCTTGGTTTGATATGGGGAATAAGTCAAAAACCGGTCAGAGGCAGGGAATGGAGAAACTCATTGTTGTTTCAGAGCATGTGAACACGATTTTGCGCTATATCCCTTATGTGCAGACAAACTTTGTAATTGGACTGGATAGCGATGAAGCCCCTGAATCATTTGAGTTAACAAAAAGATTTGTAGATATGTCACCTGCAGCCTTTCCTGCTTACCCACTTCTAACGGCTTTTGGCCAAGCTGCTCCAATAAATCTTCAATACCAACGCCAGAATCGGGTTATACCATTTCCTTTTCATTTCCTCAATAACAATCACGCTATGAATGTAAAGCCAAAAAACTATTCCTGGCCCGAATTTTATGATCATTTGATTGATCTGGCCGAGTATTCATTTTCATGGCGATCTATTTACAACCGTTTCCGCGCGACTACTTCTAGAATACCAAGATGGATGAACCTTATGCGTGCGGTATCAAGCGAGGGATTTGGGAGAATCAAATTTTATCGAAAAGTTCGAAGCCTTCTGGATACCGACAGAAAATTCAGAGACTACTTTGAAGGAGAAACCATCGATCTTCCGCAGTTTCACGCGAGTATTATTAAGAAAGACCTCGGTAAGCTATGGGAATGGCTACCGTCGGGAGCACTGTATCACGACCCCAATGCTTATCTCAACGCGGAGCTACAAAAGAAAAATGAGCAGCGACTACGTGCTTAAATGCCGTACGTCATGGCTGCTCTTGGGGTGCGTTTACGATGCACAACTCAGGCTAGACTAGCTGCTACTGTTATATTATGGAGTGGTAAAACGGTCATATACATATTTGAAGATTCAAGCCTTTTTCGGTTTTCTGAATTTTATTCATCAAAAACTATTATTAGTCCGTTACCGTTGGTACGGATTGGAGTTTCCTGCCGATTATTATTCCGTAACCAACGTACTTACTCTGGAAAATTTGTTCCGATTTTTTTATTCTAAAAAATCCATTTATTCCCCATGTTCTTAAGATTTTTAATATGATTTTGAAACGCTCCTTTACCCCCAATTTATCCTTTATGTTTATTATCCATTTTGGGAATAGGTAAGATTTATCCACTGTCTTCACATCTATGAGCCCGGCTCTCTCAAACAGATCTTTCCATCCCTCAATCGTCTCAGGTTTTTCACCTTCAATCTTGTCGAGGGGTTGCTTCATCTGCTCAGGCGTATCCTCTTTCCAGCAGATATCGTGGATCCCTACATATCCTCCAGGACGTACGACTCTCACCATTTCAGCGATCGCTAGTTTTTTTTCAAGAACACATGTTGTGCACTCTGAAATTACAACATCAAACGTGTTATCAGTAAAAGGTAAGTCGTGCGCATCAGCTTTTTTGAATTCAACAGTTAAGTTTTTTTCTTTCCCTTTCCTTCTGGCTTTTTCAATCATGTAATCGGAGGCATCTATTCCGATAACGTGACAAGAGAAGCTCTCTGCCAAGTAACAGGCGCTGTGACCAGTTCCCGAAGCTACATCCAGAACTTTTGAGTTTCTTCCGACATGGCATAGTTCTGCGAGCTCTTTCGTTATTTCCAATTCCCCGGGATGGAAAATTTCCAATCCCAAATCTTGGCTTTCAATGAGATTTTCTAGAGAGGGTTTTGCGTCTAGCGATTTCACATTCGTTTAATCAATGTCTTGTTAAAGGAAAGGCCGAATCATCGAAGGCAGCGATTCTAGTTCCTCTTGATGACGTATAAACCATTTTCCGTCGCTGTAAATATGCTGATACGCGACGCTTGGCGCTTCTCGAAAGGATTGACTATCTTGTGCACTCGTCTTCATGCCTGCCTAGACGGGCTGAAGCATAAGAGGATCAGCCTAACTCCTCAATAGCGAACCGCGTAAAAGGACGAACTCATCCGGCTACTGATCCGGCGCAGGAATTCTAAACTACCATTCCCCCGAAATATGCTATTCCTGTTTTTCAGGAGGAGCTTGTTCCTTGCTCTCCATTTTCATCATTTGACCAGGCATCATAGGTGTCGGGGCCATAATTTTTTTGAAATTTTCCACACCAATTGTTTTTCTTATTGATACAAGGCCGTTTACGTAGAGATCAGCCATGGCAAGACTGATATCGTTAGAGTTTTTGATTTCCTCTTTTACCTTCGAGGGGTCAAAATTGGGGTCGTGCAACATATCCATGACCTTAATGTGGGAGATTTTAAAATCAGCATCTTTTTGAACGATCGGATACAGATACGTTTCATTTATCTTCGACAGCTCCTTTTTCTGTTCGTCGTTAAGATCCAGATTATTCGCTTTCATCAAAAGATGGTGAATCATCATGCCATACATCGAAGTGTGCTTTCCCCCCATCATCCCGTGCATTCTCATCATACCCGGACCAGGCATACCCTTCTGTCCCGGTTTTTGCTGCACAGGGCCCTCTGCAAATGAGAAATTGGCCAAACACATTATGACAGCGATTGAAATTATAAATCTTCTCATATTTATTACCTCCTGAGTCCAATTATCATTTCAAATTGGTCTTATTTTACTTATTTAGATTTAAACCTATTTTGTGACGGTGTCAACATATTCAATCTCATGAAATCTCACTTCATCTACATTTTCTGTAAATCCGTTCTGAGATAAAAATTTACTCATTTATGCTTGTTCATCTCTCAATTCTAAGAAATTTCGCATTTATGGCGACGATTACTGTACTCAGTGACATTAGCACAGCGCCTAGTGCTGGGCTCAGAAGTATTCTTAAAGGATATAGAACCCCTGCAGCGAGAGGGATAGCAACTACATTGTATCCGGTAGCCCAGGCAAGGGATCCTGCCGGAATCAAGAAATAATCGGCTTTCCCTCCAGGGGGAAAATCCCTGTCCGGGGAACTCTCACTATTGTTGCTTTTGCTTTAAGGTTCATGATGATGCTCATGAATATTTCCCTGGTCATGATTGGGCGCTTTTTCCTTTTCTATCATCGCTTTATATTCTTCGGGAGTCAGGTCGGGAAGCTGCCTCAGGAAGGCTACAATTGACCATAGTTCTTCTTCACTGTGAGTGGGTCCAAAGGCGGGCATTCCTGTCATTTTAATTCCGTTCTTGGTAATCCAATAGAGCTCCTCTGAGCTCAATTCCTCAATGACATCGGCGAGGTCTGGCGGTTCGGGATATAGTCCTTTCCCTATTTCGGAGGGTTTGACACCTGGAGCACCATGACATCCGACACACATTTCATTATAGTGATTGAATCCCGTCTTAACCATTGAGTCATCATCAAGCGAAGGAACGGTAATACCTCCTGCATGGGATCTGATTGACTGTTCTGTCGCAGTGTTCAATATAAATTCTGTAAGTTTTGTGTGGGGCTTAGTAGCTGCGACATCATACTTCCCCATGTAGATGAAGATAAAAAAGCCTACGATAACAAGTATAATAAAAATTAAGATTGTCCATATCACTTTCATCTCTTACCTCCTTATTGCAAAGTCATTATCTATTATCTTGATTCATATTACCATAACATGATTATTTATTATCATATAAATTGTTATTGAGTCATGAAGCAAGGAATTGGGAGTCCTTGTTATCTGCCATGAACTTATTTGATGGTGGCATCACGACGGTGTGATAGTGAATGGCAATACAGAAAGCAGCGACCTGTACACATTTTCTCTATTCAGAGAGTGATATGGGTTTCTCGTTTTTTTATGAATAATCTGAAAAAATGTAAGAAGTGCAAGTGATGCCGATTTCGAGTTCAAATAGAAACTTCAAAGTCTAAAATGCTTTTCTCTGTGTAGTAAAGTAATAGTTTATGAATACGTTGTAATAGCCTGTAAATATTATATGATTATTAAATTATAGTTTTTTAAATGCTCAACTTTCTTCACTTCCCTATTGCAAATAGTCAGTGGAATTTTAAAAGGTGTTAAAATCATAAACGTCAAGACCTCCTACCGTTGGACCTACTTTTCAATTACTAATATCAATTTCATCAATGTGACTCAAAAAAAGTAATTTTATGCGCAATCCGGTAGAATATTATGCGGGTTAGTGTTCATTCATAGGTTTTATAAGAAATTTATTTCACAAAGGGCTTGAAAAACATGATAGTAAAGTCATTGTATCTTATTTTCCTAGTACTCGCATTGATTAGTTGCAGTGCTGACAAAGGGGAGTGCCCATTTTGTTATGTAAAAATGCCACACGACGCAAGGGTCATGGTTTCAGTTGAGGGCGAATCGACACCTAAAATGGCTTGTAGCATCACCTGCGTTCTCAATTATCAGAGAACAACTGGAAAGGAAATTAAATTTCTACGCGTTTCTGACTTTTATTCCGGAAACTTTTTGAACCCCCAAAAGGCATTTTATGTAATAGGAAGCGATGTAAATCCTTTTCATAAATACTTGCATAGTCATCTTTTCTCCGACTCTAGGACTCCATTTTATTTGGATTGGAGTAGGTACACACCGACGGTACTTGCCTTTGCCTCCAGAGACGATGCTGAAAAATTTCAAAGAGATCATGGGGGGAGAGTTGCTACATCTTCCATACTACAGCTAGATAAATAGTTATCTTTTAGACCCAGAGAAAAATCAAATATATAATAAGAAAGTATTCTTTTTTTATATAGTCCTATCGGCTCAATGCTAGTTTACCCGTTTTTACCGCCGGTTAGGATTCGGAAAATAGCCTATACAATTAGACTAAGTCTTTACATTCCTTAGAAATTCTGCTGTTTCTTCCGGAAGGGAAGTATTTATGAAGATTCCCGAGCCGATTTCAAACCCGGCCACTGTTGTGAGTCTTGGTATGATCTGAATATGCCAGAGGTAATAGCTCTTATTTTCGTCGTCCACGGGTGCAGTATGGATCACGAAGTTAAAGTCAGGATTATTGAGTGACTTATAAATCTTTAGTAGGGTGATTTGTAACATGCTTGCAAGGTCAGGAATGTCTTCGGTAGGGATGTTGCCAAAGGAGGATAAATGCCTTCTCGGAGCTATCCATGTTTCAAAGGCGGAACGGGAAGCAAAGGGATGAAAAACAACGAATTTATCCGTTTTTAAAACTATTCGTTTTTCAGCCGTCAATTCATCCTCACATATATCGCAGTATATGCACCTTCCTGTATCGTCGAAGTACGCAGTAGCAACTTCATACTTTTTTCTTACGTGCATTGGCACTACGGGAGTTGCCACAAGCTGTGAATGGGGATGAACCAGCGAAGTACCGGCCGATTCTCCGTGGTTCTTAAAAATTATAATCAGCTTAATCATAGGGTCTTTTTTTAATGCGTTATATCTTTCCCTATACGCCCTTAAAATATCCTCTACCTCTTTTTGATTCATGAGAGGGATGAGCCTATTATGGTATGGGCTTTCAATAATTACCTCGTGGGCGCCGATACCGTCCATTTTTCTGAAAAACTTGTTTTCCTTTCTTTCTATTGTTCCTCCGCGTACTAGTGCGGCGTACTTATTGGGAGTTACTCTTACAAGCCAGTTTGACTCACTGGCTTTATTTGATTCGGTATAAGCAAGCACTTCTGGAGGGGTCTGGGATTCGTTGCCTGGACAAAATGGGCAAGAAGCAACAAATGGGGGCAATTCTTCTTTGTCACCCCTTCTTATAAAGTCATGCGGTCTCTTACCCCTTTCCGTCGCAATAATCACCCATTCTTTAGTGGTAGGGTCTTGTCGAATCTCCGGCATAATTTAATTCCTTATTCTAGGTATTCTGATAGATTATCATGAGAGTCTATTTGGGCCTAAATTTACGACTTATCCTCGGGATATCTTTTAATTCGATTCAGATAACTTCTCATCAGCCTAATTGCGTTTTTGTAATCCCTGCCCAAGGTAAATTGCTGCCACAGGCATACGTGAGAATGGTAACAATTATTAGCAATATAACGTTTTCCATTTAGATATCCAGTTGTTTTAAAATCTTATAAATTTCCTTATAGATGTCAGTGTTTTTTCAATCTTCGATTTTTGATAGGCCCCTTCCCCTCCAGATTTCATAAATTGCAGGGATTATGATGAGTGTGAGAATCGTTGATGTTACGAGGCCACCCACCATAGGTGCTGCAATACGTTTCATTACGTCGGCGCCTGCCCCGTGACTCCACATAAGTGGAAGAAGCCCCATTATCATTGCCATAACGGTCATCATTTTCGGTCTAACCCTTTGTACCGCTCCGTCGTGTATGGCCTTTGCCAGGCTCTTTGAATCTTTTTGCCCTTCTTTAATCATCTTCTCATAAAACTCATCGAGGTAGATGATCATTACCACCCCTGTTTGAGCGGCAAGCCCAGCAAGAGCGATAATCCGACCCATGCCGCGACACTCATATTATATCCCAGAATATACAGGAGCCATATACCGCCGACAAGGCGAAAGGAACAGAAAGAATTACATAAGTTTCCGTGATTGAATTAAAATTCAAGAATAAAAGGAGAAAGATTATTAGAAGAGTAAGAGGTACTACTAATTTCAGTCTCTCTTTTACCCTGTGCAGATATTGATACTGTCCGGCCACTCCATGTGATATCCCGGCGGTAGCTTTACATTTTCTCAACAACTTTTTTCGCTTTTTTTACATAACCCAATATTCCTTCCCCTCATGTCAACATAAACATAGCCAACCTTTTGCCTCCTCCTTTTTTATCTCCGGATGGGCCCGATTGAAATACGAATATCGGCCAACTGGTCTATTGGAATCTGCGCGCCAGAGGGTGTGGAACAAAACTCTTTCAAGCTCCTTATGTCCATTCGTAGTTCCCTTGATATCTAACATTTACAGGATATCTCTCCGGACCTTCGATAGTCCTTGTAATATTATTACCCCCAATTGCTGTTTCTATAACATCTTCTACATTCTCAACATTCAGTCCATAGCTGCTGCTTGATCGCGTTTGATACTCAAAGTCCAAGAAGTATCCACCCGTTATCCTTTCTGCAAACACACTCCTCGTTCCCGGGAATCCCTGAAGCGCACCTTCTATTGTATTTCCTATTTCCTCGATTTTTAAGCTAGGCCCAAAAACCTTTATCCCGATAGGTTCTAAAGCCCGTTGTTAGCATCTCAACGTTTGCTTTTATGGGCATCCAGAATATGTTCGCCATTCCGGGAAATTTTACATTCTGATTCATTTCAGATACCAGCATGTCCCATGTCATTCCTTTTCGCCACTCGCTCCTTTGGCTTGAGGGTAACCACAGTTTCAACCATGCTGAGAGGGGCCGGATCAGTAGCCGTCTCCGCGCGACCAATTTTTCCGAAACACCCGCTCAACCTCGGGAACTCCATTAGCATTTTATCCTGGGTATGGAGAATTTTCGCGGCTTCGGTTATAGAGATTCCCGGCACTGCGGTACGGCATGTAGAGTATCGTCCCTTCGTTCAATGCGGAGGCATGAATTCGGAGCCGAGCTGGAGAAAGGGAAAAATGGTTAAGATCAGAATTACAGCTGATGCTAATAAAACTGTTTTTTTGAAACGGAGAACTAACGTTACCACAGGATCATAGAGCTTTATAAGTAATCGGCTTATCGGGTTTTCTCTTCCGGCCTGATTTTTCCCTTTATCAGAAGGACGATTAAAGCGGGGTGATCGTTATTGCTAGAAGAGGGCAAAGAACATGGAAAATGTTTTTGTGAAGGCGAGGGGTTTAAATAGCCTTCCCTCCTGGGATTCCAATGTAAATACAGGTAAGAAAGAAACCGTTATGATAAAAAGTGAAAAGAAAATCGGTCTTCCCACCTCTTTCATCCCATCGAGAATAACATCGAGTCTTCGTCCTTTTCCCCTCTGTCTGCCATTTCTCGAGCTTCTTGTGCACATTCTCCACAAGCACTATTGAGGCATCGACCATAGCCCCTATAGCAATCGCTATTCCACCGAGAGACATAATATTAGAGGTTAGCTTCATGTAGTACATGGGTATAAAGGCCATTAAAACGGCGAGCGGGATCGTCAGGATAGGAATTATCGAGCTCCTGAAAGTGAAAAAGAAAAATCACAATGACGATACTTACTATAATACTCTCCTCAATGAGTTTTCCCTTCAGCGTCTCGATAGCGCGGCGATGAGGTCAGAGCGATCGTAAGTGGTTACTACTTTACACCCTTCGGGCAGAGACGGCTTTATATCTTCGATTTTTTCTTTACCTTTCGATAACATTGAGAGCATTCTCGCCGTAGCGCATAATGACGATTCCTCCTACCGTTTCTCCTTTTCCGTCTAGCTCGGCTAGCCCCTTCTCATATCGGATCCGAGCTGCACGTTTGCGATATCCCGTATATAGACAGGAGTACCATTACCATTTGTGCCCACAAGGACCTTCTCGATGTCTTCAACCGATTTTATGTATCCCCTTCCCCTTACGAAGAATTCTGTAGTGGCGAACTCGACAACCCTTCCTCCCACGTCGTTATTGCCCTTCCTAATTGCTTTTATAACCTGATTTATCGGTATACCATATGCGAAGAGTTTATTCGGATCAATTTCTATCTGATATTGCTTTACAAAGCCTCCCACACTTGCAACCTCAGCAACCCCGGGTACAGCTTCAAGCCAATACCGAAGATACCAATCTTGGAATGAACGCAGTTCGGCTAGATCGTTTTTTCCGCTTTCATCTACAAGGGCGTATTCAAAGACCCATCCAACCCCTGTTGCGTCCGGTCCTAATGTGGGGGTGACCCCTTCGGGAAACTTTCCTGTAACTTCGTTCAGATATTCAAGTACACGGCTCCTTGCCCAATATATATCCGTCCCATCCTCGAATATTATATATATAAAGGACAGTCCAAACATCGACTGTCCGCTAACAAACTTGACTTTGGGGGCGGCAATCATAGTGGTGACAATTGGGTATGTAATCTGGTCTTCAACGAGGTCTGGACTACGACCTTCCCATTCGGTAAATACTATAACTTGGGCGTCAGAGAGGTCTGGAATTGCATCCAGTGGTGTATTTTTCATCGCCCAGAATCCCCAGCTGGCAACGAATAATACGAAGACTACAGTTAAGAATTTGTTCCTCGCAGTAAACTCAATAATTTTCTCTATCATTTCTCTTCCCCTTAGTATGTTTTCCGTTGAGTTTTAGTTTCTTAATTCCATTCACATTCATAAATCAATGGATATGTCTCTGGCCTCGACTCTTGGGTCTTTCCCGGCTCCTTTTCGAATTCCATCTCATATGTAGGTTCACTTTTTTCTGGTGGATTCTCACCCCAAGTTGCCACCGCGGCCTGGATCTGGCTCTCCGCATCAATCAGGAAATTTGCGCGGGACACAACGGCGTCTCCTTTATTTAAGCCTCTCAGTACCTCATAATAATCATCGACTTTTTGACCTAGTTCGACCCTTCTTATCTGCATTTTCCCTTCCCCCATGTCCACAAAAACGAGGTCTTGTTTTCCCGTTCGTAAAACCGCGCTGGCGGGGATGGTCAATTTTTCGCCCAGCGGAATCTCGATCTCGACATTGGCGTACATTTCAGGGAGGAGTTTTAAATCAGGATTTGGAAACTCTATTCGGACTTTTGTTGTCCTGGTCTCAGGCTGAAGGTGCGGCCATATGAACGTGACCTTTCCAGTGAAGACTTGGCCTGGAAGAGAAGCAACAGTCATCGAAACTTCTTGACCCAGCTTAACGAGCGAAATTTCATTCTCGTATATGTCCGCGTTAACCCAAACGTTGCTATGATCTGCAATCTTATAGATTATTGTGTTTGGTTCTACAAACATGTTTTCAAAGGCGTTCTTGTACATGACATGACCCGAGATGGGAGAATAAATCACAAGGCTCTTCTTTACCTTTCCGGTTTGCTCTAGATCCCTGATTTGCTGTTCTGAAATGTCCCAGAGCTCTAGTCTCCTCTTCGAAGCTTCTAACAGGGAGTTAGCGCTATCTGAGATCTCGACGAATTTGCTGTCTCCTAGAATCCTTTTAGATTTTAGGGCAAGAAGATATTCCTCCTGGGTCGAAACAAGTTCGGGGCTATAGATTGAAAATAGGGAGTCTCCTTTTTTTACGTGCTGCCATGTGTAATCAACAAACACCTTTTCAATCCATCCGCTTATCTTTGTGTGTATCTGCTCGATCTTGGTTTCATCGAGCACTACCATTCCCACGGTACGGATGACCTTTGTCATATCTCGGGTGGTGACGGGCTCTCGTCTTAACACCGATGATTTGCTGCCGTTCCGGGGATACGATAAATTTGGACGGTGAATCCATACCTTGCTTGTCCGAAGAAGATTTTTCCATGCTCATTCCAGGCATATGATGCATTCCCTGCATGTCGTTCAATTTCTCACGCGGTTTTTCTTCATTCGAAGTTTGTTTTTTCATCACCGGTACTAAATCCATCTTGCAAATTGGGCAGGTTCCGGGATCTTTAAGCCTCACGGATGGATGCATTGTGCAGGTCCAGTATTCGATGTCTCCTTCTTCAGTAAGTACGGGCCTATACTGATGTTCATGGCCTTTAGAAAAGAGGGGAATCTCTTTCAAAACGGGGATCTTGTAGCCGAATTTGTAGAGAACTATGGCAACAAAAATTATGACGATGAAAACGGAAGCAATCTTTAGCATTTTTTTTCTATTAATCATTTCAGTGTCCTCCCAATTAATTTCCTCCCCCACGAGTGGGGGAGGATTAAGGTGGGGGTTTACCTGCACCCCCATCCTCACCTTCCCCCTCAAGGGGGAAGGGAAGAGCCGTTTGATTGCGTCAAGTCCACGCCCGTAATTTCCTCCAGTCTCGCAATTGCCTTGTGATACTGTGCTAGCTGTCTGTAGTATTCAATTTCGAAGTTGAAAAGGGTCGTAAGGTTATTCAGGAGCGTGAGAAAATCTATGTCCCCGACCTGATAGCCAGATATCGCCGAATTAAGGGATAGATTTGATTGAGGTATGATGCCATCCCTGTACAGGTCGATAAGATTCTCTGACGTTTTGGCGGAGAGGTAATTATCATTTATCATGAACAAGACGTCTTGCTTTTCACTAGAGTATTCTGCCCTTGCTGCACTCAATTCTAGAGCTGCTTCCTGAACACCAAACCTCTGTTTACGCCAAAAATAGAGGGGCACTCTTAAACCCACGTCTACTTCCCGATACCCTGGATTCCGCCACCCATCATGCCCATAATTCCCGGTGAAACACCTATGGAGAAGTCGGGATAGTATTGTTTCTTGGCCAGGTTTAGCGCTTCCGTTTCACTCTCCACAATCTTTTCTCTCATTTTCAGGATAGGAGAGTTATCTTCAATCAGTTTATAAAGATCCTTTGCCGTTAAGTTTAGGGCTGGTTTCTCTAAATCTTCCGGGGCCCCTAACGTATCCACAGGGGGCCGATTGAGAATACTGTTTATCTTTGATTCAATAACCCCTTTTTGCTGTCGGAGAATCTCAAGCTGTTCGATAAATTTAGAGACCTCTACCTGCGCCCTTATGACATCCTGCTGAATCCCAAGTCCCACCTCGTACTTCGCCTCAGAAATCTTAAGAAATTTCTCTGATAGCTCCTTATTCTTTTGCGTGATTTCGATTGACTTAACAATCAGGTACCAGTCATAATACGCCTGCTTAAGATCCGCTGTTACCTTCCTTAAAACCGCTTCGTAAGATTGCTCTTGTGCTTCAGCCTTTTGTTTGGCGACCTTTTCTTTGAGGGAAAGCTTTCCGGGAAATGGTAGTTCTTGAGTAAATGGAAACCGTAACATACTATTGCCGAATTCATTGAGGGTTATACGGTCAAATTCCACGTTTTGCCACCTGACTCCAATAGTTGGGTCAGGCAACGAGCCTTCCTGCGAAGGCCGCTTGGTAGACGCTTCCCACCGAGCCCTCGCAGCTTTTATGTCGGGGTTGTTTGAAGGGCCTCTTCTACAAGTGATTCTAGCCTTACAGGTTGATTTGCGTGAGAATTGGCTCCTAAAAAAACCGTAACAATTATCATTCCTAAGAAAATTTTCATCTTAACCTCCCTAGTCAAAAACTCTCGACCTTAAACAATTAATCAAATATACGCCAAACAAAGCATGCTTATCAACGTCGATATGATATTTTATTATTAAGCATAATCTCTTACCCCTAATTTTTTAAGGTTTCACAAAGAATCCTTTCCATACTATTTTTCAAATCTGAATTACAAATCTGTTATTTTGGAGCGCCTCTGTAGGGGTTTCTTATTGCGGAAGAAATGCAGTGCCACGCATTTGCCGCAACTCTCCTGTACAGAGGAAGTGTAGAGGTCAGAATTAAAGTAAAAGGGAAGAGTTTGAAACGTATAAATCTGGTGGGTCGTGCTCTCTTACACTGATACTCAAGCTTGACTTACGACATTTATTTATTTCAGGGCTCGTATTGTTTACGAATGAAACATCTAATCTTAGATCTTTGAACGCTAGATGGTCATTCTGCGGAGCATTAGGAAGTGATTCAAAACAGCACCTAAAAGCCCCGTGATTCATAACATGTTCGTTTAAATAATAATCAGAAGCATCGCTCTTGTGTTGATTTTGAGCATGAACTTCCGTCTTCATGGAATGGCAATTCGAGTTACTTGAGGGAACTGAAGCATAGACCGATGTTGAACCGAAGCCCGAGTAGCATGCAAGTAAAGTCAGAACCAAAACCAGGTTTAGATTCTTCATCTGTATCAAAATATATTATTGAAAATTGCGATTGTCAAGGTCAATGAAACTTCCTGCGGCAAGCTGCAGGGTATCATAATAGAAACTGAATGTCTTAGATCTCATTGCAAGAGACTCGAAAAGTCTCGAAGCAATCTCCCTCGAAATTGGCAGAGCCCTTAGTTATGCATCACATTTTAGGTTTAATCTAGCAGATTGCTTCGCCAGTCTTTCGCTGCGCTCCGGCTTAGGCTCGCAATTGTAAATGTTAGATATTTCGTGGACAAAATCCTAACAAGAATAAATTTCCTGGAAATTTGCTTATCCGTCATCCTCGAATGTTTTAATCGGGGATCCATTGTTTAATCTTTCATTTTCTTTGTCTTGATACAAAGAAACAAAAATCAAGGGCTTACAAAAAACGCTTGCGTATCGAGCGAATGCGAGATATCTATTGCTATAATTAATTAGTTCTCTCAGTCACTTTGCTCCTTCGAGATGACAGTAATGATTGTCACTTTTCTTAACGCTTCCGGAATTGATTTTGGCAATTTTTTGAATGCCCGTTTAAGAACTAAGATACTGTCCTCGAATTACGTAACATCTACAGCAATGACAGGGAAGGGGGGACCCTGTAGCAAGCTACAGGAAATTCACTGGCTAAAGTTGGATATTACCGATGGGAGGAGGAGTAATTATCATCTGGAACTTTCGATGCCCCCATGTAAATGTCTTGAAACTCTCAAGCTATAAATAATTTCATATGATGTTAATATAAGCCTAGATGAAATAATCATGAGCAAGTTGATAATAGCTTCAAACAGATTGCCCATAACGATTACTAAGAGAAAGGGGAAATTTAAGGTTCAATCAAGTACCGGCGGTCTGGTAACAGCATTAGGCGGATTAGAGGATTCTCAACGGCACGTATGGATAGGATGGCCGGGCATTTCTATGAGTCCTTCTAATCCCGAAGCAAACGATATAAAGGCCTTATTGGAACCCGAGGATTATCACCCGGTTTTTCTCTCCAGACACGACATTGATGATTATTATCACGGTTTTTGTAACGAAACGATTTGGCCTCTTTTTCACTACTTTGTCCAGTTTGCCGTGTATGATAAGGATTATTGGAAAGCCTATAAAAGGGTGAATGAGGCATTCTGTGATGAGATAATGGAGATAGCTGGGCCGGAGGACGTTATCTGGATACATGATTACCATCTTATGATTCTGCCTAAGCTCTTAAAGGAAAAGTTGCCAGGGGCAAAAATTGGATTCTTTTTGCATATACCGTTTCCGTCTTCCGAAATCTTCCGCTTGATTCCCTGGTGCAAGGATATCATAGAAGGCCTTCTCGGGGCTGACTTAATAGGGTTTCACACCTTTGATTACGTCAGGCATTTTCTAGAAAGCGTCCGACGTATATTGGGATACGAGCATGCGCTTGGTCAAATCACGGTGCATTCCCGTGCTGTAAAGGTTGATGCCTTTCCAATGGGGGTGGACTACGAAAAATTTTCAAGCGCCGTTCACAATCCGGATGTTCAAAAGAGAGTTAGAAGTCTGCGGCAGGAAATAGGCGAGGAGTTTAACATAATCCTATCGATTGATAGGCTTGATTATACGAAAGGAATTCCTCAAAGGCTGGAAGCATTCGATCTCTTTTTGAAACGAAACCCCGGCTACAAGGGCAAGGCGATATTAATATTGGTCGCAGTACCGTCCCGCACAGAGGTTAAGCGTTACAAAATATTAAAACAACAGGTAGACAATCTCGTTGGAGATATAAATGGTCGACATGGCAAAATTGGCTGGATTCCTATTTGGTATTTGTATCGGTCATTCCGATTTAACGACCTCGCAGCCCTATACTCTATTTCCGATGTTATTTTTGTTACGCCCCTGAGGGATGGTATGAACTTAATTGCTAAGGAGTATGTTGCAACTAAAAATGATGGAAATGGAGTACTCATACTGGGAGAAATGGCTGGAACGGCAAAGGAGTTAATCGAGGCCATTATCATAAATCCAAATGATGTAGAAGCAACAGCAGATTCTCTGAAAGTCGCATTAGAAATGCCTACTGACGAACGGGCTAGTCGAATGGAAACTATGAGACTCAGACTTAAGCGTTACGATGTCAGAAGGTGGGTAAGCGATTTTATGGAAAAGCTCGATCATATCACGGATGTTCAGAAGCAGATGAAATCAAGAGTATTATCACCGGATTTTAGAAGGAAAATAACAGAAGGGTATTCAGAGGCTCAAAATCGCTTATTCTTGCTGGACTATGACGGCACATTGATGCCATTCAATGAAAACCCAGAAAGGGTAGAGCCAGACCATGATCTAGTTGAGACACTGACGTCTCTGGTTTCCAGGCAAAATAATCAATTGGTCGTTATTAGTGGTCGGGGCAGAAAAACCTTAGAGGGATGGGTTGATAAATTAACCGATGGCTTAGTCGCAGAACACGGGGTATGGATTAAGGACGAAGAGTGGAAAGCTATCGAAAACCTCTCGGATGAATGGAAGAAAGACATCAGGCCGATACTCGAAACTTATGTCGATAGGACTCCGGGCTCATTTATTGAAGAGAAGGATTATTCTCTAGTCTGGCATTTTAGAAAAGTCGATCCGGCATTGGCCATGGTTAGGGTAGGGGAGTTAAAGGAAATTCTTTTACATATAACTGGAAGCTTTAATGTAGGGGTTCTCGAGGGTAACAAGGTGATTGAGATCAAGAATGCTGAGGTAAATAAGGGTAGGGCGGCGCGGTATTGGCTTTCTAAGGCGAAATGGGATTTTATATTATCGATTGGCGATGATTCCACAGATGAAGATATCTTTGAGGCGCTCCCAGATTGGGCATATTCGATTAAAGTCGGCTTAGGCCCATCAAAGGCAAGATTTACTATCCCTTCCTTTATCGAAGTGAGAGAGCTACTAAAGGAATTGGCAGTCGTGTGATCCTCGGTGTTGTGAATAGCTGTTCGATTCTCTGTAATAAAAAAATGTGTCTTTTGTCTTATCTTCGGACATATTTGTTGTAAAAGTTAAGAGTTAATCATAAAATTGTGCATTGTTTAGGACGTTTACAAGCTATTGACATAATAGTCCATATCCTCTAAAATTGATGTTAATTTAAAAGACAAAACAAGGAGGGTATATAATGGATTTAATTAGAATGCTGGAAAAGACATTGAGTACATCTTCTAATTTAACTTGGAAGGGCTTGAAGGCTGTAAATGAATTTATGCCTGCTAAACCCTTTCAGCCAAACTGGGCACATGCACCGCTACCTAAATCACAAAAGAGAACTAAGCCCCCTCTTGGATTGCCTAGGGAAACCGATTCTCTTTGCCCGAAATGTGTGAGAGAATTGAGGGATGATATACAAGCAGACCGTATAAACTGGCAGGATGTGATAAAAACCAATCCAGGAATGATAACAGCTCGTATCTACGAGGATGATGGAAAGGTTCTGATGGAAAAAACCTGCGAAAGACATGGACGATGTGAAGATTTAATCGCTATTGATAAAGACTTTTTCTTACATATGGAATCACTATTTATGGGCGATGACATGCCAATTCCCGAAAATATGCTTCGCAACCATGGTGCTTCATCAATTAAATACAGCCGGGGAGCCTGCCTCAATGTAGACCTCACAAATCGTTGTAACATGATGTGTAGGCCCTGCTACATGGACGCAAACCAGGTTGGATATGTACATGAACTTACAATTGACGACGTTAGAAAAATTTTGACAGACGCCGCAAATTTTAAACCAAGACGGCAGACAGCCGTAATGTTTGCGGGTGGCGAACCCACCATTTCGCCTATTTTTCTTGAGTCATGCAAGATCGCAAGGGAACTCGGATTCTTTTCCGTCCAAGCCGCGACAAATGGTTTGAGATTTGCCCTTGAGCCGGGTTTTGCTGAAAAAGCAAAGGAGGCCGGCTTACGAATAGCTTATCTTCAGTTTGACGGCGTTAGTAATCAAGCGCATGCTCATAGAAAAATTGCTAACCTTTTCGATGTAAGGCAAAGAATTATAGAGAATTGCCGTAAAGCAGGAATAAATGTCATGATAGTTCCAACCATTGTTAACACGGTCAATAATGACCAGGTTGGACCGATACTCGATTTCGCAATCAATAATGTTGGAACGATTGCGGGGATAGCCTTTCAGCCTGTGTCATTTACCGGGAGAGACGATGACATACCCGATGATCAGAGGAGAAGAGAGAGGTACAC
Organism: Candidatus Dadabacteria bacterium; assembly: GCA_963805855.1. GTDB lineage: Bacteria > Desulfobacterota_D > UBA1144 > Nemesobacterales > CSP1-2 > DASWID01. Next base: position 381,901 of record CAWDVW010000007.1, read on the forward strand.
GACTTCTCACCTGGCTCACGAGATTTCAAAATATACGGACGGAGTTATAGACCCGATGAGGGACTGGTTTCCCCTTTCGGCGCTTGCGCCATTTGCAGATGCTGTAGACCTAACCAGGGGTATGGACGATTCCTGGGGCTCAATGAAATGTGGATGCCATCCAAACTGTGGTGCTGGTTTTGTTCTATTGGTTAATAAGCAAACCAAGGAAGTTGTTCCGGTGACAAAGATCATTAATTTCAAACAGTTGTTAAAAGACATGCTTGATATAGCAGATAATTATCGCGGTCCCAAGTGGGCAATGGCGCAAATGGGTCTATCTCTCATGAGGAACTACAAGCCTGATGAAGCTCCCAAGGGATTAGACTTCCGTAAGCTCGTAAATATCTTCCTTGAGCAATCGGGCGCTAAAAACTTTGGATCGCCGACCAATCCTGAATTCGATTGGGGTATTATGTTTATTGCAGCGATGTGGTTTCAGGATGTATATAATTATGACTTCAGACGAACTGAAAGGTGTGTAATACCGTACGGAACTCAGATGGGAGAAATTTCCTTCTGTGCGTATAATACAGGAATCGGGTGGAGGTGGATTGTAGAAAAGGAATTCCAGAATGCAACAACAAAAGAGTGGTTTAAGGAAAAAGGAAGGCACCCAATCTATGCGAACCAGAAACCAATAGATCTTCCTGAATACGAAACACCCGTTGACTTAAACGGGAATCCGGTACAATGGAAGGGAAGGTTGTCAAAGGTTAAATCGCCGGAATCCATAAATGGAAAAGACAAAGCAGTGGAAGAGGGTGTATCGGTTACTACATAATGTAAAAAATGGGGACAGACACTTATTAATAAGTGCCTGTCCCTGATTCATTAGTTTGATTTTCCTCCGCTACCACTAAAACTCGCGTTTCGACACATTTCATTCCCCATCAATAGTCGTTTTTACATATTGCATCGTCCATTTGAAAAATAACGGTGGAATATAGGGCTATTAATATCCAAAAAATACGGACGCTCCGATAAATCCGGGGATGACATAGAAGAGTGGCACATAATTTCCGTAGGCTTTACCGTAGTAATGACGTGAATGATAATCATGGTTCCTGTGGTGGCCATGTCGATTAAAACGACCGTAATGATTTTCTTGATTATTTTGGTGCCAATGACCCTTATGATGTCCTGGGTTTCCATCGTGGCCTTTGTAGCTATGATCAGCACGATGTTCATACCTTCCCCTATGGTTTTTATGCCCGTCTGAGGATTTGGCTGCACCAATGTTCGTCGCGGCTAAGGAAAATATCAACATAAGTATCGGCACGATAAAAAGTCTGTTCATGTTCTTTCTCCTTTTCGTACGTTTTTGCTGATATTAACCCTATTTTATTCATAAGGTTTCAACGGTGCTCCACTTAATTTAGCTGCAGAGGAAAGTAGCTTTGATATAAACGAACTTATTGTTCTGAATTGATGATTTAACTAGTGAATTTCCTGTAGCTTGCTGCAGGGAGTTTCATTCAAAAGACATTCTAAAAGGTAATTTTGATGAAGCCGAGTATGTTCTTATAAGTATTGGTTGTCGCCGGGAGTGGGTCTGAGTTTTCGAGGATGGTTTAAATCGGAAGGATAACCGCATCGGCTATCCTTCTCAATTATCTCATGTGTATCTTCAAACAGCCTGTTTTAATTTTTCCTTAACTTTTCGTTCTAATGAATCCTTATACTCCTCAATGTCTATTTTGATCCTTGCTACTCCGGTTTGAATCGCAGCCTGGGCTACTGCGACTGATTCCCAAACAAGGACCCTCGGATCAAATGGCTTTGGCACTATGTATTCGGGCCCGAAGTCGAAATGCGTTTCGCCATAGGCTTTTGCCACCGTATGGTCTGCTCCCTTTTTTGCAAGGTCTGCTAACGCATGTGACGCAGCGATCTTCATTTCTTCATTAATGGCCCTGGATCTTACATCTAGTGCGCCACGAAAGATGAATGGAAAGCCAAGTACATTATTTACCTGATTTGGATAATCTGATCTGCCCGTGGCCATGATGATATCCTTCCTTGCGTCTTTTGCGTCTTCGTATGAAATCTCTGGATCTGGGTTTGCCATTGCAAATATAATCGGCTGATTAGCCATTGATTTCACCATTGCTTTTGTGACCATACCGGCTACTGAAAGGCCGAAAAAGATATCGGCACCCTTAATTGCTTCTTCAAGAGTTCTCAAATGTGTGTCAACAGCAAACCTTTCCTTCTGGGGGTTCATTCCCGCTTCCCGTCCTTTGTAGATGACACCCCTGCTATCACATAACATGATGTTTTCTCTGATAGCACCAAGCTTGATGAAAAATTCAGCGCATGAGATTGCGGCAGCCCCAGCCCCGCTGAACACGAGTCTTAATTTACTTAAATCCTTATTGGTAATTTCACAAGCATTGAGGAGACCGGCACCGGAGATAATCGCGGTTCCATGCTGGTCGTCGTGAAAAACGGGTATATCCATCTCCTTTATCAGTTCACTTTCTATATAGAAGCATTCTGGTGCTTTTATATCCTCCAGGTTAATGCCGCCAAAGGTAGGTTCCAGATATTTTACTGTCTTAATAATTTCATCAGGATCCTCTGTGTTAAGTTCAATGTCATAAGCATCGACGTCGGCAAAGCGTTTGAAAAGGACGCTCTTACCTTCCATGACGGGTTTTCCTGCCAGCGCGCCAATATTCCCTAAACCCAAGACTGCGGTGCCATTTGAAATTACCGCTACAAGGTTCCCTCTGTTTGTATATTCATAAGATAGATTTTCGTCTTTTTCTATCTCTAAACAGGGTTCAGCAACGCCAGGGGTATAAGCAAGGGAAAGGTCCCATTGTGTTTCACAGGGTTTGGTTGGCACCACCTCGAGTTTTCCCTTACGCCCCATTCGATGGTACTCGAGCGCTGCCTGTTTCATATCCTTTTTGCGGCCGGGTGCTTTAGCCATAGTATGTTAGCCCTCCAAGATTTATTTAATTACGAATTTTTGTTCTGTATATTTCTTATCAATTATGTCTGCAACCACAACTTGCTGGAGTACATGAACATCCTGACGCCATAGATTCAGAGAGAGAATCAGATTCCCCGGATTGTACGCCGAAGGTCGAGAACAGTTTTTTCAAATTGGGGCTCTCACAATTATCACATGCGACGTCGTTATCGGAATTTAAGACCAATTTTTCAAATTTACTACCACATTCTCCGCAAAGGTATTCAAAAATGGGCAATTTTCTCACCTCCCAAGTTAAGTCGGGGAAAATAAAGTATAAATTTTAAATGTAAGTAGTCAATAGAGGGTATATTATAACGTAATTGGGAGCACGCGAGCAGAGTTCTACTGGATATTTCGGGGACAGTCTTTCAGGTCCTAAATGGGTATTCAAAAAACCAGCAAAATTGTAGGGAACTCAGATCTGCGTTCCGTATATTAATGTGAAATCAGTCCGGTTAAAAGCTCTTCCAGAAGTCAATTCCTGCAAGGTCGAGTACCTTCTGACCATATATGTTTAAGTAGAATAGACTGTTTGTCACCATCAGTATTCCAACGGCTACAAGTGTTCCTCCTACTATGAACTTGTAGAAACCGTAGTGCCTCTTAATCCAGCCGAAAGCCCCGAGGGCCGTTGAGAGCGCGAGTCCCGTGATTATAAACGGTAAACCCAGTCCCACGGAGTACACGAAGAGCAACGCCGCCCCTTTCCCTGCTGCTTCTGTCGTGCTGGCATATAGGAGGATCGATGCAAGTATCGGTCCAACGCAGGGTGTCCATCCGAAACCAAACGCGAACCCCAGAAGAAAAGTGCCTATCAGACCGAGATTCCCGTGCGGCAAGTGAAATTTGCGTTCTCTGTAGAGTTGTGGAATTTTTATTATATCCATTGAGAATAAACCGAACAGTATTATCATTATTCCGGAAATTTTTAGCAGAAGTATTTTGTTTTGTCTTAGAAATACTCCCATATAGGATGCGGAAGCGCCTAGTAATACAAATACTACTGAGAAACCGAGTACAAAAAAAATACTGGGGATCAGTATCTTCTTTATTCTATTCTCGGCGGAGCATTCGGTTAGTTCGTTAAACGATAATTTCGAAACAAGCGATATATAACCGGGAATAAGAGGTAGCACGCATGGAGATAGAAATGATACAACACCCGCGAGAAATGCAAAAATCCAACTGACCTCTCCAGCCGGAGCCGTCAATCTGAAATCTCCTTTAGATATTTGATAAAGGTTTTTTCTCCCTCTTCGCCGAGGAACGGACCGTAGTTCTTTTTGCTGATCTTGCCGTCTTTATCGATAAAGAATGTTGCAGGGAGGGCAACAACTCCGTACGCATTCGACACCTCACCAGAGGGATCGTGTAGGATCATATACGTGATACCAAAAGCCTCTACAAATTTTTCTGCTAAGCCTTCCTCGTCCATGACGTCGATGCCGATAAAAACAACCCCTTTATCCTTGTACTCCTTCCATGTATTCTCAAAAAACGGCATTTCCCTTCGACATGGGGTGCACCACGATGCCCAAAAGTTGAGGACCACCGGCTTTCCCTTGAAATCAGAAAAGGCTACTTTGCCTTTTCCATTGAGTGGGGGAAGAGCGAAGGTCTTAGCATCCTGCCTGTCACCGCTTGAAGTGGTCTTGGTTTCTCCCCTTTCGCATGACCCGATCAGAATAAGAGCGCATAATGTGATCGACAGATATAGCGGATTTCTCATGAAAATCCCCCTTTTGGTTATAATAACTGATAAATACCGTGACATTAAGTTTCCCCTTTGTTGGCAAAAATTGAGTAAACAATATAAGCTATAATTGCAGATGTTGGAAGTGCAACTAACCGAGCGAGGATAATTTCATACGCAATTGTCCGTCTCACTCCGTGATCCATCACTCGCTACGTTTCCATATAAAAGCGGAATAAAAATAACTGAGTTTAATAACTCATTCAACAGATTGTCGAATCTTTAGAAGGTGGTCGCTGGTTAAATCCTCAACGGTGTCTACGTCTCTTAGCATTTCTAAACACTCGGACTTAATGCCATTGTGTCGCAATCTTTTCATAGTCTGATCGAATACGAGATTTGTGCTCCAGTCGATCTCATGAAAAACCTCCGGGATCAATCTTCTCAATCCAAGAAGATAATACCCACCATCAAAGGAGGGACCTACGACCGCCTCCGACACCTCGAGTTTTTCGAAGGCCTTTACGATCGTCTCTGTTGTGATTTGAGGGCAGTCCGTTCCAATGACGACTGCTTTTGCCGCTCCGAGTGAGAAGGCATGACTGAAGGCATTGGACATCCTTTCCCCAAGTGAATTCCCTTTCTGTGCCATGAATGATAAGCCATTAAATTTCAGCCAGCGCACGACATCGTTTGTTCTTTCAGGTGGGTCGAAGAATATAATCTTCCTATAGTCGGCCAATTTCGATAAGTTGTAGATGAGGCTTTCCGCCATCTTTCTGTATAGCAGAGCGGCATTTTCTGAACCTATATTTTCAGCGAGCCGAGTTTTTACCTTCCCGGGCTCTGGATACTTAACAAATATTAGGAGCATAGGATTTATGTGGCTTTACTTCTGCTAACAGCAGGTTCCTCCGTCTACGCAGCATCTATAATCCTCGTTCACCTCTCTCGTAGGATCGGTAATAATAAACATCCCTTCATAGGGAGGTTTGGCGAGTTTTTCTGCCGTGTCCGTGCAGATCTCCACGGATTCATTCCGGGGGAACAGATGGCCTTCCTCGTCGGCGATGGCTTTTAGCGGTCCCAGGTAAATTGCGCTCTGACCGATGAAGACGCATCCTGCGCTCTTTTCGAATTTATAACCCCTCACCGTGATCGAATAAAACCGATGGTTTTCTACTGTTTTCCAGTAAATCTTGTTCAGGAGCTGTAGCCCGTAGAACCCTGCCTGTTCCAGGTATGAAATAAACTGCTCCTCCGTTAAAGATCCCGCGATACATTCGCCCCAGAGTTCGTCATTTGTCACGATATGTTCCGGGACCTCCCTTTCAGAGATAATATCGGAAAGGACAATTCTTCCGTGATTCTTAAGTATACGCCACATCTCGGAAAAGACGCGCTTCTTGTTGGGTGAGAGGTTGATCACACAATTGGATGTGATTAAATCTACCGTCTTGTTTACAACGGGTATTTCTTCCAGGAATCCTCTCCTGAATTCTACGACGTCATAACCGAGATTTTTTGCAACAGTCGGTTTACATTCGTTTGCGATTCCAAGCATCTGATCCGTCATATCGACTCCGATTACCCTGCCGTTTTTCCCAACCTTCTTTGCGGCGATAAAGCAATCGATTCCGGCACCGGAGCCGAGATCGACCACGGTCTCGCCCGGCTTTACATTCGCAATGCTGATCGGGCTTCCACAGCCGTAGAATCTCTCAATGACATCATTCGGTATATGGCTGATGTCTTCTCCGGGATAGCTTGTTGGGCAGCATAGCTCCTTCTGAGGCTCCTCGGCTGCCCTTCCGTAGAACTCTCTGACAACTTCGCGCGACTTGTCAATATCAAACGTCAACACACAGTTTGAGTGGGATAATTCAATATTGAATTCCGAGATTCCTACTGCCCCGCCATTTCGAATCCCATTTCCATTCATCTCATTCATGCCGCACGAGACAGCGCCTTCGCCCATCGCCAAAAATACACGGGGTGCATCGAAACCCGATTTATTGTTATGTTCAATTGCCTTTTCTTCGGCAAGCTCTAACAGGGTCCGGACTATCATGTATTCATGAAGGTCGGAGTAGGGGTCGGCTCCGGCTAGATCCCTTTTGCCGAAAGTGGCTCTGTTGTAAAAATAGGAGTGCTCGATGTCGCCACCCCCGCATATGAATTTCAAAAAGCAGTTGCTGCACTTTGACCTGTTCTGGACGGTCGCGCCTCTGAACATCTCAAAAACCTTGCTCTCTTCCCATATCTTCTTAAGTGACGTTTCTTTTATACTTCCTGAGCTTAATTCCTTCGTATTCGCCAGCGCTGCAGAGGGATAAACCTCGCCGTCGGAATAGACGCAGAGGCTGTCCCAGCATGAATTGCTGAGATCAAACTTCGTGAACTTTCTTGTCCTCAGCTTTGCCCTTATGGTTTCAAAATTATCGACAGTAATGCCAAGCTCGTCCGCGGTTTTCTTAACCTCTTTCACCACCTCAATCAACTCATATGTGGGAACAACCAGGTTCCTGCCGCCATTCATTATCCTTCCTGTCTGGTGTACCCAGAGCAGGTGATGGTTATTTACGCCAAGCCGGGCCAATAGCCTGGTGATATCGGGCACATCTTTGGCATTGTGGGAATTTACGACGGTGGTTACCGTTGGGCTGAGTCCGGCCTTAACGGCCGACTCGATTCCTTTCGTAATTTTCTCAAAGGTTCCTTCACCCCTGATTGGATCATTTGCATCGGCATTCGAGCCATCGAGGCTGATCTGTGGCTTTACGCGACCTCTGCCTGCTTCCAATAGGAGATCAATGTTGTGTCTCTTATTAAAAGACATTCCGTTGGTCAATATTATTAGCTCGGAATATTCATCGCGCGTAACATATTCGATCAGCTCGAAGATATCCTTTCTTATGAACGGCTCACCACCGGTAAAGTAAAACCTGAATACACCGAGCTCTCGGCCTTCATCTATTATGCGTGTTATGCTGTCTGTCGGTAGACCCTTATCTTCCCAGGGTCCGGAGCTTACCAGGCAATGGGCACACTGGAGGTTACAGGAGTTATTGGTGTGTATCCAAAGCTCGCTTAGCCGGTCGGCCTTCAAGTATTCACCCCGTCCCCTGTAAGGCGCCCTCACAAATGGGTTGAGAGATAAGATCTTTTCCCTCAAAGCATCCTTTACGAATGTATTGACGTGTACCCAAGCTTTGGTTGTGCTTAACCCGAATTCCTTCGCATATAGTTTTACGATGTCATTGAAATTTCTCTTACCGTCCATGTAGCTGAAAATTCTGGCGCCACGGGAATCTGTGCCGATCCAGTTTGGTCCTTCAGGGTCGATCAGGACGTGAAGATCATTCAGATGAATATCTGAGTAGGGTGGGGCGTGCAGGATTGATTTTTCAGATAAATCCATAATTGTTCCTCCGGTATTAATTGCGGTTTTCTGATCTGGTAAAAATTCTTGTATCGCCTCGTTTAAGCTTACTATAATCTGACCAGAATTTCACATAAGCGACAGTATGTCGCCTATTTTGGCGTATTTAGCCGCAAATAGGATGAGATTAAGATGAAAAAATGAACACAAAGTTTCGCAGATTCTACTTAATAACAAAAAAACGCGGCCATTCTGCTTTCCTCCCCATGTCCCCGTTCGTACGGTGGGGGTGATTATTCATTCCCAGCAAGTGTCACGAAAAGCCTTTTACTGCCATTGCGAGAGACTTGAAAAGCCTCGAAGCAATCTCCAACGGTATTGGCACGGCGTTAAAACTGACGATGTCTGTACCAGTCTTTCTGTAGGGACTGATCCCCGATTAGTCCATGTATCAATGCCCGTTTGTGAAACGGGCGCTACTTTGGTTAATTAATAAGAACGAAGCCTTGGGAGGATGTGGAGGGGAGGAAAAGGAATTTTACTGCTCTTTTTTGTCCTCTTCCAATACTATTACTTCCAGCTGTTGGGCCTCTATTTCATTTTTCGACCTTCTATAAATACCGCCGACCACCATGAAGTCGTCTTCCTCGACAACCCACGACGTAGGTATCGAAACATCAATAAAGTTGCCGGCGCGATCGGTGAGTTTAAAAACAACTATCGGAACACCTTCGTCCGTTTTTGCTTCGTTAATGTCGTGCGCAACGCCTTCGACGGCTACTTGTGCGCCATCAAAGGCGAGGGGATTAATAAGTATCCTTTCTATTGTTGTTCTAATACCCGTGACCTGAGGCGCCAGGATTTCCTTTTTGCCGCCGCAGGCTGCGATTGAGAAGATAACTAAAAGTGAGGGTAGTAATTGTTTTAGTAATTCATAAAGTCTATGATTATTAATGTTAGCTCCGTTAAGTATCGTAAGAAAGTTTTCTACTTCGATTATATAATTTTCCACTTGAGAGTCAATACCGAGGCAACGAATTAACTTTCAAATAGATTTTAATGTGAGGCAATAGTTACCGGATGAAAAAGTAAATGATCATGGGATTGCTTCGCTAACGCTCGCAATGACGAGAATATGAAGCTATTCGCAGTAACAGTAAAAAAATGTAATATTACAATCATGGAAACCAATAATATGGATTTATTTGAAGAAAGTGGCTTTGGGATTGCAAGGATAAGAATCAAAGAAAGCGATAGTAATTATAACTACATAATATGGTGCAGTGAAACGCTTGAGAGTGCTGTAATAGATCCGCTTAATGCGTATACAATACTCGACTTCATAAGGGGACGAGGCCTGACGGTTCGTTATATTATAAACACGCATGCTCATCCCGATCATGTTGAAGGTAACAACGCGATACTAAAGGTTACCACTTCAAAAATTCTCATACATCCGAAGGGTACGGAATTCGTTGCACCCAGACACGAGACAATAGAAGAGAACAGTGTCATCAATATCGGGAAGCAACAAATAAATGTCATTTATACGCCGGGTCATTGTCCTGAGCATATTTCATTAATCTTGGGGAGCAATATTTTTGTCGGCGACACATTATTCTTATCCGGTTGCGGCACCACAAAATTCAGGGGGGATGTTGACGAGCTTTATGAAACTATTGCCTTTAAATTAAGGACCCTTCCGGATAATTTTAGGATTTTCTGTGGGCACAATTATGCTGAGAAAAACTTGCTGTTTGCCCTGAATATTGAGCCTGAAAACAGAGCAGCAAAGGCTAAGCTTGAAGAGGTGAGAAAGTTTTTTGACAAAGGCAAAGAACCTCCACCCACAACCATTGGAGAAGAAAAGCAATATAATCCATTTCTCAGGTTTGATGAGGCTTCCCTGATTACTGAAATAAAAAAAAGGAAACCTTCTCTTGAACAAGAGCCTGAAACAATATTTCGAGAGCTTCGAGAGATGCGGAATAATTGGTGACATAAAAGTAGGGAACGCATATATGCGTTCCCTACACTAATACGCATCCAATAAAACCACTTTCATCGCAATCGCAATTATTTGGTATAATCTTAGCCATGGATCAGAAGCTGGAAACGGAAAAATTCAAAATTCTTCGTCAATTGCTCAGAGAGCGCATCCTCATTATGGATGGCGCAATGGGGACCATGATCCAATCTTACAAACTTGACGAGGCGGATTTTAGAGGTGGAAGATTCAAGGATCATCAGAAGGACCTGAAGGGCAATAACGACATCTTATGCCTTACAAAACCGGATTTGGTCGAAAAAATACACAGTCAATACCTTGATGCCGGAGCGACAATTATTGAAACGAACTCATTTAACAGCACCGGAATCTCGCAGTCTGATTATGGGCTTGAAGATATTGTCTATGAGCTCAATAAAGAAGCGGCGAGAATTGCGAGAAAAGCCATAGATGAATTCTCCGCGCAAAATCGGGGGCTGAACTGTTTTGTAGCCGGGGCCCTGGGGCCGACAAACAAGACGGCTTCTATGTCTCCGGATGTAAACAATCCGGCGTACAGGAATATCACATTCGGTGAACTTTCCGATGCATATTATGAACAAATCAGGGGTCTTGTTGAGGGAGGTGTTGATATCTTACTGGCGGAGACTGTATTCGACACGCTAAATGTAAAGGCGGTTATTTTCGCGATTGAAAGGTTCTTTGATGAGCATCATTTTAGATTGCCGGTGATGATTTCGGTGACTATTACGGATGCGTCCGGCAGGACCCTTTCAGGACAGACCGTTGAAGCGTTTTGGAACTCAGTCAGGCATGCCAGGCCTCTTTCCGTCGGGATAAACTGTTCATTAGGTGCTAAAGAAATGCGTCCGTATATGGATGAGTTGTCCGCTATCGTAGATTGCTACACAAGTTGCTATCCGAATGCCGGACTCCCGAATCCCTTGAGCGAAACAGGATACGATCAAAGCCCCGAAGAGACCTCCACATTCCTTGAGGAGTTTGCAAAAAGTGGGTTTGTAAATATCGTTGGAGGATGTTGTGGCACCACACCGGATCATATTAGTGCAATAGCAACAAAAATCAGGGACATTCCTCCTCGAAAAATACCGATAATCCCTCCCGCTACCCGTCTCAGCGGGTTAGAACCCCTGAACATAGTAGAGGATCCGGCTCCATTCGTGTTGATAGGAGAGCGGACAAACGTTACCGGATCTCCACAATTTGCTAACCTCATCAAGGCCGACAGGTTTGAAGATGCTCTCGGAGTTGCCAAACAACAGGTGGAAAACGGTGCGAATATTCTTGACGTCAACTTTGACGAGGCGTTGCTGGATAGCGGCGCCTGTATGATACGCTTCCTTAATCTGATCGCGTCCGAACCCGAAATCTCAAAGATTCCTATCATGATAGATAGCTCGAAGTGGTCGGTGATAGAGGCCGGACTTCAATGCGTACAGGGCAAATGCATAGTCAACTCGATCAGCCTAAAGGAAGGTGAGGAAAAATTTCTGGAACAAGCACGGCTCGTCATGCGTTACGGCGCGGCTACGATTGTTATGGCATTTGATGAGAAAGGACAGGCTGCCGATAAAAAGGACAAGGTACGAATTTGTCAACGCGCCTACAAGCTCTTAACTGAAAAGGCAGGGATGGATCCTACGGATATAATCTTCGATCCAAATATCCTGACTGTTGCGACGGGAATTGAAGAGCACAACAACTACGCAGTCGATTTCATCGAATCCCTCGGAGAAATAAAGGCCACATGCCCAGGGGCCCGCACCAGCGGAGGTGTCAGTAATATATCTTTCTCGTTCCGCGGTAACAATCTAGTCAGGGAGGCCATGCACTCTGCCTTTTTGTATCATGCCATAAACGCTGGCCTTGACATGGCGATCGTGAATGCAGGAATGCTAGCAGTCTATGAGGAGATCGACAAAGAGCTTCTTGAGATGGTCGAAGACGTACTCTTGAACAGGAGAACGGATGGTACCGAGCGACTCGTTGAATACGCGGAGAAAATTAGGGGTACAGAAAAAGCAAGGCTGAAAGACGAAGAGTCGTGGCGAAAGGGAAGTGTTAAGGAACGGCTATCGCACTCACTCGTTAAAGGAATAGTAGACTTTATTGAGGAGGATACCGAAGAGGCGCGTACGAAATACGAAAAGCCACTTGACGTTATTGAAGGTCCTCTCATGGACGGTATGAAGATCGTTGGGGAACTATTCGGAGAGGGCAAAATGTTTCTGCCCCAGGTGGTCAAGAGCGCGAGGGTAATGAAGAAAGCAGTTGCATATCTAGAACCCTTCATGGAGGCCGAAAAGAGAAACGCTAATGATCCCAGAGCTAAGGGAAAGTTTGTGATCGCAACTGTGAGGGGAGACGTACACGACATCGGGAAGAACATTGTATCGGTTGTCCTGGGTTGTAATAATTACGAGGTAATAGATCTCGGTGTGATGGTACCGTGCGATAAAATCCTTCAAACGGCCAAAGAGGTAAATGCCAATATAATTGGAATGAGCGGCTTGATAACACCGTCTCTTGATGAAATGATCCACAATGCAAAAGAGATGGAGAGGAATGGTTTCGAGGTGCCGCTACTCATAGGGGGTGCTACCACCAGTGACGCACATACAGCTATCAAGATTGCCCCAAATTATAGTGGACCTACAATACATGTTCTGGACGCATCATTGGTGGTAGGAGTATGCAGCAATCTGATGAATCCGGATAAGCGTAAAGTCCTTGAAGCAGAAACCATTGCAAAACAAAAGGCAACCAGAGAACAATATGCTGCACTATCCCATAAGAAGCATTTCATACCCATTGATGAAGCCCGTCGAGAGAAATTCAAAACCAATTGGCAAGACATTCACATAGACGTGCCTAAAAGGCTGCGAATCGAGATATCGAAGGATATACCACTCGAAGAAGTAGTACCCTATATCGACTGGACTCCGTTCTTCTGGGTATGGGATCTAAAGGGAGTCTATCCGAAGATATTCGAGCATAAAAAGTGGGGGGAGCAGGCGCGGGCTCTTTACAATGACGCTCAAGATTTATTAAAAGAGATCATAGCCGAAAAACGATTCCGGGTGGGAGCGGTGACCGGCATCTGGCCGGCCAACAGCGTAGGGGACGACATCGAAGTTTATGTTCATGAAAAGAGTAATAAGATTTTAGGTACATTTCACTTCCTCAGACAGCAGCAGGACGACGCCGATAAACACGTATTTCATAGTTTGGCGGATTTTATAGCGCCCAAAGGTTCAGGGCGAAATGATTACTTTGGGGGTTTTGTAGTGACTGCCGGTTGGGAAGTGGAGACATTCGCGGCTACCTTTTCTTCTAAACATGATGACTACCATGCAATTATGGTAAAAGCCCTCGGTGATAGATTTGCTGAGGCGCTGGCGGAATTGATGCATAAACGGGCGCGTGATAATTGGGGATTTGGAATGGACGAAGGTCTTACCTACGATGACTTAATAAAGGAAAGGTATAGGGGGATACGTCCGGCGCCGGGTTACCCATCATGTCCTGATCATACGGAGAAAGCCCTGCTATGGAAGCTACTCAAACCGGATGAAAATATTGGTGTAGTTCTTACTGAAAATTTTGCGATGAATCCACCCAGCTCGGTTTCTGGTTGGTATATCGCTCACCCGGAAGCTAAGTATTTTCATTTAGGAAAAATAGACCGTGATCAGGTTGAGGATTATGCTAAGAGGAAGAACATGCCTCTGCATGTCGTTGAAAAATGGCTGCAGCCAAATCTCGGATATGAACCTTCGGAATTCTCACAGCAAATAAAAGTAGCAGGGAAGCCCTAAATATTTCTGGTAATTAAGATAAAGTCGAAAGAGTTATCCGTTTATTCAGCCCTCAGCAGGTAGTACGGAATACTTTCTGAGTATCTCCCGGAGATCTATTGAAAATCTTGATCTGGGAATTACAAGATCACAACCCGCTCTATCAGCTTCCTTTTTTAATTCGATTTGAACGTGCGATAAAAATCCGATCACTGGAATCTGTTTAAGCTCACTGCTAGATTTAATGCTTTTTATAATTTCGAGAGGGCTGCCGGCTCTGGAATTGAGATCAAATATGATCAGAGAGGGTTTTTCTGATAATATTTTCTCTTTAAACCCGTCCGGGGTTTTTACAAATTCCAGGTCTATGTCAAGAGTCTTGGCGGCTTCTCTAATCTTCGACGAGAAGAAGAGATCATCCAATACAGCTAGAATCTTTTTTCTGTGATTTTTCCTTTCACTAATCATTAACCTTTACGTAAATAGAGTGTATATTAAAGGTGTTTTTTATCAATATGATTTAGCCTGCTCAGATCCACTGAGAAATTTAGCTATTGCAAATCAGCAGTGAGAAGTTAATGATGTCTCTTAAGGGCCCCGAAGTTGTTGAGTTGTTCGAGGATTGATAATATGTGGATTGAAGGATGCCGACTCGCGACTTTGAACGTCTGATGTATGACTATTTCTCTTGATACCTCTGTGGTTGACTGGAATTGCAAGTGAAAGACAATAATCGAATCAAGGCTATTTTTTTCGATGCCGCCGATACCCTATTTTATATAAGTGATGGTCTCGGGAATGTCTATTCTTCGGTAGCAGCGAAATACGGATCAACCCCGGATCCCAAATTGGTCAAGGCCGCGTTTTCAAATGCCTTCCACTCAGCACCACCTTTAGTTTTTGGTCGACTTTCTTCTGAAGAAAGAAGGGTATCTGAAAAGAAATGGTGGTACCGCGTGGTTGAAGACGTTTTTCAAGAAGTGGGCATGTTTGACAGATTTGACTCATACTTTGACGAGCTATTTGAGCTTTTTAGACATGGTGCATGGAAATTATTTCCTGAAACTCATGGTGTATTAAACTCGCTCGAGAAGCGGGGCTTCAAATTAGGCTTAATTTCAAACTTTGATACGAGGGTGTACGATGTCTGCCAAGCGCTGGGTATATATAAATATTTCAGGTCGTTTGTGATCTCTAGTGAAGCTGGATTCGCAAAACCCTCACCCCAAATTTTTGAAATCGCCCTTAATGAGCAGGGTGTATTGGCGGAGGAGTCTATTCATATAGGCGATAGTATAGAACATGATATACTGGGGGCAAAAACCCTGGGCATAAATGCTGTGTTGCTTGATAGGGAAGGAAAACATAAACACAGGGATGATATCTGGAAAATAAAAGATCTGAGAGGCGTTTTTCAAATTTTAGGTGACTCTTGAACATGTAAATTAATTCCTTGGAGGATCATCATGAAGACTGCAGGATTAGCCTTACTCGTAGCATCAATATGGGGCATTACGCCAATATTTGAAAAACTAAGTTTGGAAAGGGCTTCCCCTCTTACCGTGATAACGTTGCGTTTTATATTTACGGCTACGTGTTTTGGCGTTTATTCGGCCATAACGGGAGGGTATAAGGATTTCGGCTCTTTAGACGGGAAAACTCTACTCTACATCATTCTTGCCGCCGTTTTCGGCGGCATTATTGGTCTACTCATATTTTTCACCGCGCTCAAGCAGGATTTTACCACGAAGATAGTACCTATAGCTGCTACTTTCCCACTGTTTACCGCCCTCTATGCCTTTATGTTCCTCAACGAGCATATCTCATCTCCGAGGCTTGTCGGAATTATCCTCATAGTAATTGGATTGATTCTAGTAAATTGGAATAGCCTTAGCTATTCGGATTAGTCATGTTTTTTAGTTTTTCCAATACGAGTAAAGAGTACGAACGCCATGGCCGGTCTTTTCGAGGAATCTCTCATAGCAAATTGAACAGTATCTAATTTCCAGCCCTTATTAACCCACGTATTTATCACAGCTTCCAGGTCCTCTGCCGTCACGGTTGCTAATTCTACCACCTTGTAAGTAGTCTTTGTCATTGCGCGTGCTTGGAAGAGCCCAATAATCTTGCGGCTTCCTTGGCAAAATAGGAAATAATGATATCTGCCCCCGCTCTCTTTATGCTAGTTAACATCTCCATAACCACTAGTTTTTCATCTATCCAACCGAGCCTGCCTGCAGCCTTAACCATCGAATATTCACCACTGACGTTATAGGCGGCAAGCGGATAGTCGAACTCTTCCCTGGCCGCTCTTATAACATCAAGATATGACATTGCGGGTTTCACCATCACGATGTCCGCACCCTCCTCAATGTCGAGGGCAATTTCACGCAAAGCCTCTCTAACGTTGGGCGGATCCATCTGATATTCTTTCCTGTCGCCAAATTCGGGCGAGGACTTCGCAGCCTCTCTAAATGGTCCATAGAATGCGGATGCGTATTTCGCTGAATACGACATTATTGCCGTATCAATTAAACCATTCTCGTCCAGTGCGCTTCTAATAGCTCCAACACGGCCGTCCATCATGTCAGACGGGGCGACAATATCAGCCCCAGCCCGTGCATGCGATAATGCGATCTGTCCCAGATACTCGAGTGTTTCATCGTTATCCACTTTACCCCCTCTGATTATCCCGCAATGGCCGTGACTGGTATATCCACACATGCAAATGTCGGTTATTAGCACGATGCTATCAAACCTCTCCCTTATTTCCCTTAACGCCCTCTGGATAATGCCGTTTTCATCGTAAGCCTCCGATCCCAATTCATCTTTCAACTCAGGAACCCCAAACAAAAGGATCGCCTTAATTCCAAGTTCCTTTAACTGTTTTATCTCCTTTATTGCATTGTCTATTGACTGTCTGAATATTCCCGGCATAGAGGTAATCTCCTCTTTAAATCTCTTACCGGGAGCGACGAACATCGGATAGACGAAATCATCCACGCTTAATTTAGTCTCACAAACCATTTCACGGATGTGTTTATTTTTCCGCAGTCTTCTTGGACGATAATCAGGGAAGTGCATATTAAATCTGATTCTCAAATAATCTTATTTTAGATTTCAATATAACAAGTTTTTATATTTATGAAAAGGCTTGTATGCGATAAATTAGTCAAGCAATCGCAAAAACAGATTGCCCCCATCACCACCCCGAGTGAAATAGTCCTGTAATATTTTCGTTGCACCTGTTCCCGCAATTGTAGATGTTAGATACTGCGAGGATAGTCCCTTAGGTGCTAAATGGGCCTTCAAAAATGCCGACGAATTCGTAGGGAACGCATCCTTCGACCGAGCTCAGGACAGGTCTGCGTTCCCTACATTTCGCCTCATATAATTTGTTGGTAACGCTCTGCTAATGTTAAAGGAGGTTGCTTCGACCGACAAAGTCAGTCTCGCAATGACATGAGAGACCACTTCTACTGGTACCGATCCTTTAAACCTAGCCTGAGACTTATTGATTAAATTAATTCCTTCTTATTGAAATGCCTTCGTCCATTGAGTTAAATATAGCCTATTGAAAATTTAAAATAAAAAAGGACCAATTATTGGTTTAGTATTTTTTTAAGTCATATTTATCCACATAGAAATAATTCTCGATGAAAGCGAAACATAACGAAAATCGACCCATCGTCGGCATCATAGGCGGAGGGCAGCTCGCCAGGATGACAGCCATTGCCGCATACAGACTCGGTATAGAAATAGCTATTTTGGACCCCGACATAAAAAGTCCTGCAGGACAAATAGTGCGAAAAATCGTGATTGGATCTATAAATGATATTAGAACGTTGGAAGAGCTATCCAGAATAAGCAGCTTGATTACACTAGAAAATGAGTTTGTCGATGCACCGTTGCTGGAAAAGATTGAGTCGTCAGGAGCTATTGTCTTTCCTTCGTCGAAGACCTTAGGATTGATACAGGACAAACTCACCCAAAAGCAGACTTTGGAGTCAAGTATGATAGGGGTTCCAAAATTCATGGTGGTGTCGGATGAGAATGATATTCTTGAAGGCGGGAGAAAATATGGATGGCCGGTAATTCTCAAGGTTAGGAGGAACGCGTACGACGGTAGAGGCAATGAATCGATCAACGGTCCGGATGAGATACATTCGGCATGGAATAACCTTTACGGTGATAAACGTGATTTTATGGTTGAAGAATTTATTAGATTTAAAAAAGAGCTTGCAATTATGGTTGTAAGAAATACAAAGGGTGAGTCAGCAACATACCCTGTGGTTGAAACCATTCAAAAAGACCACATTTGCCACATAGTGAGGGCTCCCGCAGGTATCGGTGATGATATTAGTACAAACGCGGCAAATATGGCCAAGAAAGCGATTGAAGCGATTGATGGCATAGGGGTATTCGGAGTTGAAATGTTCCTCCTGGAAGATGATAGGGTACTCATAAATGAAATTGCTCCACGACCCCACAATTCAGGGCATTACACAATCGAGGCCTGCGTTACATCACAATATGAAAATCATTTACGTGCCATTCTGGGTTATCCTTTGGGCTCGACCAGTATGGTGAGTCCCGCAGCCGTGATGGTTAACTTACTCGGCAGCGGCGATGGAGAATCAGTTGTTAAGGGACTTGATGAGGCTTTAAAGGTTACAGGCGCTCATATTCATATATACTGTAAGGAGCACACTCGGCCGAATCGTAAGATGGGTCATCTCACAGTACTGGGGCAAAACATTGAAGAATCGTCCGACAGGGCACTTAAGGCTGCAGGCATGATATCCTTCTGAAAAATTTCCAAGGAGGTGAGGGTACACGTGAATCCGTTAATAGGAATAGTTATGGGAAGTGATTCAGATTTGCCGACAATGATAGCCGCATCAAAGGTGTGTGGTGAATTCAATATTCCATACGAAATGAGGATTCTGTCTGCCCACCGCACACCCGTAGATATGGCTAAATACGCCCAGGAAGCCCACGTGAGAGGTATTAAGGTGATTATCGCAGGCGCGGGAGGTGCCGCTCATCTTCCGGGAATGATTGCCGCACATTCACCTCTTCCTGTAATAGGTGTTCCTATCAGTACCGAAGCCCTAAGTGGCCTCGACTCCCTCTTGTCAATTGTACAGATGCCTAGTGGCGTGCCGGTTGCGACAGTCGCAATCGGGGGCGCGAAGAATGCTGCCCTCTTGGCCATCGAAATCCTTGGTACGTCGGATAAAAAGATACTTAAGAAGATGATAGATTATAAGCAAAATGCGGCGGAAGAATCGAGACAAAAGAATAAACGCATGCCAAAGAGTAAAAAATAATATCCCTGACGTATGATCACGTGCGGGTCTGATTACAAAATCGTACCAGACTGATAATTCAGAACTTATAAGGAACTGCTATGCATTCAAAGCCTAAGTTTAGAAAGAAGGTAAAACATTTTCAAAGAGTCCTGGTGGCAAATCGAGGAGAGATTGCAATTCGAGTATTTCGCGCGTGCACCGAGCTCGGCATAAATACAGTTGCAATCTATTCTGAAGAGGATTCTTTTTCTCTGCACAGAAGCAAGGCCGACGAAGCCTACTTAATCGGGAAAGACAAGGGTCCGGTCGAGGCGTATTTGGATATAGATGGGATTATAAGTCTGGCGATTGAAAAGAATGTTGACGCCATTCATCCCGGATACGGATTCTTATCTGAAAATCCAGATCTCGCTAGGGCATGTATTGATGCGGGGATATCCTTCATTGGTCCCCCTCCAGAGGTGACTGAGCTGATGGGCGATAAGGCGGCAGCGAGGAGATTGGCCACCAGGTCGGGGGTACCTATCGTTCCCGGAACAGAGGGATTTGTGGAAAATGATGAACAAGCTATCAAGTTTTCAAGAGGCGCCGGGTTCCCGGTGATTATAAAGGCTGCCCACGGCGGGGGAGGCAGGGGAATTAGAATCAACTATGATCAAAAGTCTCTGATAGAGAACCTTCCACAGGCTAGGTCAGAGGCGAAGGCGGCATTCGGAAGTGATGCCGTACTACTAGAAAAATACATTGAAAATCCAAAACATGTAGAAGTGCAGGTCCTGGGTGATCAATACGGTAACGTGATTCATTTATTTGAACGCGACTGTTCCGTTCAAAGAAGACATCAGAAGGTGACGGAACTGGCGCCCGCATTAACGCTTGACCGTGATTTTAAGGAGAGGATTTATGATGCGGCTCTCCGATTATCTAATGCCGCGAATTATACAAGTGCGGGCACGGTTGAATTTTTAGTCGACCTAAAGGGAAATTTCTATTTTATCGAGATGAACACCCGCATCCAGGTAGAACACACCGTCACAGAACTGATTACCGGTGTGGATCTTGTCCAAGCCCAGATACGAATTGCAGAAGGTCATAGATTGCACGACCCCCAAACAGGGATTCCCAGGGGTTCCGCGTTAAGATGTAACGGATATGCGCTACAGTGCCGCATTACTACAGAAGATCCGACAAATAACTTTACCCCTGATATAGGTCGATTAATTGCGTATCGGTCCCCCGGTGGATTCGGAATAAGGCTTGATGCCGCCAGTGCCTATGTAGGTGCCGCGATCACGCCGTATTACGATTCCATGCTGGTAAAAGTTACCTCTTGGGGTTTAACATTTGATCAGTGTGTCAAGAAGATGGATAGGGCGCTGCAAGAGTTTCGCATCCGAGGGGTTAAAACAAATATCCCTTTCCTGATTAAGCTGATCAGGCATCCTGTGTTCAAAAGAGGGGAATGCACAACGAGTTTTCTCCAGGATCACCCGGAAGTCTTTGACATAAAGGAACCACGGGACAGGGCTACCAGGCTTTTGAACTTTATTGGAGATGTCACTATAAACCAATCCCTTAAGAAGCCCAAGACCTGGGAAGAACATCCACCCCTAAGACCGATTTTACCGTCAACAGACCACAACAGGTCAGTGGTTCCTGAACACAGACAGGTTTTTGACCGGGAGGGTCCGGAGGGATTATCAAAGTGGATTTTGAAACAAAAACGTTTGCTTGTGACAGACACGACATTTCGCGATGCTCATCAATCTCTGCTCGCGACGCGACTGAGAACCTATGATATGCATAATATCGCAAAGGCAACTGGCCATTTGGGGAGAAATATTTATTCATTCGAGATGTGGGGTGGGGCGACATTCGACGTATGTCTGAGATTTCTCAAAGAATGCCCCTGGAACCGAGTTTCAAAGCTCCGGGAATCTATGCCTCACGCCATCCTCCAAATGCTGCTCCGCGGCGCTAATGCTGTCGGATATGCCAACTACCCGGATAATATCGTAAGAGAATTCATAAGAGAGGCAGCAAGGTGTGGGATAGACCTATTCAGAATCTTTGATTGCTTCAATTGGATCCCGAATATGAAGGTTTCAATAGAAACGGCCCTTGACACAGGCAAGATAGTTGAAGCAGCAATATGTTATTCAGGAGATATTACCGACCCAAAACGGGATAAATACACGCTTAAGTACTACGTAGATCTCGCGAGGGAACTTTCGAAAATGCATGTCCACCTTATCGCGATCAAGGATATGGCCGGACTATGTAAACCCTTTGCGGCGGAAAAGCTGGTCCGCGCTATAAAAGAAGAAACGGGGCTCCCCTTGCATTTTCACACACATGCGACCAGCGGAAACGGGGAGGCAACAGTTCTCAAAGCTGCCGAAGCAGGCGCGGACATTGTTGATTCGGCCATCAGCTCATTATCTGGACTGACCTCTCAGCCTAGTTTAAATGCGGTTGTCGCTGCCCTGGAAGGAACTGAGCGGGACACGTTGATCGATGTAAAGGACTTAAACAAACTCTCAACATACTGGGAGGCGGTCAGAGGCTATTATGCGCCATTTGAAGGGGATATGAAATCTTCCAATGCAGATGTGTATCTATACGAAATCCCAGGCGGTCAATACACAAACCTGCGTTCACAGGCCCAATTGCTTGGATTAGGAGATAGGTGGGAAGATATAAAACAGATGTACGCCGAGGCAAATAAACTCTTTGGCGATATCATTAAGGTGACTCCATCTTCAAAGGCGGTGGGGGACATGGCCCTATTTTTGGTTCAGAACGATCTCAAACCAGATGATGTTATAGAGAAAGCCGACCAATTGACCTTTCCCAAATCTGTTATCGATATGATGGAGGGACACCTCGGGCAGACCCTGGGAGGATTTCCTCCTGACATTCAAAAGGCTATTTTAAGAGATAAAACACCGATAAATGTAAGACCAGGGGAGTTAATCCCACCGGCAGATTTCAATGGCAACAGAAAGAGATTAGAGCTGGAGCTAAATCATCGCATAACAGATCAGGATTTGGTCTCAGCCTTTCTTTATCCGGGAGTCTTTGAAGAATTCGATAAGCATAGGACGCTCTACGGAGACATTTCTGTCGTTCCCACATCCGCGTTCTATTATGGGATGGAGCCAGGAGAAGAGACCACTTTAGAGATTGAGGAAGGCAAAACGATTCTCGTAAAGCTTTTTGCCATTGGGGAAAGCGAGCCTGATGGAAGGGTGCCACTACTGTTTGAGGTTAATGGTCAGCCTCGACCGGTGAGGGTGTTGGATAAATCAGCTACAGGCGCATCTATAAAGGCTAGACCAAGAGCAGACATAAAAAACCCTCTGGAAGTTGGGGCACCGCTAGGCGGCAAGGTAGTGAATCTGCTTGTTAAAGAGGGGGATAAAATAAGCCACGATCAGCCCTTGTTTACGATAGAAGCGATGAAGATGAGAACTAATATCAAAGCCATAAATGAGGGCGTTGTTTCGAAGGTTCTAATATCCGAGGGGGACAGTGTTGACGCGGGGGAGCTAGTTCTACGGCTGTCTGATGAATGAAGTGATACGTATGGAACACATATCCTTCGACTACGCTCAGGACAGGTATGCGTTCCCAGGTTTTGTTTTTCAATAGATCAGGTTAACCATCGAGTATTTGAATCAGTCTACAAAATTAGCAATTAACTATTTTTCTATAGTATTCCTTACTACTCGTACCGATATTAGTCAGATTTTCTATATCGGCTTCCCATTTTAGTGGATTATATCTGATATATTCCCTGATTTTGTTAAAGCTTCTTTCGGTTCTGATTATATGATCGTAGAATGATTTTTGCCATTGAAATTTACTATGTTCGCATGAATACCTGATTTTACGGGTAACAGATGATTTGTATTATTGTACTATAGTCGATAATAGCATCTTTGTCCTGTTGGGTAGGGAACGCATATATGCGTTCCCTACATGTAATTATACATCTGTATGTCTGACTTGGTTTCTCCGTATATTGTCAAGAGCATTTTCTTCGATTTTAATTCTTCTTCGAATCAAAATCAAATTGACGATACTGAATAGTATTGACGTTAAATAACAGGAGAATATCAATGGGATGACCGCTATCTCCAATATGACTGCTATGTAATTTGGATGTTTAAGGTATTTATAGGGGCCCGTGCTTACGCGCTCGGAGCCTGGAACGACGAGGACCTTGGTATTCCAATACACCCCTAAGCTCGATATAGCCCAGTACCTGAGTATCTGGGCAATCAAAAAAATAAGCAGGAATA
Source organism: Candidatus Dadabacteria bacterium (assembly GCA_963805855.1). Lineage (GTDB taxonomy): Bacteria > Desulfobacterota_D > UBA1144 > Nemesobacterales > CSP1-2 > DASWID01. The sequence continues at coordinate 405,449 of CAWDVW010000007.1, forward strand.
CGAGCCAAAATTTGTTTAACTCCCTTTGAAGCGAAAATTTCTCGAGCACGAGAGAGATAAGAAAGGCAACGTGCGTGACCACAATGTACTTGTAACCATCTCTGTCGAATTCGAGAGCCCCTTTTGATTTGACTATTTGCTCATTACGCTTTGCAAGACGTAGCTCTAGAAGGCGCTGTGAAACGAGAAGGGCGAGGAATATCCAAAAAAAGATCATACAACCTGGAATAAAATTATTTCAGAGCTGAAGCCGGGACCCAGCGCTGAGATAAGACCATAATCGCCGGCGCCGTATTCGCCGCTATCGAGGAAATCTTTTAAAACATACAGTACAGTAGGTGAGGACATATTGCCATGATCGCGGAGTACGTTTCTGGAATGACCGAGTGCCCCGTCGGCAAGACCAAGAGATTCTTCATAGGAATTTATGACCTTAATCCCTCCAGGGTGAAAAACATAATGCTTGACATCATTAATCGAGAGGTCATACATTTCAAGTAGCTCTTCAATATTCTCATGTACATATTTTCTCACAATTGTGGGGATGTCCTTACTGAAGATTGCCTTGAACCCCGCATCCACTATTTCCCAACCCATTACATCCAAAGAATCATAGTAAGTCGTAGTCAGGGAATGGATTAGCTTTATGCCTCCTAGTCCGTAAAGGCGGTGTTCGCATCCTGCCACCAGAGTAGCGGCGGCGCCATCGGAGAATAGAGCCATGGCAACTATATTACTTTTAGAGTAATCTTCCCTCAATATCGAAAGGCTGCAAATTTCCAGTGCGATCAGAAGAACCGCACTCCTCGGAAAAGCTGTTGTGTACTCCATAGCCCGACTCAGACCTACAGCCCCTCCTACGCAACCCAATCCCCAGACAGGTGATCGTTTCAGGTGAGGATCGAGTCTTAAGTTATTTATTATTATGGCATCTATGGAAGGGGTTGAAATGCCCGTACTCGATATATATATGATATGATCAAAATCCGACAGGTGGGCATCTATCTTGCCGATACACTTTCCGATGGCGTCTATTGATAAAGTAGAGGCATTCTTGACGTACTCCTCGTTTTTTTCAACAAAACTGTGAGCCTGAAAAAACCATTCCGGGGGCTGAGTGAAATGCCTGGATTCTATCATTGAGTTATCAAAAACTCTTATCATTTTATCTATATGATCGCGCTTATCGCTGAAAAGTTGATAGGTGAAATTCTTAATATCACTCTGAGAAAAGTGATATGGGACGTCAGCAAGTCCTACAGAAATCAGTTTCGGGTTACCCTCTGTCTTTGATAGCAATTGGCCTCAATCTCGAAGGATAATGTTATTGGTCTAAGTTTACAAATAAAAGTTAGCTGACATATTATACTTATTCAATCAAAGGCTTAGATACGTAATGCATGACTATTGGAATATCATTTCATCCTGCTGAGTCCTGTCGTCGATCTTATCAATCCTTTTACCATAGAGAATTTAGATCTGATAACTTGGGTAGAGGCTCTTTATGGTAAACTGAACTGTAATTATAATATCTTGAAAGGAGGGAAATCAACTTGGACTTTAAGCTAAGCAAACGTGATCCACTGGAAGTGAAATGCGACGTGCTGGTTTTCGGGAAGTTTGAAAATGAGAGGATTGGAGGGTTGATTAAAAAGGCAGATAAGGCCATGGAGAATGTGCTGGATCGTACATTCGAGCAAGAAAAATTTAAGGGCGAAATAGGAAAGAGTGTAATGATAAATGCCCTGGGCAAATTAAAGGCTGACCGAATCCTGATAGTCGGCCTCGGGAAAAAGTCTAAATTTAATCTCGACGTGTTAAGGAAGCTGGGAATTCACACCGCCAAAAGAACTAATTCACTTTCGCAAAGAACAGCCTTTGCTCTTGAAATCTCGGCGAATAGGGGAAATTTCGCAGCAGTTGCTGAGGGAATGATGCTTGGGTGCTATAACTTCAATAAGTACAAGACAAACGATAAAGGCTCTGAGGGGGACCGGACGGTGGAGTTTATCACCGATAAGGTTAGGGAGAAAATGTTCAGCGGTGAGGTTGAATACGCAAAAATCATCGCAGAAGCGACCAATTTCGCGAGAGACTTGGTGAATGAACCTCCCTTGGCCCTGACGCCAAAAAGGCTCGCCGAGATTGCAGCAGAGATTGCAAAAGATGGGAAACTCGGCTGTAAGATTTTCGATACAAAGGAGATCGAAAAGAGAGGAATGGGGGGTCTGACCGCAGTTTCAAAAGGAAGCGATGAGCCGCCAAAGTTTATACATCTAACATTTGAATCAACAAGAACGCCAAGAAAAACAGTTGCAATTGTGGGCAAGGGAATTACATTCGATTCGGGTGGCCTATGTATAAAACCCAGCGACAGCATGCGAACGATGAAGATGGACATGAGTGGAGCGGCCTGCATCCTGGGTGTCATGAAGGCACTTCCAAAGCTAAACCCCCCGGTAAGAGTCCATGGGCTCGTCTCTGCGGCTGAAAACATGCCCGGCGGAAAGGCGTATAAACCGGACGACATAATCCGCGCACTCGACGGGAAGACAATAGAGGTTGTCAACACAGATGCAGAGGGCAGAATTGTTCTCGCTGACGCCCTCTGCTATGCCGTTCAACTAAAGATCAAAGAAATAGTAGACCTCGCAACCCTTACCGGGGCATGCATAGTGGGACTGGGGAACTATACTGCGGGTGTAATGGGTAATAATCAACCATTGATAAATCGGATTCTCGATGCTGCAAACCTGGCAGGCGAAAAGGTATGGCAGCTTCCGCTCGACGAAGAACTCAGAAAGGAGATTGATAGTGATGTTGCGGATGTTAAAAATGTTGGCAGTCGATGGGGAGGCGCGATTACAGCAGCAATGTTCTTAGAGAAGTTTGTCGGTGATACCCCGTGGGCGCACATCGACATTGCCGGACCAGCGTACTTAGAGAAGGGCGGCGATTGGTATCCCAAGGGCGGGACCGGTTTCGGGGTAAGAACAGTTATACGTTACCTGCTGGGACGATAATTAAATACCCAACAATACCAAAATATATCCGATGGAGAACCTTGCTATAAATGCTGCAGAGAATAATTGACTCGCTTGGCAAATATAACCTTATTGAGATAGTACTTGAAGGTGAATTGCCCGAAGAAGAAGAAAAATCTCTAATACCATTTTTTCCAAGAAAGAAAAAGCTCACCATATGGGACTTAGAAAAAATATTTGATCATGCAGCGAAAAGCCAAAGCGTCAAAGGTGTCCTGCTGATAATTAGGAATCTCAAGATCGGTTTGGCGAGGGCATGGGGAATTAGAAGAAATATATGCGAGTTAAGAGAAAGCGGGAAAATGGTTTCTGTCTATCTAGAAGCTGGTGGAAATATTGAATACCTGATCAGCTCGGCCGCTGAAATGATTTTCTTTTCGCCATGGTCAACACTGAATTTGGTAGGTCTCAAAGCGGAAGTCTCTTTTCTGAAAGACACGTTTGATAGACTCGGTATAGAGGCGCAGCTCAGGGGCCTTGGTCAGTATAAAAGCGCGGCCGAAACATTTACGAGAACAAGTATGTCAGATCCCCATAGAGAGATGCTGGCTTCAATTCTTGACGACTTTTACGAGCAGTTTATTGAAAGTATTTCTCATGGCAGGGGAACCGAAGATAATTCAATAAGAGAATTGGTGGACAGGGGTCCTTTCACGGCGGAAGACGCGCTTCGAGAGGGACTTGTGGACGGGATTGGTTATCAAGGTGATTTCGAGGAGAAAATACGGGAGTCGCTAGCCATTCAAATAAGAAAGATAGGTGCATTAAGTTTATTGAGACTCATTAATTTTAAGGAGTTTATTCGACGTGTTATTGCAAAGATTAAAGGTAAATCTCAGGTCATCGCAATCGTGGCTGACTCAGGGATGATTTCTCACGGATCGAGCAAAGGCACCGGAATGGCAAAGATACTGGGTTCCCAGACAATCATTAGCCACCTGAATAATCTGGCCAAAGACCGCGATGTAAAGGCGATTGTCTTACGGATTCTCACACCAGGGGGTTCTGGCCTAGCCTCTGATTTGATATGCCACCAGCTTAAGGTCATCGCCGAACAGAAACCGATTGTTGTGTCAATGTCTGACGTAGCCGCTTCCGGCGGTTATCTCATTGGATTAGGAGCTAATAAAATAGTGGCCGAACCATTCACCCTAACCGGATCGATTGGGATAATATCGGGAAAATTCAACCTACAAAAACTCTACGACAAACTGGGAGTGGTAAAGGAATCTGTTATACGCGGCAAGAGTGCCCTGATGTTTTCCAGCTCGAGGGGTTTTACGAAGACTGAAGAAGAGAATCTATTAAAAATGATGAAATCCCTCTATAATCGGTTTGTCGAAAGGGTTGCAAGAGAGAGAAAGAAGGATTTTGAGAATGCTGAAAGCCTGTCACGGGGAAGGGTGTGGACAGGGAGACAGGCGAAAAACCATGGTCTCATAGACGAGATTGGCGGCATGAGATTAGCTATCGAAGTGGCGAAGAGAGAGGCCGGCATACCCGAGACTATTTCTCCTATTGTTAAGTTTATTTCAAAGCCAAAAGGACTTCAATTTGATCCTTTCGCAAAGAGTATTGCATTGAAACAGCAGTTCGAAACACTGATCGAATTAGCGACTAATCTGAACGATGAATCTGCTTTCGCACTGATGCCATTCTGGATCAGAATAAGATAAGACGGTTGAGGAGGTTAAATCTTAGGGTCGGTTATCGGTTTAGAAATTCCAGCCATTTAAAAAACTTTTTATCTTTGCCTCGAATTATATCAAAAAATCTAGCCTGCAGTCTTTTTGTGATCCTTCCGGGTTTACCATTACCTATTTTTCTGCCGTCAACCTCCCGTAAGGGGGTAATTTCGGCTGCCGTGCCGGTGAGAAATGCCTCGTCGGCAATATATAGTTCGTCTCTGGTGAATCTCTCAGTCTCGATCTCAAGTCCCTCATCGTTCGCTATCTCGATGATACAATTTCTCGTAATTCCCTCGAGTATTGAGGTGAGAGGAGGAGTCTTCAATCTCCCATTTCTCACGATGAAGATATTTTCACCGCTACCCTCTGCGACGTAGCCTTCGTTATCCAGCATTATAGCTTCATCGAATCCCAGGGATGTAACCTCAAGCTTCGCCAAAACGGAGTTAACATAGTTTCCGCTAATTTTCGCCTTGGTCATGAAGGAGTTTACGTTCATTCTGGTGTACGAGGAGATCTTGGCTTTTATGCCCTTTGTCACACCGTCACCACCGAAGTATGCGCCCCATGGGTACGCAGCGATAGCGACACGCACCGGGTTTTTCCCGGGATGCACTCCCATAATTCCCGAGCCGATGAAAACGATTGGTCTTATATAACCCTCTTGCAGCTTGTTTTTTATGAGTAGTTCGAATATAGCATTCCTTATTTCCTTTTTCGAGAAAGGTATGGCTATTTGTGCGATATGCGCAGATGAAAAAAGCCTGTCAATATGTTCAGTCAGTCGGAATATCGCGGGACGGTTATCCTGACATTTATAAGCTCTTATTCCTTCGAACACGCCCAATCCGTAGTGGAGCGTATGTGTAAGTACATGTACGTCTGCCCGGTCCCATGGTACAAGTTTCCCATCAAACCAAATTTTATAAGCCTTACGGGACATCAAAATCTCCTAGAAAATGGCGAAGAGTAAAAAAGCACATAGAATATTGCTTACAATATACATGGTTGTCAAGTATATTCTGCCTATTTTCTTGACTACGGCGGTTTTCTGGGAATAATTATATTTGCATATGCAAGAAAATTTATCCGGACACGTCGTAATTAAGAAATATAGCAACAGACGTCTCTATGATACCAAACATAAAAAATATGTTACCTTAGAAGAGATCGGCGCACTTATTCGCGAGGGTAGCGAGATTAAGGTGATCGACACTCAGACCGGAGAAGATATATCGAAGCTGATTCTGATTCAGGTGGTTTTGGAAAGCGAAAAAAATAAAGAAGATATACTTCCGGTATCCTTCCTGCACATGCTTATAAAATATGGCAATAAGATCGCAAGAGACTTTATCGAGAACTCATTCCTCATGATGTTCCAACCGTATTTATCGTTTCAAGATAGTTTGAAAAAGAACATGAGTTTGTGGAAGGGGACGGGGTTGATGCCGCCAGGGCTCGAGATGCCTTTTCCCTCTGAGGGACAGGATGTAACGTCAGAAAGAAAAAATGATCATGAGCCCGAGTCTTCGCCCGAGGCGGAAGAATCACAACCTTCGCCTTTGGAACTTGAGGCGCTGCGACAAAAGATAAAGGAACTCGATAACAAAATTCAGAAGTTGGATAGAGGTCATCGGGTTAAGTCGAAGAAGCGAGTTAGTCGCTCAAAAACTATTAAAGCCTCAAATCCCTGAAATTTACGATTTATACGTAAAGAGTCATAATCTGCGGTCACGCTATCTAATAGTCAGTGTACCGGCAGTCACAACATTATTTGATTCGAGGATTCCCCTGACTTTAACTTTTGTACCAATATCTTCACAAAAACAGGGTTCATTCCTGCAACCCGTTATATTGGTTGTGGGGGTAATATTTACTATTACGAAAACCTTCGGATTACTGTTTCGCGTTTGTACCTCAAGCGTTCCGGTATTAACATCACAATTATTCTCTATTACAGTACCGTTAAAGTTAGTGACAATCTGATTAATAAAAATCACATTCCCGTTTTCAATGTTTATCGTACCGAGTTCAAGTGTCGCACCTCTGTAAACATTGAGGAAAGTTGTGGCAAAAGACGGAGGGTCTAGCTGTTCTCTAAAGTCCAGTCTGGTGGATGACCCTGAAAAAAGGCCCTCAATTATAAAGAATCCCGAGCTAGGCAGAGTGTCGGATAAGTCGGGGTTGTTATTCACAACTACAAAAGTCCCTTCGACCGGGATACTATCGGGCACTATGCTGGTTACGTTTCCCTGAACGGTCTCAAAGCTGTCCCCTCCATCCCCTCCACCTCCACCTCCACCAAACTCAATATCACATCCCAATAAGGCAATAAGTGTTATGAATATAATATTGAGCATAACAATTTTAGGTAAAATAGAATTTTGAAGACTCATACAAATCCTCCGATTTCTCGTCTATTTCAGCAGATCCTTAATTATAACCTTGGTAAATGAATTTTCCATTATGTTCGAAACTAATCTCATGGTAAATTGATACGGGTAATATCCTGCTGGGTTACTGATCCTATCAAATGAACACATTGGCAAAGGTTCTCTTTATAAACCACTCGGTAAGAGATGGAGGCCCGGGAAGAAGCCTTTATTATATCCTAAAGTATATTGATAAAACAAAGGTAAGCCCATACGTACTGGTCCCGAAACATGACGTCTTTTCAGACCTCCTTAGGAATGTCGGCCTAGCCGACAACATAATAGTCGATCGCAGGTTCCCGGAAAACATACTGAGGCCGCGATTCGAAGAAGATAAGCAGTTCAGGGAAAACGATGGCTCAAGATTATATCCGGGAGCATTGAAATTCATATCTGTTGCTTTAAACGTAATTGACCTACTATCTCTCATATTAACTTCTCCGTTTTCAAAGACTTTCAGAGACGAAGATCTAATATACTGCAACGGAACATTGGCTAAGATAACAGGCTCACTTATTGGCCTATTAAACCGTCGGCAGGTTATCTGGCATGTAAGAAATGTACAACAAACAAAAACACTCCTGGCTACTATCAACCTCCTGTCTTTACTGCCCGTGGTGAAAAGGATTATTTGTGTCTCAACCGCCGCAGCGAGCCAGTTTCGTTACAGCAAAGACAAGATAACGGTTATTCATAACGGTATTGACACCGAAGAGTACGACCCCCGAAGATCTGTCGGAACGTTACGGAGAGAATACGATATCAAGAAGGGTACAGTGATCGTGGGCAGTGTAGGAAGGATTGTTCCAAGGAAAGGTTATGAATTTCTGATCGAAGCTGCGAATGCAGTTCGCAATGAGCTTGGCGATAAAAACCCCAGGGTTAAATTTGTTGTGGTTGGTGACACACCCCATTTCTTTCGAAATGATCATCTCTATTATATAAAAGGATTGGTCAGTCAATGCGGTCTGGAGGACTACTTCATATTTACAGGTTACAAAACTGACATACGGCCTTATCTAAAAGATTTCGACATTTTTGTTATACCATCGAATTATCCAGACCCTTTTCCACGTACGGTGATAGAAGCAATGTCTTTTGCAATTCCAGTCGTGGGTTTCAGGGTAGGGGGGGTAGTAGAATCTGTCGCGAATCAAGAAACTGGCCTCTTGAGCGATCCTGGAAATACCGGGGACATGGGCAAAAATATTTCAGATCTCATTCTTGATAAAGCGCTCAGAAAAAAAATGGGCATCGCGGGCAGGAAAAGGGCAAGCGAGTTATTTTCCGCAGAAGAGAGGTCAAAGGAAATTGAAAAGAACATTCTTGATCTCTTAAAAACCACATGATTGATACTTAACCTATTATTATCGAGCAATTTGTTTATATCTTTTTCTCCGCGCCCTGAATATGAATTTCACAGGTACACCCTCAAGTGGGAGCTCATCCCGAAATCGATTTTCCAGATATCTCACATAATTATCAGGCACTCCCTTGATGGAGTTTGTAAATATCACATAAGTGGGAGGATTGCTCATGGGCTGGGATATATAATAGAACTTGATCTCCTTGCCGCCATAATGAGGAGGAGGATTGATAGACGTGGTCTTGTTGAGTAGATTATTTAGCACCTTGGTGGTGAGCCGTCGGTATAGGTTGTCGTAAACCAGATCAACCTTTTCAAAAATTTTATTTACGTTTTTCCCGGTCAGTGCTGAAACTAGCATTACAGGCGCGAAGTTTGTCGCTCTCAGTTTGTCTCTCACAATGTCCTGTATCCCTGGTATTTCAGAAACGTCTCTTGGCACAAGATCCCATTTGTTTAGCAAAATTATACATCCCTTACCCTTATCCTTTATTAGTTCCGAGAGTCTGGCATCTTGATGAGTGGGGCCGTCCTGTGGCTCTATCATGTGTAAAACTACGTCGGTTCTCTCTATCGATTTTATCGCCCTCATCACACTGAATCTTTCCACCGAAGAAGTGATCTTCGACCTTCTTCTGATGCCCGCTGTATCAATAAAGATGTACTTCTTCCCCCTCCTATCTAGTATAGTATCCACCGAGTCCCTCGTGGTTCCAGGTAGAGGACTTGTCAGCAATCGCTCCTCTCCGATGATTCGATTTATAAGAGTCGATTTGCCAACATTAGGTTTTCCTATTACAGCGACCCGTATTTCTTGTTTATCGGCGATATCATCGCTCCTGTATTCAACGACAGCTGTCCTATCCAGAATTGCGTCCAAGAGCTCGTCTATTTTCCTGCCATGTGCCGCCGATATAGTCATAGGGTCATCAATTCCCAGTGAATGAAAATCGACTGCCCTGATTTCGTGTTTCTCATCGTCTATTTTATTGATAACACTTATTACGTTCTTATCTGATTTCCTTAGCATATCTAAGATCTCTCTATCCTGGGGCATCACACCGGACTGACCATCGAGAAGGAAGATTATCAAGTCGGCTTCTTCAATGGCTATCCGAATTTGGCCCCTAGATAGGGAAAGGTGGAGATCGTCGGTTTCGGGTTCAAACCCTCCTGTATCAACGAGCTCAAACTCCAGCCCCCTCCATTCCGCCGTTGCATAATTCCGATCTCTCGTAACACCAGGAATATCCTCGACTATTGCCTTTCTCCACCCGATTAGCCTATTAAAAAGAGAGGATTTACCTACGTTGGGTCTTCCAACAATTGCGACAAGAGGCTTTGTTCTCGAAATGGAATTTTGGTTCATGGCAAATAAATTCAGAACCCGATCCTTATCTTCCCATTAGAGGCTATGAGGTCATAACCTTTATCCGCTTCAAACTCTGACCAGTGATAGGGTACGCCGTCAAAATGTAGAATATCGCCACCGGCTTCCTTCACAAATAGCACTCCGGCGGCAATATCCCAGAGAGAGATTCGCGTAGTAATGTAGCAATCCGAGCTTCCCATACCCACGTAAGCGAGCTCGATTGCCGCCGAGCCAAGCTTACGGGCATCTTTAACATCCAGGAAAACCCGTTTAATTATGCTTAATACACGCTCTTTATCCGTTTCGCCCCCTTCACAATACAAAACATAGGCTCGCTCAAGCATATCATTTTTGGACACATTAACCATTCTTGATATGCGTCTGAAAAGATCATGGTGATATGCGCCTTTGTTCCTCATAGCCACAAATCTTTCAGCTAACATTGGGGCCTCAATAACCCCTAGCAATGGCTCGCCATTAACCCACAGGGAAATTGATATTGCGAACAGAGGGTTGTGATTTGCAAAGTTGCCTGTCCCGTCTAAAGGGTCAATAATCCAGAGGTAGTCCTTTTGTCTCGCTGTAAATCCGCTTTCTTCGGTAAGATAAGAATGGTCCGGAAAATTGTTCTCAATTGCTTCCCTGATAATTTTATCTGAAGTTTCATCTTGAATGGTCTTTAATTCCTTTACAGTCCCCCTTTCAACGGGCTCCTCGCTCCTGTAAGATTCCAGGATCTTTCGTCCCGCCTTTTTTGCGATTGATATAGCTCCCCTTAAAAATCGTCCCTCGTTTTTCGAAATCCTTTTGTAAATCATATCTTCCATAATTCCCATTAGGTTTATCATACATAAAATTACTACGATACTTAAGTAAGCTTTCGCCGAATATGCGGATTATACATTCCCAAATCGTCAGAAAATCTGGGCAAACCGAAATCAGGAATCAGCAGATGTCTGGCGGAAGAAATAGATTGGACCTTGAGTTTCAGTTATTGTTAATATGTTCTTAACTTCTCCTCAAATGATGAAGTGTAAGCGGAGGGATGTGAAATGAGGTTGTCGTACGCCCTGGCTTGGGTACTGATTTCCTTTTTTATTTTCAGAAATGTAGCCGCTCAACAGGATTTCATTCAAGAATACATTATATCTGGTAAGACTATTGAAGTCGTTTTTGGTGCCTATGGGTTCACTAATTCCGAATGGATCGGACGATGTGAGCCTGAAATAGCCAGTAAATTATGCGGCAAAACATACACCGGGAATTACAATAAAGAGCTGCGTACATGGGAATTCAGTAAGCTCGATGAAGATACGGGAAACGTCGAAACATTCAGCTCCCAGGCATTAACAAAGGGTGATCCTGCTAACTACAGGATCTTAATTTGGGACGAGGAGTTTAGCTTCGACGAGAAGGGTAATGTCGTACACTCGGGCGACGGAAAAGTCGCCCACATTTCGCCCGGCGATCTTACGCCGATAGCCCATAGACCCGAGACGGATGAAATCGGAAAAACAGATATTAGAAATTACAGACAGGAGGGAATTGATTTTCTCCAAGATTATGAATACCAGAAAGCAATAGAAAGTTTCGACAAGGCGTTAGAGGCAAACCCAATGGATAAGATTCTTTATTTTTACAGGGGTTACTCATATTTGAGATTAGAAGAATACGAAAAGGCGGTGGCAGACCTGGAAAAGGCGACAATCCTGGATCAAACTAATGCAGATGCATTTAGCAGCCTTGCAGCTGCATATCTGGAGCTAAAGGAATATGAAGATGTGATAAGAACCGCTACAAAAGCCATTATCCTTAACCCAAAGGACGCCGCTAGCTATTTCAATAGAGGTATCGCATATAATTTCACACATAAATTTGATAAGGCTTACAGTGACTTCAGCGAGGTCGTTAGCCTGGAACCCACGAATGATGACGCGATCGTAAATCGGGATTTGTTATTAAAAAAGGTTCAGAGCGAATAGATGAATCCTGAAATATCGAGTTCCACTCGGGTTTTGTCAACGTTTAAATGGTTTTGAAGATGCCGGGTATAAATCGAACTTCAACTAATACTTTACTGGTTAATTTTTAGATGAAAACTAAGAATGGGATAAGATACTTATATTGGAATGCTAAGAAAAAGATTTAGCTTCTTGTACGAAATCTAGGAGGAATTTAATAAAGATTCTAATAGATTACATTACGTATATTAATGCTTAATATTAGCGTGTGGGTATAATTATCCTGATTTATGAGACTTTAATGTCAAATATTAAAAGTTAAATAAATATGTTAATAGTGTTTATCGAATATTAGGTCTCATTCTCCAGGCATAAGAAAATTCATTATGTTAAAGGCAATACTCTTCGACTTTGATGGAATTATTGTTGATGCCGAACCCGTTCACCTGACGGCTTTTCAGGAGGTCTTGGGCTTGAACGGTATTTTTCTCTCCGAAGAGGAGTACTACGAAAGATATTTAGCGCTGGATGACAGGACGCTGTTTTCAAATATTCTAGGGGATAGGAACATGAATTTTGATGACTCCACAATTGAGGATTTGATGGAAAAAAAATCCGAAACTTATGAAAAATTAATACGAGAGGACATTAAAATATTCCCCGGGGTTGTTGATTTTGTAAATTCGGTATATAAAAAGTATCTTTTGGGTATTGGCTCTGGCGCCCTAAAGCATGAGATAGAATTTATACTAGATTATGTCGGGATAAAAGATAGATTTAGTGTGATCGTGAGTGCCGAAGATGTACAAAAATGCAAGCCTGATCCTGAGGTCTTCGTAAAAGCTCTTCTCAAGATGAATAAGAAACTTCGCCAAGGATCAAAGCCTATACACCCCTCTGAATGTTTAGTCATAGAGGATTCGTCTGCCGGCATCAGGGCCGCAAACCTTGCCGGGATGAGCACACTCGCAATAACTAACTCGTATTCGGCCTGCAAACTTTCCGAGGCAAACCTGATCGCCGCTAGCTTGCTAGAAGTGGAGATTGGGCACTTAGAAGAGCTATTTAAGATTCCATAGATACAAAGCGTTAATCTTTGTAATAAAATGGGGGAGGTTGTAGACCAATCTTACTTTAAAATTTAACTAATATTACAAGTATAATTAAGTATTATACGTAACCCGATGATATTAAATTAATTATTTCTGTAAATTTAGAAACTGTGTGATTAGGATGGTATTTTTGATCATAGATTTCTTCATCTTTTCTATTAATCCAAATAACATCCATTCCGACCGCTTTTGCACCTACAACATCCGCATAATAATTATCGCCGACATATAAGGCGTCGGCGGGGCCTAAATTTAGCAGCTCCAGGGCCTTCAAAAATATCTCAGGCCTCGGCTTTCTCCACCCTACTTCTACCGATATTACAACTCTTTCGAAGTACCTTCGTATATCAAATTTGTTTAGGAGCATGTAGGCTGCGGGAGCGTAGTCGAAATTTGAGATAATAGCCATCCTATCATTCTTGTCGAAAATAAGATCTAATACATCTCTGTTCTTCTCTGGAAACTCCATTGTGCTTGAAAGGCTCTTCATATGCGCCTTAACCATCTCATCTACTACCGGGTCGGCATCTGAACTTAATTCAATTCCTAAACTGCTCATCAGAATCTTGAACCTTTCCCCATTGTAAAATTCCTTATTGTCAATGGATTTTAGTTGTTGGAATGTTTCATAGCTTTCGATGAATGAAACATGAAATTTATCCCTATCGTATCCTTGATAGTATTTTTGAAACACCTTATATACCTCGGTAAATGTCGAATTATGTTTCTCACCGTCTATAGAAAACTCCGGGAGACGAGATCGATTAAAATCAATAAGGGTATCGAAAAGGTCAAAGACGAATACTTTATAATCCTTCATAGAAATATACGAAATGTTTTATAAGAAAGGTTTGTTGGTGATGCTTTACTTAAATCCGTTGCCATTTGCCCTCTCGAGAACAACTTTAAGGATTTTATTATGTAACCCAAGAGGTGCGGTGACTCTGTATGAAACTTGCGGATGCTTTTTTGCGGCTTCTTTCACCATATTCGGTATATCCTGTGTTGAGTGTTTGCCCGGGAAGAGAAAATAGGGATGCACTATAATTTCGTCTGCGCCATCGGCTACGCATGCGTCGAAGGTCTGCGAGATTGTCGGCTCGGCGAGTTCCATGTGGGAGTAGCGCACTATTTCAAAGTCGCACTCATGGTCTTCTCTCAACATTTGTATGATTTGCACAAGCATATCATTTGCTTCATCCACAACACTGCCATGATCTACAATTATTAAAGCCCTTTTCTTTTTTTCCATTTCGATATTTGAACTAACACAGAATACGCGAGGAAGACTATATCCCTCATCATGCATGGTGCATCATGTATCCTGCATCCTTTTCATTCCCCGCCGGCATTTAATTTTATTGTTTCTATAAGAATCTCTGCGGCTCGATAAAATTCCTCTAACACAAGGTATTCATTGACGGTATGAAGCTCATACATTCCGGTACCCAGGTTAGCGCATTCGATACCCATTTGATTGAAAAAGTTGGCGTCGCAACCTCCACCGCTGGTATGGTAGTTTATCTTATGTCCAAGGTCCTTAACTGCCCTGTCAATTATCTTTACAATCCTCGAATCTTCAGGAACATCCATCTTGTCGTAACTTCTTTCAAAAACCTCCTCGACACTGGCAGCCTGATTCTGACTATCAAGAACTACCTCGTAGTTTGAGACCGCGTTTCTGATACATTCCATCATGTGATTTTTCTGGGCGACCAGTTTAGCTTCATTGTGGCTTCTGACCTCGCCTACGATTTTCACAAAATTGGGAACTATGTTTGTAGCGATACCACCCTTTATTACTCCGATATTAGCCGTGGTTTCGTGATCTATTCTACCAAGCTTCATTTTAGATATTGACTCGCTTGCAATCTTTATAGCATTAATACCGTTTTCCGGACATAAACCTGCGTGAGCTTCGAGACCGTGTACGTGGAATTCCAGCCTCTCAGCAGACGGGCATCTGAGTACGAGGCGAGAAGGAGAGCTGCTGTCGAGAACTATTCCGTACCTCGAGGTGAATTTTGATATGTCCATATGCTTTGCGCCCAGAAGGCCTATTTCCTCGCATATAGTAAACGCGACCTCTATATCTCCATGCGGGATATCCCGCTGCCTCAGGGTCCGCAGCGCTTCGACTATTACGGCTATGCCGCTCTTATCATCGCTTCCGAGAACCGTAGTACCATCGCTCTTAATAAAACCATTATCAATTCTTGGTTTAATTCCCTCCCCCGGACCAACGGTATCCATATGGGCAGACAGGAAGAAAGGCTCGATATTTGCTTTATTCCCCTTAATCTTTACAATCAGGTTCCCCGTATTTCCATTAACCTTATTGCCCGCGTCGTCGAAAAAGCACTCGGCGCCCAGGTCCTCCATGTCGTGTTTCAATTTTAGTGCAACTTCTCTTTCCTTCCGCGAAAGGCTATCGATCCTGATCAGATCCAGTACGTATTCGGTCATCCTTTCCTTCTCGATCATTATTTCAGTACTACTCCACTTTTTATGGTTTTTATCAAATCAAGTATAACTAATTATTATTTGTCGGTTAAATTCAAATGAATAACCCTTGGGTAGGTTATCAAAACATAAAAACGCCTGAACCGTCATTGCGAGAAACGTTGTGCTTCGAAGCAATATCCTTCGGCATTGGCAGAGCGTTTGATTATCCATTCCATTATAGGATTAACCTAGCAGATTGCTTCGCCAGCCGTTCGCTGTGCTCCGGCTTAGGCTCGCAATTGTAAATGTTAGATATTTCGTGGACAAAATCCTAACAAGAATAAATTTCCTGGAAATCTGCTTATCCGTCATCCTCGAATGTTTTAATCGGGGATCCATTGTTTAATCTTTCATTTTCTTTGTCTTGATACAAAGAAACAAAAATCAAGGGCTTACAAAAAATTAGGAATTATTAAATCAATTCCTCCAGCTAAAAATATTTAATCCAACCACAACCCCAAATCTTTTTTTAACGCTGGAGGAATTGATTTTGGCAATTTTTTGAATGCCCGTTTAAGAACTAAGATACTGTCCCCGAATTACGTAACATCTACAGCAATGACAGGAATATGGCGTGTCATCGGGAAAAGGAAACCACGAAGCAATCTCCTCCACCTCTGGCAGAGCATTGTGTTTTAGTTGCGATTAAGGACTTTTTACTGTCATTGCGAGAAATCCCGAGCCAGATCGAAGGGCACGAAGCAATCTCCTAAAACATTGGCAGAGCGTCGCACAACGTGTTTTCAATGTTAGGGGGTCAAGACAATCAACGAATTGGGCGTTTTCCCCACCGGCCATTATAGGGCTTCCTCAATAAGCTGATGATCCTGCGTGAAGTATCTCCTAAATCTGAGATGCGTAAGTATAAAGGATGAAGAAGCCACAGAGAACGCAATCATATACATTATGATGATCTGATACTTAACTGCTATAATAGGTGAAACACCCGAGAGGATTTGTCCGGTCATTATTCCTGGGAGAGACACTATTCCCACCACCATCATAGAGTTAATTGTTGGAATCATAGAAGCCTTCATCGCTGCTTTTATACACGAAGAAGCAGCCTGTTTGGCGGTTGCCCCCAGCGCCAGGTAGGCCTCAATCTCGCTTTTCTTATTCCTAATGTCCGAGTCAATTCTCTCGACCGCTAATGTGGCGCCATTCATGCTATTTCCGATTACCATACCTGCCAGCGGTATCAGATAATGTGGTTCATACCAGGGTTTTATTTGCAGGATGACCTGTGTGACCAGAAAAACGCTGATTCCCGATCCTGTTGTCAGTGCGAAACCTACAAGGTACGGCAACTCCTTAGTGTGCTTTACCTGTCTTTGAGAAACTGTGATAGCAGCGATTATAATCATTACTGCGATCGTAATAAGGATTATGTACCATCTATCTAAAGCGAAAATGTATTTTAATATATAACCTATAGCAACCAGTTGAATCAGGGTTCTCAGCGCCCCGATTGCGAATTCTCTTTCGAGCATCAAGTTTTGCCACCTTGACATTCCGATGGCTACAGAGATTAATCCAAGTCCGATGAGAAGATCTATATAGCTTATATTTACAAGCGTGTAATTAAACGCTTCCATATTTATACAGTAATCCCCTGTGTGTTATGAGTCCTGAAAAACTCCTCCGATAAACCCTCGTGCAGTATCACGCCGTTATCTATCTGGATGATTTGTCCGCCAAAAAATCTCGCATGGGCGAGTTGATGAGTGACCATAATAACCGTGATCCCGATGAGGCTGTTCAACTGACTTATTGACCGTAACAGGCTTATTGCGGAAGTGTGATCCAGGGCAGACGTTGGTTCATCCAATAGCAGTACTTCAGGCTTGTTGATGAGCGTTCGTGCTATGCTCAGGCGTTGCTTCTCACCGACAGATAGCTCAGATGCTTTGCGTTCGAGAAAATCGACCTTGAGTTCAGACAACTTAAGAACATGCTTTATTTCGCTTTCATCAGGAGGGTTCTCAACAATCCCAAGTTCGTAAGGAACCATAAGGTTGTCCCTTACAGTTCCGTCAAACGTCACAGGAATCTGAAAAACCATTCCGACTTTCTTTCTGAGTTCGATAACCGGAATGTCTAAAATGTTTTGTTCATCAATCAATATATCTCCGGCAGTTGGATCATCCATCCGGTTCAGAAGCCTGAGGAGCGTTGTCTTGCCTGCTCCTGACGGACCCAGTATGTTGTATTTTTTCCCGGAGTGAAATTTGAGATTTATATCCCTTAGTATCGGAATCCCGCTTTTGGACTTGCCAACATCTCTTAGCTCAAATTTTATATTGCTCACTTAATCTCTTTTTTGAGTACAAGACCCAAGGCAAAGAAATTGTCTAACGCTCTTTTAAAAATAATTATTCCCGTGCAACAAAGCCATTTTTAATCTATCAATTGTATGGCTTCATCGAACTCTTCTGCCATGCCCGGGTGACCGTGCTTGTACGCAGCTTCTATCCCTTTTATATAAGCCTCTTTCGCTTCTTCCTTCCTGTCCAGCTTCAAGAGAGCCTCAGCCAGCATCCGGTACGCTGCCCCCTCATCGTCTTTTAACGTGAAATAAACCCTGATTTCATCTACAGCTTCCTTATACTTGCCCGCCTTGAAATATTCGTTAGCAAGTCCATACCTGTTCAGGGAATTACCTGGATTTTTTTCAACGAGCGCTTTGAAGGTTTCGATTCTATTTGTAATTGTTATTTGTCTCCCGTTTTCATTTTTTCGGATCGCATTCGAAAGAATAATATATGAATTTCATCCGTTAGTACAAAAATGAATTTAGCCTGCGAGCTCCTTGCTGCCTCTACAGGGCTTCCACTGTCCGATTATTACCTTTCGAGCGCAGCCTAGAGGGTCCTCGCGGGCGACTTCGATTAACTCAGTGCAGGCTCGGCGAAGCAATCCATGATCATTTGCGTAAATACAATCGTAGGGAACGCAGATCTGCGTTCCCTACATTTTTTTACATATAGTTTATTGGTAACACTCTGCCTAGCGTGGAGTAGATTGCTTCGGAAAAAGCGTTTCTCGCAATGACAGTAAAAAATATTCAATGGTAGCGGGTGGGCAATGCTCTGCTAATGTTGAAGGAGAATGCTTCAGGACTTTCTCAGTCCCTCCCAGCGCCGGGAAATTAAGAATTGACACAGTTGCATCTCCGATAGGTATGCGTTACGCTAAATGGATCGATAATGATTTTATGAAATAAGCTATACTCCTTCCGAGTAAAAATATATGATTTAAGAATTTAATTATAATTCATAAAACAAGTTGACGAAGGTTCATTTAGGAGGTCACACCATGTTAAAAGTTTATAGACTGGTCCACTTGACACTTTTTCTTTGTCTAACTGTCACGTTTATTAGCTGTGGAAAGAAGGCGGCCAAGCCAATTAATCCGGAATCATTACCCCCTGCATTCTCACAAACTCTTATTCTAAAAAACGAAACTGCGGATGAAGTTCATATATTCCCGGCGCCAGGCTCAATCGGTGAACCTTTGGTATTAAAACCCGGCGAATCGATCAGCATGAATTTTATGGTTAACAGAAAAGCTTCTCTAGACGAATCCGGCAATCCAACAGAAGGTGGCTGGACCGTAGAGATAGATAAGCAGCATAAGTTTCTTGGCATGAGAGACACCGATGGTCTTCTGCGGATCAAAACCTCGAAGGGGGAGTTATGGGAGTATAAAATAGATTTGGGCAAGTGCTGGTTCGAAAATAAACCGCCGACCAAAGATCATGAGCTGACTATTCATGAAAAAGGACCGGATCAGAGTGCTCCCGCTCTTGTACTGTGTGAGTAACATTTAATAATAATTAGCACGGGAGGTTAGACCCCATATATTAAGCGTGGCTTTATGTGTTATGAGTGACTATTATCTTAAAAGTCTGTCGTTATTTTGATCTATAAATCTTCGTAATTTTATACAGAATTTGAAACAATACATCGGCGGCCAGCCTCGACTTATTCGATTTATAAATTCTCAAATGAAGAAACTCTCGTCATGAAACACCCCTGGGATACAAGCACACGCTTAAATTTTGAATACCACGATAGAGATATAGAGCTCGTTTCCTGGAACAGGTTAAAGAAGATTTCGCCGCCGTCTGATCCAATGGAAAATTATGAAGATGAATCTGGATGGTGGGTAATCTTGACTGACGGAAGAGGTAATGTGGTTTATAGACAGGTAATCCACAATCCGATTCGTATTGACAAGGAATTATTCTCGTATGGAAGGAAAGGGGGTGTTAGCTGGGAGATCCCGAATGCTGCAGAACAAAATGCGGAGTTCTCAGTTTTAGTTCCTGACATTCCAACGGCTACCCACCTCTCTCTTTACGGCAGTTTTGAAGAGGATGAAGTATCAGTGCCCTCCTGGGAAATATTGACTTTGGAACTTGGGTTGGAGGATCTTGAATTAGATATTGAAACGCTAGCGGCGCCTCGGGATTTAGAAGAGGGAAGGCTTGTAGGGATTACAAAATTGGTCGATAATGGTTCCTCTACCGAACAATGGAACCTTGTATTGCTTTCGGAGGGATATCGAGAGAGTGAGATTCCCGATTTCCGTCAGCATTCAGAGGATTTCGTTTCAAAATTGAAAGCTACACCTCCCTTTACGGAATTATGGGATTTAATAAATGTGTACCTTGTAAATGTTGCCTCAATAGACAGCGGGATTGCGGATCCAAAAAATCCACAGGATAATCCGAGAACGTACTTCGATGCGCGTTTCTACAACTTTGCGCTGAATGACAGATTGATAGTGGCGAATCAGGATCTAGCATTGCTTGTCGTAAGACAAAACGTTCCAGAATATAATGTGGCAATGATGATAGTGAATACGAAACTTTATGGTGGTTCAGGTGGAACAGTAGCCGTGTTTTCAGCTCATCCACAATCTGCTAAAATCGGCATTCATGAAATGGGTCACTCTGCGTTTGGATTGGCAGATGAATATGAATATGCGGGAAGCAATGGGCTGATTGGAAACCACTACTCCGGCCAGCCACGCTCAGAGTCTAATATCGCCACCTCAATCGAGCGCGCAAAGCTAAAATGGGGTCATTTGATTGATCAAGAGCTTGAAATCCCCTTTTTCCGGAATCCCAATTGTAACGACTTCAGTCCTAATCCACCTCCTCATCTAACTGGCAAGGTGGGAGCCTTCGAGGGTGCTTTCCATCATCATTGCGGAGTTTACAGACCAGAGGCATTCTGTATTATGCGATCACTGGGTCATAAATCTTTTTGTAAGGTTTGTGCGGACAGGATAAGAAGAATTATTTCATCAAACGTTTAATTTGAGCGCCTACTACCTCTGTAGGAAATTTTATAAACTTTACCGCTTCGATCATCTGAAACATAAAGAGAACCATCCGGTCCCACTAATGCATCAACCGGCCTTCCCAAAACCTTAGTCCCCTGGAGCCAGCCCGTTGCAAAGTCCTCGATCCCCTCCGGTTTACCGTCTTTCATTCGGATACGCACAAGCTTATATCCGGTTGGGACTGACCTGTTCCAGGAACCATGATAAGCGACGAATAGGTCTCCCTTGTATTCTTCAGGAAATTGATCCGCTCCATAAAACGCGAGTCCTAGTGGAGCAGAGTGAGCCTGTAATTCAACTATCGGGGCGATGGTATTCTTGCATCTACGCGGGTCATTAAATTTAGGATCGGGAATCCCATTGCCGTAACAATACGGCCATCCATAATCCTTTCCTTCCCTAACGGTGTTTATCTCATCTGGTGGCAGATTATCCCCTAACCGGTCTCTTCCGTTGTCGCTGGCCCACATTTCCCCTCTGGCCGGATCCCAGGCCAGGCCTACGGAGTTTCTCAAACCCTCGGCAAATACCTTTCCATCACTTCCATCGGGATTGAATTGTAGAATTGCTGCTCGCCGTCTGTCTTTCTCTTCACAGACATTGCAGGAGGAGCCAATGGATACGTACATCTTTCCATCCGGGCCAAAGGTGACTGTCCTTGTAAAGTGCCCGCCGGTAGGGAGGTTTGGAACAATTATTTCTTTCTGACCCGGTTTCGAATTAATACCGCTATATTTATAGCGTACAATCTGATTAGTCTCACCGATATAGAGGTAACCCTTGTAAAAGACTATGCCATGCGGACGATTTAGTCCTTTCAAGAACGTAATCTTTTTATCCGATTTACCGTCTTTATCTTTATCAGGAATTGCAACGACTTCTCCTTCTCTTATGATAGTTGCAAAAAGAACACCGTCTGGACTAAATGCCATAAATCTTGGGCTGCCGAGACCGGTGGCAAATTCTTCAATAATAAATCCTTGTGGTAGTTGGATTTTGTCGGCGAAAGAAAAAAGATCCCCGGAAAAGAACATAAAAAATAAAAATACAACCGAAGTAACAACATGGGTTCTCATGGAAACTATTCTAAGGCCAACGATTTGTTTATCAAGGTTGTAAGATTTCCTCGGGACTGGAAAGTCCCGACTATCTTTTCAATTCACTCAAAGGGAAAAAGAATAATCACTTGATACGTGAGGATTCATCTCGAAAACGCGTGAAAAGGATCCGATTATACTATCTTTAACCTCGGACATCTCAATATCCTTTTTATTACCTGACAGCTCTCTTATCGATGTCATTTTGATGCCCGGAATTCCGCAAGGCACTATCATCGCGAAATAAGATAAATCCGTATTCACGTTTAGAGCAAATCCATGATAGGTTGTCCATTTCTTCACACCAATTCCGATTGATGCAATCTTTTCATCCCCCACCCAAACCCCGGTATAATCCCTTTTTCTCTCACCGGAAATGTTAAAATCGCCGAGCGCATTGATGATTACCTCTTCTATATTTCTCAAAAAGAGATGAATGTCACATTTGTGATTGTTCAGATCCAGAATCGGATAGCCGACTAATTGTCCGGGTCCATGATATGTGATGTCGCCTCCTCTGCCCACAATTTCGAAATAGATACCACTATTCTTCAGTTCCTCGTGGTTCTTCAGGAGATTTTCCGGTTTGCCTCTTCTCCCCACTGTGAAGGTCGGAGGATGCTCTAGCAGTAAAAGAGTGTCCCCGACCTCGCCGCGCCTTATTTTGTTGAGAAGTGATATTTGGAGTTCTAGAGCCTTCTTATAATTCACTGTGCCTAGGTTGTAAACCGTTAGAACACTCATACGTCTAGTCTAATCAAATCCCCCGTCCTGCATCGACTGCACTCCTGCATCCTGTATCTTGAATCTTGCATCCTGTATCCTTACATATTCCGGGCCCGATCTAATGCTGATAAAGCGGCCTCCATGACTGCCTCTGAAAGAGTGGGATGAGCGTGTGGTGTCAATGCAATCTCCAGTGGAGTTGCCTCCAGGGTCTGTGCAACTCCGATTTCCGCAATGAGTTCTGTTGCGCCATGACCAATAATATGGGTACCTATAATTTCACCCGTAATTGAATCTGATATTATCTTGACAAAACCATCAGTTTCACCCGTTGCAACTGCTTTCCCGGATGCTCTAAACGGGAACTTGCCAACTTTGATCTTGAGTCCTTTCTCCCTGGCTGCATCCTCCGTAATGCCGACGGATGCTATTTCTGGCTGGCAGTAAACACAGCTTGGTATCCTGTCATAACGGACCCTGTTTTCCTTCTGTCCAGATATCAACTCAACTGTGGTGATTCCCTCTTCTGAAGCCTTGTGAGCTAGGAGAGGTGGGCCAATCACATCGCCAATTGCGTACACATTGCTGCAGGTTGTTCTATAAGAGCCATCGGTCTTTATGAATCCCTGTTCATTAAGCTCTATATTCAAATCCTTGAGCCCTAGATCATCGGAGTCTTTATAATAGCTCAACGATGTCGGGGCGGTATTAGCTACAGCCTTCCGACCAACCGCGACCAGTAGCTTTGAAGCTTCGATTACCTTTAACTCTTTACTTGATATTTGTTCAACCGTTACATTAAGCGAATCCTTTAACCGTTTGTAACTATTATATTTACAGTTTATTAGGACCGTTATACCGGATTTCTTGAATACCCTTTCAAGCTCCGAAGCTACTTCAGAATCCGCCCCGGGAAGTAGATGACTTTCCATCTCAATAATTGTAACCTTACTGCCAAATGAATTATATACATAGGCGAATTCCGCACCTATATAACCTCCCCCTATGATGACAATCGATTTGGGAAAATCCTTTGACATGATTGCTTCATCACTAGTGATTACCAGCTTCCCATCTATTTCGAGTCCGGGAAGCGTCTTAGGCACAGAACCTGTAGCTATCAGCACGTTCTCAGCCTCGATCTCATTCTGGTTCTTGTTGGTGATAATTCCTATTTTATTTCTCGTTATTAATTTACCCGTGCCCTGAAGGTGGGCGATTCCGTTTTTCTTGAAGAGAAATTCCACACCCTTACTTAAAGTGGATGAGGCTTTTCGGCTTCTATCGATAACCTTTGAATAATCAAATGCAAGCCCCTCGACATTGATTCCATAGGAGTTAGACCTCTTAAAATACTCATATATCTCGGCGCACTTGAGGATTGCTTTTGATGGAATGCATCCCCAGTTAAGACAGACTCCCCCAGGCTTATCCCTTTCAATAACGGCAACCTTCATTCCCAATTGCGCCGCGCGAATCGCCGCAAGATAACCGCCGGGACCCGATCCTATCACCGCTAAATTATATTTTTCCATGGCGTAGTATTATAGCTACGGATTATTAATGGTCAATTATCCGCTTTTTTATTTACATTCCGTACTAGGTATAATAGGATAAAATTGAATAAATATGACGATCACTTAAGATAATAATGACCGGTACGGTTTAAGATCTCTACATTAGCTTATAAAAGGCAGTAAAATGAGCCGACTTGTAGAAAAAGGTAAAGAAATTTCTCAGCACGAAGCCATCGAAACCCAAGAGTGGATTGATTCGCTTGAGCAGGTTATAAAGACCAGTACACCCGAGAGGGTCAAACGGCTGATAAAGCAACTACACATCCATGCAAAGAAAGCGGGAATCGATGCCCCGTACGCCGCGAACACACCCTATATAAACACAATACCCGTAGACAAACAGCCCCCATTTCCAGGTAGCCGTGAAATAGAAAGGCGAATTAAGAGTCTGATTCGCTGGAATGCTATGGCTATGGTTGTCAGGGCTAACAGAATAGAAGAGGGGATTGGTGGACATATCTCTACTTACGCATCTACGGCAACACTTTTTGAGATAGGCTTCAATCATTTCTTTCGAGCTAAGGGGGAAGACCGCGAAGGCGACATTATCTATTTTCAGGGCCATGCATCTCCCGGGGTTTATGCCAGGGCATTTCTGGAGGGACGCCTTTCAATTGAACAATTGGAAAATTTTCGAAGGGAGTTAAAACCAGGTGGAGGATTGTCATCCTATCCCCATCCATGGTTAATGCCCAATTTCTGGCAATTCCCTACAGTCTCTATGGGATTGAGTCCGATTATGGCAATCTATCAGGCACGGTTCAACCGTTATCTTGAGGATCGCGGGCTCAAGAAGCCGTCAGATGCAAAGGTGTGGTGTTTGATGGGAGACGGAGAAACAGATGAACCAGAATCTCTCGGTGCTATTACCTTAGCAGCAAGGGAGAAATTGGATAATCTGATTTTTGTGATAAATTGCAATTTGCAAAGATTGGATGGCCCTGTTCGGGGGAATGGCAAAATAATACAGGAACTTGAGACGATCTTCAGAGGAGCGGGCTGGAACGTAATTAAGGTGATTTGGGGAAGCGACTGGGATCCTCTCCTAGCAAAAGATCACGACGGCGTTCTTGTGAATCGCATGGAGGAAGCTGTGGATGGCGATTATCAAAAGTATATAGTTGAATCGGGTAAATACATCCGCGATCACTTTTTTGGTACTGACCCTCGGCTATTGGATCTGGTTAAAAACCTATCCGATGAACAACTCCAAAAACTTAGGCGCGGTGGGCATGATCCCGAAAAGGTATACGCGGCATTCAAGGCTGCGATGGATAATACGGGATCACCAACGGTGATCTTAGCTAAGACAATTAAGGGTTATGGTCTCGGCGAGAGCGGTGAGGGTAAAAACATAACTCATCAACAAAAGAAATTAAATGAGGAAGAGCTCAGGGAATTTCGAACCCGTTTTGGTATCCCTATCTCTGATGAAGAAGTTTCCAAAGCGCCATTCTATAAGCCCCCTGACGAAAGTCCCGAAATAAATTATCTTCATGAGAGGCGAAAGGAACTTGGCGGATACATACCTCATAGGTCTGCTAACTGCGAGCCTCTCAAGACTCCTCCTGAAAAGGTTTTCGAAGAATTTCATAAGGGATCCGGAGATAGGGGTGTTGCCACGACAATGGCGTTTGTAAGACTGCTTTCTAAGTTACTCAAAGACGAGCAGATCGGGAAATTAATAGTTCCTATTATCCCGGACGAGGCCCGTACATTTGGAATGGAGTCCCTATTCCGCCAAGTTGGTATTTACTCTCATGTTGGACAGCTATATGAGCCGGTAGATAAGGAGACCCTTCTCTACTATAGAGAGGCTTCAGATGGGCAGATTCTCGAAGAGGGCATTACGGAAGCTGGCTCAATGTCCTCATTTATCGCTGCAGGGACAGCATATTCGACTCATGGCATAAACATGATACCTTTCTTCGTTTTTTACTCCATGTTTGGTTTTCAAAGAATAGGTGATCTTATATGGGCTGCGGGTGACATGAGATGCCGAGGATTTTTGATAGGCGGAACCTCCGGTCGCACAACGCTGGCTGGTGAAGGGTTGCAACACCAGGATGGGCACAGCCACGTCTTGGCATATTCTGTGCCAAACTTAAAGACCTATGATCCGGCATTTGCGTACGAGATAGCCGTAATCATAAGGGACGGCATACGTCGGATGTATGAGGAGCAACAGGATGTATTCTATTATCTGACCGTAATGAACGAACCCTATGTTCAACCCCCGATGCCCAAAGGGGTTACGGATGGCATTTTAAAAGGGATGTACAAGTTTAGGGCATCTGCCAACAGAGAGACTAAACATCATGCGCAGATACTCGGAAGCGGGTCGATGCTGAACGAGGCTCTTAAAGCCCAGAAGATTCTGGAAGAAAAATACGAAGTAGCCGCCGATGTTTGGAGTGTGACTAGCTATAAGGAACTCTATAGGGATGGATTGGATGTCGAGAGGTGGAACATGTTACATCCCTCCGAGATAAATAAAATACCGTACATTACTCAATGCCTTGGTGACGCGCCAGGCGTTTTCGTTGCGGCTACAGATTACGTGAAAGCGCTACCGGATTCTATCTCGCAATGGCTTCCACGACCCCTTGTCTCGCTGGGAACGGACGGTTATGGAAGAAGCGGTAGCCGATCTGCGCTTCGTGACTTTTTTGAAGTCGATTTTAGGTTTATAACCTTGGCGACGCTTGCTGCTCTTGCGAGAGAGAAAAAGATTCATACCGATGTAGTTCAAAATGCAATAGAAGACCTTGAAATCGAGCCAAACAAACCAAATCCAATGATTTCTTGATATGGACGGATGATCTATGGTAACCGAATTCAAATTGCCTGAGCTGGGCGAAGATATTGCGACAGGAGACGTCATAAACGTTTATGTCTCTGCTGGCGACCGCGTATCGAAAGACCAGCCCATTATGGAAATTGAAACAGATAAGGCGGCGATTGAGGTTCCGGCACCCGTAAGTGGTGTCATAACTGGAGTGCACGTAAAGGAGGGGGAAACTATAAATGTCGGACAATTATTAATTACTATAGAAGAATCCGGAGACGAAAAAATAGAGCCTGAAGTTAAAGACGAGATTCACGAAAAGGAAGAACAATCAGCCGAAGAAAAGATCGAGGCTGAAGGGAAGAAGACTGAAGAAAAAATTGCGGAAGTGAAATCTAAAGTTGAGCCAAAAGGAAGGGACCGGGCAGAGATTGCAGAAGAAGAATACGAAGAGGAATCGGCCTCGAGGGAAGAAGGTAAAGTCGTGGAATTTGCTCGATCGTCGCAAGCAGATGTTGCGAAAGAATCTCCGAGAAAACTCGTCCCCGCCTCACCCTCGGTTCGGAGACTGGCTCGTGAGTTGGGAGTGGATATTAATCAGGTTAAGGGTTCGGGCCCGGGGGGACGGATTTCGGAAGAGGATGTAAAACATTATGCAAGCAAAAAGGTCTCAAAAGCCGGCCCAGAAGAAATTCAAGTTGGGAAAGCTGATACATCTTTACCTGATTTTACAAAGTGGGGAGAAATAGAGCGGAAGCAGATGTCCAAGGTAAGACGACTAACGGCAGAGCGGATGACCGCTGCCTGGCGGGCTCCTCATGTGACTCAGCATGACAAGGCCGATATTACAGAGTTAGAGAAAACAAGGAAACTCTTTGGCAGGGAAACAGAAAAGGCCGGTGGAAAACTGACCGTGACCGCTATTCTAATCAAGGTAGTCGGCTCAGCACTTAAGATTTTCCCGCAATTCAACGCTAGCGTAGATATGACAAACAGCGAGGTTATTTACAAGAAATACTATAACATTGCTGTCGCCGTGGACACTGACAGAGGCCTTCTAGCACCCGTCATAAAGGATGTGGATAAGAAGAATTTGATTGAGCTTGCTGTAGAGCTCACCCAATTGTCTGAAAGAGCGAGAGACAAAAAAGTCTCGGTCGAGGAACTGCAGGGAGGAACTTTTACGATTAGCAATCTTGGCGGACTCGGGGGTACCTATTTTACACCAGTTATCTATTCTCCGGATGTTGCCCTGCTTGGGGTATCGCGCTCCAAAATCGAACCGGTCTTTATTGACGACAAATTTGAACCTCGCCTCATGTTACCGCTTTCACTATCTTATGATCACCGAATTATAGATGGGGCGGACGCGGTTCGTTTCTTACGGTGGACCGTTGAAGCCTTGGAACAGCCTTTCAAGGTCATGCTGGAGGGATGAAGGGAGTTTTGCCACAAATCTTCAGCGAATTAACACAATTCTGTGAGTGAACCCTTAATTCATGAAATTCTCAATGAATAAATGAAAATCTTATTATTAATCCTAATCTCGTGTATGCGAGTGTAACTAAGCCTGGAATGTTGGAATTAGCTTATGAGCGAGAGAGCAAAAAAAACTCAAATCGCGGTAATTGGAGGGGGTCCTGGGGGATACCCCGCTGCTTTCCTGGCTGCTGATCGTGGACTTAATGTCACTTTAATTGACAATGAAGCTAACCCGGGAGGAGTATGCCTTTACCGCGGGTGCATACCTTCCAAGGCACTGTTACATGCTGCAAGAGTGATAACTGAGGCAAAGGAGGCGTCAAACTGGGGGATCGGATTTTCGGAGCCGGTTATCGATATTGATAAACTTCGTAGTTGGAAGGATAACGTCATTAAAAAGATGACTGGCGGGCTCGGTCAGCTATCAAAGCATCGGAAGATCAACTACATACAGGGTCACGCTAAATTCTCGGACAAAAATACTATTGAAATACAGAATCAAAATGGAAGCGAATTATTAGGCTTTGAGTACGCAATCGTAGCTACCGGTTCACGCCCTGCAAATCTTCCCGATCTTTCAATCGATTCTCGGCGCATACTGGATTCCACAACCGGGTTGGAACTACCAGATGTTCCAAAGAATATGCTGATAGTGGGAGGAGGTTACATAGGGCTTGAGCTTGGAACCGTGTATGCGGCTCTTGGCACGAAGGTCTCTGTTGTGGAAATGACATCGGGTTTAATGCCTGGTGTTGATCGGGATCTTGTCTTGATTCTCTCAAAGAGGTTAGAGAAGATTTTTGACTCCATCATGCTGGACACCAAAGTAGTCGATATGAGTGAAGAGAAATCTGGACTGAGGGTTAAATTTGAGGGCTCCAAGGTTAAAAGCAGCGAACAGATATTCGATAAGGTTCTGGTCTCGGTCGGGAGAAGGCCCAATTCCGAGAACCTGGGTCTGGAAAATACCCGCGTCAAAACCGATTCCAAAGGCTTCATCCAGGTTGACCAGCAGCGGAAGACTTCGGAACCCACGATATTTGCGATAGGGGATGTTGCGGGCGAGCCGATGCTGGCACACAAGGCAACGCATGAGGGTAGGGTAGCAGCAGAGGTGATCGCGGGAAACAACGTCGCTTTTGAACCCAATGCAATACCGGCGGTAGTATTTACAGACCCCGAGATAGCATGGTGCGGTTTGACCGAGACAAATGCAAAAATGGCAAATCGTCCGGTAAAAATTGCTCGGTTCCCTTGGGGAGCTTCCGGCAGGGCAACGACCCTGGATCGAAACGACGGAGTGACCAAGCTGATAGTAGACCCGGATACCGAACAGATCCTGGGGGTAGGTATTGTTGGAACAGGGGCCGGGGAATTGATCGCAGAGGGGGTATTAGCCATCGAAATGGGAGCAAACGTGTCGGATCTCAAGTTGACAATACACCCTCATCCGACCCTTTCAGAGACAATTATGGAAGCAGCTGAGGTATTTTTCGGGGAAAGCACCCATGTATATCGGCCGAAAAAATCAGCCGTTAGAAAGTAACAACATGATTCAACTTCGTTACGCTACGCCGTAGACCTCCTTTGATTTATGAGTAAGAATTAATAAAACTCACAACCTCATTTACCATCACCTCAGGGTTCTCCATACAGTCGTGTCTTGCATTCGGAACAACTCTCAATCTTATGTTTTTATTCCCCGCCTTTTTCGCTATTTTTACGAGCTCGTCAACCTCCCACTGATCCACGATGAAATCATTTTCACCCCTCAAGAAAAGGATTGGTATTTTGATTTTAGGAATATGTTTATGTGCCATAGCACCGCACGCGTGCGGCCCCATCATAAACCACCATGTCTTATAGGTGAAAATTTCGTTATTTTTGGGCTCGGGCGTCGGGCCTCTAGCTCTATAAACAACAAATATCTCGTCCCGCTTACTCTTGTGGGGATCGTCTCCCAGGACACATTTTGCGCTTTCGAATATTTCCTCATATGTCGGTGATCCTCCCCACTTTTCCAAACGGGCCCTCTGTGCTTCAGACGTTGAATAATGAATTCCTTCCAATACGATTCCCCTCACGTTGTGAGGCCTTCTATTTGCTGTCCAATAAGCAAGCATACTTGCTCCCAGACTATAACCAAGGATATAGATATTATTAAATCCAGTGTCATTGAGAAACTTAAGCGCGGCATCGATATCCATCAGAGTGTCATCGAAGATCCCCTTTCCAGTAAACTGTCCGGCGAAAGCAAGCCTGGTGTTTAAAGACATAGAACCAAATCCTCGCTCGAGCAGGGCATGGGGCAGGAGGCGAGGAGTTCCCCTTGCCAGAAAGTGACCCAACAAGCCATGAATTTGGAGTAAAATCGGACTGTCAAGGATTTCCTCTATTTTAACGTAATCCTTGGTGACCAATAGGCTGCTGAGAAAATTCCCATCCGAGGCTCGAAGCCTTATCAATCTCTGTTTTTCGCGGACTCTTGACTCAGTCATATTCCTGCTTTACCAGGAGCTTAGTTGATGCCTTGATATTTAGAACCTTTCGCCTAACCATTCAATAATTGCTTGCGCCAGTTCCTCATGCTTTCCGTCAAATGAATGGTTAGCATCGATATTCACATGTGTCACATCTTTATTGCCGCTACGCTTCGCTATTTCGCAAAGGTCCTCAGATTCTCGACCCTCGATTATTTCGTCCTTCGACGCATGAATTAAAAGTATAGGTGTATGTTTAACATTTCCAACCTGTTTATAAGCCTTAGCGCCTTCAGCCTCCGGGCCGGCAAGAGCCCACCACGTTTTCAACGTGTAAATCTCGGTATGTTCGGGGAGGCTTGTAGGTCCATGAGCCTTTTTTACTATTATGGTCTCGTCATGGACGCGCTCTTTTTTGTCATCGGGATAGAAGGTTCTTCGTACCCTTTCATAAACCTCGTCGTAACTTGGTTGGCTCCCAAAACGTTCCCATCTCCTGCGAGTAGTATCAGGCATTGAAAATGGGGTCGCAATCGCTATTGCCCCGCTTAAATCGGGATATCTTTCGATGTCGTTTCTAAGCGCGCAGTATCTCAATGCAATACATCCTCCAAGTCCGTGACCTGCAATGATAATTTTCTTGTAACCAACCTTTCTAAGATATTCGCAGACAGCATCAATTTGGGGAATAGCGTCATCGAATATTCCAAAACCAAAAAAAAGTCCTAGATTTGCAAGAAGTGTGTTCATCGTAACAGAGGAGAAATCGTTATCAGCAAGTCTGCTTGGGAGGTAGTGTTCTGTCTCATCCAGGAGGTTTCCAAGGATCCCGTGAAGACGAACAATCACAGGTTTATGCTCCCGGTGATTTGAATGAGTATCTATATGGTAATGAACGGCGTCAATCTTATGAGAATTAAATGGTATCGATATAATCGTGCCTGAGTATTCTTCCATGTCGTTAAAATTCACTTACTTTTATCCTCGAAGTGCTTATGCTTTTCCATAAACGGGAATACCGGCACCGCTTATAGGCTTTGAATCATCCGAAGAGAGAAAGACTATAACCCTCGCAATCTCTTCGGGTTTTACCCATTTTGAAAAATCAGCCTCAGGCATATCCCTTCTGTTTGCAGGGGTATCGATGGTGCTTGGAAGCACAGCATTCACATTTATCTCATAATCCTTTGTCTCGTCTGCGATTGTTTCCGTCAGGTTCAAAACCCCGGCCTTTGAAGCGGAGTAGGCACCCACTCCGGCCGAGCCTTTCAGGGCCGGCCGTGAGGATATATTGATTATTTTCCCATAATTTTGCTCAATCATCCGCGGGAGTACATATTTCGAGCATATAAAAGCAGATTTTAAATTTAAACTCATCATAAGATCCCAGGTTTTCTCATCCGTGTCCTTTATATAGGAGAAAGCAAAGCCGCCCACAACATTAACAAGGATATCGACCCTTTTAAATTTCCTAGTAGTATTTGTAATCATGTTGAATACATCCTTCTTCTTTGTAACATCAGCTTTAATAAAAACAATTTTGTCTTTATGCTCACTAGTCAATGAGAGACATTCTTTTTTCTCTTTATCAACAATATAAGTACAAACTACCTTCGCACCCTCTTCAAGAAACGCTATGGTGATCGCCTTTCCCAGCGCACCTGTGCCGCCGGTTACGATTGCTATTTTATTTTTAAGAGTATTCATTGGTCTCTCCTTAAGCTGTTCGGGTTTTCCCGGCAAATTCAATGATTTCAAAATTAATTTAATTCAAGGGATTTATTTTAATCAAATAATGCGATGTCGCAATGATTCAGATGACCAGGGGGAACACATGAACTATGGTTTAATATAGCTTCAATATTCTGCTTGACATCCCAACTCACATGGTCTTAAAATAGAAAAGCTGAAAAATTCTATCGGAAGGAATAGGATGGATATTCTCATTTCAATGAAGGCAGAAACGATTCAGAAAGGACTATATATGAATTGCAACATAATGCAGATGCCAACCGCTCAAGCAAAACCCTACTTTATTATGGAGCTCCGAGAAGATAATGAGGTTAAGCTTAAACTTATCAAACAATATGCTCAAATTCTTCAAGAAAAATTTGATGAAGATGAGGAGTTTTTGATCGAGCACACAAATATCGGGATCATACTTAAGAAAAGGGTTGATGAAGGCGTGGAATACATGGAAGCGTGGGATAATTGGGTTCTGTTTTCGAGGAAAGTTTATGAAGAACTGGCGGAAATAGTGGGAGAATAATTAACTAAAGTTATCCATTTTATTTCACAAGTATAACGTATATCTCAACTTGCATTTCCATCTATCTTGGCTAATATTCTTTTCACTTTATAAAGAATCCGCTAACCAACCATTGATATTTTGGCCAATCAGAAAAGCCGGAGAAAAATCACCATATGGCTGATGAGAAAACTATAGATTATAAGAGTACACTGAACCTTCCAAGAACTGATTTTAAGATGAAGGCCAACCTTAATCAGATGGAGCCCGAAATTCTAAAAGCCTGGGACAAGCACGAACTATATAAACAGATCAGACACACGTCGAAGGGGAATCCCAGATTTATTCTCCATGACGGACCGCCGTATGCGAACGGACACATACACCTTGGTCACTGTTTGAATAAGATACTAAAGGATATTATCGTAAAATCGAAGACAATGAGTGGGATGGATTGTTATTTTGTTCCAGGCTGGGATTGCCACGGTCTTCCGATTGAATATCAAGTCACGAAAGATTTAGGATCTAAGAAGGAAGCCAAAACGATATATGAGATCAGAAATATGTGCAGGGAATATGCCGATAAATTTGTAAACATTCAGCGTGATGAGTTCAAGCGAATAGGGATTTTTGGAGATTGGGAGAATCCCTATCTCACTATGGACTTTGACTACGAGGCCACAATAGCCAGTGAGCTCGGAAACTTTATCAAAGCAGGAAACGTGTATCGAGGGAAAAAACCGGTGTACTGGTGTTATCATTGTGAGACAGCACTGGCAGAGGCTGAGGTTGAATATGACGATAAGATGTCCCCGTCCATCTATGTTAAATTTCCTTTTGATCCTGAGACATTGATTTCAAGATTTCCTTCCCTCAAAGGTAAGAAGGTTTATGCTTTGATTTGGACAACAACCCCCTGGACACTTCCGGCAAATCTGGCTCTTGCTTTTAATCCCGAGTACACATACGTTGCAGTTGATTATAAAGAAGAAGTCCTGATATTGGCAGAAGCACTTGCCGAAAAAGTCTTGGGAAATGAGATTCAAATAATCGAGAGGTTTAAGGGAAACGAAATGGAGGGGATAGAGGTCAAGCATCCTTTTTATAACAGAAACTCCATGGTGACGCTCGGAACCTTTGTCACCCTTGATGCTGGCACCGGAATCGTTCATATCGCCCCGGGACATGGACAGGATGACTATGAAATTGGCATGAAGCACAATCTTGAGATTTATGCTCCGGTAGATAAAAAGGGTGTATTTACGAATGAAGTCGAATACTTTGCCGGCATGTTCGTCTATGACGCGAACAAAAGTATTATCGACAAATTAAGAGAGGTTGGAAATCTTCTCGATGAGGGTCATTTGACTCACTCATATCCCCACTGCTGGAGATGTAAGAACCCGATTATTTTCAGGGCTACGCCGCAGTGGTTTATATCGATGGAGGAAAACAGTCTGAGGTCGAAGGCGCTAAGGGAAATTGATAAAGTGAAATGGATTCCCCCGTGGGGTAAGGAAAGGATATACAACATGGTTCAGAATCGCCCGGATTGGTGTGTCTCGAGGCAGAGGGCCTGGGGTGTGCCGATAGCAATCTTCTATTGTTCAGGATGCGACCACGCATTACTGGATCCGGAAATTGTTTATCATGTCTCCGAAATTTTTAAAGAGCATGGTTCGGATGTGTGGTTTAAATTAGATGTGAATGAACTTATTCCTGCCGGAACCAAATGCCCCGAATGCGGCAGTGACAATTTTGTAAAGGAAACCGATATCCTGGATGTCTGGTTTGATTCAGGCGTTAGCTTTTCGTCTGTGCTTGAAAGAAACCCGGAGCTATATATGCCGGCCGATATGTACCTCGAGGGAAGCGATCAACACCGAGGATGGTTTCACTCAAGTCTGCTTGTGTCGGTGGGAACCAGGGATAAGGCACCTTATAAATCAGTCCTCACGCACGGCTTCGTCGTAGACAAGGAAGGCGAAAAGATGTCAAAGTCAAAGGGCAATGTGATTTCTCCCTCTGACATTCTCGGTAAGTACGGAGCCGAAATACTGAGGTTATGGGTAGCAGCGGAGGATTACAGGGGAGATATTAGAATCTCTACTGAGATACTAGATAGACTTATTGAATCGTACAGAAAGATAAGAAATACCTTCCGATACCTCCTCGGAAATCTATTTGATTTTGATCCTTCGAAAGAGCTAGTGGAATATGACAACCTTTATGAAATTGACAAATGGATACTCCATAAGCTGGGAACATCAAGCGATACGATTTTGACAGCGTTTGATCGCTATGAATTCCATGTCGTATACCATGAGTTGCAAAGGTTTTGCATTGTTGATTTGAGTTCTGTATACATGGATGTTCAAAAGGATCTTCTATACACTTATCATGCAAATTCGCGAAGGAGAAAATCTTCTCAAACCGCAATGTATATAATCTTGAGCTGGCTCACAAAACTTTCTGCTCCCATCCTCACATTTACGGCGGATGAGGTTTGGAGATTTATTCCCGGGATCTTCGAGGAAAGTGTCCATCTCACAACA
Organism: Candidatus Dadabacteria bacterium; assembly: GCA_963805855.1. Taxonomy (GTDB): domain Bacteria; phylum Desulfobacterota_D; class UBA1144; order Nemesobacterales; family CSP1-2; genus DASWID01. The sequence continues at coordinate 441,234 of CAWDVW010000007.1, forward strand.
TTCCCGGAAGTTGACTTTATTAATAATGACCTTGAAGAAAAGTGGAATAAGTTGATAGCCTTCAGAGACGAGATCTTAAAAGCGCTGGAGATGGCAAGAGGCGATAAACTCATAAGGAGCTCCCTTGAAGCCGGCATTGAGATATACGGCGATCCCGACACTGTCTCGTTTATATCCGAAAACCTTGAACTAATAAGGGTACTTTCAATTGTATCGCATATAGAAATCCTAGATGAGCCGCCTCAAGGGGTTAATTTCATACATAAAAGCACTGAATTTGAGAGACTGATCGTAAAGGTCGTGAAAGCACCGGGAGAGAAATGCGAAAGGTGCTGGACCTATAGAATTTCTGTCGGGGACAACCCGGATCATCCAACAATTTGTCATGTATGCTTAGATAATCTTGGGGGAAGGGATATTTAATATAACCCAGCATTCTCTGAGTCAATCAATCACACGTGGTTTGGATAAAAATAAACAGAATGTCCTGTTAGGCTTGACGTAATAATCAACTATTCCAAACCTGGCCAGCTCATGATAGGGTCAGTCGAGCTCACAACATGCATCCCGGCGCTCTCAAATCTTTCAAACGCCATATCAGCCTCCTCCGTATAGTCTATAATTCCCGGAATCACAACAGGCGATGTGCAATCTTCCAATAGATAGATCTTTTCTACCAGGCTTTTATCGACTTTCATTACTCCATCCAGCAAATCAGATATTGTCCATGCAACACAATGACTCTTTGCCTGACCGGCTATTACAATTGCGTCAAAGGCCCTAAATTCGTGAAGTATTTCCTCTGACTGGGTACTTTTCTGAAATAGGGACTGTGTTCTTAATCCAATGGGTTCACCTTCGGGACCTGATTTCACTTCCGGGGCTAAAACCGAGTAATGCTCAGTAAAAGGATTATCCCCCTTAACATGAATATGAGGCTGGCTGTACCTTGCGACTGTATGGAAAAAGATTGCCTCCTCAACAGATGAGACTAAGGCGTGACCGATACCGCCCAACATCGCATGATAGGGCCAGACTGTGAGTTCATATTTCCCCGTTTTTTTCAGTTCCTCAGTGTAATGAAGTAAATGACTATTAACATACTGTGGACTTCGTTTTATGTTATGGCTCAGCAACTCATTGAATCGCCAGCGACCCTCCCTGATATCGTCATGTGAGATCAAGGTAAAAGGGGAGGGGTGCTCTCCATTTTCATCTACAAGAAATATGCTATGGAAAATCTGCATTGCCTGGTGTGTGTCCATCGTCGGCATGATCTGGGTAATTAGATTCAGATTCCGGTATATGAAATCGCATAATTTTTGATTGTCATGTACCGCGCCTTTTCCAGACCTTCCACCAACAAAAAGCTCAAATTCCGGAATGCAAAAGGTATTCTGAGCGTCGACAATCACGAGGCAAAGCTTGAAGCTGTCATTACTCGAGGGCTCGATATTATGCTTGTTAGACCAGTCGCTTGCGGCTTTGGCAATTTTTTGATAATCCACCCTCCATACCCTCGATACCATGTCTGGATCGAAATGGGGAGGAAGCGGAAGCTCATTTTGGTTCGGCTTAACCATAGAATTGATATTTTACATATCGCCTGTAGAAACGTAAATATCATTTCTCGGTGGCGAGGGAGAATATTAGGTTTAATATGAGTGGTGATATCACCGTAGACGTTAGATCTTTGGGGGGCTAGAATCTATAGGTATTTATTTCAAATTAACCATAACTTTTACAATATTTACTTTGTCTTGATGCAAAGTAACAACCCTTCGACTGTGCTCAGGACAAGGGCTAACAAAAAATGCTTGCGTATCGAGCGAATGCGAGATATCAATTGCTAAAATATTTAATTAGTTCTCTCAGTCACTTTGTTCCTTCGAGAGATGACAGTAATGATCGTCACTTTTTTTAACGCTTCCGGAATTGATTTTGGTAATTTTTTGAATGCCCATTTAAACCAATTCAATTGGGCGAAGGTTCAGGAAATAGTGCGTTAAAAATTAAGATGTTATCCACAAATAATGTGACATCTCCAGCAATGACTGCGGGGTCGGACGTGATTGACAGCGGGGACACTATAGCAATTTAGAGGGAATTGACTAGTTAAATAAATCTTGTACAAACACCGTTTCGATAACATCACGGTTTGTAATCTCTGAAAATCCGCTTCAGGTTATCATTTATTTTTGGGCGAGGAGTTTATCAATTTCTGCCTTAAACGCCTGAAACGGCTGTGCTCCGCGGATGTATACACCGGTCATTTCATTTTGGTCATCTTCGGTTTTTCCGATGAAGAAACTCGGGGTCCCCCTCACGCCGTATAATTGACCTTCCTGAAAGTCTTTATTAATCTCGGTTTCTTTTGACTTATCGTTCAGACATTTCTCAAATTTCTCGCGATTTAGATTTAACTGATCTGTCGAGCTTAGTATGCTGGCGGTATCGAGCTTATCAGGGTTTTCAAATAAAAAGTCGTGGACTCCCCAGTATTTTCCCTGTTCCTGAGCACAGTTGGCAGCAATGGCAGCGGGAAGGGCATTTTTATGAAATTCCAGTGGATAGTCTCTGAACACAAGCCTGACTTTCCCTGTGCTGATATATTCTTTATCCAAAGATGGCAAGACCTGATCATAAAACCTTTTGCAGAACGGACATTGGAAATCACTAAACTCAATTATCGTTACGGGTGCCTTTGGATCCCCCTTTATAGGGTCGTCATCTACACTAACTTTAACATTTTGAGGACTGGGCGGGGTTGGAGGTGTGGAAGGCCGAGTCGCAGCTAACTTCTTCAACTCTACAACCGCGGTGGAAATTTCTTGATTCCGCACAGTCATGTCGGTCTTGACTGATTCCAATTCTCGGAGTATCCATGCACTAAGCACGATGCTTATTAAAACACCAACGGTGATCAATCCTAAAAATATCTTCATAAATGGCATCTCCCTAAAAAGTGTTAAGTTATTTTAATTTATCTATGCATAATATCAATACATGTAAAAGCATCCCGCAGTTCTTGACATTGGGATTCCTAATAGAAATAATCAAGATGGGATCTACAATCAATCGGCTCTTTTTAACTTGCTCTCAAAAAAGGAAGGTACCGAAATAAAAGCCTACATATTTATAACTTGCCTAGTCGACACCTTTTTTCCCCATGTCGGTGAAAGCATGGTTGCGGTTCTCAGAAGAATTGGGGTAGATTTAGATTTTCTTGAAGACCAAACCTGCTGCGGACAGCCTGCTTTTAATAGCGGTTATCATTCCGATGCCAAAATACTCGCAAAGAGATTTCTCTCGATATTTGATAATGACGACTATATCGTCTGTCCCTCTGGTTCATGCACGAGCATGGTAAAGATTTTTTATAAAGAACTGTTTAAGAATGATCCAGAAATGCATGAGATCACACAGAGGGTATCGGCGAGGACTCGTGAATTTTCTGATTTCATCGTTAACGTACTAAACAAGGAGGATGTGGGGGCTTCTTTTAATGGGAAGGTTACCTATCACGACTCCTGCCATCTTTTAAGAGAGCTAAGGGTTAAAGATGAGCCACGAAAACTGATTAATTCCGTGAAAGGGATTGATTTTATTGACATGAGCAACAGCGATACATGCTGTGGGTTCGGCGGAGCATTCTCAATAAAGTTCCCGGAGGTATCCGTCTCAATTTTAGATGAGAAGATAGAAAATATCACAAACACAGGTGCGGATGCCGTCATATCAGGCGATATGGGATGTCTTATGCAGATTGGCGGAGCGTTAAGGAGAAGAAAGATCCCTATCAAGACGATGCATCTGGCGGAACTACTCGCCTCGGATGAAACCCAAAAATCAATAATTTGATGTTAAAAATGAATGTATATAGTCACGATTTTAAAAAGCACTCGGACAGGGCCTTGAAAAATGAAAAGCTCCAGAAGGCCTTGAGATATACCACAGATCGCTTTAGGGAAAGAAGAAAATCCGCAGTAGCGGGCGTGGGTAATTGGGAGGACTTAAGATCCCTCGCAAGAGAAATAAAACAGGAAACGATTTCAAATCTTGATAAGTACCTGGAGTTGCTGGAAGAAAATGTCGTTAAAGCTGGAGGAATTGTTCACTGGGCAACCGATGCCGATGAAGCGGCCAAAGTAATCTTAGAAATCGCCTTGAAGTCAGGGGTAAAGTCGGTTGTGAAGAGTAAGTCAATGGCAACCGAAGAAATAGAACTCAACCACGCACTCAATCAAGCAGGAATAGAGGCTATTGAAACAGACCTTGGTGAGTACATTATTCAACTTGCCAAAGAAACTCCGTCGCATATAATCGCTCCTGCTATTCACAAATCGAAAGAAGATATTTCAAAACTATTTTCAGAAACGTTGAATATTCCCTACTACACTGAACCTGAGGATTTAACAAAGATAGCCAGGGAAAAATTGAGACAAAAGTTTCTGACTGCAGATATGGGAGTCTCAGGAGCAAACTTTGCCGTGGCGGAGACCGGTACTATCGTGATTGTCGAAAATGAAGGAAATGCTAGGCTGACAACTACTTTGCCCAGGCTACATGTAGCCTTGATGGGTATAGAAAAGGTTATTCCGCGCTTCGAGGATCTGGCAGTATTTCTCAGCATACTGGCAAGAAGCGCCACGGGTCAAAAGATGTCCTCATATGTGTCTCTCATAACCGGTCCGACGAGAAAAGGTGAAAAGGATGGCCCTGAAGAATTTCACCTCGTTTTACTGGATAATGGACGATCAAATATTCTAGCCACTGATGAAACCAGGGAATCCCTTTATTGTATAAGGTGTGGAGCCTGTCTTAACATCTGTCCTGTTTACAGAAAGGTTGGGGGACATTCGTATGGATGGGTCTATTCCGGTCCTATTGGTGCGATTATTTCTCCGCAACTCCTGGGGTTTGACAAAGCACCTGACCTTCCATTCGCTTCCTCTCTCTGTGGAGCGTGTAAGGATGTTTGTCCTGTGAAAATCGATATACCAAAGGTTTTGCTGGAACTCAGGAAAAGGGTTATCGAAGAAAAATCCCGAGCGAATAGGGTAGGGGTGGATAAGCTAGAGAAGCTAGGAATAAAGATCTGGCGGTTAGCAATGGAGCATCCCTGGGTTTATAGTCATTTATTGACATTGGCATATTACGGCCAGCGGCTGTGGCTCCGCGGACTTGGAGATGAAAGGAAATCCCAGCCCCTCGCATTTAAACAATGGACAAAAAGCCGGGAGTTTCCGACGATAGCAAAAAGACCCTTCAGAAAGAGATGGAAGGAAATGAGAGAAAAGTAAATATGGAGTCTGGTTCGAGGGATAAAGTACTAAGCAGGATAAAGAGCGCCCTTTACAGGCCAAGTGATGACAGCGGGCCCGGCTCTGAACCCGCAGCTCATAAGCCTGGTTGTTTTGTCAAGGGAAAGATGCGCATCGAGTCTGACAATAACCTTAAGCGAGAAGACCAGAACCTTATTGACATATTCACAAATGAGCTTGGTAAGGTAAACGGGCTATCTAAAGTCCTGAATAACGAGGATGAACTCGGGCAATATCTATCTAATGTAACTGCCGAACATGATTCAAAATCCTTCATAGTATGGGAAACGCCTCTAATCAAGCAATTGAAGGTTATTGAATATCTTAAAAGTAATGGACTAAGGGTGATTAAGTCACATGATAAAAAACACCTTGAAAGAGCAGATATAGGCATTACCGAGGCAGACTATGCAATCGCGGACTCGGGCACATTGGTTTTGTTCTCAAATCCAAAGAAACCAAGGTTGGTATCGCTCATAACGCCGATCCATATAGCTATTTTAGACCCGAAAAATGTCGTTCCTAATATTTTTGATTTATTTCAGGTAATAACGCAAGAATCTGATGAGGAATTACACCCTAAAGACATAGTGAGTTGTATTACCTTTATCACAGGCCCAAGCAGAACCGCCGACATAGAGCTGAACCTTACATTGGGAGTACACGGGCCCAAGGAAGTTCATATTTTGATATACCAGAAATGACTGCTAGACCTTAAGCCACGATTAATATAATGGTTCAGGCAGGTTATATCTACCTTATAATCTTATACCTTATTTTGTGAATGAAGATTGCTAATAACTGTATTGCGATATAATAGGGCTCTTACATGAGTTATATAATGTAATATATAAGACTATTTATCTATCATCCTGATGTTATTGAATACTTTCAGGTTCGTGCATCCAATCTCTCGCATTGAAGGCTTCACCGGTCACATTAATTGAGTCATCAGATGCTAGATATACAAAAATCGGCGCTATATCATCCGGGGTTGGAAGCGTTTCAGGATCCTCCTCTGGATAGGCCGCAGCACGCATCTCTGTTCTTGTACCGCCCGGATTGACAGAATTAACCCGTACTTTTGGCTTTAATTCATCTGCAAGCACCTGCGTTAAGCCCTCGAGTCCGAATTTTGACGCAGCATAGGCTCCCCAGCCGGCTTTGCCACGTCTCCCCACGCTCGAACTTACGTTGATTATCGAGGACTTATTTCCATTCAATAAAAGAGGGAGGAGTGCCTTGGTCACGAAAAATTGAGCGTTCAGGTTTATTTGAATTGTCTTTTCCCAAATATCCTCATCATAATCCATGATAGGTTTACGAAGCCCAAGTATGCTGGCATTATTCACGAGGATATCAAGCCTGCCAAACCTGTCCTCAATTTCGTCCTTCACTGACTTAACCTGATTCCTCTTAGATATGTCTGCTTTGATATATGAGATATTCCCATATTTCGTCAATTCCTCTTGCGTCCTTTTTAAATATCTTTCATTTCTTCCACAGATAATAACGGTAGCGCCTTCCTCGAGAAAGGCCTTGGCGATACCTTTACCAACGCCTTTGCTACCTCCGGTAATGAGTGCAGTCTTATTATTGAGCTTCATATAACAGAATATACCACACATTCGGAAATAATGTTATGTCCGATAAGGTATATTATGTCAACTCATATTATTGGGTTTCCCAGCGTATCCCCCCTGCTTAGATTAGCTCAGACCTCAAACATAACACATATTCGTGGATCATTGCGGTACATTCGACGTAATTACTTATTCCCCGATATGCTTATTAGTTTCAATGTTCTATGTAGGTTACAACAGTTTTTGACAGATATTAAGCTAAATCGCTTTGAAATTCCTCGCACTTCCACTCGTTTTACAAGACGTCTCATTTAGCGCTGTATTGTTAGGTATACTATACTTAAGGCATCTTTACCCACAGAAGCTCTTAAAAGCAGCAAATTTTGAGCCAAGAAGCACTAATGAATCATATTATATAATAATATGAGCATGTTAAATAGAGTACGTTATTTAATGGATTAGCTAAGGTAAGACACGCAATTAGGTGTGATACCTAAGTCGCCGTGAGAAATGAATATTATATGAGATTTGTTATAGATTTTCCTTCCGTATCTTAAGTAACATCCGTCGATCTTGAACAGACTTATTTTTTAAAGTTACCCCTACCCTTTCAGAATAAAAAATTTTAATCCTTTAGAAATTCGGCGGTTTTGGGTTAATCTAGTAAGGGATCCAATATAGATGAATAACTTTTGGTTGAGGATATGACAGAGATTATAGGAATTGATGCAGGTGGTTCAAAAACTACGGTGATCCACGCATCTGTCGCAGACACCATTAAGACAGAATTCCAATTAATAAGAGAATCCGACTTGAATTCCTATAATTATAGACAGGATGGAATTACCGCTCTCAATAGTCTTATTAAAGAAATCCTGGGCACTTTTCAGATCGGGGACATAAAGAGTACCCGTCTGCTCGGTGGATTTGCCGGTGCCGGAACGGACAAATGTCATACAGATATTCAAAGATCATTCGAGAAACACGGCTTTCGTAGAAACCTGACCACTATTACAAGCGATGCAGGGCTGCTTTTAATGGCAATAGGCAATACCGGCATAGTCTTAACTGCTGGCACAGGCTCGATATGTATAGGTAGAGGAAGGGTTTCCGAGGACGGGAGGGAAATAAATGGCCGCGCGGGCGGCTACGGCTTTCGGACGTACTCAGAACCGGGGGGATATCAATTGGGAATGAGAGCGATTGATGCTGCGCTAAAGATAGAAGATGGGAGAGGACACGAACCTACCGTTTTATATACCAGAATTAAGGATTATTTTGGTGTTAGCCGTCTTGAAGAGATAATTCCATTGCTATATCCTCAGTCAGGTAAAAACAGTAATGTTAACAGGCAGATAGCGGGTGTTTCTAAGGTCGTACTTAAAGCCGCTCACGAAGGCGACAGAACAGCAATTCATCTCGTTAAAGAGCTGGTTTATAATTTTGCGGGCCATATCCATGCCGTGTACCGCAAACTGGGACTAGAAAGCTCTCTAGTCGGGCTGCATGGTGGGCTTTTTGCCGACCCACACGGTGAGGAACTCCTCATAAAACCATTGACACGACACCGGCTCTTGCATAAATATGATTTGAAATTTATCACACTGGGAGTCAAAACAGGCGATACCGATCCCCTGATAGAGGCCATGAAGCACGTGGTAGTAGTGAACGAACACTTGAAGACATAAATCTAGGCTAAAATAGAACTCATCGGAGCAATCTTTTTATTTGACTCTGGCCTCCCTTTAGCAGCTTTCAAGGGATTAAATCTAAGTCAAATAGGATTGAATTCAGTGCTCAAAAAGAAGATAATTTTAAGGCAATGCTGACTTTTAAAAGTACATCAGCCGAAAAGAATTCTCAAAATAGCTCCATGTTATATCGAATGTCATCCTATATTCATTCCTTAAGATTAATGCTTATTTCGGTGTTCTTTGCATCGAATGCCTATGCCCAGTTCTCCCCTAACCCATGAAAAATGAATTCGATGTATTTACAGAAATTTGCAAAGAAACCTTCGAATTCCTTAAAAATCAATATGGGTTTTGCGAATTAATGGAGGAGCGGGAATCTTATGTCGTTTATCTTACTTATAAGAACAATACAACTGGTGTAAGAATTAGTTATGAGCCTATCGAAGAAGGGGTTTTTGTCCTACTAGCTCGCTCGGTAAGTGGTGAGGTTCCCAAAGAGCCTATTTTCATTAAATCAGATATTGAATTGAACTCATTCTATCTTGATGATCTGGTTAAATTAAGAAAACCGGAAATATTGGTTGAACGTAAACCGAAGATTGAATCATCAGGAGAAGGGCTGAGACAATACTTAGTTATAATCAGCTAAGGAAATGTGCTGGAGATGTGCTTTCAGGGAAATTCGACGTCTTTAGAAAATTAGATCGTGTTGTAAAGGACAGACATAGAGAATTAAATCAAGCCTGATTGTCAATCAATCGGTGAACCGTACCCAAGAAAAAGGAGAAAAAGATAAGGCTAGGGATCACCCACCAGCCAGTCCCTGTCAATAGAAATTAAAGAGGATGCAGCCCTTTATTTAGAGATGATTCATTCATTCACGCCTGACCCCCTCTAATTCTCCACCTTGAGTTGTTTATCAAAAGTTATCAATTTAGCCTCTTCATCCCTCACAAACTTCAGAAGCAGCACATCATTGTAATTAAGCTCTCCATTACTCTCAATAACCCCATCTGCTACCTCAGCATGAATTTCCTGCATGTTTTCGAGCCAGATAACATTTATGTTTGCCTCAAGCTCTTTCAACTTTCCTAGGGCTTCTTTACAGTCGTATTTCCTTTCCCTACACCTTCTTGCTATAACCGAGTATATTTCTGAAAGATTGGTACTAAGAACATAAACTCTCTCATTCCCGAGATCTTCTATTATTCCTACCGCATTTTTGTGATGGGCGTCTTTTTTATCAAGAAGAGCCACTATGATGTTTGTATCTAGAACTATCACTTATACAGCCTCTGTTCATCCTCTACAGCATCACCCCCCATTGCCAAAGACCCTGCAAGCTTTAAAAGGCTTTTCGCAGTCCCTATTTCTCTTTCTTCTACAATTTCAACATCGAGTTTCCTGAGTATCCTCACCGCATCCTGAGTCGTGAAATCGAGGAGCGTCACATCATAACCCTTTTCCTTAAAGACCTCATAAAGCAAGTTTTTGACCGGGATTCTTTTCCCGTCGATTAAAGCATAATAAGATTTCCCCCTTCCCGGTATTCTTTTCTTGGCAACCTTTTCAATATCTTTCTTTGAGAGGTAAGCTTCTTTACCCCTCAGTATAAATTTCTTTGCCGATCTAACTGTCATGCACTTTACCTCCACTTACAGTTATCAATAAGTGTATATTTATCTCACAATTAATCAAGAAGGGAAGTTTACTCGTTATTCGAGATATTTAGGAGAACACTCAAGACTAATTCTCAATTAACGTTAGTTAATCGGTACCTCTTCCGCTTTCAACGTTACCCCTTCTTGTAATTAAAGGGGACGCATGTAGATGCTCAGTAATTATGTCCCTCTTTTCCAATAACGAAGAAATCTTAATTTAACAAATAGAGGAGCTGAACTTTTATCTCTAAAAACCATATAATAATTTATTTAATCAAATAATTGTGTGTCTAAGTAGTGTGTTATCTTAAATTTGTGATTTTCATTTTTGAATTAAGTGATCTAAGAAACCTTTTTTGAACGAATAATGAATCACTTACTAATAAGTCGCAAAAAGTTACCGAATTAGTGAGCTAGTACAACGCATGTACTTTATTTGGAGATAACTCATTTATTCGCGACACCATTCAGGAAGGAACAATAATTCGAGGTCTGTACGGCATTGATTATCCAGCCTTTTAGAACAAGGTCGGGAATTTGGTGGGTGGAAGTCGATTGATGTTCCCCATTTTTCTCCCCCTACCCTTTTCACATATCTTCTATAATACGGTCGGTTCTTGCGTTTTTTGTTGAAATCAATTAATCTAAGACCTTGAAAAATAAGGTCTATATATATATATTAAAACTATTTAATAACCTGCAACATCGAAATCAGAGGTTCTTAACATGCCGATATATGAATATGAATGTACTAAATGTGGTGAGATAACCGAAGCACTCCAGGGCTTTAATGACAAGCCGCTTAAAAGATGCAAGTCTTGTAAGGGAAAACTGGAAAGAATAGTATCCCTCTCTTCCTTCCACTTAAAGGGGCACGGGTGGTATTCAACTGATTATGCAAAGAATGCTGGAATCCCCCCCATGGCCGAAGCACAGAATAATCCGGCCATTTCTGACAGCACAAACGGGACCAAACCGAGTGGGGATATGGATAAGAAACCGGCTGTCGAGCCAAAACCCGCGAGCTCATCCAGAAGGGTTATCCAGAAAAACGGCGTACAAAGGTCTGAATAGTATCTCTAAGACAACCCTGTCTTCTTAGTCGTTTCAGCAGAGTTCCAACATACAAAGTTCCTTAAATCGAACTTATCCAATTAGTCTTTATGTGTACGCCTATTCTTGATATATTCTTTCCCGGTATCCTTTTTCTTCGTTTTCGACTTATACTTTAATTCAAGCAAGGGGGAAAAATCGAAAAATGGATCTTGGAATAAAAAATAAGGTCGCAATAGTAGCAGCATCCAGTAAAGGCCTGGGTAAAGGGGTCGCGCTTGGACTCGCCGAGGAAGGCGTGAATTTGACGATCTGCGCACGGGGCACAGAGGCATTAAAAGCAACCGCCGAAGAAATAAGGTCCAAAACCGGCGTAGGTGTTTTACCGATCCAGGCCGACGTCTCGAATACCGATGACATTAAGCGGGTTGTTTCCGAGACGTTGCGTCATTACTCAAAGCTTCACATACTCGTAAACAATGCAGGGGGGCCTCCCCTCGGATATTTTGCCGATTTCTCTCTTGAGGATTGGAAGCAAGCCTTAGGACTTAACCTTTTGAGCACTATAACCTTCATCAAGGAATCAATTCCGCACATGAGAGAACAGAAATGGGGAAGGATCGTAAACATTACTTCAGTAGCTGTTAAACAGCCAATCGACGGGCTAATCCTATCGAATACTTCAAGGGCGGGGGTCATAGGCCTCACCAAAACATTATCCAACGAATATGCTAAGGATAACATCTTATTCAACAATGTTTGCCCCGGCAGGATACTTACCGACAGGATCATCCAGCTTGCCGAAGCCAGAGCCAAGACTGCCAATATGAGCGTTGAAGAAGTGTTATCCTCCATGGAAAAAGACATCCCGATTGGAAGGATTGGAAAACCGAAAGAATTGGCTGACCTCGTTGTATTCCTCTCTTCAGAAAGGGCGAGTTACATAACCGGAACAACGATACAGGTAGACGGAGGAGCTGTGAAAGGAGTATATTAGATCCATGGCTTAATTCAGGATGAAGGACAATTATGAATTCAAAAAATCATACAACAGATCAATCTTGCTTCTGTCTTTGCTCGCGACGGTCTTTTATGTACTGGTTACTTACATTCCAAATATAAGTACTCGTGAAGAAAGACCCCCGATTTCCGAACCTGTTTACGTAGAAATAGCAATGGAGAACGAGTCCTCATATATCGTTGAATTAGATGGTGATAATCAAGCCAATAAATTTGTCGAATCATACCGACTCCGCAGGCTCCCAAGGAATGGTGATAAGTTGATTATCAGCGGGCAAGATAAAATAATGCTCTCCAGGATGAACGGAAGAAAGAGCTTAGCCCTGGGAGTTCCCATCGGAATCAATTCCGCTACCGTCGAGGATCTCGTAATACTGCCGGGAATAGGACCGAAGTTGGCTAAAAAAATTATCGAGTATAGAGAATTTAACGGCCGTTTTAAAAATCCGTCTGAGCTGCAGAAAGTAGATGGAATAGGAGAGAAGAAGTTTAAATCGATAAAGCGGCTTATAAGCCTCGATTAATGACGAAATAAGAAGTCAATATTGACCTCGTCATTATCCTTTTTTTTCGCTTCACTAGCGTTCCCACTGTAACTACTCTGGATGTAGTCATTATTCGAATCTGCAACATCAGTAACTGTCTCACGAATTATCGAATCCGACGTGTATGGAATATTACCATAGGGCGTATTGGCAATTCGTATTCCATTCGGGACTTCAAATTCGCCACCGGGAATTTTGTTCAAAACTGTCTGCATAAAATCCTTCCATATAGGAAGAGCAGCCCTCGAGCCAGCCTCACCCTTCCCTAACGAAGTGTGGTTATCCTTACCCACCCAGACACCGGCTGTAATGCGGGGACTAAATCCGATAAACCATGCATCCGTAAACTCGTTCGTAGTACCTGTTTTCCCGGCGACGGGCGCAATAGAGTTGAGATCACTTGCCCTTCGTCCGGTGCCTTCGTTAATAACTGCTTCCAGTAAATCAGTGACGATAAATGCTGTTTCGGGGCTTATAACCTGGTTTTCGGGATTTGAACTTGATAGGCTAATTGATTTTGATCTCAACCCTCTGAGAAAATCTTGAGGCGATGAATATGTCAACGCTTCATCTCTATAATTGAAGTCTTTATTCGCGACATCTTCCTCCTTCAGGTAATCCTCATCGTCGTCGGATCTGCTCCTAAATGTACTGCCAATGCTCTTAGCAATCTTCTCTAAAATTTTTATGCGTTTTTTTCCCCTATCTTCCCTATCTTCCCTTGCAATCTCGTCATTGGACCGTAACTTGCCCGAAACGTTATCCTCTATCATCGTCCCATTCCGATCATATACACGAAGTATTAATCGAGGCTCTACAAGCTTACCGCCGGACGCGAACACATTATAAGCATTTACTAATTCTAATAAAGTTACGTCTGAACCTCCGAGTGCAAGGGACGGGTACGGGTATAGATGAGATTTAAATCCAAATCTCTTTGCATATTCTACCACTCGTCTGGCACTTATATCTAAAAGTATCCTCACGGTTGCCATATTCCTCGATCTAGCAAGGGCATTCCGTAGAATCATCGGCCCCAAATACTCTCCATCATAGTTCTTAGGAGCCCAGTCCTTGATTGCCACAGGCATGTCATATACGACGGATGTTTCAGTGTACCCTTTAGCAATCGCTGCAGCATAAACAAACGGTTTAAATGCAGATCCAGGCTGCCTTAGTGCTTGCGTAACCCTGTTAAATTGAGAATCTAGAAAATCGTAACCGCCCACCAACGCCGTTACATTACCGGAGACATCCATGGCCATTAAGGCCCCCTGGACCTTAGGCTTCGCGTCCAATGAAACCCGATAGACCCCATTTTCGCTATCATTAACCTTTACTTTTATAACATCTCCGACCTTTAGTTTGAACGGAATCAGGCTAATTCGTCCATATCCATTTATCGGCGCGAAGTTGTCAGACAAATCAGATTTCAAACCCTTTACGGGGCTTCCCAAAGGTGAGCTGACAGCATATTCGAATATTCCCGTTTTATTGCCTAGGCCGACCTCTGCTTTATACACGGCTTCTAGATTCTCGATATTAGATTGACCGATTAATACAACTTCGTAGTTATTGCCTTCTTGAATGTTGTCAATCTTTTGCGCTTCTCTGAATTTATTTACACCTTCCTTGTTTTTTAGATTCTTGATAACAAGGTTATGCCCCCTTCTAGATTCGAGATCGAGTATTCCCCGTCTCAACGCCCACTGAGCTGCCAGACTTTGATCGGTATCGATCGTAGTAAATATCTTGTAACCACCCTTACGAAAAGCTTTCGTACCGACCATGTTTTCCACATGCTGTCTTACAAGCTCCACAAAATAAGGTGCAACATCAACAACCATGTTGCCCTTTGGCATAATGTTAATTTTATACGCCTCGGCTTCCCGCCTTTGCTTTTTAGTTATAAAGTTATCTTCCTCCATTATCTTTAGCACCAGCCTCTGCCTTTTGATGGCCCTATCAAAATGTTTACGGGGCGAGAAGTACTCCGGCCTCTTCGGTAAACCAGCAAGAAAAGCAGCCTCTGCAATATTAATATCCCTTGCCGATTTACCGAAATAGTTATTGCTGGCAGCTTCAATCCCATATGTTCCATCCGCTAGATAGATATGATTGAGATAAATATAGAATATCTCGTCTTTAGAAAGGTTATTTTCCATCCTGTAAGCGAGAATCGCCTCTTTGATCTTTCGAGAAATGCTTTTCTCAGGTGAGAGAACCAGATTTTTTGTTACCTGCTGAGTTATGGTGCTAGCTCCTTGTACAATTTCACCTTCCTTTATGTTTGTTATAAGGGCAGCTATGATTCTCATAACATCAACACCCCTATGATGAAAGAAGCGCTTATCCTCTATGGCTAAGAAGGCACTTTTAACGCGTTCAGGAATTTCTTCATATGGAATGAGTTTTCTCTTTTGGGTCGCAAACTCCGCGATTAACTTACCGTCAGACGAGTAAATTTCGTTTATTACGGGAGGTTCGTAACCAGTGATTTTTGTTAAGTCCGGGAGATCGTAGATATAATACCAGTATACGACATATAGAGATAAGAGGGGTAACACTACAAAAGCAAGAAAAAGGAGAAAAAAAAGTTTTATTCTTGGTTTCTTACGACGGTGCTTCAATTGCTTCTTTTTCATCAAAAATGATCACGCCCTCGGTTATTTGACAATATTAGGTGCATTAATTAGCCTTAAAATATATACTTCTCCTTATTTATTAGTATATTAAACAATGGAAAATCAAGAAAATCAAGGAAATGGATCACTTGATGAGTTTATCCGAGACATTAAAGACCAAGAGCTAAAGGGCATTTTGTTAAAGCTTAAGAATGAGATTAGAAAACCCGATGTTCCGTGGGTAGATATTAAGACTATCCTTAGATCTCTCAACAATAAAGATAAAGACGCCCTTTGCAAAATTCTGCCATGGATCATTAATTAGGCTGGGCTTACATCTTTTAAAGGTTTCTTTAAATATAAAGAGCGCGTTTTTTTCTCGGCAGAATGCACAATTGATAACGGTTATTAGCAAATTTAATAAATATTGATTAGCAAGACCCCAAAATAGCTCATTTTCTAGTATCCTTGAGAGGTATCTTTTAAAAAATTTCTAAATCGAAGAGCTAGACCGGTAGAAATCGTCAACAATTAGGTATGGATAATAAAATTTGGAGAAAATCGTGATAAAACCTCCGGTCGATAACATATTAGATCTAATTGGAGACACCTATATCATAAAACTGAATAGACTCATTCCCGAGTCTTCGGCAACAGTCTGGGCCAAACTCGAGAACATGAACCCCGCGGGAAGCGTCAAAGAAAGAATCTGTTTAGGCATGATTGAGGCCGCAGAAAGGGAAAAGAAAATACATCCTTCAAGGACAGTCGTGGTCGAACCAACAAGTGGGAACACCGGTATTGGGCTTGCCCTTGTTTGTGCAGTTAAAGGCTATAGATTAATACTCACTATGCCCGATGACATGAGCATTGAAAGAAGGCTGCTTTTTGCTGCATATGGGGCAGAACTAATCCTTACCCCTGCTCGGGAACAGATGGAAGGTGCAGTAAGAAAAGCTGAAGAGATAGTTCACAATAATTCCGAAGCATTCATGCCGCAGCAATTTAAGAACCCGGAAAATCCCGAGACGCACAGGAAGACTACAGCACCTGAAATACTTGAGCAATTCCCGGGAGAGATCCATGCATTTGTTGCCGGCGTTGGAACTGGTGGAACTATCACCGGCACGGGTGAGGTTCTCAAGGAAAGGTTTCCAAATATTCTGATCGTCGCTGTTGAACCTGCGGAATCCGCTGTTCTATCAGGGAAAAAAGGAAGTGTTCACGAGATTCAAGGAATTGGTGCGGGTTTTATTCCAGAAATATTGAATACGAGTATCTACGATGAGATCATTACTATAACAGGGGAGGAGGCAAAGAAATTTACGAGGCTTATAGCAAGAAAAGAGGGTCTCCTTGTAGGAATATCGGCAGGGGCTAATGGGCTCGCTGCCGCCAGGATTGCCGAGAGGCTTGGACCCAGTAAGCAGGTCTTAACTGTGTTTTGTGACACTGGGGAAAGATACCTGAGTACAGGTGTTTTTGATCAATAATGGTTAAAGGACAAGCAGTCAGAGACCCCTACCCTATCATGTAATTTAATCTTAACAACTATTATTGAAAACCAATTTTAACTATGCTATCATTCTAGTGTATATTTCCAAATAAATTGAGGTAATTGTGAGTAGTCAATTGTTCAAAAATTTAATTCTCTGGCTAGTTATTTTTGTGGCAATTATTGCGCTCTACCAATTAATTCATACCCCGAGGAACAATTATTTAGAGATACCGTATAGTGAATTCCTTTCGAGCCTTGACCGAGGCGAAATCAAAGATATTGAAGTTAGGGGAGAAGAGATTAAGGGTACTTTTTTGTCCAATGATAGAGATCAGTTATCCCAAGGATTCAAAACGGTAGGGCCAACGAGTGACGATCTTGTAAAGAAGCTTGGGGAAAAGGGTGTTACGTTTAAATTCGCCGAACAACAGGAAGGATCCTTAACACACCTCCTGTTCAACTGGGCTCCGCTCATACTTCTAATCGTAATAATGGTTTTCTTTATGAGGCAATTACAGGCCGGGGGTACTAAGGCCATGTCATTTGGAAAAAACCGGGCACGCATGCTCTCGGAAAACCAAAATAAGATCACGTTTAAGGATGTCGCAGGTATAGAAGAGGCGAAAGAAGAGGTTCAAGAAATTGTTGAGTTTCTTAAGAATCCAAAGAAATTCACACGACTCGGGGGGCGTATTCCAAAGGGAGTTTTGCTCGTCGGGCCACCAGGAACGGGAAAAACACTGCTGGCGAAGGCGATAGCCGGAGAGGCAGGGGTTCCTTTTTTCATAATTAGTGGAAGCGATTTTGTGGAGATGTTTGTAGGTGTTGGCGCATCCAGGGTCCGAGACCTTTTCGGCCAGGCAAAACGCCACTCTCCGTGCATAATATTTGTGGATGAGCTAGATGCTGTTGGACGACACAGGGGAGCCGGCCTCGGCGGGGGACACGACGAAAGAGAACAAACCCTTAACCAGCTTCTTGTTGAGATGGATGGATTTGAGCCCAACGAAGGTATTATCGTAATTGCCGCTACAAATAGACCGGACGTTTTGGATCCGGCACTCCTTAGACCCGGCAGATTTGACAGGCAGGTAGTTGTCCCTAGACCCGATGTGAGGGGTAGAGAAGAGATACTAAAAGTACACACTACTAACACACCGGTTGAAGAGAATGTCAGCCTTCAATTAATCGCGCGTTCGACTCCCGGATTTACAGGTGCTGACCTGGAGAACCTAGTAAATGAGGCAGCTCTGCATGCCGCTCGCGTTGGCAGGACGAAAATATGCATGGAAGATTTTGAATACTCGAAGGACAAGGTTATCATGGGAGTTGAGAGAAAGAGTCTCATAATCAGCGATAGTGAAAAAAGGATTACAGCCTATCATGAAGGCGGTCATGCTCTTGTTGCCAAGCTTACTCCGGGAACCGATCCAATTCATAAGGTGACTATAATTCCTCGAGGCTTGGCTCTTGGGGTAACCCAGCAGCTCCCCATAGAGGATAAATACACGCTCGCAAGAGAGTATCTAAACAAGACGATTATGGTACTTCTTGGTGGGAGGGCGGCTGAAGAAATTGTGTTTGCAGAAAGAACCAGCGGTGCGGGAAATGATCTCGAAAGGGCATCTGAGATTGCGAGAAAGATGGTTTGCGAATGGGGTATGAGCGACAAGGTTGGTCCGGTTACATTCGGCAAGAAAGAGGAGCAGATATTCCTGGGGAAAGAGATTGCTCGAAGCAAAGATTACAGTGAGGCGACTGCCCTCGAAATCGATAATGAAGTAAAAAGGATTGTGAATGAAAGCTATGAAAAGGCAAAGACTGTTCTAGAGGAAAATATAGACTTACTTCACAAACTTGCCGAAGTCTTGCTCGATAAAGAGGTAGTAGATGCGAAAGAGCTCGATGAGTTGGTCAAGCAAAATAGAAAGAATTATCCCTCTTGGGAGAGTGGTCTTAGTCAACAGAGTACAGTAGCATTGAGAACAAAGATCGATGATTCCAGCACGTAATTGCTCTCTAAGAACTATCCATCTGCGGGTTATTATCTAATCCAACATTTGCTGACCTTTGGAATGTGATTGCCTAAAAATCTATGAGTAAAAAGCAAGTGTTTTTATGCAAGAAAGCATAACTCAAATCGATAAAGCTATCTCTCCAGAAAAACAAAAATCTGTTTGTCACGACACTAAGTCTGATGATCTAAGACTCAGAGATTTTAGTTTCGATCTTAGCTCCAAAACGCTCATCATGGGCGTTCTAAATGTAACACCCGATTCCTTCTTTGACGGTGGAAAGTATCTTGAAATAGACAAAGCGCTAAGCCATCTAGATGAAATGATCAACGATGGGGCCGACATCATAGATATCGGGGGCGAATCAACGAGGCCTGGCTCGCAAGGTGTTTCCGAAAGAGTAGAACTTGAGCGAGTCATACCTGTAATCAAAGCGGCTGTAAAGCGCTTCAATGGTCCGGTGTCAATAGATACAACCAAGTCAAAGGTAGCCAAAGTGGCTTTAGAAGAAGGCGCATCCATGGTAAACGATATTAGTGGACTTAAATTTGATCCGGAGATTGCAAAGATAGTCGCTGCTTACGGGGCAGGACTTGTTGTCATGCATACCCCTTCTCATCCAATAGACATGCAGAATATGACAAATTATGCATCAATTGTTCATGATATAATTAAATCGCTTAGTGATTCCGTCGAATTGGCAGAAAGCGCTGGGGTGTCACCATACAGTATAATGGTAGATCCCGGAATTGGCTTTGGAAAAACCGCCGAGCAAAACCTCAAACTTCTAAAGTACTTAAATGAATTTCTCAGTCTCGGAAAGCCGGTATTGATCGGCACTTCAAGAAAATCATTCATTGGCAAAATAATTGGCTCTGATAATTTAGACGACAGATTAGAAGGTACTTCCGCTACTGTCGCAATAGCTATAATGAATGGCGCATCAATTATAAGGGTACACGACGTGCGGTATATGAAGAGGGTTGCTAGGGTAGTGGATGCAATTGTAAGTACAGAGTGATTAAGTCTTTTTGAAGTAGTAGTAAAATCATCAAATTTGAAGGTTTAAACGGTGTTTGACGCAATATCAAACTTTAGAATCGTGTGGGACAGCCTAGACATATTTATAGTTGCGTTGATCATATATTATATCCTGACCCTGATCGAGGGGACCCGAGCAGTTCAAATGCTTGTAGGTCTTGGCGCACTGTTCCTGTTGTATCTCTTCTCTCAACGATGGGAATTCTTCACGCTTGGCTGGATATTAGGGCATTTCCTGGGTTCCATAATCTTAATTGTTGTCATACTATTTCAACAGGATATCAGAAAAGCCCTCGCGGCACTTGGCAAAAATCCTTTTCTCATAAATATATCTCCAGGAAAGTCGGAAAAACATATTGTTGATGAAATCGTGAAGGCGACCAGTTTTTTGTCCAGTCGACAGATCGGCGCGATTATAGCATTAGAGAAAGATAACAGCCTAGCCGATTTTGTTGAAATAGGAATGAAGATTGATGGTTGGGTATCTACGGAACTTATAATAAGCATATTCAATCCTTCGTCTCCACTGCATGACGGTGGAATTATAATCGGAAATAACAAAATCTTATCTGCCGGATCCTTTTTTCCCCTTGCAACGGATCCAGAACTTGAGAGAGAGCTGGGTACGAGACATAGAGCTGCAATAGGACTGTCCAGGGAAACAGATGCCATAGTTGTGGTCGTCTCTGAGGAAACCGGCATTGTGTCCCTTGGTCATGAAGGCGAATTGACCCGGGGGCTTGACGCGACTTCTCTTACTAACCGTCTTAACGACCTATTGGAATTAAAAAAGCAAAGCACAGAAAGAATTGGCCTTATAGACCGCATACTAAGGAAGAGGCAAGTAGAAAGGAAAAGTGTTTAACAATATAAGTAATGCAATTAAAAATATTTTCGTTAAAAATATAGGGAAAAAGATTTTCGCGGTCGCCATTGCAATATTTATTTGGCTTGTGGTCTCACTGGAGTCAAGTGTTGAAAAGAATATTACAATAGATGTCAATTACGTGAATTTGCCTCCGGACCTGGTTATTACAAATGAACCTCCGGAAGAACTGAATCTCCTTGTCAGAGGCACACGAACCCAGCTATCAACCCTTTCGCCCCAAAATCTAATTTTTACAATCGACGTCGCTCATGTCTCCACTGGTGTATCCAAGTTCAACATACGGACAGAGCAAATAAGGCCACCCCGAGGAATACAAGTGATTGGAATCAGCCCTGCTGAAGTAACAGTCGATGTAGACGAGTTAATCCGTAAGGATGTCCCTGTCGAAGCTATAATAGGTGCTCCAGAGACTGGATATGAGATCGTAGGAAAGCCCGACGTTGTACCACCTATGGCAACAGTCAGTGGTCCTAAATCAATTGTTTCCGAAATGAAATTTATACCAACAGATACCATATCTACTATACGAGAAACGTCAAAGTTTACAATCGAAGTACCTCTGCGATCCCCTAATCGTTTGGTAAATCTCGTTGGTGATAAAACAACTCGCGTTACTATAAACATAGAGGAAAAGACACTGGAAAAAGAGTTCAAAGACCTGGATATAAAATTTGTAAACTTTGAGAATCTAAATTTTGAACCGAGAGGAATGTTAAAGGCTGAGGTTGCATTCGAAGGACCTTACAGTCTTATAAAGAACCTGAATAGCAATGATATTGAGGTATATGTGGATGTTGGCAAGCTTAAGGAAACTAACAAGAAATTACAGAAATTAAACGTAAGTGTTTCTTATCCTTTTACCAATAGCATAAAGCTAAAGAAACAGGAACCCAAGACACTTGAAATAAAATTAAACTAGCCGGAGAATGGATTTGAACCATAAAAGAGAGCGTCTCTTTGGCACAGATGGAATAAGGGGGATAGCAAATCTACACCCCATGACTCCGGAGATAAGCCTAAGACTTGGAAAGGCTCTTGTAAGTGTCCTGAAGCATGAGATATCAGATGAAAGGAGACTGAAAGTCGTAATCGGAAAGGACACAAGGCTATCAGGTTACATTTTTGAACAGGCTATATCTGCCGGAATTGCGTCGATGGGAGCGGACGTTCTCCTTGTTGGCCCCCTTCCTACACCTGCGGTAGCATTTCTTACAACAAATATGCGAGCCGATGCCGGAGTGGTGATATCCGCCTCCCATAACCCCTTTGAAGATAACGGAATTAAGGTTTTTGATAAACTTGGCTTTAAACTCCCGGATGAGAAGGAATTGGAAATAGAGGAATTAATTTCAAGCGACAGGATCGATGATTTAAGGGTCAAGGGAACGGAGATTGGAAAAGCTTTCAGGGTTGACGACGCGCCTGGAAGGTATGTGGTATTCGTTAAGAATACGCTTCCCAAGGATTTAACACTTGATGGGTTCAAGATAGTTCTCGATTGTGCAAACGGCGCGTCTTATAGGGTTTCTCCCCTGGTATTTCAGGAACTAGGTGCAGAACTGACAACCGTAGGCGTTAGTCCGGATGGCAGAAATATAAATACAAGCTGTGGAAGTTTAAATCCCGAACTACTAAGACAAAGGGTTTTAGAAATGCGTGCTGATATAGGGATCGCCCTGGATGGGGATGCAGACAGAGTGGTTTTTTGCGATGAGACCGGCAATGTAGTCGATGGTGACAAAATCATAGCACTTCTTGCAGATGAAATGATTTCAACTGGTTCACTATCAAAAAACACAGTGGTTGCTACTATTATGAGCAATATGGGTCTTGAGATATTCTTAAAAAATAGGGGATGTCATCTGGTTAGGACTCAGGTCGGCGACAGATATGTAGTCGAGGAGATGAGGAGAAGGGGATGCGATTTTGGAGGCGAGAAATCAGGACACCTAATCTTCTTAAATCACGGAACAACGGGAGATGGGACTTTAGCTGCCCTTCAAGTTTTATCAATCATGAAGAGTAAGGGCAGAAATCTCTCTGAGCTTACAAAAATACTTGATCTCTTTCCACAAATACTGATAAACGTCAGGGTTAAAGAGAAAAGACCCTTCAGCGATATACCCATAGTCACCAAATTAATCTCCTCAAAAGAAAAGGAACATAACGGTCAGATAAGAATTAACCTGAGATATTCTGGTACCGAGCCCGTGGCAAGAATTATGGTAGAGGGTGAAGACGATCTGATAGTAAAGAAAACCGCCAATGAGATCGCCAACGAAATAGATCGCCAAATAGGTGAAAGGTAATCATGCCAAGACTGAATGTGAATATAGACCATGTCGCTACAATAAGGGAAGCAAGGAAATCAAGAGAGCCAGATCCGGTTCTAGCAGCTTACGTAGCTGAATTGGCAGGAGCTGAAGGCATAGTGGTCCATCTCCGGGAAGACAGGAGGCATATTCAAGACAGGGACCTCTTGATTCTTAGAAAAACCGTGAAGACAAAACTGAACCTTGAAATGGCACCGACTAGTGAGATGATAGACATAGCTTTGGATGTAAGGCCGGATATGGTCACACTCGTCCCCGAGAAGAGACAAGAAATAACCACCGAAGGCGGACTCGACGTTTTAAAAAACCCCGAGACAGTAGCGCATGTGATAAACGAGATAAAGACGGGTGGGATATTTGTTAGCGTTTTTATCGATCCTGACGTTAAACAAATTGAGCTGGTGACAAAAGCTGGCGCAGACATGGTAGAGATACATACGGGAAACTATGCCAATGCTACAAACGAAAAAGGCCAAGAGAATGAGCTGATTAAGATCCAGGAAGCAGTTGAAAATTCGGAGAAGCTTGGGCTTAGAGTAGCGGCCGGGCACGGTCTTAATTACACAAATGTACGGAAGGTATCCACTCTGAAAGGAATCGAAGAACTAAATATAGGCCACAGTATTATCGCTAATGCTGTTATCGTAGGAATTGAAAAGGCTGTAAGGGAAATGGTTGCCCTGTGCCGGTAGGATATTCAAGGCTTGTAAATACAACACTAACTGATCTAGAACGGGTGATATAGTTTTCCTCACCATTAAAAACCAGAAGCGCGCTGCTTTTGTTCAGGGCAAGAAGAGCAGTAGCCATAGAGTTCTAACTTATGATTGATTACATTAAAATTGTTCATTCTTGCCACTTGGTTCGAGCAGGATTCGATTTCGTCATTGGCAAATTCTATAATCTTCCCGCATCCAAGACATATGAGATGGTCGTGATGTTCTCCTTCAAATTTTACCGGTTCATACTTGGCTCTGCCATCTCCAAAATTCCTTTCGAAAGCAAGTCCACATTCTTTAAAGAGCTTTAGGGTACGGTAAATGGTGGCATAACCAATCCTGGGATAATGTTTTTTGACACTCTCGTAAAGCTCATCAACCGTTACATGCTTACCCAGATAACTGAAAAATCTATCAAATATAACATCTCTTTGAATCGTGGATTTAAGATGCTTCTTTGCGATGTATTCTTCCAGGTATTTTTTGCGTTCGGCCTTAGGTCTAATCTTTGGAATCAATGCCGGTTCCTTATTTATATTTTTTTGATAATAATTATCAATTTTATATGATATTTCCACATTATCAACTAAAAAATACCATTTGGCAATAATTACCACTCCCTGTCCATATTTCCTGTTACAATTTATGATTTGAGCTAGAATGTACCTGATGTAATTTTTTAACTAACGAGGAGAGTGAGAATGGATAATTGTATATTTTGTAATATAGTAAAAAAGGAAGCCGAATGCGACATAGTGTACGAAGATGACGGCTCTATAGCGTTTACTGATATAAATAAGCAAGCGCCGGTCCACGTACTGGTAATTCCGAGGAAGCATATACGCTCATTAGCCGAGATTAAAGATGCTGACCTGCCTATTATCGGACATCTATTCGATGTTGCAAATAAGGTGGCACAACAACAGGACGTGAGTAAAAAGGGATACAGACTGGTTATAAATTGTGGCATCGAGAGCGGACAGTCAGTATGGCATCTTCATATACATGTCTTAGGAGGGCGGAGAATGACATGGCCGCCCGGTTGATAAATCGATGGCCCAGAATCGATAAAAGCCGGATACTGAGAAATGCGTAACGCAGTTAACTACCTCAACTCTCTTGGCGTACACAGGATAAATCTAAGTCTTGATAGGATTTCGAAAATCCTCGAAGCCTTTGATAATCCTCATGATAAATTAACCTGTATCATAATTGCCGGAACAAATGGCAAAGGTTCCGTAGCAGCTATCACAGCATCCATACTAAGTGCTGCCGGCTTCAAGGTTGGTCTCTACACATCACCCCATCTGGTTGACATTTCAGAGAGAATAACAGTAAATGACGAAGAGATATCCCTTAGCGATCTAAGTAGATTGGTCATGAAGATTAAAGAAAAAGCTTCAAAGATCTTAACCGAGCAACCGACTTATTTTGAGGTATTAACGGCTGTTGCGTTTGAATATTTTCATGAAAAACAGGTGGATTACGCAGTGCTTGAGGTAGGCATGGGCGGGAGATTTGACGCCACAAACGTAGCAAAACCAATCGTTTCTGTCATAACGAACATTCATTTGGATCATACTGAGTATCTCGGAAACAATATCGACAAGATCGCCCACGAAAAGGCGGGAGTGATTAAATATGGAGTGCCGGTTGTCACTGGAGCAGATGGATCGGCGCTGAATGTCATAAGTACTGTAGCAGAGAAAAAATCTTCCAGCGTTTTGTGTATGGGGAGGGAATTTTTCTCGAAATCAGAAAACTCAGCTTACTTTGACTATATAGGTCATTCATTCAATCTAATAAACCTCCAACTTAGCCTTCCGGGCTTATATCAGATTAATAATGCGACATTGGCAATTGCCGCAATAGAGACCCTTTATGAACGTTACGGACTGAACATAGATGAGAAAAGTTTAAGGACAGGACTTTCAACCGCTACTTGGGAAGGCAGGATGGAGACAATGAGATTAAATCCCCCTTTGATCCTAGACGGCGCACATAATCCTTCTGCTGCATATGCACTAAGAAGCTCCCTTACGCATGCCTATCCTGAGAAGAAATTTCTATTCTTAATAGGAATGCTCGCCGACAAGGATCACGAAAATTATGTAAAACAATTATCACCCATCACAGAAGGTATGATAATCACGGAGATTCCATCAGAGAGACATATGCCTCCAGAAGATCTTGCAAATATTGCAGGGAGTTATGTTGACAGCATAAGAGTGATAAAAGATTACGAAGCGGCTTTCATCGAGCTTGCAAAACATAATTCGATCCCAGCCTGCATCACGGGCTCCCTATATCTAATCGGCGCCATAAAGAAATCAATCATGGGAAATCCTAAGAGATTAGAAAAGAATGAAAGTTAGTATAAAATAAGAAGAACTGCATCGTATCCAAATCTTGTTATCGTCTCTTCACCGATAGGAGGTCGTAGATTAAAAAGCTAGGGATATTTCTCGATAATCTCTATTTTCAACACGACACTGGCATGGGTCACCCGGAGTCCCAGGACCGTCTCTTGGCCATCTGGGACATGCTGCAGGAAACTAAGCTAACTGAAGAGCTGGAAGTATTGGAGCCCAGGGATGCGACCAAGGAAGAGATATGTCTGGTTCACGATCCAAAATACTTTGATATAATAAAATCTACAAGTGGGAAACCCAGGGTATATCTGGACACCGACACATCTACCTGCCCGGTATCATTCGCTGCGGCAGTTCGCGCAGCGGGAGGTATGTTATCTGCTGTTGATACCATACTCGCCAAGGAAATTGATATAGCGTTTCCGCTGGTGCGTCCACCGGGACATCATGCTGAAAAAAATATGGCAATGGGATTCTGTCTCTTCAACAACGTTGCAATAGGCGGATCCTATATTATCAGATCACGTAATTTTAAAAGAGTCTTAATCGTAGACTGGGATCTCCACCACGGAAATGGCACTCAGAATATGTTTTATGGGTCTCGAGACGTTCTCTACTTCTCGACCCATCAGTATCCACATTATCCAGGTACCGGTTCCGTCAAAGAAGTCGGCATCGGCGATGGCGAAGGCTACAACATCAATGTACCACTTCCTGGAGGCATGGGGGATACGGAATATATGAAAATCTTCTTTGAAATTCTCAGACCCGTTATAGAGCAATTTCGCCCTGAGTTTATCCTGGTCTCAGCGGGTTTCGATACCTATTTTGAAGATCCGCTAGGCGGTATGAATATAACACCAAAAGGATTCGCGCAGATGACAAGGTTTTTAAAGGAGGCCGCAGAGACGCATAGCGGCGGAAACATTATTTTCATTCTCGAAGGTGGATATAATCTCGAGGGTCTTTGGCTCTCGACAAAGGAGGTCATAGAGGAATTGATAGAGAAAAAGAAAACGGACTACCCTGCAACGGATCTGAAGACGAGCGTAGATTCAATTATCGCAGATGTAAAGAGTACACACTCGCAGTACTGGAAATTTTAAACATTTCTCCGTACCCTTCTTCTATCATCTCCCTTCAGGTGAATAAATTCACACATCTCATGGAGTCTAGATGTTATCCTTTTGCCAACCCTTAGGTCAAGAATTTCATAGTCCTCGAACATGTGATCCTTGGCATGTTCACTTCTTGAAATAAAGTTAGTTGTTACGAGCGTAGTCTTTGAAGCATTGTATCTCTTTGAGATCAACTGATCCAGTATGTTTAATTCCCACTCACTACTCTTACCCTTTCCTAATTCGTCAATTGCCAAGACCTCCGCGTCGATTAGTGGATTTAGCACGTCGATCTCCGGTGTCCCAAGTGAGTAAGCCTTTTTCAATTCCGCTAGAAGACCAAAAAAATCCTGAAACATGCACCTTACACCATATTTCAGGGTAAGCTCAGATATTGTGCCTACCGTTAGATGTGTTTTGCCGAGTCCCGATGCCCCCATTAGCAAAAAACCCCGTTTCGTAGGATATTTCATCACGAACTCTTCCTTGGCATACTTCAGAGCCCTCTGCTGTGACTCATTATTCGATGGATCAAAGCCTGCGTCTACTTGAAGCACATGCGAAAACTTTGCCGGTAACCCCGCCATGTTGTAAAGTTTTACGTTCCTTCGCACCGTCCCACACATCTCACAAGCTTTGGTATTGATGTAACCAGCCGAAGTCTTAGTAAAAATTAAGCCAGAGGAATTGCAATCAGTACACCGCAGTACACAATTACACACTCTTGCATTAGCGTACTGACCCTTTTTCCCGACCAGGTACCCATCCCCATGACAATTCTCACATTCAATTGCTTTTTTCTTTCTAACCATATTTAATCAATAATCCATGGCATTGAAGTTTATTAATTGAAACTCTTTAATCAGCAACTCATTTCGAAATGAGATAAGACTTTCTAATTGGGCGCGTTTGATCATGAATCGCTCTCTCTTGCTTATATTTGCCTCGGCTTCTTGCATGATTTTTCTCCTATCTCCTTCTGAAATGCTTTGGAAAAAATCTTCAAAAAACTCTTCTTCTATCTCTCTTAAAACTCTAAATATGTCAGATCGATCCTCTTTAAGCAGATCTAAAACTCTTTTTCTTGATTTTATATAATGCTTTCTCACCAAATCCCTTTTTTCCGATATTATTATGCGATTGAGCTTGTCCAATATTAATGTAACCACATCTTTATTGCCATAATTGGACTCACTTAGATCACTCTGCTGGCTAGATTTGTATTCCCTAATCAACTCCTCTACATAAGCTGCACATTGAGTTAAACTTCGAAAATTCCGTTTTCTATCGTGTTCGTCGGTAAAGCCTTTCTCAAACGCCCTTCTAATTCCCATTATGACTATCTCTTTGGGCACAGACCTCGCCCTCCAATTTACTATCAGGTCATACTCTTTAGGTGAGAGCATGATGCCCTCCCCTTTCAGCTTCAGGTAGTAACCCTCAATAGCTTTCACAAAGTCATCTAAACTAGTCCTTTTCACGGTCTTCTTTTTTCAGCCCCAGAACTCTCATTAATTATAGGCCGGATTTTCAAAATAATATTACCAACTCGCCGGTCCGAAATAAAGACGGTTTTATGTCCTACCGGACTGAGTGTCTATCTCCCTTCGCATTTCTCGAATGGTCTTGGCGTAACTATTGGTTTTGAAAATGCCCGACCCCGATACAAGCACATCGGCTCCGGCCTTTGCTAATTCAGCTATATTATCCAGCTTTATTCCACCGTCCACCTCTATCAGGGGCCTGTGACCCAAAGTGTCTATAAGATTTCTCAGGCGTTTTACCTTAGTAATCATTGATGTTATTAACCTTTGACCTGCAAAACCGGGCTCAACCGTCATTATCAGTATTAGATCTACATAAGGAATTATTTCTTCTAATGCGGCGAGAGGAGTCAACGGGTTTAGTGCAACACCAGCCATGACACCATGCGATTTAATCTTAGATATCGTACTGTGCAATAATTTACAGGTCTCATATTGTACGGTGATAACCTTTACGAGTGGGTCTCCGGCACGGATGTAAAATTCCACACAATCATCTGGATTATCGATCATCAGGTGGATGTCCATCGGCGGAGATGGAATCCTCTTAAGCGCCTCAATTACCGGTACGCCAAGGCTAATATTAGGCACAAAGTGACCGTCCATTACATCAACATGAATCCACTCAACGCCACAGTCACTGATTGCTTTTACCTCATCCCCTAACCTGGCGAAGTCAGCTGAGAGAATTGAAGGCGCAATTATTTTGTCCATATCCTCCTCTCCGATGCTTCACAGAGAAAATATCCTCGAAGCTTTCGATACACATAAAGATCGGCTTAAAGATTAGCCATCAAAGAATGCTTGCTAAATCCACACTTAATCTTAGTAAATTTGATAATTAATATACGATTATACCATCGCCACTCAGCATATACGATAAATTATTTTATTTAAATTTATTTTCATAAGTGCTGGCATGGCAATGAGTTAAATTGACTCAATAGAAGAATAATAAATCCGAAAATTGCTTGACTTAATTAGTTAAAGGATTATATTTTTGGCTTTTAAAGGCGGCTTTTTTGCTGGGAGACAATACGTATGGCTCAAAAAGATTTCATATTCACCTCTGAATCTGTTACAGAAGGGCATCCTGATAAAATGGCTGATCAGATCTCGGATGCGGTACTCGACGCAATCATAGCCCAGGATCCAAACGGCAGAGTGGCATGTGAAACCCTCTTGACCACAGGGTTGGTTGTTGTAGCAGGCGAACGCACAACCACTGCGAATGTAGACATTTCAGACGTCGTGAGGGAAACAATAAGAAATATAGGGTATATAAATGGCTCAATGGGATTTGATGCTGAGAATTGCGGAATCTTGATGGTAATGGGCAAACAGTCTCCAGACATTGCGCTCGGTGTTAATCCCTCGGAGCATAGGGAACAGGGCGCGGGAGACCAGGGACTCATGTTTGGGTATGCTATAGATGAGACCCCTGAACTCATGCCAACCCCAATCATGTATTCTCACAAACTCGCAAGACGCCTGAGCGAGGTTAGAAAGAACGGCAGCCTCCCATTTCTGAGACCAGACGGAAAGACGCAGGTAACCGTCCGGTACGAAAACAATAAACCAAGATCCATCGAAACAATTGTTGTATCATCTCAACATTCGCCCGACGTATCCAACTCGACAATTTATGAAGGCATCGTAGAGAATGTTATAAGACCGGTAATCGCTGAAGACCTGTTATCATCAAAAACTAAGATCTTTATAAACCCAACTGGCAGGTTTGTGGTAGGAGGTCCGAAAGGGGACGCGGGACTAACCGGAAGAAAAATCATCATAGACACTTACGGTGGATGGGCGAGACACGGGGGCGGTGCGTTCTCCGGAAAGGATCCTTCAAAGGTTGATAGAAGCGCCAGTTATATGGCTCGTCATATTGCCAAGAATGTTATTGCAGCAGGTCTGGCAATGAAGTGCGAGGTACAGGTCGCCTATGCAATTGGGATTGCCGAACCCGTTTCAGTCATGGTCGATACATTCAATACAGGGCTTGTCCCTGAAGATAAGATTTCAAGGGGTATAAGAGAGATCTTTGACCTGAGGCCCGCTGAAATAATAAAGGCACTTAAACTACTTAGACCCATCTATCAGAAGACAGCTGCATATGGACATTTCGGAAGAGAAGAACCGGATTTCACCTGGGAGGCAATCGATAAGACAGAATTATTGAGAAAGGCAGTTCAATAATTGAGATACCAAAAATTTAAACCAGATTGGTGACGTTAAAGGCTTATCAGCTCCCAAAAAACTTATTTAATTACCGATCATCACAAAAAAACTCAAGAGGGTGTTAAAAATTTTATAGAATATTGGAGAATATTGATGAAATACGATATTAAGGACGTAAAGTTAGCAAGAACCGGGAAATTAAGAATCGAGTGGGCTGCAAACGAGATGCCTGTCTTGGCTCAAATAAGGAGCAGGTTTAAAAAGCATAAGCCTCTCAAGGGAATAAGGATCGGGGCCTGCCTGCATGTAACTACCGAAACAGGAAACCTCGCGATAACTCTAAAAGAAGGTGGTGCCGCAGTGGCTCTTTGCGCCTCAAATCCGCTGAGTACGCAGGATGACGTTGCCGCATGTCTTGTGAAACACCACAACATATCGGTATTCGCCATAAAGGGCGAGAATACAAAGACATACTATAGTCACATTAACAAGGTATTGGACACCAGACCACAGATTACGATGGACGACGGGGCTGACCTGGTCTCAACCCTCCATCAAAAAAGGGTCGCTCTTCTTGACAATCTAATAGGCGGAACAGAAGAGACAACAACCGGTGTAATTCGGTTAAGAAGCATGGCTGAAAACGGGATCTTGAGGTACCCAATCATCGCGGTCAACGATGCAAACACAAAACATTTCTTCGACAATAGATATGGGACAGGCCAGAGCACAATGGATGGGATCATCAGGGCGACAAATAAACTAATCGCAGGAACAAACTTTGTAGTTTGTGGATATGGATGGTGTGGCAAAGGGCTTGCGATGAGAGCACGGGGACTCGGTGCAAACGTAATAATTACGGAGGTCAATAATCTAAATGCACTTGAAGCCGTGATGGACGGTTTCAGGGTAATGCAGATTGATGAAGCCTCGAAGATAGGTGACTTTTTCTGCACCGTTACGGGGAATATCAGTGTCATAAGAAAAGAGCACTTCCTGAAAATGAAGGATGGCGCGATTGTGTGCAACTCAGGACATTTCAATGTAGAGCTAGATCTGGACGGGCTGAAGAGTATCTCAAAGGGAAAAAGAGATGTCAGGGAGTACGTTGCCGAATATACCCTTAAAAACGGTAAAAGGATAAATGTTCTTGGCGAGGGACGGTTAATAAACCTTGCCGCGGCCGAGGGACATCCCCCGAGCGTTATGGATATGAGCTTTGCAAATCAAGCCCTCTGTGTAGAGCACCTGGTTAGGAATTCCAAATCCCTGGAGAAAAAGGTGTATAATGTTCCTGTTGATGTGGACATGTCCATCGCCGAATTAAAGCTCGATTCATTAGGTGTAAAGATCGATAAGCTTACACCTCAGCAAAAGAGATATCTTCATTCTTGGGAATTGGGCACATAGTTTTTAAGATTTAAATCTTAGGATGAATAATCTTGTAGATTCATTTCTCTCTTATCAGGCTGCGGTAAAA
This sequence comes from Candidatus Dadabacteria bacterium, assembly GCA_963805855.1. Lineage (GTDB taxonomy): Bacteria > Desulfobacterota_D > UBA1144 > Nemesobacterales > CSP1-2 > DASWID01. Next base: position 473,931 of record CAWDVW010000007.1, read on the forward strand.
GGCCTATCAAAAAACACGCTGGAATCATACGGAAGGGACGTCTTAAAATTTATCGATTACCTCGAGAAGAGAGATATATCCGGGATTGAGGATGTTAAGTACAATAACATTCTAGAATATGTCACTACTCTGCAGGAAGAAGGTATCAATATCAGGTCGGTTGCACGTAATCTGGTTTCGCTTAAGCAGTTTTTTAAATTTTTGCTTCTTGAGAAAATCATACTCGAAGATCCCAGCCGTAACATAAAAACACCAAAAATGAAGAGAAGCATTCCGGGTTTTCTATCATTAGAAGATGTGGAAAGGCTCCTCTCCTCGCCCAATCCGGAGTCATATGAAGGGATAAGAGACAGAGCTATGCTGGAGACACTGTACGCCTGCGGCATCAGGGCGTCAGAACTTGTGAACCTTGAACTCAATAGTGTAAACTTTGAGCTGGGTTACCTGATTGTATATGGTAAGGGTTCAAAGGAAAGGTTGGTGCCAACGGGTGAGAAGGCCAGAACTGCCTTGAAAGATTACCTGGCTCTATCGAGACCAAATATTCTTAAAACCAGAAGCTCACCTTACCTATTTGTTACCAGACGCGGGGAAGGAATGACTCGTCAGGGGTTTTGGAAGAATCTGAAAAACTACGCGATCAAGTGTGGTATAAGTAAGAAGATAAGCCCTCATACTATAAGGCATTCTTTTGCTACACATTTGCTAGAGAGGGGGGCAGACCTCAGAACAATCCAGATCATGCTCGGACATTCTGATATTTCGACGACACAGATTTATACACATATCGCCAAAGAGAGACTAAAGGAAATACATAGGAAGTATCACCCTAGATCTTGAATTTGATTTTCTTTTTATCGTTATTCGATAAAGTAAATAGAGCTTATACATGGATTTCAACTATAAACTCATAATAATCCAGGCTCCTGTTATTCTATTCGCGCTTACGATCCATGAGTATTGCCATGGCCTGGTTGCCAATTACTTGGGAGACGATACTGCGCTCAAGCAGGGTCGGCTAACCTTGAATCCGATAGCTCACCTTGATGTAATTGGTACTATTCTCATGTTTCTGGTTGGTTTTGGGTGGGCGAAGCCTGTCCCCGTAAATCCACTTAATTTTAAAGATCCCAAAAAGGGAATGCTTCTCGTCGCACTAGCCGGTCCCGTTTCTAATCTGTTGACCGCCATTGTTGCCGGTATATTTCTTAGGAATCTAATTCCCAGTATTATAACCTCCGATCACGGGATATCGGATTTTTATTCAACGCTTCTCGTGGTGATGGTACTTACCGTCATTTACGGAGTGGGCCTTGCGATATTTAACATATTGCCAATACCCCCGCTTGACGGCTCGCGAGTGCTTTATGGACTTTTGCCTGAAAGACAGGCATATGCCTACAGTAGGTTTGAGCCTTACGGAGTAATGGTATTATTCGCCCTCTTTTTATTTGGGGGACGTATCTTTTCGGTCGTTATTTGGTACCCTGTGTCAATAATTACGGAGCTAATTTCAGGAGTGGGATACTTTCAACTTTGGCAAGTAATCCATTATATTACTAGATGAACATCCGAGAAATCATATAATGTACGAATCACGGAGGCATCATTGACTTCGGACAGTTCTGAGACATGCTTGGTTAAGGTACAGGCTTTCGAGGGTCCCCTGGATCTCCTATTACACCTTATCAAAAAACACGAGATCAACATTTATGACATCCCGGTGGCTTTAATCACACAGCAATATCTTGAATACCTGAACATGATGAAAGAGTTGAATTTAGAGATCGTTGGAGACTATTTGATAATCGCGGCGGAGCTCGGGCATATCAAATCAAAGATGCTGCTGCCAAAGACTGATGACGATGATGAAATTGAAGAAGATGATCCCAGAGCCGATCTGGTAAGAAGGCTTATTGAGTACCAGAGATATCAAGAAGCGGCTGAACAGTTGTCCAGGCTTGAAACCCTGGAGAAGGATGTGTTTACAAGATCACACGAGGACGGCACGGATGATAACGCAAATCAGCTGCTGAAGGTTGATCTCTGGTCTTTAATCGATTCTTTGAGAGAGGTATTCAAGCGAAGAAATCTAAATATATCGGACGGAATACAATTTGATATTGAAACAGTAACACTGGACGAGAGGATTCGTGAGGTAACCTCTATACTTATTTCAAAAAAGGAAATGAAATTTGAGGACCTCTTTAGAATTAATGCGTCAAGATTGGAGCTGATAATTACATTTCTTGCGATTTTAGAGCTTATAAGAACCCGTACAATAAGTGCATATCAGGGATATCCGTTTGGACCGATAAAATTAGCCTATCAGGGAGAACCCATAAGTTGGAAAAACAATACTTAAAAAAGGTGATTGAGTGCATCATCTTTGTTTCAGAAAAACCTCTTTCAATTCAGAGGCTTCTGAAGGTATTACCTGAAACAAAGAAAAGTGAAATCACTGAGTGTATCGAGGAATTGATAAGTGAATGGAATTCCCTCGATAGGGGATTTAGATTACATGAGGTCGCCAACGGTTATCAGTTTAGAACCAATTCGGATTTCAGTGATGAAATCATCCGTTTTAAAGCGATTAAGCCATTCCGTCTGAGTCGTGCGGCCCTGGAGGCACTCGCAATAATCGCCTATAATCAGCCCATCACAAGACTTGAGGTCGACCAGATTAGGGGAGTCGATTCAACAGGTGTCATAGGAGCTCTCTTGGAAAAACGCCTCATCGAAATCAGTGGTAGGAAGGAGGTGATCGGAAGGCCATTTCTGTATGCAACCACCAGCGAATTTCTCGAGACCTTCGGACTCAAAAGCATGAGGGATCTACCTAGCCTGAAGGAGCTTGAAGAAATAGAGGCATCTTTTGAAAAACCACTACAGGGACTCGATGCTTGACAGGATTTCTAATTCCTTTTCCCTCATTACCTTGGCTTCATTTTTTTTCTTATGGTCATATCCCAGCAGATGCAATATCCCATGGATCATCAGCTTGTGAATCTCATGTTCAATGCTTAACTTCTGCAGCTTTGAACGTCTGATTGCCGTGTCAATAGAAATAATTACGTCTCCAAGTATGGAATCATCGGGTCCGTCCTGGGGAAAGGACAGGACGTCGGTGGTCCGGTTTATGTTTCTATAATCGGCGTTAAGCTGCCGCATTTCCTCGTCGTCAACAAAAGCTACGCACAACTCCTTATTTCCTGACACATTGAGTTTTTTAAGTATGAAAAGCGCCTTACTTTTCAGGTTCTTCTTTTGCTCGCTCCTTAAGTAATTGACCCTGTCTAATATAGATAATGTCATATGGAAAAATTAAATTACCCAATTTCAATTATCTGATCAATTTAACGAGCAATTTAGCTTTCTTTTGCTAAAGGTTTGTAAATCTAGGTTATAATCATTCTAAACAATCCACCATGCACTCAGATTATCTGTTTGAAAAAATTAAAATCCTTTTTAACAGGTCCGGATTCAATATCGTAAGTAAAGTTAAAACAAAGGACTATCAAAAGAATTTAAAACACAGGGACGGACTGGATGAAATCTTGGAAAATGGTAAATCCATCATCCTCGCAGGATTTGCCGGCAATGGGTTCTGGAATATCTTGCGTGCATTCTTAAGAAATAATCCTGATTTCAAAGAAACTCGAAATGATTGGATAGATGATTACACGCAATTGATATTCAAATCGGCAGCAGAGATTTTAGACCACGGCAGTGTCTCATACAAAATGGTTTTCCCGTTTGGCATAACCGCGCTCGATCTGGACTTTATGGAATTGGGAAGAATGTCCGGAGTAGGAGTTGACAGCCTCCTGGGAATACTTTTACATCCTGAGTATGGTCCCTGGATTTCTCTAAGAGGTTCCATAATTACCGATTTGGTATTTTCCGCTTATGATAGCCAACTTGAAAATTTCGCACCCTGCCCTCCTTGCCCCAAGCCATGCATTACAGCATGCCCCGCGAAAACCATTTCAAATAGGGGTTGGAACTGGGATGCATGCATGGATTACCGCTTGAGTAGCGAAACTTGTGAAACCAATTGTGCATCAAGGCGCGCCTGTCCGTATGGGAAGGAGTATCAGTATACTGGAGAACAACTTGCCCATCATCACAAATTTGTACTGAAGAGTGTAAAACAGTATAGAGCGAAGAATAGATAATTTGGTAAACTCTCGATTGCCACCTGATCGAACATGAAGGTACAGGATTAATCGGGAGTTCGGAATTTTCGCCGGGAGGTTAGCCCACCAGTCCCTGTCCTGAGCTTAGTCGAAGGGTTGCGGGTGGGAAACGCGCTACACCATAATCTCGTATCGAATTTATATGAGATTTTGATTTTTGTCATCCTGAATCCTCTCCTGGATCTCTGCCTTCAGCGCCGAACCTTGAACCGAGTCGAAACATCGAAGGAACCAAGTATTTTTTGAGGATCTCAAAGGCGTATGTATCAATAGTTAAATAAAAAGCCCAGCAAACTCGCTGGGCTTTTTTATTGTTCGCTTTAGTTAAATATGAATTTACTTAGCGGGAACAACGTTTTCGGCCTTCGGGCCTTTTTCGCCTTCAGTAACCGTGAACTCTACAGTCTGTCCTTCATCAAGTGAACGATAGCCGTCGCCAGCTATGTCAGTGTGATGAACAAACACGTCTTTGTCATTTTGGCGCTCAATAAAACCAAAACCCTTGGTTGCATTGAACCACTTGACAGTGCCAATCTCACGTTCTGCCATGTTGAGGTACCTCCTATGTATAAAATTGGATCACGCGAGTGGTTCAGAAACAAATTTAGATATGCATCTTAATTTAGAACAGAACTACTGCGGTAAACTCCTTACATAAATATACTCTGATTTAAAGCTATGTCAATCTCATCTAGACGATTCATGCGTCCTCCATAATTATCATTTATTGAAATGTCTAGAAACTGTACCAAGTAATAGAAATCGAAGCGCTTTAATTGGCAGTCCAGTGACTCGCTTTAAGAACATGAAAAAAACTTTTACCGTCTTCAGCAGGTGACGTGTTATGCCTGTTTCTTTGTTCGCTTTCCTAAAGTTAAACTCTTGGTACAATTTCTTAACATCTTTAGACTCCCAGGTGTATATATATGATTGTAAGAAAGTTTATGACTTCCGATCCTTTGACAATGTCTCCTGACGAAAACGTCAACGATGCTTTTCACCTATTGTTGGAACATCGCGTCCGCCAGGCTCCGGTCATCGAGGACGGAAAGCTAATTGGCATAGTTACCGACAGAGACCTGCGTACTGCCCTCTTTCAGACGTATGTAGAATCAGATCTAACCGTGGGCGATGTCATGCGGGCGGGTCCCGTTACTATATCCGAAGATGCAGACATCAAAGAGGCAGCACGAATAATATGTGAACATAAATTCAATGCTCTACCCGTAGTTTCCACCACCGGGGATCTGGTGGGAATCATAACAACCACGGATATTCTGAGGGGTGTGCTAAAACTTTAAGAATCATCCGTGTACAGGTTATTTCTAAAGTTCGTGAATATCTCAGATATTAACTCGCTAATTCCGTTTGAGTTGCTAGAAGGAATTATCAATAACGATAGGCGGGGTTTTCCAACCCCGCATAGAGAAAACATATGGAATGGAAACCTAAAGGTTTCCGCTACATTTAATTATAACGCCATCTTGTGTAGCGGAGGACTTTAGTCCTCCATAAAATTAATCATATCAAAACCTCTATCGGGCAAAGAATTTCTCGATTACCGATGATAAATGCCGCCATCAATAAGGATAGTCGGGGTTTTCCAACCCCTCATGGATACTCGTTGTAATCTTTATTCCGCTCGCCGCATATTTATACCAGGATTATAAATCGTGTTCTTGGTACAAGGTTCAGAAATTACCCGCATTTGTTGCGATGGATTCTGCCCAGCCCTTGTAAACCCTTGCCCTAACCCTATCTCCTACCATAATTCCGTGAACGATCTGGTTCGTAGCAGAGAAGTTAAAGTTCTCGCCATCTTGCATCTTCACGCTTATAAGGCTGTTTGCTTTGCCCGTTTGAATTGCCGTTATTTCTCCGGAGACCCATTGATATCCCTCTGAATCTTTCTTCGGCTTTGCAATTTCTACAGGCTTTCCTAGTCTCTGGACCGATTGTGCCCAACCTTTTGCAACCTTTGCTGAAATGCTGTCACCAACCTGGATGCCTTCCATCTTGTCGTTCGTAGAAGAAAAGTTGAAAATTTCACCATCGTGCATAATCACACTTATAAGACTGTTGTCTTTCCCTGATTGGATGGACTCAATCACGCCTGATACCCAGTTTACCTTATCTGAGCCAGTCTGCTCTTGGGCAAAAGCCATGATAAAGTTGATGGTGAAAACTAACAGCAACACTGAAAAAACAGTTGGTTTCATCTTATACCTCCACTCTTCGAAAGATCGACCTGAACCATAGATAAAATACTGATCATATCATAATATTTTTAAAAATTATCGGTTGAAATTCAAGTTAAGAGAAAACCGTTGAATCCTTTTTTTTCTCGTACTACGTCAATAAAATTTGACCGATTGCTATTATAAAAGTCTGGCTCGTGGGCCTTAATAGGATGCGCAGGGGGGTTTTCGAACCTCCAACTTTGATAGCTTATTTTTGGTAAGGCTTGTCTGGAGCTTCCAACCTGATTCCGCATTTTGATCCTTACCTTTAATGAGAAGCCACTGGTTTTCTTTACCCTTACCCCTAAATCGAACCAAGCTGTAGGCGCCAATAAGTTTCTTCCCCTTGAGGAAGAAGTTAATCACGTTCTCGTTTTTCTCAATGAGTTCAAATGTACCGCTATCCCACACTACAACTGGTCCTGCTCCATACGTCCCTTTCGGGATTATCCCTTCAAAATCAAAATACTCTAAGGGATGGTCTTCTACCAAAATAGCTAAGCGCTTCTCTGATGGATCCATGGAAGGCCCTTTTGGAATTGCCCAGGAGCGAAGAACACCTTCCATCTCTAGGCGAAAGTCATAGTGCAAACGGGAGGCGTCATGTTCATGAACAACAAATCGGTTTGCCATACTTAATTATGCTTTCTCAAAACTAAAATGTTAATTCAATCCCTCTATTCTCTTCTTGAATATCATATTCTTGAATTCCCTCGCTTGTTTCAATTTCAACAATTCCTGGCAGTTGTAGTAAATTCGAATCCAGATTTAATTTGATCCTGCCTATGTTTTTAAGTTCGAGCTTAACCCTGTTTATCCCAGAAATCTCCGCCTTTATGTTTAAGGGCTCTTCCATTCTAAGAGGTGAGAAATCAATCCAAAATATGCTACTTTTATAAAGCCCATTGGGAGCCGTGTAGCTAATGTCTTTTGGAAATCTGTTTCTTTTAAATCGGTTAAACCAGCTGAATACCCTGGGTAAATCCTCATCCACCATCGCCCAGGTGTGACCGTATTCAGGGTAGTTGGTAAGCTCCGTTAACGCCCCGAGCTTTTTTAATATCCCTTGAAGGGTAAGCGCTTCATCGAAAGGAATAGTTTCATCGGCGCTCCCATGGGAAATGTACAGAGGAAAATCCTTCAAATTCAATAACATCCTTTGTGGAAAGTCCAAGTCTTCTAAGAACATTTCTAATTGCTCTCTCGTCATTCCCTCTACCTTTTCCTTGTAAACCCTGAGGCGGTAAGGTCCGAAAACAACTGCGGAAGCAGCAATTAAGTCGGGATAATAGAGGGAAACAAGCAGGGCTTCAAGCCCACCGTAGGACATACCAGTCACGAACATCCCGTCTTCGTCTACGGGAAACAACCCTTTAACAACCTCAAGAAGCTCTTGAAATACATCCAATTTGCCCTGCCGTATATACTCTCCACCCAGTGTAACAGAAGGCATAACCGCTAGAAATCCGTTTTGTCTGGCATACAAATGAAGTTCTTGCGACTTGATATAGTTGTTTAGACAGATAACAACCGGCAACTTTTCTCTTCCATCCCAATGCTTCGGGGAAATATAGTAAAAATCAAAGTCCCTATTATATTTGGTCGAGCGATAAGTTATTCGTTTAATCCCTCGCCCTTCCAGAGTGAACCTATGCCTCTCAGGGCTTCCCTCAACCAAAATATCACCCTTCTCACCGATAAAAATGACCGAGTTTGCGCCTCCTGCCACGTCAGGACTCAAGTCCCCGTTATTTGGATCGTTAACCCAGTTTCCGTCAACGATATATTTATAATCGTAGGACCTGTTCGGCTCAAGTTTTAGGACTGTCCTCCATACATCATCCTTTCCCTTTACTAAAGGGCTTTCTCTCCTCTTCCATCCATTGAAATCCCCTGCCAGGAAAATCTCTTTAGCCCCAGGCGAATAGTAGCTAAAGAGGAAACCCTCTTTTACTTGAATCGGTTTGGTTGCCCACCAACCCTCATATTGGCTTACTATATCAGCAATCATTAGTTACGACTCGCTTCTCCGGATAATCTACAGGATTTACCATTTCTTGGTGCCCAAATCTTATTATAAGGACAAATTTCTAATTTGATAGCAATTAAACTTACATGCGATAATTAACATCTGTACAGGGGTCAGTCCAATGACATTTATTTGACTTCCCGATAACTAGCAAGATTTACGGGCGTATATTCACGATTAATAAGCGCTGAGAAATAGAGGAAATAGGGAAAGCCTTACGCCCATAATTTCGCTAGAACCAGTCATTGCTGATCCTTAAGACAGCCTGTTTTTACCCGCTTTATCAAAGATGTGGATCTTTTCGGGCGGAATCTTAAAGAAGGCCCTTTTGCCGGGGGCGATATTTTCTTCTGCCGACGCCCTACCCTTTATTTTTATTCCCCTCCACAAGCCGTCTGCCCAGACGTCACTTCCGGTCGGCTCCAGAAGAGCCACCTCTGCCTCAATCGCCGTCTCATCCCCCCGAGCGCTGACAACTATATCTGACGGTCTTATTCCAATGAAAATCTCAGCCTTTTCAAAGTGTTTAAGAATGGGTTTAAATACGGGAACATCCCTAAATAATGATCCATCTATGACATTTATTGGCGGGCTCCCGATAAATTCAGCAATGAAGAGATTCTCGGGCCTTCTGTACACATCAATAGGATGGCCGCATTGCATAATCTTACCCCGGTATAGGACAGCTATCCTGTCTGAGAGCACCATTGCTTCTTCCTGGTCGTGAGTTACATATACGAATGTTTTCTTTATGTTTTGATGGAGCCTTTTCAGCTCTGCTCTCATTTCTACCCTCAACATTGCATCCAGATTGGAGAGCGGCTCATCCATCAGAAAGGCCCTCGGCCTCCTGATAATCGCCCTCCCGAGAGCGACTCTCTGCCTCTGCCCTCCCGAGAGCTCTCTCGGCTTCCTGTGTAATAGGGATTCGAGACCAAGGAGAGCCGCGACCTGTTTGATTTCCGTATCTATTTTTTGTTTGGACTCATTTTTCACACGCAGGGGAAAACCGATATTTTCATAAATGGTCATGTGGGGATATAGCGCGTAGCTCTGGAATACCATGGCCACGTCTCTTTCACCGGGGGAGAGGCCATTGATTGGCTTTCCATCAAAATAAATCGCGCCCTTACTTACCTCCTCCAATCCGGCAATCAAGTTCAGGATGGTTGACTTGCCACAACCGCTGGGTCCCACGAAGGTGAAAAACTCCCTGTCCTCTATGGTCAGGTCGAGTCCTGTAACGACCCGCACGTCTTTGAATCTCTTCTCGACACCTTCGAATCTTATTTCTGTCAATGTTCTATCCCTTGATCGATCCTGCCGTTAATCCTTCGACAATCCTCCTCTGGAATGCAAATGCAAGCAAGATAAGCGGTATGGTTACAACAACCGAAGCCGCTGCGATATCGCCCCACGGCACCTCGTGGAGACCAGGGAAAAGGGCAATCCCCACAGGGATTGTCCGAGAGGCAACGGTCGAGGTAAATGTTAGCGCAAAGAGGAACTCGTTCCATGAGAAAATAAACACGAGGATTGCCGTAGCAAAAAGCCCTGGGGCGGATAACGGTAGGATTATTCTATAGAAACTCTGAAAAACCGTGCAGCCGTCTACCCTTGAAGCAAGGTAGATTTCGTGAGGAATGCTTCTGAAAAAGCTGGTCAAAATCCAGATCGTAAGCGGAAGAGAAAAGGATGTGTAGGTGATTATTAACGCAAACACCGTATCCCTTAATCCGAGAGCCCTGATTATGATATAAAGGGGACTTACCGTCGCAATTGCGGGAAACATGGATACAGACAGCACGAAGACCAAGATGAGTCCCTTTCTTCTCACATCAAGCTTCGCCAGCGCAAATGCAGCCAGTGAACCGATCACGAGTGAGATAACGGTTGTGCTGCACGCTACAATAAAGCTATTGGCGATTATCCTGAAAAAGGGATGCGCTCGAAAGATGGAGAAATAATGATCGAACGTCGGGTTACGGGGTAGGATAGGCGGCAGCGTTGACAGTTCCGCATCGGGCTTTAGAGACGTTATGAACTGCCAGACGTACGGGCCCAGACAATAAGAACAAACGACCACGAGCAGGATGTAAAAGCCCAACCGCCTCATTCCATCCCCCTTCTAAGAAGTCTTACGTATAGGATCGTAATGACACCCACGCAGAAAAATATGGCTATAGAGATAGTTGAGCCATACCCAAATTGTAGGGTCTGAAAGAGCACCTTATAGGCATAAATTGATAATGTCTCGGTTGTGTTGGCTGGCCCCCCGCCTGTAAGGACATATATTGCATCAAAAACTCTGAAGGCATCCAGTGTCCTGAAGATGAGGACAATGAGAATAACGGGCATCAGAAGTGGAATGGTTATGCGTCTGAATATATACCAGCCCGAGGCGCCATCAACCCTTGCAGATTTATACAGGTCTCCATCGATTGTCTGAAGACCGGCCATGAGGAGAAGAGCTACAAACGGAGTTGTCTTCCATACCTCCATGAATATTGCTGCATTCATAGCCCAAAAGGCACTGCCCAGCCAGTTGATATTGACCCCGAGAAGGTGATTTAAGATTCCAAAGTCAGAATTATACATCCACTCCCATATCTTGGCGGAGACAACAGTCGGAATTGCCCAGGGGATTAATATGATGGAGCGCATAAGTCCCCTACCCGTAAAAACCCTGTTCAAAAGAATGGCTATCGAAAGTCCAAGTATAAGTTCTAAAGAAACTGAAGCTGCCGTGAAATAGACGGTATTGTATAAGGCATTCCAAAACCTGTCGTCCCTCAGTAAAAAACTGAAGTTATCAAGTCCAACAAACCTAGATACATCAAAGATTAGAAGGCGACGGTGAAGGCTGAGCCAAATGACATACGCAAGGGGATAGATTATGACTCCGGCAATTATAAGGATGGCCGGTGCCAAAAAGAAAATGTGGGGCTTACCCTTTACGGATATCAACGATCAATCCTCCGCAGTCAATATGTGTTCTATCTGATCTCCCGCAGATTTTAACGCCTCTTCAGGCTTCTTTACTCCGGATATTACAGCGCTTAACTCAGGCTGAATTACCTGAGATATCATCATATAATAAGGGGTTATCGGCCGCGGACTCGCTTGTTCAAACGCATCATAAAGGCTTGCCGTGAATGGCTGGGCTCGAATTACATCGGGGTCTTTGTAAAGAACCTTGAGTGTAGGCTTATAGCCGACGGTTAATGAAAGTATCTTCTGTGCCTTGTAGGATGTTAGAAACTCGATGAACCTTTCGGCCATCTCCGGATGTCTGGAGTAAGCGTTAATTCCAAGGTGCCATCCACCGAGCGTGGGTGAAGAGTTATGACCGGAAAACTCCGGGAGTACAGAAACACCCACCTTGCCCTTTACTGGGGAATCATCCGCGTCGAAAATGTTCCAGGCATAGGGCCAGTTTCGCAAAAATAGAGCCTTTCCCTTGCCAAAGATATGTCTCGTGGGTTCCTCAATCATAGTTGTTACAAGCACAGGCGTTACGTGGTATTTATATATCAGGTCATGCATGAATCCAAGTGCTTCTATATTTTCAGGGCTGTCGATAACAACCTTACCGTCTTTCAGGATATCCCCACCGTTACTGTGGATATATTCAAGCGCCACGCATACAAGGCCTTCATACTGCTTTCCCTGCCAGATAAACCCGTAAAGATCGGGCTCTTGCCTTATAACCTCCGAAGCGATACGGACCAGATCAAACCACGTCTTTGGTGAAGAAAAACCGTATTTTTCAAGGAGATCCTTTCGATAGTAAAGAATTCCGGCATCAATGTACCACGGTATTGCGTAAACCTTGTCCCGATAGACGGCAGCTTCCATGGGACCATGGAAGAAGTCATTCCTCTTTTTCAAGGGCAAGACATGACTCAAGTCCCTTAGCCAGCCTGCCCTTGCAAACTCCTGCACCCATATGACATCTATGGCATAGACGTCAAAGTCCGATGACCTTCCCTCCAGGTTAATCACATAGAACTGGTGCTGTTCATCTGTGGAGGAAGGAAGGGCCTCATCTTTTATCCTGATATCCGGATTCTTTTCCTCAAATCTCCTTATCAATGTGTTTAGCGCTTCGGGGTCGCCGGCCAACTTTCCATGTTTGAAGACAATGGTTATCGTTTCCTTTTCATCCGTGGATGAGTTTCGAGTACAACCCTGGAACAAAATTAATGAACATATTACGGGGATAAGCAGTGGAGATCGCTGTGCGCGGAGAATTTGTAAGATTAGAAACACAAATTTTGTTGCGTTCTTAATTAATTTCATTTGCCTTCCAAATGACAAGATATGAGGGTCGTGTCTGAATAAATTGACAGCTTGAAAAGAACTCACTCAATAAATGGCTGCTCATAATATGCCATCCCAATATACAGGGAGGCATAGTATTTCGAATTATAACCAATAGGAAAACCGGTGTCACACGTAGCCTATGGATAGATCGAATATATGCAAAGCATTTTATAAAAACAACTAATTAGATTGCTTCAATTTAAATATTTCTTAGACCGAATCCTAAAATCTACTTGCTTCACTAATCCCAATTTTTTCTTATGACTTCTTTGTCTTGATACAAAGAAGCAAAAATCAAGGGCTAACAAAAAATTAGGAATTATTAAATCAATTCCTACAGCTAAAAATATTTAATTCAACCACAACCCCAAATCTTTTTTTAACGCTTCCGGAATTGATTTTGGTAATTTTTTGAATGCCCATCTAAATCATTTCAATTGGGGAAACCTTTAGAAAAAAAGTAGTTAAAAATATAAACCATTATCCGCAAATTATGAATGACGGTGAATCGCAAAAGGCTCATACGGTATATCTATTTTATTAGGAACGACTGCTTCTCCTGAGCTTGGTCGAAGGATATGCGTCCCCTACGTCAGGATATTTGTTAATCTAGAGTCTCAATAATAGAATGGACTTTAGTGGTCTGGAATTATCGGATGAGTAAATCAAGAATCAAAAGCAATGAACGTAAGTGATAATCTGAAAGGGGACTACTGCTAAGTTTTAACCTATCTTACAGCCCTTTCGAATCTCTCCATTCTAAGCTGAACAAGGGAAGGATCAACCTTCGTAGCAGGCATTTCCTCGGCAACTCTCTCTATGCGGTCTTCCGTTCCTGGATGCGTTGTCATTATTCCTCCGCCTGATGCCTGTCCCTGTTTCATAAGACGTTCAAGGAAAATCTCCAATGCTTGGGGATCGTAGCCCGCTCTTGAGAGGTAAATCAGTGCACTCTCATCGGCGCCGTATTCCTGAGATTTACCATAACCATTGACTACAAGGGTCTTGAATACATCATCTACAGACCCCTCAAAAAGGCTCACAAGCTGCGATATCTCCGCGGGAGAATAACTCTTTGCTGCCTCCGTGGCTATAAGGGTCGCAACGCCGGTTAGACGCGCCTTTTCGATTGCAGATACTCCGTCTCTATGGTTTATATGGGCAACCTCATGTGCGAGTACTGCTGCTAACTCGTCCTCATTCTGTGTTTCATCTATCATTCCCTTTGTGATCAGAATCATACCTCCGGGACATGCAAAAGCGTTTATCTCATCCGTGTCGAGAACAGCAAAGTGATACCCACCATAGGTAATGGGATCATCCGAGTGAATAGCAATTGTTTGGCCCACCAGGTTGACGTATTCTGTGAGATGATCATTTTCCAGGGGTGGGTATGTAGAGAGGAGCCTGGCCCCCACCGCACGGCCTATATAATACTCCTCCTCATCGGTAAGGGGTCTTGTGGCCTGAAAGGTCTGCTGTGCGATTCGGCTAATGCTTCCTACATCAACGGTGGCGCACCCGATGAATACAACTGGGATAAGAATTAAAATTGTAAGTATAGATTTAGTCACTCGAGATTAAGCTTCCCACCCTGAATAAAATTTATAAGTTCATTTTCAGAAACTCCGTAATTTTCAATTGTATTTACTGCCTGGAAATTCAAACTGGGATTTTGTCTTTTATATGCAGCCTCAACCTGAGGATTAAATCCTTTACCAGCAAGGGCAACCTCGTCGCCGGAAGTGGACTGGCTTCCAGAGCCCGAGATTTTACTCAAAGAAATTGATTTCTTCTCAACAGCACTCTTATGAATGCACCCCTGTGTTCCCTTAAAGCTCACCTGGTACCATTCACCACTCTGGGAAATTACATCAAGCACGTCGTTGTAATGAACAGTTGCCTTAACCGGTGAGAAGAACTTACAAGACTCCCTTATGGCGTTTTGCTTGGTAATGACGGTTACGGTTTCAGCGCTAGCGGACTTTGCTGAAGCAATGGTGAAGGTAATGAAAATGAAAAATATTAACGATATCCTGGTTCTCATTTCTCAGTAAACTTTATAATATTCCAACCCTCTGTCAAGTTGTGGATTGAAATCAGATCAGCGCATCGCTTCCTGTAAAATTCCGAAGGTCCATCCCCGGGATACTTCTTAAGTATTTCATCGAACATTTCCACGGCTTCCTTAAATTTCTGCCCATTGTGATACTGCATGCCCTGATGATAGAGCTCCACGATGCTCCTCTTTCCTGGATCGGTATCCTTTTCTTCACCCATGAGTTCAAATATCCTAATTGGCAACTCCTTACCCTTTACCGCAATGGAGCCAAGCTCCCTTGTAAAAAATGTGTTATTCGTTTTTTTAATTGTTTCTTCACTTATGATTACCCTTGTCTTAAAGAATTTATTGACAGATTCAAGCCTTGACGCCAGGTTTACCGTGTCCCCTATTACGGTAAAGTGAAAAAGCCTGTCGCTCCCAATATTTCCAGCTATAGCCTCGCCGGTGTGTATACCAATTCTTATGTTCAAGTCCGCCAAACCCTCGCTACGGAATCCCTCATTTAATTCGTTAATAGCCTCCATACACTGAATTGCAGAATAACATGCGTTTAGTTCGTCATTATCTCTTTCAAAGGGTGCACCCCAGAAGGCCATCACACAATCGCCTATGTATTTGTCAATTACCCCCTGATTGCGAATTATGACATCGGTGAGTGAATTCAGAACCGTATGTAACAATGTGGCTATTTTCTCGGGCGTTGTCTTCTCCGACATTGTTGTAAATCCCGCAATGTCGGCAAAAAACACGGTGACGCGCTTTTCCTGACCACCCGGCTTGATAAGAGAGGGATTGTCCAGCAGGAAATCTGCTATTTTTTTATCCATGTATTGCGAGATGGTGTTCTTAAGAAAAATTCTCTGTCTTCCCTCAGTGGCGTAACTATATGCAACGGCAATCATAAAGCTAACCGTAAGTGAAGATATAGGAGGTATTATCATCATATAGATTGCATTTTTAAATAATAAGACATCGATTAAAACTATGACGGACAAAGTTACCAAGAAAAGGGAGAGATTTATGACCAGTGAGTGGCGTTTTATAACAGAGTAACTGACAAGAAGACAGATTAGGAACATAAAGGCAAGGACGAAAACGTTGTCAACAGGTCTTATGAGGCTCGCGTTGATGATGTTGTCAATAGTAGTTGCATGAATTAAAACACCTGTGGAAATAGGAGAAATAGAGGTTGGTTTAAGGTCGTATAGACCTGCGGCAGTGAGCCCTAAAAATACTATCTTGTCTTTAAAAAAATCCTCTTTTATAGGAGGCGTTTTTGATGAGTTAACATCGAGGTAGGACTTTAATATTTCAGAAGCTGAAAAGGTCTTGAATGGATTATTATTTTTATAATATCTGAGCAGGAGTCTTCCATCCACAAGAGGAATTTCCTTATCATTAACATTGATCCTGTTTTTCATGATTTTCACGATACCCTTATCAAGCAGGTAACTGAGCACAAAATGAGGGATTAGAAATTCACGTAACTGAAAAATAAGAGGTATCCTTCGATACACTCCGTCATCGTCGGGAGAAATTGTGACGTTTCCTGAACCCTTGATAGATTTCCTCAAGACGTCTATCGGATAAACTATAGAATTGAACCTAAGGGCTGTGGAGATTTCATCCCTGATCGCTAAATGATCCAAAAATTCCTTATCCTCTGAGGTGATCAATTCGTCTTTCTTTGAAAGAAAGATGGGAAGATAGACATTATTTGCCTTTTTAATCGCTTCTGAAAAAATCAAATCGTCCTCTTCACCATATGACGAAGGCTCGGTAAAGAGAATATCTATGAATAGAGCTTCCGCCTTAGACAGATACTCTACTATCGGGGCGTATATCTGCCTTGGCCATGGCCAGGTTATGCCTTCTTTGCTCAAGGCGTTTATGCTTTCCTGATCGACCTGAACAATCACTATCTTTTCCAGTTCACCGGTTGGATTAAGAGACCTTGAAAACAGGTCAAAGGCTTTAAGCTCAAATAAACCTAAGGCGCCTGATAGAAAGATTATTAAAGAGACGATCAAAGAAGAAAAAGTTAGAAATAATACCTTTCGAATATTATTATTAATAAAAGTTTTGATCTTAATTCTACCTATCCCAAGCTATATTAGCTCCAACTCAATCGGACAATCGTTTTCATACTACATATTTGAGTGCAGGCCATAATCGCGGTCTTTTCGTTCAAAATATAGATAGTGCCAGGCCTTGACATTTGACGTAAAGTAACATCGCTTATCTCCTTGTCGTGAGATGTTTAGCCCCTCTGTCTCTGACAAAACCCCGCTTAGTGTCGCTAAAACCGCCGATGGCTAAAGCAATTCAACTATATCATCCGAAAATTCCACGCTAAAGTGGGGCATTTTAAGTCCAATTATAACAAATAGGAAAACCAGTGTCACACCTCGACTATGGACAAGTGGGAGTTCTTGCAATTATTAAAGCCAGCTATTTCGTGGGCAGAATTATTACCATTTCATGAATAGATTTGTTTTCATTAATCCCTTTCAGCATGAAAAGGGTTTAAACTGCACTCCAAAAATTGCGTTAAGAGGATGAATGACGTAGTCAGTCATGCTGAGCTTGTTTCAGTACCTAGACAAAGAAGTTAGGAAGAGAAGTAAGATAAATGAATATAGTACCTGGAAAGATTCCGACAAGGTTAGGAAATGACGCGCATTTCCCCATACTATTTCAATAGATTAATAATTGCTAACACGATCGCTGCTAATCCCAGAATAAGGCTGCTTATAACCATAAAACGTATATTTGCCATGACCCTCGTTATATCCTGTAGTTGGTTTGCAATGTCCTTAATTAACTCTGCTTCCTGTTTGTCATCTTTTCTTTTAGAATCATAGAACTTCCGAGCTTCTTCCACGATTGTAGGTGCATGCCTGAGCACCTTTTCCCACGGGACAAACCTGATTGCTATCGGTATCAACTTCCACGACATTTTGAAAACAACTCCATAACTCGTTTAATACTGCTGCTAACTATACAGTATATCACCAACATTATGATCAGAACACCAGTTTCAAGCCAGTCCTTGGAAATAAAACTGCGAGCGATTGTATAGGACCGGGACTATGAACAGTTCGAATATGACGTGAAGCATTTTAAAACCACAATGAATGAGACTTCTTCGACTCTTCGACATTCCTCAGGGTTTGTCGCGGATAACCAATTGGATTCCCGACTACGGATGTCCGGAGTTATCTGGTAAGGGAATAGATGAGCGAATCAAATCTCCATGTCTAAAACTAAACCGGACCAGGTAAATCGCTCCGCCCCATAACCCTTGCCTGTGAAGGGATTGTAATATTCCCAAAAACCACTCCTCTCAATAAGAGTTATCACAACTTCACGCAGCTTCGTGGCCTCGTCGACAAACCCTTCTTCTTTCAGACAACGGAAAAGAAACCAATTATAAAAAGCCCATGTCGGACCGCGCCATAAAAATTCCTGCCCCCTGAACTGCTGCCTTTCGGGAACAAAGGATTTTTCCGACTTTGAAACGGAGGGAATAGGAAATGGGAGAGCGAAATGCTCCTCCGATTTCAAGTAACGCATTATCATCCTTTTAGATAATTCGGTTGGAACCTTCGGAAGCGCCATCGGGAATAATACTGTGGGTGTAATAACCTTTAACTTTACGTTATCATGACCGTAAACGTCATAAAACGCATCATCAGCTTCATCGTACATCACCTCAAGCATCCGCGTCGACATCCTTACTGCATGTGCCTTATAACTCTCTCCATCACCATCATTTGCGATCTCACAAAGCCTGCTAAGTGCATAAAGATCAAGCGCATTTATAGTATTAACCGCAACATCCTTTACAAGGAAGCGATTGGCATTCTTAATTCTTTGAAGATCGTACCTATCGAGGAAATTTCTAAGTTGAGAATAAACCATTTTAAAATACAATTTCCAATTTGCCGGTCCACCGGAAAATTTCAATACCTCGTCATATGAAGGTTTCCAATCGATTCCAGATTCAACGGGTGCTATGATTGTAATCAGGCTATCTCCGTCAAAAGTGCGGTTGGAAGTCACCCATTTGTGGTATTTCTTTATCTTGGGCAGCATCAATGTCAAAAATTCCCTGTCTCCAGTTTTTTCAAAAATCCTTTCCAGGGACTGGGCCACAAAACTGGGTTGAATAAGCGCACTCATGTGAGGCCTTAAATACCCTCGAGGGCGCTTTGCTTCTATAATGGTGAATATATTTTTAGGTAATAAGAGCTGCCAATAAACCATATGCCCTACAAAACCGTCGGGCTCCTGCATAGCGAAAAGACTCATCAGATTTTGCTTTGCAAGCTCGTATTCTCCCAGGGCGCAAAGGATGTAAATATGAAAACACGTATCCCACCACCATTGGTAAGGATACCTCTCGAAAGAAGGTTTGTTATAAACATAATGGGTCTTCAGATAATGAGAATAACCCGCCTGAAGGTTTAGAAACATTATATCTCTTACTTTCTTCCTTAGCTCGAGTTCATCCATTTAATTCTCTCAAAATGAAAGGGTCTGCTGCCTGCCAATTGACAGGTAACTTAAGTATAGAGACCATTCATGACACTTAATCGCAAACACTAGCCTTAATCCCTTTTTCTATAAATTTAGAACTGAGAAACCGCCGGAATCACTTCTCTACCAAATACTTCAAGAGGGGTGATCTCGTGCACGTTTTGTATACTATAAATGACATGCTGGATGCCTATTCCGGCAAGGATACGGCAATTTTTGATAATATGCGAGGAATTCGATGAATCCGGAGCAATTTTTACAGAATCGATAACAGTGCGTTCTATTTCATTGTACGGTCGACCTAACTCCTGACAGTGCTGGTTCAAAACATCGAGCTTGTGAGCCATCTCTTCAACCGTATTGCCAAATGCAAGCCCATAGAGATTACAGGCATCTCCATATTTGGCTACCAAGCGGAGGGTCTTTTTTTCGCCCGAACCACCTATAAGGATCGGCGGATGCGGTTTGGTAATTGGCTGTGGATTATTTAATGGCTCAGTTAACTTATAGTGTTTGCCGTCATAGACCATCGTTTCCTCTGACCACATCTGTTTTGCTATCTGTAACGTCTGCTCGAGGCGTTCAAAGCGCTCTTTTAGTGGAGGGAACAGAAGCCCTAATCCCCTGGCCTCGCGTTCATACCATGCGGCACCGATACCCAGATTTGCCCTCCCTCGGGATAAAATATCGAGAGATGTAACAGCCTTCACCAATAAACCAGGGTCTCTATAAACCACCCCTGTCACCATAGCTCCAAGGCGTGCTGTTTTTGTTTTTGCTGCTAGAAAGCCAAGAGTGCTGTATGCTTCCAACATGGGATCATCTGCAAACATGTCGAACTTCTCCATATCAATCTGAAATAGGTGATCCATGACCCAGATGCTGGAAAAACCCACCTCGTCAGCGGTCTGAGCAATCTCCGAAAGCTTGTCTGCTATAACAGAAGATCCTTCAGGAAATTTGAAGCTTATGATCTGCAATCCTATCTTCATGATATTACCCCTTTTAACTTTATGGAAACCATGCTAAGTATAAACGAAACCAAACCTTTTTCATTCACGGATTGGCAACTACCGATTTTTGGATTTGCACGGGAGTGCTAGCTCTTGGTGATATCTCTGCGCTCGAGCCTGGGATGGGTTTGCCTCGGCACTGAGTTTATACTCAGAGAATCGAATTGGTTCTCGCTTTACTGTAGATGTTAGATATTTAGTGGGCAAAATCCAAAAAGTAATAAATTTCGCGGAAATTTACTCTTCCGTCATCCTCGGATGTGCCCCGCCTGCGACATGCGGGGACGAGCTTAACCGGGGATCCATGGTTTAATTTTTTATTTTCTTTGTCTTGATACAAAGAAACAAAAATCAAGGGCTGACAAAAAATTAGGAATTATTAAATCAATTCCTTCAGCTAAAAATATTTAATCCAACCACGACCCCAAATCTTTTCTTAACGCTTCCGGAATTGATTTTGGCAATTTTTTGAATGCCCATCTAAAATCCAAGATACTGTCACCGAATTATGTAACATCTAAACCGTACAATGTTAGGCTGGTCAATGGCAGAAGGAGGATTATAACCTTCGTAACTTCCCAACAATTCTAAATAATTCCTTGACAACCCTACAATTAAAGGTAATCATAATTTGTTATTCACAAGAGAGTTTACTGATGAGCTTTGTAAAAGGACTATTCTGTAAGGAATGTGGTGATGACTATCCGAAGGAACCACTCCACGTGTGTGAATTCTGTTTTGGGCCGCTCGAGGTAAGTTATGATTATGATGAAATAAAAAAGGTTCTAACAAGGGAGGAAATAGAGCAGAGAAAGCAAGACATATGGCGCTATGCCGAGCTCCTTCCCATTGATGAACGACCAAGTATTGGGAAAGATGTCGGTTTCACACCCCTTATCAGAGCCAACAATTTGGCAGAAGTGCTGGGAGTCAGAGAATTATACATCAAAAACGATTCTGTATGCTTTCCAACACTTTCATTTAAGGACAGGGTTGTCTCTGTCGCCCTATCAAAGGCCAAGGAATTTGGTTTCGACACTGTAGCATGTGCATCAACCGGGAATTTGGCAAATGCTGTTTCTTCTCTATCTTCTTCTGGAAACCTAGAAAGCTTTATTTTCATTCCCTATGACCTGGAACTGGCCAAGATCATCGGAACGACCGTTTATGGAACGCATCTCATTGGAATACAGGGTAGCTATGACGATGTCAATCGTCTTTGCAGCGAGATTGCTGGTAGATTTGGCTGGGGTTTCGTGAACATCAATTTGCGTCCATATTATGCTGAGGGATCTAAATCCCTGGGTTTTGAGATCATGGAGCAACTCGGCTGGAGAGTTCCGAAGCATTTTGTCGTTCCAATGGCAAGTGGATCATTACTAACAAAAATTTGGAAATCCGTAAAGGAGTTTGAGAAGCTAGATCTTGTAGATATGACTGAAACTAGGATCCACGGAGCACAGGCTAAAGGGTGTTCGCCAATCAGTACTGCCGTGAAAAATGGCTGGGAGATCTTCAAGCCACAAAAACCAGATACAATTGCTAAATCCCTAGCGATTGGAACCCCCGCTGATGGCTATTTCGCGATGAGTGTGATAAAAGAAAGTGGTGGTTGGAGTGAAGACGTCACAGATGATGAAATAGTCGATGGTATCAAACTCCTCGCTGAGACTGAAGGAATCTTTACTGAGACAGCTGGGGGTGTGACAATGGCTGTTACTAAAAAACTCATTGATCAGGGATTTATCGCTAAGGATGAATCAGTTGTGGTATGCATAACAGGCAATGGGCTCAAAACCCAGGAGGCGGTTAGGGATAGCTTGGCAGTACCTCAAATTATTGACCCCAATATTGAGGAATTTGAAGAGCTTTACTGGAGTATAAAAAGCAACGATAAAGGAGGTATTCAACATGCCGTCAGTAAGAATACCCACTCCACTTAGGAGGTTAACAGGGGAAAAAGATGAAGTTTTGGTGGAAGCCGCAACGATTGGAAATTTGATTGAGGCGCTTGAGAGTCAGTTTCCTGGAATTAAGCAAAGGCTATGCGATGAAGATGGCAACGTCAGGAGATTTATAAATCTTTACGTGAATAATGAGGATATTAGGTTTTTAAAGGGGACTGACACCGAGCTTCAGGACACGGACATCGTCTCGATTATTCCAGCAATTGCCGGTGGGCATTAAAGCGACAATTTTCACCAACGCAATCCAATGTAGTTACCGTTTCCGAAAGCGTGTTATTACTTCTTTGTCTTGATACAAAGAAGCAAAAATCAAGGCTGTCCAAAAATTTGCTAAACATCATAAACTCCGACTAAAAAATCTAATTCAACCACAACCCGCAAATTTTTCTATACGTCTTCGTTTCTGATTTTCTAAACGCAATTTTCGGAATGCCAGTCAATTTTTTTGTAATGACGAAAGAATAGAATAATTACAATAACATAAGCCAATAAACTAATGCGATCTACGACATTATTGCAATATCTCGCCTAAGTATTTGCAATATATGTGATGCACGATTAATTGGGAATCTAAGACCTTACATGAGGTATTGGTCGCTATTTACCTATATCAGCTAAGAAGCTCTTGTAACTTTTCAAAAAATTTACCGGCCTTCGGACTATGGCCCTGTTCATAGGTTTTTCCAAATTCCTCTAATAGCTCTCTTTGTTTCGAGTTCAGATTTACAGGGATCTCCACGTGTATTTTTATAAACAGATCGCCCTTCCCTCTACCATTTAGGTTTTGCACGCCCTTATCCTTAATCCTTAGAACTTGGCCGGATTGGGTCCCTGCCGGTACCTTTATCTTGGTTTTTCCATCGAGTGTGGGAATCGCGATTTCATCTCCAAGAGCCGCTTGTATGAAGGTAATCGGCACTTCACAGTAAATGTCCTTCCCTTCCCTTGTAAAGAAGGGATGTTCTCTGACATGCGTTTCTATGTACAAATCGCCGCTCGGGCCTCCGTATAAACCAATCTCCCCCTCGCCCCGAATCCTAAGCCTTGCACCATCCATAATACCAGCGGGAACCTTCACGTTGACCAGACGTTTTGACCTAATTAATCCCTCCCCTCGGCAATTTGAGCAAACTTTTGTGATCCTCCTTCCTGTCCCACCACAATTTGAACAAGTCCTGCTTATAGCTAAAAATCCCTCCGAGTACCTAACCGACCCCCTTCCTCCGCAGGTAGAACACGTGATTTCACCTCCCGGCGCAGCACCCCGTCCACCGCATTCCTCACAGATTAATCTTTTCGGTATTTCTACCTCTCTTTCCACTCCAAATGCAGCTTCTTCAAATGATATCTCCAGATCATACTTTAAATCTCTGCCCCTCTCCGCTCGGCTCCTTCTGCCCGTGCTGAAAACCTCATCAAATAGATTTCCAAAGATATCATTAAAGTTGAATCCGAAATTCGCATCCGTAAAAATACCCTCCGAAGACATATGTCCGAAGCTATCATACTGAGCCCTTTTATTTGGACTACTCAAGATTTGATACGCTTCGTTTATGTCCTTAAATTTTGCTTCGGCGCTCGCATTTCCGGGATTCCTGTCCGGATGGTATTCGAATGCGAGTTTTTTGTATGCCTTTTTTATCTCTTCCTGGGAAGCATTTCTGTTTATCCCAAGAACATCATAATAGTCTGCCTTATCCATTATTGTTTACCTTGTAATATTAATGAATCCCTAAATTATTATATATCTCCATCGATCAACTTTGTTTTGCCGTTGCCCTCGCCATTTGAAATTTTAACCTCTATTTCATTTTCGGCTGAATCCATATCCGAAGCGGTTTCAGATTCTCCCTTTGAAACCGACACAAGGGCAGGTCTTAGCAGTCTATCTTTTAGCGTATATCCCTTTAACAATTCAGAAAGGATAAATCCGGGTTGAACCTCATCTGATTCTACCCTTTCAACTGCTTGATGAAGGTTAGGATCAAATTCGTCCCCTTTATGCACCTCTATAGCTTTAACGCCAAATTTCTCCAGGCAATCCAGAAACTGCTTATGGACTAATCTGAAACCCTCGATAATGGGATTTGTGCCTCTGTCCGCTTCTGAATGTTCGATTCCCCTTTCTAGATTATCTAACACGCTCAGAAGAGATCTGATAAGCTCCTCGTTACCATAGGATATAAGGTCCGCTTTTTCCTTTGAGATTCTCTTCTTGTAATTATCAAAATCCGCTGCTAATCTCAAATACCGATCGTTGAGTTCTTCAAAAGCCCCTTTGCTTTCCTCGAGTTCTTTCTCAAGAGATTCTTCCTTAGAAAGCTGACTCTCTAATGTTGAATTCTCATCTTCTTCTATGGGCCCCTCGTCGGTTTTGAATGTGAGCTCTTCACTCTCTCGCTGTTTGTCTTTAGAGTTAGGTTTCATTTCAACCTCCCGTGCTAACGATTTTGCTGACGATCTTCGCTGTATAATCAACTAAGGGTACGATTTGGGCATAGTCCATATGCAGCGGACCTAATACTCCAAGAGTCCCGAGATTTTTATTTGTGCCGTAAGGAGCGGCTATTAGGCTATAGCCGGCAGGTACACCGTTCTCCGCTCCCAGGAACACTATGGTACTATCTTCATTCATTGCTTTGCCAAGGATTTCGACTAGAAAACTTTTTTCCTCTATAGCCCTAAATAAATCCTTTAGTCCCTCGGGATTATTAAGACTATAACTATCGAAAATTGAGGGGTGACCCTTGATATAAACGCCAGATTTGATCCCTTTCTCAGATTTACCAGTCCAAAACTTCATTACTCGCTCAAGGAAGTCACGATAGATCTTCCTTTCATGTTTAAGCTTGTCAATAACGATTGAGTCAACCTCGTCTAATGTGAGGGCCATAGTAAGTTTGTTTACATAGTCGCTCAATTTTCGAAGCATGCCGTCGGGTATTTTTCTGCTCAGTCTGATCATCCTTTGATCTATCATTCCATTTTCGAACACAATTATTACAAGAACCTTCTTTTCGGCGATTTTTATCAGTTTAGTAGATTTAATTTTCATAGATCTGATCGAGGGAAGCGTAGCCAATCCGGTACAGTTCGAAATATCAGAAAGCATTATGCTAGTTTCAGAGATAACCTGGTTAAAAGTGCCATCCAATTGTCTATAGCGTCTTTTGATTACGGTCCTCTTAGACTTGGGTAATTCTTTTTGGTTTAATAGTGAATTAATATAAATTCTTAGGCCTTTTTCTGTTGGTACCCGCCCTGCGGATATGTGGGGTTGAACCAGATATTGTTTATCCATCAAATCAAACATAACACTTCTTACTGTAGCTGGACTCCACGGCAATTGATACTTCGAGACTAGGTATGACGATCCTACCGGCTCTCCAGTTTTGATATAATTATCGATGACTGAGTAAAGTATCCTTTTTTCCCTTTCTGAGACTTCCAAATTTGTCATGATTAAATAGTACTAAAAAATATAATAACTCAGAGATTGATTGTCAACGAAGATCATTCATAACTAACTAAAATAACTACAATATTCAAATCATAGTCCAATCGATCAGGCTCATCGCAACACCCTCAAGAAGGCCACCGTCACTTACCACTACCTCGTCTTTTGAAAACCAATCCAAGGATTTCAATAATATAATTATTCCGGGAATGATCACATCTTCTCTCCCCTCTTTAAGACCTATTACGTTAATTCTTTCATCCGATGGAAGTCTTATCAATTTATAAAATATGTTTGATATCATTTCCCTCGTTAGCACAAATCCATTTACAAGGTCAGCATCGTATTCATCCATTCCAATCTCAATAGCCGCCAGTGTCGTAGGCGTCCCGGCCGTCGCGATCAACGAGAATGGTTCGGCGGGCATAATGGTTCGATCTTTCAATTTAGAGCTTATTACGTTTTCTATGTGATCTGAAAGATCCTTGATGGCAGATTGAGTGGGAATGTCGGTATCTATAAATTTTTCCGATAGGTGAACGACTCCCATACTTGTAGTGACAACATCCATTCCATAATCACGGTCTAGAAATATATACTCCGTGCTCCCTCCGCCAATATCAAGTATCACCACATACTTGCTCCTTATTTTTACGGAGTTTAAAACCCCTGCGGCAGCGAGTTTGGCTTCTTCATAACCGGAGATCAACTCCACATCAATTCCCGCCTCATCTTTAACCCTGCTAATAAATTTATGTCCGTTTACAGATTCTCTGACGACACTTGTAGCAACTGTTCTAGACTTGTCAACGCCATAGCTCTTGATGATTTTAGAAAATTCCTTCAGAACAATCATGGACCGTTTTATCGCGGTGTCGGTCAATAGTCGCTCATCTGTTTTAAATCCACCACCCAGACGAGTAATTACCTGGTCTATGTATATTTTCCTGATACGTTTCCCCTCGGTCTCGCATATCAGTATACGAAATGTGTTAGTTCCAATATCGATTGATGCAATTCGCATAAATATCGATTTAAACTTCTTGGGGATCTTGAAAATCTACAATGGATAAAATACACACGCACTGCCAAGATATTGCTCTTAATTTATACGTAACGGTTGTCAAGTATTTATCTATGCATGCTATCCATACATAATAGGGAATGTGTATCCCTCTCGTATGCTATGCTTCGGATGCTCTTTCTTTATTAGCTTCTTCTATTATTTTATTCGCAATATGCGACGGCACCTCTTCGTAATGGTCGAATTCCTGGGTAAACGAGCCACGACCGCTGGTGATCGATCTTAGCTCAGGAGCATATGTCAAAACCTCTCCCATGGGTAACAATGCCTTGATAAGGTGCCCCGCAGCTTGAGGTTCAACGCCTAAGACCTTACCCCTTCTTGAATTAACATCGCCAATTACGTCGCCTACTGAATCTTCCGGCGTGAATATCTCCATACGCATTAAAGGTTCAAGAAGAACGGGATGAGCCGCTTCCATTGCCTTCTTAAAACCCATGGAGCCAGCAATCTGAAAAGCTATATCCGATGAATCAACAGTGTGATACTTACCGTCAAAAAGAGTTACTTTTACGTCCATAACAGGATACCCAGCCAACACACCTTTTTTTAGTGCCTCCCTCACCCCCTTTTCGACTGATGGGATAAAGTTTCTAGGAATTGCCCCGCCAACAATCTTGTCGACGAATTCAAAATCTTTGCCCCTCGGTAATGGCTCTATATCAAGCCAGGCATCGCCATACTGTCCCCTACCCCCCGTTTGTTTTATGTATTTACCTTCTGCTTTCGCACTTCCCTTAATCGTTTCTCTGTAGGGGACCTTTGGGGTTTGCAATTCAACATTTACACCATAGGTATGCTTCAATTTTTCAACGACAACCTCGACATGTGTCTGTCCGGTGCCGGATATTAGAAATTCTTTTGTTTCATCATCAATTCTAAAGGATATGGTTGGATCCTCTTCTTTGATTCGGTGCAGCGATGGCATGAGTTTATCCTCGTCTGACCTCGATTTGGGCTGAATAGCATAGGACATCACGGCTTGTGGGATTGTCACGGGAGGAATGACAACCGCATTTGACAGATCTGCAATTGTCTCGCCTGTCTGAATGCTTTTTAATTTGTTAACAGTTACTATGTCCCCAAATAAAGCACTGTTAACCGGCAGCTGTTTCTTTCCGATGATCCTGTATAACTGACCAATCTTCTCGCGCGAATTATTGTTAGAAATATAAATATTTGATTCTGACTTTAATGCACCGGAGAAAATTCTAAAAACGCTTATTTTCCCCGCATATGGATCAGAAATCGTCTTGAAAACATATGCGGAAGTAGCCTCTTCAAGTTTGGGGAATATCTCTTTATCTTCGCCCTGGATGTCTTTCACCATCAAGGGTCGTCTGTCAATTGGCGACGGCAAAAAACGGTTAATTGCGTCCATGATAATATTAATTCCAATTAACTTTGTAGCAGAACCTACATATAAAGGAACAACCTTTGAACTAAGCACGCCCTCACGCAGCTTATTATTTATAACCTCGTTGTCAAGAGTTTCTCCCTCTAGATATTTTTCAAGTAGCTCGTCGTCTAATTCCGCAACTGCTTCGATAATTCTCTCTCTATAAACCTTAGCCAGTTCTTCTATTTCGCCTGGTATCTTGTCTATCGTGTCTTTACCATCGACTCCGTATATATGGGCATTCATTTCTATCAAATCGACCACTCCCGTAAAATCCTGGTCTTTACCGATCGGGATTGTTAACGGAATGATTCTGGCCTGTATTTCCTTTCCGAGTTCTGCAATTGCATTTTCAAAACTAGATCTTTCTTTATCCAGTTTATTAATGAACAACAGCTTAGGAATACCCTGCTGCGAAGCCATTTGCCAAAACTTTCTTACCTGTGTTCTTACGCCAGGCACGGCGTTTAACATCACTATTGCGGAATCTACTACCTTTAGAGAACACTCGGTTTCATATAAAAAATTCATAAATCCGGGAGTATCGATTATGTTAACCAGGTGATCATTCCACTGATAAAACGCAATATGTGAGTTGATTGACATCCTTCTGTTCTTTTCCTCCAGTTCATATTCTAACGTGGAAGAACCATTGTCTACAGTTCCCAGCTTATCGGTAGCTCCGCCGAGAAATAACATGGCTTCTGCAACGGAGGTTTTGCCTTCGCCATGATTGCCGATAATAGCCAAGTTTCGGATGCTTTCTCTAGGTAAGTCCGTCATATGATCTCCTTCCTATGGGAATTTTGATATTATAGAGTAATAGGTATTTACTTGTAAAGTAATTTTTAAAAAATTGCTCAGTTTAATTATAAGGATGGTGTTAGCGGTTATAGTTCGAAAACAAACTAAGAAGCTTTATTATCTTTGTATTTTCTGCGAAAACGTTCGACTCTACCTTTTGAAGCCGTTGCTCGTTCCCTACCCGTATAAAATGGATGACAATTTGAGCATATTTCCACGGTAAAGTTTTCGATCCTCGCAGATCTGGTCTTATGAACAGCACCACACGCGCACGTTATACTGACCTCTTTGTACTCCGGGTGAATCCCTGCTTTCATGTATGACCTCCATTAAGGCTTTTGAAATAAAAACATTAAAACCTTAACCCATTTATCTTTTATGTTCAAAGAAAAACTATAAGTGAATCGTATAAAGCTAACATTGAAACCACACACTGGCAAACCCTTTCAGAATTAATAATTGATTAGGAAAATCAGAGAAGACCATGTTTTGTCCGGATCATCATTTATCTGTATACAATGGCAAACTATTTTTCGGTGAATTCCGCATCTATAACGTCATCACCTCCGTCTTTTTTCTGTTGGGTACCCTCCGATTCCGCTGCCTCACCTTCAGCAGGCCCCTCGGCACCAAATCCGTCTTCACCCTCTGACGCACCACCCTCGGCAGCCTGCTTATACATCAGTTCTGCTATCTTATGCGATGCCTTGGTAATTCTCTCCACCGAACCTTGAATTTTGCCTAAATCCTCATCCTTTACTGCCTGTTTTCCTTCTTCCAGTGATTCTTCGAGCTCTTTCCTTTCGTCATCAGAAAGCCTGTCTTTAAACTCCTTGAAGCTCTTCTCTGTGCGATAGATCAATTCATCAAGTTTATTCCGATTATCAACTAATTCTCGACGCTTTGTGTCTTCCTCTTCTTTTTCCTCGGCATCTCTAACCATCTGGTCAATTTCTTCCTTGCTTAATCCGCTAGATGCCTCAACCCTTATCTTTTGTTCTTTCTGTGTAGCAAGGTCTTTTGCAGAAACATGCAGAATTCCATCAGCATCAATATCAAATGCCACTTCAACCTGTGGAATACCCCTCGGCGATGGAGGGATTCCATCGAGGATAAACCTCGCCAGTGCCCTATTATCTCGAGCCATGGGACGCTCCCCCTGAAGCACATGAATCTCAACCGAAGTCTGGTTGTCTTCTGCAGTCGTAAAGACCTGACTCTTTTTTGTAGGTATAGTCGTATTTCTAGTTATAATTGAAGTCCTGACTCCGCCTAGTGTCTCAATACCGAGAGAAAGAGGCGTGACATCAAGCAGAAGCATATCTCTGACGTCACCACCTAAAACAGCGGCTTGTATCGCAGCACCGACAGCTACAACCTCATCCGGATTTATTCCCTTATGAGGTTCTTTGCCAAAAAAGTCCGTTACCACTCTTTGTACGAGCGGTATTCTCGTTGAACCGCCGACCAATACAACTTCGCTTATGTCACTCGCTCTCATACCAGCGTCCTTCAGGGCCTGGCGGCAGGGCTCCAATGTTCCCTTTATAAGGTCTTCCACGAGCTGCTCAAATTTTGCGCGTGTTATTTTCATTACGAGGTGCCTGGGACCGGCCGCATCAGCTGTGATAAAGGGTAAATTAATCTCCGTTTCCATCGTCGAAGAAAGCTCGATCTTTGCCTTTTCCGCGGCTTCTCGGAGCCTTTGAATTGCCATTTTATCTCTGCCTAGATCGATTCCCGAATCCTTTTTAAATTCAGATATTATGTAATCCATCAATAGTACATCAAAGTCGTCGCCGCCAAGATGAGTGTCACCATTAGTAGATTTCACTTCTATTACATTATCACCGACTTCCAGGATAGATATGTCAAATGTACCTCCGCCAAGATCATAAACGGCGATTATGCCCTCTTTCTTCTTGTCGAAACCATAAGCGAGAGCAGCAGCAGTAGGCTCGTTTATTATCCTCTTCACCTCTAAGCCCGCAATCTTTCCTGCATCTTTTGTGGCCTGCCTCTGACTGTCGTTGAAATAGGCCGGCACGGTTATTACAGCTTCTTTGACTTCTCCGCCAAGATATGTTTCTGCTGCTTTTTTCAGCTTCATTAGAACATGAGCGGATATCTCAGGTGGGGAGTACTCCTTTCCACTCACGCTCACCCACGCGTCTCCGTTTTTATTCTTTACCAGTTTATAAGGTAATCTCTTAATCTCATCCCCAACCTCTTCAAAACGTCTTCCCATCAGTCTCTTGATCGAGAAAATTGTATTTTCAGGATTAACTACAGATTGTCTTTTAGCAGGCCCACCAACTAAAATCTCTCCGTCCTTTGTAAACGCCACGATTGATGGTGTAATCCTGGCACCCTCTTCATTTATAAGCACCTTAGGCTCACCACCTTCTACTAATGCCACAACAGAGTTTGTGGTACCTAAATCAATTCCAATAATTTTAGCACTGGCCATAAATATCTCCTCCTAAAGACTCAATTTCTCTAAAAGTGTTAATTGAATTTGTATTGACATATTGTTTTTCTATGACTGATCGAATTTTGTTCAATGCTTCTCTTTCAATCTGTCGAACCCTTTCTTTAGAGATTCCTAATTCTTCCCCAAGTTCTCTCAGCTTTTTAGGAGGGCTAGAAATGAATCTCCCTTCGATGACGCAACGCTGTTTTTCAGAAAGCTTGTCAACTCCCTGCTTAAGGCCTTCATAAGTTAGTTCATCAGCTTCGCGTTGTTCAACAATTTCTTCTTGATTCTTTCGATAGTCCGGCAATGAATCAATATAGGTTGATGATTCATCATCACCGATGTGTTTGTCTAGAGAAAAATCCCTTGAAGCAAGTCTAATCTCCATAGTTAACACATCTTTCTCTCTAACTCCGAATGAATCGGCAACGGACTTAAGATCTTCAGGTCCCAATTTGTCTTTTTCTATATTCAATTTCTTCTTCGCATTCCCAATTTTTTGGAATAGCTTTCTCTGAGCTTGAGTTGTCCCAATTTTTACTAAGCTCCAAGAGCTCATAATAAAATTATGTATCCTTGCTTTAATCCACCATACTGCATATGAGATCAGTCTGTAACCCTTATGGGGATTAAATCTCTTTACCGCCTGCATCAAACCTATTGTTCCCTCTTGGATTAGATCCGAAACCGGGAATCCATATGAGATGTACTCGTTCGCAATTTTTATGACAAATCTCAGGTTTGATACAACAAGTTTCTTTGCCGCCTCAATATCATTTTCCTCATAGTGCTTTAGGGCAAGCTGATATTCGTCCTCCCTGCTGAGTAGAGGATACCTCTCAACTTCCTTAAGAAAAAAGTTTACAGAATCTCGTACGGCAATTTGTTGCATATTTTTTAATCCGCGTCCAATACACTCAAACTAATCATTATAAGCTAAAAGTCAAGGGAAAAAGGATGGTTACAATAGCTATAAACGTAAAATTATGAGCAGCTTACTTCCTATTGCAGCTGAATAGTATTCCTTTTAATGTTATTGATAAATGGAATGCCTGAAGACGGACCTATCTGGCAACCGACACTACTCGTGCGGCAGCTTCTTGCATTTCGGCCCCCGTGAGAATATTTAGCCCAGATTCGGATAGCCTTTTCCTGCCAAGTTCCACATTGGTGCCCTCAAGCCTAACAACAAGTGGCACGTTCATTCCAACGTCTTTCACCGCTGTGACTATGCCAGATGCTATTGTGTCGCATTTCATTATGCCACCAAATATATTCACAAAAATGGCCTTAACGTTTGGATCGCTTAGTATCATCTTGAATGCCTGCGTTACTTGATCCGAGTCTGCACCCCCGCCAACATCCAAAAAATTAGCTGGTTCCCCGCCGTAGTATTTAATAATGTCCATGGTCGCCATTGCCAACCCAGCTCCATTAACAAGACATCCTATATTGCCACCTAGCTTGACATAGCTAATTCCCCAAGATTTCGCCTCCAGTTCCGCTGGATCCTCTTCATCAGGATCACGCAGCTTCTCAATTTCAGGATGACGAAATAAGGCGTTGTCGTCAAAGTTAAGCTTTGCATCCAATGCCAAGACCTCTTCTTCGTTCGTAACTATAAGCGGATTGATTTCAGCAAGAGAGCAATCATTTTCGATAAAGGCTCTATAGAGACCTGTGATCAGACTGACCGCTCTATTTACTACTTTTCCTTCGAAACCCAAAAAATATGCTATACTTCTGCACTGAAATGGAAGAAGGCCCAAAGAAGGGTCTACATATTCTTTGATAATCCTTTCAGGGTGTGTTCTTGCAATCTCTTCAATTTCTACTCCACCCTCCCCGCTCGCCATGATGACGACTCTTTCTTTTTCCCTATCAATTACCATCCCTAAATAACATTCTCTCTTAATCTCGGAAGCCTCCTCTATTAATACCTTTCTAACTATCTTACCTTCCGGTTCAGTCTGATGGGTTACAAGACCCATTCCTATTAGTTCAGACACTATCTGAGGGATTTCACTTGGAGAATTAGAAAGTTTTATGCCACCTCCTTTGCCTCTACCACCTGCGTGTATTTGTGCCTTTACGACATATTTATTCACACCTAGATCCTTTGCTATTTGTTCTGCCTCATCTTCGCTAAAAGCAACTTTTCCGGTCGGCACCTTTACCCCGTACTTAGAAAGCAATTCCTTTGCTTGATACTCATGAATATTCACTTATCTAGTGCCTCCTTTTAGATTATGTGTTATGACATTAATAGATTAATAATTGCCAATTAAGTGAGGATGTGGGACCAATTACCTAAATGATATTATCTTTACTTCAAGATCGATTAGCAGTTTTATGAAAAATTCCACAAAACTACAGCTGTGAGGAGCGTTCCAACAATTGCACTTCCATAGCAAATTACTGAAATCGCGGGGCGAAATTTCGAAAGTCCTACATCGATTAATATTGAACGAAACCTATGAGCAAAGTGAAAAAAAGGAAAAACGATAAGACAAAAAATCAAGATCCTAATAATTGGGTTCGCAACTGCTCCGTGAATTCTTTCGTAAAGAAACGCGTCTTTGCCGGTTACTGTAAATGGGATTACGATACCACTAATTAAGATTAATATAGGTATAAATAGGGCTGAAACAACTCCGCCAGCTGCAAATAAAGACCACCAAATTGCATCGTTTGACTTTCTCATTCTCACACCACCGAGATTATCCAGACCAGGATAGCGGAAACCACGACCCATGCAACAAAATTCGCCCCCGATATCAGAAATGAAGGTATTCGCTCCTCTCCAATCCTTAAGACCATTATCTTTGGAGTAAGTTTAAACCAAGTAATACTGTGATACACAGCGAAAATGAAGGCAATTATGTGGAGTATTATCGATAGAGGCGACTTCAATGCTTCGATCACTCCGTAATAGGCATCTGGACCCTGGGAGAGCTTATGTATGAAATACACCAGAAAAACGCAATACCCGGCAACAAAAATTGAGGTGAATTCTCTAACCATAAATAAGAAATAAGGGCGCCTACTCAACCACCAGGTATTTGGGTACTGACGAACATAGGGATTCATTTGCTCTTCCCTCCCCAAGGAACTATCACATTCTTAAAATAATCGATTGTTCCCGACACCTTACCCCTCTGAATAGCCGCGGCAGGATCGACGTCCTTCGGGCAAACCTCTGAGCATTCGCCAACGAAGGTGCATTCCCATACCCCTTCGTTACTCGCGATGACTTCCTGTCTTTTTTCGCGGCCCTGATCGCGAGAATCCATGTTATATCGCTGTGCCAGGGCAATTGCTGCTGGGCCAATAAACGAGTTATCTATAGCGTAAACAGGGCAGGCAGCGTAACAAAGCATGCAATTGATACACATAGAGTACTGCTTGTAGGCAGCCAGTTCAGCGGGTGTTTGCAGGTATTCTCCTTCTTCTAGTGATTTTTCCTCTCCCTCCTTCCGAATGATCCAAGGCTTGATTTCTTCCAATTTATTTATGAAGTCGTCCATTACGATGACTAAATCCCTCTGAATAGGAAATCCGTTCAGTGGTTCAACTCTAATCTTTTCGGGATAATAATCTTTAAGAAACGCAGCACAGGTGAGTTTTGGTACACCGTTAACCATCATTCCACAACTCCCACATACACCCATTCTACATGACCAACGGTATGATAACGTCCCATCTATATTATCCTTTATGTGATTAATAGCATCTAAAACGACCCACTCCTTCTTGAAGGGTATCACATAGGTTTGAAAAGAAGGCTTTTGGTCCTGCTCCGGTCGATAGCGTAGAATCTCCAATTCCATAGTCTTCTCTGTCATTTATTATCTCCCATAAACTCGCTCTTCGGGGGGCCAGCTCGTGATTACTACATCTTTATACTCTATCTTTGGCCCGTCAGGCGTCCGCAATGCGAGAGAATGCTTCAGGAATTCCTTGTCATTCCGGTCTGGGAAATCGGTTCGCTGATGCGAACCACGGCTTTCTGTCCGCGCGAGCGCACTGTGAGCTAGAGCCTGCGCGACATCTATCATGAAATCCAACTCAAGCGCCGAAGCAAGTTCTGTATTAAATGTGAGACTCCTATCTTCAATTACTATATTACCGAATCGACCGCGGAGTTCAGCCAAGGTGTCACACGTATCTTTTAAGCTATTCTCAGACCTATAAATGCCTGCGCCCGTCTCCATGGCCTTGGTCATTTCCTGCCTCAGATCTGCTATGCGTTCTGTGCCGCCTTGCTTACCGGTGAAGTTATTTTTAATTCTTGTCAGCTCATCTGCGCCCTGTTTCTTCAGCGAATCCATGTTTATTTCGGTGTTTTCCATCGCAAATCTAGCCGCCGACCTGCCCGCCCTAGCTCCGAACACGAGAAGTTCGGTGAGAGAGTTTGAACCCAGCCTGTTAGCGCCGTTGATTGAAACACATGCAACCTCTCCTGCCGCGAATAGTCCCGGCAAACCGGTTGCACCGTCATTATCAGTATCTATACCACCCATGCAGTAATGGACCACAGGGCGT
The DNA here is from genome assembly GCA_963805855.1 of Candidatus Dadabacteria bacterium. Lineage (GTDB taxonomy): Bacteria > Desulfobacterota_D > UBA1144 > Nemesobacterales > CSP1-2 > DASWID01. The sequence goes on from CAWDVW010000007.1 coordinate 510,077, forward strand.
ACAGGTATGGGATCGTACACGGGGTCTATTCCAGCATATTTAGAAGCGAGCTCGCGCACGAATGGTATTTTCTTATTTATTTTTTTCTCACCAAGGTGTCTTACATCCAGTTGAACATAGTGACCGAATTCACCAGTGAATGTCCTGCCCTTGTCAACCTCTTTCATGAAAGCCTGGCTAAGTCGATCTCGAGGTCCGAGCTCCATACTCTTTTTCACGGGATGGTCGGGGTCAGAAACATCTAAGGGTTTACCCAGATCGTAGTCCTGAAGATATCTATAGCCGTCCTTGTTTACCATTATCCCACCCTCTCCGCGAGCGGCTTCCGTGATTAAGATTCCAGTTCCAGGAAGACCCGTTGGGTGATATTGTACAAATTCCATATCCTTTAAAGCTACCCCAGCACGATATGCTAAAGCCATTCCATCTCCAGTTTTAATCGCTCCGTTGGTTGTAAACGGAAATACTCGACCGGCCCCGCCCGTGCATATTATCACCGCCCTAGCGGCGATTACCTCAACATTGCCAGTCCTCAATTCCAATGCTGTTATCCCCTGGCATCTACCGCTTTCAACCAGAATATTTGTTGCAAACCACTCATCGTATGAAGTTAAGTTTCCATATTTCAAGGAGGTCTGATACAGTGTGTGGAGCATATGAAAGCCCGTCTTGTCAGCGGCAAACCATGTGCGTTCAATTTTCATACCGCCAAAAGGTCGAACAGCAACCTTCCCATTCGGCTCTCTACTCCAAGGGCAACCCCAATGTTCAATTTGTATCAGTTCTTCAGGGGCTTCCTTAATAAAAATCTCGACAGCATCCTGATCAGCGAGCCAGTCACTTCCAGCTACAGTATCTTTAAAATGGTTTTCCATGCTGTCATTATCCTTAATTACGGCAGCAGCCCCGCCCTCGGCGGACACAGTATGGCTTCGCATAGGATAAACCTTGCTTATCATTCCGACGCTGAATTTTGGGTTTTCCTCGGCAACGGCTATAGCAGCGCGTAATCCAGCCCCACCACCTCCGACAATGATAACATCATGTACCGGCATTTAGAAAGTTCCTTTTCTTTGCAAATTATAGGGCATCGTTAATGAACATTTTTGATGAGCTAGAATCAAAAACCCTCGTGAAAACATCAAAACAAATTGTCGAATCTTGGTGTAACAACGGGTCATCTGATTACCGATCACTCGGGTGAGGAAGTATAATAATTTAATATAGAAAGTCAAGATTATTTAAAGAGGTACAATAAAAAAGTAACTCAATTTGTATCAAGAAATTTGTCACTTAAATCTTATATATCTCCTTCCAAAAAAGGTGGATGACAACGATATTAAGGCAAAATATGAAGAAGGGGTTATCGAATTAATTATTCCAAAAACCGGGCAACCAAAGCCACAGAATATAAAAATCGAAACTGTGTAATTTAAGAACAAGCTACTCTTCGAATTGATAAATACACTGTATAGCCTTGCCACTATTAATCCCTGCTAATTACAGTTATGTCTTTTCTGGAGCGCTCATGATAAGGCTTTTTTAGGTGTCGTGAGTAGTGTTCCAACATCCATAACTCTGGAATAATTTCGCCAATGATATCACCATCGTCAAATACTCTGACGATCGAGCTTTCAGAGACCACTACAGCCACAGTATTAGTGTGTTTAGTAATCGAAGCAGCTGCCATATGACGACTACCCAATCCCAGAGGCAAGTCAATTCCCCTAGAAGATGCGTTAATATATCTGCACGCAGAGATAACCACCCCGTCATCCGCAACTATAAAGGCCCCATCTAGCTGAGATAACTCCTTGACAGTCTCTCGCATGTTGTAATCTTCTATATGTTTTACACTCGGAGGATGTCCAAAAAGAGGGTCAAGGATTAAACACTTAGAATATCTAATTACCTTTTCGGAATCAGATACGGTGAACATTGTGCCAACCTTTCTACCTTCCCTCCCCTCACGAGCAATCTCGATGGCTAAAAGAACGACTTTCTCAAGGGTATTAAGATTTATATTTCTCTTCCCTGAGCATATCCCAGATAAAAACTCCTTGGATGATGTTAAGTTGCCTTCTAAGGTCATCGTTCCTGTTTACGTAAGGTAGCTTATACAACTAATTTAAATCATAGTTTAATAAAATAAAGAGCTTAACGAGACAGCATTTTATCTTCTAGGCCCAGCGAATACTTAAGATTGATAATCCAATACCGATTGCCGTCAGTTTTAAAACTATAAATAGCCTAAATTATCCAAGAGGGGGGCAAAAGTCGAGAATCAGATCATGCAGTCATGATCGGACGTTAAATTTGGACTCCACTTTCTCGAAGCCTATTCCTATAATCCAGTATCTAAATAACTCCCAACTCATGTATTCTTTCAATTAGTTCTTTTACATGATTGGCTGAAACATGTAACTTGTCGAGTTCTTCTTTTGTGAGGTCTATTTCGAAAATTCCCTCAACACCTGCCCTCCCAAGCTTTGCGGGCAGTCCAACAAACGCATCCTTAATACCATATTTGCCATTTGCCATGACGCAGCATGGGAGGATTTTCTTCTTATCTTTAAGTATCGACTCTACCATTTCCGCCGTTGAAGCAGCAGGTGCATAAAACGCACTGCCCGTCTTTAACAACTTAACAATTTCCGCGCCGCCGCCGCGTGTCCTCTGAATTATCGAATCAATTCGGTCTTCAGGGAGTAGCTCGGTAATGGGAACGCCAGCAACCGTAGTATATCTCGCTAGCGGCACCATATCATCTCCATGTCCGCCAAGGACAAATGCATGAATGTTTTCTACGGAAACCCCCAGCTCCATAGATATAAAGGTTCTGAATCTTGTAGAGTCCAACACACCTGCCATTCCCATTATTCTTTCCCTAGGAAATTTGCTGACCTCGTGAGCTACGAAGACCATTGCATCGAGAGGGTTAGTCACTAATATTAAAATTGACTTCGGTGATCTCTTTACTACCTCGCCCGTCACTTCTTTTACTATCTTGGCATTTGTTGATAGTAGGTCATCTCTACTCATTCCGGGTTTTCTTGGAATACCAGATGTGATCACCACAATGTCCGAATTCTCTGTGTCATCGTAGCTGTTGGTGCCTTTAATATTGACGTCATATCCAGCGATCGGACCCATTTCCATAAGATCTAAAGCCTTCCCCTGGGGCATATCTTCAATGATATCGACAAGGACTACGTCTCCAAGCTCTAATTCCGCAATTTTAAATGCAGTCGTGGCTCCAACGTGCCCAGCCCCTATAATAGAAATTTTTGCTCTGCTCATAGTTCACCGCCACTAATTGATTTCATTACCAAGTTAGTTCCCATGACAAAATTACCTATATAAGTTTTATACCCGATTAAATCCCGAATTCAAACCTGATCCATGTTTTCTACAATCTTCTCACCAAACTCTGAACACTTAAGAAGGGTTGCGCCTTCGATCTGCCTATGGAGATCGTATGTTACGGTTTTGTCCATGATTGTTTTCTCCAAAGCTCTGACAATCAGATCCGCAGCATCTTTCCAACCAAGATACTGCAGCATCATCACACCAGAGAGAATCACGGAGCCAGGATTTACCTTATCTTGGCCGGCATATTTGGGTGCGGTTCCATGCGTTGCTTCAAATACTGCATTGGGATCCCCTATATTCCCCCCGGGTGCCATACCCAAACCTCCGACCTGCGCCGCGGAAGCGTCGGAGAGGTAATCTCCATTTAGGTTTGGTGTTGTTACTATATCGTACTCATCCGTTCTTGTCAGGATCTGCTGAAACATGCTGTCAGCAATCCTGTCTTTAATGACAATCTTACTATCTGGCATCTTTCCGCCGTGCTTTTCCCAGAGTTCGTCTTCGGTAATGGTCACATCACCAAACTCGTCTTTTGCCAATTCATATGCCCAATCCCTGAAGGCACCTTCAGTAAACTTCATAATATTGCCTTTATGCATCAATGTTACGCTTCTTCTATCATACTTGATTGCGTATTGTATGGCTTTTCTTACAAGTCTCTTCGTACCAAATGGACTTATCGGCTTAATACCAATTCCTGAGCCGGGTCTTACAGTTACATTCAGGCTTTTACTCAGAAAATCAATTAGCTTATTTGCTTCTTCTGAATCACTCTGCCATTCGATGCCAGCATAAAGATCCTCGGTGTTTTCACGGAATATTACTAGATCCATCAATTCTGGTCTTTTAACTGGCGAGGGCGTACCCTTAAAATATCTGACCGGTCGGACACACGCATACAGGTCAAGCTGCTGTCTGAGGGCAACGTTTAAGCTACGAATACCTCCACCTACCGGTGTGGTCAGGGGCCCCTTGATTGCAACGATATACTTTTTTACGCTTTCTAGGGTTTCTGTAGGAAGCCAGTTGCCGGTTTCGACAAATGCTTTCTCTCCTGCCAGAACTTCATGCCATACAATCTTTTTCCTACCATCGTATGCCTTTTTTACGGCGGCATCGAAAACGATCTCAGAAGCATGCCAGATATCTGGGCCAGTCCCATCACCCTCAATATAGGGAATAATAGGGTTATCGGGTACAATAAGACTTCCATCGTCCTTCTTGATTTCTATTCTTTGTCCTTCATTTAAATTTGTAGCTGTCATGGTAAGAGCTCCTCATAATCATAGATAATCAGAAGTGAAAATCTATATTAAAATAAATTTATTTCAACATTAGCTCATATCATTTGCCTGAGAACAGTCTGCAATATCCCACCGTTACGGTAGTATTCTACTTCAATTGGCCCGTCTAAGCGGCATACTACCTTAAATGTTTTCACGCTTCCATTCCCATTACGAACTCTAACTGTGATATCCTTACCAGGCGACAGGCCCTCGGAAATTCCAACTATATCATAATCTTCAAAGCCAGAAAGTTGATGCGTCTCCCGTGATTCTCCCGGCTTAAACTGAAGTGGTAGTACCCCCATACCAATTAAATTGCTTCTATGGATCCGTTCGTAACTTTCCGCAATTACAGCTTTAATACCAAGAAGCGCCGTGCCCTTAGCAGCCCAGTCGCGCGAGCTGCCAGTACCATATTCTTTTCCACCTATTACTATAAGCGGTGTGCCTTCTTCCTGATATTTCTCAGAAGCATCATATATGTTCATCTTCTCGCCCGTTGGTACGTGGATTGTCCATCCACCTTCGACTCCCGGAACCAGCAGGTTTCTTAATCTGATGTTGGCAAATGTGCCACGAATCATGACCTCATGGTTACCTCGGCGAGATCCAAAGCTATTAAAGTCAGGTGGTTTAACGCCGTGTTCAATTAAGAATTTCCCCGCAGGACCATCTTTCGGTATAGACCCGGCCGGCGAAATGTGGTCAGTAGTAACCGAATCTCCCAGAAGTGCCAGCACCTTCGCAGACTTTATGTCACCGAGCTTTGGCAATTCACTTGAGAAATCAAAAAAGTACGGGGGCTCCTGTATATAAGTTGATTCAGCGTCCCAGCTGTATAGTCCTCCCTCTGGAGTAGATAAGGATTTCCAAGTGCTATCACCCTCGAAGACATGTGAGTATTGAGCTCTAAAGAGCTCAGGATTGAGTGCCCTTTCAACGGTGCTTCTAATTTCCTCTTGTGACGGCCAAACATCCTTCAAGTAAACTAGATTCTTATCTCGATCATACCCGATAGGGTCATTATAAACATCTATGTCAACCGTTCCAGCAAGCGCGAATGCTACCACAAGCGGCGGTGAAGCAAGGTATGAAAATTTTACAAATGGATGAATTCTCCCCTCAAAATTCCTGTTACCACTTAGAACGGCCACACATGTGAGATCATGAGTTTTTATTGCTTGCTCTACTGCTTCGGGAAGTGGTCCGCTATTTCCAATGCAGGTAGTGCAACCGTAACCTACGAGGTTAAAACCCAACTTCTCCAGGTAAGGAGTCAGTCCTGAAGCTTCGAGATAGTCCGTAACGACCCTCGATCCGGGGGCAAGACTTGTCTTAACTGTCGGTTTAACATTCATACCACGATCGACAGCCTTTTTTGCAACCAAACCAGCAGCGACCATTACCGCGGGATTCGAGGTGTTTGTACAGCTTGTAATGGCTGAAATAACAACCGAGCCATTGGATAACTGATGCCTTCCATCCGCGATCTCGACCTCAACACTTTTATCAATTTTACCACTATCATCACCCAATCTTGCCTTTAAACTATTCCGATAAGCCTGCTTTAGACTCTTAAGCGAGACTCGATCCTGAGGTCTTGTTGGTCCTGCTAGTGATGGCTCAATGGTAGAGATATCGAGTTCTATCAGATCGCTATAGAGAGGTTCATCCATATCATCTGTCCTGAACAAGCCCTGTTCTTTACTATAGATTTCTACAAGCTCGACAAGTTGCCTGTCTCGCCCTGTCATCTTCAAATACCTGAGAGTTTCTACATCCACAGGGAAAAATCCCATTGTTGCACCGTATTCAGGTGCCATATTCGATATTGTTGCCTTATCCGACAGGCTCAAGTGGCTTAGACCAGGACCGAAAAATTCTACAAATTTTCCCACTACACCCCTTTTCCTGAGCAATTCTGTCACCGTCAGCACTAGGTCCGTAGCAGTTACTCCTTGCGGCAAAAAGCCATTTAGTTTGAATCCCACAACCTCGGGAATAAGCATATAAAGCGGTTGCCCCAACATACACGCCTCTGCCTCTATGCCGCCTACTCCCCACCCGAGAACGCTCAATCCATTGATCATGGTTGTGTGGGAATCGGTACCAACAAGAGTATCCGGAAATGCTACGGTTTCTCCATTAATCTCACTCGTGCCTACAACGCTTGCAAGGCATTCTAGATTAACTTGATGAACGATACCAGTACCCGGAGGCACAACGCGGAAATTATCAAATGCACTCTGAGCCCATCTAAGAAAAGCGTATCTCTCTCGGTTTCTTTTGTACTCGATCTCCACATTTCTTGAAAAAGAGTCCGGGGTAGCAGAGAAATCTACTTGGACCGAGTGATCAATGACAAGATCGACAGGAACGATTGGATTGATTCTGCCCGGATCACCACCCACCTTTTTCACGACCGATCGCATCGCAGCAAGGTCAACAACACAAGGCACACCTGTAAAATCCTGCAGGATTACACGACCGGGCTTAAACGGTATTTCGTCGGGTTTGTGTTCTTCAGGACTCCAAGTTGAAAGACTATGTATATGATCAGAATTTACCGTGCTTCCATCAAAGTTACGAATTAAATTTTCTATGAGTATCTTAATTGAAAAAGGCAACCTCGATATGTTGATTCCCCAATTTCTTTCAAGAAGCTCGAGAGAGTAGAACGTGACTGTTCCCTGAGTCGTCTTAAATTTTGAATATGTTCCTTGTTTCCAATCTTCACTCAATTTGCTTTAACCATTTTAGATTATATTGCCCCGATCACCGATCAGGAAATAAACGTAATTCTAAACGAATAAAAATTACTGGATTTTGCTAAATACTCAAATTATATGATTTAAGAATTCGTAAGGTTCAAATATAATTGCAAATTAATACTGAGTGTTACAAATAACCATGCACCATTTATTAAATCTGCCTTTAATACAATATTATGGAAAATGAAATTACCCAGAACTCCGGAGACCTTTACGGAATTGCCTCTCGTTCAGAACAGATTTAAGTTTTATTTTATCATTCGAACCTTTTGAAAGCTAAACAGCCATTAGTGCCACCGAAGCCGAAAGAGTTGCTGAGAGCATAATCGATCTTTTGTTCCCTTGCTTGATTGGGCACATAATCTAGGTCACAGTCAGGGTCCGGATTGTCTAAATTAATTGTTGGCGGAATTATACCGTGATAAAGTGAAAGAACAGTGAAAGCCAATTCTATCGCCCCAGCAGCTCCAAGTAGATGACCGGTCATCGATTTCGTTGAACTAACCGGTACATTATAGGCGTGGCTTTTTAATACCTCTTTAATTGCTCGGGTCTCGTTTACATCATTTTGCGGTGTAGACGTGCCATGCGCATTTATATAATCTACATCTTCGGGGTTTAATTCCGCGTCATTAAGCGCAAGCCTCATGCATCTTATGGGACCGTCAAGTGTGGGTGACGTGATATGATTCGCGTCAGCGCTCATCCCAAACCCGATCAGCTCGGCATATATCCTCGCTCCACGCTTTTTTGCAGATTCAAGTTCCTCAAGAATTACAGTCCCGCCGCCCTCCGACATCACAAATCCATCACGCTCCCTATCAAAAGGTCTGGATGCCCTATGCGGTTCGTCATTTCTCGTTGACAGTGCCCGCATCGCATTAAATCCAGCGACAGCGATCGTTATTATAGGTGCTTCTGTCCCTCCTGCTATCATTATGTCTGCATCACCCCTTTCAATCATGTGTGCCGCATAGCCTATTGCATGAGCGCTTGCAGCGCATGCCGTTGTTGTACAACAATTTGGTCCTTTCGCATTAAAACGGATAGATACCAATCCCGCTGCCATATTTGAAATCATCGATGGAATAAAAAACGGAGATATACGATTTGGTCCTTTTTCCAGGAGTACAAAATGAGTGTTAACAAGTGTCTCCATACCCCCAATTCCACTGGCTATAAGTGTTCCAACATGTGGAGATAGCTCCTCCGTGATCTCAAGATTTGCGTCGTCAAGCGCCAGTTTAGTTGAAGCTATTGCAAAGTGGATGAATCGATCTGCTTTTTTCAAATCCTTAGCATCCATAAAATCATTCGGGTCAAAATCCAGAACCTCACCAGCAATGTGTGTCTTCAAGTCAGCAGCTACTGGATCAAATTTTTGGATAGTTCGCACACCCGATCGACCTTCACATATACCATCCCAGGTCAATTTGTTTCCAGTCCCCAATGGCGTTATCAAACCAATTCCAGTGACCGCAACCCTTCTTTTCATTATTTTTTTCGCTCCATGATAAAATTGATGGCATCTTGGACAGTAACAATACTCTCAGCGTCTTCATCGGCTATTTCAAGCCCAAATTTGTCTTCCATTGACATAATGAGTTCAACCAAATCTAGGGAATCTGCTCCTAAGTCCTCAATAAACGATGAGTCCGGAGTAATCTCATCCTCTGACTTACCAAGCTGGCTTGCTATCATTTTTTTTACTGCGCTCACTATTTCTTGGTCAACCTGAGTTGCCATATTCTCATCCTCCTAAATATATATTTTATGTGTATAACCCGCCATTCACTCTTATTACCTCACCAGTTATGTAAGACGCATCATCGGACGCCAGGAACATAACTGCCTTTGCTACGTCATGCGGTTTTCCAAATCTCCCAAGCGGAATAGCCTCGATGTAAGCGTCTTTTATCTTCTGCGAAAGATCTTGCGTTATATCGGTCTCGATGAATCCAGGACTTATCGCGTTTACGGTAATATTCCTTGATGCAAGCTCTTTAGCCGTTGATTTTGTGAGCCCAATTATGCCCGCCTTGGATGCTGAGTAATTGGTTTGTCCCACGTTACCCATCTCTCCAACGATAGATGTTATGTTTATAATCCTACCGTATCTCTGTTTCACCATTATTTTTGACGCCGCTTTTGTGCAATTAAAAACGCCTTTCAAATTAACCGAGAGAACTTCGTCCCAGTCATTTTCCTTCATTCTCAGTAAAAGTCCATCCTTGGTTATCCCCGCATTGTTTACCAGAATATGTAAGCCCCCAAGCTCTTCGGCGACTTTATCGATTTCCTCTTGAACACGAGCGAAATCAGAAACATTGAAACAACTTAGTTTACACTTTCCTCCAGAATTTACTATATTATTTGATACTTCTTCCGCTGCCGACACGCTTCGGTGATAATTTATCACCACATAAGCACCTTGTGATGAAAGTTCAAGAGCAATCGCCCTACCAATTCCTCTGGAAGCACCGGTAATTAGAGCAATCTTATTATCAAAAATCATTTTCTCTTAACAACTTTAAGCTACTTATATTTTCCACATTTAATACAACCGGATCTGGAATTGATCTTTTAATTAAACCGGAGAGTGTTTTCCCTGGGCCTATCTCTAAAAATTTCCTTACGCCTATATCGTATAACAGCTCAATCGATTCATACCATTTTACAGGACTTTTAACTTGATCAACAAGTATACCTTTTGTCTTTAACGGGTCGGTATTTAGTTTAGCATCAACATTAGTAACAACCGGTATTTTATATCTCGAAATATCGATTTTTTCTAAATCTATACCGAGTTTTTCCGCTGCGGGGGCCATGAGTGGACAATGAAAAGGAGCACTTACTTCAAGTGGAATCACCCTTTTTGCCCCATTCGATCTCGCTATGTCGGTAGCCCTGTCAACAGCTTCTTTATTGCCAGAAATCACTGTCTGGCTCGGGGCATTGAAATTAGCAGGAGTTACTATAAACCCATTGACAGAGGCCTCGCTACAGATTTTCTCCACCTCGTGCCTCTGGAGCCCTATGATGGCGGACATTGCGCCAACACCCAACGGGACCGCATTCTGCATATATTCCCCGCGTTTTCTTACAATCCATACAGCATCTCTAAAATCCATTGCTTCACTCGCAACAAGCGCGGTATATTCACCCAAACTATGTCCGGCAACATAATCCGCTTTTATTTCTGTTTCCTCAGAAATCACTCTCAATGCAGCTACGCTAACTGTAACAATTGCCGGCTGAGCATTAATCGTATGTGTCAACTCCCCATAACGGTCTTCAAAACAGACCCTGCAAAGATCAACTCCCGTTACATCACTGGCCTCTTCAAATGTCGTTCGAGCAATTTTAAATGTGCTGTAGAGATCCTTCCCCATACCAACATATTGAGACCCTTGTCCAGGAAATACAAATGCTTTCATCGAATTCAAGCCCTTCTTTCATGCCCTTAAAAAGCTTAGACTTCTGGTTCTTTTTTAAATGTCCTTCCTTTATAGAAGCCACAGCTTTTACAGATCCTATGCGGCGATTTCATTTCACCACAATTTGGGCAAATTGACAAACCCGGACGCGTGAGCTTATAATGAGTTCTGCGTTTTGCAGATCTTGACTTAGAAATTTTTCTCTTCGGAAGTGCCATCTGATTTCTCCAAGGTTTATAATTTTACGTTTCTGAGAACAGCAAGCTTTGGGTCGATCCATTCATCCTCGCAGGAGCAAGTGGCTGAATTGAGGTTTACACCGCAATTTTGACAAAGACCGCGGCACCGTTCGCCGCACAATACCTTCACGGGTAGCGACATTGCGATTATTTCTCTAAGGTACCCACCGATATCAATGTCATTTCCATCATAACTCTCATAATCCCCGATCTCATCCCCTTCAATCTCAGATCTGTGTGGCAGGAGAGTTAAATTTATCTCCGATTCAAGATTGGACTCAACAGGATCGAGGCATCTTGAACATGGAGAAACTATAGAAAAACTGACATTTCCCTGTACATGAATTTCATTTAGCACCTTTGAGACATAGAGACAAATCTCATAATCTGAAGATATGCGCATTCCTCCCTTACCCGAGACTATATCAGGCGCGTTTACCAACCAGTTAGGCTCTTTAGATAGATTTAGACTTAATCCATCGTTACCAATATCAGAAACCTTAATTTCCATCTTGTATTATGCTCTAAAGATTAAATATAAAATAATAATATAGCTTTCGGTATTTTCAAGTGTATAGTGAATAAATTACTAAGCCATGTGACAAGAAACCATATGGCCACCGCCTGCATCACGCAGGACTGGCTCCTCGTGTTTACACTTCTCTATAGCAATCGGGCAACGTGGATGAAAACTGCACCCGGAAGGGGGGTTTATCGGATTTGGCACATCTCCTGAAAGGGTTATCCTTTTTCTTTTTGTCTTAGGATCAGGCAAAGGCACAGAGGAGAGTATAACCTTTGTATAGGGATGTAACGGATTCTTGTAAAGCTCTTCGCTTCTTGCCAGTTCCACTATTTTGCCAAGATACATCACAGCGACCCTATTGCTAATGTGTTTTATTATCCTAAGGTCATGAGATATGAATAGATAAGTAAGATTAAACTTTTCCTGTAGGGATATAAGGAGGTTTATAATCTGTGCCTGTACTGAGACATCGAGCGCGGAGACAGGTTCGTCGCAGACGATAAATCTAGGTCGTACCGCAAGCGTGCGTGCAATGGCTATCCTCTGACGTTGCCCGCCGCTGAATTCGTGTGGATAGCGTGTAAGCGCGTCTTGCTTCAGACCCACTATCTCGATGAGTCGTTTGGTCTCGTCCTTAAAGGATTTTGTAATATCTATACCATGAATAAGTATCCCTTCGCCGACTATGCTTTCGACCTTCATTCTAGGATTTAGCGAGCCATATGGATCCTGAAAGATTATCTGTACATACCGCCTTAGATGACGCATTTTCGCAGTATTGTATTCCGTTATATCGTCACCATCATAGAATATGCGACCTTCAGTGGGCTCTATTAGTTTTATAATTGTCTTACCCAGAGTAGTCTTTCCGCATCCACTCTCACCTACAAGTCCGAGGGTTTCACCTTTGTAGATATCGAGATCAATTCCATCAACGGCTCTGACAAAATTACCCTTGCCTGAAAATATTCCGGTCCTAACCGGGAAGTACTTTTTTAGTTTGTCCAGTCTTAAAAGCGCAGGAATATCCATTTATAGACCTTCGATCAATTCTTCGGACCTAAAACATGCCGCATAATGCATTTTATTTACTTGTTTAAGGGGAGGTTCATTGATCCTACATTTATCTATCACGTACGGACATCTATCTTGGAACCTACACGCCGATGAGAATTCATTTGGGCTCGGTATCGTACCTGGGATCGCGTTTAGTTTTTGCTTTTGGTCATTCAAGCGCGGGATAGAGTTCATCAGCCCTATTGTATAAGGATGCGATGGTGAATCAAACAGATCAATTACAGAAGCATGCTCAACGATCTTCCCAGCGTACATAACATAAACATAATCGGCAACCTCCGCAATAATTCCAAGATCGTGAGTTATCAACAGAACAGACATACCCATCTTTTCTTTGAGCTCATCTATCAATTCAAGAATTCCGGCTTGAATCGTTACGTCGAGCGCAGTAGTGGGTTCATCAGCGATGAGAAGCTGTGGATGACACGCAAGAGCCATGGCAATCATAACTCTTTGACACATCCCGCCACTCAACTCATGCGGGTAGCTATTCAATCTTTTCTCGGGCGCCGGTATACCGACAAGCTTCAGCAGCTCAATTACGCGTCCTCTTTCTTCCTTTTTTGATAACTTAAGATGGGTCCTTATAGCTTCACCAATCTGATCACTCACCGGGAAAACAGGGTTAAGGGAGCTTATCGGCTCCTGGAAGATCATGGAAATTCTATTTCCCCGTAGAGCCCTAATGTCTCTTTCCGATAGCTCTAACAGATTTACCCCATCAAAGGTTATCTCTCCTCCGGTAATTTTGCCAGGGGGGTCGGGTATTAACCTCATGATTGAAAGAGCAGTTACCGTCTTACCGCAACCACTTTCTCCCACTACCCCTACAATCTTACCCTCTGGTATACGGAGTGAAACGCCGCTCACAACCTCCACTTTGCTTTTTCTGGTTCCGAATGAAACCTTCAGGCCTTTTATTTCGAGTGCATTCTTCATATCAAGCTATAAAACCGATTCCCATGCCATTAATTTATCTTATTTTTGGGTCGATGGCATTCCTAAAACCTTCTCCAACCAGATTGAACGAAGTTACAGTAAGAAAAATAGCTGCGCCGGGAAATAGGACAAGCCACCACGCAAAGTCCACATATTTCTTCGATTGTGATAAAACATCCCCCCAGCTCGGGGTAGGCGGAGGGACGCCGAATCCCAGAAAGCTGAGAGCCGATTCGACCAAAATCGCTCCTGCTATACCAAAAGTTGCGGCAACAAGCACCGGTGCTAATGCATTCGGCAACATATGCTTTAACATAACACGAAAATCGCTGCCCCCGAGAGCTATTGCAGCCTCAACATAATCGAACTTCCTCAACTTTAAGAAATCGCCTCTTACCAACCGCGCAATTCCAGTCCAACCGGTTGCACCAATCACTATCATTATATTGTAGATGCTCGGATCCCTGAATGCTAGAATGGTCAGGATTAGAAAAAAGACCGGGAATGTCATCATGATTTCAAATAGCCTTGAAATTATAAAATCAATCTTGCCTCCGTAAAAACCGGCTATGCCCCCTAACACAATACCAATAAAAGCAGCGATCCCAATAGCTATAAACCCGATGGAGAGCGATATCCTCGTTCCGTGTATCATCCTGCTAAGCACGTCACGACCCCTATCATCGGTCCCGAATAGATGAGACATCGACGGAGGTGAAAGTACAGAAAAAAGATCAGTTTGTGTCGGGCTATATTTTATCGGTGGAAATATGGCAAATTCTCCTCGGCCGAGATTCTTGGTAACTTTCTCGAAATCAACACCGTAGAGCTCCCGATAATCGAACAACACCGGGAAATAACTTTTGCCGTTCCACCTGAGAAATATGGGCCTGTTTCCCGCTAAAACATTGTCGCAAATTGCAGTTGCTAATAGAAACAATATTATGATGAAACCGGCCAAAGCAAGCCTGTCTTTTTTGAATTCTGTCCACGCTGTACCCCAAAATCCAATACTCTTACTCATATTCATCTTTTACCTTCAAAGCTTATTCTTGGGTCAACAAATACATAGGCTATATCCGATATAAAGATTCCGATCAGTGTAAGAAATGCAGTTATTGTTGCAATAGCCATGATTACGGGATAGTCTCTCGAGAGAATTGATTCGAAACCCAACTGTCCAATCCCGGGGATAGAGAATATGCTTTCAATTATCACGCTCCCACCAATCATCGCGGGAAGAATGGACGCAACTATGGTAACAATGGGTATTAATGAGTTTCTAAGCGCGTGCTTCAGTATCACTCTGGATTCAGATAGGCCTTTAGCCCTAGCAGTCCTGACGAAGTCCTCACGAAGTACCTCAAGCAAACTCCCTTTTTGATACCTCGAAAGATATGCGAAGTCCGCATATGTCAGGCAAATCACTGGTAATGTAATATGCCAGAGAAAATTTAGGGCAATTTTGTAAAATGGATAATATTCGGCTCCGGGTGAAATTATCCCGTACACCGGGAAGACATCCCAAAAGTCTCCACCTCCTAGAAAGTATATTAAGACCATCGCAAGCCAAAAATTTGGAATCGAATAAAGAGCAAATAAGCAAAACGTTATAATTCGATCTGAAAACCTTCCCTGTCTAATTGCCGAAATAACACCCAGGGGAATAGCAATCATATAGACGATTATGATCGAAATGACATTTAACGAAAGAGTGACCGGGAGTCTCTCGGCTATTTTATCGATTACAGGACGATGATCCTTATAAGATCGACCGAAATTCAACGTGGCTATTTGACGTAGCCATATCCAATAACGAATGTATATTGGTTTATCTAGACCGTACAATTTCTTGGTCTGTTCTATGATGTCCTTTGTAATGGATCCTGCTTTTATCCCCTCTTCAAGCTGTAATTTTCTTTCGACTGGGCTTCCGGGGGCAAGCTGAATTACTAAAAATGTTATTAAAGTGATCCCTAAAAGCGTTGGAACTAACAGAATCAACCGCTTAATTACATAGTCTCTCATGATTTAACATATGGTGTAAAATAACCAGTCATAGTGTTAGTTTTAAACTGATAATCCGAAAATTAACGATTTAAGGGGTCAGGGACTCAATGCCGCTTCTTGCTCGTATTTTCTCAATAGCGGTGGAACAAACCACTCGCGTGGCTCTAAACCGAGTGGATAGACTACCACACCTTTGAATCTCTTGTTTAATGCTACGGTTGACTTTCGACAAAAGAGAAAGGTGTAAGGTTGTTCTTCATGTACTATTTTGGAAAACTTTCTGTACAGCTCAATTCGTTTATCTCTATTAAATTCCGTCCTAGCCTCATCAATTAATCTGTCAGCCTCTTTGTTGCTAAATCCGACAAAATTAGAACCTTGCTCGAGCTGAGAAGAATGCCAGATCTGATATGGATCAGTCTCAACCCCCATCGACCAACCAAGCGTTACCGCATCAAATTTTCTTTCATTGAGACGCGTTGTAAAAACCGCCCACTCGGTGTTTCTGATATTCATAAGTATTCCGACCTTATCGAGTTCTTCTTTCAATATCGTAGAAATCTTATCACCTGTTTCGGAACCATTTGGGATGAGGAATTCAAATTCAAATTTCACACCATCTTTATCTCTAATTCCGTCGCCGTTGTGATCGACCCAACCCGCCTGATCTAACAATGCTTTTGCCTTTCCGGGATCGTAACTATATGGCTCTATTGTTTTGTCATATTCCGGGCTATTAATATAGAAGGGATTAGTAACTATCGTACCAAGATTAAATAGGATCTTCTCGAGTATTAGTTCCCTATTTACCAGATGAGACATTGCAATGCGAACACGCGTATCGGAGAAATAGGGCCTTCTAGTATTCCATCCGATGTAACTGTAGTTAGGGGTAAAATAACTTAACTTATTGAACTTCCTTTTGAAATTTTCTGAATCGCTCTGCCTCGACCACTGTATTGGTGTAAGAGCCATTAAGTCTAGCTCCTCTCTTTTTAATACCTGAAAAGCGACAGTCGGATCATTAATTATCCTAAAAACAATCCTGTCAAGATGAGGTTTTTCCCCCCAGTAACCCTGATTCTTTTGCAGTACGATTTCCCTGCCCGTGTTCCAGTTGACAAACTTGTACGGTCCTGTTCCAACCGGGCGTCGTCCAGCCTCGTTAGTATTAAAATCACCCTTTTCGAATATATGTTTTGGCACAATTGGCATACCTCCGCAGAACTCGAGTGCGAGGAAGTAGGGCCTTGAATACGTAAATTTTACTGTCAGCTCATCGACGGCGTCTACACTTTTGATATCCTTATAGTAGTTTCTGAGGTGGGGGGCATCAACTTTAGGATCCATTATTTTTGAGTAGGAGAAAACAACATCTTGCGAAGTGAATGGAACGCCATCCTGCCATTTTATTCCCTTTCTAATATAAAACGTGTAGGTAAGTTTATCATCGGAAATCTTCCAAGATTCTGCAAGGAGCGGAACTATGTCAAGGGTTGCGTTATCCCTCTTTACAAGTGTCTCATAAATATTTCCACTATTAATCATCGACTCATATACGTCTGTAGCGGTAATCGGATTCAGCGTTGCGGGTTCTGCACCGATATGATAGATCAGCCAATCACCTTCAAATGGTTGTGTTTCCATACTAACCTGGACTTTGTTACTTTTCGATTCAGGCTGATCACTTCCGCTCTTACATGAGGTTAGAAAAAGGGGTATAAAAAAGGGCAAGATCAGAATGATCAAATTCTTTTTCATTTAGATAGCTTGGTTAGTATGAGGCCTAAGACTCATTCACTTCCTGAAGCCTTTTCGTAAAACGGCTTTAAAAGATCCAGTGGCAGTGGAAATACTATCGTCGAACTCTTTTCGGACGAAACTTCAACCAAGGTCTGGAGGAATCTAAGCTGTAGCGCCATAGGGCTCTTTGCTAGAATATCAGCAGCATTTGATAGTTTTGTTGCTGCCTGATATTCACCTTCCGCATTAATAACCTTGGCCCTTCTTTCTCTCTCAGCTATGGCCTGGCCGGCTATTGCACGCTGCATCTCCTGTGGAAGGTCAACGTATTTCACTTCAACAAGCGTCACTTTTATACCCCATGGATCGGTGTGCTTATCTAATACCTCCTGGAGCTGGACATTTAATTTTTCCCTTTCTGACAGGAGTTCGTCTAATTCAACCTGTCCCAATATGCTTCTCAATGTAGTTTGGGAAAGCTGGGATGTTGCATAGAGATAATTTTCGACCTGAATTACCGCTTTAACAGGGTCAATAACACGAAAATATACTACCGCATTAACCTTAACGGAAACGTTATCCCTCGTTATTATATCCTGGGGCGGAACGTCCATCGTGATTATCCGGAGACTAATCTTCAACATCTTATCTACACCAGGGATAATCCATCTAAAACCGGGCATTTTTGGGTCTATAATCCTACCAAGCCTAAATACGACTCCTCGTTCATATTCATTCAGAATTCTGATTCCTGAAAGAAAAAACAACACAATAAATGCAACAAAAATAAAAATAGGTGTCATGAGTACCTCCTCAAGAAAATACTTACGCTTTCTTTACTCTTAGTTTGAATCCACCAATCTGTTCCACAACCTTTACCTTTTCCCCCTCCCTTATTGTTTCATCACTCTCCGCATCCCAGTATTCACCATGAATAAATATCTTACCTTTATTTTCGATAGTCGTAACCGCCACTCCGACTTCTCCCATAAGACCCTCAAATCCAAGAGATATGGCGGCACGCTGGGATTTAACCACATAGTATGCTACGAAAGTAAAGAAAAGACCAATTGCTAAGCCCGCGGCAATTACTACATTAAATCCGACTCTCACGTCAGATTCTGGAGTATCAAAGAGCAGTAGGGCCCCAAGGATAAAGCTCAATATACCTCCGATAGCAAGTAACCCGTAGCTCGTGACATATACCTCGGTAATGAAAAGTAAAATCGATAGTGTCAGTAGGGCAAGGCCAGCGTAATTGAATGGAAGAATTTGAAGAGAGACAAGACCTAGTAACAGACATATCGCCCCTGCTACCCCCGGAAAGATCAAACCCGGATTATAAAATTCTATAAATAAGCCAAGCGACCCCAGGGAAATGAGTAGAAAAGCGATATCCGGAGTACTAAGTATATCAACTAATCTCTGCTTAGCATTCATATTAACCCTGTCTACCATTGCCCCTTTTGTATTTAATATCTTTTTGCCCGTTGGAAGAGTAACCTCTCTCCCATCAATCTCATTAATCAATTCATTTAAATTTGGAGAGATCAGGTCGATGACATCTTTCTTGAGTGCCTCAGTTGAGGTTATCGAAGCGCTACTTCTTACCGCATCTATCGCCCATTTAACATTTCTACCACGTTTCTCTGCTATACTTTCGATAAACGACGCGGCGAAATTCTCTATTTTTTCACTCATCTTCTTATCATTTCCGTTTTTTTCTTTGTCCTCATCCTTACTCTTCTGGCCGCCTCCACTAGGACCTAAGAATACTGGTGCCGCCGCGCCTATACTTGTGCCGTCTGCCATTGCCGCTATGTTGGCTGACAACGTTATAAAAACACCCGCAGAAGTTGCCGTAGCGCCGCTTGGATAAACATAGACTATTATAGGTACTGTTGAATTTAAGAGGGATTTTACTATCTCTTTCGTAGAGGTGAGCAGTCCGCCAGGTGTATCAAGGAGAATGATCAACGCTTCAGATGAGTTTTCCTTGGCACTTTCCATACCTGATCGAATATAATCAACCGTAGCAGGATTTATTGTTCCGTCGATTTCAATCAATGTTATTCTCTTTGCGCTTTTAACATCTGAATCCGAAAGGGCAGGATTGATCCCGGAGATGAGAATGTGTGAAAAAAAAATCAACAATAGATTAGCTACCATATCAGAGGTTCCTAATGATATTGTAGCTTTCTAATATGAAAACTGCAAATTGTCTGATCGCACTTAACTAACCGTGATAAAACCAAAAATCTAAATAGGAATCAAGCTTGTTTTTTCTTTTGTAGTTATTATAATTTCACGGATGGCTAAAAAGGTAAAATTCACTCGGAAAGAAATAAAAAGCCCTGACGAATTTAGAAAATCTATCTCAAGTATAGTCGAATTCATATCGGATAACTATATTAAATTTGTCATCGGCGTTGGCATCACCATAATAATCTTAGTAGCCATATTCTCAGTCAGCATTTATCGTGAAAATCAGGATCTAGAGGCTAACTCCAAGTTTCAAACTGCTCTTGGGCATTACACCGCCAGGGAACACCGAGACCGCTTTATCCGAATTTACAAGCATTATGGATAATTATCCCAATTCAAAGATATCTGACATCGCCCTCTACTGTATTGGACTCATAAATTTCGAGGATGGAAAGTATGATGAAGCCATTCTCAGACTAAATGAATTTTTAAGCATCGAAAATACTGATACTATATTGAAAGATGCGGCGAACTATACGATTGGTGTTGCCAACTTCAAGAAAGGTAGCTGGCAACCCGCAATTGATTCCTTTTCTAAGCTCAACTCAGATGAAAACCCTTATGCAAAACAGGCCCAACTACTTTTGGCCCTGGCATTGGAAAAACAGGGAAAACGAGTCGAGGCAGAGAAAATTTATCAAGAGGTCTTAACAGGTTTTTCGGCAAACAATTTTACGTTCTAACCTAAACGCAGCATTACTTTCGTATTGATGAGAATTCGTTGATCTGTTTTGGCTACTTAAGCAAGTTTGACATGAATCGGGAGACAGATCTTGTCATTTTTTCTGCTTTGTTCGTCAGTAAGTAATTTTTGCGGAGGATCATGAGATGATAGTTTTGGGTTCAATTTTGATTGGCTTAGTTGCAGGAATTGCAAGTGGCTTTTTCGGAATCGGTGGTGGACTCGTTATGGTCCCCGCAATTGTATATTTCTTTAAGCTTAGTCAACACCAGGCGCAGGGAATTTCCCTTGCAGTTCTTACTCCTCCTCTTCTATTGTTCGCAGCCATAAAATATTACAATGAATATAACATTGATTTGCGTATGGCATTATTCATTGCTCTGGGTTTTGTTGGAGCAGCTTATTTGGGAGCGAAATTGGTTACATATATCCCCGACCCACTCCTAAAGAGGTTATTCGGGGTATTGCTGCTTATAGTTTCTATAAAGATGATATTGGGAAAGTAATTTATAAAATTAAAAATTATTTGTCACAACAATAAAAGAATATGAATATTTTTTGATTATTTATTTTTTAAATCTAAACCCTTCACTCTATAAAAGGCCTTAACCTCATCCATCAGTCTTTCCAAATCTTCAGGAAGACGACACCAATTGATCTCCTTGTCACTTTTAAGCCATGTCATCTGGCGCTTTGCAAGCCTTTTGGTGTCACGCTTTGTGAGCTCTATTGCCGTCTTAAGAGAAATCTTTTTGTCAAGATATTGGTTTACCTGCCTGTAACCTATCGACCGCAATGGCTTCAAAGTAGGTATAAATCCCATACTCCGAATCTTCTTTACTTCCTCGATAAACCCATTTCTGATCATCGAGTCCACCCTGTCTTCTATCCTCCTTCTTATCGCATCTCTTTCGTCATAAAGACCTATCTTCAGATAACTGTAGTCATTATCCCGAAATCCATGCTTTTTCTGCAGAGTCGAAATCTTCTCCCCGGTTAGGTAATAAGATTCCAGGGCGCGTTCGATCCTCACATAATCATTCGAGTGAATTCCCAGCGCTGACTCCGGATCGAGCGATTTTAATTTCTCATAAAAATATCCTACACCAAAAGAAGATTTTAGAATCCTGAACCTCTCCCTTATTTCTTTGTTGCTTGCGGCACCAGCAATCAGGCCGTGGAGAAGTACTCTCACATACAGATATGTGCCCCCCACCACAATAAGTTTAGTTCTATTGTTTGTCAGTTTGCGAATTACTGAATTTGCGTATTGTCTAAACAATCCGGCGTTAAATTCCTCGTCTGGATCTACAATATCGATTAGGTGGTGATCAACTTGGGTCTGATCTTCCTTGCTCGGCTTTGCTGTTCCTATATCTAAGTAGCGATATACCTGCAGAGAGTCAGCACTTAAGATCGCCCCGCCTATTCTCTTTGCAATCTCTACGGCAAGACTGCTCTTACCTATTGCGGTGGGACCCAATATTACCAGCAGCCTGGGTTTGTTGCTTGTCACCGATGTTTGAGGTCAATGTCGTTTCTAATTTATCGTAAAATTAAATGCGTAATAGCCTAATTAGAAGTTCCTTTGTAGTTTTCTATATCTTCTCCTAATGCTTCCTTTCTACTAAGTCTTATCCTGCCGTCATCATCCTTGCCGATACATTTCACAAGTATTTCATCACCCTCTACAACGATATCTGTAACCTTGCCAACCCTTGTAGGCGCCAGTTGCGAAATGTGAACCAACCCATCCTTACCGTGTGACAATTCAACTATGGCCCCGAAATCAAGAACACGTTTTACTCTACCAAGATATATCTTGCCAACTTCAATTTCTTGTATGATTTCTTTTATCATCCTCTGTGCAGTTTCGCATCCCTCTGGATCTGTAGATGAAACGCTAACAGTCCCCGAGTCATCGATATCAATATTAGCACCAGTTATTTCGATTATTTTCTTTATCATTTTACCACTGGGACCGATCACGTCCTTTATCTTTTCTGGATTGATCTGAAATGTTAAAATTCTGGGAGCGTAGACCGATATATGATCTCTCGGTTCGGAGATAACTTCGTTCATCTTACTTAATACGAATAGTCTCGCTTCTTTAGCCTGCTTCAGCGCATCTACTAAAATTTCTTTTGCGACACCCGTGACCTTAATGTCCATCTGAAGTGCGGTCACACCATCTTTAGTTCCTGCTACCTTAAAATCCATGTCGCCTAAATGGTCTTCATCACCGAGTATATCAGAGAGGATCGCAAATTGATCACCTTCCTTAATCAATCCCATTGCGATACCACTAACAGGAGCGCTGAGCGGGACACCTGCATCGAGGAGAGATAGCGACGCCCCACAAACGGTAGCCATAGATGATGATCCATTAGATTCAAGTATCTCGGATACCACTCTTATGGTATATGGGAATTTATCCTTTGGCGGAAGAACCGGCAAAAGAGCCCTTTCGGCGAGGGCTCCATGACCAATTTCCCTTCTCCCAGGTCCTAGCCTCCCACTAATCTCTCCCACGCTAAAAGGAAGAAAGTTATAATGGAGCATGAACCTTTTAGTTAAATCGCCTTCCAGTGAATCTATCCTCTGCTCATTATAGGCCGTGCCTAAAGTAGTACTGACTACTGCTTGAGTTTCACCCCTAGTAAATAGGGCCGATCCATGCGCACGGGGCAAAAATTCTATTTCTGCACTTATATCCCTGATATCTTCATACCTTCTGCCATCTACCCTCTTTTCGTCCTTTACTATAAATTCTCTGACAACGCCTTTTAACACTTTCTCGAAGGCATTCGTTATCTCATTTTCCATTCCTGGAAAGTCAGTAGATACAGTTTCAATAGTTTCGTGAAGTATAGATTTTATTTTCTCCTTTCTTTCGATCTTTGAGGTAGATACTAAAGATTCGACCAGGCGATTTTTGACAAACGATAGTACACCCTCGTTGATCGATTCAGCCACAGCCGATACAGGTATTTCCCTCTTTCTTATATCCAATCCAGTTAATAGTTCTTCTTGAATTTCGATAAATTCCTTTACGCGCTCATGGGCAAACATAAGTGCTTCAACTATTTCAGCTTCAGCCACTTGATCGGCACCGCCCTCAACCATCACAATTGCTTTGCTTGTACCCGCGACTACGATGTCTATATCGCTTTGTCGAAGTTCAGACCTTGTTGGATTGCAAATAAACTCACCCCCTATTCTCGCTACACGGACCGCAGCAATCGGGCCGTCGAAGGGTACGTCCGACACCACGAGTGCAGCCGATGCTGCCGTGACAGAGAGTACGTCGGGTGTATTTTCGGGGTCTGCCGAAAGCACTGTAACTATCATCTGAGTTTCATAACAGAATTCTTTCGGTATAAGTGGTCTTATCGGTCTGTCGATTAGTCTTGAAATCAGGATTTCGGTCTCGCTTGGCCTTCCTTCCCTTCGGAAATAACCCCCAGGGATTCTACCGGCGGCATAAGACTTTTCCTGATAATTTATGGTTAACGGTAGAAAGTCTTCCCCTTCGACCCGGTCCTCCTCGGCTACCACCGTAGCCAAGACCACGATATCCCCATGGCGAACTAAAACAGCTCCACTAGCTTGTTTCGCGAGCTTTCCAACCTCGATTTCGAAATTCTTTCCCAGTACTTGTTTCTTAACGCCTTTAAAACCAATATTCAACTAATTCCTCCTTGAAGTTACTTACTTTCTTAATCCAAGTTTTTCAATTAAAGCCTGGTATTTTCCCG
Source organism: Candidatus Dadabacteria bacterium (assembly GCA_963805855.1). Taxonomy (GTDB): domain Bacteria; phylum Desulfobacterota_D; class UBA1144; order Nemesobacterales; family CSP1-2; genus DASWID01. Next base: position 534,182 of record CAWDVW010000007.1, read on the forward strand.
GTTGCTTCTTCTTCAGGTAATTGAGCAATTTTCTACGTTTTGCAACGAGGGAGAGAAGCCCTCGTCTCGAACTCAAATCCTTTGATGCAGATTGCAGATGACTTGAAAGTCCCTTTATTCGACTCGTCAATAAAGCAACCTGTACCTCAGACGACCCTACGTCTTTGTCGTGTAAACCAAAGTTATTTATCAAACTCAATTTTTCCTCTTTCTCTAACACCATATTTGCTCTCCTTAATACATTTTCTCTGAAAAAGTTAACTATCGACAAATAATCTTACTAATATTATAGAATAGTCAAATTGAATCTATGAATTAAAAACCCTCAAATGACTGAAGATAATTTGCTGATCCTCAATTTTGCTGAAATCACGAGAACTGAATCTGGCCTGCGATACAGAGATAAGATCAGTATTATCATAAAAAGCTAACCTTTCACCAGCTTCAAACTCAGGGATGTTCGACAAATCAAGATAAGATTTACGAACCTGTTCGCCATTCCTGATTCTAATGGACGTATTCTTCGCCACATATACATGCTTAAGGTGGGAAAGAGCCCTGTCTATTGGTATTAGATTTAACTCTCCACGCATTATTTCCTCTATCGTAATTGTATCTTCAATCTTGAAATTCCCGCTCTTTAATCTTCTCAGATCAACCAAATGGCCCCCATATCCTAATTTGCTCCCAATGTCTGCAGCTAGGACTCTCACATAAGTACCTCGAGAACATTTGACAAAAAATTTCAGTAACGGGGACCGAAAGTCCAAAATTTCTAATTCCGCTATCTTAACCGCACGAAGGGGCCTCTGCACCTCAATGCCATTTCTCGCCAGTTCATATAATCTCCTACCTCTCTGTTTCAGGGCTGAATACATCGGCGGTAACTGCATTGGTTCATTCTTAACACAGGCGAAAGCAGTCTCAATATCATTTAAACTTATTTCATCTAGCTCCTTCACATTGGTTATTTCCCCCGTCTCATCCATGGTGTCAGTAGTTACACCGAGTTTCAAAGTAGCTTCATACTCTTTATAGGTTTCATCTAGAAATGGAATGACTTTTGTTGCATTATTCAAACATACCGGAAGAACCCCGGTGGCAAATGGGTCAAGTGTACCCGTGTGGCCCGCGCGCCTCGCTTTCACAATTTTCTTTATATCGTGCACAACGACGTGTGATGTTTTGCCCTTGGGCTTGTCTACAAGTAATATTCCGTTCATGTCAATTGTTCGGTTATAGAACTATAAATCCGATGTTTTACATCATTCAATGAACCCTTAAGCATGCATCCAGCCGATCTTTTGTGGCCTCCACCGCAAAAGGTCTCCGCTACCGTCGCTACGTCGACTTCTCCCTTGGATCGCAGACTAACCTTCCAAAAGGATTCTGAATGATTAATCTTCTCCAATTCATTAAACAACACAGCAACTTCTACACCCTTTACACTACGAGGATAATTTACAATTCCTTCGGAATCTTCACCAGTAGTACACGTCCTGTTAAACATTTCCTTGTTAAGAATTACGGAAGCAATACGCCCGTTTTCTAAGAGTTCAAGTGTCGAGATCGCTAGGCCTATCAACTGTAATCTTTCAGGACTTTCACTCTCATATAGGGCTTGAGATATATCTGATGGGTTTGCTCCATGTTCCACCAGTTCAGCTGCGACCCTGAAAGTTTCCGGGCTTGTGTTCGAGTACCTAAATGAGCCTGTATCTCCAACTATTGTTGTGTATAGGTTAGTAGCTATGTCTGGGTTGATCTCCAGGTTAAGCTCCCTTATTAGTAAATGGACTATCATTCCTGTTGATGAGACAGCCGGATCGAGAAGGTATAAATCGGCGGTAGCCCGAGTAGTTTGGTGATGGTCTACGATAACGGATGTTCCGCAAGTGTTTTTATTCATAAAATTTAAAAATTCCTTTCCTACCCTAGAGACATCGGTGCAGTCCAGGATTATGGTACAATCAAAACTACCTCGCACATTCGTCAACGATTTAATCACCGATCTTGAGCCCGGGAGAAAGTCTAAGACTTTGGGAACGCCGTCCTTATTATAACAAACGACCTCTTTCTCAAATCGTGTGAGGACTAATCCAAGGGCAAGCATTGAACCTAACGCATCAGCGTCCGGCCTCTCATGGGAAGCGATAAGAATGCGTTTTGAATTTTGGATAACCTCTACCACTCTGAATAGATTATTCATCTTTAGTTTTCCTTAAGAGTTCATCAACCCTGTAACCCTCTTGCAGAGCCTCGTCAAATTCGAATTTGAGGTCGGGAATCCGTCTAATCCTAAGCCGCTTGGAAAGTTCCCTCTTGATATAACTCGAGGCACTTTGGAGCCCCTCCATTATATTCTGCTTGTCAATCTGATCACCGATAACCGTGAAATAAACCCTAGCAAATCCAAGGTCGTCGGTTAATTTTATGCCGGTGAGAACAACAGGCTCAATCCGAGGATCCCTTACATTACCCTTGATTAACATCTCGGATATCTCTTTTAGAATCATATCACCCACCCTGAGGCTGCGTTTACTGCCCAACATCGGACTGATCTCCTAGAAAAAAATTATTTCCAATTCTCGACTTACCATATGAGCAATCCCAGTCGATTCTATAAATCCAGATACCTGATCCAAAATCGAATTGACATAGTTTTTCTCGTTACTAACTATTGTGATTCCAAGAGTGGCCCTCTGCCACATATCCTGAGAATCTACCTCGGAGATTGAAACGTTCGAGAATCGCGATTTGGTTCTATGGATCAGACTTTTGAGAAGTTGTCTCTTTCCTTTGAGGGATCTATTTCCATCCAAGTAGAGCTCAATTCTGAGAACACCTATAACCATTTCTTTAGAGCTATAGCTCTTGTTTAATCTCTTCTAAATCATAAAACTCAAGCGTATCGCCGACTTTGATATCATTGAAGTTCTCGATCCCTATCCCGCACTCAAATCCAGTCTGAACTTCTCTTACATCATCTTTAAAACGCTTAAGCGAGCTTATTCTTCCCTCGTATATCAAAACGCCATCCCTTACCAGCCTTACCTTATTTCCCCTGGAAATCTTTCCGTCTGTCACAATACAACCCGCAATCGTGCCAATCTTTGATATGCTGAAAGTAGCTCTAACTTCGGCATGAGCCGAAACCCTTTCCTTGATTACTGGTTCTAGGAGTCCCTCCATTGCTTTTTTTATTCTATCAACAGCATCGTAAATAATTGTGTGAAGCTCTATGGAAACCCCTTCTCTTTCAGCCAAACTTAACGCGTTTACATCCGGACGCACATTGAAGCCTAAGACTATGGCATTCGACGCGACTGCAAGCGTTACATCCGTTTCATTTATTGCACCGGCGCCTGAATGCACGATATTCACACGACATTTATCTGTAGATAGTTTTGATACTGCATCCTTAATAGCCTCAACAGAACCCTGTGTGTCTGCCTTAATTATGAGAAGGAGTTCTTTTACTTCCTCTTTTTGAATCGATTCGAATAGGTCTTCGAGCGAAAGCTTTCTTTTTGAAGCCGTCAATCGTTGTCTTTCTTTAATTTCCCTGTGTGTTACTAACTCCTTAGCTGTTTTTTCATCTTTTACTACGTACAATCTTTCCCCGGCACTAGGAACTCCCGAAAGACCCATCACTTCTACTGGCAATGACGGGCCCGCAGAATCTTTTTTATTTCCTTTATCATCGATAAGGGCTCGTACCCTTCCATAGGCCGTACCTGCAACGACGTAATCGCCAACCCTTATAGTGCCTTCGTTTACAATTATCGTCGCTAACGGGCCTCTCCCTCTGCTCAGTTCGGCTTCTATCACTGCACCATTCGCTCTTTTATCCTCAATGGCTTTCAATTCCATTACATCTGCCTGTAATAACACCAAATCCAATAGCTCCTTAATCCCAACATTATTTTTTGCGGAGACTCCGGCAAACAATGTGTCACCACCCCATTCCTCCGGCATCAAACCAATATCCGATAATTGTCTTTTAACCATATCCGGATTTGACTCGGGCTTATCAACCTTGTTGATAGCTACAATAATCGGTACACCAGCTGCCTTTGCGTGGTTTATGGCTTCGACAGTCTGGGGCATTACTCCGTCATCTGCGGCAACGACTAGGATAACTATATCAGTTACATTAGCACCTCGAGCCCTCATCGCAGTAAAAGCCTCGTGCCCCGGAGTATCTACAAAGACGACCTTTCTTTCGTCAACGCTCACACAGTAAGCTCCAATGTGCTGGGTAATTCCTCCGGTTTCCTCTCCAACAACGTTTGTCTTCCTTATGGTATCGAGAAGTGTTGTTTTTCCATGATCCACATGTCCCATAACCGTTACAATAGGCGGACGTGAGACATATTCACCCGTTACTTCTTGATCACGTTCAAACAGCAGTTCATCTTCCTCAAATTTATCTAATGTAACTTCGAAACCGAGTTCTTCTGCTACGATGGCGGCTGTTTCATGATCAATTGATTGGTTTACGGTATATTTCGCACCCAGATCCATCAACCTTTTGATAACTTCACCTGCCTTGACTCCCATCTTCTTTGCCAACTCCCCGACGATTATAGTATCCCCTAACTTTATACTTTTCTTAATGGGTTTTGTTGGGAAAGGTATTATTTCTGCGGACGGTGCTTCATATTTACCAGGTTCAATATCTTTCGCGTAACCTTTGCGCATTGTTGAACCGGGTTTCTCCCTCTGGAGACTTCCTTGCGCAAACCTTACCCTCGATCTGCGATCTTCAACAAGGTATTCCCTTTTTCTTCCCGGGAGTTTAGTTTTAAACGCCCTGCGGAGCTCTTCAAGTGTATCTTCATCAATTATTTCTTCTCTTTTAGGTTTTACTTTACGTCCCTTCTTTTTTACTTTTGCCTCTTCGTCTTTTTCCCTAACTTCTTCAACCCTTTTTGTTTCTTCTTTAGCCTCCTCCATCCGAAGTTCTCGTTCTTCCGTCTTTTCGGGACTCACTTCCCCACCAGTTTCCGGTTCCGGCATCGGCCGTTCTTCCATGATTTCAGTTTCAATCTCCTTTGTTTCCTCAGATGCCTGTTCAGTAGCTGTTAATTGAGTTTCTACCGGTGCTTTCTCTGTAGTTTTGCCCACCTCTTCTTCAATTAATTGAGCGGCTTTGACCTCAGGTTCTTTTGCCTTTTTCTTTTTCCTTAAAATGACGGAACTACCCTTTCTCCTCTCTACAACCTCTTCGCCGCTGTCTGAACGGAAGACCGTCACCTTTTCATCGGTCTTTTCAGCTTCTTCGGCTGACGATGATAGGTCCTGCGTATCCGCCGTCTTAAGATTTTTCTTTATTTTTTCTGCATCTTCACCTGAGATAGAACTCGCATGACTTCGAACTGAAATTCCAAGTCTATTCGCAATCTCGATAACCTCTTTATTTGATAAACCCAATTCTTTTGAAAATTCGTAAACCCTTACGTTTGCCATAACTTTTATACTCTACTCTTTAACCCATCTGCTTAATTTGCTTAAATTTTTTATAAGATACCAACTAAACTAATACTATTCAAAAAGCTTTAATATAAACCAACCGTAATCGATCCGTATAATTTAGCTCAAAATCACGAAATTCATGATATCGAGACATCTTTACCTAATCAGCTTTCCTCAGGCTCGGCCGATGGATGTTCAGGAACAGACAACTTGTCGAGTTTATCCTTGAGAGCGATTCTAGCTGCAGTCTGAATTTTCTGGGCCTCCTCGTCGGTCTTTAAACCTGCCACTTTGACCAACGTATCGCGGTCCGAGAATGCAATATCTTCTAAAGTGTGAAATCCCTCGCTATACAAAAGATTGGCAGTTACCTCTCCAACGTTCGGCAATGTCATAAGGAGTGAAACTACCTCTTGTTGTTCTTTTTTAACCTGCGATTCGGTCTTTATATCTATCTTCCACTGTGTAAGTTGCGAAGCAAGTCTGACATTCTGACCCCTTCTACCTATCGCCAATGAAAGCTGGTCATCATCCACTATTACTTCCATAGATTTATCGCTTTCGTCAATTATGACCTTACTCACAATTGCCGGGGAAAGAGAATTACATACAAACTTGGCGGGATCCGTTGCCCAGGGCACTATATCAATCTTTTCTCCCCTTAATTCTTGAATGATATTCTGCACCCTTGACCCTCTCATGCCAACACATGCTCCGACAGCATCCACATCAGAATCATTCGAATAAACTGCTATCTTTGTACGGCCCCCTGGATCTCTTGAAATCGACTTTATTCCGACAATACCCTCACTTATTTCAGGAACCTCAGCCTCAAAAAGCCTGCTGACAAAGCTTGGATGTGCACGGGAAAGTATAAGTTGTGGGCCACGCTTTGTTTCTTTTATGTCATAGAGAATCGCCCTTATTCTTTCCTTTGGCTTATAGTATTCTTTTGCAACCTGATGCTCGTATGGAAGAATGGTTTCGGTCCTCCCGAGGTCTACGATTACGTTTTTCCTCTCAATCCTTCTAACTATTCCACTAACGAGTTCGCCTTTTCTGTTAATAAATTCTTCATATATAACCTTTCCTTCTGCTTCCTTTAACTTCTGCAATATCTTTTGCTTCGCATTCTGAATTGCAATTCTGGTAAACTCCGGATTTATTTTTACTCCTATCAAGTCTCCGACTTCTGACTCTGGATCAAGTGCCCTTGCTTCTTCGACACTAATTTCAAGTTCGGGGTCTTCGACTTCTCTTACTACGGTTTTAAATTCAAATAACTCGACCTCTCCTTCCTCATCGTTGAAATGCACTTCAAGCTCTTTCTCTTTGCCTTCTGTGCGAAATAGCCTCTGTGCCGCCGAGAGCACCGCTTCTTCGACTGCTCTCACTATTTCATCCCTCTCGATCCCTTTATCCTTTCCAACCGATTCCATAACTCTGCTTAGTTCCGTAGCCATATGTTATCCCCCTAAAGCTCTAATTCTAAATTGGCTTTCTCGATATCATAAAATGGAATATCATAAACTTCACCCTCTACCTGAATCGATGCAACATCATCATGAAAATCGATTAAATGGCCAATAAATACCCTTCTTTGATATAGATTTTCTTTAGTTTTAATTTTTACCTTCTTCCCTTTAAATCGTTTAAAGTCCTTTGAATCCTTAAGCACTCGATTCAAGCCGGGTGAAGATACCTCGAGGGTGTATGAATACGGTATTACATCATGCAAGTCTAAGAGAAAACCAAACTCACGACTAATATCAGCGCAATCTTCAACTGTTATACCATTTTCCTTATCTATGAAAATTCTGAGTACGCTCCCCCGACCACCGCCCGCATATTCTATATCGACTAGTTCGAGCCCTTTTTCCTGCAATATCGGGTCTAACAAATTCTTAATTGTTTCAATTAGATCTGGTTTCTCAAAACGCATGCGCGCACTCACATTTATCTTTTTTAATTCAAATAAAAATGCGGGTAATATACCCGCATCGTTTTAAAAAGTTACCTAATTTCGATTAATTGAGCAAATCGAATAGTTATATAAAGGATATAAATATTCTAAACTTTCATTAGACTTAAGTCGCATTCCTCTATAGTCATACAATTAAATGGTGGCGTCGGTTTGGTAAACCAAGTAAACAAAAAAGAGGGCTGAAAGTTGATCTCTCTATTCTAAAAATTGAATTTCCATCTTAAAATTGTTATATGTAATGCTTTAAGGGTTGACTAAAATGGACCTCATAAGAAGAATGATTGGTGCTTCAAAACTTGATATAAACCTGTACGATGAGGTTGAGACCAACCCGGATCTTACAAAAGAAGCCTTCCTAGCTGTACTACTTGTTTCAATTTGCAATGGGATAGGAATGATAGGTATATCGGGCTCAATTGGCATAATAACTGGCCTGGTATCTTCAATTATAGCCTGGGTCTTATGGAGTGTTATAATTTACGTTATTGGAGTCAGGGGGTTTGGGCATTCCTCAGATCTGGGAGAACTCCTCAGATGTCTAGGCTTTGCTTATTCACCCGGTATTTTAAACATTTTCATGCTGTTGCCATTTATTGGACATTTCGTTCCCTATATTACGTCGATTTGGGTATTTCTAACCTTCATAGTGGCTATAAGGCAAGCACTCGACTGTGAGACATCCAGAGCAATCCTTATTTCAGTACTGGGATTTCTAGCGTATGTAATCATTCGCTTCTTAATATTTTTCATTTGATCATTCGAATTAGAAAAGCTGAATCGGCACCACGCCTCTATCTTTCGAATCACCCGAATCCACTCAAAAATCCTACCGGTAACAAGATCGCGCACATTATGAATATGTGCACGACAAATCAACAACAGGAGCCTGTCTCTGGGGTCAGGCGTGAATAAATGAGTTATTTTTGTTTTTGATCTTCTTGTCTACTGTTTGTTGAAGGGTCTTTGCTGCTTGCCTCATCATGAACTTCATTCTTCTTGTCTTGTTTGCTTTCGTTTAAGAAGATCAATTCTTTGAGAGATAGCTGGGGATCGCCACAGTGGAGGCTATACTGAGCACTTCGATCATACTCAGTGCAGGCTAGCCAAAGTACGATGACGAGAAAGACTACGAAATTAAAGGGTTGCTCCCTTTTTTCCATTCTTTCAGGTGAAATAACTCTTTTCGGTGCGAAAAGAGCAGTGCTTGCGCCTTATTGTCTCACGAACTTGATCCTCGATAAAGTCGTCGGGGAGAAGTTTCTCGAGGCGTAGTCGCATAATTTTTTCTCTTACCCCTTTTGACTTTGGCATTGGTCTCATGCTATGTTTGATAGATACTCCAACTTATAAAGGAAGGAAAAAAATGAAAGGCAACAAAAAGTTACTGGCAGTGCTCAACCAACTCCTCGCGGATGAGCTCACTGCCATCAATCAATACATGGTGCACTCAGAGATGTGCGACAATTGGGGCTACGATAAGCTCCACAAGGCCATTGAGGCACAAGCAAGGGACGAGATGCACCACGCTGAGTGGCTTATCCAGCGTATCCTCTTTCTAGAGGGCACGCCGATTGTCTCAAAGCTGAATCCGATCAAAATCGGCACAACTGTCCTTGAAATCATTACGGGCGACCAGAACGCTGAACTTTCAGCCGTGCATGCTTACAATGATGCCATAGCCCTGGCGCACGAAGTGGGGGACCAGGCTAGTGTTGACCTGTTGACCCGCATTCTCAAGATGGAAGAGGATCATGTGGATTGGGCAGAAATGCAACGTGAGCAAATCGGGCAGATGGGTCTCGAGAATTACCTCACCAATCAAACAAGGGGCGCTACAGATTAACTTCTCTGCATGCATTGGAAAAGGACGATAGTTATCAGCGTACTTTAAACATCGCGGCCCAACACTGCATGCACCCGACACAGCTACCGCAGCTACCGCCTCGTCCCAGCGAATGCTCATGTTATTCCGGGAAGTCTTGCCCGCGAAGAATCCCTGGGATCGATAATAAGAAATTAGAGCAATGAGAGAAGATAAAGTCAAACAGCCTTCTTTATGGAATTGAGATAGAAATAAGTGGTTATGGGATTATCGGTGGCAAACGGATCCGTCAAGAGATGGGCAGGAGATCGCCGCGGCGGAGTCTATACCGCACACTTCAATTGACTCAGTACAGGTAGGGCGAAGTACAATCACAAGAAAGAGGAGATTGCTTCGCGCCGCTCGGAATGACAGAGGGTAGCTGAGTGAAAAAGGGCTATATAATATCGTTTTTCAGAATAAGGAGTAACCTCTCTAAAGTTTTAATCTTCTCATTGGCATTAAATTTGCCAAACCTGAGCTCCAAATATTCCTCTGTCAAGGCTTCAAACGTATCGGATGCTGAATTTTCATCTGAGCTTACGGCTTTAGCAAATTCTCTTGGCGTCATCGAATCGTGTTTAGTAAACCCTTTTTTGGATAACATATAGAGCGCTTTTTTGTAAATTGAAGAGGCTCTTTTCTCAGTGTCGCTTTCTCGAAACCCGGGCAGTCTTGTGAATACGGGCGTTTTCAAGAATAACAAGGCGGTAAAAGCCAAAATGCCTAATGCTATTAACCATCTTTTATCAACTAAGTGTTCACTAAAACTCTTGTTTTGTAAGTTTCTCTTTTGCCAGACCCACTTGCTCCTCAGATGCCTGAAAAATTGATTTTGATCCTTTTGATCATAATCTATTACATACCTACTCCAACGGAATCTCAAGTAATCCAAGTATGAACTAAAGAAATAAAAGGCACCCCTTTCCGCATCCGGGTCCGCACTCTCTGGTGTTGGGTCGAAACTAACCCAACCATATGTCGGGAAGTAAACCTCTACCCAGGAGTGGGCATCGCTTTCTCTTATTAAAAAAAAGTCGCCGAGTGCGTTCCACTGACCATCAATGAATCCATTGACGACTCTTGAAGGGATACCCAGAACCCTAAGCATAACCGTCATGGATGTAGCAAAGTATTCACAATGTCCAGCCCTATTTTCGAAGAGAAAATCATCTAACGGGAATTCGCTGGTTCCCCTTTCTAGGGTTCTCGTATATTTTAAATTGTTTTGAAGATAATTTTTGATAGAAACCACCCTATCGTATGCATTGGTTTTGTCTTTTGTCAACTGTTTTGCAAGATCTTGAATTTTTTTATTTAGAATTGGTAGTTGGAGATAAATATTCATTATTTCAGCAGGATATACCCCTTGGTCGGCTCTCAGGGCATAGGCCTCCGGGACTTGCAAATCTGAGTATGCTAAATATTTGAGCTTATACGATGTGTTGTTCGGAAGAATGTAGGAGTCATTTATCTCAGTGATCATACGTCCCTCCAGGCCCTGAAAGCCAACAGGAACATTAGCTGAAAATAGAATGTCCGTGTCTATCGGTTCAGTTAATATCTCCTGGGCTAATAACTCATTTCCCGAGCGCTTTACCATTGTTTCTCCATCGGATTTTTTTCTGATGGTTTGATAGTTGCGATTACTGGCTCTCCAATGAGTTCCATCAAATTGATCAAGCGCTATGCCTCTCCAATAAATAGGTCTTGGAACACGTTTGATCTCCTTGTTTAAAATCATTACCCGCATCACGGGTGAATTATCGAACTTAATTTGTCCAACCTGCCCTAGTTTTACTTCATCTGAGAATCCGGTCCTCAATGATTCGGGTCTGATAAAATTACTCATAAAAAAACCTGTTCTAATTCTTGGGACAGAAATAAAGATCATTGCAGTAAATACTAAAACGCAAATTCCGATCAAAGCAGTGGTACTTAAAAATTTTCCAGTAACAAAGTTAGGATCCTCCTTACTAGAAGTAACACGAGATTCTTTTGTGATATTAAGAATAACCATTGCGGAAAGAGATACTGCTACATACGCCACGAATGCAACTCCATAGCCAAAATTGATAGCAACTACAGACCCAGCAATGAATTGAAAGAAACTTAGTATGTAGATTTGTACAATGTCTCTTATTGCCTTCCTTGCGAGGAGTTTAATGATCTGGGTATAGATTAAGAAAATTAAAATTGCCTTAAAGACTTCGACCCCTAGAACAAAGAAGCTCATTAGAACATAGACTACAAGCGATATAGCGAGGAATGTGGAGAGGCTTTCGTTGATATAGTATTGTCTACGACTCTTTGAATTTATGAAACTAAATGTTAACGCTGCTACAAAAACAATGGCGGATAGCTCGTCAACCGCCCCCGTAATCCATATGGAAAAAAATCCTAACAGAGCAATCAGATGCGTGAACAGAACCTGTGCCCGCGATAGGTTCACTTTATCTCTCCCAGGTACTTAATTTCCAGATCACGGAGTCTTTTTATCTTATCTCTGCTGCGGGCTGCATTCTCAAACTCGAGCTTATTCGCAGCAAGTTTCATTTCCTCCGTAAGTTTTTTAATAAGGCCCGGAATCTTTTCAGGAGTAACATCTAATATCTCACCCTCATCATGCTTAGGAACGGTGAAATAGTCTGCTTCGTATATGGAAGCGAGTATATCGCTTATACCCTTCTCGATACTCCTCGGTGTGATATGATTTGACTTGTTAAATGCCAATTGAATTTCTCTTCGTCGGCGGGTTTCATAAATTGCCCTCGACATCGAATTCGTAATCGTATCTGCGTACAATATGACCCTTCCCCGTATATTCCGGGCAGCTCGGCCGAAGATCTGTACAAGGGATGTTTCAGAACGCAGGTATCCTTCCTTGTCCGCATCTAATACGGCAACAAGTGACAGCTCAGGTATATCAAGCCCTTCGCGCAGAAGATTGATGCCTATTAGAACATCAAAAACCCCAACCCTTAGGTCTCTTATAATTCTAATCCTCTCCAGTGTTTCAATGTCGGAATGTATATACCTTACCCTTACACCGAGTCGTCTATAATATTCGGCCAAATCCTCTGCCATGCGTTTGGTAAGAGTAGTTATAAGGACCCGATCAGACATTTCTATCGTCTTTTTTATTTCCTCTAGGAGATCGTCTACCTGGTTCTCTGCCGGTCGTATTTCGATCTCAGGATCAGCTAGTCCGGTGGGGCGTATGATCTGCGGAACAACCTCCGTGTCACAATTAGAAAGTTCATATGGCCCGGGAGTAGCCGAGACAAAAATCACCTGATTGATCTTATCCTCAAACTCAGAGAAGTTAAGCGGCCGGTTGTCGATAGCGGAGGGAAGCCTAAAGCCGTGCTCCACCAGAGTTAGCTTCCTGCTCCTGTCACCCTCATACATTCCCCTAAGCTGCGGGACTGTTTGATGACTTTCATCTATTATAAATAATGAACCCTTTGGAAAATAGTCCAACAGTGTCCAAGGAGGTTCGCCCGGTCTCCTCCCCGATAGGTGTCTTGAATAGTTTTCGATCCCCGGGCAGAAACCGATTGTAGAGAGAAGTTCGAGATCATAATTTGTTTTTTCCTCGATTCTTTTCTTTTCCAAGGTCATGCCCCGAGATTCAAAGTAGCCTATTCTCTCTATTAGCTCTTCCTTTATACCTTTTATTGCACGAATGACCTTCTCCGTCGGCGCAACGTAATGCGTGTTCGGATATATGATCGCTTTTTTTATTTTTCTTATCGTTCTCCTTGTTAATGGTTCAATCTCCTTTATTGATTCGACATAATTACCAAAAAATTCCACCCTTAACGCTATCGACTCCTCATGTGATGGAAAGAGCTCTACCGAATCGCCTCTGACAGTAAAACTACCTCGGTAAAACTCGTTTTTGCTCCTCTCATAATGGGCATCGGCAAGCTTCCTAAGAAATTCGTCCCTCTCGACATCCATTCCCTCCTCAATTATGGTAAGCATGCCGTAATAGTCCTCGGGAGAGCCTATACCATAAATACACGAAACGCTTGCAACTATAATTACGTCTCTTCTATCGAAGAGCGATGAGGTTGCCGCGTGTCTTAGTCTATCGATATGCTCATTTATAGATGCATCCTTCTCTATATATGTGTCGGTTTGGGGTATATAGGCTTCGGGCTGATAGTAATCATAGTAGCTGACAAAGTAATGCACCGCATTTTCTGGAAACAGCTCTTTGAGTTCTCCATACAATTGTGCGGCAAGTGTCTTATTATGTGCAATAATTAATGTTGGCTTGTCCAGATTAGCGATTACTTTCGCAATGGTAAATGTCTTACCACTTCCTGTGACTCCTAGCAGTACTTGATGCTTAAAACCCTTAAGGACGCCTTTTGTAAGCTTATCTATGGCTGACGGCTGATCACCTTTAGGAGAGAATTCCGTCTTAATTTTAAAGAGATTTGACACAATCACCCGACCAAAATTCTAATTGAATTGTATAACTGTGTAAATAATACCCATCGACTTGTGCTAAGTCGGGCAAAGAAATAGCTAACGGCTATAGCCCTCAAGAATTATACTCCGTTGAATGGTGAGAAGGTCGAAACGGCTTATTTATGTTTCTTCTTAAATTCAGTGAACCTGATTTTGTGTAGCTTTTCCCTTTGCTCCGGTGTCAGTACTTCTCTTATTTTTAACAACATATCTAGCCTGAGTCTTTTCAATTTTGTCTTTAAGTGCACCACCTCATCATTTAGTTCGAGAACTTCATCCCTGCTTGAATTTGGGTCTTCGATCTTCGATCGGAACTCTGATTGTTTCTGTTTTAGTTGTGAATTCAAGTCTGCTATTTGGCCTTTATTACTGTTGAATATTTGCTCTATGAGGTTGACTTGATCCTCTGTTAAATTAAGTTCCTTGACAACTCCGGCATCTTTCCACCACTTGGCACTCCCATAGCCACCATGACTGTAAGCGTTTAGTGAGTAAAACAATATTAAAGATAAAATAATGAAGTAAGTCTTTTTCAATTCCTATCCTCCCTTGTTGTTATCATTGTCAACCTTCCAAAGCCCATAGATCTCCAACATGTCCGCACTGTCGAAAGAGATTGTTCTGTCAACTTCGAATAGTAGCTTTTCGTCCTCTCTGTCCTTCTCCGTATACTTAACTACACGATTTTCCGTGGTCACATATACAATTGCAACCACAAATATAATGAGGAATAGAAACACAACGGATATATACGACCAATTCGGCACCCGGTAGTTAAATAGATTGAATAACGATGGCTTACGGCCTACTTCCCGATGACCCGATCTTTCCCAAAACTTTGTTATATAATCGTCTTTTGGTTCGATCCCTTCCCACTTATCCAATAACTTCCATTCCAGGTCTGCGAATGACAGAAATTCATTACATTCGTTGCACACGTCCAAATGAGCCTTCAACTCGTTCATCCGTGACTCGTCTAGGTCATCGATAGTGTAATCGAGTATCAAGCTCTTAAAATTCTCACAACTCATTTTCTCCCCTCTCTTCCAAAATTGGTTTTAATTTTTCGATCAGTTTCATTCTCCCTCTATGAATATAAGTCTTAACAGCACCCACGGTGCATTCTATTACACCGGCTACCTCATCATAGGACAACCCTTCGTATTTGCAAAGAATAATCGAAATCCTCTCTTTCTCAGGTATTGAATTTAACGCTTGAAAAATGCTATCCTTAATGTCCCTTCGGTTGATCAAATCATAACCACTCGGCGAATTCGAATCTCCGATATCTTGCCTATTCTCCTGAATTTCATCTAAACTCACTTTATTCATCCTGCCTCTTACTTTTATTTCAGTTAGGCACACATTCGTAGCAATCTTATAGAGCCATGTGGAAAATTTAGCCTGCGGTTTGTATTCTTGCACCGATCGGTAAACCCTTAAAAAGACTTCTTGGGCTAAGTCTTCTGAATCATTTCTATCATTAGTAAAACGATATATATAATTCATAATAGACTTGTAGTGTCTTTTCATTAATTCTGTGAAAGCACTGTCATCCCCTGATTTGACTCTCCTCATGAGCTCGATATCAGTTTCCATCTGCATGCAGATTAGATTTTATATTTTAGTAACTAAAAATCAAAGAAAATGTTACGGATCTATTAAACATGTTATTTAACTAGGTATAATAAGCACGGAACGAAAAATTTGCCAGATACCTACAAACATTCTTAGATTTCCTTAACCACCAATCGATTCGTTATCATGTGATTCACCAATTGATAATTATTTTTGAGGCAATCAGTATGGCAAAAAAAGTAGATTAACAATGACAAACCCATTGTTTAGCATAGCTCAGAATTAGATTTAATTGAACTATTTCAGTGTCAAGGACTCATACAACCCACGTTCAACCGGAGAACACATGAAAAAAAGAGCCTTAGGTAATGACTCGACTAACTTTGTACGATTTGATGCGCCTGAAAACCTATCCACCCCAGATCGGACCGAAGATGCCTTACAGTCTCCCATGATCTCCAAATCCAGAAGAATGTTTGTCACCATGGGGCTAATGATCGGAATGTTTCTAAGTGCACTTGAAGCTACGGCTGTTAGCACCGCAATGCCTACTGTTGTCTCAAGTCTGGGGGGCCTGAGCATCTACAGTTGGGTCTTTTCCGCCTACGTTCTGACCTCGACTATTTCGCTTCCCTTCTGGGGAAGACTGTCAGACCTTTATGGGAGGAAAAGGTTCTACATTATCGGCATTGCCATATTCCTTATAGGATCTGCACTCTCGGGACAATCAAAGTCCATGAATGCTTTAATTTTATTTCGTGCACTTCAGGGATTCGGCGGCGGCGCGCTTTTGACCTTGGGAATGATAATCGTCGGAGAAATGTTCTCACTAAAGGAAAGGGCAAGGGTGCAGGGTCTTTTCGGCGGTGTTTGGGGCCTCTCTAGCATTGTCGGACCAATTCTAGGAGGCGTTATTACAGATCAGTTTTCGTGGAGATGGGTTTTTTACCTTAATATTCCCTTCGGAGTCATCGCCGTATTGGTAATATGGTTTGCACTCAAAGAAAACACAGTTACTAACAGGAAAGTATTTCTTGATATTAAGGGAGCGACAGTATTAACTGCACTTGTCTCACTTTTTCTAATTGGTCTGACACAGATCGGCAAGGGGGACAGCTTACACTATCTGGTTGTAACTCTGATGCTGGTATCATGCATCCCTTTAATGTGGCTATTTATCAAAACACAGAAGCTTGCGAAAGATCCAATCCTCCCACTCGAATTGTTTTCAAACCCATTTTTCAAGACCTCCGTCATTACCGGCTTCCTCGTGGGAATGGCAATGTTCGGGTCAATATCATTCATACCTTTATTTATTCAAGGGGTAATTGGAACGAATGCTACGCAAGCGGGCACCATTCTTACGCCATTGTTACTGAGTTGGGTTTTTTTCTCAAGCATCTCCGGGAAATTAATGCTTCGATTTGGTTATCGACAGATCATTATAATTGGCACTGCTCTATTATCTATTGGATTTTTTCTTCTCAGCGGTATGAGTAAGGATACATCGCATAGTGGTACTATCGTAGTATTGCTTATCCTTGGGACAGGAATGGGTATGATCTTCATTCCTTTGCTCCTTGCCGTTCAAAATTCCGTTCCTAGATTTAGGCTCGGAATCGCTACCTCCGCAACTCAATTCTTCCGGTCCATGGGTGCTACAATCGGAGTAAGTGTAATGGGAATGGTCCTGAGTACCACCATGCTATTTGGAACCGGCTCACTTTCAAAGTCATTTGAGGCCTCGGAATTGCACTATCTAAAGAATCCAGATTTGATTGTGAACCCCGAAGCAAGGAGTTCATTATCCCCTGAAATCCATAATGCATTAACCCAGCTGTTAGCTAGCTCACTAAGAAATGTATTTTTAACCGGATTATTCATCGCAGTAGTTGCCTTTATTTCTGCATTCCTCATGCCTAAGGGAAGGTTCATAGACATGAGAGAAGAAGAAAAGAAATTGTTTAGTTAAGAAGCCTTAATAATTGCTCAGACCGTCAATCGTCTAAAAAAAGAATTGTTATTATAGATTTGGTTTTATGATTGGAAGCGACCGAAAATGAAGAGAGATAATTGCCAGTCTACTATTTCTAATATCATTTGCTTGAGGCCGTTATAATAATAATGAGAGTGCAAAAGGGTTTAATCCGAATTTGGTTGAACATCCCCGTTGGCATTGAAAGCTTTAATTATATTGACCCGGCCTTGGAGAATCGTATGATCACTTGTGCCAAGCCGGGTAAAGATGCGCAACACTTATGGGTCAAGGAGATCCATCAAACATTCCCAGTGAATGACGATCCCTTAGGGGAATATAGACCAACCGACAATCATTCAATTCAAGAAGCATCTCAAAGCAAATCTCCTTGACAAGCAACAATTCCTTCGGATTTCTTTTAGTTAATCAATGATGAAAAAGGGAATAGTATATCTCATTGGTGCTGGTCCGGGAGATCCGGGACTACTAACGCTAAAGGGCAAGAAATTCTTGGCGCAGGCGGAAGTAATAGTATACGACCACCTGGTAAACCCAGAGCTGCTTATATTTGCTAGAGAAGGAGCGGAGATTATATATGTTGGAAAAAAAAGAGGCCATAAGGAGATTCCACAAAAAGAAATAAACAGGCTGATCACCAACAAAGCACTGGAGGGAAAAATCGTTGCAAGGCTCAAAGGCGGAGACCCATTTATATTTGGAAGGGGGGGCGAGGAAGCGGTTGAACTTTCAAAGCACGGTATTCGGTTTGACGTAATTCCGGGTGTATCATCTCCCATAGGGGTGACGTCGTATGCCGGGATACCGCTTACACACAGAGATTATTCATCATCGTTTGCAGTGGTTACAGGCCATGAGGGCCCAAAAAAGGTAAAAACTTCGCTGCCTTGGGAAGCCCTGGCCAAGATAGGCACACTGGTATTCCTTATGGGAGTTGAAAAACTGGAACAGAATATGAAAAAGCTAATCGAGATGGGGAAGTCACCTAAGACCCCAGTGGCCATTATAACTTGGGGCACTCTCCCAAATCAATCAACGCTCACAGGAACTATAGGGAATATCGTTAGCTTATCAAAAGAAAAGAAAATATCTTCACCGTCGATCATCGCGGTCGGCGACGTGGTTAATTTAAGAGATAAGATAAATTGGTTTGAATCAAAGCCCCTCTTTGGTAAAACGGTTCTGGTGACTAGGGCCATAATCCAGGCAAAAATATTTGCCGAACTCCTAGAAGAGGAAGGAGCACAGGTAATTGAGTTTCCCACTATCGAAGTGGTACCTCTCAGGACTTGGACCAGAATCGATAAGGCCATTGAGAATTTAGACCGCTACAATTGGCTTATTTTTACGAGTGTAAACGGGGTAATCTTCTTTTTCCAAAGGCTCAGGCAAAAGCAAAGCGATGTAAGGGACCTCAAGGGTATAAGGATCGCAGCCATTGGAGAACAGACAAAAAATGAGATTAACAAGATGGGTATTAATGCGGATTTGATTCCTGAAGAGTACAGGGCTGAAGGTTTAATAAAGCTTTTTGAGAAAATCAATGTTAAGGGAAGTCGGGTTCTTATACCCAGGGCAAGGATAGCAAGAAAAATACTTCCAATGAAACTCAGAAACATGGGTGCCAGTGTCGATGTATTTCCCGTCTACGAAACCAAGATGCCTGGAAAATTGAAAATAGATAAGGTTAGAAAGTTGCTGCGGAACGGTTTCATAGATGTTATAACATTTACAAGTTCATCGACTGTTAAAAACTTCTTTTCAATGATTGGAAGGGATAAAAAAATCATCTCGCGATCGACAATTGCATGTATTGGACCAATAACAGCCGAAACGATAAGAAGTTATGGAATCGAACCTGAGATTATTTCAGGAACATACACGGTTCAAGGACTTACAAAAGAAATTGCATCTTATTTCACCGCCAGACAAACAAAGTAAAAATTAAAGTGGCTAGATTTCCGATCAGTAACAGGAATATATCCAATCGACAGGTAATCATTACGGGCTCCGATTATAGGCATATTGTCAAGGTGCTAAGATTAAAACCAGGCCACGAAGTAGTGCTCTTTGATGAAACATCCTTTGAACATGTCGGCAAGATAATTGAGATCAATAAAACGCAGATAAGGGTGGAGATACTCACCTCCACCAAGGTTAATGTCGAATCCAACACCGAAATAACCCTTTTACAGGGCATACCAAAAGCAAGTAAGATGGACTTTATCATTGAGAAGGCAACGGAGCTAGGAGTTGATTCTATAGTACCGGTTGTAACTGAGAGATCCCAAGTGAGAGAAACGAAGAAGGCTTTGAGATGGCAGAGAATTGCATTAGAAGCTTCGAAGACAATGTGGTAGGGTGAAGGCTCCTAAAATTCACGAGGTTATTGGGTTTGACGGCTGTGGAATCTACTGTCGTGATAGCGACTTAAGACTTATATGTTATGAGCATTCTAAAACTAAGTTAAGTGATTACATCAAGAACATATCACAACCTCCTAAGACTGTTACAATATTCATAGGCCCGGAAGGAGGTCTTTCGGAATTTGAGATAAAATTAGCCATGGAGTGGGGATTTTCACCTGTTGGTCTTGGTCCAAGAATACTAAGGACTGAAACAGCCAGCGTTGTTGCCGTCGCTTTAATTCAACATATTCTGGGGGATATTTAATTAGCGAAGCCCCCTACCCTGCTGCAGGAAGTCTCGGATTCCATAAAATTTAACTTCGTTCAGTGATTCTCTGAACCAGTTTAATTAGTCTCTCTTTTTTCTCCGTACGCGACCTTTTTATATATTTCTTCATCCAACCCTCCCCCCTCAAATCTATCGTCGAGCTCCGCGATCTCCTGTATCAACAAGGCCTTTTCCTTTTCAATATCATTCAAGGTCTCCTTGCTTTCGTTTCTATCAAACCCCTTCCCTTTGAAAATAAATGCGTATAGTATCCCACCCCCGACAACAAGCAAAACCACGCCAACTGCCGCCCACTTGGCGATTGATTCACGATCAAACGATTTATTAATAGTTACCACTATTGAGGAGCCAGATTTTAGATTGCTGCCAGTCCACTGAACAAACTTTTCATTTTGAATATCTACGACATCACCTCCACTAAGACCCTCCACAGTCACCTTCTCATCCAAATCAGAAACAAGAAGTAAGAAACTATCAGTGGGATAATTCACCCTGTCTTCGATCACATTTTTCCCGGATTTAAATGGAATTGTATACGTGTAAACTACCCTGCTAACACCTGGCCAAATCGGAGACGTATCCGAAAATCCGGATTCGGTTTGAACAACGTTTTCACTCGTAATACCATGGATGAACTGAATATTGCTAGCATCACCGGGTAGATGAAACTTTAAGGTCTCCCTTTTACCATCAACCACCTCAGAACCGACGTATATCTTCTTATCTTTGTTTTCAAACATCAGTAATTCTGCAACCGAAATCGAGTCCGTAGCGACCTGTAAAATCATATGAGCTTGTTTTATTATTATTTCACTGTCGCTTTCGGTTGGTTCATATACGGGTAGCTCAGTAGTCTTCGTATCCTCATCCGGGTAAAAAACCAACTTATCCGTTACATATTCGGTGCCCCTATAATTTAGGGTAATCGTATAGCTACGGTTCCAGGGTAAATCTCTGAATTCAAAAGCTCCATTTTTGTCTGTCATAAGTTTCTTTTCATCCGTAACACGATCTCCTAACATTTCACGCAGGGTGAGTTCGATTCCACCCGTGAGCTCGTCACTAGTTTTGTTCGTGACACTACCCTTAATATCACCATAATCTTTTGTAGATTGAACGGGCTTCTTAGAAAAAAGATAGTCTGCAATGACGTCAATGTGAGCTTGCGGAACCTGTAGCGGAGGCATCGGAGGATAGCCCTCGTTTATGGGCATTTTACCCTTTGCCTGGTACACCTGTTGAGGATTCTCTATCCATTGCTTTATTTCATCTTTACTATATTTGCTGCTGATCCCTGCCAGGTCTGGGCCCACAAATGTACCCCTGCCAATTGTATGACAATTAACGCATCGATTTTGGATAAATAGATCCTTTCCAAGATCCGCTTTCTCGGCATCCACCTGAGCAAATATATCCACTCCTAAAAAGACCGTAGACGACAGAAGCAAAAATGCGATCGTCGAGATAACAGACAAATTATTTATTCCTTTCAAATTAGGCACCTTAGCTGACATCTTTTAGGCCGATACCGCACCTTGAACAAAAAAGATCCCCTGCGCTGTATTGCCTCCCACAATTCATACATGTTAGATATTTATTTTTATCGTTGTTCTGTTTTCGGGCTTTCAAAATTTCCTCTTCGATTTCATTTTCTTCCGGTAACTTTGACTTCCTTATTGCCGTTATCTCTTTTTCTAATTCATCTTCTAACTCCGTAGAATGTACACCTTTACCAATTTCATCTATCTCTTTAAGTACGGACACGGCTTTTGCTTTGTAATCTCGTTTAAGTTCGTCATAATCTTCTCTCGATAGTTTTCCCAGTCCATAATCAAATTCTATATCATTTAACGCCGTGTAAAGTAATTCCTTCTCAGAGTTAAGCTTTTTCAACTCTTTTAGAGAAGGGTTTTCAACAGGATTAGATATCTGCTCAATTGGGTTTTCTACGTCGGCGTTTTTTTTGAAGAAAGGCAAGGTTATAAAGACTGCTGTAAGAATCACTATCGCCAACAAGATAATTATTTCCAATTTGACATTCCTAGCTTTCTGGAACTATTCAATAATAAGGATTAAAATGGCAATGAGAGGAAATTTCTAAACTTCTGCCGTCATGTCCTTTGATCCTATGCTATATCTGGCAAGTACTTCCTGTTCCTTTTTGATGGGAGTAGGCCACATAATAACGATTGCCCCCAAAAGTAGAACCACGCCGCCGGCCCAAATCCACGATATCATTGGATTTATTAAAACCCTGAAGCTAGCGCTACCATCTTGAAAATTTGAAAGTATTACATAGAGGTCATGTGTAAACGAAGAAAGAATTGCAACCTCAGTTTCTTGATTAATTTCACGATTTCCGGAGTAAATATACACATTCTTTTCTGGAACTATTTCTCCGACCTTTCTCTCGCCATTAAATACTGAGAGGCTAGCGGCTGTCACATGTTTCGCATCTGTCGTATACTGGTTGATATTTCCAAACCTCAAAGTGACATCACCAACACTCATAGATTCCCCTGGCTTCAGTGTTGCCTCTTTTTGCTTAACAAAAACAGATGAGCCAGTCACACCGATCACTACCAAAACAACTCCGAGGTGGACTATGTAACCACCGTATCTCCTGCGGTTCTTGGATACGAGTCTCCCGAAGGCTCGCAAATAATTTTCCCCTCTCCTAACCCGGACCTTCATCCCCCTGTAGTATTCTACAAACACGGTTGCGGTCACATACGCGCACAGACCGAAGGAAATAAGAGCATAAATGTGTCTGATTCCGAAAACAAATAAGATTACAGATGTCAGAATTCCGGTTGCTACTGGAAACGTGAAATTCCTGATTAAATTATCCTTCGACGCCTTCCTCCAGGAAATTAGCGGACCAATTCCCATCAGAAGTATCAATACTAAGCCGATCGGAACGTTCACCTTATTAAAATACGGGGGACCGACAAGAATCTTGTTCCGCGTGACTAGTTCGGATATGAGTGGGAATATTGTTCCCAGAAATACGGTAAAAGCAGCGCCCAGAAAAAGAAGGTTATTAAATATGAAAGCGCTCTCTCTAGATAAAATGGAGTCGAAATGATTATCGCTTTTAAGATCATCTAATCTAAGAATAAACATGGCAAATGAGAAAATAAGTATGAAACCTATAAAACCTAAGAAATAGGGACCAATGTCTGACTGGGCAAACGAATGAACCGAGGAAAGTATCCCGCTTCTGGTAACAAAGGTGCCAAATATTGCCAGGAAAAACGTTAGTATTATCAGCGATAAATTCCACTTTTTTAGCATTCCTCTTTTTTCTTGAATCATTACCGAGTGAACAAACGCCGTTCCGACAAGCCATGGCATAAATGCGGCATTCTCCACGGGATCCCATGCCCAGTAACCACCCCAACCTAATTCCAAGTAAGCCCACCTTGCACCCAGCAACAAACCAAGGCTTAAGAATGTCCATGCAAGCAGTGCCCATTTTCTAGATTGTCTTATCCACTCGTCATCCAACTTGCCGCTCAGAAGGGCGCCCATCCCAAATGCAAAGGGTACCGTGACTCCAACATAACCAAGGTATAAGGTTAGAGGATGAATGGCCATATAGCCATTCTGCAGAATCGGGTTTAGCCCCCGTCCCTCTTCAGCGACGAAGGGTAGCTTTTCGAAAGGACTCTCAACAAAGGCTACAAGAAATATGAAGAAGGCCGAAACAGCAGCGAGTGTCGCGAGGACATATGGTGTGAACCTGCTTCGTCGCCTGTTCTGAAGCACTACAAGGGATGTATATATTGAGAGTATTAGGCACCATAGAAGCAGGGATCCAGCCTGGCCCGCCCACAATGCGGTTATCCTGTAAATGGTAGACAGATCGCTACTTGCGTTTAAGGCGACATATTTAAGGCTGAAATCTAGATTCAGGAGAGCATGTATCAACGAGACGGCTGCTATGATTAGAAGAAAACAGACTGCAAGTGACCCGTTCTCGGCACTTTTGATTAAATCGTTCCTTCTGGTTTTCGCTCCAACGACCGAAGCAAATATCGCGTACACGGAGAGTATAAAAGCTAAAAATATAGAAATGCTTCCAGTTTCGACCATTTTATATATTTTCAGACCTTTTTAAAGAATCTGTGGATTCGTACTTGGTGGGACATTTGGCCAACAACAAACTAGCCACAAATACGTTATCCGGCGTATATAGACCCTCAACGACCGCTTCGATGTCATCTTTAAATATATCAGGAACTATTCCCTTATACTTTACATCCAATGTTTCTTCCCCGTCCGCAATCGTAAACTCTAGACTTCCATCAATCTCATTCCTAATCGATCCGGGAACGACCTTTCCCGAGACCCTTACTTTTTGCTGATACACTGAAGGTACCTTATCCTTCAATTCCTGAACGGTAAGATAGTAGATCATCGTATCATTGACACCACCGTAAACGAGGTATGCTATAGCAACTGCGATCACAACGATGGCTACTATGAATTTTGTCTTTCCTTTTAGCATCAATTAACCGTCCTCACTGCAATAAATAAGCTACCGACCTCCTTCATTTGAATCGAGAGAAGACTCGATAGACTCTAACTGATTTTTCAAGTCATGGTTTTTTCTAATAAGATAATAAACATATAGTAAAAGTACAATCCAAAAAATTACTTGCGACCAGAAAAGATAAGACATCTGCTTTACCTTGCCTCCATTAATCTAAGCCTAAGGATATTATCTTTCATGATTTCTAGTTCTACTCTATGCTTAAGTATCAACAGGAACAAAAAAGTAAAAGCTACTAGTGTAACGAGCAATGCGACCATCATCTCCGGCGCAATACCACCGCCACCGGATCCAAATACAACCGGGGAGATTCCACGCATAACTCTCGCCGAAATGTAAACAAGCGGCAAGTCTAAAAACGCGATAATCCCAAAAACAGCGGCAAATTTTGCTTTCCTTATATCATTACCCGCAGATGAACGCAGTATCATATAAACAATGTAGAGAATCCAGAGAATAAATGTAGTAGTGAGTTGCGGATCCCAAGTCCACCAAGTCCCCCAGATGGGTTTTGCCCAAATACTACCCGATACTAGTGTAAGCGTAATAAAAACCACACCTATTTCAGCGGCAGAGTAAGCCAGGATATCCCAGTTACGACTCTCTTTTCTCAGATACTGTATACTTGCAACAAATACGATTACAAATGAAATAGTGGCGACCCAAACGGTTCCCATATGGAAATAAAAAATTTTTTGGATCGGTCCCATAACCTTCTCGGTCGGCGCGTAAATAAATGAAGCATAGAGCGAACCAATCATTGATATAAAAGTCAGAGCTAAAAGAAGATTCATGATTAACCCGAGTAAAATCTATATTTATTCAATCTTTTCCTGCTACAAACTCAAAGACTCCAGACCAGATTTCGAATCAATTATATCGGATGTCATTACAACTTGCAAAGCACAACCCGAATACTCTACTGAACTTCCATCCCGCGCCCATGAACCCGACCTAATTAAGCCGATCATAGATGGCATAGTCAGAAGGAATAGCAAAATGCGAACTGGTGCTTCAGACAGTTTCGTAATTACGTGAACAGCCATCGCTTCAATAGTGCACGAATAAATAACTGGGATAAAAATGACACTCAGCTTATTATTCCCTCTCATCATCAGTTCACTCCTAGAAACAACAGCAAATTTCATACCAATATAATATGAACGTCTTCCCAATGTCTTAGCTGGATACGAATCGGCTTTAATCTGCAAACCTAACTTATTCAACTGTTCCAAAGAGTGATAGGTCATATAGATCATACCTTTTACTCATAGGAAAGGTTTCTGATATCTTCGAGCTCCATATCAATGATACCCGGGGCCTCAATGGCTTTATCCTCTCCAGTAGTCTGGTAACCCTTGATGAGAGCTTTATGGAAAATTAGAAGTAGCGGTCGTCAATTTTCTTCTCAAAGTACTCTCCTACTTTTTATGGCTTTGTCAGCCATTAATGTCAGTTTATTTGACATCTGACAGCTTGACGCCACGCCTGTATCGTAACATACACAAATCATTATAAACATTAGGCCTCCGTTCGATTCGAGTCTATTATATTCTATCATAAGAATTCATATATGTCTTGACATATATGAATCTGCATTGTATAATTCGTTCATATCTGCATAAGCGAATATGATATAAGGGAGGGATAAATAAGGTGGTACAAATTATGAAAGGTATTGCTGCTGTTATATTTATCGCATTGTTGGCTCCTTACGCCGTTGGTGCAATGCTTATTGCCCTTTTAGGCATGATAGTCATTATTGTTTACTTCGGGGTAGAAGCTATCTCAATATCGAAACGACTAGTAATGAAAACCTTTTTCTGCCCCTTTAAAAGAAAGGTTGTGTCAGCGAAATTCGAGCCCAGTATCTTCACTTTTCGGCAATACGATGATGTTACTCAGTGTTCGGCATTTAATAGCGGCAAAGTCAGATGCAAAAAGAAGTGCTTGGATCTTCCGCAACTCAGCGCGTAAATGAAGGCGAAAGCACATTGGGCAGTATTGGGGTGGATTTTAAAATAGATTTTTATGATTAATTCGCTCCGCGGAGGGTATAATCATATCTGAAGGCCACCGATGGATAAGGTCTTAGCATATTTTTTTTGATCACTCGCGCCAGATAACGGTGCCACTTATTTGAGCGACGTAATTCCTTTTTCTAGTATATTACACTTACCTGCTTGGCTAATTTCATGACGATCAATCAGCTGTTTCTAGTGTAGAATCGGGAACATTGAATTCGTTAAATCCGACATAATCTATCTGCCGAGCCTTAATAATACAGCCCATTGCAATAACAATTTTCCCCACGAAGAGGAGGTTTGGATAACGTCTAAGACGAGATGAAATGAGAATAAAAGGAATTAATTTCACCACCTGTTGTGCTTAGACGTATTTATGTGATTGAAATGTTGGAGTTGTAAAATGTCCTAAAATCTTACACCACAAAGAAGGAGTTATTGACAAGGAATAAGCCGATCATCTATAAATTTGCCAGAATTTTAACTCGAAAATCCATATTTAATTCTTTTGTCCCAATGCCCAGCCAAATCTATGAAGTTCATAGCCAATAACTACAGGAAATCCCTATTCTAACAAACCCACTTTTACCACAATTCTCTTGATATATTTTTAGGTTCCACTTAGATCGTAACTGCGCTTCTGGAATGAATGAGCCATCTCATTGGCCTTATTTTTGCACGTATGTCATAAAAATTGAAAATTAATTGTTCATGTGGCGCTCTATAAATGTTTAGCAAAGCCAAGTCTGAGAACCCCACTCATCCAAAGAAGGCTGCTTTAATCGGAAATCCTAATGTCGGGAAAAGCTTAATTTTTGGTGCCCTTACCAAAAGATACGTTACCGTTTCAAATTATCCAGGAACAACGGTCGAGATAACCTCGGGAGAGATGAAAATCGGCTCAGAAACGATTTCTCTTATAGACACGCCCGGGGTTAATAGCCTGACGCCGACGTCGGAAGACGAAAGGGTTGTTAGAAATATTATATTCGAAGATGACATTAACTTTATAATTCAGGTTATAGATGCAAAAAACCTGGAGAGGGGTCTGTATATAACAATTCAGGTTGCAGAAATGGGACTTCCCTTACTCATAGTTCTTAATATGATGGATGAAGCGCAACAAAGAGGAGTCGACATTAACATAGCAAATCTCTCTCATAAACTTGGGGTTCCTATCGTTCCGACTGTGGCAATCGAAAGAAAAGGAATAGAAGGAATTAAGAACGAACTTGTAAATTCGAGTATCCCTCAACTGAGAGTTCCTTACTCTCAAGCCATAGAAGGAATGTTAGCAGAAGTGAAACAAATTCTATCAAACCCTCATTTCTCAAGATTTATAGGCCTTTCTATCATATCAGGCGACTGCAGAATGGATGAAGACATTATTAACAGAATTCCTAAAGAAAAGCTAGACTCAATTGCTGGACTTGATCCTCTCTCCAAGCTCGGCTCAAGGGAATATCCTATAAGCTATTTCATCGGTCTGAAGAGGCTTGAGCTCGCAAAAGAAATCGTTCAGAAGGTATCAACTGCCTCTTTTAAATCAGGCAACCGAACCCTGGATCTTTTAGGACGGACATCGACTCATCCTGTATTTGGAATTCCTATATTAATTTTGATACTGTACCTCGCATATCTCTTCGTGGGAAAACTGGGGGCAGGAACATTCGTTGATTTCTTGGAGGTAACCGTCTTTGAAGGATATATAAACCCCTTTTTTAAAATAGTCATACCCAAAATTATTCCCTTCAAGATACTGATTGATTTTCTGGTAGGTGATTTTGGAATAATTACTATGGCGCTGACATACTCACTTGCAATCATTTTTCCGGTAATCTGCACATTTTTCATCTTTTTTAGTATCCTCGAAGATTCCGGATACCTCCCAAGGCTGGCCATTATGGTTGACAGGGTGTTTAAGTTAATGGGGCTAAATGGAAAAGTTGTACTCCCGATGGTACTGGGGCTGGGATGTGACACAATGGCAACCCTTACCACGAGGATGCTCGAGACGAAAAAAGAAAGGCTAATTGTGATATTTCTTCTGGCTGTAGGAATCCCGTGTTCGGCCCAGCTCGCTGTGGTATTTGCTATGGCCTCTACTCTACCTCCGTGGGGTATTTTCTTTTGGGGAGTAGAAATTTGTGTTGTTCTTTTCGCAGTTGGCTTCCTCGCTTCTTACTTTGTAAAAGGAGAAAGCCGAGACCTTATTATTGAGGTTCCGCCCATAAGGATTCCACAAATCGGCAACGTAATCGTTAAGACTATTGCGCGGCTTGAATGGTATTTGAAAGAAGCGGTCCCGCTCTTTATCTTGGGAACGATAATACTTTTTGTCTTGGATAGGCTCAAGGTTCTTGGATTTTTACAGAATCTGGCTTCACCGATCGTAGTAAAATTTCTTGACCTTCCTAAAGAGGCCACTAATGCCTTTTTAATCGGATTCCTGAGAAGAGACTATGGTGCTGCCGGCCTTTTCGATCTTCAACAGAGTGGATATTTGAGCAGCCATCAGGTTTTGGTAAGTCTTGTCACGATTACGCTATTTGTCCCCTGTGTTGCCAATTTTCTAATAATTATAAAGGAACAAGGGCTCAGAACCGCCCTTATTATAGTTGGGATAGTTCTTTTCATAGCCATTATTGTAGGAGGTATGACGAATTGGATACTGTGGAGCCTCGGAATCTAATCTCCTGCCCGTTGTGTGGAGAGGAATTTCATAGGGAGGAGGGAACCGAAAAGTGTATAAGTTGCCCTATAAGTATAGGAGACTGCCTGTTGATCTGCTGCCCGAGATGTGGATATTCCTTCCCCCAGGAGTCAAAACTTATCCTGTGGCTAAAGAAAATCTTTAAACCAGAGGGAAGAGCATGAAATACGATGAAGAAAGCGATGAACTGCTTGAGCTTATCTGGAAGCTCAGGGAAGAAAGCATCCAAGACGAAGAAACAATCTACAAAAGGTCTTGGAACAAAGACGTGAAAAAAGCTATGACATGTGCTCTGGACGCGAATCTTTTAAGTAAGAGTGACGGCAAAATCAACCTTACCACAACCGGCGAAGCGAGGGCAAAAATGATAGTCAGGCGCCACCGTCTCGCCGAGAAGCTTCTTAAAGATATACTCCGGGTAGGGTCCATTGAAATGGACTCTACAGCCTGTGAGCTTGAACATATTCTTGGTCCCGAGGTCACGGAATCTATTTGTGCTTTCCTTGGACATCCCAGGTTTTGTCCACATGGAAAACCGATTCCTCTAGGAGAATGCTGCGGAATTCTTAAAGAAGAAACTAAGGAATTTGTCGTTCCACTCGCGAAAATAATCCCCGGAGATAGGGCAAAGATAATCTTTTTGGTACCCAGGCACCATATAAGATTGCATCAACTTACCAACCTGGGAATCATTCCCGGAGCTGAAATCGTCCTTCACCAAAAACAACCTGCATATGTATTAAGAGCAGGAGAGACAGATATTGCCATAGATGATGAAATTGCGAGACATATATACGTAAGGAAGGTTTCGACTTAGATCCATTGGCTACCAAATTCTAGAGGAATTTGAAAAAACTAACTGAGTTTTTTCGTTTAAAGCATTGTTAGATAAAAAATATGCCGATCTATTATGGCACATTTATTGCACTAACTTTAAACAAAGGAGCGATTTTCCAACATAAAAATTTTAAAAACGTTGTTACCCGTGAAAAAAATACTACAAGAAAAAGAGGTGGTAATTATTTTTTCATATCGTGAAACGGAGTAAGGTATGCCTCAACAGATAAAATATCTTCTCGCCCTTTCTATTGTCTTAATTCTCATTTTCCTAATTGCCCGCCATTTTCTTATGCCCGCAAGTTTTGGGCAATACGGTCATTATCGTGCCGATTCATTACAATCTGCAGTATCCAGGGAAATTAAATATGGCGGGGAAACTGCATGCAACGAATGCCATGATGATATATACATTTTAAAAGACAAATCATACCATCGGGGGGTTGCCTGCGAAGTATGCCATGGGCCTGCCTATGCCCATACCCAGGACCCGTATGAGTACAAACCCCCTGCACCAAGAAAACGCGCCTATTGTCCGTTGTGTCATGGATATAATCCCACAAGACCCACAGGATTCCCACAGATTGACCCTGTAAGACATAATCCCGGTAAGCCCTGCATTTTCTGCCATAATCCCCATGACCCGGTTCCTCCTGTTACGCCCCAGGAATGCGACCCATGCCACACGCAAATCGCCCGGACTAAAATTGTCTCACCCCACGCACCCCTACCCTGTACTCGATGCCACGAAGCGAAGGAAGAGCATAAATTAAATCCAAGGATGGCTTTGCCGGATAAACCGAGGAATAGAGAATTCTGTGGACAGTGCCACGCACAGGAGGCAGAAAGTTCCCCTGAAATTCCGCGTGTGGACATCAAAACTCATGGCAACGGTTTTTTGTGCTGGGAGTGTCACTATCCCCATTATCCTGAAGCCGGCATAAAGGAGGATGAGAAGCAATGAATACTAAAGAGCTTCTTGATAACGTAACAAATAGGAGGAACTTTCTTAAAAGCCTCCTCATAATTCCCTCCGGGTTTTTTCTTGGCGGTCTTTTTTCTAAAATATTCCCCTTCTTCAAAAAGGCATCTCGTGAAAACACTTCCACATTGGAAAGTATTTATGGGAAATACAATCCGAAGGAGCACTACTATGCGATGGGTATTGACATCGACAAGTGCATAGGGTGTGGACGATGTGTAGAGGCGTGCAAGATCGAAAATAATGTTCCTCAGGAACCCTATTTCTTCAGAACCTGGGTGGAAAGATATACTATTACAGTCGATGGAGAAACGAGTGTGGATAGTCCTGAAGGTGGAATGCATGGCTTCCCCGAGCCCGTTAGTGAGAAAGAAATCCTTCGCACCTTTTTCGTTCCAAAGTTATGTAATCAATGTGACAATCCACCCTGTGTGCAGGTCTGTCCTGTTGGAGCCACATACCAGACAATAGATGGAGTTGTCCTTGTTGATAAAGACTACTGTATAGGATGTCGTTACTGCATTCAGGCCTGTCCTTATGGAGCGAGATATCTCAATCCTGAGACTAAGACGGCGGACAAATGCACATTTTGTTATCACAGAATCGTAAAGGGATTGCAGCCTGCTTGCGTAGAGGTATGTCCCACTGGAGCAAGAACTTTTGGAGAAGTAAAACCACGCAACAATCCCCTTGCGCGATTTGTCCGATTCAACAATATTGGTGTCTTAAAGCCCTATCTTAACACAGAACCCAAGGTCTACTATGCTAATCTAGACAAGGAGGTTACCTAGTTGGATCCCTTACTTGAGAGACTTGCCATTTCCCTTAAAGAAGTTACAGGCTTCATCTATCCCAATGAGATTGAGCTCCATTGGAGCATCCTAATTGTTGTTTATCCCTATCTTACGGGTCTTGTAGCAGGGGCTTTTATTCTGGCTTCACTGGAAAGGGTTTTTAATGTTAAAGAGGTAGAGCCTACTTACCGGCTTTCTCTTCTCACTGCGCTTGCTTTCCTTATTGTCGCGCCTCTTCCTCTTGTGGCTCATCTAGGACATCCCGAACGGGCCTATGAAATTTTCCTCACACCCAATTTCAAGTCTGCTATGGCTATGTTTGGCTTTGTATATGGCTGGTATCTATTAGTTGTTCTTCTCGTGGAATTGTGGTTTGAGTACAGGAAGGATATCGTTGTCTGGTCTAACAAAGAAAGAGGGTTGAAAAGGTTTATTTATCTCATCTTAACCCTTGGGGCTTCAGACCTTTCAGAAAGATCTCTTCAGTTTGACAGAAAGGCTGCAAAATTTATAACCATCATAGGCATTCCATCCGCTTTCCTCCTTCATGGTTATGTGGGTTTTATCTTCGGCTCTGTGAAGGCGAACCCCTGGTGGAGCAGTGTGCTTATGCCAGTAGTTTTTTTGTTTTCCGCTATAGTATCGGGGATCGCGCTTGTGATGTTACTCTACATGGTTATTACTCTCTTTCGACGAAAAAGTGTGGATATGGCCTGTATGGATAAGCTCGCTTCCTTTTTGCTCTATGCAATGATACTGGACTTCTCACTGGAAAACCTTGACTTCATTCACCGCATTTACGAATCAGAAGAATCCATAAAAATACTGTACCAGCTTTTAATCAGCAAGCTATTCATCAGTATGGTTGTGATTCAGATGCTGTTAGGAACTATAATTCCAATGGTCTTATTGGCATGGACAAAGTTGACGCGCCTTCCTGATGAGTTAAGGCGTCTTATCTACTTTGGGAGCGCAATTCTTACCCTGATAGGAATTTTTAGTATAAGATGGAATGTGGTTATCGGGGGGCAATTATTTTCCAAGAGCTTAAGAGGGCTTACAACGTACAAAATGGAATTGCTCGGAATTGAAGGACTCTTGGTGGCGTTATTCTTTCTAACGCTCCCATTTATTATTCTGTACATCCTCGTTGCTCTGTTGCCGCCATGGAAGGAAGCAGAGGTTAAAATTGAAACGTAGAAGTTTTTCAGTTAGGGGCTATAGGAAGCTAAAGATATATCTGAAAAGTGTGACTTAAAAATCCGTTTGATTTCGTAACGAAATGAAAGGATTCAGGTGAAAAAACATGTATAAATTTCCCGCACGTCTTGGTTTGATGGTCAAAGATACCGGTTGCACCAAGCTATTAGCTGTATGTTAAAGAAAAGGCAACATGTGATACAAGTTATGCGATCAAATGAGCGATTGTTTCTCTTAACTCTTTTCTTTTTAATTTTTTGTCCCTTCACAGTTACTTCCGGTTCTGATGAGCTTAAAAGTGAAGACTGCCTTATATGTCACGAGACGATGGAGCCCTTGGTTGATAAAGGACTCTTAGATGCCTCAATCCATAGTGGTTTCGAGTGCACAGATTGTCATCAGGACGTAACACAGATACCCCACGAAGAAGTCCCGAAGAAGGTTGATTGCTCTTCATGTCACCCAGAGATTGCGAAAGAATACTCTGAAAGTATACATGGTGAAGCAATAGCGAGGGGTGATCGCGATGCCCCAATTTGTACGAGTTGTCACGGCTCACACGGCATTCTTCCAAAGAATAACCCTAAATCTCATATAAACCCCTTGAATATTCCTGCGACATGTTCAAATTGCCATACAAGTGAAAAGATTACAAAGCAGCACCCACTCCCGTCACCGGAATTTATTGAGAGTTACAGTAAAAGTGTTCACGGCCGTGGCGTCCTTGTCAGTGGGCTAGTTGTCTCCGCGGTTTGTTCCGACTGCCATGGTGCGCATAATATAAAGCCCAAAAGTGACAAAAACTCCGGTGTCTATAGGGCAAATATACCGCTAACCTGTAAGAAGTGCCATCTTGGAATCTATGATGACTATGAGAGGAGCATCCATGGACAGCTCTGGAAAGAAGGTTTCGAAGCGGGACCAGTGTGTACGACATGCCACAAATCCCATCAGATCACAGAGCCTGTGTCAGCTGGATTCAGGCTTCAGATATCTGA
This sequence comes from Candidatus Dadabacteria bacterium, assembly GCA_963805855.1. Taxonomy (GTDB): domain Bacteria; phylum Desulfobacterota_D; class UBA1144; order Nemesobacterales; family CSP1-2; genus DASWID01. The sequence continues at coordinate 568,367 of CAWDVW010000007.1, forward strand.
GGAGTGTAGTGGATGCCATGAGGCCAGAGCACTTACCTATCGGGACACATTCCACGGGCAGTCAACGTCTCTAGGGTTTGTTCAGGTCGCAAAATGCTCAGATTGCCATACCCCTCACCTAAATCTTCCAGAAGAAAACCCACTTTCATCAGTCTATTCCGGAAATCTCATCGACACTTGCGGCAAATGTCACTCCAATATAAATAAGAAATTTATCACCTATGACCCACATGCCGATCCTCACGATAAGGATAGATCTCCTCTGCTTTATTACGTAAATACCCTCATGAATTGGCTTCTCATTTCAGTTTTTGGCTTTTTTGGCTTACATCTGGTTCTTTGGCTTCAGCGCTCAGCCGTAGCAGTAGCAAGGGGCGAGATTCCCACCCACTGGAGCGGCGACAAGTATGTTCGCCGGTTTAGCCTTCCCCACAGGATTACGCACGTTACTCTTGTCATAAGCTTCCTAGGACTTGCTGCTACGGGACTTCCACTCATGTATAATTACACGGCGTGGGGAAAAATTCTCGAAGGAATTCTAGGCGGCGTTGAGGTTACAAGGTACTTCCATAGATTCTTTGCAATAGTGACATTGGGTTACATTAGTTTTCATCTCGGTTATATGCTAGACAAGATATTTTTAAAGGGCAACATAAGCCTTCTCTATGGTCCTAATTCTATGATTCCTAGGAGTGAAGACATTGTGGATCTCTACAAGAACATAAGGTGGTTCTTATACTTAGGTCCCCGTCCGAAACTGGACAGATGGACATATTGGGAGAAGTTCGATTATTTTGCGGTTTTCTGGGGAATACCGGTGATAGGCTTCTCCGGACTTATGCTCTGGTTTCCCGAGGTCTTTACAAAGATTCTTCCTGGCTACTTTCTAAATGTGGCAATGATAGTCCACGGAGAGGAAGCCCTTCTTGCAGTTGGATTCATATTCACATTCCATTTCTTCCACACCCATCTCCGACCTGAGAGTTTTCCGTTAGACACTGTCATTTTTACCGGCAAAATACCTCTGGAAAGATTTATCGAGGAAAGACCCGAAGAATACAATAGGCTACTCAAAGAGGGAAGGCTTGAAGAAATCATTGTTGAACCGCCATCACAACTTGCTATCATGTTCTCTAAGTGGTTTGGTTTTGCTGCACTAGGCGTAGGATTGATCTTGATCATCGCGATCTTTGCGACCTTCCTTGCTAATATTTAGAGCCTCTTCGAGAGACGGAGTTATACTAAATGTTGATAATTAATTTAGAAAACAAAGCACAGTCTTCGATATAAACATAAACTTGAAACGCGGGTATATTTTTGGTGAGACTACTGATGAATCTTAGATCCACAAGGGAGAAGTTCACATGAGATTACCTAGGCTTGTCCACAATTGGTTAAGCTATGCCGGTGCGGCTATAGCGGCTCTGTCGCTAATTCTTTTTATCTTCCTATTTGCCCTTCACTCAATCGTTGATACCTCAGGAGTGCCGTACGCCGGGCTGATCATCTTCGTACTTGTTCCGATGATTTTTGTTTTCGGTATGATACTCATCCCGATCGGCATGTTGCTGGAGTGGCGCCTCTGGAGAACCAAGCGTATAAGATCATTACCGCGGTTTCCTATAATCGACTTAAACAACCCAAACCAACGGAATGCGACATTCATCTTTTTAGTGGGCTCAATCCTGCTCATACTTCTTGTTACTGTTAGTGGTTACAAAGCCTATCATGTGACTGATTCGGTCGCCTTCTGCGGCACGCTTTGCCACAGCGTGATGCAACCCGAGTACACCGCTTATCAGAATTCGCCCCATGCAAGGGTCCGCTGCGTCGACTGCCATGTGGGACCAGGGGCGGACTGGTTTGTCAAATCCAAAATGTCAGGACTATACCAGGTTTACGCGGTTCTCCTTAACAAATACCCGAGGCCTATTCCGGTCCCAATCGAGAGCTTACGCCCTGCCCAGGAAACATGTGAGCAGTGTCACTGGCCCGAGCAATTTTTTGGGGCCCAACAAAAAAGGCTGATCCATTTTTTGCCTGACGAGAATAATACTCGTTGGGATATTAATCTGCTTATCAAAATCGGTGGGGGCAGCCCTGAGACCGGGCTGACCGAAGGAATCCACTGGCACATGAACATTGCCAATCGGGTTGAATATATCGCCACGGATGAGATCCGACAGGAGATTCCCTGGGTAAGAATGACGAATTTGGAAACTGGAGAGGCTATCGAGTACATGTCAACCGAAAATCCACTTTCAGAGGAAGAAATCGGCAATGCACATATACGGAAGATGGACTGCATGGATTGCCACAACCGACCCACGCACATTTTCCGTTCCCCTAGCTACTCGATGAATCTCGCTTTAGGCACCGGCAAGATAGATCCTACGTTGCCCTTCATTAAACAAACCGGCGTCAAACTGCTGTCTGGAAATTATGACTCCACGGAATTGGCGCTTGGGGAAATTGAGAGTGGGGTCAAAAAATTCTACCGGGACGGAAATTCTGACTTGACAAATCACAAAGAAGATTTGATTTCCGGTGCAATAGTGGGGATCCAGGACATTTATCAGAACAACTTTTTCCCTGATATAATGAAGGTGCGGTGGGACGTCTACCCGAATAACGTCGGTCACCTGAATTCCCCTGGGTGCTTTCGCTGTCACGATGGACTTCACAAGACTGCAGACGGAAAGATGATCACGACTAAGTGTACTGCCTGCCATACTATCATATCACAGGGAACACCAGAGAATATGGAGTATTCAATGGAACCAGACGGGCTTGCTTTTCGGCATCCCGAGGATATCGGAGAGATGTGGAAGGAGATAAAGTGTAGCGACTGCCACACCGGCCAACTGCCATGAATCGACTCAGTCAATCGAATTAGGGTCTCGACAAAAACAACGGACTGAGGTTGTAAGGGCTTGATCACTCTTAGGGTGTTATCTCTATTAATCCCTTTCGAATGGCAAATTTTATGAGGTCGGTTCGGGTGTGAATATTAAGCTTTTCCATTATGTGTGTTCGATGGCCCATCACAGTTTTAACACTCATGTAAAGCATATCAGCGATCTCATTGTTCTTATAGCCCTCTGCAACAAGCTTTAGCACCTGTTTTTCTCTATTAGTGAGGCTTTCGTAAGGGTCTTCTTCAATATCTTTATCCTTTCCTTGCAGGTACCCCTCTATCACAACAGGAGCGACCTCGGGATGCAAAAACGTACTGCCTCTCATCGCTGCTTGAATCGCGGATATAAGCTCTGTACTCGTTGCTTTTTTAAGGACATAGCCAGAAGCACCTGCTTTTAAGAACCTGTATATATATTCTTTATTATCATACTGGGTAAGGACAATGATTTTTGTCTTAGGGCAGGCATTTCGTATCTCCAGAGTGGCTTCGAGCCCACCTAGGCCAGGCATAGCGATATCCATTAGCACCACATCCGGCTTGACCTTTCGGGCTTTTTCTATAGCTTCCCTACCATCTGTGGCATCGCCCACGACGTCAATGTCTCCGCAACCCTCTAGAAGCGCCCTTATGCCTTCACGTATAAGGGCATGGTCGTCGGCGATAAGCACCTTTATATTACTGATTTTAGCTAACCTCCCTTAATGGAACCGTAACTACAACCCTTGTCCCAGATCCGGGTTGTGACTGTACTTCAAGCTTTCCATCCAGAAGTAAGACCCGTTCCTTCATTCCGAGAAGCCCAAGCCCCCGGCTACCCGACTCTGTACTTGATATACTCCCCAAATCAAATCCAATGCCATCGTCTTCAATCTCTAAACTAATGAAACTATCTTCAATCTCCAGATTAATAATAACATTTTCCGCTTGAGAGTGCTTGGCTATATTCGTTATAGCCTCTTGAGCAACCCTAAATAGCACGGTTTCGATCTGGGTCTGAAATCTTTTTTCAAACAGATCTCCTTCGTAGCGGAAATTAATGCCCAAGGGCTTGAGGCGTTCTTCTGCATACCACTTTATAGCAGCAGGAAGCCCGAGGTCATCAAGGATAGCAGGACGGAGGTCAAAAATCATGCGGTGTGTGCTATCTATAGCACGAAGTGCGAGTTTCCTTGCATTATCTATTTTCACCTCAAGCAACTTAGGTGCGCTCGCCTCTCTTATTGCTTCGAGGGAAATGAGCATTGCAGCAAGAGTTTGGCTCATTTCATCGTGTAACTCCCTTGCAATTCTCTTCCGTTCTTCTTCCTGGGCTGAGATTATCCTACGGAGGAGTTCTCCTCGCTTCTCCTCCTTCTTCCTGAGTTCCTCATACAGAGAAAGGGTTTCTTTTGTTCTCTTATCCACCCTCCTCTCAAGTTCTCCTGTCCAGGCAGCGATTTCGTCCCGGGAATCCTTGAGCTTAATCCTCATTTCATCCAGGGTTTTGCCAAGTTGCCCGATTTCATCGTCTCCGGATATAGAAATAGGCTCAAAGAGATTGCCAGAAGCAATTCTCCGGGCAGACATTGTTAAAGATTTAACCGGTGCAATAACGCTCTGAGCTACCCCTAGGGTTAGAATTAGAGTGACTACAAACAATACGGCGCCAAACGTAAAAAAGCGCCTTTTCATACTCTCCACAGGAGCAAGGGCTTCCCTCTCAGACTGTCTGATATCGATTCCCCAAGGGATCTCGGAGAGAGGAGCAAAAGCCATGATCTCTTTTTTTGGCTCATCCTTTACGGCCTTCTCGTGGCAGTTGTGGCATGTTCCTACGCTGGGCTGGCCCGTCTTGATAAGTCCTGAAAGAGTTCCGCCATGGTCACTCTCCGTTAGGATGTTTTCCGGTTTCGTAGAGGCTAAAACAAACCCGTTTCCGTCTACTATTTCGATATACCCTGTCTCCCCAATCTTTACTGGACGGATAACCCTAGCCAATGCAGGTCCGGTAGGGTCAATTTCCCCTCCTACGACACCCAATGTTCTTCCATTCTTAACCATAGGGATCAGAGCGAATACCGCCTTTTTTGCTTGAGGCCTTATCTCGAATAAATTAGAAACGATAGGCTTCCCCGTGAGAATAGACTCTCTAACAGGGGGAAAACCCCCGAAATTTGATTCGGCAAGGGCTGGACGAGGAGGTTCTATCCACAAGAGATGCCCTCTACCGTCAAGCAAAAACACGTTGGCGAAAATTGACCGCAATAATGCATTGTGAAGAGCGGCTTTCTCCGCTGCCAGGTCTTCGTCTGCCAGATTGACGCCCTTGGAGAAAGCAACTTCTTGAAGATACATAAGATTCTGCCTGATTAAATCCTCGAGATTGCTCGCAACTGTTTGGGCAAGCACGAGCCGCTCTCGAAGCATTTGGTTGACACTGTCGCGCATACTCAAAAAATCCGAGACACCAAGTATTGCTAGTATGGTCAGCACACCAGAGGCGCTGAGTAAGATTATTCTTCTTCGCAGGCTGGGTCTTTCAAAAAAGGATCTTAAGCCCATCTCAATCGTGAATGCTCCTTGCTATTTTAAGTAAATCCTCAACCGACCCGTTAGATCTTAAGACTATCTTTCTATCCCCTTGTCTCCAGCTTAGCTGTGTCCACCGGCTTCCTTTCTCCACTACACCGAGTTCTAGCGTCCCTTTCGCTCCACCGACCGAGACTTGAATCTCTTCGGAATCTCTATTGGGTTCCATTAAATCGACTCCCAACCCTTTGCTTTCATCTGTGTTTGAAATAATTTCGTAAATTACCAAGCTAGGCCTACCATCTCCTTGTGAAATGAATACCAGTGTTATAATGAGGGAGGGCTTTCTTACCACCCTGATTTCTTCAGGCGGCCAGATGAGATAATCTGGGAAGTATGAGGGAAGAAATATTTTTAATCCAAGTGAAAATTCAGCTTCTTCTACGCTACTGTAAAATTTGTGTTCGCTTTCCTTTATATATGCGGGGACTTTTTTCAAAATGTATAGTGATATCAATACCACACACATCAAGATAGTGATAGATAACACTATTTTCGACATTTCTCTTAAAAAGTAAGTAGCTTTTCCAGTCATAACTTTAGGCCGTTTGCCTTAATTCAAATTGTGAGAGCATCTTAGCGCTCATACGACAAAGAATAGCAGCACAATTAGCGAAAAAGCTGTTATACCGAGTCGAATATTTGGATACGGAGGTTTATAGATATTCTTTGGGCGTACCAACCTTGTTACTCTGTTCTCGATTCGTACCCTGTGCGAGTGACTCTCAATATTATGAGCTATTGATAAGATTCTACCTCTAAAGCCGGACTTTGATATTTGAGAAGACCCACCTGCTTTACCCATCCGAAAAATTTTTACTAAGCTTGAAGCGATAGCAAGCGGCTTCCCGGTAAACGTTGAAGCAAGATCATCGCAGAGTGTCTCTCGTTCATTTATGATTCTTCGAAATTCAACAAGGACAACCGGATTATAAAACATGATGAATCGAAAAGTGAATAATACCCAACCTGTGGCGTTATCCTTTCTCAATACGTGACCCATCTCATGGGCAAGCACCCCTTGTAGCTCTTCAAGGTCGAGAGCCTCTATGAGAGAATAGGAGATGTTGATGGAACCGTTCGTCAGCCCTTTTGCATATATTATAGGCTCTTTCCCGTTTAATAGGAAAATCCTTGGCACAGCCATAGGTAACCTTTGCTCCAGATCTCTTATGACTCCATCAAGTTTAGGAATTGTACCACTCCTATAAAGGGTCTTATCGTCCTCTCCAGCATAGTGATGAATTAGTGTCGGAATAGCTTCTTGTACAACAAAAATAAGGGTCACAACTCCCAATAGGACAAGAGCTAAATGCCAAACCAAAATGCCGTCAACCAATCTTAAAAGTAGCCATTGGTTTATATCGAAGATAGCCATATCTTCACGGAACTCCGAGCTTCCGCGATGAGGATAGATCAGTTGATACAGAGGGAAAGATAAAACCGGAATCAGTATTACGAGACTACGAAACCTGATTTGTAGGAGCGGACGCTCTTCATGCCATATTTTTAATAATACTTCAATAACAAGGGCTATGATAAAAGAATGCAGTACACACTGAAACACATATTGACTAAAACTAAATTCCAAAAAATCCATTTCCATATTCTATCAATAGACCACCTAAATACCATTTGCCCCAATGAATATCCACTGAATTTATTATACATTATCCCCTTTTTCGTCCCCAGCAAGTTCTTTATTCTCTTCATTCTTAGTCCAGGATTTAATAACCTCTGCGTATTCTAAAGGGTGATCTTTTTCCATTCTCTCTCGTGAAATCTTTCCAGTGAATATACTCGGGTCGAATGGAAATACATCGGGGTTAAAATGTGCTCCATACATATGCCAGATAATTATGACGAGAAAGGCAAGCAGAGCCTCATAACCGTGGACAGTTTCCGCTACAGGTATGATCACTCCCGGTAAGAATTTTGTAAAAAAGATCGGAAAGTAGAGGACAAAGCCTGAAACGATCATAAACATCCCGCCGAGTACAAGTCCCCAATATTCAAACTTTTGCCTAAAATCGTAGCGACCGAATTTAGGGTGCTCCTCGGAAAGCCCCATGTAGTATCTAAGCATTCCCACGGCATCGTTGAAATCCTTAAATGTTGGGATTATCGAAGGTCGTACCTTTCTCAGAAGAACTAATAGAGTAATACGACCCAAATGCCAAACGACCAGTGCGGCAAACAGAATACCAAACATGCGGTGGATAAAACGAGTCATGTCAATACCCCCAAGCCTCGTTATAATCCATGCTGACCACCGGGCTTCAAAAAATTCCTGAGGGAGCCCTGTAATCACGAGCATGATAAAAAAAATCATAACCAGAAGGTGCTCTACCCTTTGAAGGAGACTAAATCTTACAAACTTATCTGGAAGATACATTCCCCGCTGCATAAACTCATTTTTGGAATTATTACCTTCTTCAAGATTTATCTCATCCTTCATTTTATTATCCCTTTGAATCTTTACTCAGTTATCTATTTGTCGCCACACGCCAGACATGAAGCAAGATATGGAGCACTAGCCCGCCTATGGTAAAAGAAATAAATATCTTATAAAAGAGCTTTATATAATACACGAGGGGAGCCTTGTCAGGGCTCGGTTCGTAGTGAGAAAGCCACGCCCCAGGAAAGTTTGTGGTGGCATCCGGGTGGCATTTTTTACACGTGTGTACAAGATTCGCTTTTAGAACAGGAGAATCTGGGTCACTTACTTTGGTAATATTGTGAACGCCGTGGCAATCGGTACAAACAGGCTTCCAGGAGCTGATATCCTCTGTTTGGCTCTTATAGAATGTAACACTTACCCCATGAAAGTCCTTGAGATAAGTTTCTAAAACCTTAGTCGAGAGCCCATATTTCTTCATGAGTGCTTCATTTGCATGACACTTCCCGCATAGCTCAGGGGTTTTTAACAGAAAGGTACGGGTTCTCGGATCGTCTATATTATGCGCATGGTGGCAATCACTACACACCGGAACGTCCGGGTTGTTTTCTTCAATTAAAGCCCTCCCGTGAACGCTTTTGCTATAAATTTCGAAGATCCCGGCATGGCACTTCTTGCAGGTTTGGGAAATTCTCGCTTTCGGCCTATCGGGCCTTGTTACATAGTGGGCTCCATGACAATCAACGCAGACAGGCGCCGCTGTATTTCCATTTGATAGGAGACTGTAATGAATGCTCTCTAAGGTTTTTGTATAGTTGGCAAAATGACACCGTTTACAACTCTGATAGAGAGCTAAGCTGTAGGCGCGTCTGTTTTCGAGCTCCTTTTCGGGGTGTGGATAATCTGATATGTCGCTATGACAGTCGGTACAGGCCAGTTTGTCACCATGAATCGATGAGGCGAAATTACCTGGGTTCACGTAGAGGGACATTTCCTCTTTGCTCGGCAATACAATACTGAGGCTTGGATCACTATGACACGCTAGACAAAACTCTACTTCCTCTGACAACTTCGCTTCGGGCTCAGCCAGAGCAAAAATGGGAAATATCAAGACCAAATTAACATATATGAAGATCCGCGTCAGCGTAGCTAAAGACATCGATGCATCTTTTGGACCTCTTTATCTTATGACGTCATATTAACTTTTATTCGCCTCTTCGCGCTTCTTTGCGATTTCCTTTTCTAGTTCGCTGATAAGGTCAGGAGCCTCGGGTTTTTTCTCTTCTTTTAGACCCTCCTGAAACTGTTGCCTTTCGCCCCTTTCGGATCCTCTTCGCCACGTGAGGTAGGCCACACCGGGCATCCAATGCAGCGTAGCTTCTCTCAGCAGGCTCTCCCTTAGCAACCGCAATCCCAGTAGCGCTTTGCTAGCCACGAGGCCCAAAACCATCGCAAAGGAGATAAACGGCAAGAAGATCACGTACATTAACCCCATAATTGGTCCCAACGCAATCATGGCTATGGGCTGTATCTTCACGTACCGTTCGTCACTTGCGCCCGGTAAAGGGTCGCTTTCATTCTCTATAGTGACAAAATCCCTTCGCTTGAGACTGAGATAAATTCCCCTCTTTACGAGTTGATTACCAAAGTACCTTTTCATGATTATTACCCCCTTTTTTTTGATCTCACCCTTAATATAGTGAAAGGGGGCTAGTCCTTGCAATAGGGAAAACGCCCTATTTTTAGTGGAAAAAATACCCTGTTTTTCATATCCGAACGACCTATGCTATATCGAGGCTAAAGTTTATTTTGTCCAGACCTATTTTATTTAAGGCTCATCAGATAGGTCACAAGCGCTTCGAGTTGCTCATCCGTACCTTTAAAAGGCGGTTGTTTCGTATCTGGAATGACGGATTTCGGGTCCTTTAGAAATCCCTTTATCCACTCGGCATCCTTCCTGCTGCCCACGCCTGAAAGTTCAGGACCAATCTTCCCTCCAACTCCTTCTATCTTGTGACACATGGGGCATTTCATCTCGCTGTATACCTTTTTTCCCGCCTCAATCTGATCTGCCTCCTGAGCGAATCCAGTAATCCCAAACAATAAAACTCCCACAACACCAACAGCCAGACACGAAAAGATGTTTCTACATATCATTTACCTACCTCCTTAATTTTATTCTGTAATTATGACCCTCTTCACCTTGAACTTTCTTTCCTCAATCGTATTTTGATAAGTCGATCTCAAACCTCTTTTCCCCCCGGGGTTTCTGGAGAATAAACGTAATCTTTTCATTACCTTTTTTCTTCCCGTAATCAAAGTAGTAATAATTCGCAGCTTTATAAGAAGGTGATTGCGGCCAAGCAAGGGACGGAATCGCCCAGACCATAGGTTTTACTTCTACAGGCCGAATAACTCTATCCCCTATCTTTATCACACCGCGAATATCCGTTGCGAAATTTACATCGTCTCCCAAAAGATAAGCCTTGATATAAAAGCTTTTTGCATTTATTATTCCGGCGATATCCTTTTCGCTAAGCTTTTGGCCACGTTTCTCATTGAAAGCTGACAGTAGCTTCAGCAAACTAACCTTAGTAACCACAGCTACGAATTCCTCTTCACCTGATATAGATGGATAGCTGTATTCTTGTTTTATCTTCTCTATCTCATCCTTGTGTTTCTCACCATAGACGACAGCCTCATTTACCTGCTTCTCCGTCGGGTTTATGATCATAGCCCTGGACGGAGAAGCAGTAATCAGACTGATAGCTGTAACTAGGAGCCAAGAGATCTTTCCGTTTTTTAAGGCTGAAAATAGACTTATAAAAACCATAACTCCTATCCTGTAAAGTTTTTAGTTAGCTTCACGATCCAGTTTTATCCACTAAGCCAAGCCCCTTTCAGCTCATGATTAAACTTAGAGGGCGGAACCGTATCTTTTGAATGTCCTTTAACCTGTAGCGACAGCCTCCTTAAACCCGACTATTCTCTCAAGGTTTTTCAACACCAAAGTAGCCCCCGGGGTTTGAACAAACATAGCCGCTACAAGAGGAATTAATACAGTAGTCTCGTTAAACATAAGAACTGCAAGTCCCGCTGTAATGGTAAAGTTCTTTAAGTAACCTCCATAGAAAAACGCCACTCCGTCTTGATAACTGGAAACCAGCCTTCGGGTTAAAGGAAAGAGAAGCATGGTCATTGCCCCGTAGTATATAATCCAGAGAATCACGATCTTTCCTATAACTACAGGATATTGGATAATGAACCCAGCTTGAATACTCATAGCACAGAAGATTACGCCAAAAAGTCCAATAGCGGTTAGTAATGGTAACACCAGTTCCACCCTTCCGTACACCTCCTTTCCGGCAAATTTGGTGAGGCTTAACCGTGTCAAAAAACCGGCAACCAGTGGTACGATAATAACAATACAGATCTTCTTGAACATAAAGACCGGACTCAAGGCAACTGCCTTTGGGAGCAGAGCCCAGCTTAACAGAGGAACCGCACCGATTGCAATAATGAAACCGACCGCCAGCAGAGTCACGCCAAGAAGGATGTTGCCGTTACCCAATCCTACCCATCCGGGCAGCATCGCACATGCGGGAACTATTACGGTTAATATCACACCTGTATATAGATAAGTGTCGTCAGGAACAAAACTTTTTGCCAAAACAACACCCAAAATCGGCGCCACTACCACCTGAAATCCCATACAGGTTAGTATAATCTTAGGCATCTTTACAATATCGGCAATTCTTTCCACCCTCGTCCTAATCATCATCGGATAGACCATAAGAAAAAATAGGGGAAGAAAAAGGAAACCTAGACTCTTAACCGCTTCCGGCAGGGTAATACCTACCAGGATAGCGACCGCAATAACTATGACGTAGAGGTAAAAAAGGTTGTTTTTTATAAAAGAATTTACCTTCGTGAATAGCTCAACCATTTTTCCCCTCCTTTTACAATTAAATTCCCCAGTCGAAACTCACCTGCCCGCAACAAGGGCAATCTAAATTCTGATGCGTAACTTGAACGCGCATAACCGTGCATACTAAAAAACCCCACAACACATCCGCCTTCCCGAAGAGTCCTCGGATACGCCTGGCCGACATTCAGATTGCATCCTTTTCTTCCGAAATTTATATCCTGAATCTACACTCAACATTCCTACTCCGATCTTCAAAGCAACCACCCAAACGATAAAACCTCCCAGAGTTGAATTTAGGCTAATTTCCCGGGGATTTATTCCCCCTTTCTCCAAAAGCTCAAACTTCCTATTGTCCCCAATATTGCAAATTCTATGCCAAAAAGGTTCCGAAGTTATTTAGAAATTCGAAATTACTCAACTCTTTTGAAATGTGTTCCATTTTCTGACACCTTACACCTAAATTGGGTTTTTTTTAGAATACGGACTCAGTAACTCATCCAAGCAGAAAAAATAATTATCCTCATGTATTTTGGACAGCTTTGGTTTAATTCCAATTAAGCTCGAACATGTTTAGAAGAATTTTAAGAACACTTGGTACGAATTTTGCAACTGCGAATATACTAATGGAGTTACACATATGAACCAAATAGATCAAGTTTTGCAGGAAAAAGAACCTAAGAGCACTGTCTGGAGTGGAATAGGCCAAAAAGCCCGAGGTAAAAATGTCACCATCTCTTTAAATGAGGAATTTTGCAAAGGCTGTGAGATATGCGTCGAAATATGCCCAAATAAATGTGTGGAGATGAACGGGGCTTACCGAATGGTAAAAATTCCCAAAGGAACGGAGCGATTAAACTTAAGCGCCCTTGAAGCGGGGATAGAACTGGCACTAGAAGCTTATGATAAGGTCCCGCCCAATGCTGCATACGCTGGCGATAAAGTACAAGGCTTGGGCAAGGACTTCGATGTCTAACCACTTAACTCTTTATTCGTTATTTGCAATATCGAATTTTTGCAGGTCATAATAATATATAGTCAAAGGAGGGATTATAATGGCTAAAGATGGCTTATCCATAACTGATAATCGTACCGGCAGTAGTTTCGAAATCCCGATAACTCAGGGGACGATTGGTGCTATGGACCTGAGACAGATCAAGGTCTCTGACGATGACTTTGGACTCATGAGTTACGACCCTGCGTTCGGGAATACAGCGAGCTGTAAGAGTAATATTACCTTTATCGACGGAGATAAGGGTATTCTGCGCTACAGGGGATTTCCGATTGAGCAACTGGCAGAAGGAAGCAACTATTTGGAAACAGCCTTCCTACTTCTGCATGGAGAACTCCCTTCCAAATCCGAATATGAAGAATGGATATATGATATAACCCATCATACGTTTATTCATGAAAATATCAAAAAATTCATGGAGGGATTCCGCTATGATGCTCATCCGATGGGTATGCTTTTAAGCACAGTTGGAGCACTATCAACCTTTTATCCAGAAGCTAAAAATATCTTTGATGAAAACGTACGTAAAAAGCAGATTCATCGCCTGATTGCAAAGATGCCAACTCTTGCCGCATTTGCTTACCGGCATGGCCGAGGCTTGCCCTACGCATACCCTGATAATGACCTGAGTTATACCGGCAATTTTCTAAATATGATGTTTAAGATGACAGAGTCAAAGTATAAGCCTAGTCCCGTTATAGAAAGGGCTCTTGATATACTTTTTATACTCCATGCAGACCATGAACAGAATTGTAGTGCCAATGCCGTTCGCGCAGTGGGTAGCTCCCATGTAGATCCCTATTCCGCCATTGCGGCGGGTGTCGCAGCCCTTTATGGACCCTTACACGGAGGGGCAAACGAAGCGGCCCTGCGAATGCTAAATGAAATTGGTTCTAAGGATAAAGTTCCTGAGTTTATTAAGAGGGTCAAAGCCGGTGAAGGTAGACTCATGGGGTTCGGCCATCGCATTTATAAGGCCTATGACCCGAGGGCAAAGATTATCAAGGATACTGCTGATCAAGTGTTTGGCGTCACAGGTATGAATCCACTGCTTGAAATAGCACTAGAGGTAGAAAGGATTGCGCTTGAGGATGAATACTTTATTAAGCGCAGACTATACCCCAATGTGGACTTTTATACTGGTTTGATCTACCAGAGCCTAGGTTTCCCTGTTGACATATTTCCGGTGCTTTTTGCCATTCCTCGGACCTCAGGCTGGCTGGCACAGTGGGAAGAAATGCTAATCGATAAAGACACAAGAATAGCCCGACCAAGACAGGTCTACGTGGGAAAGGACAAACGTGATTATAAACCGATTGCAAAAAGGAGATAGATAGTATGTCTGTTAAAAACGGGAAACAGAAAGACACAGCGCACGATCAGTTCAAACCGACATTTAAGAGAATGATGAACCAGGTAGTGGCCGCGGGAAGCTGTTGCGGCTGTTCAATGTGCGTGGTTAGTTGTCCATATGGCGTAATAAAATACGACCACAATTCTACGATGCCATATATAGCAAAGCCAATCCTTGGATTTGATTATTGCCCTATAAGTGAGAATATTGGTTGTGATGTGTGTTCAAACGCATGCTCCGGATTGGGATTAGAGCCCTCGAAGCCGCTAGAACCCGAAGAAATAGACATACGCCGTTTTGGAAGAAAGAGACGCGAAGATGAGCCCTATGGGATCACTCGATTTATATGTGCCACCAGGAGCGCTGATCCAGGAGTAGTTGCAAATGCACAAGATGGTGGAGCAATAAGGGAGATTCTGAGGTGTGCTTTTGAGGAAGGGATCATCGAAGGTGCCGCAGTAGCTGGTCCTTCCGATAATCTATGGCTCGAGCCTGTACCAACAGTTGTAAAAAGCGTAGAAGAGCTAAGGCGTACTTCAAAATCTTGGTATACGTATTGCCCAACCCCACTGGCCCTTGTCGAGGCCGTAGATAAATACAAGTTAAAGAATCTCGCTTTAGTTGGGGTCCCCTGTGAAATCTCAGGATATGCCGCTGCCTTAGGAGCGGATACAGACTTTATAACTCCCGACAGAGGTTCAAAAAACGTAGAAAAACAGAAAAAGCACCTCAAGCAATATGTGGATTCCGTAAGATTGGCAATAGGTCTTTTCTGTACCGAATCCTATGATTACGACGGGTACATGCGTGAATACATAATAGGAAAACTCGGGCTTGATCCTCGTGAAATAATCAAAGTAAACATAAAGAGAAAGGTTTTTATACACTTGAGAGATGGAACAAGAATTGAAACTGCCCTCGACGAATTAAAGCCTTATCACAGGGAACAGTGTCAATACTGTGGTGACTTTAGCGCTGAGTACGCCGATATTTCAGCCGGCGGTGTGGGAACAGAAGGATGGACAATACTTATCATTAGATCCGAATTGGGAGAAAGTATACTTAATCGTACCGTGCAAAAGGGGTATCTGCAGGTTAAGAACGCATCCGAGTTTGAACAGTCCGTAAGTCTTTTGAAAAGATTCACCAACAAGAAAAGAGCAAAGCAAATGAACAACTTATCCCAATTGACGGATATAGAGGCACACGATGTGTTAAAAAGCGCCAAATAAATCGGGCGATACGTACGTACTTATCCAGGTGTTAAAGGTTTCTCACAATTAGCTTCACGTTAAAAATTAATTTTTACCTTATGATCATGGTTCAAGATAATGGGTTTAGCTGACCCCGTTTTTTGACGAAGTTAAGACAAGGATTTCCTATAATTGTGAATCACAAATGCTGAGATAAAAAGAAACACGATGAGGATTCCTCCAAAGATCTTCCTGCGTTTGATTATAGTTTCATCGTCCTGTACATCATTTTCGATCTTGTCAAGATCACCTGTAATCGTGCCCGTCTTGTCTATTATCAAGTCTACCGAAAGAACATGTGTTAAACGGTGAAACTGGTTTCTATTTGCAAAAAGTGCATCTTCAATGCTTTTAGTATCAAAACCCTCTTCCTTAACCTTTTCAATAGTTTTATTAAGCTGGTTTATCTTCATCTCCGTTCCTTCCATAACAAATTTTATCTTTTTTGCCCGTTCATATGTGTGACACCTTGAGCAATTCTCTTCGTTTATAAGACCCAAGGTAGCCCTTTGCTGATGGTGAGCGGTATGGCATGTAGTGCAAACTGGGCGTTTCTGCTTCTCGGTTAGCCAATGAGGACTCTTCATATAGTTCTCCATAACTGCCACATGGCACTTTCCACAGAACTGAGGAACCTCATCTTCTGTAGGGGCCCCAACAAAACCTTCCTCCGGGCCCATCGCGTCCATATCCTGTAAATCAGGGTTACCACCGTGACAGTTGTTACAAGATATGCCATTTTGTTTATGAATGCTTTCTTGCCAAAGCTCTACAGGCTTTGCCAGGTCATCTCCCATCTCGGTATGACAAGAAATGCAGGAGGTTTCCGGTTCTTGGGCAACAACCTGAGCGACAAAAGCAAAGATAAGCAGCAAAAAAGAAAAAAGGAGTAAGTATTTGACAAACATTTCGTCTCCTTTTTATAGAATTTTTCCTAAAACTGTAAGGGCTAAAAAGACCAAAACCCCAAGAATTGCCAGCGTCAGGAAAACCGGCCTTCTTAGCGGATTTCTTTCACGGCCAACATCGATTAGAGGTAAGAGAATAAGAAAGAGAATTAGCAAAATCTGTATAAACACACCAAGAAACTTATTCGGAATTAGCTTTAGCATCTGGTAGGTTGCAAGAAAATACCACTCAGGCTTTATATGAGGAGGTGTAAAAAATGGGTCCGCCCGTTCCAAGGCATCCGTTGGGAAATAAAGCTTCGGGTAAAAGAAGACAAAAATGAAAAGGATCCCGAGGAAAAAGTATATAACCTTCACGTCCTCTAACGCAAACTGGGGCACGAAGGGCACCTTTTTCACCTCTTCCTTCTTAGTCCCAGGAGGATAGGATATACCCGTTCTCCTCATAAAGAACAGATGCATTGCGACCAGCATTAGAAACAATAAAGGCACGACTATGACATGCAGGGTGAAAAATCTACCCAACGTTGCTTGCCCTACACTTTCACTGCCTCTTACCCACTTTACTAGTTCATTGCCAATATAAGGCACCGCACTTATCGTATCCGTTGCAACTGTAGTAGCCCAATAAGAGAGCTGGCTCCAAGGAAGGAGATAGCCCGAGAGTGCTGCTAAAAATCCCAAAGACAAGAGCACGCAGCCCGAGATCCACTGTAGCTCTCTGGGCTTCTTATAAGAGCCCATAAAAAGAGTGCTCGCCATATGGAGAAAGAGTACAGCTATGAATATGTTCGCTGCCATCGCATGAACCCTTCTAATTAACCACCCGAATGGGACCCCGTTAGTTATATAGGTGACACTATCAAAGGCTTTGTCTACATCGGGGATATAATATATGAGAAGCAAGATCCCGGATATAAACTGGATTAAAAGCATTGCGATGAGTGCGGCGCCCATAGAGTACCAAAAACTCAGATTCGCCGGGACCATATAGCCGGTGAGATTACTTTTTATTACCTCTCTAATTCCAACTCTTTCATCGATCCAATCAACGATTTTCTTCAACATATCAAGCCTCTGAAAGTTTTATTTCATTCTCCACAACTTTAACACCGTAGTGGGGAAGTGGCTTGGGAGGCGGTCCTGAAATGACGTTTCCATTGGCGTCAAATCTACCCGCATGACAAGGACACAAAAATATACCCGCGTCCTTTTCCCACTGTACAATACATCCAAGGTGTGTACATACGGCTGAAAAGGCTCTGATCTCGCCCTTATAATCGATGACAACTGTTGGGTGACCGAAAGCAAGTCCCGTTTTTGATCCTTCTTCTGATACAGCCGACACCATTATGGGTTTACCCGAAGGGTTTACAAAAACCTTTTCTGTCCCGGCCGTCGATTTCGGTAAAAGGTATGCTACCGTAGGAGGTATCCAGCTTAACGCTGTAAGACCGAATATCCATTTAACGACTGTGCCAAAGAAATCCCTTCTCCCGATTTCATCGCCCATGGGGGTTACCTCCTTAGTCTTTGATATGTTATCTGCAGTAAAAACAAAACTACCAAAACTGCGGCGAGTAAAGCAAACCAACCCCATATGCCTATACTTCCTTTCCCAATTTTTATTAATTGTTCATCCTCTGCCATCTCTACCTTCATTATGTTTGGTTCGAGGAAAGGAACCCTGAATTCATAATACAAGTAAGATTCAACCAATAGTGTCTCGCCAATTCCTTTCGGAAGAGGAAAGGTAAACTCCTCTCTCCGCGTCTCCTTTGGCCTGATTCGGTTATCGCTCTTTACAGACGTAGCTTTTAGAAACATATCTTTAATATTTTCTTCCGGAATCTCTCTTCCCTCCCCATCAACAAGAACTCGTCTGTATACGATCTCCTCACTTTCAAGCTCCTGTCCCCTGGGGTCGAGAAGTTTAACCGTGAGTATTACTTTACGCGAAGGAATGCCAGTGGGTAGAGAGTGCCCCGCTTCTGCGTTCGTTACATAGACTACCACCGAGATATGGTCATCGGCTTTTTCGACAACCTGGGTCAGCGTTGCCGCCTTGGTTATATTTATCTGAGAATGTCCACCTAGAAATTTATGCGCAGTTACATTATGTTGGGTTTTTGCAAATTCAGGATTCACAATAGGGACCCCAAACTCCTCTGGCATATGACAATTCTGACATTGGATCCCCTTTTCCGCATAAGGTCCCCGTTTCCATTCCGTATACGTACTCATCACGTGAAATCCATTTTCGTTTACGACTTCATGACATCCGGCGCAGAATTCAGCCTTTAGGTGGATCTCAGAAAAATGATTCTGATGTCCTATTTCCAAGTCGCTCTTGATTGGACCTCTTTTTACAAAGCCTAGCGCAAATTCAAATGGCTCTTCCTTACTTAGATCCACGCCTTTTATGGTATGACAAAAATCACATGTAACCCCTTCCTTGGTTATGGGCTGGGTGAGGTTATAATCGCCGGTAACCCTCACTGTAGGAGCATGACATTTAAGGCAGAATCTTCTATTTTCTTCCCTCTCGACTTCATTATAAAAACCGAGAAAAACAGGGTCGCTGATGGAAGAAGCATGTAAAGAATTTTTCCACTGCTTATGTATCATTGTATGGCAGGAGCCACAGACCTGACTCTCTGTGTACCCTTCCTTTTTAACAATGGGATGGTCCGTCACGGCTCCTACAGTGACTGTACTAACGAGCAGGGCTAGAAGAACGTTTATAAGATCAGATTTCTTGAGCATACCGGAAAGAGTTTCCTACAAGTAAGACATCCTGTAAAGAAAGTAAAATTTTCTATTCAGTCGCCGCAACAATTTCAGACTTAATTTATCTTATTCTACATCAAGAGTCCAGTTCCTATTCAGGCTCTATGTTTCATTGTTTCATTGAGAGCAAGTTCCATGCCAATAGCTCACCAGGCCTTAGAATCTAGTCTTTTTGCTCCCACGGAATTGTGGTCATCAGGGAAAGCAAGTCGACTGTATGAAAATCTGACATACTAAGTGTTTTACCTCTAATAAAACCCCTGTAGCGAACCCTAGGGAAATCGCTAGTTAAACTGTTTTAGCGATCTGTAATTCTTTGGCACAAAGTTTGCTCAGTGATACTCTTCAAGAAGATGAGATTGGTTCTTGTCGGACTTAATCATAAGACTGCTCCTGTTGAGGTGAGGGAAAATCTCTATTTTGAAAATTCTTCTCTCGGAGCTGGACTAGATGACTTGCGGCAGAAAGCCGGAATTAGAGAATGTGCAATCCTCTCGACCTGTAATCGTGTGGAGGTATATGGTGTAACAGAAAATGAAGACGGCATAGAGGAAATTACACAATTTCTATCCGAATTTCATGGTGTTCCTACACTGAACTTCGCTCCTTACCTCTATGTTATGACGAGAAACGCTGTTACAAGGCACATGCTTCGAGTTACGTCCAGCCTAGATTCTATGGTGGTGGGTGAACCCCAAATACTGGGACAGGTTAAGGATGCTTATAGAATGGCTGTTGGAAAGAAGACCGCAGGGCCTATACTCAACCGCCTCTTCAATCATGCCTTTTTTGTTGCAAAGAGGGTGAGAGCCGAAACCGGAATAGGACACTATACCACCTCGGTAAGTCATGCAGCGGTGGAGCTTGCAAAAAGAATATTTGACGACCTTTCAGGGAGAAGGGTCATGCTCATAGGAGCAGGAGGAATGGGAAAGCATGCTCTGACTCATCTTGTAGCAGCAGGGGTAAGAGACTTAATCGTTGCCAATCGGACAATTGGGCGAGCCCAAGAGATTACTGAAAAATTGGGCGGTAGAGCGATAAGAATTGAAGAGGCTTACAATTACTTAAAGGAATCGGATATCGTGATTACCGCTACCGGTTCTAATGATTTTATAATAAAGCCACAGAACGTTCTCGATGCTCTAAAGCTCCGGCGCAATGAGCCCATGTTTATGATAGATATTGGAGTCCCGAGAGATGTTGACCCGAGGGTTGGAGAGCTAGAAAACGTCTATCTTTACGATATAGACGACCTTCAGGGTGTCGTAGTTGAAACCTCTAAGATAAGACACGTTCACCTAGAAAAGGCTGAAGAGATAATTCTTCAAGGAGATACGGGGTTCCATCAGTGGCTCGAAGGGCTTAAGGCCGTACCGACCATCATCTCCATAAGACGACGGTTTAATGAAATTAAATGCATTGAGGTTGAGAAGGCCTTAAAGAGGTTAGGCAACATCTCGGAAAGAGAGAGGGAGATCATAGAAGGGATGGCATCTGCAATTATAGGTAAGATTCTTCATCACCCGGTAACCAGGTTAAAAACAGAGGCTTCTAAGTTAACAGGGGATATCTATGCAGATACGATCAGAGAAATATTTAACCTTGATGAACAATCCAAGTTACAAGAATACTGCGTAGTGAATTCTGAAAATGAGGTTTAGTGGGCTACTGTACCTCGCCCTTAACGAGCTCGGAATTGCGAATACCTCGAATGGGATTGAATAAAAAACAAAAAATTACGCCCTTAGTATCAGCGAGATTATGAATCCTGTAGGGCTCATTATCGAATATTGATATACCCTCGCCGCGAAGAAGTTCGTAGTACCTATCACCGACTTCAAATGCCAGGTTGCCCTCGACAATCATGTGAAATGACGCATTGTACCAGAGGTAGGATTCATCAACCGAAGATTTCGGCCCTAGTTCTATTGTTAATAACTCAATTGGATCACTTTCGTATATTACACGAATACAGGTTGTTCCTCGCTGAATAGACCTTAAAGAGTGCCCCTTCTTAAAAACCCGTACATCCGCGTGTTCCATCTTTCTTTCCACAAGTGCTTACAATTAAATTATCTACGTGGCAATATCCATACCGAAGCATAAGAACGTTCGGGCGAAAAATTGCCCATTTCTAACCGCCTATAATTAAATAGTATTTCTTAAAATCCGAATTCCTGTCAAAGACGGGATTCCGAGAATTTATAGAGCAGACGATTTCAAAATGAAATGGTTTTTCTCTAATTGACTGAAATGATTGATTTTTACAATATTACAATTTGCAATAAATTCTTAAATATTGTTCAAAATGCAATATATCAATTTTTTATCACGGCGATAATGAATCACAGCTCTACCGAGCTTTTCTATATTTTAAGCCGGGTTGATTCTAACATACCGTCAAGGTTAATTTTATTGCGAGTGAAATGGTATTTCGACACACTATCTCAGCATTTTGAATGGATGGTTTCTGGCATGATAATTGCTCCTATATGATGGTTGTGAACTCAAAAAGAGATACAACAAAATCGAAACGGCTGTCGTCCCATAATTGGTTTTCCAGTGTAGAAGCAATAAAAAAAAGCTTAAAGGAGTAAAAGCATGGCAAAGGAAATAAGTTATACACTCTTTACCATTTTCCTCTCTATACTAATGTTTAGCATCATTAGCTGTGATGGAGGGGGAGGGGGAGGAGGAGGAGGTGGCGGAGGATCCAGGGTGGAGCTTGATCAAACCCAGTGCAAAAGCGTGGGATTTGGTGCACAGGCTAATGTTCAGGTGATTGCGCCTGCGAATGCGTCTATCGAGTGGACATTCGCCGACTGGCCTGGCAGCGACCCAGAGTTTGGTATACCAGCCCCTAGCCTCACAGGTGCTAATACCGATACTGTGTCCTTTACCACGTTTAGTATCGAGGACACTCTAGCCAATCTGAACAGAGGCCTTCGCGACAGATTCGAGATCCTGCCTTTCAGCGCGCAGGAGGTGAACTATATCCTCGACGTTAAGGTGAGCTCCGGTGGAAACGAAGTGGAGGAATCGATAAGATGCACGTCCGCTCCTCAGTATGGGGGTTGGGAAAACGAATATATTCCCTTGAATTTCGATCCCGAAACCGAGACCCTTCCCTTCCAGGCCAACACACATCTAGGACTTCCTGTTTATTTTAACGGGGGAACTCAGGACTCTTACAACTGGTCAATTACTAGCAAGCCCGCTGGATCAAGCGCATCAATCGTAGATGCGTCTTCAAGAACCCCTCACTTCACCCCCGACGTAGCCGGAGATTATCAGATCGCAGAATCCATGTCCGGAAACAGTTTCAGCATATTCAACGTCAGCGAATGGCTCGGTGTCACTGCGGGAGGAAGCTGCTCTGCGTGTCACTCGATAGACCAGACCAGATCATCTGACGGCAGAATCATGACGCCGAAATATCAACCATGGCTCGCTACCGGTCACGCAACATTCTTCGAAGAAAGCATTGACGGACAAAAATCCTCCCATTACAACGAAAGCTGCATATACTGTCACACGGTGGGTTACAACCTGGGGAACACGATCTATAATAACGGGTTTGATGACGTTCAGGAAGTGGTTGGCTGGGAATTTCCTGCCACGCTTATGCCCGGAAACTTCGATGCTATCCCGTCGGACCTCCAGGAACTGGCGAATATACAGTGTGAAAATTGCCATGGGCCGGGACAGCGGCATGCTTCTATGGGCGGAGACCCCGATGCCATAATAACGAACTACACAGCTAACGATTGCTTCCAGTGTCACGATGAACCCCCAAATCACCTTAGAGCTAATCAATGGAATAATTCCCCCCACTCAAAATTTGTGACCACAGGAGATCTTCAAATAAGTCCCCTGGGAGAAGATGACCCTGCACTAAGGGGAACCTGTGCAAATTGTCACAGCACAGCCGGCAACGTGATATGGATCAGAAGCGGCGGCGAGCCTCAGGATCTTGTAGACTTTGCACCGCCAGCGGATTTCGCCGAGCCACAAACGTGTTCAGCGTGCCATGATCCGCACAATGAAGCCAACTGCGAGCACCAGGTGAGGCGATGCAGCAGCTTTACCACCGTTGCCATGTATACAGTGCCGGATAGCGTGGGATTGGGCGCAACGTGCTTTGGTTGCCATAACTCAAGGAGACCAATAAGCAACCCGAGCACATTGACAAACCAAAATGATGCGCACGCAGCCCTTCAGGGGGACACGTTCCTGGGTGAAAATATGTGGTTTGAAGAGGATGCGCCCGGTGGAGTATATCCAAATTCACCTCATACGACCGCTACCAAAGAGGCATGCGTAGACTGCCACATGGCCCAGAATCCCGACCAGGACGGCCCCGAGCGCAATAAGGTTGGAGAGCATACACATCTTGTAATTGACGAGGAGACGGAATTTGAGAACACGGGTATAGCTCCGACAGCCGATGACCCCCAAGGGTCGGGCTGTCTGTCATCGGGATGTCATGCCACGTCGGCCGATATATTTGAGTTCAATATTCCGCACACTTATGGAGACTTCAACGGCAATGGCATTAGAGAAGGCGTACAGACCGAGGTACTGGGGCTTTTAGACAAACTGGGAGACGCAATAGGTGAATTTGCGATGGATGCCGGCTGGGATGCCGGTTGCGTTCCGCAAGGGAAACCCACTCCGGTTCCGTTCCACGGAAGGGTAAGGCTCCTGAAGAGTTGCTGCACCATAGAACAGGCGGAAACAGACGATACCTGCTTTACGCAGCCTGCGGGAATGATCCCCGACGCAGATATCTATAAGGCAGCCTTCAACTATCTCTTTGTAGAGGAAGACAAGAGCGAAGGGGTGCATAACACGGCTTTCGAAGTCACTGCACTGAGAACCTCATACGAACAGGTCACCGGGGAGGAGTTCAGTGGGGAAAAGTATCCGCACAGCGAAGAAACATGGCCTGGCGCCCATCCGGGGGTTGTCAAGGCAGATAACGTAGCCAGATGCGTGGGTTGTCACTTTGCCGGCAATCCGTACGGTGCTCCGTTCCCGGCGCCATTTCCTCTTGGCGTTCCAGTGTGCAGCTCATGCCATCAGTAAAGGGACACTGCTGACGGCGGTCAGTGTTTATTTTCGAGTATAGGATCAGGGCCCGGTTTCAGAACATGGGTCCTGATCCTTTTTTTTACTCTGTGTTTTCTTTGCCGAGCTTTCGCCAGATTGTGACAGGGGAGATTCCAAGGATCTCTGCCGCCTTAATTCTGTTTCCGCCGCAGAGCCTTAGAACCTCCTCGATATAGCCATCCTCAACCTCTCTTAATGTCCGGAACCCTTTTTCTCCTAGATCCCTCTTTGCCTCCTTTCCACTATCCGGAGGGGGGATTTCAGTTCCTTCAAAAATTTGCTGTGGAAGGTGACGAGTTCGGATAAGGCCGTCTTTTTCTGCGAATATTACCGCGCGCTCAATCGCATTCTTGAGCTCTCTTACGTTTCCCGGCCAGTTATAATTGGTGATACGCGCCATTGCCCGTTCAGAAAAATCAAAAATATTTTTTTTCAACTCCTCCGAGTACTTCCTAAGAAAGTGTCTGGCAAACATGGGAATGTCTTCTCTCTGCTCGCGTAAGGGCGGGATATTTATCTGTACAACGTTAAGTCTATAGTAGAGATCATCACGGAAGTTGCCCTCTCTCACCTCCTGTGCGATCTCCCTATTAGTTGCGGCGACTACCCTTACATCCACGCTGATTTCATCCTCTGAACCCACCGTCTTTATCTTTCTTGCCTCCAGTGCACGAAGAATCTTAGCCTGCATATCCTTTTTCATCTCGCTTATCTCATCCAAGAAAAGAGTCCCCCCATCTGCCAGCTCAAAACTACCCTTCTTTGTATAGATTGCCCCCGTAAAAGCACCCTTCTTATGACCAAAGAGCTCGCTTTCCAGAAGTGCCTCGGGTATAGCGGCACAATTCACTGTTACGAAGGGGTTGTTGCTTCGGAAGCTCTTGAAGTGAATTATACGTGCAAGAACCTCTTTTCCTGTTCCACTCTCTCCTAAAATTAACACGCTCGAATCTGTCTCAGATACCTTGAGAGCCAGCTCAAACACTTCATGCATTTTCTTACTATTGCCGATGACGACATCCTGCCCGTAGAAGTTTCCCAGTTCATCTCTTAGGAATATGCTCTCATCTCCCAGTTTCTTCTTTTGAAAAGCTCTATTGACAATAAAACGGATCTGATCGGGTTTAAAGGGCTTTGTAATATAGTCTATGGCTCCATGCCGCATAGAGGTTATTGCCGTATCAATCGACGCATATCCGGTAATCATACAGACAATAATTCTATGATTAAACTCTTTAATTTGGTCCAGTATTTGAAGTCCATCCTGATCCGGGAGACGGATGTCGCAGATAACCATATCGTAGGCGTCTGCGCGGACCATTTTCAGAGCTTCATATCCATCATGAGAAGTGCTGACTGAATAACCGCTTCGCTCAAGCGTCTTCTTTATAGACTCACAAATATTTTGCTCATCGTCTACTACCAGAATCCGTCCCTTGCTCTCTTCCGTATCGCTCATACGCATTGATTAACCCTCTATCGAGATAAGGATTTTTATATCCGTTCCCGTTACTTGTAAACCTGTCTCGTTTTTGTTTTCATCGCTTGTAGTGCTGTAAATTTCAATCCTCCCACCATGGTCATGAATAATTCTGTGGCTAATCGAAAGCCCAAGCCCCGTGCCGTCTCTCTTTGTTGTAAAGAATGGATCAAAGACCTTTTTCTTCAATCCCAGTGGGATACCCGGCCCGTTATCTCGAATTGAGACAATGATAAAAGTTCCATTAAGGGAAGTCCTGAGGGTCAGGATTCCACGCCCCTGTACTGCGTGAACCGCATTGGCGATTATATTCATAAAAACCCGTTGTATTTGACCCGGATCACAATATACCGGAGGAAGATTTCTTGAGAAATCATCGCTTACAACCATTCTTTCGAAGTTCAGACTATGTCGTAACATATTGAGCGATTCCCCTAGTAGGGAATTTATGTCACAGGGGGTCTTATCAGGAATATTGTGTCTCGAAAAATCAAGCAGTTCATTGATTATCCGTATGCATCTATTAGTGTCCTCATTGATTTTTTCAAGCTCATTGTAAAGATCGGAGCTTACTTCGACATCTTCCATCAAAAGACCAACGCTCATAAGGATGCTTGTCAACGGATTATTGAGCTCATGAGCAACTCCGCCGGCTAAGAGTCCTATCGAGGCTAACTTTTCGGACTGGCGTAGATCCTCGTCCTTTCGCATCAATTCCTCTGTTCTCTGCTTGACCTTCTCTTCCAGAGTTCTGCTGTAGTTTTCGATCTGTCCTCTGTACCTTTTAATTTCATCAATCATGGAGTTAAACGATTCGGAAAGCTCTCCCACCTCGTCACGCTGTGCGACATTAACATGCCAGTCCAGGTTCCCTTCGATAATATGTTTGGTGCCCCGCATGAGACTACGGATAGGATTGGCTATTTTTCGGGAAATGATGTACGCGACGGATGTTGACATTGCTATGACCAATAGAGTAAAGACAAATAGATAGCGAAGAGCCTTACGGCCCTCCTCGTGCGATTGCGTCTGGAGCAGCTGGACACGTTCAATCAGCGACCGGGACATAAAGTTAAGACGCGTACTCAGAAAGTAAAGTATATTGTTAATCTCGTTAACTACATTTGTACCCTCGGAGTTCCTTGACGGATTGTCGAGACCAAAGAGCCCTTGGGCAAGAGCCTTCACGTTGCTCACACCGAGAAGAGTACTGTTTGCCATTTCCCTTGGCTCCTTTGACGCAAAGTGGCAGGAAGAATTTGCACAGCTGTTTAGTTTCTTATCAACTGTGTTTAATAATCTGTCAAAACTATCCCTGGTACGAATATCCTTATTAACAATATATTCGCTCACCGGCATAACTAGGTTTGCAACGGCTATGTTTAACTCTCTGGTCGCCTCAAGGGAGGTGTTAATTTCCTCCAGCTCGTTATTTATCCCGATGAGTTTGCGAATCGAGTAATAACTGAATCCTCCCAATATAAGAGCTGCCGGTATTAAAACAACCAGAAAACCGAGCATCAGTTTAGTGGCTATAGTTATCCTCATATTGATCAAGAAGACGTTTTGCAAGAACGATACCACGGAAAATCGTGTTCGTATCGTGGGTAGTCAGTTGAAGAATGTTGTAAGGTGTCCTAAATTCAGACGGCACAAATTGATGGTGTCATTCTCATGAAGAGGCTGGTAAGCGACTTCACAGCATATTGACCCGCGAATTCTCATTAGCTTCCTACAGGCTTGGCACCGTCACCAATGTGATACACAATCCTCCGCTTCTGCGTCATTGCTAAATTTGCCCTTTGATTTGCTCAGGATAAGCTCCCAATTTAAAATAATCTCAGAACCCGTCATTCCCGCGGACTGTTAGCGGGAATCCACCTCTTTATTTCTGGATCCCCGACAGATATCCTCGGGGATGACAACCGGGGGATCCGGCCTCCCGAAAAATCCTGTCCCTGCATATTTCTGGTGGTAGTAAGTCCTAACCCGGGTTTGCTCCCATTCTGTCTTTGCGAGGAGTTTTATCCCGAAGCAATCTCATTTTTTTCGTTTGAGTTTGCTAGGCCCCCTTCGGGTAGGTCACGAGTCTTGCTCGTGACAAAAAAGGCAATGAATTAAGAGACTGCTTTTTCGTATGCTTATACCCCGCAGCTTGCTGACAGCTTATTTATATATGAACAGGCTTACTTGCTGATCCTTGATGTAACCTGTCACAAATCCGGGCTCGATTTGCCTAATCTATTCCCCTCTTCGCCGGAATTAGTTAGCTTTCTTCAGGCTCATCAAATATGCCACCAAGTCCTGTAGCTCTTCATCGCTCCCTTTGAAAACAGGCATCTTGGCTTCAGGCAAAAGAGATTTCGGATTCCTTCATGTATTTTGTCAACCACTCGGCATCCCTTTTATCGCCTACATCAGAGAGGTCTCCACCTTTCTTACCGCCACTTCCATCTACCGTGTGACATAGGCCACACTTTTTTGCACTAAAAAGCTCTTTCCCCTTATCTGCTGATCCTTCCTGAGCCTGGGCAAGGCTACCGCTCATAGCGGAACCCATCAAAATAGCGATCCCAATTATAAGAATTAATATATGCTTCATCTCGAACGAGCCTCCTTTTATAAAAAGATTAATTTTCGACTTCATACCTTCTCCTAACACCCTTCTACATAACCTATAAACCTCGTAATCCATCTATTGTTTCAAGCATTAGCCTGATAATTCCCTGCAGCTTGTTACTGGCTATACACTGTCCCTGCTTTGACACACAACCCCACCGTTGTGCGTCATTGCGAAATTTGAGAAGAAAATTGAAGCAATCTTATCTTTTCTTACTTGTTTTAGATTGCTTCGTCCCCTTCGGCCTGGCTCAGGGTTCCTCGCAATGACACGATTGACTGATTGTTTAGGTATTGATACTCTGCCGCCTGTTGCCAGCCTATTTGCACTTTTTTCGTAATAGCTACATTTGCATCGCATGTTTCGTATAAATAAATCTTCTATTCTGAGAGAGTCATTTGTAAGTTATGGATAAAACTCTTCTTTTGTTTTAAGCCCGGATTACTTCTTCTCCTGCTCCTCTCGCATATGCTCCTGAATCCCCTCCCATTCCTTTATAGAGCCCGCTGTTATGGGGCTGATAGATGTTGTGGGAATCAGAGGATAAAAATGGACCCCGCTCTTAACGTGGCAGTTAACACAACTAGCATAGAGCTTTCCGAAAGCGGCCTGAAACACATCCGATTGTTTGGAATCTATCGCTTCGATTAGCCCCGGAAAGTTCGCTGAGAGAAGTCCCTCTATTCCCGGTCTTCTCGTCGGATCGACGACTGCCGCCTTTTCCAATGTCTCTTTGATCTTCCTTGCTTGGAGGTTTGCATATTGTGTTTTCCCGGTAACCCCCGCTGCAAACAACTCATTAAGGCGGATTCCAGTCCACAACATGAGGTCCGCATAGGACGGTTGAACAAGTCCGAGCTCATTTACCTTTTCTTCAGTTGATCCCGTAAGCCAAGCAGGCAAGGGAGGTTTATAAAAGCCCGTCTCCTTCTTGACAGCTAATCCTACTCCAACAATGAGAAAGGAGATAATGATTGAAACAAATAAGGCTTTCTTCATATGACTTATCCTCCGTGTCTGAAATTACTGTGAAACATTGTATCTGGAATCCAGTTAGAATCAAGGATTTAAACACACGATTAAGCCCTGCTGAGCTGTTCTACCATTTCAAAGCCGTTGCTGGCATATTCTTTAAAAAGTATGAATCAATTAGGCGTAACATGACAATTCTTACAGAGCTTGCTATCTTCGACTGGAAGGCGGAGACGCACCTTTGTTTTCTGGGGTAGCCCAATCTTTCCCCCAAACTCAGGGATTACAACTTGGGCTAGAAAATCCTTCTCATGTTTTCCAAGATTTGCGTCATAGACGACCCTGCCTTCGATGATTCCCTGTGGATGGGGGTCATGACAAGAAAAACACGCAATCTTGTTGTTCTCATCCCCCGGAAGACTACTCGATTGGGGAATCGAGTATTCCAAGTGCTCCTTTGATCCGACATGATGAGTTGGCAAATGGCACACCAGACAGACCTCTGACGGTTCAAAGTTGAGAAGGTACTTAGGCGCCTTCTCTCCCGGCTTAGGCATCTCGGAATGGCAAAAAAGGCAATTGTTTTCATCCTTAGGATTTTGCTCCATCGCCGCGTGGGGACTTTCTTGAGCTCCGGAAATCGAATACGGAAGCAAAACGAAAACTATCAATACTAATATCTTCTTGCCTCTTAATCTACCTGTCATATCCGCCTCTCATATGGCATTTTTCACAGAAAGACTTAAGCTCGTGACAGTTCCCACATTCTCTGGGATTTGCTCTGGCTTCAATCCCATGAATAAATCTAAAATTCCTGTCGTGAACCCTCAAGGTGGGAAGATCTCTCCTCTTATGGCAATCTTCGCAGAACCTGGGGCTGTGGCAGGTGTTGCAAAAAGTCGCATCCGCCTTCGCGAATACTGCATGTTTTACTCTCCAGTCGAAGTTATGGTTGGCCGGCATGATATCGCGCATGTTGGTATGGCAAGTGTCACAACTACTCGGTGCGATACTGCCCGCCTGAGGATTAAAATGACAAAAATGACAGGTTTGTTTACCCGGGACGAGAGCCTCATGTGAAATTTCGGCTCTTTTCTCTTGTTCTTGTTCCTTCGCTTCTATTACAAAACCCACCGGATGACATACTTGACAGTTAAATCCCTCTTGGCTCAGAACCTTCTGATGCACTTTGTGAGAAAACTTCTGCTGGGGTGTGACCGGCTTGTTCTTTTGCCACCCCCACTCGATGTCACGCTCCTGCTTGCGGCATCCGTAAAATGCAACGAGAACCAAAAGTGTAATCAAGAAAAGTTTCTTCTTCATTTTGTCACCGAGAAATTATAGCTGAGTCCCAAGTCAACTCTCGCGTCCTGATTGAAATCAGGATTCGTATTTAATTCAACATCAGCCCTTAATACCAGGTTTTTAATAAGAAGGTATTCAAAGCCCATTATGTAGCTAAATGCGTTACCCTTCTGATTGGTTATCTTTTTGTAATTGGCATAGGCAAAGGCGAATTGTAAATCCAATCCGTTGTAGATCTGTTCGTTTAAATTAAAATTGAGACCAAACGCATGGTCCTTGTCCCCTGCATCGATATAATAAAAACCATTAAACGCCGTGAGACCGATATCGCGCCAGAAGTCCCACGAAAATCCAAGCCGTGCGATATTCCCGTTTCTGTCTATATCATCAAGAATATGGTAGTTAGAATAGGCGTAACTGGCTTTAACCGTGAGGAAATTGGCAGGTATTAAGGTCACACCCACCTTGGCCTGATTAAGGCGTCCAACCGAAAAGATGTCATAAATCGGATCAAGCTGGAATTTTTCCCGCTCCTCATCAAGATTGTAGTTATCGTATTCGAGATTGACGTATAGGGATTTAGTCACTGTGATTCCCAATCCGGCTGTCCCCAAGCCTAGATTTCCCTGGCCTACATCAATTTCGGCCAGGCCGTAAAATTCTGCGAAATCGGTAAAAGGTATAGCCCTGTTGAGGGAGATATTTACAAAGTTTCTTGAGGAAAAATCCTGCGGATTATAAAATTGATAGCCGACTGAGAATAAAGCGCCCAGGATCTTACTGGACTTCAATTTAATTCCTGCTGCAGCAAAGCTTCTGAAAGGTCTCTCGGGCTCAGGCTGGAGATCTTTATCCTGGTACCCGCCGTACGCTACAAGTTCGATTCCGTCCACCGGCTTAAACCTTACCAAACCGCCGTCGAGAAGAAAAAAGGTGACGCTTTCTGTTATGATCTGCCTGCCTAAACGAACCTCAAACGTATTTGATTTATTAGAATATTGTAAAAATGCGTTATAAACATCGAAAGACTCGTCCTCGCCACTGAATATATCCCTGTATCTCATAAAGGTGTTAAAAGAGAGGCCGCTTGATGGGCTTGAGGCATTCAATTCCAGATACTGATAAAACGGATAGAGATTCTTTCTGCTTCTATCCGGCGGAGTACGAATCGGACTGGGCGCCTGAAATAGAGAAAGGGTGTTCCCGAAGAAACCTAAGCTTCTCGGACGGACCATCTCTTCCTGGCCGTACCCAGACCTTTCCCCCAACAAGATGATTAGAATTATGAATGATGCGGGTAGAAATGCTCTTTTCACTCATCAACTCCGTTATCACCATGACATATAGGACAAGCAGCAAGCCCTTCTTCGTCAACCAGTGCCTGAATATCCTCTAACGGAAGTAGACCCCCGGTGCGGTCGACCTGATGAATGTCAAATTCCGGGTGGCATGCGAAGCAATCCGAACGACCCCATCCGTCCGGGTGCTCTTCTATTGTAAGAATTAACCCTTCAGGGCTGTCAAGAATATTGCCAAAGCCTTGACCCTGGTTTTCTTCGCCTACGCAACCTATGATCAATAAAATCAATAAAATCGCCAGTAGGCTCTTCATATGATTACCTCGCTAAATCATTGAGGACGATTGATACGTTGATCCGGCGGGAGAAAAGGCAGATGTACCACTTCCACACCCAGAGGCTCACCAACGCCGTGGCAGTTTATACACGCGCTCTCAGGCTGAGGTCCTCCCAGATGGTTTTCTCCCGTAAGTGCGTCCCCAGCTGCATTGACTCCAAGATTGTCATGACATGCCGTGCATGTCGAAATAATCGGCGTGGTCGTAAAATTTGTCCAGCTTTCCAGTGTATCGTCAGTCTTTGTAAAGTCGCGTACGATGGTGTCCAGTATGTCAGGTCCTAAAATACCACGACCGGGGTCTAAAAGATTGGTGGTAGGCAGATGGCATACCTCACAGTCGGCCGTATTGCCCGGGTATAGGAGATCGCTAAAGTTCTGGGGGTTCCCGCCGAATCCGTAGATAATATAGGGTTTTACCGTCAGGTTCTCCCCTGTATGGATCTTATGGATCATGACCCTGAAATTAATCGAAGCCGTAGGCATCGCTGCGTCGGCGGGCCTTGTGTCTATGTCGTCGTTAGAGGGGTTATGGCAGAGGACACAATATTCGGTATTATTCCTGAGATTCCCGTGGATGCTGAAGTCCTTGGAAAAAGTCCCATGGCAGGCATTACAGAACTGATCCTCCGTGGTATTATCAACTACAATCCGCCTCGGCACGGCGACTGGGTCGGTTACAGGAAAATAGAAAACCACATTTTGCCCCGCCTCCTCCACTTCCTCCTGCAGGATAAGATTATTGCCCCCAACGGTTCTTGGAATCCTGCCTTCGATACCCACGGCATACGTGCCCGTGCCATTCGGCGGTATCATTCCCTTAAACGTATAAGTAAAGTTTCCCGAAGCATCGGGACCCACCGAGTCTTGCGCCTGTCTTTCTCGCAAAACATTATCCTCTCCCGGCACGGGTGGTACATTGCCATGATAGTCCTGAATATTATAGTCTGTTGTAGGGCCGGATATCACCAGGCTCGATGGAATTCATATCTTTCGGGTCAATAACGTCTCCGGCGTCCGTTTTAATGCTGTAAGTCACAACGGCATGCTCCCCCGGGCCCACCGTAGTCGACCCGGTCTCAGCACTCCGTACATCCACAATCTCGAAGTTCACCCCCGGGAGGGTGTCTGCCCTGAGCGGGATTGTATGAGCACCTGTCACAGAACGATCAAACTGTGTTCCAGAATCAGGAATGTGGCAGCCGGAACAATTTCCGTCGTTAAGCTGCACACCGCCGCCGTGGTTTTCTCCGGTGTCAAAGTTGACATCATCATGACAGGACCCGCAGGCCACCCTGGACGGATCTTCCTTATAGTCATCACTCTGAGTCGCTTGAGATGTATGACATTTTGTGCAGTTCCTTATGTCCTGAGGGAACTCGACGTTAGAGTAATCGTGTCCTCCAACCACGTACGGGATTCCAGCCTCAACACTAGGGAGCATCGCCCCCCTGTGAATCTTATGCACCATGACCTTAAAATCGACGGTGTTGCCAGCGTCGTCAGTCGTCTGAGGGGTATGACATAGCACACAGAGCCTCACATCCCTCCTGAAACCACCGTGTAATGCTAGGGGATCATGACAAACATTACAGGCGTCGGTACTCACTACATCCCTGACAACTGTCACCGTAGCTCCCGATGGCACAAAGTCAAACGCGCTGTTCGCAACAAACCTCCTAGCAACGTTATCAACGGTAGCCTGCCTGTCTGCATAAATACCCACAGTATGAGTTACATCCATCTCATAGCCTTCGGGCAGGACAGTATGAAAGGAATACTCATAAACACCATCACCTAGGGGTTCCAGGGTTCCCTCGTTTGAGTCTTCGGCGGCAGCTTGGCCGTCCTCGTTGGTTATGTAGTCGGTGTATTGGCTGTCACCCTTTCCAATGAATGCAATAATAAGGCGTATCCTCACGCCTTCAGTGGTCAGAGGGTTCCCCATATCGTCTGTAAGCTTAATGGTCACAATCGGTCTTCTATCAGGCGGTATCGTGGCATCAAGAATGTCGACTATTAGACCGCTGCCGGTAGCAAGCGGTGGGGGATTTACGCCCCCTCCTCCCCCGTCATCGCATCCCACAAGTGTTAAGGAAAATCCCGATAAAATGATAAGTAAGAGATTAAAAAGGGTGTACTTTTTCACGGCTCTCATCCTCTCTTTTCAGTAGATATTTATATTATAAACTTTTATTCTAGTCAAGAGGCAATTTTAGTGCCAGGATATTGAAGTTTCTCTATTCTTGCAGTCTCGCAAGAATGGTGCCAATAGTAGAACCTTTCGTTATCCCCTGTAATCGGATGGATAACCAAACCCTCTGCCGGAGTGCTGTCATTGCGAGCGTTAGCGAAGCAATCTGCAACCCAACTACTGTATAGGCCGCTGCAAATCGAAACGCTCTGCTGATTTTGCAGCAGATTGCTTCGGGACTTTTCAGTCCCTCGCAATGACACTTCCCGGACTGCCATTGGCGTAGATGCCAAGTAATTCGGGGACAGAATCTTCATAAGCTTCTCCCTCATTTGTATTAACCTTATTTCTATCTTCTTTGTCTTGATACAAAGACGCAAAAATCAAGGTTGTCCCCTTTTGTCATTCCCGCGGATTGTTGGCGGGAATCCATGCTTTTTCGCTCTGGATCCCCGACTACCGATTTCGGGGATGACACAATGACTTCAAGAAATTTAATCCAACTGCAACCCGGTCATCCTGAGCCCGGTCGAAGGATGATTTTAGATCACCAGGTCGAGTAATTGCACACTTCGATGAACTCAGTGTGAACGGGTTAGGAAGATTTTAACGCGTTCATTCTCGATTATCGTAACGCAATTTTTGGAAGGCCATTAAAGTCATTTTCATTCCAAAAAGCATTAATCAAGATATATTTATCCACTAAATCGTATGAATTTTCCCCGAAATATCTAACATCTACAGCAATGACGGTTCCGCGGCTGGCATTGCGAACACTTCGATTCCTCAGGGCAGGATTGCTCGTGACTATGGGCTATCTCAAGTCAGGGGGCAATTTTAGTGTCAATTTTAGTGCTAACATGGTGAAGCACACAGCATATTTTGCCTAGCAAAAATCATGCTTGGATCTGAATCTCAAAGGCGGCAAGGCTGGTTGGCCTTGCCGCTTGTGAACTCTTTAAACCGTATGACTGTCACTGGGTTTTATCGACGAACCCTTCCTCATCTCCGCCCGGGCCGTAGTGGCAGTTGTAGCACCAGCCGCTATCGATGGTGATGTCTGCGGGATCATCCTCTTTTGAGGTCAAAGTGTCGTGGCAGATCATGCATTGAGCAGGGTCTTCGCCCTCGGTATCACCATGATTGTCCTGCGTGGCCGAGCCAAGAATCCACGTCGATAAAGGAGGCATAATAGCAAAGGGGAAGGGATGGTTAGTATTAAGGGGTGTAAAAGAAGACACCGGATCCGCCGTGCCGAGCACGTTTATCTCTAGACTTTGGGGATTGGTCTTCACGGAGATTAGGACGTAGGCGAACTCCTCTGGGGAGACGTCGGTGCCATCTGAGTACTTAACCACTGGATGTTCGTCTTGTCCTTTGGAGAAGGTTAGGATGCGGTATGTCGGATCTTCCAAGCTGCCGATGACCGTCGCCCGTAACGCTTCCCCCACAAACTGGTTAACATTTACTGTTGGGTCATCAATGCGTGTCGGCACAAGATCATCGCCCAGGTCATTCACCTCGATGAAGAAATCGCCCATCGTCACGCCGCTCAGATCAAACACTGCAGTTGTGCCGTCCATCGATATGGTTCCCGTCGCGACGACCATGCTATCCGTATCAAGCAGTTCAGCCTTTGTGAAGGATGTCGCCTTGGTGTCTCCGTGGGTTATGCTGGGGTCCAGGGTGAGCGAAAGTGTGGCACCTGGGGGGGGTGTAGGTGTAGGGCCAGGGGTTGGTGTGGGAGCAGGCGTTGGTGTGGGAGCAGGCGTTGGTGTGGGAGCAGGCGTTGGTGTGGGTGTCGGCGCTGGTGTGGGAGTCGCAGTCGGCGTGGGTGTCGGACTGACTATCGGGATACACAACCCAAGATCTGCAGAACATTGCGCATTTTGGAAGAATTGTCCTCCCTGATCTGTACAGTTGTTTTGATCTATATTACCCTGACAAGTTTCAAGAAATTCACAACAATTCTTGCCCCCTTGATCTCTATTGTCGATGTCACAGCTATACAGTGCATAGAGAGTAAATATTAGTAATGAAAAAAGTAGTAAAAATGTGCCCGACAGTCTTATCCTCTTATTTATATTTATTAGCCCACTCATGGTATTTCCTCCTTGAAAGTTAATTTGCCCGTTCCTATTTTAGACCACGGTATGCATGGTGTCAAGAAGCAATTTGAAAAGGCAATTTTCAGCCCCGATGAGAGACGGGAGAATGTTGACGAAGACCCATCCCCGCGCCAGACTATGGGCTATCCCACCAGCAAGACTGGTGGGCTTATATGTTATGCTTCCCAAAGACCAACTTGGAGAGAGGACCCTGGTGGGCTTGTGGCCTGACCACTTTGGGTAGTTATGTCCCTCTCCAAGCTAATCATGCTCTAAGTTCCATAGTGTTACGTTCCTGGAGAACCCATATAAGAATAACAGAGCATCGAGGTCATTTAAAATCTAATTAATAAGGAGGCATAGATATGCTTTACTGTGGTATTGACTGGTCTTGGGAGCAATTAACTTTGTTCATCATAGATGACAAAGGTAATCCGATTAAAGATTTTGTAATCAACAATGATCTCGATGGCTTCATGTATGCCCTTTCCACTATTCGTCACCTGTGTAAAGAGCACGAGATCATCTTCGCCATTGAGACCTCTAATCAAAGGGTTATAGACTTTTTAATCAGCTACGACTACAAGGTCTATCTAATAAATTCCAACTCTATGGATAAGTTCAGAAAGAGGTATAAGACTTCAGGTGTAAAAAGCGATAGTTTCGACGCATTTGTTATAGCAAATGTCTTGCGCACAGACATAAGTACTTTGAATGCAGTCACTGCAGACGATCAACTCACCCAAGAGCTCGGAATCGTTCTAAGGGATAGAGAATCACTCGTTGAACTTAAGACGAAACTATCGAATCAGCTCAGAGATTCTCTGCGACAATATTTTCCACAGGCCCTCAATCTATTCAATGATATATCTTGTATTGTGTCTCTGCAGTTCTTAGAGGCTTTTCCCACACACTGTGATGCTCAGAAGGCTACAAAGAAACAAATACAATCAGTTCTTAGAGAAAATGGCTATTATTCTGAGAAGAAATTGCGAGAGATAACCCGAGTCCTAAGGAAAGAGCACTTTCCTCCAAGAGCCAACTTAATAAGGGCTGAGAAAGAATTTACACTTTTCCTTGTATCCATGATTA
Organism: Candidatus Dadabacteria bacterium; assembly: GCA_963805855.1. Lineage (GTDB taxonomy): Bacteria > Desulfobacterota_D > UBA1144 > Nemesobacterales > CSP1-2 > DASWID01. Next base: position 606,016 of record CAWDVW010000007.1, read on the forward strand.
AACCACTAATACGGCAGATTAAGGCTTACGATGAGAAGATTGAGTCTCTTTTAGAAAAACACCCTGATACTAAGCTATTCTTAAGCCTACCGGGGGTAGGAAATAACTTGGCTGGTGGCATGATATCTACCCTGAGAGATGATCGGTCTAGATTTGACTCAGCTAAACAAATCCAATCCCTAGGAGGCACTGCCCCCATAACTAAATCAAGTGGTAATTATACGTATACTCAATTCAGATTCAGGTGCAACAAGACCTTAAGAAAAACCCTGCATCAATTTGCCTTCAGTAGCATTACGAAATCCCTTTGGGCTAAGAATTACTACAACAAAAAGCGTGGTGAGGGAAAAACAAGTTCACATGCTTTCCGGTGTCTTGCTAATGCATGGGTTAAAGTTATATTTGCTGTCTGGAAAAACAAAACCGTTTATGATGAGAACCGTCATCTAGCATCTGTTTCGAGACATATGATGTCGCAAGATTATGTGTTACCTTTGACATAGTGTTACTACCCATTTATTTGTAATTATTTCTTGAATAAGAAAGATTTTGTCTGGATAAAAAAAGGGAGGAGGGTTAACTACCCTCCTCCTAATCTACTGACTTGAATGTCATTTCAATTGGGTTTTATTGAGTGGCTAGGAAGTTAGCAATCGCCTGGACTTCTGCAGGTGTGAGAGAACTGAGGAATCCCATCCCACCCTTATTCTCGTCAATAGCAGTTTGTATCTGGGACGCGGAATCCCCTTGGACATTTACGCCACTGCTGCCTCCAGAACCATCGGGACCGTGACACCCAGCGCAGTTAGCTGCATAAAGAGCAGCACCATCCTGAGGAATAGGAGTAGCTGTCGGCATTGGTGTGGGAGTGGCTGTTGGAGTAGGAGTCGGAGTGGCTGTTGGTGTAGCTGTCGGCGTTGGCGTGGGAGTGGCTGTCGGTGTGGGTGTTGGTGTAGCTGTCGGCGTTGGCGTAGGAGTAGCTGTCGGTGTAGGAGTTGGAATAGGCACTAGGCCGGATCTCAGTTCACAATCATCCGTATCCACCGAAGAACTGTCTCTTTGATCGACAGCCTGCACGCCGCCGTCAATTACACAAATTGCAAATGGATCCCCAGATGGAAGAAAGTCCACTATAGAGTTATCTTCAGACAAGACTCCATTATTATCTGCAGTGACGAATATATTGCCTCCCACCAGAGCCACTGCCGAGTCGTTGGAAGTGCGAATCCCGTTATTACTCGCATTAATCGTCAGTGTTGGTGTCGCAGTTGCGTTAAGATTAACATTCGCAGAATCCTGAGCAAGAATTCCATCTTCACAATTGTCGAGTGTAAGGTCGGCTACCACGATGTCGACACTGGAATCTCCCGAAGCTCCAATACAATTCTCGCCTTCCCCTTCTACCGTAAGATCGGCGTTCGGTTCATTAATTGAAAATATCCCGCTACCACTCGTTCGGATTACAGGAGAGGTGATGTCAAAGTTATCAATTTGCAAAGTGGGCGGATCGACATCTGTAATAAAAGTCAAATCTAAATCGACAGTACTGCTCGAAGTAACATTTATCTGAATACTCGCGCTTTCAGTAGCCGGTGGAAGAAGTGAAACCGTAATGGTATATGCGCCTCCCGACGGAACGTCGAGAGAATAGTTACCCAAATCATCGGTCGTAGTCGAAGTAACCAGGGACCCGTTCTGGAAAACCTCGACGAGAACAGATTCGCCCACCTGGGCAATAGAATCTTTTGTAAGTGTAAGAAAATTCTTGATCCTTTCTAATATCGAAGGCTTTTCCGGCGCTGGCGCATTCATCGCACCAGGGCCAACCACATTTATGGTGCCGACTATCAAAGTCTGACCTTTACCCCCTTGATCTCTGTTGTTTATATCACAGCTATATAGTGCAAATACAGCGAGCAATAATAATGAGAAAATGAGTACGGATGCGCCTGATACTCTTACCCTCCTATTTATACTCTTTAAACCAATCACGGTATTTCCTCCTTTATATCAGATAATCATTATTTTATAAATGGCGCAATGTATGGTGTCAAGAAGCAATTTGAAAAGGCAATTTTCAGCCCCGATGAGAGACGGGAGAATGTTGACGAAGACCCATCCCCGCTCCACTGTTATCAATTTCTCCGGACTGAGTTCTTCAAATATAATTTTTTTGTAGTATGTCATATTTTCGGACAAGCGACGAAGATTGAACTTCGATAATATCACATCTTTTCAGTAAGTTAGATTGTGGTACGAATATTGCGATACACCCTTACAAATGAATAGAAAAGGCGAGAGAATAAGAAATGAGATAATTGCGCTCTATGGAAACGGTGTAAGAAAACCCTCCAATGTCGCTAAAGAGCATCCACGACTTTATTCGAATGCGAGGAAGGTTTTCGGTTCGTGGAAAAAGGCATTAGAAGCCTGCAAAATAGACTACGAAGAAGCAAGAAATCATAAGAAATGGTCGAGGGAAAAGGTAGCTAACGAGATTAAAAGGTTATACCTAAGTGGTCATACCCTGAGGCCAAAGGATTTAAAGAAAGGCGGAGCAACAAGGCTGATTTCAGCAGCAAACTATCATTTTGGTTCCTGGTCTAAGGCTGTTAAGCAGAGCGGTATATACTATTTATTTGAAAGAAACAACAAGAAGACGGATCAGATTGATATATGCTATAATCAATTCAGGACAAAGCAGGGCGTTAGATAATCCTTGCTTATAAAATTATAAAATGGGTGACAGACACTTGTTTACTGAAAGAAGTGTCTGTCACCTGTTAGAGAGAGTTGAAAAATGAATCACGATAACTTGAAGAGAGATAGATACTTCTATTCAAAACCCATAAACGTATACTTTGAGAGCACAATTGCATGTGACCTTGACTGTAAACATTGCCGAGCGGAGGCAATACCCGAGAGAAGCCCTTTTGAACTAGATACCGAGGAGGTGAAGAAATTTCTAAGGGATGTGAAGAAATTAGGCTCTCATCTCATAATATCAGGTGGAGACCCTCTTAAAAGAGAAGACCTGTTCGACATCATCTCCTATGCAAGGGGGATTGGAATTCCAGTTGGAGTTACTCCCACGACTTCTCCGCTCGCCACATTCGAAGCTATTAAAAGGATGAAAGATCTCGGGATCTTTGCCCTCGGTATAAGCCTTGATGGCGCGACTCAGGAATCACAGGATAGTTTCAGGGGAGTTGACGGAACCTTCAATAACTCTATGAGGGTTTTAAATTATGCAAAAGAGCTTAATATTCCAGTACAGGTTAATACGACTTGCACAAAAGGGACAATTTCAGAGATAGAAGGAATTTACAATCTTTTAGCAGAAAATTTTTCTCCACCCGTTAGCAGATGGTCAATCTTCTTCCTCATACCCGTTGGGAGGGGGAAAGAGCTTGGGATGCCTTCTTCTTCCGAGGTAGAATCAATTTTCGGATTTTTATACAAAAAATCCAATGAGTCTCCCTTTCAGATAACAACAACCGAAGCCCCTTCTTACAGGGCTTATTTCTTCCTCAAGGAATTTGAAAAAGGTAAAAACAGGGATGAAATAATACACGGGAACAGAAGAATGGGATTAGGTGTGAGGGATGGGAACGGTGTCATTTTCGTATCCCATAGAGGCGACATATACCCTTCGGGTTTCCTCCCGATTAACCTCGGAAATGTGAGGGAAAAGAAGCTTTCGGATATCTACAGAAATGATGAGATCCTAAATACACTTCGTGACCCCGGCTTCTACAAAGGAAAGTGCGGAGTGTGCCCATTCAAGTTTATATGCGGGGGTTCAAGGGCAAGAGCATACGCCGTAAATGGCGATTTCCTCGAGGCCGACCCTCTATGTTACTTTGATGAGGAATACCTGAAGAGCATAAATTTCTAGATTTACGCACTCTAATCCTTTCAACCCTAATCCGGACATCCTGAGCAAGGTCAAAGGATGATTTAAGATCACCAAATGGAGTAATTGCACACTTCGATGAACTCAGTGTGAACGGGTTAGTGAGATTTTAACGTCTTCGCTTCTGATTTTTAACGCAATTTTTGGAAGGCCATTAAAGTCCCTTTCATTTTGAAAAGGATTAATGCAAATCAATCAACTCATGAAATTTTGGAAAATTTGCCCGCAACATATCTAACTTCTACGATTCCGAATGAGATGAAACGATCCTCGCCACCCCTGTTTTGATCGGCGATTAGGCAACTCACCTACCTGTTATCGAGAGAGGAGATTGTTTATTCGTAAAATCATGGCTTGCTACCGCCCGTGTACTTTGCTTATTCCTCTACGACATATTCAAACGTAACTGCGCAAGCGGCAATAAAGATCAGATCAAATGATATCAGAATGTGTAAAGCAGAATCGTTAAATAGTATTGAATCGCCTTGAAGTATTGACCCTGTTAATTTTACGGAGCTAATTATTACCGGGATCACGATAGGGAAAAGAAGAATAGGAAGAAGAACTTCACGAAGCTTCGTATTCAGCGCGACCGCAGAGAAAAGTGTTCCTACCGAAACAAAGCCAACAGTTCCCAGGATTATCACAAGCAAGAGAGGTAGCAGGACATCGGTAAAGCTGAAATTAAAAAATAGACTGAATAAAGGAAGGATGATCAACTCGACTATAATAACAAAAATAAAATTCCCAATCATTTTCCCAAAGAATAGAACGCTCCTGTCAACCGGCGTCAGAAGGAGCCCCATTATGGAATTTCCCTCTTTTTCGATTGCGAATGAGCGACTGAGTCCCAAAACTCCGGCAAAGGTGAACGAAACCCATAAGATGGCGGGAGCCGCAAATTTTATGACCTCCGTTGAAAGGCTGAAGGCAAAATTAAAAATAACAAGCAACAGTATTGCAAACGTAAACATGGCTGACAGGAGTTCCTTAGTCCTGAGCTCGATTATTATGTCTTTATAGAGGATCGCAATGATATTTTTCATGTTTCAAACCGATAATCCTGCAGGATGCCAGGGTATCGTTAAGTCAAGGATCAGTTTCTCATCTCATTGCTGTAAATGTCAGATATTTCCAGGCCAGAATCTTTAAACGTATCTTCCTCAGTTGCTTTAGCCTTATCTCTAACTTCTTTGTCTTGATACAAAGAAGCAAAAATCAAGGCTGTCCAAAAATTTGCTAAAAATCATACACTCCGACTAAAACATTTAATCCAACCACAACCCGCAAATTTTTTTTAACGTCTTCATTCCTGATTTTCTTGACGCAATTTTTGGAAGGCCGTTCAAGTCCTTTTCATTCTAAAAAGGACTAATACAAGCTAATCTCCTCACAAAATCGCATCAAGTTTGCCCCCGAATCATATAACATTTACAGCAATGACAGTGCACATGCACGGGCGAAGTAAAAAATCAGTGCAAAAAATCATTTCTCAACCAATCTTAAATCAAATCCGAAGCACTTAAATTTTAGAGAACATGCCCGCTGTCATATGGGTTTAACTACCTTCTCAAAATATATATCTGTAAATTTGTCATCCTCAAGGTCATTCGTGAGACCTTCAAAGACAAACGTTCCATTACTAAGAATTGCTACTCTATCGCTCAGCTCAAACCCTTCTGATATGTTATGAGTCGTCATCAATATAGTTCTCTTTTGCGTTTTAAGCAATTTCAGCATCTCATTAAATATTCTGGTCCCATGCTGATCCAGACCCGAGTAGGGTTCATCCAAAAGAAGGATTTTAGGGTCATGAACTATTGCCCGCGCTACAGCCAGACGTTGCTTCATGCCACTGGAAAATGTCCTGACCAGATCGTGCCTTCTATTCTCGAGTCCTACTCTTCTGATTACCTCGGCGGCCTTTTCGTCAGCATTTGAGATTCCATACATCGAAGCAAAAAATCTAATATTCTCAAAAGCGCTAAGACTTTCGTATAAAAAGGGCTGATGTGAAATGAAGCCGACAGATTTTCGTATCTCCTGAGGTTCTTTTTTTATATCGTGCCCTGCTATCAATACCTTCCCTTTTGTAGGCTTGGTTAGAGAGGATAGGATTCTCAGCAGCGTTGTCTTCCCCGCGCCATTAGGTCCGAAAATCGTAAGAAACTCCCCCTCTCCGACGCTAAGATCAATGCCGGCTAATGCGTCAAGGCTTCCGAATGATTTTGAAAGCCCCTCGATGTGTATATCGAAACAGGTGGTATCCAATTATTAGTATCCTAAACGATAACAAGAAGATAAAAGACTTATGAAAATCAAGAAATAAACAGTGTTCGTAAATTATATTCAGAATACTTACAAATTGTTATTAATACACAGGAAGATTGTATCCAAAGGGTTGGTAACATGGAAGTCTTTGCTCAGCTTTTCAATAATCTCTCTATACCGCCTATACCTTTAACCCAATCTGCAAGTTGCCTGAGGCCCTCATCCATATTTACAATTGGCTTGTACCCAATTTCCTGCTTGGCCTTTTCAATACTATAACTCCTGCTTCCTGCGAGCGCTGCAACGGCAAATCTTGTTAACACAGGGGGGTTTTTGGAATTGACTATTTTGAATAAGATCTCCATTATATAAGCCACGCCATAGGCAATTGAATACGGTATAGTAAATTTTGGTGCCCATTCTATCCCAACCGCGCCAAGAAGCTTGGTCAGGAATTCAATGTGCTCTATTTTTACACCGTCATTGATAAAATAAATATTTCCTCCATGACTGTCGCCTTCTACCGAAAGCACGAGCGCATGAACAAGGTTATCGACATGGCAGGGCGAAACCCATCTGTGTCCGCTCCCCATCGGGAAAAGGATACCCTTCTTAGCTGCCAGGGCTATTCTCGGCAGTATCACCCTGTCTCCTGCTCCCCACACGTTCGACGGCCTGAGCACAATCGTCTCAAGGCCGGTCCTTTCATGGAAGCCTGTCACAATCCTCTCAGCCTCTGCCTTGGTTTCATTGTAATGATCGTTGTACTTTTCCGGATACGGATAGCCCTCGTCTATATCCTTAATATCGTGCACTTCCCAAAAATCTGACTTCCACACAACAGTTGAACTGCTCATATATATAAACCCCTTCACTCCCGAATCTTTGGACGCATCCAATAGAACCCTGGTCGCCTCAACATTCATACTGTAAAAATCTCGCTTGGATCCCCAGTCGGTGACCATTGCGGCCAGATGATATACCAAATCGCCACCCTTTGTTAAGCTTCTGAGTGAATCATGATCTAAAAGATCTCCGTAGCACAACTCTACTCCCAATTTCTTCAACGGTTCAACTTGACTGGATTTTCTGACCAGACATTTAACTTCATATCCCTTCTCAACTAATCTCTCCACGAGCCTACTCCCGATAAATCCAGTGCCGCCGGTGATTACTGCTTTCATTTGTAGATCTCCAAAACCCTATTGGGTTCTTTAACGGATTTTTCGTTTCAAAAGATATGATCTAGAACCAACCAGCAAACTCAATAGATTGATTGTGTTTAAAGAAAATGGAAATTCACAGATAGAGGCCTTTCCGTTCAGAAATAACTCGATAACACTGATCATCGCATCCTCTTATATCTCGGGAATCCAGATCTAATTTGAATATTTAACTGAACAGCCGTATGGTTTTGATTGAGTTATTGTGACTGGCTTTCCGGCAAGTATTTCCTCAAGAGCCTGATCAACGTAGTTCAAAGCCTTTCCATCCTTTGATCCCCGCGGGTCGTCATCGATCGCTCCCGAATAAACGAGTATGCCGGACGGACCTATTATATACATGTTTGGCGTGGTCTTTGCGCCGTAGAGTTTACCAACGCTCCCAGAGCTATCATCCAGTATGGGATAGCCAACTTTAAACTTATTGATCCAATTTTGGTTGTCTTGCTTATTCATGTAATGTGTGCTGTTGATCGCTATCCAAACCACATTCTTTTCTTTATATTTATTCGCTAATGTGGTCATAGTCTTGGAGTCGTAATGCCTTTGGACGAAAGGGCAATCTGGGTTCATCCATTCAAGCACGATTATACTATTTTTAATGTCTGACAATTTAACCTCATGACCTGTTTGATCTTCAAGAGTAAAATCGGGTGCCGGAGATCCGATTTCTGCCTTGGTCTTATTATCCTGAGCGCTTAGACCTAGAATTAATGAGAAAAATATTGAAGTTGAAAAAAGGATCATCTTAATCAGTGAATTCAATTTCATAATTCCCTCCATGAGTTTATGATACTTTCTTTGACTCTTTTCATCATTTAGCAACAGGCTATAGGACTCGTAAGATAATGACTTTTGTCTGCTTGTTTTTAATTCTTAGGATTCCGCTGAAGTGGAATTTGCAAGACAGTGCCATTACGTCTCCCATCCTTGTCCACGTATAATACCAAAGATTCCAGAATATCAGAGTCCAGTCTTTGACCGGGGTAAACCGATGCCTTGAATCTAATATCGGTCTTATCACTCCCTTTACGAATTTGAATTTTATCAATCTCTAATTCATTCTCTGGTGCCGGAATCCAATCTACATCCAGCGGTTTTTTTCTCCAGTCAAGCGTCACAGTGATATTTGAATCTGTTTGATCACTGTTCACATCTCTTTCAATAACAGCTATAAATGGACTCGTGCCGGGATCGTATTCTATTGGTAAACGTTTTTCCCATTCTTCGAATAACGACGTGTTTATATGAGCTTCCGAATCAGTTGATATAACCGAGGTTTCGAGATTGCTCTTTCCTGGTATACAAATATCTGAACAACTGGTCCAGCTCACCTCCGCCCTTATTGGTATCGTTTCATAGTTTGAAAGATCAGACGGCGCCCTGACTTCGGAAAATAAAAGCAAAGAGCCTTCATAACCAAAGTCCTCAATATCTCCGGGTCGTTTGAAGATCATGGGTATCGGCCACCGAAGATCCTGCACAATAAAGCCATCAGGAAGAACAAAATTCACCGAGGTAGGCAATCCGGAATCACCGGGGTTTTTCCAGTATATATGCCAATTTGGTTCAATCTTAAACCTGACACCTATCTTGAATGTTTCCTCTGCCTTTATTTTCGAAACGTCTGCTATGAGTTCCGATTTAACTGGTGTTGGCAACTCCCCTGCCAACAAGTTAATCGGTGGAAAAAAATAAACCACAAAAAATATGAAAATCAGCATATTATCTTCACCTATTTAAAAAACCTTTTAACAACCCTGAATCCATCTATTAAACAAGATGTCTATATCAACCGATTTAAATGTTGACGTTAAACCTGATGATACCAATCCTCCGCAGGTACACGTATAGCAAGAACTTCTCCTTCGGCGCATTTTATTTGATTTGAAAAGAGCGAGCAACTAACCACGGTTTTTCTACCTTCTGTTTTTGAAATTCTGGCCCTCAGGTCAACAGGCTTATCAATATGTGCAGGTTTGTGATAGTCAATTTTTAATGATGCTGTAACATACCAAATAAATGGTTCTGTATCCAACCCCCTCCCCTCTTTCCTGTATGCCGCCGCAATGGCTGTACATACCGAGTGACAGTCGATGACGGTTGCGATAATCCCTCCGTTTAGAATATTTGTGGGACCCGCCATATGCTGCGGGCTTGGTACCCATGTGCAGACCGATTCTTCACCTGACCAATAACTTTTCAAACGTAGTCCCTGCTCGTTACCGCTTCCACAACCCCAGCAATTGTTCCTACGAAGATAATCCTGAAAGCCTCTTTTCTCCATTGAATGATCCTCCTCTTGAGATGAGATTAATTTGACTCAGCTTGCACAAAACTCAACTGGGAAGAAAACACGTAATTAATTACCAATTATTATCATAGCGAAAGTATTTTTGGGAAATTTACCTTTTTGATATTCCTTTTCACAGAATTATACTATTCCTCTTTATTAAGATATATAATATCAATCCAAAGATTGTAAAAACCTAGCTGAGCACAGGAGATAATCTACATGACACCAGCCGATGAAACATTTGATGGGACGTTCCCATTCAGGGCTCATTTTTCCGAAGTCAACGGTTTTAAAATGCACTATGTAGATGAAGGCGAGGGTGAGCCGATTATCTGTCTCCACGGCGAGCCTACGTGGGGTTATCTGTATCGGAAATTCATACCCCCTCTCTCCAAGACAAATAGGGTCATCGTACCTGATCATATGGGATTTGGAAAAAGCGAAACTCCTCAGGATAAAGAGTATACCCTACAAACACATGTCGAAAATCTTGTAGGGTTGATTGAAGAGCTTGGCCTCCAAGATATAACATTTGTCGCCCAGGACTGGGGTGGACCAATATGCAGCGCTTACACAGTTCGCTACCCGGATCGAGTAAAGCGATTCTGCCTCATGAATACCCTTCTCGGCTATGGACCCCTTGTGCCAAATGCTCCAAAAATACCGGCATTACATACATCACCGTGGTTTACCTGGGTAATAAAAGGATTAGAAGACGGTTCCTACTATGAGGTGTTGGGAAACTTACGCACGACTACTCTGAGTGTGATGAAGCTGCTCGGGTTTGAGAAGTCACAGGTCGTGGATCAAGCGTGGCTCAGGGCGTACTCTTCGCCATTTGAGAACAAATCTGAGTGCAAAGGCGCGATAGAATTTCCCCTAGATGTAGCCCAGCAACGGATACTCAATTATGTAAAAGAGGGGATAGGCGGAATCGACGAGTTACGCAAGAAGCCAGCGATGCTGGCTGAAGGCATGCGCGACAGAGCCATACCTCCAGCAAGAGCGATCGCAGATTTCAAAATACTCTACCCGACTGGCCCTATAGTTGAGTTAGAAAATGTGGGCCATTTCTGTCAGGAAGACGCGCCAGAAACCCTAGTCGCTCTGATCCAGCAATTTATTCAAATGACATAGAGAATGAAGAGTCATTGACCACATTTACAATAAGTACTTATCATACACTTCCTTGGCCCAGAAAATATCTGTTCCTGAAGAAAGCAGCCCGGTCATCATAATTGTCTCGGCTATCTCTTCTTTACTTATTTTCATGGCAAGAGCTTTTTTTATGCGAGAACTTGTACAATGAGGGCATCTGCCGTGAACAACTACCGCTACTGCAATCAAGGCCTTTGTCTTCTTATCAAGCTTTGTCTCGCCCTCGACTGCATTGTAAAATTTCCACCACCCTTCTGCCATCTCAGGGGCATGCTTTTCGAACCACCTCTGATCATCTGCCATCTTGTAATACCTCCTTTTTATGTTTTGATATTGTAAAGATTTTAACACATTATATTACTGTATTACCGGGTTAACCTAATATTTAGATTAAATTATATCTGTTTGGGTTCGTGATTATAGGTTTATTTAATTCCAGTACATTGGTATGATAATTGACGTGATAAAAAAGCGGAGGAGGTTATTATGCAATTTCTACACACCATGATCAGGGTTGGCGATTTGGAGAGATCTATTAAATTTTATACAGAGGTTTTGGGGCTAAAACTACACAGAAAAACGGACTATCCAGATGGGAAATTCACCCTGGCCTTTTTAGGTTATGGCGGAGACGCTGAGCCATTTTTGGAATTGACATACAACTGGGATACCGATAAATATGACCTGGGTAATAGCTATGGTCACATGGCATTTGGCGTTGAGGACATTTATGCTGCCTGTGAAAAGATTGAGGAGCTAGGAGGAAAGGTCGTTAGACCCCCCGGGCCTATGAAGCACGGGACAACCGTTATTGCATTTGTCGAAGACCCCGATTCATATAGGATCGAGCTGATAGAGAGAAAGGAAAAGTCGTCGGCTTATTAAGGTTCTATTTCGCCCTAATATACATTCGCAGCGCCCGTTTCGCGAGCGAGCACGAAGATTGGAACTGATGAGGGCATAGGTCTCGACATAGACCTTTGCGAGAATCTAGTCCTTTTCCTTTCTACGTTCTTTCCAAATCCTTTCGAGATACTTCTTTAGATTTGCTTCTTTTCCAATTTCGGTCGGGTCGTAATAGATCCTGCCTTTCAGCTCATCGGGAAGATAGCCCTGATCAACAAAATGATCCTCGTAGTTATGAGAGTACTTATAGCCCTTCCCGTATCCCAAATCCTTCATCAGCTTTGTAGGCGCGTTTCTAAGATGTATCGGGATTGGAATGTAAGGCCTTTCTTCAACGTCCGACATCGCCTTTGATATCGCAATGGTGGAAGAGTTACTCTTTGGACAGCTGGCAAGAAACGTAGTTGCCTGTGAAAGAATTAAATTAGCCTCGGGCATGCCTACATAATGCACCGCAGTGAAACAGGACGTTGCCAGCGTGAGCGCATATGGCTCGGCATTGCCAATATCTTCGGATGCTAGAATGATAAGTCGGCGTGCAATAAATTTAGGGTCTTCTCCAGCTTCGAGCATTCTTGCAAGGTAATAAACAGCCGCATCAGGGTCACTGCCCCTTACGCTTTTGATAAATGCGGAAATGGTATTATAATGCTCCTCTCCGCTTTGATCATATTTATAGTGTTGTGTTTGATAAGCCTCGCGGACCCTGCTCTTATCGATTCCCACCGGCGCTTGCCCCTTGTTCAAATTAAAGGAGATCTCGAGGGCATTGAGCATGACCCTTGCGTCGCCACCGGATAGTCTAATTAATTCTTCGCGAGCGTCTTCGGCTAATGACACGCCCTTGATAACTTCATCTATCTCCAGTGCTCGTTTTAAGATTCTTTCTAGATCATCCCCGGTCAGGGGATCCAGTGTATAAACCTGACACCTGGAAAGCAACGGGGATATCACTTCAAATGAAGGGTTCTCGGTAGTCGCACCAATAACAATGATTGTCCCTTCTTCCACGCTTTTAAGCAGAGCGGCCTGCTGGGCCTTATTAAACCGGTGAATCTCATCAATGAATAGAATCGTTTTTGTTCCTATTTCCAGCGACTTCTGTGCCCGATCTACTATTTCCCTTAATTCCTTTACTCCAGATGAAATGGCATTTATTTGAATAAAATCTGCCTTCAGTGTCCCCGCAAACATCCTTGCAAGCGTAGTTTTACCTGTGCCAGGAGGCCCCCAAAGAATCATGGCGGGGATGGTACCGGCCTTTATCATCTTCCTGATTACACCGTCTTCACCGAGCAAATGATCCTGCCCTATGAACTCGCTCAGCCCTCTTGGCCTAACCCTTTCGGCAAGGGGAACGGCCGATTTCGGGGCCTTGAATAAGGAAGGAGTATCCCGCTTTAGATTCGAATATTTCTTTGACATCTCTCGTTTATAAAAACCCTTGTTGTTAATAGGTTAAATCGATAACACTGAGAAATCAATTTAAGTATTAAAAAGTTTTAGTTCAGGTTTCTGAGATGTGATGCAGGGAATTCCAGAAATTTTAAGATCCGATCTTAATAGTGAAACCTAACGGCTTTTCATTAAGAAATTAATTCATAAGATATGTGCGGGACAGGAATGTCCCGCCTATCGCCCGACGGCATTCAACGCTATTCATAAATATAACAGCCGCTTTTTTTTACTCCGCGTATCATATTTTGATAAATAAAACGAATATTACCTATCTCGCTCGTTTGACAATTGAATCGTGTATCTATATGTCCACCAGATAAAAAATAATTGCAGAGGTATCCGAAACAACAAATATTTAGGCCCATATGCGTGACCGCCAAAAGCAACATGCTTATATGCCGCATAAACGTTGGCCGGAAGAAACCCAACCAACATGAGAATCAGGCAAATACCAGCCAATCTCCGAAGCCGTGGTACTAATATCCCGATTGCGCCCAGTAATTCTAATACGCCCGTCATATAAATTATCTCAGATTTATATGAAAGATAATCAGGCAGCATCATCGCCATTTCCTGTGTTTTGTAGAAGTGAGCGGTTCCGGTGAAAATGAGAAGGACAGCCAGCGATATTCGACCCCTCAATCCCTTTTCGACCTTAATCAAAGCTAGAACCACGTAAGAGACTAATAAAACGGCCAATGTTATCATTGTCTAGCCATTTAAATATGATTAGCTTAAATGCACTGACAAACAAAAAAATCAATTATAATTCAATTATGAAGTACCTCATGTTCAATTACAATTCGATTACAATCTCAATACCGGCTTCTTAGAGATCGCTCCCAATCCGCTCACAAAGAAATTGGTAAACGTATTGACTCCGAACAGTCTAATAACATATCATTACAATTATATTTGGAGCTGAAACAAATTTCATCAAACAACCAATAAGCCAAGACGGGGGTAAATAAATTGTCTAAAAACGAAACGAGTACAGTAGGATCGTATCTCGCAACACGCCTGGAGCAGATCGGGATAAGACACTATTTTGCAGTGCCCGGCGATTATAATCTCATACTCCTCGATGAGTTTCTGAAAAATGAAAATCTTAAATTGATCGGATGTTGTAACGAATTAAACGCCGGTTATGCGGCTGATGGTTATGCACGCGCAAATGGCGTTTCTGCAGTAGTGGTTACATTCTCTGTAGGCGGTTTAAGCGCAATTAATGCCATAGCGGGGGCGTATGCCGAGGACCTTCCAGTGATCATAATCTCAGGTGGCCCAAACAGTAATTCAGAATCCGAAAATCAACTACTACACCACACATGTGGTGAAGTTCGGTATGGATATGCACTCGATATCTTTTCACATGTGACAGCAAACTCAGTCATCATAAGACATCTTAAGGATGCACCGTCACAGATCGACGAAGCCATCTCAGCATGTGTCCGAAAGCGTAAACCCGTTTATATAGAAATAGCCTGCAACATAGCCAAGTTAGAGACATCATTTCCGAAGAGGCAACGATTTTTTATTAAACATTCAAGCCACCCGGAAGCTTTAACGGACGCGGTAGAGCATGCGACTTCACTACTCAATAAAGCTTCAAAACCGGTTTTAGTCGCTGGGCCAAGACTTCGGGCATGGGGAGCTATTGAATCTTTTCAGAAGCTCGTTGACGTTTCTGGATACGCAGTTGCCGCTATGCCGAATGCGAAAGGGTTTATCCCAGAAAATCATCCGAGCTTCATCGGTACGTACTGGGGACCGGTGAGCAGCCCCGGAACAAATGAAATCGTTGAATCGGCAGACGCATATTTATTCGCGGGTCCTATTTTTACAGATTACACCACGAGCGGTTTTACGACTCTGATCAACCAAGAAAAACTGATCAACGCGGAGCCGGACAGGATACACATCACAAACCAAACATATAACGACGTGACACTGGATGAGTTCTTAACGGCATTAGCCGCTAAAATCAAACCAAATAATGGTTCGCTCAAGGCATATGAACGCATTAAGACCGAATATGCCCCAGAGCCACCTATAAGGCCTGATAAGCCGCTTACCACACGAAGGCTCTTTAATCAGATCCAGCAATTACTCGATTCGAATTCTGTTGTGATCGCGGAGACCGGTGATTCCTGGTTTAACGGGATGAAATTAAGGCTTCCGGAGGGTGCGAGATTTGAGATACAGATGCAGTACGGATCGATCGGCTGGTCTGTTGGTGCCACCCTCGGCTATGAACTGGGCAGCGCTAAACCATGCCGCGTAATCTCATTAATAGGCGATGGTTCCTTTCAATTAACCGCCCAGGAGGTTTCAACCATGATAAGATACGGATTGAAACCCATCATCTTTCTGATCAATAATGGCGGTTACACGATAGAGGTTGAGATTCATGATGGTCCTTACAACAACATTAAAAATTGGAAGTATGCTGAACTCATAAATGTCTTTAATGCGGATGATGGAAATGGCTGGTCTACAAAGGTTTCGACAGAGGGAGAGTTGGATAAGGCACTGATGGAGGCATTAACCCACGACGGAGTAAGTTTCATAGAGTTAATAATCGACCGGGATGACTGCAGCAAAGAGCTGCTTGAGTGGGGAAGCCACGTCGCAGCGAATAACGGGCGCCCTCCGAGGAATTTGTAGTTCTTCGGGCGACTTCGAGCACCGCTTTTTAATGCGGTGCCACAAAACACCACCTAATACGGGGAGGAATGCTCATGGAACTCTACGATATCATGCGTAGTACGTTTTCCGCGAGAGAATTCACGGATGATCCAATTCCTGACCGAACAATATTTAAAATCCTGGACAACGCGCGCTTCGCCCCAAGTGGTGGCAACAGGCAGGGGTGGCGCGTTATCATAATACGTAGGCAAGAAACGAGGGAGGCGTTAGCAGAGCTAACGATAGCGGCTGCAAAGCGGTATGCAGCACAAATAAGAGCTGGAGAGAATCCCTGGAATACCGTAAATCTTACCAAGGTTGATGATCGAACGATTGAGCTCACAGCTGCGCCATCACAGTTTACAAAACCGTACCTGCAGGCAGCTGTGGTGCTTGTCGTGTGCGTTGATCTGAAGGTAGTCGCATCTATGGATCAATATTTGAACCGTGTCGGTGTCGTCAGTGGCGCTTCAATTTATCCATTTGTCTGGAACATATTGCTTGCCGCAAGACACGAAGGCTACGGCGGAACCATTACAACCCTAGCAATTTCAGAGGAACCCAAGCTTCAGGAACTGTTGGGCATTCCCGAACACTTTGCGGTATCCGCGATTATACCGCTAGGAAAACCGGTCAGATACCTCACGAGGCTAAAGCGAAGACCAGTCTCGTCTTTTGCGACATTTGAACACTTCGATGGTACACCCCTTACCGACGTTAGGGATGAATAGAATTTCAAGAAATTGCGTCATGCAATATTTAAAGAGCATGATCCCCCTTTCCTATTCTCAGCTCTGAAACTTATCTGCTGAAATTCAGTTTATTAACTATGAAATGACTAATAAGACGATTCTCCTGTCATCATTAATTACGCTGGTTTCACTTGCGATCACATCGTGTTACGCAGCCTACCCCGGTGGATATGGTTATGCAGGAACCGGGGCTCTATACTATTCGAATTCAGGAGCTTACTACGACTATCCAGGATACTACTACCCATATTCAAGATATCGACATTTTCATGATAAACATGGAAATAGGCGCAATAAATTTTACGGCGGTGCTCACGATAGGGATCCGTGGATATCCGATCATGAGCATAACCGTGATTACCATGGGTCAGAACGTTTGCACGAGAGGGGACATCAGGGGTTAAGGAATTCGCACAACCGCGGTGATCGTGGGATAGGTCACAGGAGATAAACAAAGCATCGTATTTTCAAAACGTAAACGGATCATTTCTTTTTTACAACAGTTAATCCGAGCTAGACCTCAATTTGCGATTAATCTCGACCCCATGAACTCCTCATGCTTTTCTTTTAATTGTCGGAAAAAGTTGTTCCAAATTCAAAGTTCAATAATTGGAAAAACGCTTGGCTTGGGTATTATCTTGCTGAAGTATTAACTTGTTCAGCAAGTTAAGTTCTCTTGATTCGATCACCCTTATAAGGCTAAGAAATCAAAGAAAAGAGTTATGATAATTGTAAGGAATTTATCAAAGCACTTCTACGTAGAAAACACTGCTAGATACATCTTGAATAATGTATCACTCGAAATCGAAAAAGGCGATTTCGGAATAATTACTGGAAGAAGTGGGGCAGGTAAATCGACACTGTTACACCTAATCGCCGGGCTGGACACACCCAGTAGTGGCGAATGCTGGATTGAGGAAGACCTTATATCAAGCTTTGATGAAGATAGGCGAGCAGAATTTAGACTGAAAAATATCGGATTTGTGTTTCAAACTTTTAATTTTCTGTCCAGCCTCACTATATCTGAAAATATAATGATCCCAAAAATCTTATTGAATAATGACTCCGCGGGTGAAATTAAAGCCCAGATAGAAAACATATCTAATGTACTCGCAATTAATCAAATATTAAATCAGTTGCCGAGTGAGGTTTCAGGAGGAGAATTGCAGAGAGCATGCATAGCAAGAGCAATGATTAATAACCCGAGAGTTATTTTGGCAGATGAACCGACCGGAAATCTGGATACCGAAAACAGGGAAGTTGTCGTTGAATCGTTTAACAAGATCAAAAGTCAATTCAAAGTAACAATTCTGATGGTTACCCACGACGAAGAAATAGAAAAAACGCTGACGCGATATTTCATTTGAAAGATGGCATCATAAATAAGATTCGATGAAATACCTCCATCTTATTAAGTTATTAACTTATAACTACTTCAAAAAGCATTTCATTAAAATCGTTTTTGCAATAATCGGCATGTCCACCGGCATAGCAATTTTTGTCGCTACTAATGTATATAAAGAAACGATCTATAATGATGTAAGCAAGAAAGAACGATTAATACAGCAAACGGATGAATGGTTAATAATTTCAGAAACTGGAAGGATTTCAGAGAAAATTGTTCAGGAAATTATCGATTTGAAGGTTTTTGATAAAATTGCACCAAAATCCCAGCGAGTTGAGTACATATATGACGATGAGAATAAAACGATTCCGGCAAGATTTGTGGGTATTGACCTAGATCTCCGGTTCGAAACGATAGGTACCAATCTGATATATTTAGTATTGATGAACGCAAAATTAATGCAGATCCCTGTTTTTGGCTCTAACTATTTTAAAAAAAGCGGAAGTCTCAAGCTTAGAAACCGACCGACAGCAAATGAGATATTTGTAACAGACACCATTGCTGAAAGCCCAAACGATTCACCATTTATAGTTACCGATATTGCATTTTATCAAGCGCTGTTCGAGGACAGGGGATGGATAGATGAATTAGGGGTGCATTTTACAGGAAATCAACTAAGTGGGATTCAAAAATTATTAGAGCAGATTGACCCGAAATTATCGTTAATTAGTCAGAACAAATATCTAGGAAAAAACAATCCCTATCGTATGCCTTTCGGTAAATCTGCAGCTGTTTTCACTGGTAGCTTTGATAATCAGCATATTACTTATCTATCAGTTTTACGGCTTTATATTGATTGACAGAGAAACGGACTTTGCAAAGCTCAGATCATTGGGTATTTCATCGAGAGATATCAAGATTCTTCTCTCAATCGAAATACTTTTCCTGGGACTCATATCTTCGATTTTGGGAATACTCGGAGGACTAATCTTATCAAAACTTTCTCTGACAATCATTACGTCCACCGTAAATACCTTTTATTTCGGCGTAGATGCAAAAGACATTCACCTAAGCTACCGATTAATTCTTATAAGTCTTATCTTGGGAGTAACGGGATGTCTGTTATCGGGCATCCAGCCAGTAATAAGACTTATGAAATCATCAAGACCTCTTGGTTTTTTGAGTTATACAGCTCCAGCTGGTGGTTCAGAAGGACTTTCTTACATCTTTATTCTAGGTTTGATATTGCTGTCGATGTTATTCATGGCTTTGAACACATTTCCTTGATTCCTCAAGTGTTACTAACTATCTTAAGCATAATTTTGTTTGCTTTCGGTATGTTCCTCGTATTCTTATCTAATTATGAAGGCGACGTCGTGCATCATCGATAAAAATATTGTATCAGCTTTAAAAATAAAAACCGCAGCTTCCTACATAGCAAGAACCTTAGCCAGACAGTCCCTTTTCGTTTTATCCTTGGGAATCCTCGTTGGATTTGTGATAAGTCTAGTAATTTTCGTCTCGAGTTTTAGACAGACCATAGAAAACTGGATATACCAGGTAACGCCGGCAGACCTTTATATACAGTCTGAACTTAATAGCATGCAAAAGCCATTTCCACTGCCGCAAGAGTTTCTGGAAGGTATCAAGAATCATCCATTGGTTAAGAAATTCGATACTATAACGAGATATGAATACGAATTTGAAAACACGCCTATACAGATTCGTGCCAGTGATTTTGAAATAATACGGCAAAAAAACCGTCTAAAGTTCAAATCGCTTGCGAAAGATTTAAGCGAAATCAATAAAGATTGGATCTTAATCTCTGAACCGTTTGAAAACCGATTTGATAAGGGTCTAAATGATGAAATCACAATTGTTGGGGATAGAGACACACGAAAATTAAAAGTTATGGGCATTTTTTATGATTATGTAACTGAGAGAGGAGCAATATACATTGATAAGAGATTGGGTAAGGAGCTTTATTCAAAAAGCTTTGTTAACGGTGTCTCAGTATATGATCTAGAGCCGAATGAAAGGCTTGAATTTGAGCACGATATTCGAACATCATATCCGAGCGAAAATATTCAAATAGAAAGTCAGAACAAAATAAGAGAAAGTACGCTTTCTCTTCGATAAGACATTTCGGATTGTGTGGCTTTTGGCAGGGCTCGCGGTAATAATATCAATCGTAACGATAATAAACTCCACGCTAATGGTTTATCTCGAGCGCGCGTATGAGTTAACCCAACTCATGGCCTTGGGCGCATCGACTGGGCAGCTCGTATCTATAATATGGTCACAGATGTCGTTACTAGGTTTCTACTCGATCCCTATTGCCTTTGTTTTTAGTGTGGGGTTTCTAAATATCATAGTGAAAACAAACAACGTTTTTTTTGGATGGACTATCGATTTAAATTTCGACTGGAAACCCTATCTGATAGCTTTATTAACGTTATTTACCTTGGCCTACGTGACAATAAGATTGACTTTCAAAAAGCTGAAAAATGATATAAAGCTTTACAATTTAAGAAATGAATAAAATCTATTTAATAGTTTGTCTCATAATATTTAGCACCTATAACGGCATTGCTTTTGGTGAAGATTATGAGAGGGCTATCGATACGAGGGCATGGTCTTTCCGAGGGACCATGGATCGCATCGAAATTTTAAAACTGAATGGTGGTACTCCACCGGCCACCTAAAAAGTGGTACGAAATTTTATGGGTTTCAGCTGACATTTTTTCGATTTGCTAACCGAGACCTCAAAGAACTAGAATCAGACTGGACTCCCGATCAAATCTACTTAACCCACTTTACAATCACAGACGAGAGCAAATCTAAATTTTATAAATATGAAAAAGTAAACAGACGCTCCTTGGACTTTCAGGTTCCAGTGTTGACACGCTTCGCGTTTGGAATGGATCGTATCGAGTTGAATTAATTGACGATAATATAGAGATAAAAGCCTCGAGTCCGGAAACAAAATTGGAGTTATCTCTGAAACAAGTCTCTCCGGTTGTCTTGAATGGCAAGGAGGGTTTAAGTCCTAGAGGGTCTAAAAGTGGCCAGGCTTCTTATTACTATACAATACCTAGATTAGTGGGAGACGGGATTGGATTTAACGATAAACTAGGCAAGCCCTTGGATGGATCATGAGTTTTTCACAATTGATGAATCTGAGCACCAAGGTTGGGACTGGTTCGCGGTTCAGTTTGAGGATCAATCTTCACTTATGGTTTACCAGCTAAGAAATAAAAATGGCAAAAAAACTAACTTCTCCTCGGGAACTTATCTAAGCAAAAATGGCAGAAAACTGATATTAAACGCCGACGATTATACTCTTATTCCGGTCGAATATTGGAGAAGCAATGAGACCAATGTTGACTATCCAATAAAATGGAACATAAGCATTTAAAAAATGGGTAATTGATATCTTCGCGAATCCCACAATAAAAAATTAGGAATTGGCACAAGCGAAGTTAATCAATCTGAATTATTGGGAAGGTCGATGCACAGTTACCGGCAGCCACGATGGTCAGGCATATGTCGAGCTTGTTGGGTATTGACTCTTAGCGCAGTCGCTGGGGTCTGCCCTGAACATTATACTTGAGAAAATTGTGACAAAGGAAAAAGAGGACTAACTTTTTCAATTCGGGTTGTCAATCACTCCTCAACTATTTTATATACCTTATCTCCCTTTCTCACTTTTTCGGATACCTTTACCCCGATACTGTCTCCTTGCTTCGCCTCTGTAACAGATTCGTGTTCTATCTGGATCGAATCTACCGTTGACTTAAAATCTGTTGTATGTCCTTTAAAACGTATCGTATCACCTACTGACACCATACCACTTGTTATCTCCACAGCGGCTACCGATATTTTGCGAAAGTAGTCGGAGACATAACCAATCTCATTTTCTTCCATAGCTAACCTCCCCTTCCGTGTTAAAACATATGTAACAAATTATCTCATTAAATATCAATGTTGTTAAGTCTTCGCCTTTACAATTTATAGCCTTACATTCGTTTTCATAATCTACAAGCTGCTTCCGCCACTTAACCTAATTTCCCTTTATAACTTCTTTTTCTTAATACGAGAGGGAGCCCTTCCATCCTTTGATTGAATGAAGGACCATGGTAAACGGGATATGATCATCGAATTTAATGGGAAGTGGGATAGGTGAGTGGAATAATGCAAAATGCTAATCGAAACCTACAAATCAAATACAAAACCGATCACACTGAGTTTATCGAAGTGTGATTGAGAAAAAGCGAGCGGGTCGGGGTTTGCTTATTTATTTGTTAAGCTTTTTCGTAATGCATCCGCATTTTTTCTCGCATGGTCTTGTCGAGCCGGCCCCGGAGCGACGTAAGTGGTTCACCCTTCGACAGGCTCAGGGTGAACGTATTAAAGATTTTAACTTCCATTCCTTTCGACGAAGTCTCAAATACCATCTCGAAAACGAAATCCGAAGTGAATTCAAGCTAACCTCTTGATGGATCACAGGTAGAACCTGTACTGAAACCCTCATCGGGAAGCTTTCGGGAATGACGATTGGTGGTGGATTGGGGCTACTTATTTTCCACTGACTTCTCAAGCGAAGGTATAATATCCGTGTGATGGCTGATCATCTTCCACTTTCCTTCCTCCAGCCGGAATATGTTTGTCGCTCGAATATCAACTGTTACAGGCTTGCCATCAACATAACTGGTTCCGCGTTCGTAGTTGTGAGTAATACCGATCTTATCTCCTACGGTAATATGCATATCTTCCGGGTTTACCTGACCTCCTAATTTAAGTGCTGCCTGCTCCTCCCAGGCGTTACGGACTTGATCCCATCCGATCAGGATACCCCCCTGCGGTCCAAGATATGTTACGTCAGGAGCGTGTGACCATAGTTCGATCATTGTAGAGACATCGCCCTTAAACATAGTGTTAAGCGCCGAATAGAACTGCATCGCCGCTTCCTTAACCCCCTTCTCTGATTCCGAGGAGAAAGAGGACTCAATATTAATGAACATAAAAACAAGCACTAATAATAACAATCCGGCAATCCTAACAATCCTTTTACCTTTCATATCAAGCCTCCTATGTATTATTTAACATAAGAGCCGAACCACTCGCCTCTTTTAAGAGTTGATTCTGGCACTATTTTAAATAATGGATTTTTACATCATATACCTGCTTTCCAGTACTATCAAGTTAATTTACCTTTATCGCTCCTGTTGTTATAAATCTCCTCTTCGTGATACAACATGTCATCTCGAGTACTTCGTTGAACTCAGCATAAACTCCTGCGAGAGATCTTGTAGTTACATAGGTAGAAGCGAAAGACAAAGGAAAGATTTCTCGCTCCGCTCGAAATGACAAGGCTATTCGATATGGCAACTTTTTTTCTGTCATCTCGAACGCATGTGAGGATCTCATAGTTAAGTCGGAAAAAGCAAAAACAAAGGAAAGATTTCTCATATTCATTCGAAATGACAGATGGTATTCGAATTGACAACAGGTCAAATGACAATGGCGGGATTATACTTAGTTATAGACGCATAATGGCGTAAAGGCTATGAAGGAACACATTTACTATGTTTACATTACAACAAACCCAACCAGGAGCACCCTGTACGTCGGTGTAACGGACGATATAGGAACAAGGCTTCAACAGCATTACGAGAATCGGAGTAATCAAGAATCCTTTGCTGGAAAATACTATTGCTACAATCTCGTATATTGTGAAGTGCATGAGGACGTTGTGGGTGCTATAGAGAGGGAAAAGGAGATTAAGAAATGGAGGAGAGAGAAAAAGGTGAAGCTGATTGAAGAACAAAATCCGGATTGGAGGTTTATGAATAACGACATTTAATAGATGTTCTCCTGTCTTTGTCAGCTCTTCCGCTTTCCCCTCAACACGTTTCCCCTGTCATATCGAGCCTATAAAACATGTCATCTCGAACGCATGTGAGAGATCTTGTAGTTAAGTCAGTCAATACAAGGGGAAATGACGGATTTCCCATGGAGCCTGTACTTAACTGCATCTGAGTATTCGAAGTGGGGGATCGATAATGCATTCCTCGCCAGCAAGACTGGCGAGCTACCCATTAATTTTTTGCTTGAAAGTTTAAGTGGAGGCCAGCCCATACTTAATTTTCCCGCTTTGCAAATTTCTACTTTACAAATAATATACTACAGTGTAGTATATTGTATTGTTAAGGGTTTTTGCTATGAAGGGGTTAACCAATATCCAGAACAGCGTTTTAACTTTCATTAAAAGGCATGTCGATGCCGGACTGCCTCTTCCTTCGCTTAGAGAGATTGCAGGTCATTTCGGATTTGGGCATACAACGGCAAGGTTTCACCTAATGGCGCTTGAAAGGAAAGGCTTTATTAAGAAGCGCCGCCAGAGAGTGAGTGACTATATGATCGCTGAAGATCGTTCTGATATTCCAAGCACGTTTGATCTGGTTGCAACAATTCCCGCGGGAACACCCCTGGCCATATTCGAGGGTACAGAGGATACCTTCACGGTTGATAAAAACTTTTTTGGAGGCGGTCAGCTGAAAGCCGTCTATATCTCGGGCGATAGCATGAACGGGGATTCAATCTCCGACGGGGATATAGGAATAATACGGCTCCAAAAGGATTGGAGTAAACGCGACATCGTGGCAGTGAGAGTGAATGGCGACGAAATAACCTTGAAACGGATCAGGATAAAGAAAAATATCGTTGAATTAATACCTTCCAACCCGGAATTCCCCGTTCGAAGGTTTCCGGCGGAAGAAGTCGAGGTTGTCGGCAAGCTGGTTGGAATAATCAGAAAAACCTGAACCAACCTAAAAAAAGCGATGGGGTTTTTTGACTTTAGGACTTAAAAATGGATGCTCTGGGAGAGAAGTTAAATCACCAAGAGATTTGGAGAAGATTAAAGTCCGGGGATTTTCCAATTAAACCCGATGCTAAGGTAATTCGCACCGGAATCTCTGAGCTGGACGAGATCTTTTCCGATGGCGTAAAACCTGGAAAGCTGATTGAGTGGGGGCTCCCCCAGGGAAGAAACGGTCGTATTTTACCCATACTTTTTTTAAGAAAGGAAATTCCTCTCACAATCTGGATATACGCCGATTTGGGTCTGGACATCTATGCGCCCGCATGGGCAAGCCACGGCATAGATCTGAGAAGAATCTTCTTCGTAAAATGCGACGATCCCGTTAAGAAACTCAAACCCATATTCCTGGATAACACCTTTAAAGTCATCGTAATTGATTCACCCAAGAAATTTTCGAAAGGCGATATCTCCTTTATATCTGTCCGGGCCAGGGCGAACAGGCAGATCATTTTTCTGATCAGAAATTATTTCTTAAGCCCCAGGATCGGAAACCCATTTGCCCACATACGTGTAAATTGCTCACGAAACGACAGAGGTATCTATTCAGTAAATTTTATCAAGGGAAAAAATCCAAAAAGACTTCTTTTATCAAGCTCGAGGTTTTTCAATGAATGATACAGGCATCGCAAAGGTAATCGATTTAAAGACCTTCTCAACGGACGAAAACTGTCCATACTTCGGTGCATTTTATTGTGAGATGGAAAAGGCAGGAAAAGATATATTTTCCCTTACACCACGGGTTATGCAGTGGGATGAAAACACATGGTTATTTGATTTAAGCCCCTGTAGAAATTTTTGGGCTATTCAGAAGGAAAAGGAAGGAAAAAATCTTTATGAACTCCTTGAACAGATACTGAATAACTCTTTTGAGAAAGGATATCTCTCGGTTTTCGGAAACCATCCCTGGCAGTGCCTGTTGTTTCTCGATTTCTTACTGGAAAAAAAGTCGAAAGGTCTATTTTCGTTAGACACCCTTCTAAATAGAAAGATCTATGAAAGTCTTTCATGGGATCACTGGTTTGAGCCTCTTGGTATCCTTTCCGACCATCTCAGTTATCTGAAGGTCAAAGGGTTTAAAGAATCACAATTCCGCTCCAAGCAGACTCAGTTGAAGCGTTTCATCAAAAGAATGAACCTCCGTGGACCCTTTGATTTGAGCCAGGCCGATGTAGCCTCGATCGAAAGGAGGTTTTCCGGATGGCTTGGAGAGATCTGGGCATGGACGTTTCATGGTTTTTTAGAAGATGAAGAAAAAACTCCTGATCTGTTCAAGTCATCAGAAAATCAAATCGATCTGGGTTCATTTCCCTGGATCCCGTTTCGGATAGAAGATCCTCCCAGAGCCATCAGACACCTGGAATATCCGGTAAACCGGTGGGACGTTATTGAGCCTCTCCTTATCGAGGATCTTTCTAAATTATGTGCCATGAAATCATGGTCTGAACAGGAACGGGTAAGCTCGATGATCTGGGCAATTACCCTATACAATCTGGAGGAATTGAAATTAGAGCTCTCATTTCGAAACCCTTATTCACTCCACATGGACTCTCGAAATAATTTTAAGACTGCTCTATACCAGGCCTACTATGCCTATATGGGGCTCATGGATAAATTAAAGGCCAGAGACACCGATTTAGACCTGCCTGAAGAAATTCCCTTTGTTAGCTGGGAAGTTGAAATAAACGAATGTCTTTATATCTCTCCTCAAACCATGGAATTAATCTCTATCGAGAATGGCGGGCTAAATTACAAAGGAGTTTTGGATCTACAGAATAAGATCCCCCTTCCCATAGAGTCCTATGTAGTCGTGCCGGACTTCACTGCCGACCTTTCGTTCAGACCAGAAGAGTCAGGTGGTAATACTTTCAAATATGATTTTTCACTCAACCAGTGGATAGAGGCCTCATTAAACAGGCCCTTTTTCTATTACAGAAATCCCCTGCCCATAACGAGTCCACCGGATTTAAAGCCGAAGTTTTTAGAAAGGACAAGCAACGATTGGTGGACGGGTGAGAATTTAATGGACATGACCAAGGACTATTTTCTCGTAGAAGATCGAGAGGGAAGATTTATCTGGGTTTTCAGGGATAGCTCAGGGGTATGGTATAAACATGGCATCTATTCTTGAAAGATACGGACTCCACGAATGGCTCTGCAAGACCAATTTTAGTTTTCTCATAGGTGCATCTCACCCACATGACATCGTTAAGACCGCCTCCGATCTTCAATATAGTTCGATTTGCGTGAATGATTTTGATGGAGTATATGGTCTAGCGCGAACATACAGAGAGCTGGAGAGACTTAAAAATGAGGATGAGAACAATAACTTAAAATTAAACTTCGGTGCAGAAATTCATTTTTCGGTCGATCACGACAAGCCCATACTCCTGCAGGATACACTGGTTTTAGTTGCCAAGGATTGGGAAGGATATAAGAATCTTTGTGAGCTACTTACCTATTCCCACAGAGACGGCAAAACTTACGCAAATATACCCTTAGATTATTTGCTCTCTGCCAATATTTCTGGTCTCTTTGCGATCCAACCCATGAGAGGGCTCATCAGATCGAATGTAGAAAAAGAGTCCTTTTATAATTTATATTCCCATTTCAAAGGCGAATTCTACTTTGCAATCAGTAAGCACTTTCACAGGTCAGAGGACAGGTGGATTCGCCCGACAATAGACCTTGCCACTAAGATCGGGGCGAAATGCATCCTAAGCCAGGATGTGTTCTTCCATAACAGGTCCCAAAAACCCATGAGTGATTTACTCCATGCAATAAGGACAAACAGGACTCTAAACACGTGTAAGGAACATTTATTCCCTAATGGAGAAAGGTGCCTCCACGACATAGAAACCATTGAGCGATTTTTCTGCGACCTGCCTGTATTTGAGGAAGCGATAAAACTTTCCCACGAATTAAATGAGCAATGCTCCTTCAGCTTTTCACAACTAAGGTACCAGTACCCTAAAGAAATGATCCCCCATGGCTATACGGCTCAAAGCTACTTAGAGCATCTAGTCTGGCAGGGTGCCAGGAGGCGGTTTGAAAATAACATCTCTGAAAAGATCCGTAAAAGCCTTACTCACGAACTGGACCTTATCGAGAAACTAAACTTTGCCGATTACTTCTTGACCGTGTGGGATATTGTGAGCTGGGCCAGATCAAAGAATATACTCTGTCAGGGAAGAGGCTCTGCAGCCAACTCAGCGGTCTGTTTTGTCTTAGGGATTACCGAAGTTAATCCGGATTTGTTTGATTTGCTTTTTGAAAGGTTCATCAGCATGGAGAGGGGCGATCCTCCCGATATAGATGTAGACTTCGAGCACGAAAGAAGAGAAGAAGTTGTTCAATACATCTATAAAAGATATGGCCGTGATAGAGCGGCAATGGTAGCAAATGTCATTACATTTAGGGCAAAGGGTTCCATGCGTGCGGTTGGAAAGGCGCTGGGTGTTAGCGAAGAGCTACTTGGGGAAATGTCAAAGCTTGCAGACTACAAATATTTTCTCCGGAGCAGAACACGGGATATTATCTCAGAATTGAATAAGGGTGAGAATAGCAATAATGCTCCTAAGAATTTTTCATGGAAATTATGGGTTGAGCTCTCGGAAAGATTGCGAGGGTTCCCAAGGCATCTCGGCATTCATTCAGGCGGCTTCATGCTCACCGATAAGCCTTTGAATTATCTGGTTCCTCAGGAACCCGCATCGATGGAAAACAGGACAGTGGTCCAATGGTGTAAGGATGATATCGAAGGATTAGGATTTTTTAAGATTGATATTCTCTGTCTGGGGATGCTCACCGCAATTAGAAAGTGCTTTGAGAGCATTGAGGAGAAATATGGAAGGAAACTAACGTTATATAGCATTCCTGAAAATGACCCCGCAACATACGAAATGATCCAAAGGGCAGATACAGTAGGCACCTTCCAGATTGAGTCGAGGGCCCAGATGTCCATGCTTCCCCGTCTTAAGCCGCGATGTTTTTATGATCTCGTTATAGAGGTGGGTATTATCCGCCCTGGTCCTATTCAGGGAAAGATTATTCATCCTTACCTCGCGCGGCGAGAAGGGAAAGCACCCGTTATTTATCCCGATGAAAGGATGCGCCCTATCCTTTCCAGAACCCTCGGCGTCCCTATCTTTCAGGAGCAGGCCATGAGAATTGCGATTGACGTGGGCGATTTTACCCCCGGCGAAGCAAATGAGCTCAGAAAAAATATAGGCTCGTGGAATGTAAGAGAATTCAAGATGAACCTAAATCCCTGGCTTGAGAAACTCAAAAGGGGTATGGAGAGGAATGGAATTAAAAAAGAATTCATCGATCAAATTCTCCGTCAGATGAGGGGGTTCGCACATTACGGTTTTCCCGAATCGCATGCCGTTTCGTTTGCGTTACTGGCGTATGCCTCCAGTTACCTGAAGTGCCATCATCCCGCGGCGTTTTTCAATGCTGTCCTAAATTCACAGCCTATGGGATTTTATCTGCCGCATGCCCTATTACAGGCAGCCCAGAGGAACGGGATTATGATTCTTCCCGTTTCCATCAATGAGTCAGATTGGGACAATAAGCTGGAGAATATCTCGAGCGAAAGCCGAAAGTTAATTTATGGTATACGTCTTGGATTCAGGCTCGTCAATTCACTTTCTAAATCCGGTTGCCAGGATATGCTAAAGGTCAGGAAGGACATTGGACGTTGGGAAAGTTTAGATCATTTCTTAAAAACAACCCAGGTTTACCGGGATGATTTTACGGCTCTTGCCGCAGCCAATGCCTTCGGGGAGTTTGGGATCAACCGTTCAGAGGCAATCTGGAAAGCCGAAGCTGCACCCTTCCGCAGGCTTGTTGATATTGAGGGCCGAAAGATTGACTGGAATCACGAAACCAAGATGCAGCAGATCCAAAGGGATTTCCATTCTTTCAATACAAGCCTGGAAGAGCATCCTGTTAAAATTGTCAAACAAGACAATTGGCCCTACAGGATACCGGTCAAGAGCCTGGTGCTCGCTGAGGATTTATCATCCAAGAGAAGAAACAGCATTGTCTTGACCTTTGGCATGACCCTGGTGAAGCAATCCCCCGGCTCTGCCAAAGGGATGGTTTTTATAACCCTGGAAGACGAGACGGGTTTCATAAATCTCGTGTTCACACCTAACATTTATGCGAAGTATTATCACATCGTCGAGCGCCAGCCCTTTCTATGCGTAGAAGGACAGCTACAAAAGGCAAGTGACTATCATTCTATACTGGTGAGGAAGCTTTTTGAGCCGAACCTGAATCAGAATGTCGTTAAAATAGAAAGAAAGGAAGAGCGGTATGAAAAGGTTGAGAGCAACATGACAGAATTGATCAAGCCGCGAAGTTTTATGTGAATCAGGCTCTCCTGCCCCGAGCTTAGGCGAAGCATTGGAAATGACAACTTTTTTCCTGTCATCTCGACCAGTCTTGTCATTTCGAATGAAAATGAGAAATCTTTCATTTGTCTTTTGTTTTTCCCCGGCTCAACTACAAGATCTCTCACATGCGTTCGAGATGACATGTTGCATAGGCCCGTGATCATAAGAGTGGCCGAAATGACAAAACGCAGTCACGAGATGGCTTTCTCAAGGAGCCTGTCCTCTATCTAAATGAAGCGAAGGGTGAGTCAATAAGCAAATAAACAAAGCCTGAGCCCGAGCTTTTATTTCGCCCCGCAAAAACTGGAGCCTTACTTAATTGCGTTCTTCATGAAACCGAACCGCCAAAGGCTCTAATTGACATATCGGGGGCTTACCTAAAAACTTATCAATCAATCTTATGGATAGGAGAACCGTTTTGATAGAAGCAAGTGTAATTCCAGCATTACTGCTGTTATTATTCGGCATCAACAGTTTAGCTGAATCAAAGGATGAACCTGAAACCGTCGAGCGAGTCGATTTAGGACGATATGCGGGGCTCTGGTATGAAATTGCAAAAATTCCGAATCGCTTCCAACGAATATGTCACAGAGACACTACGGCTAATTATAAACTTCGGGATGATGGACGCATCTCAGTTTTGAACAGATGTATTGACAAGGAAGGCAACCCAATCGAAGCCAGTGGACTCGCGAAAGTAATAGATTCTGATACAAATGCCAAATTAAAGGTTAGCTTCTTCCGTATATTCGGGATTCAGCTTTTCTGGGGTGATTACTGGATTATAGGACTCGGATATGATTATGAATATGCAATTGTTGGACACCCAGCTAGAAAGTACGGATGGATACTTAGCAGAGAACGACAGCTCTCTTCTGAAAATCTTGAGGAAATATATTCCATTCTTAGAAACAGTGGATACAATCCAGATGATTTTGAATTTACAGTCCACTCTAAGACAGGGCTTTAGCACGAGCATAGGCTTAAGTCATTTGCCAATTAAGAAAACACTATGCGATTCATACTTTCAATCGTCTTAAAATGATTATCTCTTTTTTTGAGTAGATTTAATGTCAATAATTTGTTGGAGAGGGGAATTAATGGGGACGCATGTACTAGCTCACTAATTCGGTAACTTTTTGCGACTTATCAGTAAGTGATTCATTATTCGTTCAAAAAAGGTTTCTTAGATCACTTAATTCAAAAATGAAAATCACAAATTTAAGATAACACACTACTTAGACACACAATTATTTGATTAAATAAATTATTATATGGTTTTTAGAGATAAAAGTTCAGCTCCTCTATTTGTTAAATTAAGATTTCTTCGTTATTGGAAAAGAGGGACATAATTACTGAGCATCTACAACGCAACCCTTTAAAAGCGAGCATAAACGGTTTCTGGCATGCATATTGACTTAATTACAAAGGGCCCGGTATTTATTCCCGATTAAAATTGAAAAAAAATAGATACAATCTTGGAGCTTCGCTATTATTAGATAGTTTCTTGTTAATCTGCCAATTGATTTTTAAGCCAGGATTTTATTGAATCATTTATTGGGTAGCGACCGTCGGTCTTAATATTGCCTCCCGCTTCTGTAATTGCTTCCTGGATCATTTGTTCGGGCGTCTCAATTATTTCAGCAATGAAGTCGCCAGAACCATCTGGATAGTTTTCATACAGGTAGAGTGCGGTTTGAAGATTTCTTACTTCTATAAAAAAGTAGAAACCGACCCTAGCTTGCATCTGCCTCTCAATCTCTTCGATCTCTTCTCGGGTTTCATTCCCTTTCCGCCTTATCCTCTCGCGTGGCTTCATGTCCCAGTTAATTTGAGATATTAGGGCTTTCTCGTTTCTAATGTCCACAAGTGTTTTCATCTGTAATTCGTCCTCGCTTCCATGATGGATCCTCAGTATTTATGAACGAAATTAAAGGGGACGCTACCCTTTAATTAAGAAGTTCATCGATTGGAGTATAATCATAACCGAATGCTTCAGCTACACCTTTGTAAGTCACCTTACCTCTAACAACGTTAGCACCACGTTTTATTTCACTGTTTTCCTTCATAGCCTTTTTCCACCCTTTGTTAGCAATCTCCAGGGCGTATGGCAAAGTGGCATTGGTCAAGGCAAGGGTTGAGGTTTTGGGCAAGGCACCCGGCATATTTGACACACAATAATGCACAATGCCATCGATATTGTATATGGGATCGGCATGAGTTGTCGGCCTCGAAGTCTCAAAGCATCCACCTTGATCGATAGACACATCTACTAACACGGCACCTTTCTTCACCATTTTCAACATTTCACGTGTTATGAGTTTCGGAGCCTTTGCTCCGGGAATAAGGACTGCTCCCACAATTACGTCAGCTATTGGGAGAAACCTGCGAATAGTGGCCGGCTTAGACATCAAAAGGAAGCAATTACGAGGCATAATGTCACTCAGATACCTAAGGCGATCAAGGTTCTTGTCTAGGACATAGACTTTGGCTCCCAAACCGCATGCAGTTTTAGCAGCATTAGTTCCAACGACACCACCTCCTAGAATTACTACAGTGCCCGGATCGACTCCAGGTACACCCCCCAAAAGTATACCCTGCCCCCCGTGTTCCATTTCCAGATACTTCGAGGCCTGTTGAATCGCCATCCTTCCCGCCACTTCACTCATTGGTGTTAATAGGGGCAAAGTACCATCTTCCTTCTGGATAGTTTCGTACGCGATATTTACAGATTTTCTCTCAATTAAGGTTTGTGTTAATTCTTCAGATACAGCCAGATGAAGATAGGTGAAAATAATCTGGTCTTCTCTTATGAGCCCATATTCGGAAGGCTGAGGCTCCTTAACATGCATCACAGTCTCGGACCGACCATAAATTTCCTCTGGACCTGCAACAATTTCAGCTCCATGCTCGACATAGCTGGCATCCTCAAATCCGCTGCTCACACCGGCGTTGCTCTGAACCAGCACCACGTGTCCGTTCTGGACCATGAGTTCCACTCCACCCGGAGTCATCGAAACACGATTTTCTTCAGTCTTTATTTCCTTTAGAATACCAACTATCATTTTTGGCCTTCCTTATCAACCTAATTTTCTTATTTAACGATCCTGACTACCCAATCTTAAATCATTACTCACTGGAAGCTTTAGTATCGAGAAAAGTCTCAAATGTTTCCAAATGGCTCGGCTTGCTAAATGCCTCTTTAGAGAGCGTACCGCTCTTAGCATGACCCTTTTTGAAAGCATCCGAATTTACCCAATTATTAAAATGCTCCTCTGTTTGCCAAAACGTCATGACTACATAGGGTTGTTCAGGTTCTTGGGGTCGTAATACTAGATTGCGTATAAAACCTCTCATTTCGTCTACTGCATGAATCCGATTACGGAAACGTTCCTCAAATTTAGGAGCATATTCCGGGCTTACGAAAATTCGATTCATAGTAACAAACATGATTTTCACCTCATTGAATGGAATCAGGAGAATTTATTATATCATAGGAAAAGAATATCTTCTGTTTGAGGAAGGGGATGCACGATGCAGGATACAGGATACGGAATATAACTAGTAGGGTGGCCAGCTACGTGTGGGGTCGAGCTTAATCGGGGATCAATTGTTCTATTTCTCATTTTCTCTGTCTTGATACAAAGAAACAAAAATAAAGGTTTTCCAAACCCTGTCATCTCGAACGGATGTGAGAGATCTAGTAGTTAAGTCGGTAAATGCAAGAAACAACGGAAAGATTTCTCATATTCATTCGAAATGACAGTGATGATTTTCACTCTTCTTAACGCTTCCGGAATTGATTCTGGAAATTTTTTGAATGCCCATTTAAAATCAAAATATTGTCCTCGGATTACCTGACATTTACAGCAATCGCCTCCTCGGATTCCCTCTCATATTGCGCGGGACGCGGTAAGAGTGGATCCCTGATTCGCACGCACTCACGCGTTGAGCTTGTTGGCCAGGTCGATGAAGTCCGTAGCAGTTACGTCGAATGATGGATCTGTAATAAGATCGGGTTTTCCTTCGGGGCCAAATTCCAGAGGCCGGAGGACGAATGCCGTTTTGAATTTAACCCTCCTTGCTGCATGAAGGTCATCTTTGTGCGCTGCCACCATCATGACCTGCCCCGGCTTTAGCCCCAGCAGATCAGCCGCCGTCTGATAAACCTCTTTATCAGGTTTGTAGTGTTTCGCCAATTCGGACGATAATATACAGTCCCACGGCAGTCCCGCGTTCTTAGCCATGTTGACAAGCAAGGATACGTTGCCGTTGGAGAGAGTCGCCACAATAAATCGTCGGCGAAGTCTTCTTAGCCCACGAATGGCATCAGGCCACGGCTTTAATCGATGCCATACACGATTCAGATCTTTTTTCTGGGTTTCGCTTAATTCTTTTATATTAAATTCTATAAGAAGGTCATCCAGGATCATGCGATGAATTTCGTCAATATTCATCCATGGCAATTTTCCATCACGAACCTTGTTCATTGCCGGCGCGTAGCCTCGGCGCCAGGCATCGGCAAATTCATCCCAGGCCAAACTTATTCCCTTGGATTTTCCGAGGAGAGTACACTCACGGATTATTGAGGTACGCCAATCGACGACAGTGCCGAACACGTCGAAGGCAAGCGCTTTGATAGAGGATATATCTGTTATTTGTTTCATAACTTATTGTTCAAGTTAACTCCATCGAAGGGAACAAAGCAATACCAAAAGATGGGATTGTTTCCTAGACCCTGCACTGAGGAATTATGTTAAAAAGGGGTTAGGTACAGACGGTTCCCTTCTTATAATTAAAAGGAAAAAAATAAGGAGGGAACCGTAATGAATAGACAAAGTATAGATTACACAAATCAAGATTTTTTTCTAGGCATAGATGTGCATAAGAAGAGCTGGAAAGTAACGGTGAGGACTAACGGCATGGAGTTAAAGACTTTCTCCATGGATCCATCACCGGAGCAACTGTACGGATATATGCACAAGCGTTATCCGGGAGGAAACTATCACAGTGTGTATGAAGCAGGATTCTGTGGGTACTGGATTGATCGGGAGTTAAAGAGGTACGGGTTTAACAATATAGTAATCAATCCGGCAGATGTGCCTAGTACCCAGAAGGAGAAATCGACAAAGACCGACAAGGTGGATAGCCGTAAGCTGGCACGAGAGCTAGAGAATGGGTCATTGAGAGGGATATATGTACCGGATGAATTTCACCAACAATTGCGATCATTGTGCAGGCTGAGATTTAAGGTGGTACAGTCGCAAACTCGGCTTAAGAATCGGATCAAGGGGTATTTAGCATTCTATGGTTATGTCATACCGCGCCATGATGAGATTGGTCACTGGTCTGGGGGATTTATAAGGTGGTTAAAGACATTAGAGTTTTCATACGGGATGGGTAGGGATTATCTTAGGCTATGTCTCGAGGAGCTAGAAAGTCATCGAAGGCGTTTAGCAGAGGTAGTGAAGTTGGTGCGGAAGTATTATCGGGAATACGGGTTTGGGGAAGAGGTAAAGAATCTGCGTAGTGTGCCAGGGGTTGGTTTTGTAACAGCGATGACATTATATGGGGAACTGATGGATATGAGTCGGTTCAGGAGTATAGACGATCTTGCTAGTTATGCGGGGTTAGTGCCATCGGTAAGTAGTTCTGGGGAGAGGGAGAGCACTCTGGGGCTCAGCTTTCGGCGTAACCGGTATTTACGGTACTTACTGATAGAGGCAGCGTGGGTAGCGATACGAGAAGATCCGGCTTTGGGGCATGTGTTTAGTCAATTGATCAGGCGGATGACCAAGCAGAAAGCGATAGTTCGGATCGCCAAGAAGTTATTGAACAGGATAAGATACGTGTGGAAGAATAAGGAGAGTTATGCTTATGGATTGATTTGATAAGTAATAGGGACTGGATCTATGAAATCTCAAACAATAAAGTGTGGACCGCTATCGACTGGCTGCAAAGAAAATGTTTTACTGAGAGTGCGGCCACAGGTTTGAGTGGTTTAATGAATTTAATGCAGCACTGCAAAGAGGCAGCTGACTGTTTATAACAGATTGATTCAAGATAGGATTTATTTACACATGAGATACATTACATAAAAAAGCACGAAGGGATTCGTTTGTTCAAAGTTAAAGTTTTCCCTAACATAACCCTTGACTTTTTACATAACAGCCAGTCGAAGTGCTCACAATTGTAGATGTTAGATATTTCGTGGACAAAATCTAAAAAATAACAAATTTTCTGGAAATTTATTCATCCGTCATCCTCGAATGTTCCCCGCCAGGATCATGCCGGGACAAGCTTAATCGGGGATCCATCGTTTAATTTTTTATTTTCTTTGTCTTGATACAAAGAAACAACCCTTCGACTGTGCTCAGGACAAGGGCTGTCAAAAAATTAGGAATTATTAAATCAATTCCTACAGCTAAAAATATTTAATCCAACCACAACCCCAAATCTTTTTTTAACGCTTCCGGAATTGATTCTGGTAATTTTTTGAATGCCCATTTAACATCTAAAATACTATCCCCGAATTATGTAAAATCCAGAGCAATGACAGTATATACGAAACGATGTGGCAAGTTGAAAGGAGTTCGCGAGTTAACCTTTGCCTATACTCATATTTCTTTTCTTTTCTACTTTTGAACTGAACCTTTCGGCATCCACTATGAATCTCTCGTGTGTCCCCTCCGAGATGACATCAACTCCGTCGCTTGCAACGATAGAAAAGGTAAGCTTCCTTCCTTCGATTTTTATAAGTTCTCCTTTAACCTTGACCGTCAATCCGTAAGGGGTAACGGCAGAATGACTAAGTTTTACGTCAATCCCCACCGATTGTTCCCTCGGCCAATCTATATACCCATTGATGAACTTAATGCACGCCCACTCGATCAAGCCTATCATATATCCAGTAGCCAGCACTTTCGGCATCATTTGAAACTCCTCAGATTCAGGATAGAGGTATGGAACCGTCTTCGTCTCGGGAATCGTAAAACCAAATTCAAAGGTCAACCCAGGTTTCAATGAATCATTCATACGTTGCATCTCCCATAAGTTTTGATCGTCATGTCATTTGCCCTGATCTTGTACTTAAATAATAACGGGTGGAAATTCCATCTGCCGAATTAAAGGGCATGATATACTAAGGATTATAAGTGGGCAAGTGGTAATATCAGCGTCGAAATCTATGTTGGATTTGCCATTTCCAACTTTGGGAGACATAATGGCGCGTCTTCGAGAAGATAAAATGATACAGGCAAAGACAACCCGCCAAGAGATCACAGACGAGCTTCTCTCGGGATTGAGGACGATAAGGGACCTGTCTCAGACACTGGGCATTTCAGAAAAAGAGGTAATTACCCACCTACCTCATGTAAGGCAATCCGCAAAGCATAAGGGATATGAATTTGTTATTGAACCCTCCAAGTGTTTAAAATGCGGATTCATATTTGAACATCGGGAGAGGTGGGCTAAGCCGAGCAGATGTCCAAAGTGTAAGGAGGAGAAGATAACTACTCCGATATTTAGGCTAACCTCTAGGTAAAATTAATAGAGAATTTTACGATGCGTCGTGCCGCGATCAGGACTGTAGCAGATTTGCAATTCTA
The DNA here is from genome assembly GCA_963805855.1 of Candidatus Dadabacteria bacterium. Classification (GTDB taxonomy): domain Bacteria; phylum Desulfobacterota_D; class UBA1144; order Nemesobacterales; family CSP1-2; genus DASWID01. Next base: position 643,921 of record CAWDVW010000007.1, read on the forward strand.
GGAGCCAGCAGAATCTTTAAATGTCTTTTGCTCCGATATCCTACGCTTCTTTCTAACTTCTTTGCCGTGATACTGAAACGAGTTCAGCACAGGTACAATGAAGCAACCCTTCGCTTTGCTCAGGACGCGGCTAACAAACAGTCTGATTATAAATTTTACACGTTAATTTGAATCCCCGATAACTATCCTCGGGGATGCCAGGCCTGAGATTGCGCCGCTCTTCGTCGCGATCGACTGTGTTTGTGAATGATTGCATAGGATAAATTGGAATACGCAATTATTCTCAGGTACCTTTCAACAAATTGATGAGAAAAACTTAGGAGGTTAGATATGGCCACAGTTACAGAAATTGCCCCTGATGTTTATCGCATCTCAATATATGTTGGGGACTTTGACTTACAATTTAACCATTTTCTTGTAAGGGATGAAGAACCCCTGCTTTATCATGCAGGGATGCGAAAGATGTTCCCCGAATTGCACGAAGCTGTATCAAGCTTGATTGATCCAAAGACCATACGTTGGATAAGCTGGAGCCATTTCGAGGTTGACGAATGTGGTGGTCTTAACGAATGGTTGAAAGCGGCGCCACAAGCAGAGCCAGCCTGCAGTGTTGTTGGGGCTCTAGTAAACATTAGTGACTTTGCGATTCGCCCGGCGAAGGGCCTCCAGAAAGACGATGTCCTGACTACCGGAAAATATCGCTTCCGATACGTCTCAACCCCTCACCTACCCCATGGCTGGGACGCAGGATCACTATTTGAAGAAAAAAACGGCACACTGTTCTGCTCTGACCTCTTTCATCAAATTGGCAAAGTAGAGCCTGTCACGGAGTCCGACGAAATCCTTGAACGGACGCGGAAGGCTATCATTGAGTATCAGGCAGGGCCACTGATGGACTATCTACCTTACACTAAAAACACCAAACAACTCTTGTATCAGCTGGCCGACTTAAAGCCCAAAACACTGGCAACTATGCACGGTTCGAGCTTTAATGGTAATTGCGAACGACTACTGCATGAACTGGATCCAGTGCTCAAAGATGTATTCGGAACCTAAAAATGGAAAAATAGGTGACAGACACTTGTTTACTGAAAAAAGTGTCTGTCACCTATCTCGAAGTGAATCAAATAGTAATTCTATCCGAGTTAAAGCTGAATTCTCTAATCTATAGAAAAGCGACGAGGCTCAGTATATTGGCAAATATCTCACTGTTAGTTATAATCGTACCCCGTCATGCGTATCGAACTCCTTAAGCAGCTCTGCGAGACCCCGGGGCTTCCCGGAGCCGAAGAGCCTGTAAAAGAAATCGTTATTTCAAACCTGAAAGAGTTCACACAGGAAATAACGGAAGACACACTGGGTAATGTTATCGCACACATTCCCGGAATTGGGCCAAGGCTCGTGATGGATGCGCATATGGATGAAGTGGGGTTTATGGTAAATCACATAGACCAGCGGGGTTTTCTGAGACTTACACCACTCGGCGGTGTCGACCAGAGGGTATTCTATGGTCAAAGATTACTCATCTGGGGGAAAAGACCCCTCGTCGGGATGGTTGCGGCAATACCACCTCATATCAGCAGGAATTCGAGTGACAAAGAGGTCCCGGAGGTAGAGGATTGTGTGATAGATCTAGGGCTTTCGGACGAAAAGGTAAAGGATCAGGTTAAAATAGGTGATGTCGTTTCTTACTATTCTCCATTTGAAGAAACCGAGGATGCTATCATCTCGAAGGCAATCGACGACAGGGTCGGCCTATTTGTCATACTAGAGGCACTTAGAAGAAAACCAAATTTAGCCTGCGACCTCTACGTGACAGCATCCGTACAGGAAGAGGTTGGGCTACGGGGGGCAAGGGTAATCGTCCCCGTCTATGAGCCCGATTTTGTCCTAGCGTTGGAGGGGACAGTCTCTATGGATTTCCCAGGAACCCCTGAACATAAGAAATTGGCAAGGGTTGGAAAAGGGCCTGAAATAAGGCTTTCGGACAGATTCCTCGTTGCCAACAGACCGTTTAGCTTCTTTATCACGGATCTTGCAGAAAAGAACAGAATCCCCTATCAGGTTACTGTAAAGAAAGCGGGAAGCACAAACGCAACGGCCATGCAGGTTACGGGTAAAGGGAGCCGCGCAGCGGTCATATCAGTGCCAGTGCGTTATCTCCACAGCCCGAGCAACTTAGCATTTAAAAGCGATATTGAATCGACCATTAGCCTGGTCTTCAAGGTCTTAGAGAACTTAGGGAATTTTAGATTATAATCTATAAATCAAAATGCTTGAGGATTACAGTCAAAGGCCCAAGTCATTTTTCAAGATTCTCTCCTTGTTCCTTATTTCCCTACTACTCCATGTCAACCTATCATTCTCTAAAGAATTTGTCTCACTGCCATCGGATACTCAATCAAATCCGAATCTAGAGAAGGCTAAATCCATTTTTCTTAACTATCATAAAAATCCTATGCTTCTCGACGAGACGATTGGAATTCTTAAAGGGATAGTAAAGCAGACTCCCACAGACGTTGACACATTAATATTTCTATCAAGGGTTTGGTTGACATACGGATTTGTGAAGGCGAAAAACAAAGAAGAGAGAATATCTGCTTTCAGAAATGGCAAGGAGATCGCGCAAAAGGCGATAGATATCTCACCCGACAATCCCGACGCTCACTTCTTCTTTGTCGCAAACCTCTCCACGTTGGGACAGACGCAGGGCATCGTGAATTCACTCTTCATGCTACCCCGCGTCAGGAAGGAAATCGACACCATCCTGGAGCTTGATCCAGATCATGCGTATGGAATCGCAATGCAGGGATTATTATTTACTTACCTACCTCCTATACTGGGGGGAGATCTTAAGATCGGGGAAAGCTACCTCAGAAGATCCGTGATTCTCGACCCACATACCTCTTCCACAAAGATCTATCTGGGTATAAACCTGAAAAGGCAAAAGAGATACGATGAAGCGAAAGAGGTTTTCAAAGAGATTATCGATGAGAAAAATCCAAAGGTTTATCCCGATTGGTACATTAACCGGAGATGGGCAAGATGGTGGATAGCAAGATTAAACGAAAAAATTAAAAACGAAAAGGATCGATCCGCTTCAAAATAATTATCAACTTAATCTCACATTTTCATAACTATCTTTTAATTGTTTCAGGTATATTAAATATCAGAAATGTATAAAGAGAACTTGGCCATTATTTTCGAAAATACCGTTGTTAAATGCGCCGATGTCAACGTGGAAGACCTGAAAGAGCATCTCATTCGAACAATTGAAAGAAAAAAATATGATTTACAGGATCAGGGAATAATTGAAGCAATACTGGAGGATGGTGAAAAAACCTTTGAGAATTCATTCAGCGAAAACCTTGAGCAATATATAGACGATCTTGATTCAAAGCATGATCTCGGGAATTATCTGAGATCCGATGAAGCTAAAAACGAAATAGTTGAAATGTTCATATCCGACCTTGAACAGCTCATTAATTATTTCTATAACATGCTGATAAATAAACACTTCACGTAGTGATTAAGCATTTCGTCTCAAAACCGAATTGAATCAATACTTTTCCTTTCCATTTAAAAACAATTTTTGATGCTTTTAAGTCGTTGATAAAAGCCTTCATCGGAAAATTATTGGCAAAGGTGCTTTTTACTAAAATTCTCTGGAGCAAGCTACTCGGAACTTGCTATTTAAAAGACTTCTCCTATCCTGGACTAGGATGTCCCGACTATCGGAGACAATATTCACTTTTCAATAAACAGGCATTTACAAAATCTGTAAAAAAATGCATATATATAACATCTATTTATTTACATGCTTTTAATTTTCATAATATGTGTTAAAAATAATTAACTAAAAGGAGAGGCATTTGATTTCCTATATCAATCTTATCATTTACTTTTGTGTAGTGCTGATCTTTGCAGTCCTAACTCTATTTGTTGCAAAGCTAATCAGATTCAGAGACCCCAGGTATAACCCGGTAAAGCTCCAACCCTATGAATGCGGAGAAGATCCAATTGGAGATGCGTGGGTTCGATTCCCGGTTTCATTTTATCTGATCGCGCTTGTGTTTGTTTTATTCGATGTCGAGGCAGCTTTTATTTTCCCGTGGGTATTAGCATTGCCTAAGTTGGGTATTCTTGCTTTCATAGAGATGCTTATCTTTCTCGTTATTCTCTTTCTTGGATGGATTTATGCCTTTAAAAAGGGGGCCCTTAGATGGGAGCGCAACCAGTAAACGACGGTAAAGAAAATCCCAGGCTTGGACTGGAGGAGCTTGGGGATTTAATACATGTTCCGGGTGCAAATATATTTTTAACTTCCACCAAGAAGATATTGTTCTGGGCCGAGAAATCGAGCCTCTGGCCCCTGACGTTTGGTCTCGCCTGTTGCGCGATTGAAATGATGGCAACATTCGCATCCAGGTTTGACCTCGATCGCTTTGGCATCATCACTAGGGCATCCCCGCGGCAATCAGATTTAATGATAATCGCGGGGACCGTAACAGTCAAAATGGCCGAGCGCATAAGGAAGCTGTACGACCAGATGCCCTACCCGAAATGGGTAATCGCCGCGGGAAGCTGTGCGATATCGGGCGATCACTATCGTCATATATACAGTGTAGTTCCCGGGGTAGACTGGGTAATTCCCGTGGACGTATACGTCGCTGGCTGTCCACCAAACCCTGAGGCTTTTATGGAAGGTATTTTAAAGCTTCAAGAAATTATTTCCAATGAAGACACAAATCCGCATTTTAATATCGCATCGAAGGAAATCGTCAGCGAGGAGACCACAGAGCCTAAACAAAAAAAACTACCCGACCTGCCGCGGTCCGGAGATTATGTCTCACCTGACGAAGTGCTTCAAAAAGCACAAACCCTGAAAAACGATGGGTTTGAATATTTATCATTCGTAACCGCCGTCGACTATGGCAACATACTCGACGTTATATACCAAGTACACTCCATCAACAAAGGTGAGGATAGAATCTTTAAGGTCGCTCTTGATCCTTCAAACCCCAGATTACCGTCTATAACCACAATATACAAAGGGGCAAACTGGCTTGAAAGAGAGGTTTTTGATCTTTTTGGCGTTAATTTTACAGACCATCCGGATCTCAGAAGAATCCTTCTTCCAGAATATTGGGAGGGACACCCATTGAAAAAGAACTATGCAATGGATACTTCAAGGCTACCCTACCGTCCGCTAAGAAAGGAGTACGAAGCTTGGAAGGAAATGTTGAAGAAAGGATAATAGAGCGCGAGTTCGGTGAACTTGCCCTGAACATGGGTCCTCAGCACCCTTCGACCCATGGTGTTTTCAGGATGAAATTGCACCTTAGGGGAGAAACCGTTGTAAATGTCGTCCCGGATATAGGTTACCTTCATCGTGGTGTGGAAAAGCTCTCGGAGACACTTGATTATGACATGCTACCACCTGTCTACGAAAGGGACGACTATCTTTGCCCCACCGCCAATTCTCTTGCCTTTGTACTCGCCGTTGAAAAGCTCGCAAGCATAGAAGTTCCGAGGCGCGCAAGCTATCTTAGAGTCATAACGGCTGAGCTGCAGAGGATAGCGTCACACCTGGTAGCTATAGGCACATTCGGCCTCGATTTAGGGGGGTCAATGGGCGGAGGTACCACGCTATTTCTATACTGCTTCAGGGATAGGGAAAAGGTTCTCGACCTGATGGAGTCCTTAACGGGCACGAGGTTCCATACAAACATGAATCAAATCGGGGGGGTGAGGTACGACTTATATCCGGATTTTGCGAAGGAGGTTATGGAGCTAAAACAATATCTGGAAAAACTTGTAGACGACTACAGATCTATGCTTGAGACCAACCCCATCTTCCTCGAGCGTACCAGGAACGTTGGTATAGTCACGCAGGAACTGGCAAAAGAGTTTGGTGCCAGCGGTCCTGTGATCAGGGCGACCGGGATACCATACGACATCAGAAGAAGCAAGCCATACTCAGCCTACGGCGAATTTGAATTTAATATTCCGCTTGGAACCATTGGCGATGTCTTCGACAGATACCTCGTAAGGATACTCGAAATTTCCGAATCGTTGTCGATTGTTTCTCAAGCCCTGGAAGGCCTTCCCGAAGGACCAGTCAATTCCAGAAAACCACTTAAGAGCGCCCTTCTCTTGAAGCCACCAAAAGGGGCAGAGGCATACGGCGCCGTTGAATCACCCCGTGGCGAGCTCGGCGTTTTCGTCGTATCCGACGGGACTTCGAAGCCTTACAGGTTAAAACTACGCTCACCATCATTCTCTAATCTCGCCCTTATTTCGGAGATTCTACCCGGCAACCTGGTGGCGGATGCAGTGGCTATCCTTGGCTCCTTAGATCCCGTATTTGGAGACGTAGACAGATGATTTTCATAATGGGATTTCTCGAGAGTGCAATTTTACTAGGTGCTGTAATCGGTATTGTAGCATATCTAACCTGGCTTGAGAGAAAGTTTAGCGGGCGCATGCAGTCTCGCATCGGCCCTTATCTGGTTGGCCGACCCCACGGCTGGCTTCAGCCAATTGCAGACGGTCTAAAATTGATTTCGAAAGAAGACATCGTACCCGCAAAGGCAGACGGGCTACTATTTAACTTTGCACCGGCATGGATCCTGGTCGTCAGCCTTCTGGGTTTCGCTTTTCTCCCGATCACAGCAAATTGGGTACTGGTAAATATGGATCTCGGACTTCTATACTTTACGGCTTTCGGCTCGCTTATAGTGATCGGAGTATTTACCTCTGGTTGGGCATCGAATAATAAATATGCATTGCTTTCATCCCTGAGGTCAGCGGCACAGATAGTAGCGTATGAAGTGCCCTTACTATTCTCACTCCTGGTTCCAGCCATACTTGCGGGGTCGCTTGATTTTATGGATATAATTCGGGCTCAAAAGGGTTACTGGTTCATTACCTTTCCAGTTATTGGACAGATATCATTCCTGATCTTCCTCCTAGCGTCGCTTGCAGAGAGCAACCGCATGCCATTTGATCTGTCGGAGGCGGAGTCTGAACTCGTTGCAGGTTTCAGCATAGAATATTCGGGCATGAAATTTGCATACTTTTATTTGGGTGAATATGTTCATCTTCTGGCTGTGTCGCTGCTCGTGAGCATACTCTTCTTCGGCGGTCCCCTAGGCCCTATTCTTCCGGGTGGAGTATGGATAACGATTAAAACCATGGCTGTTTTTCTTGGTATCTTATGGATAAGGTGGAGTTTCTTAAGGGTTAGAATCGATCAGCTGATGATGTTTAACTGGAAGATTCTCACACCCGTAAGCTTTATAGTACTTCTCTTGGCGGGTTTATGGGTAAGTCTGAAGGCGGGTATGTGAAATAATGGCAAAGAAAGTAAGCAAGATCAGATTAGTTGAGGCCATAATATTCTCATTATGGATAACGCTCAAAAACCTCTTTAAAAGGCCTGTTACTGTACAATATCCCATCGAAAGGAGACCCATTCCCGAACGATGGAGAGCAGGGACATTCGCCTTAACCACTGATAAGGAAACAGGAGAAGAAAATTGTATCGGGTGCAAGCTTTGTGAGAGAATTTGCCCATCAGACATTATTATCGTTGAATTGGAAAAGCATAGTGGCAGGGGATGGGCAAAGAGCTTTGTATTAGACCTCCAAGCCTGTATCCAATGTGAATTGTGTGTTCAGGTTTGCCCAACAGATGCAATAGTAATGCTTCGCGGAATGGCTACCCCGGTTGCGAGACGAGAGGATTTTATACTTGACAAAAAGAAGCTAATGGAAAATGAAGAATTATTCGAAGCGGCATGGGCGACCGGGATAAAATTACAAAAATTACACGAACCCCAGAAAGCCGGGGAGAAATCCTGAAATGAGAACAGATTCGATGCAGGATGCATGATGTACGATGCAGGGTGCAGGTTAGTGATTAGGAAATAATCCCTCATTGAAGATTTAACGTAGAATAAGGAGGATGGATTCGACTTAATGCAAGGGCAAACCATAATCTATTTAATACTTGCTCTGGGCTTATTAGTTTCTTCCATAGCATCTGTGTGCTCGAGACGTATCCTGAGGAGCGCCATATTTCTGGCGGTAGCCCTAATATTCACGGCCTTCCTTTACCTTTTGCTTGGTGCCGAACTATTAGCAGGAATCCAAATCCTTCTATATGTAGGCGGAGTGATAACATTGATAATCTTCGCGTTGCTCATATCTGAAAAATTGGGTAGCGACCAATCAGAAGCAACGCATCGTAATATTATTCCTGCGGCAATCGCGTCGACTGTACTGTTTCTCATCCTTCTCTTCTTCACATACACGTCGCGTAGGATCAGTGAGTTGGCAACCTCAAGTCCAATGGGTGAATTTGGTGCTTCAGGAGAGCTTTCGGAATTAATTTTTAGAGATTGGGTTCTTCCTCTGGAGGTGCTATCGCTACTCTTGCTTGCAGCAATAATTGGGGCATTGGTTATTGCGCGTCGAGAACATAAACAGGAAGGCGAACAATAACCATGACGATCTATCACATATTGTTTCTGTCATATCTTGTTTTTTCTATTGGTCTCTTTGGCGTGCTTAGTAGAAGGCATGTTGTTGGAATACTCATTGGTATTGAACTGATGTTCAATGCCGCAAACCTTGCCATTGTCGGTATTGCATGGACTATGCAGGTATTAACCGGTCAAATAATTGCACTGTTTGGAATAGCTATAACCGCTGCCGAGATAGCAGTTGGACTGGCGCTTTTCCTGCTCGCCGAGCGCCTCAGTAAAACTGTTTATGCAGACAAGATTGACTTGATGAAAGGATAATAAAATGCCATCTCAGCCACAAATTCTGTTATGTTTAGTTCTTCTCCCTCCGTTCGTCTCGTTTGCGCTCAACGCATTAATCCCTCCGTTGAGGAAGAATAGAAATGCATCTTCGGGCCTGAGCATCATTGCGGTACTCATCTCTACGCTTGCCTCTGTGGTCTTGCTCAAGATTAATCCGAGGGCTGAGTTTATATTCGAATGGATCCCATTAAATATCTTTTCAAAAATTGAATTCGGCTTCTTTACCGATCCCGTTGTATTAATAATGTTCTTTATTGTTTCCCTCGTTTCTCTCGTCGTACAGGTATATTCGCTTGGCTACATGAGTGAAGAATCTCCCCCAAGCCTTGGCAGGTACTACACCTTCCATTCCCTTTTCGCATTCTCGATGCTCGGGTTCGTGGCTTCTTTAAACCTCCTACAAATTTATATCTTCTGGGAACTGGTCGGGCTTTGCTCATACCTTCTCATAGGGTTCTGGTACACTAGACCAGAAGCCTCAAGGGCAGCTGTAAAGGCCTTCTGGGTCACCAGGTTCGGGGACGTTGGGTTTGCTATTGGCATGGTACTCTTATGGGGAGCTACGGGCACCTTCTTGCTCCCAGAGCTCTTTGCAAAAGCACCGGACGTGTCAAAGCAATTAATTACGGTATGCATGTTCCTAATTCTTTTTGGAGCCATGGGGAAAAGCGCTCAGTTCCCGCTTCACGTATGGCTTCCCGACGCCATGGAGGGACCAACTCCTGTGTCAGCCCTTATTCACGCTGCAACCATGGTTGTGGCCGGTATTTATCTAGTGCTTCGCCTCTTTCCTCTTTTCGAATTGACACCAGATGTTCTAGTTTTCGCCTTATGGATAGGATCGATAACCTCTCTGCTGGGTGCGAGTCTTGCTCTTGTTCAGAATGATATTAAACGCATTTTAGCATATTCTACGGTTTCGCAAATTGGCTATATGTTTGCTGCCCTTGGAGCCGGGGCGCAGGGTATCTCGTTCTTTCATCTGTTTACACACGCCTTCTTCAAGTCCCTGCTTTTCCTTGGCGCGGGATGCATAATTCACGCACTCCATACTAATAACATATGGGAAATGGGCAAGTTGGGTAAAAGGATGCCACACATAGCCATTTTATTTCTCATAGGCTCATTGTCCCTGTCTGGGATATTTCCATTCTCGGGCCATTTTTCAAAAGATGAAATACTTATGTGGATGCATGTAAAGGGCTTAGATATACACTTCTTGATACTTCTTATAACGGCCTTCCTCACTGCCTTTTATATGTTTCGTGCCTTTTTTGTTGTATTTTTCGGCGATAGGGAATCCTCAGCAACAAAGATCCGCAAAACACCATGGATAATGAGCCTTCCCATGTGGATTCTTGCGATTCTAACGGTGTTCGCAGGTTTTGGAGCATCGAAGTTCTTTGGTTTCTTGGGTTACAGGCTCGAGCAATACCATACCCGCCTTGAATATCTCCCCCTCATAGCTTCAATATCGGGGATTGCTTTGGCGTGGTCCTTTTATCAGGTGGGTTATCTTAGCCCCGCCCGCACCTACAGCCAACTATCACCCTTTGCATTGGCGTTGGAAAGAAAATTTTGGATAGATGACATCTACATGTGGATCTATCGAAACATTTTAGATGGACTATCGAGTCTATGCGGATGGTTCGACCGGTATATTGTAGATGGTTTTGTGAACCTTATAGCATATTCTACCAAATTGACCTCACAAAGATTAAGGACAATTCAGACAGGGCGTGCTCAAGATTATCTTTATGGGATTATAATAGCGATCATTTTGTTTTTCGCTTTGTCCTTAATGACACCGCACATTGGGAAAACACTTACCGATAAACAGGGTTACAACGAAACTCAAAGACCGACCATAATAAAAGGATGGGGACAATATGACGACTGAATCCTTTCCGATATTGTCGATTATAGTGCTCTCCCCGCTAATCGGGGCCATCATCCTGATCTTTCTGCCCGATAGGTTTCAACTTGGCGTAAGGCTGACCACTCTTTTCTTTTCATCTATCTCTCTTCTGGCATGCCTATTTATCTTCATGACTTACAATAAAGCTATGGGCGGATTTCAATTCATCGAGCAGATCCCTATAGTGCCAAGCATCGGTTTTTCATACTATCTGGCCGTAGACGGGATCAGTCTGTCTCTGGTCCTCCTAACTTCTATAATCCTGATAACCGGATTTTTCGCTTCCTGGAATTTACCTATGAGGAGCAAAGAATTTTATATACTATTGCTGCTCCTTGCCACCGGGGTTTTTGGCGTATTCGTATCATTCAACCTGCTCTTATTTTTTCTCTTTTATGAGCTAGCGGTACTCCCCATGTATTTGTTGATCGGGATTTGGGGAACCTCCGCCAAGGTGATTCCGAAGGGTATTTTCGCAAACGCTATTAGAATGACTGGGTTGGGAAGCAAGGAATACGGCGCAATGAAGCTTACGCTTTATCTTCTCTTAGGCTCCGCTTTTATACTTGTTGGATTTTTTGGGCTATATATTTTCTCAGGGTTCCAAACATTCAACTACACCGCATTGACGGACTTCGGTTTCAGTAAGGCTACACAGAATTGGCTACTGATCCTATTCTATATCGGATTTGGAACGCTTGCAGGGGTATGGCCCATTCATACCTGGTCCCCGGATGGACATGCGGCCGCACCTACAGCTGTATCGATGATGCACGCAGGAGTGCTCATGAAGCTGGGTGCTTACGGGATAATCCGCATAGGAATGGGATTACTCCCTGACGCCGCGGTAACGTTTGCTCCATTGATAGGAACGATAGCAGTGATAAACATTGTCTACGGCGCCTTCGGAGCAATGTGGCAAAGAGACCTCAAATATGTCGTCGCATACTCGTCCGTATCCCACATGGGCATAGTATTACTTGGTGCGGCAACCCTGAATGAAATGGGTCTAAATGGATCTATCTTTCAAATGTTCTCGCACGGAATCATGACGGGACTTTTGTTTGCGCTCGTTGGGCTGATCTATGAAAAAGCTCATAGCAGAGAAATCTTAAAGATGGGGGGATTTGCAAGGGCCATGCCTGGAATTGCCACTTTCTTTTTAATTGGCGCATTAACCTCATTGGGATTGCCTGGTCTGAGCGGCTTCGTCGCCGAGATACTCGTATTTTTGGGAGCCTGGAAGTCTATATACTCGTGGTGGCTCGTTCCGGCCGTGCTGGGTGCTTTCATCACTGCGGTGTATGTCTTGAGGGTTTCGAAGTGGATATTCTTCGGACCCGCAAAGGAAATTGGATCACTTAAAGATGCAGTTGGCTTTGAGTGGATTGCTCCGACGGTTCTTTCGGGGATCCTTATATTACTCGGGATATATCCCAAACTGCTTTTGGATCCGATAAATAAGAGCATTATAGAGTTTCTAGATATTTTTGCGAAGTAAAAATATAGGGGTGGCGTACATGTTTAAACCATTGTTTTTGGAATCTATTCTAATTGTTGGAATCCTATTAATCTTTTTTTTGGACCTGTTCTTACCAAGGAACCGGAAGATAATTCTGGGTATTTCAACACTCATCTTATTAGTAATCGCATTCATACTTAGCCTTTCACTAGACCTTCAAGGGACAATCCTGTCACAAACCTTTGTTAATGATTCGTTTGCCATAACCCTAAAACAGATCTTTCTTATCTCAACGATTATAGCGATCTTGGGTTCAATTGACCATGTTTCAAAATCACAAATGGGAAGAGAGGGTGAATATTTTCTGCTTCTGTTATTTTCCCTTGTCGGCATGATGGTAGTCGTTTCTTCAAGGGAGCTTCTCTTGTTATTTGTAGGGTTCGAGCTGATGAGTATCCCGCTGTACGTGCTCTCTGGTTTTTCAAAAGAAAACCCTAGGAGCGCAGAGGGAGCAATAAAGATCTTTTTATTTGGAACCGTATCATCTGCCGTGTTACTGTTGGGAATTGGTATTTTCTATGCACTCACCGGAACCACATCTTGGTCTACCCTGGGCTCGTCTATGGTCATTGAAGATTCGCTGGGATCGCTTGCCCTGATACTTCTATTTTCTGGCTTTGGTTTCAAGATAGCCGCATTCCCCTTCCAGTTCTGGGTTCCTGATACATATGAAGGCTCCCCGACCCCTTTTGTCGCATTTCTTTCAGTTGCACCAAAGATCGCAGGATTCGGAATACTCTTTCGCTTCTTATTCGAAGCTCTTGATCCCCTTTCCCACAGCTGGACCATGTACGCATTCTGGCTTGCTGCTTTCACCATGATAATAGGAAATATGCTCGCGCTTCCTCAAAAAAATATAAAACGGCTGCTAGCGTACTCAGGCATCGCTCATATCGGGTATATACTGTTGGGATTAGCCACTGGGACATTGCTCGGTCTCGAAATGAGCGTTTTCTATTTTGTATCGTACCTCTTTGCAAACATGGGCGCCTTCCTCGTGGTTGAGGTAGTAAATCGATTCGAAGGAAATGACGAAATTGATTCCTTTAAAAACCTTTCTGGTCGTTCACCCTTTTTATCTCTCGCAATGCTAATATTTTTACTTTCACTTGGAGGAATTCCTTTCGTCGTAGGTTTCTGGGCAAAGCTATACATATTCTTGGCTGCAGCTAGGGCAGGCTACTTAACCCTCGTATTTTTGGGTGCCCTCATGACCGTTATAGCACTCTTCTACTATCTGAACATCGCTAGGAAGATGTACATAGATGAAGGTCACGCAAAGATTAACGCAACTATACCAATACCAATTAATTTGTTGGTAAGCATTGGTATCTGTGTGGTTTTTGTGGTGTTACTTGGTTTATTTCCTCAAGGGGTTGTTCTGTTCTCAAAAAAAGCTCTATCTTCTTTCGCCAGTTCAGGCAATATAATCGACCAGACCCTCCGTCACGTCCTTTCGTCTACTGGTATGTAATCCCTTCTCGCACTGCCCAGATAGATCTGCCGAGGTCTTGAAATCTTTCTATCTTCATCCTGGAGCATCTCCTTCCACTGAGCCAACCAGCCTGATGTACGTGCTATTGCGAATAGAACTGTAAACATGCTGGTTGGAAGTCCCATGCTCTGATATATCAAACCAGAATAGAAATCAACATTTGGATAGAGCTTTCGTTTCACAAAATATTCGTCTTCAAGGGCTATTCTTTCCAACTCCAATGCGATGTCAAGTAATGGATTCTTACCGGTAACTTCAAAAACCTCATGGGCTATCTGTTTGATTATTCTCGCTCTCGGATCATAGGACTTGTAAATCCGATGCCCAAACCCCATTAATCTGAACTCACCTTCTTTGGCCCTTTTTATGTATTGTGGAATTTTATCCTTAGATCCTATTTCCTGCAGCATACTGAGAACTTCCTCATTGGCACCACCATGCAGGGGCCCATAGAGTGCAGCGATCGCGGCCGCCGTAGATGAGTAAGGATCCGGAAGCGAGCTCCCTACGCCTCGCATGGCACTTGCACTACAGTTCTGTTCATGATCGGCATGGAGAATAAACAATATATCTATGGCCTTCTCTATCACGGGATTCGGCTTATATTTTGTTTCAGTCATCTTAAACATCATATTCAAAAAATTGCCCGTATAACTGAGGTCGTTGTCTGGATACACGTATGGTTGACCTACCGTGTGTCTATATGAGAATGCAGCAATCGTAGGCATCTTTGCTATTAATCGGTGAAGCTGGATCTCCCTCAATTTGGGATCGAATATTTCTTTTGCCTCAGGATAAAAGGTTGATAATGCACCAACCGTTCCCAAGAGCATTCCCATAGGATGTGCGTCGTAGCGGAAACCATCCATGAATTTCTTTATGTTCTCATGTATGAATGTGTGATGGGTTATGTTATAGACCCACTCTTCGTATTCTGACGCCGTAGGAAGCTCTCCGTAAAGAAGCAAATATGCAACCTCCAAATAATTGCTTTTTTCCGCCAGTTGCTCAATCGGATAGCCACGATATGATAGAATTCCTCTATCTCCGTCAATGAAGGTTATGGTGCTCTTACAAGAAGCAGTATTGCTAAAGGCCGGATCGTAACTCATCATGCCGAAATCCCCCTCCGAAACCTTTATTTGGCGAAGATCGATTGCCCGAATAGTATCGTGTTCGACGGGAATCTCGTAGGTTTGACCCGTCCTGTTATCGGTGATAGTTAGAGTATCTTTTGACACTTGCCTTCCTCCTTCTGAAGCACGAATTATTAACGCAAATCACATAGCGACTGACTCAACACTCATGCCGTCACAAAAATTGATGTGAATACTCCCGACTAATAAACCAAAACAAAATACCTAAAATTATTGAATTTTCAATCCTTCCTAAAAACTAAAGTCTATCCAGTTATCAATCGCTCAAGCCACTATATCCTTATTGGCATAGGAGTAAAACACCCAATGAATATAAACAACGCTACCAGGCTGAGGAACTTTCTCTTTCCATCAAGCTGAATATCGTCGTACATTGTCGGAGGATGCCGGGTCCCCATAAACGTCAGAAGAACGGCCCACATTAACCATCCTGCCCATCCCTCGAAGTTAAGAATATCTTTGTAGCTATAAAGAGCAGTTCCCTCTAAATAAGACTGAATATGTTGAATTATGGGCTGCGTACCCAAACCAAATAAAAGAAGAACCAGGATAATCATAATGGAGGTCCGCTGGTGCCACTTTTTCGAAAAAATGGAATACATGATGTGTCCACCGTCAAGCTGTCCGGCAGGTATTAAATTAAGAGCCGTTACAAAAAGACCGATCCACCCGGCAAAGGCCACTGGATGAAGAAGCAGATCATAACCATCCGGAATTTTGCCAATTATGCTGTCTGAAATTAAAGAGAATATCAGAGGAGATCCAAGCGTTAGTCCTTTGTCCAACGAGTTGCTCCCTGATTCAACCACGCTTGATAGTTTTATACCGACAATGATAACGGGGATGGCCGCGATTATTCCAGCGATTGGTCCGGCTATCCCAATGTCAAACAGCGCTCTTTTTGTTGATATAGGGGATTTAATCTTTATAAAGGCACCAAATGTTCCGATGGGAGATACTATGGGCGGAGCAGGAATGAAATAAGGCGGTGTAATGTTAACTCCATATTTCCTTCCATACAAAAAGTGTCCCATCTCATGTGTACCAAGAATGAAAATAAGGGCTGCAGAAAACGATATCCCGCTGGATATACTCCCACCCTGAAAGAATCCCGAAATGAAAGTCGTGACAAGGGTTGTTAGAAACAATATTACATGGATTCTTTTGATCATAGTTCTATTTCAAAAAGTGATTAAGGCTTGAGGAGTTATTGGCCGTAAATATAACTAAATCAATTTAGAGTTTAAAGATATACCCTGCGTAATATGAACCTGTTGAATAGAGACTACTAAAACTCTAACAGGGCTGGATCTATTGATTCAACTACATCGCTCAAGTAACCCTTAATCTCGCTCAATTTCCTCTCACCTAGTATCGTCGATCGCACATCCCCCAAAAGACCTTTGTCTATTCGCTTGGACAGGAATTTTATAACCGGTGCGCGCGAAGGGGAGACGCTCAGATTATTGTAACCTATTGAAACCAATGCCAGTGCCCCAGCAGGCGTTCCCGCCATCTCTCCGCAGACCGAGGTCTCCTTTCCCATAGAAGCCAGGTTCTGGTAAATATCGTCGAGCATCCTGAGAACGGAGGGGTGAAATTCAGAGTACAAATGGCCGACCACATTGGAATTCCTGTCCACCGCAAGCAGATATTGGATTAAATCGTTAGTGCCGACAGATACAAAATCAATCAGGTCTCTATAATCATTAAATTGATAAAGCATTCCGGGTACCTCCATCATCACCCCCAGCTTAGGTAATTCTGATTCAGCGATTCCAACTTCGTTACCTATCTCCTCAATCAGACTCTTCGCCGTTTCCACCTCCCATACGTTAGATATCATGGGTAGAAGGATTCTGATTAGATGACCTTTTTTCATAGTAAATAAGATTGACCTGATCTGCTCGCGAAAATGTTCAAGGTATTCCATCGAGAATCTGATCGCTCTGAGACCCAAAAGGGGGTTCTCTTCTTTTGGAAAATCAAAATATGATAAGGTCTTATCAGCGCCGATATCAAGAGTTCTAATCGTTATGTAGCCCTCAAAGTGTTTGGCAATATTCTCATATATACCCACCTGTTCCACCACGCCAGGCCATTTTTTAAATTGGGCAAAAGAAAATTCTGTTCTATAGAGACCAACATCTTTTAATCTGTGCAGCTTGGCTATCTCCACATCAATGGGAAATGCTATATTTGCTGAAAGTTTTATGGGGAAACTATCGCTATCAGCTTTCGCCCCCTCCCTTTCAATTAATTCTTTGAGGTTGATGTGCTTCCGATAATTGTTTTCATATTCAGATACGAGACTATCGTCAGGGTTTGAGAAGATAAATCCTGTTTTTCCGTCCACAATGAGCCTGTCGCCCGGCTTTAGCAGGCTGCAGATATTGTCAATCCCGACTACGGCGGGAATCCCAAATGACTTTGCAATAATAACGGCATGCGAAGTCTCTCCCCCCTTTTCAGTAATTATTGCCGAAACCCTATCTCTATCCAACATTGCCAGGAATGACGGACCGAGGTCATGTGCAACAATTATGGAACCATCGCTGATTCCATGCGCCAGATGTTCTTCTCCAATTGACGTCATAAGTTCGTGAAGAATCTTCTCGCCTATATCACGAAAGTCTTGAGCCCGCTCCTTTAGGTATTTATCATCAAGCCTTTCAAAGTCCGCCGCTACAGATTCTATCCCTTCGACAACAGCTTGCTCGGCTGAGACCCTTTTCCCCGCGAGCTTTTCCAAGATAGCGTTTCTAAACCTAGAATCCTTCAGTATCAATAAATGCGCATTGAAAATATCAATCTCACTATCAGACAAGACACCCCTGGCCTTAAGATGGTTTATAAGATCCTTGAAATCCTTCTCCACATTTGAAAATGCTTTTGATAGCCGTGATTTCTCTACTCTTATGGGAGAAACTGGTAGCTTATTGGCTTGTACGTGTTGAAAAAGGCCTGTAAAAATATATGCTTTACCGTAGGCAACCCCACCTGATACCCCCTTGCCCTGATAGGTTATAGTTTTATGTTTAATAATGGAAGGCGGTTTAACTCTATCGAGTCTATCGGCAACTTCCAAAAGTCCCGCAAGCCTTGATGCGATGATCTGAAATAGTGTCTCTTCCGCTGGATTTATTAGCCTCTTGTCTTTTGTCTGGCCTACTAAAACACCCAAGCACCTGTTTTGAAGTATGATCGGAACACCTATGAAACTTTCAAACTCTTCCTCCCCAATTTCTTCAAAATATTTATAGCGCGGGTGCGCGGACGCCGGCATGACAATCAAGGTTCTTCGCGTTTCATAGACCAATCCAGTAAGGCCCTCTTCGGGCTTTAAACTAACGGGATTGCCAGGATCTATAATCAAACCTTTAGTAGATCGTAAGAATAGTTCTCTCTTATCATCATCCCAAATGTAAACCGAGACTACATCGAAGTGAAGCGAATCGCTAATTTTATTGACGACACCATTTAGGATGATGTTAAGTCCGACCGCCTGATTTACAAGATCGCTGATTTCATGGACAATCTTAAGATGGTAATCTGCCCTCTCGATTGCTATGTTTTCTTTCATAAGATAGAGACTAAAAACTGGGTCCGACGACAAAAACTCTGAGATCCTAAAACATATTATACCGAAAAGAAATATTTAGTGTATCTCATCCAAAATCACTGAAACTCCACACAAGCTTAGTAATTAACAAATGCACTAAAATATTGAAAAAACAAAAATGTAACATTCAAGAAAAGGTTGTCGGAAGCATTGACTTTTTTTTATAGGTGATATAATTAACAAGTCTTTTCCATCTATTGATCAATAAACCGTTGTGAGATTTGCTAATTAAATTTAATGCGTACAAGAAAAGTGATCAAATATTTGTCAGTACAGAGTCCAGTATGTCCACGAACAAATTAACAGCAATAGTAATTGAGAAGAAATTCATTACAGATAACCTCATGGTTATTAAAATTAAGCCGAATTCTCCGTTCGTTTTTAGACCGGGCCAATATTGTACCGTGGGTTTCAACGGAAGTGAAAGACCATATTCTATCGTATCAGCACCACATGAGGAATATATAGAGTTATTTGTTGAGTTAGTACGAGACGGCACACTGACCCCAGGTTTACGGAAGGTTAACTCTGGAGATATTATTAACATCAGACCAAGGGCAAAGGGAATATTTACCCTTGACGACAATTATGATAACCATTTCATGATTGCAACAGTTACTGGCATCGCTCCCATACTAAGTATGATAAGAGATTCATTACACCACGGTGTGAATCCACATAAATTTTATATAATTCACGGAGCAAGCTTCGAAAAAGAGCTTGCATACAGGGTTGAATTGGAAAACCTATCAACGATACACGATGATATATTTTATACGCCGACAGTGAGCAGGCCCCATGATCCCGAAAACAACCGATGGGAGGGCGAAACTGGCAGGGTCAATAGTATTTTTTATAAATACATTGATAAATTTTCTCTGAGTCATGAAAATACATTAATATACGCCTGCGGACACCCCGAAATGGTCGAAGATGTTAAGGCGCAGGCAAGGGGAAAAGGATTCATGGTCAAAGTCGAAAAATACTGGAGCAATTAGAAACTTATCATTAAAATCGTGAGGAATTCAATCGCAACATAAAGATTCGAATTGAATCCGATAATCAAGAAGTTCCGATTGAGTAAATCATGAACATACGCACTTTTAAGTGTCGTACCTCTCGAATCAACAGGAAATAATTAAGACAGATTATCGACAACTTCTTATCATTGATCATCCTGTTTTCGGAAGCAAATAAACCTGCTTCCGTATTGGATCTGCCTTCACTACGGTCAGCTTCAATTGCTCGCCTTCGTTTAAAACCGTCTCCGAATTAAGAGAGATTGGTACTTCCAAAAGGTAATCCGGAAGATAAACAGAAGCACCGGAGCCGGTCAAAGAGCTAATTATTCCCCTTATATCCTCTCCCTGAAGGTTTCTTATGTGTTTAAATACCCAGTACTTTTCTCTGGATTTTTCAACCATCTTTTTTTCACGAAGCCCAAAATCAACGTAATGGAATATACTCTCGAGCTCTTCTATTGTGTAATACAACCCGCTTCCATCGAGAAAACTACACAATTGCCTTTGTAAAACCAAATCTAGATATCTCCTGATGGGAGAGGTTATCTGTAAGTAGACATCCAACCCGAGTAGCATGTGCGGCTCCGGCGAGTTTCCAATTCTTGACGGTCTCAGAAATCTCACCGCCCTCAAAGGGAACAACGGATCTTCTTCGTCAAGTTCCCTAGCTTCTTTAGATATAGGGTCTGGCTGAGAGCGAAAGATTGCAGGGATGTCATTTATCTTGAAAAACCTTGCTGCTAACCAATTCATGAGAATCATAAACTCGGTAACAACTCTGTGGGCGGTAGTATTCATATAATTCTTTCTAATTTCTACCTTACCATTCTCATTTAACTTAATCTTCAGATCGGGAAGCTCCAGTATAAACGCACCCGATTCCACTCTTCTTTTTCTGAGGTTAAAAGCTATATCGATTAGTTTGGAGCCATTCTCATATCCGGATAAGGCTTCTTCCGCATTTTTGTAACTGAGATTTCGATGTACATGGATTTTCGATTTAGTAAACCTGTAATGCTTAATTTTTAAATTTTCGTCAAATAAGACCAGCAGTGAAATTGCTTTTTTTGGGGATCCCTCCGTGAGGCTGAATTTCGTACTTACCAAATTCAGCGGGAACATATGTATATTTCCTTCAGGGAGATAAATTGTTTCACCTCTGCTCTTTGCCTCTTCATCTAACTGACTCCATCTGGGCACATAACTAGCAACATCAGAAATGTGAACACCAACAATAAATCCCTCAGAGACTCTCTGTATTGAAATAGCGTCGTCTATGTCAAGCGTGCCCTCATCATCAATAGTGAATGTTTCAACACTTGTTAGATCCTCCCTTCCTTCAAAACCAGCATTACGGTTTATAATCGCTGAAACTTCATCAGCTATGCGCTGGGAAAAACCGGCCTTGAGACCCAGCCTTTCAATCAAAGGATCTTCATCTTCATTCCACTTTCCGGCTTTTATAAGAAACTCGAGTGCATCTTCTATGCTTCTTATACCTATCTCAGAAAGAAATGATTTGGCATCTGCGGATTTTTCATATCTCTCGAGATACACTACATATCCCTTGATCAGTTCAAGGTATCTTTCGGCAAATTTTGCTTCCGCCCCCTCTTCATCTACACCTTTTATGACACCCCTTGCCCACTTTACGGCCAACTCACGTTCAACACGCTTCTTCTTCTCAGTCTCCTTACGTTGAACCGCATCTTCTACTTCCCCTGCCGTTCTGGGCGTATACCCACCGTCATCATTACTGAAATAAATGTCATCCTTTTCCAGTGCCCAAAAAAGCAGAAGTGCCTCATCGTCACGAATGTTATCTTTATCACTTTCTCCAAAATAAATATCGACCATTTGCTCCAGGGTTAAAAGATTTGTAGATTCATAGACACATTCCCAGAGGGTTTTTAAATCTACTGCTGCTTGGCTATCTTCGAGCTTTTTCCTGATCGTCCTAAGCCGGAGTTTTTTCTCTGAGAGAGTCAATTCATTCTCACACTTAATCCCTGTGGACAGCACTACCCTTCTCATATCCAGATCTAGCTCATTTCCGTCTTCTGTAAGTACCGATAGCTTCTCGGCGACATTTTTTCTTGCCAACCCCAATGAGAGATCCTTTCTTTTTCTGAATACAACCAACTCATGAACAACAGGATTCTTTCTAATCATCTTGCAATCTTACGAGAAACATTTTTTTGCTTATTTTACGAAGAAGATTCTTGTGCATACAAGATATTGCACTTTAAATCTTAAAAAGAAAGTGAGGATTTATACTCTAGTGCAACCCTTACAAAATCTCTAAAGAGGGGGCTTGGGTTTATTGGCGTAGACTTAAATTCCGGGTGAAACTGACATCCCACAAACCAAGGGTGGTTTTGTAACTCTATTATCTCCACTAATTTCCCATCCGGTGAAAGACCACTTAGAACCATACCATTCTTCTCGAAAATTTCCCGGTATTCATTATTAATTTCGTACCTATGTCTATGACGTTCAGATATCTCATCTGTCTTGTATGCGCTGTGTGCCAGTGTCCCTGATTTTAACGAGCAAACGTAAGCACCAAGCCTCATGGTGCCCCCTTTATCTTTTATCGACCTTTGTTGTTCCATAAGGTCGACGACCGGGAAGGGTGCGTCAGGAGCAAACTCAATCGTATGGGCACCGGTCAGTCCACACATGTTTCTTGCGTATTCAACTACCGCCATCTGCATCCCGAGGCAGATTCCGAAAAAGGGCACCCTTCGTTCTCTGGCAAACGTCACTGCCTGGATTTTACCTTCGAAGCCCCTTGTACCGAATCCTCCGGGGACCAAAATTCCATGCACGTCACCAAGCAATGATTCCGTTCCATCTGATTCGATTTCCTCAGAGTCCACGTATTTAACGTTAACCCGTGAATCATTTGCTATCCCACTATGCGATAACGCTTCATGAAGGCTCTTATAAGAATCATTATGACTTACATATTTACCCACAACCCCAATCGTTACATCCGACTTCGGGTTTTTGAGTTTTTCAACTATCTCTTTCCATTTCTTTATATCTGGTTTTCTGGTCCACATATTTAAAGATTCAACTATTATCTCATCAAGCCCTTCCCTGTGGAAAATTAAGGGGACCTCGTAAATCGTATCAACATCTTTTGCACTTATGACAGCTTGAATCTTTACATTGCAAAAAAGCGCAATCTTCTCTTTTATAGCATTTGGAAGAAATCTATCGGTTCTGCAGAGTAGCACATCTGGCTGAATTCCAATCTGAAGCAAGTCTTTAACGCTATGTTGCGTTGGCTTGGTCTTCAGCTCTCCCGCTGGAGCTACAAAAGGCACATACGTAAGATGAACAAAGAGGGTATTCACCCGTCCCAGGTCAGCCCTTAACTGCCTTACGGCTTCAAGAAACGGGAGACTTTCTATATCTCCCACGGTTCCTCCAATTTCTACAATTACAACATCTACGTCTTTTGCTATATCCAGTATGCAAGATTTAATTTCATCTGTTATATGTGGGATTACCTGAACGGTAGCACCTAGATATTCACCTTCCCGTTCCTTGGTTATTACAGAATTATATATCTGCCCAGATGTAAAATTGTTCTTGCTTGTGAGATTTGCATGAGTAAAACGCTGATAGTGTCCAAGGTCTAAATCTGTTTCTGCGCCGTCATCGGTAACATAAACTTCGCCATGCTGTAATGGATTCATGGTACCTGGATCGATGTTCAGATAGGGATCGAGTTTTTGAAGTGTCACCCTCAATCCACGGCTCTCAAGAAGTGCACCAATGGATGCGGCTGCGAGGCCTTTCCCAAGGGAGGACATCACACCGCCTGTCACAAAAATAAATTTTGTCTTTTTCATTAGGCCTTATGCAAATTGTGAAGTAGATTGCCACCGTATACAGCAACTAACATTAATATATTCAATACTAAAAAATCATGCAAATCGTTGCATTTAAACCGAATCAAATCACGATCTACTAAAATCGGCATCGCAAATTAGAGACTACTCACATAGAAGCTTCTTTAGATCTCTTACCGCCCGCGCCCTGTGGCTTATCTGATTTTTTTCATCTAAGGTGAGTTCAGCCATGGTTTTATTTAAATCTTTTGAGAAGAAGACAGGATCGTAGCCAAACCCGCTGGTACCTCTAGGCTTATGAAGAATTATTCCTTCGCACCGGCCTTCAGCTATCACCTGTCTTCCATCTGGAAAAACCAGGGCAAGGCTACAGACAAAGCAGGCCTTTCTATTGGGTTTATTAATCAGTTGCAAGAGTAGTTTCGCGATGTTTTCTTCATCACTTGATCTCTCTCCTGCAAATCTTGACGAAAAAATTCCCGGTTTGCCGTCGAGGACTTCGACTTCAAGTCCGGAATCATCGGCTAGACATATTTTATCTGTCAGTAAACTTATATGACGCGCCTTCTTAATAGCATTCTCCGAGTAAGTATTCCCATCTTCGATTACATTGTATACAGAATCTAACTCGCACAAGGAGGACATTTTCTTTACGAGGCCTCCCAGCAGTATCTTGAATTCTTTGATCTTTCCTGCGTTTCTAGAAGCGAGTATGACTTCGTCCAGCATGATTGTAAATTGATCCGACAATATTTCTCTCTTTACTGAGAAATCGCCTCTTTCTGTTTTCTAATGATCCTTGTAATACCATTTCCTGCAAGATTCAACATTATATCTAACTGCTCCTTGCTGAATGGTTCTTTTTCCGATGTACCCTGAATCTCGACTATTTTCCCCGATCCAGTCATGGCGACATTCATATCCACCTCGGCGATTGAATCTTCCTCATAACAAAGATCTAGTATAGGTTTACCTTTCACCAGACCCACACTGACAGCAGCAATGAAATCATTAATCGGGTTTTCGGATATGAGACCCCGTTCTAATAGATTAAAAACTGCATATGTGAGAGCAACAAAGGCACCGTTTATCGAAGCGGTTCGCGTGCCACCATCAGCTTGAACCACGTCGCAGTCGAGTATAATCGATCTTTCCCCGAGTTTATTAAGATCTACTACCGCCCTGATTGCTCGTCCGATTATTCGCTGAATCTCCTGTGATCTACCACCCACCCTACCCCTAACAGAATCCCGGGTTGTTCTCGTTTTTGTGGCTCTGGGCAACATAGAGTACTCGCTAGTTATCCATCCCGTACCGGTCCCTTTGAGAAAATTTGGAACACCTTCCTCTACCGATCCCGAACACAAAACCTTAGTATCTCCCATTTCGATGAATGCCTCACCTTCTGCATACTTCATATTTCCCCTAGTTATTCTCAATGGCCTCATCTCATTCCACTTTCTTCTGTCTGGACGCATGACCCTAATTTACCTTCTACAAGATCTAATTTTCACGAAATAATAACATATTAGTTTGACATAAATCAGGAAATCTCTCTGTTGGAATTATTCATAATAAAGGTGGAGACGCAAATTTTTGCGTCTCTACTACAAAAGATAAATCATTATCGCGATTATGGAATTTTGAAATTCCTATAAACTTATTAAAAGTAGGATATTAATACTGGTGGAGGCGCTGGGAATCGAACCCAGGTCCGAGAAAGAGCTTCACCCAGCTTCTACATGTTTAGCCCAGCATTCTTTTCTCAAAGTGAAATCTCCGATGGGCAGGACTTTCACTTCCAGCTTGAGAATTTGCTTCATCAGTTTATGTCTCAAGCACCAGCAACTGACTAACCCGTCTAGTCGGCGCCTCATAAAAACCCAACGGGTGAGGCTTTTACAGACGTCACAGCTCTATTTAGGCTGCGAGTGCATTAATTGGTTCGGCACTTATACGTGCTCTGCCATTTTTACGAGTTAACAGAAGCTCGACATGCTGCTCAAGCTATCCCATTCCCCGTCGAAGCCATTTCGCCCCCAATTTTGAAAGAACAATAAGCAAATTCCAAATCTCAAATTAAGAAAATCATTTACGCCGATCTTTATTTGTAATTTGGAGCTTGCAACTTAATATTCAACGTACAAGTATAACTATTGTCAAAAGCAAACTCAATAACGTTTCTTTAAAGCCTTTTCTACCTCTCTTTCTGCGTCGCGCCGCTTTATATCCTCTCGTCTGTCAAATGATCTTTTTCCCTTAGCAAGGCCCAACTCAACTTTTGCAAGGCCATTTGTGAAATAGATCTTAACGGGTATCAATGTATAACCCCTTATCCGTACCTTTCCAATGAGTCGATTAATCTCGCTTCTATGAAGTAGTAATTTCCTATCCCTCTCCGGTTCGTGATTAAATATGTTCGCACTTTCGTAAGGGGCTATATAACTGTTGATTAAAAACAACTCATCACCTCTTACGATTGCAAAGCTCTCTTTAATACTCGCCTTTCCATCGCGCAGAGATTTAACCTCCGAACCCATAAGTTCTATTCCAGTTTCATACCTTTCCTCAAGAAAGAAGTCTCTATGCGCTTTGGGATTCTTACAAACGATCTTTTGCATAAAATTAATATAATGATTGGATTATTGAATTCAATTTCCCGACTTTTCCGCGACTTGAAAATCAATCCTATTGTGAGAGATGCTGTCTATGAGAGAATCGTTTTTCAAAACCAGTATTGAAACGCAGATGTGTTCCCTGAAATTAGAAGAAAACCTTTTCATTAAAAACGGAGCTCTTTGATTCCTCGTTAATTATATCACAGCCCACAAGGGGATCGGCCAAACTGTTAATTAGTATAGCAATATTAACAGTCAGTTACAAATATACATTAGAGTAACTTCTTAGATGTTCCACGAATCAAAAAACCTTGTTACTATCCAATAACAATGTGACAGGCCCTGAATTTATCAGATTTACATCCATCACTGCCCCAAATCTACCGGTTTCGACTTTCATCCCCTTTTTCCTTATTTCTTCTACAAAAAGATCATATAGACTCACTGCAAGTTCGGGGGCAGCGGCTTCATCAAAAGATGGTCTCCTCCCCTTCCTGCAGTCACCATAGAGCGTAAATTGGGAGACCACCAAGATCTCACCGCCTTTATCCATAATTGACAGGTTCATTCTTCCCGCATGATCTTCAAAAATTCTTAAACCCAAAACCTTCTCAACCAGGTATTCGACGTCCTCAATTGAATCATCACTTTTAATTCCCAATAGCAGAAGTAATCCCTCCCTGATCCTTCCCACGAGTTCTCTGTCAACTTCTACTCGAGCGTGTTTAACCCTCTGTACAACCAGTCGCATGGTGCTATACCTGATTCAATATAAGTAGAATTTCCGAATTAAAAAATTTAATTAACACACAAGATGTCAGTTCCACGATATTTTAATATCTATTGTTCACCCTCTTTAACTATGTTCAATAGTTTTTCAATACTTCTATCATCCACGACAGACGATAGATAGGATAATAATTCGGAAAGTCTGTCTGAGGTTCCAAAGGTCAATCTGATTTCCAGATCATTACCTTCAAAGAAAGGGGAATGATATAAAGTAATACCTTTAGGAAGATTAAAACCACTTAGGCATGTCTTATAGTTTTCTTCAACTTTACTCAAGGTAGGGTATCTCAATCTTCTTAGTGCATGTCTAAACTCGTTCTTTCCTCCGGACCCGCCTATTTCAGATGAGATGCGGTCGATTATTTTACCAAGCGACACTTTGTCCCTTGAGGCCACTGCCACTAAATCTCTGATCATTTCTCTTGTTTCATTGTTGTTAAACTTAAACCTCTTAAGGATCCTCCTAAGAATTTCAAGCCTTTTATCCCCATCCACTTCACTTAACGAGACGACCTGCTCTAACGAGATCTTTTCTGTATAGCAAGCCTCCTTAATTTCGCTCTCCAGGCCTGTCAAAGACATGTATCTTTCAAGATTTTTTCTTGTAGCTCCAATCCCGATCAGTGGAAGGACTTTCTGAATTAGGTCATCGTCATTTAAATCGCATAAGAGCTTGAATTTGAAGATTAGCTCGGCCTTATCGATTTCATTTAATCTTTGCTGATTTTCATAAAGTACAAATTGTAGACAATCCTCATCCGACAACTCGTCCATCTCATATACAATGGATGGAATTTCATCGCAGCCTAGCTGCTTACAAACCTTGATCCGTCTCCATCCGCATATGATTTGATATTTGTCCCCATTCCTTCTTAAGGACGGCGGATTTATTATCCCAACTTCCTCAATGGAATTTAGAATACCAGTGTAATCGTCTGAAGAGCCAATTAAAAATATCTTATCATGAAAATCTAACGCTGATATTTGAACGGCTTCAAACTTCATTTAAAAGAGTGTGATCACACCTATAGAAGTCCCAATTATACTTAGCGGAGCCAAATCTACGGCGGTGTCAATTCCCTTATCAACCTTCTTTAATGTGTTCTGGGCATCAAAATACAGGGAGTCGTCGTTTACGAGCCTACCCAGCGTCCCTTGTCCGCTATTGATCTTTTTCAGCACTGAGTTGAGGTTTGTAGCAGCTTCATTAGCCTGATTATAAAGCGAGTCGTCATTCAGCAACTTTCCCAGCGTTCCCTTCGAAGTACTAAGGCTATCACTAAGCTTAGCAAGATTAGACATTGCTGACTTGGTTTCATCAAAGAGGGACGAGTCAGTCACAAGTTTTCCCAAAGTTCCCTTTCCTTCCTTTACGGATGATGAAATGTCGTTAATATTAGCCAAAGCTCCTTTGGCTTCTTCATAAAGGTCATCGTCTTTCAGGAGTCTTCCTAGTGTTCCTTTTCCTTCTGATAGATCCCCGAGGACTGAATCAACGTTATTTATGATCTTGGTAATCTGTTCCTTGTTTTCACCTAATACATCAAAAGCTGCAAATGCCGAATCCAAAGAGCTAACAGCAGACTCCACCTTTACGAGGATTTCATTGATATCCGCTGGTTCCTGACTGGCAATAACTGATCCAGGGGTCGCCACAGGGCTTTCGGGAGACCCGAACGAAATGTTGACATAGCTAGTTCCAAGAAGCCCTGTGAGCTTTATAGTTGCTACGGAATCTTTTTTAATAATCACTCCCTCTTTAACGCTCATAAGAACCTCTATCCTGTCATCTGCTATTTTTATCTTGGAGATAGTACCGATGTCTACCCCGTTGAGCTTAACAGGATTTCCCTCCTTGAGTTCGTCTACTGACTGGAAATAGGTTTTGAGTGCGTATTCGCCCCCAATGAATGGTATCCCTCCAATAAATTCAAATATGGCGAGAAGAATAAGCAAACCTACAATAAAAAAGACGCCCACTTTAATCTCTGTGCTCATGAACTATTACCTCCCTGTGGTCTTTCAAACTGCTCTCTTATAAATGACTGAACCATCGGATTTGTACTCCTTTTTATGTCTTCGGGTGAGCCGACTTCTATTATCAGCCCCTCGCTTAAGAGAGCGATTCTATCTGCTATGTGAAACGCTAAATCAATATCATGTGTTACAACTATCTGAGTAACCTCAACGTGCTCTCTGAGACTCAGAATAAGATCACCAATAGTTCTGGTCATCATCGGGTCGAGCCCTGAGGTAGGTTCATCAAAAAGAACGAGTTCCGGATTCATAACTAAGGCTCGTGCTATAGCAACCCTTCTTCTCATTCCCCCACTTAACTCACTAGGCATATTTGTTTCCTTCCCATCTAAACCAACAATTGATAGAGAATCGGAAACGATTCTATCTATCTTCGCTTCTTCCCTGAATACCTTATGCTCTCTAAGATAAAGGGCGATATTTTCTTTAACCGAAAGCGAATTAAATAGCGCAGAAGACTGAAAAACAATTGCTATCCTGTGTTTCTTACGGAAATCAGGATTGTCAATATCCTCGCCGTTGATATAAATGTTTCCAGAGTCAGGCTTCTCCAAGCCGATAATATGCCTGAGCAGTATAGTCTTTCCCGAACCGCTCTTCCCCAGGATTACGATAGTTTCACCTGGTATTATATCGAGGTCTATCCCCTTTAGGACATGGTTATCACCAAAGGATTTTTCTAACCTTTCTATTTTAACACCCACAGTCGTGCTTTCTAAATAATCATGTAAAAAATTTCCCCGCCCTTTCAATTTGTCCTGATCAAGAAGATGTTGCTTTGTTGCCATTGTCTTCTAATGTTAATCTAATCCGAATACAATTAAAAGCCTCGAAATAAAATAATCAGAGACCAATATCAATATAAAGGATAGCACTACTGCTTTTGTAACCGAAGTCCCGATTTCCCTGGGGCCACCCTTTGTTTTAAGTCCAACATAACAACATACAATAGATATAATCACTCCAAATATCATTGCCTTGATTAAACCATTAATTATATCTAAAGGTTCTATTAGCTCAGAAAGATTTCTATAATAGATCTGGAAAGAAATATTTATCTCGGGATTTACTGCCGAAACGATAGCCCCACCAAACCAGCCTATGAGATCCATGTATATAACTAATAGGGGAAGAGCAATCATACTGGCAAGAAACCTGGGCATCACTAGAAAACGCACAGGGTTAATATCCATGGTTTTGAGTGCGTCAATTTCTTCGTAAACACTCATAGAGCCTATTTCTGCCGTCATAGCGGATCCGACTCTACCTGCCACGAGAATAGAAGCCATTACCGGCCCCAATTCCTTCACCAGTGACAGACCAACCAAGCCGCCAATGTTCTCTTGAACGCCGAACTGCGCCAGGGTTGGTCCCGTTTGCAAAGCTAGAACAGCCCCAATAAAAAGGGAAATTAGCGCCGCCACGGGAAGGGTGTGATTTCCTATCTCACGAATTTGAGCGAATACCTTTTCCCGATTACCTATCGCGGCTTTACACCAAAAGATGCTTTCCATGAAAAGTGTCAGGATTTCACCTGTGGTTTGAAAAAAGGTAGTTATACTGTTCACTGACTTCCTCCGATATGTTTTCCTCTTTCTCTCTTGAACCTATAGTGATTGGAATAAATAGAAACTTCAGTTTCCTCTTCGTACCAATTCTCTGATAACCAAAAAGACCGCCAAAAAAATGAGTCTTAGATTCCCCTGCTGCACGAGTGTAAGAGAATATCGGTATGATTGGCTGTAAACTGACTTTGGTAGTTTTCTTGCTGGATTCCGTCCTGAATGTGTTCCACAGAAAAGAACTAACTGTTCTCCCATCACTATATTTTTTCCATTCAAAAAACCGCCACAGGGGTGAATAGTTTCTTTCCAATCCATCGACGCCAAAAACCAATGGCTCGAGGAGAGACACAAACTGAAACGATCGATTCCCTTCGTTATCCCTCCTGTAGCTGAAAAGGGGCCAACTATCTATTCTCCTGCCACTCGTTCCACCTTCAATTGTTGGCTCATCTTTGATATCCTTGTAGAGAAAAAATAAGATGGATTTACTGTCCCTTCTATAGTCCTCAAGTGTCACGGAGCTATACCTGTAAAGTGGCCAAAGTATAAATCCATCAGTGTCCTGATAACCTACTCCCCTTGATTCTTTGTCGCCCGAGTAAAAGGGAACCACTCTTCCTCCACCTCTCTCTCCCAGGAAATGAGCATAAAATGGGAAAAATCTATTCCCCTCCCTCGTGCCCCTCGTGATCCCGATTAAGGGCCAAGGTACGCTTAATTGCTTGAATCCCTTTTTCTTATCTTCAAGATAATTGAAAAAGGGCCAAAAATAAGTCTTGTTTGTGAAATCCGGAGATTCAAAGCGTGTGTAAAAAGGGAAGATTGCGAAAGTTTTTCGTTCTTCATCATAAAATGTTTTGTTTCTAGACATAAAGATTGGCCAAAGCACAAACTTATCGTCCAGCTTTCCCTCCTTTTTCCTATAGCCAAATAGGGGCCAGAATCTGAAACCCCTCTGCCCACCGCCTTTATAATATCCGAAAAAAGGCCAAAGAAAACTACTGTTAATCTCCTCACCATCTCTGGTCTGCACGAATAATGGGAAGAGGACAAATCTGATCTCATCCCTATAAAATTTATTTTTCATATTTCCAAAAAATGGGAAAAATGCAAAGTAGCTATTCTCTTTAATTTCAGCGCTCTTTGAGAATATAAATGGGAATAGATTAAATTCTTTTTCATCAAATCCATTCTTTGTTTTTTCAGACTCGAGATAAAACAAATACACAAGAAGCTGGAATCTCCAATTATCGTCCCTTCTATCATATGTTGCAAAGGGATAAAGCATATCAAGCTCGATTGAATTCTCCTCTCTATTGTTAATAAAATAAAAAAAGGGCCGAAATCCAAACTCTGTCGATTCGTCGCTGCGCCTTGATGTTATAAACGGCCCTAAGGCATTTATCTCTTGGGCATGTGATTTCGGATCCCCTTCGGTGCTTAATAAGGGACCTAAATTAATGCCTTCAGCACAAAAAGATACATTTGCAAAAATAACTAATGATAACAATCCGAAGCATAAAACATTAAACGGTTTGAACAATCTATCAATCCTGACCAGCTTAAAATAGGCTTTGTTTGTAAGGTAATCTCCATGTAAACACTTCATACATATACGCGAGGTACCCTTTTACCAGTTATTGACAATATTTCATATGAAATTGTCCCAGCCCACCTTGCAACATCTTCAACCGTTACCAACTCATCTCCAAAAAGAACAACTTCATCGTCTTCTTTTATTCCAGGTACATCTGTTACATCTATTATTGTAAGATCCA
Source organism: Candidatus Dadabacteria bacterium (assembly GCA_963805855.1). Lineage (GTDB taxonomy): Bacteria > Desulfobacterota_D > UBA1144 > Nemesobacterales > CSP1-2 > DASWID01. The sequence continues at coordinate 676,144 of CAWDVW010000007.1, forward strand.
TACACACCTTCCCCACCACAGGTGCACTATAGCCTTTTGTTGACACCTTAGCGCGGTTGGAAAGCATCCTCATATAGCCATCAGCGTAACCAATTGGTAATATAGCAATAACCGTCGGCCTCTTAGTAACAAACGTACCACCGTAGCTTATAGGAACGCCCGACGGCACCTGTTTTATCTGAATCACCCTAGTCTTTAACTTCATGACAGGGCTCAATTTAACCTTTTGATCAATGCCCGAACCATATAGCATTATTCCCGGCCGTACAAGATTCAAGTGCGATGCCGGGAACCTCTGAATAGCTGAGCTATTCGCTATATGAAGGTATTTCGGAAAAACACCTGCCTGATTTACAATGGAGTGGATATCCTTAAATATTCTTATCTGCTTCATAGTGTAATCCACAAGTTCCATATCGGCATTTGCAAGGTGGCTAAATAGCCCTTCCATCTTTAAATTCTTAAAGCGAAGAATTTCATCCATGAAGCCATGAAGCTCCTCAATCCCTACTCCGAGCCTCGTCATCCCTGTATCTATCTTTAGGTGATAGCTTACTTGTACCCCGAACTTGCTTGCGTAATGGTTAAGGATAGATGCAATTCGGAGCGAATAAACAGTAGGCGTTAATCCGCACTCAACGACGGTTTTAGCTTCATTTTGATTGATTCCGGCCAATACTAATATGGGGGCTTTCATACCCGATCCCCTAAGTTCTAAAGCCTCATCGACCGTTGCCACACCAAACAGTTGTGAACCACACAATTCAAAAAGAGCTTTACTCACAGCAATCGCACCATGTCCATAGGCATCCGCTTTGACTATTGACATGATACCGGTGCCGTTACCAATCAGCTTTTTAACATGAAGAAAATTTGATTTAAGTGAATTGATATCAATTTCAGCCCAGGTCGGTCTCATAAAGTATTAACTATATAACTCCAATTCCACTTTTATTCAGTCTGTTATCATTCAAGGCTAATAAAAACTTCCTTCATGTCTTTTGATGTAAGTCTCGATACGGTGGTTATACGATCACTGAATTTCTTCAGTGTCTCTGGTGATTCCCTACCCGTTAAGTCAATTAGCACAGAATATATCTTAAATTTAAGCTTATGCTTTAATTCTAAAAATCCGCTTAACCACTCGTCACCAACATCACACTCCCCATCCGTAATAAACACAACATCACCTCTTTTGAATTTCGATAGACTTAAAAGCTCCGACGCCTTATCGAGAGGGTCCTGGAAGTCAGTCCCCCCTCCAGGAAAATATTCAGCTAGTTCAATTATATCATTTTCCGACATTCCCCAGCGATTTCCCGCCCTTGACTCGAAATACTTTAGTGGCGATCCCTTCGATGAATATACTATCACCCTGAACTTCCTCCTCTGCCTCTTTGCATAGTCGAGAAGCGTTATGCATACCGCCTTTGACCATATCTCCTTGTCTCCGGACATTGACGAACTACCGTCTAAACAGACAACGACAGGCCCCCTGCCCTTTTCTAATCTAAGATAATATTGAAGGAGCTTTTCTTCAATAAATCTTTTCATGAAATCTTTCCTGAGATGTTTATGACTTAACGCTAATAATTCGGAAGGGATTATTCGACCAAGATCAGACCCGTTGGAGACATTATATACTTCACTACCCGTTTTTGACCACACCTTTCTTCTAGAGGTTAACATTTCCTCCTTAAGGCTACCAACCATGTTTGACAGCTTTCTTAGTTTCTCACTTTTAATCAACTTGGATGCCAGATCAATTCTTTTTCCTAATGCTTTTTCTGCCGGAATCCCCATTGAAGATCCCCACCCTGTTATTTCATCTTCAGCCTCTTCGACCCTATCTCTAGCGATAGCCAGAGAGGATCGTATTTGTCTTTCAATTTTTTTATCAAATTTTGCCAGTATTTCTTTTTGCTCTTTAATGAGGTCTTTAAGCTCTCCTTCTGCAGCGTTGAGCTTAAAATCAGCATTCTTTTTTTCATGTCTTAATTTCTTATTATTCATGTTTTCTAGAGATTTGGCTTTATCAATTTCTTCCCATGTCTTTAACTGTTCTTCATATTCATTATGGCTTTGTACCGCTGCACTAATCTCCCACTCTCGGAGAAGTGTTTTTTTTGAAATCCCTTCATCAGATTTGATCCATTTAATCAATTCTTCACCAAGTATCAGGGTCGCAGTTGCAGACTTGAAGCCGTCAAGCACTGTTTCCTCCCTCAGACTTTTATAAGTTTCGCTCGAATGAGCCATTTCAATTATCATTCTGCCCAACGTAAAACGTTCATTACTCCCGTCTCTCGATATTATGAGTACATTTAGTTTGAAAAAGCTAGCAAATAAATCCAAAACCAAGGATCGAAAATCCGGTACGAGATTTGAACCCCTATCGATCAGATTTTGTAGTTCTTTAGATGTACCCTCAAGCTCTGAAAATAATTTTCTATCATATGAGTCGGTTTCTATTATCTCCGATGACATAAGATTACTCATTTAAATTAACGTAACACGGCAGCCTAGATGTATCAATAAAAATTTATCATGATAAAATAATCCGTCGACCAACAAATCTGATATTTGTCTGAATTCTCATGGAAATAAGTGCCAAAGAAATAAAGGCTGTAACAGTTATAAGTATGATAATGGGGCTTCGGCTTTTAGGAATCTTTTTCATTCTACCTGTTTTTAGCGTATACACCATAAACTATCCGGGAGCAACCTTAACTCTTACAGGAATTGCATTTGGCATATATGCACTTTCCCAGAGCCTTTTGCAAATACCCTTTGGCTGGGCCAGTGATATTTTCGGGCGAAAGTCTATTATGATAATAGGGCTTTTATTGTTTTCTTTTGGTAGTCTTCTATGTGCCATGGCTGGAAGCATAGATCAGTTGATCCTGGCGCGTGTAATACAGGGAAGCGGTGCGGTAGGAGCTGTAGCAATCGCTGCGCTGGGTGATTCAACACGACCTCAGATCCGAGCTGAGGCTTTCACAATCACGTCAATCATCATTGGGGCTTCATTTATAATTGGTCTGATAGGCGGCCCATTTATTGCTGCTAAACTTGGTTTTAAAAGTCTTTTTTACACGCTTACGTTGTTAGGTCTTATTGCTCTCACAGCCACAGTCTTTTTTTTCCCTAAAATTGATGCCCATCCTGAAAATAAACAAAAAACAAGCATTTTAGCACTTATTAAAGAAATAGAGCTCCAAAGAATTTACCTTGCTTCGTTCGTTAATTCTCTTATCCTAAATGTTTTCCTTTTTATATACCCACTGAGTTGGATATCACTTGGTGTAGAAAAATTAAACCTGTGGAAGATTTATCTTATAATCCTACTTCCAAGTGTTCTAATAATCTTCCCATACATCAGATATGCAGAGAAAAAAGGCAAATTAAAACTACCCACGAGAGCCGGATGGGTCGTACTGCTTATTAGCTACTTATTATACCTTTTCACTGGAAACAATAATTGGATATTGTTCCTTTCAGGCATAGCGCTTTTTTTCGGATATACACTTTATCAGTCTGTTCTTCCCGCCTTTTTAACGATGAGAGCAGCACCATCTAGCCGTGGCGTAGCAAGCGGGTTTTATAATCTGTCAAATTTTTTCGGGGCATCCCTGGGAGGAATGCTCGTCGGATATCTCTACCATATAAATCAGTACATACCATTGGTTATCGGCTTACTCATTATATTGCTCTGGGGATTTATTGGGTTACCCAACCAACCATCTAAAATGAATGATTAGTATTCAAAATTTAATGTTTAATTTCCCGGGAGCATGGATTAATCATTGGTTTTGAATTCGTATTCGCCTTTTATTAAATCAAGGTATAATGAATTAATAGGATCTCACGCCATGATTGGCTTATGCTTAATTGACACCTTAAATTGTCCAATTAGACTAACATTCAAGATGCAAACCTTTAAAGTCTAAGTTCTATATTAAAACCTACATTATATTAGTATTCATGATATGACGGGTTCAATCATCAATCTACGACAATATAAATTCGAACAAGCCGAAAGAGACTTGAGATCAAAATTAATAGATTTTACTCATCGTCCTCAGATCCAGGCTCAGATCGGTGAGGCTTTCTACATTTGGAAGAACGACCCCGAGCTTATTCAACAATATTACGAGGAAGAAGAGATCAGCGACATCACATTCACTAAGTTCTTTGATTGGTTCATATACGATTTCAAACTTATAGATATTGGTACAAGCGTAATCGAGCTTTTCTACGAGCAGGAGGCTGATTCGCTATCCAATTTTGAAAAATCCATATTGAGAGATTGGTTAAACAGCACATTTAGTTATTTTGACGTAGAAGGGGTAGTTACAAATGAAGGGTGCAACATAAGAGACATATTTACAAATGAACTTATATTTGTAACTGATAATTCTGCCTCTAAGCAGGTTAAGATCCCCGACATAATCGGGGCAAGACTTATAACAACCGACAAAAATACCTTTTTCTCGGGTGTAATATCAGTTTACCCACAAACCTTTAAATCGTTCATCCTTGACTTTTATAATCGCGAATTTAAGGAGTTTAAAAAAACATTTGGGAAAAAATCTAGCCATCATGATTTCTTAAAAAACTGGGGCTTTCTCATTGGCAACTATTTAGACCATATATTGGAGCATTCTCGTTTTCTAACCCCCGATGGGGACGAGCTGGTTTTTGCACGGGCAGATTACAGTTTTGTCGATTTTAATCTCGTTGCGTCAAAAATCAGGGAAATCAAGGCGATACAGGAAGTTAGTGGCGGGTCAGACGAGCTCAGAGTTTTCGTTTTATCTCACATAGAGAAAAAAAGCACAAATACGATAATCGAGGTTGAAGTTGGAAAACTCGTAATTCAAGCACATTCTATAGAATCTCTGAACAAAGCAAAAGCACTCATTGAAAAAAAACTAAAGGGACTAATTTCGCATAAAGGTGATTCAACGAAACATCCAGATTCCTTAATAAATCCTAACTCGTTGGTGATAGCTAAACAGAAGAAATTGCCATTTGGAGCCAGAAACAAGAAGGAAATGGATAGGATTCTCGACGAATACTACGATGATTGGATTGATGAACCTATAGATGCACTGAATGGCAAGTCCCCAAGAGAAGCATTAAAAACGAAATATGGAAGAAACAAATTGATCTCAATATTATCCGAGCTCGAAAGGCTGTATAAACATGCAAAAAAGATGGGTGAACCTTACTACGATATTAAAAAATTACGAAATAAACTCAAGCTTTGAATTGTCTCAGATTGTTATCCTTCCCGCTATAGAGAAAAGCCAATACCAATACAAGTAAGGCTGCAAAAGAGATCTGTAGGACTAATACTGAACCTAGTTTGAGATAGGCAAATGATGGACTGATATAACGAATAAGCCAACCGGCAGCTATATCACCAAATGCCGACATATATGATGCCAGGATAATTATTAACTTCCACACATTTTTAATTTTCGAAAAGAGTATGAGATGATTGAGAGTAACCAGAATTATAGCCATTGAAAAGAAATGGAAATGAGACTCCTCTAGTAATCCCAAATAGCTCTTTGGTTCTCTGAAATGCTCTTCTGATCCTCTGTAATAATCAACTATGGATTGATAACTAAAACCGATCTTAATATACAGAAGAAGATTGGTTAGCCAAAGAAAAAACAAAAACACCAGAGTAAAGACAACGATTAGCTTAAGTAGGCTATTATTCCTTATATCATTAGATATAAAAAACTTCATTCCGGACCCTTTCCTTTTACAGCTACCTGGTAAATAGCCAGTATACTTCTGATGGATTTCATTAACGCATTCGATGTAATAGTTGCTCCCGTGATGTTTGGTATCCCCCTTCCTAACCACAGAGAATCGTCCAGAGGTCTATTTTGATATAGCTGTAGCCAACCCTTAGATGGCATGTATTCCGATGGCTCGAAAAAAGCTAGAATCTCGGTTAGCTTAAGAGTTCCCTCAGGATTTATCACAATAATCACAGTCTCGGTCTTTGTTCTTAAGTGATGCGTATCGATGACTGCGTAGCCCAGTGTTTCATTCCCCTTTTTCCCCTCATAAAATACATAAAGCTTCGAATGAAGCTGTGTTTTTGCTATGGACTCTATCTCTTCAACCTGTTCTTTATTTAAGAAGATGTTTCTTTTCAAAATATTATCCGCATCTGGAAACACATGTTTTAGAGCTTCTTCCCTCGTCATAAACACTTTGCAAAATGCCAGGGAATAAAGCAAGACAACAAGCGACAGGGTGAAACACAAAATTATCCTAGACATAGTTAAGAGTTTATTTTGGCTCGAATCAAGAACGGCAAAGGTTATTATAATCTCAACAACCGCTTAATTTAACCTGATTTAGAAGACATATCCAAGACCCAGGTTAAATTCGTTTTTCGCCGTTCCGGCTTCATTATCATTCCACCTATAGTCAGCCTTAATGACAACCTGCGGTATCGGTTTATAATTGATACCGAATGCTACGTTCTGACGATCATTCGCCGGATTTGTAAAAAACCCTGATGGCACCCTATACTGTGTATTATATTTCTCGTATCTAACAAATGGTGCCAGATACTGGAAATATTGCCCAAAGTTTGCTAACGATAGCACATTATAGGCACCAACAATATACCATCCCCATTGTTGACTCCCGACCGAATCGTCCCCTGTGAAACCATTGTTCGCGTTAATCAGGGCCACATCGTCAAGAAATGTCCAGACAAGTAGGCTCCTTGCCTCAAAACCCCGGTATTGAAACTGAGCATCTCCTTCATACATCTGGAAAAATCCTCCTATCTTCTTTCCATTCAGAGACGAGTCAGGATTGTTTACGCTTTCACCTTGTCCGGTATTTCCAAGGAAGACCGAACCCCCAAACTTCAATCCAGGAAATGGATCATATTCAATCCTGCTTACGAAAGCCACATTATTTGCAAGTGCCCTGTTACCATTCTGCCTTGCATCCCTGTTGCTCGAAGCAGTGAAGCCCCTGGAATCGAAGCTGTTCATTACATAGGCTTTGTAAGTTAGACTCCCCGGTACATACTCACTCAATCCACCAAAAAGACCAACTCCAACCTCCCTCCAAGTCGTTGGGATTATAAACCTCTCGACGTCTGGCCTTAACACCCCGTAAAAAGTCGTGGGTTCGTGAACCTCATTGATAATTCCAAAAGGAGCTAATACCAACCCCCCCCTTAGGTTTGCCGGCTCGGTGAGGAGAAAATCCAGATAGGAAAACTCAACTGAAACTTCCCCATCCTGACCGTTTAGGTTTTCTTCCGTGGTGCCGTGCTCAAACTCTATCTCGGAGTTAAATATGATTCTGTCATTAAATTTATAGCCGAAATACAGCACCGCCCTGAGGGCATCGAGAGTGTTGTCTCCGTCTTCGGGGAATTGACCAATTATTTCACCATAACCGCCAATTGAAATACCCTGATTTGCTTTATAAACCTTCGAAGCGGCAGGTCCCATTCCAAACACCTGTTCATAAGTTGGCTCTTCAACAACTGCAGCGGATTTGATGTTATCTATTTCTTCAGCTAGAATGCCAATCTTTTCCTCAATTGATTTAAGTCTTTCCTCGGCCAATCCCTGAGTTTTTAAATCTTGGACTTCCTTGGTTACTGCATTCAGTTTTCTCTCCAGTTCTTCTATCTTTTCCTCCGGAGTCATCTCCTGTGCGACAGTTTTAATCCTCTTCGATTCTTTAGCACTCTCGATTCTTTGTTCATCAGTCTCATTTTTACTTTGTAGCATCTTTTGAAATTGTCTCTGGCCCTGAGATAGCTCGTCAGCGTGAACCATCCCTAATAGGGAAAAAAAGGAGAGAAAAAGCATCAACACCAAGACTAGTCCTGGAAGTACATAATTATTACGGGGTTGATTTATCATTTTGCGTACTCCTTAAAAGTTATAAGTCGGTATTATGGATACGTCGCATCCATAATATCCATAACAATATGGTTTGTCAAGACTTTTCTCAATTATTACAGGTACTTAGATGCAACATATTATCAATCGACAATATTTATCAATTAGAAATATTTTGAATAGATAGAAAACAGTCCGGGCCGCGTTGTTGGCTATATGGTTCGAAAGAACTGCGTTGAGAAGGATGCAGTACAGATGTAAAATTATAGTGCAGAATAATGACCAATGCATTTGTGAATGTGGATTTTCATAGTCGCGAAATAGCAACTACCCAGACACCCCTTTAATAATTGGCAAAATGAGAAATTAATTTCGGCATCGAACGATCTTGTAGAGTTTTTCACTAATTATGTTAATGTTTTTTCATAACACTTAACATTTGTGAAAGATAAATGCGTGTAATAGTGGCAAAGCCTAGGGGATTCTGCGCGGGGGTAGATCGCGCAATCGAAATCGTGGAGCAGGCACTTGGTATATACGGCCCTCCCATATACGTGCGTCATGCAATAGTCCATAACAATAGGGTGGTAGAGTCTCTTAAAGAAAAAGGAGTTAGGTTTGTCGAAGAACTCGACGAGATTGAGGACAAGGACGCGCGAGTCATATTTAGCGCTCACGGTGTTAGTCCTTCCGTATTAAAGTATGCAAAGGAAAGAAGCCTGGAAGTAGTTGACGCAGTCTGTCCATTAGTGACAAAAGTACACAATGAAGTAAGGCACTATGCGGACTTGGGATACACGATCATCCTGATCGGTCATAGAAATCATGTGGAAATTATTGGAACAAGCGGTGAGGCCCCTGACAAAGTTGTAGTTGTTGAGTCATTAGAAGAAGCAGAAGACCTTTCGGTACCTGATCCTGAGAAAGTTGCTTATGTCACACAAACGACATTGAGTGTAGATGACACGAAGGATATCGTTGAAGCACTAAAGCGAAAGTTTCCCTATATAATAAGTCCGTCCAAACTTGACATATGTTACGCAACTCAGAATAGACAGGACGCCGTAAAGGAGCTTTCAAAACTCGCCGATGTAATTTTCATTATGGGTTCTCCCGAGAGCTCCAATTCCAATCGACTCGTCGAAGTAGCAAAGTCAGCTGGCGTCAAAACAGCATATTTGATCGAAGGGGCAAATAATCTTAAACACGAAATGTTTCGAGATGATATGGTTGTTGGTCTAAGCTCAGGAGCTTCAACCCCTGAAACGGTTGTCCAGGAGGTCATCGAACGTTTGGTGGAATTTGGGGCCGATAGTATTAGAGAACTTGATGGGAAGGAAGAAAATACAAGATTCCCTTTTCTAGATTTATTGGAACTCAACTGACCCTTTATAGCTCTAAGAAACAATGGTTAGATAAATCACACCTTGTAAAAATAACTATCCCCAACACATCCTATTCATAACGGCTCTCGTTTATGTCTTTCAACTTGTCTTGTACTTTTAACCTAAAATTACTGGCGTGAATGCGGTCTCGAGAATTTTAAGGATATGTGGTTAACTTCATTCGATGCTTAAAAGGATAAGGAATGAGAAAAACCTCCAAAGGGTTACGTTACCTGATCTACAATGTGTTGACTGGAAAAGAATTTTGTTAATATACTTATATAGTTAATATACTTATATAGTAGGTTGTTGTTAACGTATTTAATTAAATCGTGTATCTATATAAAATACAATGAAAACGGTAATAAGTATTTCACTCGTAATGATTTCCGCTCTTCTTATGGGAACGCCGGTGCGTTCCGAAGAGGGCTATTCATCTAATCTACGAGTTATTTTAGAGCCTACATTTCATTGCGCAGCAGATCACCTGCATATTCCCGGAAAGGTTGAAAATAATTCGGATAAAGCCGTGGGTAAGGTAAGAGTGCAAGGTAGAGCATATGATGAAAATGGAAACATTATTTCGTCAACTACTTCATGGGTCGTGACCGACAGCATTTTACCGGGAAAGTCGGCCCGGTTTGATCTGGAATTCCTTGATATAACGGGTCCAACCCACGATAAGGTGAAGAGTTATGACGTAAAGGTCATTGAAGTTCAATAGTATTCTGTCCTTTAAAATCATTTTTCGAAAGAGGGAATCTTCGTTAAAATATTTCTGATTATAATCCCCTCATTAAATATTTACATAATACTACCGCTCTCCGAGAACCGCACCAGTTTGAAATTGCGCACATTGGGTGACTGCACCAGCAAACTAGTAAATCACCTAAATCTTAGAATCTGACTAGATTACTAGTCTTATCGACTTGTCGCAAATTTAAAGAAAATGTGAAGAAATGAAATTAAGGCTAAAGTTATTGTTAAGCAAAAATGCTTAATAAATTGTGTAGCAAAATCATGTCATGCATTCTAAAAGAAAACTAAAATGAAAAAAATAAGAATCGCAGCGATCCAAATGTGCTCGAAACAGGATCGTAATAGGAATCTAGAATCCGCTTTAACACTTATGAAGCAAGCCGTGACAGATGGCGCTGAACTAATTGCGTTACCCGAGAATTTCTCGTTTATAGGTAGTGAGTCGGAGAAGATTAAAATGGGCGAGGATTATAACAATGGGCCCAGCGTCAATTTTCTTAAGAAATTCGCGACGGAGCATGGCGTAGCATTGGTAGGCGGCAGTATTCCCTTAAAGACATCCTCTAAGTCGAAGGTTACAAATACGTGCATAGTGTTTGATTCGAGCGGTCGCGCCGTAGGTCGCTACGACAAGTTACATCTTTTTGACGTCTCCCTGAATGATGAGAACACATTCAGAGAATCGAAATATATAAAACCTGGCAACAGTGCAGCCACAGTTCAATTGTTTGGACACATCATGGGCCTCAGTATCTGCTATGACCTGAGGTTTCCAGAACTTTATCGTGCTCTGGCGTTACGGGGTGCAGAAATCTTATTCGTACCGTCCGCATTCACCCTTTATACGGGAAAGGACCACTGGGAAAGCCTTCTACGTGCCCGCGCCATAGAAAATCAGTCTTATGTTGTTGCCCCAGCTCAATATGGTAAACACGGCTCCAGCCGAATATCTTATGGTAGAACAATGATCATAGATCCTTGGGGACAGATTTTATCACAATGCCAGGACAAAGAAGATTTAATTACTTGCGACATAGATTTTGATTTCTTGGATGATATTAGAAAAAGGCTCCCATGCCTTGAGCATATACGCAGAGAAATGTTTGTTTCCCCTCAGAAAGGTTAATAACAAAAACTATTAGCAGCTTTTTAGAACAATAGAAAATTTTGATTATATTCCAAGTCTAATTTTAAGCGTCTCACATCCGGCATATGTATAGGGATAGGTTAATCCATCTTGACACTATCCCAGTGGTGAAGATATAGGGTTATAAAACCTTTAATTCAGGTCAATTGTGCTTATATTAAGAATGTAGGAGGTGATAATGATGAGGAGATTAATGCTACATAAAAAGCGCTGTAACATTCCTCACATGGAGTATTTCTTCGACGAAATAACGGAAAAATTGACCATCAGATGCCCAAACACCGATAATTTTGTTTATGTGGAAGCCGTCAGAAGAGCGCACAGCGAACATAGTCCTTTCGTTGATATTGTTTACTGTGAAGGCTGTGGGAATGTGATACAAGACGAAGAGGAACATCTGAACCGTATAAATAAAATTTACTATCACCACTGACAATTATAGAATTATTCGCTGAGGGAAGTAAGACCAAGTGGGGGATTAGGCATTAGAGCTGAAAACTCTAATGCTTTTTTTTACCTCGGGGCGGAAAAACTCAAGATAAAAATCGCGGATTACCTTATTGGTGGATTTTACTAATCAACAATTGGTCAGGCGGTATATTATTTCTAAAATAAAAGGCCAGTTTTTCTGGCCTTTTGGGCAACCTCTCAGTTTTGAGGAGGTTCTTGCCGCTTTTAACCCCATATCCAATTATAATATAATGCTTCTTCAACCAATTTCCAGTCCTAAACAGTATTTTTTTATTAAATCAATTAAAACAATTATCTCTCCATAGTTTTAAAACGATCGATTATCTACGATGTTATTCTTGAGTATCGAATTTGACTGAAAAAGCTCATATTCACGTAAGCTCCATAAGAAAATTACATCCGAGTTTTTAGGAATCTTAAAATCCCATATTAATCACTCATAGGCTACAACTCCGCGTGGGTCGATACGGACGAAATTCATTCACCTCTACCAAACCCACGGGACAAGTTTGTAACCTACCCTAGACACGTACTCCAAATATCCGGGAAGTTCCTTTTGAAGGGTACTGTCCTCTAAGGCAGTCCGAATCGCAATCAAAATAATTGATAAAACTGCTGGAATAAAAGCCCAGGGTGAATCAAGTATCAAAGGAGTTCCCGCCCACATCACAGACCAGCCAAGATAGCCAGGATGACGCACGATTCTATAGGGACCAGAGGTGACAACCTTATGACCCCGCTCAGTCTGTATCCGAACTAACTTTGAGAAATACTTATTTACCGCCATTGCCCAAAGAAACAATAAATCGCCAACAACAAACAGCATTATCCCTGCATAATGCCATCCAGGGCCGACCGATCCACCCCAGCCATAACGCTGATCAAACCCAGCAACAGCAAGAGTAGCTAAAATAAAAATTGTAGCGACCGAAATTAGTACTATATCCCACTTCTTGGCGCCCCTGTTGAGACGCAAACGTTCTTCAATGACTTCAGGATTTGTTTTTAGAAGTATAGCGAAGTTAAGACCAACACACGCAATCATGGTTATCATAAAGACCCAACCCGATTCCCAATCTAAACGACCGGCACAACCAAACAACAGTCCACCGAGTAGCAGGAATGCAAGGAAAATCCAACTTAGGCTCTTGATTATCAACTTACCGTTTGGGATTTCGTTCCCACCAAGTTCGTCTTCAACCAGTTTCATGCCCATTACATTAAAATCAACACCCTACCTCCACCGGAACAAAATTACCCTCTTCCATATTCTAGATTTTCAAAAAATTAGATTTATAAAACCCCTACGACGGAATATAGAATATGTTAATCAACGATCGAGGCTTCCCGTGTAGTACTATTTATTTGAAAAAAGACGGCATAACCCACGATCGATAAATAATATTCCTTCGTTATCGTATCAAACAAATATCGGTATAGCAATTATTTCTTTATCATCGTTTTTAGCGTAGAAAAAGCGACATAGGCTAGTATCGTCGGTAGTAACGACTAAAATCAATCTATCAAAACGTATCATGGGCTTTTTTAGTGGTATGTGTGAGCATCCAATTTAGAGTTCTAGGGATTTACCGCCTCTTAATGTCATCCACCCAATCCTTCATAAATAACGATTGACATGCGATCACCGAACTCGGGAACAGGCTTTAATAAAATTCGATTTTCTTAATTTCGAAACTATATGTCCTCGTCGTCCTTTTCGTCGAATCTTGATTTTAGTACATCCGAAGGTATTTTAATTGGCACAGGCAAATGGAAATATTGGCTCCCTTTTTTTTCTGTTTTTGCGTTATAGCTTTTGTATTGGCCCTTGTGCTTAATGCCAGGTAGACGTTTTCATATGACCTACTTACCGTCGTGTTGAGTAACATAAAATAGTCAGGGTTCTCAGAGCTTCATTAGAATATCAAAGTATAAACTGAATTGCCTTCTTGAAGACTTATTGGTTTGCAAGAATCTAATTGTAGTGGACTTAATGGAAATAAACTATAATGGTTATTGGGATAGGTAACTAGCTTTTTTTATAATTAAATCTTCAAACGTGAAACTATTTTCGCAAAACGAAATTAATATATATAAAAATGAAATTTGGAGGTAGGCGAATATGAAGAGATTATTCACTATCCTGATAGTTAGTTTCTTCCTGACGCTCTCAATTCCGCGATTCGGCTTTGCGGATCATTTTTCATTTTCTAATGGTAGTCAATGGGCTTTCAGTACAAGTCCGACAACAATTCACTATAGTCTCAACCACGGCCACTACATAATACAGCAAAATGGCAATCGTCTCTTCGTACACAAATTAAATCAGGGACATCAGAGACATCATTTCCAAAACAATCATTTCAATAATCTTCATAACCGGAGACTTCGTTTTTTCAATAATCGCTAAATCTGTTACATAAGTTGCAGGCATGACACTCAAGCCGGTGTCGTCCACCCTCTTTTTTTGACGCTCCATTTGTAAAACTGGAGGTTATTAGGTACACTGAAGACTTAAAGTCTATAAAAGTTGTCGGCTTCGTAGGTAAATAGTTTCTTCTTCTAGGGTAACCGGCATTACTCTCCGAACAAAAAGAAGACTTATTTTTCCTTCCTTGGACGAATAACTGAAAAGACAAAAAAAATATAAATGTCCAGTTATTGGACCAAGTTGGAGGTTTAAGTTGAAGTTTGAAAATTTTTGTTTATCAGAAAGAGTTGCTAAGGCAATAAGGGAAATTGGACTAATCACTCCCACCCCTATTCAGCAGGAATCAATTCCGCAGCTTCTAAGTGGGAGGGATTTAATAGGTCAGGCTCAGACCGGCACGGGCAAAACATTTGCCTTTGCGATACCGATTGTGGAAAAGATCAATCCTTCCGAAAAGGGAGTTCAGGCAATAGTGCTAACTCCGACCAGAGAGCTGGCCCTTCAGGTCGCAAAAGAATTTGAAAAAATAGGAAAGCATAAGAAGACATATGTAATTCCGGTTTATGGTGGTCAGCCTATAGGTAAACAGCTGGCTCAGCTCAGAAAAGGGGTTCATATCGTGGTGGGAACTCCCGGGAGGGTTATTGATCATATAAGGCGTGGTACGCTAAAACTCAAGTCCCTGCGTTTTGCTGTATTGGACGAAGCTGACCGGATGCTCGATATGGGATTTATCGACGACATGAAGTTTATCCTTGCTCAAATCCCAAAAAACTGTCAGAGAATGATGTTCTCGGCGACAATTCCTACAGAGATCTCTTGGCTGGCAAAACGCTATATGAAGGACCCCGTAGAAGTAATGATTTCCGAAGATACGCCTACGGTTCCCCAAACCAGTCATAAGTTTTATGTTGTTACGGAGTTCGATAAATTTAATGTCCTTTGTAAATTGATTGATTCGGAATTGAATGGGTTACTTCTTGTATTCCGTAAGACTAAGACAGGTGTCGATGATCTGGCGACTGCCCTTAACAGAAGGGGTTATAAGGTTCGTGGTCTTCACGGGGATTATTCTCAAAGAGAGCGAGAGAAGGTTATGAGGCTCTTTAGAAAAGGACAGGTTGATATTCTAATTGCCACCGATGTCGCTGCAAGAGGGCTTGACGTTAGCGGTATTACTCATGTAATCAACTACGATATTCCCCAGGATCCCGACAGCTATATTCACAGAATTGGGAGAACCGGTAGAGCTGGCAAAGAAGGAATGGCCATCACGTTTATTACTCACTGGCAATATACCGAGTTAAAAAGAATACAGGCCTTTTCCAAGGTCAAGATTGAGAGGGCAAACACCCCAATTGTTGCAGACTATGATCGAGTTGCTAGAGCTTAAGGGTCCAAGGCAATTGAAATAGGTTAGAATTTTGATTGGGCGTTGCGTGAATAATATCGTGACAGCGAAAGTAAATTTAAGGTTATGTGTTTAAAGATTAAAAATTCCAAAACGGTTGCACTTTTTTAACACGAACAGGTTATGGCCAGGTGTCCATGATGGCATCGATCCAATCGGCAGAGCTGCGGAATTCCGCTTTCTGCTCAATATGGATAAACTTTCCGCTATATTCCGACGCAGTTGTGTAACATGCTGCATTTGCTGCTACACCGTTGAGAAGACGCCCCTGAACGTTTGTGCTGCCGCCCAGTTTACATGACGGGCTATCGCCCGGCACCGTGACCACCCATCCTGGGTTATAAAACGCTAGATTTGACTGAAGCTGAAGGATCTTATCCCCTGATACAGGAGAAAGTGATGGTCCATGGGTCAAATAGACATCCACACCCCCGCAACTTGATGGCCCCATACCATGAAATTGTATCGCAACAAAATTTACTCCACCAGCCGAATTGTAGTAACTTAATAACTCCTGTTCTGCTGGCTGAAAAAAGTTAGCAACGTTGTGTGCGACGTCTGATTTGGGAAACGAGGACTGGCAAGTGCTAATTTCGCTATTTGCATCGGGGTGAGTTCCAGCCATTAAGAAACTTCTCGAGTCGGTCTCTTTAAAAACCCCAATACCTTCATCAATAGTTGCAATGTCTGCGATCGGATGGGGTATCTGTATGCTAAGTTCTCGACTGGAACTGAGATTAGTGATGAAGGTGCCCCACCCTTTATCAACTATGCCGTCGCCATCTCGGTCCTTGATCTCCATGAGCACGCAGTAATCTTTGCTGTTGTCCGTATCGTGGAATGTGCCGACCGAATAGACATTTCGGAGACCTCTGGGAAGTCTGATCTTGCTGCAATTACCACCAAGCATCTGACTTACGACACTGCACCAAATCCCTGAACAGCGAAACGAGCATCTTCTAATTTTAGCTTGCAGAATTCTAGGGCTACCTCAGTGGAATGCATCAGACCCCAGCCGGTCGCACCTATTTCATCAAGCGGTATACCACCCATCTCACGGGGCAAGCCTACGGCTCTCCCGATCTCGTCTTTGACCCATGCCATGCATTCTTCGTCTGTCCCCATATCTGGTCCGAATATGTATTCTTCATCATTGCGCAGTGCCTTTGCAAAACAGCGTATGAGCCGTTCTTTCTCGGGCTTTGGCATATTCGGATCTCCAAACATTACCGATTTGCCGCCCCCGTGACGGAGATCTGCAGCGGCATTCTTCAAGGTCATCGCCCGCGCCAGACGGTAACACTCCTCGGTGCTTACATCAGGGGCGAAGCGTAACCCACCGATTGAAGGCCCCCTGGCAACGTTGTCGACAACCAAGATCGCCTTCAATTGAATCGATGGCTCATACACATGGATGATCTTCAGCGGCCCTATATCATCGGCATATCGGAATACGTCTTTCCCGATAGTCATCTCAAGTTATCCCTTTTCACAAACCTTACATACTTTTGCGTTGCAAAGCGCATGCCAATGTAAAAGCAAATCATCTAAACAACTTCAGTGTATTAGGAACTACTCAGGGTTTAAGCAGGATATGAAATGTACGATAATCAGACAACAAAACTGTAAGTGGGGATTATTTACATTTTCAAATAGATGGGGAAGCTCTATTCAACTTAGGTTTTGACTCCCCGTTTTAACCAGTTGATCTACTCTGAGCCCCAAAAGTTTTAACGCCATTCTTAGACAACCCGACAATTTTTTCATAAAAGCTTTAATCACAGTCGGATTGAAGGATTTTGGGGTCATGCTAAAATGAGCTTATCCAGATTTAGTGGGCTTAATAAAATTCCTCGATATTTACACTGGAAGGAATTTGAGTTTAGGCACAATTATAGAAGTGAGGTATATTTATCCATTCTTGCCTAATAATTTCAAAGATTATCCATAATTCTAGTCATCGCCGTTTTAATTAATACCATGGCTTATTTAAAACACCTTGCATTCTTTCTTCTTTTAGGTTCTCATTTGGCATACGCATATCCTGTATGCGAACTGGATGTCAAGGTAGATGTATCAAACTCCAAAATCGTTGGGAAAATGGAAATAATTCCAGATAAAAAGCAGTCACTGGTGTTAACCACAAAAAATTTAAACATTATAGAGACTGATAAAATCTCCAATTCGCAATATCTAGACGAGATAAGAATAGAAGGGGATCAAAATGATCATATTATCATAGAGTTTACCGCGACGTTCGAAAACAACTCCTCTCAGAATTATGTTGGTGAAAACGGTGTATTCCTCGTGGGCGACTGGTATCCGCTCTTGCGCACTCCCTGTTATTATAAGCTTTCGGCCACGCTGCCAGAAGGATACTTAGCGGTTTCGGAAGCTGAGCAAATCGAAGAAGTTAGAGAGAACAACGACACTACATTTAATTTTAGTTTCCCTCATCCTGTAGATCACATACATCTTGTGGCTTCCAATAGATTTATTGCAAATAGGGAAAAGCACAAGAACATTGATATCTACACATACTTTTTTGTTGAAGACAAAGGCTATTCAAAAACATACATCGATTATTCCAAAGGATACATTGATCTATATGATAATTTATTTGGTGAATTCCCATACAAAAGGTTCTCTATTGTTGAAAATGTTTTTCCTACCGGATACTCGATGCCAACCTTTACCCTCCTTGGCCGGAGCGTTATAAGGCTTCCCTTTATTGTCGAAACGTCTTTGGGACATGAGATACTTCATCAATGGCTTGGGAATTATGTCTATGTGGACTTCGAGAAAGGTAACTGGAGCGAAGGGCTTACGACATATCTAGCAGACCATTATTATGCGGAACAGAAGGGAAACGGACCCGATTATAGGAAAAAGCTTCTAATAAATTATCAATCATTCGTAGATCAGGAGAATAACTACCCGTTGAGAACCTTCCAAGGGGTCTCAGACGAAAAATCTAGAGCCATTGGCTATGGAAAATCTGCAATGGTTTTTCATCTCCTGAAGCGAGCTGTAGGTGAACGTAACTTTCAAAATTCAATAAAAGACTTCATTTCTAAAAATCGGTTTGATACAGCAGACTGGGATGATATAAAAGCGAGCTTTGAAAAAATGAATAATATGGATCTGGGTTGGTTTTTCGATCAATGGTTAAATAAGAAAGGACTGCCCGAGCTAGAAATTAAGAGCACCAAACTTAGTCATGAAAACGGTCAGTACCTGCTCGAGATCGAGCTGTCACAGAATGGGAGCGGGTATCGGTTGGACGTACCGCTGACAATTTATTTGGATGATCATACAAAAACAAAGCAAATTCTCAAACTCACGAAAGACGTCGAAACATTTAAAATTAATCTGGATACCAAACCCCAAAGAGTCGTTATAGACGAAGACTACGACGTACCAAGAAAACTTTCAGAGCCCGAATTTCCACCGGTCATATCGAGGATAATGGGTGAGAGAAGAATTATCTTCGTATTGGAACAGGATGAAAAACCGCTGTATCAAACATTCATCGATTTGTTTGACGACAAACAGATAGAATTTAAAACATCAGAAGACATAGAGCTCGATGACTTAAAATCCAGTACCTTGATTGTGCTTGGAAAGACCAACCCGCTCATAAAAAGAATATTTGGAGGAACTGAACTAGATGAGGAAGGTTTCAACATCATTGTGAAAGAAAACCCGTTCAATGAGCAAAAGGTAATAGCGCTGGTCAACGGGGAATCAAAAGAAGAAGTAGAAGCAGCAGTAAAAAAGATTCCCCATTACGGCATTTACTCAATCCTAAAGTTTAAAGATGGAAAAAATGTGACGAAGGAAATAGCCCTATCTGAGAATGGAATTAAGGCTGATATAAATGAAATTGAGAAAGAAGATTCAATACAAAGTGAACCAGACTTGGCGAAAATAGTAGATGACATTAAGGATAAAAAGATCATTTTTATCGGGGAAGAACATGACAAGCCCGCGCACCATATGAATCAATTGAAGATAATAAAGGGGCTCTACAAAATGAATGGAAACCTGGCGATAGGAATGGAAATGTTCGAAAAACCCTTCCAGCAATTCATAAATGATTATTTAAGTGGAAACATAGACGAAAGACAATTCCTGAAAAAAACAGAATATTTCAAGAGATGGGGCTTGGATTACAGGCTTTACAGACCTATTATCAATTTCGCAAAGGAGAACAAAATACCTGTCATCGCATTGAATGCCGAGAGTGAAATTGTAAAAAAGGTATCTGAAAACGGTCTCCAGTCCTTAACCGACGAAGAGCGCAGTACGATTCCTGACGAGATGGACTTCTCTGAGTCGCAATACAGGACGCTCCTAAGAGAAATATTCAAATTCCATCCGGGATCAGAGGAAAAAGATTTCAACCTCTTCTACCAGGTTCAAATACTTTGGGACGAAACTATGGCAGAATCCATCTATGAATTTGTAAAAGGAAATCCAGATTTCCAGATGGTGGTTTTAGCAGGAAACGGCCACCTCTTATACGGTTTCGGTATACCAAAGAAAACATACAGAAGGACTGGACTTCAATACTCGATAATATTAAACGACGAGGAAGATGGCGATGATGTTGCTGATTTCCTGCTCTTCCCCGAAGTGCTAGAAGCACCGGAATCTCCTAAATTGGGAATTCTTGTCGATAAAGACAGTGAAGAAGTTAAAATAAATGACTTCTCGGAAGAAAGCATAGCAAAAATATCTGGTCTAAAAAAAGGAGACACCATTTTGTCTTTCGATAACAATCCAATCGGCTCTATAGAAGACCTGAAGATAAACCTCCTCTATAAAGAAAAGGGAGACACAGCCATCATCAAAGTTTTAAGAGACGGAAAAGAAGAAACATTCAAAATAAAGTTTTGAATTTATAAGCATTGACTAATATTGGCGGCCTTTAATTTGTCAGAACATCGATGAAATTATATGCACTGAATGTTAAATCTATGTATATTTCGCAACACACTGGCCAAGCACAAGTCGATATTTGACTGAACGGGCCAAGACAATTTATTAGTAAAACTTCATAAATAGTGCGGCTTTTCAACACCACCCAAATCAAATAATATAGTAATAACCATTTCGATATCATGCCAGATACAAAATCCATCTTTAATTCAGTAGCAAAAAACTATGACCTGCTCAACACAATTTTCAGCATGGGTAGGGACAAGGGGTGGAGAGAAAGACTGGCTAAGGAAGTAGCGGGTAGTGATTATGTCCTTGATATTGCCACTGGCACTGGTGAGGTTTTGATTGAGATCTTGAAAAATAATAACCAAGGGAACGGAATCGGTCTCGATCCCAGCGCTCAAATGTTAGTTCTCGGGCAAAAGAAAATGAACTCCATGGGCTTAAACAAGAAAATAAATTTTATACAAGGGGTTGGTGAAAGCCTTCCATTCAGAGATAATAGTTTTGATGCTATTACCATAGCCTTCGGAATAAGAAACACAGTGGATCCTCTTAAATCATTGAAAGAAATGAAGAGGGTTTTGAAACCAAAGGGGAAATTGGGAATACTTGAATTTGCAGTCCCGAACAATAAAATTTTTGGGCCGATATATATGTATTACCTTAAACAATTTTTACCGCTCGTAGCATCGGTCTTCAATAGAAGAGAGGAGTATCGATATCTCGGTGATTCAATTTCAATATTTCCAGACAGAGACAATTTTATTGGCCTCTTAAAAGAAGCCGGATTCCTTGTAGAAAAGTCGATAGAGTTAATGATCGGAACGGTAATTATATACTTAGCTTTCAAACCTCAATAGAATGCTGTTGGATATTGGCTTATTACTCCAGATTTTTGTTGTATGAAATATGAATTTATTGCTGTCCTTATATTCAGTATTGATTGATCATCAGAAGCAATAAGGATTACATTAATATGCTAAATACAAAGAACGGGAAAAATTTGATAACTGAAGAGATCGCAAAATATCTATCGGAAATAAAGATACCTATCAGGCTTGCCTGTATTACCGATGCAGGCTGGCCTTTAGTGACGTCTTTGTGGTTTGTATTTATGAACGATAAATTATATTGCGCAACTCAAAGGACAGCCAAAGTCATTGAATTTCTGAGTCAAAATCCGAGATGTGGTTTTGAAGTAGCATCCGATCAGCCTCCCTATCGCGGTGTCAGAGGTAAGGGAAGGGTAAAATTGAGTGAAGAAATGGGTCCAAAGGTACTAAGAACTCTTATGGACAGATATCACATAAGAAAAGATTCGACCCTAGGAAAATTTCTTTTATCCAATTTAAATAACGAAATAGCAATAGAAATAGAACCCATAAGCATATTTAGATGGGATTATTCAGACCGTATGGAGGACGCCAAGATAAAGCAATAATTTCAAATAAGAGGCGTGCTAAACTTTGAGAATGTGACATATATTGCACACACAAAAATAGGATTAACATAAGATAAGATTTCAAGACAAAGTAAGTGCCGTCACTCATTATATTTCTCTTTTGCTAACCTGCTCATTTCATAATGGTTTACGATGGGCTTGTGATATGGAAGATCATGTTTCAATGGGTCATGAATTCCTTCTGGCTCAATATCTTTTAATTCAGGTATATACTTTTTTATATATACACAATCCGGGTCGTATCTCTCAGATTGTAGTATGGGATTGAAGATTCTCAAAGGCTTTGGATCAGCTCCCACGGAAGCAGCCCATTGCCAATTACCAATATCCACGGCTTCGTCATAATCAATGAGATAATCAAAGAAATGCCGGTCACCCATTCGCCAATCGATTAATAGGTCCTTCGTGAGAAATGAAGCTACTATCATCCTGACCCTGTTGTGTATCCAACCCTCCTCTTTCAGTTGCCTCATCCCCGCATCTACTATTGGGTATCCTGTACAACCCTCTTTCCAGGCCTCATACCACGCGTCGTTATTGATCCATTTTATATTCCTTCTTTTCTCTTGAAACTCCAGATCTATCGTCTCGGGGAAATAATGCATTATGTGATACCAGAATTCCCTCCACGCAAGTTCTGAAATATAGGTCTCAGCTTTGGGTGTCTCTGATTGAACTCGACTGTAAATTTGCCGTATTGATACTATGCCAAACCTTATATAAGGAGAAAGCCTTGAGGTGCCGTCTGTATAAGGATAGTTTCTCGTGTTCGTATAATTTGAAAAGTCGAATTTTTTTAATCTATCTCGTGGAAAATTAATAGGCCATTTGCCGCTTGTCGAGAAACTCAGTCCCTTAATCACCTTATCAAAAGGTTGTTCGTTGATTTTCGGAGAATTAAACCTGCGAATCTCGAATAATTGAGGCCTCTTCTCAGTTTTCGACCATAACTTATAGAAAGGCGTAAAGACCTTGCGCTGCGGAATTCTTTCAGGTTCCACTAAGAGAGTGTCTTCAAACTCTCTTAATTCTATATTGTCACCCTGTAAAGTCCCTTTTAACTCACTATCTCTTCTCCTACCATAAAAACTGCAAGCCTTATTCACATAAACGGCGTCGACTCTATTTCTATACGCAAATTTTGGAATTAGATCCTCAGGCCTTCCCTTCAGGACAACAAGATTGGAACCTAATCTAAGAAGGTCTTTTTTAAGATGCTTAATTGCCTCAATCGTGAAACCAAGGCGCAGACTTCTATCCGGAAGATGTTCTAATATATTCTCATCAAGTATGAAAACGGGGATCACTTCCGAGCTATCGTGCACGGCATGGTAAAGACCAGTATTGTTTCTTACCCGTAAATCCCTCCTGAACCAAAATATAGTCCTTCTGTGCATATTCGATTAAGCCAGACTCCTTAAGTACTCCGAATAGCTTAGTACAACGGAAACATAAGTTTATGAATTTTTAGAACTCTATGATCCTCAGATTATCCCGTTATACACGTTACAAAAATGTCAGCTTTCCGTTCTTTAATTTCTTCTCCCTACTTTTCAGAAAATAATTTAGTATCTTCACCGGTGATAAGTCTGGCACCGCGTTTTCGAGTAAAGTAATTCCAGGCCCACTGAACTAGTACCAGAACCTTATTATCAAATTCGATAAGATAGCCAATGTGTATAAAAACCCAAATTAGCCACGCAAAAAACCCACTGAACCGAAATCTACCAAAATCTGCTACAGCGGCATTTCGTCCTATGACTGCAAGGCTTCCTTTGTTTTTATACCTAAAGGGCTGTATGTTCTCTCCTCTTAAACGGCTTTCCAATAGCTTTGCCACATAAAGTCCTTCCTGCATGGCCACAGGGGCCACTCCTGGTAGTGGGTTTTCATCCTGATGGCTGAAACTCGCGAGGTCTCCGATAACAAAGATGTTGGGAAAGCCCGGAACGCTGAGATCCGGTTCAACCATAACGCGACCCGCCCCATCGAGTTTCGCTCCCATACGATCAGCAATGACGTTTCCGAGAGATGACGCTTTAACCCCAGCGGCCCATAGGATTGTTCTTGCTTGAATCGTTTCTCCTTTCCCGTCTTTAGAGAATGTGACGAAGCTTTTTTTGATATCAGTTACCATTGCATTCTTACTGACCGTAATTCCTAATCGTTCAAGCGATTCCTGGGCCTTTATCGACAATTCCTCTGGGTATGCAGGCAATATCCGGTCCGCTCCTTCCAACAAGATTATCTCAGACTCGGATGTATCAATGTGTCTAAAATCGCTTCGTAAAGTACTTTGAGCAAGCTCCCCAATTGCACCTGCTAGTTCCACGCCAGTCGGTCCCGCTCCGATTATCACAAAGCGCATCCAGGACTGCTGTCGAGCTATATCATCTTCCCGCTCTGCCGCCTCAAACGCAAGAAATATGCGATGACGAATATCAAGAGTGCTTTCAATGGTTTTTATTCCCGGGGCTATCTCTGCCCACTCATCATGACCAAAATAATTGTAAGTAGAACCGGTAGCAACTATTAGTGAATCGTAATTTAGCTCGCCATCTCTGAACGTGATTCTTCTATGTTCCGGGTCAAAATCAATTGCCTCCGCCTTTATAATCTCGATATTTTTATATTTCCGCAATACCGCTCTGAGCGGTGAAGCTATGTCACCCGGAGATAGCCCTCCGACCGCAATTTGATACAATAATGGTTGAAACAGATGAAAATTTCGCTTATCTACAAGGGTTATCCTTGTATCGGTTTTTCCAAGAGCCTTTGCAGCATACAATCCACCAAATCCACCTCCTATTATTACTACATGGTGCTGGCTCATTTCCGTCTCTGAGAACACTATATATTTACCCTTTCACAATCTGATCGTGAATCCCGGCACTCAAGGATTATAAGAGAAGTAATTTTTGGCTCTGCGAGCCAGCCGCAGGAGTAAATTAGTTACGGTGAAAGACGCTCTATAATCCAATCCCTCCCTCCGACTTGCCTGTACTTCAGTCGGTCATGGAGCCTATTTGGCCGGCCCTGCCAGAATTCAATTGTAGAATGCCTGAGTCGATAACCAACCCAATATGGGGGTCTTGGTATATCACGACCGCTATACAAGGCCTCTAATTCACTAAATCGATCGTCGAGAGCCTCTCGGCTGCTAATGACCTGGCTTTGATTTGACGCCCATGCCGCAAGTTGACTCCCTCTAGGTCTGGTTTTAAAATATGAATCAGCCTCATTATCTGAAATTTCGTCAATTATTCCTTCTACACGAACCTGTCTTTCGAACAAAGGCCACCAGAATACGATTGCGACTCTGGCGTTTTGTGAAAATTCTTCACCCTTTCTGCTTTCTTGGTTGGTATAAAACACAAACCCTTCACTGTCGACATCCTTAAGAAGCATCATTCTCGCGGAAGGCTTGCCGTCTTTTGTGGCCGAAGCCACAGTCATAGCATCCGGCTGGATAGAATTAGAATTAAATGCGTCTTGATACCATTTCCTAAACTGAACGATCGGATCCGGATCCATATCTATTTCCCTTAGTGCACCGAACTTATACTCTTCTTCCCTGTTTGCTTTATCCACTGGTAAATTCCCCTATATTTTCAAGGAGTACTTTATGAAAAAAATACGATCTATCTGATAATAACATAAGCATACAATACAA
Organism: Candidatus Dadabacteria bacterium; assembly: GCA_963805855.1. Taxonomy (GTDB): domain Bacteria; phylum Desulfobacterota_D; class UBA1144; order Nemesobacterales; family CSP1-2; genus DASWID01. The sequence goes on from CAWDVW010000007.1 coordinate 701,740, forward strand.
AGAGAGTATTTCTGACAAACTTATTAATTAATTTCGGATTAAACTAATGATCAGTCATAAAGAACTACATCATCAGACCTTAGGCTTGCCTAATAGATTCCTGAGAGATGCTTCTAAATCAGCAAATTGAAACTCATAGCCAGTCGACAACAACTTTGACGGCATCACTCGAGTACTTGAAAGAAGCGTTTCGTCAGCCATTTCACCGAATAAAGCTCTTAATAGCAGAGAAGGTATCGCAAAAAAAGTAGGTCGATTGAGAACATTCCCCAACGTCGTTGTGAATTCCAGGTTTGTAACCGCTTTCGGTGAAACAGCATTTACAGGCCCTTCAATAGAATCGTCATTGATGGCATGATAAGCTGCTCCAATTACATCATGAACTGAGATCCAACTCATCCACTGGCGCCCGCTACCGACTCTTCCACCAAGACCCACACGAAATGGGAGAAGCATCTTTTCGAGAGCACCGCCCCGTGGGCTCAAGACAACCCCCAATCGTAAATTAACCACACGAATCCCGGCTTTACTTGCTACTGTTGTGGCCGCCTCCCATTTCTTACTGACATCGGCCAGAAATCCCTTCCCTGCTTCACTATCCTCTGTTAAAATCTCATCACCCCGATTACCGTAGAACCCAATGGCAGAAGCACATACCAACACAGCAGGCTTCTTCTTAAGCTTCTTCGAAAGTGTATTACATAAAAACTTAGTGGTGTGGATCCTGCTATGTTCTATTTTAGCCTTTTTTTGGTCTGTCCATCTGCCTGCAACATTTTCACCACTCAAATGTACCACTGCATCGAATCCCTCAAGTTTAGATGTGTCGATCTCACCTCTTTCAGGGTTCCAGTATAAATCATTCTCCCCAATTTTTGATTTGTCACGTTTAAGACAAGTTACACTGTGTACACCTGTAGAGAGAAACGGAATCAGTGAAGAACCTATCAGTCCTGTTGAACCGGTTATCAATACTTTCATAGGTTTTACTCCGTACTTCTTATGCGTTTTTATATCGTTCATAAGAGTACCATGACGGTATTCAAACAAGGTTTCAAGCTTTCTGATAACCAACTCATTCCCAAAGAGTTCACCCAACGTCCCCATGGGTAATAAAAATTTAACATTATCCTCCATGAAACACGCATTCGGGCCATCAGGAACAAATGTGTGTGTATGTTCCCAATGTTTAAATGGCCCTTTAATCTGTATGTCACAAAATTGCTTTTCTTCCTTATAATCCCTGTGCTCGATTAACCAAATCATCGGGACCGGTCCAATCTTTGTTCTTATTACAACCCTTGAACCATCTTCTATTCCCCCACTCTTCTCTAAAACCTCTACATCCTCCCATGGCGGACTAAGCCTTTCAAAAGCACCGGGTTGTTTATGCCATTTAAATAGATCTTTAGCAGAGGTTCTAATACGTGAACGATAAGTAAAACTTTCCATCTTTGTCTTTAAGTTAATATAAACGATTAATAAAAGATAAACGAACCAGAAAAAAGTAGCTCTTTGATAAATTAGCTAGACCAAACCCAACTCCTTTGCTTTTTCAATGATCTCATCGGCATGAGAATCAGCGTTAACTTTCTCCCATATGTACCTGATATTCCCTGATTTATCGACCAAGAATGTCTCTCGTTTTGCAGAACCGAACATACTCTTCACACCATATGCGTTAACGATATTCTTACCCTTGTCACTCAGAAGCGGGAAATTGAGTTTATATTTCTTTTTGAAGTTCTCATGAGATTTAACTCCATCCGTGCTCACTCCCAATACCTGAATTCCATACTTCTCAAGATCTTTCATACCATCCCTAATTGAACAGGCTTCCTTGGTACACGTCGGGGTATTGTCCTTGGGATAAAAATAAAGAGCAACCACTTTTTTATCTCTAAAATCTTTCAGATTTATCTTCTCCCCTCCGTAGGTCTCAGCCTGAATATTCGGTGCCTCTTGTCCTACTTTCAATTTATTAGACATTCGAGAAAAACCTCCAAAGTAGTTTTTTAGATTTAATATGTAACGTATGATTCTTGGATAGTAATCCTGGCAACTCTTACATGTGTATTCCAAAAATCTAATCTTGAGGGCATGTCCATTAACAAACATCAGGAAATTCGCCCGAATAATTCCTCTAACACTTTATACCTGTAATTAAATATATCTATTACCTTTTTATTTACAACTAAATTTCCAAATAGCCTACCAAAAAATCCAAAGGGCATCACGTAATGAACCAAATCCTGCATTTCAATTCCACTGGCAATCTCTCTGTAAAGGTGCTTATGATGCCAGAAACGATACGGACCAAAGCGCTGTTCATCAACGAACAAATGCGGCCTATCAACATGAGTTATCTCTGTGACCCAGTTTACAGGAATACCAAGAAACGGACTTACATCGTACGTTATAATCATGCCTGGATACATCTCTTCGCGTATTTCAGAAGTAATTCTTAGAGCCAGCGATGGAGGAGTTATCAGTTCTAATTGCTTTGGATTAGAAAAGAAATCCCAGGCTTTTGTTATGGAAATTGGAAGTTTCTGAATTATACTAAAACTGAAAAGTTTCATGATTTGAGAAAATAACACCCTATCTTATTCTATTTAAGGTGATATCTCCAGTAATACGCTTTGGTTCAGAAATGACCCTATCCCCCACCCGCTCAGCAATTCTCCTTAACATGCCATTGAAAATTAGATTGTGAAATGGCTTTACAGCGTACCAGTAGATAATCCCCAGTAGACCACTTGGTATAAAACGAGCTATCTGGTGCAATTCTGAATGCTTGTCATCAGTCGGACTAATATAAAAATCCAAAATCGCCGAACCCGGGAGTTTCATCTCAGCCTTAAGCAGAAGTCGCTTGTTCGGTTCGACTAAATGAATATTCCAAAAATCGATATAATCTCCAGGGGTCAGTTTATTCGGATCGGTCCTTCCGGGTCTCATACCTACTCCACCAACGATTAGATCTAATAATCCTCTTAATTTCCAGAGCCAGTTGGCGTAATACCATCCATTTTTACCTCCGATCCCGAGTAACGGCTTCCAAATCCTATCGGGGGTTGATTCTAACACAACAGCTCTATGATCTTCAAAAATCTTTCCACCAGCCCACTTTGGATCCCCATCGAAACTCCACTCTACATGTTTCAACATTGTATATAGATCATTATGATTTTCCCCTATCAAATTATGTTGTGACTGGTCTAGCGCCAAACTCATTGCCTCACGACAATCCAAAAGGTCTTGAGGGATAATGTCCCTAATGCGGTTATCCTCACAAATAACTTTATTACTCAGCCCCTCTGCAAGAGGACGTCCCAGAGAAGCAGGAACCGGGGTGACTAGATGGATCCAATACGAGCTGAGTTTGGGAGTAAGCACTGGTACGGGAATAACAAACCTTTTCCCCAACCGTGCTTCATGAGCATATATATCCATCAGATCACGGTAGGTTAATATCTCCGCTCCCCCGATATCGTAAGTCTCTCCGACCGTCTCAGGTTTTTTTAGGCAGCCAACGAGGTATGTGATAACATTCCTTATTGCAATGGGTTGACACTGGGTATGAACCCATTTTGGAGTTACCATCACCGGCAAACGTTCTACCAGATAACGTAAAATCTCAAAAGAGGCGCTGCCAGAGCCTATGATCATAGCTGCCCTCAGAATGGTTACCGGCACACTACCCGACTCGAGAATGTTCCCAACCTCTTCGCGTGATTTCAGATGTTTACTCAAGTGCGGACTTTCCTCTCCCAATCCCCCTAGATAAATGATTCTCTCCACGCCGCTCTGCTCCGCAGCCCAAACCATATTCGATGCCGCCTGTCTATCCGTATCCATAAAATTTTTCTGATTGGGACTCATGGAGTGCAGAAGATAATACACGTACCTGCAACCTTCACACGACTTTTTTAAATCTCCTCTATCAAGGGCATCGACTTCACAAATATCAACCGATTCGTGACCGGACCAGGGCCTTTTTAGCATATTCTCTTTTGTTCTGCCTGCTGAACGGACTAAATATCCGTCTTCGATTAAAAAAGGCACAAGCCTTGCCCCTACATACCCTGACGCCCCGATTACTAGCACTCTTTCACCCATGAGACATCTCTCTCCTTGAACTACCTGTACTAAATCGTCCATCACTCAAGGCAATTTTTACGGCTTCTATCGCGCTCTTTTCCTTATCTTTTATTTCAAGCATTACATCAAAATCAAAAGATCGTGTCCGTATGACAAATTTTCTGAATTTTTCGATATCGATCGATCTGGCATGTGTACCTATTCTTTGACCATCTTCCTGACTGCTATAATCGACCATAGGTATCCCGTCATTCAATCTCCATGTTCTTGCAAAGAGTTTAAATGCCTCCTCAAGTGTTTCTCCAGAGTTAAATAATTCATGATGAAAAACATCAAAAAGTATCGGAATCCCAGTTTCTTTGAATATACAAAGGCAATCCCTCAAAGAGTATGACCTGTCGTCATTCTCAATTACCAACCGATTACGAATTCTCGCGTCTAGCTTCTCATATCTCCTTATAAATCTCGCCATGCTCTTGTTCTTATCGCCGTAGACACCACCTATATGAATTTGTACCTTCGAAGAGAAGTCCAGACCCATGCAGTCCAAAACCTTGGAATGATATAGAAGTTCAGACACGCTCCTTTCATGTATCTTGCTATCAGGCGAGTTTATAAGCGTAAATTGATCGGGGTGCATGGAAATACGGATTTCATTTTGTCTGATAAGGTTCCCTAGATATTTAAACTCATCTGCAAAATGCCTTTCCCATTTAAAATCGCAAACCGGATGAGAAGCAAACGGGATAAGGTCAGAGGAAATCCTGAAAAAATACAGATCATGTTTTACATTGAATTTAAGTATCTCTATCAGACATCTAAGATTATTTTCAACCGTCTCGATAATCTTTTTCTCAGAATAAGATCTGATCCTGAAGGTTTTATTCCCCTGACAGTTAACGGTTCGGTTAATACAAGGATATCCTATCTTCACTTATAAATCTCTTCCCTTTCCAGAATCTGAAATCTCCATTAATTCCCTTGGATATGGCTCAAAGATTGTTTGCTGCTCCAGATATTTTTGTTCATATCTGATAATCCAGGCTTTAAGAACGACCAGAATCGCGCTTATCGGGATCTTTTCACTTCTGAAATCTTCCAGGAGATCTAAAAAATAGGCCTTTTCTTTCGAAGTTAATCTGTCGGAAAAAAACCCAAGGGAGTGCATGAGAACGTTTATATAAGATGTTTTCCTTGGAGGATTCATAAACGCATTAATAAGATGTTCCTCATAATGAGCTATAGTCTGTTGAAGTCTTGCCTGTTTTTGATTGGCAACTATTCTGCCGAGTATCCTCATCTCCTTCTGATTGTATGCCATCAGCAAGAACTTATTTCTTGAGTGAAAGGAAATCAGTTCATTGATCGATTTCGCCTTTTTCACATTTCTAAAGCTTGCCAATGAGTAGAGCTTGGTTAGAAAATGATCCCTTATCTTGAAATTCTTTAACCTGCCCTCATCCTCTATAGCCAACCCTGGGAAATGTTCTAGCACCTTACCGGCAAAAAATCCCTTAGTCTTCCCGATAGCCGCGCCATCTTCGGAATTGGCAAATAACTTGACATCCTTTATCCCGCAAGAAGGAGATCGACTCTTTAATATAAATCCATCCACGTCTTTTAGTGATTTCAGGTAGTTATTGGCAAAACCTAACATTTTTGATGAGATATCCCTGCCGGTTGCTGGCTGAAGAAGCCTCGTGTCCTTATCTTGGGATATCACCCTTATCGGGTCTCGAGGAACCCCGAGTCCTATCTCAACCTCAGGACAAACAGGTTTGAAATTAATATAAGGTTCAATTTTCTTGACAAAGGTATCCGGAATCACCTGTGCATTGTACCTGCATGCTTCAAACTCGAGGCATTTGCTCAGCACCACGATTGGTTTGGGGAATTTTGACATTGAAATCAGTCTACATTTGAGCTGGCACTTAGAAATCTAATTACGACTTTCAGTTCTAAGTGTAACTAATTTTCGATTTTTGTCATTACTGTAGATATTAGATATTTCGTGGGCAAAATCCCAAAAAAAAATAAATTTCCTGAAAATTTGCTTATCCGTCATCCTCGAATGTCTTTATCGGGGATCCATCGTTTAATTTTTTATTTTCTTTGTCTTGATACAAAGAAACAAAAATCAAGGGCTAACAAAAAACGCTTGCGTATCGAGCGAATGCGAGATATCTATTGCTATAATTAATTAGTTCTCTCAGTCACTTTGCTCCTTCGAGATGACAGTAATGATTGTCATTTTTTTTAACGCTTCCGGAATTGATTTTGGCAATTTTTTGAATGCCCATTTAAAATCTAAGATACTGTCCCCGAATTATGTAACATCTACAATTTGCGAGCACCTCGATAATTTTATCCTGAGCACAGTAGAAGGGGTCGGTACAGGGTCACACGTTGAGATGGCCTTCATTTTCATAACTAACATATGCCTGCGATACCACAAACAATACTGCCAAGTAAAACCCACATTGGAATTAATAATAAATATGTTATATCTAACATACTATGGCGAAAAGCATAATGCTTATTTATGAACCTCTATCTGCCATCAAAGCGGATAAAGCCTACTGGGAGTCCTATATCTCCTTCTACGAGAAATTCTGGGATCACCCGTCCTCTCCGAGGTCTATATGGTCTGGAACGGAGTATGAAGAATTTAAAACTGCGCTATCCAGATTCCTGGATATTGAAATAGATAAGATAGAGAACTGCTTTTTCTTTAAAGACGAAAATGGACGATATTACGTATCCCCACTGGGTTCCGAGCATTTGAACGCTCTGGTTATAGAGAACGCCATCCCTGAGTCGTGGTTTGTCCCCTTCGATGAATCGGAAAGAAACTTCTTTTACACGCATACAGGTTTCGGGGCGATTACGATGGATGGTATTTATTACAAAACAAGGCTCAGTTCTGGCTTGGAAAGAATAAAAAAAGCCTATAGGATAATTGGGAATCTGGAAGAGAGAATTAGATCATCAGATTTAAGACTGCCATTCTCGCGACTCCTCTCCCAGATTCATGGAGAAATTAAGGATCTAGAGGTGTGGCTTTCAGGATTTGATAGAGATTCTTTCGTTATTCTCAACTACGGCGATATATGCTCACACATACACCCTCAAACGTTTAAAAATGAGAATACGGCTATGGAGATATGGGAATTTCTCTCGTTGGTAGAGTCAGAAAAATTTGAAGAAGCTGACTTAAAGATCAGGTTAGTCCAGCAAAAATGGAAAGAAATTAGAGATAGGACCTCCGGGAAGATCGAGAAATCCAGACTCCAATAAATAACATATCCTGACTCAGAATGTTGAAAAAATTCAGGAATAATCAAGATGATAATGACTTGGGTTACGCTTTCATCAAAGGAGTAAAACGATTTTAGACTTGTCCAAATTTTACACCTATAAGAATAGATCTAACAACTATGAACAAATTTTGGAGGGAGATTAAAACCCATGAATGTAATGCAACTCCTTGATCTTAAGGACCGGATAGCCATAGTTACAGGAGGGTACACAGGAATAGGAAGGCAGATGGCAGACGGACTTGCAGAAGCCGGGGCAAGCGTTGTCATCTGCGCAAGGAATTTAGATGGGTGTATGAAGGCTGCGGATGAAATAGGTAAACAAACAGGAGTTGAAACCCTCGCGTTGAAGTGCGATGTTTCAAGCCCCGAAGACGTTAAAAGTATGCTGAGAGCAGTTCTCGATAAATTTAGTAAGGTTGACATACTGGTTAATAACGCCGGGATTGCAACAGGTGGACTCCCCGAGGATACCAGCGTGGAAGATTGGGAGAGCGTGATCAGGATAAATCTAACCGGCACCTTTCTCTGCTCGAAGGAAATAGGAAAGGTCATGATTAAAGCAAAACGGGGAAAAATTATCAATCTTTCTTCGGTCATGGGCTATCGGAGTACAGAGATAGTGAGTGCACCTGCATATGTAACGACCAAGGGCGCTGTGATCTCCTTTACCCAGGAACTCGCCGTAACATGGATTCGCCACAATATAAACGTAAATGCTATAGCGCCCGGATGGTTTCCGACACAGATGACAGACCCTGTCATTAGCCCGGATAAGATGGGAAAGGGAGAGGAGTTACTCCGCTCTATTCCTGCAAGGAGATTCGGAGGAGAAGATGACCTTAAAGGAGCTACCGTATTACTCGCGTCTTCCGCGTCAGACTATATAGTGGGGCAGGTAATAGTCGTAGATGGTGGCACGCTCGCTAGGTATTGAGAAATCTCATTGACAGAAATGATGCGGGTTGTTTCTCTAATATTCAACAACATCGCAGGGTCAGGACTAAAGATTATACCGATCTTATAATGCCATTAACCTCAATTCTCTAATATTCTGTTTTCCCTGTTCCGTCCCTACTTTGATATAAGGTCAAAGGCTGATTCCGAGCTCTCATCTTTCACTTATTGGTAATAATAATTGACAAACCTAGTCATAACCCCCTATGCCCTTGTTTTTATCCTAACCAGCTCAGCGTTTAAGTCCCGGATTCGGTGGGACATGGTTTGCACAATATGGTAAGCAAGCGACGGGTCCTCCTGGATCCTCCGCAGGAAGTTTTTCTTTTCCACAGTTAGCACCCGTACTTCGCCTATGGCACGCACAGTGGCAGAGCGAACCTCACGCTCGAAGATAGCCATCTCACCAAAAAAATCACCCTCATTTAAAACCGCCAGTCGCACCTCCTTGTTTTCCTTACCTTGAAGTACCTCGACCTGTCCCGCCTGGACTACATACATGCAATCCCCCGTATCACCTTCGCGGACTATGGCTTCGCCATCGTGATACAATTTACCCAAGGCACCTGATTCCATAACATCTTCTCCTCATTGTCATTTCTCCTTAAATGGTATTACTGAAATAGCCATGTCCCAGAGAAAACGACTCAGAAAGAAGGGATGAAGGGTGCGGACTAAGATTTCCCGATAGGGTGCGCTTCCCGTGAACGTGTCCCACAACACGGTGCTCATGCGTCGGACGCGACCCTCTTTCTGTTGTTCGCTGGATACCATACGCAAAACGGCGCGTCGAGCAAACCGCCGCTTCTGAATCTGGCGAGTAACAGCAAAGACCATCTTCCCGATCAGGTTATCGGCACTTATAGCCTGGCAGGTCGGCCTGTAGTACCGTTTAAAATCGTTGATAGATATGCCGTGAAAGATAGCGGTCGTGGCGGCAGCCTTAGCGGTGCGGTAGGCAGCCCCAATCCCATCCTTATACAATCTGGTTACTCCGCTATCGCCAATAAACACGATTCGATCGGCATAAGGATTCTCGGCACCGCGGACGCTTATGTAAGGCGCACATTGACAAGAGCCCTGCGCCAAGTTCATGTTCGAAGGGAGACACTGCTTCACTTCAGGGGTATCCAGAATCGATTGTATCAGAGATGAATCTATATCCTCCCCCAAAATACACAGTGACACATAGTCACCCTTTGGCACGAGCGCCGCAAATTCTAGCCGAGGTATGTTAAGCAAAAAGACATGCATAGAGCTACCAACATATTTCGCTACCGTTTCTTCTCCCATGTAAAATTCACGGATAAAGGTCTTTGTAGTACGAGGAACCTGGTAGTTCAGTCCTAACCCTTGGAAGAGCTTTAGAGTGCCTGAGTTCACCCCCACAGCAACCGCCAGCAAGTCGTACGCCTGAGCCGTACCCTCCCGTGTCTTGACTTGGGGCTTCCCATCCTGCAAATTGACATCGACTACCCGGCCATGTATCAGATGTGCCCCCGTCTCAATGGCCAGATTTTGCAAATAGCCATCGAAGCTACCCCACTTAATCTCCTTTACGTCCCGGGGACCAGAGCCGCGGTATACCGCGCCGATCCTCTTCTCTTGAAGTGGCGTATCGATGCGAACCTTGCCGACATCGGTGTGCAGCACATAGGAGTCAATCCCCCTTTGTATTACCGTAGGTGGCAGAACGATCCCTTCAACCGCCAGATTTTGCATTAGACTCTCCGATATAATCCCTCCGCACATGTTGCATCCCGTCGGACCCGGAATGGAAAAGTCGCGGGAATCGTAGATATCTACATGGATATCCATGTCGACCATTTTTGCAATCTTCAGAAGAAAATAGCTAAAAAATGACCCTGCTGGCCCACTACCAATCACCGCAATGCGCGACCCATCTTCCAACTTAAGATTTGAACGCGCTTCTTCTGACCATGGTGCAAGGTCATCTTCGAGAGATCGTCTCTCTTTAAGCGTTATCATCTCGACTCCCTCCACCCTGTTTAGGTAAGCTGGCACGAACACCAATCACAAATGCGCAATAGCTAGCATTTAGCGTCGAAAAAACTCTACGTCTAATCTATTTATACATACAACAATCTGTCTTGTCAACGACGACGTCCTCCAAAATATGGGCTCAAGCTTGATAACGAGTAGATAGCGTAAATAGAAAAAGTTCCCTCGTCATATAAGAAAAAATTGATGATCCGGTTTCTGGAGTTGATGAAGGACGCCGTATTCCTTAAAGGGTTCTATAACTTTTTGATAGATGGGTCCATAATTGGGTATAATTGTATAGGTAGCAAGTTTGCAAAATTGGTTTTTAAATGAAACTCTCATCTTACCATAACCAGATAAATAAGGGGGTAATAATGGCATGGCAAAAAAAATATTAATGATCGTTGGTGATTATGTAGAGGACTACGAGGTAATGGTTCCTTTTCAGGCGCTATTAATGGTGGGACATACAGTCCATGCAGTTTGCCCTGATAAAAAGGCTGGCGAAACGGTTCGGACAGCAGTTCATGATTTTGAAGGGGACCAAACATATAGCGAGAAGCCAGGCCATAACTTTACACTCAATGCAACGTTCTCAGAAGTGAGACCGGAGGACTACAATGCACTGGTCATTCCTGGCGGGCGTGCACCGGAGTATATCCGTCTAAATGAGGATGTATTAAAATATGTTCGCCACTTCGCTGAAACAAATAAGCCCATTGCAGCAATATGCCATGGAGCGCAGGTCCTGGCGGCTGCTGGGATACTCTCAGGTAAGAGCTGCTCTGCTTATCCGGCAGTGGCACCCGACGTTAAAAATGCGGGTGGCGAATTTGTAGATATACCGGTAGACAAGGCTCATGTAGATGGCAACCTCGTTACAGCGCCAGCCTGGCCCGCACACCCTGACTGGCTCGCAAAGTTCCTCAAAGTATTGGAGACAAAGATAGAGCCTTAGGAAAAGATAAAGCTGCCACTCGTAAATATTAACTAGTCATATCTGAACTCTTGGCATCTATATAAAAGGGACCATCTTTAATTGATCTTCACCCGTATATTGAAGACGTAAAATAATACTATTGGTTTTTTCATCATACAGGACTAGAAACGATTTCCATTCTTTCAGACCGTTACCGTCATGCCGTCAAACTTGGTGAAAGCAAAACCGCCAAAATCCTCGTTGTAGGTATCTAACAGGTCCTGCATAATACTTATTGCGACAGCCTCTCCCAGTTTCAAGCCCTCCATTGCATCGGTGCGCCAATGTATGCCTGCGAAGTTACGTCCCATAGCAATATTCCAGGCAAGCTTATTTAACTCACCACCTATTGTGAGCTGATCAAATCCGGGGCCGGTGTAAGGAAGAACGGAAAGACCGTCTGGGCTTGCTACAAGTGGATCCGGTATGATAGTCGATTCATTAAAAAATGCCTTCAGCATAGTCACCGCAGCGCCGGCCCATGTGGCATGACCTGACGGATAGGCTGGATGACACGGTGCTCCTTCGGGAAAAGCCTGGGGCAACAAAAAAGTACCATTCGCATCAAAAACTATGTCAAGAACCGGAGAGTTTAAGATATCCTCGTTGATGGGATAATCCGCTAGGCCCATCAAAACATTGTGTATCCGTCCTCCAAATCCCTCGGGTCTTAATCTGCGATGAACAAACCACTTCTGATACCAGGCCGCCTTCAGTGCAGAGTTCATGGCCTCCACTACACGACGAACAATATCAACTATGTGAAAAGTAACAAAACCGGCCTGGGTTTGAGAAGCCAGGTACGGATTGCCCGAGTTATAAGGAACACCAATATTCGCCAAGAATATCTCTGCCGGAGACTTTCCCTCTAAGCCGAAAATAATCAGAAGCGCATTAATAGCCGCTTGAGCCGGCCAATCCCAGTGTTGATTTTCTGCTAAATCACGTCCATTTCGGAGAAATCGATGTATTGGATCGTACACATCGGAACTCGAAGCGTTGGCGGGAAGATGACCATTCTGGACGGACAACCACTCATCGTATGACACGATGTAATCAACTGGAAGCAGAGTACGAATCCTCTGTTCCAGTACCATGGGTCCTGCGGGAATGGTCTTAACTAAAAATTGCGATAGGAATGGACCGACCAGAACGCCGGGAATATCCGCTCGAAACAATGTCCCAGTGGTGACCTGACCACCCACTTTAGGTCTCTGAAAATCGGAGAATGTCGATAGATCATCTGCTGCATCGTTGGTGACTTGATTGCTCCCATAGTCCGAGAAATGCACGTCTCGTGCGAGCGCCATCCAGTAGAGCTCGGCAATCTCAGCAGCTTCTTCAGCGCTGTTGAAAGTGGGCGCCGGGGGCATTCCGAGATGATGGGAGTCAGCTCCAATGAGATCGAACGCTAGTCCAGACTGGGGATTCTTAAGTTTAATATCGCCAGTTATTGGAACGCTTTCAAAATCATCAGGATTACCGCTTGATAATGCCTTAATCAGTGCGTCGTATGCGTCTATATCAACTTCACCCAGCGAATTATGCGGTAGTCCCTTCGTATAATTGCCAATTTTATCCGGATACAAGGCTTCATCACCGTTACAAGGATGCTCGGGAAGAGGAATTTTCTTCTGGAATACAGCCGCCTGGCGACGAACTCGAAATGCCTGTCTTCGACGTTGACGCGGATCTAGCGGTCCGATTTCCGCAGCTTCGGCTTCAGGAATAATATCTTCCGAAATCGATGACAAACCAATAACGCTAGCGGTTAAAGCGGCGGTTGTCATCGCACCGATATTGCCTATGAACTCACGCCTACCGAGGGTATTCAAGAATGGGGAATCCCCGTTCTTATCATCCTGCTTTAAGGTTGAATTCGTTTCTAGTCGGTCTTGACTAGGCCTCCGTTTAAGAATTTGTTCTTCTGACATTTCCCATCCTCCTTTCGTTTGTGAACACTGGGAAAATTAGTAAAAAGGCATAGCTGTTTCGATTTCGACAACGAACAATCCTTAATCTAGACAAAGAATCTATGCGTGAATATTCTTCATTTTACGAATCACAATCGTTTTTAAATTGAAGTCACGTCAAATGTTAAAGGTGTAGAGACCACTAATCTTATACTATTCTACGCAACAAGAAACTAGAAAAGATCAAAATAGTGAGAAAAGAGGCATGCGTCTTAATTTAATCAATCATGATTGTAATTGTTCCAAGAATTGACTTAAGCCCTTCTTTGCCCCACCTATCCAGGGGGCGCCGTGTGCGAATAGTAAGTGATCAAATTCGGTTTCAAGAATCGATAAGAACACTTTTCGCAAACCATTTTTAACTCCTTCCGGATCATCACCCATCAGATAGTCGGGTACAAAACCCAACTCATCACCATAGCGCACGATCGCATCCCCAATTGAGATTATTCCGTTGGACACCGGAATATATAGAGCCGTCTCCTCCGGACATAATACCCCCACCTGAAGGGCCACTATCTTTCCAGGTAGTTCATCCCCGTGTGTAAATGGTTTAACTTGTTCGCCCTTTGTGAACTCATGCAGTCCGTCTCTGTGGCACCAGACTGTTGCCTTGAACGCTTTATTGAATCGTCCACTATGACGATAATGGTGTCTGTTTGTAAGGTAAATGTGCTTGGGTGTCTTGTATTTTTCAAACCATTTAATACCCTCGTCCGGAACTCTCGGGTCAATCAATATTGCCGGATCAGTACCAGAAATATAGTAAGAATGGACATCCTGTTCGATTCCTTCGTGAAATGTCGTCCAGTGAAAAACGCCCGGAAGTATTTCTTCCATATTGATTACTTTACTATTGAATCTGCCGTCTTAAGAAGATTATTATTTAATCCAAAAACCTACATTAATTATAACATCTGATTATCTCTCTCTTTATACTTTTTTTTAATGTTGTAATCCTTCCCTGATTCGCCATTAAAACTCATAAGGGTCAGTGACGAAGATCTAAAAGAATAGAAGTAGATGCTTAGGTTTGTTTCGATTTTTGCACCCAAGATTCAACGATGCATGCTTCATGAAGAACTCCACCAAGTGCTGCAGCTATCAGCACAAACACAAGCAGTCGCGAGGAAACCTGAGCCAATCAAAGAATCGAAGGAATTCAAAACGGGTCACAAAAAAGAGATTCTTCAAGTTCGGAGCCCATCCTGGTGAATCGCACGGCACATTTGGTAATGACGCCAGGGTTAGCTGTCATCGCTTTAGATGTTAGATAATTCGGGGACGGGATCTTAGATTTTAAATGGGCATTCAAAAAATTGCCAAAATCAATTCCGGAAGCGTTAAAAAAAGTGACAGTCATTACTGTCATCTCGAAGGAATACTTCGACGTAGCTCAGTACAGGCTCCTTGACTGAGAGAACTAATTAATTATAGCAATAGATATCTCGCATTCGCTCGATACGCAGGCGTTTTTTGTTAGCCCTTGTCCTGAGCACAGTCGAAGGGTTGTTTCTTTGTATCAAGACAAAGAAAATAAAAGATTAAACAACGGATCCCCGACTAAAACATTCGAGGATGACGGATGAGCAAACTTCCAGGAAATTTATTATTTGTAGGATTTTGTCCACGAAATATCTAAAATCTAAAATCGCGAGGATATCGAAGCAATCTTTTACCTAGATTGTATAGAACTACGGCAACCTACAGAGAGCAAGCCAGTCGAACCGTTATTTTTCATCGATTTCTTGTATAAAGAACATCAAACCATCAAATACTGGTTCTGATACACTATAGACGACGTTAGGAAAAGTCAGATACGGAGAAAAAACCTACAAAACTCATTGTTTCACTCATTTGGACGCTCCAACAAACCTCTTGCAATCAGGAATATCCTCCTCTCTGCCTATAATATCACCCTGACTCTTCAACAAACTGGCAAAAATACCCTGGAAGTCATTCTCGACCAACACCTTTTCTATACGCAATTTACAAGTTTCGTGGTTTAACGTTCCTTCGACATTTAAAATTACATCATGGTCATAGAGTACAAATTTGTATGGTTCACTCAAGACCTGTCTATTCTGGAGCACGGCTTTTCCAGATACATGGTACTTACCTGTTTTGTTAGGTTCTATTTTTACATTCTTAATGTATCCTCTTCTTTCGTTACCAAGGCAGTATTCCTGGCAGAACCGACCTACTAATTCATCTAATTCAGTCTGAACAATGACCTGATCTGTGATTTCATTACCAACTGATACGACAGTCAATGAGTAACAGATAATGAGGAGATAAATAGAAATTAGAACTTTGTTGGAGGCTCTAATCATGCTTTGTATAATTACACGAATCGAGAATAAAGCAATGATTATGATTCCTATGAATATCAATACCATATGTGTTTGATAACGTTATAATCTGCCTAAAATGAATCCAGTTGCTAATAATTGATTCAAGGCACCTAATCTCAATTTAAGCGGTTCTTGGGAAATATGGATTTGCTGAAGAGTAGTGTTAAAGGGCATACCCGCAATAGGACATGCCCTTCACGAATTTTCAGAAACCTAACGCTTTTTGTGCTTCTGCATCATTTCCTGTCTATGCTGCTCCTTTATCTGATTCAGCTTCGTTATTTGATCTGGAGTAAGGACTGCTCTTATATCGAGTTTCATCTCTATCATTGTTTTCTTCATCTTATACTTCGTGTCCCACATATCATCGTAAGCTTTCATGATCTCATCTCTTGTTGAATCGGGATTTCCCATCGCCTCCCTAAAGGCTTTGCGTTTCTCATCGACTCCGGGTCTCATCTCGTCAAGCTTCTGCTTGTATGTAGAGGAAATCTCATTTATCTCGGTTTTCTGCTTGTCATCAAGCTTAACCTCTTCGACAATAGCTGCATCTTTCCACCAGAGCCACTTACCATGGCCTTTGCCATGTTGGTAACCATATGCACTAAAAGCAAATAGAACGAGTGGAACGATTGACAAAAGCGTAAATCTTTTCATTTTTACTACCCCCTAAATTGTGTATTTTATAATTGTAACCTCGAACTAAGAAAAAGGTTTCAACAATTTTCTTTAGATAAGACAAGGATTATTGTTTTTATGAAATTGGCTCTGAAATCTACCCACTTCCGATTTGAATTTGAAACGGGGAACTGCATTTTAAGACAAGAATTATAAGGTGTTACAACTTCACGTGAAACCGCACAAATCCATCATAATTATATAAATACCAATAAAATGGTACTAATATATGGAGGGAAAAAAATAATGAATTGGATTGACAATATAGTTCTCGCGACCCCTAGCCAGCTTTACTACCCGGTATTCTTCATTCCAGCGGCAATCCCATTTATACTGAGCTTCAGATTATCTATCAGCTCGGATTCCTCTCCAGGTTCATAATCACCCTTGCCCAGCCTTCTCAAAAGTCCTACCTGAATGTAGCTGAGGGAATCAATGTATGGATTCCGAAGTTCGATGGATTTCTGAAGAAATGGACTATAATCGAGTATGCTCCGCTGATTTGTGATTTGAAGTATCATCTGTTCTGTCAGTTCGTGTTCGCTTCTTATCTTATCGAATAAACGTCTCCCCACCTCCCGCGGCTTCACAAGAAAAGAGTATTCCAGGGCAATCCACATATCGGCTTTAGCGAGAGTCATCTGAATATTATCAATGTGAGATTTAAAGAAACTCCAGTTTTTATACATATCCTGAAGGATATTAAGATTTTTGTCGGGGTCTTTTCTAAGAAATCCGGCAAATGCCGATCCAACCGAGTACAAACCCGTGATGAGGTGACGATTCTGAGTCCAGCTAAAAACCCACGGTATAGCCCTAAGATCGTCAATGCTGTCACTCTTCTTCCTCTTGGCAGGGCGTGACCCTATACCCATCTGCTCAATTATGAAGATAGGTGTTGCCTGCCTGAAATATGTATAGAAATCCGGATCTTCATAGACAAGGGCTCGCCATATACGCCTAGCGGTATCGGCAATCTCTTCCATTACCTCTTCCCACTCTGGCTTTATCGCTTCTTGCTTAAGACTGGTAAGAATAACGGCAGAAGTGACCAGCTCTAGGTTATCCCTAGCTATCTCCGGTAGTGCATAGTTATTGTAGATAACCTCTCCCTGTTCCGTAATTTTTATCATGCCATCTACTGTTCCAGCAGGCCGTGCCAAGATAGCTTGATTTGTCGGACCTCCTCCTCTACTCACAGTTCCGCCTCTACCGTGAAAGAGTCTGTGCCTGAGCCCAAACTCATCGGCAGCTTGTTTTAATGATATCTGAGCCTTGTAGCTTTCCCAGCTTGCGGAGAGAAGCCCACCATCCTTTCCGCTATCGGAATAACCAATCATTACCTCTGAAATACCCCCCCTAGCCTCGAGGTGCTTTCTATAGACGGGATTAGAATAGAGATTCCGCATAATTGTCGCCGAGCGCTTAAAATCCTCAATAGTTTCAAACAAAGGCACTACATTCATCTTGCTAACTATGGTGTTGCCATCGGCAAAATATAGTCCTGATTCCTTCGCAAGGAGAAGGACCTCCAGCACGTTGCTCGCACTGTGGGTCATGCTCACAACGTAGGTGTCAATCGCCTCTGGACTTATTTCTTCAAGGCAGTGACCTACACACCTCAAGGTTTGCAACACCTCGCTTGTTTCTTCGGATAGTTTAAGCCACTGTGGAATAAGGGGACGGGGATTATTTAACTCCTCGGAAAGCCAGCTCACCCTTTCATCTTCATCCATGTCAAAATATTTAATGAGGCCCAGCCTCTCTGTAATCTCTGAAATAGCATTAGTATGAAGCGAGCTGTGCTGCCTGATGTCAAGCTTTGCAAGATGAAAACCAAATAAATCGACCTGGCGGATAAGCTTCTTTAACCTGGAATCGGCGAGACGCTCTCCTTTATTTTCACGTAAGCTTTTATCGATAAGATGTAAATCATCCAGTAGCTCTCCCTTAGTCGAATAACAAGGCCCGCTCGTAGCTTCCTTATTTTCAATCGCAAAAATGGTGTTGATCAGTTTTTTGCGAATGTATTCAAGCTTAATCCTGTAAAATTCAACTGGATTTTTAATATCCAGCTCTTCCGTTATTAAATTTCTGTCTATTTTAATAGACTCGATTAGATCGGGGGTTACAGGCACTATCTTGGCTGAGGAACTGAGCCGACGTTTTATTTGCTCTACTGCTTCAAGGTATTTCTCTAGAGCAAGCGTCTTTTGCATACGCATGACCTCGCATGTCACCTCAGGGGTTACAAACGGATTCCCATCCCTGTCACCGCCAACCCATGACCCAAACCTTATAAAACTCGGAATATCGACATTTTTTACTTTATAATGTTCGTTTATCCGATCCCCCAATTCTTCGTACATCTCCGCAATAGCGTCAAACATGGTTTCCCTGAAGTAGTAATGCACGTTCCTCGCCTCATCGATCGGGGAGATTTGATACGGGGGTACTTCCTCTGTCTGCCACAGACCTGTGATTTCAGCGGTCAATTCGTTTTCAATAAAGCTTCTTTCAGCCGAGCTAAGAACGGGATTTTCCAACTCTTTCAAGAGATTTGATATATGGCGATACTTTTCAAGTACTATGTGACGATTAACCTCTGTCGGGTGGGCAGTAAGAACAAGCTCAATGGCCATTCTTTGAAGAAGATCATTAAATTTATCGAAATCAATCTTGTCTTTAGCGAGCCGGTCAAACAGACTTTCTAATGATCCTTCTTCCGAATCCGTTACATCAGAAACGTACCTGTATTCACGCCTCCTTCTTATTCGATGATTCTGTTCTGCAATGTTTACCAACTTGAAATAAGTTGTGAATGCACGGGTTATATTGTATATCTCTTTATGATCGAGGGAACGTATTGTCGATACAAGTTCTTCTTTGTGATCGCGCACGTAATCTCTTCTCATTTCTTTTGTGAGAAACCTCATTTTCTCCACAATATCAAAAATTCTTCCTCCCTCCTGTTCTATAAGAA
Source organism: Candidatus Dadabacteria bacterium (assembly GCA_963805855.1). Lineage (GTDB taxonomy): Bacteria > Desulfobacterota_D > UBA1144 > Nemesobacterales > CSP1-2 > DASWID01. The sequence goes on from CAWDVW010000007.1 coordinate 721,089, forward strand.
CCCCCCCAAGGAGGTTTCCTAGGAAACGGACATCGCTCCGCAGGGGCTTTTCTTTATCGGAACCGGTCTCTTGGATTTCAATCTCAGATTTCATAAATCTTTAACCCGAACATTTCCTTTGTCGAAGCGAGTGGTTTGAAGTTATTTTCATCATCGCTCATTAATACAATAATAATGAACAAAGGCCGCAGGAGTCAATAAATTTTCGCAAATGAAGCTCCCTGCAGCGAGCTCTAGCGGATTATGATAAAAAGCGAAAGTCTCAGATGTGGCGATGACAGGCAAACGGATTCATTAGCTAAATACCAAACGCCTCGAAAATACGATCCTGATATTCTCTTACTTCTTCAAAGTCCAAAAAGTAATGCGGGGCGCTGAGAATGGGAATGTCGATGTATTCCCTGTACGCATTTATCTTTTCTAGCACTTCGTCGGTATTTCCAACCACCGCGAATGCGTTTACCATTTCATCCGTTACACTGCTGAACATGGAATCGATGTTCCCGCTGAAATAAGCTTCCCTAATCTTTTTTGTTTCCCTCTCAAAACCGTGAAGGACGAAAGGCGGCTGATACGTCCTGACAGTTGCGTAGAACGCTATGGTCCTCTTGGCAGCCTCTTTTGCATCACTTCTATTTTCTGAAATTGCGCATGTAATTATTGACGCTTTTTGAAATTTGTGGCCTTTCCTTCCAGTTTTTTCAAAACCTTCTTTCAAACTTTTGCTCACAATTTCTTTTATGTATCTCAAGGAGCATACGACGTGCCCCAGATAACCATCAGCCACCTCGGCGGCGGCCCGCACCATATTACTACCGACGCCCGCGAGAAAGATTGGAATCCTTTCCCGATAAGATTTAAAAGGCCTGTGATAACCACTTAAATTCACATTATAATATTCACCTTCAAATTTAACGGGGTCACACCTTCTGGCATCGCTAGTTATGAGCCTGATTAACTCAATACACTCCTTTATTCTTGCTACCGGCTTCCCATAGGCTATGCCGTGAAAATTCTCATTTGTGCGCTTAGCGCCAGAGCCCAACCCCAAAATTAATCTACCTTTAGATAACTCATCTAAATCTAGAGCACTCAAAGAAGTTATAAGAGGGCTGCGTGTGAATGCTAGAGTAACCGCGGTACCCAATCCGATATTATTTGTAGAAGTAGCAGCTACTGAAAGCTGCTGAAAGGAAGTTCTATATAGCTCAGTCGTCCAAACCGAATCAAATCCCGCCGCTTCAGCATTACGGGATAGCTCTACTATGTCAGATATGTTTTCTGCATCAAGAATTAAACCGACTCTTCTCATTGTGTGCTTTTAATTATACAGTGAAGAATCAAATTTTGGCGTCTGTTATGAACCTTACACCATCTTGAATACATTAAGAAACGCAGCAAATATAAAATTAGCAGTAACATAAATGCAACATTTAAGTATTTGGTATTGGGTTCAGCAGTGACCCAACCCTGTTTCAAACAAGTATGAATTATGATGGTCCGATATCCAGAGTTATTTATTTATCAGCAGATAGTTATGCTATATATCTAAAGTACAATATAACATCGCGGTCATTCCCGAGGACCGTTGTCGGGAATCCATAAAGTCGTCATTGCGAGGAGTTTTATCCCGAACGAATCTCCAATTTAACTCTCTCTTTACCTTCGTGCTCTCTTGCCATCCTGAATCCTGAATCGCGCATCGTGTATCCTGCATCCTATCCGTTCACCCTGAGCAGAGTCGAAGGGTGCGAAATAATCCCCTCTTTTTTGTCATCGTACTTCGCATGTATCTCAGTATAGACTCAACTGTGGCGATCTCCTCCCCTATCTCTCGAAGAATTAGGATACCTTGACGAAAAGAAAGAAACCGACAAGAAGGGAGAAATTCGCGATTAGGGAGGTAAGAAAAATAACTTTCAAAACAGCGGGAAGAAGAAAAACAAAAATAACTCGTTTATTGATGCAGTGACCCTCTATCCTTCCACAGATAATCACGTTACTTTCCTTTTTTTGCTAAGGAGAGAGATAGTTCGCAATGCCTGATTAACAGATTCGGAATTTGGGAAGTATTGGGCCACATCTGGTTCGAGTACAATTATGTTGGAGCTAATATGGTATCTTTTTTGGCATATTTCCCTCTGACACCTTTGGAAAAATCGTATTCCTTAAGCATTTCCTTATTCTTAGATTCCCTTTTCATAATTGTTTTTCTCTCCCTTCGTAGCCAACCTGGCGCTAATAATGCGTATATTATCCCCTCTATCCGTGTGAATTACAACTATTATCCTAAATTTGGCAGATAAACCAATTGTCACATATCTTTCCTCCTTATTTGAATGTATAGGATCTTGGATAGTCAATGAAAGGGGATCTCCAAATACCGTTGAGGCCTCTTCAAAAGGTACTCCGTGCTTTTTAATATTGGAAACAGCTTTCCGTTTATCCCACTCAAATTTCATGTATTAAGATTAGTATAGATTATCGGCCTTGGGAAATTTTGATATATAATTATTTTTGATAGAACCTAATTTTACAAAATAATGATTGCCCCTATACTTTACTTTTTCACGAAAATTCTGACCCGGTTCGGTTTCCCTCCAGGATTCCCCGCCAGACACATGCGCGGACAAGCGTTATCGGGAATCCATTTTGTCTTGTTCCGAGTTCCGAAATTCTCAATTCTGTAATATAATAAGTACAATCCCATGTGCGACCAGGTGCTAATAGCTGCAATTCTCAACGAATTGGGATACTTCGACGAGAAGAAGGAAAAGGACAAGGAAGAGGAAGTTCGCGATGAGGAAAGTAGCAAAGATCGTTTAAAAAATAGCGGGGAAGAACAAAAATAAATGAAAAATATTGTGAATCTTAGCTTGACACCACTGTAACTGGTATAAGGTGTAGTGATCCAGGTAAAATGCCCAATAAAATAACCCCAATGCCAGAGGCCATTGAAAACGGTATGTTGATTCCGACATTGGATCGACAAGGATGGATCTGGTTGTACGAGGACGAAATAACGAAAGCTTATATAGACTATTCTGAGCAGACAAAGGGGACGATGCTTGAGATCGGGGCGGGGTACGGACATATAGTCTTAAAGGTTCTGGACAAGGGTGCCAGAGTTATAGCTAATGACATTTCGGACGACCAACTTGACATTATTAAAAACAGGGTTCCAAGGGATCAGCAGCCAAGGTTAAAGATTCTTGAGGGAAGATTTCCTGAAGAGACAGATATTCCTGAGAAATCTATAGATGGCGTTTTAGTCTCCCGTGTGTTTCATTTTTTCGAGGGAGTAAAAATCAGAAAAAGTCTGCATAAGGTAAACCGATGGTTGAGGAAGGGGGGCAAGATTTTTATAGTTGCCGATTCGGTTTATAGAACTATATTTAAGGAACTCATTCCGACTTATGAGAAACGTGTTACCGAAGGTGTTGAATGGCCAGGTTTAATCGGCGATATTCGCAAGTTTATTCCAAGGGATAAACTTAATCCTAAGACTCAGCCAAAAATGATGAACTTTCTGGATCCGAATATCTTGAGACGTGAATTGTCCTATGCTGGTTTTAAAGTTGAGATTTCTTCCTTTCTTAAATATCCATGTGATCCTGAATTTGCAAGGTTGGACGGCAGGGAAATTTCTGCTGCGATAGGCGTTAAAGAATATTAATATTGAACAAACGGTTGCGTCCCCTTTGTTTTTCTCAAAAACCGGTCTTAGGGTAAAGTACAACAAAACAAAGAGTCAGTAATAGTTAAAATGTATACCAAATATTCCTTGAGACTTGTTCCCAAGCGCTAACAATTTACTCTATTCAGAGACTTGCGTAATTATAGAACAGGTTAGACACCACAGGTAATCCGGTCGCCTATGATTAAAGAAACTGCACAGAGATCATCATGCAAAGGGAATAATACTGAATTTTGAATCAATATTATATTAGTTCATTTTACAGTTAGATTGTTTTTTATATACGAAACAAACTCTTTGGATTTTGCCAACCTGTCTAATGACCAATCTTTTTGGCTCATATATTGTTTTGCCAAATTGACAGTCTCTTGCGTTGCAGAGTTAATGATATCTTCAGTCAACTCCTCTATTTTTATTTTCATTAAGTCTGGAGTATCGTAATCTATCGTTTTTAATATCTTCATCATGCAAACCATACAGATGTGAAATTTTAGATTGCTTTTTTCCTGAATGCTATATTGCAGTAATTTATTCCTTGAGATATTTTCAATCTGTCTGGCAGCTTGAGCACAGAATAGAAATAGTTCCGGTCGAATGGAACTATCAAAGACCTTCGAATATTCCTCGCTCTTCTTTATCAGTGATGATGGCCTAGCTCTGGCATTATCAGGCTGCTGGAGGTTTATTGCCATCATACATTGCGCCATATATGGTATACTGATAATCTTGTTTAAGGGTTTGCCAATATTTTTATAATAATTTTTCCTTCTGTCGTAGTACCAATCAAACTTCTTGAAATAATCTTCAATATCTCTCTGAATTTTGTCGGTTGCTTTTAAGGATGCCGGGGGAATAGAAGTTTGAAAATTAGTAGCTTTGATAATCTTATCTTTGGCACTGCTATCTCCCATTACAATTATCTTCACGAGAAGTGACCGTTTTTCGTCCCAGTCGCTTAGGCCATCTCCATCATATTTCTTAGATTTAATATAATCATATAAACATTGTGTTGTCTGCAAACCATTAACTATCTGAACGTCATCTAAATTTATCATTTTCCCCGAGATACTAGCTTTAGAAGCTAGAATAGTAATCCCATTATTTAGCCACCAAAAATCCAAAGAATCTTCATTTTTCAAAGTGTCAATTATATCCTTATTTACCTCTATCAAACCTTGAAAATCTCTAACATTTGCATCGAAGATATATTTTCTTAAGTTCCCATTTTTGGTCTGTGACGAAACTGAAATAATCCGGCAACGAACACAGGACTACGTAAACTCCTTTCCCTTTGGAAAGAAAAGGTTTCGACAAATTTGAGTGCAGTGTGTATGTTTTTTCTATCCTGGATAAGTCTAATAATTCCCGCGCCCCCAAAAAATTCACTTCAACGTTGAAACCTGAAAATGAATCCAGATCGTTCATTTAAGAGTCTCGGACTTGTTCGATATCTTTGGATGGATGTCATTTGTGTCTCCTTTGCAGGCATAGAAAACTTAATTCTCAGGTTGGGGTGCTTAAAGCCAGCGTTAAGTAGGCCTCCCGAAATAGTGTAATTTTTTCAACTACATCCTCATTATAAAAGCTTCTCAACGCCTTCATATCTTTTTTTAAGTCAAAAAGCTCTTTTATTGAAGAAATCGCCTTGTCCAAAGCTTGCTCTTTAAAGGAACTCTCTTTTTTAGATTGGACAAGAAATATTTCAATCAAAGGATTTTTTCTGTAGTTTCAGAAAAGGACGGACTCAGTTACTAATTCATTATTTATCATAAGATATATGCTATCGAACCCACCGTCATCGCCTCCGCTCGTTCTTCCCATTAATAGCTCATCATAAGATAAATCATAATCCTTTAGAATTTGTTCGAAGGTGAAAATCTCAAAATAATCAGCCTGGGATATAGAATCTTCTGTAAATTCTTTGCTTTTGTTCGAGAACACTATTTAAGATTATGATATCGTTAGCTGCAACCATGTTAATCCTTGCCTAGTTTATCTATGTAATATTTAAGATTTTGCTTTGGGAAGAATTGTAACTGTTTAATTAAGCTCTAGGCAAGCTGTATTTGTTGCCAATATCATCATAACTTTTGATGCGGGACAAAATCGGGACAAAATACAGCCAAAACCAGCCCAAATAGAACAGTTCCAGACCACTCAAAAACCTCAATATAAGCCAATAATATCACCTACTTACTAATAAAATCAAGTGCTTATGGAAGATTGTAAAATCGGATTACGAGTGCGCTTCTACCGCTGAGCTACGGCGGCTTTTTAAATGATTACAGAAGGTTACAGGTAATTCTAAAATTAATTTCATTGCTAGGAAATTGCTACGGTTGCATATGAAAAACTCGAAATATTAGAAATTGAATTTGAATAAATATACCTGAAACGACTAGAATATAGAATCTCGATCAACATTATCTGGGATTGAATTTTAAGATTGCACTGCTACCCTTTAGTTAAGCTGGGTTAAGTTGGGAATATCGACAGAGGTAACTATCCTTCATGACCTCCAGCATAGATGATTTTCTCTCAAAAATCTAACTTAACTTATGGACCTAAATTCGGGGGCTTGACACTAGTTTTTGGTTTTTCTGACACTGTTCAAGAGTGCTGATTAGAAGTCCTCATCTGCAGCATTTAATTTCTTAGCTTCATCTTGAGCTAGTGATTTTCTTCTTCATCATCGTGATCGACCGCAGGAAGTTCAATGACTTTGTTATAGTGTTCAATTGCCTTTTCTTTATTCCCTAATTCTTCGTAAGTCCTTGCAAGATCATAGTGAACATAAGGACTCTCTGGGCTTAAATCTA
>CAWDVW010000008.1:0-4096 GCA_963805855.1 Candidatus Dadabacteria bacterium
ACCCGCAAGATTAAAAGACACCTGTTTAAAAATTTAGTTTTAAAACCTGAAAAAAAAGTATTTCACGACTAAATAATTCCTTCTCTTTTATTTCATCATTCAAATTACAATGGAACAACACATCGAGTGGAATTCAAAACAAAATTACACAGGACCTAATCTCTTTATCAATGGCTTCGAAATAAAGGGGTCACTCTGAGGATGCTTTCTGGTCTACCAATGAGGATGACAATATCATTGTCCGCTATTTTTTCATCACCACCTGGATTTGTCAACAATTGAGAATCTCTACGAATTCCCAGAACAGTGACATCAAAATTCTTTCTGAATCCAATCTGAGCTAGTGATTTATCAATTAATGAAGAACTATCTTCAACTTGCAGGATGCAAATTTCCATATCCGAAAGATGAAAATCCAATTCTGATATTGAAGCTCGAGATTTAGAAAGACTCCTGAACATCTCATAACCATCGGATCTTAACTCGGTTATAAACTTTTCAATTTCACCTCTGGGGATCATATACTTTGTCAAGACCCTAGTGAAGATTTCCACAGATGTCTCAAATTCTTCAGGTATTACTTCGTCAGCCCCTAACTCATATAGTGGCCTCATCTCCTGTACAAATCTTGTACGGGCTATGATATATAACTTTTGATCAAGTTTGCGAGCCAGAGAAGTTATTCTCCTTGTTGCGGCGGGATCGGATATCGCTATAACCATGACTCTCGCATCCGTAATTCCAGCTAGTTTCAACACAGCCTCCTGAGTAGCGTCGCCATAGCTTATGGGTTCTCCTTTTGCATGCTCTTCCCTCACAGTTTCCGGATTCACCTCAATTATCATATATGGAATCCCAGCCACCTTAGCAGCACGCGTTAAATTTCTACCATTTATTCCAAAACCCACGACTATAAGGTGATCTTTTAATTCTTCTTTTGTATATTTTGGGCTTAACTCTTCGAGAGGAAATAGTCCTGTTCTCAACCAATCTGGCAAAGGAAATTTCAATATGCTCTCTGCAATGGGTGGTGAAAACAGCATAAGAAAGGGCGTCGCTGCCATAGTTATGATTGTGACGGACAAAAAAACTTGATACAAGCTTTCGTCAAGTAAACCGAAATCCACTCCCGTTTTAGACAAGATAAAGGAAAATTCACCTATCTGACAAAGCGACAACCCCACTAAAATCGCAGTACGAAGTGGAAATCCGATCATGATTGTAGAAACTGAGACTGTGATCAGCTTTAATATCAAAATCCCTAAAGCAACTAGAATGATGACAAAAGGTCTTTGAAACAAAACCTCAACGTTAAGAAGCATCCCAATAGATATAAAAAAGAAACTGGTAAAGATATCTCGGAAGGGCAATACGTTGCTCAATGCCTCGTGACTGTATTCAGATTCTGATATTATGAGCCCCGCTAAAAAAGCACCCAATGCAAGAGAAAGGCCTAGGCTTGACGTAAGCCATGCAACACCTAGGCATATTACCACAATGCTCAGTAAAAAAAGCTCCCTGCTTCTAGTTCGAATTATCTGGTATAACACCCAAGGTACGACCCATCTGGCGCTTATTATCACAAGCAAAACTATTATAAGTCCCTTTAGCAAAAGTACAGATAGGGAGATGCCTAACTTTTCAGAAGTCCCGGCGAGGAAAGGAGTCACCAGCATCATCGGTACGACAACTATGTCTTGAAAAATCAATATACCAATGGCTATTCGCCCATGTGGGCTATACACTTCTGCCCTTTCCTGAAGAAGCTTAAGAACAATCGCCGTGCTGCTGAGAGAAATGAAAAATCCAATGAACACTGATATACCAATAGGGGTACCTAAGACTCTATTAATCAGGAAGGATACTAATATGGTTAAAGAAACCTGTAAAAACCCACCCAATAATGCCGCTCGCTTGATCTGTATGAGATTCCTGAGTGAAAACTCAATACCAATAGTAAAAAGCAACATCACTACTCCGATCTCCGCAAGCAATTCCACTTCATGAACGGCCTTTACTAGACCAAAAGAATGGGGACCAGCTAATATCCCCGTAATTAAGAAGCCCAGAATCGTAGGCACATGAAGACGTGAGAATATGAAGAGAACCGCTATGGAGAGTCCAAATATTAAAACAATATCGCTTAGCAATGGGATGTTCATTTTCTCTGGGCTAATTAATTAAATCTGAATTAAGAGTATCTAATCTCTATTCGAGTTAGATCATAAATCTATATTAGATCCAATCATATATTTAAGAAACCCCGAAACCCTTTCCAATAATCGAATGCCGCATGTCAAGCACGATACACCGGCACCTAAAACAATGACTTCATAATCCTTATAATCCGAAAAAGCGTTATTCATGTCCTGCCCTGTATACCAAAACAATATACATACACCGCAGCGATTTACTGACGAGCAGAATTGTAAATCCAATAGAATTCCGCGTTCAAACAATAATGTTTTGTGTTTCAAAAAGTACAATTATAGTTTATGTTAAATACCAATTTCAAATATTCATATAAAAGGTCAAAAATGTCAAAAGAAGCTGAGATAATATTCAAGGTTAGGCTAGACGAAGAAAACATCCCTGAGTCAATTCACTGGGATGCAACGGATTCTGATATAGAGGGACCAAAAGCTTGCAGCGCGATGCTTATATCGATCTGGGACCATGAAAGAAAAAATAGTTTAAGCATCGATCTCTGGACGAAAGAAATGACCGTAGAAGAGATTAATATTCATTACTTCCAAACAATTATCGGATTGGCCGAGACCTATCGACGAGCAACAAACAACAAAGAGATTGCGGATATGATAAAAAGATTTGGTTCAGAATTTGCGGACCGCGCAGTTGAAGAATCCTCCGATAAAAAGTAAATAAATCAAGCAAACTCATAATAATCGTTTGCTGGAAAAGGATTCTGAACTTAGTATTTACAGACTACGAGCATAACAGGAGTAATCAATTGATAAGGCTAGTATTAATTGTGATCTCGATAATCATTATCCCTCTCGCAGGGTGTGGATATTACGATACAGGTAAGGAGATGCTTGTTGATAAACCATTGGATTCGTCACAAAGAAGACAGAAGTTACTCGATGCACGAGAAAGTGTGGAAAAATCGAGGAGGGATTATGAGAATTGCCTTAAAAAAAATCCCGAAGATAAATCCAGATGTGAAAATTATAAGACGACCTACGAGCAAAATGTCGAAACATACAGCTCATTACAATCTGACTGAGCTGCTTGATATTCAAAGTTTATCTCAGCAAATGATCCCAACCTCATCCCGTCCTGGACTGAAAATCCCGATGGAACTATCACATTGAAAGGGTTTAAAGGGGACGCAACCCTTTAAGGGTATTTATGGTGCTAAACTTTATGTAAATGCCTAGGGTTGCAAGAGCCGTATTTGCTGACTTACCACACCATATCACTCAACGCGGAAATAGGCGTGAGACTGTGTTTTTTGATGACGACGATCGCATCTGCTATGTCGATTGGCTTAAAGAGTACAGTGACAAGCATAAAATTGAAATCCTAGCCTATTGTCTAATGACTAACCATGTACACTTGGTCGTGGTTCCGTTTTTAGAAGAAAGTCTTCATAAGGTTCTCAGGCCACTTCACATGAGATACGCGCAAAGAATTAATCGCGAGCACGGATGGGATGGGCATCTTTGGCGAGGACGTTTTTTCTCAAGTCCATTGGATGAATCGTATATGTGGACAGCAGTCCGTTACGTTGAGCGTAATCCCGTGAGGGCGGGAATGGTTAGAAGGGCTGAGGATTATGACTGGTCAAGTGCGGCAGGTCATTGTAAGTTAAAGCAAGATAAGATATTAACTTGTAGCTCGAGATGGATAGAGGAGTTCGGTGGGATCGAGAACTGGAGTAACTGGTTAACTGAGGGTGACGATTCACAGAAAGTGGAAGTATTGAGGAGAAACATAAAGAAAGGATTGCCCTGTGGTACAGATGATTTTATTCAGAAATTAGAGATGATGGCAGGGCGAATATTACACTATAGACCGCAAGGACGCCAAAGGGCAAAAAACAAGGCCATTTAAAGGGTTGCGTCCCCTTTAA
>CAWDVW010000009.1:0-28840 GCA_963805855.1 Candidatus Dadabacteria bacterium
TAACGATTTAACTAAAAATCGCTACCCATCACTTATTTCACGTATAAATTGCAGATAGCTTTTACAACGCCCATCATAAAACGAGCACCTAGGAAGTAATAATCAAAATGGAAAGTGTGATTTGCCATGTCCGTTAAATACGGCATCGACTCTGACTCCATCTTCAGAAAAGCCGAATATTTAATTTCTATTGTTAATAAGGCCTAGCGAATCGATGTCAAATGTGAACTTGGCCCGATAGCTTTTCGATTTAGGGATTTCCGAGAAACCAGGCAATCGGCGAACCACTTAGCCAATCGCCCAGAATCTTCTCGATTCATGGGCCCCTGATGAAAGCCATCATAGTACAGCGTTTTGTGGTCAATCCAAATTTCTCAAAACCTCTCTGAACTACATTTTTCCCACATTAGGTCGACGATCCTACGTGAAGCATTGCCATCCCAGAGCTCCGGGATCTTTCCTTTTTTCCACCTACCATTTATTGCGTCATCGCAAAACTTCGATAACTTTTCTGGATCTGTGCCAACCAAAATGTTGGTTCCGTCAGTGACAGTAATGGGCCTCTCCGTGTTTTCTCGAAGGGTAATACAGGGGACGCCCAAGCTAGTTGTCTCCTCCTGTATTCCACCGGAATCTGTCAGGACAAATCTCGCATTGGCCATCAGGTTAATGAAATCGAGATATCCTAATGGATCAAGGATAAAGAAATTCTGGAATGACTTTAGCTGACTTTCCAAACACGATTCCTTGAGTTTTAACTTCGTCCTCGGGTGAACTGGGAATACAATTCTGATATCTCTTTGTACAACCCCTAAGGTTGATATTATCCGTTTCAGAATCTCATCGGCGTTAACACTGCCTGGCCGATGCAGCGTCAAAATCGCATAATTCCCCTTCTTCAATCCAAGCCGCTTAATATTTTGCCTTCTGCGCGCCCGTTCCAGAAAAGAAAAAAGCGTATCGATCATTACATTCCCGACAAAAAAGATCCTTTTCCGTGAGATTCCCTCCCTAATTAAATTTTCGTTGGCGCTCTTCTCCGTAGTAAATAGTAGATCAGCCAAATGGTCCGTGAGCGCCCTGTTTAACTCCTCAGGCATAGCACGGTCAAAACTCCGAAGACCGGCCTCTACGTGTGCTATCGGGATACCTAATTTTCCGCCCGCCAAAGCACAGGCGAGCGTTGAATTAACATCACCAACTACAACTATCACATCGGGCCTTTCTCGGAGGCACACCTTCTCGAATTCGATCATGATTAGTCCGGTCTGTACAGCGTGACTCCCGGAACCTATGCCGAGGTACATGTCGGGATCGGGAAGTTCCAGATCCTCGAAGAAAGTTTCTGACATCTTTTGGTCGTAGTGTTGACCTGTGTGAACTAGAACACTCCGTATGCTGGAATTCGTGCCCGATCGTCTCAATTGCTCATTCTTGTATTGAATAGCCGATATGATAGGTGCGATCTTAATAAAATTGGGTCTAGCTCCAACCACACTCAAAATCTTCACTGATAATCTCCCAAGTCTGTCTTATATAAGATTCTTCCTACTGATTAGTTATATCGATGATCCTGCATTGCCATCCAGATCTTGTCGTTTGTCGAGAAATAATTACTATCTCGGGCCCTGCGCGCCTAACCACAAATCTTGATTTATCAGATCAACCTCTGTTGGTTATAAATGAGAAATAGCAATCTTATGGTATTCACCCTTTTTACCAATCAATTGCATCTCATTTCCTACCTCTACTACTCGGCCGCTTTTTAGCACGATAATTTTATCAGCATTTTTAATTGTAGATAGCCGGTGAGCAATTACAATCACAGTTCTTCCCTGACTCAAGTTGTAAATTGCATCGTGTATTAGTTTTTCAGTCACGGAGTCAAGCGAGCTTGTCGCTTCATCCAAAATTAGAATCTCCGGGTCCTTAAGAATTGCTCGCGCGATTGATATTCTTTGCCGCTGTCCGCCTGAGAGCCTCACACCCCGATCTCCAAGAGTTGTATTATAACCTTCGGGTAAATCCGCTATAAAATCATGAGCTCTGGCTTTTCTTGCACTCTCAATTATCAAATCGTCACTTGGTTTTTCTATTGCACCAAACGCTATGTTATTCTTTACAGTATCATTAAAAATAAAGGTATCCTGACTAACCATTCCAATCTTTTTGCGGTACGATTCGATCCGATAATTCTGCGCGGGCTCTCCATCGACAAGAATCAAACCCTGCTTTGGATCATAGAATCTTAGTATGAGATTTACAATAGTAGACTTTCCTGCACCAGATTCACCTACTATTGCTGTAGTCTTGCCTTTGGGTATGTCAAAACTAGCGTCTATGAGCACGCTGCTCTCGTTATCCCCGTAGGAAAATGATACGGACTTAAATTGAATACCATGTCTCAGCATGTCGAATTCTTTGGAACCGCTCCTTATAAATGGCTTGTCCTCAATCCGCAATAGTTCAAATATCAAGTTTGCAAACGGCATGTTAACTGCAAAGCTGCTACGGGTTTGATTGAGGGTTTTTATAGTGGGCATAATTCTCGTCAAAATGTAGATAAACGGAATAAGTTGGGTAATTATTGTGCCACTATCGAGATCGTATATACTGATGGCCGTGAAGAAAATTATCGCAATTGCAATCAATCCAAGGCACTCGGTTATGATATGAACCAGATTGGTTTTGAAGTTTATGTACTGATTTACACTTCTATATTCTTCAATTTTGTTTTTGAATAATGATGCCTGAACGCGCTCTTTGACGAAGGTTTTAATTAGATGAATTCCACTTATGGTTTCATAAAACAGACTGGAAACCTCTCTACTCAATGTTGCACTTTTCCGTCCTTCGTTTTCCAATGATTTGATATAAAAAGAAACCGCTCTAGCGATCAAGATCGCACAAAGCGCGCTTAATAATGTCAGTTGCCATGAAAAGATGACAAGAATGACGAAAAGTACCAGAAAAGAAGCTAAATTGGCGATAAACTTGGTTACCTGTACGACCATGGATTCTATTCGTGAGGTAGAGCCCAGAAGTCTTTCTCCCAAATCACCCGCTCTGGTTTTGTTGTAGAATCCGATACCGACATTCATAAGCAAATCAATACCTTCAGCCCTGAGATTGGCACTCACTCTAGACGATATGAGAGTTCCTAGGTAGATGGAAATCGTCAAAAATGCATTCTTCAATAAGACAGCCATAACAACTGCTGTAGTTGAAAGAATAAGTCGCTTTTCGATAGGAAAGTCCCGAAACAACCCGGCGATGGTCTGTAAGACCTTAGGCAACGTTTGGATACCCTGTTCCGGAATCAAACTAGTCAACAGTGGAACCAGCATACCGGCTGACAGTCCATCCATAAGCGATGCTATAAACGCAACAGCAACCAGGAGAGCAACCTGGTATTTATATGGCTTCAATATCGGAATGAAAAATTTTCCAAATGTTATGTAATCCCGCAATCTCAATCTCCACTTTCTAAGGGATTTGAATGCTTCGACAACGCATCATCAACCATTTTAGTCACGTCTGTTGACAAGATTTGACACCCACAAAGCGCAACATCATACGGAAGCTTCAGTTTCCTCAAAGGTAGATGCCCCGCAAGCATGTCTTTTTTTTAAAAATTCTATGTGTGTCTATTCCTAGCCAGCGGGCTTTTTGTTATTATTCAGTGGGCGCATGGCAATACCATTTCGGGGAATCTCAATAATAACGCTATTTGTCTTCACCTCTCCGTTGACAATCCCTCGCCCCTTACCTGGAACGTCCATATTCGTTGTATATATTCGATCCCTTCCTGCTACAGAAATTAATCCCCTGATGTTGTTCCGACATTTAGGCTTGACAACTGGCGTCACTGTTCTGCACTCGAGTGGTCATAAACCCATTTTTCATTCGCCTTCTGCCCTTTTACCGGTAAACCTGTTTTTGTTTCGTACCTTGAAACAGATCTATGTACTTAAGAATATTCTTGTTTATATCAAACCTCTCCTCAACTTTTTCCCTCGCTTTTTCACCCAAATCTCTCCTCAATTTATCATCGTTAATCAGTCTGATAATTGCTTCCGTCAGGGCGCACTCGTTCTCTGGAGGAACCAAAATTCCACTAATTCCATCCTGCACAAGTTCAGGAATACCAGTAATATTCGTTGATATCACGGGAATCTTCATAGCCATAGCCTCTATCAAGACGTTTGGCGTAACATCTCTGCTGCCATCTCGTGCGATAACACAAGGCAAAATGAAAATATCTGCGTTTTTATATCCCTCCAATACGTTATTGAATGGCTGGGCGCCCAAGAATGAGACAGACTTTTCTAATCCGAACTTTCCGCGCAATTTTTTCAGCTCTACATAGTAGTTCGTGTATATTGGTTCATGAGTACCACCGATAATTTCACATTTAAAGACGAAACCTCTCTTTTTCAAAGCTTTACAAGATTTGAGTAGGTATACGAGCCCTTTAGTTTCACCTAGCGTGGCTACAGTCAGCAACCTGGTCTCTTTTGACAACTGGTTTTTCTTCTCCGTGGGTTTGAGTTGTTCTAATTGAATGCCGTTATAGATGATATAGATTTTCCACCAATCTCGTGGACTCAAAAATGACTTCAGAAACGATTCATTATATCGGGTGTTTGTTATTATAAACTCAGCGGTCTCCGAATTTCTCCCTCAACGCATATGAATGTCGGTGTCTGTATAGGTCTGCAGATGCACGAGCCTGTACACTGAATGACACTCTCAAAAGTCTTGAGGCTATCAGTGCAATAAACGCAAATTGGTCAGCCCAAGGTGAATGAACATGGCTTATTTTTTTCTCTTCTAGGGCACCGGCCAAGAGTACTGCCTTTGAAAAGATACGGATATCTTCCCTAAAGCTTTTGAAGCTTGCATATCTGTGAGTCACCACGTATAAAAATAGATTGAGGAATAGAAAAGGATTTTGTAGGAAAAATCTCTTTTGGTAATCCTTGAGAAGCCTATTGTCGGCGTCCTTTAAATAGTGGCAACTCTCACTAATCGCTTGCGCATTCTCATTCAATAGATCGAGAGCTCCCGATGCTTCTGAGAATACCTCGACCGAACAACCGAACCCCCTTAGCGCCTCTACCTCTCGCTGGATAAAAGTCTGAGTTAATGTAGGAAACCGCCAGAGAACATAGGCGATCCTCCTTTCTTGATCCAGTTGATTCCTGATGTGAAAAGTGAACATGTCGATGGGCCACCAGGACCCGTAGTTGACGAAGGCTTTATAAGAGTATCTTAGACTCGGAGTTAGAATCTCTGCTGTTAGCAGTCTCCGAATTTTCCACAGAGCCCGTCTAGGGATGTTTCTTTTGAAAAACTGAGCGAATCCCGAAGATGTAAGAAGGCCTCGCACCATAAATTTGCTTAGGTTGTATCTTCTCTCACTTAGAAAGTGGCGAGGATCACTTTTCAATATACTGCGGCATGTCAACATTCTTTTAATCCACAATTGAATCGCCTCCAATCGTGAAATAATTCCCGATCGCTTTGGTTTTCGTGTGCAGGAGAGAAATTCTGGAGCACTCTGACCTCGTACTTGTTGGCAATCCTGAGGTCCATCTCGAATAGTGGATCCCGACACCGATTTACATTAAAATAGCCGACATCATCAAATAATTTTCTTCTATAGGCTCGTACAGAGCCAATAAAACCAGCGTTGACCAATAGCTCTATCCTGTAATCTCCACTTGAGACAACATTTTCGAACAGAAATTTCCGCCATTTTCGAAAAGCATCTCTCGTGATCCTCCCGTTCTCGTCTACATAAAAATAGTACCCACAAACTCCACCAACGTCGGGAGACCTTTTTAAAATGTCAACCATTCTCTTAAATACGCCTGGCAATAGCATATCACCCGTTGTCAGGGATATGATAAATGGGGATGCACTGTACTCTATAGCTGTATTATTGCAAAAAGCAACTCCCCGATTCTCTTTATTTCCAATCAGCTTGACCCTAGAATCATCAAATGATAAACAGTCGATCCGGCGAAAAATCCTGAGCACCGTGATCGACGACTAACAGCTCGAAATCAACACCTCGCTGACGCAAAACGTGCGCGACGGTTTCCCGAATCGAAGCTCCGACACGGGGAGCAGGTATGCAGACGGATAATTCAGGCATATATTTAAAAAGCCACGATTGTTTCAAGAAGTTTTTCGTAACAGTTTTTATGTAAAAAGAACTCCATATTTGCTTCGAATTTTCTCGTTGACGCAGGAATAATTTTTTCTATAAATTCACTCTCATCGCATGAAGCCACAAGTAGATTGTCGTTACAGAGCTGCCAATTTCCGCAATTCTTAGAAGCTATGAGATTACAGCCGAGCGTCGCCCCTTCAAACAGTATCCCAGGGGCTGAATCAAAAACCGAGGGGCTGGCAATTGACTTTGAATTTCCCATTAGGCCGAATAAATGTTTCCTTTCCGCAATAATGCCATGATGGACTGCATCCGGAATTTCGCAATCTGTGTCACCTACGATTTGGATATTTAAACCCTTCAATCTTGGGACAACGTTCCTTACAAGTTCATAATTCTTTTCAGGACGGTTCCAACTACTTGAGACAAATAGTAAATCTATCTCTCTTTCGGCGAAGGGTTTACATAAGTGGATAAAATCCAGTGCAGACTGTCGAATCCACTGCGCACGCCAAATGACATCAGGATAGATCTTCCCAGTGTAAGAGGCATAAATATGCTCGTAAAACGATTTAATCATGTCTGAATGTGTGATGACCAAATCCGAAGCTTTTACGGCCTCTTTCTCTTGGTGATTAAGGAACAACGCATTTCCGGTTTCTCGATTCATCAGTTCGGTGAATTCTGTGGCATTTCGTATTACTTTTCTCCCAATCAACTGCTGGACCGACATACAGCCAGTTGTAGTAAATATCATGTTGATTCCGGGCTCGGCCTTCTTCAACAAAAGAGCCGCAATGTAGCCATCCCCGACCATTATATTTGGTTTTACTTCCCCGATCAGTTTCGCCAATTCACTATCGGTTCGAGAAAACGAGCGATTCAAAATGCAGTTGTATACATTTCTTAGACATTTTGGATTGCCGAAATCAGCGCCAAAAACATACTTAAAATAATCTAAGTCCACGGCATCAATCAGATTTAAGTAAAAAACATCGAAACCATCATTTTGGAGCTTTTCGAACAATTCGTACGTTGAGGTATTGGCACCACCAAAGCCCGGAATTTCATAGCAACCCAATAATATCCTTTTATTCATAATTCGATATAGTAAGTTCTGGTGGTTGAGTACATTTACGCAGTTATAATGAACTTGAATGCTCAAGCCACGCCTGAAACATCAACACATCCCATAGCCAGGTATAGCGATTATTTACGCCTCTAAGAAAGTCAGTCCACAACTTGCGAATCGGCCTCGGATTGAAAACTTGCTCGCGTTGCAAACGCCTTTCGTCAAGTAACGCTTCCGCCCATGGGCGTAGCCGCCCCCGGAGCCAAATCCCAATTGGCGCTGTAAAGCCCATCTTCGGTCTATCGATAAGTGACGGCTGTATATGCCTGTAAAGCACCTGTCGAAGTAGCCATTTGCTCTGCCCATTTTTGATTTTCAACGCAAGTGGCAACTGCCAGACGAATTCCACGACGCGATGATCCAAGAATGGCGTGCGAACCTCCAAGCCTAACCCCATGCTTGCGCGATCCACCTTTGTAAGAAGGTCATCCGGCAAATAGGTCATAGTATCCAAGTACATCATTTGATGAGTAAAGTCTCGGAGATCGGCCCACTGAGAGCTTGTCGAAAGAATGGTGGCCGGTTCGGTAGCGCCCAACACCAGGGACTTTGGGTCCTTCCAGTGACTCGTCACCTGTAAGAAAATCTCATGGGGCGCATCGACTTCAAGAGTCTCCGCCATTATGCGCAGCTGATCTCCTAAAGCTCCGACAAATCTGTATCTGGGCAATTGAGAGACAATCCACCTGAGGTCACCTCCCAACAATTTAGCCTTGGCAGCGGAGAGTGTTTTAGAAAAGAGCGTACGTACCAAAGGCGATACCGCCTCCAACCTTCCCCACATCGCTCGACCCTTCTCGTAGCGCTCAAAACGATCATGACCAAGATCATATCGACGGTAGCCACCGAATAACTCGTCTCCTCCATCACCGGAGAGACTAACCGTCACATGTTGACTGGCCAAATTGCAGAGCAGAAATGTTGGGATCTGTGAGGAATCAGAAAATGGCTCGTCATACAAGATTGGAAGCTTTGGGAGCACGTCGATCGCGTCTTCCGCGGATATATATAATTCGGTATGGTCGGTACCCAAACGCCTCGCCACAGCATTCGCATACACTGCCTCGTTATATTCGCGTTCGTGGAATCCAATCGAAAAGGTCTTGACTGGTGTGACGCTTTGTTCTTGCATCAATGCTACCATTGTGGACGAGTCTATACCACCCGACAGAAACGCACCCACTGGCACATCAGCAGCCATCCGGATTTTGACTGCATTCCCTAGTAGGAACTCAAGATATTCTATAGCCTCGTCCTGCGTGCCAGAATATGGCTCGGAGAGCCCCTGCTTCACAACCTCTTTCAAAGACCAATAGTTAATGGAATCTGCCATCTTACCGATTTTGTTTGGACGAAAACTCAGAATCGTACCCGGAAGCAACTTACTTATTCCTTTGTATATAGAATACGGGGCGGGTATGTAATTGTGACGAAGCAGGAGTGTCAGGACGTTACGGTCGATCTCACAGCTAAAATTCGGGTGCACCCTTAGTGCCTTCAGTTCCGAACCGAAGATCAAAGCACCTCCCACCCACCCGTAGTAAAGCGGCTTGATTCCTAACCTGTCACGCACCAAGTGCAGGATACGTTCTTTCCGATCCCACAAGGCAAACGCGAACATTCCCACGAATCGCTTCAAAGCTGCTTCCAGACCCCACTGTTCTATCGAAGCAAGGACCACCTCAGTATCAGATTGGCCGTAAAAATTGTGACAATAGGTCTGCAATTCCTCTCTTAGTTCCCGAAAATTATACACAGCTCCATTGTAGGAAATTGCGTATCGCCCACTCTCAGAAAACATAGGCTGGTGTCCACCCGGCGAAATGTCAAATATCGCAAGACGCCGGTGGCCTAGGCCGACACCCGCGTCCGGGTCGAACCAAGTCCCACAGTCGTCCGGTCCTCGATGTGCCAAACTGTCGGTCATGGATTGGAGGATTAGGTTCCACTCTCCGGCCGGAAGGCCTGATTGTAAAAATCCTGTAATTCCACACATAAAGGTTAGGGCTCCATGCGATTTAAGTCTCTTCGGGATTACTGCCGATTGATTTTTTTTGCTGTCAAGCGGGCAAGCCCATTATGCGTAATTCTTGAAATGAAACAGTGTCGAGTACAGGGAGTGAGACTCCGGACGCTTTATGGTCTCAATGCGGGATGATGATCGTTCAGCCCTATGGCCCTCCCAGATAGAGCTCGCATATAGACATCAGAATAAACGGCTGAGGTCTTTTCCCAAGAATGTTTTTCAAATACCCATGCGGGTCCTTGTCTCTCCAATTTTTGACGCAAGTCAGCGTTGTTTAATAGACATGTGATTGCTTCTACCAACGCAGACACATCACCGGCCGGGAAAAGCAAACCGGTATGACCGTGTTTGATCAGTTCTCGATGCCCACCGATGTCGCTTGCCGCAAGCGCCTTGCCCATAGCCATGGCCTCGAGCGGTTTTAGCGGAGTCACCATCTCGGTAAGACGCGAAGATTTTCGTGGATAGGCCAGGACATCGAGCAGCGCATAAACACCGGGGATCCGGTCACGAGGAACCCAGCCTGGAACGATAACCTTTTCTTCAAGGTTAAGTGTTTTTATTCTTGCTTTGAGCTGAGCTTCCATGCTGCCTCCGCCAATCAATAACAGTAGAATATCTGATCTCGTTTTGTTAAGACGGGCAACGGCGTCGATAAGAAGATCAAGTCCCTCATATTGACGGAAAGATCCTATGTAACCGATGACCTTTTTCCCGACGAGTTTCCAGGCTTTTCTGTACGATTCATCTGGCTCAGAGCGCTTAGCATCATCTAGGTTGACCCCGTTAGACACGATATTGAGTTTCTCAGATGGAACCCCCCTTTCTATCATGTCCCTTTTCATTCCATTGCCGAGTACGACAACCTGATCGGCCTTACCACAGACCCAGGTCTCGATGCACCTTATGAGTTTGTATTTCCAGAAATGTCGGCCATACCTTCCCTTCGCTACATCTGATTCCTCCCAAAAGGACCTAATTTCATAGACCACAGGAATTCCCAATTTACCTCCCACACGCAGTGTGGCAAGTGCGTTGAAGACAGGTGAGTGAGCATGTAATAGGTCCGGTTTTTCTACATCGGCGACCTCAACAATGCGCCTACTTAGGGCAAAGACAAGTCGGAGTTCCGCCTCGAGTGGAAAAACTCCGCGAGGCACGGCTCCTGTTCGATAATAGCGGACCCCGTCGATCACTTCCTGATCACCTGAGAGGCATTTCCAATATTTCTTGCCTACGGGGCCGGTAAGCGCTACCGGTTTCCAGCCCCTCTTGCATTGGGCTCGAAAAATATTTTGGCTGCGTATCCCGTAGCCACTGAGAATTGGGAGTCCCTGATTGAGGATATGCAGAATTTTGGGAGATAAGTTATCTGCGATCATTCATTTATGTCGCCAATCCCTCTATAATACTTCTTCACATGTGACCAACCCTGAACCCGAATTCCTTACTTGCCGAAACCCGACACGATTTGCACCACCTTGCTCTCGTCTCCATCGGCTCCTTGTCTATTATAAGTAGGCTGAGGCCATTATTTGTAATTTTGTTGTTTCCAATTTCGTCTTGCATCGCACCCCAACTTCTCCTTTAACCACTTGTCAAGGGAGTTTCTGTATACGCATTGTTTCCCAAGCAAAGCCCTTCTTCCTCTTGCAATTATTATCATTCTACTCAGAAAGCCTTCACCATGTTTTTTTAAAATTCTACTTACCTCTCGTTTATGAACACTTAAGGGAAGATGAGTTGTCAGCCTGTAACACTCACAGTGGTTTCTATAATAGTAGAGGCACTCCCTTATTGCCTTAAAAGTGGCACCATTCTCGGCCATCGCCCAGGGAAAATCATAATCATCGGGACCCACGTTGTTAAGTGATTCGTCCAGTCCCCCGATTGATAAACCCTTGTCCCTCCGCCAGCAAAGAAGATGTTTAACCGGTGAGCCCCGCTTAAAATCCTCGAGGCTAAATTCTTCCTTACTATAAGAAATGGAACTAATTGCATTATCCCGTTCGTCTATGATAATTCTAGAGGAATGAAAAAAATCAACTTGTGGAAACTCTACTATGTACTGGTTTAACTTTTCAATCGCATCGATTGACCACATATCATCAGCCAGAAGGATTGCGACAAATTCAGTGCTTGCGTATCTCATTCCGGAATTAACGGCACCTGCCATTTTCCGGCCTTGATTGACGATGATCTCAATGCGTGGGTCACAGAGCTCTTTTTTGTAACAATAATCTAAACCTGTTGTAATCCCTTTTTTCTACGATGATTAATAAATTCCAGTATTGACAGGTTTGCTTAATCACAGATTCAATAGATTTTTTCAGGAAATCAAAATAATAGTTTTTTAATGGCATAAGAACCGTTATGCGATCCTTTTTCAGTTCCCGTCCTGTCATATCACCACTCTTATTTTCCCCCTTTTTGGTAAGCAAGCGAGTCCTCAATCATGTCCTGACAGCCCCATTTCGGCGAGTACCCGATCAATTTCTTTGCCTTTGTATTGTCCAGGTCATACACCCATCTGACTGGCGCGCGGTACTCTAACACATCGGTCCCTGTAAGTGCCGCCAACCTCCTGGCAGCCTCTGGGTAATCAATTGGTTGTGGTGCCGAGATATTAAACGCCTCGCCAGCGGCCGCTTTTGACTCCAGTGTGCAAAGAATTCCATGGGCGACGTCTCGGACATCCACAAGCTGGTTGACCCACGGACGCCCCACCTGGTCTGTAACGGAGCAAGGTTGATCGCCTGAAGTCGCCCTACTTCTCAATTCTTTCCACGGCTCATGAGCTACCTGGGCATATAACTCACCTTGTGGATATCTTGCGCCTTTTCGCATAATCGAGCACACGAAATCGACCGACCACCGGGACAAAACGCTGTTTCCGCTCACGATGCTGGAAGGACGGATAACCGAGGCAGAGAGTTTCGTATCCCGTGCTAAGGCCCAGACGGTCTGCTCGCCAATCAATTTCGAAATCGAATACGCACCTACCGGCCTCATGGGATGCGTCTCGTCGACTGGGTGGTACTCACAGGCGATCACTTCCGGATCGTTTGGGTAGACCGAGGACGAACTTACATAGATTAGGCGATACAGCTTATCCGCAAGATCAGTGCACGCCTTCACCACATTAAATGTTGCCATCACATTGTTCTCAAAGGCATAGTCACTGATTAGATTGGCCGTATGGATAACCGCATCTACACCTTGCGCCGCGTGTGTCGCGAATTTTGGATCCATCAAATTACCGGTCATAAGGTCTATGTCTAGTTTTTCAAGTCGTCCCCTGCGCGGATTCTGAAATGGGATCGGACCTCCCCGCTTTATCTTTTTAGAAATAGAGTTCCACACGCGGTCCAGTCTTTTCCGCGGATTCAAATGGGGTTCGGCTAGAATCGTACCACGAACTTCATAGTTATTCGAAAGAAGCATTCTCACTACGTGGTAGCCCAATTGCCCATCTGCGCCTGTCACCAGTACTTTGCTCATCTGTCTCTTTCCTTATGTAAGGCCACTAGGGTTGAAAAAAGATGCGTCTTTATCATTATTTCTCACTGTCTAGATATTTCATATGGTACCTATAATTTAGATTCTGTGTCCCGGTGCCATCGGCGTTGCTCCGAGTATAGGTCAAGGCCTGTTGTAAACTTAAGTGCCCTGTTTTATACATTGCTATGGCTTTTTTTAAAGTGTTTAGAAGGGTATCATCTGTCTTATACTGCAGCATCGACGCGGTGAATTCCTCATCCTGCAATTGGTAGTAATACTTTTTATGTCGAATATGATATATTTTACTGAGATTAAAATAGATCGGATAAGCTGTTAGTTTTTTGAGCTCCTTAGTCAATTCACATACACCTTGTATATCACAAAGGTGAATGTCCTCAAAGTACATGTGATGACCCTTCAAGAACCAGTTATAGCGCTTGGCAAACTCTTTCTTCATTAGATAAAGATCCTCATACGTGTTCATCACTGTGTAGCCGTTGCGATTGGGCATCACTTCTGTCCTGAACCCGAAATTCCACAATTTCAAACGGTTTTTCTTCAGGAAGTCGAATTTTCCCCGATAAGACTTTGGGCAGTTCGTGAACACCCAATGGGGTGACTCCTTTATCCCAGTTTCTTTAAGATACTGCATAAATTCTTCAGATCTCGCAGTGGCCAATATCCCCTTTATAGTTTCATAAGTCATCGTTGTTCTGCTGAGATTTCCCAGTATGATGTCAAAATCATTCTTCTCCAAGACACTCAAAACGTTCTCGACGTAATCGACGTCGAAGAACTCCTCCATGTGCATACACATGAAATAGTCATTAAGAACATTCTGATCTAATAGGAAATTGTGGAAGGAGTATAAGTCCCACGTCGGATAATTACCAAAGAAGTCGCTTTTCTCAATATTGAACAACTGGTAGTTAAAGACCGGTTTTACGGATAATTGAGAGAAGATTTCCTTTTCATTTTGCAACGTTTGATTGTAAAAAATGACATCGAAGTTTTTGCTTGTCTGCAGATTCAAGGAATGGATCAAAATGTTTAGCAACTGAATCCCTTTTACGGGATCGATGGTAACGATGAATGTTAATCTCATTATGGACTTTCCTAAAGGAAATTGCGAAAAGAGAAACAAGAGGTGAGAAGTTCGACTTTGCCGCTAGTCGAGCACATGAAGATCATAATCGCCCCGAGTGTTCTTCCTATTGGATGCTAATCTTTCGTCGCAAATAAGCCAAGATTTTACTTGCGTCATTTATTGGATAATCAAATAGAAAGTTACAGGGCCCGTCGGCATTGAGTCCCATCAAAGGAATCTAATTGTTCTCAACCTCCCATCAATGAGCGTTAGATCGCGTGCAAAACTTAACGTGTGCACTCCGGTGATATTTCTGTCCCAATTAGGCTCAATAAAATTCACTTCTTTCTCCAAATACTCGACTTCATTTAGGATGACTATTTGGTTGATTCTTATACCGTAGCCATAGCCGTTGGAGCAATCCTGCGATGGTCTATAAATATTGCCATTGCGTTTGAATATTCTTCCTGCTGGTCTTGACTTTCTAACATCTGAAACAATTGGGTTCTGAGGATGTTCTTTCCACCTATCACTCAATGGATTGTCGGCATAAAACAAGAACAACTCATCGCAAGTTGAAGCACCCTCATATTCCTTGATATTTGTAAACATCCACCACGTTTTCTGATAATGGAATATTGTAGTATCGACTGCTGTTATGTCTCTCAATAAGATTTTATGAAACTGCCACTTATCAAAAGGCTCCAGGCATTTGTATACTTCGATGGTTCTATTTGAGGCGGACTCCGGAATCAAGTAGTATTCGCCATCCCAATAGAAAACGAAAGGGTGGGATAAGTGATAAGGACGTTCGATAATGATTGCTGGATTGGTAAAATTCCCCGTCTGGTCCATCTCCATCAATGAAATATGTCCCTTTCTTAACTTATGGATATATTCCTCTATAAAAATATGATAATTTTCTTTTTCTTGAATGACATGCGGATCTGCCCAACCTCTATCTTTCTTGGGAATAATTTTCCTGAATCTCCAGAACGAAGTAGACGTTCCCTCATCGAGACTATACATCAAAATCCATTGCTGAAGAAACACTAGGTTGTAAAGCCTACTTTTGATATGCTTTGCCAAATGTTTAATGAGCAATTTAACAATTTCTCCATTCGTTGGCGCTCTATAAAGTCTATGAGAATAAAAGCTTTCATGGCCATTCAATGCTCTTACATTACGAAAAAATTTTTTCTCTCCAAGTTCGTATAGCTCTTTTAATTTCCTAGGCAGCAATGCCGGACTCTTCCAGTAGCAATTATTAAGATTTCGATTGAGAGAGAATTGATCCGTAGCTGAAAATGACTTAGATATTACCAAACCATTATCCAAGTCTTCGGTTAGTATCTGCAAAGTTGAACCAGTCACGGGACGGCCTTCAAAAACCTCCCAAAACCCGGCCGGTCCACCTCTATTCACCCCATTATCCCCATGATGGTAAGACCATATACCAAATCTCGCTGTTTCCAATATATTGCCTCTCAGTATCCTAAACCCAAGTCGAATATGAATATCTATTTTGTGCTTTTTAATTTCTAAAATGTCCTTTTCTTCAAAGTAATCCGAATACTTCGTCTGAGTCGGCTTTACTTTAATCACGGGAACCGAAGCCAATAGATCGGTTGCTTCCCTCTGCGCGAAGGCATAGGGATGTGGTCTTATGAATTTATTCTCCAGTCTTCTATAGGCAAGGTATAAGAGCCTGTCCGAATTATCTTTAACACGGGTAAAAAATTCTTTTTTGGTTTCTTCGGAGGTATTCAGAACAACTAAATTAATATCTGCGTAATCCGATTGCTTTATTCTATCCAGCATTAGGTATGCCCAAGCAGGTATGATATACGAATCGACGAGGAGCCCTATGCGCAACTTTTTCTTATTCAGTTTGTGCACTCCTTTTTATCATAGCCCAATAAAGCGCTTCCACTTCAGGCCAGACCAGGCTTCTTGGGAAGGAAGACACATAATTGCTGCCCAATTGCCCTCTTTCCTAAAGTCCAAAACGATAAAAGAGGTTCTATCTTCGCCGGATTTCCGATTGCCGTCTGACTGAATAAATTAGAAAACGCCTCAGGTGCAAATGTTAATCCTAATGGATTTTGGATGTGAAGGTTTACCAACTGGACGACCACAACCCTTCTTGAATTAAGAAAGAGAAAAATCTTAAGACAAGGTCTTATCTCTGCTAACTATGTAATCTTCATAGATTTCCCGGTCTTGCGTAAATCCCAAACTCTAACGCCCTCAATCATTGGGCAACGATGAATTCTGCTCCAATAATTGATCCGCTCTGTAAGGCTCTTTTTTGATGGAATATTCATGTTTACTTTGTTTGGCCTGTATTTATCTTTTGAAAAATTACAGGAAATAGTTTTCTTAATCTATTACAAAAAAGCGACTGAGGAAATCGACCGTGTTTATGTGCGAAATAGCCTCTAAGTTTGTTCTTGATAATGATGGAAAGTGTATGATTTGAAAGTAGCTCATTGAGCTTTTCATATTCCTTTTTGACCATATCTTCACTATAAGATTGTGAAAA
This sequence comes from Candidatus Dadabacteria bacterium, assembly GCA_963805855.1. GTDB lineage: Bacteria > Desulfobacterota_D > UBA1144 > Nemesobacterales > CSP1-2 > DASWID01. Next base: position 16,473 of record CAWDVW010000009.1, read on the forward strand.
TAAACCATGGCACAAACCCGTTTTAGCTATCCAGTTAAATTCATTGCTAGTTTCGTTCAAAACATCTATACAATCTTTAAACGATGAAAAGGCATTGGCATTCCTTAATTCTATACCCAGTTTGAAGTACGTTTCAAATGTTTTTCTCGATTTAAGCACAGAAAAAGACGAGACTGTTGGCCGGTTCATTTTAATACTGCCTCCGCTCTCCAAAAATCGTTTCAAAAAATCGAATTCTGGATCGCCTGAATACGGTTTTAATAAGTCAGTATCCTCACTAAGGAAGATGCCATGGAGCATTGCTATTTTCGCAATTAACGCCATTTCATGGCTGCTATCTTCGAGCCTCTTTAGATGCGAAATTAGCCCGTCTAACTTTTTTCTGTATCTGTATCTCCTTCCTTCCAGCAAGTACTTTGAAAATGTATAGTGTGGCGTATAGCTGGGTTTGTGTTCACCAAATGTGTGCCAAGTATATGTCGTATTTCCCTCTAACCTCAAGGCTTGTGACGTAGACCAGCCCTTTTCTATAATATCATCCCTGAAATCGGTATCCGGAGAAATTGAATCTCTTAATTGAACAAAATCAAAACATTCTCTTCTATACATTTTGATACAACAAGTTCTACCGATCAAAGAATCCCTAAGTTGTCCATAAACAGCCCCGGTGCTTTGCTTAATAAATTTTCTAAGTTGTTCGAAGCAATCTTCGTCCAAAATCATATCAGAGTCCACCTGGACGAAGAATTCGGTTTTTACCTTACTCGCCCCTGAATTCAAAGCTTTATGAAAAGGCGTCACGTTCTCGACTATGATTATATCTCCAGGTTTAAGCGTTTGTTTTTCTACGCTCTTAATCGCCCGTTGAGTAGTTTCTTCGCCAGTTGTCAATACAACAGCACTAACGTCAGTCATCATTTGCTACTCATATCGAGTTGCTCAAAATAACCTCATTAGCAACTTCGTTTAACGTCTTGAACTTTCCAAGTCCACGAATCTTTCTTAGAAATTCTCTATAATAGGGTAGCCAAATGGATCCGTAGCAATCGTGCAAACAAAAAGCGATAAAATCATGCTTTTTAATATTGTGTATCGCCTCTTTCTCCCAATCTTCATATTTCGCGCCAAGTTTGTACATTTTTAAATCATCAAAGAAGATCGGTATTTTTACAATTCTATTCTTCATCTCCGGCAATTTCATTCCCAGCGAGTTCTTCGAACTGGCGAGCCATTCAAAACTACGATAACAAAGGTTCTTGTCGCTTAACTCACGCGTTATTTTTGAGCGTGGTGGTCTGTAACCCTTAATGCGCATATCCACGTACCTACACCTATACAGCTGATCCAAAAATTTAGCGTTAGGATTTTTACCTAAGGCTCGTACTAGCACTCGAACAATCTTTTTACAAGATTTCGGCATAGGCCAAATTTGATTAAATTTGTGGTCGTAAGAATGAAATGCCAAGCAATGTCCGTCGGCTTCGATTTTAGCCCTTACTTCATTAAAAAGGCAACCGAGAACGTTGTAGGTTGCTTTCACGTCTAATTCTTTCTCAATTCTCAGCATTTCCTCAAGGTTCTTTTGGGAGGTGTAGTTCGCTAACTCTGCAAAATTGGGGTCCACGTCGAAATGCCCAATGCCCTTCTCTATATCATGAGTTATACAAATCGTTTTCTCATTATCCATTATTTCCTCTTTTCGCTCGGGAAGTATGACAGTATTTCTGTTTTTAGCTGTGTCGATTGCCCACCATTCCCCTTTCTTTATCACAGTAAAATGCTTAAGAACTGCCCTATCGTAAACTCTATCGAATAATTCCCTTTGAACATTTCGTGCACGATCGGTATGTTTGAGTACCAGGTCAGCGGTTGGTGAATAAATCGTTTGTAGTTTATGTTCTATGGCAAAATTCATAATGCCGTTTAGAAGCATATGATGCCAACCTTGGAACTTTTTTTCTATTCTGGTTTTAAACTCTTTCCTCCTGGAAATTCGCTGCACAACATCAGAAACGTAATTTAAGCCATACAGTTTTTTTCCGTCGATAACCAGATACGCAAAAGCTATATGACCAATTTTGCCGAAGTGCTGCTGGTGCCACACTATGTCATCATCAAAAAATAGTTCTTCGGCGAATTCGTCTATCAATGGCCTATTGGCATATAATATAATTTCCCACGATTTATTATGATCGCTGATTCCACACATTCGCTCGGATAACTTCAACGCATCCGGTCCACATTTAGGAATGTAATATATTTTGTGCGGGAAAAAATTCCTTTCCTTATAGCCTTTGCCCAGGAATTCGCTTTTGCAGGCTACGGAAATCTCTCGATATTTGGAAACTGATGTCATTACGCTCGCGGCTCAACTTCTTTGCGTAAGAGTTTTACAAACTCCTCGGTCGCCTTACTGTAATTGGCAAAACATTGACGCGAAACTTGCAATCTCTTGGCGCGCATCGGTGCGTGATAATTCAAGCAATTGAAAATATCTTTTATGTCCTTGGGTTCCGCTGCTACGAAAGAACAGTGTTTCATAAGGTGTATTCTGTCTTCATCCAATTTATCTTTGAACACATCGAGAGGAACCAACTGAATAAGTGGTTTATCAAGAAGCATAAAAGTGAACGCTCTGCTGGAAATATCAGTGATCAAAATATCCGAAAACGCAAGAGCAGGAATATCATCAATGTCATAGTCAATATGAACACCTGAAAAATTTGACAATTTACTCAACTTGTGCTGCCAGTCCATACCTCCAACCATGACCTTGTTAAACGAGCAGGCATGTAGTTTAATAACGATATTGACGTTCAACTCTATGAGAATGGATATGACTTGGTCAAAATAATCCTCCCTTCGTCTATGAATTAACTCTAATCCTCGCCAGGAGGGCGCAAACAGCACAATTTTCCTATTTGCATCAAGACCCAGCCTCTGTTCGTACATTTGGCGGGTTACAATAAGGTCTTCAAACCTATCTAAATACGGAAAGCCAATAGAGATCAGCTTAAGGTTAGCTTTCCCGTTTGGGAGGAATCTACGAATCAAGTCCAAATCATAATTTCCGTTAACCAGCGTCAAGTCAAAATCGAAAATCGTTTTGCGAAAAGGATGTTTTGTAACTATGCGACTTGAAACACCAGCTCCGTGCTTCAGCAAGATTTTCTTGGCTCTTCTTAACGGGAACTTCGAATACACATCGGTACAAACGATAATGTCGAATTTGCACCAGATTGTTTGCCAATAATCTTTGATGTTCTTTCGTGGAATTCGAAGGGCCGAATGAACAAATTTTCTTAATTCAAGTCTCGATCTATGCGAAAAGTGAGGATGTGGCAAAATTATGAAGAATATTTCGATTGCTTCAGCCTCTTCGAGCAGTCTCGGAGTGATTGTTTGATAAAGCTGTGCCAAATGAACGGAGTAGGCTTGGAATGCTATCCGTTTCTTTCTGGTTTCGGCAGGAAAAAAAAGGGGGACTATGTTTAAAAATCCGAGTACATTGAGCATTGCCTCTTCCAATGCTCGCAGTACTACAATGACTTTATGCTTATGATTTTCCTTCAAACGCTGAATTACCAATTTCAATTACTCAATCCGAAGGCCTGGTAGATGCGCAAATAGTTTTGCACGACTTTCTCGAAATCAAACTTAGCCGTAACAGTTTCGATAGCGTTTCTCCCCATCTCGGAAGCACTTGCTCTATCCTCTGCCATGCTTATGATTAAGTCAGACAGAATGTCGCCCCGGTCAATTGGGAACAAGTAGCCGTTCTCGCCATGGCGAACAAGATCTTTCAAACCACCTGTGTCTGGAGCAATAACAGGCTTACCCAAAGCCATCGCCTCGAGTGCAACGTTTGGGCATCCCTCGCTCGCCGAACTTAGCACTAGGCAGCGACATCGGTTGATTACACTCAGGACTTCGCAATGCCTCAATGACCCCAATATTGTGACCCGCTCCCGAATCTTGCATGCCTCAATCAACTCTAGAATTTCCTCGCGCTGCTCGCCATCTCCAATGATGTAAAGATCTTGCTGGTAATCCTTCTTCAGACTCTTACTAAATGCCGAGATTAGGAAAGGAACTCTTTTCACTCTCGTCAGCCTTCCGCAATAAACAAAACTACAGTCCTTCACCCCTCCAACCATTTCGGGCGCGTTCTTTTTAATCCTCGAACGGTCAACCCCGTTGCTGATGTAAATAGGGTTCTGAAAGTGAAAACTTGTTCTCAGATAATCACACATGTCTTTGGATACAGCCGTTACCGCATCTGCGAATTTAAGTGCAATTGCAACTTTGAATCGGGCCAAATGGCTTGACTTCGCGAGCGCAAGGTCTGTCCCTCTAAATGTTATTACCAAACGATACCTAAAAAGATATCTATATAAGATCAGCAACAGCACATCCAGGTTTACAGAATGTAAATGAATAACCTGTATTCCAGCTTTATAAAGAAAAAAACCAAACTGAACGGACGCCTTCGAATACTCTAAGAGTTTAATCGCAAAACGAAGAGGTCGATCTACGAAAAGTAAGGGGTTAGGAAAACTGTTTTGATAGACTTTAATATGGGGATGCAAAGGCTCGAAATGCTCGTTATCTCTTTGATCTTTGTTAGACCTATCCGCAATGAGAAACATTTCTAAACCGAGTTCGCTAAAACGATTTAAAAGGTCATTAACTGCTTTCTCTGCTCCACCAAATCCTCGGAAATAACCTGTACTCCAAAGCGCTAATCGCATAGCAAGCTACAAAACCCACTTCCGTTTCGAGAATCTCCTCGAGCGCGCATGCTCGATCAAGCCCATGAGAAGATAAATTGTATTAAACCGAACCCCATTAGCGAACTTAGTACCGAGAAATATATGAAGTACGGTAGTCATGAAAATCTGATGCGGAAAACTTCCAATAAAACAAAATCATTACTTTCGTGATTGACTTTAACCGATCACAATTTCACGATACTCCGATTTATCTAATTGTTCCAAGTTGCTATTTCGAGGCCAATTTATTGCTTTTTAACCACTTTATAAAAGCTCCAACGAATCCTGGAGCTCTGTCTTCTTTCGCCAAGCTTTCAAAAGTAAATTGAAACGTTATTGAGTCTTACAAAGCGGCTTTCCAGCAGACAGGCTCCGATATCACCACGACTAGCTTTCTCTCCCCCATATTTGATGCGCGCCCATGGGCAGTTAACATTTTATGGACGGCCAGCTTTTTCGCCCTCGCCAAGGAAAGACCGCCCATTTCTTGTTGTAGCCGTTTTAATGATCATACTCCTTCGCATTGCTCGATCAATATCCTCCGTAATCTCACTGGAAATGGATTTGATTAATGTTTTAAACCCTTCGGTTCCATTTCCTTTAAGGCCGTAAGTAGTATACCTCAATGCTTGGGTAAGAGCGGTTCGAGGAGTTCAAGGTTTATCTCTGTGCTTTCGATAATATTCAGCCGATCATGAGGTGGCTGAATCATAATTCGTGCAGATTTACCGAGTGAAGGAAGGGACAATCCAATCAACCGGCTGTTATACTCTGTTCTTTCTTTACTCAGAATCTCGCTTGTAATTCCTGCAAGTTAGCCGCTTTAGCTGGTCAAACCGAAATTAGAACTCGGAAGGAGATTTTCAATATAGGTAACTCTAGACGTATGGTAGATCAATCTTATGAGCCCAATACTGGTTACGCCTATACCAGTCTACAGTCTGCTCTAGCCCTGTTTCTAAAGTAGTACTGGGTGCCCAACCTAGCAGTTGTTTCGCTCTAGAAATATCCGCCCAGCTGGAGGGCATGTCACCCGGGAGAGGCTTGTTGTATTTTGTGAGAGCCCTTTTATCAAGAATATCCTCTAAAAGCGCAATGACAGAGATTAACGTTACAGGTCGATCGCTGCCCAAGTTAATCACCGCGTAACCGGAATGGTTTAAAGCTAGCAACGTACCTTTCGCAATGTCGTCGATAAAAGTGAAGTCTCTCTCTTGGCGACCATTGCCGTAAACGATTACCGGCTCATTTTCGCTAATCCATTTGACAAACCTAAAGATGCTCATGTCCGGTCTTCCTGCCGGACCGTACACAGTAAAGTACCGGAGCACGGTTACATCTAGTCCATATAAATAGTGGTATGTATAGCAAATGCCCTCGGCTGCCTTTTTTGTAGCGGCGTATGGTGAAAGGGGTCTCTCGGTGTGTCGATCTTCCTGAAATGGACACTCCGTATCCCCGTATACGCTGGATGATGAAGAAAGAACAAATTTTTTAACGCCATTTCTTCGACATAGATCCAATAGATTTAGTGTGCCCTTAACATTTGTTTCGTAGTATAGCCAAGGGTCGTGCAAACTTTGATTTACTCCCGCTCGTGCAGCCAGGTTTATCACTGCCTCAAGTGTTGGGTTTGTGGTGTCCGACTGCAGCTGCATAGCAAATCCGAAAAATTCGTTAACAGACCTACGGTCGGTTATATCCAAGTAGTGAAAGCTGAATTGTGGATCCGCCTTAAGCTGTCGTAGCCTCCATTGTTTAAGTCTCACATCATAAGTGGTGTTTAAATTGTCCACCCCCAGAACGGTATGCCCCTGCTGAAGTAGAAGACTACTTACCTTCTGGCCTATGAAACCAGCACACCCCGTAACTAAGATACTCATAACTTAAGACGATCTAACTTCTACTACGTTTTAAAAAAGGACTCTCCCTAGACTCTCGATCCGTTGATCTATTCACCGAATCCGCTTTCAACGGATAAACTCGACTCATACCGACAAAATCACTAGTGCCAACGTAATAACGGTCAAGAAATTAGTCAAACGATACCATTCGGCGATCCTTAGGAATAATCATGCCTTAACGATTTTCCCCCTGCCGCTTCCTACGAACTTTGTTGCGTTTCTGGTATCTATGACAAGCTGACTCCTATCCGTTATCTCTTGCCAGTTATAACTTGAGTGGTCAGTAACGACGACAACGCAATCAAACTGCTCCAATACACCGTCTGTTAAAGGGACTGATTTCATGTTGAAATTTGGATAATGACGAAACCCCGCAACATACGGCACATATGGATCATTATATTTAACATTCGCGCCATGGTCTTTCAAAATTGATATAATCCGCAGTGAAGGGGATTCTCTTGTGTCGTCCGTATCCTTCTTATATGACAATCCTAAAATTAGTATATTAGCGCCGTGTAAGCTCTTCTTTTTCTTAACCAGTTCATCGCTGATTTTACTAACTATGTAACTTGGCAAATTCGTGTTTATTTCGCCAGCAAGTTCTATAAACCTGGTTGGAATTCCGTAGGATCGCGCCTTCCAAGCCAGATAGAAAGGGTCTATAGGTATGCAATGTCCCCCTAAGCCAGGCCCTGGATAAAACGGAGTAAATCCAAAAGGCTTTGTTGATGCGGCATCAATGACTTCCCATATATCAATTCCCATTCTGTCGAATATTATTTTTAATTCATTGATAAGTGCTATGTTTACAGCCCTATAAATATTCTCTAAAAGTTTTGTCGCCTCCGCAGTCTTCGAAGAACTAACGGAATAAATTTTATTCACTATTTGCCTATAAAGTGTAGTCGCTAAAAAAAGACAGTCTTTCGTTACACCACTTATGACTCTAGCTATTTGAGAGGTCTGATAATCTTTATTCCCAGGGTCCACTCTTTCTGGGCAATACGCTAGGAAAAAATCCCTACCCACGTTAAGGTTTGCATTCTCTAGAATCGGAAGTACTTCTTCTTCCGTGGTGCCCGGATAAGTAGTGCTCTCAAGTACAACAAGCTGTCCTTTTTTTAGGTACTTTGATATTATCCGAGCAGTTTTAGTTATGAATGAAAGGTCTGGGTCGTTATCAGAATTAAGAGGAGTAGGTACGCAGATCAAAATGGCATCTGCTAGAGCGAGTCTTGAAAAGTCAGACGTTGCCTGAAATTTTTCGTCTGCTAAAAGAGACGCAACGGTTTCTGATTCGATATAACTTATGTAGCTCTCACCTTGATTTAATTTATCTACCTTTCTTCTTTCAATATCGAAACCTAAGACGCTGAAGCCGGCCTTAAAAAACTCTACCACAAGTGGTAGCCCTATATAGCCAAGACCTATCACGGCTATGACTGCTTGTTTGGTTTCGAATTTCTCTGCAAGACATCGAACACTGACTGATTGCAAGTTATTGCGTTTCCTACTCTGATTTTTTCTTGCATGACCCTTATGCTTGACTTGCTTCATCTCTTCACTTAAATCGGGCCTTAGGGTCCATTGTGGACATATTCGCTTTAGTATCAAATAAAAAGCTATCTAGCATCCAAGAGAACCTACGTGGTCACACATTTCAATTTAGATGTCATCATATGGCTTCGCCGTCTAACTTACAGTGACCAAAAGTTTAGCCACTACTAGGTTTAATCCTAGAGAGATTCGTGATTCTATTTTATTTTCTGTACACATCAATTGCAAGTTGTCGAATTGACTCATCAGAAATCTATCTGAAAAAGAATCGTTGCCTCATCTAAGAATCTATTCAAAATAGTCTCCCCTTAGACAGATAACGGGAGGCATAGATGAGGCTAACCATGAAAGAAAGAAGATCGGTCAGTCGAGTAGTAGCGAAGAGGTATCAGAAAGCCACTAAAAAGGACAAAGGCACCATCCTTGGCGAGTACACACAACTGACGGGGTATAATCGCTGTTACGCTGCTTTTTTGTTAAGGAATCATGGCCGGAGAATGAGGATCAATAATAACACTGTTTTGGTGGGGGACTGCAGAAAGAGGGTTAAGAGGAACAGGAACAGGACCTACGATGAGCAGGTAGTTAGGGTTTTGAAGAGGGTATGGCTGATCATGGGTTTTATATGCGGTAAGAGACTTAAGCCAGCCTTGAAGGAGGTGATTCCCGTCTTGGAGAAGTATAAGGAGATAGAGCTGGATAAGACCGTCAGAGAGAAATTGTCTAAGATCTCTGCCGCCACTATAGACAGAGTATTAGCTTTGGAGCGTAAGAAAAGGTCCCTTCGCCATAGAGCCAGGACTAAGCCGGGCACATTGCTCAAGCATCAGATACCGATAAGGACCTTCTGTGAGTGGGATGAGCAACGACCGGGTTTTGTAGAGATAGACCTGGTGGGGCACGAGGGAGGAGACCCCAGTGGGGAGTATATCCAGACCCTGGATATGACCGATGTATGCACCGGTTGGACTGAGACCCAGGCGGCTAAGAACAAGGCCCGGGTGTGGGTGTTTGAGGCACTTAAGGAAATAAGAAAGCGCTTACCTTTTGAGCTCCTGGGAATAGATTCAGACAATGGGTCAGAGTTTATAAATGATCATCTCTATGGTTACTGTGAGGAGGAGAAGATCACTTTTACCAGGGCCCGAGCTTATCGGAAGAATGATAACTGCTACGTAGAGCAAAAGAACTACTCAGTGGTCAGGCGTGGGGTGGGTTATCATCGTTATGATACTCCCGGGCAACTACGACTGTTAAACCAAATGTATTCCCGCTTAAGGCTATATACTAACTACTTCCAGCCGGTGATGAAACTGGAGGAAAAGATTCGGGTGGGAAGCAAGGTGAAGAAGAGGTATGACCAGCCAAGGACACCATACCACAGGGTGTTAGAATCACCCTTGGTGGAGAAAGAACACAAGAAAAAGTTAAACCAAGAGTATGCTAAACTAAATCCGGCGGAACTGAGAAGACAGATAACCGCACTACAAATTAAGCTCAGAAAGTTGGCAGCAAAAGAAAATTTAAGAAAAAGAAATCAAAAACAGAATTACAAAAATGAGAAAAATCAAAAAGATTTAGAGTATATTTTACGTGAGGCAACGAATTAACTTTCAAATAGATATTAATGTGAGGCAATAGTGTGGTATTGCAAGTGGTATCAATCTAGGGGTAAAATACAAATCTAGACTAGACACAAGAGAAAAATCTAACCCATGCTGTACTCTTCTCATACAAATCTTAAAAAACCAAAGAAGCTCCAGCTAGTTGACTAGAGAAAGATTTCATATTCACCTACATTGTCTCAGTTTTTCTTTATGGTAATAATTTAAGGTCAATTTATGGATAATGAAATTCTGACTGTCAGGAACTTAAATGTAACACTTAACGGTGAAGAGATACTCAAAGATCTCAGCTTCAACGTAAAAAGGGGAGAAGTGTTGGTGATATTAGGACCCAATGGAGCTGGTAAAACAACACTTTTTAAAACTATTTTGGGCCTTTTACCCCACAGTGGGGAAGTTGAGTGGAATGCCAAAAGAATTAGTTATCTGCCACCCCAGGAATTGCTTCATAGAAAGGACCTCCCTCCCGCTGGTATTGGAAGATTTCTTTAAGTTTAAGAATGTTAATGATGGACAAATCACACAGACATTAAATCTAGTCGGCCTGGAACCATCAATTCTGAAGAAAGGCTTCGGCGCATTGTCGACAGGAGAATTCCAAAGAATGCTAATTGCATGGGGATTAGTTGACGAGCCTGAGGTCCTTTTATTCGACGAACCTACTTCAGGCATCGACCTGGGAGGTCAAGAAACTGTTTATACCCTCCTACATAATTTTTGGAAGGAACACAGTTTGACAATACTACTGATCACCCACGATTTAAGTATTGTCTGGGGGCATGCTGATAGTGTTCTATGTCTCAACAAGAGCTACTTTTGCTACGGTAAGCCACAGGAATTAATCACTCCTGAGCAATTGAAAAAACTCTATGGCACTGGCGTTGAGTTTTATAAGCATTCACATTTAGGTAACTAGCATGCAATTGATCCTAGCATTGTTACTCGGAACGTTTATTTGCGGAGTAGCGGGTTACTTGGGTTCTCTAATGGTAAGTAAAAGAATGTCACTTATGGGAGGAGCCTTGGGACACCTGGCCCTACAGGGCATTGCCCTTGCTTTGATATACGGTTTCGATATATCCCTTGGAGCAATAGTGTTCTTGGTATTTGGAATCAGGGTCTTGATATGGTTATTTGAGCTTAGAACGAATTTACCACTTGAGGCCCTTACAGCAATTGTTTTTTCTGCTTCGTTATCAGTAGCCTTTCTTTTCTTACCAGAGGAAGAAACAACGGAAGCCTTGATCGGTGACATTTCCAAAATCACCCTAACCGATACAGTAATTACAGTAATAGTCTCCTTGATCATCTTCTTTGTAATCAAAAAGATCTTTAGAAACATCGTATTTGCTAGCGTCTCTGAAGACTTAGCCAAGGTGAGTGGAATAAACATACGCATAATGAATCTAGTTTTTCTGATCTGTATAGCCGCGGTAGTTGCCATTGGAGTTAAGGTAGTAGGTGGCCTTTTAACTGCAGCCCTAGTCGCTATACCGGCAAGCACCAGTAAGAATATGAGTAAAAACCTATTTCAGTATTTCCTACGGAGGACTACTTCTGGGTAGTACAGCGGGCATATTCGGAATAATAGGATTCCAGCTAACTGGTATCCCTGCAGGTCCCCTAATCATCATAACAAGCGCAGTATTCTTTTTGATCTCTTTATTATTTGTGAAATAGGTAAATGCCAAAGATTCAAAAACTAGACGACGCGGATCATCAGCCCGCCGCGCATGTTGGCCCAGCGGCGCGCGTCCATGTAGGAGTACTTCACCTTGTATTCGGAATAGACGCTGCGCTGGCCCTTGCCCTTGATGCGCAGTTGAAACGGCTTCCACTTCAGCCGGATGCGGTATGCGTCCTCGAGCGCGAAGGCGGGATCGAAGGCGAGAAAGGCATAGGGGCTCTTGAAGTCGGAATACATTTTGACTTCGGCCAAGCCCTGGGCCAAATCGTCCGCCATCGGCGCCTCCCTTGGTCGTTCTTTATCGCTTCAGGGAAACGCTATGCCGCCGCCGGTGCTTGTCTACGCCTGCGCGGGCTTGGCCGCCGGCATCCTGATGCTGCGCCCGGCGCCTGCCGGCACCGGCAGCTTGGCATGCGCTTCCTTCATCGCCGCCAGCCGGCGCAGCACGTCGTCGGGCAAGGGCGCCACCTTCTTCGCCGTCATATCGACGTGCAGCGTCATGTTCTCGGAGGTGGCCGACACCCAGCCTTCCTCGGCGTGCTTGAGCGTTTCGAAATAATGAATGCGCTTGGCATCGAAATCGAGCAGCTGGAACTCCACCCGCACCGGATCGCCTTCATGGATTTCGCGCAAATAGCGCACGTGCACCTCGGCGGTGAAGGTCGAGTGCCCGCTGCGTTTGAGGTAGCTCGGCCCGATGCCCAACTGCTCGTAGACCTCGTCCACCCGCGGTCGAACAGCACGTTGTAATAGGCCATGTTGAGATGGCCGTTATAGTCGATCCATTGCGGCTCGACCTTCATGACCGAGGAGACGAAGG